>CAWGKI010000010.1:0-246161 GCA_963823095.1 Terriglobia bacterium
ATCTTCTTCAGGTTGTCGTAGGCGATCTTGCAGTCCGCGATGGCATCGCGGCCGCCCTGGCCCGCCGTGTCCTGCTCGATCACGAAGTATTTCAAACCGGCGATCTTGGCGTTCGCGAACACCGCCTTGTAGTCGATGTCGCCCTCGCCCATCGCCGTGATCTTCGCGGCCCGCATGCGCATGCTGGGCTTCGCCTTGGGATCGAGATCCTTGTACTTGGCGTCCTTCACGTGCCACAGCTCGTAGCGGCCCGGGTTCTTCTTGAACATCTCGATGGCGTCCTGCCCGGCGACATAGGCCCAGCCGACGTCGAGTTGCATCGCCACCAGAGCGGGATCGGTTTCTTTCAGCAGCACGTCGTACTCGGTTGTCTCGCCATCTTCCAAAACGTCGAACTCGCCGGAGTGGTTGTGGATGTAATACTTCATCCCGAACTTTTTCAGCAGCGCGCCGTACTTGTTCATCTGCTCGCAGCGGCTCTTCACGCTCTCTATCGTCGTCTTCTCGTGCGGGGGCCGGTTGGCCGTCCGCGCCGGCTGCACGGCCGTATACTTGAGCCCCATCAGCGCCTGCCCTTCCAGTTCCTTCTCGAGGCCGGGCCCGTCAGTGGCGTCGGCGTGCGTGCTGAACATCTTGAAGTGATACTTGGCGAGCAGTGCCTTGTACTGCTCGGGAGGCAGGTTGTTGTAGGGATCGGCGGGTTCCACTTCCTTGTAGCCGATCGCCGCCACTTTCGCGAGCGTCCCCTCGTAGTCCTTCTTCAGCAAATCGCGCACAGTGTAAAGCTCCAGGCCGATCTGGTTCTTCCACTGCGGCGAGATCTTCGCGGCAGCCAGGGTGCTGGCGCCGCCCGTCACGAGGCACGCGCCGCCCAGAGCCATGTCTTTCAGGAAGTCGCGGCGGTTCCGCCCGCCGGCGTCAAAGTTATTGGTCATAGTGTCTGTCTCCAGCTCAGAGTCCGGCCGAAATCCGTTCACGCGGCGCCGTCAGAGACGCTCCAACAGCGCCGTCAGGAACGACCAGAACGGAAGCACAGAGGAGATCTTCAGGCGCTCTTGGGGGCTGTGGACGTCCACCATGTGCGGCCCGAATGAGATCAACTGCATACCGGGGTACTTTTCGCCAATCACGCCGCATTCCAAGCCGGCGTGCATTGCCACAAGTTCGGGTACCTGGCCCAGAATCTCCTGGTGAACGGCCTGTGCTTTGCGCACGATGTCGCTGCTGGGTTCCGGCTTCCACCCCGGATAATCGCCGAAGTGCGTCACTTCGAACCCTGCCGTGCGGGTCAGGGTCGCGACCATCTTCGCGGCGGCAAGCTTAGCGCTGGAGATCGCGCTGCGCTGGCTGGTTTCGATCACAACTTCATCGGCTTGCGTGGACGCGATCGCCAGGTTTGTGGAGGTCTGCACCAGGCCGGCTACGTCGGGGCTCATCTCAATCACGCCGTGCGGAAGGCTCGCGAGCAGCCCCGCAACCAGAGCCGTGTCCGTCGCAGTCAAGACCTGTTCGGGTTTCGCCGCGCCTTCCACTGCGATGCGCAGACCAGGATCGAAACCGCCGAGCTCCGACTTCAGATCGGCCTCCAGTGTGGCGACCAGCCCCCTCAATTCCCGTTCATGGTCGGCATCGAGCGCCAGGATGGCGGAAGCCTCGCGCGGGATCGCGTTGCGCTTGCTGCCGCCATTCAGCTCCGCAATGGCGATGGGCAGGCGGTCAATGAGGGTCTGAAGCGCGCGGCCGAGGATGCGAATGGCGTTGCCGCGGCCCTTGTTGATGTCGATTCCGGAGTGGCCGCCTTGCAGGCCAGAGACCTTCAGGCGCCAACCTGCGTCAGCAACCGCGCCCTGCCGAGCCACCTTGCGGCGGGCCAAAGTGTTGACCGCGCCCGCGCAGCCGATGCACAGCGTGCCCTCTTCCTCGCCGTCCAGGTTCAGGAAGTACTTGGACTGGAGCAGTCTATTGGGGAACTCCGAGGCGCCGGTGAGGCCGCTTTCCTCGTCGATGGTGAACAGAAACTCAAGCGGGCCGTGAGCGACGTCCTCGCTTTCCATCACAGCCAGCGCCGCCGCCACGCCGACCCCGTTGTCGGCGCCCAGCGTAGTACCGTCCGCCCTCAACCAGTCTCCGTCAAGCACCAGCCGGATCGGATCGGTGTCGAAGTTGTGGGCGGTCCCTTCGTTCTTCTCGCACACCATGTCGAGATGGCCCTGCAGGACGGCCATGTCCGCGTCCTCACGCCCGGCTCGGGCGGGCTTGCGGACCACGACATTCCCGACGTGATCCTGAGTGGATTCCAGTCCGAGGCGGGTGGCTACGGACAGGACATAGTCGCGCGCCGCGGCCTCTTTAGTGGAGGCTCGGGGGATCGCGGAGAGAGCCGCGAAGTGCTTCCATAGAAGCGCGGGTTGCAGGTCGTTCAAAGCAGTGCTCATAGAGGTTCCGTTGATGGTCCGACCCTTCATCCTACAGCGCTGGAGCCAGCGCCGGAGCCAGCACTGTAGAATGCCCCGCTCCATCCCATCGAGATCGCTCCACAATTCGGTGGTGCCGCTCTAAGTTATAGAGGAGAACCTACTCCGGCTGAATATAACATTGTCTTATTCAGCGATAACAAGTTACGCGTCAAGATTAATTCATCCTCAATCAGGTCGGATTCTCTTGATAAAATTTTGGCTGGTATGCTTAGTTACGCTCGTGGACCTGAGTGCGAGGTTCTTGACTTAACTCTTGGCGATCTGCTGCGTGAGTGCGCTACTGCGTATCCCCGGCGGATAGGTCTTATTAGCCGTCATCAGGGGATTCGCCTCACCTGGGCCGAGTTCCAGGATAAGGTGGTCCGCACCGCCGCCGGACTCCAAAGTCTTGGACTGAAACCGGGCGATCGCATCGGAGCCTGGTCCACGAATTGCGCCGAGTGGGTCTACCTTCAGTTCGGAGCCGCCACCGCCGGCGTGATTCTCGTCAACGTGAACCCGGCGTACCGAAGCCACGAGCTGTCGTATGTCCTGCGCGTTTCGCGCATCAGGTATCTGTTCATGCATGAGAGCGACTCTCATGCCAATTACCGCCAGATCCTGCAGGAGTGCCTCGCGCACCAGGCGTGCGAACTGCAAGGCGCCATCTGCCTGGACAGTCCCGAGTGGGACGCGCTGCTCGATCCGCGCCTTCCGTTCCATCCGCCGGCCATTGACGTTGGAGACGTGACGAACATCCAGTACACTTCCGGTACCACCGGCGCCCCCAAGGGCGCGATGTTGAGCCACCGGAATGTCGTCAGCGACGGGCGCTTCATCGCACAGCGCATGCGTCTTACGGCCGAGGATCGCATCTGCATTCCAGTGCCGCTGTACCACTGCTTCGGTTGCGTCATCGGAACCATCGCCGCAACGGCGTCGGGCGCCACCATCGTTCTGCCCGCCGCGACGTTCGACGCCGGCGCGACGCTGGCGGCGATTGAGGAAGAACGCGCAACGGCCATCTACGGCGTTCCCGCGATGTTCATTGCGGAACTCAACCACCCGACATTCGCGGCCAGGGATTTCAGCTCGCTCCGCACGGGCGTCATGGCCGGTTCTCCCTGCCCCATCGAAGTCATGAAGCGGGTGGTGAAGTCGATGCACGTGCCCGAGATCACCATTTGCTACGGTCAGACCGAAACCTCCCCAGTGACTGTCATGTCCGACGTCAGCGACTCCATCGAATTCCGCTGCTCCACGGTCGGACGCGCCATGCCTGCCACTGAGATCCGGCTGGTCGACTTGACCAGCGGCGAAGTCGTGCCCGCCGGACAGCAGGGCGAGCTGTGTGCGCGCGGCCCGCTCGTCATGGTGGGTTACGATGGCGATTCCGAAGCGACGCACAAGGCGATTGACTCCGAGGGGTGGTTGCACAGCGGCGATCTTGCCGAGATGCACGAAGATGGCTCGTTCCGCATCACGGGCCGCGCCAAGGACATGATCATCCGGGGCGGCGAGAACATCTATCCGCGAGAGATCGAAGAGTTCCTGTACACGCATCCGCTCGTGGACGAGGTCCAGGTGATCGGCGTGCCCAATCAAAGGCTGGGCGAGGTGGTCTGCGCCTGGATCCGCGTGAAGCCGGGGCAGGAAACTACGGCCGAGGCGATCCGCGAATTCTGCCGTGGACGCATCGCCTACTTTAAGATTCCCGAACTGATCCGGTTCGTGGATAGTTTCCCCATCACCGTTACAGGCAAGATCCAGAAGTTCCGGATGCGCGAGGCCGAGATTCAGGAGCGCGGCCTGGGCGAAGAGGCGAAAACAGCAACTGCCTGAACCCTCAGCCGCCGCACTTACCGCCACCGAACATACCGAACATCTAGTACTGCTTGACGGCTTTGGACTTACCGCCATGTCCAGCGTAAGCGTTCTAACCAACATGTCTACAGTAGCTTAGGGGCACCGCAGACGTTCGTCCCGGCGATCCTGACGGCCCAATTCAAAAATTTACTTTACTTCATCATCGGTCGATTGTATGATTGAAACGATTGTATGAATCAATCGTTTGAATCAACGGTTCGACGGGACACCAAGGACAGAATCCTGGACGCCGCCGAACACCTTTTCGCGGATCACGGCTTTGCGGCCACCTCGCTGCGGCAAATTACGGCTGAGGCGGACGTGAATCTTGCGGCGGTCAATTACCACTTCAAGTCCAAGGAAGCACTCCTTTCGTCGGTGATCGAGCGAACTCTGGCCCCGATCAACCGTCGTCGACTGGAGTTGTTGGACGAGCTGGAAGCGCGCTCCGGTGGCGCCAAGCTCGACCTGGAAGCCGTAGTGCTGGCGTTCGTGCGACCGGCCTTCGAGGCGCGCGCGGCGAATGCCGCAAATATGTGGCACTTCCCGCGGCTGATGGCCCGTGTAATGGCCGAGCCTGGCGAGTGGGCCGCGCCGGTCATGCTGCCTGCGCTCCACGAGATCACCAACCGGTTCATGCCCATCTTTCAGCGGGCGATGGACGTGGAGAACCGGACCACTGTGCTCTGGGGCGCGCAGTTCAGCATCGGCAGCATGACGCGTTGCCTGATCGCGCCGGAGTTCATCCACACGATTACGGGAGAAGACTTACCACCTGAAAGCATGGAGCAGATTATGGACCGGCTTGTTTGTTTCATCGTCGGCGGGATGCGAGCGCTGGCGGAAAGAGAGAAGAGCCTATGAACCGGCGTATACCTGCCTTAATCGCCGGGTTCTCCATCGCGCTATGCGCGCAGGAGAGCCAGCCGAAAATGGCGTTGAGCCTCAGCAAGTCGATCGAAATCGCCCTTGCGCCCGACGGCAATACCAAGGTGCAACTGGCTGGGGAGGCTGTCCGGCAGGCGCAGGCGCGCAAGGCGCAAGCGTTCAGCGCGCTGCTGCCCAATTTCGACGCCTCCTGGTCGGCGAGGAGCTTCACGCAGGATCTTACGACCTTCGGCCTGCAAATCCAGATTCCGATCCCCGGATTCAGCATTCCGACTTTTGTGGGACCTATTTCGGTTTACGATCTGCGGGCCTCGGGCACACAGACGGTTTTCAATCTGAGCGTCATTCGCAAATTCCAGGCCGCGAGCGCGCAAGCCTCGGCCTCCAAGCTGGACACCGAACAGGCGCGCGTAGAAACCGCGGCGCTGGTGGGGAAGGCTTACGTGAACGCGACTCGCGCCGAGAACGGCGTTGCGACCGCGGTCGCAAACCTCGAACTTGCCGAGCGGCTGCTCGCTCTGGCCAAGTCGCAGAAAGACGCCGGTACGGGTACGGGACTCGACGTAGTGCGCGCCGAGGTTCAGGTGGCCAGCGAGAAGCAGCAACTCATCGCCGCGAAAGAAGCCCGTGAGACTTCGAGGTTGAACCTGCTGCGCGCGATGAACGTGCCGCTCGATCTCGCGGTCGAACTCACCGATCCTCTGAACTATGTGCCGGCCGACATTCCGGAACCCGCCAAGGCGCTTGAAATCGCCCGCGCCAACCGGCCCGATCTGAAGGCCCAATCCAACCGGGAGCACTCGGCCAAGTTGAGCTACGCCTCGGCAGCGGACGAACGGCTCCCCTCCGTGGGCGCCTTTGGCGATTACGGAGACATCGGGGTTCAGCCTGGTACGCTCCGCCCTACCCGCACGGTCGGAGTCAACGTCAAGATCCCGATCTTCGACGGCGGGCGCCGCGACGCGGTGCGGGCCGAGGCCTCGTCGCAGCTCCGCAGCGAAGCCATACGCACGCGCGATCTGGGCAAGCAGGCGGAACTGGAAGTCCGGACGGCCATTGAGGCTCTTCGCTCGGCCGAAGACCAAGCGCGCGTCTCGATCGAGTCCGTGGCCCTGTCTACCAAGGAACTGGAGCAGGCCGAACGCCGCTACCGCAGTGGCGTAGCCAACAGCATTGAAGTCACCGATGCCCAGACGCGTCTGTCCCGGGCTCGCGAAAACAAAGACATGGCCGTGTATCGCCAACGCGCGGCTCGCATCGATCTGGCCGCCGCGCTCGGCGACCGGAGCCTCATAGCGCAGTAGTCAAGGAGATTCGAAGTGGACAAACGTAAGCTCATCATTCCAATCGTGGCCGTTGCGGCCGGCGGCGCGTGGTGGTTCTGGAAGACGCATGGCAGCGATCCGAACGCCATCCGCCTCAGCGGCAACATTGAACTGACGCAGGCCAATCTCTCCTTCAAGTATCCTGGCAAGCTCGTGGAGTTGCTGGTGGACGAGGGCGCTGTGGTGACAAAGGGTCAGCTTCTGGCTCGTCTCGATCTGGGCGAATACCAGCATCAGGTGGAGCGCGAACACGCGAGCGTCGCATCCTCGCAGTCCTCTCTGGTCCAGTTGAAGACTTCGATTGACTATCAGAAGGCAAACATCGAGAGCGACGTTGCTCTCAAGCGCGCCAATTTGCAGCAGGCGGAAGCGCGGCTGACCGAGCTTTTGAATGGCAGCCGCAAAGAAGAAATCGAGCAGGCTCGCGCGTCTCTGGCCGAAGCGCAGGCAACCCAGAAGCAGGCGGCGGCCGACTGGGAACGCGCGCAAACGCTCTTCAAGAATGACGACATCTCGGCCCAGCAGAACGATCAGTTCCGCCGGGCGTTCGACAGTGCCAACGCGACCGTGCGTCGCCTATCGGAGTCATTGCAGCTAGCCGAAATCGGCCCCAGGAAAGAACAGATCGATCAACAGCGCGCCATCGTCGAACAGGCTCGCGCCTCCGTCAAACTAGCGGAAGCCAACCGCATCGACCTGCAGCGCCGCATCGAGGAAATCGGCATGCGAACGGCCGACGTGCAGCGCGCTCAGGCGCAAGCCGGAGTGCTCGATTCACAGTTTAGCGACCGCACGCTGTTCGCGCCGTTCGACGGAGTAGTCCTCACCAAAGGCACGGAGATCGGCGAAGTGCTGGCCGCCGGCGCTTCGGTGGTAACGGTCGGCGACGTCGAGCATCCGTGGGTACGCGCCTACCTTTCCGAAAAAGATCTGGGCCGCGTCAAACTCGGCATGGACGCATCCGTGCGCACGGACTCCTTCCCCGGCAAGACATACCCCGGCAAGGTGACATTCATCTCGGCCGAAGCCGAGTTTACGCCAAAGCAGATTCAGACGGAAGAGGAACGCACCAAGCTCGTTTACCGCATCAAGGTCGAAGTCGCAAATCCGCATCGCGAGCTGAAATCCAACATGCCCGCCGACGTCGAAATCCAGGTGCAATAGCACTATGGCGGACACAACGCGCACGATGATCGAGATCAAGGGCGCAAGCCGGCGCTTCGGCTCGCTGGAAGCGGTGAAGTCCTTCGACATCGCCGTCGCGGAAGGCGAGATCTTCGGCCTGCTCGGGCCAGATGGCGCGGGCAAGACTACCACGCTGCGTATGCTCGCGGGCCTGATCGATCCCGACTCCGGCAGCATCCAGGTTGCAGGCCTGGAGGTGAGCAAGAACATCGATGCCGTCAAGGACCAGATCGGATACATGGCGCAGCGCTTCGGACTCTACGGCGATCTGACCGTCGAAGAGAACATGCACTTCTACAGCGACCTCTTCGGGCTGCCAATCCCCGAGCGGGACCGGCTGATGGTGGAGTTCCTGGAAATGACCCGCATGACGCCGTTTCGCAACGCGGCCAGCGGCGAAACTCTCCGGAGGCATGAAGCAGAAACTGGCGCTGATGTGCACGCTGTTGCACAAACCGCGCGTGCTCTTTCTCGACGAACCGACCAACGGCGTCGATCCGTTGTCCCGCCGGGATTTCTGGGTCATTTTGAAGAACCTGGCGGCGGGGGGCATGACCATCTTCGTCACCACGTCCTACCTCGACGAGGCCGAGCGCTGCGACCGCATCGGATTGATGAACAAAGGCCGGTTGATCCGCGTCGATACACCGGCTGCACTGCGGGCCTCGTGGGCACCCTATTGTTTCGCCGTGGACACGGAGGACAAGCGCCGCGCGCGCCACTTGCTGCAAACGATGCAGGGTGTACTCGCCTCGGAACCGGCGGGGGCCGACCTCCATCTTTACCTGGATCCGGAACGCGCCAACGCCGCGCACATCCAGTCGGAATTGGCCGGCGCCGGTTTCGCGCCGGTCGAGTTGAGACCGATCGACCCGTCGCTCGAAGACGTCTTCATCGCGGCCATCGCTCAGGAGGAGCTACGTGGGCAACGGACAGCAGCCTGAACAACCCGCCGTCGTCGTTGACAATCTCGTGAAGCGCTTCGGCGCTTTCGTCGCCGTCGATCACGTCAGCCTCACCGTGGCGAAAGGCGAGATCTTCTGCTTCCTTGGCCCCAACGGAGCGGGCAAATCGACGACCATCCGCATCCTCTGCGGGTTGCTCGCGCCCACCAGCGGCAAAGCGATCGTGCACGGCTACGACGTGGCCACGCAGAGCGAGCAGGTCAAGCGCAGCATCGGCTACATGTCGCAGAGGTTCTCGCTTTACGACGACCTGACGGTGAGCGAAAACATCGAGTTCTTCTCCGGAATTTATGGCGTAGAGAAGTCCGTGCGCCAGGCCCGCAAAGAGGAAGTGCTGAAGATGGCTGGCCTCGAAGATCGGCGCAACGACTTTACAGGCCTCCTCACCGGCGGTTGGAAACAACGCCTGGCGTTGGGCTGCGCCATTCTGCACCAGCCGCCCATCGTGTTTCTCGACGAGCCCACCTCCGGCGTCGATCCCATCGCGCGGCGGCACTTCTGGGACCTGATCTATGAGATGTCCGAACGCGGCTCCACGGTCTTCGTGACCACTCATTACATGGAAGAGGCCGAGTACTGCCAGCGGCTCGCGCTGATGGACCGCGGCAAGGTGATCGCCCTCGGCGCCCCAAACGATCTGAAGCGCGAGCTTGGACCCGACGCAAAGATGGAGGACGTCTTCATCACGTCCATCGAACGTGAGGAGGCGAACGAGGCACGATGAAGTTCCGCCGCTTTTATGCCATCTTCCGTAAGGAAGGCGTCCACATCGTTCGAGATTGGCGCAGCCTGGGCCTCGCGCTTGCCATCCCGGCCATGCTGTTGCTGCTCTTTGGCTACGCGTTGACGCTCGACGTCGATCAGATTCCAACAGCCGTTTACGACCAGGACCGCACGCCACAAAGCCGCGACCTGATCGGCCATTTCCAGGGTTCGCGCTACTTCAACATCATCGATCTCAACGCGACTTACTCCTCCATAGAGAAGAGCATCAACAAGAGCAGGATCATCGTCGGCATGGTCATCCCGAAAGACTTTGGGCGCTCCATCCTCTCGAGCGAGACGGCGCAAGTGCAGCTCATCCTCGATGGCTCGGACTCGAACACCGCCTCCATCGCGTCAGGTTACGCCAGCGCGCTCATCGCAACTTACTCGGGCGAAGTTCGAGACCGTGAACTCTCGTTGCGCGGCACGCCCAAGGTGAAGCTGCCCGTGGACGTACGGGTCCGCATGCTGTACAACTCCGAGCTGAAGTCGAAGAACTTCATCATTCCCGGACTGATCTCCGTCATCCTGATGCTCGTCGCCGCGATGCTCACGTCTCTCACCATCGCTCGCGAGTGGGAGAGCGGAACCATGGAGCAACTGCTCTCCACCCCCGTTCGCCCCATCGAGCTTCTGATGGGCAAGCTCTGCGCGTACTTCGTGCTGGGCATGGTGGACATGGCATTGGCTCTGATCCTCGGCATCGGCGTATTCAGAGTGCCCCTGCATGGCAGCGCGTTGCTGCTTGCCATCTCGGCGATGCTCTATCTGTTTGGCGCGCTGTGCTGGGGCATTCTGCTATCCACCGTTGCCCGAACGCAGCAGATGGCCTTTCAGTTCAGTCTCCTGACCTCGTTCCTCCCGGCGTTCCTGCTTTCCGGTTTCATCTATCCGCTGGAGAACATGCCGTGGATCATCCGGCAGATCTCCCTGATCTTTCCTGCCAGGTACTTCGTTGCGATCCTGCAAGGACTCTTTCTCAAGGGCATCGGCTTCGCGCTTCTCTGGCCGAACTTTCTATTCCTTTTGGTCTACGCGGTGCTGGTCTTTGCCATCGCGAACAAGAAGCTCCGTCCGAAGATCGCCTAAATCACTATGTGGGAACGCATCTACGAAATCCTGAAGAAAGAAATCCGGCAGTCGTTGCGCGACCCGAAGTTGCGCGGCGCCATGTTCATCCCGCCGATCCTCCAGATGCTAATTTTCGGCTTTGCGGTGAGCCTGGACGTCAACGACGTGAAACTGGGCTGGCTCGACATGGACAATACGGAGCAAAGCCGCGCTTTATTGAGGAAATTCCAGGGTACCCCCTACTTCACCTTGACCGGCGTCGCGCTAGATGAGAAGCAAGCGCAGGCCATGCTGGACACAGGAACGGCGGAAGCGGTTGTGCGCATCCCCTCGAATTTCGGCGCGGACGTCAGCCGCATGAAGCAAACCGAAGTGCAGGTGCTGGTGGACGGATCGAACTCGAACACGGCGGCGATCATTGGCAACTACGCTACTGGCGTCATCTCCGGCTATAACGCGGAGACTCTAGTCAGCCAGCGCAAGGCGCGGCTTGTCGAGAGCACCCGCAACGGGCCAGTGCGGTTGGTCGTGCCCAGCGTCGAAGCGGAGACCAGAGTCTGGTTCAATCCGGATTTGAAAAGCCGCAACTACTTCATCCCCGGCATACTCGTGAACATCATCATGATCGTCACGCTGAACATGACCGCCATGTCGATTGTGCGCGAGAAAGAGATTGGCACCATGGAACAGATCATGGTGACGCCTATTCGCCCGATCGAGCTGATGATCGGTAAGACGCTCCCCTTCGCACTGGTCGGTTTCATAGATTCGATCTTTGTGACGGTGATCGCCTTGCTCCTCTTCCGGGTCCCGTTCCGGGGGAGCGTGCTGCTGCTCGCCGGAGCCGCTTCGCTCTTCCTGTTGAGCATGTTGGGGATGGGCCTTTTCATCTCGACCATCAGCCACACGCAGCAGCAGGCGTCGATGACGTCATTCTTCTTCATCCAGCCGGCGTTCATGCTCTCGGGATTTACGTTTCCCATCCGCAACATGCCGCAGCCGATTCAATGGATCACCTACTTCAATCCGCTGCGGTACTTCATGGACATTGTGCGCGGCGTCTTCTTGAAGGGCGCTGGCATAGACGCGCTGTGGTCACAGATGCTGCTCCTCGGGGTGTTCGGCGTAGTGATTCTGGTTTCTAGCGCGCTACGGTTCCACAAGCGCCTGGATTGATGCCCCACGTTTGACGACAAAGTACAATGAGGTCCATGTCCCACGGTGCGGCGCTCCCGACCGGGCTGGTCTTCGACGCGCTCTATGCGCGTCACGATCCCGGTCCCGGCCATCCGGAGAGCCCGGAGCGGTACGCCGCTCTCTACGCGGCTTTTGAACGTGACGGATTGCTGGGCTCGACGCATCCTATCAAGCCGCGGCTGGCTCGCGACGAGGATCTGCACCTGGCCCACACCCAAGACTACATTCGTGTGGTGCGCCACGACGTAAGTCGCCGTGCATCCATGCTCAGCACGGGCGACACGGCTCTGGGCGCGCACACTTTCGATACCGCGCTCATGGCGGCCGGCGGCTGTCTCGCGGCGGTGGACGCCATCTTCTCGGCCCAGGTCCGCAACGCATTCGCCGCCGTGCGTCCTCCCGGCCATCACGTTACAGCGTCGCGCGGCATGGGCTTCTGCGTGTTCAACAACGTGGCCATCGCGGCACGCTACGCGCAGAAAGTTTACGGCGCCGAGCGCGTGTTGATCGCCGACTGGGACGTGCACCACGGCAACGGGACGCAGGACATCTTCTATCGCGATCCGAGCGTTTTCGTCTTCAACACGCATCAGTCGCCCTGGTATCCCGGCACCGGCGCGCACGATGAAACCGGCGATGACGCAGGCGCCGGCACGACGATGAACTGTCCGTTTCATGCCGGAGCGGGGCACGCCGAGATTGTTGGGGCGTTTCGCAAGAAACTCCTGCCCGCGGCGGAGGCCTTCCGGCCCGACTTCGTTGTCATCTCGGCTGGATTCGATTCGCGCCACGACGACCCATTAGGACGCTTTGTCCTCAAGGACGCGGACTTCGGCGAGCTGACCGCGCTGATGATGGAGATCGCCGACCGCTGGGCGGGAGGCCGGCTGCTGAGCGTATTGGAAGGCGGGTACAACCTGCACGGGCTGGGCGCGGCCGCCTCGACGCATGTGCAAACGCTGCGCGGAGCGTAACTTCCGGCGGCACGCTCTCGTCACAGCCTCCCCGCTCTTGCGAGAGACTGTCTTCATGGCTACGAAAGTTCGATGGGGCGTTCTCGGTGTCGCGAAGATCGCCGTCACCAAAGTAATTCCCGGCATGCAGCAAGGCAGCTTGTGCGAGGTTACCGCCATAGCCTCCCGCACTTCCGCCCGCGCCCAGGAGGCCGCGAACAATCTCGGCATTCCCAAGGCCTACGGCTCCTACGAAGGTTTTCTGGCGGACCCTGAGATTGACGCGGTTTATATCCCTCTTCCGAACCACCTCCACGTTCCGTGGGCCATCAAGGCCGCGGAGGCGGGCAAGCACGTGCTCTGCGAGAAGCCCATCTCGCTGACCGTCAAGGAATGCCGTAAGCTCATCGCGGCGCGCGACGCAGACCGGCGTGAAGATCGGCGAGGCGTTCATGGTCCACTCGCATCCGCAGTGGCTGCGGGCCCGCGAGATCGTCCGTTCCGGCGAGATCGGCGAAGTGCGCTCGATCCTCGGAGCGTTCAGTTACTTCAACGACGACCCCGGCAATGTCCGCAACGTGGCCGATTATGGCGGTGGCGGTCTGATGGACATCGGATGCTACCCCATCACGACGTCACGCTTCATTCTGGGGAAGCAGCCCGCGCGAGTACAGGCGCTCATCGAGCGCGACCCTAAGTTCGGCACCGATCGCCTCACCTCGGCCATGCTCGACTTTGGAAGCTGCCAGGCGATCTTCACCTGCAGCACGCAACTGGTGAACTACCAGCGCATGCAGATCCTCGGGACGAAGGGGCGCATCGAGATTGAAATCCCGTTCAACGCTCCGCCGGATCGCCCATCGCGGATCTTCGTCGATATCGGCGGAGATTTCCTCGGTACCGGTGTTCGCGTTGAGGAGATCCCGACCTGCAATCAGTACACGCTGCAGGGCGACGCCTTTTCTCGCGCCATTTTAGAGGACTCTAAGGTCCCCACGACACTTGAGAATGCGCTCGGGAACATGGCCGTCATTGAGGCGCTATTCCGCTCGGAGAGAACCGCGCAGTGGGAAGGCCCGGAGTAGGAACGGAGCCGCGACCGTTAGGAGCGGTTGTAGCGGTATTGGAGTTGCTACCGCCGCTTCCTGACGCTCGCAGCTCCGTCCCCAAGTGCGGTCTTTAGTACTTCCAGCCCTTCCGCACGTAGGGCTTCACGAACTTGTTGGCCTCGCTGTTATTGGCGATCTTCATCTTCGCCCGATCCCACATCAGCTTGCCTTCACTGCGTTGCGCGATCACGCCTAGTGTCACCCACTCGGTGAATGGACCGGCGTAATCGAAATTCGAGCAGGCCGGGTCGCCGCCCTTGCAGGCGCGGATCCAATCGCGGTAGTGGCCGGGCGAGCGGGTCAGCAGTTTCTGCGGGAACTTGTAATCCTTCATCTTGTCGTCGGGCACCAGACGCGTATCGTCGCCGTATGTTCCCGTGGTGATGAAGCCTTTTTCGCCAATGAACAGGCTGCCGTTGCTCGGGTCGTCCCGGTCGCCGAGCTTCACGTCGGCCGGCAAACCCTCGGGCACCGGAGGCTTCAGCCCGCCTTCGTACCAGAACACATTCACCGCAGGCATATTGCCGCGAGCGGCGAACTCAAACTTCACAATCGACTTGGTCGGGAACGTGAATGGGTTCTTGCCCTCGGTCTTGACGCACTCCACGCTGACCGGCGCGTCGAGCAGCAGCGACCAGTTCACCGAATCGAGAATGTGGCAGGCCATGTCGCCGAGAGCGCCGCATCCGAAGTCGTACCAGCCGCGCCAATTGAACGGGGCGTAGCCTTTGTTGTACGGGCGAGTTGCCGCAGTCCCCAGCCACAAATCCCAATTCATCGTGAACGGCACCGGTTGTCCGGCCAGCGCGTGATCGACGCCCTGCGGCCAGATCGGACGGTTGGTCCAGGCGTGGACTTCCTTCACCGCGCCGATGTCGCCGTTCCAGATCATTTCGCATAACTGGCGCGTGCCTTCGCCCGAATGGCCCTGATTGCCCATCTGCGTCGCTACGCCATACTTGCGGGCGGCCTCCGTGAGCATGCGCGCCTCATAGACGGTGCGCGTGAGCGGCTTCTGGCAGTAGACGTGTTTGCCGCGCTCCATGGCCCACATGGCCGCGATGGCGTGGGTGTGGTCGGGAGTGGAAACAGTCACCGCGTCGATGTTGTTCCGCTCTTTATCGAGCATCTCGCGGTAGTCTTTGTACTGCTTCGCGTTCGGGAATTCCGAGAACGTCTTGGCCGCGGTCTTCCAGTCCGGATCCGCCAGAGCGACGATGTTCTCCGTCGCGCAGCCCGTGATGTCGCTGTGGCCCTTACCGCCGGCGCCAATGGCCGCGATGTTCAGCTTCTCGTTCGGGGACTTGTAGCCCAACCGCTTCAAAGAAGGCGTGCGCTTCGCTTCAAGCTTCGTGGCCGCCAGCGCGGCCGCCGATCCGAGGAAGAAATACCTACGCGATAATCCGCTTACCATGACCTCTCCAAGATGAAATGCCGGACTCGAACCGGCCGGCTGCCGTCAACACACGTGGCGCCACCAGACGTAGGTGTCACTTCAAGTCGACAATCGTCGCGCCCCAACCTCCGGCCTCTTCCGGTGCGTTCCGGAATCCGGCCACCAGGGGCGAACCCGACAGGACTCGCCTGACGATTTCCCGCTGCACGCCGATGCCTTTGCCGTGGACGATCCTCAGCGCCTTCAATCCTATCGCGGATGCCTCTTCGAGGTACGCTTCGACGGCGGCTTTGACGTCCCGCGGCGCGAAGGTATGCAGATCGAATTCGCCCGTAATGGGAATGCGTACGGGCTCTTCGGGATCTACGCCGGACACGCCTCAGCCTCCGATCGAGTACATCGGACGCGGAGGAGCGACGAAGGTCGCGCTGGAGATCTCGTGCCCGAGCCATTTGCGCCGCACCGTTGCGGAAATCGTCTCTGCAATCTCCCGGTCGGGCGCGCCGTTCCGCAGTAGGCCTTTCACGTCGGTCTCCTCAATCGCGAACAGGCAGTAGCGCAGCTTGCCATCCGACGTCAGCCGGATGCGGTTGCAGTTCAGGCAGAATGGCTTGCTCACCGAGGCGATGAAGCCCATCTGTCCGACGCCGTCCAGGTAACGGTATTCCAGGGCCGGCGCTCTCGGATCGGCATCGGGAATGGCCTCCAGCGCGCCGACCTCGCGTCTGACGATGGCCAGAATCTCGTCCATCGCCAGTACCTTCGTCCGGTCCCAAATACGCTGGGCATCCAGCGGCATGAACTCGATGAAGCGCACCTCAAAGCCATGCTCGCGTCCGAAGCGCGCCAGCGGCACGATGTCCGGCTCCGTCAGGTCTTTCGCTGCTACGGCGTTGATCTTGATGGGAGAAAACCCGATCTCCTTCGCCCGCATCAACCCGGCCAGAACGCGGTCCAGGTCGTCGCGCCGGGTGATGTGCCGGAATCTCTCCCGGTCGAGCGTATCCAAGTGGACGTTCAGCCGGCGCAATCCGGCCGAATACAGATCGGCCGCCTGCTCCGCGAGCAGCACTCCGTTCGTGGTCAAGAGCAATCTCGTGCAGCCCATCGATCTTACGCAGCGCGGAGATCAGCGTGGGCAGATCCCGCCGCACCAGAGGCTCGCCGCCAGTGATGCGAACTTTCGTCACGCCCAGGGAGACGGCGATGCGCACGAATCGCTCGATTTCTTCGTAGCGGAGGATTTCCGAGTGGGGCAGAAAGGGCGCGCCGGTTTCCGGCATGCAGTAGTAGCAACGGATGTTGCAGCGATCGGTGACGCTGATGCGCAGATTGTCGTGCAGCCGGCCGAACGTGTCAATTGAGGCGTTCTGGGAGGCGTTCCGCCACGCTCATGGCGTCAATTCCGTTCTTAGCGCAACGCCAGCATCCGCTCCACGGGACGCCGGGCGTTTTCGAGGATCTCGGGTGAGAGTTCCACGCGAGGTTCCAGATGCAGCAGCGCATCGCGCAGCTTCTCCAGTGTGTTGCGCTTCATGTAGGGGCACTCGCTGCAATTGCACTGCTCGTTGGCCACAAAGTAGAACTTCTTGCCGGGCGCCAGCTTTTCGAGCGAGTGGCGCACGCCGCTCTCGGTCATCACGATGAACTCCGAGGCGGACTGCTTTACGCACCAGTCGATGATAGCCGATGTGGAACCGATGAAATCCGACATGCGCAGGATTTCGGCCGGGCATTCGGGGTGCGAAGCGACCAGCGCGGCGGGATGCTCGCTGCGGGCGGTCACCAGGCGCCGGGCGGGGAAGGTGGCGTGGACGATGCAGGCGCCCTGCCAGATCTTCATATTCTCTCGTCCGGTCTGCTGCTTGACGAAGTTTCCCAGGTTGAGATCGGGCAGGAACAGAATGGGCTTCTCGGCGGGAATCGAGTTGACCACTTGCACGGCGTTTCGCGAGGTGCAGATGATGTCGCTCTCCGCCTTCACTTCGATGCTCGTGTTGATGTAGCTGACAATGACGTGGCCGGGGTTTCGGGCCTTCCAGGCGCGCAATTGTTCTACCGGACAGGCATCCACCAGGCTGCAGCCCGCATCGCGGTCGGGGACCACGACCACCTTCGACGGGTTCAACAGCTTGGCCGTCTCCGCCATGAACCAGACGCCGCAGAAAGCGATGACGTCGCCCTCGTAGCTCTGCGCTTTGCGGGCGAGTTCCAGGCTGTCGCCGACGGCGTCGGCCAGCTCCTGAATCTCGCTCTCCTGGTAATGGTGGGCGAGCAGCATCGCGCCGCGTTCGCGCTTCAGCTCGAGGATCTCCTCCGCCAGACTGCTCGTAAGAATCATGTACCCAGAGGTCTCTATCTAAATTCTACCAGCGCTGTTTCATTTGCGTGTCTTGGTTTCACTCAGCCAACTTGGGCCGATCTGGAGATCGGCGTTCCCAAGCGCTCTCAGTCGCTTACTTCTCAATGTCGCGATGAGAGATACGCACCGGGTAGCCTTCGCGCTGGAGGTAGTGCGCTACCTCTTCCGCCATCATCACCGACCTGTGCCGCCCGCCCGTACATCCGAACGAGATCGTCAGGTACGCTTTGCCTTCCGCCACGTAGTGCGGCAAGAGGAAGTCGAGCATCTCGTGGATGTGCCTCAGGAACTCTCCGGTTTGGGGGAACCCCCGGATGTAGCGCGCAACCCGGGCGTTCTTGCCCGAAAACGGCTTGAACTCCGAGACGTAGTTCGGATTCGGAAGAAAGCGCACGTCCAGCACCAGGTCGCTCTCGGCCGGGACGCCATGGCGGAAGCCGAAACTCACCACGGCCACCCGTAGCGCGGCGTCGCTTGTGGCCGAGAACGAATCGCCGATCATCTTCCGCAACTGCGCCGAGGTCAGATCGGAGGTCACGATGACCTGATCCGCCATATCGCGGATCGCCTCGAGCTGTTTCCGTTCGGCGTGCACGCTCTTCAGCACGCTGCCCTGGCCCAGCGGGTGAGGCCGGCGCGTCTCGCTATAGCGCCGCACAAGCGCGTCGTCCTCTGCGTCGAGAAACAGCAGGCAAGTCCGAATGGTCCCGCGCAGCCGGGAATACTCCTCGGGAAACTTGCTGATGGAGTCGCCTTCCCGAATATCGACCACAATGGCTGCTCTCCGGATGCTGGCCGATTCGGTGACCAGCCTGGCAAAGGTCCCCAACAGCGCCATCGGCAGGTTGTCCACGGCGTAGTAGCCGAGATCCTCCAGCGCTTTGAGCACCGTGCCCTTACCAGAGCCGCTCACTCCCGTAATGATGAAAAGTTCCGGCCTCACAGCGAGGCTGTGACCTGGCAACTCCTCCGCGGAGGCCGGCGCTTTTCGGCGTTGTGCCATTAGATCGGGTCTCAGGCTTCCACGAGGTCGATCTGGCCGTCGCGGCGGCGGATCAGAACTCGCATTCTGTCGGTCTCGGCATCGCGGTAGGCGATATAGTCCTGGCCGCCTTCGAGAGCGATCATAGCCTCATCGACGGTCATCGGCTTGCTGCCGTCCATCGACGTCTGGACGACCTGCGAAGGCTTGGCTCCATCTTGACGCGCGCTTCCTCGCCGTGGTCTTGGCCGATGCGGCGGATTGCGACGCCTTGCCACCCTTCGGCGCTTTGGCCGCCACCGGTTCCGGCATGGGTTCGCCAGTCGAGCGAGCCTTCCGCGTAGGCGTCTCGCGCTTTGCGTCGCGCCATTTCTCGCGGCTCTTCAGCGCTTGCCGTTCCACGTTCTCCACGGCCTCCATCACTGCCGTGAACTGGTCAACGCCCTTGCCTTCCCCGATCATTGTCTGGTCGAAGAAGTTCAGGCGGACTTCCGCCATCTGAAGATGGCGCTGTGAGGACAAAGCGACCAAGGCAGCCCTTTCTCCCTTGCGCTCGATCAGCTTCGACAGCCGCGCAAACGCGGTGGCGAGCTTGCGCTCCTGGGTTGGCGCCAACTTCTCCTGCTTCCCCGTAAAGGTAATTCTCATGGAGTGCCTTTCCCTCAATTACGCCGGACAAGACGGCTTGGCCGGCTTCTAATTCCGGACGCGGCGATGATGCGTTGAAGGAATCCTCATGTCCTCGCGGTACTTGGCGACGGTGCGCCGCGTAACGTCAATGCCCTGATCCTTCAGACGCGCTGCGATCTGGTCGTCGGTTAAGGGCTTCGCGGGGTCTTCTTCATCGATCATCTTTTTTACCATACGCTTCAGCGTTTGCAACGGAATTCCGCCGCCCGAAGGCCCTTGCACGGCCTCCGAGAAGAAGTAGCGGAGTTCGAATACGCCCTGTGGCGTGTGCACATACTTGCTCGACACGGCGCGGCTAACGGTGGAAGGGTGGACGCCCACTTCTTCGGCCACTTCCTTGATCATCAGGGGACGCAACGCATCGGGCCCCTGTTCCAGGAATTCCACTTGGCGCCGCACAATCGCCTGGCACACCTTCAAAATGGTCTGGCGCCTCTGCTCGATATTCCGAATCAATTGGAGAGCCGAGTTGAAGCGTTCACGAACGTAATTGCGCGTCGTTTTGTCGGAGCTGTGGTCGGGCTCCAGCATGCGGCGGTAACTGCCGTTCAGACGCAATTGAGGAACGTCCTCGTCGGAGAGCTGGACCACCCACACGTCGCCGTCTTTGAAGATTTCGACGTCCGGCTCGACCTCGCGGGCGCCGGGGCCGGAATAGCGCAGGCCGGGCTTGGGATCCAGTTTCCGGATCACGTCGAGCGCGATCTGAATGTGCTCCTGCGGCCGGCCGAGCAGCTTGACCAGTTCCTTCACGCTCCGCGACTCGACCAGCTTCAGATGGTTCTCGACGATCTGCCAGGCCACGCCGCCTTTGGCATTGCGGCTTTCGAGTTGCAGCAACAGGCACTCCTGCAGCGACCGGGCGCCGACGCCCGCGGGATCGCACATCTGCACTGCCTTCAACGCCGCTTCAAGGTCCGCCACCGAATGAGAATCGCGCGCGGCGATTTCCTCGATCGGCGTGGACAGATAGCCGGTGTCTTCCAGGTTGCCAATGATGGAATCCGCCGCCTCTCGCACCGCCGGCGGCAGCACGATCATGGCGAGTTGGCTCATGAGGTGCGACGTCAGGGTGACAGGTGAGGACAGGAAGAATTCGAAGCCGGGCTTGTCGGATTCCTCGGACGACTGGCTGCGGAACCCGGGCTCGTTGAAATCGCGGAAGAAATCTTCCAGGTCCACCTGGCTGAAGGCGTCTTCGGTGGTGGTGGCGTCGGTCACCGGTTCGGCCACGACGGTCTCCGCCTCGCCGCCGGCGCTGGCTGGTTCCGCAGGCTCGTTATCGCCTTCGTAGGCCTGCGTGAGAGCGTCCTGAGTCAACTTCACGACTTCGTTGTCAACCTGGTTGGGATCCCGGTCCTGCGTCTCGAGCAAGACCTGGAGCTCAGCGGGGGTCAGCTCCTCGCCGCCCTCGCCCACCTCTTCAAGTAGCGGGTTCTGCGCGATCTCCTCGGCAATCATGTCTTTCAACTCCAGACGGTTGAGCTGGAGTATCCGGACCATCTGCATCAGGGCAGGCGTCAGGATTTGCTTTTGCCTGAGAACGATCTGCAGCTTGTGCGAGATCGGGTTCATTCTGTGGTCAATGATACCACTCACCGGCCGGAATCGACCCACGAGAAGCGCTTCGCTTTCAGTGGCTTAAGGCTTGACTCCGAGCGTGGATTGGGCTAGTAGTCGAAGCTCAACTTGTGCCGGTCGGGAGATCGGCGATCCCAGTCGGATTGAACTATTGGCGGAAGCTGAACCCTTCGCCGAGATACACCTTGCGCACTTCCGCGTCGAGAGCGAGTTGTTCTGGCGTGCCCGCGCGAAATATGCGGCCGTTGTTGATGATGTAGGCCCGGTCCGTGACCGCCAGAGTCTCTCTGACGTTGTGATCCGTGATCAGGATGCCAATACCGCTCAGCTTGAGGTTGGCGATGATCTTTTGCAACTCCAGGACCTGAATCGGATCTATGCCCGAAAACGGCTCGTCCAGCAATAGGAACTGTGGACGGATGACCAGAGACCTGGCAATTTCCACCCTGCGGCGTTCGCCGCCCGAGAGCATATACCCTTTGTTCTTGCGAACCTTATCCAGACCCATCTGCTCAAGCAGCATCTCGAGACGTTCGCGGCGCTGGTGAGCGTTCAAGGAAAGGGTCTCCAGAATCGCCATCAGGTTGTCTTCCACCGACAGCTTCCGGAATACCGAAGGTTCCTGAGGGAGGTAGCTGATGCCGACCCGCGCCCGCTCATACATTGCGAGTCTGGTGATATCCCGGTCCTCCAGGAAGATCTGCCCTGCGTCTGGGGTGATGAGGCCGACGATCATATAAAATGAGGTCGTCTTGCCCGCTCCGTTCGGCCCTAGCAGTCCCACCACCTCGCCCGGTCTGACCGAGACGGAGACCCCGTCCACGACCCGGCGGCCCTGATACGACTTGGAAATCTCGACGGCTTTCAGAATGCCGTTCGACGCCGGTCCATCGCCGGCTTCCTGGCTGGGGTGTGAGCTCACGTTCACGATTATCTCCAATTCAGGGCGTCTGACCTCATTTGCAAATATTTCTTAGCTCGCTATATTTCCGGGGCAGTATCTTCACCCTTTAGTAGCAGACGCGTATTTTGCCGCTTCCCCCGTGGCACAACTGGGGACGAGGTTGCGGAGAGTTTAGCAGCGCCGGTTTCTACTGCCCCGTCCAAACCGGAAACTGGCTGCCGCGAGGCTCATCATCCGTGGCTGGGCTTGTATGCGTCAGCGAAACCGCATCTGGGATGTTGGTCCCTGAGTGACACAAGTTCACACCGGCCATCTCCCATTTGCAGCACTTGGGGCGGCTCGCCACCGTCCGGGCGCGGAGTGCACCCCAGCACTCAAGGCTTTCGCCAAAGGGCAGCTCCCGGGGCGGGCACCGCCGCGCCCGCCCTCTTTTTTCGTCCCGGGACCGATCAGTTCTTCTTCTCTTTCACCGATCTACTCAGCACGCGGTCTTTAGTGGCGGCCGTCTCCACCAGCATCCGGTCCTCTCGTGAGAACCAGGTGATTCTGGGTCCCCGCGTGGTCCCACGCAGGGAGTCGGACGCCTCGGGCTGCCCGCCGGTCAACACCATGCGCTCTTCGCCAAGGTAGTATTCCGCGTGCTCGCTGCGGCCCCGTCGTACCCGTCCCGGAGGCCTTTGAACGATTTCAACCGCGCCATCCGCTTCCAGATGCTCTAAATGGGTCTCCGTGCCGCCGCCGCGCTTCGGACTTTCCTCGAAGAACGTCTTCAGAAATCGGGATCGTACGTCGAGTCCGGCGCGCTCCAGGTGGGCGTTTTCCTTATATAAGCCTTGTTTGGTCTTCCCGTCGTAGGTGAATTCGGGAGCAGAAACCACAGAAAAGCCGCGTGCCGTTCCCGCTTCCTGCCCCTTCTTCGACTGGGCAGGCTGCGCAGACGTGCCGGACGCGCCGCTCCCCGACTGGCTCGAGTCCGCGACTCGCGTGATCACGTCGCCGCGAGCTTCCAGCCTCTGCGCTTCGCGGTCGATGAATACCTCCCTGCCCTGTATTCGCGTCGACCCTGCCAGAGAACAGCGTCTCCGGTATAGCGAATCTTCCGATTCTTGTCCCATGTGGTCATCTCGGCAGCGCGTGCCAGAAGGGGTTGGTCGCCTGCAATCAAGCCGCCGCCGGAGGAGTTCGAGGCGTCCTGTTGAGCTTTAGGGTCTGCCGGATCTTTGTGATCGGGCAGGCGCGTCGAGGAGACGCGACCCTTGGCGACAGTGGTGCCGGAGCGCTGATCGATCCGGATCTCTTCCGCGTCCGTCGAACCGCTCTCGTCCCATGCCCGGGCCTGGCCGCGCAAAGTGATCACGTCGCTGGTCTCGTCCAATTGGGCCGATTCGGCTTTCGCCCTACGCGTCTCCTGCTCGTACTGGAAGTCCCCGCGTTGATCCATCGTGGTGACCTGGCCACGCGCGTCAAAGTGAGCTTCGAGGTCGCGGCTGCGGGTCAGGGTGATTGACGGCGGTTTGGGTTTGGCTCCACGCACGGGCTTGACCGGCGCCTCGGTCCTGGTATTCGCCTTCGTCGCACGGAATTCGCGCATTACGTTCTTGGGTCCATACCAGACCGTCATCCGTTCGGCGTCCAGTTGCCGCTTCGGGTCGTCGGGTCTTGCGGGGAGGAACTCCAGCCGGCCGGGGGCTAACGTACGTGCCTGGTCGATCTCCGCGCCGCCCGGCTTCATCGTCATCTCTAGCTTTTCGCTCGTGAGGATCTTTGGGCTGGGCGGCGCCGCCCCTTTGTCTTTCACGCCGCTTTTGCCATCGATGGCGGCGCGAGGCACGGGGTGCGTCTCAATCCGGCCCTGCCCGGCGGCCACGGCGTGGCTGAGCTGGCTCTCGCGCTGCACTGCGACGAAGTCGAGGTCCAACCGCTGGCCCGTCATCACCGTCTCCCCGCTGGCGTCGTGCGATACGACGCGAGCCGAATCCGTGCCTTCCATGCGGTGAACCAGACCGTTGTCGTCGTAGTAGACCTTCAACCGCTGCGCGCCGAAATCCACGCTTCTCGTGGGCAACTCGTCCACTCCCTGCGCGGGGCTCGTCTCGATGGTGTCGATCCTGCCATCGGCCAGTTCCACCTGCGTGTCGCCGCCATCTACCGTTAGCGTTCCGCGCTTCAACCTGACTGGTGCGCGGAGTTCGACACTCTCTTCCTGTTCATGGTAAATCGCATGCGAGGCAGTGAGCTCCATCGGAGCCGCGCTGCCTTTGCCTTTCCAGTGCATCTTCACGGCGTTCTTCATTTCGATGGCGTGGACGGCCGGATCGTAGCTGGCCCCGTCGCCTTCGACCTCTCCGCCATCGAACTCCATCAACGCGTGCCGTTCGGTCCAGGCCCGCCCCGCCTTGGAGTCGTAGTAAACCCCCGTGCTGTGGATGATCATTTTCTTCGCGGGCTCGCCGCCGGCAATCGGCAGCCGCATCCTGATTTCCACGGCCCCATCGGCGTATAGCTGACCGCTGACCGTGTCGAAGTTCGCCTCCGAACTCTTAATGAGGTCGTAGGTACCCGCTTCGGCGTTCCTTATCTCCAGTTGCAGATCCGTGAGCAGCACGGTGGAGGGTTCGTGGATCTGGCGAAAACTGCGCGCCCGCATGCGCACCTGGACAGTGTCCTTGCGGACTTCCCATTCCCACATATCCGCGGTGGCGCTGGTGTTATCCGGCAGGGGCGTCGATGGTTTGGGACGATGGCGTGAGAGATTCTGGCGTTGCGCCAGGAAGATCGCCGCGACGGCAACACTGACGAGGAGGATGGCGAGCAGCAGAAACCAGCGGGCTCGCCGGAACATGGTTTCAGCATAGCATCGCTGTAGCGCAACGAACGAAGCTAGCTGGCCATGACTTTAGCGCAAAAGACTCAGATTTTCTTCCAGCCGCTTCGTTGCGGGGTATCACCGAGATTCCACTGTGTTCTCGTCAACACAAATTTTCCTTTTATAATCAGTGTGTTACAAAGACGTATTGTCACTCTACGCCGGAGTGTGCTAATACAGTAGGCGTGTCTGGCCCAGCGCCGGACCGGGTTCTGGTGTTCGGCTTGTAAGCCGGACCGGACTCTGGCCAAAGGCAGATTGACCAGGCTGGATTCCAAATCGAGTTCCAGGATCGAAACCAACCGGAGGTTCTGAAGACTATGCAGATTCGTCCCTTGTATGACCGGCTTGTCGTGCGCCGGATTGAGCAGAAGGAAAGTGTCCAGAACGGGATCATCATCCCCGACACTGCGAAAGAGAAGCCCCAGGAAGCCGAAGTTATGGCCGTTGGCCGTGGCAAGCGCCTGGAGGATGGATCGGTGGTCAGCCTTGACGTTAAGGTCGGCGACCGGATCCTCTTTGGCAAATACAGTGGCAGCGACATCAAGCTGGACGGCCAAGAGTACCTGATCCTTCGTGAAGACGAAGTGCTGGGCGTTCTCGACCCGGTCGCAGTCGCTAAGTAGAGCTCTCGAACCTGAGCGCTTCCCGTCTTAATTAGGAGATTGAAACATGGCAGCAAAACAGATCATCTATGGCGAGAATTCCCGGCAGGCCATCCTGCGCGGCGTGAATCAATTGGCCGACGCAGTTAAAGTCACCCTCGGCCCCAAGGGCCGCAACGTCGTTCTCGAGAAGAAGTTCGGCGGCCCGACCATCACCAAGGACGGCGTCACTGTCGCCAAGGAAGTCGAGCTGAAGGATCCGCTCGAGAACATGGGCGCGCAAATGGTCCGCGAGGTTGCATCCAAGACCTCCGACGTGGCCGGCGACGGAACCACCACCGCCACCATTCTGGCCCAGTCGATCTATCGCGAAGGCGTGAAGGCCGTTGCGGCCGGCGCCAACCCGATGGCGCTGAAGCGCGGCATCGAGAAGGCCGTCGCTATCGTGGTTGCCCAGGTCAGCAAGCTCTCCACGAAGGTTGAAAACAACGCCAAGATCGCCCAGGTTGGAACCATCTCCGCCAATGGCGACACCGAAATCGGCTCCACCATCGCTGAAGCGATGCAGAAGGTCGGCAAAGACGGCGTCATCACCGTTGAAGAGTCGAAGACCATGCACACCGAGCTCGAGCTCGTTGAGGGCATGCAGTTCGACCGCGGCTACCTCTCGCCTTACTTCGTTACCGATCCGGACCGCATGGAAGCCGTTCTCGAGGATCCCTACATCCTGATCCACGAGAAGAAGATCAGCAACATGAAGGACCTGCTGCCCGTGCTCGAGCAGATCGCCCGCTCCGGCCGTCCGCTGGTCATCATCGCCGAGGAAGTGGAAGGCGAAGCCCTGGCCACCCTCGTGGTCAACAAGCTCCGTGGCACGCTGAACGTCGCCGCCGTTAAGGCGCCCGGCTTCGGCGACCGCCGCAAGGCCATGCTCGAGGACATCGCGATCCTCACCGGCGGCAAGGCCATCATGGAAGAGACCGGTATCAAGCTGGAAGGCGTTCGCGTCGAGGATCTCGGCAAGGCCAAGCGCATCACCATCGACAAGGACAACACCACGATCGTGGAAGGCGCCGGCGAGCACAAGACCATCGAAGGCCGCGTGAAACAGCTCCGCACCCAGATCGACGAGACGACCTCCGACTACGACCGCGAGAAGCTCCAGGAGCGCCTCGCGAAACTGGCCGGTGGCGTAGCCGTCATCAAGGTCGGTGCAGCCACCGAGACCGAGATGAAAGAGAAGAAAGCCCGCGTCGAAGACGCCCTGCACGCCACCCGTGCGGCCGTTGAAGAAGGCATCGTCCCCGGCGGCGGCGTCGCGCTAGTTCGCGCTTCCAAGGCTCTGGACGGAGTGACGGGCGAAGGCGACGAGCAGATCGGCATCAACATCATCCGCCGCGCCTGCCAGGAGCCCTTGCGCCAGATCATCGGCAACGCCGGCTATGAAGGCGCCATCGTCGTTGAGAAGGTCACCTCCAGTGACAACGTCAACTTCGGCTTCAACGCCGCGACGGAAGAGTACCAGGATCTGGTCGAAGCCGGCGTCATCGACCCGGCCAAGGTCACTCGCACGGCTCTCCAGAACGCCGCTTCGGTCAGCGGCCTGATGCTGACCACCGAAGCGATGATCTGCGAGATCCCCGAGAAGAAGCCAGCGGGCGGTCCCGGTGGCCCCGGTGGCCACGGCGGCCCGGACATGGACTACTAAGAAGTCTCTGAGTCTCGCTTGAGAAGCCCGCCGCACAACGAGCGCAACCTTTTCCGCTTGCCGGAAAAATGTTCCTCCACAGGGATTTTCTTCGCGTCGAACAGATCAGAATCATCGCGCCGACATGGCGTCGATCCTCGTCCTGAGTTCCGCATCGCGTCCGTCGTACGAAGGGCGTCTAACAGGGGCAGGCTGTCTCTGCAGTTCTGTTCGATCAATGCGACAAGGGCTCTTAGAAGTTTGTCTTCAACGGCTGTATCTGGCGGGAGATTAGCGATCAAATCCGCATTCACCCCGATGCGATCCATCGCGGTGAAAAACGAAGCCACTTTCGGGGCAAGCGCACCGCCCAACAGTCCGATCTTGTCAGCGGCCGCCTCGTACACGGTCGGCTTCGGAAGCCGAGTGAAGATCTTGAGGCTGCTCGGGTCCCACGGACGTTTCGCGCTCGATGATCCCCTTGAGGATTTCACGGAGCCGAATCACAACCCGAAGGATCTCTCTTATTTCGACCGCCAAGGATAAGACGATCGCGTCAGTCTCCCGGTCAGCTTGCGCCTTAAGGGCGTGGATTTGATTGGTGGCAGCCCGCGTCGTGACTGTCACCTGCATGCGCCCCGCATAGTAGGCGACGCCAGCCGCCAGCAAGGCGATCATGCTCCCAATCAGGCCGCCGAGGTCCCGCAGCATTTCATACAACGTATGATCGCCGAAGCCCCAGCACATGAACCCCTCCCGCACCCCGCGTCACTGCCCCTGCCTGACCGCCTCGGACCTCCCGGTGCCCGAGACGGAGGCCGCCAGCGGCCTTCCTACGGGGCTTGGAACCGGGCCGACGAGATCATCGCTGCGGCTTGGCAGACTGCCGCCGCCGCCGCGAGCCAGGCCGCATAGGCGTTCCACCTGCTCTGCAATCGAATGGTCGCAAACAACTCGTATTGACGGCCCTCTTTATCGCGCCCGAATCCTATTTGCGGAGTGGGATAAGACGAGCCTGGCGGCCGGGGCTCGGGCTTGTCAGTCGGGTATTCCCTGACGCGCGTTGACCGAATCCAAGCGCCGGCCGCCAGAAGGGCAAAGATCGCCGATAGAAGGTTGAGCGCCCAAACCACCCTGACCCCTAGGAAGCCGCCGCCACCTCAATGCGTGCCCGCCTGACCGCCTCGCCGGACCCGGCCGCCTCATGTGTAACGCTGCCCCAGCGGAAGGGCGTCGGGCCGCCGATCGGCCCACGGATCAGTACCCTCTCGGCGTCCAGACGTCGCGGGTCTTGTCATATTTCCCCACCATAATGTCTTGGACATGGCCGTCGACGTCAACGGCCAAGTAACGCTCGGCCGCCGGAACCCAGTTCCTACCGCGCAGACCCTTCTCCTCAGCCTCTGTTATCGTCACCACGGGCCACTTCTCGCACCTCGCCAGGACCTGGTCCGGTATGAGACCTGGAGTATTTTTTTTAATCCAGTCCCAGACCTGAACGCTCGGGTCCTGGTGTTCGTTTGTCAGTTTGGTCCAGTCGCCGCCAGCTATCTGCTTGTGTGCTTCGCGGCTCCTCCACGGGTTGTTCCTTATCAAGGCGCTAGAGGCGCTAAAATAATACCCATCGGCGGCTAAAACATTATTGATCATGTATAGCGCCTCTTTTACTGTGTTGTCATAAAGCATGTCGTCCCGGCTGTTCGCCTCGCGGACCAAAAAGTCGATCCGCCTCAGGATCATATCTCTCGTTGTTTTCTTACCCATGACGCCTCGGTTGACCGGGTTGGGCTGGAGAGTCGCCGGAATGTCGTAGATCCGCTGCTGCGCCGGCTTAAGGAACCAGTTGTAGAAGCCGCGCGCTTCGGACGGGCTCTTGAAGCTGTCATCCGGGTCCTTAGCCGGGGTCTCGTACATCCGCTGGCTTATCGTCGCGGAGTTGGTGACACCCTCAGCTAGGCACTGGCGGATCACGGCAAGCCCGTGTCCTCGCTTGCGGGTCGCTGTCCTCATGTCCGTCTCCAGGAGATGGCCGGGTGGCTTGCCGGGCTTCTCTGGCCTTTCAGAATGGCCAGTCGAACCCGCTCAGACCATGCCCTCTTGAGCCTGATCCGGGTCCAGGCGGTCCAGCCGGTGCGCGCGGACATGCCGGCATCAACCTCTATCTGGTTGATCGCGTCGGTGACGAGCTGCCCGGCCGCCATCGCCTTGGCGATCTCGCCGTCCTGCTCGTTTTCCCGCTGCCGCTTCTCATGCCAGCCGCGGTAGACCGGCCCTAGCTGCCAGTTCATCGCGATCGCATCATCGCCGCCGAACCGGCTGTCCAGGATTTCGGCGAGCATGCCGCGGAATGCTCCGGGCAATGGCCTGTTTTCCCGTGCGCGCAGAAGACGCACGAGGGCCTTGATATCGGGCGCGGCGCTCTTTGGGTTTTCAAAGAAGGGCAGGACGGCCGCGGCCCACTCGTCATCCCATTCCTCAGGCTCGGTCATCGCCGCAACGCCACAACATTGCTTGTGCTCTCGGCCGCCTCGTCTTCGGTCAGCCCGGCCATCATTGCGTCGATCCGGGCGGCCACGCGGGAGGCGGCGGCGATCAGGACCGTGTCGACGATATGAATGTATCGGCCCGTCACGGTGCCCGACTTGTGGCCGAGCATGGCGGCGATCGTCGGCTCGGAATAGCCGACATCGCCGGCGACGGATGCGAAGCTGTGTCGGAGCGTGTGCGGCGTCACGCCCGTCAGTCCGGCACGCTTCGCTATGCGCCTGAAGGCGTGCGGAAGCCCACCAAATGGACCGTCGCCGCGGGTCGCCGGTAGGACATAAGGGTTGTTTTCGACGCGCGGAAGCGGGCCAAGAGACTCGAAGGCGCGGCGGCCGATCGGCCTGACCGAAGCGCCTTCCTTCGTGTCCGCCAGCCGGAAGCATCCGCCAGCTTCGTCCACTTCCGCCCATCTCAGGTTCACGACCTCGCCGAGCCTCAGTGCCGTGAGGGCGAGCACGCGCGTCGCCGCGATTACCTGCCAGGTCTCTCCATCCCGTTCCGCTTGCGCGAGAGTCGCGCCGAGCGCACGGAACTCACCCACAGTCAGCCTACGGGTGCGCTTCTCATCAGCCTTGCGCTTCACGCCGTGGGCGACGTTGCGATCGACGATCCCTTCGTTCACGGCGAAGGTTAGGATCGCGCCGAGGAAGTTCGCGGCGCGCGTCGCCGTGCCCGCGCCTCCGGTGACGACGGCCTTGCCGCGCGCCTTCGTTTTCTCGACGATCGCCGTCTTGCCGGTCGTCACGTCGCGGATGAACTTCGCCACGTCGGCCGGGGTCACGTCGCAAACAAGCTTGCGCCCGAGCAATGGAACGATATGCCGATCAATGCGGGCGCGGTCCTGCGAGACGGTGGAGGGCTTCTTGGGCTGCTCCCCCTTGCCGAAGATCAGGCCCTTGTCAGCGGCGGCCATGTAGTCGGCGCACAGTTCCCGGACCGTGATCGCGTTGCGCCGCGTGGCGCGCTCCCCAGCCGGGTCCTCGCCCTTCGCCGCGCCTCCCAGGGCCTGGAGCGCGAGCTTGCGCGCTTCCTCGGTCGTGATCCGACCGTGAGCGCCGACCGCCATGCGCTTACGGACGCCGTCGCGATTCCGATAGTCGGCGTAGTAAGCTTTTCGCCCGGTCGGATGGACGCGCACGCCGAAGCCGCGAAGCGAGTCGCACCAAACGAAATAGGGCCGATCTTTCGGCCTGGCGGCGTCGACAACTTGCTTGGTCAGTCTAGGCATGGCGACCGCTCCCGTGCGAAACGAGTCACCAAATAGTCACCACAATATTGAAAACAAGGGAAGACGCCCGAAAACGTCAGAAATGGTCATGACGACAAACTAGCCATCATATCAATGCGTTAATATGCTGAAGAAAATATTGGAAAACGTTTGGAAAGGGCGCCTTCATCATTTCAAAGGCTTACGGCGCGATGGCCGACGAGGCTTGGAGCCCAGTCACCAAATAGTCACCGGGGAAAGGCCGCCAGGCGGCTTCGGGTCTCGCCAGGGTAGGATGACAGCCGCTGGTCGGCTCAAGGCGGTCAGGCGGCCTTCCGAAGGCCCCGCGCGACACCCTGGCGCTCAGCCCTTGGCCCGCTTCAGGATCACGTCGCTAACTCTCCAAATGTCGACTCTCGGCGACCTCTGATCCGGCGTTCGCTGCGGCGCGCCGGCGGGTCCGAAAGGGCTGCGAAGCCTACTGCAACTTTTTGGCGCGCTGATTGCAGTGACAAACGCGAAAACGTGTTTAGTTTCGTGAGCCGTTCGATTCCACGAAGGGAACGGCCGCATGACCTCCGCATTCTTTCGACCTGACAAGGCCGCGCGATTCCTCCGGGACAACTTCGGCATCGGCAGCAAGAAGGCGCTGGATGTCTTAGCGACCAGAGGCGGCGGCCCTGAGTTCCGCAAGTGCGGCCGCGCGAGGCTCTACGAGCCCGCGGCGCTCGAGGCGTGGGCGCTGGCGCGGATCGGGCCGCCGCAAACCTCGACGGCACAGAATCCACGTCCAGAACCGCCGGCGCGTGATCCGGATCGCCCGCGAGGCCGTCCACGCAAACCCGAAATGCTGTCTGTCTGAAAAACGGCCGGCGCGCTCTTGCGGACGCGCGCCGGCCAAAAACTTTCACCCGTTGGGCGGGGATCTGAAAGTATGTCCGCGTTTACCAAAACGAACGACGCCGTTCAAGCGCCAACCCCCGTCGCCGAGCGAAAGTTCGGCGTCTGGACCGTGTTGAGGGTGGAAGGCCGGCGCGCGCCGTGCGCGTGCGAGTGCTCGACCATCCGATGGCTGAGCACTGAGGCGCTTGCGGGCGGCGCGAGCGGCGGTTGCGGTTGCCAACGGACGACTTGGTTATCATCACCACCTCGACCATCGCGACCATCGTTCGCGGCCGAGGTCGGCGCGGCCGAGCGCCAGGGCGCGCGCCGTCGTCATCATGGCGGTGGCCAATGACCGCCGCGCCCGTCATCGAGCCGACCGCCGCCGAGGTCTTGGAGAAAATCCGCGCTGAGTGCAGGGCGCGGGTCGCGGCCGAAGACATCGAGCGAGCGAAGGATAGCTTGTTCGCGGCCTTGCACCCGGCGCTCCATCACGCGATCGCGGCCCGCGCATGTTTGGAAGTCGATGATGACCTGATCCTCGGCCATCACGTCGATGCGTTCTTCGCGGCGGGGCGCTCCGCATGGGCGGCCTGGACGAAGTTGAAAGCCCTTCGCGACGCTCAGGCGTCCAGCACCAGCGGCAGCGAAGGCGGCGGCGCATGAACGCTTACGGTCCAGGGTTCGCCGATACGGCGGCCTACCGCCAGCGGCAGACCGGCGCGGATGGCGAGCCGGACGCGGCCGCCGCGGCGGGGGCGCACGGCGGCGCGAAGCGCGGTGTTCGCGCGGGACTGACCAAACTGGAGGATTTGAAAATGGAGCCGACCGACTGGGCTTGGGACGGGTGGCTCGCGCACAGCCAGCTTCACCTGATCGCCGGCGCCCCCGAAGCCGGGAAAACCTCAATCGCGCTCATGCTGGCTGCAACGCAATCTAGCGGAGACCGCTGGCCGGACGGGACGAAAGCGAAGCCCGGCAACGTTCTAATCTGGACCGGGGAAGATGACGCGGCGCGCACGATCAAGCCGCGTCTTGTCCAGATGGGAGCGGACCCCAAGAAAGTTTCGATTGTGACGGGGGCGCGCGATGAAGACGGAAAGCTTCGCCCATTTAACCCCGCGACCGACCTCGCCGCCCTAGCGCTCGCGGCGAAGGAAATACCCGGCGGGGTGGCCATGCTCATTATCGACCCGATCGTCAGCGTGATCGGCGGCAAGGTGGACAGCGGCAACAACGCCGGTCACCGGGAGCGGCTGCAACCCCTCGTCGATTTCGGCGAGGAAATGAAATGCGTCGTCGTCGGGATCACACACTTCACGAAGGGCACGGTCGGGAAAGACCCAGTCTCGCGCGTCACCGGGAGTTTGGCCTTCGGCGCGGTCGCGCGCGTTGTCCTGGTCGCGACCAAAAACATGAACGGCGAGCCGGAACGCATGTTCATCATGGCGAAGAACAACCTCGGGCCGCTTCTCGGCGGTTTCGGCTACTCGATCGTCGGGGCTCCGCTCATGGAGGACGAGCGCATCATCGCCACGCGCATCGTATGGGGCGACCGCCTTGAAGGAACGGCTCGCGACCTTCTGGCCGAAGCCGAAGACGACGGAAAGGTAAGCAGCCCGAAGGCGGAGGCGGCGAGCCTGAGCGCCCAAGCGTTCCTCGAGACGGTCCTCCGGGATGGCGAGCGCCGTCAGAAAGAGATCGCCGCCGAGGGAGCCGAAGCCGGCTTTTCTTCGGACAGGCTCTTCAGGGCGTCGAAAGCGATGGGCGTCGTCAAGCGGAAGGACGGCTTCGGCGCAGCCGGCGAGTGGATGTGGAGCCTGCCGCCATAGATTGCAGACCGCCGCGCGCGTGCGGGCGGGAGGCTTACTTCGGGTCAAATCTTTCAAATCTATGGACGGGGAAAATGGCTAACTCATTGATATTTCCAAAGAGCGCAAAATGCACTCCCATAGATTGCAAACGGAGGCTCAAATCTATGGAGAAAAGCCCATTGATTGCAAAGAACGCGACCTCCAGGCGCGTACGCGCGCGCGCCGCAGCAGGCCACGCGCCCGAAGGAAGGTGCTCATGACCACCACCAAGACGCCATCACCGTTCGCAGATCGACTGCTGGCCTGGCATCGGCGGCATGCCATCGATGTGGTGCCGCTCCCGGGCGCGCGGGCGCTGGAGGACAAGACCGCGAAGATCCTCAAGCTGCACCCGACCCTGGCCGAGGCCGCCGACGAAGCGATCGATCGGCTCACGCGCCGCCTCGACGCCGGCGAGATCGTGCAGGTGGAGGAGATCTTCACCTTCGCGCACGCTCGCTGTCCTGGCGCTGACCCGGAAGCCCTCGAAATCGAGATCAGCGCACGCTTGGATGGGGGAGAGGAAGACAGCGCATGACCGCGCCCGCGCCTCACCCAGGCGTGCCGCCACATGGCGCGCCGTCCACCCGCCACGCACCACGCGAAGCACGGCCCTGGGCCTCGCCAGGGTCACGGTCACGCCTTCGGGTCGCGGCGTCAGACTGGCGAGCGACCGGTCAAACCGCGCAGGGCGTTTCCGCCAGGGCGACCCGGACGATCGATAGGGTCCCTCTGAGGACCATCCCGATGCTTTTGCGGGTCACGCCCGATCGCTTTCCGTAAATCTCGCGAAAAAAATCTGGCCGGGGGGTTTACAGTTTTATGACCGACGTCGATGCGGTCATGGGCGGCGCGAGAGATGAGTGACGCGAGAAACGTCATCGCGCTTCGCCCTGCCGTCGCCGAGCCGGAGCGGATCACCGCGCTCGAAAGCCAGGTCGCCGTGCTCATCGTGGCGGTCGCCGAGCTGCGCGCCGAGATTGACGCGCTCAAGCCGCCGCCGCGCTTCACGATCCCACCGACCTGGTTGACCGTCAAAAGGGCAGCGGCGCTAAGCGGCTACGCGCCGCCGACTGTCTCTGAATGGGCGCGCGAGCGAAAGATCACGTCCAACAAGATCGGCGGCAGGCGCTACGTCGATCCGAGTTCGTTGCCGCGCAAGGGAACATAACTTCAGAAGTCGATTTATGCCGCGAACGCGCCCATGCTGCGCGGAGCAGCCAGCTCTCGGATAAGGTCGCTTATGAATTTCGCTCAACTTCGGGAACTTTACGAACACGCACCGTCCCCGGCGCCCGCGTCAATCGCCGCTTTGGAAAAAATGGTGAGGCTGCAACGCGACGCCTTGACCCAAGCTGAACAAGACTTAGCCGCCGCGCGCGAAAAGCCGCGTCCCGCTCGGCCAGCGCGGCGAAGCCACTCGCCGAGCGCGGGGAAGAAGTTGCAGAATTTTTGGCGAGGTCGGTTCCGATCACCGACCGGCAGGGCGCGCCAGACCAGCCCGAGTTGCCAGGCCGGGTGCCCGGAAGGCGGCGCGCGCCTGAGCGCGGAGCAAACAGTCGAGGTCATTCTGCGCGCGAAGGCGCCGTGCCAGGGGCGAAGAGCCGCTCGACCTGCCGCCTCTCAGCGCGCGCGTCTTGCCGCAGATGCCGCAGGAGGCGCTGCCGACGCCAGAAGAAACGGCTGCGACTGCGGCCCTCATTTTGCGGGCCGGTGCCAAACGTCGCGGCGAAATTCCGCTCGACCCGCAGAAGGTCGTCGCCTTCGATCAGCACGTGCATGATCCGAAGGAGACAGCTCGGTTCATTCTCGCCGCCGCCCAAAAGGCGCGATCGAAGACCTGAGTGAGAAGGGAAGGCAAATCATGGAAACGGCAGATGTTGCCGCGCTCCGGCGCGAGCAGGCGGATCTTAGAAAACGCCTCGATGCGATCGACGCGAAGCTCAAGGACGAGCAGGGGCCGGAGCGGGAAGTAGAGCGCGAGCGCGGAGTGACGGTGACTATCAGCGTTCCTCGGACCGGATTCCAGCGCCCGACCGCTGACGAACTGCAGGAGCTCGCGCGACGCGTCGATGACGAACACGACTGGCTCGTTCCGTGTTCGGAAGACGCTTTTGCGCGCGCGTTCACGGCGGTCGGTTTCATGTTCAGGTTGCCCGAGCCGTCGCGCAAACTTGCGTTCAGCGCCCACGTCAATTTTGCGAACGGTGTTCTGGAACGATTGGGCCTGAGCGGGGTCGCAGGAAATGCCTTGCTTAAGGCGATGATTGCCCATTCCGATGTTCCGTGGAGAGCCCAGGCCATGCACTTAGGGCAGCCGCTCGAATGCGGACTCCACCCTTTCGCCGGGCGACCATGCAGCAATGCTTATCGCCGGGTGCTGGCGGGCGAGCCGCTGATTCCGCCGCTCCCGCCGCGACCGCTGCCGGGCGCCCCGAGCGTCCCTTTGCCGCGCTTCTCGATCCGGACCGCCTGAAGAGTTCGGGGGCCGTGACGCTCTCCGCAACACTTGGTCGGTGAGGTTGGGCGCGATACTCGGACCGCCGCCAATCTGGCCTGGGGTGGCAAGCGGAGGAAGCGCGACCGTTGATCGTCGGCAACTAAGCCAGGGCGGCAAGCTCAATCGCCCGAACGGTCGGGAGGCTAGCCAAGATCGGCGCCGAGGTACGCGCGCTGAACGCTCGCCTTCCACCCGAATTGCCGACGTCCAAATCGATGCGTGTTCCGCGGCTATGTGGCGACGCTCGGCGCAACGGTGGTGCTGCCCTGAATCGGTTCGGACGCCGCAGACTTTTGACCAACGCGACACCGACGGCTGGGGATCAACGACCTTTCCACGCGACGATGGTGCGAACGTTACAAATCGATCAAAGAAACGACCTCGTGGTTGAATCTTCGCTGCTCGCCGTGTCATTGATCTCGACGTAGCCGAGCGGCAAACATTCACGACGACGGACGCGATTGTCCGGCGCGGCGTAATACTAGGGGATAGTGTCTGCAGGTTTATGGCGCGGACGGGGACACACGTGATGGAACTCTTTTTTGCGCAGTTCGGTCAGAAGCCTTTGGCTTCGTTCATCCCTGGTCTAATTCGCCTCAAACGGGCACAAAAAGAGCTACGTAAGAGCCTTCGATCAGACTCTGAAGAAATCATCCGCAAAGCTCTCGGTAATGAGGAGTTATCAGCAGACGATTTGGCCAATTGTGACGACGTTCTTGCCGATTTGGTGTCAAACGAATCCGAATCTGTCAACACGATTATCGGTTTGGGCGGCTACGATAAATTTGAAATCAACGTTATGAAGTTTGGTGACGTTTATTGGATAAGCGCAGCAGAATTTGACGATATTGGATACTTCGGCTCAGAGAAAGACGCAGAGGTCGTTGCCGAGTCCAATTACGAACCATTTATTTCCGCCGCTACCAATCCGAAGAGCACCGAGAAGATGAAAAATAAAGTCTACACTCCGTCTCGCCGCTTCCCTGGTAAAAGACGGTCTCCGTTTTGATCTGCCTACAATTGCGAAGCGCCTACATATCTGCAAGGTTGGTCTCCAGGCTCAACCGGAACTTCGCCTGCAATCAGAATCTCGCTCACGAATACGAAGAAACGGCTACGGGGAGGGGACGCTATGGCCGCTTCGTTTTTCGAGCAGCCGATTCTGAACAGCCCGTACGAGGTGCCGCGGTTTCACCATGCGCTCGACGAGTACGGCCAGCCGCTCGATGTCCGCCGGTCGAAGGACGCCGCCGATCGGAAATCATCACGCCGGTTCCGATGCCGAGAATGCAAGCGGGCGGGCAGGCCAAGGCGCGCTGCGTTCGGCGACCGGGACGACCCCTCCGCCGGCGAACAAGAATACAATCCGAGCCCGATCATCAACGAAATTCGCAACCATGTCGCGAGCTGGCGCGCCCTTCCCAACCCCGCCGACTGGGGCGTGACGCCGACGACCGCGCGGCTTCTTACGCACTGGCGTTCTCACGAGTTCTCCGGGGTCAAGCCCTTCTTCTGTCAGATCGAGGCGGTCGAGACGATCATTTGGCTGACGGAGGTCGCGCCTCGCCGGCCGCAATATCGGCGATCCGCACGCATCTCGAAAACGGCAACACAGCCTCGAACCCCGAACTATTTCGCCTGGCGATGAAGATGGCGACAGGGGCGGCAAGACGACCGTCATGGCGATGCTCATCGCCTGGCACACGGCGAACGCGGTGCGCTCGCCGGGCAGCAACTTCTTCAGCCGCGGCTTCCTGATCGTCACGCCCGGCATCACCATCCGCGATCGCTTGCGGGTACTGAAACCCGAGGACCCCGACAGCTATTACCGCTCCCTCGAGTTGGTCCCGCCCGATCTCGCTCGGCGACATCGCCAAGGCGAAGATCGTCATCACCAATTACCACGCTTTCCGGAGGCGCGAGACCATGGACCTCTCCAAGGTCGGCGCGCCTTGCTGCAGGGCCGGGGCGAGCCACCGGTGACGATCGAGACCGAGGGCCGATGCTGAGCGGGCCTGCGGCGAGTTGCTGGCCCTCAAGAATGTCGTTGTGATCAACGACGAGGCGCACCATTGCTATCGCGAGCGCCCACAACGCGACGACGAAGAGGCTCAAGGGCGAGGAAAGGACGAGGCGAAAGAATAACGAGGCCGCGCGGCTCTGGATTTCCGGCATCGAGGCGCTCAAGCGCAAGGTCGGCCTCGCGCCGTCTACGACCTCTCGGCGACGCCATTTTTCCTCCCCGGTCGGGCTACGCGAGGGCACGCTCTTTCCGTGGGTCGTCAGCGACTTCTCGCTGATCGACGCAATCGAATGCGGCATCGTGAAGCTGCCCCGCGTGCCGGTCGACGACAACCTGCCGTCGGCGACATGCCGATGTACCGCAACCTGTGGCATCATGAAGGAGCGCGGGCGCAGCCTGCCGCGCAAGGGGCGCGAGCAAGTCCGGAGAACTCGATCCACGCAAGTCGCCGCAGGAACTTCAGACCGCCTCTATTCCCTCTATCGCACTACAAGAAGACCTTCGAGCGGTGGGACGCCGGTCATCACCGTGCCGCCGGTCTTCATCGTCGTCTGCAACAACACGGCGGTGTCGAAGCTCGTCTACGAGTGGATTTCCGGTTCGAGCGCAAGAACGAGGACGACGAGCCCTATACGGTCCATAGGGGCACCTCGAGCTCTTCCGAACTTCGACGAGTACGGCAACCGCCGCCGAGGCCCAACACGCTGCTCATCGACAGCGAGCAGATTGAATCCGGCGACGCGCTCGACCCGATTTCCGCGAACTCGCCGGGCCGGAGATCGAGCAGTTCAAGCGGGAGAAGGCCGCGCGCGAAGGCGCCGGTGCAACTGCCGAAACGATCTCGGACTCCGACCTGTTGCGCGAGGTCATGAACACGGTCGGCAAGGGGCCGCCTCGGCGAGGGCATCCGCTGCGTCGTCTCGGTCTCGATGCTCACGGAAGGCTGGGACACGAACACAGTCACCCACATCCTTGGCGTGCGCGCCTTCGGGACCCAGCTCCTCTGCGAGCAGGTCGTCGGTCGGGCGCTGCGCCGGCAGTCCTATGAGCTGGACCGGCGAAGGCCTGTTTGAGGTCGAATACGCCGACATCCTCGGCATTCCTTTCGCCTTCACCGCCAAGCCGGTCGCTGCGCCAATCTCGCGCCGAAGCCGGTGTTCCGCGTCCAGGCGATCAAGGAGCGCGCCGCGCTCGAAATCGCTTTCCCGCGGGTCGAGGGCTACCGCGTCGAACTGCCCGGGGAACGCCTGAGGCCAACTTCTCCGAAGACTCGCGGCTCACGTTCACGCCGAAGAACGTCGGCCCCTGCAAGGTGCTGTTGCAGGGCATCGTCGGGGAAAGCGTCGAGATCACGCCGAAGGTCCTCGAAGACATCCGGCCGAGCACGATCTCCTTCCATATCGCCAAGCGGCTGATCGAGACGCGCTTTCGCGACGCCGGGCAGGACCTGCCTGCAGCCTCTTCGGCGACGCGCAGCGCATTGCCCGCCGCTGGATCGACGAGGGCTATCTCGTCGCCAAGGGCGTCCCGAGGCGGCCGTCACCTATCTTCAGCTCGCCGACAGGCGGCCGAACGCATCTATCTCGCCTGCCAGCGCGCACCGAAGGGGACGGGTCAAGGCGATCCTCGACCCCTACAATCAGCGGGGCTCGTCGCGGCTCGTCAATTTCACGACCTCGAAGCCGGTCCACATGTCCGACCCGCGCAAGTCCAGGTCAACGCCGTCGTCTGCGACAGCACCTGGGAAGGGGAGCTCGCCCGCGTCATCGAGCGCAATCCGCACGTGCTCGCCTATGTAAAGAACAAGGCCTGAAATTCGAGGTTCCCTATCGCGATGGCGCGAGCCGCGCCAATACTTCCCCGATTCGTCGTGCGCGTCGACGACGGCGGCGACGAGCCGCTGAACCTGGTCCTCGAAACCAAGGGCTATCGCGGCGGCGACGCGCAACTGAAGGCCGAGACCATGAAGACGCTGTGGGTCCCCGGCGTCAACAATCTCGGCACGCCCGGCCGCTGGGACTTCGCCGAGTTCACGGATCCGTTCGAGATACAGGCGTCTTCGACAAGCTCGTCGAAGCAATTTGGAAGGTGCCTAGCATGACCCAGACTGTTGAATTCGGAAGGCTTGAAACCGTCCCACTGCGCACGGCTTGGGCGCTCGAAGCAACTGCCTTCACCCCTTGGTTGGCCGAAAATCTCGATCGCTCGGAGAGGCGCTCGGTATTCCGCTCGAACACGTCCAGACCGAAGCGGCCGTCAACGTCCTTTTCGGCGGACATTCTGGCACGGAACGCCGTCGACGGCTCAAACGTCCTCATCGAAAACCAGCTTGAAGAGAGCGATCACGGGCACCTCGGCCAGATCATGACCTATCTGGCGGGTCTATCGCGAAGACTGTGATTTGGGTCGCCCCCAGATTTCGGGAAGCTCACCTGTCGGCGATCAAATGGCTCAATGAGACACCACCGAGCCATTCTCGTTTTTTGCAGTCGAGGTTCGCGTTGTCCGCATCGAACTCTCCGATCGCGCCGGTGTTCGATGTTCGTGCGCCCAATGCCTGGAGCGAGCGTGCAGGGAGCGCGCGCGGAAGTCCCGTCCACGGGCAGGTTTCAGTGAGTTTCGCGACGGCCTTCTGGACTCACTTTCTCGCGCGATATCCCTCGGAGCAGGTCTAATGGCCCGGCGAACGGAAGCGGAAGCCGATGGCGCAGTCCGACTCCGATGGTCTTGTTGTTGCTCAGTACATTGCTCAGGGCCGAGTTGGCGTATTCATTCGGGGAGGCCGCGGCGTTCGGCGGAGGAGACGCGCGCAACAGCTGGAACCTTTTCGAGCGGCTCGAGAAGCTTGCTGCAAGCACCATTGGATACGATTACTACTTCTTCATCACGACACTCCGGCTTGACACCAACGATCGGCCAACTGGGACCGCATGTCGACTGGCTGCATGGAGCAAGCCGAGAGATATGAAGCGGGTGTAAAAAAGAAACTATGGCCTGGGACCCGATGGCGCAGAAATTCCGGCCGGCAAAAAAGTCGAGACCCTACGCACGAAAGGCGGCGCGGCGCAACATCCCGACGGCCGAATATCAGTCGGTCGCCGAGCGCATCGAGGAACAGAACCCGACGGAGCCCGCCCACTACGCGCGCGCGCGTCCGCTGGCCGAGGGCGAGACACGCGAGCGCGACCAAGACCTCGATCCGCAGATCATCTGGCAGGGCGCGCGCATCCGCGTGTCGAAGGAGCAGGCGCGGCAGCTGCTGGAGACGGGCGAGGTCGAGATCGGCGATGCGCAGCTCGTCTGGCGCGGCAAGGACCGGCAGGACTGGTCCGACCTCGTTGTCCCGACGCCGCCGATCTACATCCAGGAGAAAGTCCACCCCAAGGCGATCATCGACGACCTGGAGCGGCGCAAGAAGGAGCCGGCCGATCCGCCTGACATGTTCGCCGACTTCAACGGCCTCGACGACCCCGAGGCGCGCACCGAGTTCTACCAGCACGACCAGCACTGGTCGAACCGCTTCATCCTCGGCAACTCGCTCGCCGTGATGGCGAGCCTCGCCGAGCGCGAGGCTTACGGGCAAGGTCCAGTGCATCTATTTCGACCCGCCCTACGGCATCAAGTTCAACTCCAACTGGCAGGTCTCGACGCTCTCGCGCGACGTGAAGGACGGCAAGCAGCAGGACGTGTCGCGCGAGCCGGAGCAGATCAAGGCGTTCCGCGACACATGGAAGGACGGCATCCACTCCTATCTGACCTATCTGCGCGACCGGCTGACGGTGGCGCGGGAGCTGCTGACCGAGAGCGGGTCGATCTTCGTGCAGATCGGCGACGAGAACGTGCATCGCGTGCGGGCGGTGATGGATGAGGTGTTCGGGGCGAAAATTTTGTTTCGCAAATCACTTATAAAAGCAGGAGGGGTCAAGCAAAATTACTAGCACTGAATGATTACATCCTGTGGTACGGTAATGAAGAAAAGTTGAAGTTTCGACACTCTATTTGAGAAGAATTCGCAACGTTACGAGAAAAATACATATGATAGGAGCCTTACTGCCCATCCGGCGTGGGCTCAAGTCTAGCGAAAAGGTTCGCGGCGTTAATTCCGGCTAAGGCTAAACTATAACGCCCTCGAAATCTTACAGCCCAAGGCAACAGTATTTTCATTCGTTTTCCGCCGCCAGAGCTACAGACGCCCTGGAAAACAACGAGATTAGGAATGGACCGACTTGGTAAAGCAGACCGCTTGAATTTACAGCTGATAGTTGACGCAATATAAATTATATTGACGATTTTCCGTTTGCTGACGATCAATTATACTGGACGGACACGTCTGGCAGCTTCACGGAAGCAAAAAATTTACGTTGTTCAAACGTCTCCAAAGTTCGTCGAACGCTGCATTCTCATGGCCACCGACCCCGGCGACCTCGTGCTCGACCCGACCTGCGGCTCCGGCACAACGGCCTACGTCGGCCGAGCAATGGGGCCGGCGCTGGATCACCGTCGACACCTCGCGCGTCGCGCTCGCGCTCGCCCGCACGCGGCTCATGAGCGCGCGCTATCCATACTATCTCCTCGCCGACAGCCCCGACGGCCGCCGCAAGGAGCAGGAAGTCTCGGGCAAAATCCTGCCCGACGCGCCGACCCATCAGGACATCCGCCAGGGCTTCGTCTACGAGCGCGCGCCGCACGTGACGCTGAAGTCGATCGCCAACAACGCCGAGATCGACGTGATCTATGAGAGATGGCAGGCGAAGCTGGAGCCGCTGCGCGCGCAACTGAACGCCGCGCTCGGCAAGAAGTTCGAGGATTGGGAAATCCCGCGCGAGGCCGTCGCCACATGGCCGCCGCGGCGAAAGAGGCGCATGCGCGATGGTGGGAGGCGCGCATCGCCCGCCAGAAGGAGATCGACGCCTCGATCGCCAAGGCGGCCGATGTCGAGCTGCTCTACGACCGGCCCTACGAGGACAAGACCAAGGTCCGCGTCGCCGGGCCGTTCACGGTCGAGAGCCTGTCGCCGCACCGCGTCGTCCCTTCCGACGAGGAGGAGCTGATCGACCTCATCGACGCCAGCGAGGGCGCGCGCCGGCGCTTGCACAAGGTCATGCCGCCGACCGACTTCGCCGACATGGTGCTGGAGCATCTGCGCACGGCCGGCGTCCACCAGGCCGAGAAGCGCGACACGATCCATTTTACCGCCCTGAGCCCGTGGCCCGGCGAATATGTCGGAGCCGAGGGCCGGTTCATGGAAGGCGAGACGGAGCGGCGCGCCGCGATCTTCATCGGCCCGGAGTTCGGCACGCTGTCCCGCGTCGATCTCGTCGCCGCGGCGCGCGAGGCGATGGACGCGCGCTTCGACGCCCTGATCGCCTGCGCCTTCGCCTTCGACGCCCACGCCTCGGAAGTCTCCAAGCTCGGCCCGCTGCCGATCCTGAAGGCGAAGATGAACCCCGACCTGCACATGGCCGGCGACCTCAAGAACACCGGCAAGGGCAACCTCTTCGTCGTCTTCGGCGAGCCGGACATCGACATCGAGCATGAGAGCGACGGGCGCATCAAGGTGCGCGTCAAGGGCGTCGACGTGTACGACCCCAACACCGGCGAAATCCGCTCCAACGACACCAAGGGCATCGCCGCCTGGTTCATCGACACCGCCTACAACGAAGAAAGCTTCTTCGTCCGCCACGCCTATTTCCTCGGCGCGAACGACCCCTACAAGAGCCTGAAGACGGCGCTGCGCGCCGAGATCGACGAGGAGGCGTGGGCGTCGCTCTATCGCGCCGAGTCGAGGCCCTTCGCGCGCCCCTCGACCGGCAAGATCGCCGTGAAGGTGATCAACCACTTCGGCGACGAGGTGATGAAGGTGTTCAGGGTGTGAGCGATGAAGGCGTTGATTTCGAAGCCAGCCAATGACTCGCAGCAGGTCTTCAACGAATTGTGTTTGAAGGGCGGTGGACCGGGCGGCGGACCGGCTCGCGTCGAAGTCTTGCAGCTCCTGCGCGAAAGCGGACAAATGCTCGGCGCTGACGCCGTCAAGGAAACCGCCGAGCACTTCGCTTCCCTTTGGGACGCAAATCCGTGGCACGTCTGCTTCGGGATCGCCCTGGCCTGGGGACATCTAGCAAAGTTCGAGATTGGCTTCACCAACGCCGTAGTAAATGTGCTGTCGAGTTGGAACTCCGCCGATCTCAAGAAGGCGTGTGGGTTACATATGGAGCGAGGACCTATCCTAATCGAGCAGTCTTGGCCGGCGCGCTAACTTGTTCGAAAGGTAACCCTTCCAAGGTGCTGCCGAATACGCTTGATGGAATAGCTCGGGCAGAGGAGAGGTGGCTGTCCGCAGTTCTCAAGTCCTAAGACGCGCCCTCCGTACATCGGCGCGTGGAACGGGACAGCGATGTACATGGTGGCCTTGTTCGCTCAGCCTGGTTTGGCGGCGTCACATAGGAAGTCGCCGCCCGCTTACCGCCTGGCGGCCTAATCCATGCAGGGCTGAAGTACTTGTATCAGGCGAAAATTCTGACCGCTCCACCTTCAAGCAGCGAGTAAGACTGACGCGGCCTTTGAGCCCGGCGTTATCTATGCTGACAACGGATTGTTTGGGGAGATATGTGCGCAGAGAAGCGATTGGAGCATGATGGACGTCCATAACGACATCTACATGCTCGGCACGCGCGACCCTCGCTCGAACTGCCGGGACCTGATGAGGCGTTTCGCGCGTGATTGCGCTGTTGAGGCCTGACATGGACTTCCGCATCGCCGACACGTTCACCGACGCCCTGGCCCGGCTTCCCGCCCCGGACCAGAAGGCGGTGAAGACCTCGGCCTTCGATTTGCAGACGAACCCTCAGCATCCCGGCCTGCAAATGCACCGGATCGACAACTCACGAGACCGCAATTTTTGGTCCGTACGGGTGAACTCCGACGTCCGCATCATCGTGCACAAGACGGAGGCGAGCCTCCTGCTCGCCTATGTCGATCATCATGACAGAGCGTATGCCTGGGCGGCGCGGCGACGCATCGAGGCCCATCCCAAGACAGGCGCGGTCCAGATTGTCGAGGTGCGCGAGCGGGTCGAAGACCTCGCGCCGCCGCCGTCAACGCCCCTCGCGCCAAGCACGCCCGCCGCCGCGAGCCCCCCGTTTGCCAGGTTGTCGGACGACGAGCTTCTCTCGCTGGGCTTGCCGGCCGACTGGCTTGGCGACGTGCGCGCCGCAAGCGAAGACGCCTTCCTCGAACTCGCGCCTCACCTGCCGGCTGAGGCTGCCGAGTCCTTGCTGCAATTCGCCACCACGGGCGTCCTCAACAAGCCAGCGCCGGCACCCGCCGATCCCTATGCGCACCCCGACGCTCAGAGGCGGTTCCGCGTCATCGAGAACGTCGAGGAATTGGCGCAAGCTCTCGACTCGCCGTGGGAGAAGTGGATGGTCTTCCTCCATCCATCCCAACGCGAGATCGTCGACAGGGACTTCGCTGGCCCGGCGCGTGTCGCCGGCTCGGCCGGCACCGGTAAGACCGTCGTCGCGCTGCACAGGGCCGTTCGGCTCGCCAAGACGTCGCCCAACGCCCCCGTGTTGCTGGCGACCTTCTCCGACCCGCTCGCCGCCTCGCTGGCAACGAAGGTCAGGCTGCTCGCCGGACCTGAGACGAGCGTCATCCCGAGGATACGCGTCGCCTCCCTATCGGCCATCGCGGCGGAGCTGTTGGAGCTTGCGACCGGGCGGCGCGCTCACATCGCCAAGGATGACCAGATCGCGCGTGCGCTGGAAAAGGCCGCCGCGGACGCGGGCTTGCACGCGAAGCTCAATTTCCTCCGCTCCGAATGGGCGCACGTCGTGGACGCTTGGCAGGTGAGGGACGCGGCCGAATATCTCGCCGTGCCGCGCCTTGGGCGCGACAGGCGGCTGGGGTCGAAGCAGCGAGAATTGTTCTGGCCTGTCTTCGCTGCCGCTCGCGCAGACCTGGAGGCGCGCGGCTTCACGACCTGGCCGGCCGTCTTCACGGCGTCGACGCGATACTACGCCAACAGGTCAGAGAAGCCGTTTTCGCACATCGTCATCGATGAGGCGCAGGACCTCGGCGTGCCCGAGTTGCGCTTCCTCGCCGCAATCGCGCCGGTAGGGAAGAATGGCCTCTTTTTCTCCGGCGACCTCGGCCAGCGCATCTTTCAACAGCCCTTCTCCTGGAAGGCGCTCGGCGTCGACATCCGCGGGCGCGCGGCTACGCTCAAGGTCAACTATCGCACATCGCATCAAATCCGCCGCGCAGCGGACCGGCTATTGCCTGGGCCACAGCGTGACGTCGACGGCGTCGTCGAGGAGCGCAAGGGGACTGTCTCGGTCTTCAATGGACCAGAGCCCAAAATTGTCATTGCGGCAGACGAGGCGGCCGAGACAGCCGGCGTCGCGGCGTTCATAAGGGAAGCGCTCGCAGGCGGCGTTGCGCCCCGCGAGATCGGCGTCTTCGTGCGCGCGCCTGAGTTACTGAGTAGGGCGCGGGGGGCCGTTCAGGCGGCTGGCGCAGAGCCCCTCGAATTGTCGGAGCGTGGCGACGATCCTGGCAACCGCGTTTCAATCGGCACAATGCACCTCGCCAAGGGGCTTGAGTTCAAGGCCGTGGCCGTCATGGCCTGCGACGAGGATGTCCTGCCGCTGCGGTCCCGAATCGACTCAGCGGCGGATGAGGCGGAGCTTGAGGACGTTTACGACACCGAGCGGCAGTTGCTCTATGTCGCCGCCACCCGCGCCCGCGACCGGCTGCTCGTCACTGGCGTGAAGCCGGGGTCGGAGTTCTTGCGCGACATGGGCGCTTAAGCTGAGAGCGAACATAGCAATTGCAGGATCGGCGCTAATCAGTTGGGAACGGGCTTCGTTGAACTACGAAGCCGGCCGAAGCGGCTTGGCCAAGACCCGAAACCGCGCTTCCAAGGGCTACCAGCAACCCTCCTGCCAACCGCCAACTTCGCGGCGATGGCCGGAGCGGCGCCGGGCAAGCACTACACGGCGTTGCCGGGAACCGGTCCGCGTCGACCTCTGACGCCCGGTGATCCGGCGTCGGCGAAGGATGGGCGCGCTTACCCCTTGCTTGCCTTTCGATGTTGAAGAACGGCTGGAGTAGCGATTGGTAGGTAGTCCTTTTCCCTTTCTTGCTGAAATCGAGGTGCGTTCGTATAAGATAAATGGTATTCATCGACAAACGCTAGAGACTACCTTTTCAATGTCGGCGTCACACGCAGCCAATATCGCGTTAGCGATGGTGGTGGGATTCGAAAAACCATCGTCAAGGTTTTGAGCTTCACTCACAATACAGGCATTGGCAACCGATAGCAGTGCCTTGTTCGCCGCATATTTGCCCCGGTGTTAGCTCGACTGGGGTATAGCAACCCGTCAACAACAACATCGCAACAAGCATAACGACCATCCTACGCATTTATGCCCCCTCTGCGCTGCCTCATGAGGGTCTTCATCGCTGTTTCCCTTTCTACGACCCTCACCCGTCCTACGGCGGCGTCAAGCCTCAGGGAAGCCCGCCAGGCCGCCTCGCCTATTTGCCCTGGCCGAGTTCGACGGCGAGCCCGGCAAGCGAGTTATGTCGCGCGGTGACGACAAAACTCAGGGTCGCGCCGCGACGGCGCGTGAGCGGGTCTAAAGTCGCCGACAGTCGACGTTTGTCGCGGGCAAAAAACTTTCGACAACGACCAACGCGGCGGGCTTTCTCTTTTGGCGGCACTCGACGCGCGGCGATGAAGCTTGAAAGAGGCGTCTGGACGGCCCTCCAGACGCCTCTTTCAAGCTTCAAGGCACGAAATGCCCGTAAAATCGGGCCTTCCACATCACAAATTCGCCCAAAGCCCGAAAAATCAAGGGTTCCAGCGCATTCTCCGCTTGCTATCCCGCGAGTGCTTCCCTTATGATTGAGACCGAATAGGCTCCCGACAAAATTGGGAGTTTTTGTTTGTGAATGGTGTTTGAAGCAGAATCCAGGCGGTCCTCAAGTCCGCTGGATCCGCGCCCGATTCCAGTCGGGGAAGAATGAGATTTCAAGGAGAGGTTATGGCCGAAGTCAAGAAGCTGACCCAGACCCAATTCGTCACCGAACTCGCAGAGGCCGTGGAGGTCTCGAAGAAGCAGGCCAAAGCGCTTGTGGACAAGTATGCGGAAATCGCGGTCCGCGAGACCAAGAAGAACGGCGTGTTCGTTCTGCCCGGTATCGGACGGCTCGTTCGCCAGGAGCGCAAGGCGCGCATCGGCCGGAATCCGGCGACCGGCGAGAAGATCAAGATCGCGGCCAAGAAGGTCGTGAAGTTCCGCGTTGCCAAGACCGTGAAGGACGCCATCGTCCCGGCCAAAAAGGCAAAGGCCTAAAGACCGAGGGGTCGGTCTCGAATCAGGGAGTTGAAATGCGAAGCCCCGCGGCGCAGGCTGCGGGGCTTTTGCTTGTTTTGCGGGAGCGGTACGGTCTATAAAAGCGGTAGGTAAAAGAGCGGTACCGAGCTAAGCCTTCTTTTCGGGCTCAGCCTCGTTCTTGGATGCGGCGTCGTCGCCGTTCTTGAAAACGTCCTTGAAATTCCGGATTCCCTCGCCCAGGCCCTTGCCCACGTCGGACAACTTCTTGCCGCCTCCGAACACGAGGAATATCACCGCGGCGATCACAACGTATTTCATGACGTCTCCAGCGCTCTCCCTGCAGACCTAATTGTAGCGCACACCCAGTGTAGGAACCTGCTCGCGGCAGCGTCAAGGAATCCTTCATCCCGCAGAACCCTCTTGATCGACTCGATCCAGCCTATCGTCAGATAGCTCTACAGCAGTAGACCGGGAACTCTGTGCTCACGCCCCTGGGAACGCCGATCTCCAGAACGGCTTCGTTCGGCTCACGCTGCGAAGGAACTCTGAATCTCGAAGCGCCAGCGTGGATGCAGGTGAGATGGCGGCGCCACCCCTGAACAACTGCCTTGAGTTGTCGCTTTCGCGGGCGCTCGGAGCCGATCTCGAGATCGGCGTTCCCGGGGGGCGGCGACCGCCTGCGGACAGCGGAATTCGAGTGTATTCCGCGCAACGGAGGCCGGCAGGTGAGAACTCTGCCGAACGGGGGCACTCCCTCATTACGGGCCATGCGCGACCCTCTCATCCTGCCATTCTTTGCTCTCGCCGCAGGTATCCTGGCCGCGAGGGCCGGCGGAGTCGCGCCCCGCGAGGCGATATGGGCGGCGGCCGCGTTCGCGCTCCTGGCCGCACTGAGTTGGAAGCTCTGTTCCAAGCGCTTCCTCCGGATTCCGGTCCTATTCGCACTGGCGGCGCTCGGCGCTTTCGACGCGGGGCAGCACACCGCGAGTCCACCTGAAAATGCACCGGTCACTGCTGGCGCGATCCAGACAGTTCAGGGCTGTGTGGTAGACAACGGCGTCTACCGCGATGGACGTCTGCGATTCACGCTGCAAATCGGTCCAGGCGCCGCCGTCTACACGACCGTCGTTCCGCGCGGCGACGATCCGCCGCCACGCCTGCCGCTCGCCGGAACGCGGGTCTCGGTGGAAGGCGAGGTCCGTTTGCCGCGCAGCTACAACAATCCTGGCTCCTTCGACTTCGCGGCGTATCTGGCCCGGCAGGACGTCTATTGGACCGTCTCGGCCAAGGCCGCTACCTATCGCGTGTTGCCTGGCGCCTGCGGTCCAGCCTGGAAGGCGGCCCTTGGGCGCATCCGGCAGTCCGGGTTGGACTCGCTCGACCGGGTTTACGCCAACGACGATTATGCGCGTGGCATGATGCGCGGCTTGTTGCTTGGCGACGCCTCCGGAATTCGAGACGTGTGGACACAGGATTGGCGCCGCACCGGCACTTACCACGCTCTAGTGATCTCCGGCAGCCAGATCACGTTCGCCACCGCGCTTCTGCTGGTCTGGCTTAAAGTCGCGAAGGCCGGCGAGCGCCCGCTGCTGGTTGCCGCGGCCCTGGCCGCATGGATCTACGCGCTGGTCTGCGGCGGTAGTGCGCCCGTGCTGCGAGCGGCGGCGGGATTCTCGCTGTTTGTCGGAGCGAAGTTCCTCTATCGTACTCCGCGCCTGCTCAATATGCTGGCCGCGGTGGCGATCGGTTTCCTGATCGTTTCGCCCGATGAGCTTGTCGATGCCAGCTTCCAATTGACCTTCCTGTCGGTGGCGGCCATGGGCGCCATCGACGAACCGCTGAGCGCGCGATGGCTGAAACCCTGGCGAGAAGCACTTGGCGCGCTGACTAAACCGGATCTCGTTCCAAAGCTCGAACCGCGAGTGGCCGTAATCCGAACTGAGGTCCTATTGATCGCCGAAACGCTAGCCGCGCTGCTGCGCTGCCCGTTGCCTTGGATCGTCCGGGCCGTTCGACTCGTGGGTGGCGCACTGCTGTCCTGTCTGCAGTTGATGCTGCTTTCGGCGTGCGTGCAGTGGATGCTCGCCATGCCGATGATCCTCTACTTCCATCGCCTCTCGATCAGCGGGTTGACGGCCAATATCATCATCGTGCCGCTGGTCTCCCTGGCGATCCCATTCGGCTTCGCCGCGGCCGCTACGGGCTGGCACTTCTTCGCGGTCATCGCGCTGTGGATGTTGAAAGCCTCGCAGTGGGCGGCGATGGTCCACGCGCGCTGGGAGCCTAAATGGCGCGTACCGGATCCGCCCGTTGCCGCACTCCTGCTCTTTCTCGTGTTGCTCGCCTGCTTCTGCGTGGCGCTGAGACGGCAATCGCGTTGGGCGCTGTTTGCCGCCGCCGCGTCAGTGGCGACCCTCACGTTGGTGGCCGTTCATCCGTTCCCATCCTCCATCCGGCCTGGGTCTTTGGAGGTAGCGATGATCGACGTCGGCCAGGGCGAAAGCATTCTGCTGGGCCTGCCGTCCGGCGCGGCGGCATTGGTCGATACGGGTGGAATCCAGACCTTCGGACGCCAGAAGCGCCCGCGCGATTCAGCCTTTGATACGGGCGAGGACGTGGTTTCCCCTTATCTCTGGCGGCGCGGACTGCGCAAACTCGACGTGCTGATGATCAGCCATGCGCATGCCGACCACGCCGGCGGCGCGGCGGCGATCCTCGAGAACTTCCATCCTCGCGAAGTTTGGGGGGCGTTTGACGTCGACGACAAAGACTGGCGCCGCCTGGCCGCGCTGGCGCGTGCCGCCGGGAGCCGCGTGCGCAGCTTGCACAAAGGCGAGGCGATCGAGCTGGGCGGTGTGCGCTGGGAAGTTCTCGCGCCTCTTCCCGACCTTGGGCCGCACGACACGAACGAAGCGTCGTTGGTGGTGCGGGCATGCTACGGACGGCACGCACTGTTGCTGACCGGCGACATGGATCGTAGGACGGAATCGCTCTTGTTGGAAGCGGGCTACGCGGGGCAGGCGGACATTTTGAAGGTCGCGCACCACGGCAGCAAAAACTCGTCCCTGCTCCGCTTCCTGGACGTGCTGAAGCCCTCGCTGGCCATGATATCGGCCGGGTACGAGAACAGTTTCGGCCATCCCAATAAGGTGACTCTCGACTCGCTGCGCGAACGGCGGGCATTGGTGATGCGAACCGACAGGCAGGGCTTGATCGTCACGCGTTGCAGCGAGCGCTGGATCGAAGTGGATGGCCATCCCGAAGGCTTCACCCTGCCACCGGCGTGGGAGGGCTATTAACTGCCGATCTCTCCATGACCTGTAGACAGTGCACCCCCAACGATGAAAATAGCATCTCTGTCTCCCGGCAACCCAAATGCGATGCGGAGGTTGATGCGGTCGCCGCGCACACTCAACAACCGCCAGCACCGAGCCCCGAACGAAGAGAGGGGTCCCCTGGAAGCTTCCTCGGAGGTGGCGTGAAATCGACCAAGGCGCGACGCCGACTGTGGACCGCGAAGCGGAAGAAAGTTCCGCGGGACCCCTCTCTTCGTTCGGGGCTGACAACTACTGGAAGTGCGAGCGCCGCGTAATCAACAGCCAGATTTTCGGAGCAACCCAAGGAAATCGGCGGCTACGAGGCTGGGGCCGTGTCGCCCGAGACCTCTCCGGCTTGCTCCGCTTCCTCAGCGCCCGCAGAGCCCGCCGAGCGCGCTTCGGCAATGATCTCGGCGGCCTGTTTGGCCTGATCAGCCGGAACCTGGATGCGGGAGGGCAGGTTGGGCATCATCTCGGCGCCCACAATCACGGCATCGATCCCGTTGGCTTCGAGAAGAGTCTGCAGCGCGGTGGCCTCCATCTCGGTGACCTCCAGCGGAGTGCCGTCTTCTTCCAGGATCAGAACCAAGTCAGTAGAATCGGATGGGCTCATTTGCACCTCCGCTTTAGAGTAACCCGCGAAACCTTGAATTCAAGTCGTCAGGTGGCAAATCTCCGGCAGACTCCCCCGCTAATTCGGCTTCATCGGCGGCAGCTTCGCCATCGGCACGCGCCTGAGCAATGATTCTGGCAGCGTCTTCCGCCAGCTCCGCAGGCACGAGAATGAGGTTCTCGGGCAATTGGTGGAAGCTCCGGGAAGGCAACTTGACCTCACAGTCGATGCCATTCGCCGCCAGCAGCCCTTGCACGATTTCCGCCTCCGCCAGGCCGGAGATCTTCAGCGGCTCGCCGTCCGCGCCCAGCAGGGGGACCTTTTCTACCCAGCCATATGTACTCATGGCGTCCCTCTTCTATAGGAATCCGAACCTGCCCGAACCTGCATCTCGCGGCGGTCTGTCCCCCGCGGCCTCACCTTCCAGTTCAGCCTCGTCGGCTGCGGCGCCGCCCCCAGCACGCGCTTCGGCGATCACCTCGCTTGCCCGTTCAACGTCGGCCGCGGCAACGAGCAAGCGGAACGGCAGCACCGGCTCAGCCCTGAAGCCGGAAACGATGGCTTCGATTCCGTTCGCCTGCAGCAAGCTCTGCAATCCCGTAGCAACGATCATGGGCACTCCCAGCGGAACGCCGTTCTCCATCACCGGAACTAATTTTACGTCGTCAGGTGTACTCATATGCGCCTCGGCTAGAATAGGCCATGGAGGCTCACTTCTAATATGTACTCCGAAGACTACACGAGCAAGGCCACCTGGTTCATCGCCGGCACCGCCGTCGGCGCAACTTTGGCGCTGCTTTTTGCCCCGGCGTCCGGCCGCGTAACCCGCCGCCAGATTCGCCGCCAGGTTGAGCATGGCACCGATGCGCTCAGCGAATCCGGCCACGACTTGCTGGAAAAGGGCAAGGAACTGTTCGACAAGGGCCGCAAGATGGCCGACGATGCCGCCGACATGATCGAACGCGGCCGCAAGATGGTGGAGGGGTAATGAACGTCCGGCTATGGGAATTCCGCAACGAGCCCAGCGCCGACTTCTCGAAATCCGAAAACGCCGAAGCGATGCGAGCCGCGGTAGCGCTCGCTCGCTCGGAGTTTGGCCGGGAGTATGACCTGCACATCGGAGGGGAAACCTTCCGCACTGGCGATCTGCTGAAGTCGGTAAATCCGTCCAAGCCTTCTGAGACGGTTGGGCTGCATCACAAGGCGACCGCGGAACTGGCCGCGAAGGCAGTCGGCGTGGCCGACGCAGCATTCCAGACGTGGTCGCGCACGCCGGCGTCCCAGCGCATCGAGCTGGTTCGCAAGGCAGCGGCCATTCTGCGAAGGCGCAAATTCGAATTCAATGCCTGGCTAGTCGTGGAAGCCGGCAAGAGCTGGCCGGAGGCCGAGGCCGACACCTGCGAAGCCATCGACTTCCTGGAATACTACGCGCTGCAAATGCAGAAGTGGGCTGCGCCCGATCCAGTCGCGCAATTGCCCGGCGAGAGGGATGAGTTGCGCTACCTGCCACTCGGGGTCGGCGTGATCATTCCGCCATGGAATTTCCCGTTGGCGATTCTGGCGGGCATGGCCGTCGCCGCGCTGGTCGCCGGCAACACCGTGGTGATCAAGCCATCGAGCGATACTCCCACTGTGGCGGTCAAGTTCGCCGAGGTCCTCGCGGAGGCCGGTTTCCCCGCAGGAGTTTGCACTCTCCTGGTAGGCAGCGGCAGCGAGGTCGGCGACGTTCTCGTCCAGCATCCGCGCACGCGCTTCGTTTCTTTCACCGGCTCTCGCGAGGTTGGGCTGCATATCAACGAACTCGCCGCCAAGCCGCAGAAGGGCCAGATCTGGATCAAACGCGTGGCCGCCGAAATGGGCGGCAAGGACGCGATTGTCGTGGATGACAACTGCGATCTGGATGCGGCGGTGCAGGGCGTCTTCGTCTCGGCCTTCGGCTATCAGGGACAGAAGTGCTCGGCCTGCTCGCGCGCAATTGTGGTGGACGGTGTCTACGACGCGTTCCTCGAAAAGCTGGTGCCCAAAGTCCAGGCGGTCCAGGTCGGTCCGGCCGACGATCCGCAATACTACATGGGGCCGGTCATCAACGAGCGCTCGCGCAAGACCATTCTCGACTACATCGAGGTCGGCAAGAAGGAAGGACGCCTGCTCACCGGTGGCGCCGCCGCTCCCGGAGAGGGCTACTTCGTCCAGCCGACCGTCATCGCCGATGTCGACTCCAAGGCGCGAGTCTTCCAGGAAGAGATCTTTGGACCAGTCCTCGCCGTCACGCGCGCTCGCGATTTCGAACACGCTCTGGAGCTGGCCAACGATACCGAATATGGTCTGACCGGCGCGGCGTACACGAACGATCCGGCGAAGATCGAGGCCGCCAAAGATCGCTTCTTCGTAGGCAATCTGTATATCAACCGCAAGTGCACCGGCGCCATGGTGGGCTGCCACCCGTTCGGTGGCTTCAACATGTCCGGTACCGATTCCAAGGCCGGTGGGCCCGACTACCTGCTGCAGTTCATGCAGGCGAAATCGGTAGCCACGAAGGTCGGCTGATCGGCGAGTGGCGTCGTGGGGCGGCGCTCCAGGGCCCGCCCGCGAACCGGACAAAGAGCAGCCGATGGAGCGCCTGCCTGGAGTTTCTACATTTTAGCGAGGCCTCTGCGGGGCCGGGGCGAAATCGCGTGTTTGCAATGTATCAGGGCATGCCTTCAGGCGTGCCGCAGGAACGCCCTCTGTCCCGGCTTCAGCCGCTGCTTTCCTCTCTGCCAACCAGGTAAAACAACATTCGGAGAACTCGTGCCGCCAGGTCTCTCCCCTGTCGCCACACTCCGGCTACGAGCGCTAAGAGAATCCACCCTGGACGAACTGCATGGCTCTTTCAGCCGAACTCAGGACATCTTCTCTCGCCCGCCATTACGAGCACGCTCGCGCCCTTCGCAGCGGCTGAAGCCGATTCCTTTCCGCAACGGTTCGGCACGCCTGAAGGCATGCCCTGATACAACGCCGGTCATCCCCAAACGCGCTCCCAAATGTAGAAACTCCAGGCAGGCGCTGGAGCGCCTGCGCGGCCGTGGACGGCCCGCCCCACAACATGGCCACTCGCGCTATACTGGCTTCAGCCCCGATTGGAAGGGGACTATCAAGTTCGAAATCTAGGGTAAAATTCGAACAACGTGGCGAGGGGAGATGCTTTCGGGCATCTCCCCTTTCCCTTTTTGCGTGCTTGCGAGCACCCAAAATGGAAACGCGACAGTACGCCACTTTCCCGCCCTGAATCCTCCTGCCACAGCCCCACCCTCACGGTTGTTCGACTCGCATTCCGTGGCCGGTTGTAATCCCGCCCTTCACGGAATCGTCATTGAAGAAAGAACGACACACGCTTCAGCCTGGGCGTTGAACCTGAAACAGGCAATCATGCGTCGCGGAATGCGCCGCTCAACGTCATGGAAGGGGCCAAAGGGACCTTACGGAGGAGCTCATGAGGTTCGTGATCCTGCACTATCACATCTTCAAGAACGCCGGAACGGCCATTGAGAACCTTCTGCGCGCGAATTTCGGAGCGCGTTTTTCGCAGTTTGAGGGCGACAACCCGGACTGCCAGTTGTCTGGCAACAACCTGCTCGAATGGCTGCGTCTGAAATCCCGAAACGCAGGCGATTTCGAGCCACCAGTTGCGCTATCCGAAACCGGAAGCGTCCGGCTTCGTCTTCTTCGACCTCTGCTTCCTGCGCGATCCAATCGAGCGGATTCGCTCAACCTATACCTTCTTCCGAAAACACCCGCCCGGCTCCGATGCTTTAAGCATCCTGGCGCATGAAACCACTCTCGGCCGCTTCGTGGCGCATCTTGTCGAGCGGTCTCCGCACCTGGTGAATAACGTTCAGGTCACAATGCTCGCCACCAATGGGGCCTATCTCCGTCCGCCGTCCGAGAAGGATCTGGCCCGTGCCACGGAGACCCTGCTGGACATGTCCTTTCCCGGAGTCGCCGACTGCTTCTACGAGAGCATGGTAGCCGGCCAGTACTTCTGGAAGCCGGTTTTCCCGGACTTCGACAACGCCGCCACACCGGCCAACGTCTCGCGAGAGCGAAGCAGCACGCTCGAGAGCCGTTTGGAGGAAGTCCGCTCGGCTTGCGGAAAGACCCTGTACGATGAACTGGAGAAGTTGAACGCACTGGACCGTGAACTCGTTCGCCGGGCCCGCGCGGAAGTGGCCCGGCGATTCCGTCTGACACCGGATTGCGAGCGGCGTCTGATCGAATTGCGCGCCCGGGTTCGGATGATCGCGGGCGAGGATCTTCGCGCGGACAACACCCTGCCCGCGCCGCATGGCAAGGTGTCGGCGTTCCTGCATGGCCTGGTACGCCCCGCGCCTGACACGCCACGCTGACAGGGCCTTGCATCTTCTCAATGACCGCTGGCCCTTCTCCAAAGGCCCCTGGCAGTCCAACGCCGGTACAGCGCAGAACTCTACCTCCGCCCGCTCACCCCAACTCGGACACTAGCCGCTCGGTCAGATCGGAGATCAGCCGATTGCCAGGATTGTCTGGCGAGTAGTCGATCGCCGGCATGTCGTCGACGGTGATGGCAATGGCCAGGCGCGAGGTAGGCAGATAGACCAGACCCACATCGCTCCGCAGTGCATCCAGAGCGCCGGACTTGCTGGCTACATTGTCGGCTCGCCGCCTGCCGATGCCTTCCTTGTACTGCTGACGCTTGAGGATCGCAACAATCTCCTTCGACGCCTCGGGCGAGACGATCTTGCCACGTTCGATTAATTCGAGCAGCAACACCATCTCGCGCGGCGTGGTCACGCCTAACCCGTAAGGCGCGTTTTCCGGAAGAAGCCCTGCCTTGCTCATCCCGGATGGCGGTTTCAAATCGGAGCCATCGCCGCGGACCCTGCGTAGCGAGCGCGTGGATTTCAGCCCGATGCGGTCGAGGTAGTCGTTGACGACGTCGGCCGTGATGCGGTCGAGGATCAGATTCGTCGCCGTGTTGTCGCTGGCCACGATCATGACGTGCGCCACGTCGCGCACGGTGAACTGCGTGCCGTCGGAAAACTCATGCAGGACGCCCGAACCCGAGATCTTATCGGCGTCGTGGAGTGTCAGCTTCTCGTCCCAACGGACTTTGCCGGCGGCAACCAGGTCGAATAGCGCGCACAGAATGGGCAGCTTGATCGTGCTGGCCGTTCGCACCTTTTCGTCAGCCCTCAGGCCGAACTCCGCGCCGCTGTCGAGGTTCTTCGCGTACAGCCAGACCTTGCCTTCAAAGCGGGCCAGCAGGCTCTGAATCTGGGTGCGCGAGGGCGCCATGCTTCTCATCGCTGGGATTCGCGGCAGAGGCCGACAGCGCCAGACCGGAGGACAGCCCCCACATCAACGACCGGCGGTTGAGCTGGATCATTTCTACAGTCTTGCTCAGTTCAGCCGCGGGTGTGATGGGCATATCATCCTGCGCGGGGCATTCAGCCCCACTCCCGAGGGCGCCGGTTGAAACCGGTGCGCAGGCTAAAAGGCCTGCCCCACCATGCCGGTCCGCCGGCCATGCGCCTCGCCCGGGAAACAATGTCCCAACTCGAACGGGAACGGCCAAAACGGCAAGAAGTTGCCGTTCCTATTTGTAAGTCGCTGGTTCCAAAAGTCAAAATCGCGAAAGAAGGCAAGCGGCTTGCCTCTTGCTTTCTCACGGGCGAGAGCAATCAGTCAGACATGCCCGAGCGATAGCGGTACCCATTCAACACGCAGGCTAGGAACTGGTTAGGCCGTCACGCCTGCGCCGATCAACGCTTCCAGATGCTGCCGGCTCCGCAATGCCTGCTCGGGCGTGCCGCACTCGGCCGAAAGCACTCCGCTCCAATTCGCCTCGCGCAGAATGCCAAGTACGCGCGCCCAATCGATGACGCCGTCGCCGCAGGCGCATCCGACCGGAGTTCCGGTGACAAGGCCCTTTTCCTTCTCGGCGTGCTGAATGCTGATGTCCTTGGCGTGCAGGTGCACAAGTAGAGGCAACACGGCCTTCAGCCCCAAATAGGGGTCTTCGCCGCCAAGGAAGGCGTTGCCCGTGTCGTAGTTGATGCGCAGCATCGGTGACTCCACCAGATGAGCGACGCGCAACAGGCCTTCGGTGGTGGTCGTGATGCTCTGGTGAGGTTCGATGCCGATGAAGATGCCGTAGCGCTCCGCCGTACGCAGCACGGTTTTCAGCGTGTATCGCATGACTCCCCACGCCTCGTCGAGCGGCACCCATTCGGGACGGATGCCCTCGTCGGTGTTCACCACCGGCGCCCCAATAGCGGCGGCGAAGCGGACCGCCTTCTGTAAGTAGGGCACCGAGATCTCGGGGCGCATCAGCGGGCAGTGCGCGCTCAGGCCGCTGGCTTTCAAACCGTTCTTCTGGAGCAGCTCCAGCATTTCCAGCGGGTCATCGTCCATGGAGAACGAGTGGAAGTACCCCGCTTCGCTCAGTAGTTCGCGGCCGTTGTGGACCATCGGCTCAACGTACGTGAAGCCGAGTTGCGCGGCCCGCTCCAGACCGGCTGCAAAGCTCTTGTCCTCGCAGCGAATGAACTCCATATTTACGCCGGCATGAATCGCCATCCGAGTCACCTCCCGATTCCGCAGGCGATTCTATCGCGTTGGAGCGGCGAGCACCAATGACCTGGACGGACCTGAAACGGAGCCGCGACCGTAAGGGAGCGGTTGATACGCGCAATCATGCTGGCAAGCTTTTCGCAAATGAACGGAAAACACTGCTACAACCGCTCCCTTACGGTCGCGGCTCCGTTTCGCGGCTGAGCCACCCAGCGTCGGGGAGTGCTGGATATCGGTGTTCCGGCCGAATGCCCGCCCATTCCGCAGCGTGTCCCGCCAACCTGCCCCCGGTGCGGCAATTGGTGCCGATCTGGAGATCGGCGCTCCCAAGGGCGACCTCTAGCAGGCGCCGTTCTTGCCGTTGCCCGATCCGAATGAGAAGTACCGGGCCACGTTTTCGCCGAGAATTTGCGGAAACGTCTTGTCGAGATTCGAGCGGATCGCCACGTAGCACTCGTCGCAGCGGTTGTGCTCGGTGAACTCCTCCACCATGCGCTTCTGCTCGTGCAATTCGTATTGTTTGAACTGCATCGAACAAGGTTGGAGCTTGCCGTTGGCCGTAACCACCAGGAAGCGGTGCCCGGCTCTGCAGCCAGGCGCGCTGCCCTGTTCGAAGTATTCCTGAGTCTGGTTCAGCGTGCTGTCCGGAGTGACGATCGTGTGCGTAGAGTCCTGCCGCCGCCGGATTCCGTCGAACTCCTTGCGCAGTGTATCGAGGTCCACCGGACGGGTGAGAAACAACTCCTGGCAGCCGGTGCGGCGCGCCGAGTAAGCGCTATATGCGATGTTGACACCCCACTCCTTCGCCTTATCCGCCGCACGATTGATCTCACCCACGTTCTCGCTATGGATGCACGTGTTCATCACGATGTCGTCGAAGCCATGCTTCGCGCAGCGCGGGATGAGGTCCGAAAGATGATCGAAGAGGCCCGGATAACGGCGGAAATCGTCGTGGCGCCGATCGGGGAAGTCGAGGCTGACGGAAAACTGCGTCACACCGGCATGATGCAGCGCGACGTACTTCTCTTCCGTCATCAGCGCCCAGTTCGAAACAAGAATGATGTAGGGTAAGTCATTCGGTTGCTTGATGTTCTGGACGATCTCCACCACGTCGTCGCGCAACATCGGTTCGCCGCCTGAAATCTGCACGACGCAGGGCTTCAAGGCCTGCATGTACTCGCGATACTGGTGCGGCTTGAGTTGCTGGGATTCGTCCTTCGGCCCCCCATGGTCGCAATGACGGCAGAAGCAGTTGCACGAGTCGGTGACTTCAAAGGACACCACGACGGGACGGCCGGTAAACCAGTTGAGGCTCCCCTGGCGGATGACCTGGAGCGATTCGGACAGTGAGACTTTTCGCATGGGAGCTAGAAGAACTTTAATCGTATCAAAGGGTCTGTAAATCTGTCGATTCAAGTCAGTTAAGTGGTCGTGACGGCGGCCTGAGTGGCGCTCCGGGCCGCTGAGCCGTACGGCTCTTGGGTATCCTGGAGCCACGGAGGGACATTCCGTGATCCTTGGCACCGGCGTCGATCTGGCAGAAGTGGCCCGCATCCGGGCCTCAATCGAGCGCTATGGCGATCGCTTCACTCGGCGCGTCTTTACCGAGGGCGAGATCGCGTACGTGGAGCGTAAGGCCAACAAGTACGAGCGCTACGCCGCCCGTTTTGCGGCCAAAGAGGCCGGAATGAAGGCTATCGGCACGGGCTGGAGCAGCGGCGTCAGATGGCAGGATCTGGAGGTCGCCAATCTGCCTTCCGGCCGGCCGACCCTCGCGCTCCACGGCGCGGCCGGAGAGATTGCCGCTCGCTTGGGCGTTAAAGCGGTCCACCTCTCGCTGACCCACACGTCCGGGCAGGCTCTGGCCTATGTTGTGTTGGAAACGTGACGGCGCGGGTCAGGCCACCGGCTGGTCTACTTCATCGAGAAGCTTGGCCGCGGTAAACGTGAACATCATACGGTGGATTACGGTGATGGTGCCCAGGCAGGCGATCACCCACAGCACCGGCGCCATCCGGTCGAACAATCCGCCGATAATCAGCAGGACCACGCGCTCCGGCCGCTCCAGAAAGCCAACTTTACAGAGCGGGATCACGTTCTCGGCCCGGCTGCGGGTGTAACTGATCATCACCGAGGTGGTCATCACCACGGCGGTCAGGACCACATAAAAGGGGCGGTTGATGTTGCCGTAGTAGACCAGCAGCCCCATCAGCAGAGCGAGATCCGAGTAGCGGTCCAGCACCGAGTCGAAGAAAGCTCCGAAGCGAGTCACCTGGTTGGTCGCGCGCGCGACGCGGCCGTCCACCATGTCGAAGATGCCAGCTCCGACGATAACCAGCGCGGCCGCCAGAAACCGGCCCGACGCCAGCAGCACCGCGGCATAAACGTTGATCACTAAACCGATGAATGTCAGAACGTTAGGGTGGATCTTGGACAGAGCCAGTCCGCGCACGATCAGCAGCAGAATCTTGTTGCAGGCGAGTCCGATCCCGCGCGTGAAAGTCATGAGAAACCGCTCCCGGCTACAAGTGGCTCCACTACATCGTCGACATCGTGGATTGTCTTGAGTTCCAGCACTTCCAGAGTGCGTTGGCCACCAGGAATGGCAATGGTCACTTCGTCGCCGACCTTCTTGCCTAAGAGTCCCTTGCCGATCGGCGAACTCGTGGAGATCAGGCCATTGGTGACATCCGACTCCTCGCTCGCCACCAGCTTATAAGACTTCTCTTCGTCTTTATTGACATCCAGAACCAACACCCTGGAGCCCAACCCCACCCGGTCACGGGGAATCTTGCTCATGTCCACCAGGGAAAGCTCGGAGAGCCGCAATTGGAGCTTGGAAAGCCGCGCGTCCACGTACCGCTGCCGCTCCTTCGCTGCATGAAACTCCGCGTTTTCACGCAGATCGCCGTGCGCGCGCGCCTTGAGGATCTCCTTGGGCAACTCGTTGCGGAGTTCGTGTTCGAGTTTTGTGATTTCCTCAAGCATCTTTGCCTTGAGGTGATCTATGTTCTTGAGGTCATCCATGCGCTTGGCGACGGCTCCTGACTACACCATTATAGATTCGAGCGTACACAACGGTAGCCTGAAGCCCCCGAATTGGGCGGATCCGCGATGGCAGAAGAAAAATGGCCGCCGCCAATGTGGCGTCGGCGGCGGCCCTGAGAAATCCGCCGAAGGCAGGGGTGATTCGGCGAATGAAGCTCACGCGTTCAAATCTGTCCAAGAACTCACTGAATAAACCAATCGGAGGATCCTATCCTAGGATCTATATCGAAAGATAGCACACAACAGACTGACTCGCACTTCAACTTGGTTACGATCAAACGAATCTTACATGTCCTCCTTTGAGCCACAGGTTGGATCGGCGGCGGTCCCATGGAATAGTGGGTGTGTGGACGGCGTCTGACCTGAAATGGCCCACCTACCGAGACTTCGTGGAAAGCATTGGGGACAACTTTTCCCGCTGGTGGCCTGCATTGCGCTCAGCGGGTTGCAGGCGGCGCGAGCCCAATCCGCCGCCGTCGATGGAGTGATTCAAGGAGTTGTGCTCGATGCACAAGGGCTCCCGTCGCCGAACGCCTCAGTGGAAGTAGTGAACGCGTCCACGTCCTTGCGCCGCCGGACGCTGACCGACGAATTGGGGCTTTTCCGGTTCCCGCTGCTTCCGCTGGGCGAATACAGCGTGGCGGTACAAGCGCCGGGCTTCGCTCGTGTGGAGAGGGCCGGTATCCGCCTGGAGGCGGGCGCCGTGGTCACCGTGGACTTTGACCTTAGTGTGGCCAGCATCCAGCAAACTATCGCAGTGGAGCGGGGCGCGCCAGTGCTTGAGAGCGCCCGCTCGGACCTCGGCACGAACATCGGAGCCAATTCCATTCAGGGCCTGCCCTTAGTCTCGCGGAACAACCTGAATTTCCTACTGTTGCAGCCCGGCGTCAGCGGCCACGACAATTCGCAGTTCAACGTGCCCTCGAAGGTGAATACTTCGGGGTTCACAAACCGCGTCAGCTACCAATTGGACGGATCCAGCAACACGGAGAGCGACCGGTCGGGCACCCGCCTGATGACCATCTCGAACACATGGGTGGAGGAAGTGCAGCAGACGGGCGGCGGGTTCCTCGCGGAGTTCGGAAACACTGCCGGAACCGTCTACAACGCGGTCACGCGTTCCGGTTCCAACGACCTGCACTCCGAGGTTGCATACCTGTTGCGGCGCACCGCCTTCACCTCCCGCTCTGCGTTGCTTCCGGACGCGCAGAATACCCCCGACTCCAATATGGACAACGTGTACGGCAACGCGGGCTTCCCCATCATCCGCGACCGTCTCTTCGTCTTCGCCGGTTATGAGTGGGTGGATCGCGATCTACCCCAACCCGTGACGATTGACCCCGCCGTTCTATCGCGGCTAAGCCTCCCGGCAGCTTACGCGCGTCCGATCCCGCGCGCGCAGTCCAACCAATTCATCATGAGCCGCGCCGACTGGCAATGGAACGACCGCAACCGCGCGTTCATTCGTTACACCGGCTATGCCAATGACTCTCCGGACTCCGGAGCGGCCTCTTCGCTGCAAGTTTTGTCGCAGACCTACACGTTGCAGGACCGGGCGCCGGCTGTGGCCGCTCAATGGATTTCGTCTCTCGGCCCGGGGCTTACCGCTGAACTTCGGTTTCAGGTGGCAACCCGCTCTCTGAAGGACCTCGCCGGTAAGGATAGCGTGCGAGGACCATCCTACTTAATCCCCGGCGTAATCAGCTTTGGCGGTTCGGAGTCGCTAGGCTATCGGTTCAGCGAGAAGAACCCCGAGACGGCGGGCAACCTGGCGTACGGTAAGGGCTCTCACGCATTGAAGGCCGGCTTTTCGCTTCGTTACGTCCTGGATAACAATACGTACCCGGCCTTTGCGCAATACACCTTCGCCACAGTGGATGACTATCTGTCCGCGCGCAGTGGCGCTAACGGGAAATCGTACCAGAACTACACGCAAACGTTCGGCCGCCCGACCATTGGTTACGATTCGCTTTTTCTCGGGCTTTACGTGGAAGACAGTTGGAGAGCGCGGCAGAATCTGACGGTCAGCGCCGGCCTGCGCTGGGATCTTTACCGCGTGCCGGGCGGCAGTCCCGATGCGGCATTCGCCTGGTCGAAACAATTCCGGACCGCAACCCTGAATTATGCGCCGCGCCTCGGTCTGGCCTGGTCCCCTGGCCGGTCCAGGCGGACGGTGGTTCGCCTGAATGGCGGCATTTTTTATGACCCACCGCAGACCGACCTCTACCGCAGGGCGCTCCAGAACAACGGGCGCCCGAGGTTCTTCACGCTGACCACAGGCCCCGATTCCGGCTTTGCGCCAACATTTCCCGGCGTGGTGCGGACGCCGCCGCCCGGTTACGGACAAGCGGCGCTCGATATCACAACGGTCGATCCGAACTTCCGGCCGCTGCGCGCCGTGGAGTGGAACGCGCAGATGAGCCGCCAACTCGCGGAGAACACCTACATGGCGCTGACTTACTCCGGCGTCGCGGGCTCGGGGCTGCCTGTCTACCGCAACATCAACGTTTTGCCCTCCGGCGGGGCGCTGGCCGACGGGCGGCCCATTTACGGCTCAGCCCGTCTCTATCCGCAATTCAACAACATCCTCTCGGCCGAATCGGTGGGCAATTCCAGCTACAACGCCTTCACCGCAACGCTGCGGCGGCGCGTCGCTTCCTACGGAGAGTATTCGCTCAGCTACACATGGTCTCACGCCATTGACGACGCGCCGGAGCAGAACGTCCTGGACTCCCTGGATCTGCTGCCATCGGATCCTTCGAACCGCGCTCGCGACCGGGGCAATTCCCCGACCGACCGGCGGCACGCTCTGCTGGCATACGGCGTCTTCGAACCGCGCTTCCGAATGGCGCCTGGCCTGGCTGCCCGCCTGGCGAATCACAACCGAGTTTCGTTCATTCTCTCGGCATCGAGCGGAGACGCGTTGAATCTCGGTTCGAACCGCGTGCTCAACGGCGATGCCAGCATACCCGCAACGCTGCAGCGTCCGCTTTTCATTGGGCGCAACACCATGCGCGCACCGGCGCTGGTCCAAGCCAACATCCGCTATGGGCGGCTGCTCCCCGTGTGGGAGCGCCTGGAAGCGGAGTTGTTCGTCGAATGTTCCAATCTGTTCAATCACAGCAACATCACCGGCCTGGATACGATTGCCCAGGTGGACCAGTCGGGCCGAATCATCGCCGGCCCGCCGCTGACTCCCACCGTGGCTTTGGAATCGCGAACGCTGCAGATCGGTGTCAGGTGGTCCTACTGAACCGAGTCTGGTGGTGCACGCGTTAGTGTGCAGTAGTGGCACACGTGCCGCCATGTTTGCCGGACGTCAACAAGAGTGCCGACGCCGCGCGATAAATCGTGCGCCAGAGTGCCCGCACCCCAAGTTTCCGTGGCATCACTCCGCTCCGCGGGCCCGGCGGTTATGATGGCAAGCGGGACACATACCGCAATCGTTCCCAACGGAGACTAGCGAATGAGCCGGATTTTGATGGTGGCCAGCGAAGCTACGCCTTTCGCCAAATCGGGCGGTCTGGCGGACGTGACGGGCGCGTTGCCTGTCGAACTGATGAAGCTGGGCCACGAAGTGGCGATTGTGATGCCGCGCTACCGCCGCATCCCCTGGGACCAGACCGAGAGCGCCTTTGACAACATGGTGGTTTACGCCGGCTCCACGCCCTACCGCGTGGACATCCGCAAGGCCGTTCACAACGACGTCACCTATTTCTTCGTCGAGGCCCCTTACTTTTTCGACCGGAGCGGGCTGTACGACGACGGCGGCCGCGAGTATGGCGACAACCATCGGCGCTTCGCCGTACTCTCCCTTGCGGCTCTTGGCGTGGCGCAGACCGTCTTCCCTTGCGACATCCTGCATTGCCACGATTGGCAGGGGGCGATGGTGCCCATCTACAAAGCGGATCAGCAGCACGGCAACCCTGTCTTCGATCACGTCCGGACAATGCTCACCATCCACAACCTCGGCTATCAGGGCCGCTATGGCAGGGAATGCTTCTGGGATCTCGGTCTCAACGGCGGTTGGTTCTCGCCGGACAAGCTGGAGTACCACGGCGATCTGAACATCCTCAAAGGCGGGCTGGCGACGTCAGATTGGCTGACCACCGTCAGTCCGACCTACGCGCGCGAGATTCAGACGCCCGAGGGCGGCTTCGGGCTGGACCCCGTTCTACGGCTTCGTTCCGGCGCGCTCACAGGTATCCTGAATGGCGTGGATTACACCGAGTGGGATCCGGCCACCGATAATCTGATCCAGGCGAATTACTCCGCTACCGATCTGACGGGGAAGCGGGCCTGCAAGCTCGAACTGCTCAAAGAATTCGGCCTTCCCACGGACAAGCCCGAACGGCCCCTGATCGGCATTGTCTCCAGATTCGTCCCCCAGAAGGGTTTCGACCTGATTGCCGGGTTGGCCCCATTCTTTCAGGAGAACGACATCCAACTCGTCGTTTTGGGCAGCGGCGAATGGCGTTATGAACAGCTATTCAACGAGTGGCAGCGGCGGTTCCCCGGAAAGGTTGGAGTCTGGATCGGATACAACAACGCGCTGTCGCACAAGATCGAGGCGGGCTCCGACTTGTTTCTGATGCCGAGTCTGTACGAACCGTGTGGTTTGAACCAGATATACAGTCTGAAGTACGGTACGGTCCCGGTGGTCCGCGCCACGGGAGGACTGGATGATACCATTCAGGATGACACCGGGTTCAAGTTCTCCTGGTACTCGACGGGAGCGCTTTACGACAGCCTGCGTGCGGCCCTGGGCGCATACCGTAACCGCGATGCCTGGACGGCGAGAATGATCCGGGGGATGGACAAGGATTTCTCATGGGCGGTCTCCGCGAACGCGTACTCACAGCTTTACGAGAGGCTGCTAGGCCGGGACTGAATCCGTGAACGCGCGAGAATCATCAGAACCGAATGGAGAGAGAATCAAGTCAATGGGCAAGTTTACTGTTGATATCACCGACGCGAATTTCGATCAGGAAGTCTCCACTTCCGGCGTCCCCGTTCTTTTGGATTTCTGGGCGGAGTGGTGCGGCCCATGCCGCATGATCAGTCCGACCGTCGAGGGTGTTGCCGAGGAATATACCGGCAAATTGAAGGTCGGGAAGGTAAACGTCGATGAGAATGGCGAAACCGCCATGCGCTACAACATCAGGGGCATTCCCACCCTGCTGCTGTTCAAAGACGGCAAGGTTGTCGACCAGCGCGTTGGCGCGGTGGGCAAGGGCGACATCGTCAAGATGATCACGCCGCACGTCGTCTGAAGAACGATCTCGGACATCTGGAATTGAAAAGGGCCGCCCATCCGGGCGGCCCTTTTACTTGGAAGGTTCGTCGTCAATCAGGGTTGGCCGACGGTCGACGCCGTCGCGCGCGGCGCGAAATATCGCTGCTGCGAGAGACTTTTGTACACCTGCCCGGCGACACCCGAGGCCACCGGGCCGCTTACGCCGCTGCCTCCGGTGAGCAGAACCACGACCACCAACTTCCGGCCGGCAACTTCGTTGAAGCTTCCGAACCATCCCAGGTGCGTGCGTGCGTCCGAGCAAGTACCAGTCTTGCCGAAAATCGGCTCGCTCGGGTCGTAGCTTGCGCGGCGCGCCGTGCCAAAGTCGGTCGCGCCGAGCATGCCCGGCTTCAGCATGGGGACAGCCCCGCGGATGTCGAGGAATCGCTTTACTCGTGGCGCGAATTGTTCGATTTCCGACTCGTTTCGCGGATACTGCAGGAAGAACAGAGTCCCCTCGTTGGCGATCGAAGTCACCAACGCGGCCAATTGCAGCGGCGTGATGCCGATCGCCTCGCCAAAGCTGGTCATCATGCCGACGGGAATCTCGCGCGGCTTCTTGTCTGGGAAGATTCCCGGGCTCTCCCCTTCCAGCCCGTAACCGGCCTTTTCTCCAAGGCCGTACTGCCGGCCATATTGCTGGACCCGCTCGAATCCCAGTTTCTCGCCAAGGTTCGCGAAGTATGCGTTGTTCGAACGTGCGATCGCCGTGGTCAGGTCCATAGACACATTGCGCGAGATGCGCACGCGCGTGTCTTTATCGATCAAGCCTTCGTTGAGCGCAGCGAGACTCGCGACCAACTTGATGGTGGAACAAGGCTGGTAGGCGCCAGTCAACGCCAGGCGCTGGTTGACCATACTGAGAATGCGGCCGTTCGCAGGATCGACGACCACTACCGATCCGTTGAACGGGCCCAGCGCGTCCACTGCCGCCCGCCTGACCTGAAGATCCTCGCCGTCCAGGAGGTCGCCAATCGTAGAGTCGGCGTAAGTCGGCGCATCCCAGGGGCTGGCCGATCTCCGGACCCGCAGAGGCCGGACCGGCGCTTTCGTGGCTGCGCTGGGCTTCGCCGGCGCGGACACCGCTACCGGGCGCGCGGCTCTCCTGGTTGACTGTTTGCCGGATTTCGCCGCTGAGGAGACATGCGGCTGGACGCCCTTTTTGTGAGTCTTGTGACGCGTGGAAGTGGTTCCCCACGCCACGGCCAGGGCCACCGAAGCGCCGAGAAGAATTCTAAGGAATCTTGTCATTTCTGTCGCTGGCTCCGCCGACGGTTCCCAATTCTCCCGGGGGACTGCGGGAAATCTCCCCCATTCTGTTGTATTTGCAGGAGATAAGTCAAGGCTAGAGGCGACGGCTCGATGCGCTGGCCGAAGGTTGATCGGTTGCACCGACTGCACCTGATGGGCATGGGCGGTCCCTGACTTTCACGCTTGCAATTATGCCGCCGCGCCTTTGTGGAACCTGCCAAAATGGATTGGACGCCAAAGTCATGAAAATTTCGATGGGTGCTTGGTCCTTCACCTTCGGTCCTCACGCCGCCAATCCCAAGTCCCTCGACCAGATCTGTGAACGGCTTTCCAAGGCCGGCTATGAGGGAGTCGAACTGTGCGGCTTTCCTCCTCATGTCACGCTGGAGGCCTATCCGGGCGCGGCTGAGCGAGCGGGGCTGCGCCGCATGCTCGGCGACTACGGCCTGGGGATTTCGAGCTATTCCGCCGACCTCACCTCGGTCAATCCCCTAGTCCCCGAAAATCGCGAACGTTATGTCGAACTCTTCCGCCGGCTGCTCGACCTCTGCTCCGACATCGGTTCGCCCTCTATCCGCATCGACACGGTGGCCGCGCCTGGTTCGCTCAGCGACGGCGAGTACCATCAAGCGTTTCATCGGCTTGGCGACCTCTGGCGCGATTGCGCCGACCTTGGACGTCAAGCGCAAGTCGCAATTGTCTGGGAGTTTGAGCCTGGCTTCGTTTTTAACAAGCCCTCCGAAGTCGTAGCGCTGCACGACAAAGTCGGACATCCGTGGTTCCAACTCGTGTTCGACACGGCGCACGCCTACGTTTGCAGTGTCGTGGGCGCACGACAGCACGGCCGGAAAGAGACCCTGGAAGGCGGCGTCAACGAATTCCTCGATCTTCTAAGAGGGCGCATTGGCAGCGTTCACGTTGTGGACACTGACGGGTCTCTTTATAGCGACGAGACGTCAACGCATCGACCGTTCCATGCCGGCGTCATTCCCTGGCGCGTCGTCATGCCCAAGATGCTTGCCATCTGTCCGACCAACTGGTGGTGCATCGACCTGTCGTTCTATCCGGGAGCCTGGGACTCGGTTGAGTCGAGCCTCGCCGACCTGAAGAAGATGATCGCCGATTCGCACGACTGACCGGCCTCACTCGAACTCCTGTCGAATGCCCTGTCCGGGAGCGCGGGTACCGGCAAGCCTTCAGCTTGTGCATCAGCGTGGAACGGGTGTTGCCGTCCAGCAGAGGGGGCGGGACTGAACGCCCCGAGCAGGCTGAAGGCCGGCCCCACCACGCCTGCCCCACCGCGCGGCGTGGCAGGGCAGGCCGCGTCGGAGTCAGAACGGAATGTCGTCGCGTTCCGGCGGCTGCACTTTCACAAAGTGGATGTCGGTCCACTGGTCCTTGGTCTTCTTCAGCACGTTGATCTTGAGTCCAAACAAATTCTTGATGTGGAGCGGAAGCTCGGACAGCCGGGTGAGGTTCAGGCCGCACCTTTCCAGATCGTCCTTCAGGAAGGCCAAGGACTTCTCGGTGATGATACAGTTCTTGTTCAAAATCCGGCCTTCAAAATCTTCGCTGACGATGCAGAGCTTCCAGCTCAGCATCGGGTTGCCCGTGCGAGGCGTTTTCCCGAGCCGGACGTCCTCCACCACGACGTCGTAGTAGCCGTCCGGTACCTCCTCCCGAGCGTTCTCGCCCTCTTTGAACTTTGCGCGCTGAAACGCATCGTTCAGATGCGTCAGGTCAATTTTGCCGTCTTCGTGAGTGAACCGGTCCGCCAACCGCTCCACTTGATTGTCAGAAGTAAAAACCACGCCCACGCGATATTCTCCTCTACTGCTGCTCATCGTCTGCAATTCCTGCCAAAAGTCTGAAGGCTGCCGTCCTGCCCTTCCTTGAATTCGGGTCGGCGGCGCCTTTCAGACAGTGAATCGGTTGCCTGAGGAGAAGTGAATAGGGCTGGGATAAAAGATTTCCAGATATTTTTCGCAGTTCGTCGCGCCCCGGTCTCGAAAAGGCCTCAATCTTGTGCCGGGTGGCGTCCGCCGTGATAGAGCGCGAGCACGTCGTCGAGAGTGACTTCTCCCAACACCCGGCTGGTGTCCCGCCGGTCCACAACCGGCAGAACACTGAGATTGGCTTGGCCCAGATAGTGAAGAATCAGGTCGGCCGACTGGTCGGGGAACAGGAGCGGGGGCCTTTGCCCTTCCGTGTTTTGGAGTACGGCCGACACCATTCGCTCGCCCTGGCCTTTACGCAGTGCCTCATCCAAATCCCGCCCACGTAAGATGGCCGTCAGATGGTTGTCATGCCCGATCAGGCAGTCGCCGTCCGGCACGAGCAAACGCGCCGCGGAAGCGCTGGTGTCAGGCGAGAGCAATACCGCCGGACTGCGCATCGCGTCTCCCACCACGTGTTCGGGCTCGTCGCCGTGCCCTTTGGTAGCCGGAAGGTGCACGCCGTCCTGTATCGCCAGAGCCTCGTAAATCGGCGTCTGGATGATCGCCCGGGCGACAGCGAAGCTGACCAGGTTAGAGATCATAAGCGGCACGATAATGTTGTAGTCGCGCGTCAACTCGAAGATCATCACCACCGAAGTAATCGGGCTGCGGATGATGCCCGCGAACGTGGTGCCCATCCCGACCAGGGCGTAGGCGCCGGCCGGTCCCGTGGTGGCGGGAAACCAGGCGTGAACCAGCGACCCGGCGCCGCCGCCGAGCATCGCGCCCAGGAAGAGGCTCGGGCCGAAAATTCCGCCCGCATTGCCGGAGCCATAGCATAGCGCCGTCGCCGCTAGTTTCAGAACCAACAGGATCAGCATCTCCATACCGCCAATGCGTCCATGCAGAGCCAGATCCACCGCGCCGTAGCCCGCGCCGAGGATTTCAGCGCTGCGCAGTGCCAGCAGGCCAGCGCTCAGTCCACCGCTCGCGGGCTGGAAGACGACCGACCATTTCGGCAACCGGCGGTAATAGCCGCGCAACCGCAGCACGGCAAAACAGAACGCCGCGGAGACGCAGCCGCCCAGGACGCCCAGCAGCGCATAGAATACGAGTTCGGAGGGGTGCACCAGCGAGTAGGGCGGTACGTGGAAAAGCGGTGAGTCGCCCAGGAAAAGGTGCAACACCATCCATGAAGTAGCAGCGCCAATCACCACCGAACCGAGCAAGCGCGCGTTCAGATCTCCCAGCAACTCTTCCAGCGTGAATAGCACGCCTGCCATAGGTGTGTTGAACGCGGCCGCCAGGGCCGCCGCGGCCCCCACCGGGACCAGCGCCTGGACGTCCGCTTTCTTGAGGCCCAGCTTTCGCGCCAGCACCGAAGCAATGCCGGCCCCGATGTGAACCGACGGCCCTTCGCGCCCCAGTGCGATTCCACTACCCAGGGAGAGCGAACAGCAAAAGAACTTTCCAATCACTGTCTTGAGACTGATGTAGCCGCCGCCCGCCACCAGCGCCGCCTTCGCCTGCGGGATGCCGCTGCCGCGCGCGTCGGGAAAGACCCGCTGCAGCAGATAGCCGGCGACCAGCGCAGCCAATGCGGGAACGAGCGGCCGCAGCCAGACCGGCGTCGCCGGACCGAAGAACAGTTGGTGCATGCGGTCTGTGCAGACCATGAAGAGCACGATGGCCGAGCCCACGGCCGCCCCGATGATCAGCGCAAGAACCTGGTGTGACGGTTCCTCAACGATGTCCCGCAGTTTGTCGCGCCAGCGAATGTCCATGCCTATCCCTTCAGATTCGCATCGTTCGCCGCGGAATTCCTCGCAATTCAAGACTGCACGCGAATCGACCCTGTACACTCGACCCATGCGAACCCTACTCCTGCTGCTCACTCTGGCTTCAGCCGCGCTGTTCGCGCAGAGCGATGCGGCGACGGTACTCATGGACGCCGACAAGGCCTTCGACCGCGATACGTCCGCACGCGGACTCGACGGATGGATGAGCTGGTTTGCCGAAGACGCTCGCATCGAGGGCGCCAAGGACGTGATCGTCGGCAAGACTGCGTTACGCGACTATTACTCGAAGATGTTCGCCCAGCGCGATTTCAGCATTCATTGGTGGCCGGTCTATTCCGACATCTCCTCGGATGGCACGCTCGGCTACACGTTTGGGCGCGCAACCCTCTCCTGGCGTGACGAAAAGGGCGAAGTGCAAAAGCGTGAAAGCCGCTACTCAACGCTCTGGCGGAAACAGAAAGACGGCGGGTACAAAGTCGTATTCGATATGGGCGGCTAGCGGAGCGTCCCGACGGAGCCCTCAGCCCTGCCCGTACGTTGCCTTCGGCCCATGCTTGCGCAAGAAATGCCGGTCGTGGAGCGTCCGGCGGATAGCTTGCACCGAGGAATTCAGCGCTTCGGTTTGCGCCGCAATGCGCGCGATCTCTTCCAGCAGCACCGCGCTCATGGCCGCTTTCGCCGGCGAGGGGCCCCACGTAAATGGTCCGTGGTTGCGTACCAGCACTCCCGGGAAAGCGAGCGGATCCAGGCTCTCAAAGCGGCGCAGAATCGCAAAGCCCGTGTTGCGCTCGTACTCGCCGCCGATCTCTTCATCCGAGAGCGGACCAGTGACCGGGACCGCGCCGTGGAAGTAGTCGGCGTGCGTGGTGCCGAAGCACGGGATCTCGCGCCCGGCCTGCGCCCACGCGGTTGCCGCGGTGGAATGCGTGTGAACGATGCCACCCACGCCGGTGAAGGCTTTGTAGAGCTCGACATGCGTGTCTACGTCGGAAGAAGGCTTAAGGTCGCCTTCCACCACGTGCGCATCGAGATTCGTTACAACCATGTCGGCTGGCGTCAACCGGTCGAACGGTACGCCGCTGGGCTTGATCACCACCAACCCGCTCTCGGGGTCGTATCCGCTGGCGTTGCCGAACGTGTACAGCACCAGGCCGCGCCGCACGATTTCCAGGTTGGCTTCGAGCACTTCTTCCCGCAGTTGCTTCAGTAGCATGGTCGTTTCTCCAGCGTAGCGTCGAACGCGAATTTGCGCATCCCGTGGCCGGCTGAAGCGCTCGCGAAATGCCCGAAGCGCCACGAATCCCGGTCGATCTCGAATATGATAGACGGCGAGATATGGGGCGAGGGCCGGCTGGAATCCGATGCGCGAGGCTGAGTTGCTGTCTGTTGGCGGCCGCGATGGGTCCGCTTGCCGTGCCTGGCAATGCGCCGCCCTCATTTGAGGACATTTCGGCGCACAGCGGCCTCAACGCAGTCCTGAACAACGCCGCGACTGCCGACAAACATCAGATCGAGACGATGGCCGGGGGAATTGCAGTAATCGACTTCGATCGCGACGGCAAGCCCGATGTATTCGTGACCAATGGCGCTCCTCAGCCGGGCCTGGTGAAAGACGGTCCTCAATGGTGGAACCGGCTATACCGCAACCGCGGCGATGGCACATTTGAAGACGTCACCGCACGGGCGGGCCTTGCAGGCCAGGGATTCTCGATCGCGGCAGCCGTTGCGGACTTCGATAACGATGGATGGCCGGATATTTTCGTAGCGGGGGTGGGGCGCAACACGCTTTATCGCAACCGTGGAGATGGCACGTTCGAAGATGTGACCGCGAAGGCGCACATCCCTCAAACGGGCTGGGCGGTGGGCGCGGTTTTTTTCGATGCCGACGGAGACGGGTGGCTCGACCTGTTCATCGCTAACTACGTACATTGGGACCCGCTTACCGAACCCACTTGTGGCGAATTGAGCATGGGCATTCGCACTTATTGCCACCCACGGTTTTATCGAGGGTTGCCGAATACGCTGCTGCGCAACAATCGGGACGGTACATTCACAGACGTATCGATTGAATCGGGTGTCGCGGCCCATGTGGGCAAGGGCATGGGCGTCGCAATTGGAGACTACGACAACGACGGGCGCATAGACGTCTTCGTGGCCAACGATACGATGCCTAATTTTCTGTTCCACAACGAAGGCGGGATGAAGTTCAAGGAGACGGCATTGGCCAGCGGCGTTGCGCTCAACGACGATGGACGGGCGCTGTCCAGCATGGGAGTCGACTTCCGCGACATCGACAACGATGGCCTGGACGATTTGTTCGTGACCTCGCTCGCGAACGAAACGTTTCCTCTCTACCGCAATCGCGGCGGCGGTCTGTTCCAGGATCTGACCTACTTGAGCCGGTTGGGCCACTTGAGCGTTGCCTATAGCGGATGGGGCACCGGCGTGTTCGACTTCGATCTCGATGGGCGGAAGGACATTTTCACCGCCGATGGAGACGTGAACGACAACAGCGAACGGTTCTCCAGCCGTCCATCCCGTCAACGCTGCCGCGTGTTCTGGCAACGCGCGCCGCTCAGGTTCGAAGCCGAAGAAATCGGCGAGGCGGCGCAGCATCGCGGCGCGGCGTTTGCCGATTTCGACGGCGACGGCCGCGTCGACGTCGTGCTGTCGCGATTGGGACAGCCGCCTGCGTTGCTTCTGAACCGAGCGGGCCAGGGGCGGCATTGGGTAGCGTTCGATCTGGAAGGCACCCGCTCGAACCGCGACGGCATTGGCGCCCGGCTCCACTTGATCACCCCCTCGGGAGAACAATGGAACCGCTGTACGACTGCGGTTGGATACGCCAGCGCGAGTGAGAAACTCGTGCGATTCGGTCTCGGCTCCAGTCCCACAATTACAGCAGTGGAGATCGAGTGGCCATCGGGCGTGAAGCAGCGAATTCAGAACCCTGCGCCGGACCGTGTGCTCAAGGTTCGGGAGCCTGAATAGCGTCTAAATGCGCTTTGGCGCGTTGGGTAAACCCCAGGCGCTGGCAAGCCTTCGCCGCCAGCAGGTGGGCCTGGGTGGAACCCGGCCTGGAACGTAATGCGGTCTCCAGATGCTCCAGGGCGCTTTCGACCCGATCGAGTTCCAGCAGGGCGCGCCCCATCATCAGGTGTGCGTCAAAATCCTCGGGACTGGCGGCGAGGGCGCGGCCTAGTGGTTCGAGACAATCGCGTGCCCGCCCCTGGTGATACAGAAAGAGCGCATAGCGCATCAGGAACTGCGCGTCGGGCGAGATAGCGATCGCCCTGCGATGTTCGGCCTCGGCTTCTTCGTTTCGTTCAAGCGCCTCAAGACACTGCGCGCGCGTGGAGAAAACGCGGCCCGCCGGTTCGCCCGCATCGAGGGACTTCTGAAGTTCCGGAAGAGCTTCGGCAAAGCGGTTCAGGTAATAGAGCACCCGGCCATGAAAGAAACAGGCGCTGGAGAGCTTGGGCGCGAGCTGGCAGGCCCGTCCGAAGGCGCGCTCGGCGAGTTCGAAGTTCCCCGCCTGAGTGGCACGGACGCCTTCAGCCTTCGCCGCTTGCGCGTCAGGCAGCGTGCCGGCCTGAGCAAGCAGCCAAAGTAAATGCGCGATTAACATTAACGTCACTTCGGTGCAACACCAGATAAGCCTCAAGAATTCAACGCGATAGGCCGTATCGGCAGATTAACTTTTCCCAAAGGGCTATTGCCCGCACCCATCTAGTGATAGCATACCCATGCAAGCGTTTTCATGTGTTAGGGGTACTGCGTTCCAGCTTGCAACCAACAGGGGGTTCGGGAACGCGTTTTAGAGATTCGCTCTCCTCGCGGTGTTTCAACGTATTACCGCGCCTTGCTCAGTCGATTTGAGCAGGCGTTTTGCCATGCGATAAAGCCCAAGAGAGAGCGCATTATTGCTCCGCCCACTTCTGCTGTGAACCGGAGAAGGTGGGGGTGTGTCCGCTCGTTTGGACGGTTCACAGACGAATTAGGGGGTTAATAGTGCTTCGTAAATACCTAGCCCTCGTGGGCTTACTCGTAGCCTCAAGTCTGGTCTACGGGCAGGAATTTCGTGCCAACATCAGTGGGCACATTACTGATCAATCCAAAGGCGCCGTTGCAGGCGCCACAATCACGGCACTCAATCTGGAAAATCAGGAAAGCACGTCCGCCAAGAGCAGCGCGACCGGCAGTTACACGGTTCCGTTGTTGCGCCCGGGCGTTTATCGTGTCAGCGTCAGTTCGCCGAACTTCAAGGAGTTCATTCGCGAGTCGCTGACGCTTCAGGTGGGACAATCCGCCGGACTCGACGTCGTTCTCGAGGTCGGCGCGGTGACCGAGCGCGTCGAAGTCACCGGCGAGGTTGAAATGCTCGATACGCAGTCGGCCAGCGGCGGCGGCGTTGTCGACACCCTCCAGGTCGCCGAATTGCCGTTGAACGCCCGCAATCCGTTCATGCTCGGCACCATTATGGCCGGCGTGGGCTTCACCGGTTCCTCCATTTGGCAGCGCCCCTTCGATAACGGCGCCATCGCCGGATGGATCATCAACGGCGGCTGGAACTCGAACAACGAATTCCTGCTCGACGGCGCGCCCAACAACGCGCAAATGGGCTCCAACAACATCGCATACGTGCCGATCGTGGATGCGGTCCAGGAGTTCAGTATCCAGCAAAACACCTATGACGCGCAGTACGGCAAGACCAGCGGCGGCGTCATGAATGCCATCTTGAAGAGTGGCGGATCCCAATTCCATGGGACAGGTTATGAGTTCCTCCGCCGCACCGCCCTGGATGCCAACACCTTCCAGAACAACGCCCAAGGCGCGAAGAAGACCGAGCACTATCTCGACCAGTATGGCGGCCAGGTTTCCGGACCGATCTACTTGCCCTGGCTGCTCAAGAAGGAAAGCAAGGTCAAGCTGTTCTACTTGGGAAGTTTCGAAAACTACCGCGAAGGAACACCCAATCCGCTGGTTCGCAGCTTCCCCCAAATGGACATGCGTAACGGCGACTTCAGTAAGCTGACCAACGCCTCCGGCCAGAACATTACGATCTACGATCCGATGACCGCCGCCTACAACGCGACTGGCGGCACCGTCACGAATCGTATCCCCTTCGCCAACAATCAGATTCCCGCCTCCCGCATCAACCCGACTGCGGCGGCTGTCTTCTCCTACATGCCAACCCCCAACGTCACCACTCCGGGCGTGGGTTACGGCACCAACGATCTGAGCTTGCCGAACTACTTCGATAAGGACAAGTTCTACAACCTGATCCTGAAGTTCGACTGGAACTTCGGCGACAAGAACCGCGCGTTCTTCCGTCATGCCTCAAACGACCGAACCGAAGAGCGCAACGACAACGGCGTCGAAGGCCCTGGCATGGATGGCCAGCAGCCCTTCCAGCGCATCAACGACGCCTATGTGCTCGACTGGGTAAGCACAATTAACGCCAGCACCGTGCTCAATGTCCGCCTTTCCAACAACCGCTTCATCGAGAAGGGCTATGGACGGGGCAACGAGAACTTCGACCTGTCGAAGCTGAACCTGCCCACATCCCTGATCGGCCAGCTCCCGCAGCCCACGTACTTTGGCCGTTGGGAGTTTGACGGCTACACGGCGATGGGACGCTACCGCGGCGTCAACATCACGAACAACTACGGCATTGAAAGCAGCTTGACGAAAATCTGGCGTTCTCACACGATCCACACCGGCATCGACGTGCGCCAGAACCAGTATCTGATCGGCGATACGGGCAATATCCTCTACTTCCACTCCAACGGCGCCTTTACCCAGAATGTCTGGAACCAGGGCGATGGCCTGAGCGGCAATAGCTGGGCATCGTTCCTGTTGGGCTACGCAGACAACGGCAGTTCCAACTACCCGGCCTATCCGTTCTTCAAGCAGTGGTATATCGCTCCCTTCTTCCAGGATGACTGGAAGGTGACCCGCAAACTGACCGTGAACGTCGGTCTGCGCTATGACATCAATACGCCGCCCAGCGAGAAGTACAACAGGCTGAACGGTCCTTTCAACGCCACCGCCGCCAGCCCGATCGCCTCTCAGATCTCGCCTGACATGATGGCGCTCTATCCGCAACTCTCCAGCCTGAAGGGCGGCATGACGTTCGCGGGCGTGAACGGCACTCCTACTACGGCTTCGGCCACCCGTTGGGGCAACTTCCAGCCGCGCATCGGCTTCGCGTATGCGATTTCGCCGCGTTTGGTTATCCGCGGCGGCTACGGCCGTTACTTCATGAATCCGTCCAACGACTACCTGCAATACAACGGCTTCAGCAACAACACCAATATGGTCACGTCGCTCGACGGCGGCCGTACGCCCGATTCCTAATATGATCAGCAACCCGTATCCGAGCGGTATCAACACGCCGCCCGGCTCTTCGCTAGGCGCTCTGTCCTACGTCGGCAACGGTTTCAACTGGTTCGACCACAGCTTCAAGATTCCCGATTCGAACCAGTTCTCGTTCGGCTTCCAGTATGCTGTCAGCCAAGCGTCCACCCTGGACGTGAAGTATGTCGGCAACCGCATTCGCAATCTGCAGACCAACGCCGGCAATGACGAGCCGAACCTTGCGGATCGCAAGACCTGCTTCCTGGAAGAAGGCGGGAACGCCGCCTACTGCGACGCTCAGGTTCCCAACCCGTTCTATAACCTCCCTGCCTTTGCGGGCACTGGACTCGGAACGTCGCCCACCACGTCGCGCTGGCAGATGATGCGCCCCTATCCGCAGTACACCTGGCTCACTCAACAGGGCCGCAACGACGGCTTTGTGAACTACAACTCGATGCAGATTTCCTACAACTACCGCACGAAGGGCGGGCTGACCCTGCTCGCCAACTACACCTTCGCGAAGCAGGTGGAATCGTGGGGCTTCAACGATCTGCAGGCCGGCAAGTTGCAGAGCGGCCTCTACACCTACGATCGTCCGCACGTGGTCAAGATCACGCCGGTCTATCAACTGCCTTTCGGCGAAGGCAAGCGCTTCGGCGCCACGACCAATGGCGCGGTCAAGAAGCTCATCTCGGGCTGGGAGGCCACCGCTTCCTATGCCTGGCAGTCTGGCATTCCCGCGGACCTTCCCGGCAACGTCCAGCAGCTTCACGACCCTTCGGTAAAAGCCAACTTCCACAGCTATCAGCCCCGCGGCTGGAGCCCGTGCGTGCTGCAGCAGCTCAACGACGGCTCCATTCAGCCGATGTCCTACAGCCTGCAGGCCGGCTGCGGTGCGGATCAATCCAAGTACGATTGGCTGATCCTGCCCGGCTACGCTCCGCGTGAGACGCCCTACCGCAGCGGCCAGATCCGCATGTGGGGCACCTTCACGATGGACGCCTCGCTGAACAAGACCACCAAGATCACCGAACGCATCAGCGCACAGTTCCGCGCCGAGGCGTTCAACGTGCTGAACCACTTCTGGGACGGCTACGACAAATTCAACACCAACCCGTACGATCCGAACTTTGGCACCATCCAGCCCGGTACGAGCTGGACGGGAAATGGCGTCTATCCGCGCCAGATCCAGTTGGGCTTCAAGGTTCTCTGGTAAATCGACTGTCGCTATAGGCGAACACGAGCGGCGGGCCCTTCCGGCCCGCCGTTCGTGTGTTTGGTCTACATAACTGCCGTGCGTTCTGTGGCCGCGCGTTCGACAATAGGCCGCATGCAAGCTTCCTGAGGAATTCGCGATGCAGCGGCACTGGTGTGTCGTTACCGGTTCGTAGCGAATCGAGTTCCGGTCGCGCGGCGGCAACGCGTTTTGTTAGTGTTCAAGATCGGGTACTCATTTATGTCAATCGTTGCGGGCGTCGATTTTGGCACGCAGAGCGTGCGGGTTTCTCTGTTTGACAGCGCCAAAGGGCGCCTCGGCTCGGCCATGGCCGAGTATCCGGTCCTGAGGAAGCGCGAAGATCCGGACTTCGCCACACAGCGTCATTCCGACCACATGCGCTCGCTGGCGGAAGCCACGGCTGCGGCACTCGCGAAAGCCGGCGTGGCCGGCTCCGCCGTGACCGCGCTGGCGCTCGATACCACCGGCTCCACCGTGATCCCACTTGGCGAGGGGCTGATCCCGCTCGACGACTACTACCTATGGTGCGATCACCGGGCCAAGGGAGAGGCCGCCGAAATCACCGCCAAGGGCCGCGAGACCGGCCTTGAAGCGTTGGCCTGGTGTGGCGGAGTCTACTCCTCCGAGTGGGGCTTCTCCAAGCTCCTGCACTGGCTGCGCAACAACCCCGAGCGCCGCGCCCTCATGGTCACGGCCATGGAGCACTGCGACTACGTAGCCGCGACGCTCTGCGGCTACACGGAGCCCGCCCAGGTGAAGCGCAGCGTCTGCGCGATGGGTCACAAGTGGATGTGGAACGCCGATCTCGGCGGGCTGCCGCCGCAGCAGTTCCTCAGCGCGGTGGATCCCCTGCTCGACGGGATCCGCGAGAAGCTCGCGGGCGAGTACGCTGTCTCCAGCGCCCTGATGGGCCGTCTGTGCGAAGAATGGGCTCAGGAGTTGGGTCTGCCCGCGGGCATCCCCATCCCGGTCGGCGCATTCGACGCGCATTGGGACGCCATCGGCGCGGGGGCAAAAGAAGGCGACGTGGTGAACGTCGTCGGCACTTCCACCTGCATCGTCGCCATGGCCAAACAGACCGGCCTGATCCCCGGCGTGTGCGGCGTGGTGAAGGGCTCTGTCCATCCCGATTACTACGGAATCGAGGCCGGCCTGTCCGCGGTTGGCGACATCTTCGAAGCCATCGCTAAGCGTGCGGGGACAACGGTCAAGGCGCTCTGCGAGGGCATTGAGAGTCATCGCGCCGGAGCCACGGGGCTGCTGCGTCTCACCTGGGACAACGGCGACCGGACGGTGCTGGTCAACCCTAATCTGGGCGGCGTGACGCTCGGCTGGACGCTTGGCACTACAGCGCAGGACGAGTTGCTGGCGGCCATCGAAGGAACCGCCTTCCACACGCGCATCATCCTGGAACGCATGGCGGAACATGGCGTGCGCGTCGACCGCGTCATCAACGGCGGCGGCATTCCGCAGCGCAACGAGACGCTGAATCGTATCTACGCCAACGTCTTCAACAAGCCGGTCCTGGTGCCCGAGCAGGAGGTCACCAGCCTGGGTTCGGCGATCTTTGCCTTCCTCGCCGCCGATGCCTTCCCGTCGGTTGAAGAGGCTCAGGCCGCGCTGTGCCCGAGCTACCGCGTAGTCGATCCAAACCCAAGCGAAGCGGCCGTTTACGAAGAGCTGTTCGCGCTTTACCGCAGCCTGTACTTCGGGCTCGGGCAGCCAGGCTCGGAGCCCGTCGCTCTCGGAGAGATCCTGCCCAAGCTGCGCGAGATCCGCGCGCGAGTCGCGAAGGCATAGGCGCGCCCGCGCCGCTGGAGTACGAAGCGCCGCAGATCGGCCGTGAAACGCGCCAACGTCTGTTTGCGCGCGCGGCGCGATTTGCGCTCAAGTCGAAGCTGAGGCTGATAGCCTATCAGCGATGCCCCGGTCCCCATTCGATTCGAGCGAGCGAGCCGTCTTCCGCCGCCTCAGCACGCCAGAGAAGATCGCCCACTTTCTGGACCACGAGATCGCCTACAACAAGGAGCCCGATGGGCCGACGTGCCGGTCGCCCCGGCGCGTCTTGCGTGACCGGACGGCGCACTGCATGGAAGGCTGCCTGTTTGCCGCCGCGGCGCTGCGCATGCTCGGGTACCCGCCGCTCATGATCGATCTCGAAACCGTGCGCGACGACGACCACGTTCTCGCGGTGTATCGGCGGGACGGCTGCTGGGGTTCCATCGCCAAGTCCAACTACTCGGGACTGCGCCATCGGGAGCCAGTCTATCGCTCCCTCCGTGAACTGGTGATGTCCTACTTCGAGCACTATTTCAACCTCGACAGGGAGAAGACCCTTCGCGGGTATTCTCGCCCGGTGAGTCTCGCGCGCTTTGACGCGATCAATTGGATGACCGCGGAAGCGGACGTGTGGGCGGTGCAGGAGCATTTGTGGGTCATCGGCCACACGTCTCTGCTCACGCGCGGGCAGATCCGCAGGCTGACACCTGTCGATGACCGGGTCTTCGCAGCCGGGCTCGCCGGGCGCGCGTAAGTGTGGGGCGGCTCTCCAGAGCCGCGTGGGGCCTCCAGGCCCCGCAAGCTTGTCCGGGAGCCGGCTCTGGAGAGCCCGCGCGGCGCTGGAGCGCCGCCCCACAAAGGCGCTATTGCACGTCTGCCGGGACTTTGCGTTTCTTTGCCACCACACGGTACTTGCGCGTGAGCATCGTGCCGCCCTGGAATGCGTCGTCGATGACGGCCGCCTGCTCCTGCTTGTGCCGTGAACTGGTGCCCGTCGAGGGCGCGGCCGCCTCGGGTCGTCCCGCGTAGCGCAGGATGCGGCGCGAGGCGTCGAGCATCGGCTGCATCTTGTCTCGCACGAAGAGGAACGCGCCCATGTTGCGCGGCTCTTCCTGGCACCAGACGATCTCGGCCGTGGACGGGTAGCGCCACAGGATATCCTCAATCTGGTCCGCCGCCCAGGGATACATCTGTTCCAGACGCACTAGCGCGGCGTCTTCCAGACCGCGCTTTTCGCGCTCGGCCAGCAACTCGTAGTAAATCTTGCCCGTGCAGAAGATCACCTTCGTCGCGCGGTCGGGCGCGATCGCCGGATCGCTCAGCACTTCCTCGAAATGCCCGTGCGTGAACTCGCGGAGCCCGCTCACAGCTTTGACGTGGCGCAGCAGACTCTTTGGAGTAAAGATCACCAGCGGTTTGCGCGTACCGCGCCGGTCGTTGCCGCCGTACATCTGTCGTCGCAGCAGGTGGAAGTACTGCGCAGGGGTGGTGACGTTGCAGACCTGCATATTGTTCTCGGCGCAAAGTTGCAGGAAGCGCTCGGGGCGTGCGGAACTGTGTTCCGGGCCCTGTCCTTCGTAGCCGTGCGGCAGCAGCAACACCAGCCCGCTCGGCTGGCCCCACTTGGCTTCGCAGCAGGAGATGAACTGGTCGATCATGATCTGCGCGCCGTTAGCGAAATCGCCGAACTGGCCTTCCCAGAGCGTCAGAGTCAGCGGGTCGCCCAGCGAGTAGCCGAATTCGAACCCCATGACGCCGTACTCGCTCAGGCTGGAGTCCACCACCTCAAAACGCGCCTGGCCGGGATCGAGGTGCTGCATCGGCGTGTAGACCGCGCCGGTGTTGTAGTCGTAATACTCAAGGTGACGCTGCGAGAACGTGCCGCGCCCGCTGTCCTGGCCCGACAGCCGCACTGGCGTGCCCTCCACGACCAGCGTTCCGAAGGCCAGCGCCTCGCCCGTGGCCCAATCCGCGGCGCCGCCCTTCAACACGTCTTTTCGCTTCTCGATGAAGCCCCTCAGCTTAGGATGCAGAGTGAATTCGGCCGGGAAGGATGTAACGCCGGCGATAACTTTCTCGATCTGCGGCTGGTCTACGGCCGTGCGCGGGCGGGCGAATTCCACCGCCTGCTCTTCGTAGACCGTAACCTCCTGCAATTCCCACTTTTCGCCCCTCTTCGTGGCCTCTTCATGCGCCGCGTCGTAGGCGTCGTGGGTCCGCTTGCGAACCTGTTCGGCCCAATCGGTGGAGATGACCCCTTCGCGCAACAGCCGCTGGGCATAGAGCTCTCCGACCGGCGTCAGTTCCTTGATCTTGCGGTACAGCAGCGGCTGCGTGTAGCTCGGATCGTCGCCCTCGTTGTGACCATATTTGCGGTAGCAGATCATGTCGATCACGACGTCCCGCTTGTACTGCTGCCGGTAGTCGAAGGCGATCTGAATCGCGCGCACGCACGCCTCCGGATCGTCGCCGTTGCAATGCAGAATGGGAGCTTGCACCATGCGCGCCACGTCGGTGCAGTAGGTGGATGAGCGACTCTCTTCCGGAGTGGCAGTGAAGCCGATCTGGTTGTTGATCACCAGGTGGACCGTGCCGCCTGTCGAGTAGCCTTTGAGCATCGACAGGTTCAGCGTCTCGGCCACCACTCCCTGGCCCGCGAAAGCGGCGTCACCGTGCACCAGCACGGCCAGCACCTTGTCGTGAGCCGTGTCGCCCATGCGCGTCTGTTTGGAACGCACGATGCCTTCCACCACCGGGTCGGCCGCTTCCAGATGGCTCGGGTTCGGTGAGAGCGAGACTTTGATCTCGCGTCCGCTCGTGGTCCGCTGAATGCCGCTCGCGCCGAGGTGGTACTTCACATCGCCCGAGCCTTGCGTGGTCTCCGGATCGACGTTGCCTTCGAACTCTCCGAAGACCTGCGCCATCGACTTGCCGACAAGATTCGATAGGACGGTCAACCGGCCGCGGTGCGCCATTCCGATGACCATCTCGCGCAGACCCTTCGCGGCGGCCTGCTCCGTCAACTCGGAGAGGATCACCATCGCCGATTCGCCGCCTTCCAGCGAGAAGCGCTTCTGGCCCACGAACCGGGTATGCAGGAAATTCTCAAAGCTCTCGGCCTGGATCAACCGCGTCAGGACGCGCTGTTTGAGTTCAGAAGAAAGCGGCCAGCCGTTGGCCTGCGGCTCCATGCGCTCCTGCAGCCAGCGCTTCTCCTCGGGGTGCTGGATGTGCATGTACTCACAGCCCAGCCGTCCGCAGTAGGTTTGGCGTAGGGTGTCGAGAATCACGCGCAGCGTCGCCACTCCGGGCCGGCCGGCGAGTGAGCCAGTGATGAACTCGCGCTCCAGATCCCAGATGGTGAGGCCGTAGGTGGCCGGATCGAGTTCGGGATGATACTGCGGCGAGGCGCCGAGCGGATTCAAATCTGCGATCAGGTGGCCCCGAACGCGATACGCGTTGATCAACTGAAGCACCGCGGCCTGTTTTGCGATCTCCTCGAAGCGCTTTTCGTCCTGGAAGCCCGGCAGCGCCGCGCTGCGGTCGCTCTGCCACTTCACCGGCTGATAGGGCATGCCGAGTTCGAGGAAGATCTCTTCGTAGAACCCGTCTTCGCCCTCCAGCAGCGCCTGTAGCTTTCCGAGAAACGCTCCCGACTCCGCGCCCTGAATGATGCGGTGATCGTAGGTGCAGGTCACCGTCATGATCTTGCAGATGCCGAGCTGGGCTCGCAAGAGGTCGCTCGCGCCCTGGAACTCGGGCGGATAGTCGATGGAGCCGGTGGCGACAATCGCGCCCTGGCCCGGCATCAGGCGCGGAACGCTGCCGCTGGTCCCCACCGTTCCTGGGTTGGTCAGAGAAATGGTCGTGCCCTTAAAGTCATCCATGCCCAGTTTCGCCGTGCGCGCCCGCGCCACGATATCGTCGAAGGCGGCTAGGAATTGCGCGAAAGTAAGTGAGCCGGCGTTCTTAATGCTCGGGACCATCAGGCCGCGATGGCCGTCCTTGCCTGCCACGTCCACTGCGATGCCGATGTTGATCTCGCGGCGCACCACGCGATGCGGCGCTCCGTCCACTTCCGCGAATGCGTCGTTCACCCCCGGCTGAGCCTTGAGCGCGCGCACGATGGCCCAGGCCGTCAGATGCGTGTAGCTGATCTTGCTCTTGCCGTGCAGCTCGCGCATATGGTTGAGCAGACGCCGGTTCTCGTCGATCACCTTGACCGGGATGGTCCGCTGCGAGGTCGCGGTCGGAACGGACAGGCTCGCGATCATGTTCTCGGCCACACGCATCGGAGCGCCGCGCAAGGGAACCAGTTGGTCCGAAGTGCTCAACGCCACGGATGGCGCTGTCGGCAGCGTCGCGGGAGTGGTCGTCGCAGGCGCGGCAGGCGTCATTGGAACTGCGGGAGCAACCGGTGCCGGAATCGGGACGCTGGTGACCGCAGCGGGAGCAGGCACAAACGTGGGCGCGGGAGCCGCGTCGGGGGCTACCGCCTGGGCCGTCTCTGGGTGTGGTGGATCCGACTCGAAGATCTCTTGCCAGTTCTTGTCCACGCTTTGCTTGTTGTGGAGGAACTCCTGGTAGAGCTCCTGCTCCAGCCAACTATTCACGCCTTGGCGCTGCTCGGATTCGCTCGACATAGTGCTTATCTGATTGCTAAGAAAGGACAGTCCAGAATTCTCTACAGTGTAAACCGATTTTCAGAGCGAACCTTCACGGAACCCGCCAATCTGACGAGAGGACCGCCTGTTCGGTCACCCAGTCGGTCCAGGACGCGGATTCGCCGTTTGAGATCGGCTCTACCCCTAATTGGACTGCGGAGACAAAGTTCTCGATGCAGGGCAAATGCGGGTTCTCGTGCATAGGCAAATCGTCCGCGCCGTCCGGCCATTCGATCTCGGGGTTGTTGAGTGGCGACAATCGGATCTCGCCGCTGGAGCCGAGAATGCGGCATTCGTCGCGCCGTTCATGGCTCAGCCACGAGACGTCCACTACGCCGCGTACCCCATTCCCGTATTCGATCGACACTACCGCCGAGTCTTCCACCGCGGATCGTCCACGCGCCCGCGAAAGCAAAGCGTTGACCTTCATGGGCTTACCGAACAGAAGATTTAGCACGTCGATGCGATGCGAGCCGATGTCGAAAAGGGGCCCGCCTCCAGCCATCGCCGGATCGAAGTGCCAGGCGCGGCCGTCGGCGTCGCCGGGCGCCAGCCAGACGTGGTGGATCAACTCGGCCAGCAGAGGGCGTCCGATCACTCCGGCGGCAATCAGCTCTTTCGCCTTCAGAACCTTCGGATAAAAACGGCGGTAGTAGGCCACGCCGAGAGTGCGGTCCAGTCGTCGCGCTTCATCCACCATCTGCCGGGCCTCGCTGTAGTTCATCCCGAATGGCTTTTCGCAGAGGACATGGCAGCCGGCGCGCAACGCCGTGAGCGTCAAAGGGCAATGCAAAGCCGGAGGCGTCCCAACGTAAACGGCGTCGAAGCATTCCACGGCCAGCGCCTCCTCCAGACTGGGCCAAGACGGAAGGGCATACGGCTCGGCTTTGCGAGCATCGCGCGTGACGAATCCCATCAGCCGGCTATGCGGTTCGGCGAGCATGGCGGGGATCACCCGGCGGCGCGCGATGTCGCCGATCCCGATGAGCAGCCAATTCACCATGGGTTGCATCGTACAATCACTTTGCAGGAAATCGACAAGAAACCATGCGAATTCTCGTTTTTTCCGACATCCACCGCGACGCGACGGCGCTGAGCCGGCTGATGGACATTGAGGCGGATCTGTATGTGGCTGCGGGAGATCTTTGCACTTTCGCGAAAGGCCTGGACCCGCTTGCGCCGATCCTGGCCCGGCGCACGGAGAAAATGTGGGTCCTGCCCGGCAACCACGAGCATGCCAGCCAGGTGGATGAGTTTTGCAGGCGTTACGGATTTCAGACGCTGCACCGCAAGTCGTTCCTCGTGGGCGGAGTCCATCTCGCCGGCTTAGGTCACTCCAACCCGACGCCTTTCAACACACCGGGCGAAGACTCGGAAGAGACCATCGCCGCCAACCTGGATGCGTTCGCCGGCTTGAAGTCCACTGGCCCTGATCTGCCACTGCCCGCCCCGGGACACCCCGCTCGACGAAGCCGCGCCGGGCCAGCACTTCGGTTCGCGCGCGGTGCGCGAGTTCATCGATAGGCAACAACCGGAGTGGTTCGTCTGCGGACACATTCACGAAGCAGCAGGGCGCGACGTGATGCTGGGCAAGACACGTGGAGTGAACGCCGGCAAGCGGGGCTTTGTCCTGGAGCTGCCGGACTAAATGTGGGGCGGCGCTCCAGCGCCGCGTGGGCCCTCCAGGGCCCGCCAGCAACCGGCCGAAGAGCGGACGCTGGAGCTGTGGACGGCCGCCCCACCACAAGTGCGCATGTAACATTCCTCGATTCAGACCTTGACGTCCGGTTAGTTCGCGCGCAAACTTCCAATAGTTAAACTATGAGTAGTTCAGCTACTGGAAGAGCCCCGCAGCAAGGACGCGCCGAGATCCCTCCCGGCACGCTCTACATGCTGATCCTGAAAACTCTGGCGCGTCTCGGCCCGCTGCACGGCTACGGCATTGCGCAATACATCCAGGAAGTCTCCGAGGAAGTGCTGCAGGTCGAAGAGGGTTCTTTGTATCCGGCCCTGCAGAGGATGCTCATCAAGGGCTGGATCGTGGGCGAGTGGGGCCTGTCGGAATACAACCACCGCGCACGCTTCTATCAGCTCACTCCAAAGGGCGAGAGGCAGTTGGCCATTGAAGTCTCCGATTTTGAACGGGTGACGCGGGCGCTGATGCGCATCATCCAGCCTGCGTGAACGGCAAGCAGGCCCGGGTCGAGGAGCGGTTATGGAAAGCTTAAGCGAGTTTGGACGCAGGGTGTGGTTCTGGCTGCACCGGTCCGAGGCGAATCGGGAGCTCGAAGAGGAGATACGGTTCCATCTCCAGATGAGAGCCCGGAAGTATCGCGACGCGGGTGTGTCGGAGCGAGAGGCTCCCTTCGCCGCTCAACGTCAGTTCGGCAATCCGCTGCTCCTCAAAGAGCTGAGCAAAGACGCCTGGGGCTGGCGCTGGCTGGAGACGTTTCTGCAGGATGTGCGGTTTGCTGTCCGGACGATGGCGCGAAGCAAAGGCTTCACCGCCGTCGCTGTCCTGACGCTGGCCCTGGGTATCAGCGTCAATGCCATCATGTTCAGCCTGGTCGACGGTATGTGGACGCGCCCCATCCCAGTCCGTGACGCACGAGGGCTGATCCACATTTTCGCCACCGATCAAAAGGGGCGGCCGGACTCGATCTCCTACCCCGACTATCTCGATTTCAAAGCGCAGGCGCATTCGCTAGCCGACCTCTTAGTGGAGGATCGCCGTGGGCCGACGCTCAAAGGCGACGGCTGGACTCAGCCGACGCTCACAATTGCCACCAGCCCGAACTACTTCACGATGCTGGGGGTCGGAGCGCATGCTGGGCGCGTGTTTACGGAACGTGCTGAACCGCCCGGCGAGGGGCCAATCCTGGTGCTGAGTTATAACCTGTGGCAGCGGCGCTTCCACGGTGACCCTGCCATCATTGGCCGGACTGTGCGCCTGATGGAGATGCCGTTCACTGTGGTGGGTGTCGCGGCGAAGGGCTTCCGCGGAACGGAACTTGGCGAAGAAGTGGATCTGTGGATCCCAATGCCGTCTTGGGATGTCTTTTCTCCCAATGATTCGAAAGATCGCCGCTTCCACGACTTCAACGCAACAGGACGTTTGCGGCCGGGTGCGACTCCCGAGCAAGCGCGCGCGGAACTTCGGCTGATTGCGGCCCGCCTGGCGGCGAGCTATCCCAACAGCAATGCGGGGCGCGGCGCAATTCTCAAAACGGAGCTCGAATACCGAGTCGCGATGCAGCACTACCAGCCCTTGCTGTTGCTGGGAATCGTCGGCCTGGTTTTGCTGATCGCTTGTGCCAACGTTGCGAATCTGTTGCTGGCGCGCGGAGAAGCGCGAACGCGGGAAATCGGGATGCGGCTGGCGCTTGGCTGCGGCCGCTTGCGATTAGTCCGGCAGTTGCTGACTGAGAGTCTGGTGCTCGGTGCTGTTGGCGCTGCCTGCGGACTAATGCTCGCATCAGGCGGAATCCGGCTGCTGCCTGCGTTCTTTCAAATGGGGGCCCAGGTTGAGGCCAACTCCGGAGGACAGCCCGTCGCCAACGAGTTCCTTCTGGATGGCCGAGTCGTACTTTTCACCATGGTGATCTCAATCGCCACCGTGTTCTGCTCGGGATTGGTACCCGCTGTAAAGCTCAGCCGACTCTCTCCGAACGGCTCCTTGAAGAACGGCGCTCCGCGCGTTCGCCGCGGCGTGTTGCACGGACCGGGTCTGCTTGTCTCATCACAGGTGGCGCTGTCGTTCGTCCTGTTGGTGAGTGCCGGACTACTTGCCCGAACGCTTATTGAGGCGATGCACGCCGACCTCGGTTTCGAGCGCAAGAAGTCCTGCTTCTGGAAATGGTTCCGCAGGGCAACCATGAAAGCGCCATGACGTTCTACAACGGATTGATCGATCGGCTCCGGTCCCTGCCCGGCGTCCGGCGCGCCTGCGTCGCACTCCGGCCTCCGATGGCAGGCTATGGCGGAGGCTTCGCGGATCAGGTGGCGATCCCGGGTTATCTTCTGCCTCCCGGGGCGCCGAAGTTGGAAATCCATCAGAACCGGGTCGGTTCCGGCTTTTTCGAGATCTTGGGCGCGCACCTGGTTCGCGGCAGGATCTTCGATGCCCACGACACGGCCAAATCGCGTGTGGTCGCCGTCATCAACCAAACCATGGAGCAACGTTACTTCGCCGGGCAGGATCCCGTAGGCCGCGCGATTCGCGTCGGACTCGGCGACAGAGCGCGCGACATGGAAATTGTCGGCGTCGTCCGGGATCTCCGCGTCAACACGATTGAAGAGAAGCCTGAGCCCTACATCTTCTTGGCTTACTCTCAGGCAGCCAGTTGGACCGAGGCCACGTTCATGGTGGAGACCGTCGGCGACCCCATGCACTACGCCAACGCCGTCCGCCGCGCAGGGTTGGAACAGGGGCCGGAAACCGACATATCTCCGCCAACGACCCTCGAAAACACCGTGCAGGACAGGCTGCAGGGCTCGCGAACCACGGCTGCCGCCGTCGGCATCCTGGCAGTGCTCGGACTATTCCTGGCCTCGATTGGGCTGTATGGCGTGATGTCGTACCACGTGGCGCGGCGCACGCGCGAGATCGGCATCCGTATGGCCATCGGCGCCCGAGCGGCCGATATCATCCGAATGGTTCTGCGGCGCGGCCTGACGCTGGTTGCGATGGGCGCGACTGTCGGAGTGGTGGGCGCTCTGGCCTTAGCCCGGCTACTCGGGAGCCTGCTCTACAACGTCAGCCCGCACGACCCGGTCACGCTCACAGGGGTTCTGGCAGTGATGGCGGCGGTCAGCCTGATGGCCTGCTACTTGCCGGCGCGTAGCGCCGTCCAGGTGGATCCCGCCGCGCCGTGCGCGAGGAATGAGACGGAGGCGCAAATTCGCAGAATGCTCCGTCTAGCCGGGCTCGTTTGTGGATCGTTCGCCCCGACGCTGCGATAATGGGCCAGAAGTAGCAAGCGGCTTAGTTTCAATACAGTTACGGAGGGCAGCGTGAAAGAGCCGATCATTGAAGCCCGGCAGGTGGAGAAGTACTACGGCCAGCCCGGCGGGAACCGGATCCAGGTGATCGCGCCGATGGACATGACCATCTATCCCGGCGAGATCGTGGCGCTGCTCGGTCCTTCCGGGTCCGGCAAATCCACACTGCTGCGCATGCTGACCGGACTCGCCACGCCGACGGGCGGCGAGGTGCTGTGGCACAACCAGCCTCTGCACGGTCCCTGCGAAAACGTCTCCATCGTCTTCCAGAGCTTCGCGCTGTTTCCCTGGCTGACCGTGCTCGAAAACGTGGAAGCGCCGCTGAAAGCGCGCGGCATCGATGCCGTGAAGCGGCGCAAACGCAGCCTGAAGATGCTCGACACCGTCGGCCTCGACGGATTCGAATCCGCCTATCCCAAGGAGCTGTCGGGCGGCATGAAGCAGCGCGTCGGATTCGCGCGCGCGCTGGTGGTGCAACCCGAAGTGCTGTTCATGGACGAGCCGTTCTCGGCGCTCGACGTTCTCACCGCCGAGAACCTGCGCGGCGAACTGCTGGAACTCTGGGAAGACAAGAAGATCGACACGCAGGCGGTCTTCATCGTGACGCACAACATCGAAGAGGCCATCCTGCTGGCGGACCGCATCGTCGTGCTGGGCAAGAACCCGGGCCGCATCCGCACGGATTTCCAGGTCGGACTGCCGCGGCCGCGCGACCGCAAGTCGCCCGCCTTCACGCATCCTGGTGGACTACGTCTACAAGGTGCTGACCAAGCCCGACGCAGGTTCGGATGTCAGTCTCGCGCCGACGGCCACGCCCATCTTCACGCGGGAAAAGCGCCAAGTATCAGATGCTGCCGCACGCGCGGCCGGGCGGGATCGCGGGCTTGCTGGAAATCCTCGCGGACCACGGCGGCCATGCGGACATCTACCACCTGGCCGACGAACTGCTGTTCGAGATCGACGACATGCTGCCCACCGTCGAGGCCGCGGCGATGCTGGGCTTTGTGAAGCTGTTCGAAGGCGACGTGGAGATCACGCCGAAGGACAAGCCTTCGTCGATGCCGACATTCTGGCGCGCAAGGAAGTGTTCCGCAACGCCGCGCTCGAACGCGCGTCGCTCATTCGGCAGATCACGCGCTCGCTCGAAACGAAGGCCGACCACACCCTGCCCGACGAGTTCTTCCTCGACATGCTCGAAGAGCACTTCAGCGAAGACGAGACCAAGCTGCAGATGGAGACCGCGATCAACTGGGGCCGCTACGCCGAGCTGTTCGATTACGACAGCAAGCGCGAGCGGTTCTTCATGCCGGAGGAGGCCGCCGCGCGCCAGCGGAGGACAGCGCCGAAGAGAACGAAGTCGGGCGAGGTCTATGAGCACCGAGTCTCAGGCGCATGCCCTGAAGGACGAGAGGACCTGGCCGTTCTTCCTGGATGCCATCGTCCTCGGCGGCGTCATCGCCGTGGTCTATCTGATGGTGATCGTCGGGCGCTACTGGTTTGGCGCCATCGTGCCCAGCGGCAACGATATCGCGCTCGCCCTGGGCGATTCCCGATGTACACGTTGTATTCGCTGGTGCGCATGACGGCCGCCTACCTGCTGAGCCTGGTTTTCGCCATCGCCTACGGCTATGTCGCCGCCTACAACAAGCGCCTGCAGGCCCCGATGCTCGCCACGCTCGACATTCTGCAATCGATCCCGGTGTTGAGCTTCCTGCCGGGCGTCATGCTGGCCATGGTCTCGCTGTTCCCGACGCGCCAGTTGGGCGTCGAGATCGGCTCGGTCATTCTCATCTTCACGGGCCAGGTGTGGAACATGGCGTTCAGCTTCTACGCTTCGCTGAAGGCGATTCCGCGCGAGCTGCGGGAAGCCTCGCGCATCTATCGCTTCAGCCGCCTGCAGCAATTCCTGCAGCTGGAACTGCCCTACGGCACGATCGGCCTGGTGTGGAACTCGATGGTCTCCGTCGCCGGCGGCTGGTTTTTCCTGATGGCCTGCGAGATGTTCGTGCTCGGCAAACGCGATTTCCGCCTGCCCGGCCTGGGCTCGTATCTGCAGTCGGCGGCCAGCGAGGGCGATACGCGCGGCATTATCTGGGGGCTGGCCGCGATGATCGCCGTGATCGTGCTGATCGACCAGCTCGTCTGGCGGCCGGCCATCGCCTGGTCGGACAAGTTCAAGTTGGAGCAGGTGGAGAGCGCCGGCGAGCCAGCGAATCGCCGATCCTGCAATTTCTCCAGAAATCGCCGCTGCTCACGCGGCTGATGCGGCAAGACGCTGGCTCCTCTGGAGGAGCGCCTGTACCTGCTACGCCGCCCGGCAGCATCACGAGCGTTCGTTCAACATGCGCGAGGCCCGCAGGGGCCGGATTCTGCGCTGGGCCGCCAGCGGACTGGTCGTGGGGCTGATCCTGCTTCGCCGTCGTCCAGGCATCTCTGACGCTGCGAGACGTCACCGCCCGGAGTTACTCACGACAGTAAAGAGCGCCGGCGCGACGTTCCTGCGCGTACTGATCGCTCTGGTGCTGGGCTCGGCCTGGACGATTCCCGTCGGCGTCGCCATCGGCTTCAATCCCAAGCTGGCCCGCATCGCGCAGCCGCTGGCGCAGATCGCCGCCTCGGTGCCGGCGACGGCGCTGTTCCCCGTGGTGCTGCTGGCTCTGGTCAGCGTCGGCGGCGGGTTGACGGTCGGCTCGGTCCTGCTGATGCTGCTCGGCACGCAGTGGTACATCCTGTTCAACGTGATCGCGGGCGCGATGGCGATTCCCTCCGAGTTGCGCGAGGTCTCGCGAGATCTTCCGCTTCAGCCGCCTGGACCGCTGGCGCACCGTGATCCTGCCCGGCATCTTTCCCGTACCTGGTCACCGGGCTGGTGACAGCGTCGCGGCGGCGCCTGGAACGCCAGCATCGTGGCCGAGTACTTCCACTTCAAGGGCAAGGTGCTGTCGACCTTCGGGCTGGGCTCGCAGATCAGCTCCGCCACCGACGCGGGCAACTTCGCGCTGCTGCTGCTGTCCACGATCGTGATGGCGACGCTGGTGGTGAGCGTGAACCGCCTGCTGTGGAGGCCGCTGTACCGGGTCGCCGAGAAACGGTACCGGCTGGAGCAGTGAGGCGGGAGGGCTAACTTAAGGATGTGCGGCCTGCGGCCGTGACCGGTCTACTCCGTAGTAGCCCTCGATGGCTCAACTACAAGCCGCGTTAGCACGCATGACCACGAGGTCGAGCCTAATCGCGTCCACCCCAATTTGTCTCATCTCATCAACGGCTTGCTCTGCTTCTGGAAGCGAAACATGCGGCTTTAACTTTTGATTTGGAAGGGCCAAGATTCCTGCTGAATGCTCTCATCCGTTGACACATAGAGCGCCGTAGCTAGGCGCTCAAGCTCAGTGACCTTTTTGTTCGCCAGTCGCTCTGCCACGAAGGCAATCTGCGGCGCAAATGTGTTGGCTGCCTCAGAAATCGAGACAAGGCGATCACCTTTCGCACTCGGCGCCAAACTGGGCCCGTAAGGAAACGGTTTAGCCTCCCACTGCACCAGTTCGGCTGCCTCCGTCTCTGAGAGGAGCCCCCTCAGATCAAATGAGAATGGGCCGTGCTTGTACAAAATAAACTTAGCGTTCAGTGGTACGTGCAGCATGCACTGCAAGAAGTAGCTAGCCTTCTGAACATGGGTCTCGCCTGCCCAGCTTCCACGTTCGCGGAGCGCACTGGCAAGCGCCACGACGAGTCCTGCTTGATCAAGTTGTAGCATTAGCCTGCTCCTAGGGTGTCATGGAGGGACGGATAATCACTGTGCTTTTCCTTTGCAAGCCACTGCGTGGCGGCGTCCCTGATTTCCGGATCTATGTAGACCAAGTCTACTCCAAAAACAGGAACTGACTGAAGTGTTTTCGACAAGCTTAAGGAATTCTGGATCCTGCCATCGCGCGCGAACACCGGGAAGCTCATCCCTCTGCTTCTTTGAGTATACCGATCCCTTCGCACGCGAGCTGCGCCGAATTTCTCCTCCAGAGCCGACTGGACCAGCGTGACGCTCTCCGGATTCACTGCCAAATCGACAGGTGTGCGCTCGTAGACCTGACGGAAGTGCTCACGTCGAATGATTCTTCTAGCCGGCTCATGACCAGCCGAGCTTGGCGATGCGGCGGCTGCGTGTATTGCGCTCATCACCTCACAGTCAGTCAATTTGAGATGCCCTTCTATGTCGGTAAAGAAGATGCCGTTGGGTAGCCAATCCTTCAAAAAGTCGCAAAGGTGCATATCATAAACTCGCCTAACAGGGTGAAAGTACAATTGGGTGTACATGAAGTACCGTGCCCAGAGGAGGGACTCAGCAGTTTGAAGACCACCCTGCTCAATCCCGAGGGGGGGCTCCTTGAGAATCATCTTCTCCTTTTGGAAGGATTCTTAAAGTGTCGATCAGGCGATAATGATCAAAATGTCCATAGCTGACGCCCGCATGGTGAGAATCGCGCAACAAGTAGTCCATTCGATCCGCGCCAAATGCGTCCCCGACGATGATTTCGGAAAGAATTGTCTCCCATTCGTTGAATTCGTCAGGATCCGGGTGCTCTTTGGGGCCAAGTGCAAGCCTGCCCACTTCCTCAGGCGAAATCTTTAGTCCTTGCAGATGCTGGACATCTCTTGGCTGAGGATTAGGTTCAGACTTAACGTCTCGTGCGTTATTCCTGGCGGCAATAACTCTGCCTCTGCTGCGTGCGAGAATATGGGAGGTGTCCTAAGTCGTGACATAGTGCGGCCATTCGGATCGCTCGCCGCCAATATGCAAAGTCTAAGCCACCTCGATAGGAATCAGCTTCCGAACCGAATCGCTGTGGATGTTTTCTGGATTGGTCACTATATCATAGATCCTGCTTGCCAACTCCATCACGCCCAGAGAGTGCTCAAAGCGGCGGTGTGTAGCACCAGGGTACACAAGGTACGTCATTGCCAACTGATGTATATCCCTGAGGCGCTGAAATGGTCTTGAGTTCAACACCTGTCGTTCAGACAAATCGAGGCGAATAAATACATGAATCGGATCGCGAATCTCGTGGGTCTTGTTGGGCACTTCAACTCCCTCAGTACTGGCTGTGAATATTATCAACCAAGATGCCTCGAATGCAACTCATGGTGCAATCGGCGCTTGTACGCTTCTTGAGATGCGGCAAAAACCTCATGGGAACTGGCACAGAACCTTGGAAGCCGACGCGCCATGGTCATTACGCTGGGTTGCCTCCCCCGCGCCGTGGCAATGCCAGGGCACCTGCGACTCCATTCGGCGCATTGCTCGGGTCCACATCCGCGTATAGGGCACGCCGCTTTGGGGGACACTACGAATGGGCGGTCCACCGCCCAAATCGCTATGCAAACCCAGCTCTCCTCCTACGGCCAGGCGTCCTCCCGTCCCTCTCCGGTCAGCAGAATGATGTCGGAATTCGCGGGCACGTTCCGCGACGGCGTCGATATCAATCTCGGTGTCGGCTACGTGAACGAGAAGACGATTCCCGTGGCCTCTCTCGTCGAAGCGATGCAGGCCGTCGCGAACGATCCGGCAAAGTACCGTCAGGCGTTCAACTATGGCAGTCCTGCCGGTTCCGGGAACCTGATCGCGTCGATCCGCCGCTTCCTCATCGGAGAGCCAGCTGCGGCCAGTTGGATGAAGCGACGCTCGCGCGCAAACGTCTCGCCATCGGAGCCTGCGGCGCGACCAGCATTCTCGATGCACTGGTGGACGTGCTGCCGCCGCGGCATCGTCGTCACTTCCGACCCGATGTACTACATCTACACCGAAGGCCTGATGCGCAAAGGCTTCGACGTGCTGGCCGTGCCGGAGGACGACGAAGGGATCGATCTCGACATCCTGGAGCGCAAGCTCGAAGCACTGGGCGATGCGGCGCAGCCGCATCTCGTTTTTCTACATCGTCACGGTGAACAACCCGTCGTGCACCGTGCTGTCGAACCGGCGCCGCCGCGCACTGCTCGATGTGGCAACGAGGCTATCGCGTCAGCAGGGCCGGCTGATCCCGATCTTCTACGACCTGGCCTATGAGCTGCTGCTCCACGATCCCGCGGCCGAACCCTTCGCTTCGGTGTTGCCGTGGATGATCTGGGCATCGCCTACGAAATCGGGACGCTCTCGAAGATCCTCGCGCCCGAGCCTGCGCATCGGGTACCTGCTCGGCCCCGATGGGCCGCTGATGAACGCCATGGTGCAGTGCACCGGCGACACCGGCTTCAGCGCGCCACTTTTTGTCCAGGAGATGGCCAGCTATCTGGTGGACAACTGCATCGGCGCGCAGCTTGAGACGGTCAACGCGGGATATCGCGAGAAAGGCCGTCGCCGTGCGAGAGGGCATCGAGCGCAATCTCGGTCCGTTCCTGCAGGAGTGCCGGGGAGGCAGCGCCGGCTTCTATTATTACCTGACTTTCAAAGAAGTCGAGACGTGTCCGGCTCGGACTTCTTCCGCTTTCTGATGCGCACGACCGGCGATGCCGAAGTGGACGGACCGGCCGCGCCATCGCAACCCGAGCGTGATCTACATCCCCGGAGAGTATTGCGTGCATCCGCAGGCGATCTGGCAGAGCGGGGCAAGCGGCAATTGCGGCTGTCCTATGCGTTCGAAGAGGTGCCACGGATTCTGCAGGCGCTTGGATTGATGAAGGAGGCGGTCCTGTTCGCCAGCGTGGCGAGGAGAAGCGCGTAATCAAGTCAGAGTGCCGTCAGCGGCAAAGCCCGTGCTGGGGTCGCGGTTGTGGTGCGGCAGGCCTTCAGCCTGCGGACCGGTTTCAACCGGTCCCTCCGTCCGGACAACGCGGGCGGGGCTGAATGCCCCGCGCAGACTGAATGCCTGCTCCACTACTCCGCATGGGTGCTTCTTGACACGCTAAGGGAGACTGGGCCGCTACTCCACCAGCCCCAGCCGCCGCAGTAGAGCACCCGGATCCGGATCGCGTCCCATGAAGCGGCGGAAGAGTTCGGCCGGATCCTCGCTATCGCCCTTCTCGAGGATGTTGTGCCGGAAGGCGAGCCCTGTTTCGCGGTTGAAGATGCCTTCCTTCTGGAAGCGCGTGAAGGCGTCGGCGTCGAGCACCTCGGCCCATTTGTAGGAGTAGTAGCCGGCGCCGTAGCCCACCGGGTCGCCGAACAGGTGCGTGAAGGCCGCGATCATCGCGTAACCCTCGGGGAACGGGGCGGCGGAGAAGTCCTGGAGAACCCGGTTGGCGTATTCGAGCACCGCGCCGTCGCGTTCCGGCTCGTAGAGCGTGTGCAGCGAAAGGTCGACGGTGCCGAATCCCAACTGCCTCATCTGCCCGTTGGCGGAGCGGAAATTGCGGGCTCGGACGAGCTTCTGAAACAGCGATTCGGGGACCAATTCGCCCGTTTTCCAATGCCTGGCGAACAAGTCAAGCGAGGCCCGCTCCCAACACCAGTTCTCCATGATCTGGCTGGGCAGCTCGACGAAGTCCCAGGCTACGTTGGTGCCGGCCAGGCTGCGCACATCCACGCGGCTCAGGGAGTGGTGCAGCAGATGGCCGAATTCGTGGAATACGGTTTCCACGTCACGGTGTGAGAGCAGCGCGGGCCGGTCGTTCAGGGGCGGCGTCACATTGCCGCACATCACGCCGAGATGCGGATGCCAGACGCCGTCGACACTCTTGCCCGTCAGAAACGAACCCATCCAGGCCCCGCCGCGTTTAGTTTCGCGCGGGAACCAGTCGGCGTAGAAGCCGGCGAGCAGGGCGCCACCGGCGTCGCGGATCTCGTAGTACTTGACGTCGGGATGCCATACGGGCTGGCCCGAGGCCTCCACGACCTGGATCCCATAAAGCCGGTGCACCAACTCGAACAGACCGGCCAGCACGCTCTCCAGCGGAAAATATGGCCGTAACTCCTCTTCGTCGTACTCGTATTCGCTGGAGCGCTGCTTTTCGGCCCAGTAGCCGACTTCCCACGGTTCCAAACGCCGCGAGTCGCCGGTGCGCTGGGCGCGAAACGCCTCAAGCGCATCGTTCTCGCGCTGGAAAGCGCCAACCGTCTGTGCCTGAAGCTCACGCAGGAAGCCGAGCGCCTTCGAGCCGTTCTTAGCCATTCGCTCGGTGAGAGCGAAGTCGGCGAAGTCGTTGAACCCGAGCAGGCGCGCCTTTTCGCGGCGCAGCTCCAGGATCTTGGCCACGCGCTCCGAGTTCTCCTCGGCGGCGCGGCGGTTGTAGGAACGATAGAAACGCTCGCGGACCTTGTTGTCGTCGAGATAGGTCATCACGGCGAGGTAGCTGGGTTGCTGCAGCGTGAAGCGCCAGCCTTGCTTGCCGCGCGCCTCGGCGGCCTGCCGCGCGGCGGCGGAGGCAGCAGCCGGCAATCCGGCCAGGTCCTGCTCGTTTTCGATGAAGTATTCGAACTGCGCGGTGGCGTCGAGGACGCTCTGCGCAAACCGGGTGCAGATCACGGCCAACTCGACGTCGATCTCGGCCAGACGCTTCTTGCCCTCCGCCGCAAGGTCGGCGCCATGACGACGGAAGCTGTCTATCGTCTTCCTCAGAAACCGGGCGCGGACGCCGATAAGTGACTTTGCGTCCTCCGTGGCTCCATAATCTTTAAGCGCGGACCAAAGGCCGGCGTGCAGCGGAATCCGCGAGTAAAACTCGCTGACCATCGGCTGTGCCTCATTCCAGGCCTCACGCAATTCGGGGGAGGAAACAACGTTCTCCAAATGCTGGATGACCGACGACGCGTAGTCCAGCTCTTCAGTAACCGAGTCGAGCGCGCCGAGCGTGTTCGCGTAGGTGCGCGGCTCCTGGCAGGAGGCGATCGCCTCAATCTTCTGCTGCGCCTGCTCCACCAGACGGCGTACCGCGGGACGCACATGCGAGGCTTGTACTTCGCCAAAGGGAATCGGAGTTCCGATTCCGACCAACGGGTTATGTTCTTGCACTCTAAGAGCTAGGATACCGACATGACAGGCCGGGCAGCTTTAGTACCTCAATTTTTCGGGCTCGGGGTGACTCTCGTTGCCGTGGCTGTCTATTTCGGCTTCACTTTCGATCAGGTGCGGGGTCTGCAGCGGCTCCAAACCGAGATCGTGGATCGCAACCGCAGGGACTCGCTGCAACTGATCCGGATCCAGAACGACCTGTACCAGATCGGCCTGACCTTGCGCGAGGCGGCGGAGAGCGGCGACCAGTACCCGCTGACCGGATACCACGCTTCTCTGCAGGCGCTGCGCGTGGATCTCGACGACGCCATCGCCCAGGAGCACGGCCTCGCTCCGAATTCCCGCACACGAGACCAGCAGGAGTTGCTGGATGCGAGCCTGCGGCGTTTCTGGGATGAAATGGACCGCATGTGGATGTTGGCGTTCGCCGGCCAGGATGGCGAGGCTCGCACGCTGGTCAGGACGCGGCTGAATTCCGAGCGCGGCACGCTGAACTCGACCGTGGCGCGGTTGCTTGTTGAAAACAACGATGCAGCTTCGGCCGGAGAGCGGGCTATCGCTGTGATCTACCGCCGCGGCGAAAGGAACCTGTACTGGTTTGTCCTCGCGGTGCTCATCACCATCTCGGCCACAGGAGCTTCGGTCATCCGCTTCAGCCGGAGGGTTTTCGAGCGACTGGAATCGATCTCCAACGAACGCAAGGAACTGGCGGGCCAGGTGATTACGGTCCAGGAGGAAGTCTTCCGCACCTTGGCGCGCGAGTTACACGACGATTTCGGGCAGGTCCTGACCGCCCTCGGCGCGATGTTGCAGCGCGTCAGACGGCGCATCCCCGAAGATTCCCCAGCGCAAGAGGATTTGAAGGAGATTCGCGCGGTGACCGCAACCACGTTGGAACGCGTCCGTCTCATGTCTCAAATGCTTCACCCGCCGATACTTGATGACCACGGTCTTGAAAAAAGCATCGAGTGGTACATTAAGCAGTTTCGGAAACAGTCTGGACTCGACGTACATTATGCGAAGATCGGGAATGGGCCTTGGATTGGCGACCAGGTCGCGATCCATGTGTACCGGATCTTGCAGGAGGCTTTGAACAATGTCCTCCGGCATGCCAAGGTCTCCGAGGTGTGGGTGCGGGCGGAATACTCGCCCGCCCAGCTACGCCTCGTGGTAGAAGATCACGGTGTAGGAATGCCGGGCTCCCCGCCGCGTCATGGAATCGGATTGATCTCCATGCGGGAAAGAGCCGGCTTGTTAAACGGCGTCCTGGATTTTTCTAATCCCGTGGATGGTGGTGTTTGCGTCACGTTAACGGTGCCTTGCAGTATGGAGTCTGTTGAATGACGAGTCCGATCCGAGTTCTTCTGGCCGACGATCATAGCCTGGTTCGAAAAGGCTTCCGGCGGCTTCTGGACGATGACCCCGAGATTGAAGTCGTGGGCGAGGCCGCGAGTGGCTCCACTGCTATCGAACTGGCGCTGCAATTGAACCCGCAGGTCGTCGTCATGGATCTGGCCATGCCCGAGGTCGACGGCATTCAGGCCACCGTCCGGATTCTACGAAACCAGCCCGACATAGGGATCCTCATCTTGAGCATGTACTCAGAGGAGAACTATATTCGCAACGCCTTCGCCGCCGGGGTGCGCGGATATCTGCTCAAGAATGCCCTCGAAGTGGACCTGGCGTACGCGATCAAGGAAATTGCCGCGGGGCACACGGTCCTTGCTCCCGGCCTGGCCATGCCCGCGCAGGAGAAGGATACCGACTTCGACAAGCTGACGCAGCGCGAACGCGAAGTGCTGCAGTACATCGTCCAGGGCAAGTCAAACCGCGAAATCGCGGCTGTTCTCCACTTGAGCGTGAACACGATCTCGGTCCATCGCGCCAATCTGATGCAGGCTCTCGGCATCCACCGGACCGCGGATCTCGTAGTCTACGCACTCCGCCGCGGGCTGGCCACGATGCCCGAGGCACATTTGTAAGATTGCGATCCCGCCCGGATCGCGTTGCCGCCCGATCTCGGGCCGTTTCTGTCCCAGGTGGTATCGTATCGGATACGGGCTGTGGCGCCCGCCAGATACTCAATCAATATGAGCCAGATTCAGCCGATCGTTCCCCTCACCCTGGAGGGCGCCAGCGTCCTGCATCAGATGTTCCGTGTCCGTTGGGACGAATGGCGCGCCGCTGAGGCTGCCACCCGTTCGGTGGTTCTCGAAGAAGCGCGCGAGTGGTTTGCCAGCGCCGAGTCTGCGCAGGCCGGCTCGCAGAGCGCGGCGTTCGCCATGCTCGGGCATAAGGGCGACCTGATGCTGCTCCATTACCGGCCGGATTTCCCCGCCTTGCTGGAGGCGCAACTCAACGTCTCCCGTTTGCGGCTGGCGGAATACCTGGAACTGGTGAACTCGTACGTCAGCGTCGTGGAACTGGGCCTGTACGAATCCACCAAGAAGATCTACGAAGACTTGGCGGCCAGGGGCCTGCAACCGGGAACGCCGGATTGGGACCAGGCCGAGCGCGAGACGCTGGAACGCCAGCGCACCGCGATGGCAGTGCGCCTCCATCCCGAGATGCCGCCCGCCCGGTACCTTTGCTTCTATCCCATGGACCGCAAGCGCGGCGAGGAGAAGAACTGGTACGTCGAATCCTTTGCCGACCGCCAGCGGATGATGCACGACCACGGGCTCATCGGGCGCAAGTACGGCGGAGTCATCAAGCAGGTCATCTCGGGCTCCATCGGCTTCGACGACTGGGAGTGGGGCGTCGACCTGTTTTCCGAGGACCCCATAGCCTTCAAGCAGATCATCTACGAAATGCGGTTTGACGAGGCCAGTGCCCTGTATGCGCTGTTCGGCGCATTCTACATCGGTCTGCGAGTCGCGTCCAAGGGCCTGGGCGCGTTCATGTCCGGCGACGCGCGAGCGGCCATCGGGTAGAGGCGCGCGCCGCCACTGGGAGCGCCGATCTCCAGATCGGCACGGGCCCGCGGCGGCAGAGGCAATTCAACGCAGCCATGCTGCGCGTTCGGCCGCCTGTTCCCAAGCCGGCACGTCAATCGATCTTCTCTCGTAGCGCGTTCGCCCCGGCCACCTCCATGCGCGTTCGCGAGCCCGGCAACTCACAGGCAGTTGCCGGCAGTTGAAGTTCGAGGCGACCCGAGCCGATCTGGAGATCGGCCTTCCCAGTGGCGCGCTTTTTCAAACGGTACCCGGCTACTCGACGACGGTCGCCTTCGTAATGCCGTCCATTTTCGGGAAGCTCGCATCCAGGTACGAATTGCCCTGCGTCCGGATGCGTCCCTGGTCGGGTCCGCTGCCATAGGGCGCGCCCTCGCCATACCCGGCGTACAGCTTCTCCACGATGTCGAAGCCTTCCACCACTTTCCCGAACGGCGCGAAGCCCATGCCGTCCAGCCGCTTGTTGTCCACCAGGTTGATGAACACCTGCGACGTCCGCGTGCCCGGCCCGGCGGTTGCAAACGTGATGGTGCCTTTTGCGTTGGTTTGGGTGACTGGGTCGTCCTTGAGGTTGGAGACCTGGGGGGCCGTCTTTGGATCGGCGGGCAGGCCGAACTGCACTACGAATCCGGGCAGCACGCGGAAGAACTTTGCGCCGTCGTAGAAACTGCTGGTGACGAGTTCGGCGAAGCGCGCCGCGCCGAGGGGCGCCCACTCTGGGGTCACTTCGATCGTGAAGTCGCCCTTGGTCGTCTCGAACTTTATCTTGGACATGTCTTTCGAATTCCTTTCAAGATGTGCGCCGCGTTCGTCGCGCACGCTTACCCGTGCGGACGCTGTCTGGGCGGAAGTCCACGCTGCCGTGGGGGCCGCCTGTTACTCTCTCAATGGCTGCCGGCGCGGTCTGAGCGCTCAATCCACCACCGATGCTTTGAAAATCGTGTCGAGCCGGGGGAACTTCGACTCCGCATAGGAGTCGCCCTCCACCGCCAGCTTGCTCGGATCCGGTCCCATGCCGCGCGGCGGCATGTCGCCGTAGCCGGAATAGAAGGCATCCACCACCTTGTCGATGCCCTCCACGACTTTCGCAAATGGCGCGAAGCCTTGTTTGTCGAGCGCAGTGTTGTCGTTCAGGTTGACGAAAACCTGCGTCCGGCGAGTCCCTGGACCGTTCGTGGCGAAGCTCATCATGCCTTTCTTGTTGCTCTGCTTCACCGGGTCGTCTTTGATCGCCAGGTTGTTGAACACCGCGTTGGTGCGCGGGTCGGGAGAGACCCCGAACTGCACCACGAAGTTCCTCTTCACGCGGAACACCCTCGATTTGTCGAAGAACCCGACGTCCACCAGCCGCCAGAAGCGTTCGGCGCCGAGCGGCGCCCAAGCCTTGTGGACCTCCACGACGAACGGTCCCTTCGTGGTGTTGAAGCGAACCTTGTAGACGTCCGGCATCGTCCGTGCCGCTTGCTTCTTCGGCTGTTCCTGCTTCTGTTCGGGAGCCGGTCCGCAGGCCGCCAGCGATAGTATCCCGACGGCAATCGCGAACTGGAACCTCCCCTTGGAATAAATCGCGCGCATTGCCGTTATTCTCTCATTTCAACGAGCGATCTACTTCGGAATCGACTCGCCTATCGGATCGCCCACCGCTGAATTCGTTCGTTCGCGCCAGCAGGTTGCGGGAGCGAGATTGGCAGATGTGATCCTGGGCAGAAGCGCCTGGCGCTGGACTGCGGCGGCTAGCAAAACGAAAACGCTTTTCCATTTTGTCAGCGCAAGTGATTGATTCTAAAAGATAATTATCTTGAAGACAAAAACGGCTTTTCGTTTCACTCGGGCTGCGGAGGCGAACGCCGGCATCGGACTTTTGCGACGATTCTTACGATATGGAAGCTCGGATGACGTGCGGCCCAAACGATTGGCCTGGCTAGCGCGCCGGCCTGCCCGCATGCACCGGACTCGGGCAGCAGTTCACTTCACACGGCCACGGCCAGGCATCGCGCGTCCCGCCCAGGCGCTCCTGGATCAGCTCGCGAATCATGGCGATGAACTTCGGATGCGTTCCTACTGTTGCCGCACGCACCATGTTGATGCCGAGTGACTCGGCAAGTTCCCTCGCCTGCGTGTCGAGATCGAACTTCACTTCCATGTGATCGGAGATGAATCCAATGGGCGCGACCACAACGTCCTTCACGCCGGCGAGCGCTTCTTCCCGCAGCGCATCGCGGACGTCGGGCTCGAGCCAGGGCTGATGTGGCGGTCCACTGCGGCTTTGAAAGACCAGCCGATATTCGGGATGCTGAATGCCCAGCGCGACCCGGCGCGCGACCTCGTTTAGTTGGTCCAGGTACTTCGAGGTCTGCGCCATCGCCAGCGGAATGCTGTGCGCCGTGAACAACAACTTTGTCGTAGCGCGCGATTCGGTCAGGCAGTTGAGCGAACGCATCTCGCACGCGCTCGATTAGCGGCTCGATGAATCCCGGCAGCAGGCAGTAGTGGGGCAGGCGCTCAAGACTCGGTGTCTCGCCGTCCACGGCCGCCTTCGCCTTCTCGATATCCTCGAGATACTGCCGGCACGCCGAGTAGCTGGCATAGGCCGACGTAACCACAACCAACGCCCGGCGCACGCCGTCCGCGCACATGTTGTGCATCGCCTCTTGTAGGAACGGATGCCAGTTGCGATTGCCCCAGTAGATGGGCAACTTGATCTGGTGCGCGTCGAGTTCGTTGCGCAGCGCGGAGATCAACGAGCGGCATTGGTCATTGATCGGGCTCACGCCACCCAGCCGGTAGTAATTCTCCGCAACTTCGAGCAGCCGTTCGCGCGGGATGCCGCGGCCTCGCGTGACGTTTTCGAGAAACGGCATCACGTCCTCGGGCCTCTCGGGCCCGCCAAAGCTCAACAGAAGCAGCGCGTCAAAGTGATCCGCCATGTCTGAACTTAAGGATGCCGCACAACGGGAGTCGGTGCATGAAGCGAACACGAATATCAGCACGGCGCTGCCGCAACGTTCCATAATGACTAGAAACCGGCGTGCCAAGGCCGCAGGCCGATTATGGACGACGCCGCAGGCTTGGTCTGGGCCTGGCGGCGAGGCGAGTCTTGCCCCGTCCGCGTGCGCGAAATCCAATAGGACAACCGACAACAACCATGCATCGCCGCAGTTTTCTTTCCTTGGTGCCGGCGGGCCTCAACGCCGCTTACTCGACTTCTCTGGGCCATGCGCAGAGCGCGCCATCCATCGCCGAGACGTATCGCGATACGGCCTCGCGCCTGATTGGCGCGGCGCTCACCGACGAGGGCGGCTGGAAGAAACTGGAGTATCTCTGCGACCGGATCGGTAACCGCATCGACGGTTCGCCGGCTCTGGTGAAAGCCATCGAGTGGGTCGCCGGAGAGATGCGCCGCGAGGGCCTCTCCAATGTCCAGACGCCGCCGGTGAAGGTGCCGCACTGGGTTCGCGGCGAAGAATCGGCCCGCCTGGTCGAGCCCATCGATTCTCCCGTCGCCATGCTGGGGCTCGGCGGCAGCGTCGGAACTCCGGCCGATGGCATTACCGCCGACGTGATCGCCGTTGCCACGCTTCGACGAACTCGATGCGCTCGGCGCGGACAAGGTGCGCGGAAAGATCGTGCTTTACAATGCACCCTGGCAGGGTTACGGCAAGACGGTGCAGTACCGCACGGCAGGCGCGTCGCGCGCCGCCAAATTGGGAGCCGTCGCTTCGCTGGTGCGCTCGGTTACGCCACTCAGCCTGCGCGACCCGCACACCGGCATGATGGGTTACGACTCCGGTACTCCGCAGACGCCGCATGCCGCCATCTCCGTGGAAGACGCGCTCCGCATCCAGCGTCTGCTCGACGCAGGCAACCGCGTGCGGCTCCAGTTGAAAATGTCTGCCCAGACGCTGCCTGACGCCGACGCCGCTAATGTCATCGGCGAGATTCCAGGCCGCGAGAAGCCCGAGGAGGTCGTCGCTCTGGGCGGCCACATCGACTCGTGGGACGTCGGGCAGGGGGCCCAGGACGACGGTTGCGGTTTGGTGGCCTGTTGGCAGGCCGTGGTGCTCATGAAGCAGCTCAACCTCACCCCTCGGCGTACGGTGCGCGTCGTCGGCTGGGTGGATGAAGAACATACCGGCGCGGGCGGCAAGGCTTATCAGGCTTGGGCCGGCGACGCCGTGAAGAATCACGTCGCGGCCATAGAGATGGACGGCGGCTCGGAGCGCCCGGTCGGCTACGGATTCTCGATTCGCGGCGCGAAGGATGACCTCATGAACCGGGCTTTATCCCGCGCCAAATCGATCGGCAAACTGCTCGATGGCATCGGCGCGGGCGAGATCGCCAAGGGCGGCGGCGGAGCCGATATCTCCCCTCTCATGGCCCTCGGCGTCCCTGGCTTTGGCCATCGCACGGTCGGCCTGCGCTACTTCGAATGGCACCACTCGGAGGCCGACACTTTGGACAAGATCGATCCCAAGGACTTCAGACTGAACGTCGCATCGCTCGCAGTGCTCGCCTACGTTCTGGCCGAGATGCCCGAACGCATCGACGCATAGAGCCCAACTTCAGCTATCCCAGTTAGTGCGTGTGTGCGTCTTCGAGGTAGGTGTAGCCGTACAGACCTTCCTCATAGAACTTCAGCATTCGGCCCGATTCCTCGTAGCCGATGCGGTCGTCCAGCACCGCTTGCTCCACGTCCTGCCTGAACTGTTCCAGCAGCGTGCGCGCATTGAACTGGACGTAGTCCAGCACTTCCTTTACGATATTGCCCCGGATCACCGCATCCAGCACCGCCGCGCCCTGTTCGTTCAGCCGGACGTGAACCGCGTGGGTATCTCCCAGCAGATTGTGCAGGTCGCCCAGGATTTCCTGGTAAGCGCCCACGAGGAACGTGGCCAGGTAATACGGCTCGCCGTTGAACGGGTGCAGTGGGAGTGTCTTCTTCACGTCGCGCCGGTCGATAAACTGGTCCACCTTGCCGTCGCTGTCGCACGAGATATCGCCCAGCACGGCGCTGCGCGTGGGAGGCTCGTTCAGCCGGTGGATCGGCATGATCGGGAACAATTGCTTCACCGCCCAGCTATCCGGCATGCTCTGGAACAGCGAGAAGTTGCAGAAGTAGGTATCCGCCAGCATCGCGTCCAGCCCTTCGAGCTCTTCGGGGAAGACGTCGAGTTTTTGGGCCAGGGCGAATACCTTGCGGCAGATCAGCCAGTACAGGTTCTCCGCGAGCGAGCGCTGCTTCAACGGCAGGTATCCCAGCGAAAACAGATTGAGCGCCGAGTCCAGAGCCTGCTGCGCGTCGTGGAAGCCCTCCAGCAGGTTCTTGACGCCGAGATTCTTGTACGTCTCCAGCAGATCGGTCAGCGGCTGCTCCACGTCGTCAGGCAGCGAGTTGGGTACTTCTTCGTCGCCGTACCCGGCCACGCCCAGAACATTGAAAACCAGGACGCTGTGATAGGCCGCAATCGCGCGGCCGCACTCGGTGATAATCGTCGGGTGCGCTACTTCGCCTTCGTCGCAAACATTCTGGATGTGATAAACGACGTCGTTGGCGTACTCCTGCAGTGTGTAGTTCACGCTCGATTCGAAGTCGGTCTGGGAGCCGTCATAATCTATACCCAGCCCGCCGCCGACGTCGAGCATTTCGAGTCCGCAGCCGTTCTTCTTGAGATCGACGTACAGGCGCGCGGCCTCGATCACGGCCGCCTTGATGTGGCGGATGTTCGTGATCTGGCTGCCGAGGTGGAAATGGAGCAGCTTCAGGCAGTCCTCCATCCCCACGGCTTTCAGCGCTTCCTGAGCGCGCAACGCTTCGGTGACAGTCAGGCCGAACTTCGACCGGTATCCTCCAGAGGACTTCCAGCGGCCCGCGCCGCGGCTGGCGAGCTTCACCCTCAGGCCGATCTCCGGCCGCACACCGAGCTTTTCGGCGTATTTCAGGATTAGTTCCAGCTCGGTGAATTTCTCCACCACCGGGATGATGCGGCGGCCGATCTTTTTGGCCATCATCACCATCTCGATGTACTCGTCGTCCTTGAAGCCGTTGCAGACGATCGGCGTCTTGTTGTCGGCGATGGCGATGACGGCGAGCAGTTCCGGCTTCGAGCCCGCTTCCAAGCCAAACCCGAATTCGCGGCCGTATTTGTAGATCTCTTCGACCACGTGCCGCTGCTGGTTCACCTTGATGGGGTAAACGCAGCAGTAATTGCCCTGGTACCCGTGTTCGGCGATCGACGCCTGAAACGTGCTCTGAAGCTCCTGAAGCTGGTTGCCGAGAATTTCACCGAAGCGAATGAGAATCGGCGGATCGATGCCGCGCAGCACCAGCGTATCCACCAGCTTCTTCAGATCGACGGACCGGCTGGGGTCGCGCCCCGGGTGCACCAACACGTGCCCCTCTTCGCTCACCGAGAAGTAGCCCTTGCCCCAACGCGGCACGTCGAACAGTTCGCTCGCCTGAGCGGTCGTCCAGCGTTCCGTGGGTTCGAAGATAGCGGCCGTGTCGGTCACTTTCAAGGTCAATGGTTGCTGCAGTCCTCCCGAACTTCCAAGTGTGATGAAAAACGCACCCAGGGGCAACAGGATTTCCGTTCCAGATCCGTAACAAGTTCCCCCGGTGTAGAATCCGATTGATGCAAAAACTGCTTTCTGGCAAATTCGCGCTCGTAACGGGCGCGAGCAAGGGCGTCGGCAAGGGCATTGCGCTCGAGTTGGCGCACCATGGCTGCGCGGTGGCCGTCAACTACAACAGCGACGCCGCCGGCGCCGACGCAACGGTGCGGGAGATCGTCCAAAACGGAGGCCGCGCTTTCGCCGTGCAGGCCAACGTCGGCGACTCTGCCGATGTGGATGCCATGTTCGCGCGCGTGGATGCCGAGTTCGGCCACTGAATTTCCTGGTGAACAATGCCGGCGTTCAGACCTGGAAACCGCTGCTGGAGCTGACCGAGGCCGAATGGGACCGCGTCATCGACACAAATCTAAAAGGCACGTTTCTGTGCACGCAGCGCGCCGGGCTACGTATGAAAGCGAACGGCGGCGGCAGCATCGTCAACATTGGTTCCGGCTCGAATAAATGGCCGTTCCCGAACCTGGTGGACTACACAGCCAGCAAGGGCGGCATCGAGCAGTTCACAAAAGCGGCGGCCTTCGAGTTGGGTCAGTTCGCGATTCGCGTGAATTGCGTCGCCCCCGGCGCCATCGAGATCGAGCGCACCAAACTCGAACTCGGAGATTACGCCGGAAGCTGGGCGAAATTGACGCCCATGGGACGTATCGGCCTGCCTCAGGACGTGGCTTCGGCCGTGACCTTCTTCTGCACGCCTGCCGCGGAGTTCATCACCGGTCAGACGCTGTACGTCGATGGCGGCCTGTTCACGAGGCCGCCCTGGCCGAATCGGTAACGCACCGGTATCGGCTCCCTTCATCCGGCCAGCCCGGGCACGCCGCCCAGCGTCTTGGCCAGCCGTACCGCCCGGACAATGGCACGCGCCACAGCTTCGGCCGCCGCCGCGCCCAGCACGTCCACCGGAGCTTCCGCCTTGCCTGTACTGAGCGCGACGCACAAATCGCCGTCCATCGATGTGTGCACGGGTTCTATCGCCCGCACGAATCCGTGATGCGCGAGAAACGCCACACGCGACGCCTGCACCTTGTTGAGGCGCGCGTTCGTCGCCACCACTGCCAGAGTCGTGTTCTCGCGCTTCAGCCCGCCGGCCACCGGACGCTCCCTCATCTGGCGCAGCGTACCGGCCAGTTCCGCGGACTTCGGCGTCACGCGGGCTCCCGCGATCAGTTTGCCTGTCTCAACATCGCGCACATCTCCGAAAGCGTTCACCGCCACCAGGGCGGAAACCTTCACTCCCGGCCAGGCCGCTCCCGCGTCCACCGTGAATGTGCCGACGCCGGATTTCATCGCCTGCTTCATGCCGAACATCTTGCCCACCGTCGCGCCGGTCCCCGCACCCACGCAGCCTTCGGCTACCGGCCCCGCATTGGCCGCCGCCGCCGCGGCCTCGCCCATTTCGCGCGTCGGGCGCACGTTCGCCTTGCCAATGCCGAGGTCGAAGAGGATGGCGCCCGGCACGATCGGCACATTCGCAACGCCCGTGGGAAATCCGACACCCTTCTGCTCCAGGTAGCGGCGAACCCCGGATACTGCTTCCAAACCGAACGCGCTTCCGCCGGCGAGCAGAACGCCATGGACGAGTGGGGCGATGTGCCACGGGCTCATGGTCTCGAACTCTTCGGTCCCTGAGGCTCCGCCTTGAATGGAAGCTCCAGCCACTGCGCCGCGCTCGCACAGGATGACAGTGCACCCGGTTATCGACTCGAAGTCTGAAACTTGACCGACCTTGATTCCCTCTATGTCCGTGAGACCGTTGGTTGGCATATGTAAACAGAATGGCCTGAAAACCGTGCGGATAGAGCGGTTTGTTACAGCAGCCCGTATGCTAGCATCAGGGTTCTCGGAGTGGGATTTCCTTGCTCGATTTTTTGAAGCGCCCGATTCTGACGTTCCAGGACTTCGTGCTCCTGTCGATACGGGCGTCGCGCGGCATCTTTCAGCGGCCGCACTATTGGGACGACGTTTTCCTGCAGATGGACATGATTGGCATCGGAAGTATGCCGGTTGTGGTGCTAACGGGGTTCTTCGCCGGTTGCATCATGGCGCTGCAGATGTCGCGCGCTCTGCAAACGTACGGCGCCACCAACCAGGTGGGTCAACTGGTAGCCATCACGCTGGTCCGCGAAATGGGCCCCGTGCTCACCGCGCTCATGGTGGCCGGCCGCAACTCCTCCGGCATGGCCAGCGAACTCGGCTCCATGAAAGTGACCGAACAGATCGACGCTATGCGCGCCCTCGGCACGGACCCGGTGCTGAAACTCGTCAAGCCGCGCTTGATTGCGACGGCGATTCTGCTTCCCTTGCTCACCATCCTGGCCGACTTCATCGGCATGATCGGCGGCTGGATGGTTTCCTGCCTGCTGCTCAATCTCACCAGCAGCGCGCATTACTGGAACACGGCCTGGCGGATTCTGGAGTACAACGATTTGGCGCAGGGGCTGATCAAGCCGTTCGTGTTCGCCATCGTGATCGCCCTGGTCGGTTGTTTCTACGGCATGGAGACCAAGGGCGGCACCCAAGGCGTCGGTCTCGCGACCACGCGCGCGGTGGTGGTGGCCAGTGTATGGATCGTCGTTCTGACCTTCGTTATCGGCCGCGTTTTCGTGTCGCTCTAGGAGTTGCATGACGGAAGCCCAGACTCCTCAACTCGCTTTCGAAAACGTCAGCTTCGCCTTCGACGAGACGCCGGTGCTCCGCAATGTCACATTCGGGCTCAACGGCGGTGAAACCCTCATCGTTCTGGGCGCGGCGGGTAGCGGGAAAACAGTGCTCTTGAAGACGGCTTTGGGGCTGCTTCGTCCCACCGAGGGCCGCGTCGTACTGTTTGGAACGGACGTCACCGCCGACACGGAAAAGGAGTGGTTCGACGTCCGCAGCCGCATCGGCGTGCTGTTCCAGGAGGGCGGACTGTTCGACTCGCTCGACGTCGCCGAAAACGTGGCTTATCCTCTGCGCAACCAGGCGTCGCGGCATTGCCCGGAGGGAGAAATCCTCCCCAAGGTGGAGGAGTCGCTCAAGTTCGTCGACCTCGGCCAGACGATGGACAAGTATCCGAGCGAACTCTCGGGCGGCATGCGGAGGCGCGTGGGTATCGCCCGCGCCATCGTGACTCAACCCGAACTGATGCTCTACGACTCGCCCACGGCGGGGCTCGATCCCATCACGGCAAACATGATCGTCGCGCTCATCACGAAGGGCCGCGACGTTCGCCGCGCCACCACCGTGATGGTGACGCATCGCTTTCAGGATGGCCAGATTCTGGCCGGTTTTCGATACGACCCTGCCACCAGGGGCTTACACCTGGCCGCCGAGACGGGGAATGATCCGCACACGCGTTTTCTGGTGCTGCGGGAGGGGGAGACGGTCTTCCTCGGTACTCAGGAGGAACTGGAGGCATCCGCGGATCCGTATGTCGCCAAGTTCGTTCCGCACGTTTGAGTTCGGGGGAAGTCCCAGGTTCGTGGGAAGCTAGGAGGAGCGGATGGCTGCTTCAAGAAAAGTCGCGTGGGCGCAGCTTAAGGTCGGCATCCTGGCCACGGCAGCGCTCGTGATTCTCGTCTGTCTGGTCTTTCTGATGACCGGTGCGAACAATCCGTTCAGCGACAAGTTCGACCTGTTCGTCTACTTCCCCGACTCGGCCGCGATGACCGAGGGCTCCGTGGTGCGCCTTAACGGAATCCTGGTGGGCAAGGTGAAGCACATCGAGTTGACAGGCAGTGCCGACGCCGCGCGCGCGGTTCGCATGAAAATGGAGATCGACCGGCGCTACCTCTCGAACATTCCGAAAGACAGCGAGGTCGGTTTCAGCGCGGAGAACGTGTTGGGCACGAAGTACCTGAATATCCAGCGCGGGAAAAGCCGGGAAACGATCCAACCGGACGCCGAAATCAAGGCCCGCGACGACAAAGATTTTATGGAGATGCTCCGTTCGGCCTACCCGCTGCTGGACAGCATGCAATCCATCCTGACGCGCGTCGATCACATGGTGGCCCAGCTTGAATCGGGCAAAGGCAGCATCGGCAAGCTGCTCTACGATCAGGAACTCTACAACAAGGTCAATTCGATCCTCGAAGACTTTCAGAAGGTGACTCACGCGCTGGCCAGCGGCCAGGGCACTTTGGGCGCATTGCTGTACGACGAGTCGCTTTACTCCGAGATTCGCGGCACCGTGAAGCGGCTCGACGACGTCATTCTCGGCCTGCAGCAGGGAGAGGGGACCGCCGGCAAGCTGCTCAAAGACCCGGCTCTCTACGACGAACTGAAACAAAGCTCATCGCAACTGCGCGTCCTGGTTACCAACCTGAATGCAGGCAAGGGCACGGCCGGCAAACTTCTGACCGACGACACCGCCCATACCAAGATCATTGCCACCTTGGACCGGCTCAACGCGACCCTCGACAAGGTGAATTCGGGCCAGGGCACCATCGGCCAACTGATGGTGAATCCGGCGCTGTATGAGAATCTGGTCGGCACGTCGACGGAGCTGAAAGGGCTGATGAAGGACTTCCGGGCCAATCCCAAGAAGTTCCTCTCCATCAAGTTGCATCTCTTCTGATGGCGGACGGCTCGAAGTATCTTGCGGTGAATGCCGACGATTTCGGCTTCACGCGCGACGTCAACGCCGGGATTGTCGAAGCCCATCTGCACGGCATCCTGACCTCCACGACCCTGATGGCAAACGGCCTCGAATTCGACGACGCCGTCCGGCTCGCGCGCGAACACCCCACGCTCGACATCGGCGTGCACTTCGTTCTGGCCAGCGGCGCCTCTGTGATCGACCCGTCGCGCGTCTTGCCTCGCACCGTGACGGAACTGATTCAAGCCATCGCGCTCCGGCGGATTCGAGTCTACGAGGAACTGAGAGCGCAGATGGTCAAGATCGTCGAGGCAGGTCTGCGTCCGACTCATGTGGATACGCACAAGCACACCCATCTGCTTCCACCCGTTCTGGACGCCGTGGCTCGGGTGGCTGAGGAGTTCGGGGTGCGTTGGGTTCGCCGTCCGTTCGATCTGCCGCTCACCGGCTCACCGGACGATGTGCCGTGGAAGACCCGCGCCGTGAGCCACGCGTTTGGGTTCGTACGAGGCCACTTTCACCGGACCCTGGCGCGCCATCACTGCGCCACGACGGATTGGTTTGCCGGATTCCAGATCACGGGGCGATTTGGGCCGCATTCCCTGGTTCACCTTCTCGACCACCTGCCGGCTGGGATTACCGAGTTCATGGTGCACCCCGGCTTCTGTACAGCCGAGTTGCTCGCGGCGAGCACGCGGCTTAAAGAGAGCCGCCAACGGGAGCTGAGCGCATTGCTCGATCCAGCGGCGCTCGATGCCGTCCGGCGCAATGGAATCCAGCTCACCCCGTACAATCGGCTCTAAGAGCCGGCACTGTAGCCGCCAGCACAGACGTTCTCATGACCGGCAGACCGTCCACCCCCAAAGGAAGGGATTCGCGCGCTCGTCCCCCGGCACAGAACCGCGAACGCCGAGAGCAGCCGCCTGGAAGCCCCGGTCAGGGTAACCGTCGTGGGGCAGACTTCAGTCTGGATAGCGTCGGGATAAACCGGCGTGAAGTAGTGAATGAAAGAGTCATACAGGAAAGGAGTAGCGAACCATCCTGACCCCGAGCCATGCGAGGGCGGCTGAGCAAGGCCGCACTTGAAGCGTTGGAAAAGGGGCATATGCAGGCTGGGTATCCCGAAGTAGTGAGCTCCGAAATCGCAAAATCAGGGAGCCGACGGTCGTCAGACCAGAACGGAAGGCAACACTACGTGGCGCGCGAAACGCGAGTGCGACCGGCCCTGCGGAGTCGAAGACCCCACGCATGCATAGAAACTTCACGCGCGAGAACCGAGAGGCCCCGTGGTCGTCCGTGGTCGGAAGGGCGGCGGAACGGTGGGAGAAGGCGATGAGCTATAAGACCCAGATGAACGGCGGCGGGGAGTCGTACAGCGGCATAGTACCGGCGAAGCGGTCGAACGAAGGCCAGGGAGGGCCGAAGGAGATTGTGGAGGGAAGGCCGTTGAAGTGGAGTCGATCCAGCGCTGGATCGAGAAGCATCTGCGCTTGCAAGTGAATGCCGCCAAGAGCGGTGTCGGGAGGACCTGGGAACGCAAGTTCCTGGGGTTTCGACTGAACCGGGCAAGGCAGATCGAAGCGGCTCCGGAGAGCCTGAAGAGGCACAAAGCGAAGGTCCGGGAGATGTGGCGGAGTTGTCAGAGCCGAACCAGTAACCAACTGCGGGACGCCTGGCATCTGGCTGGGATCGGGAGCCTGCACACCGCGCTATCGAACGCGACACTGCGACGTTATGGCTTTCCGATGCCATCGGATCTGGCGGGTAGATAAAGCGCTTGTTTCAACCGCCGGATGCGGAAAACCGCACGTCCGGTGGTGTGGGAGGGTGCCGGGGCGCAATCCCCGGCACTCGACCCGTTCGGCGCACAGACGCCCGACCACACTAGAAAAGATACTTCACCGCGAACTGAATCAACCGCGGCGCAACCGAAGTCTGGGTAATCACGCCGAGCGTTGCCGTGCCAATCGACGTGCCCGGATTGGCAAACTGCGGATGGTTCAAGGCATTGTAGAATTCCATGCGGAACGCCAGCATCGCGTCCTCGCGGATGCCGCCTACCTTGGTCGTTTTGCCCAGCGAGAAGTCCGTGTTCACCTGGCCCGGGCCGTTCATGATGCTCTGGCCCGCGGTACCGTACGCCGTCGAACCATCGGCTCCGGCGGCGGCCGGTGAGCACAGCGCCGAGGTGTCGATCCAGTTGTTCAGCCGTGCAGTGTCGCTGCCTGGAGTCCTCAAGCGGGCATAGGTCGCGCCGGAGCAGAGAGTGACGGTTGACGTCGCGGCATGCCCGTAGACGCCTCCGCCGTTCGGATCGGTGAGTGTCATGGGCAGGCCGCTCTGCACGATGATAATGCCCGAAAGAGACCAGCCTTTGAGCATCGCGCCTGTGAGCCTGGCCGCTCCCGCCGGCGAAGGCAGCTGATAGTTGAAATTCGTCGTCACGCGGTGCGTGCGGTCGAACGAAGCCCGCGCCCAATCGAGCGCGAGGTTGTTCAGGTCGTTGTAAATGGCCGTGTTCGTAGCGGCTCGCGAGTAGGTATAAGCGCTCTGGAAGGTCAGCGTATGCGAGATCTGTTTGCGCAGCGTGGCCTGCAGGCTGTTGTACGTGGAAGCGCCGGAAAAGACACTGTCCGCCAGCGCGGTCGGAGTCTCTCCCAGAATGGGCACGCGCAGCCGGGCGTTGGCCGATGTGTTGGTAGTAATACAGTCTGTCGCCAAGCCGTCGTAGCCGCAGTTGACAGGATTCGCGGTGCTGGCCAGCATCGGCTGGTTGAGGCCTCGTGTGATGAGCAGCCGGTCGCCTCGCGAGCCGACGTAACTGGTGTCGAGCGATAGAGTCCGGGTGAGGTGAAGCTGGGTTCCCAGGTTCCATTGCTGCAGGCGCGGGATCTTGTAGTCCGGCCCCACGACGCGATCGGAAAGCTGGGAATTCACAGTCCGGGCCTCGTAGCCCAGAGTCGTGGTGGGAAACGGATGCTGGAAGCTCGACAGATTATTGCTGGAGTCCGAGTTGGAGAATGCCTGGGCAAAGGGTGTCCCAGAAGAGGAGCCTCCCGAGGCTGGGTTCTGGTTGAACCAGCCGTATCCGCCGCGAATCACCAGGCGGTCATTCGGACGCCAGGCGAAGCCGAACCGCGGCGTGAAGGCGTCGAGCGGAGTGTTATTTCCGTAGTAGCTTTTCGTGGAGCGGACGAAGACACCCGATGGTGGCGGACCGAAGGGCTGGCCGGTGTAAGGGTTGATGAGGTTCGGATTGTAGTTCGCCGCAACAGTCTCACCCAGGAAGGTACCCGCGACGGACGGGATCGGCATCTTCCGCAGAAGCGCCGGCCAGGTATTGCCGATGGCGCCGTCCGCGTCCTGTGCCGGACCGAGGTACTCCCAGCGCAGGCCCAGATTGAGCGTCAGGCGCGAGTTCACCTTGAAATCGTCCTGCAGGTAAGCGCCGCCGCCGTAGGCACGATACTTGGACTGCGTTTCGCCATTGGGTCCGATGCCTTCGGACGCCTGAATCCACTGGATGTTGCTGCGCCCCGACGGGACTCAGATTATCCGCGGCGCTCAGGCCCAGCAAAAAGTCGCTAAAGGTCTGGAACGTGGCCTTGCCGCGCGCCGCGCCGGTGTCGTCGCGGAAATTGAACTGCGACTGAAAGACCGCGCCGCTGCGAATCGTCTGCCTGCCGTGGACCCACGAGAGGTTGTCCGCCCAGGAGTAATACTTGCTGTTCGATGCGAAGTCGTTGCCGGTGTTTCCAAACATGCGGAAGCTGCCTAGCGGCCCGAGTATGGTGGTCTCGGGCGGCCGGTTGAAGAATGGCGTCGCCGATGTCATGCCGAGCGATGTGGCCGACGGAGTGTTTACGCCCTCGGCGTTCTGCAGCGAGCGTGTGAAGCTCATCCGCGCCTCGTTGACCACGTTCTTGGTAAAGGAAGACGTGAGGTTCAGGCTCGTCACATAGTCCCTGGCCTGTAGCGCCTGCGGAGTACCGTCGCCGGGCAGCGTAGCGGTTCCCGGATAGCCGGAAGGCGAGCCGAACGTCCGGTATTGATCGATGGTGGCGATGTAGCCTCTCTCGGAGAGCGTGTGCCTGGGCGAGAGGATGTAGTCGGCGTTCAGCAGATACTGATTCTCGTTGTAGGTCGAAGGCAGGCTGTAGGAAGAGAACCCGAGCCCGGCGTTCGCGCCCGTCGTGAGAATCGTCTGGGGCACGGGAATCAGGTACGACCCGTCGGAGTTTTTCGCCTGCAGGAGCCGCAGCGCCACCGGGTTAATCGACGCCGTGGCCGCCGTGTTCTGATTGCGGCAGTCCAGTTGCTTTCCGCCGGCATAGGTCAGATAGCGCGGATCGGGCTGACCACCCAGCATGTGGTTGGCTGGGCAGAACTGAGCGGCCAGGGCCCCGGCCGAACGGTCGCTGGTGAGCGGCGGCAGGATCGGGTTCGAAGTGGACGTCGTATCCAGTCCGTTCACTTGCCGCGTTCCCTGAAATGAGCTGAAGAAGAACAGCTTGTTGCGGAGGACGGGTCCACCGAGGGTAGCGCCGTACTGGTTTTGTTTGAGATTGGGCTTCGATTGGCCGGTGGAGTTGCGGAAGAAGCTGTTGGCATTGAAGATGTCGTTGCGTACAAACTCCCAGACGTCGCCGTGGAAATTCTTCTCGCCGCTCTTGGTAATCAGCGCCGTCGTCGGCACCTGCGCGCCGTAGGCGGAGTCGTATTGAGACGGCTGGATCTTCAACTCCGAAATGGTGTCCGGGTTGGGCACCGCGCTCGGCGCGCTGGCTCCGTCCAATGTGTATGCGCCCGCGCTCGTGTTTCCGTTGACGTTTATGCCGCGCGTGCCGCGACCCAGGGTGCCCGCGTTGTTGACGTCGGCAGCGGAGCCCGAAGTCATCGAAAGAATCTGGGTAAAGTTGCGCGTGGTGAGCGGGACTGCCGTGAGCGTCTTGGCATCCACTACGGTTCCGTTGGTTGCGGCCGAGCCGCCCGTTCGGCACTGGCACGCGATCCGTTCGGCCGGTTCGCCGCTCACCAGTGTGGCATCGAGAGCCGCAGCCTCGGAGATATTCACGGTCACCGACGCCATGATGGCAGTCTTGAAACCCTGAGCCGCAAATCGAACCTCGTACCCGCCGGGAGACAGCATCGAGAAAGTGTAGCGGCCATCCGCTCCAGTGGAGGAGACGTGTGTCTGGTTCGTGGCCGCATTCGTCGCTACGACCTTCACGCCAGGAACGGCCGCGCCTGCCGGGTTCGAGACGATTCCGCCCAATGCTCCCGTCGTCGCCGACTGAGCCAGCGCGAGGCACGAGCACCCCAGCCATAGAAATATCCCCAGACACCAAACGGGTGCTCGCATTGCCATCCTTTTGCGCTTCTTTGAATCGCCGCGTGAGGGCGGACTGGCCGGTCAGGGCGGTAGTAAGTGCCTATTCTATAAGAAGTACGAGTCTAGCTCCGGCCGCGGATGGGGAATCTGGTCGATCGCTTCATTTTGAGTTTGTCGCCGACTGACCGGCCAGGGGGCCCGTCGCAGACCAGGGGGTCCGCCCTACTTGGCGGTTGAATCTGCATCAGGACGGCGAGTAAGAGCATCTAGAGGCGAGATGAGGAATCCACTTTTCGCCACTGTTTTGACCGCAGCACTAGCCATGAGTCTCCCAGCAGCCAGCAGCGTCCACGAGTTCACACTCAACAGCATCGACGGCAAGCCCGTCTCGCTCGCCGATTTCAAGGGCAAGGTCGTGCTCATCGTCAACGTCGCCAGCCGCTGCGGATTCACCCCGCAGTACACCGGCCTGGAGGCGCTCTACGAGAAGTACAAGGACCAGGGTTTCGTCATCGTCGGCGTCCCGGCCAACAATTTTGGCGCACAGGAGCCGGGAACGAACGAGGAGATCAAGACGTTCTGCACGCGCAAGTACAACGTGACATTCCCGATGATGTCCAAGGTCTCGGTGAAAGGCGACGACATCACGCCGCTCTACAAGTACCTGACTGAGACTAAGGGCGGCGACGTGAAGTGGAACTTCACCAAGTTTCTGATTGGCAAGGATGGTCAGATTGCCGAGCGCTTTGAATCGGCGGTCAAGCCCGACGCCCCGGAGTTGACGGCCGCGGTCGAAGTTGCGTTGAAACAGTAGACATCAACGGCCCATCAACTGCTTAAGTGGGGCGCGCCCGCAGGCCCTGAGGGTCCGCGCTACTTCGATGGGAGAGTGGTCTCACCCGCTTGTTCGGTGATGGCGAGTATTTGATCCGCCGGCACGTTGTGCAGCGTCTGGTGGATCCCGCTGGGCCACCTGATGTCGATCTCTTTGACGACCTTCGACGCGCCGAGGCCGAAGTGGACACGCGGGTCGCTGGAGCAGGCGTAGCCCGTGGACGTCGTCGCGTGGTTGTACTGCTTCATCCCGTCGTCGCCCGTCACCGCGATCTGCGCGCCCAGGCCCATACGGTTGCTCCTCACGCCGGTCAGCTTCACCAGCAGCCAGTGATTGCCGGTCTCGGAGATGTTGTGGAAGTACTTCACCTTACCGTTGAGCACTGAAACGACGGCATCGATGCGGCCGTCGTTATCCATGTCTCCAAAAGCCACGCCCCGATGGGCGGCGGGCATCGCCATGTCCGGGCCGGCGTCGACTTCCTGGAACTTACCCTTGCCCAGATTGCGGAACACGGTGTTCGGCTCCTCATATTTGCGCAGCGACATCTCGGAGATGTTGTCGAGCACGTTGCCGCGCGCTACGAAGAGATCCTTCCAGCCGTCGTTATCGAAGTCGAAAATGCCGTTCGACCAACCTGACATCTGCCGGGTAGCGTGGCCCAGGCCGCTCGGATTCGTCACTTCGGAGAAGTCGCCGCTGCCCTTGTTGTTCCTGAACAAGGGGAACGACTCGCCCTCGATGGCGGTGTGCCAGATGTCGTCAAAGCCGTCGTTGTCGATGTCTTTGAAATCGGCTCCCATGCCGGAGATGAACGATCCGGATTCGGGGTAAGCGACTCCAGCCTGTAGCGCGACTTCTTCGAACTTCTTGCCCTTGAGATTGTGGAAGAGTTGATTGGCTGCATTGTCGTTGGCGACGAAGGCGTCCATGAAGCCGTCATGGTCGTAATCGGCGAAGACCACGCCCATCCCTTTGCCGTAGAACTTGTCGATGCCCAACTCGGCCGAGACGTCGGTGAAGGTTCCGTCTCCGTTGTTGCGATAGATCGTGTTGGGCAGGGCTGCGTAGTTCTTGGGATGGCAGTATGCGCGCATGCCGGGGTGCGGGCCGCACACCGGGTCCTTATTCACTTCCCACTTGCAGTAGTTGGAGACGAACAGGTCCAGATGGCCATCATTGTTGTAGTCGAACCAGCCCGCGGAAACCGACCACATTTTCTTACCGTCGAGCATCGCGCCGCCGAGGCCGGCCTTGTCGGTCACGTCGGTAAAGGTGCCGTCGTGGTTGTTGTGGAAGAGCTGGTTCTTCGTCACGTTGACGACGAAAATGTCGGGCCAGCCATCGTTGTCGTAATCGCCGATAGCTACTCCCATGCCGTAGCCTTCGCCAGCCACTCCGGCCTTCTCCGTGACGTCGGTGAAAGTGCCGTCGTGATTGTTGTGATACAGCCGGTTCCAGTACTGCGGGCCCTCCTTCTTCAAGGACGGGATCGCGGCGCCGTTAACCAGGTAGACATCGAGGTAGCCGTCGTTGTCGTAATCGAATAGGGCGACTCCGGCCACCATGGTCTCGGGCTGATTCTTGTTCGGGGTGGGGGAGCTGTTCGATGCGAATACCAGCCCCGCCTTGGCGGCGATCTCCTCGAATCGGATCGTGCTCGCTGCGGGAGCGGCTGCCAGGGCGCACACCAGCACGAAAAGGCCGGGAAGGGAAGCTCTCATGGCTTGATGAAATTCAGTTTAACAGCCGGAGATCGAATTCCCGGCTGCTGCAATTCCGGCAAAACGCAGCCTGGCTGGATCGAAGTCAAAGCCAAGTGCTCTTGGGCCGGTCATCGGGATGAAACACGGAACGACAGATAATAATCGTCGACCGGTGAATCGCAGGCCCTGCCCGAACGACGCTCGTACCACTGGAGAGCCAAGGGGTGTCGTGTGGCGCACGATTCCGTGTACCGCATCGGCATTCTGGTCCACGTCCGGCAGGGTGGCATGAGGGCCGCCAGTGCACGGCAGTGCGTGCGTCACGACGGCGGCACTCACGGGTCGTGGGCGCGTTACCATGGCGCTGTGGCGCGCGGCGGAGAAGAAGCACAGTCCGATGAAGAGTTCCATTTTTAATCGTCTGATTCTGACGGCGCTGGCTCTGGTGGCCATTACGATTGTCGCGGTCGAGTACACTTTGACCCGTTACATCGCCGCCCAGCAGGCGGCGGGAATCGAGAAAAGGCTGGCCGGTGAAGCGAGAATCCTGGCGCGAGAGGCTGGCGCGGCTCCCAGGAAGGCACTTTCGGAGTGGGCGCGTAACGCAGGCCAGCTTTGTGGGTCGCGGATTGAGATTCTCGAACGGCGATGGGCTTGCGCTCGCCGATTCCGCTGGGGTGCAGGAGCAACCGTCGCCAGCGGCGGTGAGGCGGAGGCGCAGGAGGCGCTTCGCTCGAATTCGGGCGTGACCATCCGCAGGAATGCGCAGAGCGGCGCAGTCTCCCTAACGGCTCGCGTGCAGCGCGCGGACGGCCCGGCGATGGCGTTGCGAGTATCGACCTCGGTTGACGAAGCGGATCAGGCGACGCGCGGCTTCCGGCTGCGGATTCTCGCCATCTTGTTGCTGGCCTCTCTCCTGGCGCTCGCGCTCGCCTCGCTTGTTTCCCGCTCCCTGTTACGGCGCGTGCGGCGATTGAAGCAGTTGGCCGAGGGCCTGCTTGAAACGCCGTCCCGGGGCGGAGAAACCGGCAGCGGAAAGGACGATTTCGGTGCGCTGGAGAATTCTCTCACGGGCGTGGCCGCTCAGGTTCGTACGCTGGTGGACCAGCTTCGCCTGGAGTCGGCCCGGCGTGAAGCGATTTTGGCGAGTATCGCCGAAGGCGTGCTGGCGGTGGACAGCAATTTGCGCGTCATCTTTTCGAACGACGCCGTGCTCCGCGCGGTGGGTGGGAGCCGGCGTATTCCCGAGAAGACCCGGCTGCTGGAACTGATCCGCGACGCCGGATTATTCGAAATGCTGAGCGCCGTGGTGAGAACCGGTCAGGCGATGAAGCATCGTATGAAGATCACCAGCGACAAGGAGCGCTCGTTCGAAGTCCAGGCCGGGCCGCTGGAGATGCCAAGCGGGCGGGGCGCGATCGCCATTCTCTACGACACTACCGACCTGGAGCGTCTGGAGCAGGTGCGCAAGGACTTTGTGGCGAACGTATCTCATGAGATGCGGACGCCGCTGGCCGGCATCATTGGCTACTCGGAAACTCTGCTGGACGGCGCACTCGAAGATCAGGACAACAACCGGCGATTTCTGCAGATCATTCACTCCAGCGCGGTCCGCCTGAACAGCATCGCCTCCGATCTGCTGGTTCTGTCCGAATTGGAATCGAAAGTAGATCCTCCCGAGGCGGGCCGGATACCGGTGCGCGACGTGGTTGAGAGCGCGCTGGCCATCGTCGAAAATGAGGCCAGCGCCCGCGGCGTTACGCTAATTCGCGAGGAGATACAGGACGTCCACGTCATGGGTACGCGGCTGAGGTTGGAGCAGGCCGTGTTGAATCTCGTCGCGAATGCCATCAAATTCAATCGCCCTGGCGGGGAAGTCCGCCTTAAGGCGGTTGCGGGCTCCGATGGTGACGTTTCGATTACAGTTTCCGACACCGGAGTAGGGATTCCGTCCCAGGACCTGCCCAGAATCTTCGAGCGGTTCTATCGCGTGGACAAAGGCCGCTCCCGCCAGGTGGGCGGCACCGGGCTCGGTCTCACAATCGTTAAACATGTCGTTGAACGCATGAATGGGACCATCGAAGTTCAGAGCAAATTGAGATACGGATCCACGTTTACCGTCCACCTGCCTCTTGCAACGAACGAAGGTTGATTCCCCGCCGTTTGTAACTGTCTCGTCATACGAAGTTCATGTGCCGCTAACGGCGGACTCGCTAGCCTTTGTGTGATGCCGTTCCTTCTCTGGGGTGTCCGGGCTTACCAAAGTGAATCCGTCTGCCCCGGCAAAGCAATAGCGCATTTACTCACGGCACGTTGAATAAGAGACCGAGCGGCGGTGTGGCATTCGGGAAGCCGGGTCTCAAAGGACAGGAATAAAGTATGAGCCAAATCAGATTACAGGCTTGGATCGCGGCGCCGCTGGCGGTATGCCTGCTGCTCGCGACCACATCGACTATGGCGGCCGAGTCTCCGGCGGCGAACAGTGGCGACAAGACCAGTGAACCCCGTACGGCTACCAGCCAGAAGATCGACGTTGAGAAACTCCGTAAGCAGATTGCGGAACAGCAGAAACAGATCGATGCCATGCAGAAGCTGCTGGCCAGTCAACAGCAACTCCTGGACGCCGCCAGCGGGCAGCCGGCTGAACCTGCCGTGCAGCCGAGGCCGGTGCGTGCGCCGCTAGGCGAAGTGGCGAGCACGACGCCGATGATTCCGGCCGCGCCCGCCCCGATGAACCAGCCGGCGGCGCCGGAAAAGAGAGAAGTCTTCGCCGCTCCAGTTCTGCCATCGGCAACACGACGATCACGCCCGTCGGCTTCATGGATATGACCAGCGTGTGGCGCGACAAGAGACGCCGGATCGGGCATCGGCTGCCAACTTCGGCAGCATTCCATATAACAACGTCACCGCGGCGCACCTCAGCGAGTTTCGCTTCAGCCCGCAGAACTCGCGAATCGGTTTCCGCGTGGATGGCGACTGGAAGGGCGCTCATTTCATCGGCTACAACGAAATGGACTTCCTCGGAACCAGCGGCGCCAACAACATAGGCGTGACCAACGGCGCCTTCGTGCCCCGCCTGCGCCTGTTCTGGATGGACGTCCGTAAAGACAAGTGGGAAGTCCTGGCCGGCCAGAGCTGGAGCATGATGACGCCTAACCGCAAGGGCATATCCGCACTGCCGGCCGACATCTTCTACAGCCAAGTGATAGACGTGAATTACATGGCTGGCCTGCCTTGGGCCCGTCCGGCCGGCGTCCGCGTCCTCTATCATGCAAGCGACAAGGTTACGTTAGGCCTCTCGTTCGAGAGCCCGAACCAGTACATCGGTGGTTCGGGCGGAGGTCCCGTGATTACTCTGCCTCCGCGACTTACCGCTCTGGCCGGCAGCCAGTTCGACAATGGTCCGAACGTTTTCGTCACGCCGAATATGCATCCCGACATCATAGCCAAGATCGCCTTCGACCCGAATTCCCGCGTTCACTTCGAAATTGCGGGCGTAGAGCGCACATTCAAGGATTGGAACCCGGTTACCGGCGTGCACTCAACCAAGGTTGGCGGAGCCGGCTCGATCAACGCCAGCCTGGAAGTGGTGAAGAACCTCCGTCTCGTCAGCACACAACTACTGGGGCGATGGCGGCGGCCGTTTCCTGTTTGGGAATGCGCCGGACGTCGTGATTCGAGCCGATGGCAGCATCTGCCCCGTTCATTCCGGTGGAGTGGTGGAGGGGTTTGAAGCCCAGGTCACAAAGAAACTGCTGCTGTACGCCTACTACGGCGGGATTTACATCGCTCGCAACGTGGCCATCGACGCGAATGGCACTAGCCTGGTCGGTTACGGCTTCACGGGGTCTCCCAACAGCCAGAACCGGGCAATTCAGGAAGGCAGCTTCGGCTTCAACCAGACGATCTGGAAGGATGCGCGAGTACGGCGCCATCAATTTCATGGGGCAGTACAGTATCTGACGCGCAGTCCCTGGTACGTCGCCACGGGTGCGCCGAAGTCCGCCCACGACAACACGATTTACTTCAACCTGCGCTATACGCTGCCGGGCTCCGCCCCGACCATGGGCAAGTAGAAGACGCCGCCGCAAGAACGGTTCCCTCGAAACAGGAGATTGAACAGAATGAAGAAGATTATTTGCTTGCTGTTTTCAACGGCACTGCTGACCGGGGTGGTTTCCGCACAGGTTCTGATCAACGGCGCGGGCGCAACGTTCCCGTATCCCATCTATTCGAAGTGGTTCAACCAATACCATCAGAAGTTCGGGAACATCCAGATCAACTATCAATCCCAAGGTTCCGGCGCGGGTATTCGCCAGGTGACGGAAGGGACTGTCGACTTCGGCGCTAGCGATGGCCCAATGACCGAGGATCAACTCAAGCAATTCCAGGCGAAGCGCGGCAGCCAGATCCTGCATTTCCCCACGGTAATGGGCGCCGACGTGATTGCGTACAACCTCGCCGGGGTCTCGAAGGAGCTGAACTTCACCCCGGAAGCCATTGCCGGAATCTTCCTCGGCAAGATCACTAAGTGGAACGATCCGGAGCTGGCCAAAGCCAATCCTGGCGTGAAACTGCCGGGCAACGACATCGTTGTAGTTCATCGTTCCGACGGCAGTGGCACGACCTACGTGTTCGTGGACTACCTCTCGAAAGTCAGCAAGGAGTGGGAGACCAAAGTGGGCCGCGGCACTTCCGTTAACTGGCCGGTCGGTCTGGGAGGCAAAGGAAACGAAGGCGTGGCGGGTCAAATCAAACAGACAGCCAATTCCATCGGCTATATCGAGCTGATCTATGCCATCCAGAACAAGATGGCGTACGGCAACGTGAAGAACGCGGCCGCGAAGTTCGTGAAGCCGAGCACGGCCAGCGTTTCGGCCGCCGCCGCGGGTGCTTTGAAAGAAATGCCGGAGGATTTCCGGGTGTCGATCACGAATGCTCCCGGGAAGGATTCCTATCCGATTTCGAGCTTCACGTGGTTGCTGATTCCCGCCAAAATCCAGGATCCGGCCAAGAAGAAAGCGCTGGTTGATTTCCTGCATTGGATGCTGGAAAATGACGCTCAAGCGACAGCGGAAGCTCTGGACTACGCCCGCCTTCCTAAGGCTGTGGTTGCGAAGGAAATCAAGGCGATTTCAAAAATCCAATAATCGTCTGAAAGCGAATGCCCACGTCTACATCGATCGCGGACGGCGCCCGCTCCAATGAGCGGGCGCCGTCCTTTCTAACGCGTCTGCGCGGCGGGGACGAGGTCGCGCACTCGTTAACGTTCCTGGCTGCGGCGAGCATCGTCTTCATAACGGGATGGCTCGTCTTCGAGCTGTTCTGGAACTCCTCGTTGTCTCGTCACGAATTCGGCTGGTCGTTCCTGTTCACGCGGGTGTGGGACCCGGTCGCTGGCCAGTTCGGCGCATTGCCATTCATTTATGGCACGCTGATTACCTCCGGGCTCGCGCTGTTGCAAGCGATTCCACTGGGAGTCGGCGCCGCCATTTTCCTATCCGAGCTTGCTCCGGCGCGCGTGTCGGACGGCCTGACCTTTCTAATCGAATTGCTAGCCGCGGTCCCGAGCGTCATCTATGGGTTGCTGGGTGTCTTCGTCCTGGTTCCGTTCCTGAAGTCAGCCGAGCCCGCAATCCGTGGAACTCTGGGATTCCTGCCCTTCTTCCAAGGCCCTTTCTACGGCGTAAGCGTGCTGGCGGCCGGATTCGTGCTGGCCGTGATGATCGTGCCGTTCATCATCTCTATCTCGCGGGAGGTATTGCTGGCCGTTCCGCCGGATCAGCGCGAGGCGGCGATGGCGCTCGGCGCGACGAAGTGGGAAGCCACGTGGGATGTCGTGGTTCCTTACGCGCGAAAGGGCATTATCGGATCGATCTTCCTGGCCCTGGCGCGGTCGTTGGGCGAGACCATGGCCGTGACGATGGTGATTGGCAACGATCCCAAAATCCATGCCTCGCTTGTTCGCTCCGGGCTACTCTATCGCCTCGGTCATCGCCAACGAATTCACCGAAGCGACCGGAGACCTCTACGTGCACGCACTCATCGAACTGGGCTTAGTCCTGTTCGCTCTAACTTTCGTGATTAACGGCCTGGCGCGCCTGCTGATTCTGAGCACTACCAAGAAGGGAAGCTCCTGATGATGACGCGCCTGGTCTACCGCAAAGCGACCAATATCGTCATGCTTACCCTGACCGGGGTATGCACTCTGCTGGCGGTCGGGGTCCTGTGCTTCATCCTCGGATACCTGCTCTGGCACGGCGGAAAGAGCCTGAGCTGGGATTTCTTCACCAAGCTCCCGGTGCCCGTGGGCGAAACCGGCGGAGGGATGGCGAACGCCATCGTTGGAAGCGCGAAACTGCTACTGCTCGCCAGTCTCATCGGTGTGCCGATCGGCTTTCTCGGTGGCGTCTATCTGGCCGAATTTGGAGGGAGCACGTTCTCGTTCATCGTCCGCTACACCACGGACCTGCTCAACGGCGTGCCTTCCATCGTCATGGGAATCTTCGCGTACACCGTGATCATCGTCAGGCAGCATCACTTTTCCACGCTCGCGGGCGGCATCGCCTTGGGCGTGATGATGATTCCGATCGCGGTCCGTAGCACGGAGGAGTTTCTCAGAGCGGTACCGAACTCACTGCGCGAAGGCGCGGTGGCGCTGGGGGCGTCGAAATCGAAAGCCATCGTCACCGTCGTCATTCCAGCGGCAATTCACGGTATCGTGACGGGCATTATGCTGGACCTGGCCCGCGTGGCCGGAGAAACGGCGCCGCTGATTTTTACAGCCTTCGGGAACCAGTTCTGGAGTCCGGGGTGGAATCAGCCGACCTCTTCGCTGCCGGTCATGATATACACTTATGCGATCTCCCCATACGACGACTGGCACCGCCAGGCGTGGTCGGCGGGCTTCGTGCTCCTTACTTTGGTGCTCTTCGTAAACGTCTGCTCCCGAATGATCCTTGCCCGAAAGGGACACATCGCAAGGTAAGCTATGGATAATCCGACTAAGCCCGCCGATGGCCCGAACCTAAGCCAGCCGGCCAATCTGATCAGTGCGCAAGGCCGTGACTTCGTGAATCTGCCGGACGACGCTCAGCCCAAGCTGAAAGCGTCCAATCTCGATTTCTACTACGGCAGTTTCCAGGCGCTCAGCGACATCAATCTCGACATCCACGAGAACCGGGTCACGGCGTTCATCGGACCCTCCGGCTGCGGCAAGTCCACCTTCCTGCGAACGCTCAACCGCATGCACGAGATGGTGCGTCATACGCGCGTCGAGGGCGAGATCATGCTCGACGGGGAAGATGTCTTCAGCCTTGAAGTGTCGCAGTTGCGCCGCCGGGTCGGCATGGTGTTTCAGAAGTCCAACCCCTTCCCAAAATCCATATTCGATAACGTCGCATACGGGTTGAGGGTCAACGACGGCTCCAGCGGAGCGGGTTTGCGCGAAGCGGTGGAGCACAGCCTCCGGCGCGCGGCCCTGTGGGATGAGGTGAAGGACAAACTGAACGAATCGGCGTATTCCCTGTCGGGTGGGCAGCAGCAGCGGCTATGCATCGCCAGGGCGTTGGCGGTCAGCCCCGAGGTCCTGCTGCTCGACGAGCCGTGCTCGGCCCTGGATCCCATTGCGACAACCAAGATCGAAGACCTGATCTTTCAACTGAAGGACAGTTGCACGATCGTCATCGTCACTCATAACATGCAGCAGGCGGCTCGCGTCGCCGACTATACCGGCTTCTTCCTCCTGGGGCGCCTGATCGAATTCGACAAGACGACTACGATCTTCAAGAACCCGGCGAAGAAGGAGACCGAAGATTACGTGACCGGCCGTTTCGGATAGTTCGGATAGCGGGAGGGAACTGGTGCGACATTTTGTCGATGAGCTTGACCAACTGAGCCAGAAACTGCTCGAAATGTGCTCGCTGGTCGAATCCGCCGTCCAGCGAAGTATCAGCGCGGTTACGGAACAGGATCTGACCGCGGCCGAAGAGGTATTGCGGAACGAGGCGAGAATCAACCAGATCGAAATAGAGATCGACGAGTTTGCAATCAACCTTCTGGCGTTGAATCAGCCGATGGCGGCCGACTTGCGCCTGATCATTGCCGCGTTGAAGATCAATACGGATCTGGAGAGAATGGGCGACCTGGCGGTGAACATCGCGCAGCGGGCCAAGTCGTTGACCCTGGAGCCCGTCATCAAGCCCATGGTAGACATTCCGCACATTGCCGGCCTGGTGCAGTCCATGGTACGTAAGAGCTTGGATTCGTTCGTCTTACGGGATTCGGAGCTGGCGCGCAGCGTGCTCGCTTCCGACACTGCCGTAGACAATCTGCGCAACGCCAGCTATCACGAGCTGATCAGCTTCATGGAGCACGAGCCCACCGGCATCCGGCAAGCGGTGGACCTGATCGCGATTGTCAGGAATCTGGAACGTATTGCCGATCACACGACGAATATCGCGGAAGATGTTTTGTTCATGATTAAGGGTATTGACGTTCGCCATCACAGTGAATCACGATGGAATCCAGCAGAGGAGCATGATGCCGTCTCTTAATGGCGTCGTGTGTCCGGTTGGGTATCGAAAGATCTTTGGGCAGGTTTTGGTGCGCCGCTGCTGTGTGGTGCATCGCGTATTGACACTTGTGGCACTTGATGTGCTACGCTGGAAAAGTTCGAGAAGTTAGCTGGACTGCTGCGGTTACCCTTTCTGTGACTTGGTGAAAGCCAGGAAACGGGGAGTCGCCCGGGCGGCCGCCCCGAGGTTCCTATCGGCAGAGCTCCGGTAGGGATATGGGCGGGTCTCAAAGACCCTCTTCAACGGCTAGGCCGGCAATTGCCGGTTCGACGCCGCCAGATTTCGGGAATTCTCCTACGGTCGCGATAGAAATTTAGTGCGTAAGAGCACGTTTGCGGCCGCGTGGTGGAAACGACGCTCTGACAAACGAGACAGAGGTTAGTTCGTGCCTACGTTTAATCAGCTTGTTCGCAAGGGGCGCAGGCCGCCCAGATATAAGACCGCGAGCCCGGCGCTGCAGTCCTGCCCGCAAAGGCGTGGAGTCTGCACGCGTGTCTATACGACGACGCCAAAGAAGCCGAACTCGGCGCTGCGTAAGGTCGCTCGCGTTCGTCTGACGAACCAGATCGAAGTGACGACTTACATCCCGGGTGTGGGCCATAACCTGCAGGAGCACTCGATTGTGCTGATCCGCGGGGGCCGCGTCAAGGATTTGCCGGGCGTGCGATATCACATCGTGCGCGGCACCCTGGACACCGCGGGGGTTGCGGGCCGTCAACAAAGCCGCTCCAAGTACGGTGCGAAGCGTCCAAAGGCCGGACAAGCGCCAGCCAAGGGCAAGAAGTAAGGGAAGGAGCTGATCCAACATGCCTCGCAGACGCCGCGCTGAGGTGCGGGAAATTCAGCCCGACAGCGTTTACGGTTCGACGCTGGCCGAGAAGTTCATCAATTCGATGATGTGGGAAGGCAAGAAAACCGCCTCCCAGCACATCTTTTACGGAGCGATGAACATTATCCAGGAACGGACGAACGACGAGCCGGTAAAGCTCTTCAAGAAAGCCGTTGAGAACTGCAAGCCGCTTCTGGAAGTGAAGACGCGCCGCGTGGGTGGCGCGAACTATCAGGTGCCGATCGAAGTCCCGCAGAATCGCCGCACTTCGCTGGCCATCCGCTGGATTCTGATCGGATCGCGGTCGCGCTCCGAAAAGAGCATGGCCGAGAAGCTGGCCAACGAACTGATGGATGCCGCCAATAACCGCGGCTCCGCCATGAAGAAGAAGGACGACGTACACCGCATGGCTGAGGCCAACAAGGCCTTCGCGCATTACCGGTGGTAACTACGGAGGAGACCGGAAACAGCGGTTTGCGCTGATCACGATTGTATGCCACGCACTATTGCACTCGAGAAGATGAGAAACATCGGCATCATGGCCCACATCGATGCCGGTAAGACCACTGTCACCGAGCGCATTCTCTATTACACCGGCCGCACCTACAAGATTGGTGAAGTGCACGAAGGCACCGCCACCATGGACTGGATGGTGCAGGAGCAGGAGCGTGGTATCACGATCACGTCAGCGGCAACCACCTGCCATTGGCGGGACCATCAGATCAACATCATCGACACCCCCGGCCACGTGGATTTCACGGCCGAAGTTGAGCGCAGCCTGCGTGTGCTCGACGGGGCGGTTGCGGTGTTCGATGCCGTAGCCGGAGTTCAGCCCCAGACGGAAACGGTTTGGCGCCAGGCCGACAAGTACTCGGTCCCGAGAATCTGCTTCATCAATAAGATGGACAGAATCGGCGCCGACTTCTTCCATTCGCTGGACACCATCGTTCAGCGCCTGGGTTGCCGCCCGGTGCCGGTCCAGTTGCCGGTCGGAGCGGAAGACCAGTTTAAGGGCGTCATCAACCTCATCACAATGAAGGCGCGCCTTTGGCGCGACGAAACATTGGGCGCCGAGTACGACGATGTCGAGATTCCCGCCGAACTGGCTGACCAGGCCAAGGAGTATCGCGAGAAGATGGTCGAGGCGGCCGCCGAATGCGACGAGCGCCTCTTCGAGAAGTACATTGAGGGCCAGCCGATCACGCCGGAAGAACTTCTGGCTGGACTTCGTAAGGGAACGCTCGAGCAGAAGATTTTCCCCGTAATTTGCGGCACCGCTTTCAAGAATAAGGGTGTTCAGAACTTACTGGACTCCATTGTGGATCTGCTGCCTTCTCCCATCGACGTTCCTCCGATGGAAGGCCACGATATCGACGACAAGTCGATTGTGATCGAACGCAGAGCGGACGACAAAGAGCCTTTCGCCGCGCTGGTGTTCAAGATCATGACCGATTCGTTCGTCGGCCAGCTCGCTTTCATCCGGGTTTACTCCGGCAAGCTGAGCGCCGGCGACACCATCTTGAATGTGAGCAAGCACCGCACGGAGCGCATTGGACGGCTGGTTCGCATGCACGCGAACAAGCGCGAAGAGCTGACCGAAGTGCTCGCCGGAGATATCGTCTCCTGCGTCGGCCTGAGAAGCGTCAGCACGGGCGACACGATCTGCTCGGATGACCATCCGGTCCTGCTTGAGTCCATCGATTTCCCGGAGCCAGTCATTCAGCTCGCCATCGAGCCAAAGACGAAGGCCGACCAGGAAAAGCTGGGCATGGCCATCGCTAAGCTGGTGCAGGAAGATCCCACTCTCCGTATTTCGACGGATCACGAGACGGGCCAGACGATTCTGGCCGGCATGGGCGAATTGCACCTCGATATCATCGTCGATCGCCTGCAGCGCGAGTTTAATGTCGGCGCGAACGTCGGCAAGCCGCAGGTCGCCTACCGCGAAACGGTCAGGAAGAAGGCCGAGGGCGAGGGCCGTTTTATTCGCCAGACCGGAGGCCACGGCCAATACGGTCACGTCAAAATCAGGATCGAGCCGATCACGGATGCCAACTATGTCTTCGTCAACGCGACGCAAGGCGGATCCGTACCCAAGGAATTCATCGGACCTGCGGAAAAGGGCATTGTCGAGGCGATGGAAGGCGGCGTTCTGGCTGGCTTCCCGCTGAACAACCTCAGGGTGACTCTTTACGACGGCAGCTACCACGACGTGGACTCCTCGGAAATGGCGTTCAAGATCGCTGGCTCCATGGCGCTGAAAGACGCCTGCAGGAAGGCCAAGCCGGTTCTGCTCGAACCCGTCATGAAAGTCGAAGTCGTCGTACCCGACGAGTATATGGGTTCCGTGAACGGTGACTTGATCAGCCGCCGCGGGCGCTTGGAAGGCGTGGAACGTCGCGGTGGAACGCAGATTATCAGCGCGATGGTGCCGCTTTCGGAAATGTTCGGATATGCGACCGAAATCCGGTCGCGCACGCAAGGCCGTGGCAGTTTTACGATGCACTTCGGCCGGTATGAAGAGGCTCCGGTGTCGGTGACCGAAGAGGTTGTCAGCCGGGCTCAGGGTAAGGTTTCGGACTGACAGGTTTTGGACCGGCGTTTTGAACCGGCGTTTTGAACCAGCAAGGTTGAGAAGCAATTTTCGCGATTCCGCAGGAGAGTGAACCGAGATGGCGAAAGAGAAATTTGATCGCAGCAAACCGCACGTCAACATCGGCACGATCGGTCACATTGACCACGGCAAGACGACGCTGACGGCGGCGATCACGAAGGTTCTGGCGAAGCACAACCCGAAGAACACGTTCCGGAGCTTCGATTCGATCGACAACGCGCCTGAAGAGAAGGCACGAGGTATCACGATCGCGGTGGCGCACGTGGAGTACGAGACCGCCAAGCGGCACTACGCCCACGTGGACTGCCCGGGCCACGCCGATTACATCAAGAATATGATCACCGGCGCGGCGCAGATGGACGGCGCGATTCTGGTGGTGGCGGCGCCGGACGGACCGATGCCGCAAACCCGCGAGCACGTGCTGCTGGCGCGGCAGGTCGGGGTGCCGTGCGTCGTGGTGGCCTTGAACAAGGTCGACATGATGGACGACCCGGAGCTGCTTGAACTGGTGGAGATGGAGCTGCGCGAGCTGCTGTCGAGCTACGGTTTCCCGGGCGACGAGCTGCCGATCTGCCGGGTGAGCGCGTTGCGGGCGCTGAATGGCGAGCCGGACGCCGAAAAGCAGGTTGACGAGCTGATGGAAGCGGTGGACAACTACGTGCCGATGCCGGCGCGGGCGCTGGACAAGCCGTTCCTGATGCCGATTGAAGACATCTTCTCGATTCAGGGCCGCGGCACGGTGGTGACGGGGCGCATCGAAAAGGGCATCGTGAAGGTGGGCGAGGAAGTCGAGATCGTGGGCTTCCGCGACACGCGCAAGACGGTGGTGACGGGCGTGGAGATGTTCCGCAAGCTGCTGGACAGCGGCATGGCGGGCGACAACGTCGGGTTGCTGCTGCGCGGCATCGACAAGGACGACGTGGAGCGCGGGCAGGTGCTGGCCAAGCCGGGCTCGATCAAGCCGCACACGAATTTCAAGGGTTCGGTCTACGTGTTGTCGAAGGAAGAGGGCGGGCGTCACACTCCGTTCTTCAAGGGTTACCGGCCGCAATTCTACTTCCGCACGACGGACGTGACGGGCGTGTGCCAGTTGCCCGAGGGTGTGGAAATGGTGATGCCGGGCGACAACGTGGCGATCACGGTGGAACTGATCACGCCGGTGGCGATGGACACGGGCCTGCGGTTCGCCATCCGCGAGGGTGGCCGTACGGTGGGCGCCGGGACGGTGACGGAAGTCATTTCCTAGCCTGGCCGGGTTGGGTTGCTTGGTAGATTGGCGGGGCCCGGAACGTCTCTTCGGTGACGGGCTCCCGCAATAAGCCGCCGGATTGGCGGCGGCGGGCCGCGGGAATCAAGCGGCAGGAAGAAGCAAGGGTTCAGATGCTGACCAAACGGATTCGAATTCGGCTGAAGGCTTACGATCACCGCCTTCTGGACCAGTCAACGACGGAGATCGTCGAGACGGCGAAGCGCGCTGGCGCGCAGGTCGCCGGTCCGATCCCGCTGCCGACCGTAATCAATCGCTACACGGTGAACCGTTCGCCGCACGTGGACAAGAAGTCGCGCGAACAGTTTGAAGTTCGTACGCACAAACGGTTGATCGATATTATCGAGCCGACCCAGGACACCGTGGATGCGTTGAGCAAGTTGGATCTCCCTGCCGGGGTCGACGTGGAGATCAAGGCCTACCACAAAGGGGCGGCCAGGTAAGGATCTGGCGCGGGCATTTCCGCGCCGAGACCCGCCCTCTGCCAGTTTTGAAAGGCATGGCGGGAAAGGGAACTGAGCGATTATGAGCCCTGGAATCATTGGCAAAAAAATCGGCATGACGCAGGTCTTCCGGCCTGACGGGCAGGTTGTTCCTGTTACCGTGCTGAAGGCCGGCCCATGCGTGGTCGTGCAGCGTAAGACGCCATCCACGGACGGTTATGACGCCGTACAGTTGGGACTGGTCGAGTTTGCCAAGAAACTGAACAAGCCAGCCGCCGGGCATTTGAAGAAGGCCGGCGTCGACGGCGTGAAGTATCTTCGTGAATTGCGCTTGAAGCCGGGAATGGGCGACCCGAAGCCGGGTGACAAGATTCTCGTGGACCAGTTCAGGTTGGCCCAGAAGGTTGACATCACCGGAATCAGTAAGGGCCGCGGCTTCGCGGGCAACGTCAAGCGTCACCACTTCGGTGGCGGTGACGGCACGCATGGCTCCATGTTCCACCGCGCACCGGGTTCCATCGGCTCCTCGAGCTACCCCTCGCGCGTCTATCCGGGAATGCGTATGGCCGGCCACATGGGCGACGACCAGGTGACGGTCCGCAACCTGGAGGTGGTCGACATCGACCTCGAAGACAACCTGCTGCTGGTGAAGGGTGCGGTTCCCGGGCCCAACGGCGGCTACGTGATCGTGCGCCAGGCGAAGAGGTAACGAGCGATGCCGAAGGTAGATATTTACGATCTGAAGAATCAGAAAGTCGGGGAAGTCGAACTCTCCGACGCCGTCTTCGGCGCCGATGTGAACGAGCATCTGCTCTACGAGAGCGTCCGCCATTACCTGGCTAGCGCGCGAAGTGGCACGGCGAAGACGAAGAACCGGTGGGAAGTTGCGGGTTCCGGCAAGAAACTCTGGCGGCAGAAGGGTACCGGCCGCGCTCGCGTCGGCTCGGTTCGCAGCCCTCTGTGGCGCCACGGCGGCACCACTCACGGCCCCCAGCCCCGCGACTATTCCTATCACCTTAATAAGAAGATGCTTACCGGCGCGCTCCGTTCGGCGCTCTCGGCGAAGCTACGCGATGGTGAATTGAAAGTCGTCACTGAGTTCGGCTTTGCTGATCACAAGACCAAGTCCATGGCTTCCGCGCTCGAGACTTTGGAAGCGAAGCGCAGCGTGTTGCTGGTCAACACGATCGAGCCGAACCGGAATCTCGAACTGGGCTCGCGCAATTTGCCGGGCGTGAAACTGGTGGCAACCAAGGATGTCACGACCTACGACCTGCTGGCGCACAAGTTCATCGTGATCAGCGAGGCCGCCGCCAAGAAGCTTTCGGAGGCGTTGTCCCAATGAACCGCTATAGCGTGATTGTCCGCCCGATCGTGACTGAAAAGGGCGTCGAAAAGAAGGAATCCGAGCGCACGCTCTGTTTCGAAGTGCATCCGGAAGCGAACAAGACCGAAATCAAGCAAGCCGTCGAGGCTCTGTTCAAGGTGAAGGTCGAGGATGTGCGGACGCTCACTTTCGAAGGAAAGCTCCGGCGGCGCGGCCGTTATGCGGCCTACAAGTCCGACTGGAAGAAGGCCTTCGTTAAGTTGAAGGCGGGCCAGAAGGCCCCCGAGTACGCGGAAGTCTAAGCTTCCGCGCCACGAGATTTAGAGAGGCGAAACCCTATGCCGATCAAAAAATTCCGGCCGACAACGCCAACGCGGCGTTTTCAAACGGTCGTGATGCGTGACGAGATCACGAAGGAAACTCCGGAAAAGAGTCTGACCGAGGGCCTGAAGAAATCCGGCGGCCGCAACAACAAGGGTGGAACGACCATCCGGTTCCGTGGCGGCGGGCACAAGCGGACTTATCGTACGATCGATTTCAAGCGGGACAAGATCGGTATTCCAGCCCGGGTGGCCTCGATCGAGTACGATCCGAACCGGTCCGCACACATCGCGCTGCTGAATTACGCCGACGGCGAAAAGCGCTACATCCTCTGGCCTATCGGGCTTGAGGTGGGTGCGAAGCTGATGAGCGGTCCGGCCGCGGAAATCTTCGTCGGTAACGCGCTTCCCCTTGAAAACATCCCGGCCGGCACCATGGTGCACAACATCGAGTTGCGCCCGGGCAAAGGCGGGCAGATGGCGCGCTCGGCCGGCGCCGCCGCGCAGTTGGTCTCGAAAGAGAACGGGATCGCGCTGTTGAAGCTCCCCTCGGGCGAGGTTCGCAGAGTGCCTCTGATCTGCTTCGCGACCATCGGCCAGGTAGGCAATCTGGATCACGAGAACGTTAGCTTGGGCAAGGCGGGCAGGACACGTTATCTGGGCCGCAGACCGCACAATCGGGGCGTCACCATGAACCCGATCGACCATCCGCACGGCGGTGGCGAAGGCCGGACTTCGGGTGGCCGTCACCCGGTCACTCCTTGGGGCCAGCCGACACGCGGCTACAAGACGCGCAACAACAAACGTACCGACCGCGACATCGTGACGCGGCGGCCGACGCGGAACCAATAGGGCGGAGTAGCGAGACATGAGCCGTTCACTAAAAAAAGGGCCGTTCGCGGACAACCATCTGGTCAAGAAGGTTGCCGACATGACTGCCAAGAGCGAGAAGAAAGTGTTGCGGACCTGGTCGCGGCGCTCCACCATTCTTCCGGAATTCATCGGGCACACCATTGCCGTGCACAACGGCAGGAAGTTCATCCCGGTTTACGTCACGGAGAACATGGTGGGCCACAAGCTGGGCGAGTTCTCGCCGACGCGCACTTTCAAGGGGCATCAGGCTAAGGCTGAAAAGTCGAGCAAGCCCGCATAAGGATCGAGCGGAAGAGGAAGCGACGATGGCAGTAAAAGCAGAAGCCAGACACGTCCGGGTTTCGCCGCAAAAGGCCCGCCTGGTGGTGGACCTGATTCGTGGCCGGAAGGCCGGCGAGGCGATTACGATTCTCAAGACGACGAACAAGGGCATCGCGCCGGTCGTCGAAAAGGTTCTTCGCTCGGCGATCGCGAATGCCCAAAACAGGCAGGAAGATGTCGATGTGGACAGCCTGATCGTGGTCGAAGCCTACGTCAACGAGGGAGCACGCCAGCGGCGGGTGCGGCCCGCGCCGCAGGGCCGGGCGTACCGCTATCAAAGGCGGAGTTCACACATCGTGGTGAAGGTTGGCGAAAAGGGCGCCCAGGAGTAAGGAAGGTTAGCGCATGGGTCAGAAAGTTCATCCCTACGGATTCCGGCTGGGCGTCACCAAGAACTGGCGTTCGCGGTGGTTTGCGACAGCCGACTACGCCAAGCTGCTGCACGAAGATCTCGATCTCAAGAAGATGCTGAAGGACCGTCTCAAGTCCGCCGGCGTCAGCGCGATCGAAGTGGAACGGCCGGGCGGAGCCAAGCTGCGCATCACCATCCACACCTCGCGCCCAGGTCTCATCATCGGCCGCAAAGGCGCCGAGATCGAGAAGCTGAAGCAAGATCTGGCCACGAAGACCAAGCGCGAAGTCTTTATCGATATTCAGGAAGTGCACAAGCCTGAAATGGACGCGCAGCTTGTGGGCGAGTCGATCGCGCTTCAACTCGAAAAGCGAGTTGCCTTCCGCCGCGCCATGCGCAAGGCGGTTGAGAGCGCCCAGCGTTTTGGCTGCAAGGGTATTAAGGTTCGTGTTTCCGGCCGGTTGAACGGCGCCGAAATCGCCCGCAGCGAATGGTATTTGCAAGGCCAGTTGCCTCTGCATACACTGCGCGCCGATATCGACTATGGCTTCGCCGAGGCGCATACCACTTACGGTGTGATCGGAATCAAAGTGTGGGTTTATCGCGGCGAGGTGGCCACCGATGGCTTCTCCAAGCGTAGCCTGCGTGGCGACGAACCGCGGCGCAATCCGCGAGGTGATCGCCGGGATCGTCCGGAGCGTGGTGATCGCGATCGCCGCGGGCCACAGCAGCACAGCGCGCCGCCGGCTGCTGCCCAGGTTCCGCCGGTTGTTGCCGCCGCGCCCGTGGCCGAGGCCGGGCCCGCTCCGTTGTTGCCTCCAGTCGGAGGCTCCGGACCGGAAGGCCAGGCGGCGGAGTAGAGAACAGAGTTTAGAACGGGAGACTGAAACCCATGTTGATGCCGAAGAAGGTCAAGTACAGGAAGGTTCAGCGCGGCCGCATGAAGGGCCTGGCCCAGCGCGGAAGTACGCTCTCCTTTGGTGATTACGGCCTGAAGGCGCTGCACTGCGGTTGGGTGACGGACCGGCAGATCGAAGCCGCCCGTATCGCCATGACCAGGCATATCAAACGCGCCGGCAAGATCTGGGTGCGGATCTTCCCGGACAAGCCGATCACCAAGAAGCCCGCTGAAACCCGTATGGGTAAGGGCAAGGGTGCGCCGGAGCAGTGGGTTGTCGTCATCCGGCCGGGCAAGATTCTGTTTGAGATGGAAGGCATTCCGCTGGCGACCGCCACGGAAGCGATGCGGCTCGCAATGGCCAAGCTAGGGGTGCGAACCAAGATGGTGACCCGCACGGAGATTGCAAATTAAGCCTGCGGGCGGGAGCCACGAGGAACTATCGCGATGAAAGCGGAAAAGATTCGAGAAATTGACAGCAAGGATTTGGCCACCCGTCTGAAGGATGGTGATGAGCAAATGTTCCGGCTGAAGTTTCAAATGTCGATGGGCCAGACCGAAGGCTTGAAGAAATACCGCGAGTTGAAGAAGGATCGGGCGCGGATGCGGACCGTGCTCGGCGAGCGCGCGCGGAGCGAGCAGAAGGGAACCAAGTAAGCCATGGCCGACGAGAAGATTGTCCGCAAAATGGAAAAGATCGGCGAGGTCGTCTCCACGAAGATGGCCAAGACGATCATCGTGGTTGTGACGCGAAAAGTTCCGCATCCGCTCTACAAGCGAATCGTGACCAAACGCAAGAAATTCTATGCTCATGACGAGACTGGCGTTGCGCACGTGGGCGATGTCGTGCGGATCGTCGAGAGCCGTCCGCTGAGCAAGCTGAAGCGCTGGACGCTGGGCGAGGTCATCCGCCGCTCGGCTGAAGCGACCGTCGCTCTGGCCGAATAGGCTTGAGGGTGCAAACGAGAGGGTAACACTTATGATCGGAATGAGAACGATCCTCGAGGTGGCCGACAACAGCGGCGCTCGGCGATTGCAGTGCATCCTGCCGCGCGGCGGCGATAAGGGTCTGCAGGCTGGCCTCGGAGATGTAGTAACGGCGAGCGTGAAAGAAGCCGCGCCGGACTCGAGTATCAAGAAGGGCAAGGTCGTGAAGTGCGTCATCGTCCGGATGCGCAAGGAGACCCGCCGCAAGGATGGGACCTACATCCGGTTCGACACTAACGCCGCGGTGCTCGTGAACGACCTGAACGAGCCGGTTGGCACGCGCGTTTTCGGACCCGTGGCGCGCGAGCTGCGCGACAAGCGGTTTATGAAGATTGTGTCTCTCGCTCCGGAGGTGATCTAAATGGCGGGTCGTCTGGCAAACCGGCATAAAGAGGCTCCCGAACCGCTCAAGATTCGGATTAAGAAGAACGATCTTGTGAAGGTGATCGCGGGTAAGGACAAGGGCAAGACAGGGCGCGTGCTCGAAGTCAATCGCGTTACCGGCCGTCTACTGGTCGAAGGCGTGATGATCTCGAAGAAGCACGTGAAACCCAATCCGGCCAAGGGCGTGAAGGGTGGAATCGCCGAGAGCGAATCGACGATTCACGTCTCGAACGTGATGATTATGACCTCGGACGGCAAGACCACCAGGATCGGAACGAAGGTCGACACAATCGGCGGCAAGACGCACCGTGTGCGGGTTGCCCGAACGACTGGCGAGGTTTTGGATAAGAAGTAGGTCGCCGAAGGAATAGTGGCGGCGAAGCTCGGACGCCTGAAGAGGCGGAAGGGTAAATCGGGTGGAAGCCAGCCGGGCGTGCCGGGCTGGGAAGTGATCGGGATCGCGGGGGTGAAACGCCGCTGCGAAAAGATCGGAAAAGAGTTGAGTTTATGAAGGCGAGACTGATCGAGCATTACACCAAGACGGTGGCCCCGGCCCTGACCAAGGAGTTCGGCTACACCAACGTCATGGCCATTCCACGGTTGGAGAAGATCACTCTGAACGTTGGTCTCGGCGAGGCGACTCAGAACCCGAAGCTGGTGGATCCGGCCGTCAACGAGCTAAGTTCGATTGCCGGCCAGAAGCCGGTCGTCACGAAGGCCAAGAAATCCATCGCGGCGTTTAAGTTGCGCGAAAACATGAGCATCGGCTGCATGGTGACGCTACGCGGCAATCAGATGTACGAATTCCTGGACCGCCTGGTGAGTGTCGCTCTGCCGCGCGTCCGCGACTTCCGGGGAGTTTCTAAGAAGAGCTTCGACGGACGCGGAAACTACACGCTGGGCGTGCGCGATCAGTTGATCTTCCCTGAGATCGACTACAGCAAAGTGGAAAAAGTGAAAGGCATGAACATCTGCATCACGACCACGGCTCGCACGGACGCGGAAGCCCTGGCCTTGCTGAAGCTGATGGGGATGCCATTCCGGCAGAACTAGCCGCGGGAAGAACGGAGCAGAACAAGAATGTCGACGACGGCAAAATACGCCAAGGATATCCTGAAGACGCCCAAATACGCGGTTCGGCACCGTAACCGCTGTTTGCGCTGCGGCCGCTCCCGCGCCTACATGCGGAAGTTCAAGCTGTGCCGCATCTGCTTCCGGCAACTGGCGCTGCTCGGTGAATTGCCCGGCGTAACGAAATCGAGCTGGTAGGGGCACCCCTCCGGCGATGAGAGAGAAAAGGAGCGAAGGCGGAGAAAAATGATTTCTGACCCCATCGCAGATATGTTGACCCGAGTCCGGAATGCCTTGAAGGCCCGGTTTCAAAAGGTCGATGTCCCGGCTTCGAAGCTGAAGACCGAGCTGGCGCGCATTCTTAAAGACGAGGGTTACATCCTCAACTACAAGATCGTGGACGACGGCAACCACAAGGCGATCCGTGTGTACCTGAAGTACACGGCGGCGAATGCCCCCGTGATCTCGCACATCGAACGCGTTTCGCGTCCGGGGTGCCGCGTGTATGTCGGTTCCACGGAGATCCCAAAGGTTCTCGGCGGACTCGGCGTCAATATTTTGACCACGCCCAAGGGAGTGATGACGGGCAAGAGTGCCCGCAAGGAGGGTGTCGGCGGCGAGTTGCTCTGTCAGCTCTGGTAAGACCTGGCGATCGACGCGACGTGCGGCCCGTTCCCGTCTGGAAATGGCACAGGCTTGGAAGAGCCTGGAAAGCGGACTGGAGAATTCTCGAAAATGTCTAGAGTAGGCAAAAAACCGATTCCGCTGCCCCGCGGTGTGAAGATCACCGTTGGCGAGCAGCTCCTGGTCGAAGGACCCAAGGGCAAGTTGACCGTTCCGCTCCCGCAGGGCATCCGCGTGGAGATGGTGGACTCAACCATGGAGATCAAGCGCGAAAACGACAGTTTCCGCGCACTGCATGGCTTGACCCGGGCCCTGGCAGCCAATGCAGTCACTGGTGTCAGCGCCGGATTCACCCGCGAGTTGGACATTGTCGGTATCGGTTATCGCGCCGAGACCAAGGGAAACGTCGTCAGCTTCGCTCTTGGATACTCCCATCCGATCGAGTTCGCTCTGCCGAAGGGCGTCGAGTGCAAAATCGATAAGATGACCCACCTCGTGCTCACCTGCAACGACAAGCAGTTGCTGGGCCAGATCGCAGCCGACATTCGTGCGCTGCGTCCGCCGGAACCCTACAAGCAGAAGGGCATCCGGTACGTGGGCGAAGTGCTGCGCAAGAAGGTCGGCAAGACCGGCGCAAGCGGCAAGTAGGGCGGGGAGGAATTTGAAAAATGAAGCACACGATTGACAAAGATTCCCGCCGGCTGAGGATTCACGTCCGCATTCGTCGTGCGGTCAAGGGTTCCAGCGAGCGCCCGAGACTGGCGATATTCCGCAGCTTGAAGCACATCTACGCGCAGGTGATCGACGACCGCGCCGGCTGCACCGTAGTTTCCGCGTCGAGTAATGAAAAAGACGCAGCGATCAACGGCGGAAATCTCGCCGGAGCGAAAGCGATCGGAAAGCTTGTCGCGGAGCGGGCGATCGCCGGAGGCGTTAAGAAAGTAGTGTTCGACCGTGGCGGCTACCTCTACCACGGGCGGATTAAGGCGCTGGCAGAAGCCGCGCGTGAAGCCGGACTGGAGTTCTAAGAACATGGCAGCCGTTCCGCACAAGAAAATCGACCCGAAGACGTTCAACCTGAAAGAACAGGTCGTCGCCATCAACCGCGTCACCAAGGTGGTGAAGGGCGGCAAAAACATGAGCTTCTCCGCCCTGGTTGTCATCGGCGATCCAGAGCAGAGAGTAGTCGGCTTCGGCACGGGCAAGGCCAAGGAAGTTCCGGCCGCTATCAAAAAGGGCATTGAGTCGGCGAAGAAGAATCTGCACCACGTTCATACTTTGGGGAATACGATTCCTCATCAGGTGCTCGGCCGCTTCGGCGCGGGCCTGGTGTTGCTCAAGCCGGCTCCCGAAGGAACCGGAGTCATCGCCGGCGGACCGGTGCGCGCCGTCATTCAGGCCGCGGGGATCAACAACGTCCTGACCAAGTCAATCGGTACCACCAACCCGCACAACGTGGTGAAGGCCACCATCGCGGCGCTGGACGAACTGCGCGACCGTGCGCAAGTCGCCGAGCTGCGCGGCCTGGCTGTGGAGAACCTGTAATCATGACGGAGCAAAAAACCATCAAGATCCAGCTCTGGTCGAGTCCGATCGGCTCGCCCGATAAGCTTCGCCGCATCGTGAAGGGGCTCGGCCTGAGAAAGATCAATCAGGTTGTGGTTAAGCCGGACACGGCGGGTTTCCGTGGCATGGTGACAAAGATCCCTCACCTGCTGAAACTGGTCACTGAGTAGATAAAGATTTTCGACCGATAGAGGGCACAAGATGGACCTCAGTAATCTAAAACCGCCGGCCGGCCAAGTGAAGACGCAGCGTCGCATTGGCCGCGGTATGGGCTCCGGGCGCGGCAAGTATTCGGGCCGCGGCGCAAAGGGACAGAAGTCGATCAGCGGCTATTCGCACATGCGCGGCTTTGAAGGCGGCCAGATGCCGCTGCACCGCCGCATGCCCAAGCGTGGTTTCACCAACGCAATGTTCAAGAAGCACTTCGCTATCGTGAACGTTGCAACTCTGGAGAAGCTGGAAGGCGACTCGTTCAGTCCTGATATTTTGCTTGAGTTGGGCGTGATCAATAAGCTCGGAGACGGGCTGAAGATCCTGGCCAATGGCGACTTGCAGCGAGCGATTCATATTACGGCGCACTGCTTCTCCAAGACAGCGGAAGAGAAGATCAAGGCGGCCGGCGGCAGCGTTACGGTGATCGAAGTCAAGAAGACAGCGATCGCCATGGCGGACGAAGCCAAGAAGAAGAAGAAATAGCCTCTTCGTCGGACGGAGAATAGCGGATAGGGCCCTCACCTTCGGGCAAGGGCAACGGTTTTGAAGTTCATGCAGAAATTCTTCGAAGCTCTGGCCAATGTGTTCCGCGTAGCGGAACTCCGGAACCGCGTGCTCTTCACGCTGGGTCTGCTCGCTGTTTACCGTCTTGGCGCCGTGGTGCCGATTCCGGGCGTCGATGCGATCCGGTTCGAAGAGTTCTTCCAGCGCAACTCCGGCAGCTTATTCGGCTTTCTCGATATGTTCAGCGGCGGTCAGTTCCGCCGTTTGACGGTCTTCGCCTTGGGCATCATGCCCTACATTACGGCGTCCATCGTCTTGCAGTTGTTGACCGTTGTCGTCCCGACACTCGAAAAACTGCAGAAAGAGGGAGAACTCGGGCGGCGCAAGATCACGCAGTGGACTCGCTACCTGACCATCTTCCTGTCGATCATGCAGTCGTTGTTCATCGCGACAGCCCTGCAGCGTCAGGGCAGTTTCGTGCTGAATCCCGGCATTGGCTTCGTTTTGGAGACCATCGTCACCCTCACGACGGGCACGGCCTTCATCATGTGGCTCGGCGAGCAGATCACTGAGCGCGGCATCGGCAACGGTATGTCGCTGATCATCTTCGCCGGCATCGTGGCCGGCTTACCCTCCGCGGTCGTACAGATCTACCGCAACACTTTTGTCACTGGCCAGTGGAATCCGTTGCAGATGATCGTGATCATCGCGGTCATGATCCTGGTCGTGGCCTTCATCGTATTGGTGGAGCGCGGAGAACGGCGCATCCCGGTGCAGTATGCCAAGCGCGTGGTGGGGCGGCGCATGATGGGCGGTCAGTCCACGCACATGCCGCTCAAGGTGAATGCGGGCGGCGTGATCCCGGTGATTTTCGCGTCTTCGCTGCTGGCCTTTCCGATGACGGCGCTTAACATTCCGGCTGTGGCGAACAGCAAGTGGATTTCGAACATGTTGCGGGCGATGGGTTCCGGCGAGCCTCTCTACGTGATCACATTCATCGCGCTGATCGTCTTCTTCTCGTTCTTCTACGTTTCCATCATCTTTAATCCCAACGAGGCGGCCGACAATATGCGCCGCTACGGTGGTTTCATTCCGGGCATCCGCCCGGGCAAGAACACCGCCGACTACATGAATACGATTCTGAGCCGCATCACGGTTGTGGGCGGCCTGTACCTGGCGATTTTGTCGATCATTCCGCAGATCATGATCGGCGGCATCAAACTGCAGCACCTTCCTCCGATGGTGCTCGGCAATTGGATTGACGCCCATTTCCCCAGATTCCTGCTGGACGGCCTCGGCGTGACCTTTTACTTCGGCGGCACCTCGCTGCTGATTGTGGTCGGCGTGGCGATGGACACGGTGAATCAGGTCGAGGCGCAACTGATCATGCGTCACTATGAAGGGTTTACACCACGCGCCGGGCGCATCCGCGGCCGCCGAAGTGCGAGCTAACGGGTAGAACGAGACCAACTCTCGCAGGAATTCCGGCGAGACGGTGGGGTAGGGTCCGGAGAACTTTTGGAAAACGAACTGCAAGCGGGCAGGGGCGGCGCGCCGGCCATAGTCATTTTCGGTTCCCCTGGATCCGGCAAGGGCACGCAGGCGAAGTTGCTTCGGGATCTGCTCAAGATTCCGCATATTTCCACTGGGGATATGTTGCGAGAGCGGGCGGCAGGTGGTTCCGTGCTGAAAGCCGACGTCGAGAGCCGGATGCACGCCGGCCTGCTGGTACAGGACGAATTGGTGGACAGGCTGGTAGAAGCCCGGCTCCAGGAGCCCGATTGCGCGGCGGGAGCGATCCTCGACGGGTATCCTAGAACCGTCGAGCAGGCTCGGAGCTTGGATGCGATGCTCCAGCGGTTTGGGATGAGCCAGTTGGTGATCCACTTGAAAGTGGATTACACTAAAGTTATTGTGCGGATTGCGGGCCGCAGGCAGTGTACACGTTGTGGCACTCTGTACAATCTGGTCGCTAATCCCCCGAAAGAGCCCGGGATCTGTGATCTTGACGGGCAACCGCTCGTGATCCGGGACGACGACCGGGAGAGCGTGGTGCGTGAGCGGCTGGAGACATACGAGAAACAGACACGCCCAGTGCTGGAGTTCCTCGCCGCGTCCGGCCGGAAGATCTGCGAGGTGGATGGCGACAACGCCTCACCGGCAGAGGTGCTGGAGCGGATTCGCGATTGTATGGTTTTGCGATGATTGTTCGAAAAAGCCCCGCTGAGTTGGAGAAGATGCAACGGGCGGGCCTTCTGGTTTGGAAGATTCTTCAGGAGCTCAAGGGATTGGTTCGACCCGGTGTGACCACCTTGGATCTGGAGACGGTGGCCGAGCGAATGATGTCGGATGCGGGCGCCCGGTCGGCGTTTAAAGGTTATCCGGGGCCGGCGGGCGGTACGAAGTTCCCCTTCGTCCTGTGCACTTCGGTAAACGACGAGGTGGTCCACGGGATGCCCTCTCAGAAGCGAATTCTCAAAGAAGGGGATATCGTTTCTATCGACACCGGGGTTGAGCTCGATGGCTACTACGGCGATTCGGCGTTGACGGTGCCCGTGGGAGAAGTCAGCGAACAGGTGCGGAAGCTGATGGAAGTGACGAAGTCGTCGCTGGAGTTGGCGATCGATCAGATGCGCCTGGGGAATCGGTTGTTCGACGTTTGCGGAGCGGTTGAGAGGCATGTGACCTCCAACGGGTTCACGATTGTGCGTGAATACGTGGGGCACGGAATCGGTACTTCGCTCCATGAGGATCCGCAGGTGCCCAATTATGTGGACCGGCGCAGTGAGAATCCTCGCTTGAAGGAGGGGATGGTCCTGGCGATTGAGCCGATGGTGAACGCAGGACGTCCCGAGACCAAGGTGCTGTCCGACCGGTGGACGGCCGTGACAAAGGACGGCAGCTACGCGGCTCATTTTGAGCACGTGGTTGCGGTCACTGAAAACGGTCCGTGGGTTTTGACGCGGCCCTGAGCCGCGTGTGCTAATCGATGCCAGCCGACCCGAGGCCAGAACGTGAAATGGTACCGGAACGAGCGGTGGTGGTAGAGATTCTTCCGAGTCTTGCCTACCGTCTGGAAGTGGAAGGAAGCCGGGCTGAAGTGATTGCGCACCCGGGCAAAGCGGCCAGCAGGAATTTTGTGCGGCTGCGCTTGAACGATAAGGTGTTGGTGGAGCGAACCGTTGAGGATCCTCGCCGGGGCCGGATCGTTAAAGTGTTGCAGAGCTGAGAGAATCTAAGTTTCGAGGAAGGGCCTTTCGATGAAAGTCAGGGCGTCTGTCAAAAAGATTTGTGATAAGTGCAAGATCGTCCACCGCGAGGGCGTGGTGCGCGTGATCTGCAGCAACCCGAAGCATAAACAGCGGCAAGGGTAGGAGAGAGAACTCGATGGCGCGTATCGCAGGTGTGGATCTTCCGGCTCGCAAGCGGGCTGAAATCGGTCTGACGTACATTTACGGAATCGGCCGCACGCGGTCCAAGTCGATCTTGTTCCGCTCGGGCATCGATTTTAACAAAAAGATTGCGGATCTCACGGAAGAAGAAGTGAGCAAGATCCGTCAGATTCTTGAGGACGAGGGCGCGGTGGAAGGCGATCTCCGCAAGGAAGTATCGCTCAACGTCAAGCGGCTCATCGAAATGGGCTCCTATCGCGGTCTTCGGCACCGCCGGGGCTTGCCGGTTCGCGGCCAGCGGACGCATACCAACTCCCGTACCCGCAAAGGCCCGCGCCGCGGCACGGTTGCCAACAAGAAAAAGGTCGGCAAGTAAGCCCGGCGAAGTAAAGGTTATAGCGACATGGCGAAAGCTCCGGCAAAAGGCAGCAAGAAAAAGTCCTTCAAGAAGAAGGAAAAGAAGAACATCCCAGTCGGTCTGGTGCATGTTCAAGCGACTTTCAACAACACCATCATTACGATCACCGACTCGATCGGTAACGTTTTGAGCTGGTCGAGCTCCGGCTCTCTGGGTTTCCGCGGATCGCGCAAAGGCACTCCGTTCGCCGCTCAGCAAGCCGCGTTGACGGCCGCCACGAAGGCGAAGGAAGCGGCGAGCCTCCGGCAGGTGGACGTTCGCGTCTCCGGGCCCGGCTCGGGCCGCGAATCCGCCATTCGCGCGCTGGCCACCGCCGGCATCGAAGTCAAGTCGATCCGCGACGTCACCCCGATTCCTCACAACGGTTGCCGTCCGCCCAAGCGTCGCCGCGTTTGAGAAATGTACCTCGCCGGACTCCAGCAATGGCTCTCCGGCGCCTCTGCCTGGTTCTTGCCGAACCTGCAGGATTGTTGGAAGCAGGACGAAGGCCGGACGATCCGGCCGTAAACTGCACCTCACTCCGCCATGACCGGCGGTGTAAGTCGAAGGAGGTCTGATTGGCACGTTATATCGGCCCAGTTTGCCGGCTCTGCCGGCGAGAGGGCATGAAGCTCTTCTTGAAGGGAACGCGTTGCTTTAGCGATAAGTGCGCGATCGAAAAGAGAAATTTTCCCCCAGGCCAGCATGGTAAGGACCGCAAGCCCAAGATTGTGGGCTATGGCCTCCAACTGCGCGAAAAGCAGAAGGCGAAGCGTTATTACAGCGTAGGCGAAGTCCAGTTCCGCAATGTCTTTGAGAAGGCCTCCAAGCAGAAGGGCGTCACCGGCGAGAACCTGCTCGGAATGTTGGAGCGCCGCCTCGACAACATCATTCACCGCATTGGATTCGGAGCCAGCCGGGCCATGGCCCGCCAGTTGGTTCGCCACGGTCACATCGCAGTGAACGGCAAGAAGGTGAACATCCCTTCGTATCTCGTGCGCCCCAATGATGTCGTTGAAGTACGCGAAAAGAGCCGTACCAACGCAGCCGTGTCCGGCTCGTTGGATTCGACCGCGCACCTGCCAGCGCCCAATTGGATTGAGGTGGATCGCGAGAATTTGAAAGCCCGAATCCTCGCCAATCCGAAGCGCTCGGACCTCGTGCAGATCAAGCTGGATGAACAACTGATCGTCGAGCTGTACTCGAAGTAAAGGAGCGAGCGATGTTCAAAGGATTCCAGAAACCCAAGCGGCTTGTGGCCAATACCGAGAGCCTCACTGAACGGTATGGGATGTTCACAGCGCAGCCGTTCGAGCGCGGTTTCGGGACGACTATCGGAAATGCGCTTCGGCGCATTTTGCTCAGCTCCATCGAGGGCGCGGCCATCACGGCCGTGCGTATCGACAAAGTGGAACATGAGTTTAGTCCGATTCCCGGCGTGGTGGAAGACGCCACCGACATCATTCTTAACCTTAAACAGATCCCGTTCAAAATGATGGACGACGGGCTCAAAACCGTTACTCTGCGCGTCGATCAGGCGTGCGAGTTGACGAGCGGCATGATTGAAACCGGCCCCGACGTCGAAGTGCTTGATCGCAACCTGCACGTCGCGACGGTATCGGCTGGCGGCAGCCTGGCCATCGAAATGCGCCTGAAGCAAGGCCGCGGATATATCAGCCGCGACCGGAACTTCGACGACGATCTGCCGTTGGGCTACATCCCGATCGACTCTGTCCATTCGCCCGTTCGCAAGGTGAAGTACACGGTCGAGGCGGCCCGCCTTGGGCAGATGACCGACTACGACAAGCTGATCCTCGAAGTGTGGACGAACGGCGCGGTCTCACCGCAGGATTCGGTCGGCATGGCCGCCAAACTCCTCAAGGACCACATGTCCATCTTCATCAACTTCGAAGAGACGACGGAACTCACCGAGGAGCCCGTCGAGCGCGTCGCTACGCAGATGTATGAAGTGCTCAACCGTTCCGTTGAGGAACTCGAATTGAGCGTCCGCTCCTACAACTGCCTCAAGAACGCCAACATCCAGACCATCGGCGACCTGGTTCAGAAGAGCGAAGCGGAAATGCTGCGCACGAAGAACTTTGGACGCAAGTCGCTCAATGAAATCAAGGAGATCCTGTCCGGACTCGGTCTCTCCTTCGGAATGAAAATTGACGCGCAGGGCCGCCTGATCGGCCCGAGCGGACAGCCTGTCGTACCCGGCTCCCAGGATTTGGGTAGCTCTGAGGTTGGCGGCTGATTTCGGGGCCAGCGCGCCCCGGCAGTAGAGAGGAATCGATATGAGGCATAAGCGAGCAGGCTTCAAGCTGAAGCGCGACATGAGCGGTCGCCGCTCCCTCCTGCGCAACCTGGTGACCAGCATCATTGAGCAGGAGCGCATCATTACCACCGTCCCGAAGGCAAAGGCCGCCAGGCCATTGCTCGAAAAGATGATTACGCTGGGTAAGCAGGACACCCTGCACGCCCGCCGTCTGGCCGCTGGCTTTCTAATGACTCCCGACGCTGTCAAGAAGCTGTTTGACAAGATCGGGCCCCGCTTTGCACAACGCAATGGCGGATACAGCCGGATCATTCGTGTTGGCTGGCGGAAGGGCGACGGTGCTGAACAGGCACTGCTCGAACTCGTCGGCAGCGAACTGGTGAAACGGGCCGCCGATCGTGCCAAGCGCCGAGAAGAACGCCTGAAAGCCGTTCGCGAAGGCCGTGAGGGCGAGGCCGAGAACCCAAGCTAGTCTTCAGAAATCACTGAACTTAGCGGAACCTAAATGGACCCCGGGCCTTTTCCCAAAGGCTCGGGGTTTTTCTATGCGACAAGCCCTCGGCCGACGCTGTTCCGTCGGTCCGCAGGCGGTGTGGCCAAGCGTGCCCGGCAGTATCAAGCGAGTCCCTCCGCTTCCCGTTACGAGCATCGGCGGTCGCTTCGAAGCTCTGTGGAGGGTGTCACGATCTATGGTGTGACAGGCATCTTATATGAGCGCTATGCACGCAGATATATTGACAATTACGCAGACATGCGTTAGCCTTGAAAGTGGATGAGCAATCCGAACAATTCACAGGAGGTTTAGAAATCCATGCTTAGCTTGATCAATCGCCGCCCCTTCCCGGGCTTCGAGGATGTTCCGTCCAGCCTGAATCTTCTGGACCAGATGCTTGACCGTTTTGTCAGCCAGCCTGCGGGGGCGCGACCCTGGGGCCCGGCCGTCGACATAGTCGAAAACGACAAGGAGCTGGTCCTCTCCGCCGACCTGCCAGGCGTGAAGCTGGAAGATGTCGAGGTCAAGATTGAAGATGGGACCCTGACTCTGTCCGGCAGCCGCAAGTTCGAAAACGAGGACAACAAGAACGGCTACCACCGGATCGAGCGCAGCTATGGGCAATTCCATCGCGCCTTCGCCCTTCCGGACAGCGTCGATGCCACGAAGGTCGCCGCTGGATTCGACAACGGAGTCCTGAAAGTGACGCTGCCAAAGAAGGACATCGCCCGCCCTCGGACCGTAAAAGTCGAAATCGCAAAGAACTGACACCCTGGGAACGCCGATCTCCAGATCGGCAACTGGCACCATCGTGCATACCTGCCAAGCCCGGCCGCATGGCCGGGCCTCTTTGTGTTTGCCGGTACTCAATCCGCTGGGACAGAAGGGGGAACCGTTCGCCCCCGGAACATATCGATTCGGCTACAGCGGTTTGACCCCCCGGAGCGCACCTACTAAACTGTGAGGTGAGGTTCAACCCGCCCGGTTGCGCAGGATCGTCGTCCCCAAGAACTTTCCCGCCCCCCAGCCGCAGGGATCCCATTAGCAGGACCGGAGGATAAAGTTGCCTGAAGCAAGCCGCCATATTTTTACGTCCGAGTCTGTGACCGAAGGTCACCCGGACAAAGTCTGCGACCAGGTTAGTGACGCTGTTCTGGATGCCGCTTTGGCTCAAGATCCAGCCAGCCGCGTCGCGTGCGAGACGCTGGTGACCACGGACCGTTGCGTCATCGCCGGAGAAATCACCACCAACGCCCAAATTGACTACGAAGCCGTCGCGCGCAAAGCCGTGGAAGACATCGGATATAACGATCCGGCCATCGGATTCGATTCCAAAACCTTTGAGTTCTTCAACTTCGTTCACACCCAGTCCGGTGATATCGCCATGGGCGTGGACACTGGCGGCGCCGGCGACCAGGGGCTTATGTTCGGGTACGCCTGCAATGAGACTCCCGAACTGATGCCATTGCCGATCATGCTGGCCCATCAACTGACGCGCAAGCTCAGCAACGTGCGCCGCGCCGGCGGTCTGAAGTTCCTCCGCCCCGATGGAAAGAGCCAGGTTTCGGTCGAGTACCTGAATGGCAACCCGGCTCGCATCGATGCCGTCGTCGTCTCCACGCAGCACGACGATATGGATATCGATGACCTTCGCAAGCAGGTCAAGGCCGTCATCATCGATCCGGTGGTTCCCGAGTCGATGATCGACGCCAACACGAAATTCCACATCAATCCGACCGGCCGTTTCGTGATCGGCGGGCCCCACGGCGATAGCGGAGTCACCGGCCGCAAGATCATCGTGGACACCTACGGCGGCATGGGCCGGCATGGCGGCGGTGCGTTCTCCGGCAAGGATCCCACGAAGGTGGACCGCTCGGCCTGCTACATGGCGCGCTACATCGCGAAGAACATCGTGGCGGCAGGGTTGGCTACGCGTTGCGAAGTTCAGTTGGCCTATGCCATCGGCGTCGCCGAGCCTGTGTCGGTCCTGGTGAATACCTTCGGGACGAGCGTTGTGGACGAGGAGCGGATCGTCGAACTGGTCAGGGCGCACTTCCCGCTCACGCCGAAGGGTATGATCGATCATCTGAAGTTGCGCCGCCCCATTTACCGTCAGACTGCCGCCTTCGGCCACTTTGGTCGCACGGAAGCCGGCTTCACGTGGGAAGCGGCCGACAAGGCGACTCTCCTGCGCGACGACGCCCGGCTGACCGCCGCGGCCAGGAATTAGGCAAAGGCCCCGTTTCTGCGCCTCGATTTTCTTGATTGCCGAGGTGCGGTAAAGGGGCTTGAGCGGCGTACCTCCATTGCCGAACCCTCCAGGGCCAGTAGGAAGAGGAGCACGCCGGTCTGGTCTGTTGCAGGATGATGCCTCTGCGTTGAATGCATGGTTGAGAACCATGCGAAACTAGAGGTGCGGGTTTATCCGTCCCGAGCGCGCTCGCGGAGAGGGTCGCGGGGAAATCGCTCGCGCCCATGGGTGCCGGCGGAGGCTCTTCCTTCCCAAATCAGCGTTCGCTTTCGGGGATCTCGTCCGGCGGAAGTGAAAGCGCTGCCGGAAGCCGTCATTCCCGCAGATCAATCAATGGAAGAGCGTGCCCGTTAGGCGCGTTTTTTCGCGTGGCTGCACGCCCGCAAGTTGTGGAGGTATTCAATTGGCACTCATAGAAGGCTGTAGGCACTCGCTGGAGATCGTGATTCCCGCCGAGGCGTTTACTGCGGCAACTGCGGCGGCGACGGCCAAGGTCCGGCAGAAAGTCCATTTGAAGGGATTTCGTCCAGGCAAGTCGCCCGAAGCGATTGTCCGCCAGTATTACTCGGGCGAGATCCGCCAGGAAGCGCTGGACAAGCTGATTCCCGAATACCTCAAGAAAGAGTACGACCGGCAGAACCTTCAGGTAGTCAGCAGACCCGACATCAAGGATCTTCAGTTCCCCGAATCGGGCAGCGTCAGCTTCAAAGCGGAGTTTGAAGTCGCGCCCGAGTTTGAGTTGGGCAATTACCGGGGCATCGAAGTGCCCTATGCCGAGCCTCAGGTGTCCGAGAGCGATGTCGAGGAGCGCATCGAAGGCGTGCGCGATTCGCGCGCCCAGTTTGTCAACGTAGATCCCCGGCCGGCCCAGGACGGAGATCACTGCCTGGTCGACCTGCACCCCATTTCGGGGCTTGAAGACGATTCGATGCACCAGCACGACGTCAATATCGAAATTGGCGGAAAAGATACCTTCGTAGAATTCAGCGACGCTTTGCGTGGCGCGCAGCCTGGCGAATCGCGCGAAGCCGAAATCGTCTATCCGGAGAATTACACCGCGGAGAAGCTCGCGGGTAAGACTGTCCGCTTCAAGATCGATTTGAAGCAAATCCGTCTCAAAGAGCTTCCCGAGCTGAACGACGAGTTCGCCAAGGATCTCGGCGATTTCCAGAGCCTTGATGAGTTGATGGCCGAAGTTCGCAAAACCATCTTCCACGAGCGAGAGTCCTCGGCCCAAAACGAAGCCAAGAACGCCATTATTGAGAAATTGGTCGATGCGCATCCCTTCGATGTGCCGGATGTGTTCGTCGATCAGCAGGTGCAGGGCATAATCGAGGGCCAGCTTCGAGCTCTCGCCGCGCGGGGAGTCGACGTTGGCAAGCTCAAGCTCGACTGGAAGGAACTGCGCAAGGCCCAGGCCGAGCGGGCCGCTCGCGACGTCCGGGCCAGTCTGATTCTGGAGAAGGTGTCGGTCGCGGAGTCCATCTTCACGACGCAAGAAGAGGTCGATGCCGAGCTCTCCCGCGTATCGCGCCAACAGCGCGAACCGATCGCGGCGGTGCGTATGCGCTTTGAGAAGGATGGCACTCTGGGCCGGATCGCCTCGCGGATCAGGACCGAGAAGACGCTTGGCTATCTATTCGAACAGGCCGTAAAGACTGCTCCCGTCCTCGCCGAACCGGCTGTCGAGCCGGCTGCCGAACCCGCCGCCGAATGAGTTACGATTCGTTAGTACTCAGTTCGTCCGTGCCGCCAACGGTGTGGAGCATGTCGATAGGCTCGATGCCGATTGCCCGGGGCAACAATTCAGTGGATAATGAGGGCACGCTCGACCTCTTATCGACGGTGGCCCGTTTTCTGAGCGTTTCTGGAGTCCACGCGTGAAGCGATCCGGTACCGACGAATCCATCCGCTGTTCTTTCTGCCACAAGACACAGGACGTTGTCGGCAAGCTCATCTCGTCGCCGAGCGAGTACCCCAAAGCTTTCATCTGCGACGAATGCATCGCGGTCTGCAATTCAATTCTTGAAGATGACAAGGCTGAACGCAGTGGCGCCGGGCTCACTAAATTGCCCAAGCCTCTTGAGCTGAAAGAGCATCTCGAGCAGTACGTCATCGGGCAGGACTCCGTCAAAAAGAAGCTCGCCGTCGCGGTTTATAACCATTACAAGCGCATTCAGATGAATCGCCAGCACACGGGCGACGTTGAGGTGGCGAAGTCTAACATCCTTCTGATCGGTCCTACTGGAACTGGGAAGACGCTTCTCGCCCAGACCTTGGCGCGCATTCTGGACGTACCGTTTGCCATCGTGGACGCGACCACGCTGACCGAAGCGGGCTATGTCGGCGAGGACGTCGAAAACATCATTCTGCGGCTCCTTCAGAACGCGGATTGGGATGTCCAGCGCTGCCAGACGGGCATCATTTATATCGACGAAATAGACAAGATCAGCCGTAAGGATGAGAACCCGTCCATTACCAGGGATGTCTCCGGCGAAGGCGTTCAGCAAGCGCTGTTGAAGATTCTGGAAGGGACGGTCGCAAATGTTCCTCCGCAAGGCGGACGTAAGCACCCGCACCAGGAATTCACGCCGGTTGACACGACGAATATACTATTCATTTGCGGCGGTGCGTTTGTCGGGCTGGAGAAAGTCATAGCCCGGCGAGTTGGCAAGAAGACACTCGGGTTTAAGAGCGGCGAAGACAGGAAGGGCGAAGAAGTTATCCGGTCGTCTCAGAACCGGGACTTGGACCTTTTGCAGCGGCTGCAGCCTGAAGACTTGATCCACTACGGATTCATACCCGAATTCATAGGGCGCATGCCGATTGCGGCGGTACTCGAAGACTTGGATCGGTCCGCGCTGATGCAAATCCTGACGCGTCCGCGCAACGCGATCATCAAACAGTATCAGAAGCTCTTCGAGTTTGAAAATGTTAGACTGAAGTTCACGGATGAGGCGCTGGAGAGCATTGCCGATCTGGCGCTGCAGCGCAAGGTCGGAGCACGCGGCCTCCGGATGATTCTGGAAGAGCTGATGCTAGACTTGATGTACTACCTTCCTTCGTACAAAAAAGTGCGTGAGTTCCTGGTCACGAAGGAAATGGTGGTTACGCAGAAGATCAATTGGGCGCTCCTCGAAAAAGCGGGCTGAGCGAATTCCCCGCCGTAATCCCCGCCTCCAGGTTGCCGGTTTTGTGAGTGCCCCTTTGAGTCATGCTCGCACGGCGTGATTCGCTATCTTTCGCTCGATTACTTCCCTAGAAAAACGACATCCAAAAGGCGACAGCGATGAGCAGCGCGAGAGAAAAGACCGAGAGCCGCCGGCTCCCCATGATGCCGATTCGGGACGTGGTCATCTTCCCCCATATGATGACCCCGTTCGTGGTCGGACGCGAGTCGAGTGTTCGCGCCCTGGAAGAGGCGTTGGTCACGGACAAGAAGATCTTCCTTGCCACCCAGCATGACGCGTCGGTGGACGAACCTCGTCCGGAAGACATATTTCAGGTTGGTACGATCGCGAACATTGTCCAAAGCGTACGGATGCCCGATGGGAACATCAAGGTCCTGGTCGAGGGCGTGGAGCGGGGCAAGGTCCTTTCAGTCGCGGAAGAAGACGGTTTCTTTCGAGCTACGGTCCGCGTCTTCCCTACTCGGGTCGAGGCGGGGCCGGCGCTTGAGAGCCTCGTGCAGCGCGTGACGTCGCTCTTCGAGCAATATGTCAAGCTCAGCCAAAACGTCAACTATGAGACGATGATCGCGGCCGTGCGCCAGGACGAACCCGGCAAGCTCGCCGACACAATCGGCTCGAATCTTCAGCTCACCATTGAGGAAAAGCAGGAGGTCCTGGAGATCTTCGATCCGCTCGATCGCCTGACGCGCGTCGGCGACATGCTCGACATCGAGATCGAGAAGTTGAACGTGGACCGCACCATTCAGGGACGCGTGAAGCGACAAATGGAGCGGGCGCAAAAAGAGTACTACCTCAACGAGAAGATCAAAGCTATCCAGAAAGAACTGGGCCGCGGCGAGAAGTCGGAGATCGACGAGATCAAGAAGAAGATTGAAGCCGCGGGAATGACCGCGGATGCCAAAGAGAAGGCCATTGCCGAGTTGCGGCGGCTCGAGAACATGCCGCCCATGTCTGCGGAAAGCACCGTTTCCCGGAACTACCTGGATTGGATGCTCGCGGTTCCATGGAAGAAAAAGTCCAAGGAGATCCGCGACCTCAGATTTGCCGAGGACATTCTGAACTCGGACCATTACGGGCTCGAAAAGATTAAAGAGCGCATCCTTGAATTCTTGGCGGTCCGCCGGTTGGTGAAGAATCCCAAAGGTTCGATTCTTTGCTTTGTCGGACCTCCCGGAGTCGGTAAGACTTCCCTCGGAATGTCGATCGCGAAAGCGACCGGCCGGCAGTTCGTGCGCCTTTCGCTCGGCGGCGTGCGCGATGAAGCCGAAGTGCGCGGGCACCGCCGGACTTACATTGGCGCTCTTCCCGGACAGATCCTGCAGATGATGAAAAAGGCCGGGACGCGCAATCCGGTCTTCATGCTCGACGAGGTGGACAAGATGTCCACCGATTTCCGGGGCGACCCGTCCGCGGCACTGCTCGAGGTACTCGATCCAGAACAGAATTTCATGTTCATGGACCACTACCTGGACGTAGAATACGACCTGAGCGAAGTGTTCTTCATCGCCACGGCGAACGTCATCCACACTGTGCCGCCGGCGTTGCAGGATCGCATGGAAGTCATCCGGCTCTCTGGCTACACGGAGGCGGAGAAGCTCGAGATCGCCAAGAGATTCCTTGTCAACAAGCAGATGAAGGCCTGCGGGCTCGAAGGTACCAACGTCCAATTTGAAGACGAGGGGCTGCTATCGATTATCCAGAACTTCACGCGGGAAGCTGGCGTGCGCAACTTGGAGCGGGAAATCGGGAACGTCTGCCGCAAGGTCAGCCGTCTTATGGTCAACGCACAGTCCGCGGCCGAGGCGAAGCTGGAGCCGGTGGAAGGCGCAACGAAGAGCGCTTCCGAGCCGTCTGAGGATTTACCGCAAGTTGTAGTCGATACGGCTAAAGTGAATGAATTCCTGGGGCCGGATCGTTTTCGCGATCTGGACATGACCAGGAAGTCCGAGATTGGCGTGACCGTCGGCCTGGCCTGGACGGAAGTTGGCGGGCAGGTCCTGACGACGGAGGCGACAATCATGGAGGGCCGCGGGCGCCTGATTACCACAGGCAAACTCGGCGACGTGATGCAGGAATCCGCGCAGGCGGCCATGAGCTTTATCCGCTCACGTGCGTCGCTGCTGGGGTTGCCGAAGGACTTCTATCGCCATCTGGACATTCACGTCCACGTGCCAGAGGGCGCCATCCCCAAGGACGGTCCTTCGGCGGGCATTACGATCGCGACCACGATCGCGAGTGCGCTGACCAAGATTCCCGTTCGCGGCGACGTGGCGATGACGGGCGAGATTACGTTGCGCGGGCGGGTGCTGCCCATCGGCGGATTGAAAGAGAAGTTGCTGGCGGCCCACCGTCACGGTATCGGCGAGGTCGTCGTCTCCCGGGACAACGAGAAGGACCTGGTGGATGTCCCAGCTAACATTCTCAAGGACATGAAGGTGACCCTTGTGGATTCCGTGGACGAGGTGCTGCGGATCGCCCTGGCGGGCGATCTTGACGCCCTGTCCGCGCGCGCCGCGGCGCAGCCTCTTGACCTGACCTCCGGGTTGGCGCCGGACGAAACCCGCGCGCAGTGATCTTGGGATGAGCGGAAGTACCAAACTTGGAAACCCCGGCTGAATTCCTGCTGAGCGCCGTGCGGCCCGAGCACTTCCCCTTGGAGACGCTCCCCGAAGTGGCGTTTCTGGGCAGAAGCAATTGTGGAAAGTCGACGCTGCTCAATTGCGTGACGGGCCAGAAGGGCTTGGCCTTCAGTTCTTCCACGCCAGGGAGAACCCAGGCGGTGAACTTCTTCCGGGTCGAGGGGAAGATCATATTCGCGGATCTTCCCGGCTACGGGTATGCCAAGGCGCCGAAGCACGTAACGCGCCAATGGAGCGGAGTGATCGACGCGTATTTGTTGGAGAGGAAGAGCCTCAAGCTGTGCTTCTTCCTGCTCGACGCGCGCCGGGGCTGGATGGACTCGGATCTCCAGTTGAAGGATTGGCTTGAGCACCACCAGAGAGACTACGTCGTTGTGGCCACGAAGGTGGACAAGCTCAACCAAAAGGAAAGATATGCGAGCCAGAAGGCTATCCGCGAACACTACGCGGATGGTGAACTGATCTGGTTCTCGGCCGTCAACGGCCAAGGAGTGAAGGAACTTTGGCAAGCGATCTCGAAAACAATGGTCAATTGACCCCCGAACCCGAGGCCGCCAGCGAGACCGCTGCGGCACAGGTTACTTCTCCGGAGCCGGCACAGCGCGAAGCGCAGCCTGGCAACAATCGCCGGCGGTCGAATCATCAGCAAGGCGACCGCGGCGACCGGGGTGACAGAGGCGACAGGCAGGAGCGCAACGATCGCTCCGAGCCTCGTCAGAACGCCAATGCCGCGCCGCCGGCGCAAGCGGCCGCACCGCCGTCCGCGCCACCCGCGGCCGTTGCGCCGGCGGGAGCGCCGCCCGCTGTTGAAGCGCCTCGCCCCGAAGTCCGTCAAGAGCAGCCCCTGGGCGCGCTGAACAAGCGCGGGAATCTCGATCTCTCCGAGCTCAAGGAGATGAGCATCACCCAGCTCAACAAGATCGCCCGCGATTCCGAGATCCCCGGTGTGGCCGGCTTGCGCAAGCAGGACCTGATCTTCAAAATCCTGCAGTCGCAGGCCGAGAAGGCCGGTTTGATCTTCTCGGAAGGCGTGCTCGAGTGCCTGCCCGACGGTTTCGGCTTCCTGCGCGCTCCGGAGTACAACTACCTGCCCGGCCCCGATGACGTCTATGTCTCCCCTTCGCAGATCCGCCGCTTCGACCTGCGAACCGGCGACACCGTCAGCGGACAGATCCGGCCGCCGAAGGAAGGCGAACGCTACTTCGCGCTCATCAAGGTGGACGCGATCAACTTCGAGCCGCCGGAGCAGGCGCGCAACAAGATATTCTTCGACAACCTGACTCCGCTGTATCCAAACGAGCGAATCAAGCTCGAGACCACCAAGGACAATCTCTCGGGCCGCATCATGGACATGCTGACGCCGCTCGGCAAAGGCCAGCGCGGACTCATCGTGGCTGCTCCCCGCACGGGCAAGACCATGATGTTGCAGTCGCTCGCGGCCTCCATCGCCATCAACCACCCCGAGATCGTGCTCATCGTCCTGCTGATCGACGAGCGCCCCGAGGAAGTCACCGACATGCAGCGTTCGGTGAAAGGCGAAGTTATCAGTTCGACCTTCGACGAGCCCGCCTCGCGCCACGTGCAGGTCGCCGAGATGGTCATCGAAAAGGCCAAGCGGCTGGTGGAGCACAAGCGCGACGTAGTTATTCTGCTCGACTCCATTACGCGCCTGGCGCGTGCCTACAACACCGTGGTTCCGCCGTCGGGCAAGGTGCTCTCGGGCGGCGTCGATTCGAATGCTCTCCAGCGTCCGAAGCGCTTCTTCGGCGCGGCGCGCAACATCGAAGAAGGCGGCTCGCTGACCATCGTGGCGACGGCCCTGATCGATACCGGGTCCCGCATGGACGACGTCATCTTCGAAGAGTTCAAAGGCACCGGCAACATGGAAATCCATCTCGACCGGAAGCTCGTGGACAAGCGCACCTTCCCGGCCATCGACATCAACAAGAGCGGCACGCGCAAGGACGAGTTGCTGATCCCGCGCGACGAGTTGAACCGCATCTGGGTGTTGCGCAAGGTGCTCGCGCCGCTGTCGCCGGTAGAGAGCGTGGAACTGCTGCTCGATAAGCTCGCCAAGACCCGCGCGAATGCCGAGTTCCTGGCGTCGATGAGTTCGTAGTCTTTCAAGGGAGTGAGCGGGGCCTGGAGGCCCCACGCGGACCTGGAGGTCCGCCCCACTATTCAGATCGTAAGCACTCGGTTGGATTCAGCCCAGCCGCTCGCCGTGCAGGCAGAATGCACGCTGCCAACCCAACCGCGAGCAGCGTCAACGCGCATGCAGTCAGCACATCGCCCTGCGCCGCCCCGGCATCGAAGAGCAGACTGCGCATAAACCGCATCGCGAACAGCGCCGCGACAACGCCGAACGCCGTCCCGGCCAACGCTAGTGAGCCCGCCTGCCGGACAACGCCCAGCACAACGCTCCACCGCGAAGCGCCCAACGCCATGCGGATGCCGATTTCGTTCGTACGCTGCTCCACCCAATAGGACAACACGCCCGATATACCGACGGCCGCCAAGACCAGGGCGAAGATCGCGAATACCCCCATCAGTGCGGCCTCAAAACGCCAGGATGCGATTGCACCGTTGGCCACCTGCTCCATCGTCTCCACGTGCGTGATGGCCTGACTCGGGTCCAGTCGCCACACCTCGGCCTTGACCGCCTGTGCGAGCAGCATTGGGTTGCCGCGAGTCCGCACTGCCAGCGCGAATTCCTCAGGCGCGAACTGAGAGAACGGCACGTAGAGATACGGGATGATCTCGGAATCAACGCCCGAGGCACGGGTGTCCTCGACGATCCCGACAACCGTTTCCTTGTGCGCTTCGATCCTCCGGCCGAGTGGACTCGCGAGGTTCGGCCATAGGGCGTGAGCGGCGCTACGGCTGATTATGGCGACGTTGTTCGTTCCGCGATCGTTCATGTTGAACTCACGTCCTTCGATCAGCCTGATGCCCAAGGTGCGGAAGTAGGAAGGCGTGACAGAGCGAGTGCGGAGCGACGTGTACTGGTCCGACTCTCTGCTGTCAAGAGCGCGGGTGCCCCAGCCTTCACCGCCTCCGGTCAACGGCAGGACGCTCACCACCGAAGCCGAGAGGACTCCGGGCAGTGCCGCACAGTTGTCCGCCATCTGCCCGGCGAGAATCGCGCGGTGGTGGTAATCGCCTACGGTGTCCGGGAGCCATAGCCTCATCGTCAATACGGACTCCGTGTCGAAACCAAGCTGTGTCTTCGACAGTTCAACGAAGCGCCGGGCAAGCAGGCTCGCCGCCGCCAGCAGGACGAGCGACAGCGCGAACTCCACCACGATCAACATGCCGCGCAGTTTCGCCGGCGCGTGCGAGCCCTTGCGCCCCGCGGATTTCATCGCTTCGCCAGGAGCGTGCCTTGAGGCGAGCCACGCCGGAGCCAGTCCGAACAGCACCGCGCTCAAAAACGCCAGCATGAGAGCGAAACCGAAGACCCGCATGTCGAGTGCGACAGAGCCGAGCCTCGGGATGTCAGTAGGTGCCAGCGCGAGAAGCGCGCGCACCATGCCCCAAGCCAGCGGAATAGACAGCGCCGCCGAGCATGCTGCAAGCACGAGCGATTCCGTCAGCAGTTGCCGCACGATCCTCCCGCGCGAAGCGCCCAGCGAAAGGCGCAGCGCAATCTCGCCCCTCCGCCGCAGTCCGCGCGCCAGCAGAAGGTTCGCCACGTTCACGCATGCGATGAACAGCGCCAGTGTTACGGCGGCAAACAGTATTGCCACCGGCTCCCGCACCCGCCGCGTGATAATCGAATGCAGCGTCCGCACCTGAACGTCCTCAGACTTCAGCTCCGGAGCCGCGGTCTTGAGGATGCTCAAAATCTCGGCGCGCGCTTGCTCCGCCGTCACGCCTTTGCGCAGACGGACAAGCGAGCCAAAGTTGAAGCAGGAGCCGCACGTTCGTTCCCAACCGGCGAGAGCCATGGGCCGCCACATCTGCGCGGGCGGGAAGGGACCCGCCCACTCCGGCAATTCGGGACCATCCGGGAATTGAAATCCGGGTGGCATGATGCCGATGATGCGATGCGGCACGCCGTTGAGTAGAATCGTACGCCCAACTGTCCCTGCGTCGCCCCGAAAACGCGTCTTCCAAAGCGCATCCGCAATGATGACAACCTTGTCGTTGCCCTCCCGATCTTCATCGGCGCGAAACGTTCGCCCCGCCTGTGGCCGTACTCCGAGCATCTCGAACAGACTCGCCGATGCCCGCGCGGCCTGGATGCGCACCGGTTCACCCTGGCCTGTGAGCGTGAAGGACCAGTTCGCGTATAGCGCCGCGTTCTCCACACTGCGGGCGTTGCGTTGAATTGCATCGAGAATAGGCGCGCTGAGGGCGTTCGAGCTGGAAACGCTCGCCAGCCGCTCAGGCTCGCTATAAGGCAGCTTTTTCAGGAGAACGGCATCCGCAACACTGAATATGGCCGTTGCGGCTCCTATAGCGAGGGCGAGTGAGAGGATCGCGGCGAGAGCCAAGCCGGGACTCGAGCGCAGGGACCGGGCAGCATAGCGGACGTCGCGGCCAAACGAACCCAGCCGCGGCAACTCGCGCTGCTCCCGGTAGGACTCCTTCATTTCCTCAATTCCGCCAAACTTGAGCGCCGCGGCCCGCCTCGCCTCAATCGGCGTCATGCCGGCTCGGATGTTCTCCTCTGTCTGCATCTGCAGATGCGCCTCGAACTCTTCGGCAAGCTCGGCTTCCCGTCTCGCGCCGGCGAACGTGCCGGTTATTCGATTCCATGCGCGTCGCAGGCGTCTCATTTCTCCTCCGTTGCCCCGGCGCTCAGGGCGAAGAATCGCGTCATGACGTCGGATGTCTGCTGCCACTGGAGGTGCTCTTTCTCGAGCTGCTTCCGACCGGCGCTAGTAATGCGGTAGAACTTGGCACGGCGATTGTTGTCCGAGACGCCCCACTCGCACTCGATCGCGCCTTCCTGTTCCAACTTGAGCAACACAGGGTAGAGCGTGCCTTGATTGATGGCCAGGAGATCCTCGCTGGTCTGTTCAATCCGGCGGGCGATTCCATACCCGTGCTGCGATCCCATCACTTCCAACGTCTTGAGCACCATCAGGCTCAGCGTGCCCTGCCACACATCTTGTTTGTCTTTCACAGCTCCTCCTGTGGGATACCAAAATGAGATTAACGCATCTCGTGTTGGAATACAACAGGAAAAATGGCCCTAGTCGCGACAGCGCAGAAAAGGCTCAGAAATCAAGGAGTTTGCGGCGGCCTGGTACCGGTCATCCGCGCCTTCTCTCTCGGGTATTTCCACTCGCAGGCCGGGTTGCGGGCCTGGCGCGACTCGAGCGCGACTCGAGCCTTGATCGAAACCGCATTTTCTGGTACAGTCTCTTGCACGAGATTTGGGCGGTGTGTCAGGCGGGTTGAATCTGGCCGGGGGGGCGCGTTTCAACTCTGTTGTGAGATGAACATCGGAGATGGGTTCCAAATTCACTCTTCGAAAGCGAGGAAGCGCAGCATTCTCTGCGCGTTCCGAATGGCCGAAGTTCGCCAACTCTTCAGGTGGCGCTTCCAGCCTGGGGGTTGGATTTGAAGTCGCCACTAACAAGTCTGAAGGTAAGGGGTTGGCCGCGCCGATCTCCGACTGCCCGGACGGTACTGGTTCTCAGCGGCACCCCTCCAATGTCGACGGCGCAGATGGTTCCTTGAAACTCCGCGCTGCCGGCTCCTCATCCTCCCCAACTCGCATTCCCGCCCTGAAGCGGCTCATTCAGATCGGCTCCGAATTGATTGTCCAACCGCCGGGCCGCCCGCAACAGACGCCTCGCGTGTCTGGCAACGACCTTCAAGGGACGCCGTGGAAGGAAGGCTTGACGCAGGCGGACATTCAACTCGCGAGATTCCATGCCAGTCACCGGCTAAAGTTTGAGCGCCGGCAGAATGTTCAAGACGCCGGCACCCCCGTCTTTGCGGACTACGGAGTCGAGTGTGACTTACCCTGCCCGGCGTGTGGTCACGAGAACTTCAAGAGCATCGTCTGGTATCCACAACCAAAACAAGTTGAACGGATTAGTTGGTTTGTCTGCAAATCTTGTGGGCTGACGCGAATCGATAGCGCGTTCTCTTCCGAAGCGTGCAGGAAGCGAATTGCGCGCGCGCGGAGCGCGATCCTCAAGGAATGTATTAGACCCTTCGTCGCCGCAATGCCCACAAGCTCGCTCTCCGCTCTCGTTGGTCTTGAACTTGACCGCACGGAGAGCGTGAAGATGTTCAAGAAGCATTATTTGATTTCTGTCGCATCGATTTACGAGTTGCCGTTTGAACAGTATGATCTTGTCGCATTGCCGCTGACTCTGGAATGCGAGGAACGCCCCCTGGAAGCGCTACAGTATATTCGCTCGGTGCTTGCCCCTGGAGCGGCGGTTATTCTGTTCTTTTACGATATGCGTATCTGGCGCCGCATCGTTCTGGGACCGAAATGGTACGGTTTCTGTTTGCCTTCGCAGCATTATACGTTTGATTTGAAAGCTGTCAAAGCGATCCTCAAGAATGCAGGGTTCATTTATCGGATCGAGTCCGCCAGGCCGCTCAGTGCGCCGTTGAAAGAGGTCGAGCAAGAAACCCGGCCACCTGCCCGTCATAATCTCATCCGAAGTCACTTTCACCCCGCGGCCGGATTGCGGCGGCTGGCGTGGTATCAAACGCTGGACTCCCTATCCATCATACGAGCATCGGCCGCTTGAGGCTGTTGCAATTGCAGTTCGCGTCTGACGGCACAAAACAAAAAAACGAAGGATGAACAACAGTGATGAACGACGATTTGCCGCGCCAGTATATAGGCGTCGATGTCGGGACTAGTCGTCTCGTGGTCTATAAGTCATCGGCGGATGAACCTCCCACATTAACCACGGAACTAAACGCATACATCGAATTGCCAAAAATTTCCTCGGTTCTCACCAGCCTGAATAACAGGAAGGTGCCATGCCGAATCAGAGACAACGAGGTGCTGGTTATTGGACAATGGAGCACCACATTCGCAGAACTGTTCCATTCGGAACTGCTGCGGCCCATGAGCGACGGTTGCGTGAACGCTGGAAGCGATCAAGCGATGTCCGTATTGGAGACCTTGTTGGAACAAGTGCTTGGTCCACAGCGCTCCTCCAACATCTCGCTTGTGTTCAGCGTTCCGAGTAAAGGGTTGGGGACCAGCCGTCCAAGCCCCGCCGATCTCGCTTTTCACCAGGCCTACCTGGAGCAGCAATTCAAGCGGCTCGGGTATTCCGCGTATGCTCTGCGAGAAGGTGAAGCGGTCATCTATTCCGCTTTGGCCGACGAGAATTACACCGGAATCGGCATCAGTTTTGGCGCCGGGCTGTGCAATATCTCGTTCACCTATCTCTCCGTTCCCATCCTCGATTTCCACGTCGCTCGCGGCGGCGATTGGATTGACACGAACACCGCGGCGGTCTTGAACGAAAAGGCTACGAGGGTCCGGTTGCTGAAGGAACGCGGGCTGTCGCTGCGCGATGACGGCGGGACGGCTCTGTATCGTTCCCTCTCGCTCTTCTACCGCCAGGCGATTGAAGCGATAGTGGCGGAAATGTGCGCCGTATTCCGAAACCACGAGGACATGCCCCAACTCGACGAAGCGATTCCGATTGTTCTCGCGGGGGGCACGGCGATCCCACCCGGGTTCGCCGACGCCTTCAGGCAGGCGCTCGGAACGGCCAATTTCCCGCTCCAAATTTCGGAAGTGCGGCTCGCCCGCGATCCTTTGAACGCCACGGCGGAGGGGTGTTACCGGTACGCCAAGCTCAATTTCGGCCAACAGGTAGTCCGCGGCGAGAGCTTAGCCGCTCGCACCGCCGCCGATTAGCCTTTGGGCCATCATCGCGGGCGGCGCGAGTTAGCTTGAAATTGTGTGCGGGGGCCCGGGACGCGCATGAAGTAAGTGGGGCCTGAGGGCCCCACGCAGCGCTGGAGCGCCGCTCCGCTGTTCTGGAGCCGGACACACCGCGGCTGCTCGTGGGGTTGGCCGCGAGCCCGATTTGAAGAATCTCAGGGCAGGGGTTCGCTTCGCTAATCTCTCCCGAATCGCTTGCGTCGCCCTGCTTTTTTCAAGACCGAATTACCCGTGTCGCAATTGAACGGGCCGCCTGCCGGCGCTTGCCCGCTTTCTGGGGGGCGTTGGAAGACCGGCAAATTTGTTTCGCTTGGGTCGTCTGGACCGGTACACTGGCTCCACTCGTAAAAGGATCGAGCGGAACGGACTGTTAAGCTCAACCGGGGTCCCATCCTGGGGGGCCAAACCCGATCCGACGAATCGAACCGGGCTAGAAAGCCGGAAGGCCGCTACTTGGGGCAGTTCAGCCACCTGAGCGCGGGTCAAACGTTGCTGGCCAGCAAAGAAGATCAACCCGAGATGAGTAAAGCGCAAGAAGGCAAGCGTGGCCGGGCGCGATTGGGTGTAAGCGACTGATAAGAAACAGAAGATATTGTGAGGTTAGGGGGTGACCGGCGCGCTCGATTGATCCGCCCCGGGCCAGTTCCGTGCTCGCAGGCCTGATATGTTCGGCCTCGAAAGAGCACAAACAGGGACAGAGCTGAGTGTTTTGCGCGTGGCGCGGTGTGTCCCACTGGCAATTGCGCTTCAAAGCAACTTCACTCATTTTTCCGGAACAAGGCGGCGGAGCGCGGAACGCATCGCCGTAAGTTGCTGGGGCATAATAAGTTACTGGCGCTAGTGGAGACAGGAAACGCAATCCAGCCCACGAGCGTGGCTCATGGCAGGCGAGGTCATGTTTTGCTTAACTCATTTTGTTTCAACCAGTTGAGAAACGTGACAGATCAGGACGTCCCTTACACGACTTACACGAGAAACGTGACAGATCAGGACGTCCCTTACACCTTACACACCTTACACACTTACACAGGACGTCCCTTACACGACGTCCCTTACACCCTTACACCTTACACACAAGTCGCCAAATCTAAAGCACTCCGGCGGTCCGCTCCCGCGCCCTCCCGAAGCGCGTCCTGGCCGGAGCGGTGCCGAGACAGCACTAAGACTTAACGCTACAAACTCCCAAAATCTTCGTGTATCGTTAGATAGCGATGAAATGCCGATTGTTTCTTGCTCTCCTGGCCGCGCCGGTCTGGTTTGGCGGCTGCAGACAGAAAGCCAGCTTTAACTCCTGAGCGGCCGGAGGTTTACGTCGCTGTCCCAGTTCAGCGGGATGTGGTGATTTACTCCGACTGGATTGGGACCACCGTCGGCTTTGTCGATGCTGAAATCCACTCTCAGGTAACCGGATATCTCTTGTCGCAGAACTACAAAGAGGGATCATTGGTCAAGAAGGGCGATTTGCTCTTTCAGGTGGACCCGAGACCATTCCAGGCTCTAGTAGATCAAGCCAAGGCCAGGGTGGAGGCGGCCAAAACCCAGTTGACTGAAGCAGAGCGCGGAAGTGGATCAGGCAAAAGCGGAAATCGAGCGTGCCCAAGCCGCTTTAGGAAAGACCGAACTGGACGTAAAGCGCTATTCTCCATTGGTTTCCGACGGCACGGTAAGCCAGCAGGAATTGGATGACGCAGTCCAGTCGAATCTCGCCAATAAAGCCTCGGTTGCGGCGGCGCACAGGGACAGTATGAGCGGCGAAGGCGCAAGTGTCGACGGCCGCGGCCAATGTGAAAGTTGCTCAGAGCGTGCTCCAGGGGGCGGAACTCAACCTCGGTTTCACCCGTGTGACCTCTCCCGTCGACGGCATCGCGGGAATCCGCGTCGCTAACATCGGCGACCTCGTCGGAACCAATGAACGAGCCGTGCTGACGTCGGTTTCCCAAATCGATCCGATCTTCGTGGAATTTCCCGTCAGCGAGCAGGAGTACCTTGGACTGAGATCGTTCCTGCTGGGCGGCGACGCGAATAAAGGGCCAAGCCTCCAACTGATACTTGCGGACGGCGAAGTCTACCCGCACCGAGGAACGATCGACATCATCGGACGCGAGGTCAATCCATCGACAGGCACACTCCGTATCCGAGGTCTCTTCCAGAATCCAGGCAATGTCCTCCGCCCGGGCCAGTACGCCAAGATCCGCGCCGCCACCAGCGTCAGAAAAGCTGCGTTGTTGTTGCCGCAGGGCGCCGTCGAAGAGTTGCAGGGGGCTTATCAGGTCATCGTCGTTGGGCCGTCCAACAAGTGCGAGGTCCGCCCGGTAGTGGTGGGGGACCGGATCGGGTCCTACTGGCTGATCGAGCAGGGACTAAGGCCGTCCGACCGTGTAGTGATCGAAGGGCTGCAGAAAGTACGGGCCGGAGACACGGTCAATCCACAGCCCGCCAAACTGCCTCCCTTGGTACAGCCGGCGGAATGAAGCGGACTCCGGCGAAATCAGCCAGGTAACGACATGTCAAAATTCTTCATCAATCGGCCCGTCACCGCAATGGTGATTTCGATTCTGATCGTCCTGGCGGGTATCATCGTGGCGCGGCGTCTTCCCATCGCTCAGTTCCCCCGAATCTCTCCGCCGGAGATCGTGGTCACGACGAATTTCGTGGGCGCGGATGCCGAGACAATCGAAAGTTCGGTCGCAACGCCGCTCGAAGAGGCGATGGCGGGGGTCGAAGGCATGACCTACATGCGGTCGTTCAACGCCAACGACGGCACGATGAAGTTGCGCATCGACTTCGACTTGAGCATGGATCCCGACATCGCCGAGGTTTTTTCCGAAATCCGCGTCAACCGCGCGTTGCCGCAACTGCCCCCGTCCGTCCGGGAGCAAGGCGTAACCATCGCCAAGTCCCACGTAAGCCCGCTGATGATCATTGCCCTTTCCTCGCCCAAGGGATCGCGAACGCGACATTCCTGGCGAATTACGCCTACATCAACATCGCCGATGCGCTGACGCGGGTCCGGGGAATCGGTTCGGTGGCGGTGCAGGGGGCCGGCGCCTATGCCATGCGAAATTGGGTGAAACCGGACCGTCTGGCCAGCCTCGGCGTTACCGTTCCCGATCTCGTCAAGGCGATCGAGCAGCAGAACACGGTCAATCCATCGGGCCAGGTCGGCGCGGAACCCGCTCCCCGGGGCAGCAGTTCACCTACACCATGCGGGCCCAGGGACTCCTGGTAACAGACAGGGATTTCGGCAACGTCATCGTTCGCGAGAATCCCGACGGTTCCGTGCTGCGGCTCCGCGATGTGGCCAGAGTGGAACTCGGCGCCCAGCTCTATAACGTTGTCGGGCGGCTAAACGGCACTCCCGCCGCCATCGTCAACGTTTTTCAGCTTCCCGGATACAACGCGGTCGAAGCTGTCGATGGCGTCCGCAAGTTGATGAAGGATCTGAAGGCAAAATTTCCCGACGATATGGATTACGCCGTCTCTCTGGACACCACGCTCTCAGTCAGAGAGGGTATCCGCGAGATCGTCACCACATTGTGGCAGGCCTTGCTTCTCGTCATTCTCGTCGTGTTTATCTTCCTGCAGAGCTTCCGGGCGACTTTGATTCCTACTCTGACCGTACCCGTCTCGCTCCTCGGTACTTTCATCTTTTTCCCAATGCTTGGATTCAGCATCAACTCACTTTCGCTTTTCGGCCTGGTATTGGCGATTGGCCTGGTAGTCGACGATGCCATCGTCGTGGTCGAGGCGGTGGAGACCCACATGGCCCGAGGCTTGAGTCCGAAGGAGGCTTCGCTCAAGGCGATGGAGGAAGTTTCCGGGCCGGTGGTTGCGATCGCGTTGATCCTGGCGGCCGTGTTTGTTCCCACGGCTTTCATTCCCGGCATTACCGGCCGGCTCTATCAGCAATTCGCCGTAACGATCGCGATCTCGGTCCTCATCTCGGCTTTCAATGCCCTCTCTCTGAGCCCGGCGCTTTGCTCGCTTCTGCTCAAACCCGGCCACGGACCCGGAGGACGGATGCATCGCATGTTCGGCGGTTTCAATCGGACTTTCGACCGGGCCACCAACGGCTATGTGAGCGTGTGCGCCTCGCTCATCCGCAAGCTTGGCTTCAGCATGCTGTTCCTTGTCGCTGTCACCGTCGCGGCCGTCTTCATGGGCGGCAAGCTTCCGTCCGGGTTTCTGCCGACCGAAGATCAAGGGTATTTCTACCTGAATATTCAGCTTCCGGACGCCGCATCCCTGCAGAGGACCGATGCCTTTACCCGGCGGGTGGAAGGGATTCTCAAGGACACTAAGGGTGTTCAGTACTACAGCACGGTCGTCGGCAAAGTCTGCTCACCCAGACCAACGCCACCTATAGCGCTTTCGTTTTCGTCGCCTTGAAACCATGGGACGAACGCAAGGACCGCGAGACCAGCCTCCAGGCCATCATGGATTCGGTAAATACCCGTCTCGACAAATTGCCGGAAGGTCGCGCATTTGCATTTTCGCCGCCGGCAATTTCCGGGATAGGCACCTCCGGAGGCTTCAGCTTCATGATCGAGGACCGGGCGGGCCATTCCGTCGAATATCTGGCGAGCAACGTCGATCGATTCATGGCGGCGGCTACAAAAGCGCCCGGAATTGGGACGGCTGAACAGTTCGCTGAACGCGCGGGTGCCTCAGGTGTTTGCCAACGTCGATCGTGACAAGGCCCTCAAGCAGGGCGTCGAACTGCAGGATGTTTACCGCACTCTGCGCGCCTTCATGGGATCGCTGTTCGTCAATTATTTCAACCGCTTCGGGCGCGCGTGGCAGGTCTACATCGCGGCCGAATCCGGCTACCGCACGAAGGCCGAGGATGTGAAGAAGTTCTACGTTAGAAACTCCAAAGGCGAGATGTTGCCGCTTTCTTCGCTTGTGTCCATCGAGACCCGCCAGGGTCCGGAATTCACATCCCGCTTCAACGAGTACCGCGCGGTCGAGATCACGGGGAGTCCGGCGCCGGGCTACAGCACGGTGCAGGCAATGAACGCTCTTGAAAGCGTCGCGAAGAGCGAACTGCCGAACGACATGGGCTACGATGGAACGCGCTCTCCTATCAGCAGAAAAAGGCGCAGGAAGAGGTTAGCCCTGCCGCCGTGTTCGGCCTCTCCCTGTTGGTCGTCTTCCTCATTCTGGCCGCGCAATACGAAAACTGGGCGTTGCCGTTCAGCGTCCTTTTGGGCACGCCCATCGCCGTTTTGGGCGCCTTTCTGCGCTTGTGGATGAGGGGCTTCGAGAACAACGTGTATGCCCAGATTGGACTGGTCATGCTGATCGGACTTGCGGCCAAGAATGCAATCCTCATCGTGGAATTCGCCAGAGCGGAATACCTGAAGGGGTTCCGCTTTGACCGAGGCCGCTCTGCGGGCGCCCGTCTGCGTCTGCGTCCAATCCTGATGACGGCTTTCGCGTTCATCCTGGGCACGCTTCCGCTGGCGATAGCCTCGGGTGCCGGCGCCGTGGCCCGGCAGATACTCGGTACAACGGTGATCGGCGGGATGCTTGCGGCCACTCTGATCGCCGTTTTCATCGTTCCGGTGACCTTCTTTTTCGTCGAATTCACACGGCAGAAGTTCCGCTCGTGGAGGAGCAAGTCATGAGGATCGCCGCTTGGCTTTCCGTTACGCTGAGCTGCGTCCTGACTGGCTGCGTGGTTGGCCCGAACTACAAGACGGCCAATCGTTTCAGTCGCCTCCGGCATTTCATGGGCAGGCGGCCCCTGAACCGGATTCCCTCGCCGATCTGGCCTGGTGGGACGCATATCCCGATCCCGCGCTGGGAGCGCTGATTAAAGAGGCTCTGACAAACAACAACGACCTTCTCACCGCGATTGCCCGGGTGGAGCAGGCCCGGGACTTCGTCGCCGTAGCCCGGTCGGAATACTATCCCGTTGTCGGTTACGGTGCCGGGACACAGCGCGATAAGCGGAGTCTATAAGTTCAAATCCCGAACTGTCGCTGCCGCGTCAACGGGCCGTCACAGAACATGTTTTTGGGGGGGCTTACCGCCGCATGGGAGGCTTGACGTCTGGGGACGAATCCGAAGATCTAATCAGGCGGCGCTGGCAGACTTTGTCGCTACCGAGGAGGGCCGCCGCGGCCTCATGCTCTCACTCGTAAGCGACATTGCGCAGGCGTATTTCGAACTCCAGGAATTCGACCGGCGCCTGGATATCGCCAAAAATAGCGCCAGCAGCATTCGAGTCAACCTTCGCGCTATTCAACCGCCGGTATGGCGCGGGGATCACATCCCGATTGGCGGTCACCCGGGCGGAGTCGGCGTTGGCCGAGGCTACCGGCAGCATTGCGGACATCGAGCGCCAGATCGGCATCAAGGAGCATCAGATTTGCGTTCTGCTGGGACAGGAATCCCGGCGTGATCCTTGGCTCATCCGGCGAATGACGCAGGCGCCGATTCCTCCGACTATCCCGGCCGGGCTGCCGTCCTCGCTTCTGGAGAGGCGTCCGGATCTTCTTCAATCGGAGCAGTTTCTCATTGGCGCCTCGGCCAGAATCGGCGTGTCGCGAAGGCGGACTTCTTCCCCAGGATTGGCCTGACGGCTTTATTTGGCAGGGTGAGCCCTGAGTTATCGACGCTAACCAGCGGGTCGGCCGGGATTGCCGCTCTAACCTCCTTCGCCACCGGGCCGATCTTCACAGGGGGACAACTCACGGCGCAACACCAGGCGGCCATTGCCGTTTTCGAGCAGGCAAAGGCCCAGTATTTGCAGAGCACCCTGAGGGCATTTCAGGAGGTTTCGGACGCGCTCATGTCCGAGCAGAAACTGACCAACTGGAGGAACAGCAGAAACGCCAGGTCACGGCTTTGACTGAATCCGTGTCTATCGCGAACAAGCGCTATCGCGGCGGGCTCGCGAGCTATTATGAAGTGCTTGAAGCGCAGCAACTCCTGTTCCCCGCCGAGATAGCGCTGTCTCTCAAACCCGGCGCGACCGGCACCTGGCCGTGATTCAGCTTTACAGGGCTCTCGGCGGCGGATGGAAACTGACGGATGCCCAGTGGGTGCAGGGGCACAATTAAGAGATCGCGAGGCTGTGCCCGCGCTAAATCCTGGCGATTTTGAAGCGGAGCCTGTAATACACGGCAGTGCAAGCTGTGTGACGCCGGCCGATCCGGAGTCCAGGACGTCTCTTCTTGCAGCCTGCTAACTTGGTGACAGGCGGCACCGCCTGCCGCACCTTTCTCCCATGGGCCGAATTCGCGTACTCTCCGACCAGGTTGCCAACAAGATCGCCGCCGGCGAGGTGGTGGAGCGTCCCGCGTCGGTGATCAAGGAACTGCTGGAGAACTCCATCGATGCGGGTGGGACCGACATCCGCATCGAGGTCGAGGCGGGCGGGCGGCGGCTGCTGCGGATTGCCGACAACGGCTGCGGGATGATGCGCGACGACGCTCTGCTGGCGTTCGAGCGTCACGCCACCTCGAAACTGTCTTCGGTTGACGATCTGGAAGCGATTGCGACCCTCGGGTTTCGCGGCGAGGCGCTGCCCTCCATCGCTTCCGTCTCGCGGCTCGTCCTGGAGACGCGCGCGGAGAATGAGACCGTCGGAACGCGCGTGGAAATCGCGGGCGGCAAGCTGCTCGATTGCGCCGAACAGGCTTTTCCAGGCGGCACCACGATCACCGTCAGAGACCTGTTCTTCAACGTGCCGGCGCGCAAGAAGTTCCTGCGTAGCGAGCAGACCGAACTGGCACACATCGCCTCGCTCGTGACTCATTACAGCCTGGCGCATTGCGACAAGTCGTTCACGCTGACGCACGGCGGGAAAGAACTGCTGGGCGTCACGCCGGTCATGCACCTGCATGACCGGGTCTTCCAGATCTTCGGCGCGGACACGCTGGAGGACCTGATCGACCTGGGCTCGCGCGAGACCATGCTGACCGCCGATCCGGAGCCGTCGCCGTTCCGCATCAGCGGCTACGTCTCCCGGCCGCAAGTTCAGAAGAACAACCGCAACTCGATCTTCCTGTTCGTGAACGGCCGTCTGATTCGCGACCGCATGTTGATTCATGCCATATCGGCCGCCTATCACAACCTGATCCCGCCGGCCTGCTATCCCTTCGCCCTGCTGTTCGTCGATTGCGATCCGGGGCAGGTGGATGTCAACGTCCATCCTTCCAAGACCGAAGTGCGGTTCCGGCATGGCACGTTCGTCCACGATCTGGTCCGCGATTCACTGCGCGAAACCTTGATTGCCGCCCGGCCCGCGCCCAGCGCGCCGATGCCGGTCAGCCCTTTGTTTGTTGCCCCCGACCTGCCGGCGCAACCTGTCGCGGAGTTGCCCTATTCGGAATTCACGCAGGCGCTCGAAGACATGCGGTTCGACGAAGCGCGCAACGTGCTGCCCGGCGCCGCGGCTCTCCGCGGCGGAGAGCTTCGGTCCGCAAACTTTCCCTGACGCGCCGGTCGCCGGACGCAGCCGGGCTGGACGTATCTGCGCACGCAGGTTTTCGCCCTGAGCCCGCAGCCAGGTCCGGAGGCCCGCTTCGATTTTCAAGGTGCGCCCATCTCGCTCGACGCCGCTTCGGGACTCACTCCGGCGTCGGCCGATCCCCTGCGGATGAAGGTGCCCGACACTCATGCCGGCTTTCCTCCGGGGCTCAACCTGGAGGCGTCGCAGTCCATGGCCAACATCGCCGAACTGCGGGTGATCGGTCAAATCTACGATAGCTTTATTCTCGCTGTCGGACCTGACGGCCTTTGGATCCTCGATCAGCACGTCGTGCACGAACGCATCCTGTTCGAACGCAATCTGGCGCGCCAGGCGGCAGGTCGAGCGGAGCAGCAACGCCTGCTCATGCCGATCGTGCTATCGCTGACACCGGCGCAGCAGATCGAGTATGACCGGCTTGCGGCCGATCTGGCGACGGCGGGTTTTGAGACGGAGCCCTTCGGCCATCGCACAATCGCAGTGAAGGCCGTCCCCGCGGATCTCGAACAGGGAGCCGTGGAAGGCGTCATCTACGAGATTCTGGAGATCGCCGAAAGCGAAATGCGCCGCGTCTCCGTCGACGATATCCGTCGTGGGATTGCGGCCTCGCTCGCCTGCCGCGCAGCCATCAAGATCAACATGCGGCTGGATCGGGACAAGATGGAGTACCTGTTGCGGGAACTCGCGCGCACGGCGTATCCGATGTCGTGCCCACACGGCCGGCCCGTCGCGTTGCGCTACTCGACGAGGGACATTCTGCGCAGCTTCCACAGAATCTAACCGATGCGGATGCGAGCCGCGGACGAGAACATCCGGTGGATGTGGCTTACTGCGGAGGCGGCATCGCGGGCGGCGTTCGGTGGCTCCGGAAGCCCATGGTGTATCGGGCCGAACCCGATCTTCCGGCAGAATCCTTCACAGTGACCGTGAACAGACGTTCCTGCGTGTCCGATAACGTCCCGGTGACGGTGCAGGTCAGCGGATCCAGACGCAAGCCATTGGGCAGCGCTCCAGCGGTGACGGAACACGTGAAGGGCGGCAACCCGCCGGTGTAGGAGATCGGAGCGGAATAGCTCTGGGCGGAGACGGCGCCGGGCAGGGATGTGAGCCGTGATCACAGGCTTGGTCGCGCCGGAATCGGCGCTCACCTGCAATTGCGATTCGTCGACGTAATCGAAGTCGTTGAGGCAAAAGCCCGGGCCGGCGGCACACGCGGTATCGGGGTCGATGAAGTCGATCACGGTACCCGCGGGCACCGGGCTTCATCAGCGGCTGGCTCAACTCGACGGAATTTCCTTGGACTGCCACTACCTGAGGAGTGGCCCGCGGTGGAGCCCAGTACGCCGACTCCAACGCACGCAGCATGGCACATGCACCCACATCCCCGGCATGTACCTGGGCAAGGTTGGCGAACGGCAAAAGACTTCCGGAGGACACGTCAGCCGAGGTGGGAAGCGATGCAGCCACGACCGTGTAAGACATCAGGTTGACGAGATCGGCGTCGTTCCAGCGCGCGTCGGGCACGCCGGTAAAGTACCCGGAACCGCCGTTGTCGGCGATGAATGCGCCGTAGCGTTGCAAGGCCAAGGCGATGGTGTGGTTGGCCGGGGATAGCCGGGCCAGGCGTGCGTTAACGCTGGGAGCTATTGCGAAGCCGGATGCGAGCCCCCATCGGAGGCAGCACTGTTCGCTCCGACTCCCGCCTGGTGGCGGGCAGGCCAGATGTACGAGGCGTTCGTATTGCGCATCGTCATCCTCATTGCATGGGTGATCTCTCCACTCAGCACCTCGTCAAAAGCCACGAGGCCCGGCAGTACCGGCAGGCCCGCCGCATCCGTCGGAAGTCCAAGTGGCCGGGCGAAGATTGTTGCTCTTGAGGTCGAAGAGGGCGGACGACATTGCGGTCCAGGCCGGGAGCCTGCTGTTGTACAACTCATAGAGCATGCAGGTGGAGGTATCGATCGTGAGAACGTGCCGGTCGGAGCCGGAACTTGAAGCTGTTAGTTCCCTCAATGGGGGCGTCAGGCGGGTATCGGAACCTCAGTGGGGCCCGCGGTATTCACCCCGAAAGTCGCTCTCATTGGGATAGCCGTCGATGGTGACTGTCTGCAGCGGCTGCCCCGCCTCGACAGTTGTAAAGGGGATACCGTAGCTGGGCCCGAAGTCGGGGTGGAGACGCGCGTTGTGATAGGCGGAATTCCAGACGGCGCTCAGCGGATGCACCGGCAGGCCGTCGATGCGCTGCCTCCAGACGTTGTCCGCGGGGAAGTAGGTGCAGCCGTTCAGGTGCTGGTTGCCAGAGATGGGGATACTGAGGGGCGCGGCGGCGGATTGGCCGCTGGAGTCGGTCGCCTGAATCGTCACGACGTAAACGCCGGAACCCTTCGGCGTGCCATCAATCGTGCCTTTCACCGGGTCGAGCGACGTCCCTTCGGGCAAGGTCGCCGCCGTGCCAGAGGCGACGGACCAGGTGTATGGTGGCGTGCCTCCAGAGGCATTGAGGACGGCATGATAGGCCTCATACTGCGTGCCTGCCAGGTTCGAAGGGCTTCCGATTGTAAGCGGTGCGGCCGCCTGGGCCGCAAAGATGACCGTGAGGAGCAAGAGTATCAACGGCAATTTGATGGGCCCTCCGCCCGCGAGTTCACTGACGGTATTCTACCGCGCGTTCGACTTCGGGCTTGAAGGGGACGCGGGGCTTACTTGCCGGCTGGGGATTCAAAGTCGGGCGCATGGGTCCCGACAGCCCAACAGTGACCCCAGGTCATGAAGGAGGCTTTGACGACGCCCTTTTGGACGAACGGATCCTGGTTCACCACGGCCTGAGCTTCGGCCAGGTCCTTCGTGCGAACGATGATGAGTGCTTTGGCGCCCTCCTTCATTCGTCCGGCTGCAGCCACTTTGCCCTGTTTCAAGAGCTCCGTCAGGTATTTCGCATGATCCGGGAAGACCTGCAATGCGTCGGCAAAGTTTGGGCCTTGTTCATAGAACGCAACCACCGAATCACCGCACTCCGTTCCCTTTGGAGGCCAGGCGGGTTCGTCGGCTGCGAAGACGCTGGAGCAAGCCAGCAACAGGCAGGCAAGGATGATCGGCTTCATAGTTCATCCAGTTTAGCCGCTGCACTCGTGCCCAGTCGGCAAACTTTACACCAGATAACCCTCCTGTAACAGATGCGGACAAGACATCGAACGAAAGCACGCCTTCCTTGAAAATGACGGCCAACACCGGTAACCCCAGGCCGCGAATGCTAGCCTAGACAACAATAGATTTCCATTAGCGCGGCCTGATTCTCCGAGGGGGAGACGCTCCGGCGCCGCGAAGAGGGAGAAGTGCAAGTGAGTATTGGGAAAACCGTGCGCATCGTCACCTTGACGGTGTTCGTCACAACATTGTCCACCCAGGGAGCGAGCGCGCAAACGCCCGCCGCTGGTCCAGCTCCGTCGAAACTGGCGGAGGAGGTGTTTAAGAACATCCAGTCGCTCAAGGGAACGCCCGCGGATCAGTTGATTCCGGCCATGCAGTTCATTTCCACGTCGCTCGGCGTCGAATGCGAATTCTGCCATGTCCAGGGAAAGATGGACCTGGACGACAAGAAGCCAAAGAAGACCGCGCGGGACATGATCGCCATGACGTTCGCCATTAACAAGAATCACTTCGAAGGCCACAAAGAAATCACCTGCAATTCCTGCCATAACGGCTCCGAGCATCCGAAGAGCATTCCTCCCGTCGCCCAGACGGACGTTGCGCAAGAGCACAGAGAACATCCCGGCGGACCGCCGCCTCCGCCCCCGGCCGCTGCCGCCAGCGCGGACCCCATCCTCGACAAATACGTGGCAGCGCTGGGCGGTGCGGACGCCATCCAGAAGGTGACCAGCCGCGTGGAAAAGGGCAAGCTCATCATGGGCAGCCGCGAGACGCCGATCGAAGTCATTTCCAAGGCGCCCTACAAGCGAATGTCGGTCGCGCACATGCCGAATGGGGAAATGATTACGGCATTTGACGGGGTGGCAGGCTGGCTGGGCAATCCGGGACGGCCGCCGCATGACATGTCCTCCGGGGAAGCGGACGCCGCGAAGCTCGACGCGGACCTGCAGTTCGCCGTCCACCTGAAAGAGACGTTCAGCCAATTCCGTGTGGGCCGCCCCGAGAAGATCGGCGACGCCGAGTGCGTAACTGTCATTGCCATGCGCAAGGACCAGCCTCCGGTCCGGCTGTGGTTCGACGAAGGGTCGGGTCTGCTGGTGCGAATGGTGCGCTACGCCGAGACGCCCTTGGGCCGCAATCCGACCCAGATCGACTATGCCGACTACCAGGATGTCGATGGCGTCAAGGCGCCGCATAGGTGGACTATCGCCAGGCCCAACGGGCGATTCACCATCCAGGTGACTGACGTGCAGCAGAATGTGCCCGTGGAAGACGCCAGATTCGAGAAGCCCGCCGCGCCGGAGAAGTAGCCGGCCGGGGCCGTCGCGCGGAGCGATTGTTCATCCTTCGAAATCGGAATCGGTCCAGTGTTCGAGCGGGCGCTGGACCCGGGCCGTCGCATTCAGCGGCGAGGCCTTAACGTGGCCGGATTCTCGTTGATTTATCTGAAAGTGCTTGAGAGGCATGGCGAGGCCAGACAGGTCAGGAGGGCCTATACGCTTGCTCGTCAGTGCTAAGTGACATGGAATTAGTCAATTGCACTCAACGCGCCAACGGAGCGCCCAGTGGCCTGCGCTTCTGTCCCATCCAGGATGAATGTCCGATTGGCTGTGAGACTATCTTCGAGGCCGCTTCAGGTACATTTTGTAGAACCCGGTTGCCGTATTCGTGACGGCCACTAGTTCCCAACCGTCCGCGCCGAAGAGGTTCAGGACCTCGTTATGGGTCTTCCCTTTCAGGGACTCTTCCAGCTTTTCGTTAATCGCCCATGCCATTCGATGGTCCAGGCAGAGATACTCCCACTGCACGAAACTCACTGCTCCCAAACCTGCCGGATCCGGATCGGTCTTGCGCCTGTGTTCAGCCATTTCGCTTCTCCACTACGATTCACCCACTCTCAAGCGATGCGGGAAAACGGCCCGTGGGATATATCCAGTTTGGGTGAGCGCATGTGTGTAATCAATATCATCCAGGCAAGGGAAGTACTAGCCAGCGTGTCGAAACGTACCTGGGACTCATACTGCGGCTTGGGGTGCTTGGTTCGGGTCAATTCAAATCGGGCCCGACTGCTGCCAGATCTGGTTAGGCGTCTGATAGCGCTCCGGCTCCGCCACGGAGAAAGGGCACGTTCATCCGAGGTTCGAAGTCATGATAGTAATTATCGCAAAGCGCTGGAGGTCCAGAACCCGGACAGGATCCGGCACGGGGATGCGGTGGATATCTCGAGCGGTTGGCTCGATTTCCCGAAAAGCATTGATGTTGAGTGGGTTAGATGGTGCGCCCGGACAGATTCGAACTGCCGACCTACTGGTTCGTAGCCAGTTGCTCTATCCAGCTGAGCTACGGGCGCACGTGCGAAGCAATCCCCAATATATCAACTCGGGTCATAGCAGGCAAGGATTCATGGGCTTTGAACGCGAATGGGGCGGGTGCCTCGCGACACCCGCCCCCGTTTGCTAGTCGTTCAACCGTAAGCACTTACGCCTTCGGAGCTTTGTCTACAACCTTGAAGTTCTTCTCGTCGAAGAACAGCACTTTGCCCTGCTGATAGCTCATCACGGCCATCGTGATGGCGACCTGGGCGCGTGCGGCGACCTCGACGTTCAAGCGAGGCTGCTGCCGGCTCTTTACGCAGTCCAGGAAGTTGCCGATGTGGTCCATCATCATGTCGTTCTTGTCGACCTTGATGACCACCGGTTCCGCGCCGAACTTGGCCTTGTACTCGGGTGTCATGACCTCGGTCTCGGGCTTGACCGTGATGTGGTCGGTGGGCGCCTCGAACATGCCGTGGTCGACCATGATCAGGGTGCCCTGATAGCCGCGAATGAGGCCGGGGATGTGCTGCGAGTTCGCCATCGAACTGGAGAGCACCACGGAGTAGCCCTTGGCGTACTCGGCTACCAGGTGGAACGTGTCCGGTACCTCGCGTTCGTCCTTGAACTTGTAAATGCCGCCGCTGCCGACGACGCGACGGGGGAATTCCGGCTCGCCCCAGCAGATGTTCATCGGCGCCATCACGTGGAAAAACAGGTCGGTGGCGATACCGCCGGAATAATCCCAGTATTTGCGGAAACGGAAAAAGCGGTCGGCGTCATAGGCGCGCTTGGGAGAGGCTCCGAGCCAGGTCTTCCAATCGATGTAGTCATCGCCCTTGGCGTCGGGGCCGGCGGCCTTGTCGATGGTCCAATTCCACTCCCCTTCCACTGAATTGCGGTGGTAGCTGCCCTGGCTCATGATCTGCGTGCCGAGCATGCCGTCGGCCATGGCCTTGCGCGCCTTCCACCACTGGTCGGCGGAGGTAGTCTGCGAGCCGATCTGCATGACGCGCCCGGTCGATTTCACTGCATCGCGGAGCTGCTTGACCTCCTCGATGGTGTGGCACATGGGCTTTTCCAGATAGACGTCCTTGCCCGCCGCCATCGCGGCAAGCGCGATCTTCGCATGCCAGTGGTCGGGCGTGGCGACGACTACCGCATCTACGTCCTTGCGGGCGAGGATTTCCCGATAGTCCAGGGTCCCATCGACCTTGTAGGCTTCCTTCGCGGCGGTGACGCGCTTCTGGTAGACGTCGCAGGCGGCTACCAGCTTGCACGAGTTCTCATGCTGCTCGCCGTAGCGCCGGAACCGCTCGGCTACGTAGAAGCCGCGGCCGCCGGCGCCGATGACGGCGACGTTGACGCGGTCGTTGGCGCCGATCGCTCGGCCTTGAGCGGAGGCCGCCGCCAGGGCGCGCCCTCCGGCGGCCAGTGCGGCGCCGGTGAAGGCAGCCGCCCTTACAAAATCCCTACGATTGGTTTCCGGCATTCTCGAATGGTCCTTAGGTGTGGGATGAATCGACACATCCATCCTATGCCCCGAAGGAAGACGGGTCAAAGCCCGCCCGTTTTCCTCGCCGTCGTGCTACCTTGCGAGAAAATGCTGCCTGAGGCGAACCACTCGAAGCCGGATCCGACGCGCGAGATCGAGGTGAAGTTGCGGGTGGAAGATCCGCGGCGCGCTGCCGCATCGCTGACCAGCCAGGGCTTTCGCATTGTTCACCCGAGAGCGTTTGAGTCCAACGTGCTCTTCGACACGCCGGAACGCTCGTTGCGTGTCGACCGCCGATTGCTCCGTGTGCGTGAGTATGGCGGCGCTGCCACTCTGACTTATAAGGGGACGCCCGAGACGGGGCGGCACAAGTCGCGCGAAGAGCTGGAGACGGAAGTGGCAGACGCGGAGACGCTGCGGGTGATGCTCGGCAGGCTGGGCTATCTGCCCTTCTTCCGCTACGAAAAGTACCGCACGATTTTTCAGCAACCGGGCGAGACCGCGGGGCAGGCGGTGCTCGACGAAACTCCGATCGGATGCTGGATCGAGCTGGAAGGCGCGCCGGAGTGGATCGACGCTAACGCGGCCCGGCTCGGCTTCAGCCAGGAGCAGTACATCACGGAAAGCTATGGGGCTCTGTGGTTGAGTTACTGCCAGGAACATGGGATCGATTCAATCGACATGGTGTTCACTCCTGGCGCCGCCTGAGGCGCTTCGGCCAGATGTTACGAACGCCTTTGGAATGTTGCCCGCCGCGCCGCCTACAATAAACTCATGCCGGAGTCCGTGGAAATATCGCAAGCCGTGGCGCGTCTCGATCTCGTCCGCCAGGAGATCGGCAAGGTCATCGTGGGGCAACAGGATGTCGTCGATGGCGTGATTATATGCCTGTTGGCCGGTGGCCACGTGCTGCTGGAAGGCGTGCCTGGACTGGGCAAGACGACGCTGTTGCGGACGCTCTCCCGCGTGCTTCATCTGCGCTATTCGCGCATTCAATTCACCCCCGACCTGATGCCCGCCGACATCATTGGGTCGATGGTGATCGAGACCGAGCCGGGCGGCGCCAAGACGCTGCGCTTCCAGCCCGGGCCGATCTTCTCGCACCTGGTGCTGGCCGACGAGATCAATCGCGCTACGCCGAAAACGCAGTCGGCGCTGCTCGAAGCGATGCAGGAGCGCACTGTCACTTCCGGTACCACGACGCATGAGTTGGAACGCCCCTTCCTGGTGATGGCGACGCAGAACCCGATTGAGATGGAAGGGACTTACCCGCTGCCGGAGGCCCAGCTCGACCGCTTTCTGATGAAGATCCTGGTTGAATTCCCCAGCCGCGAGGAACTGAGCCGGATTGTCGAGCGAACCCTCGCGCGCGACGAGCCGGAGCTGAGCCAGATGATCAACCGCGACGAGATTCTGGAGTTGCGCAATATCTGCCGAGAAGTGGTGGTCGCGCCGCACGTGCAGGATCTCGCGGTCAGCCTGGTGATGGCGACGCAGCCCGGCGCGGAGGGCGCGCACGAGCTGGCCAACAAGTACATCCGTTATGGCGCTTCGCCTCGCGGCGCTCAGGCACTGGTGGAGTGCGGACGGGTGCATGCGCTGATGAATGGCCGTTATCATGTTGCGGGCGACGATGTACGCGCGGTTGCGCCAGCCGTGCTGCGGCACCGTGTCATTCTCAACTTCGACGCGCACGCGGACGGTCAGACGCCGGAGACGGTCCTGCACGAGATCATCGCTTCGGCGGACGTGAAGGGCTGATGATGGATCGGCTCGTCCCGCAAGTTCTCGCCCTGACAGTACGCTGAGATTCTTGGCCCTTTCCATCCTGGAGCGAGATCCGGAGTCGAGAGGATTGCTTCGTCCGAGCCACGCGATTTACGCTCATTGCCAGTGATGAATGCGGTGGTGGGAGTGAGGACAGCCCTGCGGGAGAAATTCCCAAAGGGCCCCCTCTTCGTTCGGACTATCGGCGCCTCTTGAATTGCGCTCACGTGATGATACTCTACTGTCTTGGACGTATTCCCCGCCGCCAGTCCGCGCCTGGAGTGGTGCGGGGCGTCAGGCCCTTCCGCGGTGTTCCCACTGAACGCGGCGTGCATCGTGATCGGCCGGCGCTCTGACGCTGACATTGTGATCAGTCACCACCTGACTTCCCGGCAGCACGCTCAGGTGGTCCGCGAAGGCGAATCCTGGGTGGTGGCCGATCTCGCGAGTACCCACGGCACATTCGTCAACGGCACACGCATTCTGCGCCATGCCCTGCGGGCCGGCGACCGCATCCAGTTGGGACGCGAGGGCGCGGAACTCCAATTCCTGGTTGGTACCAACGCTGACCCGGAGGGTTCGGGCCTTCTAGACAGCACAGAGCTTGAGATGTCCGTTCGCCGTCTCGCAGAAGTTCTGCCGAGGGAATCCGGCGATCATTCGGAACTCGACAAGCTCTCCTGCCTGCTCGACGTCCACTTCCTCTTTGGCCGGTCATTCTCGGCCGAAAGTACCTTTCACCACATCCTGGAATCCGCGCTCAAAATCAGCGGCGCCATGCGAGGCTTCCTAATGCGCAAACAAGGCGATGGGTTTGCGTACTCGCTGGGCTTGGATCGAACGGGACGCATTCTACAGGATGCGGATTTCCAGACCAGCCGCACTGTGGTCGATAAAGTGACACGCACGGCAGAGCCTGTCTTCATGACGCAGGGAATCCAGGGCGAACTGGCCGCGCAAGTAAGCATCGTTGCCATGAACTTGGGGGCTGTCGCTTGCCTGCCCCTTGAGGCAATGTCGCAGGAAAGCCACTCACCCACTGTGAGGGGAATCCTGTACCTGGACAGCCAGGCCCACATGCACGCGCTATCCGGTCTCGATGAGAAACTGCTGCGGCGGCTGGCAGGCGAGGCCGGCAACGTGCTCGAAAAGCTGGAACTGGTGGAAACGCTGGCCGAGCGCCGGCGTATGGAGCAGGAACTGTCTCTCGCGGAGGATACTCAGCGCGCCCTTCTGCCGCGAGTGCTTCCGTGCCTTAAACCTTATCGGATCCGTGCGTTTTCCAGGGCCACGCGCTACCTGGGCGGCGACTTCTACGACTTCATAGCGACAGGCGATAACCAACTCACAGGTCTGCTGGCCGACGTGTCGGGAAAAGGAGTCCCGGCGGCGCTGTTGAGCTCCTTCACGCTGGGTGCTCTGAATATGGAGTTCCGGAATTCGGATCGGCCCGAGACGGTGCTTCAGGGCGTCAACAAGCTGCTCTGTGAGAAGACGCCTGCGAGCAAGTTCGTCACTCTGTTCCTCTTCCAACTCGATGCCGAGGGAAACGGCCGCTACATCAGCGCGGGACACAACACCGCCTATGTTTTCCGTGCGGCGAGCGGAGAGTTGGTGGAACTGACTTCCGGAGGCATGCCACTGGGCATGTTTCCCCATGCGGCTTGTCAATCGGCGCCATTGCAACTGGGCCCCGGAGATACGCTGGTGGTCTACTCGGATGGCCTCACCGATGCGGAGAATGGCGCGGGCGAGGAATTTGGCGAGGATCGGCTCGGCGTGCTGATCCGGTCATCCGCTCGACAGGGGGCGGACGCACTGGAATGTTGTCTGCTATCCGCGCTGAACGACTTCACGCGGGGCGTCCCTCAGACCGACGACATCACCTTCTTGCTGGTTGAAAACCGGAGCGGTTGAATCCTCCGCTCCCGCGCCGCGGCATATCCCGAACCGTCGGTCCGGACGCATCGAACGACAGGCAGGAAACAAGGGCGCAGTTTCTGAAAATAGCAAGACTCTGAGTCACAATCAGCGAACACCCAATTTTGCCGCCGAGGACTCCGATGAGAGCAGCCAACTCAATTCGCGATTTGACTCGCCGTTCTTTCCTGGCTTCCACCGCGGCCGGCGCCTCTGTTTTCGCAGCGTCCAGTCTTTTCGGCGAACCAGGCGGCGGCTCGACCAAACCCGATGCGGCACTCGAAAAACTGGGGGCTATCGCCCTTTCTGAAGCCAAGAAACAAGGGGCCAGTTATGCCGATCTGCGCATCGGGCGCTTCCGAAATCAGTTCTCTGGATACAGACTCTCGCCGCAGCGGGGCAGCAACATCACTGATGAGGTCCCCTTCGTTACGGATCAGAACAGCTACGGCTTCGGCGTGCGGGTAATCGTCAAGGGCCAGTGGGGATTTGCCGCGTCGCCCCTCGTCACGCCCGAGGAAATCGCACGCATCACCCGCGAGGCGGTGACGGTCGCCAAGGCCAACTCCTCGGCGCAACGTCAACCGGTGCAACTGGCGCCCACCAAGGCGTACGTTGACCGTTGGACTTCCGCGTTCGAGAAAGATCCCTTCTCGGTGCCGATGGACGAGAAGTTGGAGCTGATTCACGGCGCAGCGCTCACCATTAAGAAGGATCCGAAGGTATTCTCGTCTTTTGGCGCGTTGGGTTTCCAGTCCGAAGACAAGTACTTCGCATCGTCGGAAGGCTCCTCTATTCAGCAATATGTCGTGCGTGTCTACCCTTTGCTGAACGCTGTCGCAGTCGATTTTCAAAAAGGCATCTCGCGCACTCGCAACTACACTGTAGAGCCTCAGCTTGCCGGCTGGGAGGCGATCCCCAAGGCGAATCTCGGTGAAAACGCACCGCGAATCCGCGCTGAGGTGTTGGAGCATCTGGCAGCGCCGCCGGTCACGCCAGGCAAGAAGGATCTAGTTCTGTTGCCGAGCCATCTCTGGCTGACCATCCACGAATCTATCGGACACTCAACGGAACTCGACAGGGCGCTCGGCTTCGAGGCGAACTTCGCGGGCACGAGTTTCTTGACGACCGAGAAACTCGGGAAATTCCCGGTGGGCAGCGAACTGATAAACGTGTTTGGGGACCGCACGAACGATCGCGGACTCGCGACCATCAAATACGACGATGACGGAGTTCTGACCACCAAATTCCCGATCATCGAAAAGGGCGTCTTCAAGCACTATCAGACCATTCGCGACCAGGCGCACCTGATCGGCGAAACCGAATCGCGTGGCTGCTGTTACGCCGATTCCTGGTCGAGCGTACCGTTCCAGCGGATGCCCAATGTGTGGCTGGCGCCGGGGCCTTCGACCGTCACTCCGGATGACCTGATCTCCGGAGTCGATGACGGAATTCTGATCGAGGGCAACGGCAGCTTCTCTATCGACCAGCAGCGTTACAACTTCCAGTTCGGCGGCGACGCATTTTGGGAGATCAAGGGCGGCAAGAAACGAGGCATGATTTCACGCGTGGCCTATCAGGCGAAGACGACGGATTTCTGGCATGCCTGCGACGGCATCGCGGGCTCCAGCTACTGGCAGCAGTTCGGCGCACCCAACGACGGCAAGGGAGAACCCGAGCAGATCAACGCCGTGAGCCACGGCTGTTCGCCTGGCCGCTTCCGGCAGATCAACGTACTGCTGACCGACTAAACGGAGAGTCGCGATGCTCAGCCAGTCATGACGTCAAGAACATCATCGATCAGAGTGATCGGCTTCTCCAAACTACCTGTCTGCGAGGTCAGCGTGCAATGGACCGAAGACAGCTTCATTCGGTTCGCAAACAATGGCATCACGACCTCGGGATACCGGGTTACACAACAAATCTCCATCACCAGCACCACCGCGGACAAGCGCAGCGGCAATGCCGCAGTCAGCGAATTGACGGATGAAGCCCTGAAGAGCGGCGTCATGCAGGCGGAAGGTCTGGCGGCCATCTCGCGGCCCGACCCAGAAAACATGCCGTCGTTGCCAAGCGCAGGAATACCCGCGTCTCAGCAATTTCGATCCTTTCACCGCGTCCGCTCGCGGGGACGTTATGATCCCGCATGTGAAGGCAGTAATCGGCAACGCCTGAGGCAACAAACTGGTCGCGGCGGGATTCATCCAGCGCTCCGCCAACGCAGTCGGCGTGGGAACCAAGGCGGGACTCTTCGGTTATCACACCTACACGGATTCAAGCCTGTCCCACACTATGCGCAACGCGGCAGGCACCAGTTCGGGCTGGGCCTCGCAAAGTTCAGTCTCGATCAAGGACCTGGACGGCGAATCGGAAGCCAAGGTGTCCGCGCAAAAGTGTCTCAACGGGGTGAACCGGAGAAAGCTGGATCCAGGCAAGTATACGGTGATCTTCGAGCCGGCCGCCGTGGGTGACTTGATCGGGTGGCTGAGTTTCGCCTTTGGCGCGCGAGACGCCGAGCAGGGACAATCATTTCTGAGCAAACCGGCGAGGAGGCACCCGGTTGGGCGAGAAAATGTTCCCGGAATACATCACGCTCCGCAGCGACCCGTTCCATCCGAAGCTGGCTTCGACCCCATGGGCCGATTCAATGCTGCCGAACGAGAAGATCGAATGGATTGAAAAGGGCGTCGTAAAGAATCTTATCTATGATCGGTTCTGGGCGCAAAAAGCCGGCAAGAAACCGACACCGTCCCCAAACAACCTGGTTTTGGATGGTCAGCCAAACAGCCTCGCGGATCTGATCAAGTCCGTGGATCGCGGTTTGCTGATTACACGGCTGTGGTATATCCGAGTCGTTCAGCCCCAGACGTGGCAGTTGACTGGGTTGTCGCGCGACGGAGTCTTCTTGGTAGAGAACGGAAAGGTCACCGATCCTGTTACAAACTTCCGCTGGAACGAGAGTCCCGCTGAAGTACTGCAGCGAACGACGAAGCTGAGTGAGCCGATCCGGGTGACTGGCGTAGAGACGGGATCTCAAATGGCCCCAGCGCTGATCACGACCGATTTCAACTTCTCGAGCGTCTCCGACGCAGTCTAAACGAGGCCCGCTACTGGATTCTGCAAAAGCCGCAGATCGCAACTGCTGAATCTCCGGCGAAATAGGATCAGCGCCAAATCGCCGGGTTCTTGATCGGAACGGCTTTGGATATTGGGGAGGATGCTGTTCGCTTGCTCGCCGATCTGCTTCACGTTAGGCAGCCAAACTCAAACTGCATCTCCGAAATTGCGGTTATGGCCGCCTTAACAACCTGTCAAATGAGAAACAACAAGACCAACAAGAACAGCAAACGTGGAAGGTAGTTTTGGGTATGCTCCGTCCAATCTGGAGCCGAGTAGAGTAGGAGAGAGGGCGACACCTTGCGGTGCGACCCACTCTCCCCTCGTCGAACCGGACAAGCGGATTTCCCGGCATCCGGCTCTCCTGAAAACGTCTCGCCTGGGGCATGCGCAGGCAGTTGCACGGTTGCCAGCCGCTACAGCTTCACCAGCCCCAAGCGCTGGATTTGCTCATAGAAACTGACCCCTTCCGGCGTCCGGTAGGACCGTTGGCTGCGCCGCCTCAAGTGCTGCGTGAGACGGCGGCGAACGTACGCGTCCATCGCTCGGAAAGCTTGGCGTGGATAGCCAAAGTCGAAGTAGTTCCTCCAGCCCTTCAGTTGCCGGTTCAACTCCTGAATCACCTGCGGGATCGGCTTCGAGCACTGCCGGTACTCGGTCAGTTCGTGCAACTCTTCCCGCTCGTGCTTCAGCGCTTTCACCGACGGACTCACATTGAGATACCGCCCTCCGCGCCTTTGCAGGCTCGCGTAGTAGCGGAATGTGAAGCCCAGAAAGTCCAGACTCGCTCCTTCCACTTGCAGGTTCACCACCCGTGTCTTGTCCCGATTGATCTCTAACCCCATCCAGCCTTCGAGTTTCGATTCAATCCAACCCGTCAGACGCGTTCCTTGCTCATGCGCCAGCACCACGAAGTCGTCGGCATAGCGCACTAGCTTGGCTCCCGCCCAATGGGCTGGCCCATCGGCTCGATAAAACAGCTTGTCGAACCAATGCAGATACAAGTTACTGAGCAGCGGCGAAATCACCCCGCCTTGGGGAGTACCCTGGCGGGGCCGACTCCAGCGCTCCGGCTGGCCCTGCTCACCCGGCTCTACGACTGGGGTCTCCAGCCACATCCGGATCAGCTTGAGCACACTCCGGTCCACCACTCGCATGCGCACGCAAGCTAGAAGTTTGTCGTGCGGAATCGAATCGAAATAGCCTTTGAGGTCCGCGTCATACACCGCTTGATAGCCGGCCTGGACCTGCCCGCGTATCTCCGCCAACGCCTGGTGCGCCGACCGGCCCGGACGGAACCCATAGGAGCAGTCCTCGAAATCCGCTTCGAAGATCGGCTCCAGAATCAGCAGGGTTGCCATCTGCGCCACCCGGTCCCGCACCGTTGGGATACCCAACGGCCGCAGCTTCCCATTCGCCTTCGGGATGTAGACGCGCCGTACCGCTTTCGGCGTATAGCTCTTGGCGCGCAAAGATTCCTGAAGCTCGTCCAGAAACCCCTGCACACCCGCTTCCGACGCTTCGATCCGTTTGATCGTCACGCCGTCCACTCCGGGCGCTCCCTGGTTGGCGCGCACCCGTTGCCATGCCGCTTCCAGCACATCGCGCCGATAGATCCGGTCGTACAGCACGTAGAACCGGAACTTCGGCTCCTGCTTGGCCTTTTGGCTCAGCTTCTGTCTCAGCAAAGAGAGTTTATCCGGCCGTCCGTCTCCACTCGCCTGTTTGTTCAGGGCTTCGATATGCGGCCATTGTTCCGTAGCGGGAATCTCTTCCAAGCGGCTCTCCTTTCTTCTTACAGCAGCAATGCTTTCAGTGCGGCCCCTTTGCTCCACGGGCGTTACCCCGCTTCCTCGCTACGTATGAGCCGCTCCGACTCCCGGCCAGAGCCGTTCCCTCGGTTATGCATTCCCTCGGGCCGTTGGGGCTCGGTTGCCCTCCCCCCGCCCTGCCGGGTCTCCCAGGTTCCTCGACTGATCTATTCCTGCGCGCTGTCCCCAATCACCCCGGAAGGCCCGGCGAGTGCTTGCTCATTGCTTCCCCACCGGTGGCAGGCTTCATCCTGTCTGGAGGACTGGCCACCTTCATTAGCGTCACGAGGCCGAATCGGGTTTGCTAACACTACGGCTCACAGGTTTGCTTCCCCGGTTTCCACCAGCCGGGTTACCCCGACTCGCTCCGGTTCCGCTACATGCACGAATGAGCAATTTACATGGTGAATTCCTTTCAACTCACAAGATCAGCCAGGCTTAGCCTGGTGTACCAGACCACGCAAGGCGATGGTCCGTCCCACAGAGTGACCAATAGGGGGCTAAGAAGAAAATGGCCTGCCGCTGGGCGGCAGGCCTGGACGATTCGGCGATGGAACTGTGTCCTACAGAGTGAGGCGCGCCTGTACTGTGGAGTCGCCGGGTTCCCTCTGCAGCTTGAATCCGAGCTTCTCGGAGATCTTCTGCATCACAGTGTTGTCGGCCAGGATGTCGGCGACAATCACCTTGACGCCCTCGATCCTGGCGATCTCGATGAGGAGCCGCAGGAACTCGGTCCCGATGCCGTGCTTTTGGAATTCGTCGCTGATGACGATGGCGTATTCGGCTTCTTCGCCGCCGATACCCTGCAGGCGGCCCACGCCGATAATCTCGCGTTCGCCCGTTTGCGGATTCGTGCGTTCCGCGACCAGGGCCATCCTCGTCGCGTAGTCGATGAAGCAGATCTTCGTCAGCCGTTCGTGCGCGGTGCGCTGGCTCAGGTTGAACATCTGCAAGTAGCGCGCGTAGACGGTACGCTCGGAAAGCGTTTCGTGGAATTTCACCAGAGCCGGCTCGTCCTCCGGACGAATCGGCCGGATGTCCACCGTCTCGCCGTCTTTCAGCGTCCACAGCGATTCGTATTGCGTTGGATAGGGTCGAATGGCCGGTTTCGGCAGGCTCTTCGGATCGCTGCTGGGATCGTGCAGCAGCACGCGCGCGTCGAGCGCCAGCAGCCGTTCGGGCGAAGCGAGCAGCGGGTTGATGTCGATCTCCTTGATCCACTCCTGCTCAACGACAAGTTGGCTGAAGCGTACCAGAAGCTGCTCAAGAGCGGGCAGATCCACCGGCTTGCGACCGCGCACGCCTTTCAGCGCCGTGTAGATGCGGGTCTTCTCCATCATGCGGCGCGCCAGCGTCGTGGTCAGCGGCGGCAGTGCGAGCGCGCGATCCTTGAAGACCTCAACCAACTGGCCGCCCATGCCGAACAACAGCACGGGTCCGAACTGCGGGTCCATCGACGAGCCGAGAATCACCTCGTAGCCTTCGAGCTTGGCGAACGGTTGGACGTTGGCTCCGCCGAAGTGCTCCGCGCCCACTTTCGCCGTCACCGAATCGCGGATCAGGCGGAACGCGTTGCGCACCGCGTCTGCGTTCTTGAGGTTCAACTGGACGCCGCCGACATCGGTCTTGTGCGTGATGGTTTCCGAATGAAGCTTCAGTACAACCGGATAACCCATCGACTCGGCGGCGGCGACGGCATCGTCTTCGCTGGTGGCGATCACGGAAGGCAGCGTCGGAATCCCGTAGGCTGCCAGAACCTGTTTGGATTCGAATTCGGTAAGAATCGAACGGCCTTCGCTCTTCACCTGCTCGATGATCTCGGTCGCCTTGGCCCGGTCCATGCCTTCGGTGTCCGGCGCATAGCGCGGCGTTTCGTACAGGGCCTTCAAGTTCCGCGCGTAATGCCACATGTAATTGAACATGCGGGCTGCCGTATCGGGGTAAGAAAACGTCGGGATGCCGGCGGCATTCAAGATCTGCTCGCCCGCGGCAACGTCCACTCCGCCCATCCAACTCGCGAGCAATGGCTTGTCGCCGAGCTTGGCGTAAGGCTTCAGGAACTCGGCGGTCTGCGTGGCGTCGGTCATCGCCTGTGGCGTGAGGATCACCAACATTCCGTCGCTGTTCGGATCTTTTGCCGTGATCTCGAGCGATTTCGCATAGCGCGCCGGCTCGGCGTCGCCCAGGATGTCGAGCGGATTGCCGTGGCTCCAAGCCGAGGGCAGAATCGCGTTCAGCTCTTCGATGGTCTGCTTGGAGATCTCCGCCAACTCGCCGGAACCCAGCAGAAGTGAGTCGGCGGCGAGCACGCCGGGTCCGCCTGCGTTGGTCAGAATCGCCAGGCGCGGACCCTTCGGGCGAGGCTGCTTGGCCAGCACCTCGGCCATGTAGAACAGGTCGGACATGTTGTTGACGCGCAGCACGCCACAGCGCTCGAACGCGGCGTCCAACACATCGTCGGAACCTGTCAGCGAGCCGGTGTGCGAGGCTGCGGCTTTGCTGCCCGCCGCCGTGCGTCCCGCCTTGATTACAATAATCGGCTTGGTCTGAGCGACTTCACGCGCCGCGGAGAGGAACGAGTGCGCGTCGCCCACGCTCTCCATGTAGATCAGAATGCTGCGCGTCTTCGGATCGTTGCCGAGATAGGTGATCAGATCGCCCCAGCCGATGTCGGCCATCGAGCCCAGCGAAATGAAAGCGCTGAAGCCCACCATTTCCCGCAGGCTCCAATCGAGGACCGCCGTGCACAGAGCGCCGCTCTGGCTCAAGAACCCGACATTCCCGTTGCGGGCCATGCCCGATGCGAAGGTCGCATTGATGCCGCTCGGAGGGACCATGACGCCCAGGCAGTTCGGACCGATGATCCGGATGCCCGCCTTCTTCGCCTCCACCAGCAGGTCCTTCTCAAGCTGCTTGCCTTCTTCGCCGGCTTCCTTGAACCCGGCGGAGATCACTACGGCCGCCTTCACTCCGATCTCGCCACAATCGCGAATGATGCCGGGTATGGACTTCGGCGGCGTGCAGATCACGGCCAGATCCACCTCCGCCGGAATGTCCTTCACGGTTGGATAGGCTTTGATGCCCAGAACGCTGGGGCGCTTTGGATTGACGGGGAATACCGCTCCGCCGAACGGGGAGCTGATCAGGTTCCACAACGTGGTACGCCCCACGCTGCCCGGGTTTTCCGTAGCGCCGATGATGGCGACGTTCCGGGGCGTAAAGAATGGGTCGAGGGGATTAGAACTCTGCTTTAAAATATCGTGTGCCGACTCCGGCTTCACGGCGGCGAACGGTTTCATGGGTCGATGTACCTCGAAGAAGTAGTTGAGAAAAGACTCCGAATACACCTATTATCGCCCTTTATCCTGCCCGCTGGCGTCTGGAATCGGTATTCTCGCGCCGCTTTTGGGAGGGGAAAGCGATCAATCACGCGGGCGCACTCAATCCTCCCCTGAAACGAATCATCCGGAGACTGTTTTGAAGCTCTGCTTGGCGCTCCGATGAATCAATAGCTTAGGGGAGGAATCGCAGCGGCCAGCCGCCGCGGCGCAAGCGAATCGCACGGCAGGCTCAGTTTCTCAATTGTCAGATTAAACTGGCTTGCTTTGGATGAAGTCGAGGCGTCCAACGAGTACGGAGCGGTAGGCTGGTCAGAATCCCTTGAGGCCGTCTTCGAGCGTGCCGTACACTTCAAACACCGTAATCAGGCGGGTGACTTCCAATACATCGCGAACCTTCTGCGGAACGTTGCACAGGCGGACTCCCGCGCCTATCTCGGACGCGTTGGTGAATAGACCCACCAATTCGCCAATCCCCGTCGAATCCACGTACTTCACGCCATGCAGGTCCAGCAGAATCTTCTTCGCTCCACCGCGCAGCGTTTCCCGGAGCACGTCCCTGAAGCGGTTGGCGGTTTCGCCGATCTGAATCGGTCCCGCGCAGGCGATCACGGAAACGTCGCCTTCCAATCTCGTTTCAATCTCCAAAGACATGCCAGGCCCTCTCTCCGCGCGCATAGCCACGAATCCTCATCCTACCTGAGAGCGACGCAGGATTGAACGCTTTGTTCCTGGTCTCTCACTATCTCCAACAGTTGCGCCCAACCCGGCCCGTCAGGTTGAAACCGACTGGACGCTTGATATCGGCACCGCAGATCGACAACAGTATATAGATGATCGGGGCCCTGGGATCTGCCCTTTATCTAAGTCAGAGGAAATCGGGAAAACCGCGGGAGGATGGCTGTGAGCGTGACTTCAATGCGAGCTGTGCAGGCAGTGCAGGTGGGCGGCGCTTTTGTCCTCACAAACCTGCCGATCCCCGAACCCGGCCCGGGCCAGGTTCGAGTGAAAGTTCATGCTTGTGGCGTTTGCGCCGGTGAGTACGTGGCTCGACTCGGGCTTCTGGGCGTCCAGTTGCCGCGCGTGCCGGGCCACGAGGTTGCCGGTGTTGTGGATGTTGTGGGCGCCGCCGTGAACGCCTGGAAGAAGGGGGATCGCGTCGGCGTCGGCTGGCATGGCGGCAGTTGCTTTGTTTGCGGCGCTTGCCGTCAGGGAGACTTCGCCAATTGCATTGAACGTAAGACGGTCGGGCTTTCCTACGATGGCGGTTACGCCGAATACATGGTTGCGCCACAGGACGCATTAGCGCGTATCCCCGACGTGCTTTCCTTCGAGCAGGCGGGTCCGATGATGTGCGCGGGCGTCACCACATTCAATTCATTGCGGCATTCCGGAGCGCGGCCAGGCGATACTGTGGCGATTCACGGCATCGGCGGCTTGGGCCACCTGGCGCTGCAATTCTCGGACAAAATGGGCTTCCGGACCATCGCCGTGAACCGGGGCCGGCGCAAGGAAGCTCTGGCTCGCAAGTTGGGCGCGGACGAATACATCGATAGCGAAGAGGGCAGTGCGGGCGAAGCGCTGGCGCGCCTGGGTGGCGCGGCGGTGGTTCTCTCGATGGTGGGATCCAGTCCCGCTCAAGCCGACCTGATCCAGGGGTTGAGGCCGAATGGCCGTCTCGTCGTGATCGCGAGCGATCACCAACCACTTCAGCTCTCCACGGAATTGCTTTTGCTCCATCGGCGGACCGTCGTCGGGTGGTACAGCGGTCATGCGAAGGACAGCGAAGACACGATGGCATTCGCCGCGCTCAAAGGCGTGCGCCCCATGGTTGAAACCCATCCGCTGGAGGAAGCGGAAACGACGTTTCAGAACATGAGCAAAGCGCAGTTTCGCGCCGTGCTTACGATGTAGCCGGGTGCAAACTATTGGGCAGTTCGTGGAGGCGATCTCTAAGCAGATCCTGCAGCAGAGGCGTCTCCGGGAACGGGTGCCCCGCGTATTGCCGGAAGCCTTCCGCGGCCCCTAAGTCGGCAAGTGCGCCGCGGGCGCGGCACCACTGCTCCATGGTTTCGAGGTAGTCGTCCATCCCATGCTGGCGCTGCAACCAGGCTCGCTGCGAAGCGTGGCAAGCCAGAGCATCGCGCTTGATCCCGAGATGCGACTCGACATCGATCAGGAACTGAGGAAGTACCTGGCGATGTTGCCGGTCGATGCCTGCGGCAGGGTCCAGGAAGTAGAGATGCGGGATGCGCTCCGTCGCTGGCGCGGGATCGTAGGCCGAGGTGTCGTAGTTTGGCACGGAAGCCGCGAAGCAGGCATCCTGGACCAAACGGCTGGTCGCTTCGTGGTCGCAATGGTAATCGGCGGGAGATGCCGTCAGGATCAGGTGCGGCCGAAACCGGCGCAGCAGGGAAGTGACTCTCCTGCGCGAAGCGTCGCCCTGGAAGATGCACAGGTCGCGGAACCCGCCCCAGGCGTATTGCGCCCCGATCAAGCCCGCTGCCGCCGTCGCTTCCGCCTGGCGCATCTGGCCGAGTTCTTCAGCGCCGTATTCGGTGGATCCGCAATCTCCATTACTCAGAGTCACCAGATTCAGTCGATGCCCGGCCTGCGCCAACAGCACAAGAGTTCCCCCGGCCAGGATCTCCAGATCGTCAGGATGCGCGTGTATAGCAAGGATGCGAAGGGACATTAGGAACGTGTTGGGCAGCCCTAGAGTGTGTCGTGCTCGTGGACCTGAGGGCACTCACAGCAGTCCGTGCAACGGTGGCACTTCTCGCATAGATGATTCGAGCAGGCGTCCAGCGTGCACCAGACGCAGATGTCGCGAGAAGGCTCGCCACAGACGGAGCACACGAACGACGGTTCCGTGGAGGCCGCGGTTACCTTCTCGGCGGATTGGATTGGAGCATCTGAGTTCTGCAACGCTGTGCCTCTTTCTGCGCGACTTCCAGTTCTTTCTCGCGCTGCTGCGCCATCTCGAGAGATTGCGTGCGCAGCCACTCGAGATCTCCCGATAACGAATTCAACAATGAATCGAGAATGTCCGCGACCGCCGGGTTCTGATACTTCCGGACTCCCTGGCTCAGCGAGATCGCCTGTTGATCCATGCTCTCGATGCGGATGAGTGTTTCCAGCATCAAGCTGAGCTTATCCGGTTGCGCGGACCAGCGAGCGACTGCATTCTGCACATACCCGAGGCCATCCGAGCAGGCCTTCTGCTGGCGCTGATAAGCATCCGGGCCGCCCTCGATGGTCCACGAGCCGGGGCGGATCTGGTCGAATACCGGTTTCAACCTCCCCACATTCTGACCAAGCTTCTCGATGCGAGGGCGCATGTCCCAATCGGCCGGAGCGCCAGCGGGAGGCTGCGCGGCCGGAGAAGCGGCTTGCGCAAACAGGAGGAATGAGATCAGAACGGAAGTCACGTCTTCCCCCAGTGTAATGCCGCGCGGACCAGAGGCGAGGCCCGAGCTTGCGCTGGACTGGCCGATCTCCATTCACTGATCTGAAGTAGGCTACTTGTGCGGAGGCGGAGGAGGCGGTGTAGGGGGCTTCCCGCCAGTGTCGCCGGGCAGACCGCCGCCGCCATTGCCGCCACCGCCAGCCCCGGGGAAACCAATTCCTCCGCCCGAGCGCGGCATGCGGACCATGATTTGAACGAAGATGTCGGAAGCGATTTGCAGCGCGCGAACGGCGTCGAAATGCCTGGCTTCGTCGATCGGGAGATTGCGGTGAATGGTCAATTCCTGCCCGGCGTGCAGGATCTTCGGGTCGAACGAGCGGGGCATCAGGCGATGTTCCACCGCCACCGAGCCCTCTTCCACAAGCACTACGGTTGCCTCCGCCTCGTCATCGACGGTCACATCGAAGACGGTTCCGCGCACCGAAATAATCGCGGTTGGCGTGAAAACCCGGTTGGGATTCGGCTGTCCGCCCGGACGTTGGATGTGCACCCGGATCCGCCCCAGCCACACGTCGAGGATGTCCCGGAGGCTGCCCGGATTGGCCCGGAAAGTGACTTGGGAATTGGGGAAGACTTCGAAGGTACTGCCGTCCGACACGCGGAATGTCGCATGTCCATCGGCCCCGGTGACCACGACCTGCCGTACGCGGACCGTGTCTCCAGTATCGATCGCCCAGTAAGTATTGTCTTTGTAAAGAGAGACTTGGCCTTCGCGAGAGACAACCCGCGCGGCGACATCGTCGCCGAACAGGCTCTCAATGCCGGGCAGGCCGTCGGCTCGGCACACAAATGGCGTGAGAGATGCGAGCAGCACTACCGCTGAGCCCCACTTCATGCCAAACATACTCCCACCCCGTGGCAATGGCGCACGAAGCATGCGCCGTCTAAGAACACGGACCTCGCTGCCAGTTTAGCACCTATGGCCGCCAGCGCAAATGATAAGCGCCTTCCGCAAGGACTACCATATAGCTGTAAATCGTTGTTACCGATGATTGCAATCAAACGGGAAACCCCGTCGTCAGAGTAGAATCAAACCTGAGCCATGCGGCAGCTCGCCACAACCCGGTCCCTGGCGGCAACCCTCAGGCTGATCTCCGCCAGCGCTCTTCTGGCGGCTGTCGGCGCGTCGCAGACTGCGCCTTCCAACCAAGTTAAGACGGACTGGCGCCGGATTGGCACGGTGACTATCGCCGACGGGCTGGCCTCGCCCTCTTCTGGTGGCGCGGTGGAGCGGGTGTCCTTCCTGAGCGATGGGCGATTGCAGGTGGCGCTGCCGGGCGGTCGTTTCTGGCAGACCGCCGACGGCGAGAACTGGACTCGCGCCGACTCCATGCCTGCTCCCGAGCGTGCCTCCGGCGCCGTCCGGTTGCCTGAGTCCAATGTGGTCTTGAGAGAGTCCAAGCGCGGCCCCGCCCTTTTATACGCCGGCGGCACGCAGCTATGGCGCTCCGAAGACAGCGGCAGGACGTGGCGCAATCTGACCCAGACGAGGGGCCAATCGCAGTCGAATTCCGTTCTGGGCGCTCCTGTGAGCGACCTGGCGGTGGACCCCGAGAACCCCGACCGGATCGCCGTCGCGGGCGCGTCCGGCGTTTGGTTGTCGCTCGACGGCGGATTGTCCTGGCAGGGCTGGAACGACGGTCTGCCCGCATTCCGGGTCACGAAAATTCTGCAAGCACCCTCACGCAGCCGCGGCCTGCAGGTGCTGGTCAAGAGAGGCAGTGAATCGACCGCCGTCGAGTGGGCGCCCGGCTTCCGGATCGGCTGGCTGCCCTCGGGAGGCCGCGATGCGGAAGAGGCGCTGAGGGCCAGCTTCGCTCAATCGCTGCCCGCGAAGATCAGTGCCGCGGCGGAAGGTCCGGGCGCGTTCTACGCTGGCTCCGAAGACGGCAGGCTCTGGTCGAGTCTCGACGGCGGATCACTTTGGAGACAGGGCGTGCTGCCCGCGGGCACTGGGACGGTGCAACGCATCGCGAGCGACTCGCAGGACGGCCATTTCGCGTTGGCCGCTCTGGCGACTTCCGCCCCGCCGGGCGTGAAGGGCGCGCGAGTTCTGCGCACGCTCGATGGCGGCGCGAACTGGGACGACCTGACGTCCGACCTGCCTGACGGCCCAATTCATGGCCTCGCCTTCGACCGCTCGACGGGCGCGGTATACGCCGCCACGAACCAGGGTGTCTTCCTCTCATTTCAGGGACTGCGCGCTCCGGAACCGGCGGCCCACTGGACCGCCTTGCGTGGGTTGCCTGACGCTGCCGTCACGGATGTTCGCCTCGATGAGTCGGGCGTCCGTGTGCTCGCGGCGGTGGATGGCTATGGCGTCTTCGAAAGTCCCGCTCCACACCGCGTGCGCCAACCGATCATGTTGCGCGCGGCCGACTATGGTTCGGGGCCAGCGGCGCCCGGGGCGCTGCTCACCATCGTAGGCAGTCCCGTGGAGCAGGTGACCGTGAACAGCCAGCCTGGCATCGTTCTTTCTTCCAACGCCGTGGAATCGCAGATCCAGGTCCCATTCGAGGCCTCCGGCGATTCGCTCAGGGTGACCGCCAGCCGTAACGGCGCGGGGCCCTTGAACTTCGGCATGGCGCTGCGACCCATCGCGCCTGCCATCCTCACCGACGGCGACGGCTTCCCCGTCATCATCGACGCCAATTCCGGCTTGCAAGTGGACGCTTTGAACCCGGTTCGCCCTGGCGCGCGTCTACAAGTTTTGGCGACGGGATTAGGCCGCGTCCGGCCTGACTGGCCGGCGGGCATGGCGGCGCCCTCCGAGCATCCACCCGAAGTGCTCGCGGGGGTGCGAGTCCTGCTGGATGGCGCACCCATGAAGGTGGCCCGTTCCATACTCGCTCCGGGTTATGTCGGATTCTACCTGGTAGAGTTCGACGCGCCCGAGTTTCTCAATTCCGGCGTGGCAGAAGTCGTCATTGAAGGCGCCGGGCAAACGAGCAATGCGGTTCGGGTTTACACGGCTGCGCAGTGACCGCATAGCGGCCGGCGCCGTCCGCGATGGGGGTTAGCGTGAGATTTCTGGGAGACTCTGCTGGAGATTCGGAGCTGCCGCCGGGCGTTGACGCGTTGCCGCGCCGCTTGCTGCTGTTCCTTGCTGTCCTCTCGCTCCTCTGCCCCGCGCTCGCCTCGGCGCAAGAAAATAAGCCGGATAGCGAAAGACTAGCTCCCTACTACCCCACTCCGGAATCGGTTGTCGAGCGCATGTTGAAGTTCGCCGGTTTGAAGCCGGGCGAAAAGCTCTTCGACCTCGGCAGCGGCGACGGCCGCATCGTCATCATGGCGGCCCAGAAGTTCGGCGCCGACGCGACAGGCATTGAGATCGACCCGGATCTGGCCAAGGACAGCGCCGAGAAGATTCGCAGCCTCGGCTTGGAGAAGAAGGCGCGCATCGTCCGCGGCGACATTCTGCGCCAGGATTACTCCTCCGCCGACGTGCTCGCCGTGTACCTGCTCCCGCGCTCGAATGAGCGGCTACGCCCCATGCTCGAAAAGCAACTCCGCAACGGGACCCGGATTGTCGCGCACGATTTCGTCTTTCGCGGCTGGACGCCGGAGCGCGAGGAGTATGTGGAAGACGATGGCACGGGGCGCAGCCATACGTTGTATCTGTACGTCATCCACAAGTAATCAAGCCGGCCCTGGCAATGCGAACGAGGGACGGCTAACGCGGAAGTTTACCGGCCCGCGCAGCGCCCTCCTGCATCCAATGCCGTAAGGTGGTTGAGGGCCAGGACTTCTTACCCCTCTTCATGCCGAGCCGACGCGCAAGACCGTGGCAGCGCTTCAATAGGCGGCGCTAAGTAAGAAGGAGATCCGGAAGGAATAAGACATGCGCATTGGTATCACCTGCTACCCCACCTACGGGGGCAGCGGTATCGTGGCGACGGAACTGGGCAGCGAGTTAGCCCAGCGGGGCCACGAAGTTCACTTCATCACTTACTCGAATCCCATCCGGCTGGATCCAGCGCAGCCTCGCGTCTACTTCCACGAAGTAGAGGTCAACTCCTATCCGCTCTTCCAACACCCGCCCTACATGCTCGCGCTGGCCTCGCGCATGGCGGAGATCGCCGAATGGCACAGTCTGGACCTGCTGCATGTCCATTACGCGATTCCTCACTCGGCGTCAGCCATGTTAGCCCGGCAAATGCTGGCGTCCCGCCGCCGGCTGCCATACGTCACCACGCTGCATGGAACCGACATCACCATCGTCGGCACCGACAGGGCCTACTTCCCTATCACGCAATACACCATCGAAGCAGAGCGACGCGGTGACCTCCATCAGTGAGGATCTGCGGCGCCAGACCGTGGACGTTTTCAAGATCCAGCATGAGATCCGCGTCATCCCCAACTTTGTCAACTGCGATCTCTACGTGCCCGCGAAAGAGCCGCACGCCGGACGTCCCCGGCTGCTGCACATTTCGAACTTCCGCGCCGTGAAACGCGTCGGCGATTGCATCCGCATCCTGGCCGAGGTTCGGAAAGATCATGACGTCGAATTGTGGATGGCCGGCGACGGGCCGGAGCAGAGCGGAGCGGAGAATCTGGCGCACGAGCTTGGTGTAGGCCCCTACGTCCAGTTCCTGGGCAAGCAGGACCACATTGAGCGGCTGCTTCCACAATGCGACGTGCTGCTGCTGCCCAGCCGCAATGAGTCCTTCGGCCTTGCGGCGCTGGAGGCGATGGCCTGCGGCGTCGTCCCCGTTTCCACGCGAGTCGGCGGCCTGCCGGAGGTCGTCATTCACGGGGAATCCGGCTTCCTGGAAGAGGTGGGCGACGTCGCCGCCCAGTCGGGGCGCGTTATGGAGTTGCTGGACAATCCTGAATTGCGCGCCACCATGGCGGGCAATGCTCGCAAGCGGGCGCAGACGGTCTTCTGCAGCACGAAGATTATTCCCCAGTACGAAGCGCTCTACGCCGAAGTCGCCGGATAGCAGGACGGAGCAGCGGCTTCGTTTGATACTCTCGATCTTCATCTACCCGCGCGCTCGAACCGCGCGAGCATCGCCACCTTTAGGAGAGACCGCATGAGATGGTGGAGCCTCGCTCTGCTGGGATGCCTCGGCTTATCCGCCGCGGAGCGCATCCCCCTGACGCCGGATCCGCACAATTCCGCCGCGGAGCGCTGGCTGAACAAGAAGGTGCTGCAACGCCGCCTGCTCGACGACATGGAGAGCCTGTCCAAGTGGACCGCGTTCACCAACGCTGCGCCACTCGTTGTGGACGCGCGCTTCGCATCGCAAGTGGTCGAGCAAACGAAGGTCGTCGCCGAGATGTCGCTCACCGCGGAACGCTCGCGCGACGGCGGCCATTCGCTGCGCTTGCGCAATCCCGCGCGCTTGCCCAACCCCGGTCCTAAGAACGGCAGGGGCTGGGGCGAGTCCGGTATCTTGCGTCAGTTCGAAGGCGAGGATTGGCGCGCGTTCAATCGCATCTCGCTCTGGATCTATCCCGACTGTCCCGGACATTACGTCGCTTCGCTCGACATGCATCTGCGCAACGACGGCGTCGAAAAACTGCCCGCGCCGTTCGCCCAAGAGGGCGAGACCTCTCTCGTTCTCAAGAATCATGAATGGAATCACGTGGTCTGGGAGATCTCGAACGTCGCGCGCGACAAAGTCACTGGCCTGGAGATTGTTTACGGCATGGCCGGCAACGAACTCGATGGCGCCGATAGCGTCACTTTCGATTTTGACGAGTTGAAGCTGGAACAGGTCGAGCCCGATTACATCGAAGGCTGGAACGTCTGGCCCGGCCGCATTTCTTACAGTCAGGCGGGCTACGCCACGGGCGCTCCCAAGAGCGCGATTGCGAACGCACTGCCAGCTCACTCATTCCGTATCATCGATGCGAAGACGGCTCAACCGTTGCTCGCTAAGCCGATCAAGATCGTAAAGACGCATCTCGGCGAATTTCAGGTGATGGACTTCTCCGAACTGCGGCAGGCTGGCACTTACATTCTGGAAGCGGGGAAGACGCGCACTCCGCCCTTCACCATCGGCGATAACGTGTGGCGCGAGTCGATCCTCAAGGCCTTGAACTTCTTCTATGCCGAGCGCTGCGGCTTTGCCGTTCCCGGCGTCCATGGCGTCTGCCACCGCGACTGGCAGGCCGTGCATGGCGACCGGAGGATCATTATCAACGGCGGCTGGCACGATGCTGGCGACCTGTCGCAAGGCATGGGGAATACGTCCGAGATCGCCTATGCGCTGTTCAGTCTGGCCGAACGTCTTCACGTTCGCGGCGAGGACCCCGAGTTGTACGAGCGCCTGATGGAAGAGGGCAAGTGGGGCCTGGATTGGATTCTCAAGACCAGCTTCGGCGACGGCTATCGCGGCTCGGGCTCCATCAGCAGCCGTCACACAAACGGCATTCTCGGCGACTATGACGACGTCATCACGACTGCGGCCAACTCGCCCATGACGAACCTGCAAGCTGCCGCGGTGGAAGCCCTGGCCGCGCGCCTTTTCAAGGATCGCGACCCGCGCCTGGCGGCCTACTCGCTGCGCATGGCCGAGCTGGATTGGAAATACGCCATTGTAGGCCTCGACCAGTCGGGCACGCAGAAATCCAAGGACCTCTTCTCCGGTTCGTTCGATTCCGCCGGCGTCGTCCATGAGCCCATTTCGGCCGCTGTCCTCGCTGGCATCGATCTCTATCGCACGACCGGCAACCAGGCCTATGCGGATAAGGCTGTGGAACTGGCACACATCATCCTCGACTCGCAGGAGCGCCGCAACCCCGATTGGACGGTGCCACTGGCTGGCTACTTTTACACCAGTCCGGCGAAGGACCGCATACTTCACTACTGCCACCGCGGGCGCGAGCAGGCGCCCATTGAGGCTCTGACCGCGCTCTGCGACGCGCTTCCAGATCATCCCGATTGGATGAAGTGGTACTCGGCCGTCGCACTGCATGCGGAGTATCAGAAGGCCATCGCGAAGTACACCGAACCCTACGGCGTGATGCCTGCGTCGATCTATCGCGACGACGACTATCTGCAAGTGCCTGAGAGCCGGCGCGACTCGTTCCGGAGGCAGGTGCTGAACGGCATCCCGCTCGGCGCCGGCCACTACTTGCGGTTGTTCCCGGTCTGGCTCGATTACCGCGGTCATTTCGGGACCGTTCTGCCGCAGGCTCAGGCGCTCGGCGACGCGGCGCATCTGCGCGGCGACCTGGCGGCGGCGCAAATCGCCGAACGCCAACTGGAGTGGGTGATCGGACGCAATCCGTTTGCGCAAAGCATGATGTATGGCGAGGGTTACGATTACGTCCCGCAGTACACGCCCTCCTCCGGCGACATGGTAGGTTCGCTGCCCGTTGGTATTCAGACTCGCGGCGACGCCGACGTGCCGTACTGGCCTGTGCAATCCACGTGGACCTACAAGGAAGTCTGGGTCCATCCCGTGGCGCGCTGGATCTGGCTGATGAAGAACCTCTCGGGACCCGCGCTGGTGGAAGGGCAGGCCGGAGGAGCGTTGGAGTTCATTGACATTGCCTTCGGCCAGAAGACCTTCGTGCAGCCCGATGCAAAGACCGGGCACTTCCGCACGACGTTGCCGCAAGGCAATTATCGCGTTCGGGCCAACGGCGCGGAGGTGATGCGGACGTTCCTGCCCGGCGGATCCTACCAGCTCGATTTGCGCGCCGCGCAGGCCTTGGACCTGCAGCTCTCGCAAGAGAAGTCAGCGCCGGGTGAGGTGATCCTGCGGGTGCAAGCCCGTGGACAAGGCGCGCATCGCTTCGCCCTGCGTACCGACAATCTGGTTGTGGAGGATGCTGCAAAGCAATTGAGTCTAAAGCCGGGTGTGGCGCAGACGTTCGCCTGGCGCGCAAGAATCGTTGCGAGAGACACGCCCTGGGTCGCCGTCATCGTGCCCGACGGCGATCTGTCGCAGCGCAAAGAGTGGATGGGCTCGGCCCCAGGCGGCTCCAGGTAGGGCGGGCCCCCTGACCCGCGCGCGACCCCCTGGTCGCGCAAGAGACCGGCCAGGGGGCCGGTCGCGGACGAGGGCGCCCCCCCTACAAAACAAGAACGCGTTAGTGCGCCTGCAGCAGGCTCAACAGTTGGCGATCGAGCTTCAGCCCATGCCAGTCTTCGTATGCCACGTCGGTCCGGCCGGATTCTAAAATGCCGAACTGTCCGCGGAACTCCCACAGCGACCATCCGATGCCGTAGCCTTCCAGGATCTCCAGCACGTCGTTCGTCCAGTTGAGAACAATTGCGTGCGGCGTGCGATTGAAACAGCCCATCTCGCCGCAGTGAACGGGGATGCCGCCGGCCGCCAGATCGCCCCAAGGCTTGAAGTGCGCCTCAAGCTGCGGACGGCCCCATTTCACGCTGCCGTCGGCGTTCAGCACCGGCCATGACGGCTCGGGGAAGTCCATCTTCTGGTCCACCCACCTCGCGCGGAAATGTGTGAGCTCGCCCGGCCAGTAGGAGTGCACGCTCTGCCCCACGCCCGTGGGGACCAACTCGGTCGCAACAGTGTTGCCGACGTCCAGTCCATCTACCAGGATCAGCCGCTGCGGGCTCACCGCGTGGATGGCGTCGATGCCGATCTGCATCACCTTTGCGTAATCCTCGCGGCTCATGTAGCCCTCTTTGGGCGAGGGTGCTTCGTTCACCAGGTTGAAGCTGAGATCGTACGGCGAGACACTCTTGTAGCGCTTCGCGAACAACTCCCAATGCAGCGCAAATGCCGTCTGCGCGTCGCGGTCGGACCACAGCGCATAAGGTTCGCGCTCGGAGCCATTGATGCAATAACCCGGTGCACGGTGGAAATTCAAATTCACGTGCAGGCCGTACTTTCGTCCGCGTTCGACAATCGTGTCTATCTCTTCGAGCGACGACTCGCGGATCTTGCGTACGTCTTCCTTCCGCATCGTCTTCGTCTGGCGGCAATCGGAGTCCACCCAGAACCAGTAGTCGAGCGGAACGCGGATGAAGTTGAAGCCCCAGTCGCGAATCCAGCGATAGACGTCTTCGTCGGAGCGTCGCCGCTTCTCTTCGGGCGTCAGAGCCTGGAACAGGTCCAGCAGATTGAAACCGCGCCAGCGTGGCACGGCCGTCTGCGGCGTTTTCGGTTGAAACACGCTGGCCCAGGCGGGTGCGCCAAGCGCCATTGCGGCGGTCGTCAGGCCGGCCGTGCGGCCGAAGTTTCTACGAGTAATGGATCCCGTCATGGTCTGTTCGCCTCGCCATGTGTGGGGCGACGCTCCAGCGCCGCCCCACTCCGAACGCCCTCAGCCTTCAAGTTTCGGCAGCTCGTAGCCCTTGCGCCGCCTGCGCGCCAGCAGGTGGTCGGCGTCGCCATCGTTGAAGAACCGCTCCTGGTGGGGGTCCCAACGCAGCGGCCGCTCCAGTTCGCGGCAGATATTGGCCAGGTGGCAGACCGTCGTCGAGCGGTGTCCCACTTCCACATGCGCGTTCGGCAGCTTGCGGCTGCGCACGCAGTCCAGGAAGTTCGCCAGATGAAAACTGTCCTCGCCGCGGCCTTCCGGCGTGGGCTCCGGCGCGCCTTTGTACAGCTCGCCGCGGTTCGTCTCAAACAGGCCGCGCTTGATCTCGATCCATCCGTTCGTGCCATAGAAGATCGGCGCCGAGATCGGCGTGGTCGCGCTTGGGGCCAACCATCTTGAGCACCGTCCCACTCATGTAGCGCATGAAGATCGGCTTCGTCGGGCCGGCCTCTTCCTGCCAGATCTCCGTAGGCCCCGTCTGGTCCGTTCCCAGCGCGCACTGGACCTGGTCCAGCGCGTGCGTGCCCCAGCCCGAGACGCCCCACGACTGCCCGCCGCCATCGTAATCGCGATAGGACGACCAGCCGCGCTGCAATTCGACGTGATATTGCCGCAGCTCCGTCTGGTTGCACCACTGATCCCAGTCCAGGCCTTCGGGCATCGTGCCATCGGCGCGCGCGGGATCCAGATTTTCGGCGGTTCGAAGTTGCAGGCGATCACGGTATGCACGAAACCGATCGCGCCTTCGCGCACCAGCTTGCTCGCGTAGGCATTCGCTGGGATGGAGCGTTGCTGCGTGCCGGTCTGCAACACCCGCTTGTACTTGGCGACTGCCTTGCGCAGCGCGATGCCTTCGGCGACGGTCAACGTGAGCGGCTTTTCGGCATAGACGTCGAGCCCGGCCTGCATGGCATGGATCGCGATCAGAGCGCGAGCGTGCGTGGTGGTCTCGATCCACACCGCGTCAAGCTTTTCCGTGTCCAGCATGCGCCGGTAGTCGGTGTACTGCTTCCAGTGCGAGCCCTCGGGATGCGCCTTCAGCGTCTCGAGCATGCGCTCCTTGGCGCAGTCGGCGACGGCGACGACCTCGGCTCCGGGCAAGTCGTAGCCGAGCAGCCAGTTGGCCCGGCCGCCCATGCCGATGAACCCGACGCGGAGACGATCGTTCGCCCCCAGTACCCGCTTCGGATCCAGCAGCGGCAGCGCCGCCGCCACGCCAAGAAAATGTCTTCGATTCACGGTGCCCATCCTTGCGATTGGCTGAATTTGCGATCAGTCTATCACCGCGCTGCGTCGTCGTTTCAAGCTGCACCTCAGATGGCCGGTCATCCAAGCCTCGTTGTGCGAATCAGTACTCAGGCGTAAACTAATGGAACATCTGCGAAGCTCCTCTCGTAGAAACATCAGTCTGGATCCCGCCTGGAGGCTCATCTATGACGATCATGTTTCGTTCCTGTACCGCTCTCGTCGCGCTGACGCTCGCGAGTGCGGCCTTCGCCCTCGCACAGGCCCCGTCCGCGCCTGCCACTAACCCGCTCAGCGCCGGCCAGAAGATGATCTACGGCTACGCCACAGGCATGGTGATCGGCTCGGCCGAAAAGATGCCGGAAGCAAACTATGCGTTCAAGCCGACGCCCGATGTGCGCAGCTTCGGCCAGGTCCTCGGTCACGTGGCCGATGCCCAATACATGTTCTGCTCGGCCGTGCTCGGCGAGAAGAACCCGGCGCCCGACATCGAAAAGAACAAGACCGCCAAGGCGGACTTGGTGCAGGCGCTCAAGGACGCCGTGGCCTACTGCAACAAGGCCTATGACGGAATGACCGACGCCACCGCCCTCCAGACCGTCAAGTTCTTCGGCGGCGACCAGGCCAAGCTAACTGTCTTGTCGTTCAACAACGTCCACACGACGGAACACTATGGCAACCTCATCACCTACTTGCGGCTGAAGGGCCTCGTGCCTCCGTCGAGCGAACCGCGCAAGCAGCCGTAGCGTCTAGCTTTTCCGCATCCGGCATGCGACGGTGGTCGGTGCTCTGCCTCCGGCGCGCTTACGTGAAGCTTGCGGCCTGCGTGGTGCGGCTTCAGCCCCGCAAGCAGTCCGGTTAATGCGATCCGCGGTTTGAAGGCACTCCCACGTTGACAGTTCTGCCGTTGGGTAGGGTCCATCTTCTCGACACTCTGGGCTTGATGAGGAGCAATGATGCCCCATCGATCACGCGCCTAACTGCCAACCACAAACGCAAGGAGGACCGAAGAAGCAAGGTAGTGGAGTGGGCACTGCCCGATTCAAGTTGTTTCTTGCCGATCAGGTAAAGCTGCGATCACGGTCTTCCATCACGAACCGGTGGGCACCGCCCCGTCTAGAAACCCTCGACGTTTCGGTGATCAGCGACCGCTCTCGTTGTTCCCGCGAACTCGGTCGGCGACTGAGCACGCAGGATTTCACGTCCCCGGTCTGAATACAGGCGATCGCGGAATTCCCGGTCGAATCGTTCCAGGTTATAATCGCCGCTTTCCTGGTGTTCCCACCGTTCCGTGCGGACAGCACGCTTCAGAATCAGCTTGGCGTCGGAAGACATGGCCTATGACCTTTCCAGCTTAACGCAAATAGAAATTCCAGAAGCAATTATTCAGCTTCCGGTCGTTCGTGACAACACGATGGATGCAGTTGCTGATCTTCTCTCGAAGAGACCACATCCCGTCCTTCTCTTCCAGCGTGAACTCCATATCCGACAATAGGATACGGCGGAGCAGAGCCGCGCATTCGGGGATGGTCCGGACAATCAGGACGCCATTCGCGACACCAGTGGCCAAGTCGACTTGTACCGCAAGCGGGTGCGCATCTTTCAACGTTTTAGCCCGCTTGTCGTAAACCGCCTTTTCCGATCGGGCCACGATTTGGCAGAAGCCGAGGAGGTCGTTGCCAAGCGAGTTCCGGAGCCGAGCGGCGGCGTTGCCGTCCGGTATGGACAGCCAGATCCGCTTTGAACAGTACTCCGCCAAGTCATCCTGGACGCGACTCACCAGTCCATATTCCTCATCGGTCAAACGGTCTGCGAGTTGATCGTCGGCGTATAAGACGAAACGCATCCGCTCAAGGACGGTGACCGGGTCTTCCGCGAAAAGTTGATTAGCGCGACGGTCCACGACAACGTCTGGAACGAATGCGATAACCGGTTTGCCTTGAGCGAGCGTTGAAGCCAGTTCCGAATCTTTGCCGAGTGTGTCCGTGTCCTGAACGGAGTAGACCGTGCAGCGGGCCCGTTTCAGCATCAGCGCCTCGACGAGACCCTTGTTGATGCGGTTATCCGTGTACGCTTGCGTTGGATCGAAGTACCGCACGCCTAGGTCGCGAAACTCGTCCGACGCCATCAGCTGCTCGATAAAGTCGTAAAGGTCCGTGTATTCCCAGGCCTTCCGCATGGAGGTGGCAAAGTAGACGTCCATGTGGTCCCACGTGAGATATACGTCCTGGTTTTTTGCGGCCCGGGCGCGGACTTGTTGGACTTCCTTCTTCCGGCAGTTCAGGAGTTCGAACGATTCTTCAAGGAATTTCCGAAACTCGGAAAGATCGGATTCTGGCGCAAATGTTTGATAGATTCCGACGATTTCCCGTAGCGGCTCGTACTCGCCGGGGTTGGCCATCTCCTCAGCGAGTTTCAGGTACCGGTCCCAGTCCGCACCGGGTTCAACCGCCTTAACGGCAGCCAGGAGGAATTCGCAACTGAGGAGGTCTTCCGGGATGTTGCGCATCGAAAGGTAACCAACGAACGGCGTCCGATCGCGCGAAATCCGGTCAACTTCGAGTAGCGTGCGCCGACGACTTCGGAGACGCTCTAACTCCGAATTCGGGTCCCTACAGATAGCTGCCACCATTTCGGAGAATTCATCCGGATCCTTGACGCGCGAGAGTGTCCGGTATGCGAATACAAAGTTTCCATAAAGCAAGAGCGCTGCCTCTTGGAATCCGGCGACGCAGGAGGGGATGCTGCCAACTGTGCAGTCCCGCCCGAAAAAATGGTTGAAGAACGGCCTCTCGACGCGGTCTTTGTGGACGAGCAACAGCAACTCGTTCAAGTGCGAACAGTCAAGGGGCGTGCCGTCATCACGAAGGACAACGGCCAAGCTGTCGTGGTCAATTTGATCGTGACCTTTCACTTCCGATCCAGTCAGAAGCTGGATCTGTCGAATGAAGTCCTCTGGTTTCAAGGTTCCCGCCTGCTAGCCAAGTCGAAAACATATCTTATGTGAATTGTCTGGGAAAGCGAAATGTACCCCTGTCGACCCGATTCCGGCGAAACAAGAGGCACTGGATCTGTGGCGGTCAAGCCCAGGCATGCCAGTTCGAGGCGCGCCGGGCGGATAATCCCCAGCAGCGTGAGCCATCATCGTGTATCGTTCAAGGACCTGGAGCGCGTGGGTCGCAAACTCGTGCGGAATTCAACTCCCGTGGCCGGATGCGCACTGAACCGGTGAGCAACGCGGACAAGGTTGGTGAGTGGTGACTCCAGCCGGGCATCCCCGAAGTTTGTTTTGGTCCATTGAAGAAGTAATCAACTAGACGGTGCTCCAGTTTCGCGGCAAGTTCCCCTTGTCAAATGCTGATGTGCGGTGAAAGGGTACGCAAATCCCTCACCGGCCGGGCGCCTTGCTTCAGCTGACTCCATTGGACGAGCTTCCAGCAGCTCCCGTCTCAATCCTGCGGCCGCTCTTCGATCAGCACGCCGTGCTTATCCCTCGGGCGGCTGTCGAGCTTCTGCGGGCCGCCCTTGAACGCGAGCTTCACGTTCACAAGCGCCTTTTCGTCGTCGAGCTTCACTTCGGAAGTGGTCCCGCCCAGGAAGTCGAGGATTCTCTGCTCGCGCACCTGCACCAGGAAGTGCTCGGCAAAGCCCTTGCGGTAGGGATCGCCCGTCCTCAAATTCCACAATTTTCGAATCACCGGTTCACTTTCGATGTCGAGTCCCGCGATGTCGAGCCGGCCCATCTTGTACTCCGGCCCCGGTTCCACCTCGATCGTGATATCCGCGATCTTCGTGTCGTCGTGGATGGTCTTGAGGGGGTGGTAATTCGCCTTCAGGTAGCCGATCTCGGCGAGCCGGGCCAGAATCTTCGTCATTGCGTTGGCCACCACGCTCAGGTTGACCGGCACGTCGTTCTTGAATGCATCTCCACCGAGCTGATTGATCTCTTCCTCGGGCAAAGGAGCACCCTCAATCGCCAGCTTGCCCAGCTTGTAGACGGGGCCTTCGTCCACGGTCACGGTGACCACTACGCCTTTGCTGGTTTTCGACGGTTCCGTCGTGATGGTGGGGAAGTTCGCCCGCAGCCGTCCTTGCGAGTCGTACACGGCGCGGATCGCGTTCTCGAGGAAGATCCGGAATAACTCCTCGCTCCACGGCGTGCCCACGGCGATTTCCAGGATCGCTCTTTGCAGTTCCTGCGGCGGCACCGCGCGCGCTCCCACAAAGAGCACTTGCGCGATGTTGGGCGGTGGAGTCTTCGGCCGGATCACCACGACCAGGCCTTCCTTCATTCCTGCCTCGAATTTCGCGATCACGGTCTCCGTGACGCCCTTTTCCTTGAGCATCGTTTCCGCCAGCTCGCTCATCCGCTTGACATAGATTTCCGTCATGGGGATCTCCGCGCCGAAGCCTTGCAGGGTCTTCGCCGCGCGGGCAGTGTACGCTTTCGCGTCTAGCGGAAGCCGTTCCAATCGCCACGTACCGCGCTGTTCCACATCGCGAAGCTCGAACGTAACGAAGATGCCGCCCTCCGGCGCGGGCTCGAAGGCGTACTCGACCAGGTCGAAGCAGCCGCTGGCGTAAATGCGCTCGCGCGCGGCGTCGAACTCCGCCTGCCCGGCGAGCATGCCCACCTTGAGCCCCGACATGTCGATCACCTGCTGAGGGGTGATCAGCTGCATGCCCTGGACCTTGATCTCGTGCAGCGGCCAACGCTTCTCGGCTTGAGCGGATTTGTCCGTCGAGGCCGCCTGCTTTTTGGCCGCTGCCTTCTTCGCCGGAGATTTGACGGCCGGGGTCTGGGACCAGATCAGTCCACATGCCAGCACCGCGAGGAGAACCTGCTTCATCAACATAATTATGACGGGATTATCGGATGCTAAACTGAGTGCGATGTCCTACGACGTGATCGTAATTGGCAGCGGGCCGGGGGGCTATTCCGCTGCGATTCGCGCGGGCCAGTACGGCCTCAAGACCGCTCTCATTGAAAAAGACCCAAAGCTGGGTGGTACCTGCCTCCATGTTGGCTGCATTCCTACCAAGGCGCTGCTGCATACCGCCGAGGTGTGGGAGAACTTCAAACACCCCGAAGAGCAAGGCCTGCATTGCCAGAACGCCGAGCTCGATTTGCCCCTGGTGATGAAGCGCAAGGACGGCATCGTCAGCAAGCATGCCTCGGGCGTCGAATTCCTGGTGAAGCGCCAGAAGGTCGACATTCTCAAGGGTTTCGCCACGCTCAAAGGACGCGGCCAGGTGGAACTGAGTTCCGCCGAAGGCACGCGGACCATTGAAGCGAAGAACATTATTCTCGCCACGGGCAGCGAAGCGCGGATGTTGCCAGGGCTATCGCCCGACCCGCAAATCATCGTGTCGAATATCGAGATCCTGAGGCTTCAAAGCGCTCCGAAAAAGCTGTTGATCATCGGTTCGGGCGCAGTCGGCGTCGAGTTCGGTGGCATCTACAAGAGCTTCGGCAGCGAAGTAATCATCTTCGAAATGCTGCCGCGTATCGTGCCGGTGGAGGACGAGGAAGTTTCGAAGCAACTGGAGCGCAGCTTCAAGAAGCAGGGCATACGCTGCGAAACCAACGCTCAGGTGGACCTCGGCTCTGTCGAGCGCACCGCCGCGGGCGTTCGCATGAACGTGAAATTGGGCAACGGCAAGACGGAAACGTTCGAGGGCGATTGCCTGTTGGTCGCCATCGGCCGCAAGCCCAACACCGAGAACATCGGCCTGGAGAACACGAAGGTCGAACTGGATCGCGGATTCGTCAAGGTGAACCAGTTCCAGCAGACCGCCGAGCCGGGTGTTTACGCCATCGGCGATATCGTCGCCGGTACGCCCCAATTGGCGCACGTCGCGACGATGGAAGGCATGATCGCTGTCGGCCACATCGCCGGCAAGCCGGTGACGCCCATCAACAAGAATAGGATTCCCGGCGCGACTTACACCGACCCGGGGATCGGCAGCGTGGGCATGACCGAGAAGCAGGCGCGCGAGGCGGGCTACGACGTCAAGGTCGGCAAGTTCCCCTTCGCGGGCAACTCGAAGGCGTCGATTCTGGGCAACCACGATGGCTTCGTGAAAATCGTCTCCGACGCCAAGTATGGCGAGATTCTCGGCGTGCACATCATCGGTCCACACGCCTATGAACTGATCGCCGAGGCCGTAACAGCCATGTCGGCCGAGGCTACCGTGGACAGCATGATTGCCACCATCCACGCGCACCCGACGCTTTACGAGGCTGTGGGAGAAGCGTTCAATAGTGTCTATGGGCAGGCCATCAACGCCTGAACGGTGATCCTGGTTTTTGAATGAGGACACTCGAAGTCCGCGAACTGGGCCGGATCGCCTACGCCGATGCGTGGGAGTTGCAGCAGTCGCTCGAAGCGCAACGCAAACTGGGCGAGATCGGCGACCAGTTGTTATTGCTCGAACATCCCCACGTGTTGACGCTGGGCCGCAACGGCCGCCAGGAGAATGTTCTGGTCTCTCGCGACCGCCTGGAACAACTGGGCATCCAATTCTTTGAGAACAACCGCGGCGGGGATATCACCTATCACGGCCCGGGCCAGATCGTCGGGTACCCCATCATCGACCTGAGAGAATGGAAGCGCGATGTCGTCGCCTACGTGCGGAACGTGGAGGAGAGTATCGTCCGAGTTCTCGCGCGGTATGGCATCGAGGGGACTCGCGACCCGGGCGCGACGGGCGTCTGGACGAAGCTGCCAGAAGGCCAACTGGCCAAGATCTGCGCCATCGGCGTGCATCTCTCGCGCTGGGTGACCACGCACGGATTCGCTTTCAATTGGACTACGGATTTGCGCTATTTCGGCTACATCGTCCCTTGCGGCCTGACGCGCCCCGTTACTTCTATTGAGGAACTGGGCGTCCGCGCTTCGCGCGAAGAGTTGCACCGGGCGATTGTTGAGGAATTCGCGCGCGTTTTCGATTATGATCCGGTAGCGGTGAAATCCGCGCCGGCGCTGGTATAACGGCAAGATTCAAGAACGGAGATGGATGCAATGGCCGATGTGTTGATGCCCCAGATGGGCGAGAGCATTGTCGAAGGCACGCTGACCCGCTGGCTGAAGAAGCTGGGCGACCACGTCGAGCGCGACGAGCCGCTTTTCGAGATCTCCACCGATAAGGTCGATACGGAGATCCCGGCCCCTGTGGCGGGGACGCTCAGTGAGATTCTGGTCCAGGAAGGCGCCACGGTAGGCATCAATACCATCGTGGCCCGGATCGGCGACGGCGCTTCCGCCTCCGCCGCTCCTGGGGCTACGGCGGACAAGTCCGCACCCGCTCCGGCTCCCGTGGTCGAAGCCGTGGCGGGGCCCGTTCCCGCCTTGGCCGCCGAAGCTGTAGCGAAGGCGGCGCCAGCGCCCGTGGTTGTTGTGGAACCGCCTGCTCCTGAGCCTGTGACCGTTTTTGCGCCCGTGGCGGAACCGGACGCGGACCTCGCCGGTCCCGTCAGCCCGCTGGTGCGCAAGATGGCGCGCGAGAACAGTATCGATCTCAGGCAGGTGAAGGGCACCGGCGCCGGCGGCCGCGTCACCAAGACGGACGTTGACGCTTATTTGGCGGGCCGGACTGCGCCCACCGGGGCTCCGGCAGCCGCTCCGGCTTGGGCAGCCCCCGCCGCTCCCGCGCCCGTCGCACCGCCGTCCGCGCCGACCCCGCTTCCGCGCGTGGATCCCGCGAAGATCCGCGTCGAGCCGATGTCGATGATGCGGCAGAAGATCGCCGAGCACATGGTCCACTCCAAACACACCTCGGCCCATGTCACTACGGTTCACCGAGTCGATATGACCAAGGTGGCGAAGACTCGCGCCAAGGTGAAAGAAGAGTTCAAGCAACGCTATGGCTTCGGCCTGACGTTCCTGCCTTTCATCGCCCGCGCCGCGGCCGAAGCCCTGCGCACATTCCCGCTGCTCAACGCTTCGATTGAAGGGACCAACATCCTCTTCCACAACGAAGTGAATCTCGGCATCGCCGTAGCTCTCGACAACGGGCTGATCGTACCCGTGATCCGTCAGGCGGACGAGAAGAACATCGTCGGTCTGCAGCGCGCCATCGTCGATTTGGCCGCTCGTGCCCGTGGCAAGCAGTTGAAGCCCGACGAAGTGAGTGGCGGAACGTTCTCCATCACCAACTTCGGCAGCTTCGGCAGCCTGTTCGCGACGCCGGTGATCAATCAGCCTCAGATCGCCATCCTGGGCGTCGGAGCCGTGGAAAAGGTGCCGGTCGTCGTCGAGGGAGACGCCATCGCCATACGCTCCATGGCCTATCTCGCGCTGACCTTCGACCATCGCCTGGTCGATGGCGCCCTGGCGGATCAGTTCTGCCAGAAGGTCAAACAGGTGCTCGAAAACTGGAGCGACGAAATCCTCTAGGCGGCTGCCGTACAATCGGGGCATGATTATGGGTTCGCTTCTGGCGCTGTCCGCGGCAATGCTGCTGCAGACTCCGGAGGCGGGCTCTCCCGCGTTTGAGCGCCGCAAAGCGATTCTGATCGAGGAGATCGAAGGCGCAGCCGTCTCCGAGCCACCCGTCTTCGGCATCGACACGCAGATTCGCGCGGCCGAGGCCCTCCTCAAAGGTGCGGACGAGGCCCATGCCGCCCGGTTCCTCCTCGATGCCGGACAGCGCACGCTGCTACTCCCCGACTCTGCCACACGCAGTCACTTCCTCAAGCGGATTGTCCCGTCCCTCCTTCCGCTCGACGCCAAACAGGCGGAGTCTTTCTGCGCCGCTCAGTCGCGCGCCGAACCCATGGCCAAGGCCGATCCGCTGGCCATCTGCTACGACCAGCTTGTCGCGCGGCTGAAAGAGTGGCCGTTGCGCAAGGAGGCCTTCCTGCGCGCACTGGCAGCGGGCGCCTACGACATGCCGGGTGTCGAGGATTTGCTGCGCGACGCGCGTGAACGCCACGCCGCGGACTCCGCGCCACTGCTCGCCGCATTCATCGGCGCCTTCCCCGCAGCGAACCCTCGCATGGAGGAGATTAGGCGTTTGGAATCGGTTGATCGCAAGTTCGCCGCGGGACATTCGTCCCTGTCGCGGCAAGCCCGCCGCACGATCTCCATGGCTCGCCGCGAGTTCATCGCGGCTCATCCGGAGTCGGCAGGAACAAATCCAGCCACGCCCGAGGCACCGCGATCCGAACTTGCGCAGGCCGTCCCCACGGACAGCGGGGTCACGGATTCCGCCGCGAATGTCCCCAACTTCTTCAAAGGCATGTTTTTGCTTGCAGGAACCTCGTTGTTGGCGGACGAGGATCCGGGGCTGAAAGACTTGCCCGACACCTCCAAACTTGGCGCGGAGGACGCCATTCGCCTGGCCCGTCAGCAGGAGTATGCGGGCGCGCGAGCGGCGATGCTCTCCGACATCCTGGATGAGAAGGATGCGCAACTCGAGCCGCGCCGTAAGGTGTCTCTCGCCGAAGACATCCTGCGCGACAGCTTGAAGATGAAGCCCAGTTCTTCCCGCCTTCTCGTGCAGGCCCAGTTGGTACGCTGGTTCCACGAGCAGGGCGAGAAATCCAAAGCGGGAGAAGCGGCGCAGGCGCTGGAGGCGTCGTTCGAAGAGTTCGTCCTCTGTAAGGACCAGCGCTGTGAGGTTTTTCAGACCAACGCGGACAACTCCCCAGGCGAGCTTATTATGGAGTTCGCCGAGTACCTCTGGAAGAACCAGATTGACCCCGCCGAATTGGGGCTGCGGCATCCCGGCCTGCGCGCCCGCTGGCGGATCGTGGAATTGCAGGCTCTCCTGGAGGACCAGAAACCATGACCGTGGGGCGCAACTTCCTGGAATGCTCGGCCAAGCGGATGCGCCAGTCGCAGGAACGCATTGAGGCCTGCGCCGGAATGCTCGACGACGAGCAGTTCTGGCTTCGCACGGGTGACAACGCCAACGCTTGCGGCAATCTGTGCCTGCATCTGGCGGGCAACGTCCGGCAGTGGATCCTGCACGGCGTAGGCGGTCAGCCCGATCTGCGGCACCGCGACGCTGAATTTGCCGCGCGCGGCGGCGAGGGAAGAGAGGAGTTACTTGCGAAGCTCCGCTCCACTGTCGAGGAGGCATGCGTACTGATCGAATCGCTGCCCGAGGCCCGCCTGACTGAGACATGCCACCCTCAGAACTACGCGGTAACCGTGCTTGAGGCCATCTATCACGTTGTCGAGCACTTCTCCATGCACACCGGGCAGATCATCTTCCTGACGAAGGCGCTGAGCGGAGCAGACTTGAACTTCTACCCGCACCTGAAGGGAACCACGACGCCGCCCCCTCCGCCCGAAGGACGCGAGCAGCCCTGACCGCATTATGGGGCGCTCGCAACCGGCGCGTTCAGTTGTTCAAATTCCCCTTACTACAGCGGATTGACGGTAAATTAAACCTTCTGCATCGATCACTTTTTCGAATGACTCCGATCAGGACCACCCTATAATGGAGTCGCAAGTCCGATTTGTTGCGGACCATGATGGAGTGTGGCCCATGTTCCGGCTTCGCACCTGTTCGCCATTATTCGTTCTGTTTTTCGCCGCGTTTTGTCTCTCTTCCCGTGCAGAAGGTTTGCCCGAGTTGACCGGTCCCCTAACGCTGGTAATCTCTGTCGAACGTCCCTTACCCGCCGCGACCGAAGCGGAGATGCATCGGGAGATGGACAAACTCATGAAGCAGGCCTCCATCCAGGTGGAGTGGAAGCAGCTCTCGGATTTTGCCGCGGGCACCGACGTTCACGACCTCGTGCTCGTCAAGTTTCGTGGAAAGTGCCGGATCGATCCCACGCCCGTGATCCTGGATGAACGCGGACCGATGGCCTTCACTCACACCAGCGACGGCGAAGTTCTGCCGTTCAGCGAAGTCCTTTGCGAGCGCGTGGGCGTTGCCGCCAAGTCTGCGATGGTTGGTGGCGAGTTCGGACGCCGCGACGAACTGCTGGGCCGCGCGCTGGCGCGCGTTCTCGCGCATGAGCTGTATCACATCAAGGGCAAGTGCAGCGACCACGGCCACTCGGGCGTGGCTCGCAAGGCATTGACCGGCCGCGAGTTGATCGCCAGCACGCTGGACTTCGCGCCGGCCGACGCGCGCCGCATGGTTCAGCCCGAAGACTGAGTGATTGTGGGGCGGCGCTCCAGCGCCGCCCCACTCCACGGCGCTAAGAGATACTAATTACAGCCGAATGCCGGGAACACTGTATCTGGTCGCGACGCCGATCGGCAATCTCGCCGACATCACTTACCGGGCCGTCGAAACGCTGAAATCCGTGGCCGCCATCGCCTGCGAGGACACGCGGCAAACCCGGAAACTGCTGGAGCATTACGGGATCTCCCGCCCGATGGTGAGCTACCACGAGCACAACGAGGATGCGCGCACCGGCGACCTGCTCGCCCGCTTGCTGGCCGGTGAGGATATTGCTCTGGTCTCCGACGCCGGCACTCCGCTCATTTCAGATCCCGGCTACCGCCTGGTGAGCACCGCCGCGGAGGCAGGCGTCCAGGTCGTGCCCATCCCCGGGGCGTCCGCCGTGCTCTCGGCTCTCTCGGCCTCCGGACTGCCCACCGACAGCTTCTGCTTTCACGGCTTCACGCCGCGCAAGAGCGGCGAGCGGCAGCGCTTGTTCGCCGCGATGGCCGGAACGGGCATGGTCCACATCTTCTACGAATCGCCGCATCGTGTTCTGGAGACGCTCGAAGACCTGGAGCATGCGCTCGGCGATCCCGTAGTGGTCGCCGCTCGCGAGCTGACCAAGCTCCACGAGGAATTCCTGCGTGGCAAGGCGTCCGAAGTGCGCGCCGAATTGGCATCGCGTGACCTGGTCCGGGGAGAGTTCACGCTGGTCGTGGGCAAGCCGCAAACCAGCGCCGATACCGAAGAACTCACGATTCCAGAAGAGGTTCAGGCCCTGGAGAAAGCGGGCTTGCCGCGCATGGACGCCATCAAGGAAGTAGCGCGGAGGCGCGGACTGCCGAAGCGCGAGGTCTACGCTCTGATGGAGATCACAGGCAAGCATTAAATCCGGACGACCTCTCCATGACCGACGGACCGTGCGCCCCCAAACGGCGAAGATCGTGCGCCTGCCCCCAGCGACTCGAATACGACGCTGACGTTAATGCGGCCGCCGCCACAACGAATCACCGGCGAGCTCCGCGTAATCAATAGCCAGATCTTCAGAGCAACCGCGACTCGTACAGATCTCTTGATATTCCTTCCACCCCGATTCCCCCTGCGGTCAGGTGCGTGCGGCACGGAGCGGCGGTCGCAATGTGCGGCGGTGATAGAGTGTAGTCTTTGTGGCCACCCGCAAAGAGATCGGCGCTTGAGCGGGACCGCGCAATGTGATTGAGATAATTCATCCGTTCTCCGGAGTTACCAATGAAGTTGAGTGCGCACGTCATCAAGAGCACCGTAGTTGCCGCCCTCGGCGGGCTTCTATTCGGGTTCGACACGGTGGTCATCTCGGGCACGACCAGTGCTCTCAAATCCACGTTCGCGCTCTCGGAGTGGGGCCTCGGATTCACGGTGGGCAGCGCGCTGCTCGGCACCATCCTCGGCGCGATGTTCGCCAGCATCCCCGGCGACAAACTGGGACGCAAGATGAGCCTGATGCTGATGGCTGGGCTTTATTTCATTTCCGCCTTGGGATGCGCCTTCGGCTGGGACTGGAACTCGCTGCTGGTGTTCCGCTTCATCGGCGGACTGGGCATCGGCGGGTCTTCGGTGCTGGGGCCGATGTACATCGCCGAGATCTCTCCGGCGCGCAGCCGCGGCAAGCTGGTCGGCCTGTTTCAGTTCAACATCGTCTTCGGCATCCTGGTCGCATACCTGTCGAACTTCCTCATCGGCCAGGCCGGGCTCGGAGACGCGGAGTGGCGTTGGAAGCTGGGTATTGCGGCCGTACCGGCGGTGTTCTTTTTCCTGATGCTCTTCGGCATTCCGCAGAGCCCGCGCTGGCTGGTGAAGCAGGGCCGCGTGGCAGAAGCTGGCAAGGTCCTGGAAGACGTCGGCGAAGGCAATCACGAGGAGGAACTCGCCTCCATCGTCGAGTCCATCGACGCCGAACATGGCTTGGGCAGCGAACCGCTATTCCAGCATAAGTACCGCCTGCCGGTGTTTCTGGCGATCTCCATCGGCATGTTCAACCAGCTCTCGGGCATCAACGCGATCCTGTATTACCTGAACGACATCTTTGCCCGCGCCGGGTTCAACAAAGTCTCGAGCGATCTGCAGGCCGTAGCGATTGGAGCGACTAACTTGATCGCCACCATCATTGCGATGTCGGTCATCGACAAATTCGGGCGCAAGAAGATGCTGCTGGTCGGCTCGGTCGGCACGGCGGTATGTCTGGGCGGCGTGACGACCATCTTCGCTACCGGACGGAATGAAGCAATGCTGGTCTGGCTGCTGGTAGGCTTCATCGCCTTCTTCGCTTTCTCGCAGGGCGCCGTGATCTGGGTCTACCTGAGCGAGGTCTTCCCCACTCGCGTGCGCGCCAAGGGCCAGAGCCTGGGCAGCTTCTCCCACTGGTTTATGAATGCGTTGATCTCCATGTCCTTCCCGTACATCGCCAAGGAATCCGGCGCCGCCCCGTTCGGATTGTTCACGGCGATGATGGTCGCGCAGTTCTTCGTAGTGCTGTTCATCTTCCCGGAAACCAAGGGAGTGACGCTGGAGCAGATGCAGAAGAAGCTCGGCATCCACTAGCGCGCTGCCCGTAGGACTCAGCGCTGCTGGGGGATCGCTTCCAACTCCATCGTCGCCAGGATCCTCGGATCGGCGGCAAAGCCCAACTCGGCTAGATTCTCGCCTTCCAGATGCAGACTGATGACCTCGCGGATGTTCGCGGCCAGCTCGTCCAACGTGCGGCCCTGTGTCACGACGGGCGGGTCGAGACACGCAGCGACGTACTGAGACTCACCCCGGGTGATCCGTACCTGAATTGTCCGCTTCATGCGTGGCTCTCTCCCCACAGTATGCAGCAACTCCGTGCGCCCTACGCCGCGTGCCTCGAACCCAGGCGACTCCCGCTCGATAGCACCGATCTCTCCATGACCGGCGACCTTGCACCCCCAATCACGAAAATGACATGGCTGTCTCCCAGCACCTCGAATGCAACGCGGACACTGATGCGACTGCCGCCCACAACGAATCACCGGCGAGCACCGAGCCCCGAACGAAGAGAGGGGTCCCGTGGAAGCGGCCTCGGCGCCGGGTGGAAATCATCGGAGGCGCGGCGCCGAACGAGGACCGCGAAGCGGAAGAGAGTTCCGTGGGACCCCTCTCTTCGTTCGGGGCTCGGTGCTGGCAACGACTGGAACAGCCGCGTAATCAACCACCAGGTTTTCAGAGCAACCGCGATGCAGGTCTCAGCGTTGACTTAAGAAGCAACTTGCGGAGTTGTTGAGACGAGGCGATTCTATGAAGGTGAGCGGCGAATGAGCAAAAAGTATCGCAGCGATGCCATGGCGGCCATCCATGAAACCATGGGGGCCCTGCATGCTGGCGGGGGCATCGGCAAGCAGACCATGCGGCGTTTCGATGATGCCTGCCTTCCGCCCACCCAGCCCTTGAAGCCTGTTGAGATCAAGGCAATCCGCGCAAGAAAACACATCTCAGACAAGCCATCTTCGCCAACTGCGTGAACGTGACGAGCAGTCTGGTCAGCAAGTGAGAGGCTCGCCGACCTGTGTTCACCGGACGCGTACATATTTCCCAGGTCATACGTTTCTGTCATAGGTTTCAGGCGATTCGTGCCAGGCACTGATAAAATAGGTAAGTGGCACAGAGCGTCACGGGATCGCCGTGCGCCAGCAAAGCAAGAGCTGTGCCTATCGAAGCGCCGTATCCTATATGTATTGATTCGCTGAAACATTAAAGGAGGAATTACTTTGGTGAGCCAGTTCATTCCACCGGAAAAGGAATGGGTCCATTCCCATTATTTCGCTGTGACAGACCAGATCGCGCTCTTTTGTGGAGATATTGCGGATGCGGATGTGCTCGATGTAGGTTGCGGAGAGATGTTGTCCGACTTCGGCTTGCTTCGATTCGGAACTCGACGGATCACGGGTCTGGATCTCGTCGGCAAGCAGAACTTAGATTTTGCGAGCGTCGCCAATCGATTGGAGCGGAATGGAATTTCGCCCTGCCCCGATTATGCTTCTCGATTGCGTTTCATCGAATACGAAGGGCGGCACTTTCCGTTTGCGAACGAATCTTTCGACGTGATCGTTTCATGGTCGGCATTCGAACATGTCGCTGACGTCCCGCAGGTACTCCGTGAAATGAGACGTGTTTCGCGGCAGGGCGCCAGAGTATTTGTTCAGGTCTGTCCCTGGTATCATTGCCTGCAAGGAAGCCATCTGTCCGATTTCATAAAAGAGCCGTATTTCCATCTGAAGCGATCGCCCGAATGGGTTTGGGAGAAGTTGAGTACTTATGTAGCATGCCATCCGGAGCAGGGTGACCTCCTGCTAAGTAACCTGTGGCCGGAGTTCCAGTCACTCAACAGATACTCAGCGAATCGGTTTTATGCGGACGTAGTGGCAGCTGGTTTCACCGTCCAGAAGGTAATGACGATCACATACGAACAAGATCTCAGTGACGCTCCACGCGATGTGGCGCTGTCGGATTTGATGATATATGAGACCAAAATGCTGCTGAGGCCGTGATTACCCGTGGTTCGCGATCTCATGGGCATCATAATGAGAATTCATGCCGAGTACTTTCCTAGTTGCGCCATGGATTGAGGAGAAGGGCATCCGGAGTTGGTACGAAGATCCGGAACTGGCCGAGATGCTGCGCAGGAGCGGATTGAAGCCCGCAGCGATGCTGGAAGGCGTCCTTGATGCTCTGTGTGACGGCAGGCCCGCCGGCGGCATCGAGCTGGGCTACACTCTCTCGATCAATATCTACGACCTGTTTTCCAAGAAAGACGAGTGGGTATTCGATCCAGGCAAGCTGCAGTTCTTTATCGATTTCATCCGCGATGTGGGACGTCCCGTTGTGGTCAATCTGCGCGCCAACCATTTCGTCGGGGAGAGTGACCTGGCGCGGGAATTGGCGGCCGACGAATCCTCTCTCGCCCGCACTAATGATGGATCCATAATACGGGAGGCCTACTTTAACAACACTACATTCGCGCCGGTCTTCTCGCTTGACGAGCGTATACCCTTGAATCGCTTCCGCTTCGGCGGATTCCGGGAGGCTGCGGGGATGTTCGCGCGCTTCGACCGCGAATGTCCGGATATCTTGCGGGCGGTGACGGTGGCCGGAGAGCTTCACCATTACGTAGCAAATCTGGCGGATCCGAATTCGGCGGGGCGTTTTGCCGGCGTAACGATCACGGACTACTCCGATGCTTCGATCCGCGATTTTTCCACTTGGCTGCACGGACGGTATCCAGCTATTGGGGAGGTCAACGAGCGTTTCGGCACTTCGTTCACGGCGTGGGAGGGAGTAGTGCCGCCGCGGATTGACGTCACTCAACAGCCGGGCGCGCCACTCTGGATGCACATGGATTCGTACTGCGCCGGCTCGGTTCCGATCTTCGGATGGGCGGATCTGGGGGAAGGCGACCGTATCGAGATCTTTCTGGACGGCGAGTGTCTGGGAGATGCCCGCTATCACCTGTCACGCGTCGACGTATACGATGCCGTTCCTCACCTCGCGGACAGCGACAGAGGGTTCCGTTACGACTTGGCTTATAGTCACCTCGCGCGTGGCGCGCACGTGGTTCACTTGGTGTTGCGGCGCGCGGATAGTCGCTTGCTGATAGCCCGCAGGACTCTATGGATTGGAGGAGTGGAAACGGACGGAACCGTCCGTGCGTACCCGCATCTGGATGGCTTGCCGGAGGCATCCGGAGCAGGCTTGTCCGGCTGCGTGGACCATCCGGCGGAAGGCCTGAGGCTGCTGTACAACCCGTTCGCCGCCGAATGGCAACGGTTTCGCGAATTCCAGGTTTCCAGCCTGCTGGCCGCGTTCACTCGTATTGCCTTGGAAAGCGGGTTGGAACCGAATAAGATCTACTCTCACCAGATCGCTTCCCAACTGGAAGGATCCTGGAACTATGCTGCCTTCGCAGTAGATGCGCGCGATCTCTCGGAAGCGGCGTGCATGCCTGGATTGAATCTATATGGAGGATCGGTTACCTCTCCTCACCTGTTTCCGCTGACGGGGGGCCGCCGTTATGGCGTACCGGAGTTGCATCCCCGCATGGGCAAGCCACAGTCCAGAAGCATATTCCGCCGCGCGCTGGAATATCATCGCAGTAACGGCGCCGCCTTTGTGTGCCCTTATTTCATGGGGATCGGCCGGAAGGAGTTGGCGGCGCCCCGGAACCCTGTCAGAGACATGCGCATTGATCCGCTGAATCCAGCGCTGGGTTCGAGTTTCTTCTATGCAGCCCTGCGGGAGTTGCTGCGACAGTGATGTCGGCCGGATTAGATGCCCGCGGCGGCCAGGCAGCTCGCCGTCACGCCAGGAGCCACGCGGAATTCCAGGTCGATTGCCGCGGAACCAGGGAATACGGCCCTGATGGCCAGTTCACTCGATCGAATGGCATACAAGTACTGCCTTAGATCGAGATTGAAGCTGAAACCTGCCACCCACAGCTCCGTGTGCTCGGCTGTCACGTCCTGGCGGGCTTGCGTCTGCCAGGATAGCTGGGCGTCCCCGATCTGAAACTCGAATCGTTCGACCTCGCTCCAGTCGGCGGCGGCGCACCAACCGCGGATACGGCACACGGGGGTGCGGAGAACTCGATCGGCGGGATCGTCGATGCGCAATAAAACCCGTTCCATCATCCCTTCCTCCTGAAGCGCAGGTAGACGTCAGCGAGGCGTCGCATCGGGGCAGTCAAACGCCAGGACCACGAGTTGCGCAAATCCTGGATCTGAGCATCGCGGGTCCGCATCGCGGCGCTGAATTCGTCGCTGGCCCCGAAGGACGCAGCGCCTTCCGTGGCGCCGGTCGCGGCCGCATTGGACAGCGCTGCACGAGCATGAGCCGCCATCTGCTGATTCTGCCCCAGTAACCGCATATGCTGGAGACGGGGAACCAGGACTTCGTCGAAGGAAACCGACCTGCTCACCTCGCACAGGAAATGTCCGATGCGCTCGGTTATGGCGTCCCATCCCCCGCCGGGATCGCCTTGTCGGCCGGTTTCATTCTTCCAACGGGGAAAACCCTGCTTGAGCAACCGGACCAGCTCATCGGTGGAAGAGTAGAGGATGAGGTTTTCGTCTTCACCGAGCTTGTCCTTGATCGCGCATGTGGTCGGAATCGAGCGTGCCAGAATTGGCTTACCGTAGGCGAGGCCCCTTACGACTGGGATGCCGAACCCCTCGTACACCGACGGAAACACTACGAAGCGGGCACCTCGCCACAAGTGGTCCATCTGTTTCTCGCTCAACTCTCCGCTCTGATAAGAGACGACGTTTTGCCGGAGATCCTCAGGAAGTCCAAGCACTACGATTTTTTCTCGCGGGAAGGCCCGGCTGAGGGCATCCACGGTAGCCGGCACGCGCTTGTGCGCGAAAGCGTTGCCGATCACGAGCATGTAGCCGCCGTCTTGCATGTGGGCCGGCGGTTGGTGACCGTAATCGCGGTAGTCGAGGGAAAGATACGTCACCAGCTCGTGCAGGCCGGTTCGCATACGGAATCGGCGCCGAAATTCGTCTTCCACAAAATCGCTGATGTAGATGACACCGTCGGAATGGGCGAACACCGCACCCCAAATCGTGTCCAGATCTGAATTGTTCAGATACAAGCAGTCGTAGGCGATTGGATCGAGCATGCCGTAGACATTCAAGGCTGCCATCCCGCTCATGCGGAACAACTGCTCATAATCGAAAGGCTGGCCGAAGCGGAACGCTATGGCGAATTTACGCTCCGTGCCGGGGGAGACGAATAAGACGCGCTCCAGTTCATCGAGACGATGAAATCGCACGGCCTCATCCGAAGCCATTACGTACAAGTTGAACTGGCGCCAAGTCTTGGCTGCCCGAACCAGAATCTCCTTGCAGGCTTCGATTGTGCCGTTATGATACGGCCCCACGCTGGAAAAATCGAAAACCAGGTCCAGGCGGCCCTCCCGGTCTGGCAACAGCCCCGAGACTAAGCGTTCCGCCTGATAATGCACCCCGCTGAAGTATTTGTGGACGCTTGGTGCGTACTCGGGATAGCGTTTCTTTAGTAGCGCCGAGTTTCTTTCTTCCTGTTCCTTCTTAGGAGAGGGGCTGAGAGAGAAAGAGGACTCTCCGACGTGAAAGACGAAAGCGCGGTTGGCGAGCGCCGCGCGGTATCCGCAGCGGTTCGCCCGCATGATGAGATCGTTCTCTTCGTTGTAGCCCTGCCCGTAAGCCTCATCGAAGAACCCAAATTCTTCCAGTACCTCAAGCTTGACGAACAGGCAGAATCCCACGGCAGTAGGCACCAGGTGGAATTCGGGCATGTACCCGCACAATTGCCGAAAAATGGCGTAGGACTCAGCGGCATCAAGGTGCCGAAATTCCTCCTGCGAAGGAAAGGTACAGATCGTGGCATTATTCGAGCGCGGGCTGACAAATCCGATCAGCGGATCGCAGGCGGCAACCTTTTGGATCTCCCGCAGGGCACCCGGGAAGACGATAGTGTCCGAGTTCAACAGCAGCACGTCGTGCCGCGCCGCAACCGATTGCCGGGCGGCGGCGTTGACCGAGCGCACGAATCCAAGGTTGCGCTCATTCGGGATGAGCCGGCAGGGAACATGGGGCGACAGCGCGTCCATGGCCGAGGCGAGGGCTTCCTTCAATTCTGCATCGCCCGGCGAATCGTTCACCGCGACAATTGTGCAGGCAAGGTCGCGTAACTCCTCCCGCACCTCCTGGAAGGATTGGAACAGGGGAGCTACCAAGCCCGCGTTCCGGTAAAATGGGATGATAATATCGATTGCGTGATGATTGGATGAATCGGTTGCAATAGTCACTTTTTGCACCAAGACCCTAAACTTACAAAATAAACCGAGTTTGCTCTCAAGTCAACCGTTCTTAATGTTTGAGAACTGCGGAAATGAACGAAACTGGCGTCACAAGAAGCTCCGAATGAATCTTCTTTAACCTCAGTAACTCCGATCCTGCGGAATCGCCGACTGTGCTGGCCGGGTGCCACTCTTGAGGCAGGGGGTAGTTCCTACAAGCCAAGCCGCCAGGGCAAGGCTCACATGCATTCACCTCTTGTGGCCGCTACGGGCGAACTTGAGATTGAACACTTTGGTGCCAAGCAGGGCTGTGAGGATCGCGATTGACCCCACTACTCTGTTGTTCCGCAGTATGGGCTTAGAGAACTAGACCGTATTATTAAATACTGTAATCTGCCCTACTGCTACTCTGTGCCGTGACACGGTGATGGCGAAGGTGAATTGGACCATTTGCGGCGCAAGCTGTTGGAGGCTCACCAGCGGGGTGTGAGGGCCGCCTGCCGAGGCTGGCTCCACGATTCAAAGTCAGCGTGGGATTGGCCCAAGTAGGTCGCGCGGTGGATGCTTCACAACGGCCCAATGGAGCGACTGCTTGGGGCTAAGCCCGGCCCGGCCAGTAAATTGATTTTGGAGCTACGGGAGCGCTTGTGCGAGTGGATCGCAACCCAAAGCGTTGTGACGCCGGCGGAATTGCGTGAGCGCTTGAAGCAGGAATAGGCTCTGACCGTGGGTGTGGGGCGCGGGTGGACGGTGCTGTGAGAGATGAATCTGCGACTGAACAAAAGTTACTCCAGGCCGCCGAGCAGGACACCGAAGCCGGTCGGCAGCAACGTGCGAAGTGGTGGGTGCCGATGGGCCGGATCGAGGCGGAGCCGCCGATATTTCTGGTTGAACGCGGTCTGACGACGGAAATGAAACGGCGCTACGGTCGAGCGTTGGAAAGGCGCGCGTGCAAGATGGCACACCGGCCGGCCACTGGAAACCGCTCACCGAACCACGTGCGGAGGGCCAATCGGCGGTGGGTCGCCCGATGACCATCCAAGCGGCCGAAGACGGAGACGTTTTGCGTGCCTATCCGGAACACGCTAAGAATCTGTCTTCGCCGCCTTATAAAACCGCATTCCGCCGTTGTGTACTTCGACTCTCGAGCATACGTAGAAATACAGCAGTCGTAGATTTGTTTGTGACTGGGCTGAACGGCTTCCATGCTTGCAGTACACGGCAGATATATCTCACCCAAAGAAGGTGAGTATTGAGATTTTGTGCATTTCCTGCCAAGTCACGCCTTGGGACCGCACGCTCGACAACATTGCAGCTCATCTAAAACAGTCATATCACCAGCTTGCAAGTAATCGGGATTGTGCTTCAATTGACCTGACCGCCGTTGGCAGAAAACTCCGATCCGCCGAGCTTCGGCGGATCGGCCTTGTAAGCCATTGAATCAAAAGGGGCGCCATTGTGGTGGGGTTCCATCTGAATCCGCCTGAGCAGGCCATAGTGTTGTATGCGGACGAAAGGAGCCATCTCCAAGTGTTGGCTCGGGCCCAACCCGGCCTGCCGATTGAGTAGGTTCTTTGCGGGTCGTTGCAAGAGCGTGTGCCCAACTGCTCCGTGGGCGCTACACTACTACCCCCAGTACGCGGCGTCGCGGCGCTTCACTGAGGTTATCGATCAAATGTCGGGTAGATAGTCCCGTGCCAGGCAAAATCCAACTCAAGCGAGCCGCCGGTACAGGACAATTTGTCGAGTTCCGGGCCCACAGGCAGCAGCAGGTTCGGATCGCTTGTCGGCAGATAGAGGAACACGCCGGCCTCGACGATCCTCTCCAGCACAACCACCTGGCGACAATCCATGGCTGCCAGCGTGGCGGCCTTCCCATCCCATTCCCATACCGTGGCGCCGCCCAGGTCCAACAGTCTGATGCCGAACAGTTGTGCAATTCCCGGCACGTCGGCTGGATCCAACCGGAGTTGAGACCGTGGTCCCAGGCCGGGTGGAATCGCGAGAAGGACGCTTCTTCGCGCGGAGCCCTCCTGTGTAAACCCGCACACGCTTGCCGCCTCCTCGAAGCCGCCCCCCTCCGATCGCCAGAATACCTGGCTCATAATTCGTCCCTTGCGTTGCATGGACTGCTCCTGCTCACCGTTGTGGGCGATTGTCGCTTGCCGAGCGGTGACACCCTGCGCCGCCAGGGCTTCCCTGCTAGCGGCTGGCCCCATCACGAGACTCACTGCCTGCCAGGTTTCATTGAACACGGCCGCGGCGCGCTGCAGGTCTCCCGCGAGCAGAGACTCATAGACCGAACGGCTGCACGCCAGCTCAAATTCCCCGGTCTGCGCGCCAGCATGGTTGAGGGCTGGCGCGATCACCCGCTGCACGATCCTCTCAAGGGGGCCAGTGGCGGCTCCCATCCCCATTACCCGTCTCAGCGACTCTGCCTGACTAACGGCATCCTGAAACCACCGCTCGTAGACCACGATCGCCTGCAGTTTCTTCCCCGCAAACTGGACGGCGCGCATGGTGTACTCCAACCAAAGCAGTTCGGAGAGCAATGGCGGGAACCGATCTCTATTCTTCAGCGATTGCGTGACCGCGCGCGGGTCACGGACGCATAAGATGTACTTGGGCCGCACACCGCATTCGGCAAAGACCTCCTCGTAAAGTTGAAGTAACACCGACGTGCGCGGATCTTTGAATCCCCAAACACCAGGGCCGCTGGACACCTTACGGGCGACGAGATCTCGCAAAGCTCTCTTTGCTGGCAGTAGAGCTGGATCATCGGTCCAGCCGTCGGGAATCGCCAGCGAGAACACCGTGTGCCAAGTGGCGCCAAGCGTATGGAGAATGCCATCATTCAAGTCCATGAGTTCTTGGGACTCAAAATAACCGGGTTCGTTGTTGGCATCGCCGGGGGCGAGAGCCGCATCGAGACGAACGCCCAAAGCCTGTAGCAGGCTCATGCAAAGCGACGTTCCGGAACGGTGCATGCCAAGTACTACGATGGCCTCAAGCGCGCCAGTGGCACGCGCTTCGTACCCCTTCATGGCGACCGCCGCGCTCTCACCGGCGGAGGCCGGCACTATTCTGCCCGCGCCCCACGAAAGCAGGCCCAGGGCATCCAGAATTCTGCGCGCGTCTATCACGGAATAACCTTCAGAGGATCAGTTTGCCGAAAACTCCAATTTCATCACACCGACGGCAACGTTTCACGGTGCTGCATCATCCGCAAGACGGTTCCGGAATGACAGATCTTCAGATTCCCGCGTGAGATTCGGATTGTAGAATGGGTCCCCGGCCTCCATGACCTTAGCCCAGCGATCGCGCCAACGGCTCCGCTCCTCGGGTGTCACGACACCGAGGCGGGTTTGGCATTCGTGGTGGCATAAGAACGCACCGTCGTCGTAGATCACACGATAGCCACATTCCCGGACCCGTAAACACAGATCGACGTCATTGTAATTGACAGGGAACATCTCCGCGAAGCCACCCACTTGGCGAAACACCGATGCTCGAATTGCCAGGCACGCACCAGTTACAGCCGAAACGTCGCGAGTTAAACCCACCCATGGCCAGTGCGGCGCCGCGCAGGAGATCTCCCGTCCGATGTGTGCGCAGCCATCGCCGATGCCGATGGCTACGCCGCCGTGCTGCAATGCCCCGGACGGATACAATAAGCGCGCACCGACGATTCCTACATCAGGCCGTTCGACTTGGCCCACCAGCCGATCCAGCCACGAGGAATCCAACAATTCGGTATCGTCATTGAGAAATACAAGAATTGCGCCTTGCGCGGACCTGACTCCCAGATTGTTCATGCGGGAGAAATCAAACGGGCCCGAGTAAGCCACACTCACCGCCCGGTATCGCGTGAGCACTGACTCAAAACCACCCGCCTCCCCGACGCGATGTTCAACGACGATCACCTCGTAGCAAGGATAGGAAGTGTGACTGGCTAGCGACGCCATGCATCGCTCCAGCAACAGTGGCGACCTGGAGCAAACGATCACGCTCACCAGTGCCGTCCGGCTCGTTTTCCAATGCAGACGAAAGCAACCAGGCTGTGAACCGGCCTCTACTTCCGCCGAAATGCCACGCCGCTGGACCGCATCCGCAAGACATCGCCGTGTTTCGTCATCCTGAGATTTCGCCACTTCCGCATCTCTGCTGGAATACAGAATGCGGGGCAAATGTTCTACACTCCAGCCCTCCTCGGTGATGCGGAGTGCCAGATCGTACTCCCGCGCGCGTTCGTGCTCCTGGCGAAAGCCGCCCACGCTCTCCCATGCCGTTCGTGAAACCGCCATAACGCGCCCAATGTACATGCAGGAGAGCAGAAGGTCGGGTGACCAGTCCGGCTTGAATAGTGGTTGAGTTCGGTTACCCGATGCATCCAGCCGGTCCTCGTCGCTGTAAATGAGGTCGGAAGGCACTTTTGAGGCGAGCCAGTGCAACGCGTCGGGGGCCAGGCGATCCGCTTGATCCAGCACTGCCAGGTAATCACCGGTGGCCAACGCGGCGGCCCGGTTCAGCACGATGGAGGTTCCGATTTCGCTCGCGATGCGCGCCACGCGAATTCGCGTGTCGATCAGTGCGACCGCGGCCAAATACTCCGCCAGCCAAGCTTCGTTCGAGCCATTGACGGCGATCAGCAGTTCCCAGTGCGGATAACTCTGAGCGCGTACCGATGCGATCGCCCCTTCCAGCCACTCGCGCCGCGGACGGGAAACGGCAATCAGCACACTGAAACGCGGCGATGCTGCCAGCGGTGGGGGCGCTAAACGGGCCTCCTGACGAGTCCACCACGAGTACAAGACGGACTCGGGGGACTCATCCAAGGCGTGCAGGAATTGCGACAGCGGATCGCCGTGCGCGCCGGCGGTTTCCACACCTGGATCGTATAGGGGATGGGGTTTTCGCCCTTCGGCGGCGCCACTCTTCAGGAAGTGAATCAGTGGGTTTATCTGGCCATCCGCAACGTCAGAGTATTCCCGTAGGTAGAACTCGGGGTCAAAGAGAGGATTCGGCTTTCGCCGCTCAAATGCTCCAAAAACCAGGAAGTGCGGAAGCGGATGCATCCGTGAGGCCGCTACGTCCGGGTTGCATGCCAGATAGTACTCTTCATTGAAGAGAAGTTTCGGACCGCGACGCAATCTTCGCACTATACCGATGTCGGGGAGCAGCCGCATGAGCCGTATGAGCGTTTTCCCTGTTTGTTGCAGGTGGGCATACGACATGATTCAGTGGGCCGAATTCCGATCATAGCATCACACGATCCACGGCTCGTTGTCGTTGATGGCGCGCGATATCGGACATCTTCGAACCATCGGTGAGGGATTTCGAAGTACAGCCTTGCCGCAGAAGAAACGCGGTGGGGGGCGAAGTCGTCATAGACCCCCGAATAGGGGATCGCCAAGACACGGAGCGAGAGTCCGCCGGCCAGAGACTCCCATAGCGGCACTGCAGCGAGCGGAAGGGGACTCCATGCCTGCCGGAAGCGCCGCGGGGGCTGGTCTTGTGAAGTCTTCAACAGTCCAATCGAGGCTACTGGTTGTAGAGCGGGACGATCGTGTCGTCGGGCATCAGGTGCTGGTCGATCGCTACGGTCTCTTCGCGATGCAGGGTGCCGTCGGCTGTGTAATAGGTCTTCAGCAGCCAGCCAAAGACGGTATCCGGCCAGTGGGCGGGCCAACCCGACGAGGCAGGCAGCCTCGCGGGCGCCGCGCCCATCGCCTGAGCGAGCTGCAAGATCTCGCCGTGATGCCAGCAGATCAGGATGTTGGAAGTCGCGTAGCGATCCCCGGCGTGCTGCTGGATGTGATCCACCAGTTTCCGATAGTCCTTGTCTTTGTAAGTGGTGTCGATGGTCAGGCTTAGCGTCTGGGCGAGGGGCGTGATGGTCAGAACTGGACGGTCGCTATTGTCGGAATCTTGCGAGGCGAACAAATAGTTCCAAGCAACAGCATTTCCGGCGGGATTCAGTTGTTTCCGGAAGTATTCCACATAGGCTGTGGCGCGATCCTGGCCGGCTGGGGAGAGACCGGGGCCACTGGCCGGCTTCTCGGCGTGGCGAATCAGGTATATTGTCGCGTTCGCGGGCATGGCGGACGCAATAGGCGCTGGGGCACTGGATGTTGCCATGTTGATAGGGCCTTTCCCAGTAAAATGTGCGTCGGCCTGACACGCCGCCTTAGTGGTTGGATTTTACATGAGCCCTCCTGGGAATGGAAGGATGAAGAGCGCGGTGGTAAACCCGCACCGGCAGGAGCGATCCGATCTGTTCGCGTGCACCGGCGTCGAGGCAAAATCGCGCCGGATTGAAGAACCTGTCACCGGCAATCACGCATGAGATCAACGAGAAGGAAGCTTCATTTCATTCCTGACCCGCCGCCTGGCTTCAGGTACTTGTCAAACCATGACAGCTCTTCGTAGAGCACGTGCTCCATGGTTTCCTTGGCCCGGTATCCGTGCGCTTCATTGGGCAGCATCACCAGCCGCACGATCCCGCCGTTGCCCCGAATTGCCGCATACATCCGCTCGGACTGTATCGGGAACGTTCCGGTGTTGTCGTCGGCCTCGCCATGGATCAGCAGAATCGGCGTTTTGATCTTGTCCGCGAACCAGAACGGCGACATCTTCGTATAGACGTCGTTTGCCTGCCAGAACGTGCGCTCTTCGGCCTGAAACCCGAATGGAGTCAGGGTGCGGTTGTAGGCCCCGCTCTCGGCTACCCCGGCATGGAACAGATTCGTGTGCGCCAGCAGATTTGCGGTCATGAACGCTCCATAGCTGTGCCCGAATGCGCCCACCCTACCCCGATCCACAACGCCCATCTCGACTGCCTTGTCGATCGCCGCCTGCGCGTCCATCCGCAGTTGCTCCACATAAGTGTTGTTGACCGTGTCGGGATCGCCCACAATCGGCATTGCGGCGTTGTCGATGAGTGCGTAACCTTGCAGCACGAATAGCTGGTGATAATTGAGCACCGTGAACGACTGCGCATCGTGCCCAGTGACCTGTCCCGCCGTATCCGCATTGCTGAACTCAAAGGGATACGCCCAAAGTACTGCCGGCAGCCGCGTCCCCGGTCTGTAATCCGGGGGCAGATACAGTGTGAATGAGAGCGGCACGCCATCCGCGCGTTTGTATGTGACGAGCTGTTTCGTCACACCCTCGGACTGCGGCATCGGGTTGGCGTAATGCGTCAGCGGCTTCAGGGCCGACCCGTTCCGAATGAAGTAATTCGGCGGCTCCGTGGGGCTTTCGCGACGAGTCAGGAGGCGCGTCCCGCTGTCGTCCAGGACCGCCACAACCCCCTCGAAACCGCCCTCGGACTGAAACAGACGCTCCGACGTCCCCGTCGCCAGATTGAACCGGTCCACGAAAGGCCTGTCGCCAGCGGGTGAAGCGCCCAGCCCTGTGAGCAGTATTTGATCCCCAGTCTGAATCGCAACGCGGCGTCCGTCGGGCATCGTCTTCGTCACCGGGATGCCGGGATCGCGATAGGCGTCGCGTTCATTGCGGCTGAAGATCACACGCGGTTCAGAGCCCGGCTGATCGAGGTCAATTTCCATGGTGCGGATCACACGGCTGACGCGCTCGTAATCGCGCACCAACGCCTTGCCGCCGGCGAGGGGCTGCATGTCACGAAAGCGCTCTTTGACTTTGGCAACCTCTTGCGGTTCTGCATGGAAAGGAGCAGCAAGCAGCATGATGCGGTCGCGATTCGGTGCCTTCTCCTTCGGGTTGCCGCCGTCCAGCGCTTCCGCCCAGACCAGCGTCGCTGCTTTGGTGGGCAGCCAGTCATAATCGCGTGGTCCGGTACGCACTCCAGCGATGGGCACCCTGTCTGCGAGTGGCAGGCTTGCGATCTTACTTTCGAGTTTCGCCGCGCGATCCCAGACTTCTACCTCAGCCGGGAAGCGACCGGCGGGTAACTGGTAACTGTAGGGCCGTCGCAGCCGGCTGACCAACAGATGCCTGTTATCGGGAGACGGCCGCAAAGTCGTGAAGATTCCAGGCGATCCCAGGGCCGTCAGATTCCCTAACGCCGTGTCCAGATAAGCCAGTTGCGCTGTCGCGTAGTAATCGAACAGGTCTTCATCATGCGGCGTGCTGAGCAGGTCTTCGTACGTAGGCGCCGGACCGGCGTGGCCCAGACTCTCCTGTACGTGAGGACCTTTCGGAATCCATGTCGCGGGGGGAGGCGAACCGCGCCGTGCGGGCACCAGCCGAACGATCAAAGTCCTGTTATCGCCCAGCCACTCCGCCACCGGTCCGCCTCCGCGCACGATCACGCCGTTGACCGTGGCGCCGTCGATACGTTGCGCTTGTCCGGTCGCCGCCGCCGCCAACCACAACTCGATGCCGTTCGCAGCCGTGTTAGTGAACGCAAAACGCCTACCATCGGGACTCCAGATCGGAACGCCGAGTTTCGCTGCTCGTGGCGTCGCAATGCTCACTTCACGACCATCGGAGAGCCGCCGGAGCGTATAGGACGTGTATGACGCCGCCATATGCATTGCGTTCGTGTTCGTATCGATGCGAATCCCGGCGAGCCGTAACATCGGCTGCGCAACCTCGGAGATCGAGGGGTACCTCACCTGCTGCATAAATACGGCGTAGTCGCGCTGCGGGCTTACCGAAACCACGGGCGTTGGAGCCGCGTTCAAGGCCTGTTTCACAGACGTGGGGGGCTGCTGATAAGGAAAGTCATCGGCGACAACAATCGCCGCCGACAGAGTTGCAACGGCAATGATTCGGCGGAGCATAAGTGATTGTAGATTAGCGCAGAGAGCCGGACGCTGAGATCGGTCACTCGCGTAAGTTCAGCTCGATGGGCAGGCAGGCTTGCACGCCGCGTCTTTGTCCACAGGCTCCGTCAGATAAGGACGGTCCGCACGCGGACTTAGAAGAAGACCCTGTGCGCGCGATTCCTCAGATCTTGTCGCGCAGCGCTTCGAATTGAACTGCGCATGTCGATTCGCCACAGTGTGAATGGTCCACCCTTCGGGCCCGTTCGTCCTCCAGAAGCCTGACGGTGAACAGCCGCTTGAATACCCTCGGCGCCAAGTGACATCGAGCAGTAACGTCTCAGGGCCAGGATTTGAGCCGCCCGTTGCGGTTTGAGGAATTTCCGGGCTGCGATGAGGTCCATGCCCGTCGGCGGCACCATGGTCCCTTTCCAATTTTCATCTTGAAGATTTCCCTTGACGTGACAAAATAGTCACGTTAGCATGGAGTCACGTTTAGGGAGGCATACATGATGACACTTGACGACTTAACGCTGGACATCACCCAGAGCATCGACGTAAAAGCCGACATCGGGGACGTGTTCCGCAGCACGCTGCACCGGCTGGGCCAGGGCAGCACCAACGCGCAAGGCGAATCGATGCAGATGACGCTGGAAGAATGGCCGGGAGGCCGCTGGTTCCGCGACCGCGGCAACGGCATCGGCCACCTGTGGGGGCACGTGCAGGTGATCAAACCGCCGGTGCTGCTTGAGCTGAGCGGCCCGATGTTCATGTCGTACCCGGCGCTGAATCACATTGAATTGAAGTTGGAACAGCGGCCCGGCGGAACTCACGTGGACTTGCACCACCGCGCCATCGGCTTCATCGACCCCGCTCACCGGCAGGGCGTCACCGGCGGTTGGCGGCACATCCTGGAGGGCATCGCCCAGGATTGCTCGCCGCACGCCAATGCGCAGCGAGCCTAAATGCCTGACGACCCCCTCGACGGCGTGTGGAAGGCCTTGTCCGACAGCACGCGCCGCTCGATTCTCGACCTCTTGCGTCAGGGCCCCCGCGTCACTACGGAGATTGTGGAGGCCTTCCCGCACCTGTCCCGCTTCGGCGTCATGAAGCATATCGAAGTGCTCCGCGAGGCCGGCCTGATCCAAACGCGTGAGGAAGGCCGGCAGCGCATCAATTCATTGAACGTGGTTCCGATCCGGCAGATCTACGAACGCTGGGTCGGCCGCTTCGAGGAACTCTGGTCGAGCCACCTCCTGCGCATGAAAGAGGACGCGGAAGGCCAAGCTGCCAGGAAGCGCCCGCACCAGGATTAGCCTGCAACCCTTCGCAGCCGCACCGATGGAATCGATGTAGCTGCGCGTGACCAATCTAAAGCCCTCGACAGGGCTGCCTGCTCATGCCGATAGGCGACACGGCCCACCCGTATTACGAGAAAGGAGAATCCTATGCTTGCAACGCAACTCCGCCACAAAGTGGCATCGAGAGATGAATGGCTGCAGGCGCGCCTGGCGCACCTGGCCGCCGAAAAGGAATTCACGCGTCGCCGCGACGAACTGGCGCGGCAACGCCGCGAACTGCCGTGGGAGAAAGTCGAGAAGAATTACGTTTTTGAGGGCCCCGGCGGCGCAGAGACGCTGGCCGATCTCTTCGCCGGCCGCAGCCAGCTGATCGTTTACCATTTCATGCTCGGCCCCAACTGGGAAGAAGGCTGCAAGTCCTGCTCGTTTCTGGCCGACCACTTCGACGCCACCCAGATTCACCTGGCGCATCGGGACGTCACATTTGCCGTGATCTCCCGCGCACCCATGCCGCGCATCCAGGCGTTTCAAGATCGCATGGGTTGGCGGTTCCACTGGGTTTCGGCATTCGGCAGCGATTTCAATCGCGATTACGGCGTCTCCTTCACAAAAGAGGAACTCGCGGGCGAGGTCGATTACAACTATCACAAGACCCGCTTTGGCGTCGAGGAAGCGCCCGGCCTGAGCGTGTTCTACAAGGACGAAGCCGGCGAGATCTTCCACACCTACTCTACGTACGCGCGAGGGCTCGACATGCTGGTCGGAACCTATCACTTCCTCGACTTGGTACCCAAGGGCCGCGACGAAGAGGGCCTCGCATTCACGATGGCGTGGGTCCGGCACCACGACAAGTACGGTGACGATTACGCGCTCGATCCCACGGCCGGCTATGAGAAGCCGCGTGAAATGAGCGCCTGCTGCAAACACGAGGAGCATGCGTGATGACCGGGCAGTGCTGCACGGGCGAGGGGCCATCGCGCCGCCTCGCCCGGCGGCTTCCCGGGGCGGCGGCTTCCATGCTGCCCGGGGCCATGCTCGTATTGCTGCCGAAATGCCCTTTGTGTCTCGCCGCCTGGCTTACCCTCGTCACAGGCATCGGCGTCTCGGCGTCGGTTGCGGCCAGAGTGCGCGGGCTGATCGTCGTCCTTTCGATTGCAGCCTTAGCGCTCGCAGCGGCGCAGATCATGCGGCGTCCCGGCTTCAGGCGCTTGCCCTAGCCCGCATTTCTCACCAAGGCTTGCCACCGGCGGGTCGGGACAGGATGGGACCCGTTTTGCGGGTTTCCGGCGGGCTGGTGGCGCTTTGCCGGGGTGTAGGCAGGGTCTGCGGAGTGCGCAAGTGGAATTCAGTGCTTCGGATCCGCTTTTCGGAAGATCGCAAAACGCACTTTCCCTACTTTGTTTGTTTTCAACTCCGTTTTTGCCGGTTTTTGTCGTTTATTCGCTTCTGGCTCAGCGGCGCAGAGCCACATTTTCGAGGTTGCTGAAGACCTCGCCGAACACCTCCGCCGACGGGCACCCGCTGGCCATCGAGATCCAGACCTTGCGCGCGGTGATGCGGATGCGCGCGCCGATCTTGAGCAGCTTCAGCCGGATCGTGGTGCACTGCGCGTGGGCCATACTGGTACCCTGCAGCCCCAGCCGCCGCAGCGCTTGCATGAGGCAGTAAGCGATCGAAGAAAAGTACAGCCGCAGTTGGTTGGAGCGCAGCAGTGCGGTCGAGGTGCGGTCGGCGAACAGCGCCAGTTGTTGCTCCTTGATGCGGTTCTCCATCTCGCCCCGCGCGCAGTAGAACTCTTCGTACAACGCCTGCGCCGCCAGCCGCTCCGCGCTCAGCGAGGTCACCACGAAACGCGGGTTGGAGCCCTTGTCCAGGTGCTCGGCTTTGGCGATCACGCGCCGCTCCCGCGACCAGCTTTTCTGGGTGCGATAGGTAAACTCAGAGAACACGCGCGCGGCCTGCTTGGTCTGTTCGAACTGCTGCTGCGCTTGATGCAACTCGCGGCCAATGATCTTCACCAGCCGGGCGTTGCGCGCCAGCCCGAAGACGTAATCCACGCAGTGTTTCTCGCACCACGTCATCAGTTCGTCGCGACAGAAACCCGAGTCGGCGCGCAGCACGATCTCCACCTCCGGCCACACCCGCCGCAGCGCCGCCACGATGCGTTGCACTTCCTCCAGCGAGCCCGCCGCGGCGTCGATGTTGGAGGGCCGCAGCCGCGCGCACAGCAGGTGCTCGCCCGCAAAGATGTACAGCGGCAGGTAGCAATAGTGGCCGTAGTAGCCGTGAAAGAAACGCCCCTCCTGATTGCCGTGCAGCGGGTCGTCGGTGGCGTCCAGGTCCAGCACAATGCGCTCCGGTTGGTGCTCCTGCGCTTGAATGTAAAGCTGCACCAGGGCATCGTCGATGGCCCCCTCGCGCATCACGATCTTCTTGTAGCGCTCGCGCGCGGTGGCGTCGGCCGGCGTCAACTCCAGACGGTTCAGCGTGCTCTTGCCCGCGCCCGGCTTGCCGCGGTCCTGCTCCCGCCTCCGCGTCGCGCCTTCCAGGTCGCGCTTGCCGCTCAGCAGAGCCAGCAACGGATCGCGCTGCAACTGGTCGTGATCGTTGAGATCCTCGTAGCCCAACGCCAAGCCATAGACCCGCTGCTGAATCAGCTCGCCGAGCTTGTGCTCCACGCGGTCTGCGCGCCGGTGGTCGGTGAAACACGCCGCAAACTGGCGCACGATCCCAGTCCGCTGCTCGACCTTGCGCAGCAGTAGAGCCCCTGCGTCGGAGGTGATCGCGCCGCCGTCGAAGCCAGCCACCACCTGGCGCGAAAAATGTCCTTCAAACTCGAAGCTGGATTGGGTACACTCTGTCATAGCGAAAGCCGCCTTCCCTCTGGTCCTAAACACTTGCTAGTACAAATGTTTATGCCAGAAAAGGCGGCTTTTTGCTAGACCCTCGGTGAGAAATCCGGGCTAAATCCTTGGCGCTTCCGTTAAGGAAGACTTCGGGGACTCCAGGCCCACGAGCACTTAGTACAATTGCAGTTAGCCGTTTCACCGGCGGCCAACACGTCCATGGCGGTAGACATTGCCGTAGCCGACGCAAGAAACCCGGACACACCAAGGATTGGAGCAGGTCTATTCAGCGGCCTGCTCCTTCTCCTGCTTGCGACCTCGATCATGCGCTCCGCCATCGCAACCCGGCTGGATGGGTTTACCATCGATGAGGCTTACCACATCGCTGCCGGCGTCTCCTATGTGCGGCTCGGAGATTTTCGCATTAACCCGGAACATCCTCCCCTAGTAAAGCTGTGGGTGGGAAACATCGTCTCCCGGACCGGCTTTCGAGCCAGCGCGCTCCGGCCCTTTACCGACAAGCACGACGAACGCACGTTTGCTGAAGAAGAAGTTTACCTCCACAACGATCCAGATAGTGTGCAGAATCGTGCCAGGGCCGCGATGTGGGCCCTGAACGGACTGCTACTCGTGGCGTTTGGGTTCGCCGCGCGGAGGGCCTTCGGTCCCGGCGTGGCTTTGGGAACGATCCTGTTTCTTGCGATCGACCCAACTGTGGCCGCGCACTTACCCGTAGTAATGACCGACCTTCCTGTCTCTCTCCTGTGCGCCTCCGCCGTACTGCTCACCATCCCCGCATTCCGGAGTTGGAGATGGACCGATCTTGCGGCATGCTCGGTGGCGCTCGGACTTGGGCTGGCAGCGAAGCACTCGGCCCCGGTCTTTTTGGTCTTCGTGTTCCTGACTGGTTGTGTCAGAGCGCTTCTTAAGCTGCCGTCCGGCCTCCACATCTCGCGCCTCGCGATGGTATTGGCGGTCGTACTGTGCGCGCTCGCAGTACTATGGGCGACCTACGCATTCCGATATACGGAAAGCGCCGCATCAACCGAGGTATTCAATCGCCCCCTGGCCGGCAAGATCGCCGATGTACGGTCGCCGGCATATCGGGCAGCGCTCCAGGGGATCCGTGCGATGCACATCCTTCCGCGCGCCTATATCTGGGGCCTCGCCGATACCGTTCGAGCGGGCTTGGAAGGCCGCGTCGATCCCATAACCGCGTTCGGACGGGCATACATAGGAAGGGGACCGAAATACTACTTCCCAGCGATGATCGCGCTGAAGTTGCCAATTGGGCTGACTGCCGTGGTCCTTGTAGGCCTTTTTGCGTTCGCCACAGGGCGAGTCTTCTCGGAGGGCTTCCTGACCGTGTTGGCTGCGGCCGTCTTCTTCCTTCTGGTGCTTGCTACAGGCTCCACTTACGCGGGCATCCGCCACGCGATGCCGGTTGTTGTGCTGCTGGCGATTGTGGGAGGCATCGGACTGGAGTTCGCATTCTCTTCGAAGTCCAGCGCAGGGAAGATCGTGGCCGGGGCCGCGATCGTGATCGCGGCTGCATCTGCTTTGCCGGTCATGCGTCCGTGGGAGTACTTCAACGAGATTATTGGCGGGCCGAGCCGTGCCTGGCTCTACTTCAGCGATGAGGGCGTGGATCTCGGCCAACGCGTGAAGGAGCTTGCCGATTATTATCACCGCGTCGTGGAACCCTCCGGTGAAATCCCCTTTATCTTTTACGGACCGATCAGCGAGGTCGAAGAAAAGGCGCGCCGCATCGATTGGCTGGGCAAAGACACGAAACGAGACGAATCCAGGCTCGAATCCGGTACGCTTTCGGGCACTGTGATCGTTGACGCGCGCTTTCTTGGGACGTATCCGTTCTGGGACAATGCGGTTCTCCGAAGGGCGGCTCCGGCTGCGCGATTTGGAAATCTTATGGTTTTTCGCGGGACCTGCGCCTGCGGCCCTATTTTGGCGGGAAGCCTTTATCAAGAATCTCTCGCGGAGATTTTCGCCGATAAGCCCGATTGGGCGGCGGCAGAACGATTGTTGCGGCAATCCGTGGCGCTCGACCCTACCGCGTTCTTCGTGCACATCGAACTCGGAAACGTCTACCTTTCCCAGGGGCGGCGCGACGACGCTGTCCGGGCCTATTCTGACGCCCTTAAGTACGCACCCTTTGATCCCGAGCTTCGCCGACCGATACAAGCACAGATCCAAAGAGTGTCTTTAGGGCCTTTTAATCGAATTGATGCATTACGAGACCCATTCCTGGAGTAAGCTTCTGAAGCTCTGACCAAATCAGCGCGCCCGCTCACCTTATCCCAGACGCTCGCGCTTGTGGGCCTGCCCAGTGCTGAGACAGGGACAAGGGCTGCCACCCCTTTCCCTTTTGACGCAAAGTCGCCATCCCGCTGATCTGCCTGCGCCACCGCTTCGCGCGCTTCGGAAGACGCGTCCACTCGTACGATCGTCGGCGGCGCCTGGACTCCGACCTCGGTACGTGTTGCCACCCGCCCGAAGCCTATCTAGCCACATCCGCAGCTTGGGGGTTGCGCAACCAAGTGGCTGTGCAACAGCTTCTGCCATTCCTAAACGCTACGCGACTTTGCGCGAGGATAGACCAACGGGTGAGCCGCGCTCGCGTTTGTTACCAGCCCCGCTGACGCTTTGTTGGATTTACTTGGCACTGTGCCGCATTGTTGTTTGGATTGCGCGCTGTGCCCAGGGTATGGTCGCAACCAAGGCGAGTGGCCCAAGTATCATAACCGCTATCGCCCCCCAGTCGAGCCCTTGGCCACGCATGACCACCGCGGACGCCACGACCGACGTCAGACCGTAGCCGATGAGCAGAATTCGACGGTATCGGTCGAGAGGCTGCGAACTGCGGTGCACCTCGCGCATCAAGCGCTGGTCGAAATCAGGCGGCAGGCTTGGGACAGGCGCGGCCATGGAACGCCGCAGCAAACTGTCGATCCCGGCTTCGCGAGGTTCCATCTCAGTCACAAGAATATCCTTTCTCTTTCAGCATGCCATGGAGAAGCTGGCGCGCGCGATGCAGATACGATTTGGCAGTATTCTCCGGAACAGCAAGCAGCACCGCCACTTCACCTACGCTGCGCCCAGCCAATAGTACAGTCGTAAGGCCGATTGGTAGACCTCGGGTAGCGTTTGAATGCACTCGGCGAGGGCTTGATCGCGCTGCGCCGTTTCAGCCTGCTGGTACGGTCCAGGCTCCGGAGCTCGCCGCCTGATACAGAGCACCGTCTCGTCCGCGTGTGGGCTTCGGAAGCGAACCCGCGCTTTCAGGTTCACCGCCTGGTTGAACGTGATCCGGTAGATCCAAGAGCTGAATTCGGCCTCGCCGCGAAACGACTCGATCGCGTGGTGAACCTTGAGAAACACCTCTTGCGCCACGTCTTCCGCTTCCGGAAGAAACTCCCGGCCCAAGATCGAAACCGCGAGGCGAAACACCAGAGCGCTATAGCGGCTAACCAGTTCCGCGAAGGCTTGCTGGTCGCCGCTTTGCGCGCGGGCCACGAGTTGGGAATCGCTTTCCACCGGCGTTAACGCCCGGCTTTGCCTGCAGGAAATGGAAGGCAATCAGGCCCACGCCCAAGAAAGCGAACGGCAGAGGAGATACCCAAAACTCATGGGACGGAGCCGGAAGATTCAGAGCGAGCACGATCATAGTTCCAACCGAAAGGGTCAGAAGAACCGTCCCCAGAATCGGCAGGACCGTCGGATCGGCCTGACGACGTTCCTGCGCCGGATCCAACGGAAACTCGGGCAACGGTATTCCCTTTTCCATCGCCGCCATCCGCTCCTGATGAATGATCTCGATCCTCTTCTGCCGACTCCGGTGCGTCACCTGGAGATAACCAACAATGCCCGCCGCCAACGCGAGCGAAACTATACCATCGCCGATTGTGTAGCTCATTTCTATCACCTCACCCTTAGGACAAGGTGGGCGGGCGCCGGTTGCATGGGGTCGAACAAAAACTAGGGTTCGCATGACCAGCAGTGGGGTCGGGAACCAAGTCGATTGCACTGCGGCTGGTTACAGTGCGCGGATCGGCCCAGTGGGCTTAAAGGGTCTTGACACCCCTCCATAACGGCGCAGGGTTTACTGTTCCACTTGACGGTTTGTCGCCATTTCGTTGATGTGGGCCGCTCCGGTCGCATGACGCGCC
>CAWGKI010000011.1:0-8401 GCA_963823095.1 Terriglobia bacterium
CTGCGAGGGCCGTCTCGCCAAGCAGCGAGGCGAGTGCGATCGCGCCAAATCCCGTCGCGCCGCGCGAGAAGAATTGGCGCCGCGTCTCCATCAGAATCCGTTCTCTTAGCGGGTCCATATTAGGTTCCCCCTTTTTGTGGGGCGGCTCTCCAGAGCCGCGTGGGGCCTCCAGGCCCCGCCACTAACCCAGCGGGCTCTGGAGAGCCCGCGCGGACCTGGAGGTCCGCCCCACACGATCTCTCACTTCACCAGAACTTCATCCAGGTTCATCACCTGGTTCACAACCATCGTCATGGCCGCAAACTCGGCCTGGTTCAACTTGTCGTCCGCCTTGGATTCACCGACCGCCAGTAGCTTCTTCGCGTCCTGCGGATGCGCGTCGTAGTAGCCCAGGAAGTCATGCCACGGTCCGCTTAGCACCTTCACTTCGCGATCGTCGAAATGACGCGCGAGCAACTCCTCGCCCACAAAATCGAAGCGTTGTTCCGGCGTCGATCCGCCCGAGGTCAGCGCCAGTTCCGCCAGATGCCGTGCCGCCTCGACAAACTGCGTGTCGTTCATGGTCACCAGAGCCTGTAGAGGCGTATTCGTACGCTCGCGCCGCACCGTGCAGATCTCACGCGTCGGTGCGTTGAAGATATCGAGCGAAGCCGGCGGCGCGCTGCGCTTCCAGAACCAATACAGGCTGCGGCGATAGAGCTTGTCGCCGGAGTCAGGTTTATAGACACGCGTGTTCGATTCCTGCATCGCGACGGCTTCCCAGAGCCCCGGCGGCTGATAGGGCTTGACGCTCGGGCCGCCAATCTCGGGATTCAGCAACCCACTCGCGGCCAAAGCATAGTCGCGCACCATCTCGGCGTCCATCCGGAAGCGCGGTCCGCGGGAAAGCAGGCGATTGTCTGGATCGGCTTTCAGCTTCTCCGGCGTGGCGACGGCCGATTGGCGGTACGTCGCGCTGGTGACCAGCATGCGGAAGAACTTCTTGATGTCCCAGCCCGATTCGCGAAACTCGACGGCCAGCCAATCGAGCAGAGCCTGGTTCGAAGGCAACTCGCCTTGCGACCCAAAGTCATCGGCCGTGCGCACGATGCCTGTGCCGAAGACCTCCTGCCAATAGCGGTTCACGGTGACGCGCGCGGTGACTGGGTTCTCCGCTGAAACGAGCCATTGCGCCAGACCCAGCCGGTTGCGCGGCATGTCGGGTTTCAACTGTGGCAGGATGATCGGCACGGCTGGCTCGACCTTGTCCCTCGGCTGGTCGTACATGCCGCGATTGAGCACGTTGGCGAACGGTGTCTGGTCGGTGCGTTCCTCCATGACGTGCGTCACGGGGCTGCGCCGAGCGATGACGTCCCGCTCTTGGGTGGCAGTCCGAAGTTTGGCGCAGAGCGCCTGGTAGCGCGCGTCCGAGTGAAGCACGTAATAGAGGCGAAGCGACTGTTTCGCTTCGCCGCTCAAGTTGGCGAGAGGGGTATCGAGGGCGGAGGCGATATGAGGCCAATCGGCCAGCAGGCGGGCCTCGTTTTCGTCCACTTCGCGGCTGAAGATGCGCAGCTCCCCAATCGCACCGCCCGTGAAAGAACTCTCGCCGTCGCTGCCGATCCGCAGCGGTGCCGAGTTGGCGATGTTGCCCACGAGCGGCTTGCGGTCGCGATCCCCCTCGGTGGAGATCTGGCGTCCGTTCCAATACATTTTCAGGCCCAACTGATCGCGCGAGCCGTCGTAGGTGACGGTGATGTGGGTCCACTCGCCGGCCTTCGATTGGTCGAGCGTGCCGGGCGAGATACGGATTGAACTGTCCTTGTCCCCGTTCAGGCGGAAGCTGGGCACACGGCCTTCCACCGAGAGCCGCCAACCTCGGCCGTGGTCCTTTGAATCGTGTTGCTCGGCCAGCACGGAGTAGCCTTCACCTTTCGGAGTCAGGTACCACACCGAGACGGTGAAAGGCTTGTCGGCGTCAAGCGGCTTCACGCCAGGCTGTTCCAAGCCTGCCTTCTCCCCAAAGTGATAGGCCGGTACGCCGGCGAATGCACTCTCGCCCCGGGTGACGCCCGCTGGCAGGGTTGCCTTCAGATCGCTCAGCGAAAACACCTCCGATTCGGCATCGAGCGGTCGAACGGCTGTCTTCCTGGCAGGGCCTTTCAGCCACTTGTCGAAGTGCTTGTCCGTCGAGCTTTCAATCTGGTGCAGGCTCTGCCTCAGAGCCGCCCGGTTCGATTCAATCTCCGTCCAGCGGGTAAGATCCTGCTTCGCCGGAACGGGGATCACCGGCGGGCTGTCGTGAATGTTGCCGTCCATGGCGAGTTGCGTCGTGTTGCGGAAGAACGCGGCCATCGAGTAGAAGTCGCGCTGCGTCAACGGATCGAATTTGTGGTCGTGGCAGGTGGCGCAGCCCAGCGTCAGGCCGAGGAAGACCGCGGCGGTGGTGTCCACGCGATCCTTGGCATACATCGCCTCCACTTCGGCGACGATGTCCCCACCTTCGTTCGTCGTGGCGTTGCAGCGATGGAAGCCCGAAGCAATCTGCTGGTCGATGGTGCGGTTCGGCAGCATGTCGCCCGCGATCTGCTCGATGGTGAACTGGTCGAACGGCATATTGCGGTTGAAGGCGTTGATCACCCAGTCGCGATAGGCCCACATTTCGCGATAGTTGTCGATGTGAATGCCGTGCGTATCGGCATAGCGCGCGGCGTCCAGCCAGTAGCGGGCGCGGTGTTCACCGTAAGCTGGAAGCGCCAGAAAGCGGTCCACCATGCGCTCGTAGGCGTCCGCGGACTTGTCATTAAGAAAAGCTTCCACTTCCGCCGGTTTCGGTGGCAGACCCGTCAGGTCCAGCGCGACGCGGCGAACCAGCGTGCGCCGGTCCGCTTCTGGCGCCGGGAGTCAGTCCCTCGGTCTCGAGCTTCGCCAGAATGAAGCGGTCCATCGGGCTGCGCGCCCACTGCACGCTCTTCACGGCCGGGAGGGCAGGACGCTTGGGAGCGGTGTAGACCCAATGCTCCTTCCACGTTGCACCCTGCTCGATCCAACGCTTGAGCGTCTCCTTCTGATCGGCAGTGAGGACCTTGTTGGCGTACGGAGGCGGCATGCGCTTGGCAGGCTTTTCATGCGATACGCGCTGCCAGAGCAGGCTCTGTTCTGGAGATCCGGGCACCACGGCCGTACCGTGCTCGCGCTTTGCTGTTGCCGCTTCGCGCAGGTCCAGACGCAGATCCACCATGCGCGTTCCGGGATCGGGCCCGTGGCAGCGGAAACAGTTATCCGAAAGAATCGGCCGGACGTCCCGCTGGAAGTCGATCTTGGCCGGAACCACGGCTAGCGCGGCCGGCGCGACGATGCACAGGAAGGCGAACAGACGGGTAGCTTGCATACGAACCGCCCCTCTGAAGGGCATTGGATCCAAGATACCTCCCTTTTAGGTACAGTTGTGAACCGATTTCAAACTGGTGGGGCGGCGCTCCAGCGCCGCGTGGGCTCTCCAGAGCCCGCTCAGTTAGTTGCGGGGCCTGGAGCCCCGCGCGGACCTGGAGGTCCGCCCCACATTATGAAAATGAGTTACCCTTTCAGCGAAGCTGGAGGCGGCGGATAGATCCCAAGTGGCAATCCTCGAATTCCTCAACGTCAGCAAGGACTACTTCTCGGATGGACAGAGCATACCGGCGCTCCGCGACGTGACCCTCAGCGTGGAGGCCGGCGAATTTGTCGCGCTGGTGGGGCGCAGCGGATGCGGCAAATCCACGCTGCTGAACCTGGCGGGCGCAATGGACTTTCCTACGTCGGGCCAGGTCTTCGTTGACGGAGCGATGACTTCCACGCTGGACGATGCGGGACTGACTCGTTTGCGGCGGACCAAGGTCGGATTCATCTTCCAGTCCTTCCAACTTCTCAACACGCTCAGCGTCGTGGAGAACGTCGAGCTGCCTCGAATGCTCTCCGGCATTCGGAACGCACGGCCGAAGGCGCTCGAATGCTTACGGCTCACCGATATGGAAGAGTACGCGGGACGCATGCCCTACCAGCTTTCGGGGGGACAAATGCAGCGGGTCGCCATCGCCCGTGCGCTTGTGCAGGATCCGGCGGTGCTGCTGGCGGACGAGCCGACGGGCAATCTGGATACCGTCACGGGTGACGCCATTCTCGATCTGCTCGGGCGCATCGCGGCCGGCGGAAATACGGCCGTTGTAATGGCGACACATAGCCTGGAGGCGGCTGGGCGGGTGACCCGGACGGTCCGGCTGCGCGACGGACGCATCGCCGGGATCACGGGGCAGGTTGGTGCATGAGAGCATTCGGCGGGCGCGCTTCTAAGAGGAGCCGCGGGCAGATGGGTTCGCGCTGCGTGGTGGGGCAGATAGAGGGACTTGCAAAATTCGCCGTTGGCAGCAGAAACGGCGGACTCGGGAAAATTCGGCACCGTGTTTTGTTGGACTTGCAAAATCGGCCGATGGGGCCGACCTGCAATATTCCGAATTTTGCAAGTCCTCTTCAGTCTGCACGGGGCTTGAGCCCCGCAAAGGACCGGCTGAAGCCGGTCCGCAGACTGAAGTCTGCCCCACCACGCCTCGGCTCCATTCGGCGTTTCGTTGCAGCGGGGCCTGAGCCATGCCGGCGCTCCAGCTCTTCTCCCGATTGTTCTTGCGGCCGCTGCGGCGGGAAGCCTTGCGCACGCTGCTGATGGCGCTGTCCGTAGCGCTCGGAGTCGCGGTGGTACTGGCCATTCAACTGGCCGGCGATGCCGCCGCAGGTTCGTTTCGCGCCTCGGTGGAAACGCTGGCCGGCAAGGCCGACTTCGAGGTCACCGCGACCGGAGGCGTCCCGCCCGAAGCGCTCGGCCGTCTGGCAACGCTGCCCTATGACTTGAAACTGCAAGCGCGCATCGAAGCGAACGCGATGGTGGAACCGTCGTTGCGGGTTGTTCCGTTGATCGGCGTGGACATGGTGGCGGGTGCTCTCGAACGCCAGAAACAACGGCCCGATCTCAGTCAATCCGCCAGCGCGGAGGGTGCGTGGGTTGGCGTCGAGTTGGCGCGCGATCTTCGGCTAAAAAGCGGCGGCAACATTCGCATCGTCGTCAACGACCGCCGTGCCGAGGTTCCCATTCAAGGCGTACTTGGCGCAGGCTCAAGTGATGTCATCGTCATGGATCTGGCGCCTCTCAGCCGCATCCTCGATCGCGGCGGCCGGTTGGATCGCATCCTGATCGACACCCCGAAAGGCGGTGCATCGAGGGATTGGAGCGCGGTTCTGCAAGCTGCCCTCCCGCCGGACGTGACTCTCGCTCCTGCAGGTTCGCGCACCAACGAAAACCGCAAGATGCTGGAGGCGTTTCGTTGGAATCTGAGCGTGCTCAGCTATATCGCATTGATCGTCGGCGCGTTCCTCATCTACAACACGATCTCGGTTTCGGTGGTGCGGCGGCGGGCCGAGATCGGCGTTCTGCGCGCGTTGGGAGCGACACGCGGCGGCGTGCTCGCGGCGTTTCTCACCGAGGCCGCGATCATCGGCCTGGGCGGCTCCGTCGCGGGCGTTCTTCTGGGGCGATTGCTCGCCTCGGGAGCCGTGGGGATGGTCGCCGCAACCGTGAACTCGCTGTATGTCAGCAGCCGGCCTGGCGCGATCGCGTTCACACCGTTGACCGCCCTGCTCAGCATCGCTCTGGGCGTGGGCGTCTCCGTTCTCTCATCGCTCGCGCCGGCCTGGGAGGCATCCCGCGTCGCGCCCGTGGAGGCGATGGCGCGAGGCCGCATAGAGCATCAGGCCCGCGTGCACAAGCTGCGAGGACTCGCGTTGGCGCTGCTGCTCGGCGCAGTCGCGTACTGGGCCGCTATTGCAGGCTCCAGTGGCCGGCAAGCCGCTGTTTGGATATCTCGCAGCCGTGCTGATGATCGGCGCCGCCGCGCTGGCCATCCCCGCGATTGTGGCTGGCTTGTCGGCACTCTCAGGACGATACCTGGAGCGCTTCCTGGGCGTGGAAGCCCTTCTCGCGTCGCGCAGTCTTGCCGGCTCACTGCGTCGAACTTCCGTCCTGGTGGGCGCGCTGACAACGGCCGTAGCCATGATGGTTGCGGTGGCCATCATGGTAGGCAGTTTCCGCCAGACCGTCGTCGTCTGGATGGAGGACCGTCTGCAAGCGGATCTCTTCGTTCGTTCGGCGGCAGGCTCGTCGGGCGACCGATTCCCCGCCCTGTCCCCCGACACGGCGGAACGGCTGAAGCCGCTTCCCGAGGTACTCGCCGCCGACGCCCTTCGCAGCTACTCCATCGAGTATCAAGGCCGGCCTGCAACGTTGGTGGCCAGCGATGCGCCGCGGTCTACCAGGCGAGTTGCACGGCCGTACCTGGGAGGCGAGAATCCAAGCGACGTCGCCCGCGAGGTGAGATCGGGTGCAGGCGTAATCGTCAGCGAACCGTTCGCAAACAAGCATTCCCTGCGCACGGGCGACGTGCTGCATTTGAATCTGGGCGGGCATGAAGTGCGCGTGCGCATCGCCGCCATCTACGCCGACTACTCAAGCGAGCGCGGCGCCATCGTGATGGATCGCGCCACGCTGCTGCGTTACCTGCCCGATCCGGCCGTTACCAGCGTGGCGATCTACCTGAAGCCTGGAGTCCCACTGGAACAGGGCAAGCGCGCGGTGGAGCAGGCGCTGGCCGGTCGCATGATCCGCGTCTTCACCAACCGCAACGTGCGGGAAGAAGCGATCCGCATCTTCGACCGCACCTTCGCCATCACCTACGCTTTGGAAGCCGTCGCCGTGTTCGTGGCCGTTATGGGCGTGGCGGGCGCTCTGATTGCGTTAATCATCGACCGCCGGCGCGAATTCGGCCTGCTGCGGTTTCTTGGCGCCGCCTCCGGCCAGATCCGCAGGCTGATTTTGTTCGAGGCGGGAATGCTCGGTCTGGCGGGGAACGCAGCGGGCCTCGGCCTGGGCTATCTGCTCTCGCTGCTGCTGATCTATGTCATCAACCGGCAGTCCTTCGGCTGGACGATTCAGTTCCACTGGCCTGTAGGCGTGCTGCTCGGAGCGTTGAGCGTGGTGTACGCAGCCACCCTGCTCGCCTCGATTCAACCGGCGCGCATCGCTACGCGGCTGAATCCGATTGAGGTGGTGCATGAGGAGTAGCCAGTGCTTGGCCACAGTAGTGTTGCTGCTTTGCGCTACTGTTTCAGGCGCCGAGCCAGAGCAGTTTCAAATCGCCAAACCGGGATACCGCTTTCAGTTCCCGCGCGACCACTTCAACCATGCTGCCTTCAAGACCGAGTGGTGGTACTACACGGGGAATCTGGCGACGAGCGATGGCCGCCGCTTCGGCTTCGAACTCACCTTCTTTCGCCAAGCGCTCGGACGGAATGGAAGGCCCGGCGTCTGGGAAGTACCCGACGTCTACCTCGCCCATTTCACTGTCAGCGACCTGGACGGCAGACGGTTCTATCAGCGCGAGCGGCTGAACCGGCCCGGCCCTGGCATAGCCGGCGCGGATCTGGCGGCTGATGGCAATTACGCCCGTGTCTGGAACGGGAACTGGCAATCGCAGTGGCAACTCGACCCATCGCAACACGGCGGGTTTCGCTCGCAGACGCTGCAGGGGATAGCAGACAAGTTCTCAATCCGGTTGAGTCTCGTCAGTGACAAACCGCCGGTGATCCACGGCGTCAACGGCATCAGCCAGAAGGCGGAGGGCGCGGGGCACGCTTCGCACTACATTTCGCTCACGCGGATGCGAACCACGGGATCCATCGAGATCGAGGGTAAGCGATTCGAGGTCAGCGGACTCTCCTGGATGGACCATGAGTTCTTCACGAATTCGCTCGCGGCGGACCAGGCCGGCTGGGACTGGTTCAGCCTGCAACTCGATGACGGCTCCGAGTTGATGCTCTACCGAATGCGCCAGAAAGACGGCGCGGCGGGACGCTGGTCGCACGGAACGCTGGTTAATTCAAACGGCGGAACGCGTGCCCTGCCCTCCCCAGAGTTCCAGCTTTCGCCGGGCGCAACGTGGACCAGCCCGCGTACCGGCGCGCGCTACCCCGTCGCCTGGCGCATCGCGGTTCCATCGTTGCGCTTGGATCTGTCGTTGACAACCAGGCTGGATTCGCAGGAACTAAGCAGCAGCAGCGACATTTCGCCCTCGTATTGGGAAGGCGCTATAGAAGTCACCGGTACACGCGCGGGCAAGCCCATCGCCGGGCGCGGCTACCTGGAGATGACGGGATACTCGAAGCCGCTCGAATTGGGCCGGTCGAACTAGGCCGGCCGGATCGCCGCGCTGGAGCGCCGCCCCACAATGCGCGCTTCCGGCTGCGCTAGCATGGAGTTTTCCTCGCTATGCCCAAATCCAAGGCCCCCGCACAGACTTTCGAGGAGCCAAAACATCTGGCCCATCTTGTCGACCGCGCGGTA
>CAWGKI010000012.1:0-252145 GCA_963823095.1 Terriglobia bacterium
GGCCAGTCGTTTGTTTACGATCCATTCGGCAACCTTTTGCAGCAGAATGTAACCAGCGGCTCTACTGCTATGAACTTGACAGTCGATCCGAACACGAACCGCGTCAACATGCCGGGCTTCAGGTACGACGCCGCGGGCAATCTGACCGCGTCGCCGGGCGCTTCCGGGCCCAACGCGTTTTCCTATGACGGCGGGAACCGGCTTTCGGTGGCCAATGGGCTCAATTACCGCCATGGATCCGGTGGCGAGCGGCTGTATGACGGCGCTAACTGGCATTTCTATGGGCCCGGTGGGAGACGCACTTGGGAAAGCTGACGCAGAACTCAACCGGCGCATCGAATTGGTACGCCTTCACCGACGAATTGCACTTTGCGGGACGGCTGGTGTGGCAGAACAGCTTTCCGGTGATGACGGACCGGCTCGGTTCAGTAGTCAGGATGTTTCGCTTCGGGACCGGGTAAACAACTACGCCTACTATCCGCAGGGCCAGTGGATTGCGAACATGCCCACGCCCGACCAAAGTATTCCCGGCTGCTGGCCGAATTGCGGTGGAGGCAGGGACGTGTGATGGACGTAGCATTCGGTACCTACCACCGAGACGGCTATTGGAGCATGATTACCGGATCGTTTGTCACACGGGGTCTGGACTATGCGCAGAACCGATTCTATGATCCGGCGAGGGGCAGGTTTACGAGTGCGGACCCGGCAGCTTCAGGTACGATAGCCCGGCCGAATAGTTGGAATCGGTATTCGTACACGGAGGGCGATCCGGTCAATTTCAACGATCCGGAAGGATTGTTTATCGCGAATCCCTGGTATCAGACAGGGCAAAACTGGATGAGTTTTTCTCTCTTCTGGGGATCCATGCTGCCCGGCCCAGTGCATCAACCAATGCTGGGGCTCGACGGTCCCGGTAGCGGAGGAGGGGGGCTGCCTCCGTGTGACGAACTCCTGCGAAGCGTCATGTCGAGTTTTTTGAAGGACAAAGGCTCCCCGCTTCTTATCACACAGGACAAGACACTTGTTTCCGACGTAATGGCTGAAGCGAAGTTGGTAGGCGTTGACCCGCGCCTTTTCATAGCCGAAACGGCAGAGTCAGGATGGGGAACTTGGAACGTCGCGCAAACCATGAATAATCCGTTCGGGTTAAAGGACAGTGGTGGCAATAGCAGATTTCCTGGTGGGGTGGGTGATGCCATCCTCGCTGAAGGGAGCACGCTCAACAAATACGTCAACAAGTACAATTTTACCGTCTCTCAAATGTATAGCGGCCTTCCTGGTTTGCTGGACAGGAGGGGTTGGAACTGGGTAAGACCCCCGGCGTACTGTCAGGGTGCTGGTTGCGTGGCACTGGGCAATGTCATCTCCGACGCGCTCAAGGCAATGGGGGGCGATCCCGACGGTCTGAAATACCCATCAGGTCAAGTAGGGTCCACAAAATGCAAAAATTAGCAGCGTTCGTGTGCGGTCTAGGGCTTGCATGTACGGTGGCGTCAGGCGGTCATGTGAAGTCGCAAGCGGGTGGCCGTCCCGATCGAATCATCGACGATAAGCATGGGTTCTCCGTCATGTTTCCGAAAGGGTGGTTCATGTTCGACAACGGCGACGTGCCGGCCTTCTACAATTTCTCTCCCGAAAATTCTATCCAAGGAAACCTCCCCGTTGGTGGTGCAAGTATTGAATTGCTTGTCCGTGATGCCCTGAAGGACCAGCCAAGCACGCACCCTCTTTTTACTTGGGCGGACCAAGAGGTAGGACGCGAACACGGGATCAATGTTGGGCGCCAGGACATCGGCGGTCTGGCTGCGGTTGGGGCATCGTATGCGTTGCGAGTCTCCTTTGATCGAAAAGCGTTGGGGACGCACCGCCATCGCTGCATTTTGTGATCATTTTGTGGCAATCAGAGAAGGGATTGTTTGGAGCGAGGAATTTATGCTTTATCAAGAACGACCCTAAAGGTCATCAGTACGAGCATCTTTTGAGGCAAATAATGGAAGCTTCAGATCGACCTAAGAGACACGCAGAGTAAGCGTCCATGGTCAACCGCTACTATAATCCCGCTAGAGGCAGGTTTACGACGCCGGACACTCGAATCCCGATGAGCTCATACGACACCCTCGGCCGGCTGACGTCTGCGAACTCCCAAAGCGCGACAGGCGACCTCGCTTGGGGCAGTCGTTTGTTTACGACCCATTCGGCAACCTTTTGCAGCAGAATGTAACCAGTGGATCGGCGCCGGCTATGAACTTGACCGTGGATCCCAACACGAACCGAATCACGACTCGGGTTTCGTCTATGACGCCGCTGGCAATATGATCCAGTCGCCCAGTCGTACATACTCGCACGACAGCGAAAATCGCAAAAAAAAATGGGAAAAGGGACAGCCTGACCCGTCACGCTGTCCAAGCAATTGAAGCTAAAGGAGTTATCTGAAACACTACGCGGTAGCCCAGAACCAGCGCTCCTTCGCCAGCTTGGGTTTGCTGCGACGGCTGGAACCTGTAACTTATGGTTTTTCAGTAGCTTACAAGGATGCAACGGCTGGCCGGTGGCCTTATTCTGGAGAGATCAGTGAAGTTGTTTTGATGCGCAACTGCCGGTGGGACACACCGACCCTCGCCGAAAACAATTCACTCTGTCCCTGTTTCCGGCCGGACCCCTTCGACCATCCGAAGTCGCAGCCGGACGCGCGATACGGACCGCGCTTCGGGGATGATTTGCCCGATTCCCTCGGCCGGCTGACCTCCGCCACGTCGGCGAGTTCGACCGGCGTTCTCGCCTGGGGCCAGTCGTTTGTTTACGACCCATTCGGCAACCTTTTGCAGCAGAATGTAACCAGCGGCAACGCGCCGGCCATGAACTTGACTGTCGATCCGAACACGAATCGAATAACGAGCTCGGGCTTCAGCTACGACGCCGCGGGCAACCTGACGGCGTCGCCGGGCGCTTCCGGGCCGAACGCGTTCTCCTACGACAGCGAGAACCGGCTTTCGGTGGCCAATGGGCTCAATTACCGCTATGGATCCAGCGGCGAACGGCTGTTTGACGGCGCGAACTGGCATTTCTATGGGCCCGATGGAACGCACCTGGGCAAACTGACGCAGAACACAACCGGCGATCCGAATTGGTACGATTTCTCCGTCGAATTGCATTTTGCGGGACGGCTGGTGTGGCAGAACAGCTTTCCGGTGATGACGGACCGTCTCGGTTCAGTAGTCCAGATGTCGCTTCGGGACCGGGTAAACAACTACGCCTACTATCCGCAGGGCCAGTGGATTGCGAACATGCCCACGCCCGACCAGAGTCTTCCCGGCTGCTGGCCGAGTTGCGGCGGAGCCCTGAACAGTGTGATGGACGTAGCATTCGGTACTTACCACCGAGACGGCTATTGGAGCAATATTACCGGATCGTTTGTCACACGGGGTCTGGACTATGCGCAGAACCGATTCTATGATCCGGCCAGGGGCAGGTTTACGACGGCGGATCCGAGCGGAAGCAGCGGGCATCTGCAGACTCCCCTAAGCTGGAATCGGTACAGCTACGTCATGGGCGATCCGGTCAACAGCAACGACCCGACCGGATTGGATGGACAATGCGGGCCAGGGCAAACGTGGATGGGGGAGGGATGTTACAACTACGGTGGTGCGTCATCAGACCTAGCAGCAGCATACACACAGTATGCTGGAAGAATGCAGGATGAATTCGACGCTGGCTATGCGAACTCTCTCTTGCGACACCACGGAATAAATAGTAGCATATACCTTCAGTTCATGTCCTCACATCAAAATCTTGATATTAGAACAGTGGTAAATGCAAATTTTCAATTTAGCAGTCCTCAGCAAAAAGCACTTGCCTACCTTTACGCGGCCGGTCTGTTTGATTATATTGCTGGTGCGATTCCGAGTCCTGCTCATGGAGAGGGGATCCTGATTACATGGAAGGATGGCACTCAGAATCAAGTGAAGGACTTGCTCAACGGAGGCTTGTTTGACAGTGGACCGTTGGGGCGTGAGCACACGGGAGAGACTGGACCTAATACAGATTACAGAAGCTCCGCGTTTGGCCCGGGGAGTCTTCAAGTCAACTTGGGAAGTCTGTTGTCCTATGCAGATGTTGATGCTTTCAATCCTTACAATCCGATTGGAATGTTGCTTCACGGTATTTTTGAATATAGAACTCCAGGTTCATGGATACCGAAGGTGCCTGTGCCATGAAGATTACAAATGTGGCAGCCATAGTCATCATGTGGACATTGGGAGTTTTTCTGTCTCTCGCCGCTGAGAAGCAAAGCCCAAGCGAAATATGGGAAAAGGCCATAAAGGCGCAGGGCGGCCACGCTAAACTTCAGGCCATTGACAATATACTCGTCTCCATTCGCTACGGCAAGGAGACGAACCGCACAGTGCAAGAGCTATTAATTGTTCCGCCGGCTAGAATGAGGTTTTGGGACGACACACTTCACACAAAAGCGCCTGGCGTTGTAGGTGTTTCCGCGCCGGCGGATGGGAAGACGTGCCTTCTTCAGTCCGGCGAGTCGGCACCAACCTGGACGCTAATGGACAACCCGATCTCCGGGTATGGCCGAGTAGCCGGAGAGGTGTTGCCGTTCATACTCGAGAGCAAATTAGTTCGACCGGTTGTCCATGATATGCGTCCAGGGCGGGTCGGCCGAAAACGAGTGAACATACTGACTGCCACAGCTAATGGTCGAACAGTTGAGTTCTATCTTGATCTTGAAACGAACCTGCCATTGCGCGTATTTTTCCCCGACTGGAGGCATCCAGATATCACAATACTTTCCTACCAGGAAGTTGATGGTATTAAGGTTCCGCGCAAGGCTGAAGACAACTTCTTTGGACGTAAGCCGGCTGCCTTCTACTCCCTAGAGTTCAACGTCGCATATGGCGAATCTATTTTCAATTGCACTTCCCACGACCGACTTCGATGACAAGGAACGGCGCAGCCTGAAGGCGCGAAGCCCCAATCTGGGCAACCTATGGCTAGTGTGCTTATCTCGCTCGAGTGGTTCAGTGTAGACAGTCCCTGGATTGAATCCACGCCACACTCGGGCGGCTACTATCATGTGAGCGCCAGCTACTGGGCCAACGGGCTGCAGAACACGCTCAACGCCAATCTGAGCGGACTTCCGAACTGGACCTACGCTGCCGACGGGGAAGGGCGCTGGAACGGGAGAAAGGGACGTCCTGGTGTGTCACTCCGCTCAAGCTATTGATAATAAATGGGTTAATAGAAGCATGATGAGGTTTTCCGGTAAGGGCGCTCTTTGCCCGACTGAATCTTGCGGTAACCGCATGTGCCTGTAACCGGTTGTCTGTGAACATCTTACGGCGCTTGGCGATCACCCCGCAGCCCGATTCTGGAGATGGAAGGAAGTGCTCACCACGGACCCCTAAACCCCACCAGAAAACCCCCCCCCCACAACGGCGGAGACCTACCCCCCCCCCCGCCCCAACACCCCCCACAACATGCCGACCAACCAACAACTGACCCCGATGTTCATTTCCACTCCCACATCATATACACGTGGTCCCAAGAACCCCCGCCTGAACATCCCATACCGCATCTCCCCCTCCAACACCACGCCTCCCCGCCCCCCCCCACACCGCCCCCCAAAAGAAGAACACACTCCGCGCCCACACCATTTCCGCCAGGCCGGCCCTCCTCCCCCATAAATCCTTCTATGTTTCCCCTTTAATAACCGCCGCTGCCCCCACCCACCCCCCTCCCCCTCCCCCCCTCCTTAAGTACGCCTGGCAGTGAGGCAAGTCGATTTTCGGAAAAGGGACAGCCTGACCCGTCACGCTGTCCAAGCAATTGAAGCTAAAGGAGTTATCTGAAACACTACGCGGTAGCCCAGAACCAGCGCTCCTTCGCCAGCTTGGGTTTGCTGCGACGGCTGGAACCTGTAACTTATGGTTTTTCAGTAGCTTACAAGGATGCAACGGCTGGCCGGTGGCCTTATTCTGGAGAGATCAGTGAAGTTGTTTTGATGCGCAACTGCCGGTGGGACACACCGACCCTCGCCGAAAACAATTCACTCTGTCCCTGTTTCCGGCCGGACCCCTTCGACCATCCGAAGTCGCAGCCGGACGCGCGATACGGACCGCGCTTCGGGGATGATTTGCCCGATTCCCTCGGCCGGCTGACCTCCGCCACGTCGGCGAGTTCGACCGCCGTTCTCGCCTGGGGACAATCGTTTGTTTACGACCCGTTCGGCAACCTTTTGCAGCAGAATGTAACCAGCGGCTCAGCGCCGGCCATGAACCTGACAGTCGATCCGAACACGAACCGAATCACGAGCTCGGGCTTCAGCTACGACGCCGCGGGCAATCTGACGGCGTCGCCGGGCGCTTCCGGGCCCAACACGTTTTCCTATGACAGCGAGAACCGGCTTTCGGTGGCCAATGGGCTCAATTACCGTTATGGAATCAGCGGCGAACGTATGTTTGACGGCGCGAACTGGCATTTCTATGGGCCCGATGGAACGCACCTGGGAAAGCTGACGCAGAACACAACCGGCGATCCGAACTGGTACGACTTCACCGACGAAATGCATTTTGCGGGACGGCTGGTGTGGCAGAACAGCTTGCCGGTGATGACGGACCGGCTCGGTTCCGTGGTCCAGATGTCGCTTCGGGACCGGGTAAACAACTACGCCTACTATCCGCAAGGCCAGTGGATTGCGAACATGCCCACGCCCGACCAGAGTCTTCCGGGGTGCTGGCCGAGTTGCGGCGGAGCCCTGAACAGTGTGATGGACGTAGCCTTCGGGACCTATCACCGCGACGGCTATTGGAGCATGATTACCGGATCGTTTGTCACACGGGGTCTGGACTATGCGCAGAACCGATTCTATGATCCTGCCAGGGGGAGGTTTACGACGGCGGATCCGTACGGCGGGAGCATGGACCCGAGTAATCCGCTGAGCTTCAACCGTTATTCATACTCACACGGCGATCCGATTAATAAGAACGATCCGTCAGGGCTTCTGGTGGCAATGCCTGGATACGGCGGATCCAACTGCGGACCGAAGTTGGATCTGGGACGGTCCTTTCCGGGCCATGCGAAGGAGGGGGCGGTGGTGGAGGGTGGGGCGACTGGGGCGACTTCGGAGGTTGGCTCGGTGGGCCTGTGTTCGGCGGAGGACCACGATATTATGGCGGCGGAGGTAGCGGCGGGGGTGGCACATCCCCGTCATCGACCGAATGCTTTGCCCAGCTAAAGGACCGACCCGTTAACGATCCGAAGGCTTCAAAAGTGAACGCGGTCCACACGTTTTGGTGGGTTCAGGATTCGACCGGCACACAGTACATCATCTCAGCTGGGCCGACGGACCCGAATACATCGGGAACTCGTTATTTGAATGTTTCTGCTACGGCCGGAAGCAACAATGGCACGGACAGCAGCGCCGCGCATACTGACTGGAAGAGCGGATTGTCGTGGATGTATTGCGATCAAGTGGATGCCATGGTAGGCGCGGCTAGGGATTGGCAAAACAACCACAACAACACGGTCGTTTACAATCCGATCGCCGCTTTGGGTATTGGGGGGCCAAACAGCAACAGCGCAGCCCATTATTTTGGGGTCGTTAGTGGCTTCAATCCGAACCCGCCTACAACTGCGTACGGCTGGTGGTCTCCCATCGTCTTTCCGTAGGGGAACGATCATGCTGAAGTGGTATATGGGTTGGCATGCTTGGAGTGGCGCTGCTGGTACCCGCGGCGGTGTACTGGGCGTGGATTTGGGTCTCAGATCCGGTTCGGCCCGCCGATGTGCGCACGGCGTTTCAGAGATTGGCCTCAGTACCCCTTAGTCAAGCGGCGGGTGACCTGGGCGTAGCGGTTACGACGACAATACCCAACGATGCTTCCTGGAGGCGGATTATTCGCAACTGGGGAGATCCGGGGTACCTCATCGGGGCCGTTGCGCCGGGCCCGAGGCACTACATGTACTGCCTTAAGGATCTGGGCGTCAGGGTGGAAGTCAGAATCGGCGATCAGCTGGTGGGCCTCGAAACCGCTGGTGTTCCTTACGGCTACTCCATCGATTGCGAGCCGGCTGGCCTGATTTTCCGAGCGCCTCCAGGCGCAGTTGTAAAGATCCACTTGGCGGTTTCGGGCCAACCCCGCCAAGCGGTAGATTTGGTCGTCCAACCATACTGGAGGGGCGAGGTCAAGGATCGTATGGTTGGGATCTACATTGATGAGGACTTACACATCCAAGCTCTTATGATCGCATTGGGCATGGCAGGCATTATCGTGATCGCCTTTGCTGTTTTTCTTTTCTCACACCGCCCGCTCCAGCCAGCAGGGTAAGTGAATCAGGGCCGGTACGGACTGACCGCTGGAGAAAGTGGAGAAAGGGACGTCCTGGAAAAGGGGAAAGCGAGAAAGGGACGTCCTGGTGTGTCACTCCGCTCAAGCTATTGATACGAAATAGGTTATTAGAATCCTGATGAGGTTTGCCAGTAGGAGCGCTCCTTGTCCGACTGACTCTTGCGGTAACCGCATGTGCCCGTAACCGGTTGTCTGTTAACATCTTACGGCGCTGGGCGATCACCCCGCGGCCCGATTCTGGAGATGGAAGTGAAGTTGTTTTGATGCGCAAATGCCAGTGGGACACACCACTTCTCGCCGAAAACAATTCACTCTGTCCCTGTTTCCGGCCCGACACGTTCGACCATCCGAAGCTACAACCAGCCGCGCGTTCCAGCCCACATGTCGGAGACGGCGCACCCAGCCGGATGACCAGAGCGACGTCGGCGAGTACGACCGGCGTTCTCGCCTGGGGCCAATCCTTTGTTTACGACCCATTCGGCAACCTTTTGCAGCAAAATGTAACCAGCGGTTCCGCGCCGGCCATGAACTTGACAGTCGATCCGAACACGAATCGCATCACGAGCTCGGGCTTCACTTACGACGCCGCGGGCAACCTGACGGCATCGCCGGGCGCTTCCGGGCCCAACGCGTTTTCCTATGACAGCGAGAACCGGCTTTCAGTGGCCAATGGGCTCAATTACCGCCATGGATCCGGTGGCGAGCGGCTGTATGACGGCGCTAACTGGCATTTCTATGGGCCCGATGGGACGCACATGGGAAAGCTGACGCAGAACTCAACCGGCGCATCGAATTGGTACGCCTTCACCGACGAATTGCATTTTGCGGGACGGCTGGTGTGGCAGAACAGGTATCCGGTGATGACGGACCGGCTCGGTTCCGTAGTTCAGATGTCGGCTTGGGGCGGGGTGAGCAGCTACGCTTACTATCCGCAGGGCCAGTGGATCGCGAACATGCCCGTGCCCACCCAAAGTCTTCCGGGGTGCTGGCCGAATTGCGGCGGACCCCTGGACAGTGTGATGGACGTAGCATTCGGAACCTACCACCGAGACGGCTATTGGAGCATGATTACCGGATCGTTTGTCACACGGGGTCTGGACTATGCGCAGAACCGATTCTATGATCCGGCGAGAGGCAGGTTTACGACGGCGGATCCGAGCGGAAGCCGCGGGCATCTGCAGACTCCCCTAAGCTGGAATCGGTACAGCTACGTCATGGGCGATCCGGTCAACAGCAACGACCCGACCGGATTGGATGGACAATGCGGGCCAGGGCAGACCTGGATGGGTGAGGGATGCTATGGGGCGACCGCCCCAGGCTCGTTCTTCTCGGGAATTGGGTCGGCACCGTCGGCCTCAGAAATCTATGGAAGCGCCGCGCCGGGCGCAGTTCCTGGGCAAGGTACGCAACCAGGAGAATCGTCAATTGGATCAGTATCGAGTGATTTGGCCGCGGGGGAGATCAACTACGTTTTTCAGACAGTGCTGCCGGGCTATCTGGGGCAGCCTCCGCAGCTTCAGAGCGCCTCCTGGATGAACGGCTCGGAGGTCACAAGCACAAGAATTACGTACGTAACTACAGCTGCGATTTCTGCATGGTCCGTGACCCTTACAACGGGGCTGGGCCCGGTTGGAGCCCTCATCGGCGGCGCTATGGGGGGTGCCGGCCTATTCCCGGGATATGCGATCGGCAGCATGTTCGGGGTCGGCGGCACCGTGGCCTGGATACCGACGAGTGGAACTGTGTATGTCGGTCCAGCCGCGACGTTCTCCCCGGGCCTTGGCGGCGGCAATGGATTTAATGTTAGCGGTTACTACTTCCCCAATGGGCAGGATCCCAATCAGACCCTTGGTGGTTGGAGCGGGTCCGTGACTTACCAACCCCTGCCGTGGGCTGGGACGACCGTCATGGCGAGCCCAGGGCAGTCGCCAGTTGTTGGCCCCAGCTTCGGAACCAGAGTCCCTGTCGCCGCTGGCGGAGGCTACGGCTTCTGCGTTCAGAACTGTCCGCATTAAGTGGGCGACATTAAAATGCTGGCGTTACTCAACTCAACCACCTCGACGAGGTTTGCAGGCTATTTAGTGGTCCTCGCCATTCTAGGGTTAGTTCTCGTGAACAGTGCCCTGATGGTTCTGTGGCCCAGCAAGTGGTTGCGCCTCCCGCCATACATTGGCTTCCAGGGGATATTTTTACGCAAACGGCCATCTCCAGATGGTTGGTACGTCGAAATCCGACTGCTCGGCTGCTTGGTGTTCGGCATCGTTTCGTGGATGCTCGTGGGCATTCTCGGGGGAGAAGAGTCTGTCAGCAATATGACTCTGCTGTTCGCCTTCCCCGGTGGCAGTCACGCTGTTCGGACAATCGCATGTCTCGTGACCTGCGTCGGCGCGCTTGCGTGCGGCGGCCTGATGCTGTTCAGACCCAAGTGGTGGTTTGATAGATATCTCAAGCTTCGCAACAACGACTGGCCCCAGGGGCATTCGGTGCCCCTCGTGTCCATCCGACTGCTTTCGCTACTGATAATCGTCCCGGCGGTGTACCTGGCTTTCAATTGCTTGACCGCTCTCAGGTGATCGCGCCCCTCCGCAGACCGGAAAATCTAGAATCTGGCATGTAGCCTGCAGTTTGTCAGTATCTTACAGAGATGCAACGCCGGTCGAGTTGTCGGATTCCGGAGAGATCAGTGTGAGAAAGCGAGAAAGGGACGTCCTGGTGCGTCACTCCGCTCAAGCTATTGATACGAAATAGGTTATTAGAATCCTGATGAGGTTTGCCAGTAGGAGCGCTCCTTGTCCGACTGAATCTTGCGGTAACCGCATGTGCCTGTAACAGGTTGTCTGTGAACATCTTACGGCGATGGGCGATCACCCCGCAGCCCCATTCTGGAGATGGAGGTGAAGTGGTTTTGATGGGTAAAGGCCAGTGGGACGCACGAACGCCAATCTCCCGAGTAATCGCGAGGCCGCGCTATCCGCGCGCGCCTCGCTTCTTCTGCTTCACAACGACCGTTGGTAGAAGCCGAACGCGCGTGTAGCGAGCCAGCCAGCTATTGCTCCGAAGGCGATCAACAGCGCGAGATTCCCCGCGATCAGGCCCCAATCGGGAGTCATCCTCAAAGCTGCCCGCGCTGCGGTTGCGCTCCAGCCGACGGGATTGAGCTGCGCGGCGACTTGAATCCAGCGCGGCATGAGCGCCGTGGCCATGAAGACGGGCGAGAGGAACGTCAACGGCCAGAGGATGAAGTTGACCGCTCCGATCACCGACTCGGTCTGCCGCAACATCAGCCCCATCGCGCACGACAGCGCCGCGAACGGGGCGGAGAGGAAGAATGGAACTCAGCAGCAATACGAAGACGCCCGTGAAGCCGCCCTGCAGACGCGCGCCCATCAGCCATCCCAACCCGAGCAGGATCCCGGCCTGCACCAGATTGCTGAGACCCAAGGACAGCAGGCGCCCTCCGATCAGCGAGAACCGGCCGGCTGGCGTAATCAGGAAGCGGTCCATGATGCCCCGGTTGATGTCGTCGATGATGCCCATGCCGGTCCAGCCTGCGGAGAAGACGGCGTTCATCACAACAAGCCCGGGCGTCAGGAAGGCCACATAGGAGCCTCCGCCGAAGCCGGGCAGGTTCGCCACGCGTTGGAAGAGCTGTCCGAAGAAGCACAGGTAAATGATCGGCTGGGCCAGCGCGAACCCGATGTACCAGGGCTGGCGCAGAAACTTCATGGTGTGGCGCGCGGCCATGATACCAGCAATCTTTCAGCGAATTCATCGTTTGGCCTCCGTTTCGGCTTGTTGAAGAGTTCGGCCCGCATAGCGCAGGTACACGTCGTCCAGCGACGGCCGCGAGACGTGGACCGAGTTCACCGTCACCAGTTCGCGTTCCAGCGTGGCGAGCATGGCCGGGACGGCGATGGCTCCGAATGGCGCGCGAGCCCGGACCGTCTGCCCGTTCAGATCCACGTGAGTTACGCCCTTGACGCCCATCAGCAGGCTGCGGATCCGGCCATCCTCGGACGGTTTCTGCAGGTCGAGCACGACTGTGTCGCCCTCCAACTCGCTCTTCAATTGCGAAGGCGTGCCTCGGGCCACCACCCGGCCCCGGTCGATCAACGCCAGCTTATGAGCGAGCTTGTCTGCTTCCTCCAAGTAGTGCGTCGTCAACAGAACCGTGATGCCGTCCAAGGACGCGAGATTGGCGATCTCCGTCCAAAGATCGGCGCGCGCCTGCGGGTCGAGGCCGGTCGTGGGCTCGTCCAGGAACAGCACGCGCGGTCGATGAATCAGCCCGAGAGCGAGATCCAGTTTGCGCTGCATTCCGCCGGAGTACTTGCGGACGATCTGTCCGGCGGCGTGGCTGAGTTGGAACCGCTCCAGCAACTCGGAAACCCTCGTTTCGAGATCCGCGCCGCTCAGTCGGTGGAGACGCCCTTGCAGCAGCAGGTTCTCGCGGCCCGTCGCTTCCAGATCCACGGCCGAACGCTGGAACACGCAGCCGATATGACGGCGAATCTCCGCGGCGTGTGTGGATACGTCCATGCCCAGGATCTTCGCTTCGCCCGAAGTAGGCCGCGAGAGCGTGGAAAGGATCTTCATAAGAGTTGACTTGCCCGCGCCGTTCGGTCCCAGCAGCCCGAAGATCAGCCCTGAGTCGATACGGAGGCTGACCTGGTCGAGCGCCTTCACTCCGTGCGGGTACGCCTTGCTCAAATTCGAAGTCTCAATCGCTGCCATGAGTTTCCCTCTGGCTGGGATAAGGCAATCTTGATGCCAAACGCATTGTTAGCCCTATGCTATTCACAAAAAACGGATTAGAATGAATCACTGGATTATTTCACAATTCAGAATTCACAATAAACTGTCAATTCACAATGGACTCACAACAAGCAATACCCACCCAGGAGGCGCGCCACCATCTGATTCTGCGCGTCTGGGAGGCGGTCAATTCCGAGCGCCACTTGCAGAGCGTCTTGGCCGCGTTGAGCGATATCCTTGTGCCCGCCGTCCCCTTCTCAGCACTCGCCATCATCCACCTGGAAGGCCATAAGCACGACTTGTACGCTCTCCATGCGCCCGGAGTGACTCCGGTAGATCAGGCCGAGGATAATCGCACGCGGGTCTTGCGCATGATGCGCGAATTCGAAGCCGGGCTGCTCGCCGCCAACCTGCCGGACAAGCCTGCGCGGCCCTACTCCGAGCTGACGATCTCCCGCAGTCCCGAGCCGGGACGGGCGTACATCTGCAATGACCTGGCAGCCGAACCGGCATGGTTCGAGCATGAGCGTGCGCTTTACGCCGGGGGCGTGCGCGCTTATTGTTCGATTCCCCTGTTCATGCGCGGAGTGTTGATTGGGACCAGCGTCTACTCGCGGGCGCAGGCCGACCCGTTTCTTCCGTGGCAGGTGGAATTGCTGGTGGAGATCGCCAAGGCTCTCGGCGTAGCGGTATCCAACGCGCTCGAATAACGAGGAAATCCGCCGCCTGCGGGAGCAACTCGAGGCGGAGAACATCGCCCTGCGCGAGCAGCTTGGACAGACGCCTTGGTTCGAAGAGATCGTGGGCGATTCCGCCCCTCTGCGCCGGGTTCTCGCGGCGGCCGAGCAGGTGGCTGGTACGGATGCGACGGTCCTGCTGACCGGCGAGACGGGCACGGGCAAGGAACTGATCGCTCGTGCGATCCATCGCCGCTCGCTGCGGGCACACGCGCCGTTGGTCAAGGTGAACTGCGCGGCGATTCCGGAAAGCCTGCTCGCCTCGGAGCTGTTCGGGCACGAGCGGGGGGCCTTCACCGGCGCGGTCGAGCGCCGTAAGGGCCGGTTCGAACAGGCGCACGGCGGCACGCTCTTCCTGGATGAGATCGGTGAAATGAGCCAGGAAACGCAGGTCCTGCTATTGCGCGTGCTGCAGGAGCGAGAGTTCGAGCGGCTGGGCGGCTCGCAGACGGTTCGCGTCGATGTGCGCTTGATCGCCGCCACGAATCGCAACCTTCTGTCCGATGTCTGGGCAGGCCGCTTTCGCAGTGACCTGTACTACCGACTGAACGTGTTCCCCATCCATATGCCCCCGCTGCGCGATCGCCCGCAGGACGTCCCGCTGCTGGTGGCTCACTTCGCCAAGAAGCACGGCGAGCGGTTCGGCCGGCCCATCGCGCGCATCGACAAACGCGCATTGAGCAGCCTCGGCAGCTACGCTTGGCCAGGGAACATTCGTGAGTTGGAGAACGTGATCGAGCGAGCCGTAGTGCTTTCGCATGGCGGCACACTCACCGTGGATAAGGAACTGCTGCAGAGCGGAGATCGGGCTCCGGAAAAGCCGCTGGCCGCCGAACTGGGGCAGAAAGAACGGGAGTCGATTGAAGCGGCGTTGCAGACGTCGCGGGGAAAAGTCTCCGGCTCCGGAGGCGCGGCGAAAAGGCTGGGCTTGCCCGCTTCGACGCTGGACTTCCGCATTCGGAAGCTGGGCATCGACAAGTATCGCTTCCGGGCGTCGGCCTGAAAGCGCGAGGGCTAACTCGCTGTGGGCTTCGATGCGATTGAGGCAACGCAGACGAGTGCGACCGGGATGAGGTTGATTAGCGCGATGAAAGGGAAGCGGGCATCCCGATCGAGCTGAAGAAAACGACGGTTGCGATCAACAGGATCAGTGCGCCGAACCTCCCCCATCTCAACATCACGCCGAGACCCACCAGCATGGCGAAGTGAGCCGCGTGCTGGAACCAGACCCACGTTGGCGGGGCCGGTCTGCCAGCGCTCAGTAACCACTCGGATGTGTGTTCCACGAAGAAGGCTCCCCAGAGGAGCAACAACAGGACCGCTGTGGTCCTGCCGCCCCATTTCGCGGACGACGCGAGCATCTCGCGTGACGAGACTTCGGCAATCGAGTTGTGACAAGGACATAATTCAACGCAACGCCGGCGCGTGCGGCGAAAGCTCTCCTGTCAGCCTACATCAAGTAGTCTTTGAGCTTGTCGAGCAGGCTCTTGTCCGCGGGCTGCCCGCCCTCGGGGAGAAGCTCGCGCAGTTGTTCGACCAGCTTGCGCTGCTCCTTGCTGAGCTTGCGCGGCGTCCGGACTTCGATGTGGACGATCAGGTCGCCCGAGCCGCTGCTGTTGACGCGGGGCGCACCGGAGCCGCGCAGACGAAGTGTTTCGCCGGACTGCACGCCTTCGGGAACCTTGAGTTTTCTCACCCCGTTCAGAGTCTCGATTTCGATCTCCGTTCCGAGCGCGGCCTGGGCCACGTTGATGGGCACGGTGCAATGCAGATCGTCCTCATGCCGCTCGAAGATCGGGTGCGGCTGGACAGTCAGGAAGACATAAAGATCGCCCTGCGGACCGCCGTTCGCGCCGGGTTGTCCTTCACCCGGAACGCGCATCTTCATTCCCGTATCGACCCCGGCGGGGATCTTCACCTTGAGCTTCTTGGTGACCTGGATGAAGGCCTCGCCCTTGCACACGCGGCAAGGCTTGCGCAGCAGTTTGCCCGAACCGCCGCATTGCGAGCAAGTGCGCCGGATGCTCAGGAAGCCCTGCTGGTAGAGCATCTCGCCCCGGCCCCGGCAGACCGAGCAAGTGGTCCAGCCGTCGGTGCCTTCGGCGCCCGTCCCGTGGCACGATGAGCATGGTTCGGTGCGCGGAATCTGCAGTTCCACTTCCTGGCCGCGCATGGCGTCGTTGAACGTGAGCTCGAGGTCGTAGCGTACGTCGTCGCCGCGCTGGGCGCGGTTGCGCCGCCGGCCGCCTCCGCCAAAGAGGTCGCCGAAGCCGAAGAAATCGCCAAAGATGTCGGAGAAGTCCGCAAAGGCGTCGGGGTTGAATCCCGCGCCGGCTCCGGCGGCCCCGGCGAGCCCCTGGTGCCCAAAGGTGTCGTAAGTGCGCCGCTTCTCCGTGTCGCTGAGGACCGAGTAAGCTTCGGCGGCTTCTTTGAACCTCTCTTCGGCTTCCGGATTGTGCGGGTTGCGGTCCGGGTGGTACTTCAGCGCGAGCTTCCGGTAGGCGCTTTTCAGTTCCTGCTCGCCCGCGCTTTTCCCAATGCCGAGGATCTCGTAATAATCGCGTTTCACCAAATCAGGACTCCTCAGATCCGGCTCCTAGCCGTGCACCGCGACTTTCACCATCGAGGCCCGTAACAGCCGGCCCTTGAAGGTATAGCCTCGCAGCAGTTCGGCCAGCACGGTCTGGTCCTCGTACTCCTCGGTCTGAACCATCTCGATGGCGTGGTGGAAGTTCGGGTCGAACGGCTTGCCCTCGGCCTCGATGGGCTGCAGGCCGAGCTTCGAGAGAACCTCGAACATCCGCTGGTAAATCAACTCAATGCCCTTCACGTACTCGGTGTCCGTGGTCTGCACTCTCAGGGCGCGTTCAAAGTCGTCCAGGACGGGCAGCAAGGCGCTGACCGCGTCGGACGCGGCGTATTCGTATAAATCCACACGTTCGCGCTCGATGCGTTTGCGGAAGTTGTCGAAGTCGGCGGCGTGGCGCAAGACCGCGTTTTGCAGGTCGGTCTTATCGGCCAGCAACTGGTCTCGCTCGGCTGCGATCGATTCGGGCGTCTCGACAAGCTCAGTGCTCGCCGGGGATTCTTCTTCGGCCCCCGGCTGCGGGGTCTCCTGGTCATTCATAGGGGTTTCTACTTTAAGGTTAACAAACCGCGCCCAAATCGCTTTGGCGCGCTCGACGGCGGGGACGGGTTTCCTTTTCACGACTGGCGCTCACGGCTGCGCGCTACTGGGGTAGGCTGCGCAGAGCCTGCCCGACGTGCAGAACCGCGGACATCACCCGGGGATAGTTCATTCGCATCGGTCCGAGAACGGCGACTCGCGTTTCCAGGCCGCCCGGCATTTCGACAGTCAGCCCGATCAGCGAGAAGTCGCCCAGCGCCGGATGCGCCGCGCCGAGGCCGATCTGAACCTGGATCTCGCCGCTGCCGCCCTCCAGGAACTTGTCGAGCATGGCGATCAGGCGCTTCTTCTCTTCCAGCGCGCGCAGCAGGTCCCGGAGCCGCTCCTTGGTGAGGTGCAGGTCGAGTCCGACGAGGTTCGAAGTCCCTTCCAGATAGACTTGGGGCGTCAGGCCGACGTCCAGCAGGCCCTTTTCGTAGAGCATCGTCAGGCGCCGCATCAGCGAGTCGTAAGCCGACGATTCCAATTGGAAGCGCCGCTCCAACTCGCGCCGGATTCCGCTGAGCGTCCAGCCGGCGAAGTTCCGGTTTACATAATTTCGAATGGAAGCGAGATCGTCCTGTGTAACAGGTTCTTCGAGCTGGACGGCCTGGCTGCGCACCATGTGGTCCCGCGTGGCCACCACCATGAGAACGCGAGAAGGCGGCAGCAAAACGAATTCCACCTGGTCGAGGATCTGGCCGGTGCCAGGGATCGCGGCGAAGATGCCGACGTTCCGCGTCAGCTCGGTCAGCAAATGCGAGGCGTGCTCCGCCCGCGCTTCCAGCGTCTCCCGGCTGCCTAGTTCGTCGCGCACCCGGCTCAGCTCAGCGGCGAGAAACCGGCTGGCGGCCAGGGGACGTGCGAATTCACGGAAAGCTTTTGCCGTGGGGACGCGTCCCGCGGAGGTGTGCGGCTGGTCCAGGTAGCCCGCATCCGCCAGGTCGGCCATGACATTGCGAATAGTGGCCGCGCTGAGAACGTCCCTCCGCTGGTGCGCGATCGTTCGGGATGCCACAGGCTCACCCGTCTCGATATAGGTCTGCACAATCTGGTGCAGCACCTCGAGGGTGCGCGGACTCATCACGATTTCGCGGTCGATTGGCAATCGATACACGCTTCCTTGAAGGAATTATACTAAGTTACCGCGAGACGCCGCGCAACTGATTGAGCCCACGCAAACATGGACGCCATATGGCGGTGTGGCCCTGACCGGTCCTACTCCGACTCGGTGATTGGCTCCGGATCAGCGCCACCTGGGGGTTCTGGAGGCCCGCGCGGTCTGGGGACCCGCCCTACAGAGGCGGCCAATTTCAGCCGTGGTGGAGCAGCGCCTCGGTCTCGGGTTTCAGCAAAACCCAAAACGTATAGAGCGCAAGCGCGGTACCGACGGGGATGTGGAACAGGGAGATTCCGCCCATCACCAGGCCCAGGATGCGGGACCAGGGACGGAAGTTCAGCAGGCCGTAGCCCAGCAGCAGCGCGGGGAGCGAGAGCAGCAGCGTGAACAGGGTGACGATGCCCCCGACGATGGCGATGATGTGGATCGGCAACAGCGCTTCTTCGCCGCCGATGCCGAAAATCGAAGATACCGCCACAATCCCGCCCAGAATGGCGAATGACACTAAGATGCCTAGTCCGCCGAAAATCACGTTCAGCCAGCCGAGAACTTTTATGTGCGATTCCATCGTTCTTCCTCTTCCTTCCCGACTACGCCAATTCTACGCCGCAATACCCGACCGGCCAAAAACGCAGTGAAGACCGGCGCATAAATCAACCAGCGCCAGCCGGTCGAGCCATGCCAGATTCCGGTTGCGCGGTAGCTGGCGAGCACCGCGTAGGCCATTGGCATCAGGGCGACCCAGAGAAGCCCCGCCAGCTGCGGGCTCTATCGCCAACAATGGCGCCATCCAGGCCATGTACCAGGGATGCACGTTGGCGCTGATCAGCAGCATCCCCGCAATGAAGCCAAGGACCACCCGCTCCAGCGGCGCCCTCCACAAACAGGCGATGGACACCAGCAATCCCAGACACGCGAGCGAAACACGCTTGGCTACATCCCCGTTCTCTCCACTCAAGTACCAGATGACGCCAAATAAGCTGTCATTGTTCCGCCAGCCGCCGAGAAAGCCGGCCATGAACGACGCATTGCGGCTGATCAGTTCCGAGGATCGGACCGCGTAAGGCCAGACGCTGAGCGCAATGAGCGGGAGACCTGCGAAGCAGCACTCTCCACCGCAATCCGGACCAGCGCCGGACGGCGTGGGCAGCGAAAATGGGGATCAGCAGGAACGGCCACCACTTGATCAGCCCGCCGGCCGTCAGCAGGAGTCCGGCCAGGGCCCAGCGCTCCCGCCGGGCAGCAACCAGCGCGGCTACCATGAGCGCGACCAGCAGCGAATCCATGTGGCCTTCGCCCCAAAATTCGACCCAGGTGAGCGGGCACCAGGCCCAGATCAGGACTCGCGGCCAGGGCAGATTGTGTGATCGTAGCAGCGCCAGCAGCAGCGCTATGACGCACAACTCCCCTGTCAGCGATGGCAGTTTCATCCACAGCAACTGCCTTGCGGCGCTCCTGGGCGCGGCCCACGCCGCCAGCCGAAGTGTTTGCCGCTCTATGATTTCCCACAAAGGACCGTACCCCGCGCGTACGTTCCAGCCGGGTACTCGCGTCGCGGTCTCGTCCTGCAGAAACGCCGTTTCCGGGTCGGTGGGCGTATAGAGATACGGGTTCAGTCCCGCCTCCTGCGCCCTCCCCTCCCAGCGGTATCGGTACAGGTCCTCGGAGAGAGTCGGCCCTTGTGTCAGGAACAAAAGGCGCGGCGCCACGGCAACCGTGGCAAGCCAGGCACACCCGAATAGGGTGAGGGTCCTAGTCCCTTTTTGGAGAACGCTTTGGACGCTTATAAGATAAAATAGACTTGAAAACAGGAGGAAGCCGACCGTCCACCCGGTTTGCAGTCCCAAGTCGCCGGACCATCTCAGTAAGATGGCGGCAGCCAGCAGGCCCGCTCCCCCCAGAGCCCACTGAATCCGGCACAGTACCATGAGTTTCAGCTTGACCACTCTTGCATTTCTGGCCCCGTCTCAGATGGACAAGTGGAGCCGCGCGCTCACCGATGACAGCTTCGCGGGGATCCACCAGTTAGCCTGGTTCGATTGGGCGCTCCTCGTCCCTTACTTTACCCTCCTGACCATTCTGGCAATCTACGGGGCGCATCGCTTCCTGGTCGTTTACGGTTATTTGAGAAGCCGGAAGATGGTGCCGAAATCGCCGGCTCAACACTTTGAGCAGCTTCCTCGCGTGACCATCCAATTGCCGCTGTTCAACGAGCGCAACGTCGTGGACCAGTTGATCGAAGCGGTCCTGAAAGTCCGCTACCCGCGCGAGTTGCTGGAAATTCAGATCCTGGACGATTCCACGGACGACACGCACCCCTACACGGAAGCTTTGGTCGCGCGCATGAAGGCGCAGGGGCATCCCATCGAGTACGTCCACCGGACTAATCGCACCGGTTACAAGGCTGGGGCATTGCAGGAAGGCATGGCCAAAACGAAGGGCGAGTTCTTCGCGATCTTCGACGCCGACTTCATGCCGCCCGCGGACTTCCTGGAGAAAGCGATTCACTTCTTTGCCGATCCGAAGATCGGCGTCGTCCAGACGCGCTGGACGTACATGAACCGCGGCCACAACCTGCTGACGGAAGTCCAGGCGTTGATGCTCGACGGCCACTTCGCGTTGGAGCACATCTCACGCTTTGGCCAGGGGCTGTTCTTCAATTTCAATGGGACGGCGGGCATTCTCCGCCGCCAGATGATCGACGATGCCGGCGGGTGGCAGCACGACACCCTCACTGAAGACTCCGATCTGAGTTACCGGGCGCAGTTGAAGGGCTGGCAGTTCATCTACCTGCCCTGGATCGAATGCCCCAGCGAACTGCCCGTGGATACCTACGGTTTCCAGGTGCAGCAGCAGCGCTGGGCCAAGGGCCTGACGCAATGCGCCCTTAAACTGCTCCCGACCATCTTCCGTTCGAAGGAGATTTCCTTCCGCGAAAAGGTCGAGGCGTGGTTCCATATGACGCCGAACGTCAGCTACCCGCTGATGGTGATCGTATCGGCACTGATGCTGCCGGTGATGATCGTCCGCTTCTACATCGGCTGGATGGACATGCTGCTGGTGGATGCCCCGCTGATTGTCTGCAGTTTCTGGTCCGTGGTCACCTTCTACCTGCTGGCCGAGCACGAGCTTTATCCGAACAACTGGAAGCGCGCCATCCTGATGCTGCCCTTCCTGCTGGCCATGGGCGTCGCCCTCACCATTTCGAATACGAAGGCCGTGGTGGAAGCGCTCTTGGGCCAGCAGTCCGGTTTTGTTCGCACGCCAAAGTACGCGTCCGGCTCGGTGGGCTCGTCCATGTCGGTCGGCTACCGCCGCAGGAGCGGTTGGCTGCCGTTTGCCGAACTGGGCATGGGCTTCGGATTCCTGGCCATCGTCTACTACTGCATCGACGTAATGAACTTCCTGGCCCTGCCGTTCCTGCTGGTCTTCGTCTGCGGCTACTTCTGGGCCGGCTGCAGCACGCTGTGGCAAGAGCATCAGGCCAAACTGCGGTTCCAGAGGGAAGCAAGGCACGTGGAAGTCGAAGCGGTCAGCTAGATTCGTTGCCCCCATCCCCGCCACAGTTTCAGTCGTAGCTCGAGTCGCATGCGGAGAGCGATCCATCTGCGCTTTCCACCGCAGGCTCGTCGAGTCGTCAATTCCCTGTTGGTAGCGACGGGCTGCACATCTCCCTGTGTGCCGGTATTGCTAGAATAATGCTGTGGGCAATATTGAGTTTGCCTGGGACCGCCGCAAAGCACGATCAAATCTGGCTAAGCACGGCATCTCATTTGAGGAAGCGCAGTCTGTCTTCCTGGATGAGAGCGCCCGCTTGATTAACGATCCTGACCACTCGGAAGAGGAAGACCGGTTCCTTCTATTGGGCTACAGCATTCAGGCGAGGTGCCTCGTCGTCAGCCATTGCTACCGGGAATCCGGCTCGGTACTCCGGTTGATTTCGGCGAGGCGCGCGACGAGGCAAGAAGAGGCAATCTACTGGAGTCTCCGATGAGAAAAGAATACGACTTCTCGAAGTCCCGCAAGAATCCCTACGCGAAGCAACTCAAACGCCAGATCACCATCCGCCTGGATACGGCGGCTGTGACTTATTTCAAGGAATTGGCGGCTGAACTCGGCATGCCGTATCAGAACCTGATCAACCTGTTCTTGAGAGACTGCGCGTTGCATCAGCGGCGCCCCAGCATTGAATGGCCAGCCGGCGAGTCGAAACGTCCGCGCGGCCGTGCCTGAGCCTGCGCGGGCATGCGCCTGATATGCGCGCGCCCACCCATACTGTCCACTTCCGGCAAGAACCCGCCAAACCTGATAAAAAGGATCTTTCGAGGTAAATCCATGAGCAACACCCAACCCCAGGGCTCAACCCGGCGCGACGTCCTAAAAGCGTCTGCTGCCGCGGCCTTTACGACGATGATTTTTCCGAAGATGATGCGCGGCGCGAACGACAAGCTGGCCGTCGGCTTCATCGGCACCGGCACCATGGGCCAAGGCAACGTGCAATATGCGTTGCAGACGGACAAGGTGCAGGCAGTGTCGATCTGCGACGTCTACCAGCCGAATCTGGAGAAGGCCATCGGCGTGGCGAAGAAGTTCGGGCAGACGCCTAAGGGGATCAAGGATTTCCGCGAGGTCCTGGCCGACAAATCGATCGACGCCGTGTGCATCGCGACGCCCGACCACTGGCACGCCTACATCGAAGTGGAAGCCTGCAAGGCGGGCAAGGACGTTTACGTCGAGAAGCCGGCTTGCGTGTGGGTGGAAGAGGGCCAGAAGATGGTCCAGGCGGCGCGCAAGTACAACCGCGTGGTGCAGGGCGGAACGATGCAGCGCTCGGGCGGCTACTTCAAGAAAGCCGCCGAACTGATCCAGGCGGGCGAGATCGGCGACGTGAACTTCTGCCACGAATGGCAGGCCGGCATGACCAAGAAAGAAGGCTGGGGCAAGCGCACCAACGAGACCGTGCCTGCCGGACTCGATTGGGATATGTGGCAGGGACCGGCGCAAGAGCAGCCTACAGTCTGAACCGGTTCGGCGTCTCGCCCGACCGCTGGTCCACCTTCCGCTATTTCTGGGATTACGCCGGCGGCGCCATGACGGATTGGGGCGTGCACCTGGTGGACCCCATCCATCAGGCCATGGGCGAGCCGATGCCGAAGGCGATTGTCGCTCTGGGCTCGAAGTTCTACGTCGAAGACGACACGGAAACGCCGGACACGCTGCAGGCGACCTTCCAATACGACAAGTTCCTCTCGACCTACGAGAGCCGGACCGTCAACCCGATGCCGATGTTCGGTCAAGGCTATGGGACCTCGTTCCACGGGAACAAGGGCACGCTCGTGCTGAACCGGGGCGGCGTTTGGGTTTATCCCAACGGCGCGAGGGAACCGGCCAAGAAGTGGGAAAACGACAAGGAAATGAGCTCGATGAACGTTCCCCACTGGAACAACTTCATCGAGTGCATCAAGACGCGCGAGAAGCCGATCAGCGACATCGAGAAGTGCGTGCGCTCCAGCGTCACCTGCATCCTGGCCAATCTGTCCATCCGCTTTGAGTCTCGCATCGATTGGGACGAGAACGCCTGGACCGTGAAGCAGGAAGCAGTCAAGCCTCACCTGAAAGCGATCTATCGCGCGCCCTGGAAGCTGGAAGTCTAGGATTCTGAAGTGGGGCGGACGCCCACGTCCGCGCCGGACCCCCTGGTCCGGCTGCTGAAACTAATCAAAAGTCCAAAACGTGGCCGACGTGGGCGTCGGCCGCGGACCTGGGTGCCCCTCTACTGCTTCACCATGACGATGTGCATCTTGCGCTCGCCATCCGGCATCTGCCCTACGCGCTCCATGGTCATCGTTTTGCCGTCGGGCGAGAAGGTGGTCCGGTCCTTGAAGGTCATCTCAAAGCCGGTGCCACTGTAAACGTGCTCGCCGACCAGGACGTTCTGCTCCCACCGCATCTTGCTCTTCATGGTCATTCCGCCCATCTCGTTGGTGGTTTCCTGACCGTCGTCGCGCAACTTCAGCTCGGCGTCGCCCTGATCCGTGCTCTGCAGCATCGAGATGACGTGCCCGTCAATGGTGATCTTCGCCTCGAACTTCGAAGGTGAGGGCCCACCGAAGTCACTCTTGGCGGCGTCCAACTTCCAGAACCCCGCCATGGAAGGATTTGCCGCGGCCGCGGGTGAAGCGGCGATGCGCTCCAGCACGACGTGCATCTTTCCTCCGCCTCCGGGGGCATCGATATCGCGGTCCAGCGTCATGCGCTTGCCGTCGGCGGAGAAGGCGATCTTGTCCTTCAGGTTCATCTCGCCGATTTTGTGCTCGCCCACCAGCACGTTTCCCTGCCATGTGTAGCGGGTCTTCATTTCCGACCCGTCGGGCAAGACTGTTTGTGGTTTCCGTTCCATCGGTGTGGAACGTGAACAGGTTCGTCCCATCGTCGGAGGTTTGGTTTACCTCCAGGACGATGCCTTTGGTCTTCATCTCGAAGGTGAGTGCAGCGGGCGTGGGGTTCGGCCCGAAATCACTTTGAGCAGGCACGAATTTCCAGGTGCCTTGCACGTCGGGAGGGGCTGTTGGCGCGGGTTGCGCGGCGAGAAGAGCGGCGAAAGCGAGCGCGGAGAGACAAGACAGAAATATGGTTTTCATAGGAGAGCCTACGCGAGCAGGATACGAGACATCCGGCCCCGATGTTCCTCTAATCTGAGGGCAGGCTCGGCAACTCCTGTGGCGCACGCTTTAGCGTGCTGTGGCGAGATTCATCTCGACATCCGGCCAATGGCGGAATGAATGCGGCCACAACTGAAGCGTGCGCCACAACGGGCCTATTTCTCCAACAGGAAACTGCCCGCCATCATGGCGTCGATGCCGGAGGAGTAAAAGCTCCGGACCGCGTCGCGCGGAGAGCATACCAGCGGGTCGCCAAACAGATTGAACGACGTGTTGTACAGCACGGGCAGGCCGGTCTTCGCGCCCCACTCGGTCAACAGAGCATGGAACAGCGGATTCTCGTCCTTCTCGACCACGTGCACGCGTAGCGTATCGGGCCCGAGCAGCGCTGTCTCAAAGGTCTTGCGGTGTTCCGGCCGCACCTTGCTCACGGTCGAGAGGAAGCGCGCATTCGCGCCGGTTTCAAAGTAGCGTGAAGCGGCTTCCGACGGGACAGACGCGGCGAACTTGCGGAACTGTTCGCGGCGCTTGATGTAGATGTTCAGGTTCTCGCTCGAATACGGGTTCAGCGGCGAGGCAAGAATCGAGCGGTTGCCCAGAGCCCGCGCGCCAAACTCCATGCGCCCCTGCATCCAAGCGACAATCTTGTCAGACGAAAGCTGTTCGATAGTGGAGGCGATCACGGCATCGTTGGTGAGCAGGAACTTGAAACGCAGCTTGCAGTTCTCCAGCACCTCTTTTACGCCCGCGATGCTGTACTCGGGGCCGAGCGCCAGCGTAGTCAGCGGGGCGCGCTCGGTGCGGCCGAAGAAGCCGTGCCAGGTCCAATAGGCCGCCCCCATTGCCGTGCCGCTGTTGCCCGCGGCGGGCTGCACGAAGACGTTCTTCCAGCGGCCGCTTCGCTCGAAGGCCGAAACGAGCATGGCGTTGTAGAACAGGCCGCCGGCGAGGCAAAGATTCTCGCCATACCCGGCCAGGTCAAGCGCGAGTTGCTCGACGGCGGTCTGCAGCCCAGCGGCGATTCTGGCGCGCCACTTGTCATCGATCTTCGAGTCGTCTTCCAGCCCGATGGCGTCGTAGAAACGGTCGCTGAAGCCGCCGCGCCCGAGCCGGTCGGAGTCGAAGAACGTGCGGTCGGTGCGGAAGCTCGCGCCCTCGCGGACGAACATCCGGCGGAACACGTCAGCCAAATCGTCATCCGCAAAAGCGGAGAGCCACTGGACCTTGTGCTCTTCGCTGCGCGGCCTGTAACCGAGCAGCTCCGTCACGCGGCTATACAAGTCGCCGATCGAATCCGGGAAGAACGTCTCCTCGTTCAGATCGATCGCCGAGCCGTGCGCGTGCCAGCGCGCGCCGCAGCGGAAATCGCCCGAGCGGTCGAGTGTGAGAACGGTCGCTTCCTCGAACGGCGACGCGAAATAAGCCGATGCGGCGTGGGCGCGATGGTGTTCCACGGCGTTGATTCGGGCGTTGGGAAAACGTTCGCGCAGCATGAGCTGCAAGCGGCTGTCATGCCGGTCTGAGAAGGGCCGCGCGATGGCCACTGCCGCCACGTCCGCGGGCGAAGCTCCCGCCAGATGGAGGCAGGCGTCGATGGCTTCCGACGGGATCTCCCGCGGCTCGAAGCGCCGCGCGATCTTCTGTTGCTCCACCGCGGCGACGATCCCGCCGTCGCGCAGAACGGCGCACGCGGGATTGTTCAACAGCCCGCCCAGTCCGACGATTACCATGTCCGATTCCCTACTTCTTTCCCTTGGCTTTGTCGATCTTGGCAAACGAGTCCCGCAGGCCCACGGTCCTGTTGAAGACGAGCCGCTCCGGCGTAGCGTCCCGGTCGACGCAGAAGTAGCCCAGGCGCTCGAACTGGAACGACGTGCCAACCTTGGCGTCCTTCAGGCTCGGTTCCAGTTTCGGATGCGCGACCACTTCCAGCGATTTCGGATTCAGGTTGGCGGTCCACTCCTGGCCCTGGCTCGAGTCGTTCGGATCCTCAGTCAGGAACAGATTCTCGTACAACCGGACTTCGGCCTCAATCGCGTGTTCGGCGGAGACCCAGTGGATGGTCGATTTCACTTTGCGGCCGTCGGGCGTGTTGCCGCCGCGCGTCGCCGGATCGTACGTGCAATGCACTTCCACCACTTCGCCGGCCGCGTCCTTCACGACGCTCGTGCATGTGATCAGGTATCCGTAACGCAAGCGCACTTCGCGTCCCGGCGAGAGCCGGTAGAAGTGCTTGGGCGGATCCTCCCGGAAATCGTCCTGCTCGATGTAGAGCGTCTTCGAGAATGGAACCAGGCGCGTGCCGGCCGAGGCGTCTTCCGGATTGTTGACGCACTCCATCATCTCCACCTGGCCCTCGGGGTAGTTGTCGATCACCACCTTCAAAGGTCTCAGCACGGCCATTACACGCATCGCGCGTTGATTGAGATCCTCGCGGACGGCATGCTCCAGCAGGCTCAACTCGACGATGCCGTTGGTTTTCGATACGCCGATGCGCGAGCAGAAGGTCCGCATCGCGTCGGCCGTATAACCACGGCGGCGGATGCCGCTCAGAGTCGGCATGCGCGGATCGTCCCAGCCCGTGACGTGGTTGTCCTGCACCAGCGCCAGCAGCTTGCGCTTGCTCAGCAGCGTGTAGGTCAGGTTCAGCCGGTCGAACTCCAGTTGCTGCGGCGCGAAGATGCCGAGCTCCTGGATATACCAGTCGTAGAGCGGGCGGTGATCTTCAAATTCCAGCGTGCAGATCGAATGCGTGATGCCTTCGATGGAGTCGCATTGGCCGTGCGTGAAATCGTACATCGGATAGATGCACCACTTGTCTCCGGTGCGATGATGCTCCGCGTGCAGAATGCGGTACATGATCGGATCGCGGAAGTTCAGGTTGGCCGACGCCATATCGATCTTCGTGCGCAAGGTGCGCGTGCCGTCGGGGAACTCGCCGGCTTTCATGCGCTCGAACAGGTCCAGGTTCTCTTCCACCGAGCGATTACGCCAGGGACTCTCCTTGCCCGGTTCGGTGAGCGTTCCACGGTATTCGCGGATCTGCTCGGAGGTCAGGTCGCAAACGTATGCTTTGCCCTTCTTGATGAGAAGGACCGCGTACTCGTAGAGCTGCTGGAAGTAATCGGAAGCGTAGAACAGCCGGTCTTCCCAGTCGCCGCCCAGCCACCGCACGTCCTCGATGATGGAATCGACGTATTCGGTCTCTTCCTTGGCCGGATTGGTGTCGTCGAAGCGCAGATTGAATTTGCCGTTGAACTCCTGGGCGAGGCCATAGTTCAGGCAGATCGACTTGGCGTGGCCGATGTGCAGATAGCCGTTGGGCTCCGGCGGAAACCGGGTATGCACGCGCCCGCCATGCTTGCCGTTCGCGATGTCCTGCAGGATGGTATCGCGGATAAAGTTGGACTGGCGCTCGGACGCCTCGGACGCAGCCGTCGGGGTTTGGTCGCCATTTCGATCTGTGGACATGTTCGTTATCGTTCCTTACTAACGCAAGAACTCTTCTACGCCTGGCCTAACATTTCGATCGCCTGATCGATTCGCTTCAGGCACGTTGCTCTACCAATCACTTCGAGAGTCCCGAACAACGGAGGGGACACCATGCGGCCGCACACAGCCACGCGAATTGGTTGAAACATCTGGCCGGCCTTGACGCCCAGCGCCGCTGGCTTCCGCGCGCAGCACGCCGTCCAATCCGTCGTGAGTAAACTCGGCCGTCTCCAGCACCTTTCTGGCGCTCTCCAGAACTTTCAGCGCCAGGGCCGCATCGCCCTTCTTCGGAATCAGTTCCGCCTTGTCGTATGGCGGCAACTGCTCCTCAAAGAAGAAGTCCGCGACGGACAGCACGTCGTTCAGGGTCTTGATGCGCTCCTGAATCAGCGGCGTGATCTTCAACAACTGCGCCGGGTCGATCTCGATTCCCGCCTTGGCGACAACGGGCGCCAGACGCGTCGGTCAAAGCCTCGGGCGTCAGCGCGTAAATGTGTTGTGAGTTGAGCCACAGCGCCTTGGGATCGATGGGGTCTTCTTCGGTGAAGTTGACCACCGCGTTCGAGCGGTTGACTCCTTCGAACGAGAACACGTCGACGATCTCCTGCGATCGACATCTTCTCGCGGTCGTCCTTCGGGATTCCAGCCGAGCAGGCACAGGAAATTCACGTAAGCCTGCGGCAGGAAACCGGCGTCGCGGTACGTGGTCACCGATACCACCGGGCCGTGCTTGCGCTTGGAGAGCTTCGCCCCGTCGGGCGCGATCAGCAGCGGCAGGTGGGCAAACTCCGGCGGTTTGACTCCAAGGCCTTCGAAGATCAGCACGTGCTTGAACGTGTTCGGCAGGTGATCCTGGCCGCGGACGATGTGCGAGATGTTCAAGTCGGCATCGTCGAAGCAGGAGGCCAGATGATAGGTCGCCATGCCGTTCGAGCGCAGCAGCGCGAAGTCTTCGATGTCGGCGCAGGACTTCGACTGGTCGCCGTAGACGAGATCGTGGAACCGGATCTCGCGCTCGCCATCGCGCGGCACTAAGAAACGCAGCACGAAGGGCTCGCCAGCCGTCGCGCGCCGGTCGCTCTCGTCGCGGCTTACCTCGCGCGCTCCGGGATTGAACAGCCAGCCCTGGCCGCCACTCTTTTCGTCGCCGGCCTGGACTGCTGGCGTGAAGTCGCGGTAGGCCATTCCTCTTTCGAAAATCCGCCACGCCGCCTGGGTATACAGCGCCGTGCGATCGCTCTGACGGTAGAACTCGTCCCAAGTAAGTTCCAGCCACTTCAGGCCGTCATAGATGCTGTCGAGCGAGGTCTGCGAGTTGCGCTCGACGTCGGTGTCGTCAATGCGCAGGATCATCGTCCCCTGGTTCCGCCGCGCGAATAGCCAGTTGAAGATGAAGGTCCGGGCGCTACCGATGTGCAAATACCCGGTGGGGGAAGGAGCGAATCGAACTCGAATCATTAAACCTTTAGTATATTGAAGATCCGCGCCAACTCACTCACCGGAAGCTGCTCGGCACGCTTGGAGGCTTCGGGCAAAGCCTCGATTTTGGCCTTCTCGAAGACCCCCGCGAGGTTGTTTCTTAACGTCTTACGTTTCTGCCGGAAGCACGCGGAGGCGAAGCGCAAAAAGCCGTCCAAATCGTCGCACACCGGCGTGGCGAGCGGTTCCAGCAGGATCACGGCGCTCTCCACTTTGGGTGGTGGCCGAAACGACCCGCGCTTCACGCTGAATAGCACCTTTGCCGAGCAACGGGCCTGAGTCGAGACGCTGAGATAGCCGTAGTCGCGGCTCCCCGGCGCCGCGGCCAGCCGGTCGGCGACCTCTTTCTGAACCAGAAACACCGCGCGCAGCAGCAGCGGACCGAGGCTTAGCGCCCGGTCCACGATGGGCGAGGTGATGTAGTACGGGATGTTGCCCACGACCACCGCCGGCCCCCACCGGGACAGATCGGCTTCGAGGACATCGCTCTCCACCAATTCGAACTTGGGCTCGGTAGCGTAGCGCGTTCGCAACGCTCCGGCCAGCGCCGGGTCGAGTTCCACGGCCACCAGGTGATCGCAATGCGGCAGCAGACTGCGCGGTCAGCCCACCCGGTCCGGGTCCGATCTCGATGACCGTGGAGATGGCATTAGACGCGTGCTCGCCACATGCTGCCTGCGCAATGCGCTCCAGAATGGAGTTGTCGGAGAGGAAATGCTGCCCTAAGCGTTGACCCACTCCCTCGATTGTCGCGCGCTTCGCGAGCAGAGCCGCAATTCGAGCGGAACCACAACTGTGGAACGAAGCCACACCCCTGAAAGGAGCCGCACCCCGAAACGGAGCCACGACCGTGAGGGAGGGGTTGTAGCGAGGCCTTTTCCGCCCAACAGCACCGAGCCGCGAACGAAGAGAGCGGTCCCTTGGGCTTTCCTCCCGCCACGCGGTCCGCGCTCGGAATCGCGTCGCTGAGGAAAACAAAGCAGCGCGGAGGTCGCTTCCAGGGGACCGCTCTTTTCATTCGCGGCTCTGTGCCGGGGGGGCTGGCAATTCGTCGTGCTGAGGGCAATCAGCCGGGGCTCTGTCACTCCCGGTGGCTCGTATTCGATCTACTCGCTGTGGACCCAGAGGGTGCGGCGAAATCCTCAAAACGGTAAGACCTTACGGTTTTCAGGTTTCCACCACAGGCCGCTAATGGACCGTTATGTTGTCGATGTAATGCTTGTACTCTGGCTTCACATTAAACGGCGGCTTCTCGTTGGTCACCACGTGGGACTCAATTTGCCTTGCACTCGTGGCATCGCAAAGGAAGTACACGAACTCGTAGCCAAGCGCGTCAGCTCGCCGAGCCGCAGCCCAGTTTCCATGCCCCTTGACGTGCTTTTGGAGCCTGTCAAGAATCGAGCTCTCCGAAATCCCGATATAGACGACCTCACGCAAATAGAGAATCTGATAGACGCCAGACGTAGCTGGCACATGTTGCTTGACAGATGCCTCGTTGAACGGGAAAGGCCCCGTCCAGATCCTGAAATACTTGTCGGTATACACGGTTGGATCCTCCGGTAAGTTGGCGTTCAGCCAGCGTAGCTGGGCCGCGTTGGAAGTTGAAAGTTCGACCCTCGGGACGATCTGATGATGTGCGCGGAGCTTCGGATTCGGCGGGGTGCGGAAGTCCGATCGGATGCGCCCTCGAAGGTGGTTTGCGGGGAGTGGGGAAGTGGGTCACCTGCTCCAGACCACCTTTAATCTCATCCCGTTTTGCCACGGCAATGGGGAACGGATCTTGCGTCATTCCTCGGCAAGAAAAGGGAATTGCCGAGCCGCTCATTTCCAATCCAAAACAAGTTGGGACGGGCGGTCCCGTTTCCACTTACCCCGTTTTCGCGGAGGACGGCCGAAGAAGGCACCTTCCTCGCGCCTAGGCGTTCGACGGTGAGTCGTGCCGCTTGTAGGCATCGCGCATTCGGGCAAGCGCCCCTAACGTCTGCTGGTACTGGGTCTTGTCACTCTCCGGCGACAAGTTCATCATTTCTTTGACTTTAGTGAGCAGTTCATTGTAAGCGTCGTCAGTCGTCGGTACTCCTTCCCTAGGGCTGAAGTCCGGCTCGTGCTCGAGGTAGTTCAACTCGTGGGTTACCGGACGTACCATCTTCGGCTGCAGCGTGTCATCGGCCACTTCGCACAGGTCACCCGGCCACTCGGCCTGCATCTCAGAATCCGGGTGGAGGAAGATGCGCAGTCCCTTCAGGCCGCACGACTCTGCCTGATGCGCTCGGATCACGCCAGTTCCGAGAAACTGGGAGCTGTGCCGCCTGACTTCGTCAGAAATGTCGGTGGTCAGCCGAAGGCCGCGGAACGTACCACGCCCAATCCCCATCCTGGCGGGAACCCGAAACGAAATCAGATCACGCATGAACGCCTGCGCAAAATACGTCGCTGTGTTTAGGTCCCGAAAGACGACGAAAGCGGAATCAGAAAAGACGATCGTCTGTAGGGGGTCTACATTGACCAGCTCAGAGACGCGGAGATCTAGAGTTGTGTGAAACGCAGCAAACGTTCGCGTTAACGCATCCGGCTTATTCTCCTCGATCGATGCCCGGAGTTGCGGCCTCGACATAGTTGAGTAATAAAAGCCGTCGAGCATGTCGACGTACTGCGGCATCGACATCACCAACGCCGAAAACCCTAGGATATCTGCGTACACGACCGTGGATTCTTCTCTCACGGCACCAGTGTAAATGACTTTTCGATTTGGGGAGTTGGACAGCCCGTTTGCGCAACTAATCCACTTTTGGGATGGGTCTTTTCCGGCCCGTAAGTTCAATCGTTGGTTGGGGATCGTCGATGCACTCATGTATTAGCGAGTCAAACATCGCCAACCGCCCACCAGGGCAGCACTCCATGAAGTATCCGAACATATTCATAGCGTAATCGGGGGCGTTTTCGAGGAAGGCAACTGCCGTGTCATAACACGGATCATCGCGGAACCGAATCCATCCGCTCACAAACTCCTTGCGGTAGTATACTTCCTGCCCGCGTGAGGCGGCTTCCTGATTTGCGATGTGAAGAAATTCACCGATTTCCCGGCGAGCCAATGCAAAGTTGCAGCGTGACAACACTGATTTCCAGTCTTCAGGTAGTTCGTTCGGCATTCTCCGCTCCTGCGGTATCGAAGCACCGACTGCGGATCGGGCTTCGCTCTTGCTCGACCTTACGATAGCAGAGCATGCGTGGTGGCCTGCAATCCAGAGTGCGATCCTTCCGGAGTCAGAACCTTGATGTGTGTCCAATTGTGGTGTTTCTTGCTATCGTCGGCGGCACGGTCCGTACTTGAACGAACGGTTCGTCGGAGTTGAACAGGACGAGATTGCTCAAGCGATTAAGCTGGCCATCTTGTCCTCTCTGCTTCGTCATCCATCGCTGGAGGACCGTCAGAGTAGTCGAGGTTACAACGCCGCGACATCCACGCGAACGATCTGACCAGTTTGCACGAAATCCACGGCGCTGGCGATTCGCGCTGCGACCTTTCGCAGGGTCGGCCAGTGATTCGAGGAGAGAACGACCAGGGCTAGCTTGCGATTGGTGAAATTCTGCTGATAGCGTACGTTCTGATCGCAAGTGAGGAGCAGATCGAACCCCGCATTTTCAGCCGCGCCGAGTAAGGCGCCATTCTCCAGTCCCTGCCATCCCAATTCATCTGCTCGTACCACCTCGTGTCCCCGCAGGAAACGCGCTAGTGGGGCGGGGGTGTTGGCGTCGAAGAGGATCTTCACGCGGCCGCCGCGGGCGATTCCAGAGAGTTCTTGGCAAAGGCAAGAACGTCATGCACCTGCTCCCGGCTGACCGCCGGGAACCATTCCAGGAACTCGTCTATGGTTGAACCCTGGTCGAGATGTTCGAACAACGCGGCTACCGTCAGTCGCGTGCCACGGAAGCACCACGTTCCCCCGAGTTTCCCTGGGTTTCGGTCAACAGCGCCGCAAAGTGTCCAGTCCATGCCACTATTTTAACGTTGATCAGGCGAAAGTTAATAGACTCCACAGTACCCGCGAGATCCCTGTCCGCAACGTCGCCCGGGATCTTCATGCGACGGCCAGGATCTCGTCGCGGACAAGGCGGAGGCGCCCTCCGTGCCAACATTGATGAGACAGTTCTCCCGGTCGTAATTACTGAGCAGGGCGAGAATCGGAATCAATGTGAAGAATCATGGAATCTCTTCGGCTCCTTCCACGGCTTTGCCCGCCGCGGAGCGTAGGGAGGCCGAGCGGAGCGAGGCCGACCGGAGCGCAGCGGCGGGCAAAGCCGTCGCGCCTTCGCCGCCTGCTCCACCGCGGAGAGACCCGGAGGTCGTCGCCTTCGCCAAGCGCCGCAGCTTCACCGCCGAATACAAGCTGCGCCTCCTGGCTGAGCTCGATGCCGCCACCGAACCCGGCGCCATCGGGGCACTGCTCCGCCGTGAAGGCCTCTACTCCTCGCACCTGGTCACCTGGCGTCGCGAGCGCGAGGTCGGCAGCCTCAAGGGTTTGACGCCCCACAAGCGCGGCCCCAAGTCCAAACGCAATCCGCAGGAAGAGGAGATGCAGAAGCTCCGCCGGGAAAACCTGCGCCTGACCGAGGAACTGCGCAAAGCCGCGATCGTCATCGATGTTCAAAAAAAAGTGGGCGCGCTGTTGGGCTGGCCCCTGCCGAAGGTGGACCCCGAGGAGCAACCCTGATGGACGCCGTCACCCAACTCGCCCCGACGGTCGGCGTCGTGGCCGCCTGCGATTGCCTCGGCGTGGCCCGTGCTTCCTTCTATCGGCAGCGTCCTGTCCTCGGCCCGCCCACAGTGTCGGCACCAGGGCCGGCGCTGCCCTTTGAGCGGCCGGTCTCCGCGCGCGCTCTCACTCCGGACGAACGCTCCAGCGTGCTGACGATGCTCCATGCCGAACGCTTCCAGGACCGCTCCCCAGCGGCCGTTCAGGCCACCTTGTTGGACGAAGGCCAATACCTCTGCTCGACCCGCACCATGTATCGCATCCTCGAGCAGCAGGGCGAGTCTCGCGAGCGCCGCGATCAGCTCGTTCATCCGCCCTACCAAAGACCCGAGTTGCTGGCCACCTCGGCCAACCAGCTTTGGAGTTGGGACATCACCAAGCTGCTGGGCCCGGCCAAGTGGACCTACTTCTATCTCTACGTGATCCTCGACGTGTTCAGCCGCTACGTGACTGGCTGGATGATCGCGCACCGCGAAGGCGCTGAACTGGCCAAACAATTCATTGAGGCGACCATTGGCAAACACCAGGTCCCCGCCGGCCAACTCACCATCCACGCTGATCGCGGCAAGGTCATGACCTCCAAGCCGGTCGCCTTTCTCATGGCCGATCTGGGCGTCACCAAGACCCACAGCCGGCCGTATGTCTCCGACGACAACCCGTATTCGGAAAGCCACTTCCGCACCCTGAAGTACCGTCCCGAATTTCCGGATCGCTTCGGCTGCATCCAAGACAGCCGCGCCTTCTGCCAACGGTTTTTCCAGTGGTACAACGACGAGCATCGTCACTCGGGCATCGCCATGCTGACCCCGGCCATGGTTCATTTCGGCGAGACCCACACCGTGCTGGCGCACCGCCAGGCGGTGCTCGATGCAGCCTACCAAGCGCATCCGGACCGCTTCGTTCGACGGCCGCCAAAACCAATGTCATTGCCTTCGGAGGTTTGGATCAACAAACCACTTCCACCCGGCCAAAAGACAAAGGAAGAGGGTCACTAAACTCCTATGCCGGGTGTCTCAAAGTTGTTGACACGCGCCGGCGAACCGACGCGGGCCGTGGCTGGTCAAAGAAGAACGCAGCCGTAGCTTCCAGCACGTTCTTACGCAACTGCTCCCACGTATCCCCTTCGGTGAAGATGTTTTCGGTCAGGCATTCGGCGCAATAGCTGCCGTCGGCTTCCTGGACAACCTCGAACATCACTTCAGACATACGTCTCTGCCACGGGATGCACTCAAGGGGACGCGCACTGCGCCATTCATTTGCGGCCACGCAGAAGACAATCCGTTTCTGGTTTGGAGCTACCCCCGCACGTCGAGTTGCGTGCGCCGGAACTTCACTTTCACCCAGCCCGCGGTTGGCTGGCCGAACATCGTCGCCGGTTGGAATTGGGTGAACAGCAGCGAGTTGCCGATCACGCGCCTCAACTCCTGCCGGGCCGCCAGGTCGAGGCCACTGGGCAGCGAGTAGTCGATCACGCGGCCCTGCTCGTCGACCAGGACTTCCACGCTGATCTCATCGGGAGCCGTATCCAACAGCGTGGATTTGAGCTGGGCTTCGGTGGCCAGAATCGTCGGGATATCGCCCGGCTGAGGCGCCGAAATAATGCCTTGGAAACCGGTCGAGACGGCTAGGAACAGCACAACCGCCGCAGCAAGTCCGCCGGCCGCTGGCAGCGCCAAAGGCTTCATCAAGCCGTTCGCCCAGAAAGCCAGACGCTCCGTCAAATCGTGAACTCTGGCGCGGAAATCCACCTGACGCCGTCGCCGTGCCGCTTCCCGCGAGGCCAACGAACGTAAGGAGAGACTCAGTTGTCGGTTTACCTTCCGGACGGGTGCAGCCCGCAGCGCGGACTGAACGTTCACATAGCCCGCGTACCGTGCACTGCACTTAACACAGGACGCCATGTGCTCTTCCAGAGCGCGCCTCTCGGACTCCACGTTGCGACCGTCCAGGAATGCTGACAGCATCCACTGAACTTGCAGGCAATCCATATCGACCCCGAATTCCCTCAATCCGCCGCCGGTTGGGGCGTAAACGCGAAGCCCCGTTCCGGCTCGAACTGATCGGTAAGCGCTCTGCGCAGCGATTCGCGGCCACGCAGAATGCGGGATTTTACTGTGCCGAGCGAAATGTCGAGTACGTCGGCAATCTCCTCGTAGCTCAAGTCCTCCAGATCGCGCAAAACTACTGCGGATCGGAAGGCAGGATTCAAGCCCGCCAGCGCCTTTTCGATCGCACTCTTCCATTCCTCGTTCAACACGAGGTCGTAGGGCGATCGGGATCGGTCGTGTAGATGGTCCAAATGTCCGCGCCCGGGCTCTTGCGATTCCAGTTCAGTCTCCGGCTTCCGGTGCCGCCCGAACCAGCGCCTACGGTTATAGGCCTCGTTCACGGCGATCCGGTAAATCCAGGTTTTAAGACTGCTATCTCCTCGAAACTGTCCGACGCTCCGGAAGATCTTCAGGAAGACCTCCTGCGTTACATCGCTCGCTTCGTTGTGATCTTCAATCAGCCGCTGCACCAGACTGAAGACAGGTTGCTGAAAATGCGTTACTAAGAGTTCGTATGCGGTTTCGTCCCCGGATTTCAACCCTTCGAGCAGAATTCGCTCTTCGGGCAATCCCGGGGGCTCCGGGAGGTCAATCGGCCGATTACGGTCGTGTCCGTTCCGACTCGGCGTCACGTGAGAGCCTCCACCGACTCATCATACCGCCGATCCATTCGTCTGGCGGTTCTGTAATCTTAGACGCCACTCGCGGTTCGCTTTGTTCCCGTCACGTGCAAATGGAGCGCACCGGGCCTGAATTTGATATGAATGTAACGCCATGCGCTTCCTGCTCTGCCTGCTTCTTTCCGCCGCCTCGGTTCTGGCCGGAAACTTGACCGACCGGTTCAACTTAACCGCCAAACGCGTTCTCAAGGACGGCCCGCCGGTCTTCGACGAGAACTTCATCCTGGCCGACGCGGATGCGAAGCCAGGCCGGCGCTTCACGGAATTCAGCGGAGACGTCTCCGGACGCTACATTGGCGCGCTCGCCCTCGCTTCCCGCCAAACCGGCGAACGCTATCCAATCCTCGATCGCGTCGTCGCCGGGGCGGTGAAGCTGCAGCAGGCGGACGGTCACTTCGGCGCGGCGTTGTCCACGGGCAAGGTCCAGGACAGCGACATGGCGACGTTGTGGGGCAACGGACGGATGCTGATCGGCTTGCTGGAATACTATGACCTGACCCATCGCGCCGACGCCCTCGCCGCGGCTCGCAAGCTCGGCGATTTCTACGTGAAGGCCGCGCTCGCGCTTCAACTCGGAAGAGGTCCGGACCGCTTACAATGGCGAGAAATTCGCAGTCGGCTATATCTGCTGGACGAACAGCCTGGAAGGTCTCGTGGAACTCTATCGTGTGACCAAGGCCGAGCCGTACCTAGCCCTGGCACGTGAGATCGCCGCCCGCACGGATCGCCATCCGTCGCAGCACAGCCACGGTTTTCTCACCACCGTCCGAGGCGTCGTCGCGCTCTACAAAGTGACCGGCGAGAAGCGCTATCTCGAACAGGCCGAGACGGAATGGCAAGGCGTGCTCGACTCCGGCAACGTGCTGGTGCAGGGCGCGGTCCCAGAGATGTTTGCCCCGCAGATCAAGCGGGACGAAGGCTGCTCCGAGGCCGACTGGCTGCGTCTCAGCCTGGAGCTGTGGGATCTCACCCGCCAGCCCAAGTACATGCAACAGGCGCAGATTACGCTCTTCAATGAGATTTCGATGAACCAGTTCCATACCGGCGACTTCGGTCACCACGCGCTCTCGAATGAGGGGCTGATGGCGCCCTTCGCGCATGCCTGGTGGTGCTGCACGTTCCACGGATTGCGCGCGCTGGCGGCTGTTTTTCAATCGGTCTTCCATGCTGAATCCGGCGCGCTGCTGTACGATTTGCCCGTGGACGGGCGGGGCACTGCGGCGGGTCTGACGATCCGCGCCGACTCGTCGATCGAGCGCAACGCCAGCGTGCAACTCAGCGTCCTGAAAGCGGATGGCAAGGCGCACGATCTGCGCGTCCGGGTGCCCGAGTGGGCTTCGGAGGTGAAGCTCTCGCTCGCCGGTCTGCCGGTGCAAGCTTTGGTCCAAGACGGTTATCTCTCCGCGTCGCGCGTCTGGAAAACAGGCGAGGTTCTTACCGCGACCTACGCTCTGCAAACCCGCATCGTGAAACGTGGCAAAGATGGCAGCCAGGTGGCGGTCTTCCACGGTCCCTGGCTGCTCGCCGTGGACGAGACGGCGTCGCCCGCCTATTTCGATGAACCGTCCAGTGAAAACAAGGTGGAATTGCCGGAAAAGAATGGCCAACTCCATCTGGAACCTGCTGCCGCAACTGGCGCGCCCGGGCGCTTCGCCGTGCCGGTGGCGCACTTCCGGTTGAAGTTCCTGCCCGGCGGCTACTCGATGCAGCCGCAGACGGCGTTGCTGCGCCCCATCGCCGAATACACCTCCGGGCCGGACGCCAACGTGCTCAACTTCTGGCTGCCTCTCGTCCCCAAGGCCGAGGGCCTGGACAGCAACTACAAGATAAAGTGACGCTCGCGAGTCCTCGGACGGAAATTTGCTGCTGCTGGGCCAGCAACATTGCTGTCGAAAGATGCACCCGAGAGGCCGTGGAACACCGATCCGCCGTGGATCTCGCGGGTGATTGAGATGGAGGATAATGGAGAGTCCCCAAACCAATGACCACGCCGAACGCCGCTATCAGAGATCTAGAAGCCCGAATCGGTACCACGTGGACGAATATTAGCGACGCATGTGACCTCTCATGCAGAACCCGTTCCGAACTCGCCAAAGACCTGGCTGGATTCGATTCTGACGACACCAGCATCGTTGTTTCTGGATCTCTGGCGAGAAACGAATACACGAGCGGTAGCGACATTGACTGGAGCCTGCTGGTCGACGGATTCGCAGATTCAAATCACCAGGCGGTCCGAGAGGAAATTGCGCCGATTATCAATCGACGAGCGGCGAAGGATCCCGGCCGGGAAGGCACGTTCGGGCAGTTGGCTTTCAGTCATGAACTCGTACATCAGATCGGCGGCGGGGATGACACGAATAGCAACACCACCCGCCGTCTGCTCCTCCTGCTAGAGTCGGCGGTTGTAGGACGAAACGATGCTTACGAAAGGGTCGTGCGAAACGTCTTACAAAGATATCTCCACGAAGATGCTGGATTTGTGAACGTCGCAGGGAAGTATCATGTTCCAAGATTTCTCCAGAACGACTTTGCGCGTTACTGGAGAACGATGGCTGTTGACTTTGCATACAAATTACGAACTCGATCTGGCAAAGGGGCGGCGATTCGAAACCTGAAACTTCGCATGTCCCGCAAGCTTCTTTATGCTTCGGGGCTGGTGACGTGTTTTAGTTGCCACCTCCAGTTGATAACGGGTCCAACGCCTTTGCGGTGTGAAGGGCCAGTAAATACGAGCGAATGTGTTGTTTGCCTAAGGGAAGCAATGCGCAGAACGCCGCTTGAGATTCTCGCGCTTGTGTTCCTGCGTTTCCCGCATCTCGACGGCACTGCGCGATCTTTGTTCGATGCGTACGACGGGTTCCTCGGCATGCTTGCCAATCCAGAGACGCGCGCTGAGTTGGACGCAATGCCGCCGCGGCCTGGCGATGAATGCCCATTATGGCAACGTGCACGAATGGCGAGCCACGCCTTTAACGACGCGTTGCTGGCGCTTTTCTTCGATGAGACGAGTGGAATGCTGGAATTGACCAAGATGTACGGAGTGTTCTAATGACCAGGCTGATTGGGTTTTCTACGGGCGCATTGGCTTTCGGTGCGTATGATCGAGGTTTGGAGGAAATTCGATCCAACTCTCTTGCCGCGGTTGAACTCTCTGCGTTGCGCCAATCCGAGTTGGAGCCGCTGGTTACCGCGCTGGATGCACTGGATCTCTCAGGCTTTCAATACATCGCCTTTCATGCGCCAAGCGACATTGCGCCCGGCACGGAAGAACGCGTCGTCGACTTGTTGCTCCGCGTGGCGGAGCGAGGGTGGCCGATTATCGTTCATCCGGATGTGATCGAAGATCATTGCCTCTGGCGGCGGATCGGAGCGCTGCTTTGTGTCGAAAATATGGATAAGCGCAAGCCTATTGGGCGGACAGCAGACGAGCTTGAGTCTATTTTCGACCTTCTCCCTAACGCGAGCTTTTGCTTTGATGCCGGGCACGCTCGACAAGTTGACAGCACAATGACTGAGGCTTACCTGATATTAAGGAGATTCGGCGCGAAGCTGCGCCAGGTTCATGTGAGCGAGGTGAATACGCGCAGTAAGCACGATCCACTGTCTTACGCCTCACTACTGGCGTTCCGTAGGGTTGCGGATATGATCCCACCTGACATTCCGCTCATAGTGGAATCGGTTATTCCAGCTAATCGGATCGGCGCGGAGGTGGAGCATGTTCAGTCCGCCTTCCCCATTCGAACGCTCGAAGCTGCCCAGGATCCCTCTATAGCGGCCAATCTCAATACTTGGCCGCTGTGTCAGCCGATCTAACCTATCTGCGCAAGTTTTGATCGACTGACTGGCGCGTTGATTAAGCCCAAAGGCCCCTCGAATGGCGCTTTGTGAATGTTCGGCGAGGTTGGCCTCGTCTCCGCTACTTTCCACTACTTCCAGTGCCGTCCGAATAACTCGACCAGCTCTTCAAACTTCCGGTCCGCGTCCACCGGGTCGCCGGAAACCACCGCATGCGTGACGCAATGCTTCAGATGGTTTTTGAGCAGCAGCTTGCCCACCCCGCCCAGAGCCTCCTGCACGGACGACACCTGCGTCAGGATGTCGGCGCAGTAGCGTCCCTCCTCCACCATCCTGTGCAGCCCGCGCACCTGCCCCTCGATGCGGCGCAGACGCTTCAGCGCGCTCTGCCGCAGTTCCTCGTCGACGCCGTGCGCCATTCTCCCCGTAGCCGGGCATACTTCTTCCATCACGATCTCCTCCACGCCGCCAGCCTCAGGCTGTTGGACACCACGCTGACCGAGCTGAATGCCATGGCCGCGCTGGCGATCACCGGGCTGAGCAGAATCCCGAACGACGGGTACAGCGCTCCGGCCGCTATCGGGATGCACACCGCGTTGTAGACCAGCGCCCAGAACAGGTTCTGTTTCATCAACCGCACGGATGCGGCTGCGAGCGACCGCGCCTGCTCGATCAGGCCAAGATCGGGCCGCATCAGCGTCAGGTCCGCCGCCTCGCGCGCCACGTCCGTACCGCTGGCGAGCGCCACTCCGACATGCGCCGCGGCCAGTGCCGGAGCGTCGTTGATGCCGTCGCCGATCATCGCGGCCCGCCGTCCTTCGGCCTGCAGTCTGCGCAGCGTCTCCAGTTTTCCGTCCGGCAGGACACCCGCGACGACTTCATCGATCCCCAGGTCCTTCGCAATCGCGCGCGCCGACGATTCCTGGTCGCCGGTCAGCATCAGCACCCGCAGACCGGCGCTTCTGAGCTGATCCACGGCTGCGCGGGCGCCGATTCGCGGCCTGTCGGAAAGGGAGACAGTTCCGGCGAAGCGTGCGTCCCAGGCGGCCCATATGACGGTGTGACCCGCTTGCGAGATGCCCACATCCGAAGGAAGAACGATGCCTCGTTCTTCGAGCAGCGAACGCCGCCCCACGAGAGCCTGCTTGCCGTCCACGCGGCCTTCGGCCCCAAGCCCCGACAGCGCCGAAAAGCCATCCACAGGCAGAAGCGCAATCCTACGGCGCTCCGCTAATCTCACAACCGCCGCGCCGAGCGGATGCTCCGACGATTTCTCCACCGACGCCAGCACTTGTAGAAACCGCTCTTCCGTCCAGCCTTCGGCTGGTTCGACCGCCACAATTTCCGGATGACCTTCAGTCGAGCGTTCCGGTCTTGTCGAAGACCACCATATCGATGGACGCCATCCGCTCCAGGGCATCGCCGCCGCGCACGAGGATCCCCAGTTGCGCCGCGCGCCCGGTGGCGACCATCACCGCCGTCGGCACGGCCAGCCCCATGGCGCAGGGGCAGGCGATGATGAGCACCGCCACGCCCGCGGCGGCGGCTCGCGCCAGAGTCGTGCGCCGCGAAGGCCCAGACAGCGAAAGTCAACAGTGCAATGCCAAAGACCGCCGGAACGAAGACCGCGCTCACGCGATCGGCAAGACGCTGCATCGGGGCTTTTTCGCCCTGCGCCGCGCGCAGCAAACGCAACACCTTTTCGAGCATCGTCTCGCCGCCCAGAGCCGTGACGCGCGCGCTCAGGACGCCCTGCCCGTTGGTCGTGCCGCCGATGATCGCCGAGCCGGCCTGCTTGTCTACGGGCACAGGCTCGCCGGTGAGCATGGATTCATCCACGCCGCTCGCGCCCGACAGCACCACCGCGTCGGCCGGCACCCGCTCACCCGGCCGCACCACGACGATATCGCCGAGCTTCAGCTTGCCGAGCGGAGTCTCGATCTCTTCGCCGCCGAATTCCACCCGCGCCGTGGCGGGCTGCAAGCGAGCGAGCGCCCGCATCGCCGACGACGCTCTGCGCCGGGCCCGCGCCTCCATGACGTTGCCGGCCAGCACCAGCGCCAGGATGAAGATCACCGCCTCGAAGTAAACCTCCGCGGCAACGCCGTGCGACTCGAACGCCGCCGGTGCGATCGTGACCGCCGCAGAATACAGGAACGCCGCTCCCGTGCCCACCGCGATCAACGTGTTCATGTCGCTGGTGCGGTGCCGCGCCGCGGCCCAGGCCTTCGCGTAGAATCGCCGGCCCGCAAAAACCATCACGAGCACGGAAAGCAGCAACAACGTCCAGCGCAATGTGCCCGGGGCGATCTACGTAAAGCGCGGGCAACAGCGCCCGAACGGGTGCGTCGAGCCACATCGTAATGCGATGCAGCAGCGGATCGACGCTGCCATGACTCATCAGCGGCATCGACAGCGTCATCGCGACGACGGCGGCTGCGAGCGCGCCAACCATCTGCGCGCGCAACCGGCGATAAGCCGACTCGTGCTCCCGCTCCTGCTCGTCCTGCTCGGCGGTGGCGCTGCGTCCGGGCTCGGGCAGGGAAGCCTCGTAACCTGTGTCGTTGATGGCGGCCACCAGTGCCTGCGGAGACACCGACAGCGGGTCGTACTCCACCGTCGCCCGCTCCATCATCAGGTTGACCGACGCCGACCGCACTCCCGCCTGCGACTCCAATGTGCGCTGCACGAACGACTGGCATGCCGCGCAGGTCATGCCCTTCACAGGCAAGATCGCCTGCGCCGTCACCGCGCCGTCAGACGGCATGGGCCGTGAAACCGATTCGGTTGATGGCATCCAATAACTCCTGCGGCGCGGCCTTCTCCGCGTCGTAATTTACCGAGGCCGAGCCCACCTCGACGTTCACTGTCTCTACGCCCTCCACCTTCTGCAGCGCGAGCGTCACGCGCTGCACGCAACCGCCGCAGTGCATCCCGTCAATCGTCATTTCGAACGTCTTTGATTCCATATACCCCCACCCCCTATGTTCGAACGCCAGAGTGCGGATTGTCAAGCGCTGCCTTGGGGCCGCATTTCGAGCTACACTGTGGCTTGGTATTGCCTCAGACCGTCCTTGCCTAAGTCCGGTAGGGTTCTCGCGCTGATCCCAAGCGCAGAGGGTGAGTTGTGTTCACCCGCGTACCCTTCCGGCTTCCTTCCTCCCCGACCGACATTTCGAACGACGAAAAAGGAAATCCAGGCAATGGAACTGTCTCTTTACGGATGGGACAACGAATATGCCGTCGCACTCGCACGGACGTGCGTTGAGCATGGCAAGGTATTGGCCGCGGGGCGTGTAGTGGCGTCGAGCCGAGGTTGGTGCCGCATAGCGGGTGAGATCGGCGAACGGGATGCATCCCTGAGTGGAGCGCTGCTCGACAGCGAAAGCGCCGCGCGCCCGGTGACGGGCGATTGGGTGGCCTTCGAGCAGGAGACCGGCCGCATTCGAGCCGTTCTCGCCCGGCGCACTTGCGTCTCGCGCAAGAAGGCAGGGAGGGCGAACGAGGAGCAGGTGATCGCGGCCAACGTGGACGTTCTCTTCCTCGTCATGGGGCTCGATGGCGACTATAACCCGCGGCGCTTGGAGCGCTATCTTCTGTTGGCCGCGGGCAGTGGAGCCGAGCCGGTGGTAGTGCTCAACAAGAGTGACCTGTGCGACGATCTCCTGTCGCGCTTAACCGAAATCGACCGGTTGTGCTCCGCACCGGTGGTGGTAATGTCGGCCGTCGAGCCGGGAGCGGCGGAGCAGCTCCATCGCTATGTCGAGCCGGGTCAAACAGCAGCCTTGGTGGGCATGTCGGGGACGGGTAAGTCCACCATCGCAAACTCCCTGTTAGGAGAAATGAAACAAACGACGGGCGGTGTCCGCGTGGGCGACGGCAGGGGCCGGCACACCACAACATCCCGCGAACTGTTCCTGCTGCCGCAAGGCTGGCTCCTCCTGGATACGCCCGGCATGCGCGAGTTGGAGGTTTGGACCGAGGGCGCGCCGGTGCAATCGGCCTTTGAGGACATCGCGCAGGCGGCATCGCTGTGCCACTTCAGCGATTGCCGGCATCAGGGCGAACCCGGATGCGCGGTCTTGCAGGCCGTTGAGACCGGCCGGCTCGACGCGGAGCGGGTGGCCAACTTTCTGAAACTCAGCCGTGAAACCAGCGCCCAACAGCAGAAGCGCCGCGAGAAGCTTCTCAGCAAAGCGCAGAAGCAGATGTATCAGCAGCGGGTTGCGCAACAAGTGGTGACCTCCGGCGCGGCCGCAACCCGCTGCCACGATCCGCCGCTCGCGGTGCAGGGAGGTTCTGTGGAAGGATCGTCTGGTATGCCTTCGGAGCAACACCGACGAATCGTCTGACACGAGCAAAAAGGACCATCCGCGCGAAGAAGCTGCTCGGAAACAAGCCCGGCGCGATCGGCTTCTTCGCGATCAGGCCTGGATCGGAGATGCCGTCCTGGCCCTCTACGCGCGCTTGAGGATTCTTCGCGAAGACGGCACGCTCGACGGCGAGAAAGCCATTCGCATGAGCTCAAACCAGTTCCTGGCCGCCATCGGCGAACCGACTGCCGTGGAAGCCGCCATCGGCCGCGCTTTCGAGCAAGGAGGCCTCGACGCCGCGTTCGCCCACATCGAAAGCGTCATTATGCCGGTCTTCGTGAAGCAGGAAGAAAAACGCCGCGGAAGGCCGGCCGGATTCCTCGCGGAGCCTAAACCATCCCGCGGCTTGGTCCGTTCGGAAGCGTTTTGTACTAGTGGAGTACTACCCCGGAATCACCGGATTACATACCAAGTACGGCGTTCATCCAAGCTCGAATGTCCCGCTCGCGCCCGCCGGGTTGGTGGTTCGGAGTCCGCACAATGAGACTCTCAACGCTTTCCATTGCCTGAAGATACGCTCGGTACTGGTCCAAAAGTACACTATTTTGTCTGAAACTCTGTCACAGGAGTGAAATAGGTGTATTCACCGAGCCTGAATCCTCCTTAGAATAGATGGGTGGACGCTGACAAACCAGACGGTCGCGCTAAAACTGTGCGCAAACCACGCTGGACAGGTGGCGCGGCCACGAGCGCTGATTGAAATGCCTTCCGCCTTTGCTGCGGAGATGGCCAATTAGATTTCACTGAATCGGGCAGAATGCTTCCCATGCCATGCATCATCGCCATTTCGACTCTCCGGGACGACGGGCAGCAGCTCATTCGGATCCAAGGGGGTAATGTGCGTTCGATGAGGCGTCCTACCGGACTCGGCCGGCGGGACAGTCTCCAGACCTCTGTCGTCCCAGGTAAGGGGGGACTTCAATGAGCGACCCCAAGCGCAATTCTTTGGAACGCGTTGAATCGATGTTCAGTGACGACATCGAGACGATCTGCGAGCAAATCGGTTTCGACCCGAAGCTCTACGTCGAGTTCCCTCGCAAGAACCGCATCCCCGAGTTTCCGTCTCGGGAACCGGATCGGGAAGTGCCGCCGCCCGCCGCGCCGGCTCCCGCCGGAAATGTCGCGAGTTCCGCGGGAAGCGGCAGCTTCTTTCCGCCGCCTGCCGCTCCGGTGAAGCAACCCCTCGCCACCGAGATTGCGGAACAGCCGCGGATGCAGCAGGCCGTTAACTCGTCCTGGCCTACAACAGCGCCCGCCCCCGCGCACGCGCAGGCTTCAGTCAGGTCCGCCCAGGCGCCCGTCTCAGGCCGCCGCTCCCGCGTACACTCCCGCTCCGAGGCCCGTGTCGGCTCCCTTGCCGGCGCGCCCTCCGCAACCCCTGCCCATCGACAGACCCGTCGAGACGCCATCCTCTCCTCTCCCGCCAATTCAGCGCCAGATCGCCGTTCAGGGACTTGCGTGCAGGACTGCGGGCGCTTCTCGAAGAGTTGGGTGGCGAGGAAAGGCCGGTCGAACAGCGTCCGCAACGGCGGGCCAGGGCCATCATTGTGGCGCCCGCGGTGAGCGGAATGGGGTGCTCTACCCTGACTGCCACCTTAGCCCGCTATTACCAGAACCGCGGCGAAGGCGTTCTCATCTTCGACGACCGGGAAGACGGTCTGTTGCGGCTCCATTTTCAGGCAGCCGACACCGTCGCCATTCCGATCATGAGCAGGGAGAGTGCGCCGACGCTTTCCGTCACCTGGTTTCAGGAGCCGATGTCCCGGCACCAGATGGATTATCGCTGGTTCCTGATGGACACGAAATCCGTGACCCCGGCTCTGGTGAATGCGCAGTTGTCGCCAGGGATCTTGCTACCTGGTCCCCGTTCTGGCCGACATGCGCGGCGTGAAGGCAGCCGTGCGGTTCTCCGAGCAATTGGATAGTTATGAAAGCGAACAAGGCCGCCGGCTCGCTTTCTACTTCGTTCTCAATCAATTCGATCGCGCGAGTCGTTTACAGGAGGAAATGCGCCAGCACCTGATGCGCCGCCTCGGTGGACGCCTGGCGCCGGTCGCGATTCGTTGGTCCGAAGAGGTCGGCGCGGCGCTGGCCGAAGGCGCGACCGTATTGGACTACGCTCCGGAATCGCCGGCGGCGCAAGACTTCGAGAGCCTCGGGGAGTGGTTGGCGGGTCTGGGGTGATGAGCCTTCGGCTCTGGGAACCCACGTCCGGGAATCCCGCCACCAGGAATACCACCAGAGAATAGAACGATGAGCGGATCCAAAAAGAAGTCCGGCCCCGGACTGCTAACCAAACTCCTCATCCTGCTGTGCATCGTCGCGCTCGGACTGATGGCGAGCGTCCGCTTCGAGTGGAGGGATCAGGCCCTTTTCGGTATCGCCACCTTCCTCCTCGCCGTGTGGATCAACCGCCGGTCGAACACCTATTCCGGCACCCTTCTTCTGGTGGTCCTCTCACTTTTCAGCACCCTCCGCTATGGCTATTGGCGCTACAGCGAGACCTTCCGGCATCTTAACGCCACCGGCTTGATGAACCTGGGTTGGGACACGATCTTTCCGCTCATGCTCCTTTTCGCGGAGACCTACGCCATTGTGGTCCTGGCGCTCGGCTACTTCCAGAGCCTTCGTCCGCTAGACCGCTATCCGACGCCCCTGCCGCGCGATCTCGAAGAATGGCCGATGGTGGACGTCTACGTGCCCACCTACAACGAACCCCTGGACGTGGTGATGCCCACCGTCCTCGCTGCTATGAGGCTGGACTGGCCGCCGGACAAGATCAACGTGTTCATCCTCGACGACGGACGGCGTCAGGAGTTTCGCGAGTTCGCCGAAGCCTGTGGCTGCGGCTACATGATCCGCTCGGACAACAAGGGCGCGAAGGCCGGCAACATCAACAGTGCGATGGCGCAGACCAAAGGCGAGTTCATCGCCATCTTCGACTGCGACCACATCCCCACGCGATCGTTCCTGCAAATGACCATGGGCTGGTTCTTGAAGGACCCGGACCTGGCCATGGTGCAGACGCCGCACTATTTCTATACGCCCGATCCCTTCGAGAAGAACCTCAATATCTTCGGGGAGGTCCCCAACGAGGGCGCGCTGTTCTACGGGGTCGTACAGAACTGCAACGACTTCTGGAACGCGACATTCTTCTGCGGATCGTGCGCCGCCATTCGCCGGACGGCGCTCATGGAAGTAGGCGGCATCGCGGTGGAGACCGTCACCGAGGACGCGCACACCGCCCTAAAAATGCAGCGCCGCGGCTGGAATACGGCCTACATCCGCTTCCCGCAGGCGGCCGGTCTCGCCACCGCCAGCCTCGCCGACCATATCGGCCAACGCATCCGCTGGGCGCGCGGAATGGTCCAGATCCTCAGGATCGACTGCCCGCTGTTCGGGCGCGGCCTGAAGTGGCCGCAGCGCCTGTGTTACCTGAACAGCACGCTGCACTACCTCTACGCCGTCCCGCGCCTGATCTTCTTGACCGCGCCGCTCGTCTACCTGCTGCTGAATCGCTCGAACGTCTATGGCTATGTGGCGACCATCCTCGCCTACGCCTTCCCGCACATTGCCCAATCGACGCTCACCAACTCGCGCATCCAGGGCCGCTATCGCCACTCGTTCTGGAACGAGGTTTACGAGACCGTCCTCGCGCCGTACATCCTGATTCCGACAACGCTCGCGCTGATCAGCCCCAAGCACGGCAAGTTCAATGTCACGCCTAAAAGCCAGAGCTTAGAGCACTCTTACTTCGCCTGGCACGCGGCGTGGCCCGTGATCGCGATCCTTGCCCTGAACGTCGCGGGAATCACAATGGGCGGCCTGAGGTTGATCACTGAGCCCGAACGCCAGCCCGCGCTGCTGATGAACATGTTCTGGGCTTTGTTGAATGTCATGATCCTGGGCGCCTCTGTCGCCGTCGCCGCGGAAAGACGCCAGCGGCGGACTGAGGCGCGGCTCGAGCGGCGCTATCCGGCGCGCCTGATCCTGGACGATGGTACGGTCCTCCCTGGCGAGACCATGGACATGTCGAACAGCGGCGTCGCGTTCGTGCTGGACGAAGCTGCCGAAGTCCCCGACTCGGGCGTGGTGACCTTGCTTGTCACCGCGTCGGACGAAGAGGCGGCTCTCCCCGTCGAGATCGTGGGCGTGAAGGACCGCTTGGTCCGGATGCGCTACGGCGAGCTTGAAATGCACCAGCGCGACGCGATCACACGCATGATCTTCGCAGGTGCGGACCTCTGGCTGACGGGTCTGGAGGCGAAGACCTTCGATCGGCCTGGACAGAGTTTCGTTCGCATTCTGCGCGTGGCCGTACGGGGCATCATGCTGATTCCAACCGCCATGTTCGCGCGCGCCGAGGAGCCTCCGCCGCCTGTCGCGGTGCGGCCCAAACGGACTCGCGCCCGCCAGACCACTTTGCCACTCTTACTAGCCGCCGCGCTCGGCCTGTGGGCAGGTGCGGACCGGTCCTTCGCGGCCAATAAGCCCGCCACTCCTGCCGCGTCCGCAATGCCCGGTTTCGAAGAGGTCCGCGACTTCCGCCTGTTGGGCGAGCGGCAGCCGATCGTGCTGCGCGGTACCGATGTGCAGGCCGCCATCAATTTCAGCTTGCCCCTGGCCAAAGTAGCCACCGAGGCGCGGCTGGGTCTGAACTACCAGTTGTCCCCACAACTCGACGCCAGCAAGAGTGAGTTGCAGGTTGTCCTGAACGGTTCTTACGTCGGATCGGTGACCCTGGAGCGGGGCGGCGCGGGAGCCGACGCGTTCAGCCATGCGGAGATCGCCATTCCCGCCGAACTTCTGATCGCGCAAAACACGTTGAGCTTCCAGTTGAAGGGCCAGTGCGACGGCGCTTGTTCCGGCAGTGAAGCGGATTATCGGACCGTTATCGACCTGTCCAGCAGTCTCCGGATCGCCGGAGAAATCATCCCCTGGCCCAACGAACTGTCGCTGCTGCCCGCGCCTTTCTTCGATCCTAATTTGCAGCAGGCGGTGGAACTCGCATTCGTTCTGCCTCCTGAGTCGGATGCGCAGGTCCTCAAGGCCGCGGGCCTGGTGGCGTCCTATTTCGGCGCGCTGGCCGACCACCGCGGATTGCGCTTTCCCGTCTCGCGCGCCGGCCTGCCCAAGGGCAACGTCGTGGTTTTCGCCGTCAATGGAGCTGCCGATCTGGCGGCGCTGAAAATGGACGAGCCGGACGGCCCAGTCGTTGCCCTCCGCGACAATCCGGCCGACGCTTCGGGCAAGGTGCTCGTGCTCGGCGGGAGGGACAGCTCGCAGGTTCTTCACGCGGCGGAGGCTTTTGCCCGTGGGCTCGCCGTAAATAAAGGCGACCGGATGGCGGTTGCGGGCATGTCTGCCGCGCCGCCCAGAGTGCCTTACGACTCGCCTCGCTGGCTGCGTTCCGGTCAGTTGACTCGCGTCGGCGAATCCACTTCCGACGAGCAGTTGCGCGTTGAGGGCAGCGGAGTCGTGCGCTGGTATTTCCGCCTTCCCCCCGACCTCTACTTCGGATCGAGGGAGGGCGTGCCGCTGCGCTTGCATTACCGCTATGCGCCTCTTCCCAGCGACTCCCGGGCGGAGGTGCGGATCAAGATCAACGGCATCGACGTCGCCACTCGCCGCTTCGACGGTGGAAAGCGGACCGAGTCTATCCGCGACACGGTGGAGATTCCCGTGGCCGCGCTTTACCCCAGGAATACGCTGACCCTGGAGTTTAAGGCCATCGACTCGGGCGCGCACAAGTCCACTCCAACCGGCAGCCTGCTGCGCGACAGCGAACTGGACCTGCGGGGAATTCCCCACTTCTCCACGCTGCCTAGACTCGATCTCTTTGCCAAGGCGGGTTTCCCGTTTACCCGCATGGCGGACCTCTCCGGCGCCGCCGTGGTTCTCCCCGAACGGCCCTCGCCAGAGGAACTGAGAGCCTATCTGGAATTGATGGGCTTCTTTGCGGCTCAAACGGGTCTGCCCGGTTTGCAGGTCGATGTTCTCGATCCGCAACGTGCTGCTCGTGCGGGCGACAAGGACCTGCTCGTGATTGGCACCCTCGATTCCATGCCGCTGTTTTCCAGTTGGGGCCCGCAAATGCCGCTCAGAATGGAGAAGACCGGGTTGGTCCTCAACCGTCCCGAATCCATCTATTTGCGTCTTCTATCCATCCCCGTCATGAGCGAGGGCAGGGAATGGCGCAGGCTGAGCGACCGGCTCTCCGGCGAAGCCGCTTCCGGCCTCGTGCTCCAGGAATTCGTCTCGCCGCTCAACCCGCAGCGAACCGTTGTCGCCGTCAGCGCCACTTCTGCCGCGTCCTTTGAGCAACTGATCGACGCCTTGGATCGTTCTCTCCAGGAGGAAGAGGTTTATGGAACGGTGAGCCTCCAGACCGCCAAGGGCTTCGATTCCTACAGGCTGCCCTCCGCCAGTTACTCGCTGGGCGAACTGGGCTGGCTGGAGGCCATGAATTATTGGGTCTACAAGTGCATGTGGCTTGTGCCCATCCTGGTTCTGCTGATCGGTCTGTTCCTCGCCAGCATCACGTCGGGCTGGGTCGAGCGGCACGCTGAGGAGAGGCTGCGGATCGACTCATGATCTCCAGGCGCGCCATGCTTCAGACGACGGCAATCGCGGCGACTTCTCCCGGCGCCCTCTTCGCGGCTCCAGGCTGGACATTGTGGGAGACCTTCGCCCCCCGTCTCGTCGATTCCCAGGGACGCGTGATCGACCGCGCCGCCGGAGATCGCACCACCTCCGAAGGCCAGTCGTACGGTCTGTTCTTCTCCCTGGTGGCCGGGGATCGGAAACGCTTCGACCTCATCCTGGACTGGACGCAAAAGAATCTTGCGCGCGGCGATCTCGGCTCCCGTCTGCCGGCCTGGTTGTACGGTAAGACAGCGGGTGGATCGTCCTCCATCCTCGACGCCAATCCCGCCTCGGACGCCGATCTCTGGCTGGCCTACACGCTCATGCAAGCAGGCCGGCTTTGGGAGACCAAACGCTACGCCGATCTGGGATCGCGGCTCGCATCGCTCATCTCGGAACACGAGGTCAAGGAGCTTCCCGGCCTCGGAGCCATGCTGTTGCCGGGAGCCAACGGCTTCACGAGCCAGCCGGGCGCTTTCCAATTGAACTCCAGCTACCTCCCCCTGCAGTTGTTCGCCGCCCTCGCGCAGGCTCAGCCGAACGGTCCGTGGCAGAGGATCGCCGGCAACGTGCCGCGCGTCATCAAAGGGTCGGCGCCGTCGGGATACGCTCTCGATTGGGTGACGTACCGCAGCGGGACCGGCTTCGTGGCGGAGACCACCCGCTACGGCAAGCCGCTGTGCAGCTACGACGCCGTTCGGGTCTACCTTTGGGCGGGCATGCTCGACGCGGGGACGCCCGGCCGCTGGCAGATCCTTCAGTCCTTGTACGGCATGAGCGAACATCTGAAGAAAGTCGCCTTTCCGGCCTCCGAAATCCTGCCCGGCGGCGCCGTGGTGAACGCACAGAGTCCGGTTGGGTTTTCCGCCGCGGTCATGCCATACCTGGCTGCAATCGACGATAAGCCGGGCTCGGCTCGTCAGCGGCTGCGCGTTCAGCAGAAGCTGGAGTCGGGCGGCGAGCTTCGATATTACGATATGTGCCTGGGGTTATTTGCGTTAGGTTGGATGCAAGGATACTACCGTTTTGACTCTAAAGGCGCGTTGGTCCTGAACGGGAGTGGGAGATGAGCAATCGCATCGCTTGCGCAATCTGGCTGGCTTTGGCCTCCTGGCAGGTCATTGCCGCACCCCCCCCGGCGCGGTCATCCGAGAATTCGCCCGCGAAATCCCCTGCGGCTTCACCCGCCACTTCGCCCGCCGTCTCCATCCTGCTCCGTAAAGCCGCCGCGCTCGAAGGCCGTGGCCGGCTCGACCTGGCCGCCCAGACCTGGCAGCAAGTGCTGGTGGCGGAACCGAGCCAGCCCGACGCCCTCGCCGGTCTGGCCCGCTGGGCTCAGCAGAACGGAAAGCCCCTCGAAGCCAAGGGCTACCTCGACAAACTCAGGCAGAGCGGGCGTTCTCTCGCCACTCTGCCCGCTCCGAAGGTCGCTCAGACCGGACGCCTCGAAGAGGCCGGGCGTCTGGCGCGAAACCGGCAGTATGCCGAGGCGCTGGCGATCTACCGCGAGGTCCTGGGTGACGAACCGCCGCCCGGGCCGATGGCCATTGCGTACTACGAAACCATGGCCTCCGCGCCCGATGGATGGAAGCCGGCCACTGTCGGACTCCAGAAACTGGCCGCAGGCTACCCCGAGTCTTATGAATACCGGCTTTCTCTCGGCAAGCTTTACAGCTACAAGGCCGAGAGCCGCGCAGCCGGCATCAAAATGCTGGAAGGCGTCCCCGGCGATGCCGCTCGCGCCGCTTTACGCCAGGCGCTGATCTGGGATGGATCCAAGCCCGCCAATAAGGCGGCTCTACAGGCTTATCTGGCCAAGAACCCCGACGCGGAGCTGCAGAAGCTTCTCACTGACATGCCGAAGTTTCAGGCCTCGGTCGTGGGAGCGATGACCGCCGCCGAACAGCATGGCTATGACCTATTGAATGCCGGCAAGCTGGACGAGGCGCAGGCCCGGCTGGAACAAGTGCTCAAGGATTCTCCGCGCAGCGTGGCGGCAATGACCGGGCTCGGCTACGTTGCCATGAAACGCGAGGACTTCGCGGGCGCCGCGGAGTATTTCGAAGTCGCCGCGGCTGCGTCGCCGAAGGACAAGCAGATCAAGACGGCGCTCGACTCGGCGCGCTTCTTCTTGCACGTCCAGACTGGGACGCGCGCCCTCAAAGACAACGACACGGCCCGCGCTAAGTCCGAATTCGAACAAGCCGTCGCTTTGCGTCCGGACGATCTCATCGCCGTGCGCGGCCTCGCCGGATCGCAATTGAAACTGGGCGACAAGGCGGCCACGCTGCCCCTTTTTGAGCGGCTTACAAAGGCCGAGCCCGCCATCGCCGGCAACTGGCAAGGTCTCTTCGAGGCAAGATCCGCCAAAGACGGGCCCAAGGCTGGCTTGGACCTTCTCAAGAAGATGCCCCCCGCCGTGCTCAAGACCCTGATGGCCCGGATGGGCTTCAAGTTGACGGTTGCCTCGTCCGAGCTTGAGTCAGGCAACAAGGCCGAAGCCGAAAAGATCGTCTCACTCGCCCAGGCCCAGCTCAAGGATGATTCGGCGGCGCTCACCGGCGACGAGAAGCTGCAACTCGCAGGGCTGCTTCTCACCCTGGAACGAACCTCCGAGTCGGAGGCGTTGTTCCGCGAAGCGACCGTCAAGACGCCGGACAACCCGGCCGTCTGGGAAGGGTTGTTGAGCGCTCAGATGAAGGCGGGCCAGGAGCAGGCTGCCTACGCGTCGCTGCTGTCCGTCCCCGAAACCACCTACCAGGAAGGTCTGAAACGCAGCGGTTTCCTGCGTGCCGCCGCGTTGCTGCAGGCCAAGTATGGCGCGCCGGGCACGGCCGAGGAACTGCTCCGCAAGGTCCTCGCCTCGCCCATGCCTGCCAGTGAACGCGAGGGCGCGCTCCTGCTTCTCGCCTCCACCGCGCTCACTCGTGGCGATGCGAAGCAGGCCGCCGACGTTGCCGCTCAACTCGTGGAAGCCAGCCCGCAGAACTCCGACGGCTGGAAGCTCCTGATCTCGGCCAAACAGCAGCAGAAGCTCCCCATCGAGGCCAGTGACGCGGCGAAGCGGATTCCCCCCGGCCTCATGCTCAAGCTCCAGGAAGATCCCGACTTCATTGCCTTGATGGCCTCCGTCGAGGACGCCAACGGCGATACGGAAGCCGCCATGCGCAGCGTGAAGTCGGCCATCGAGCGCTTTGAGGCCGTTCACAAGACCACTCCAGTCGGCCTCCAACTCCAACTGGCCTGGCTCCTGCTCAACAGCGGCGGCGACGAGAAGGAGCTTTATTCGACGCTCACGACGCTCCGCATGCGCCGCGACACTACACCTGAGCAAACCCGCGCGTTCCAGGAGATCTGGAGCGTCTGGATCCGCCGCAGAGCCGAAAAAGCTCGCAAGGATGGCGATCCCAAGACTCAGGTGGCGATCCTCGATGCCGGTACGAAGCTGCTGCCAAAGGACAAAGAAATCCGCCAGGCGCTGGCTGGGGCATTGCTCGGCGCGGGAGAGACGCGCCGGGCTCTGGTTTTATATAAGGGCATCCTTGCCGGTACGCCGACCGCCGAAGAGTTCGCCGGCGCCGTGGGCGCGGCCATCAAGCTGAACGATCCGGTGGCGCAGCAGTGGCTCCGCGTAGGCATGCAACGCTTCCCGCAGGAGCCGGCTTTGCTCGAACTCGCCGGGCGCCAGTCCGCCAGCAAGGGCGAGTACTCCAAGGCTCAACTTTACTGGCGCGAGGCTTTGGCGGCGGGTGAGATTCAGGCTGCGAAAAAGCCCGGCACTCTGTCGCCGAACGATCCGCAACGCAGCCTCGCCGGATTGCTGGTCGGCCAGGATGTCATCATGCCCAACGGCGACATCGCCAAGGAAGTCGCCGGCAGGGAAGCTCCAGGCACCTTCGGCCTGTTCCCCTTCATCGATCAGAAGAAGCCGAAGGCTCTATCCGAACAAGTGGACGAGGAGTTGAGTGCTCTCGACGGGCGCAATGCACCGTTCCTGAGCGGCGGTCCGAATATCGAGGCGCGTGGCGGCCGCTCCGGGTTCGAGAAACGCACCTCGGTGGAGGGCGACATCGAAGCGAGCGTCGTGCTCGGCAATTCCGTCCGGCTCGGACTAACGGCGACGCCCACGGAAGTAAGCGCCGGAGGCTCCGACGGCAGCAGTGCATTGCGGCTCGGTTTGCTGCCCGAAGGTGTGGCTTTCGATTCGTTGTCGGCCAGCGGAATCGGTTTCCGCGGGCAGATCTCCACCGAAACGCTGGGCGTGTGGGCAGGCAGCACGCCGCAAGGCTTCCTGGTGCAGAACATCATCGGCGGCTTCCGCTTCCGGCCCGCCAAAGGACCCCTGACCATCATCGTTTCCAGGGAGCCGCTGAAAGACACACTGCTCTCCTACGCGGGCGTGCGCGACCCCGTCAGCGATCAGATCTTTGGCGGCGTCATCGCCAATTCCGCCTCCGCCCGGCTCGATTTTGGAAATGAAAACAGTGGCTACTACGCCGGCGGCGGCTACCAGCAACTGCAGGGCGTCAACGTGCTGGCCAACAAGCGCTACGACGGTCTCCTCGGGGGCTACAAGCGCGTCCTCACGCGCGATCAGGGCGAACTTAATATCGGCATCTTCGGACTCGGCCTGCATTACGACAACAACCTGCGCTATTTCACCTTCGGGCAAGGCGGCTACTTCAGCCCGCAGCGCTATTTCCTGGTGGGCGTTCCCGTCACCTGGCGCGGCGTCTGGCAACGCAGGCTGCAATACTCCGTCTCCGGCAGCGTGGGGCCGCAGAGCTTCCGCGAAGATGCTTCGCCCTATTTCCCCACTGTGGCTCTGCTTCAGGGCCGCAACGGTTTGTACTATCCGGCATTTTCAAGCACCGGCCTCAATTACAACGCAGAGTTCAAATTGCTCTACCAGTTCAACCCCAACTGGTTCCTGGGCGGTCTGCTGAATATCAACAACGCCCGCAACTACACTTCGCAGTCGCTGTCTTTCTTCCTGCGCTATTCGCCCAAGGCTCGCACCGTAGGAAGCGATTACTGGCTGCCGAGCGTTCCCGACTGGCGCGGCCGTCAACCGTTCCACCTTGATTGACGCATTAGGGGAGTATTCCGGAAATCTCCCGATACCTGACCAGCAAATGACGCGCATACTTCACCATTTTTCCGTCCTGACCCTCGCCACCGTCTGCGCCGTCAGCGCGGCCACTCCGTTCGGTTGTCAACGCATCGACCGCCCCGCGACGGTCCGCGCCGAGGGCGCCGCGGAACTGCTCGCCGATATCGTTCTCTCCTGTACGGGCGGAAGCCCGGCCGCCGCCGCCAGCCGCGTGCCCGAATACCAGATCATGGTCGTCGCCAACACCACTCTGCCGAGCCGTTCCCCTCAGGCGGACATCGGCTCCTGGACTCTCAGCGACGCGCTGCTCCTCATCGACGAGCCGGAACCCATCGCCCAGGTCGCCTGCGTACCGGACACCAACGCCGTGTCGTGCCCGCAATACACGGACGATCCGACGCCTTCGAACGTGTTCCAGGGACGCGTCCTGCAAAGCAACGGTATCGTCTTTTCGGCCATCCCAATTGACGCGCCCGGCGACGGTCGCATCCGCACCATCCGGATCTCGAATCTGCGCGCCAGCCCTGGAGACCTGCCCGCGAACGCTATTCCCTCCATCACGACGAATCTGATCGTCTATGACTCGAAGGGCAACTCGATCCCCGTCTCGTATGCGCAGAAGGCCAGCGGTCAGGCGCTCCCAGCCGTCAAGTTCACTCCACTTACATCGGATAGCCAGCGTGTTCCCGTGTCCCAGGCTCCGCTCATCCTCACGCCGTCTCTGGTCCCGAAAACGAACCCCGATCCGAATTTCGGATTCCTGCTGAAGTTTACTGAGGGCTTCGCCACATCGTTCCGGCGGCGCAACGTGGCCACCAGCGGCGGCGATCCGCTGTTTGTCATGCCCCAGGCGACACCGGGCTATCCGTACTTCACGGAATCGGGCTTCTATAACGATTCCTTCCCCGCCGAGAACAGCATGAATCTGACGGGACTCGCCGAGACCGGTAGCCGCCTCCGCGTGGTCTTCGGCAACATCCCGACTGGGATCCAGGTCTGGGCCAGCGTCCGAGACGTCGTAGGCACCACCGGCTACGATGTCACCGCGCCTAAAGCGATGCTGACTTATACCTCCGATGCAACGTTCGGCGGGCCGTTCTCTGAGGTGAACGCCTGGGTTCCCGGTTACGCCCAGCTCTTTCCCGTCGGCAATTCGACCAGCGCCACCTGGGAGGTTGTCTCGGCCGATCCCACCGTGGTCGAGTCTCTGGTCTTTTCCATCGCCCTGACCTCGCAAGGGGGCAACCTGGTCACTGGCACGGCCAACATGGCCGCGACCATCTCTCCTCTGGCCATTGTCCGCACGGACGGGACGATTCCCCTGCCATCTTTCGTGGTGCCGCCCATAGCCACTTCGACGACATCCACCACGACAACAACTCCGGCAACTGGCACAACCACCGTCGCCCAGACGATTCCGGTGCCGGCCTTCTCCATCGTCAACAGCGTCCCCACCAAGAAAACCGGGATGTACAACGCCGCGTCGGGCTCCACCACCGTGGCGCCGGGCGGGCTGGCTTCAGTCACCGTGATCGGCCTACAGGCGACCGCGGCCATCGGTACCGTCACCGTGACGCTCGTCGACAGCATCGGCACGCAGCGCGTCTGCGCGGTGCAGTCCATCTCGTTGCAGCAGGCGATCTGTCTGGTCGATCCCGCGACCAAACCCGGACTGGCCGTGGTGAGCGTCACCTCGGGCGGGCGTCCGGCTGGAACTGGATTCGTGCAAGTCGCACAGGTCGCGCCGGGCCTGTTCAGCGCCGACGCCTCGGGCTCGGGCCTGGCCCTGGGAATCGCGATCTCCAAGTCCGGCAACGCGACGTTCACGGCTCCGCTGGCGGTATTCAATTCCGCTGCAAATGTTTGGCTGGCCCAGCCCATCAATCTCGCGGCGGCGACCGACGGCGTAACCATCGAGCTCCGCGCCACCGGGTTGAGTGGGCGCAGCGCAAACGGTTTTGTGGTCGCCCAGATCGCCGGTATCGACGTACCGGTGATCGGCATCACGCCTCATCCAACGGATGCCGGCGTGGACCTGGTCCAGATCGGACCTCTGCCGCAGTCGCTCGCCGGGCTCGGTCTTGTGGACGTGATGCTCGCTGTCGATGGAGTCTCCGCGAATCCGGTCTCGATTTATATCGGCGGACCGGCAACCGGAAACGGAGCACCCGTCGTCACGCCCAACCCCCTCCCGCAGCGAATCGTCAATCACGCCAAACCACCCGCCGTCGGTCACTCCTATCCGCGTCCCTGAGGCGCGGATTGTGTGAAGAGCGGGCTGTGCGGAGCCACCCCCCAGAAACGGAGCCGCGACCGTAAGGGAGCGGTTGATACTCTCAATAAACGCTTCCTCAACAAACAGGCCGCCAGCACCCCGCCTGATAGCATAGTCTCGATGCCGGCCTCTCCCCCAGTCTTCCAGCGTGAACTCGGACTGCGGGACATGGTGCTCTTCAACGTCGCAGCCGTGGTCAGCATCCGCTGGCTCGCGACGGCAGCCCACATCGGCCCCGGCTCGCTCGGACTGTGGGCAGGCGCCGCGCTCTTCTTCTTTGTCCCCTTAGCGCTGGCTGTCGCCGGTCTGAATGAGAAGTTCCCTTGCGAAGGAGGCATCTACGCCTGGACGGGCATCAGCTTTGGCGAGTGGCACGGTTTCCTGTGCGGCTGGTGTTACTGGCTCAGCAATCTGTTCTATTTCCCGAACCTGCTGCTGGCCGGCATCGGCATGGCCCTCTATTCTCTGTTTCCAAAAAACCAGGCGCTGGCCGACAGCCGGATTCTGGTGGTTACGATCTCCCTCGCGGCACTATGGATAGCTTTGATCACCAACCTCGTCGGCCTGCGGATCGGCAAATGGACTCAGAACCTCGGCGCTTTGGCGACCTGCCTCGTGGGCGTCACCATAATTGTTGCCGGGCTTACTGTCCTGGTCCGCCACGGCGGCGCGACACCGATCCACGTCATGCCCGAGTGGAACTGGAACAACCTGAACTTCTGGTCCCAGATCGCCTTCGCTTTCGGAGGCCTCGAATTAGGCGCCATCATGAGCGGCGAAATCCGCGACCCGCAGCGCACGGTCCGCCGCGCCGCCTGGATCGGTTGCCTCGCCATCGGCGGCTTCTACATGCTTGGGACGCTCTCCATCCTCGCCCTGCTGCCGCCCGAGCGCATCAGCGTCTTGACAGGCTTGGCCCAGGCCGGAGAAGCCGCGGCCGCGCGTTGGGGCGTGCCCTGGCTGACGCCCGTCCTCGGCGGCCTGATCGCCATCGGCATCATGGGACAATTCGGCGCATGGATCGGCGGCAGCGCGCGGCTGGCCTTCAGCATCGGTCTCGACCGCTACCTGCCCGCATCGTTCGGCAAACTGCACCCTCGCTGGCGCACGCCTCACGTAGCGCTGCTGACCATGAGCATTGCCTCGACCGCGTTCCTGGTCCTGATGCAGTTTGGCGAGACCCTGCGCACCGGCTATCAACTGCTGGTGGACATCACGGTGGTCACCTACTTCATCCCCTTCGCCTACTTGTTCGCCGCCGCCTGGAAACACGGTTACCGCTGGAGCGCGGCGTTCGGGATGATCGTAACGCTCGCTGGCATCGCCTTCTCCTTCGTTCCGCCGGGCGATGTTCACTCTGTTTGGCTATTTGAACTGAAGATGGTCGGGAGCACCGCCGCGCTGGTAGGGACAGGTTGGGTGTTCTTCGTACGGGGCCGGAGCAAGCGCCTTCGGACTACGGGCGAGTCGGAATCACCGATCGGCGCAGAATCCATTCGGCCGCGTTGACCGCCAGCCGCTGGTCGAGTTCGAGAGTCGTCAATCCCGCATGCAAATCGGCGAGACGCTCTTCGTGTTCGCCGGACTTCGCAAAAATCGCGCTTTTCGACGCAAAAACGACCGTTTTTTGCGTGTCTTGGACAAATTCCAGCATGTCCTGCTCAGCCTGGGCGGCGCAGAACACGACCTCTCCCCTGCACAGTGTCGCCAAGTCCCCGGCGGACGGCAGCGCGGCACTGACGATCAGCGCGCCACTCTCAGAGACGGATTCCACCAGGACTCGCTTCGCTGACAGATCCTGGTCATTGCTCTCCGCGAGGATCGCCACAAGGCATTCCTCAAATCCAAGTCCCTCGTTGAAGATCGCCTCGTCGGGAGTCTCCGCAACGGCCGCTTCAAGCAGAGGATGCATCAAGATGTCGGCGACGTGCCGGGACGTGTTGCCAGCCGGGCGGGTCTTCACGCCATCGACAAAGGTTCCTTCAGAGCACGTCACGCCGGTGCACAGGCCACTCTCGCTCAGCAGTTTTCCGATCTCCAGAGCGATGGCCGAAGCGCCGCGTCCGTTCACGGCGACGACGGGGATCCTCCCATTCGAGCCGGCAGGAATGACCGAGGCCACGATGATGTCACCCACCGGGCGGGGTGCGCCCGCGCCGGGCTTCAAGTGCATCATCAATCCCGGCATGGCGTTCACTTCAAGAATCGCGCCGCGCTGCTCGCGCATGGGACGCGATATATCTTCCACCACCAGATCGACGCCAGCCACGTCAAGCCCAATCGTCCGCGCGGCGAGAGCCACCAGCGCGGCATTGTCGGGATGTACTTGGTCCGTCACATCGGCGGCGAGGTTGCCGTTGCGTTGAATCAGGACGCGCTCGCCCTCTGGGGGAATCGAACCCGGCTCATAACCCTGCCGCGCGAGCACGCCGAGTGTCATCTCGTCGAACTCGACGGCGTAGAGCGGTGAGTCGGCGTCCTCACTACGGCGCGGATCGGTGTTCAGTTCCGTTACGAACTCTTCGACGGATCGGACGCCGTCGCCCGTGATGTACAGCGGATCGCCGCGCGTCGCCGCGGCGACCTGGCCGTCAACGACCAGAACTCGGTGCTCGGAGCCCAATACGCAGCGTTCGACCAGGACGTTCGGTCCCTGCCCCGTCTCCCGGGCGGACTCATAGGCTGCGGCGATCTCCTCGCGCTTCGTAAGGCCGATGAAAACGGAGCGGCCGTGATTGGCGCTCTGCGGTTTCACCACCACCAGTCCGCCAACCTCCCCGGCAGCCTTCCAGGCGTCTTCGGCATCGGCGACGATTCGGCCCTCCGGCGTGGGGATGCCCACGGCGGTCAGCAGTTCCTTGGAGAGCGGCTTCTCCCACCCGATGTCTTCGCCGATGGACGAAGTACGGTCCGTCTCCGCGCCGCACATCCGGCGCTGGTGGATGCCATGACCCAATTGCAGCAGGCTGCCCTGGTCGAGCCGCCTGACGGGGATCCCCCGCCGGCGGGCCGCGTCGGCGATGGCGCGTGTGTTGGGGCCAAGCAGGATATCGCCTCCGAGTTCCTGGAGACGGTCGAGTTCAGCAGCGAAATCATAGGGCTGGTCGTCGATCGCCGCCCGGCAGACGGAGTGAGCGGCAGTCAGGCATTGCCGCGCGATGTCCTGGTCTTCGACGCTCTCGATCTCAACTCTCAGCAGGCACGAATCCGCACCTGCCGCGTGGTTGAAACCAACATGGGTGACCTTGCAACCCGCAGCGATCTCGATTAGCAGTGCGAGATCACCGATGGCCCGTGCAAGGTAGCGGCCATCACCGGTGATCTCCCATTCTTCAACGGCGCACAGAGCGGATTCCGCCCGGAAGCCCAGAGGCGAGGTGAGCCGATACAGGTTGCCTGCGTAGTCCTTTGTGACGGAGGGAAGCGAAGGGAAGGGGCCGAAAGTGAACTGAAGGACCGCGCGGTGGCCCCAGACATTAGGCGCCCGGAGCGCACGAACATCGGTCAGGTCAGGAAAAGTCATGGAGATTGGCGCCTGGAGAGAGCCGCGACAAGACGCGAAAACCGGTAAGGTTACCGGTTTTTGCTTGTAAGTGATTGATTCCACGTTCGAAAACCGGTAAGCTTACCGGTTTTGCAGCTCTGTGATAGATAGTTAGCCTCTTACCTGCAGGTTAGTGCTTGTGGAGGCTGGAGCCTCCACGCGGCGCTGGAGCGCCGCCCCACACCGAAGCAGTCTACCAAGCTTTCGCGCCGAGCGGAGCGACGCCCTGCATGCCAAAGCACAGATCGCTTCGCAGGGCCGTCCTGCGCGATTCCTGCCGTATGAGCGGACGGTGGGTATTTACCGGGACTGCGGCCTTCGCCAACCCCATATTCCACGAGTGCACCTTCGGGGAAGGGACGGGCGGCGGAGCGACAGGCGTGGAACGTTCGCGCTCGATGTAGTCGCGGACGAAGTTCACGCTCTCGTCGATCGTGTCGGCCTGAAGCAGAAGCAGCTCTTCCGGTTCGACTGTGTTCAGCGCGAACTCCATGGAGTCGAGCGCGCCTTCGATCTCTTCAACCTGCTTAACGCGCTTGCCTCGGACCAGGCCTTCGCGCATCAGTTCGGCAATCCTGCCCGGCGCTCGTCCGCGGATGGTGTGAGCCTCATAGAGAATCACGCGGTCGAAGGCATCTCCGAGCAACTCGCCGATCTTGACGATGTCGCTGTCGCGGCGGTCCCCCGCCATGCTGTAAAGCGCGGAGCGCTTCTTGTGCGGGAAAGTATTCAGCGCCTCGATCATGGCGCGCAGCGAGTGCGCGTTGTGTCCATAGTCCACCACGACCGTCGCGCCCCAGACCTTCATCACGTTGAAGCGTCCCGGAACCTTGCTTGCGTCGGTGGCGAAGCAGCACGCCTGCCGGATCATCGTCTCGCGAGGGATGCCCATAGCCCAGGCGGCGCCCAGCACGGCAATCGTATTCTCCACCTCGAACGAAATGCGGCCGTTGAACGTCATCGGAACACGGTCCAGATTCAGCAGCGGCTCTTCGTGCGCGCCGTTGGCCAGAATGACCGTTTTCCCCTTCACAAAAACTGCCCGGCCACCCTCGAGGCGGTGCTTCTCGATCACGGGATGATTGCCGTCGATGGCGAAGTAGAGGATGCTGCCCTGGCAATACGGGGCCATGGCGACGACCAGGGGGTCCGCCGCGTTCAGCACCGCCGTGCCTTTCTCACTCACCACATCGACGATGACTCGCTTTACCTTGGCGAGATCTTCCACCGTGTTGATGTAGTTCAGACCGAGGTGATCGCCGTCGCCCACATTGGTGACAATGGCGACGTCGCACTCGTCAAAGCCCAGGCCGGCGCGGAGGACACCGCCGCGCGCCGTCTCAAACACGGCCATCTCGATGTTCGGATTCATCAGCACGCTGCCGGCGCTGGCCGGGCCGCTGCAATCGTCCGAGTCGATGCGGCGCTCGTTGATGTAGATGCCGTCCGTGCAGGTCATGCCGACCGTCTTGCCGGTGCCGCGCAGCACGTGCGCCAGGAAGCGGGTGACCGTTGTTTTGCCGTTCGTACCTGTGACGGCGGCGGTCGGGATGCGCCCGTCGTCGCCAGGCTTGAACATCATGTCTACGATCGCTTCGCCGACTTCCCTGGGCTCGCCAGTCGAAGGGGCCAGGTGCATCCTCAGTCCGGGAGCGGCGTTCACCTCGACGACGATCCCGCCCTGCGCTTCGAGCGGTTTGGAGATGTCTCCGGCGATGATGTCGATGCCCGCGATATCCAGTCCCACGACCTTGGCCGCGTCGATAGCGCGAGCGGCAACCTCGGGATGGACCAGGTCGGTGACGTCGATGGCGGTTCCGCCGGTGCTCAGATTGGCATTTCGGCGGATGAGCGCCAATTGCCCGGCAGGCGCGACGGAGTCCGGCGTAAAGCCCTGGTCTTTCAGGACGTTGAGCGCGATCTCGTCGATATGGATCTTGCTCAGAATACCCGAGTGATGCTCGGCGCGGCGCGGATCGCGATTCTCGATCTCTACCAGCTCGCGAATGGTCAGCCGGCCGTCGCCCATCACTTGGGCGGGCTCGCGGCGGGATGCTGCGACGACCTTGCCGTTCACCACCAGCACGCGGTAATCGTTGCCCGCAACAAACTTCTCGACGAGCACGGTGGAACTCTCTTCGAGCGCCGCCGCGTAGGCCGCGGCGACCTGTTCTTTGGTCGTCAGGTTTGTGTTGACTCCGCGACCCTGGTTGCCGTCCTGCGGCTTTACGACGACGGGAACGCCAATGTACTCAGCGGTTTCCCAAGCGTCCTCCGCGCTCGACACGGGGTAGCCCTGGGCTGTCGGGACGCCGGCCGACTGGAGGAGCGTGCGCGTCAGGTTCTTGTCCTGGGCGATGGATTCGGCGATGGAGCCGGTCTGGTCGGTCTCGGCAGCCCGGATTCTCCGCAGCTTCGACCCATACCCCAACTGAATCAGGCTGTTATCGTTGAGACGGCGGACTGGGATGTTACGGTTGCGGGCGGCCTCGACGATGGCATTCGTGCTCGGTCCAAGCAGATTCCGTTCGGCAAACTCGCGCAACTGGTTGACGGTCGCAGTGACATCGAACGGCAGGTTCTGCGCGGCGGCCATAATCAAATCGCGGGCGGAGGCCAGGCAGGCACGGGCCAGCTTTTCTTCGCGGAACCTGAAAACTACCTTGTAGACGCCCTCATCGGAGGTCTCGCGGGCGCGGCCGAAGCCGACTTCCACTCCCGCCAGCGTCTGCAGTTCCAGGACGACATGCTCCAGGATGTGGGCCATGTACGTGCCCCGGTTCAGCCTCTGGAAGAATCCGCCACGCTCTCCGGCGCTGCAGCGATGCTCGATGAGCGTCGGCAGCCAGTTCATCAGGCGGTCATTGAAGCCGGGAATGGAGTCCGAGGAGCGGTCCTTCCACTCTCCAAGATGGACCCAGGCTTCGATGACGGGGAAGTTCGCCCAGATGTTCGGACCACGGAGCGTCAGTACTTTGCGGATTTCCATACCGGTTTGGTCTTGGGAAGGAACCTTCTCAGCTTGCCGAGAGGGCTTCTCCGGACTTCCTTTAGTGCGAATACCATCGCCCGGCTGGAGTGACGCACCTTGGCGTACGGCCCACTTGGCCGGGATATCAACAGGTTGGCAGTTACCAAATAGGACCTATAGCCCCTAAATCGGGGACGAGACGCGACGAAATACGGGGGTGTCGCCCAATTGGCCTCCGGAAATGGCCGATTCTTGACTTGCAGCCTGGCAATCGTTAGACGATAGAAGCCAGGATGATCGAGTTGGCAGAGACTTCCGGCGACTGCCCCGTCTGGGTCGCGAGCCTGGTTGGGGAGAGGCTGGAGCCGGGTGAGACGCCTCTGGCGTGGTTCGAGCCGGACCTCACGTCGCGCCTGCGCTACGCAGCCGGTCTGGTGGTCCTCACAGATCGCCGGGTGCTCGGCTTCGAATGGGAGCCGGGAGCCCGCCCTAACGAAAAACCTCCTGTCAATCCAAAGACTTACAAATCCTACCTACTTTCGCCCGGTATGGTTGCGGCATCCAGCGACAACGCTGGCATCGGCACGCTGGAGCTACTGAACTCAGACGGCCTGGTAGCTTACTGGCGATACACCGTGGCCCGCGCCGCCGGCGCGCGCACGCTCGCCGAACGGCTTGAGGCCCTGCAAAAAGGCGTTGTCCCGAAAGCGAAACCCGCGGCTCCCGCGGCGGTTACCACGGAATGTTCCGTTTGCGGCTTCGCGATTCGGGCGGGAGACAACGCTTGCAGCCAATGTGGCACGTCGATTGCCAGACCGCCGATCCTCTCGCTGTTCCGTCTGCTTTCTATCGCTAAGTCCTACTGGTTCATGTCGTTACTGGGGGTCATCCTGACGTTGGCGGCCACGGCCAGCGGGTTGATTGCGCCGTACCTGACGATGCCATTGTTGGACGACATCCTGGTTCCGTACCAAAACGGGAAACCGGCGCAACTGAACATGATCCCCTGGTACCTGGCGGGGCTGGCCGGAGCGTCAGTGCTCGCCTGGCTGCTTACCTGGGGCGAAATGTACGTCATGTCGTGGGTCAGTGAGAGCGTTTCGGCGGAGCTTCGCGACCGGACCTACTCGCACCTGCAAAAGCTTTCCTTGGAATACTTTGGCGGCAAGCGGACGGGCGACCTGATCTCTCGGGTGAGCAGCGACACGGACCGCATCTGCTACTTCCTGTCGGTTTACGTACTCGACTTCTTCACCGACGTCCTGATGCTGGTGATGACCGCGATCCTGCTGCTCAAGATCAACTTCGGCCTGGCGCTGGTGACCCTGTGCCCGCTGCCGTTCATCGCGTTCGCCGTCTTCCGCGTTCAGGAACGGCTGGGACGCGGCTTCTCTTTGGGCAACCGGGCCTGGGCCGACATGACCAGCGTTCTGGCGGACACGATACCCGGCATCCGCGTGGTGAAGGCGTTTGCCCAGGAAGAGCGCGAGATCCAGCGCTTCCGGCGCTCGAACGACCGGGTGCTGAAGGTCAACAACCAGGTGAACAAGGTCTGGGCCTACTTCACCTCCGTGGTCGTCCTGTTGACGGATCTGGGCGTGCTGGTGATCTGGTTTTTCGGGGTCAAGATGGTCTTCAGCCACGCCATCACGGTCGGCGTGCTCACCACGTTCGTCGCCTACATCAGCCGCTTTTATGGCCGTCTGGACTCGATGAGCCGCATGGTTTCGGCGACCCAGCGGGCGGCGGCGAGCGCCCAACGCGTTTTCGGCGTGCTGGACCGGGTTCCGAAGGTGGCCGAGGCGAAGAACCCCATTCATCCCGGGCGTCTGGAAGGCGCCATCGAACTCCACCAGGTGAATTTCCGTTATGGGACACGGCCGATCCTCAAGAACCTGAACCTGTCCATTCAGCCGGGCGAGATGATCGGTTTAGTGGGGCAGAGCGGAGCGGGCAAAACGACGCTGATCAACATCGTCTGCCGGTTCTACGACGTCAGCGAGGGCGCCATCCTGGTGGACGGCGTGGACATCCGCAGCTATCCGATCGGCGAGTACCGGCGCTGCGTCGGCCTCGTCCTGCAGGAACCGTTCCTGTTCTTCGGGACCATCGCCGAGAACATCGCTTATGGCCGTCCCGACGCCACGCGCGAGGAGATTATCGCGGCGGCACGGGCGGCCCGCGCGCACGAATTCATTCTCCGGATGCCCAACGGGTACGACTCGCTGGTGGGCGAACGAGGCCAGTTCCTGTCGGGCGGCGAGCGCCAGCGGGTTAGCATCGCTCGTGCGCTACTGATCGATCCGCGGATCCTGATCCTGGACGAAGCGACATCGTCGGTGGACACTGAGACCGAGCGCGAGATTCAGCTCGCCCTGGCGAACCTCATCAAGGGCCGTACCACCATCGCCATCGCGCACCGGCTCAGCACGTTGCAGAAGGCCAACCGCCTGGTGGTGATGCAGCACGGCGAGATCGTCGAGGTCGGACCGCACGATGAATTGCTGGAAAAGGGCGGGGCCTATGCTCGCCTGCACCAAGCCCAGATCGATATGCACGAAGGGCGCCTTTCGGAGAGCGCAGAGGAAGAAGAAGACGACTTCGAAGCAGAGGGCGTCGAATCCGCGGAGCCGGCGAGGTAATCCATGGCCCACTTCACCCTGGAACGCGATAGCAAACAGCACCTGGTCCTGATCGACGCCTCAGGCGAGCGCTATCCGGACGCTGCGCCGGTGCGGGCCTTCCCGCTTTCCGACCCGCTGCACGCCATCTCCATCTGCGACAAGGACGGGCGCGAGATCGTCTACATCGACTCGCTCGACGAGCTGGAGCCGGCGACGCGGGCCATTGTCGAAGAGGCCCTGGGGCAGCGCGAATTCGTTCCGGTGATCCTGCGGATTCTGGGAGCTCCTCCGCGCACCGAGCCCGCGCTGTGGCAGGTAGAAACCGACCGTGGCGTCACGTCTTTCGAAGTGGAGAGCGAAGATTCCATCTATCGCCGCGAGCCGCGCCAGGTGTCGATTGTAGACGTGCGCGGGATCCGGTACTTGATTCCGGACACCCGGAAGCTCGACGCGCATAGCCGGCGGGTGCTGGACCGGTTCCTGTAGGAGCGCGCGAGGAGCTGCGTCCGTACGCATCGGAGCTGGGCTGAATGCCCCGCGCAGGCTGAGAGCCATCCCCCCACGCGCCGGAAGGCTTGACACGTATTTACTTCGTATATACGCTATAGTTGATGGACGTCACCTATCAGATCCAAGGCCAGATCTTTGAGTGGGATGCGGAGAAGGCGTCTGCCAATGTTCGAAAGCACCGAATCTCATTCGAGAAGGCTTGTGAGGTCTTCTTCGATCCTTTCATTCGTCTGGTGGACGCCACCGATCTGGATGAAGTGCGAGAAGCGGCTATTGGGTTGAGTGAAGACTGGAGTTTGCTATTCGTCGTTCATGTCGAACGGCGAGACGATGCCATTCGGATAATTTCCGCGCGACCCGCCACGGCTGAGGAGCGGAAGCAATATGAAAATGACTGAGCGAATTCAAAAGCGGCTCCGCCCGGACCGCCCCATGACTACCATCAGCATCCGGATGCCCGAGGACGTGATCGAAGATCTGAGACAGGTTGCCCCAACCCTTGGCTTCTCTGGCTACCAACCGCTGATTCGCGCATATGTCGGCCAGGGTCTGCGCCGGGATCTGTCTCGTCTCGATACCGACAAAGTCCAGGTGCTCGCGGAGAGTCTGCGCCGGCACGGCGTGGACGAGCGGCTGATCGCGCAGGCTATCGCCGAGGTTCAGGCCAAGATAGCTTGATCGCGGTTTCAGCGCGCGTAAGCGACATCAGCCTTGTGCGGCTAAGTGAAGCCTTGCGGGGCTGAAGTCCCACGCAGGCCGCGCACTTTCCCCTGCCTCTACACCGGCACGGCCAACACCGGGCACGGCGCCTGGCGCACCACCTGGTCGGGCACTGTCAGAAGCACGCTGTCCAGGAAGCCGCGCTTGCCTGGCGTCGTCATCACGATCAGGTCGGCATCCACCTCGCGAGCGGTTTCGATGATTCGCGGCACCGGGTTGCCCGTGCGATGCACGGTACGCCAGGTCAGATAGGGCCGCTCCGGCACCTGCACCTTTGGCGCACGCCTCCCATCGCCCACGTGCAGCAGATGAACGTGGATGATGTCCTCCTCCGAGAACACGGCAAACCTCATCGCATAGGTGACCGCCGTCTCGGGATGAAGGTCCTGGCTCACGGGAACCACGATGTTGCGCAGCGTGTGATATCCAGTCCGTTCGGAAACGAATCCGTTCACGCGGGACGGAACGACGAGGGTCATGGTCCGCCAGTCCGCCGGAGCCGTCTCGGCGACCGACGGGCGCACCCACGAGGTGAAGCCCCCCGAGCCTCCGGTGGCCACCACCACAACGTCGATCGGTCTCTCCGCCAGAATCTCCCGGACTGCTCCGTATGTGTCGCTCGTCCTCTTGAACACTTTTGTGACATCGAGCTGCAGCTTCTCGAACATCGCGCGCTCCGGTGTGCCGTGTTCGAGATAGCCCCAGCGTTCCAGCAGTCCGCGCACTCCAGGAATCCCGGACCACTCCTGCGGCGAACCTTCCTTTCTGCTCACTTGAAGCAGTGTGAAGCGGCAGCGGGTGTTCATCGCTAGAGTGAGTGCGTGGGCGAAGGCATTCATACTGGCGGACGAGAAGTCGGTGACACAGAGCACCGAGTCCACCAGCGGTTCGGAGATGTAGCGGGATACCTTCGCTGGTCTGGCCATGAGTTCTACGTTCAAGTAGTCTACTGGATGGCGTCGGGCCGGCGCGAGTGCGTGTTAGAAATCGTCGCTGAAACGGGGCCACACCCCCGAAACGGAGCCGCGACCGTAAGGGAGCGGTTGAATCAATGCGTGTTGTCTTCGTGTGCACGAGAAACACCGGCGTTGTGCCGATCTGGAGATCGGCGTTCCCAGGGGCTCCTACTTGCTGGGATTCTTCGCTTCAGTTTTCAGCCCGTCGCCGATCTGCGCGAAGCCGGGAATGCTCACCGGCAGCTTGCCGCCGATTCCAATCTCACCAGTGACCGCTCGCACAGCCGCAATCTCGCTCGGCTGCGTCGTGCTGAACGTGGCGAGGTAGGCCGTCACTTTCGGGAAAGCTCGCAACAGATAGGGATTGCCTAGCGCGATGAAAACCACCGGCTTGCCGCTGGCCATCAACTTCTCGACAAACGCCGGATAGTTGCCCGGCAGGCCCACGTTGCCCGAGTACGCAGCGACCAGCACGTAGGCCGAGACCACGACGGCCTCGCAGTTCGTTTGGGCCTTGGCCGCCAGTTCATCGAATTCGGAAGTGGGCAGCATCGGGTCGAGCAATGTGACCTGCGCGCCCTTGGCGGATCGGCGCGCCGCGTCCGCCAGTTCGCGCCCCTGCGCCGAGAAGCGGCCGCCGCTGAGAACGAACCAGCAGGCGCGCTCGGGATTCGCTAAAGGCAGAATGTTGTTCTCATTGCGAACCAGCGTCACCGCCCTCTCCGCGACGTGCGTGGCAAGCTCCTCGTCTTCGGGCGTCGCGAGCGAATCGGGAACCGACTCGACATCGACGAAGCGCTTCTTCTGCAATCCCAACTTCGCTTTGGCCGTGAGGAGCTTCAGCACGCTCTCGTCGATTCGCGCCTTCGTGAGCCGCCCCTCTTTCACGGCGGCGACGACGGCCCGCACGGCTTCCTTCCCGTCCCCTGGCAGGATCAGCAAGTCCACGCCGGCTTCCAGCGCCCGCACGGCGGTCTCGCCGTGTCCGTAGAGTTTGGTGATGGCCTGCATGTCGAGCGCGTCGGTGCAGACGATTCCTTTGAAGCCCAGTTCCTCGCGCAGCAAGCCCGGTGAGGATGTTCTTCGACACCGTCGCGGGCTTCTCTTCGGGCTCCAGCGCCGGGACTGCCAGGTGGCCGGTCATTACGGAGTCGACGCCGGCCGCGATGGCCGCCTTGAAGGGAACCAGTTCCACCTGGTCCAACCGCTCGCGCGATGCGCCTACACGAGCGAGGTTCATATGCGTGTCGGTGTCGGTGTCGCCATGGCCGGGAAAGTGCTTGGCCGTCACGAGCACCTGATTGGCTGGATCGGAGTGCGCTCCCTCGATGAAAGCCTGCACGTGCGCGGCGACGGCCTGCGGGTTCTCGCCGAAGGAGCGGATGTTGATGATCGGGTTGTCGGGATTGTTGTTGACGTCGGCGTCGGGCGCGAAGATCCAATGAATGCCCATCGCGCGTGCCTCGCGCGCCGTGGCCGCGCCGAGTCCACGCGTCAGTTCAAGGTCGTTCGCGGCCCCGAAGGCCATCATGTAGGGGAACGGCGTCGTGCGAACCATGCGCATGGACGCGCCGTGCTCGAAATCGGCGCCGACGATCAGAGGCGTCTTGGCCAGACGCTGCATCCGGTTCAGGAAGGCGGCGGTGGCGTGTGGCTCGGCACGTTGAACTGCGCCGTCGCGGACCTTGTTCAACACGATCAGCCCGCCAACTTTCAGATCGACTACTTGCGACCTGTACTCGCGATACTCGCGCGACCGCACGCTGGGGGAATCGCCATAGCAGGCGGTCATGACGAGTTGCGCGACACGGTCGCGCAAGGGCATCTTCGCCATCCACCTGCGCGCTTGTGCGGCCGCGGTCCGCGCCTCGGCGGCTGCCCGAGCGGCTTTGGAAGGGGCAGCCGGGCGCGTCTGCTTCCTGGCCGCTGCGGAGTACAACCCGGGAGAACAGACCAACAACCATGCAGCCAGGCCCAGCGCGCCAGCGAGCCGTGAACGATTCACCATACTTTCCAGGCTAACAAGCGAGGCTCCGTTGACGTTCGGCGCTCAAAACAAAAAAAGCGTGGTTGTTGGGGCTTCGCGATCGCCGAACACCCCTCAGCCGAGCAGCTCTTTCACCAGCCGCTTGAGCTCTTGCAGATTTAGAGGCTTGGGCAATACGGCGTTCGCTCCCAACAGTTCGGCGGTCCGAAGGAATTGTCCCGCAAAGGCGCCCGACACCGCGATGATTTTGAGATCCTTGTGCGTCATTCGGATCTCGCGAATCGTCTCAATCCCCTCCTGCTCCGGCATAACAAGATCGAGAATGATCAGCCCTGGATCCGCCGTCTTCAATTGGCGCAAGGCGTCGAGGCCATTGCAGGCCTCCACGGTCTCGTATCCCAGGTCTCCTAGATAGTCGGTCAAAAGCTGCCGGATCGGCGCTTCATCGTCCACGATGAGGATACGTCTCGAGGGCACTGGTCCTCCTTGGCCTAGGTGTCCCCTACTTGCGGGATTGATCTCAACATATCACCTCGCCCGGTGAAATCATCGCACGATTGTGGCGATTCAGTTACCGATTTTTCAAGGAGTACACAGCGATTTCCGCTCGCAGATTCGGGAAGCGCGAGATCCGCCGGGCGCCGCTGAGGAAAAGCCGCCGTTCCACCAGCCAGTTCTGCTCGCGCGCCAGCTCCTCGAAATCGAGCACCGTGAGGAAATGGATGTTCGGCGAAGCGTGCCAGGCGTGGGGGAAAAGGTGAGTTTTTGGCGCGCGCCCGCTCATCAAGTGCGATACCCGGACGCGCCAGTGTCCAAAGTTCGGGAAAGCGACGATGGCATGCCGGCCAATGCGCAGCATCTCGCTCAACACCATCAGCGGCCGGCGCGTCTCCTGCACGGTCTGGCTTAGCAGGACGAAATCGAACGCTTTGTCGGGGTACTCGCGCAGGCTGTCTTCCAGATCGCCTTGATACACCGAGACGCCTCGGGCAATTGCGGCCTGGACCATTTCCCTCTTCATCTCGATACCGCGGGCTTCTACGCCCTTGGTCTCTTTCAGGAACGCGAGCAGAGCCCCATCGCCGCAGCCCAGGTCGAGCACCCGGCTTCCCGACGGAATCAGTTTGGAGATGAGCGCGTAGTCTCTGCGCCCCAGTACGTCGTGGACCTTCACCTGGCATCCTCCAACTCCCGCTCGCAGCGCGCCAGGAAGCCACGGACAATCCCGGTCTGGTCGCCCACATCCACCAGAAACGCGTCGTGCCCGTAGTTGGAGGTCAGTTCACAGTAAGTCACGTCATGATTCCGGCTGCGCAGAGCATTCACGATCTCCAACGACTGGTAGCTCGGGTACAGCCAGTCCGAGGTGAAGCTGATGACCAGGAAGCGGCACTGGGCGCGTTCGAGAGAGACGCCGAGCGAAGGGTACCCGGCTGTCAGGTCGAAGTAGTCCATCGCCTTCGTGATGTAAAGGTACGAGTTTGCGTCGAATCTTCCCACGAACTGCGAACCGCGATAGCGCAGGTAACTCTCCACTTCGAAATCCACGCCGAAGCCGTAGCTGAACTCCTCGCGCCCGCGCAGCCTGCGGCCGAATTTCTCGCGCATCGACTCGTCGCTCATATACGTGATGTGGCCGACCATCCGGGCCACGGCCAATCCGCGCGCGGGCGGCTTCGATTCGTAGTAGGAGCCTGCCCTGGAAGTCGGGGTCGGCGACGATCGCCTGACGGCCCACTTCGTTGAACGCGATCTGCTGCGCAGTGTGCCGTCCGGTCGTCGCGATGGGGATGCAGGAGTACACCGATTCGGGAAAGGACACGGCCCATTCCAGAGCCTGCATACCGCCCATCGATCCGCCGGAAACTGTCAGAAGCCGCGAGATCCCCAGCGACTCGACCAGCAGGTGTTGCAGCCGCACCATGTCCCCGATTGTGATCACGGGAAAGCTCATGCCATAGGGTTTTGCCGTCGCGGGATCGATCGAGGACGGCCCCGTGGTTCCCCGGCAGCCGCCCAGGACGTTCGAGCAGATGACGAAATACCGGTCGGTGTCGAACGCCTTGCCCGGCCCGACCATGCTCGACCACCATCCCGGCGCTCCGTCGTGGTCTACTCCGGCGGCGTGCGAATCGCCAGTGAACGCGTGGACGATCAGGATCGCATTCGACTTTCGATCATTCAACGTACCGAACGTCTCATAGGCGATCTCGACGTCGTGGAGGGTCTCGCCGTTATCGAGCGCGAGGTCGGGAAAACTAGCAGTCTTCAACTCGGAAATCATGCCCTTCCTATCAGTTTGCCCGAATTGAGGCGGAAGAACTGTATCCGCGGGCGGATTGTGGCATTTCGTCTTTGAATGGGAGCAAGCGGGGGCCCAGGGGAGCGCCGAAACGGACCTGCCTGGGAACGCCGGTCTCCAGACCGGCCGGCGTTTTGCATGTTCCCGCCCATTTGCCTTTCAAGTAGCGAGTGGTGCCGATCTGGAGATCGGCGTTCCCAGGGGCCGTTCAGAGATTATCCACAGTTTCTTGCACAGCCTACCAAGCTGTGGAAAAAGCGGATATCGAAAGCTGTGAACATGTCTTGCCAGACGTGCGCACTAAGGGATACGGTAAGGAGCACCCCGCTCATGGCAACCTCTATCCAGAAGGATCAGTCGTTTGATCGTGGACTTCCGTCGAATGTCTACGCCGAAAGGATGATCCTCGGGTCTGTCCTGCTCAACGACGAGAAGTTCGTCACGGTCGCGGCGGGGCTGACTCCAGACGATTTCAGCCTTGATAAGCACCGGCGCATTTACCGGCGCATGCTCGACCTCCAGACGCGCGGCGAGAAGATCGACCACGTCACCGTGGCCAACGAGTTGATGCGTTACTCCGAATTGGAGTCGGTGGACGGCCTGAGCTACGTGGTTTCCCTCGAAGAAGGTCTGCCGGAGATCTTCAATATCGAGAGCTACGTGCAGATCGTCAAGGGCAAGTCGATGCTGCGCCAGATGATCTTCGCCGCGCGCGAAATCACGGAGCGCTGCTTCCTGGGCGAGGACGATCCGAAGGCGATTCTCACCGCGGCGGAGGACTCGTTCCTCCAACTGGGAGAGGCACAGAGCAACGACGCGCTGGTCAGCGCCAAGCAGGTGTTCGACTCGACCGAAGGAGGCATCGACGCGCTGCTCGATCCGGCGCATCGCGTCCAGGGCACCGGCACCGGCTTCTATCGCTACGACGAGATGACCGGCGGCATGCGTCCCGGAGAACTGATCATACTGGCCGCCCGTCCCGCCATGGGCAAGACCGCGCTGGCGCTGAACGTCGCGCTGCACGTGGCGACGAACACCCGCGACCCGAAAGGCGTGGCCATCTTCTCGCTCGAAATGCAGAAGGAGGCCTTGCTCACGCGTCTCATCTGCTCGCAAGGCAACGTGGATCAGCAGAAGTTCCGCAGCGGCTTTCTCGACGACGACGAGATGAGCCGCTTGAAGAGCGCGGCCGCCGACATCTACTCAGCTCCCATCTACATCGACGACAGTTCCAACACGTCGATGATGGATATCAACGCCAAGATCCGCAAGTTGCGGCCGCAAATCGACCGCGACCACAGGCTGCCGCTCGGTCTGGTGGTCGTCGATTACCTGCAGTTGATGCCATCGCCGAGCCTGGGCAAGAACTCCAACCGCGTGCAAGAGGTCAGCGCCCTTTCCCGCGGACTGAAGCTGATGTCGAAGGATTTGCAGGTTCCGTTCATGGTGCTCTCCCAGCTCAGCCGTGCGGTGGAGCAGCGCATCGGCGACCACCGGCCGCAACTCAGCGACTTGCGCGAATCGGGTTCGATCGAGCAGGACGCCGACATCGTGAATTTCATCTTTCGCCCCGAGGTGTACGCCAAGGAGCAGCGCGAGGATTTGCGCGGCGTGGCGGAATTGATCATCGCCAAGCAGCGCAATGGCCCCACGGGCAAAGTGCCGCTCGTCTTCTTCCACGCTTTCACGAAGTTCGTGAACGCGGCAGAAGGCGACGAAGCGCCGCCGGAATAGCACAGGTTGGTTTCCCGCTAGCACCGAACCGCGAACGAAGAGAGCGGCCATGTATAAGGTGCGCCTGGCCGCTCTCTTCGTTCGCGGTTCGGTGCTATGGGCAGTGGGACGGCTTTCCAGAGCCCGCAAGCCAGCTCACGCTAAGCCCCTGAGTTGCCGCTAACGCCCCAAGCGGGAGACCGCTTCCACGGGACCGCTCTCTTCGTTCGCGGCTCTGTGCTATGGGTTCTGGCCGGGGCTCTAAGCTCGCGCTATTCCAGATCGAACTCAATTCCTTGCGCCAGCGGCAGTTCATTCGACCAGTTGATAGTGACAGTCTGACGCCGCATGTAAGTCTTCCATGCGTCGCTGCCGGACTCGCGTCCGCCTCCCGTGTCCTTCTCTCCTCCGAACGCTCCGCCGATTTCCGCGCCGCTGGTGCCGATGTTGACATTGGCGATCCCGCAGTCGCTGCCGCGCGCGCTCAGGAACTCCTCCGACTCATAGAGATTCGAAGTGAAGATGGCCGAAGAAAGGCCTTGCGGAACGTCGTTGTGCCAGGCGATCGCCTCGTCCAGCGTGTCGTACTCCATCACATACAAAATCGGAGCGAAGATCTCTTCCTTCACCACCGGCATCGCTGGCGTCGCCCGCACGATGGTCGGCTCGACGAAGAAGCCGGGGCCGTCCAGGCGGTTGCCTCCCGTGAGCACTTCGCCGCCTTGCAGGCCGGCCTCTTTCAGGCCATCCAGCATGTCGAGCACCGCGCCGTCCTTCACCAGAGGACCCATTACGGTTCGTTCGTCGAGCGGGTCGCCGATGCGGATCTGCTTGTACGCCGAAATCAGCCGATCGGTGAACTGCGCCGCGATCTTGCGCTGCACGAACAGCCTGCGGATGGTAGTGCAGCGCTGGCCTGCCGTGCCGACGGCGCCGAAGACCATGGCGCGCAAGGCGAGATCGAGATTCGCATTCCCGGTGACGATGATGCCGTTGTTGCCGCCCAGCTCGAGCAGCGTACGGCCCAATCTGCGGCCCACTACCTCTGCAACGCGATAGCCCATCTCGCAACTGCCCGTCGCACTGATCAGCGGGACCCGTCGATCGGCCAGCAGCCTTTCGCCGACGGTCGAGCCCTTGCCCACAACCAGCGTGAAGACGCCGGGCCAGCCGTTCTTTTCCAGTACGCGCTGGCAGATGATTTGCACCGCGATCGCCGTAAGTGGCGTTTCCGAAGAAGGCTTCCAGACCACCGTATCGCCACAGACGGCCGCAATCAGCGCGTTCCAACTCCAGACCGCGACCGGAAAGTTGAAGGCCGAGATGACGCCGGCGATGCCCAGCGGATGCCACTGTTCGTACATGCGATGCAGCGGGCGCTCGCTGTGCATGGTGAGACCGTAGAGCTGGCGGGAGAGACCCACGGCAAAGTCGGCGATGTCGATCATCTCCTGCACTTCGCCCTTGCCCTCGGCCAGGATCTTGCCCATTTCGAGCGAGACCAAAGCGCCCAGCGCGTCCTTGTTCTTCCTCAGTTCGTCGCCGATCTGGCGTACGATCTCGCCGCGTTTCGGAGCGGGCAACATGCGCCAGCTCAAGAACGTTTCCTGCGCCTCGTCGACCACCCGCTCGTAATCGTTAGCCGACGCCATGCGGACCCTGGCGATGGGTTGCGCGTCCGCCGGGTTGAGGCTCATCAGCTCCGGCCCGCCCGGAGCTTCAATCCAGGACTTGCCGCACGCGCCGGAATTGACCGCGCCCAGACCTAACGCTTCGAGAATCTCCGACTTCGTCATCTGTGAATCGCCTCCGAGGCCTTGGCCCATTCTCTCACCTCCGCCGAAAGCTGCACGCGCCTTCCGGAAGGCCGAAAGCCGCTAGCGTGGCTCCAGCGTCAGCGTCGACTTCGCAACGGTCTTCGAGAACTCCAAAGGCAGCCCCAGCCCATCGCGGTAGGCCTCCCACTGGTCCTTATAGTGGCTGCTGAGCACCTGGCCGCTCTCGCCCGAAGTGAGCGTCAACAGGGAATCCTCCCAGCTTCCGGGGGTCGCGACGAAGCGCATGGAAGGACCCAGCGTCCGGGTCGTCTGCTTCACCGTGGTCGTGTGGCCTCCCATCTCGATGGGACCGATGTTGAAGTAGCGCGAGAGCCAGCCCATGCGAGAGCCGATCGGGTGTGCCAGCATCACCTGATTCCATCGCCCGTAGGACCAGCGGTCGAGGCGTTTGCCCTGCAACCTGCGCCCCTCCTCCACGGCATCTACAAGGGCCTCTACCACCAACTTGTCCCAATCCGGGAACCAGTCTCGCGGACGCTCGCGCAACAACCTCTCCACTACCGCCGGAGCCATCTCGTCGGCGTATTTTGCCCCGCCCTTTGGAGCGGCAGCCGCGCCAATGCGCCAGCGCAGTTGCCGGTAGAGCAGCGCCGCCAGCAAAGGGGCCGCGCCCTCCGGATTCATCTGGCCATTCCACGCACGCAGCATATCCACCGCGTCCTTCGGCGCTGCGCCGCCGTCCTTTGAAAGGGAGGCTCGGACGGCGTCCTCCGCGACGAACTTCAGCATCGACGAGTAGACGTCGGTCTGGATCGAAAGCATACCCGGCGCGTCCCACTTCGCCTTCGCGTTCAGCCGGTCGAAGATGCGCCGCTGGCGATAGTGCGGCGAGAAGCGTCCATTCACGTTCCACGGAGTGCTTGCGGGAAATGGATTCTGATTCGCGCTGATGAGGATGCCCGAGGAGGGATTAAAGAAGGAGGGAAGCTGTTCGAACGGAATGAAGCCATCCCATTCATACTTGCCCTGCGTGCCGTCGATAGGCACGTCGCCCGCGAATCCGCGCCGCAGCGGGAGCCTTCCCGCTACCTGGTGTCCGATGTTGCCTGCCGAGTCGGCGTACAGGAAGTTCAGCCCCGGCCCAGTGAAGCGGCTCAACGCCTGCCGGAACTCATCCCAGTTGCTCGCCCTGTCGATGGCGAGAAGAGGAAACATCGACCCGGGCGCCGCGGCGGCCCACTTCATCGCCAGGGGCCGGTCGTTTTCCGTCGTCACCACGGGACCATGCACTGTGATCCAGGTCTCCACGCCCTGCGGAGAGCTGTTGCGCACCGGGATCCAATCCGTCTCCTTGACCGCTTGCAACTCCTGGCCGCGATACAGGAATCGTCCGCTCTTCAGATCCATGGTCTCGGCGTAGAGATCCTGCGTGTCGAATAGCAGCGCGGTAACGCCCCAGGCGATGTGTTCGTTGTGGCCGATCAACACGCCCGGGATACCGGGCAAAGCGACCCCCGCGACATTCAATCCCGGCGCGCGCAAATGCACGGCGTACCATGTCGACGGCATGCTGAAGTCGAGATGCGGATCGTTTGCCAGAATCGCCTTGCCGCTCTTCGTACGCTTGCCGCCGATGGCCCAGGCGTTCGACCCTGGCGAGATCTCGCCGCCGCTGCGGATTGGATAAAGCCGTTCGACGCGTTCCGGCGAGCCTTCCTGCAGCAGCCGCCATTTCTCGAGATCCGTCTCCCAGGACTCTGTCAGCGTCCGATTCATCGAGAGCGCGATCACCAATGAGTCGGCGATCGTCCAAGGACGCGGCTCGTAGCCCAGCAGATTGAACTCGAGCGGCAGCGCGCCCGTGTTCTCCCACAGGTAATGGTTGACGCCTCGCGCGAACGCCGCAAGCTGTGCGCGCTCGTCCGGGGGCAGTTCACTCACCTGCGCCTCGGCAATGCGGCGCATCCGCGCGCGCTTCGATCGAGTGTCGAGCGCTAAGGCAGCCGGGCCAACCACTTCGCTCAATTCGCCAGCGGCAAGACGGCGGGACATGTCCATCTGCCACATACGGTCCTGGGCCATGACGAAGCCCTCGGCGAACAAGGCATCGTTTATGCTGCCCGCGCGGATGTGAGGAATTCCGCGAGCGTCTCTCTCGATGATTACGGAGGCGGCGACCGGCGCTTTCACGGCGCCCGACGTTTGCGGCAACGGACGCCATACGTACCAGTAGCCCGCGCCCAGAGCGCCCAGGACGATCACGCCGGTAGCAATGTTGAGCGCGCGAAGAATTCTGTGAAGCTTCACCATACAATTCTAGGAAGGCGGGAAGGCCGCCGTCGCCATGGATTCATATTTCACCTATCGAATTCTACTGATGTTGCTCATCATCGCAGTGAACGCGTTCTTCGCAGGCTCGGAAACTGCGCTGGTCAGCGTTCGCTTGTCCCGGCTCCGCCAGCTTGCCGCGGAGCGGGCCAGCGGCGCGAATGCGGCGCTCAACCTGCTCGCCAAGCCGGAGCGTCTCCTGTCGGTCGTCCAGGTCGGGCTGACCGTGTGCAGCCTGGCCTTGGGTTGGGTCGGCGAGGTGACACTGTTCTATTTCTTCCTTTCATTCATCGGCCCGATCGTGACTCCGGCGACGGCCGTGCTGCTCCACGGCCTGTGCCTCGCGCTGGCCTTCGCGCTGATGACCTTCGCGCACGTCGTGCTCGGCGAAGTGGTTCCGAAGAACCTCGCCATGGAACGCGCGGACCGGCTTGCGTTACTCGTCGCGCCGATTCTGCTCGTCTTCTACCGGATTGTCGGGCCGTTCGTATGGACCATAGAACGCACGGCTCGCTTCATATCCCGCCTGGTGGGGTTGCACCGCTCGTCAATCTCAAACCCGCACTCGATCGAGGAGATCAAGCTTATTCTCGGCGCCACCGAGGCTGCCGGGAACCTTAGCGAATTCGAGCGGACGTGCGTTGAGAACATGCTCGAACTGCGCACGCTGCTGGTCCGCGAGGTCATGGTGCCGCGCAACGCCTTGACAATGCTCCCCGTCGAGGCGAGTTACGAGACCGTGCTGCAAACCTTTGCGGAGAGCCGCCATTCGCGCCTCCCGGTCTACGAGGGAACGCACGACAACATCCTCGGCATCGTGCATGTCAAGGACATGTTCGCTTACTCCCGGACCCGCAACACCGCCTCGGCCCGCCTCAAGCTGCTGCCGCCGTTTGACCTGCGCCACTTCATCCGGGAAATGCCCTTCGTCCCCGAGACCAAACCGCTGGATCAGCACCTCGACGAGATGCGCATGGGCCATGCCATCGTCAGCTTCGTCGTGGACGAGTACGGAACCATCGCCGGCATGATCTCGGCGGACGACGTGCTGGAGCAGGTGTTCGGGCGCATCCGCGACGAGTTCGATCCGCGCGCGGTGAAGATAGAAGTAGCCGGACCGTTCGACGTGGAGGGGACCATTCCCATCCGCGATCTCGAAACCGAGTACGGGATCGAGCTGCCGGTCGAGGCGGAGTACGAAACCCTGGCCGGCTTCCTGCTGTTCCGCTTGAGCCGCATCCCCAAAGCTGGAGATTCCGTGGAGTACGGTGGCCGGCTCTTCAAAGTCACGCGCATGCAGGACAACCGGATCGCCGAAGTGCACATCGAACCCCTCGAACCAATCAAGGAAAACTGACCTGCCCTGGGAACGCCGGTCCCGGGACTGGTGGCGTGCATCCGATCATCCGTGAATCGCCCTGCCCGGTAGTGAGCGTCTAAGAGGAACGGGCCGCGGGCCCGGACTTGCCTTTCGGGGCCGCCTGCTGGGATACTTCCGCCGTGGAATCGACACTGAACGAGTTGACCGACAGCCTCATCGCTTCTTACGCCTGCACGGGTGGCATCAACCACATCGACGGCAAGAATCTGCCCTCCAAGCGCTCTGTTACCGAGATCACGGTGGACCTGCTCCGCCTGCTTTTTCCGGGCTTCTTCGATGAGAAACTGATTTACTCCTCCGGGCTGCGAGCCGAGACGGTTGCCCTGCTTGACAGCGTGGCGAGCCGGCTGGGCGCCGAGATCAACAAAAGCCTGGAGTACAATCCTCCCGACTGGTTGATCGGGACCGACTTAGGCGAACAGGCGTGCGCGATCACGCTGAAGTTCCTGGGCAGCCTGCCGCGGATTCGAGATCTGCTCGCCACCGACATCGAGGCGGCGTACGACGGCGACCCTGCCGCGCTCAGCAAGGAGGAAGTCATCGTCGCCTATCCGTTCGTCGAGGCCATCGCCGTGCAGCGGCTCGCGCACGAGCTGTACCTCAATGAGATCCCATTGATCCCCCGTATCATGACCGAATGGGCCCACGCCCGGACCGGCATGGATCTTCATCCCGGAGCCCGCATCGGCACGCATTTCTTCGTTGACCACTGCACCGGCACGGTGGTCGGCGAGACCACCATCATCGGCAACCACGTCAAGATGTATCAAGGCGTCGGCCTGGTGGCGAAATCGCTCGCCGCCGGCCAGGCCTTGCGCGGCCACAAGCGGCATCCGACCATCGAAGATCGGGTGACCATTTATGCCGGCGCCACCATCATGGGCGGCGACACCATTATCGGCGCGGGCAGCACCATCGGCGCCAGCGTGTTTCTCACCACCAGTGTCCCGGCCCACTCCCTGGTGATCCAGGAAGCCGCGGACATCAAAGTGATCCAGAAGAAATCCGGCGAAAGCGTCGAAGTGGATTTCCAAATCTGAAGTCCGCCCCACAACCGCTCCCTTACGGTCGCGGCTCCGATTTCCAGGTCGGGTTCCGTTTCGGACGCTTCATCCGCGCAGGCGCGAGGCGATCTTGTCTTGAATGCCTTTCGGGTCGAAACCCGCCGCCGCGTAGATCTCGCCGGGCCGTCCCGAGCGCTGGAAGCGGTCGATGCCGAAGCAGCGCCGGTCGTGGTCAGAAGGCAGCAGGAACGGGTAGAGGAAGCCTTTCCAGCCGTTGTGGAAGGCGACCACGTCACGGCGCTCCTCGTCAGAGAGAACCTCGTTCGCCTTGGCCGGATCGGTCGCGCGCATCTCCTCGAAGAGTTCCGGCGAGGTGACCGCGACGATCTTGATGTCGGCGTCGCGCTCGAACTCGGGCACGGCGGCGAGGACATTGGCGAGCACCTGCCCGCCGCAGACGGCAATCGCGAGCTTACGCTTGCCGCTTTCCGAGTAAGGCTTGAAAACGTAGGCCCCATTCACAGCCTCGCGTGCGGGCGGGACGCCGTTGCCGCGCCGGAAAACCGGCACTCCCGGACGCACGACGGAGAAGGCCACTGGCTCGCCGCGGGAGGCGGCGTGAAAGAGCATTTCGACGGCTTCGTTGGCGTCGAGTGGCTTGTAGACCTTGATGCCCGGATAGGCCGAGTAAAGCGACATCCAGAAAAGACCGTGATGCGTGGGACCGTCCTCGCCGGTCTCCGGTCCGTCGTGCGCGGCCAGCAGGATGAAGAACGCCCGCGCCGCGGGGTTTACGTCGTTGTTAATCAGGCCCATGCGCACGGCGTTGGCCATCATTACGGAGAAGACGCCATAGCTCGCGAAGGCCGTCATTGGGCGGTACCCGCCGGGCAGCGTGTCGCCCGCCATGGCAACGCACATCATGGCCATGTTCTGTTCCGCTATGCCAAACCGGATGCCGCGGCCCAGCGGGTTGAACGGGCCCATGAGCCCGTGGACCTGCTCGGCTTTGCCTGTGAGGATCGATTTGGCAAGGTCGCCCGCGCCAGCGTAGAAGAATGGCGTCTGACGCATCATCCAGGCGAACCACGCCTCAGTGGCCTTGCGCGTCGGGACGCTGCTGCCTTCTTCAAAGACCAATTCGGGCGGCAGCACTTCGGGTCGGCGAATGGTGGTGTAGTCGGCGAGCGCGCGATCTCCAAGAGCCTTGGTCATGGCTTCGACCAGCGCCGATTCCGGGGCAATCAAAGCGCTGGCGGCTTTCAGACGCGCGATGAGGTACTCCGCTACTGCGTCGCTCAATGAGTCCGCCACTACTTTGACATCCTGCTCGGAATGTCCCGCCTCGGGGTTCACCGCGAAGCCCAGGGCACGCATCAGCTCGAAGTACTCGGCGTGAGACAGCGGCGTGCCATGCGAATCGGCGCTGCCTTCCAGGCGTCCGTAATGCAGGCCCTTCACTGTATGGCAGAGCAGCACCACGGGCCGGCCGTTCCCGAACCCCGCGGCGGCCAGGCGATAGGCGTGAACCAGTTCATCGATGTCCTGGCCGTTGACTTCGATCACGTTCCAGCCGAACGCCGTCCAGTGGCTGGCATAGGGTACCGGCAGGACCTCCGTGATGGGGCCGTCGATGCCGTAGTTGTTGTAGTCGAGCGCGACGATGACGTTCTCCATCCCAAGGCTGGATGCGAGGTTGCGCGCCTCGTAGCTCATGCCCTCCTCGGTTTCGGCGTCGCCCGCAATCACAAACGCCCGTCCCGGCAGCCCGCAGGACCGCTGCAGCGCGGCGAGCCCGAGCCCGGTCGAAAAGCCATGCCCCGAAGAGCCCGTGGAGGCATCGGCTAGAGCCAGATCCGACTCGACGTGCCCGCCCGGTCCGCCATAGCGGCGGAAGCGTGGCAGGTCCTCCGGGTACAGCACCTTGTCGCGCTCGGAGTCCGGGAGAGGGACGCCGCGGCGGCGCAGGCTCTCGTAGACCAAAGCCACCAGCGCGTGGAACAGCGGCGAGCAGTGTCCGGCGGACCACACAAGACGGTCGCGCCCGGGATGCTTGGGGCGCGTTGCGTCGAAGCGAAAGACGCCGGAGGCCAGCAAGGCCAGAACCATCTCGGTTTTGGACGAAGAGCCGCCGGGGTGGCCGGACTGCGCGCTGTCCACGGCGGTAAACAGAAAGCCGCGCAGCATGCGTGCGAGCTTGGCGAGCTTCTCTTCGTCGATACCTTCGATTGTGGCGAGGTCCGCGCCGCGCAGATCGAGATGGAAGCCGCCTTCCCGGGTGCGTTTCAAGCGCCCGGACTCGCTCATTTCGAGCGATTCGAGCACGCTCGCTTCCGGGGATTCAAGTGACTCGGATTCACGCACATCCAGAGCGTCAACGGACATGGTTGAACTCCTTTTCCGGGCGAGCTGCAACTCGCCGCGGAGGACGGCCGGATTCCGACCGCACCCAATGTGTACTATTTACCTCTTTTTATCCGGTGTCAAATTTGAAACCGAGCCGCGACCGCCTTGTGGCGCACGCTTCAGCGTGCAGTGGCGGCACTCGTGCCGCCATTCCGGACGTCGAAAAGAGTGTCGACGCTGCACGATAAATCGTGCGCCACAGGACGATCACGGCTCCGTTTCCGGGTCTATACTCGCGGCAGCGGCCACGCCTCGCGGTAGGTCTTGGAGATCATCCGCGAAGCCTCGGCATCGTTCGGGAACGTTTCCGTCTTGGGGTCGAATTTCACGTCGCGCCCGAGCTTGTAGGAGATGTTGCCGAGGTGGCACAGGGTCGTGCTCTGCCGCCCGATCTCGACGTCTGCGTTCGGCATCTTGCGCGACTTGACGCACTCCAGGAAGTTGCCTTCGTGCGATCCGCCGGAGTCCTTCACCTTCAGGCCCACCGACCCGTCCGGCGCGTAGACCGTGAAGCCCTCGCCGGTAGCGATCAGCGTGCCCTCCGTGCCGTAGAAGGCCGTCCCGGCCCATGCGCCCTCGGTGGCGCGGCTCTTCGAAAAGCTCTGCAGTTCAAAGCTCAGCAGCAGATCGCCGTAGTCGTAGTTCACGGTCTCGGTGTCCGGGACCTCCTTGGCGTCTTTCAACCAGTAGATGCCGCCCGTCGCGGAGACGCGCTTTGGCAGGCACGACCGGCCGGGCCGCATGCGCGCCAGAGCCATCAGCGCTACGTCGAGCACGTGCACGCCCTGATTGCCGAGTTCCGTGTTGCCGTAGTCCCAGAAGAAGCGCCAGTTGTAGTGGAAGCGGTTCACGTTGAAAGGCCGTTTGGGCGCGGGTCCGAGCCACATCTCGTAATCGGCCGTCGAGGGCGGCGTGGAGTCGGCGGGCGTGCCGATGGACTCGCGGCGTTGCGAGATCCAGGCCTTCATGTGGCAGATCTGGCCGAGCTTGCCGGAAGCCGCGTAATCGGCGGCGGCGATGAAGTGGTGCATGCTGCGCCGCTGCGTGCCCACCTGAACTATGCGGTTGTACTTGCGGGCCGCGTCGCGGATCAGGTGCCCTTCCTCGATGGTCTGGGAGAGCGGCTTTTCGGTGTAGCAATCCTTGCCCGCCTGACAGGCCAGCAGCGACATGTGGGTGTGCCAGTGGTCGGGGGTCGCGATCAGAACTGCATCGACGCTCTTGTCGTCCAGCACGCGCCGGAAGTCGCGCTCCTGCTTGGGACGCGCGCCCTGCGCGGCTTCCAATTCAGGAGCGATCTTATCGAGCATGGCCTGATCGATGTCGCAGAACGTGCCGATGCGCGCGCCCTGTTCTATCAAGCGGAGAGCGACGGCGCGCCCTTCGTTGCGTCCGCCAATCAGCGCTACGTTCAGGCGCTCGTTCGCGCCGAGCGCGCGCGGGTTCAGATTGAGGAATGGCGACGCGGCGGCCGTTGCCGCCAGAGTCCGCAGAAAGTCGCGACGGTGAGAATTGGAAGGCATGTGAATCCCTGGCCATTGTATGCGAGATGGCTTGACAGGGATGAGGGTCGCCGCAGCGTGCTCAGGCCTTCAGGCTGCGCACCGGGTTCAACCAGCGCCATCCGGAGCGGACATCAGCCGCTCCCCCAGGCGGAACGAAGAGCGGGCCCGATGCCCCACGCAAGCTGAAGGCCCCACCACGCGCGCCTCGGACGACAGAGCCGTCATGGGTGTATCGCACGGAAGTCTACGGACCAACTTCAAAGGAGGGGCTTTTCGTCAGCGTCCGCAGGGCACACTACGGCTTGTCGTGGAATTGATTTCGAGGATCTCAGGGCAGGGGTCCGCTTTGCCCGGCTTCTCCCGAGCCGGCTCGCTTCGCCCTGCTTTTTGATGACGCTGTGTTGCCTGATCGCGTATACGGACCTGGCCGCCTGCCGGCATTTGCCCGCTTTCTGGGGGGCTGGTGGAAGACCGGCAAATTTGTTTTGCTTGGGTCGTCTGGACCGGTGCGCTGGCTCCACTCGTAAAAGGATCGCCCGGAACGGACTGTTAAGCTCAACCGGGGTCCCATCCTGGGGGGCCAAACCCGGTCCGACGAATCGAACCGGGCCTAGAAAGCCGGAAGGCCGCTACTTGGGGCTGTTCTGCCACCTGAGCGCGGGTCAAACGTTGCTGGCCAGCAAAGAAGATCAACCCGAGATCAGTAGATACACGTGGTCAAGCTCGGACAATGATGATCGGGCGTAAGCGGCTGAAACGAAACGGAAGATTCTGCGGGGATTGACGTCACCCGTGCAGAGAAAGGGGGCCAAACGCGCTTGCAAAGCACAGACTCTTCCCCGATACTGGTTATTGACTTGTACGATTAGTACAAATAGTACGATTGGTACATCGTTATGACACGCCTCAATGTCTCGAAAGCACGGGAAGAGTTTCCCGAACTCGTGAACCGCGCCGCATACGGAAACGAACGGACCATTGTGTCCCGCCGGGGGAAGGACTTGGCCGCTGTCATTCCCATTGACGACCTTCGACTGCTGGAGCGCCTGGCGCGGGAGGAAATGGACCGAATCGACATCGCGGACGCCCGCGCCGCTCTGAAAGAGGCGGAAGTAAGCGGGACGATTTCTCTTGAAGAAGCAAAGAAGCGATTGGGCCTGTAGGCCAAGCGCAACAGCGTGATGACAGATCCGACGAAGCCGTCCTACACTCTGAAGTTCACTTCCGCCGCCATCCGGGATCTTGAGAAACTTGACTTGAACATCCGCCGGAAGGCTTTCTCCGACATAGAGAAACTCAAGGCTGATCCGCGTCCCCATGGAGTGGAGAAGATGGAGACGAAGGAGAAGCTCTATCGCGTCTACGTGGGGCCGGGGAAGAACCACCGCGCCATCTACCAGATCCGGGACGAAATTCTCCTGGTCCTCGTGGTGAAAGTGGGAGATCGGAAGGAAGTCTACCGTCGCGTGAAGTGAGGGCCTTGCGCTGCGTCCACGTCAGCTCGTTCGGTTGGTTGCCAAGGTTCGATATGGTGAGAATGGGGTGTGACCGGCGCGCGCGAGATCCGACCTTGGCCAGTTCCCTACCCGCAGGCTAGATATTGTCGGCAGTGAATGAGTACAAACAGGGACAGGGCGGAGTGTTTTTCGCGTGGTGCGGTGTGTCCCACCGGCAGATGCGCATCAATGCAGCCTCACTGATGTCTCAAGAATGAGGCTGCGGAACATGCTGCGCATCGCTGTAAGTTATTGGGAAAACAGCATGTTACAGGCGCGAGTGACAACCTCAAAGCCAAGGCGGCCACGGTGAGGCCTTCCTGGTAGATATCGTATTGTTTAAGATAACTCATTGCGTGCCAATAACTTGAACGGAGTGACAGGCCAGGACGTCCCTTTCCCCCTTTCCCCAGGCGAGAACGGAGGCTGAACTCGCCGACGTGGCCGAGGTCAGCCGACCGAGAGCGTCGCGCAGATCATGCCCGAAGTGCGGCCCGCCATGATCGACTTCCTGTGGTCTCGGATGGTCGGATGCCTCGGACGTCAGACAGGGAGAGAGCGACGTCCCTTTCTTCCGTTATCGAATTACGAGCCTGATGCCGGTTGCAATCGCCGCCGCGCCGATGACAACGAAGATCCATCGATGAATCCTCTCCACACGGTTGGCGGCAATTGTCCCTAACAGTCCGAGAGCATATCTCGGAGCGAAGACGAATCCTAGACCGACCACTAGAAGAAATATTCCAAATACTGGAATCACAACAACCCAAAGCCCCTTCCTATTGCCATTACGCCGAACACGGCCATGACTAAGCCGATGACTCTCATCTGCGTCCTCAGGCGCACAGACTTCTCCACCCGTGCGGGATCATTCTGAGGAATGAGTTCCCCGGGGCTATCCCGGTTCAGCAAGTGCATGACTCTGGAAAACCCCACCGGCGATATTAGCATAAAAGCACCGGTGACGAGAGGTAGTACGCCGAATAGAGCCATCCCGGGATCTTGGTAGAGCATATTAGTGGCAAAAACCGTAGCCATAGGAGAAAGAGAATCCGGGGACGCCGACTGTTGGGCCCCCAATCGAGCTACCTGAACCGTAGGCGGCTTGATACCCTGCGCCAGTCAGAGTAATTGCACTGGTGGAGCCACCCCAACCACAAAGCGCATCTTTTGCATGAGTAATGTCACCGGTGCCAAGGGGTCCAGAATAAGTACCAACGCTGATGCTTCTACCAATCCCAGCTCCAATCCCTATGGATAAGAAGGAACCCGCCCCGGGCCCCAGCCTAGTCCAAGCTAACTGAAAGCCGACCGGGCCGTATAGGGGAACAAATACGCTATAACTTGGAAGGTCAAGGGACGAAGTGTCATCCACGGTCGTCTTCTGCCGACTTATGTACGTCGTTCCATTAAACTTCACCTCACTCCATGTAATGGTAATACGCGGGTTATCCCCTTTTATGACCTGCGCAGCCGCAAGGCCTATCCCGGTGTTCTCCTGCACCGCGTACATCTGAGCGATGCCACCCACATATCTGTCATATTGGCTACTCATTTCCGACGAGCCGGTGCCGCCATACATATAACAGCCTTCGCCCATCCAGGTTCCGTTGGGTCCACATTGCCCGTCCAGCCCGGTCGGATCGTTCAGATTGATCGGATCTCCTGTGACGTACGAGTAGCGATTCCAACTCAACGGAGTTTGCAGATGCCCGCTCTCACTCGGATCTGCCGTAGTAAACCTGCCTCTCGCCGGATCATAGTAGCGGTTCTGCGCATAGTCCAGACCCCGTGTGACAAACGATCCGGTAATATTGCTCCAATAGCCGTCGCGGTGGTAAGTTCCGAACGATACGTCCATCACACCGTTCAGGGCTCCGCCGCAACTCGGCCAGCACCCCGGAAGACTCTGGTCGGGCGTGGGCATGTTCGCAATCCACTGGCCTTGCGGATAGTAGGCGTAGTTGTTTACCCGGTCCCGAAGCGACATCTGGACCACGGAACCGAGCCGATCCGTCATCACCGGCAAGCTGTTCTGCCACACCAGCCGTCCCGCAAAATGCATTTCGCCGGTGAAGTCGTACCAGTTCGGATCGCCGGTTGTGTTCTGCGTCAGCTTTCCCAGGTGCGTTCCATCGGGCCCATAGAAATGCCAGTTCGCGCCGTCAAACAACCGTTCGCCGCTGGATCCATAACGGTAATTGAGCCCATTGGCCACCGTGAGCCGGTTCTCGCTGTCATAGGAAAGCGCGTTGGGCCCTGAAGCGCCCGGCGACGCCGTCAGATTGCCCGCGGCGTCGTAAGTGAAGCCCGAGCTCGTGATGCGGTTCGTGTTCGGATCGACTGTCAGGTTCATGGCCGGCGCTGAGCCGCTGGTTACATTCTGCTGCAAAAGGTTGCCGAATGGGTCGTAAACAAACGACTGGCCCCAGGCGAGAACGGCGGTCGAACTCGCCGACGTGGCGGAGGTCAACTGGCCGAGAGTGCCCCATAAACACCTCGGGATTTGAATGCCAAAAGTTTCCGAACGAGGGAGACGTTATTGGCGGGGGGACAGAGTGGAACGTTCCGCATTCCTTTCCCCGCGGATCTTTATTATAACAGCCGCAAGAACGATGAACTCCACAAGTGCGACTGGGAGAATCGCTAGAATCGTTCCGAATGGAAATAATGAACGGATTGCATATAAAATCACGACGTGAATAATCGATGCAAGTGACATTGCCACGATGTACTTGGGATGGCGCCGGTCAGGCCAAAATGACAACAGCAGCGGAATAATGACACCGAGGGAATAGAGGGCCATTTGGATCACGGTCGCATGCTCGGGCCACTGTCGTTCCGCAGCAGCCCCCGACACACCTACCACGGCACCTATGATTATCTTAACAATTTTTCTATTCATCTGTCGCTTTAAAACCTAGTGATGACAGGATCCAATATTGCTTTCATAGTAATCCTTATAGCCCATTACGCCTTGATAAACAAGATATGAAACTGCGAGCCCCCCAAGCACAGGCACAGCCCCTGTACCTATATAAGCTGCAACTTCTGCGGCGGCCGGACCGGCCAGGAGAGTCCGTAGTGCGCTATAGACTACTGCACTAACCTGTATCCCGGCTGATGGGTTGCCGACCGCTTTCGCAATCTCTCTCGCCAAGTCGGTGCTTGGGTCGCTTCCAGGCGGTCCCACGCCCAACGCAGTGCCAATTCCCGCGGCAATCCCGGCATACACTACACCAGTTTCACATGCAGTAATTGTTTCTACCCTTGGACTTTTGTAGACTGGCACATATCCTGGATGGGTGTCGGCCATCTGCATTCCTAGCTGGCTCGGAGTAAGGGCACTGCCGCCGCGCGACCCACCACCACCGCCTCCTCCAAACAAGCCGAACCCTCCACCGGGGACCGTCACGCTGGTGATGTCTGGACACGGCGGTTGCCCGTCAGTGTATACTACTCCGCCGATTGTGCATAGACCGCTCGGATCGCTACTGTTGATGGGGTCGCCCATCACGTACGCATATCTATTAAAGCTCAGCGGATTACTCGGGTCCATGCTCCCGTCGTACGGATCCGCTGTCGTAAACCTCCCCCTGGCCGGATCGTAGAATCGGTTCTGCGCATAGTCCAGCCCCCGTGTGACAAACGATCCGGTAATCATGCTCCAATAGCCGTCGCGGTGATAGGTCCCGAAGGCTACGTCCATCACACTGTTCAGGGCTCCGCCGCAACTCGGCCAGCACCCGGGAAGACTGTGGTCGGGCGCGGGCATGTTCGCAATCCACTGGCCCTGCGGATAGTAGGCGTAGTTGTTTACCCCGTCCCGAAGCGACATCTGGACTACTGAACCGAGGCGGTCCGTCATCACCGGAAATCTGTTCTGCCACACCAGCCGTCCCGCAAAATGCAATTCGACGGAGAAATCGTACCAATTCGGATCGCCGGTTGTGTTCTGCGTCAGCTTTCCCAGGTGCGTTCCATCGGGCCCATAGAAATGCCAGTTCGCGCCGTCAAACAACCGTTCGCCGCTGGATCCATAACGGTAATTGAGACCATTGGCCACCGAAAGCCGGTTCTCGCTGTCGTAAGAGAACGCGTTGGGCCCGGAAGCGCCCGGCGACGCCGTCAGGTTGCCCGCGGCGTCGTAGCTGAAGCCCGAGGTCGTGATGCGGTTCGTGTTCGGATCGACTGTCAGGTTCATGGCCGGCGCGCTGCCACTGGTTACATTTTGCTGCAAAAGATTGCCGAATGGGTCGTAAACAAACGACTGGCCCCAGGCGAGAACGCCGGTCGTACTCGCCGACGTCGCTCTGGTCATCCGGCTGGGTGCGCCGTCTCCGACATGTGGGCTGGAACGCGCGGCTGGTTGTAGCTTCGGATGGTCGAACGTGTCGGGCCGGAAACAGGGACAGAGTGAATTGTTTTCGGCGAGAAGTGGTGTGTCCCACTGGCATTTGCGCATCAAAACAACTTCACTTCCATCTCCAGAATCGGGCCGCGGGGTGATCGCCCAGCGCCGTAAGATGTTAACAGACAACCGGTTACGGGCACATGAGGTTACCGCAAGATTCAGTCAGGCAAAGAGCGCTCTTGCCGGAAAACCTCATCATGATTCTATTAACCCATTTCTTATCAGTAGCTTGAGCGGAGTGACACCAGGACGTCCCTTTCTCGCTTTCTCACACTGATCTCTCCGGAATCCGACAACTCGACCGGCGTTGCATCTCTGTAAGATACTGACAAACTGCAAGCTACATGCCAGATTCTAGATTTTCCGGTCTGCGGAGGGGCGCGATCACCTGAGAGCGGTCAAGCAATTGAAAGCCAGGTACACCGCCGGGACGATTATCAGTAGCGAAAGCAGTCGGATGGACACGAGGGGCACCGAATGCCCCTGGGGCCAGTCGTTGTTGCGAAGCTTGAGATATCTATCAAACCACCACTTGGGTCTGAACAGCATCAGGCCGCCGCACGCAAGCGCGCCGACGCAGGTCACGAGACATGCGATTGTCCGAACAGCGTGACTGCCCCCGGGGAAGGCGAACAGCAGAGTCATATTGCTGACAGACTCTTCGCCCCCGAGAATGCCCACGAGCATCCACGAAACGATGCCGAACACCAAGCAGCCGAGCAGTCGGATTTCGACGTACCAACCATCTGGAGATGGCCGTTTGCGTAAAAATATCCCCTGGAAGCCAATGTATGGCGGGAGGCGCAACCACTTGCTGGGCCACAGAACCATCAGGGCACTGTTCACGAGAACTAACCCTAGAATGGCGTGGACCACTAAATAGCCTGCAAACCTCGTCGAGGTGGTTGAGTTGAGTAACGCCAGCATTTTAATGTCGCCCACTTAATGCGGACAGTTCTGAACGCAGAAGCCGTAGCCTCCGCCAGCGGCGACAGGGACTCTGGTTCCGAAGCTGGGGCCAACAACTGGCGACTGCCCTGGGCTCGCCATGACAGTCGTCCCAGCCCACGGCAGCGGTTGGTGAGTCACGGACCCGCTCCAACCACCAAGGGTCTGATTGGGATCCTGCCCATTGGGGAAGTAGTAACCGCTAACATTAAATCCATTGCCGCCGCCAAGGCCCGGGGAGAACGTCGCGGCTGGACCGACATACACAGTTCCACTCGTCGGTATCCAGGCCACGGTGCCGCCGACCCCGAACATGCTGCCGATCGCATATCCCGGGAATAGGCCGGCACCCCCCATAGCGCCGCCGATGAGGGCTCCAACCGGGCCCAGCCCCGTTGTCAGGGTCACGGACCATGCAGAAATCGCAGCTGTAGTTACGTACGTAATTCTTGTGCTTGTGACCTCCGAGCCGTTCATCCAGGAGGCGCTCTGAAGCTGCGGAGGCTGCCCCAGATAGCCCGGCAGCACTGTCTGAAAAACGTGGTTGATCTCCCCCGCGGCCAAATCACTCGATACTGATCCAATTGACGATTCTCCTGGTTGCGTACCTTGCCCAGGAACTGCGCCCGGCGCGGCGCTTCCAGAGATTTCTGAGGCCGACGGTGCCGACCCAATTCCCGAGAAGAACGAGCCTGGGGCGGTCGCCCCATAGCATCCCTCACCCATCCAGGTCTGCCCTGGCCCGCATTGTCCATCCAATCCGGTCGGATCGTTGCTGTTGACCGGATCCCCATGACGTAGCTGTACCGATTCCAGCTTAGGGGAGTCTGCAGATGCCCGCTGTGCCGCTCGGGTCCGGCGTCGTAAACCTGCCTCTCGCCGGATCATAGAATCGGTTCTGTGCATAGTCCAGACCCCGTGTGACAAACGATCCGGTAATCATGCTCCAATAGCCGTCGCGGTGGTAGGTCCCGAACGATACGTCCATCACACCGTTCAGGGCTCCGCCGCAACTCGGCCAGCACCCGGGAAGACTCTGGTCGGGCACGGGCATGTTCGCAATCCACTGGCCCTGCGGATAGTAAGCGTAGTTGTTTACCCCGTCCCGAAGCGACATCTGGACTACTGAACCGAGCCGGTCCGTCATCACCGGAAATCTGTTCTGCCACACCAGCCGTCCCGCAAAATGCAATTCGACGGAGAAGTCGTACCAATTCGATGCGCCGGTTGTGTTCTGCGTCAGCTTTCCCAGGTGCGTCCCATCGGGTGCATAGAAATGCCAGTTCGCGCCGTCAAACAACCGTTCGCCGCTGGATCCATAACGGTAATTGGGCCCATTGGCCACCGAAAGCCGGTTCTCGCTGTCGTAGGAGAACGCGTTCGGCCCGGAAGCGCCCGGCGACGCGGTCAGGTTGCCCGCGGCGTCGTAAGTGAAGCCCGAGGTCGTGATGCGGTTCGTGTTCGGATCGACAGTCAGGTTCATGGCCGTAGCGGAACCACTGGTTACATTCTGCTGCAAAAGGTTGCCGAACGGGTCGTAAACAAACGACTGGCCCTAGGCAAGCGCCGACGTCGTGCTCGTTGGCGCCGCAGATGTAAGCCGGCCGGGAGTCGCCTGAACTCATTGGAGTTTGCGTGTCCCTGGATTTCTGGATTCTCACTTTCTCAGGACGTCCCTTTCTAGGATGCCTATCTTCTGCCCTATGGTCTGCGGGATGGACGCGAGAGCGCAGGTCCGATGCAGCGGACTGCACCATCGCAAGAGTTGCTACAACTGTATTCTGGAGATCCATAGTAAGTGCTCTCAGAAGGCGCCGTTTCCACCGAAGAGAACGGAAACACCACGGGGAACTGAGTACAAAGGAACCAATCATCATTTCGGATGTGTATCCAGAGATTATTTACCCCGAGCCTGGCAGTCAGCCACGACGTAACCCTCTCACAAATGTCGGGGCTCAGCTTGGCCTTTGTCTTCAGAAACAGAACCGGATCGACCGTTCCTGGTACGCCGCAGCCCTCAAATCGCGAACGAACCCGCCCTGCTACAAAGATAATCTCAAACAGGATTCCACCAACCTGGATCTTAGTCGGATCCTTTCCGCGCAGCACTTGCTGGGCAGTGGCACCGTCCCGTGACCTAAGACGAAGGAGCGCGTCTTCTCCGACCGAAATCACATCGGCCGCCATCAGCTCACCCTTCGGGAATCCGTCATAGCGGGCTCTCCACTGAAGATAGTTGCCTTCGCTGAGGACGCCCCTCTCTGCAAATGCAACGTCCTCTGTGCTATAAATCAAAAGCCGGGAAACGACGCGTGTGGCGCCCGCGGATTCGATGAACCGTCGCGCTATTCCCTCCATGCTCGGGAGGTTAAATGCAGCTCCGGGAAGAGTCTTACTTTGAATCAAGATTCGGTCATCCTTCATTTCAGAAAACATCTCACCCTGAGCCGTAAGATGCATGAAGGAACCAAACAGCGAAAAGAACAGTGACAACCTCATGGATTCTTCCTCAGATCCGGGCAGTTAGCCTTCAGCCACTGTGTGATATCGTCAGAGCCTCCGGTACCACCATAGCCAGGTTTGAACCCATAGTCCGACAAGTAGTTCTTCAGATCGCTGTCCCCCAGATTGAGACCGAAGTGTAGGGCCTCATGAAGGAGCACGTCGGACGTGCTTACAGTCGGGTCTTTGTAGTAATCGGTCCCCAAGACCACATATGGCAACGAAGTGCCTCTCTTGTCCGTCAGCGTGACCGCCACTGAGTACCAGACTGCTTCGCGAAGTGTTGTCTGATCGCCATTCCTAGAAACGAAAGTCTCGGTCTTACTCGCATCGAGACCACCCTTCGAACCGTTGAAGAACTCGATTGTCTTCACAGTCTGCCAAAAGTCATTTGCGGAGACGCCGCCCAGAATCCGTGTGCAGTTTCCAAGCCGGCGTACTCGACTTTTGAGTTTGGCTGAGATCACAACCGAGGCCGGACTCGGTTTGTGCGGAATTATCTGAGGAAACCCCCTTGGGCCAAAGTAGTTGGGCCCCATCATAGGCTGGTCCTCGCTCTCCTCGTTGTCACTGTCGGATACTACTGAGTTACCTTCGAAGCCAGTTGGATCATTCAAGTTGATGGGATCACCGGTTACATACGCATAGCGATTCCAAGTAAGGGGGGTTCCTACTCTAGCGCTCTCGCTCGGATCCGGCGTCGTAAACCTCCCCCTGGCCGGATCGTAGAATCGGTTCTGCGCATAGTCCAGACCCCGTGTGACAAACGATCCGGTAATATTGCTCCAATAGCCGTCTCGGTGGTAGGTTCCGAATGCTACGTCCATCACACTGTCCCCGCCTCCACCGCAATTCGGCCAGCAGCCGGGAATACTTTGGTCGGGCGCGGGCATATTCGCAATCCACTGGCCCTGCGGATAGTAGGCGTAGCTGTTTACCCGGTCCCGAAGCGACATCTGGACCACGGAACCGAGCCGGTCCGTCATCACCGGAAATCTGTTCTGCCACACCAGCCGTCCCGCAAAATGCATTTCGTCGGTGAAGTCGTACCAATTCGATGCGCCGGTTGTATTCTGCGTCAGCTTGCCCAGGTGCGTTCCATCGGGCCCATAGAAATGCCAGTTCGCGCCGTCAAACAACCGTTCGCCGCTGGATCCATAACGGTAATTGAGCCCATTGGCCACCGTGAGCCGGTTCTCGCTGTCATAGGAAAACGCGTTGGGCCCGGAAGCGCCCGGCGACGCCGTCAGGTTGCCCGCGGCGTCGTAGCTGAAGCCCGAGCTCGTGATGCGGTTCGTGTTCGGATCGACTGTCAGGTTCATGGCCGGCGCGGTGCCACTGGTTACATTCTGCTGCAAGAGGTTGCCGAACGGGTCGTAAACAAACGATTGGCCCCAGGCGAGAACGGCGGTCGAACTCGCCGACGTGGCGGAGGTCAGCCGGCCGAGAGTGTCGTAGGCGTATGCGATCGTGGCCGATGGCCCGTTCGGAGTGTAGACGGAAGATGGGTAGGTGTCGATTCGGCTCCGGATCCGGCCGTCGTTCGGCGTCGGCTGATTCGGATCCGGGCTGCCGGAGTAACCATATTGGATCGTCGGGACCCACGTCCTCCCCCCAGGAGCCAATGGGGGGCTCGATTGTTTGATGAGTTGGCCCAAAGCGTTGTACTCGAATCCGACGGTGTCAAACAGCGCTCTGTCGTTCAAAGAGCCGTCCATGTTGTAGTCGGACTGGGCCAGGCGCGCATAGGACGCTAACTGTCCGGCGCTGTTGTAGGTCGCGCCTTGAACGACCGGGGTGGCAAAATCGCTGTGGTCGTAAGAGGTGAGACCCGCGGGCCGGCCTAGGGTATCGTAGCTCCACCTGCGATAGCCGACGTTCATATAGGTTTCGGTCCCCTTGAACAGCCCGTCGGGACGGAATTCGATCATCCGCCCCTCTCCGTCGTAGCTGAAAAATCCCACAAAGGGACTACCCTGCACCCCGGAAGTCACCATGGCCAGACTCTTGCCCTTGACTCGCCCTGAGGGAGTATATTGAAACCGCTCAACCGCCAGCCCACTATGGGTGATCTTCGCCAATCTGCCCCAGGTATTCACCGGCGAAAAGGTGCGATAGGATAACTGGCCATAGACGGAGGTCGCATAGGAAACACTGTCAGTTGTGTCGTACGCGAAGGTTGTGGTGAGTTCCGGCTCGACTGTTCCCGGACCGGGCGTGCGCGCAATGTTCGTAAGCCGGCCATATAGGTCATACGTGTACGCGACCTTGTTGTTCTTGGCATCCTTCTTGGTCAGCACGCGGCCCGCCGTGTCATAAGTATAGACCGTCGTTCCGCTCTCGGGATGCGTCACCGAGACGAGACGCTGTGCGGTGTCGTAGGTGAAGGTGCGCGTCTGGGTGACGACGTTTCCGCCTGGCATCGTGCGCGGCATGGTCACCGTCGTCAATTTGTTGAATTGGTTGTAAGCGTAGCTCGTCACGTAGTCGGCTCCACCGGAGGGATTCGGCTCGTTCACCTGGGTCACGTTTCCGAAGGCATCGGAGGTGTACTTCTTCCAGCGGCCTCCGGGGTCGGTCACGGTGACCGTGTTGCCCGAGTACGCGTATGTGGTGGTGCTGACGCCATCCGGGAGAGTGACGCTCGTGGTTCGGCCGAGCGGATCGTAGGTGTAAGTGGTGTAGACCGGCGTTTCCCCATTGTTCGGATTGTAGGGGCGCGACACTTGCCTGACCTTGCCGAGCGGCGTGCAAGCGCACGCGCCGTAGATGGTGCGTACTCGGGAAATGGAGTTAGCCGTCGAGGCCGTCCCCGTACCCATGTCGGTTTGAACGGTTCGGCCGAGGCCATCGAGCGTTGTGATAGTCCATCGCCCGTTGATGGAGGAGACGTTCGTGGCGGACGCAGTCCATGTGCCGTAGGAGTCGATTGTGGCGTTGTTGTAACCGTAGTTCGTCGTGGCGCCATCCGGTGAAGTCGTCTGCGACGGACGAGCCGCGGAGTCGTATCCGATCGTAAGGGTGGCGCCGTTGGGAGCGGTTTCCTGAGACAGGCCGGCACCACTGTCTCGGTAGCACCAAAACGAAAAGGGCTTCTCGTCTTCGTGCGTTATCATACGTGGAATCAATAGCTTACGGGCGAAAACGAAAAGGCCTTTTCGTTTTGCCCTCTCGCCACGCCCCCGCAGAATCCGCCCCAGGTCATGAGTGACGGGAACGCTCGCGCACGAAGCCAGCCCACCAGCCGCCGTTACTCCGCGAACTTCTGCAGCGCCCGCCGCACTGCCGGGTCGTGGCGGATCTCGATCTCATCTCCGGCCTCGACGCCGAGCGATTGGTTGAGGATCTCCTGCTTCAGCCGGTAGCGCATTTGCCGCTGCTCGGCGGTCCACTCGCTCACCGACGGTGAGACATTGCGATGGGAGAGGAATTGCTCGAAGTCGTCCAGCAGGGCCGGGGTGATCTCCATCTCGCGCTTCACTTCGGAGCGGTGGCGCGTGAGCCAATCCGTGGCGAAGGCGGGATAGAGGCCCGAGGTCTCCAGGAACATCCCGAACGTGTCGGGCATCTCGGGATGGACGGTCACGTCCGGCTCGATGCCTCCGCCTCCGCGGACCGTGCGGCCGGCTGCCGTCTTGAACTCGGGGCGCACCATGGAGCGGGTCCGCGCCTCCAGTTCGCTGCCGTACAAAGGCTTCTGCAACGAGCGGCCGCTGGGGGTGTAGTAGAAGGCCGTGGTCAGCGCGAGGCCGGTGGTGTCCCGCAGCGGATAGACGCGCTGGACCAGGCCCTTGCCATAGGTCTGCTCGCCATAGATCATCGCGCGATCGTTGTCCTGCAAGGCGCCCGCGACGATCTCGGCGGCGCTCGCGGTTCTCCGGTTCACGATGACGGCGAGCTTGAAGCCGTACGGGGTCATGCCCTGCGGGACATCGACGTTTTCCGTCTCCGTACTGCGTCCGCGCGCGCTGAACAGGCGGGTCCCCGGCTTCAGGAAGAGCGCGGCCATTTCGAGTGCGGCGGTGACCGCGCCGCCGGGGTTGTCGCGCAGATCGAGCACCAGGCCCTTCAGCTTCGTACCGCCAAGCTGCTCGATCGCTTCCTTCAACTGCTGCCCCGTCCTGGGCTCGAAACTGGTCACGCGAATGTAGGCCGTGTCTCCATCCAGCCGGTAGAGACGGTCCACGCTGGCCGTCTGCATCTGCGCGGGGACCAGCGTGAAGTTCATCAGCCCGGCGGTGCCTGGGCGGCGGACAAGGAGTTGCGCCTCACGCTGGCGCGTGGCGCCAAGCACTTCGATGAGCTGCTCCAGTTCGAGCCGGGCCAGTTGGATGTTGTTTATGCCGATGATCTCGTCGCCGGGCGACAGGCCGGAGCGCTGCGAGGGGGAGCCCATCTGGGTCTGCAACACGATCACTCGCCCTGGCATCACGCTGACCACCGAGCCGAAGCCCTTGGAGACCGAGTGCTGCATCTCCTGAAGCTGCTCGAACTGATCCTTGTTGAAGAAGATCGAGTGCGGATCGAGCACGCGCAGCATGCCCGGGATCGCGCCGCCATAGATCAACGGTTCGGAAGCGACGGGATCGGCAAAGGAGCCGTCGATCGTCGAGAAGACGCTCATGAAACGGCCGAGTTCCGTTTCCAACTCGGCGGTGTTGGGCAAGGCGCGGCCAGCCGGACGGCGGGGCTCAGCCGCAGCCTTTCGGCTTCACCAGGCGCTTCCGCGGGGGCGACAGCCGGGGCTGTGGGCCGTTCGGGTGCCGACGGCTTAATCGGCGGCACGCCGAACGCCAGTGCGCCGCACAGCAAAAGCAGCGGCCCGAAGCGGAGCCGCACCGCAATCTGTGGGGCAGGCTTCAGCCTGCGCGGGACTTCAGTCCCGCCACCCTCGCCGCGGAGACCGGACTGAAGCGGTCATGACCGACTGAAGTCTGCCCCACAACCCAACCGCCGCGCTGCATCGTCCGCCGCATTAGCGCTCGTACCGCAAGGACTGCCGCATGGCGTGGCGTTCGAGAGCCAGCTCGATGAGGCGTTCCACGAGCCGATCGAACGGCAGGCCGGCGTGCTCCCACATCTTGGGGAACATGCTGATGGAGGTGAAGCCCGGAATGGTGTTGATCTCGTTGATGTAGACCTTGCCCGTGGCGCGTTCCACCAGGAAATCGACGCGGCCCATGCCGCTGCAATCCACCGCACGGAAGCACGCCACCGCGATGCGCCGGATCTCCGCGATGGTCTCGGGCGGGAGCTTCGCGGGCAGTTCTACGCGCGCGGCGTCGAGCAGGTACTTGTCGTCGTAATCGTAAAACTCGCGCGAGGGCAGGATCTCGCAAGGCGTGGCCGCTTCGGGCGCGTCGTTGCCGAGCACGGCGCATTCAATCTCGTGCCCGACGATGGCGCGCTCCACTACGATTTTGGAGTCGTACTTCGCGGCCTCTTCCAGGGCAGCCTTCAACTCGGCTTCATCATGCGCCTTCGAGATGCCAACGGAAGAACCCAGGTTGGCCGGCTTCACGAACAGCGGGAACCCGAAGCGCCGCACGGCTTCCGAAGCGTCCAAAGCACCTCGGTATACGGTGATCCATTCGACGACGGGCAGGTTCACGGAGAGGCAGATCCGCTTGAACTGTTCCTTATCCATCGACGCCGAAGAGGAAAAAACGCCAGCGCCGACGTAGGGCAGCGCCGCCAGATCCAGCAGGCCTTGCATCGTGCCGTCCTCGCCGAACGTGCCGTGCAGCACCGGGAAGACGACATCGATTCCAGGATTCGCGCCCGGTTCCGGCAAGATCGGCTTGGGGTCCCACTTCCCGTCTTTGCCAATGAAGATCGGCACGGCCACGTACTTCTCGGGGTCGAGCGCCGCCATCACGGCCTTCGCCGAGCGAATGCTGACCTCGTGCTCGCCGCTGCGCCCGCCGTACAAAACTGCCACACGTTTGATCACAGAATCCTCTTTCCCAGCGCGGACATCACCAGTTCGACGCCGAGATTCGCGGTCCGGTTAGCAGTGTCGAGGATAGGATTTACCTCGACGATTTCCATGGACCGCACCAGTCCGGAATCGCTCAGAATCTCCATGGCCAGGTGAGCCTCGCGATAACTGAACCCGCCGCGCACCGGCGTTCCGACGCCCGGCGCTTCGTCCGGATCCACGCCATCCATGTCGAGCGAGATGTGTATGCCGCTCGTGCCGTCGGAGGCGCGCAGAATGGCCTCGCGCATCACGGTGCGCATCCCGCGCTCATCGACGTCGCGCATGGTGTACACGCTGACGCCGGAGCGTCTCACTACTTCGCGCTCGGTGATGTCCACGTCGCGGATGCCGACCAGCACGACGTTCTTCGAATCGACCTTCGGCGCGTAGCCGTAAAGGTCCGTGAGTTCCTTGGGCCCGTAGCCGACCAGGCACGCCAGCGGCATGCCGTGCACGTTTCCGCTGGGCGAGGTCTGGGGCGTGTTCATGTCGGAGTGAGCGTCGAGCCAGATGACGCCCAGCTTCTCGTTCTTCTTGCGCAAGCGACTGCGACATGCCGCTGACCGTGCCCACGGCCACCGAGTGGTCGCCTCCGAGCACGAGGGGGAAGAGACCGCGGTCCGCGGCCGATTCGACGCGCTCGGCGAGTTCCTGGCATGTGGCCGCGATCTGTTCCAGGTAGCGGGCATTCTTGCGTCCAGGGTGAGCGCTTTCGGGCTGCTCCACCGAGACGTTGCCAAGGTCTTCGACGGTGACGCCGAGGCTCTCGATGCGCGCGTTGAGATTGGCCACTCGAAGGGCCGAGGGACCCATATCGACACCGCGGCGTCCCGCGCCGAGGTCGAGAGCGGCGCCGATAATGGCGACCGTCTTGCGGGCGATTTTCGCTGCTTTTGCCATAAGGTTCAACCTCACCAGCCGGTTGTGGCCACGCCCTGTGGCGCAGCTTTAGCCTGCGCGGCGGCATTCAGTGCCCGCATCAGGCCGGACGTCGGGGCTGAATCCCGCCGCAGCACGTTAAAGCGTGCGCCACAAAAGCGTGCGCCACAAGGCCGGCGTGCCACAAGTTCTAGGGCCGAGTCCTGTTCAGCATGCGCGGGAAGGCGATGGTCTCGCGGATATGCTCGATCCCGCACAACCACGCGACCGCGCGCTCCACTCCCATGCCGAAGCCGGCATGCGGCACGCCGCCGAACCGGCGCAGATCCAGATACCACTCGAATGCCTCGCGCGGCAGTCCGTGTTCCTTGAGACGCCGCTCCAGCACATCCAATTCGTACACGCGCTGGCCGCCGCCGATGACTTCGCCGTAGCCCTCGCTGGCGAGCACATCGACGCCCAGGACAACCTCGGGCCGGTTCGGATCGGGCTCGAAGTAGAACGCCTTCACTTCGGCCGGATAACGGTCCACCATCAGCGGCCGGTCGAAGCCCTCGCCGAGGATAGTCTCGTCGGTGCCGCCGAAGTCGCCGCCCCAGACGATCTCGCTGCCTTTGGCCTGCAGGATCTTCACCGCATCGTCGTAGCTCATGCGCGGGAACGGCGGCTTGATGGCTTCGAGCTTCGAGAGGTCGCGCTCCAACGTTTCGAGTTCAGGCTTGCGGTTCTCGAGCACGCGCCCGACCATGAAGCAGATCAGCTCTTCGGCGACACGCTTCACGTCTTCGAGCGTGGCATAGGCCATCTCGGGCTCCACCATCCAGAACTCGGTCAGGTGGCGCCGCGTCTTGGACTTCTCGGCGCGGAAAGTCGGTCCGAAGCAATAGACGTTGCCGAACGCCATGGCCGTGGCTTCGTTGTAGAGCTGGCCGGACTGGGTCAGGTAGAGCTTCTCCTCGTCGAAGTAATTCACCTCGAACAGGTTGGTGGTGCCCTCGCAGGCGGCGGGCGTGAAGATCGGCGTGTCGACCAGCGTGAAGCCGTTGGAATCGAAGTAGTCGCGGATGGCTTTCACGATCTCGTGGCGCACGCGCAGGATGGCGTGCTGGCGCCGGCTGCGCAGCCACAAATGGCGGTGGTCCATCAGGAAGTCGATGCCGTGTTCCTTGGGCGTAATGGGGTAAGGCGTTTCGACGGGGACGGCCTGAACGAGTTCGGCCTGTTCGACGTCCAACTCATAGCCGCCGATGGCCCGCGCTTCGGCGCGCAACTTCCCGCGCAGGATCAACGACGACTCCTGCGTCAGGTCCTTTAGCATCTCAAACACTTCAATCGGGATATTCGCCTTGACGGCGACGCCCTGGATGATGCCGCTGCCATCGCGGACGAGCGGGAAGATGATCTTGCCGGACTTGCGGAGATTATAAAGCCAGCCTGCAATCTCGACGGGCTCGCCGACGTGCGCGGCGGCCTGGTCTATCTTGATCCGACGATAATCGGACATTAAAGTGCCTCCAACCTGCCGAGAACTTCGCGCGCCGCCCCGATCGGATTAGGAATCTCGGGCGATTCGCGCAGTTCCAGCACTAACGGAAATTGGTCTTCGTGCCTCTTGAACAGGTCCATCGTCTGCTTCCAGTCGACAGAACCGGCAGAGGCGAGCAGGGGGAACAGATGGTTGTCGGTTTCCCCATCGTTGTCATGAATGTGCGTGGACCGGATACGGTCCTTGAGAATCTGGAACGACGCTTCGACGTTGCCATCGAGGTTGGCGTGGCCGACGTCGAAACAGTAGTGGAAATCGAGATGCGTAATCGTCTGGAAATGTTTCAAGCGTTCCGCGGTGGAGAGCCGGTTGGGAATGTTTTCGAGCAACACCTGCACTCCGCGATTGCGGGCGAACAGCATCACGTCCTCGAGCGCCGTGAACGCCGCCTCGAGTTTGCGATCGTCGTATTCTTCGCCGGGAACGCCCAGATGCTGGATCAGGTAGCGGCAGGGAATCTTCTCGGCGACCTCGAGTACGCGCTTGATTTCGTCGACGCAATCCAGGCGCCTCGGCTTTGACAGCTCAGTCAGCGTGACCACCGCGCTGGGTCCGGTACGCCCCCAGCAGTCGTCGTTGAACATCGGCGAGTGAAGCGCGTGGAGTTTCAGTTCGGCATCGCGAAACCAGTAGGCCAGTTCGTTCACCTGCTCCTGGTTGCGGTAATCGAAATGCTGCCGCGCGCAGAAGATCTCGATTGAGGGAATGCCTGCCTCCCGGATCCGCTCCATCCAGACGGTGTTCAGACGATGTTGGACCAGTAGATGCGTGGACAGTGCATGCTGCATAGCGTCAGTACCCCGCGGCTTTCCCGTTGGAGCGTCCGTTCTGCGCCCCCTGTATCCATCCTCCATCAACTAGCAGCGCTTCGACGGACGCTACCCCGCCGCCATTGGGATCCACCTCATGGCCCATCTGGCGCAGGATGGCGATGGTGTCGGGGGAGAAGCCGCGTTCGAGGGAGATCTTGTCGGGCTTCCATTGGTGGTGCAAGCGCGGCTGGTCCACCGCCTGCTGGACGTCCATACCGAAATCGAGGACGTTCAGGATCACTTGCATCACGCCATTGATAATGCGGCCACCGCCCGGCGCGCCGAGGACCATGTAGAGCTTGCCGTCCCGCGTAACGATGGTCGGCGTCATGGACGAGAGCGGCCGCTTGTGCGGCGCGATGGCGTTGGCCTCGCCCTGAATCAGACCGAACAGGTTGGGCGAGCCCGGCTTGGCGGCGAAGTCGTCCATCTCGTTGTTGAGCAAAAAGCCGAGGCCCGGAACAGTCACGCCGTTGCCGTAGCCGCCGTTGAGCGTATATGTGAGCGACACCGCGTTGCCCTCGGCGTCGATGACGTTGAAATGAGTGGTCTCGCCGGACTCGTAGGCGAGCGCGTCTCCGTGCCCGATTACACTGCTGGGCGTGGCGTGGGCGGGATCAATGGTGGCTCTCAGCCCCGCGATGTATTTAGGGTTTAACAGGCCCTTCACGGGCACGCGGACGAAATCCGGATCGCCCAAAAACTCAGCGCGATCGGCGTAGGCGCGCCGCATGACCTCAGCCAGATAGTGCGTAGTGGCGGCCGAGCCGGCGCCGCCCTTTTCGTAGCCCGTGCCTTCGAGCATCGCCAGCATTTCGAGCATCGCGACGCCGCCGGAGGACGGTGGCGGAGAGGTGATAATGCCGTAGCCCTTATACTTGCCCTCGAGTGGTTTGCGCTCCACCGCGCGGTAGTTCTTCAAGTCTTCGAGCGTAATCAGCCCGCCATGGGCTTTCATCTCCGCGGCCAGCCGTCGCGCGATTTCGCCTTCGTAGAAATCCTTGGCTCCGTCGCGCGCGATGCGCCGCAGCGTCTGGGCCAGCTCCGGCTGAACGAGTTTCTTACCCGCTTCCCGGCAGCCATTCGGCGTTAAGCAAGATGCGCTTCGAATCCGGGAACTGCTCCAGCAGCTTGGCGGCGCCGCAGATCGACTTCGCCTGCGAGTAGGAGAGTTCGAAGCCGTTGGCGGCAAAGTCGATAGCCGGTTGGACCAGTTGCGCCCATGGCTTGCGGCCGTACTTCTTGTGAGCCAGTTCCAGCCCTCGCACGGTTCCAGGAACCCCCGCCGCTCGCCAACCCACCAGGCTGTCGCGCGTCGGCTTGCCTGCGGCGTCCAGGTACATGTCGTGGGCCGAGGCTCCGGGAGCGGTTTCGCGAAAGTCAATGAACGTGGTGCGCCCGTCGGCAAACCGGGCCAGCAAAAAGCCTCCGCCGCCGAGGTTGCCCGCGAAGGGATGGGTTACGGCAAGGGCAAAGGCGACCGCCACGGCGGCATCCACGGCGTTGCCGCCGGCCTTCAGAACCGCTACGCCGGCGTCGGTCGCATTAGGTTCCTGCGCCACTACCATGGCCTTGCGCGCTCTCACCGGCTCACGTGCCGGCAGTAACGCCGGGATTGCGAGAAACAGTGCGAAAAACGCCGCAAGACGCTGGAAGCGCATGAATCCTGATTGTACTATGCGCCCTCCGGCCCACCCGCAAAGCCGCGCCCTTGCGCCCAGGCGAAGAGCACCACTCCGGTCGCCACGGAGACGTTCAGCGAGGCGATCTGGCCGGCCATGGGAATCCGCAGCAGGAAATCGCACTTCTTGCGAATCTGTTCGTGCAAACCGGGTCCTTCCCCGCCCACCACGAGCACCGAACGGGCGGCGAAATCGGCCTGCGTGTACAGCCGGTCGCCGCGCTCGTCGAGTCCGTAAATCCAGTAGCCATGCTCCTTCAATTGTTCGAGCGTGCGGTTCAGGTTTCCGCCGCGCACGACAGGCAATATGGACAGAGCGCCGGCGGCCGCTTTGGCCACCGTTTCGTTCAGCGGCGCCGAGCGTCGGTCGGGCACGACGACGGCCAGCGCTCCGGCAGCGTGAGCGGTGCGGACAATGGCGCCCAGATTGTGCGGGTCCTCCACGCCGTCCAGCACGACGAGCAACCCGTCCGAGTCGAAGAACTGGTCGAGCGTGGCGTAGTTGTGCGCGGCGCCAAAAGCAACGACGCCCTGATGCGGCGTATCGGTCACCATCCGGTCCAGGCTTTCCTTGCTCTCAAACCGTACCGGGATGTGGTGTTCGCGGCATAAGTCGATGATTTCCTGGAGCCTGGCACTGGCCAGACCGCGCTGCATATGGACGTGGTCGAGGGCCCGCCCGGCGCGCAACGCCTCGCGCACCGGGTGGATGCCCGCAATGGAATTCATGACGCCGATTATCGTACCAGGCCGGGCAATTCGCCAAGGTTAAAACAAATCGGTTGAAAATGGTTGACCCCGCTATCAACGTTCCTTACGATGACGTGTAGCGGGCCATCCCGCGGACAGCAGGCTTTGAGCTAATATGGCGACTGCCGCCGCCCCCCCTCAACCCGTTCAGATCCCCGACCGGCTTTACTTCCGCATAGGCGACGTGTGCCGCCTGGCGGGGTTGAAGGCGTACGTTTTGCGCTATTGGGAATCTGAGTTCCCTCCACTTTCGCCCAAGAAATCGGGCACGAATCAGCGCCTGTACCGGCGCAAGGACGTGGAACTCGTGCTGGAAATCAAACACCTGCTGTACGACGAGAAATTTACAATTGAAGGCGCACGAGCACACCTGCAAAAGCGGAAGGCCATTGCCCGCAGCGCCCCGAAGCCGGTGCCGATGCCAGCAACCCAAGGCCTGCTCTTCGACCCGCGGGCCGATTGGCTCGCTCACGCGGGCACGGTGCGCTCGGAGTTGAAATCGATCCTTCGGCTGCTCGAATAGTCGCATCCCACCCCTAAAGTTTTCCCGCCGGACTGCCGATATGTTGGGGCAGTGAAGCTATGATCCGGCTAACCCGTCTGAACCGCGAGCCGTTCTACCTGAACCCGGACTTGATCCAGGAGATGGAGAGCACTCCTGACACCGTGCTGACGCTCAGTTCGGGAACCCGAATCGTGGTTCAGGAACTCCCGGAAAGGGTCATCGACGAGGTGATTGAGTACCGGCGGCGAATCCTCGATCCGCCTAGGCAACGGAGTGGCTCTTGGCCCGAATCCAGGTAGAGACTGCCCGCAGATTGATTGGCCGGGCTGAGTCCAGTCCGGACGGGCCAGTGAGGCCAGGTAGGGCAGCCAAGCCAGGTAGGAATGACGCATGAAGAGTGCCGGCAATCGAAGCAGGCCCGACCTCGCGACGGCGGCAGGGTTATTGCTCGCGGCGTGCGGGCTGCTCGGTGGCTTTCTGCTTGAGGGAGGAAGACCTCAGGCGATTCTCGGTGAGTCGGCGGCGCTAATTGTCTTTGGCGGCTGCATCGGCGCTACCCTTGTAGCCCATCCGCTGAGCGAGGTGATTTCGGCGCTGAAGGCGCTTGCGCCGGGTGTTCTTTGAAAATCCGGACTCGTGCGAGCCGATTGTCGAGCGGATCATGTCGCTATCGCGTCAGGCCCGCAAGACCGGGTTGGTCTCACTGGAAGCGATGATCGAGGAAATCCCTGAGCCCATCCTGAAGAAGGGAGTCACTCTGGCCGTCGATGGCGTGGAACCGGAAGCCATCCGCGACATCCTCGAAATTGACATCGACGTTACGGTGCGCCGGATGGAGCGAGACGCGCAGGTGCTTGAGTCGGCCGGGGGATTCTCGCCGACCATCGGCATCATCGGAGCGGTGCTCGGCCTCGTCATCACGATGGGCCGGATCGACGACACGAAAATGGTAGGCCGGGGGATCGCAGCCGCGTTTGTAGCCACCATCTACGGGGTAGGATTGGCGAATCTGTTCCTCCTGCCCGCTGCCGTAAAATTGCGTTCGCGCGCTTCGCGTGCTCGGGAACGGATGGAACTGATGTTGCTTGGATCGCTTGCACTGGCGGAAGGGATGAATACGAAACTGCTTCACGACAAGATCGAATGCTACGTGAGCCGCGGCGGGTCCGCTCGGCGTCTGGCGCAACCGCGGGCGGTCGTCAGGGAGGCTGAGAGTTGAACTTGAGACGCCGTCCGGAGCAGCCTCGCCATGCGGCGAGTTCCGAACGCTGGCTCGTCTCCTACGCTGACTTCGTGACGTTGCTGTTCGCTTTCTTCGTCGTGCTGTACGCCAACTCGAAGACCGACATGCGGCAAGCGCAACAGATCGCCCAGTCTTTCCGCGATGCAGTCGGGAATGAGAGGTTGAGTAAAGCGCTGGCCAAGTTGATTGGGCAGAAGGAATCGCTGCCCCCCGAATCACGCATCGGGGAACGGCTCCCGCTTTCCATTTCCGCGATGTCGGGCAGAGGCGGCGGTCCGGCAAGCGCGGGCTTGCTGCCCTCCATGGACCGGCTGAAAAAGGACCTGTCCAAGGAAATCCAGGACGGCAGATTGGAAATCCGCATGGAGCGGCGAGGCCTGGTGATCAGCCTTCGGGAGTCTTCCTTCTTCCCGTCGGGAGACAAGACCGTCTTGCCCGCCGCCCGTCGCACTTTGGGACTGATTGCGGAGAGTCTCCGGCCTTTGCCAAACTCCATCCGGTTGGAAGGGCACACCGATGCCGTGCCCATCCACAACGCGCGTTTCCGGAGCAATTGGGAGCTCTCGGCCGCGCGAAGCATATCCTTGATGGAGTTGCTTACGGAAGACCTCGCCATGCCGCGAGACCGGCTGTCAATCGCGGGCTTCGCCGACACCGCGCCGGTGGCAACGAACGAGACGCCGGAAGGCCGGGCCCGAAACAGGCGGGTGGACGTAGTGGTTCTGACCGCGGAAGGCGCGGCCGGCGAGCCCGCTCCCTATGTCGCGTCTCAGCCCCGATCGGGAGCCTGATCGGTAGAGTGCCCGGTACTGTTGCCGTTGGCGCCGCAAGGCGCCGCCTCGGCTTCCGCCAGGCCCTGGAGCCGCTCCAGCAGCAGTGCCGCAGCTTGCTGTCCTGCCGTCTTCTTGGAAGCGCCTTCGGCGCGGGCCGTAAACTGCTTGCCCACACGAGCCTCCACGGTAAACAACTTGGCGTGCTCCGGTCCCGCTTCGTGGACAATCTGGTAGCGGGGAACGGGCAGCTTCCGAGCCTGCGCGAATTCCTGCAAAGCGCTCTTGGCATCCAATGCCACATCGCCTTCAGAGTCAGACGGGTCGTCCGGCTTCAAAATCATCTTCTCGACGAAGGCGCGGCTCGGAGGCAACCCGCCGTCCAGAAAAATGGCGGCAATCAGCGCTTCCAGGGCATTGGCCAGAATCGCGCGCTTGGCGCGTCCCCCGCTTTGCTCCTCGCCCCGCCCAAGCTTCAGATACTCCCCGACGCCCAAGGCGGAAGAGACCTTGAACAGGTGCGCCGCGCTCACGCGCTGGGCTTTCAACCGCGACAACGTACCTTCCGAGCTATCGGGGCAGCGGCGGAAAAAGTGTTCACTGGCGACAAAACCGAGGATCGAGTCCCCCAGGAACTCGAGTTTCTCGTTGTCCGAGATGGGATCTTCACCGGCGATTACTTCGGCGTGGATCGACTTGTGGGTGAGCGCCCGGAGCAGGAGATCCGGATCGGCAAACTTGTAGCCGATCCGGGCCTCCAGCTCTTCATAACCGTTGGGCATAGAGGTGGGAAGCGTTACTTCTGCGCCGACTTTGCCTGGAGAGCCGCGGCCTTCTCCTTCGCCGCAATGTCCTTGATGACCTGAACGCTGCTGGGAGCGTTGATGGCCTGATCGAAAGAGGCGATCGCGTCGTCGTACTTCTTCGCCAGGAGGCTGCAGTGCCCGCCGCGGACCAGGAGCGCCGGCTCCAACTGGGACATGCTGGCGACTGCGAGCTTGAAATTCTCCGCACAGCCGGCATAGTCTTCCTTTGCCATGCCTTCAAAGGCGAGACCCTCGTACGCAGGCTCGACGATGTCTTTGACGGCGGAGGACCACTGATCGTCAGTCAGTTCCGGATTGGGCTTAGGAGCCTTCTTCGACAGTTCCAGCGCGTCTTTGGCGAGTTTGTCGGCCCGCGCCAGTTTCTCGGCTTTGTCGAGGTCGTACTTCTTCGTGCTGAACGCGATCGCCTTGGACATGAGCGCCATCGAGCCGAAGTTCATCGGGTCCGCGGCGATGGCCTGCTCCCCATAAACGACCACGTTGACCAAGTCGCGTTTCATGTCGGACGCGGCGGCCATGACGTAGAAAGCCGAACCGCGGAAATCGGAATCGGCAAACTTGTCGAGGAAATCCTTGGCTTTGGCGATCTGCTCGTCCGGGTTCTGCGCCGCGTACATAGCACGAACGGCGGCGTCCTCTTTCTTCCCCTTGGACTTCGGCGGCGTTGGATTGGCCGATTGGGCGACGAGCGAACCTGTGGCGACGCAGACGGCCGCGACGAGCGCGAGAATCCTGGAATATTGCATAAAGCTCCTTTATTGTTGCTGCTTGCGGCTTCTCGCCGCCTCCAATTCCGTTTGAGCCGCTTTACGGGCCTGCTCACTTCCTCCCTCCACGGCGAGTGCCGCCTCGTAATGGGCGACAGCTTCGGAGGGCTCTTGTCCGGCCGTGGCTAGCCGGGCAAGGTAAACGTGGGACCACGCCTTTTCGAAAGGTTCCGGTTCAAGAGTGAGCGTTTTCTCGAACAGAGATTGCGATAACTCCGGATCGTTCTCCAGGGCCGCGATGCGCGCCAGGCCAAAATAGGCCCGGGCATGAATCGGCTTGGGAGAGGGCTGATCCAGCACCTTGCGGCAGATGACGCGGGCGCCTGCGATGTCGCGGGCGCGAATCAGCTTATCCGCCTCATCCAATTGAAGCTCGACCGGAGTCCCGGCGGCCGGCGCAGGCGCCTCTGCCTTTACGACGCGTTCCACCGGTTTATCCAGGAATTGAACGGCCGCGATTCGCTGTTCTTCCTTCTTCACCTTGATGTTATCCACCATGTCGGTGAGGTAAAGGCGCAGAGACAGCTCCTGCTTTTCGTAGACCGCGAGAGCCTCGGCAAAATAGTCCGTCAGGACGAACCCCTCGCGCATCGCTTCCTGCGCTTCTGCGGGCGCATGGTCGATGCGCGACTCGACCGCGCGTACCAGCGACATGCCGAATAGCAGCACGCAATCCTGCTTGTAAATTTCCGAAAGGATCGGAGCCGGCTCGGCCAGGTAGCACAATGACTTCTTCCTCGTGATCGCCTCGGTCGCGCGAATCGCAAGAGGGTCGATCAAGTAGTGCAGGTAGGCGCGCCGGATGTCCTTAACCCGCGGCTGCGCTGTCGGCGTCACCACCACAAAATAGTCGTCCGTGAAACTGCGCGTATGCACCTGGTTTGGCGCGCCTAACAGATCGACATAGATCTGGAAACGCCGCCCCCGGGAACCGCTGGTCGGGTTCCTCAAGTAGAGGTTCGCCTGCAGCAGTGCGTCGGTGACCGGCGCGTGATACTTGGCGATGACGCTATCGTACGCGGGTTGGGCCGCCTTCCATTCCCGTTCGAGATCCGCTTCCTTCCAAAACTCGGCAAGCAGGGGCATCAGTCCCTCTAGAGCGTTCGCGGCGGGGGGCGTGCGATCCGTAGAGTAACGCCATTTGAAATCGGGTGGGCCATCCACGCTCAATGCAAAGCTAATGTACTGGCCCAACTCGTCTTTGGCGTCCGGCTTGCGGTGATCCGAGAAGAACTGCTTCAGATAACGCACCGATTTCAAGTCGCGTGCCGCCAGGGCCTGCCGCAATTGCAGCCGCACCGGGTGGTTCGACGGCGAATTCAACTCGGCGTCGTAGCCCGCCACGTTGATCGCCGCCAGGACGGCGAACAGCGACTTGCTGCCGTCCAATTGCCCTTGCGGAGGGTCGGCGGGAGGCGCCGCGTGGGCCGCCATGGCGACGAGGAGGAGAGAAACGACGACAGTACGCACTACTCTGAAGACCAGCAACTCCCAGTGTACCTTGCCTCCGGCGCGGCTTCGGACGATTCCGTTGGACCATCCAGGCGGATCGGGTCTCACTGGGGCAAGAGCGTGCGAATCGATTCAAATGAACTCCGCACAAAGCTTCGCCCCACTGCGTCGGCGTCGAAGCCGGGTCGATCGGGCACTAACACACGCACAATGGAGGTGTCGCTGCGCCGATAGCGAAACGAGTCGAAAATCGTGTTCAACTTGGCGCGATATTCGTCCGCGATGACTTTGTTGTGGGTCTGATACCAGTAAAGAACGAGGCTTTTCTCATCGCCCTTGGAGATGATGGACCGATTCGCCACTACGGGCTCCGCGCGGCCTGGCACCTCTATGCGTGCAAGAGTCGACGGACCCGGCTCCCAACCCGATCCGGGCAAGCATACCTTGGGAGAATGCGGAGCCACCCCCGTCCTCTGCGTCTTGAAGAAGGCGACGAAAAGACTCGCGGATACGCCCGTTGCCGAATCGAGGTAGACCCGGTTGAGCGTGTCGTCCGCCTTCAGAACCTCCAGGACTTCGGGTTCGGTCACGCTTTCGGCGACCATTGACCAGGGACCTAAATGCGCAGGCAGTTCCCGCAACGGCTTGGGCAGGACGGCAAGCTCCTGTTTCGGATAAGCGATATAGAAGACCGCCTCAAACAGCAGCAGCAGCGACAGCAACAGACTGCGTCTCGATTTCAGAAAATCAAACACTTTCCGGCGCCTCCCTATGCCGGCCCAATCGGGCGAGCCTCAGAAGCACCTGATGGAGCGTCAGCAGACCCACCAGGGCCACCATGAATATGATCCAGCCCTCCATGGTATGGAAGACGCCCTCGGCGTATTCCGGTTTGACCTCGGACAGAATCCCGGTGATGGTCACGCGCAAACCGTTGGCGAAAATCGCGATAGGGATCGTTGCAATGAAGAGAACGGTGCGAATCCAGCGTTGGGATTCGAAGAAGTAGCCGTACACGAGAGAGAGGAAGGCCAGCGAGAGCAGCGATCGGATCCCGCTGCAAGCCTCAACTACATTCAACTTCTGGCTGGCGAGTTCCAGTACGTTGCCTTCGCGCAATACCGGAATGCCAATCACTGACAAGGTGAACTCGGCGAACTGACTGGCCAGGATTTGCAGGGGAAACGTGATCTGCCCATAGATGAACTGCGGGATGCGGATCATGAACAGCAGCAGGACCAGCGGAAATGCCAGCAGGCTGAACACGGGAAGGCCACAGGTGGCCAGCACCACGCCGTAGATCGTGAGCAGCAACCCGCCGCGCATCAGAGCGAATTCCGCTCCAAAGGTGCCCAGCATCAACAGCAAGAAGCCGAGCAAGCAGAGCACCCAGCCACTCCAATGAGGGCGCAGCGCGGTCCGTTCGAGCACTGCTTTGCGCTGCCAGACCATGTAGCCCGCCACTATCGGCACGAAGAAACCGTGGCCCATGCTCTCGTCCTTGGCGTACTCCTTGAACATGTCGCGGATGACCGGGGCGAAGAGTACGACGATCAGCAGACCGAACCAGGCCATCGCGATCCAGTTGATGGCAGGCGGGTCGGGACCCTGCGGCGCGCCGGAGGCTTGCTGTTTCATAACGGTACCTCCATATACTATGCGATGCGCCGCACGCTTGATGTGGAGTGCCGTGGAGAGCGCTGAGTGGCCGGCTTAGAAATCGAAGCTATACTGCCGGCGCGCCAAATACAGTGCAGCGGACCGTTTGGGCCGAGCTTGCGCCTGTAGTATCACAGAACCCCCGCAGACTCTGGAAATCGTACGCGCGACATCGGCTTCGGGGTCGAGCGAGTTCAACTCGGGGCCTCCCGTCTCGCCGATCCAGCGATCTGTCTCTTCATTCAGCCGAAGCTCCAGCCGCCTGTCCGCGCACCACCACTTCCCCTCGCGAAGAAAGGCTTTGCGACCACCAATTTTGATGACGACACCCATTCCGATAACCGGCCTTTATCTTTCGTATCACAAAATGGCGTTGAATCGGGGAGGAAGTTCGGCTGGCAGAGAGAGAACTCGCGCCAGAACGCACTGATTCCATGAGAGGAAGCCGCTCAGCATGCCGACGCTTGCCTGCCCGGATCTCGGCCGGTTCGATTTCCGGGAAGAAGAAATACTCAGCTTTCCCGAAGGCCTGCCCGCGTTTGAGACGCTGAAGCGCTTCCTGCTGGCGCGCAGAGAGGAGTTCGCGCCGTTCGTGTTCCTGGTCAGCGTCGACTCGCCGGCGGTGCGCTTCATCTGCGTTCCGGTCTGCCTGCTGGATCCCGAGTACAAATTCGAGATTGCGGCGGGCGATGGTACTGCCACAGGGCTGGAGGAAGGCATTTACTCCGCAGCTTCGGCGAATCCGCTCCTGCTGGCGATCATTACGCTTCCCGACTCCGCTCCCGCCACGGCGAACCTGGCGTCGCCCGTGGTTGTGGACTCGGACCGCCGGTGGGGAACGCAAGTGATCCTGACCGGAACTGCGTATTCCCACGTCACTCCTTTGCAGCCTGCCGCCACATTGGAGCCATCATGCTAGTCTTCCGGCGCAAAGTTGGCGAAGCCGTGATGCTGGACGGCCAGATTGAAGTTCAGGTGCTGGAAATCACGGGCTCCCGCGTGAAGCTGGGATTCAGCGCTCCGGCGGAAGTTCTCGTCGTACGCAAGGAGCTTCATATGACGCAGGAGGAGAACCGTCGAGCGGCAGCCGTGCACGGAACCGAGGGATTGACTCTGCTTGCGCGCACGCTGCGCCCAAGGGTTTCGCCGGACGACGCGAAATGAGCGGCTGCAATTCGTCTTCGTGATTTCCTAAAGTCGCGATCCCGCTCCCCGATAAGGTCTGTGGGCGCCAAGAAAGGGCTGCAAAGCGGTCCACGCCGGAAAGGATTCCCGCGGAACTTGGCCTGCCCAGGAAGACACAATAATGGCGTTTTCGATTAACACCAACATTACTTCGTTGCAGGCTCAGTATTACCTGAACAAGACTCAGCAGTTCCAGGCCAAGACGATCAATGAGGTCACTTCGGGCCTCCGCATCGTCAACTCGGGCGACGATGCCGCCGGCCTCGCCGTCGCTAACAGCTACCGCTCCGACCAGGCGGTGCTGACGCAGGGCATCCAGAACCTGAACAGCGCCACCTCGACGCTGCAAACAATCGATTGCGGTATGACCAATATCGGCAACCTGCTGGACCGCGCACGCACTCTGGCTACTCAATCCTCATTCGACGACGTTCACCGGCGATCGCACCGCGCTGAACAGCGAATTCCAGAGCGTTATGACTGAGATCGACCGCCAGGCGCAGGCGACCGGGCATGAATCTTGGTGGCACATTCGCCAAATCGCATGCAGGTATTCGTCGGTGGCGGAGCTGGCACCACCGCGGCAGGCACCATCCGAATGGATCAGTTACGGCCGATCTGTCGAGCGCGACGGTTGATACGAAGTCCCTTGGGCTGACGGGCTACGCGGCCACTGGCGCCGGTGTGACCGGCGGCAACGTCGGTACCTTTATCACCGGCATCACCGGAGCGGCGAGTTCCGCAAAGCTGAACTTTAGCGGCGCCGGCTTCAGCGACGGAGTGCAAGGTTGCCGTGACCGTGAATCTGCCGGCGTCAGGAGACATGAATAGCTTGGCCGCGGCCATCAACAGCGGTATCTCGCAAGCGGCTGGCCAGGTGGGTCCAGCGTCGCCGCGTTCAAGAATGCGGGCATCATGCCGTGGTCGGCGCAGACGCCAGCGGCAATGCGGCCATAAGCTTCACCGCCAGTAACAACGCGTTCCAAGTCTCCGCAGCCGTCGGTTCCGCGACAGACGCAGGCGCCAATGATTCTGAATGGCGCCGCCGGAGCGACGACCACAGCCGCCACCTACAATTCCGCCGGAACACGCCAAGCCACCAACCTCGCCTTCACCGCCATAACTGGCACGCAGTCCATCACTTTCCAGTCGACTGATGCCTCGGGGAAACTCGTCACCGATCGAGTCGACCTGGGCGCTACGGCGAACGCCGCGGCGGCAGTGTCCGCGATCAACACATCGCTCCAGCAACACCAAGGTACGGGATTGGCGAAAATCGTCGCGAGCCGTGAATGCGGCAGGTACGGTCGATTTTATTTCCACAACCGACTTCAGTACCTCCGCCAGCACTTCCACCGGAACGGCCGGCGAAGGGTTCGCCGTGGGTGCGCACACGGCAAACTCGGTCGACGGCGAAACCACGTCCGTGGTCGAATCGGCACCTCGGGCGCGCTGCTTCCGCAGTCACTGCCCTGGCGTCGCGCTGTGAAGGCCCTCGGCGCGGCGCAAGCCATCGTCGGTAAGAGCGAAAACGTGATGAACTACGCCACCAGCCTGGCGTCCACGCAGCTCACCAACCTGGCGTCGTCCGAGTCGCAGATTCGCGACGCCGACCTCGCCGCGCAGGCCGCGAACCTGTCCAAGGCCCAGATCCTGTCTCAGGCCGGCGTCGCCGCTCTGGCTCAGGCGAACTCCGCCCCGCAGGCCGTTCTCTCTCTGCTCAAGGGCTAATCCCGCTAGCCTCACGCACTGACCGCACACAGAAATCCCCGGCGCAACAGCCGGGGATTTCTGTGTCACCTGGAAGTGGAGTAGGCCCCCAAAGTGGGGCGGACCCCCTGGTCTGAGGCGACCCCCTGGTCGCCTCTCCTGAACTAGTCCCGTGGGCCTTTCATCCCCCACTCGGCCCGGCAGCCGGGCTCCCGTGGCTCGCCATCTCGCCCCGCCCACCCCGCGCTAGACCATCGATATTCGCTGGCTTCCCTCACCAGTCCCGCCCGTACAGGATTCCCTTCGATATAATTCCCGATCTTCGCGAACTCCCCTTCTCGCACCAGGTGGTCATAGCTCTCATCCTGCCAAAAGGGCTTTCCTGTCAAGCCCAGCGTCGCATTGGCCCGCTTAGCTGTGATGCCTTTCAAAGACTTCGTCAGTTTTGGTAGCGCCACGGCAGAAGTCACGAGCAAGTGAACGTGGTTGGGCATGACAACGAACGCGTGCAGAGTGAAGTGCTCAAGGATGTTGGCGTTGTACTCAATAGCCTCCACTATCATGTCGGCGATGGCCGGTTGGCGGAGGTAGAACTCACCAGTGCGGGTCTCGTCGAGCAACCGATCCATGGCGTCGAAGGCCTGCCCGGAAGTGAGCGTGGCGGCCGGAAAGGTCCTGTTGAAGGGCAGGCTGTCATCAAGCCTCCAGGTGAGGAAGACGGGGTGTTCCGGCGCGGAGATGTGCGGCAGCCTTCGCCGTGAGAACGTCATAGCAAAGTAGTGGGCAACGCGGTCCGGAATTCTCACGGAAAGCAGGCCGACGAGGGCGTCGGCCGCAGACCAGGGGGTCTGCCCCACTCGGACGATCTACCCCACTCGGACGATCTGCCCCACTCGGTGGTTGATATTCCCAGGGCGATATGATGGGAGATTCAGCACCATGAAACTCCCCAGCCGCACCCTGTACGAAGGCCCAGAACGCGCCCCGGCCCGCGCGCAACTGAAAGGCATCGGCTTCACCGACGAAGACCTGAAGAAACCGATCATCGGCATCGCCAACACATGGATTGGGACGATGCCCTGCAACTGGCTGCTGCGCGACATCGCCAAGGAAGTCGCACGAGGGATTCGCGAGGCCGGCGGCACGCCGATGGAGTTCAACACCATCGCCATCTCCGACGGCATCACGATGGGCACGCAAGGCATGAAGACCTCGCTCATCTCGCGCGAGGTGGTGGCCGATTCCATCGAACTGGTGACGCGCGGTCACATGTTCGACGGACTCGTGTGCCTGGTGGCGTGCGACAAGACCATTCCCGGAGCGGCGCTCGCCCTGCTGCGGTTGAACATCCCCGGCGTGATCCTCTACGGCGGTTCGATCCTGCCCGGCCATTACAAGGGCAAGGACATCACGATCCAGGAAGTCTTCGAAGCCGTTGGAGCGTATGCGGCGGGCAAGATCACGGAAACAGAATTCCAGCAGATTGAGGACTGCGCTTCGCCAGGGCCTGGGGCTTGCGGCGGGCAGTTCACCGCCAACACGATGGCGACCGTGATGGAGATGATCGGCCTCTCGCCGATCAACACTGCCATGGTTCCGCAGGCGGACGCTCGCAAAGGCGACGTCGCGGCCTACTGCGGCCGCGTGATCCTCGACGCCGTCAAGAACGAGCGCCGGCCACGCGCGATCTGCACGCGCCCGGCATTCGAGAACGCGATCGCGGGCGTCGCCGCCACGGGCGGTTCGACAAACTCCGTGCTGCATCTGTCTGGCGATGGCGCGCGAAGCTGGAGTCGAGCTGAAGATCGACGACTTCAACACCGTCAGCGAGCGCACGCCGCTGATCGTCAGCCTGCGTCCGGCGGGCGAGTTCGTGGCCGCCGACGTGGATAAGGCCGGGGGCATCGGTGTCCTGGCGAAGAGGCTTGTCGAGGGCGGATACGCGGACGGATCGCTGCTCACAGTCACCGGCAAGACGCTGGGTGAAGAAGCCGCCGCGGCGGTGGAAACGCCGGGCCAGAAGGTGATTCGCCCGCTGAGCAATCCGATCAAGAAGTCCGGCGGGCTGGTGATTCTGCGCGGCTCGCTCGCGCCCGAGGGCTGCGTCATCAAGGTGACCGGCATTGCCGAGAATCGGCACGAGGGTCCAGCCAAGGTCTTCAACTGCGAAGAAGACACGATGCACGCGGTGACCGAGGGCCGCATCATGGCGGGCGATATCGTCGTCATCCGTTACGAAGGCCCCAAGGGCGGTCCGGGCATGCGCGAAATGCTGGGCGTGACCAGCGCCATCATGGGCGCGGGTCTGGGCGATTCTGTGGCTCTGCTCACCGACGGCCGGTTCTCCGGAGCGACGCGCGGATTCATGGTAGGCCACGTGGCGCCGGAAGCGTTCGACGGAGGCCCCATTGCGTACGTCGAAGAGGGCGACACGATCGTCATCGACATCGCCGAACGCCGCATCGACCTGGTGGTGGACGCCGCCACGCTCGCGGCGCGCAAGGCGAAGTGGATCGCGCCCGCGCCGTCATTCAAGAACGGCGTCATGGCCAAATACATCAAGCTGGTCGGCTCGGCGGCCGAAGGCGCAGTCACGTCTCAGGTGTTCTGAGCGAGCCTTGTGGCGCACGCTTTAGCGTGCTGTGGCGAGATTTATCTCGACATCCGGCGAATGTCGGCATGAATGCCGCCACGGCACGCTGAAGCGTGCGCCACAAAGGACGGCAAGCTTCGGTGGCGCCGCGGGTTGATCGGGCATGTGACTTTTGCGCGAGGCAAGAGTGCAAGACGGCAAGGGGCTTGCCATCATTCGTCTTTAAACGCTTGATTCCACGTGCAAGAACGGCAAGCCCGTTGCCGTTTTGGTTTTGCTGACACGGCCCCCGAGCCCAGGCGCGTGCTTTGTGATTCAGTTCGCCGGATTCGCCGACGTACTGCTTTGTGCCGTTTTGGCGATCCTGACGATCTCTGCCTTCGTGGGCGTTTCCGCGCACGCGTAACGGCGGAGATAGCCGCCTTGCCCGCCGATCTCGCGCCCGCGGTTGGCCCCGACAACCTCGCTGGAGCATTAAGCAGTTTTCGGACTGATTTATCTTCTTATCTCCGATAGAGGCGTAGAATGTTCAGCATGCACGTTCGAATTCTGTGTTTCCTCCTGGCAATTTTGCCGTGTTTGGCGCAGCCGCGGACGCGGGACACCTCTGGCTCTAATACGCTACCGAATTACGTTCCGGCCGTTCTCACTCAGTACCTGGCCCTCTCCGACAGTCAGGTCAACAGCTTCGACCAGGCTATCGGAGCCTCCCAAGGCCAGCGAGTGAGCATCACTATGGCAATCCTCGGTCTGCAAACGCAGCTCAGCAAGGCCGCGGCGGCGTCGACACCCGATCCGGCCCAGATCGGCAATTTGTATTTGCAGATCGCGTCACAGCAGACAGCGCTCACGAACGTGACCACGCAACTTAACTCCCAGTTGAACGCCACGCTGTCTTCCGACCAGCAGGCCAAGGTCAAAGCCCTGGAAGATGCGCAGAGCCTGCAGCCCACCATCTGTGCGGCGCAGACGGTGGGACTACTTTCGCCCGTGGTTCCCGGCGCGGGCTTCGTATTGCCCACGCCTCCCGGGATCCTCTTATCCGGATTTGCCGCGTTCACCACGTCCTGTGGCATGGTTTCTGTGCCGACGGCTACCATGAGGAACGGGAACTTCTCCCCAGCGCCGTAGCACGGTAGAACATTTTACTGGGCAGGCTATCCCTACAGCGGGCGTTCCCCTGCGTTTCCGCGTCCGGTTTTTCGCGAGCCTCTTGACTCTGTGAACGGCAGAGCCCCTACACCTTCAAAAAGATCTTCTTCTTGTAGAGGAAATACAGGAACAACCAGGCCGTGGTGAAGAAACCGACGGCCATCGCGAGCGGCTTCCACTCGGGCTGCAGCAGCGCGTACGCGCCGCCGAACAGGAAGTTTGCCGCGTAGTTGAAGTCAATCAACGTGTGCGCGAGGTAGATCGTGATGGAGTTCATCCCGATGATCGCAAAGAAGGGAGTCCACTTCCTGATGCCCCAGATGTCGATTACCAGGTAGAACAGCGTGAACAGAAGCAGGCTCAGACCGCCGACGAAGCAGACGAAGGAGCTGGACCACAGGTACTTGTTGATGGGGAAAGCGAAATTCCAGATCCCGCCCACGCACATCAGGCCGACCGCGGCCAAGGCCATGTAGAGCACCTTGCGAAGGGGCTTCTCGCGCAGGTATTCCGACATGACGAACTGACCCGTGAGCATGCCGAGCAGGGCGGTGCATATGGCGGGGATCGTACTGAGAATTCCTTCGCTGTCGCCGAATGTGTAGCAGCAGTATTTGCCCGGCAGCAGCAGCCTGTCGATGTGGCCCGCGAGGTTGCCTTGCATGGAGTACGGATCGAAGGTCCCGAGATCGTGCGCGGGGAAGAGCGGGAACAGCAGCCAGTAGGAGATCAGGATGCCCCACAGCCAGACGAGGCGCGCTTTCAAACCCGTGTTCATAAAGATCAGCGCCGCAAACATCCAGGCCAGTCCGATGCGTCCGAGCACGCTGCCGTAGCGCAGGTTGCCGAAATCGAAACGGATCGCGTTGTTATTCAGGAGCCCCAGCAGCACCAACAGGAGCCCGCGCCGCACCACGTGCATGTACAGAGCCTTCCGGTTGTCCGGGCCGTGATACCGCTTCGCCATGGAGAACGGGAAGCTGATGCCGGCGATGAACAGGAACAGGGGAAAGATCATGTCGTAGGCGTGGAACCCATGCCATGGAACGTGTTCCAACTGGCCGGCCCACCATTTCAGGAAGGGCCATCCGGTCAAGGCGGCGAGGGTAATGAAGATGCCTTCCCCGCCCATAATCCAGAACATGTCGAAGCCGCGCAGTGCATCCAGCGAATGCAGGCGTTTCACTTCGGGTTTGTTTGCGCTCTCCATAGAATGATTGGCTCCTCAGCCTTCCCCATGATCCTGCCTCGCCGCCTCGGGCGATGGACCCGCGAAACTTCTATCCTGGCATGGCCGATGCTCGGAGTTCCGCGAGTTCGGCGGGGTCCGCGTACCATCGTACATCGAGGCGTCGTGGCGACTACGCGGCAGTTTACGGATGCCGTGAAGCGGCACATCGAGGGGTAGGCCTCTGAATCGGCGCGTGAGCTCGATCAACGTTGGGCTTGGGGTTTGAATTGTTTTCAGAGAGAGGCGGTGTGTCCCACTGGCATTTGCGCATCAAGACAACCTCACCTGTTTCTCCGGAATGGGACCTTCGGCCATTCGTCCATCGCCGTAAGCTGTTTATAGGCAACCAGTTAGAGCAATGCGCAGCAACCGACAGGCCGAACCGCGCGAGGAGCGTTCTTACTGCCAGACCGCCTACTGATTCGCGTAACGTCTTTGGTATCAATAATTTGAGCGGCGTGACAGACCAGGACGTCCCTTTCTCCACTCCATGCTTTCCAGTAGGGTGCCTGTGCGCATGGGTATGGCTTCGGGTTCATTCGCCGCGCTCCGCTTTCGTTCTGACATCTCGACTGACAATGGAGACCACGCGGCGCAGTTTCTAGGTACCGCCGTAGTACGGGCCTACCAGGCAGAAAGGTGCGGCCTCAAGGGGCTGCGGGTTTTCGTTCATCCGTCAATCGGGCCGCTACGTGGACACGTGAGCCGGACCAATCTGCCTTCCCCCTCAGACAAAGTCAGCTCGTATAATCTCCTGGAATTACCCAGTACAGAACGCACTAACACCGCTCAAGTGCGCTACGAGCTCGGATTTCGTGGGACCGCGGGGAACAACGAAGGAGCGAAACGCGTGGCGGAGCAATTGCAGGACTGCTCGGGAAGCTGCGCCAGATGTTCTCGAAACCGCCTGAGCCAAGTTACTGCCGACGCGCGGGCTATGGACTCGCATGTGCGAAGGTCTCGGGGAGAACCCCGATAAAGGATCTGCGCCGCCGGACGCTCCCTCGGCAGGACCCGAAATCGGCTCGTCGCCGCGGTGTGATCACTCAGGAGACTCAGGCAGGCCGGCGACCTGCCCCAAGCCGGAAGCCCGGGACACCCGGTTGCCGGTCTTGGCCAGAAACGGGCGGGGCACTGAGAACTGAATGAGTGGAATGCGACGGATCCCGCGTTCGCGTCGCGACGTGCCTCACGCATCACGCTGGCCAGCGCGTTCGAGGGCCTGCACCACACTCTTGAAACGTTCTTTGCCTCAGATCAACTTACTGCCTCAATCCGCGACGAGTGAGGGGCTTGACTGACCCACAGGCCGGATAGCTGGGGCACCCCCAGAACCGGCCCCTACGGCCGCTAACTAGTCTCATGAGAGCGCCACAACGATCGCAATACGGAATATCTGAGGACGAGCAAATCCGGAAATTCGCCTTCACGATGTTGCTCGATACTGAATGCCCATTGCTGCAGACTCCAGTCACTGGTTCGTCAAGTACCGGCATCGAGGTCACAGCCCCGCATTCAAGACACATCACATTTGCGCGAGAAGCATCAGCGGAGATTGGATAGGCCTTGTTGACGAGTAGCGGCAGCGTAAGTCTATCATACAGGTCTATGCGATTTATCGCGGCGTACTTCGTTGCGGTCCGGGTGAAGATTCCAGTATTTATGTAGAATCCGCCGTCCGCTTCTCATCCTGCATTGCGGCAACTAATATTTACATCCCTTCGGCCGATGCTGTTACCTGGGGCATATCTTTTGCACTCGATGAGGTACTTCTTCCCATCTTTTCTAGCAATGGCGTCCTTTCCGCCGTCATTTGAAAAGGGCGTCTGTATGACTTCATAGCCGAGCCTCTTGAAAAGCTCTGCAATCGCGCATTCAAATTCCAGGGGAGCCATCTGAAAGTAGGCATCCGTATTGCTGATCCAAGCCTTCGATAGCCGTTCTATCTCCTCTTCGCGTAACCGCTTCGCACCGTCATCGATTGCCTGGCGGCGAGCCCGATCGACGGCCTGAGCTTTACGCTCCGCTTCCACGCGGTCTTCTTCAGCCAAACAGACTTGACACCCCCCTGGGGCACGGGCGCGGATGCCATGTCGCAGGCTTTCCGGGCATTCCGCCATTCCCGTGCGCCTTCCGCACACCAGGCAAGAATGCAGACAACAACAACAACTCCGACGAGTATCGCCAAGGCCGGAAGAGTGCCGATATAGGCAACCAGGGCGGCGAATCCCAGTGTCCCCAGCGGGAAAAGCCAGATCTTGTCGACACTCGGGCTAAAACTCCGACCCACACCGCGATTGTAAGAGCCTGCAATTCGGATGTCGAGCTACACTTCTCCTGAACTGGACAGAGCCTGATCGCGGCCCTTCCGTTTCCCGGCCAATCCGAATCGCCACCCGATGGGCGGGAAGACCCGCCCCTTGAGGTGTCGCGGGTGGGCAGACTTCAGCGCTGGCGGCCTAAGGGGCCCCCTGCCGAAGAAGCGGGAAAGCGGTCATGGTAGGGACGGCCGTCGCAGGCCCCCGCAAAGATCCGTACGAGCGGTACTAACGCATGCGGGTCCTGCCTAGGATGAGTCCCGGAACCGTTATTACGCTGAACTCCTCGAGCGAGCCATGCCTTATCTCCTGCGCCGCGAGTCGCACCACAACAATACCAGTGCCACCAGCGCGCAAACCGTCTGCACGACGTCAAGTGCTGTTAGAAACATCTCGATAGCTCCCTCGATTATGAGGAATCGGCAGCGCGGTATTACGTCAGCAGCGGAAGTCCACGTCCAGACTTCACCGCAACGCGAGGGTAAGCGCGAGAGCGGAACGTCTTTGCCTGTGAAGGGCAATAACAACATGGTTAACCGAGCGGTAATACCGTACTGCCGTCCCCTCGCTCACAGCGATGCGACTCGGCTATCGGCCATCTTCGTTGAATGGCCTTGCCTTGACTGGAAGCCAACGCCGTTGGCTTTAGTTACCCTATTGGACGTCATCAACCGCTTGAAGTGTGGGAACTCGCGGTTGTGATGGACGGCGTTCGCGCAACCATTCATAAGTGTTGGCTCCTGACCCGTGGCGGCAAGCGGGACGTTGTTATCCCAAGACGGGAATGTCGCCGATTAGTTACCCTCGCCGAGCGTTGCGTCAAAGTGGCAAAGAAACGTGACCTGAAGGCGCTCGGATCGGCTGAGGGATCGAATTCTTCCGGAACTGCAAGGCGAAACGACAGCATGGGTCATTGGCACTGAACTGCGAGCGCTCGACCAAGAGATACTGATGGACCTAGGCCGACGCCATTTCGTGTTTGTACGAGCAAAGCAGGCAGAGCAACTCGATAACCTTACTTCGGAATGGCGCAAGGTGTGGGCTAAGATACCAGAGGCCAAGCGCGATTCGCGCGGAGCGGTGGAGTCCTTCGCCGTGGATTTGCATGACGCTTGCATATTTTACGTCATGCGCGTTGCCGAATGCGGGTTGAGAGCGATTGGCAGGAAATTGAAGGTCAAACTGAGCAGCAATCGGAAGAACTGCCCACTTGCCGACGCCGATTGGAAGTCAATCCTTGACGGACTGAAGGCGGCATTGACTCTCGCACATCAGCAACCTCGCGGACCCAAACGCACGGCACAGCTCAAGGTCTATTCTGATGCGGCGGAATACTGCCTCTACTTGAAGGAACTTCGAAACGAGGTCTCCCATGCCCGCAAGGCGTACAACCAACTTGAGGCGCTGAATGCCATATGCCGAGTCCGCGACCTGATGACTCTAATCTCTGGCGGTTTACCGTAATCTCCATGACAATGGAGGCGTGACCAAGCCTCACCCGGAAATGACCGAAGGGCCGGAAGCGTTCACTCGATTCCGTGAAGCGGTGAAAGCCGTCCTCCCGGTGCCGAAAGCCACCGTAATCGAAAACGAGCGCAAACGCAGTGCCGCGCCCAAGCGGAAGAGGACGGCTGATCGCAAGGGATAGATGACGACCAAAAAGTCTGGACGTAGACCGGAATCCGAATGGGACGACAAGTACCTCTTGATGGACGCCGAGACCATGCGGGTGCTGCCATCCAATGACAGATACACCATCGTTGAAAAGTCGCGATACATCATCATCGAGAAATCCCGGTTGTACCACTGGATTTGGGTGGTGATTTGCGTGATGTGGGGGCTGACTCTGCCCGCTATTTTCTTCGCGATTTGGATGGGCTGGCTCAAGGGCTGAGAATGGGCAACGACGCGGCCTAACTGCTCAATCACCCGCGTTCAATCACTATTGGGGGGGCAGCGAAGAGAAACACAGCGAAACAACTGGAAGCGGTAGCCTGACCCGTCCCAACGGCGATTCTCGTCGAATTGCTTCTAAGCTGCCGCCAGAGCGGGTTGGGAGAAGAGCAACCTGGCGAGCTGAGCCACAGAAAGCGCAAGACTCCGCGCGATTCGACAGGTAGCCGACAGCGCCAGGCTCCGTGGCGCCTGCATTGGCGCCTATTTCGCATTGAAACCGCGTTGGGACGGGTCAGGCTGTCCCGGTGTACCGGTGTACGGTGTTCGGTGTTCCGTCGCCCGACTACAAGTCTTCGGGGCGCAATCCCGTCTTCTTGGCGATCTGGGCGAGAAGTCCCGGTCCGACTTCTTCCGCGTCATGGAAGGCGAATGTGTAGTTGGGCCAGCCGGGTCGTGTGAGCCGACGGTGGGACCCGGCTTGCCAAGCGACTTCCCATCCAATTCGGAGCAATGCGGCTAAGAGTCTCTTCGCCTTCACCGACGGCCAACGGCTCATGCCAGGGAGAAGACCTTTGCAAATTGTGGCGGGACTTCTTCCCCGTGATCTATGCAATCGGCGGCAACACGCAGAGCCAGCGCGCGAACGGCTGAAATCGCCGCTTCACGAGTTGGGCCATAGGCCATCACTCCGGGCATAGACTCGATGTCGGCCCACCAACGGCCGTCGTTTTCTTGCCCTACCACGATGGGAATCGATCTTGGCACGACAGGTTTCATGGAACTTGCAGCCCCTAGTCGGTATTATAGCCTCCCTGCTTCGCGCGGACCCACCACGAATGTCAAGAGGGTGCCTAACCGTTCTTGGGGCGGCGAGCCTGTCGTCTGCAAAAACGCAGATTCTCTTTCGCCAACTCGTCGCTCGGGTCCATCGATACCGCCCGCTCGAGGGTCTTCCTGGCCTGCGGGATGCGGCCGGCCTGGAAGAGAGTCCAACCGAGGTCGTTGACCAGTTTTTGATTCTCCGGTTGCAGCTCCAATGCGCGCTGGTTCGCGGATATCGCTTCTTCGTGCAACCCCGCATCACTGGCGCAGTAGCCGAGCCCTTGAAACAGCGCGGCAACGTCAGGGTATCTCTTCACGGCCGTCCGGTAGAGCGCCATTCCGTCCTCGTACGCCCCGAGCCTGGTGAGAAATACGCCGGCCTCATCGATGATCTGGCAGATGTCCGTTGTCCTCTTCGGCAACGATAACAGCGATTGGAACAGCTCTCGCCCTTCGGCGATTCTCCCGGCTTGATACAAGACCGAACCCATGCTGAATATGGCCGGCGCATAGGTTGGCATCGCCTCAAGCGCACGTTTCAGTGCAACGATGGAACCCTCTCTATCACCCAGCGCGTCCCGAAAGATGCTGTCGGCATATTCCGCTTCGGCAAGGAATTGGCGTTCCCCCGGGAAGCTCTTTCGCTTGGACGATTTCGCCGTTCTTAGCTTCACGGTCAGTTCTCTCAAGAAGTATAGTCCATGGCGCTTCGGCCGCCCTGCAGGTTGGATGACGCATTTATGGTTGGGCTTGTTTGGGGGGGGGAAGCCGGGAAGCGGGACAGGCAACCCCGCGTTTCGAACTGCCTGCCGGAGACGCCGCGCAAAGACGCTGCTGCTGCCCACTACTGCAATTTCACCAGCGCCTGGTAGGAATCCACCCACAATCCGCCATCGACTGGCGTCACATGGCCGAAAGGCCAGTTGGGTTCGCGGGTTGGGCGTGAGAACGACCACAGTATGCTGTGGGAGCCGAGGTCGAGAGCGTGCAGCGTTCCGCTCGCCGCGGCCGCTGGTTTGCTGGATGGGCTGCCCTGAAAATAGAGGACATTGCCTTGAACTGCGCCTGCAACCGCCATCGCCGGCGCGCTGTCGCGGTATTGACCGGCAAGCTCCCATGCAGTCCGGCCCGAATTCTTGTCGAAGGCGATGAGAAACCCGGAGGTCATGCCGACCAGCACGGAGTCCGCGTCCACCAGAGCGAATACTTCGACGGCACGAACCTGCCCTTCCACCGGACGCCGGATTTCGACGGGCTTCCAGCGGTCGCGTCCAGTGGCCCTCTGCACCGCATATAGGTAGGAATCGCCCGCCGCAAAAATCGTGTCGCCGGTGACGACGGGCTGGCGCAGGCAAACGCCATCGTGCACGTAGGGCGCCTCGGCGCGATACCGCCAGCGCTCCTGTCCGGTCTTTGCATCGAGGGCGAAGAGATAGTTGCCCGCCGGTTTCGACGCGTCGCCCGGAGTCGCATCGGCGCTGGCGGTCAGGTAGATGATGTCATCGCGCACGATCGGCCGCGATGCGCACTCGGCGCGATGGGCTAATGCCACTTTCCACTTCTCGCGGCCGGTGGCCGCCTCCAGCGCGTAGAAGCTGCCGTTCTTGCCCAGAATGTAGGCCAGCCCCGCGTTGACCGCCACAGCCGCGCCTCGGAAGGGGTCTGGACCGCGCCACACTTCCTTCCCCGTCGCGAGCGACACGCCCACCACCGCGCCAGGATAAGCCGCGGCGTAAGGGGTGATGACGATGTCGCCGGAGACCGCGGGGGGAGTCGATACGGAAGCGGTCCCGGTGCTGAAGGTTGGACTATGCGCCCACTTCACCTTCCCACTGAGCATGTCGATGGCGAACAGACCGCCGCGGCCCGTCTGGTTGCCGGACAGAATCGTCGTACCCGCGACCGTCGCAGGGCCCCAGTCTCTGAAGCCGGGATTGACCGTGAGCTTTTCTACTGGCGCCGTTCGCAGGGGCCGGATCGGCTGGGGATCCGACTGCGCGAACGCTAACATCGAGCAGAGCGCGGCGCCTATGATAGCCCCGCCTCCGCACCATCGCCGATTCAGCAACATCTCCGGCACCTTTTTTCTATATCTTTCTCTATTGAATATTGCACGGGGCACACTTCAATTTCGGCGATCGGTTGAAGAACTCAGGTGTTGCCAGAAACAATCGTGATCGAGGTGAGAACGGGACCGCCCGAGGGAGAGGTCAGTTAAGCACGCTTTCGGGCGATGCACAATCCGATGCAACGCGGTCCCGCCGGACTCAGCGCTCCTCCGAGAGGCTTCAACGCCGGATATGTCCTGCGGTACCCTGTACCCATGCCAACAATCCAACCTGATCAGGCAAGATTCCTGCTCCACGGTGTCTACCTCCCGGGACTCAGAAACGAAAACCGCATCACGATGAGCATGATCGAAGCGATTCCGCCCGATAAGGGCGACTATCGTCCGGACCAGATTTCGAAAAGCGCGCTGGATCTGGCCTGGCATATCGTTGCCACGGAAATGCGCTTCATGGACGCCGTGCCGGCGGGCCAGTTCGATCTCAGTCCCCGGCAGCGCCCGGATTCCACCTCTAACGCCTCGCGGGCTATCGGCCTGGTACGTAGAGAACTTCGAGCCGCGGTTCGAGAAGCTGGCGAACCTGTCGGACGAGCAACTCACCAAGATCGTAGATTTCCGGGGCATGTTCCAGTTGCCGGCGGTGATGTACCTGGACTTCGTGCTGCATCACTCCATCCATCATCGCGGGCAGTTGTCGATGTATCTGCGGCCGATGGGCGCCAAAGTGCCGGCGATTTATGGCGAGAGTTACGACTCGGCGGAAGCGCGCAAGGCGGCGCAGCAGCACGCGTAGGGCGGACGCCCTCGTCCGCGACCGGTCCCCTGACCGGTCCAATTGCGCGACCTGGGGGGCGCGCGGGTCTGCGGTGGGGCGGTCCTCCAGGACCGCGCGGGCTCTCCAGAGCCCGCCCCCGAGAAACTTGCGGGGCTTGGAAGCCCCGCGCGGCTCTGGGGAGCCGCCCCACCAAAGAGCGCGCGTCACCGCCGGCGCACGATGAGCAACGTCATATCGTCGGCCGGCAGACGACTCTGGCGGAAGCGCGCGACATCCGGTAGGACGCTGTTGGCCATCGCGTCCATGCCATGGCCGAAGTGATTTCGCAGCGAGCGAATCAGCCGTTCCTCTTTGTATTGCTCGCCTGCCTCATCTTCAGCCTCCGTAATGCCGTCGGAATACAGAACGAGGCTGTCGCCGGCATCCAGGCAGAGTTGACGAGTCGTATACTTGCCGCCGCAGAAGAGGCCCAGCGGCAGTCCGGTGGAATCCAGCCGCTCGGTGGCGTCGGGCCGCAGGAGCAGCGGCGGGCAGTGGCCCGCATTGCAGATTTCCACGCCGTCCGGCGTGGCCCAGCCGCACACCAGCGTCGCGTAATGGGACGGCGCGGTGCTCTCGCAGAACAGCCGGTTGGCCCGTGAAACCAGCTCCGCGAGCGGTAGATCGAGCGACAACAGACTGCGGAAGATAGCGCTCAGGTGCGTCATCAACAACGAGGCCGCCACGCCCTTCCCCGCCACGTCCCCAACCGCGAAAAAGAGCGACCGGCCATCCCCAAGGACCGTCAGTTCACAGTAGTCGCCGCCGACCGCCCCTACAGGCTGGTAGCGGTAGCGCGTATCCCAGTGCTCCAGCGCAATGTCCTTCGGTGGCAGGAGCTTGAACTGGATTTGCGCTGCCAGGTCCAGGTCCTGTTGATGCGCGTGCATCTCAGCCTGGTTGAGGTGGTCCAGGCAAAACCGGACCAGCGGATTGCACTCCAGCCGGTCGAGTCTCGATCGTATCGTGGCAGCTCTCGCACATGCCGTACGAACCGCTATCCATCCTTTCCAGAGCGGCATCGATTTCGGCGAGGAGATCTTGCAGGTACTCGGGCGTGACGGAACTCGAAACCGCCTGCAGCCGGGCGCGCCGTTCGAGCAGTTGCGGGCGGAACGTGTGAGCCCTGACCGTGGATGCCGTGTTCATTCAGGAAGCCCTCCGATTCCGAATATTGTCCCGCAGAGACTATGCCGCGTCTATCCGGTTGTTGCGCTGGATGTGATGATCGCGGGAGGTTCCGAAAGGCGGGGCGACGCCGGGGGACAGGTGCTCAGGCTGGCGGGGCCTGGCCCGCCGCGGCTCAGGAGAGCCGCCCAACCACACGGTTAGTCGGTGTCGTCTTCGGGATTGTACTGTTCGGGGTGAGGAGGAATGTCGTCGGCAGCCCGTTGGGCTTCGGTCCGAACCACGGGGACGGGATCGTCCACATGGATGATCACCTTCTCGGCGATGGCCCGGATCAATTCGGGCAGCCCCGCGCCAGTGACAGCCGAGATCTGGAAGAACGGCATGCCGTGCTCGGCTGCCCGCTTCGCCACGCTCTCAACGACTTCCGGATCCTGCGCGGAGTCCATCTTCGTAGCGGCGACGAACATCGGTTTGGCGGCGAGCGCGGCGCTAAAGCTGGCGAGTTCTTTGAGGATGACGTCGAAGTCGTTGGCCGGATCGCGGCCGCTGATACCGCTCACGTCCACCAGATGCAGCAGCAGGCGCGTCCGCTCGACGTGCCGGAGGAACTGAATCCCCAGCCCGTGGCCCTGGCTCGCGCCTTCGATCAATCCAGGGATATCGGCGACGACGAACGTGCGTTCGCCATCGGCCTGGACGACGCCCAGGTTGGGTTCCAGAGTGGTGAAGGGGTAATCTGCGATCTTGGGCCGTGCGGCGGAGATGCGTGAGATCAGCGTCGATTTGCCCGCATTCGGGAAGCCCACAAGCCCGACGTCCGCCAGCAGCTTGAGTTCCAGCCGGACCTTCCGCTCCACTCCCGGCGTGCCCGGCTCGTGGCGCGTTGGCGCCTGATTGGTCGATGTTGCGAAGTGCTGGTTGCCCCGTCCCCCGCGCCCGCCATGGCAGAGGATGAACGTGTCGCCGTGCTCGACAAAGTCGTGGAATACCTCGTGAGTTTCCGCGTCCATCGCAACGGTGCCGACGGGCACAGGCAGGTAAGTGTGATCGCCGTTGCGGCCGGAGCAATTGCTGCCTTCGCCGTGACGGCCGCGCTCGGCCTTGTGCTCCGGGTTGAATCGGAAATGCAGCAGGGTGTTATAGTTCCGGTTCGCCACCAGGACGATGTCGCCGCCGCGCCCGCCGTCGCCGCCGCTGGGGCCGCCCTTGGGGACGTACTTCTCTCGGCGGAACGCGAGACAACCGTTCCCGCCGTCTCCGGCTTTGACTCGAATTATGACTTCGTCGACAAACATGGACTTAAGACGCCTTTAGTATCGGCCCAATTCGTTCAGCAGTCACCCGGCGAGTGGGGCGCCCCCTAGGTCCGCGCGGGTCCCCCTGGATCCGCTTCCGTGTGGCATCGGCGGAACGCACACCGAAGCAAGAGGCCGACGAGGGCGTCGGCCGCAGACCTGGGGGTCTGCCCCACTACGGGCGCGCGGGTGCCAGAAACACGAAGGCCGCCGGAGGCGTAACCCCGGGCGGCCCAGAGAACTCTCGTGCAATTGAGGCGGCGCTCAGGCGACTTCGACCGGCGCAACTTCGAGCGGTGTGACGCTGACAAACTTGCCCATGCGGCCGCGATCGCGCCATACGACGGTACCGTCGACTTTCGCGTACAGCGTGTCGTCCTTGCCGATGCCAACGAACTCGCCGGGCTTGTAGCGGGTGCCGCGCTGGCGAACGATGATCGAACCGCCGGGGACTACCTGACCGCTGAAAAGCTTGATGCCGAGACGCTGTGCGTTTGAATCGCGCCCGTTTTTAGAACTGCCAAGACCTTTTTTGTGTGCCATGACTTAAGGACTCCTACGCCACAATCTCTTCGATTTTGATCGTGGTCAGGTTCTGCCGGTGACCGATCGTCTTCTTGTACTGCTTCTTGCGCTTGAACTTGAAGACCAGCATCTTGTCGCCGCGGGTCTGCTTGACGATGGAAGCATTCACCTTGGCTGTCGCGGCCGCGCCACCAATGAGCAGCTCGCCGGAATCCGTCCCCACTGCCAAAACTTTGTCGAATTCGAGCGCCGCGCCGGCGTTTCCCGCAAGCGTTTCCACCTGGAGAGTGTCGCCCGGGGCCACACGATACTGCTTGCCGCCAGTTTCGATTACTGCGTACATGTTCGTTTTCCTTAGAAATTCACCGGGGCTCTTATGGGAAGCGATCCGGGAGGGCAGCACCCAAGCACGAGCACGCTAGTGCCCAAAACGCATGGTGCGACAACCATCCAGTGTAGCGAAGAGTAAACCGGACTGCAAACTGAAGTCTCGAACAAGCCTGAGGCGGGCGGCTCCTGGGAACGCCGCAGCCTTACGGCCGCGCCCGCCACCAACGGCGGACGGCCACCACGGACCACACGCCCTCCACCAGCCCAAACGGCCAGGCGCCCTGCAGGAATCCGTAGGCCGAGCCGAGAACGCACGCTCCGGCAAAAGCCAGAATGTAGTGCCGGCCTCGACTCTCCAGCGTGTAAAGCACGAGCATGGCAGTCACGGCGAAAAGTCCAAATAGGGTAACGGTATTCATGCGGTGACGGCTGCGATCTCTCGTTTCCCAGGATTACGTCCAACAGGGTACGGCTTTATTGATGCTCCATGCGCTCAGCCCAACGCAAGAATCGCAGCAATTCGCGGCGGCGCGTCCATGCGAACCGCCAAAAATCGCCGAAGGTGATCCGCTCGGCGTGCAGTCCCCAATACGTCTCGATGCGCCACAGAATGTAAGGCGAACGCCAAGGCGTGAGCCTATAGCCGCGTGTGGTGCGCCAAAGGTAGCCGATCATCACCCAATTCTTCCTGAGACCTGCCGGCCGCCCAAGACGCTCAGTTGCCCGGGGGCGCGGAACTCGCCTGCCTTTTCTGGGTCTCGGGGGTCGCGTAGTAGCCGGTGCGGGTGCGGACGGTGTACTTGCCGGCCGTGACTTTGATTTGCCGGAAAGTCCCGTCGAGGTTCTGATTGCTGGGCGAGTAGGCCAGGACGTACTGGTTGCGAATGTCGTGCGCCACCTGCTGCGCCATGCTCTCCACCTCGCCGATGTCCTTGGGGTAGAGGCTGAAGCCTCCGGAGGCCTTGGTCAGCGCGTCGAGAGCACGCTTGGCTTTACCCGCCTCGCGCCTGTCTTCCTCGCCGAGAATTCCGATGGCGTAGACCAGAACATCGGGGTTCTTGTGGGCCTTTTCGACCAGTTTTTCCAGCGTGATGCCCATGGACGTCGTGTCGTTCCCATCGGTGACGATGAGGAGCACCTTCTTGTCCTTCTTCCCCTGCTGTTTCAGGTAGTCGATGGACATCGAAACGGCGTCCCGCATCGCCGTCCCGCCCTTGGAGTCTATGCGAGCGATACCTTCCTCCATCTTGTGGATGTCATTGGTGAAGGGCACGTCGAGATAGGCGTCGTCGTTGAAGTTGACAATGAACGCCTCGTCCAGCTTGTTGGAGGCCTTCACGAGTTGGATGACGGCCGTCTCCACCTTCTGGCGCTTCTCGCGCATGCTCCCGCTGTTGTCTACGATGATACCGATGGAAACGGGAGTATCCTCCCGTTTGAAGACCGACACCTGCTGTTCGGCATTGTTTTCGAAGACCTTAAAGGTCTCCTTGGGCAGGTTGGTCACCAGCTTGCCTGAATGGTCGAGAACGCTCATGTGAAGGACGACGAGCCGCGTGTCGGAGCGAATCACGAAGGGCTCATCCTGAGCGGAGGCCAGCATGCAGAGGCATGCGGCGAGAAGGAGCGAACCAAATACCTTACTGGCTGGGCGCATAGTAGCCTTGCCGGTACAGCGCCCTGAGTGGGGGCAGACCGCGCGGTTGATTTAATTTTACAGTGACACGACGATACTTGCCGTCTCTCGTCAAGTTTTTCGAGACATAGCCCAAGACATATTGGTTGCGAAGTTCAATGCCGATCTTCGCCGCGATGTCCGGAAGATCGTTCAGATTCTCGACCGGGAAGTGGCGTCCGCCGGTCATGGCCGCAAGTTCGCTGAGCAACCCGGGACCGCCCAATTCCTCCGCGCTGCGCCCGCGCGACCCCACCGGTTCGAAGATACCCATGGCGTAGAGTTGCGCATCGGCCTCACGCAGCAGATTGCGCACCTCGGTCTCGGTATAGCGGCTCGAATTGTCGCCGCCGTCCGAGATGATCAGCAGCGCCCGCCGGGGGTTCTTCCCCTTCTTCAACTCCTGGAGGGCCATATAGATGCCGTCGAGCAGAGCCGTCCTGCCTTTAGCCTGGGTGAAGGTGAGACGATTCTGAATCTCCTCGGTGGCGCGTGTGAAGGGCGTAAGGAGTTGGGGGCGATCGTTGAACTCCACGAGGAAGAACTCATCCTCCGGATTCGCGGTCCTGAAGAACTCGGCCGCCGCCTGACGCGATTTGTTGAGCTTGTTGCTCATGGAGCCGCTGGCATCGAAAACCAGCCCGATGGAGAGAGGTGCGTCGAAACTGGCGAAATAGGAAACATCCTGTTCTACTTTGTCCTCCATCAGGCGGAAGTTATCTTTCTCCATACCCGTGACGAACTGGTTCAGCGGGGTGGTCACGGTGACGGGAATCAGAACGAGGTTGGTATCGATGCGCAGATTCGGGACGAGCCGATGCGCGTCTGCTTCGGAAGGCGGCGGGCCAGGCTTGGGCCGGGGTTCGATCTGCGGACGGGGCTCCTGCGCGATGAGCGCGGCGGCAGCCAGGCCGAGGATCGCCAAGACAATCAAAAAAAAGAACTTATACGTCTTGGTTCGCATTCAGCTCCACTGCGGCCACCGCAAGTATAACATGCCGGGATTTTGTGCTATTCTCGATTGTGCGCCCCTCGATTCTGGGAATTATTCCAGCCCGACACGCATCCACAAGATTCCCCGGAAAACCCCTCGCCGTCCTCGCCGGTAAGCCCATGATCCAGCACGTCTGGGAGCGGAGCCGAGAGTCCCGATATCTGAGCCGCGTGATCGTCGCTACCGACAATCGCGAAATCGCCGATGCCGCCCGCAGGTTCGGAGCGGAAGTGGCCATGACGCGAGAAGACCACACGTCCGGCACGGACCGGGTGGCCGAGGCGGCAGCCGCTACGGACGCACAAATCATCGTGAACATCCAGGGCGACGAGCCCTTGATCGATCCGGCATCGATAGATGCGGCCCTCCTTTCCCTTTTAGACGATCCAGGATGCGAAATGGCGACATTGAAAAAGCGCATCACAGATCCGGATGACATTGAAAACCCGAATGTGGTCAAAGTGGTGACCGCCCTCAACGGGGATGCGCTGTATTTCTCCCGCTCGCCGATTCCGTTCGACCGGTCGGGCGGCGCCGTGTATTGGAAGCATATCGGGCTCTATGTCTTTCGCCGGGCTCTGCTGTTAAGCTACTCCCGGCTCGCTCGGGGGCCACTCGAGGAGACCGAAAAGCTCGAACAGTTGCGTGCGCTGGAGAACGGCATACCCATTCGAGTCGCCGAAACCGATTCCGACACCATTGGCGTGGACACGCCCGATGACCTGGCGGCGGTAGAGCGGCTCTTTTCCCTCTCGGAGCAGAACAACAGAAATGGCTAAGTACATTTTCGTGACCGGCGGTGTGGTTTCCTCCCTAGGCAAGGGCATCACCGCGGCGTCCATCGGCTGCCTGCTGGAGAGCCGTGGCCTGAAGGTCAACATGCAGAAGTTTGACCCCTATCTCAATGTGGATCCAGGCACGATGAGCCCATTCCAGCATGGAGAGGTCTTCGTCACCGACGACGGCGCCGAAACCGACCTCGACCTCGGCCACTATGAGCGCTTCACGCACGCGAAACTCAAGCAGGCCAACAACCTGACCTCGGGCCGAATTTACGAACGGATCATTACCAAAGAGCGTCGAGGCGATTACCTGGGCAAGACGGTCCAGGTGATTCCGCACGTCACGAATGAAATCAAAGCCGCGACGCGCAAGGTCAGTGACGACGTGGACGTCGTCATCGTCGAAATCGGCGGAACGGTGGGCGATATCGAGTCGCAGCCCTTCACGGAAGCGATTCGCCAGCTACGCCACGAACTGGGCCGGCGCAATACGCTGTTCGTTCATTTGACGCTGGTACCGTGGATCGCCGCGGCGCAGGAGTTGAAGACCAAGCCGACGCAGCACAGCGTCAAAGAACTGCGGGCCATGGGCATCCAGCCCGATATCCTGATCTGCCGCAGCGAGCGTCCGATTCCACAGGACCAGCGCGACAAGATCGCGCTGTTCTGCGACGTGGACGTGGACGCGGTGATCAGTTGCTACGACGTGGACACGGTCTACCAGATTCCGATCACGCTGGCCGAAGGCGGCGTGGACGAAATCGTCGTTCGGGAATTGCAGATTCAGAACGGACACCCCCGCGACCTGACGGCGTGGAGCGCAATGCTCGACCGGATGAGGAACCCGATCGACGAGGTCCATATCGGGTTGGTCGGCAAATATGTCGAGTACGAAGACTCATACAAGAGCCTGAAAGAAGCCCTGCTGCATGGCGGCATCCATCACCATTTGAAAGTCCGGCTGAGTTGGATTGAGAGCGAAAAGATGGAGTGGCCGGCGTGCACCGAGTCGCTCGGACAGTACGATGGCATCCTGGTACCCGGCGGCTTCGGAGCGCGCGGCGTGGAGGGCATGCTGAACGCGATCCGTTTCGCGCGCGAAGCTCGAGTGCCTTATTTCGGCATCTGCCTGGGCATGCAGACCGCGGTAATCGAGTTGGCGCGCAATGTCTGCGGGCTCACCGGCGCGGATTCCACCGAGTTCGAGGCCGGCTCGCCTTACCCCGTCATCTACAAGTTGCGAGACCTGCTGGGCGTCGAAGAACTCGGCGGCACGATGCGCTCTGGGCGCGTACCCGTGCATGCTGGCCGAAGACAGCTTCGCGCGAAGCGGCCTACAACACGGATCAGATCAGCGAGCGGCACCGCCACCGCTACGAGTTCAATCGCGCCTTCGAGGAGACTCTGACTTCGAACGGTCTGCGGATCACAGGGCGCTCGGAGGACGGCAAATTCGTCGAGATCTGCGAATTGCCAAGCCACCCGTGGTTCCTCGGTTGCCAGTTCCATCCGGAATTCAAATCCAAGCCGATGGAGCCGCACCCGCTGTTCGTCTCTTTTATTGGAGCCGCGTACAAGCACAGGCAGAAGCGCCTGGCCAATGAAGTTTCGCCGCTGTTTGCGGGTGAGACGCAGGAATGAATCCAGTAGAGGTCACTCCGGAACTTGTTTTCGGCGCCGGGCCGCTGGTGCTAATCGCCGGGCCTTGCGTGATCGAGAGCGAAGAGCACGTGCATTTGCTGGCGCGCTCGATACGCGCCATCGCCGGACATTTCGTTTTCAAGGCCAGTTTCGATAAGGCGAACCGATCTAGCGGCGCATCCTATCGTGGACCGGGCATCGATGCAGGATTGAAAATTCTCGCGGGACTGCGGCGCGAAGGCTACCCGGTGCTCACCGACATTCATGAGACGTGGCAGGCCGAGCGCGCCGCGGAAGTGGTCGACATTTTGCAGATCCCCGCGTTCCTATGCCGGCAGACCGACCTGCTGATCGCCGCCGGGCGCACGGGTCGCGTAGTGAACATCAAGAAGGGCCAGTTCGTTTCCCCGCAAGACATCGCTCGTGCGGCGGACAAGGTAGCATCCACCGGCAACAATCGCATCGTGCTGACCGAGCGCGGCTCGTCATTCGGCTACAACAATCTGGTGGTGGACATGCGTGGCCTCCCGCAAATGCGCGCGGCCGGATGGCCGGTCGTTTTCGATGCCACGCATAGCGTTCAACTGCCTGGAGCCAGCGGGACAGTCTCGGGCGGCGCCCCGGAATTCATCGAGCCGCTATCGCGGGCGGCTGTCGCCACCGGCATTGACGGACTGTTCGTCGAGGTTCACGAGGAGCCCGCGCGCGCGCTATCGGACGGCGCCAACGCTCTGCGGCTCGACCGGTTGGCCAGATTGCTGGATCGAATCCGGCGAATCGATACTCTGGTGAAGAGCGGAGAGTTCCTCCACGAATCGAACTCGCCGCTCGTCTAGGATAAGAGGGAAGATTGTCAGGAGACCCGGCCATGCTGTCTAACGTCCGCCGCGCCCGCCGCGGCTTTTCGCTGATTGAGTTGCTGATCGTCATCGCGATCATCCTCATCATTGCCGCGATTGCGGCGCCGAAACTGAACGTAGCGCGTATGCAGGCGCAGGAGATGGCCGCAATCCGCACGCTGACGACGATCCACGTGGCCGAAACCTCATACTTCTCCCAGTTCGGCAAGTTCGCCGAGAGCCTGCAACAGCTTGGACCGCCGGCTGGCGGAGCGGCGGGGCCCGCGGCCGCCGACCTGATTTCGGGCGACCTGGCGTCGGGCCAGAAGAGCGGTTACGTGTTCACGCTGTCCGCGATCAAGGAAGGCTACTCAATCGTTGCCGTCCCGCAGATCTTCGGTCAGACTGGACGGCGCACGTTCTACTCCGACCAGACCATGGCCATCCGTGAGAACTGGGGTCAGGAACCGGCCACGGCTCAGAGCCATGAGATCAAGTAGGAGCCGCTAGTTCTCGACCCGAATCAACAGGGGTCCGCCCGCTCGGGCGCTGGTATCTATTCACCCTCGTCCGGTTCGGCCAGCAACTCGCCCAATCGATCGAGCCTTCGTTCCCAAGGCGAACGGCGATCGCGGATCCACTGCTCCAAGACTGCCAGCCCGGCCGTCTCGATACGGCAAGTCCTCACCCGGCCAAGCTTTTCGGTGTGCACCAGTCCACTCTCCTCCAACACTTGCAGGTGTTGAACGACCGCGGTGAGAGTGATGTCCAGAGGCTCTGCCAGACGGGAGACCGATTGAGGTCCCTCGCTCAGCTTCTCCATGATGGCTCGCCGCGTGGGATCGCCGAGCGCGTGGAATACACGGCCGGCGTTAACTTGTTGCTTGGACATTTCCGCCGATTGCACTTGCTCGCTTAGCGCGCCAGCTCCGATTCCAGTTGATCGAACAGTTTGCGCCATCCCATCTCCCGGATTTGCGGACCGTCAGCCCCCTCGAAGAACGCTCCCTGGTGTGTGCAGATCAGGTCGGTTCCCTTTTCCGTTGGCAGGAGTTCAACCGTGACCAGCGAGGCCGAGATGCGCTTACCGGCGAAGCTCATCGTAGATGCTGTCACAACGCGCCGGTTAGGGATGATGTCCTCAAAGATCGCGTTGTTCACGAGTATGACGCCCGGGAACGGGGTGCGCGAATTGAGGCGGTACCGGGTGCGCTCCGTGCCCCCGACCCGGAAGTCCACCGCAAATTCCTCGACTTCGTGGCTCTCACCTTCGGCGAACCAGCGGCGCTTCTTGGTCGCGTCGGCGAACGCGGCGTATACGGTTTCGGGCGGCTTCGGATAGCTGCGCTCGATGACGAAGGTGTTGTGGATAGCGGTTTGCTCTGCCATGAGGTGTCCTTTCTGCTGTTAGTGAAGCGGTAGCTTCAGTATCGAGCAGGACGCGGCGATTGTCAAGTCTACACTTCAGTATTTTTAATGCGGACTGGATTGACCTCTCCGGTGGTTTCGCGTCTAATACGCCGATCCTCGGTCAGACTGGCCGCCCCCCCCGTGCTTCTTGGCCCGAACAGCAGCCGCCTGAGAGAACCGGGCTCGGTGCCGGCCACGGCGCAGAGTGAAGAGATCAAGTAGAGATACTCGCGGCTAAAGGCGGCGGGTCATACGACGGGGCCGCCAGGCGTGCTAAAGTGTCTCTGCGCATTTAACACCACTTTGGTGCATAATGGTGCCATGAGGACTGCAGTCAAGACGGTAAGGCAAAGCGTCAGCTTGCCATCGGGTGTCGCCACACAGGTTCGCACCTTGGCGAAGGCCCGCAAGCTGAGCGCTAACAGGATGCTGGTCGATCTGATCGAGACCGGCATGGAAGCCGAGAAGCGCAAGCAGCAGGAATTTTTCGACCTCGCCACGCGCTTCCGAAACGCAGTCGACCCTGAGGAAGTCAAACGGTTGGGCGATCAGATGGGCCGTATGGTTTTCGGCGCGTAATGCCGAGAATTGGAAGTTGGGACAACTTTCCCGCGGGCGTGCGCCAGCACTTGATCGACAGAATGCGCGACCGGGCGATTACGATCGAGGACTTGAACATACTTCGCCTCTGGGTTGAGTCGAAACCGGAAGTACCGGAAGGCGACTGGTACAAAGATTTCGGCACATTCAAGATCTGCGGCCAGGGATCGTTGCCGAAAACCTTCCTGCCCCGCGGCCAGGCAGCCGCGGGGCAGGCGATCTAGCCAGTGTTCCCTCAGGCGCTCTGTCGTTCGAAGGCGATCCACTTTGATGCACGGTCGACATTTGCCACCGATAAATCTCGCCACCACGCTGGAGAAATCAATCCAAGCGCAGAATGCGCGACCAAGCGAGCAGTTCATAGCCACGGATTCAGAACTGCGACTCCTGTCGCGGCCACATCCGAACCGTTCCTGGTTACGAGCATCAAATCGTGATGTAGTGCGGTTGCCGCAAGAAGGCCGTCAATTACGGGAAGCGGTTTCCCTTTGGCTGCAGCCGCAGCAGATATGGCGCCCCAACGATCTGCGATGGCTTCGTTGATTGGTAGCAGCCGACCTTGAAAGCGCTCGCGAAGGTCCACGTGCAGCCACGATTCCAACCGTCCCCGGCGCGCCCCCGAACGCAGGCGCGTGATGCCGTTTCGAATTTCGCCCAGCGTCAGCACACTCAGGAACATGCTCGCTTCATTCGTCCCTTCAATCCACCGGACGACCTTGGCATCCGGTTTCGGCTTAATCAGTTCGGAAAGGACGTTCGTGTCGAGCAGGAAGCCGCTCATAGTTCAACGGCTCTTCCGTAGTCGCGCTGGCGCTCAAGTTGAATGCCGGAACCCGCCAGTGGAGAATCGGCAAAGAACCGGGCGAGGCTCCCCTTTTGAGCGTGGCTGCTCAGAAGCCGCTCATACTCCTCCGCGGGGAGCACGACAACGGCCGTTCTGCCGTGTTTGGTGACGCGTTGCGGACCGGATTCGCGGGCCAGGCGAAAGAGCTCGCTGAAGCGGGCTTTGGCGTCCTGGAGTTGCCAGTCCTTCTGAATCGTTACCCGCTTGCGCGTTCGGGAAGAAGGAAGTTTGGAAGGCATGATCGCGCTACCTCGTTCTGACCAGTCTAGTCAGAATTGAGTGTAGCACTAACGATTGGTTCCGGTCGAAGGCCACAACGGCGTCGAAGTGGTGCGGCGCTGGAGCGCCGCCCCACACGCTTCGGCAATACCTCAGCGCAAGGTTACTTTGTGGGCCTTGCGGTCGTCGGCGAATTGAACGTTGACTCCGTCCGCGGACTTCCACCATCCTGCGCCGGGCTGGCCAGCCTGGACTGCCGCCAGAGGCTTGCCGTCGAGCGTGGCGGCTGTGGCCTTCACACCGGCACGAACCGAGAAGACCAGCGTGCGTGGAGCCGTCTGGAACGGCCCGGCTGGGGCGGCGACCTCGATCTCGGCTCCTGCGGCAGAGGCCTGGTAGGTCACGGACGTCCGGCGGAATGCGCCCTTTTCGTAGGCCGGGCTGACGCCGTCGTCTTCGTATAGCGACAACTGGGCTCGACCGTTCGTATCGGGATAGATGGCGAAGGCCAGAGGGCCGCCTGTCTTCTCGCCGACATATTTCATCTCCGGACCCATGGGGATAATCGCGCCACCGCGCACGTAAAGCGGAACGGTTTCAAGCGGCGCATCCGCTTTGATCGTCGTGCCGCCCTGCACCGCTTTGCCGGTCCAGTAATCGAACCAGGTGTCCTTGGGTAGATAGACCATTCGCTGCGTCTGGCCTTGTTTCACGATTGGCGCGGCAAGCAGGTCGTTGCCCACCATGAACTCGTCGTCAATGGTCACGGTATTGAAGTCGTTCTGATAGTTGAGCAGCAACGGCCTGAACATGGGCACGCCCGTGGTGTGCGCCTCTTCCAGTGTGTTGTAGAGGAACGGCAGCAGGCGGTAGCGCAGCTTCAGGTACTTGCGAATGATGCCTTCGTAATAGTCTCCGAATCGCCAGGGTTCGTGATCGTAGCCAGTAATCTCGGCGTGGTTGCGGCACAGCGGCGTCAGGAAGCCGACTTCATACCAGCGGGTCATCAACTCTGCGTTCGTACGGCCCATGAAGCCTCCGATGTCGGCGCCGATGAAGGGCTGTCCTGAGAGGCCGAGGGACTGGAACATCGGGATGCTGATTTCAAGCGACTCCCAGGTGGCGGTGTTGTCGCCGGTCCAAGTTGTGGAGTAGCGCTGGATGCCGGCATATGCCGCGCGCGTGATGACGAAGGGACGGTCGTTCGGCTTCAGGCGTTCCAGCCCCTCGCGGGTGGCGCGCGCCATGCCCAGCGCAAAGACATTGCGATTCTGGGCGTACATCGTGTTGGCCCCGCCGTCATAAGAGACGACATCCATCTGCGTCTTACCGGTCTGGTCGATGAAGTCCGAAGGCTCATTCATGTCGGTCCAAATGCCGGCGACGCCGTGATCGGTATACGCGCGGAACAGGCCGCCCCACCATTCGGCGGCTGCGGGGAGCGTGTAGTCCACGTAGACGGCGTCTCCCGGCCACACTTTGCCGATCCACAGATCGCCGCTCTTGCGCTTTAGGAAGTAGCTATTCGCGACGCCTTGGTTGAAGACGTAGTAACTCTTGTCTTGCACCTGCAATTCGGGGTTCTTGTCAGCATCCTTCGAGCCTGCGGTCGGCGGCTGGTACTTCACACCTGGATCGACGATCGGCACGACCTTCACGCCTTGCTGACGAAGCTTGGCCGTGAACGCCGAGGGATCCGGGAAGCGCTGCGGATTCCAGGTGAATACGCGATAGTCGCTCATGTAGTGGATGTCGAGATAGAGAGCGTCGAGCGGCAGGTCGTCGGCGCGATACTTGCTGACCACCTCCTGGGCGCGCGCGTCGTTGTAGTAGCCCCAGCGGCTCTGCTGGTTGCCGAGCGTCCACATCGGCGGCAGAGGCATATGCCCGGTCAGGTCGGCGTAGCGTTCGAGGATCTTGCGAATGGACGGTCCCCGGAAGAAGTAGTAGTTCATTTCGCCGCCGTCCGCCGAGAACGCGCTGTACTCCTGCAGAGCGGTACCGAAGTCGAAGTTGGTGCGGAAGCTGTTGTCGAAGAAGATGCCGTAAGCCGTGCCGTCCTGCCAGCCGAGATAAAAGGGAATGTCCTGGTAGATCGGGTCGGTCCCCTCTTTGTAGGCGGGCGTGTCGGAGTTCCACATGGTGAACTGGCCGCGGCGCTTGTCGAGGCGGGCGGCCTTCTCACCGAGCCCATAGATGTGCTCTTCAAAGCCGAGCTTCTTGAACGCAGCCACCTTGCCGGAGGCGGGATCGTACATGATCGGCCGCTCGTCGGCGTTGATGGCCTTGTGCGTCTTCGCGTCGCGGAATTCGACGGTCAACGGCGAGCGCTGGATGAAGACTTCCAGTTCATCGGTGGCGATCAGCAGCGAACCGGACGCTTCCTTAAGCGTCCACTTCGGCGTGTCCCAGGCGGTCTTGGCGATCGCCCAGGAATGGTCGCGCTCGGGCAGCGCCTTGCCGAACGAAGCCCGGACGCGGATCAGATCGGAGGAGAGCACCTGAAAGCGGACTTGGGAGTGGTCGTCGCAGGTGACGACTATGCCATCGGGCGAGTCGGTATGGCTCACGATCGAACCAATAGATGTCATGCCGTTGAAGTCGATAGCGGGAGCGGAGATGGCCAAGGATACTAGGCCGCAAGAGAGCAGAGCCAGCTTTTTCATTGAGTGGTTTCCTCATCCGGTGAACTCGTTCAGAGTCGTCGGACGGGCACCATTCTATCGAAGCGCTGAAGATGCGAGGCCAAGAACGCGCACCATCGCCGCGATGCCAAACAGTGGGGACAGATACCACGCTGCCGTGGCGCACGTCTTTAGCGTGCAGCGTCGACACTCGTGTCGACGTCTGGATGCTATGCCGGCATGCTGAAGCGTAAGCTGCAAGCCCTGGCCCGGGCGCGAGGGTACTCGTTGACGGCGCTAAGATCGGTCCGGCTTGCAGAACTGCGCGAACGAGCCGGCAAACGCCACGAGGGCCGCAAGGGCCAGCCAGAGCGCGCCGAGCGCACCGGCCTTGCCGTCGAAACGATGAGCGGGATTGATAAAGAAACCGTCGACGATCACGCCTAATGCAACCAGGGTGAAGACCACCAGCAGAGGTTTGATCTTGCTCAGCAAAGCCAGGACGCTGGCCAGGATGCCGCTCAAGCCCAGGACGAAGAGCATGACGACAAGCGTGGTTCCCTTCCACCAGGGCAGCATCGTCATATCCAGGTTGTGGATGTCCGTGGTGACGATCAACATCCCCAGGCCCGTGAGAAAGAGCCCGATCAGCAATGAAAACGCGCAGCTCCACAAGCGCAGTACTACAGCGAGAAACTTCACGATACCTCCGCGGACCGGTTTCGCAACGAAGCCATATTCTATCAACTTGAAGGGCCACTTCCGCTGTCCCTCTCGCTGGATTCTGTCTTACTCGTCGAGCAAATGGCGCACGGCCTGCTCCAGGCGAGCCGTGAGCGCGGCGCGGTCCCGGCTGGTTAATCCCTCAACCGGAATTGGATCGCCAAAGCGCAATTCGACCTCGCCCGGCATGAACCACGAAGAGCGCGCGGGCAGAATGTCGTACGCGCCGACGATGGCGGCGGGCAGCAGCGGCACTCCGGACTGGATGGCCAGGAAAGCCGCCCCGTCGCGGAAGCGCTGCAGTTTCCCGTCCGGCGAACGCGTTCCTTCCGGGAAAATCAGGACCGATAATCGCTTTTCGCGAATCAGGCGCGCGCACTCGTTCGTGCTTTCAATGGAAGACCGCAGGCTCTTGCGATCCACCGTCAGATGGCCGTCCCGATTCAAATACCAACCGATGAACGGGACCTTCAGGAGTTCCCGTTTGGCCAGGAATTTGAACGGCATGGGCAGCCAGCCGAACAGGACGCTGATGTCCATCAGGCTGCCGTGGTTGGAGGCAACGACGTAATTCGCGCTGGGGTCGACCTTTTCCGCGCCAACAACTTTCACCTTGGCGCCTACGACCGCGAGCACGGCGGCGCCCCAGCGGTGTTGGAACCACTGCTGGCGCCGGCCGCCCGGGGCAACCAGCGCGACGATTACGGCGGCGGTGATCAGCACTGCCGTCGTCAGCATGGCAACGGGAATTGTCCAAAGCCACGAACGAACGTGACTCAATTTGTTGGTACGGAGTTTGGAATGGGAAATCTTCAACTACGTTAGTTCCTCGACGTGACCGTTACGGGCGCCGCCAATTGGAATGTGAGCACCGTCTCACTGGCGATGACCGCCGGGTTGCCGCCCGTGGCGTAAGCATAGCCTCCGCCGGCCGCGCCTCCCGCGCCCGCGCCGATGGCGGCTCCCTTCCCTCCTCCCGCGATGGCGCCGATCAGAGCGCCGATGCCGGCGCCGATGCCGACTTTGGCGGCTGTCTTCTTGCCAGTGCCCTGGGATGTCTTGTTGTCGGTCTGGGTCTGAATGGGGATGCGGTCTCCGTTGGGCATCGCAATGGCAGTGAGCCTGAGGCCCAGCGTGGAACTCCCTTTCAGCTTTCCGCTCGGATCGGACATAGTGACTTCACCGAAAACGGACGTGCCTTTGGGCGCGATGGTGTAGTCGCCTGCGACGAGCGGCTGCTCGAGAGTGGCCTCAAAGCGGTCGCCGGCTTTGGATGTCTTGGTCGAGAGGGTGTTGATCGTTCGCACTACGATGCTCGTGCCGGCGTCCAGCGTGTAATTGCGTGCCTGAGCGGACTCAGGTGGTTTCGAATAGCGGTCCGTCGCATAGCCCTGACCGGAGTCCCCGGATGCGACTTGATCTCTCGAACCATCTTTAGCCTTCTCGCTGCCCTGCCGGCGGTGCTCACGGGAAGACTGTTTTGCCGCCTCCGACTGCTCCCCGCCTGGCGGGTTCGCGCCCGAGTCGGTTGCAGACGCGTTATCTGACTTGCGGGAACAACCGGTAATAGCGACGGCCAGCGCAAGCAGCGCGGCCGCCACAATTTTCGATTCATTGTGACGGATCATCGTTCCTCCTGCAGGGATTTTCCCACCAGAAACGTCGTGGTTCAAAGGTGATGTGGCGGGGAGTTCAGATCTTTGGTTTCGCTGGCGGCAACTCACGGGCATCGCAAACGGACTGGAAGCCTTGCCGGTTGTGCGCGCCATCGCAAAATGGTTTATTCTCCGAGTGGCCGCAACGGCACAGGCTGATGGTGGCCCGGCCCGCCAAACCGAACTGTCCGCCGGCCGGATCGAAGATCGCAAGTTCTGAGGGATCGTCGGCCTGAAGCCGAAGCGGTCCATTGTTAGCAACGGTCACCTTGACAGCCATGCAGCCGATGTTAGCAGATGGAAGACGGCGCTAGCGCCGCGGCCGCCGTCGTTCAAGGAGCGGCGGGCGCGCGGTAACTCCCCGCCTGTTGAAGGACTGGATGAAGTACATCTCCATTCTCGTATTGAGCCTTTCGATCTGCGCCGTGACGTGGGCTGCGCCGCCTGAAAGAGAACCGGCGGAGTCCGGCGAGAGCGCATTGGTCTCTCGCGCGCGCCAGGTGGTCGGCGGGATGCTGACACGCTTGCCCGATTACACTTGCCTGGAAACGTTGGAGCGGACCCAGCGAGCGGTGGACGAGAAGAAATTCAGCTTGCTTGACCGCGTGCGCGTGGAAGTGGCGTTCGTGAACGGGAAGGAAATGTACGCCTGGCCTGGTTCAACGAGGTTCGGCGAGATGAACCTCCATCAGGTCATCTCGGACCAGGGCGCGTTCGGCACCGGAGACTTCGGAGAACGGGTGAGGGGCACATATTTGTCAGGCATGCCGCTCCTGCTGGCAGGCAAAGATACGCTGAATGGCCGGGATGCCTGGAAATTCACACAGAACGTCCCCGTCGGCCTCAGCCGCTTCGAGGTGATAGCTCCGCGGGCGAGGGCCACCGTCGGCTACAGTGTAACCGCCTGGCATGATGCGACAAGTCTGGCGCTGTTGAGGTTTGAACTGCAAGCGGCGGGTTTTCTCAGCAAGATTCCGTTCCGGAGCATCTTCAGTGCGACCGACTACGCAACCGTGCAGGTGAATGGCATGCCGGTTCGCCTGCCTGACAGGACGGAACTCTCGGTGATTGCGCGCAACGGCGTGGAGAACCGGACGGTCTCCACATTTTCGAATTGCCGCGAGTACACCGGCTCTTCCAAACTGATCTTCGACGAGCCTGCCCCTGAACATGCTCCACATGAAGGCGATGCGACGCCCCAGAACCGAGCCGACGTCGAATTGCCCGCGGGGGTCCAAGTCCAGGTCAAGTTGGACAACGCAGTGGAACTGAGAGAGGCCGCACGCGGCGACATGGTTACGATGACGGTCTCGCGCGAGGCGACCAGAGACGGCCGCAAGGTGCTCTCCGCCGGCGCCCGTATAAAAGGCCGCTGGACGCTCATTGAATGTCGCGAGTTGCCGATCGCGTCTTGCTTTGCGATTCTCGAAACCGAGACTTATGAGGATGGCGCGATTTCGGGGCCGTTCCGGGCGTCTCTCCTTTCGCCCTCGGCTGAACGCGACATGGCGTTGGGTGGTCGGGGACTCAATGCGGCCGGTGACGATCAAATCCCCAACGGCATCCTGCGCGCCGGAATGGACGCTCCGGTCTTGTACGCCGGCATCATTACGAAACTCCCACGCGGCTACCGCCTCATTTGGCGTACGCTGGAGGTTTCCGGGGGAACCAAGCCGTGATTCAGTTTGAACCAGAGATCGACCGAAGCCTCTTCCAAGAGACGTTGCAATTTGCGAAGCGCCAGGTGCGGTCGCTCACCGAGGAGCATCCGGGTTTCTATCCGCTCTACACCCAGAACGGAAGATGGAAGCACGAGGGCCCGGCTTGGACCCATTGGTGCGACGGATTCCTGCCTGGGATGATGTGGATTTTCCAGAGGATGGAGGCCGACGGCAGTCCGGAGAAGGACTACTGGGTGGAGAAGGCCATCGAGTACAGCCTCCCGCTGGAGCCGCGTCAATTCGACCGCGATGTGCACGACCTGGGATTCATCTTCCTTTCGACGCATTATCGCTGGCATCAATTGACGCGCGAGCCGCGCCTGAACGACATCCTGGTACAGGCCGGCCAGACTATGGCGCTGCGCTTCCGTGAGAAGGGCCAGTACCTTTGCTCATTCGTGGGCGACGATTCTCTCTTCATCGACATCATGATGAACGTCGCCGTGGTCTTTTATGCCGCGCGGGAGACGAACGACCGCAAGCTGCGCGACATCGCGATCAGGCACGCGCTGACCACGCGGCGGTATCTGGTCCGCGGCGACGGCTCGACGGCGCACGAAGGGATCTTCGACACGGAGACGGGCGAGTTCCTGCGTAGTTCGACGCAACAGGGCCAGCGGAGCGATTCCTGCTGGTCGCGTGGCCTGGCCTGGGCCATGTACGGCTTCGGATCCTGCTTCGAGTACACGCGCGACCCGCGTTTCCTGCAGACCGCGCAATCGTGCGCCGACTACTTCCTGACGCACACCAATGCTGATGGCATTCCGCCATGGGACTTCCAGGCGGCTCCGGAGACCCGCAAGACCGTGGACACCTCGGCCGCGGCGATTGCGGCAGGCGCGCTGATCCGGCTATGCAGAATGATCCCGGATCCGGTTAAGGGCTTCTACTACTGGTCCTGCGCGCTCAAGATCCTGAAGAGCTTGTGCCTGAATTACACCGACCGCAATGATGGCGATTGGCAAGGTATTTTGAGGGGCGGCGTTTACCACATTCACAAGAATCTGGGCGTCAACGAGAGCGTCATGTGGGGCGAGTACTTCTTCTGCGAAGCACTTGAGAGCGCATTGAAGTTCAGCCCGGTGAACGACAAGAGGCCGGCTGCCAACTAGCCGCCGCGGTCGCAAATAGCGCCCGAAACGGAACTCGACATCGAAACGGAGCGGCGACCGTCAGGGAGCCGTTGCACCAAGTCTTCATTGTTTTCGTTTACTCATGTTGGGCGAGCATAGGGCATGTTTCATCGAGTTGCCGCGTGAGAGCCAATTGGGCCGATCTGGAGATTGGCGTTCCCAGGGGGGGCGGAGCCATGACCCATGAGTAGGATCCGCACCGTTTCACGGTCTGCTTCGAATGATTTTGAGTGGGTTGGTGGACGGCGGGGGGCTCGAACCCCCGACCCCCGCATTGCGAACGCGGTGCTCTCCCAACTGAGCTAGCCGCCCACTCTGCGTACGCCTACACTATAGCATTGTTCCCGACGGATTCATCCATCCGTTACGGCACATCCGTTGCGGCGCATAACTGGTGGAGAAATGGCGAACCTCGGCAGTCGCGCCAAGGCTGGCCAGACCCAAGTCTGGACCCCGTCTTTGGAGCCTCGCCGCATGACCGCCGGCCGGCGGTCACGCGAAGCTCAAGCTACTTCACAAAGAACGGCCACTTCCAAAGCCAGTGGAAATGGTAGCGGTACATGAGCACCGCCACGATCACCGCCAGAATGGCGATCCCGATCAGAACATAAGGCATCACCTTACGCCAGGGGAATGATTCCTTTTCCCGGCGCAGAACCAGCAGGTAGCTCGCAAAAACACCGAAGAAGTAAAGCAGGATCATCGGCGCGGCGACGATGGTCATGTTGACGGCATCGGGCGTCGGCGTGACGATCGCTGCAAGGACTGTGATTCCCAGGATGGCGTAGCGTGAGTGCTGTATCAGGAACTTCGGCGTGACGATCCGGAGCATCGTGAGGAAGAAGATCATCACGGGCAGTTCAAAGATCAACGCGACGCCGAGAATCACGTTAACGAACAGATCCATGTACTCCGTGGCTGAAATGTAAGGATGGATGCCGGCTTCCTGGCCAATCTTCAACAGGAAGAACAGCCCGAGCCGGAGCGCTACGTAATACGCAAACGCTCCGCCCAGGATGAACAGGCCGGCCGTGGTCAGGATGAACGGGACCGCCAGGCGGCGCTCTCTCTTGTAGAGCCCTGGAGCAATGAAGGCCCAAACCTGATACAGAATCCACGGCGAGGCGATAAACAACGAAGCCAGGAGCGGGACCCGCATCCAGACGATGGAGATTCCCTCCATGGGCGTCAGGGCGGCCAGCTCGGGGGCATAGCCCAGCCGTTTCAATGCCACGATGGCAGGCTGGCGGACCCAGTCCCACATCTGGTTCATAAAGAACATGCAGCCGAAGAAGGCTATCACCAGGCCCATGGCGCAACGAATGAGCCGGGTCCGCAGCTCTTCCAGGTGCTCCAGGAAGCTCATGCGGGCCATGCCCTCTTCGTCGTCGCTCTTCTCCTCGTCGTCCTTTTTGGGAGGAGGCGGAGGCTTGGGAGGAGCGGCGGGAACTACGGGCGCAGAGGGCGGCGGCGCCGGTTCCAGTTCGCGGCTCGGTTCGGGAGCGGCTGGCTCCCCTGGGACGTGACGTCCGTCTGTTTCTGGATCTGGTGGAGATTGAGGATCCTGTGGATCGTCTGGGTACGGCATCGCTACTCTATTCCGGGCGCCCCTCGGTCAAGATCACAGGGACGACGCTTCATCGCGGGTCGCGGATTCGGCGGGATGGGCCGGCAAGTTCGTGGGAACTGTGCCCTGCGCGGCTGTCACCGTAGGCGCCGCTTCCGCTGAGGCGGCGGCATGGGTTTCACCCATGCCCGCTACTTCAGCAGGGGCCGGAGCCTCGCCAGCCGGGCTGCCCTCTCCGGTCCCGAGTTGAGCCGCATCCGCTGTCGCAGGCTCAGTGCTCTCAGTGCTGGAAGACGTCGAATCCGTGGAGGTATCGGGATAGCCGTATGCGCCGTAGTCGTAGGAGGATTCCTGGTTGTAGTAACTCTCGCCGTAGCTTGAGGTTGACGCCGTGATCTGGTTCGTTTCCTTCGTGATCTCGCTGCGGATATCCTGCGTCTCCTGTTCCAGCGCGGACAATTCCTTCTGCCAGGTGTCCTTCAGCTCATTGCTCGCACGCTTGAAGTCGTTCAGCGCCTTCGCGACGGTCTTGCCGATTTTGGGCAGTTCCTTGGGGCCGAACAGCATGAGTGCCACGATGAAGATGATGACCATCTCCGGCATACCGATTGGCCCCATAACGCTTCGCTCCTATCCCTTTGATTCCATCTGAAATGATATCGAACACGGAGAACGCCCTACAACCGATCACACGGTGTGCGCATCCAGCCCGAGCAGGCCCAAACAGACTATCGTACGATGTGCCTGCGGCCTCGGATCTACCGGTCCTGTGATCTACTGGACATGATGATACGCGCATTGCCGATCTTCACGATTTTGTGTGCCGGAGGGCTTCTGGCTCCCGCACAGGTACGCCTCACCCGGCAGGACAACTCCGTAGCAGTGGAAGTGGGCGGCCGGCCCTTCACGACATTCTACTTCGGAGATGCGGCGCCAAAGCCCTACTTGCATCCGCTGCTGACCGCAGGCGGTCTCCGGCTCACGCGGCTCTATCCGATGGAAACAACAGAGCCGGGAAGTCACGACCATCCGCACCACCGCGGACTTTGGCTCTCGCACGGCGACGTCAACGGCATTGACTTCTGGGCCAGTGAACCCTCGCAACGCAAAGGCAAGCAGGGGCTGATCGTCCTGAAGAAGATCCTGGAGATGCGGGATGGCCCAAAGTCGGGCACTCTGCGGGTACTTCTGGAGTGGCAGGATCCCGCAGGCAAGGTCATGGTGACCGAAGACCGGCTGATGACCTTCTCCGGGGACGAAAAGGTGCGCGCGGTGGACTTTGACGCCACGCTAAGTGTCCCTTCCAAGACGGTTTTTGGCGATACGAAGGAGGGATTCTTCGCCATCAGGCTGCGCGACGAGATCTCCGAAGAGAAGGGCTCGGGCCACATGACCAACGCGGAAGGAAAGACCGGGATGAAGTTGGTCTGGGGCAAGAGATCGACGTGGGTGGATTATGCCGGCACGCTGGAGGGCCAGAAGGTCGGGATCGCCATCTTCGACCACCCTGGCAACCCGCATTACCCGACCTGGTGGCACTCCCGCGACTACGGGCTGTTCGCCGCTAACCCCTTTGGAGAAAGGGACTTCACCGGCGACAAGTCGAAAGACGGGAGCGTGACGGTGGAAGCGGGAAAGAGCCTGCGCTTCCGTTACCGCGTCCTGATCCATCCCGGAGATACGGCCGAAGCCGGTATCGCCAAAGCGTGGAAAGAGTGGAGCGCCCGGTAGCTCCCCGAGACCAAAACCTCTCTCTGGCTGTGGAATCCACGGAGCAGCTTTGATGCTATTCTCGACCTTGCGTCTGGCGCCTCTGTGAAGTCGAAAGGGAACCTCAGGTTCCCTTTTACGATAAGTTGTCTTGTAGAATCAGTTCTTTACAAAGCGAAAGGGAATCTCAGGTTCCCTTTTGCCCCGCGCAATTCAACTCTGCGGAGGCGGTCTTAGCAACTCCCCGGTGGCGCCGGCACCCTGCCGAATAGCACTCGCCTGATGAGGGGATTTCGCAGCCGCGCGGCGGACAAACGCCAAACCCGGACACTATTACAAAGATCATACAATCCGGAACTCCTAATCATGGGACGATGGGCGCGAGATGGGCTATCTTCCGAAAATTATCCAGGGTGGCATGGGCGCGGGCGTTTCGGATTGGCGGCTGGCAAACGCGGTTTCCAGAGCGGGCCAGCTCGGAGTGGTCTCTGGGGTCGCCCTGGACCAGATCTTCGCGCGCCGGTTGCAGGAAGGCGATCCTGGCGGACATTTGCGCCGGGCGCTGGACAGCTTCCCGTTCCCTGCCATGGCTGAACGCATGTGGAACTGGCTCTATATCCCAGGCGGAAAACGCCCGGAAGATCCCTACAAAACTCTAAAGCTGATCGTCAAAGACGGCCCGCGAGAGATTCGCGAGCTCTGTATCGTCTCCAATTACGTCGAGATCTGGCTGGCTCGGGAAGGTCATAACAACCCGGTCGGGATCAATTATCTGGAAAAGGTTCAGATGCCGCATCTGCCGTCCGCATATGGCGCGATGCTGGCTGGCGTCAGTTTTGTCTTAATGGGAGCGGGTATTCCGCTCAAAATCCCGGGAATGCTCGACAAGCTCTCGAATCACGAGCCTGCCACCTATCCGCTCGAAGTCGACGGCGCGCAAGAAGGCGACGATACGACGATGCGGTTCGACCCGAACGAGTACATGGAGTGCGACCTCCCGCAGCTGAAACGCCCGGCATTTCTGGCCATCATCGCTTCGAACCTGTTGTCCACAGTGATGTTGAAACGCGCCGACGGCCGGGTCGACGGGTTTGTGGTTGAGGGCCCGACCGCAGGCGGTCACAATGCCCCTCCGCGCGGCAAGCTGATTCTAGACGAACAGGGTGAGGCCGTGTACGGTGAGCGGGATCGCGTGGATCTCGCGAAGATGCGCGAACTGGGCGTGCCGTTCTGGCTCGCCGGCGGGTACGGGTCGCCTGAAATGCTGAGCGAGGCTCTCTCCGAGGGCGCGGCCGGTATTCAAGTTGGAACGCCCTTTGCCTACTGCGCCGAGTCCGGGCTCGATCCCCAGTTCAAATACGAACTGCTGCAACAGGTTTCCGACGGTCGCGCCCATGTCGTGACCGATCTGTCCGCTTCGCCAACAAACTTCCCGTTCAAGGTGTCCTCGCTCGAAGATTCGCTGTCGGAGAGCGAGACCTACGCGGCGCGTCCGCGCGTTTGCGACCTTGGCTACCTGCGCTCGGCCTACAAGACTCCGGACGGAAAGCTGGGCTACCGCTGCGCTTCCGAACCCGTGAAGACGTACCTGGCCAAGGGCGGCAAAGAGGACAACACCACCGGGCGCAAATGCCTCTGCAACGCCCTGATGGCGAACATCGGGTTGCCTCAGATTCGCGCCAACCACTATGTGGAACGGGCGTTGGTCACCTCCGGCAACGACATTGTCGGGCTGACCCGCTTCTTGCCCGACGAGGGCCTGGTTTACACCGCCGCCGATGTCGTTCAGAAGCTGCTGCTCGGCCAGCGGCAGGCTCAACGAGTCCGAGCGGGTCGAAGCTCTCGTCGCCTGACCGCCCCTTGTGGCGTACGCTTTAGCGTGCAGTGGCGAGATTCATCTCGACATCCGGCATGGCGGCATGAATGCCGCCACAGCACGCTAAAGCGTGCGCCACAATGCTTACCAGATTGCGCTCGCCAGATTGCTACTGAGCCAGAACCCACTTGGCTACGTCATCGACCACTAACGCCGACACATGCCCGGGTTTCGCGTACTCTGCGGGCGTGCCTTTCCCCGTCCCTTCCATGAACAGGTGGTTGAGTGCCGGGTAGCTCTTCAGCGTAACGTCCTTCCGATTTCCCAGAGCTGTTTTCCAATTGGCAAAGTCCTTCATCGAGACCTGGTAGTCGCGCTCGCCCTGCAAGATCAGCAGAGGCAGGTGGAGACCGGCAGCCACCGCGGTCGGATTGTAACCGCGCAGCGCCAGCAGGTAGTGCGCGGGCATGCCCAGCAGAACGGGAGCATCAGCCCCGCTTGGTTCCTTCCCCGGCTCGATGGCTTTGATCGCGGCAACGGCGCGGCGCGCTTCGTCCAACTTCTTCTGGCCTTCCTTCTTCGCCTCCTCCGAGCCCGCGGTTTGGATCGGGATCAGGTACTCCATCTGTTCCAGAACAATGTCCTCAAGCGGACGAGTAGACCCGGCCAGGGCGATTCCTCCCGCCGCCTTTCCACTTTGCTGCAAGATCATGGGCAGCAGATATCCGCCCAGGCTATGGCCGAGAACGAACACTCGCTTGGCGTCGATTTCCGGCTGATCGCGAAGCAGGTCCACTGCCCGAGCGGCGTCGTCCACGGTCTCCTCCCGCACGGTGAGGTCCTTCACCTGCGCCATCTTCAAGCCGTAGACCTTGGTTCGTTTGTCGTAGCGCAACACGGCTATGCCGCGCGAGGCGAGCCCTTCGGCCAGATCGCGGAACGGCTGGTTGCCCATGATGGTTTCGTTGCGGTCATTGGGCCCCGATCCGTGCACAAGAACCACCGCCGGCACCGGCTTGGCGGACTTCGGCAAAAGGAGCGTGCCGGGCAGCTTCCATTCGTCGTTGCCGACCGTCACTTCGCGCTCGACGTAACTGTCGGGCTTTGAATATGAGGAGTGTGTACCGGCGGCTTTCGGTGTCGCAGGCTGGATGAAGAAGCCGGCGATGCGGAGATCGGGTCCGATCGAGACAACGAAATTGATCGACTGCTTTTCGAACTTCGCCGGCAGCACCACCACCGTGTTTTGCTCCACCCGATGCGCGACGGGCTCGCCGAAAGAAGCCAGCTTGCCGAAGGCGGCCAGCATCGGACCGACCTTCTTCTGCCACGCCTCCACCGGCGCAGCCTTGTTCATTGCCTCATCGCTATTGGCGAGGAGCTTTTCGTAGTCGCCGGCGAGCACCCACTCCACGGCCTGCCGCGCCCGAGCCTGCGGCGTCTGGGCGACGGCGGCCTGCGGCGCCTGGGAGAAAGTGGCCTGCGTCAGGCCAAACACCGCCATGCCCGCGGCAACGCTCAACATCCTGCGTTGCATGTCTATTGCTCCTGCGGAGGCATCAGGTTGTTCTTGATCGAAGCCATGCCCATCATGCCGCCGAGACCCATCGTCTCGACCGCCGACGAGGGCACGATCACCATGGAGCCCTTCTCCTTGATGGCCTCATACAGCATGTTCATGGCGCGCAGATGGAGCGCGACCGGATTGTCCCTGTACATCTCCGCGGCCTGGGCGAACTTCTCGCTGATCTCCGTCTCGGCGGTGCTCAGAATGATGCGCGCATGGCGCTCGCGTTGGGCCTGTGCCTCGCGCGACATGGCGTCTTCCAGGCCTTGCGGAATCGAAACGTCGCGGATCTCCACCGACTGCACGGTCACGCCCCACGGATTGGTCTTCTGGTCAAGGATCTTCTGCAACTCGCGGCCGAGCGATTCGCGGTCCGTCACCATGTCGGTGAGCATGTGCCTGCCGATCGACTCGCGCAGAGCCGTCTGAGCGCTCATCCCAATCGCGTGACCGAAGTCCTGGACCTCCAGAATCGACTTCTCCGCGTTCCACACCACCCAAAAGACAATCGCGTCCACGAAGACCGGCACGGCGTCCCGGGTCAACGTCGATTCCGCCTTCACTTCCGTCACCCGGATTCGCTGATCGATGAAATCGCTCACCGTATCGACGATCGGGACGATAGTGAACAGCCCCGGCCCACGCAACCCGCGGTATGCCCCGAGGCGCAGTACGGCGGCCTTCTCCCATTGGGACGCCACTTTGATGGAAAACAGAAGATAGACACCCCCGAGGCCCAGCGCGATCACCGGCCAAGGGTTTTGCGACCAGGCGGTGAGACCAATGCCCACCGCCAGACAGACGAGAAAGCATGTAAGACCGATCGAGCTGACAAGCTGAACTCTGGTCACTTTCCCGCCAAGCGTCACGGAGCTACCAAGTGGCAGCATAACTAATCACTCCTTTTGTCCTCACCCGCCTGCAGTTCTCCCAGCCGCGCCAGCAACTCGGTCACCGAGAATCCCTCGGCGCCCGCCCGCGAAGCGCAATCCGAAGCCAACCGGCTCAAACGCACATCCCTCTCGGCCTGGTCCACTTCCACGCGCTGCGAGGTCACGAACGTGCCAATCCCTTGTTGGGTCGAGATCGCACCCCGGATCTCCAGTTCCCGATATGCCCGCAATACGGTGTTGGGGTTGATGGCCAGATCGACAGCCACCTGCCGCACCGTGGGCAGTTGTTGACCGCCCTGCAACGTCCCGGTAGCTACCGCCAGGAGTACCTGGTCAATGATCTGGCGGTAGACCGGAACGCCGCTGGCCAGGTCGAGCCTGAACTCGAATGTGTCTGGCTTAATCATCTAGTTCACTAGTACACCACATCACCGACACAATTCAAGAGAAATCTGCGGGTTCGACAAAGTGGGGCGGACCCCCAGGTCTGCGGCCGACGCCCTCGTCGGCCTCTTCGAATTACTTCATCGCGGCCCTGCCAATGTGTTCCGGCGGCGGGTCCTGGAGGACCCGCGCGGACCTGGGGGTCCGCCCTACATGAGACCTGCGTGCTCACGAATGCGACATACTGGAAGACGCAATCGGACGCGGATCCGGGACCGCCGCCAGGCATTCCCTGCCGCACAGGAATTGGTTGTCGTTCGATGAGTGAAAAACTAAAGGGAATCTTCACGCCCACGCTCGTTCCCCTGGACGCGCGCGGGGAGATCAATGAGCAGGAACTCCGGCGGTTCATCAGTTGGCTGATCGAGCGCGGCGTGCACGGCCTGTACCCCAACGGCTCGACCGGCGAATTCACCCGGTTCACGCCGGAGGAGCGCCGCCGCATCGCGCAGATTACTTGCGACGAAGCGCGCGGGCGCGTCCCCGTACTGGCCGGCGCGGCCGAAGCCAACGTGAAGGAGACGCTCGCCGCCTGCGAAGCCTACGCAGGCATGGGAGCGCGGGCGGTCGCCATCGTTTCGCCGATCTACTTCCGGCTCCAGCCCGACTCGGTTTACGCCTACTTCGCCGAGATCGCGCGCAACTCGCCGATCGACGTCACGCTTTACAACATCCCGATGTTTGCGAGCCCCATCGACGTGGCCACCATCCGCCGGCTGGCCGAGTTCCCGCGCATCATCGGCATCAAGGACTCCTCCGGCGATCTGGCGTTCATGATGCGCATGATCGCGTCGATCCGTCCGTCGCGGCCCGACTTCACGTTCCTCACTGGTTGGGAAGCGGTGCTCGCGCCAATGCTGATGATCGGCTGCGACGGCGGCACGAACGCCACCAGCAACGCCGTGCCGGAAGTGACGCGCAAGATCTACGAGCTGTGCCAGGCCGGCAATTACGCCGAGGCGATGAAGTGGCAGTTCCGCGTGCTCGAACTCTTCGACGCCATGCTGAACACGTTCGAATTCCCCGACGGCTTCCGTGCCGCCGCGGAGCTGCGTGGATTCCGTTTTGGCCACGGCCGGCAGCCTCTGAGCAGCGCTCAGGAGCAGGACCGGACGGCGCTCTCCTCAGTGCTGCATTGCATCATTTCGGACTTCGGCCTGGTCGATCCGCCCGCTGCCGGCTGCGCGCCACGGACGCGCGACATGGGCCAGGATAAGATCGCGCAGGTGGTTCAGGAAGTGATGGCCGTTCTGGATCAGCGAGGGATACTCTGAGCGGAGCTTTGAACGGAGCTTTGAACGCGTCACTGGCGCTGGTGGAAGTCGGCGGCTGGTCGCCGGCCATGGTCGTCCTCGACGCCATGGAGAAGATGGCGGGCGTGCGCATCCTCCAGGCGGAATTGAATGACCAGCCCGGCGTCTGCCTGAAGTTGACCGGTCCGCTGGCCGACATCGAAGCGGCGGCCCAAGCCGCACGGCGAGCGGGCGAGACGATGGGCGTTGCCGTACTGGCGCATGTGATCGCGGGACCGGCGGAAGGCGCGCGTGCGGCCTATGAAGCGGCGGCGGAATTCAGCCCGCTGATCGAGCAGGCTGGCGGTGCATTTCCCAAGAGAGCGATCGATCTCCCGAGAGGGCAGGATGAACGAACAATCGAATTTTGCAGTTGGACTGATCGAGACGCAAGGCTTCACCGCCGTTTTCGAGGCCATCGACACGGCGGTCAAGACGGCCAATGTTGAAGTGCTGGCGCGAGAGAAACTCGGCGGCGGCTACATCACCGTCGTCATCAAGGGCGACGTTGCCGCCGTCCGCGCCGCGGTCGAAGCGGGCAGTGCCAAAGTTGGGTCGCTCGGACGTCTGGTTGCCGCGCACGTGATCGCGAACCCGAGCCAGGCAGTGCTGTCGCTGCTGCCGATCAAGTGAATTGCGGCTGAACGGCAACCACCCCATTACTATCTGCCCGGACCGGTCGCCAATCTGTTCTGACGCCCACCTGGAGTTTCTCTGCCGCGCTGGCGAACCGACTCCAAGGCGCCACACACCATGATTTATCAATCTTTCCGTGTACTATCAATCTTGCCAATCAACCACTATTGGCGACTTCTCATCAAAATCAATTATCAATGAACGACCAATAACGGTTCATATTCAACCACACCAAACTCCGGTAACAGCGTCTGCCGGAAACATTTTTCGAGTTGGGTCGAAATTACCCTTGAATTTGAGATTTGCTGGCCTTAGACTCGTCTTGGAAGTCAACTCCGGTCCTTAGCGTCAGATCGTAATACGAAGGTAGCCCGTATGCCGTCCTGCGAATTGTCATCTCGAGGTTCTGGCCTCCCAGTACAGAGCCCCCCCCCCCCCCGCTATTCAGACACGCGAACTCACTGTAGAACGCCATCGTAGTTTTCAAACCGACGGATAACCCGTCTCCACGCAAGAGGTATCGCACGAGGTGGGATAGCGAAGTTTCCCGCAGCGTTTATCGCGCCCATGCGTAACAGGCAACTCCGGCTGATTCTATTCGGCCAAAGAACTCTCGGACTGGGCGGCACCGTTAAAGCGCCCATTTTCTATATTGATTATAAGGAGGTCTTTGAATGTTCAAACGTCAAGCGATTGTGCTGAAGATGACTTTGGGGTTAGTGAGCACCGCGCTTCTGTTAAGCGGCGCGGATCTTAATGCGTGCCTTCATGCACACGTTCAAGCGACTCCCCTGGATAAGCGCCAATCCGGAGCATCGTCGGAATTGTCGCTTTCCAACAATTGCGGAAAAGACATCACCGCCTATCGAATTCTGGCCCGCGACAGCGCGGGCGCCAGGAAGTGGGCTACCGGCAAGGACGATCTTGCGACACTCACCCTCACGCAACCGCAACCGGCTGGAATGGATGTCTTCCGTATGAACACCTCAAGAACTGTACCGATTGAGCCGCCTCCGCCTGGAGGTTCCGTGTCAGTGGCTGCAGCGATCTTCATCGACGGTACCACCGAGGGCGATCCGGAGGATGTTGCAGACATCCTCGTCGTCAGACAGGAGTGGCTAGCAGAAATCAAAGAACAGTTGACGATCCTGAACTCTGCTTCGGATTGGACAAGCGCGCTCGAGCTTCGCCGGAGATCAAATCAGTTGAAATCCGCAGTTACAGCCTCAAACGATCGCTCCGCTTTTTATCTAGAAGAATTGGCAAAAAGGCAAGAACGCTCAAATGCCACCTCGTGGAACACATTTGTAGGAGACGAACATCAGAGGTTGCTCAAGTTAATTGAACTCTTTGAACGGCACTTAAAGACAGCGAATGGAAGTCAGCGGTAGAACGGGAGGTCACATGTCGCATAACCACGGCCAAAGTAATTGGATTAGCCATAGTTTTATCATCGCTCTGCTCGCGGCAATCACGGTCCAAAACGTGTCGGGGGACTGCGTCCGCAGCGTGCCATCAGTCAACTATGAACAGACGGGCGCTCCGACCGGCTGCACATCGCAGTACACTTATGCGAAGCCACTCACACTAACTTGGACAGGTTCGTATCCCAATCTTTTGGCTAGAATGTTCAAACGTCAAGCGATCATGCTGACAATGGCTTTAGGTTTAGTGAATGCCGCGCCGGAACTATGTCAAACAGAGGAGCTCTACTGAGCCCGATGACGCTAAGCTCACGCTTCTATTCGGAAACTCTTGCTGGACATTTTTGTCGGTCCTGCTAGGTTTTAGATTGCGAAGGGTCGCTACCCAAAAGAAACAATGGTTGCGGCTGACCATTAGCAACACGCGAGTCATCTGGCACTCGCAATATTAACCGGTCCGTAAGGAGTACCGCTATGCAGTTCGATTGTAGAATTCGCTCGCTTACTATCACGCTCTTAATTATCCCCGCAGCCTCTCTCCTCATTTTTGCTACCCCTCTTGAGGCAGGACAGGAGAGCGTTCCGGAATGGAAAGTCGCGGGACAGTCAACGATCCTCGCCTTGGCATCTGTTGCGCAGTTGCCGAACGTAGCTCCGCCAACCTTCACGCTAACTTTCAAAAACTTGTCGACAAAGGGCATAACCGCCTTCTCGGTCTCGGGCGCTGTCCGCCTGGACGTGGAGTACTTTGAGCTCGAGCACGGATTGTTGCCTGGGGATTCGCAAGAATTGGAGGCTGCTCCATCTCCACTCGTGGGCGGAACGTCGTACGAACTTCAAGTATCAACCGTGCTATTCGAAGACGGAACATTCGCGGGTTCCGCATCGCAAGCAGAAGGTATCACTTTTCATCGAATGGGCCGCGCCGTTGAACAAATGCGGCTAAGGGCGATCTTCGAAGCAGCACCGGCAGGGATGATTGACGACGCTGCAATTGCTTCGTTGAAAGCGAGAGTTGGCGATCTGCCAACGAACGTTGAGGCGGCGTGTGCAGGCGCCGAGGCCGCAGAGGTTCGAGGAGCGCCGGTAACGGCGCTCAGGTCCGCTTCGGCGGCATTGCGGGAGAGCTTCTTTGTCGGTGTTTCAAATGCAAGGAGCGAGGCACTACAAGCGATTGGCCAACTGAATCAGCTACCGCAACAGGCTCGGAACGGGAGTGCTCGGACGCGAGCGAAGTGGTTGGACCACCTGCGAGAGCGCTACCGTGAGGTTACGCAGAAACACGAGCGTGGGGCTTGGCTTGCCGTAGGAGGTGGCGCGAAATGACCTTGAGTCTTCTGCTTCCGCGATGTTCGCGTCTTGTGGCCTCCTCGATTGCCCTTGCAATTGTTGCTGGCGGCCAGACATGCCCGCCCCCGCCGTTCCAGTGCGTGCCGAGCGTTACCGGTCAGACTGAGAGTAATACCAACCTATGCGCGGGTACTGCTAGTAACGGTATATGCGCAGCAACGATTACGAAATCTGTTACCTACTATACTTCCTACTACAACGGACACACTGCGTCTGACGCTGCGTTAGGCAAGGGGAGGGCGGGTAACACTCAAATGTGCGAGGGCTCTGCGACTCTGAAACCTGTCTATAATGAATGCTGGCCTCAGTTCGATAGCCCGGTAGCGACGACTGGGCAGTTACGGGTGACTACGCATGAATCTGACATAGTGGCGCTCCCGATGTTTTGTGGCGATACGGGTGAGGGTGGCATAGGCTTGGGAAATGCCTATAACGAATTCTTTGCATGCTCGCAATCGTCTCCCGGCGTGACCTACTATATTCCAAAAGTCCCTTACGACTGTTGCAGCGGTGGCTGCTCAGTGATGTGTGGAACGACCTGCGCAGATGCTAAGATTGCCAGTTGCAGGAGCTATGAACATTACTCGTGCCAAGGCAACACGCCGCAGTGTTGCGGGAACTGTAACGACGGCAGCACGGACTGCAAGGTCAGTTGCGGCAACGTATGCGGATCGATGTGCATTGACTGTTTCCACTGCACGGGGAATCTGCAGTATAACGGATGCTCAAACGGTCAGCCCCAGTGTACTGGAACACCCATCGTGCTTGATCCGTTCGACCGCGGCTTCAGGTTGACCAGCGTCGCCAATGGTGTGAAGTTTCGAACATTCCCAAGTGGTCCGCTTAGCCAGATGAGTTGGACAGATCCAAGTTGGCAGAATGGGTGGTTGGTTCTGGATCGAAATGGGAATGGGACGATCGACGATTTCACGGAGCTTTTCGGGAGTATGACCGCCCAACCGCCGAACGAAGAGCCCAATGGGTTCCTGGCATTAGCCGTATTTGACGACCCGGCGAACGGCGGCAATGGCAACGGCGTCATCGATCCCGGCGATGCAATCTACCGACATTTACGGGTATGGATTGATGCAAACCACAATGGTGTGAGCGAGCCGAACGAACTCTACACCCTCCAGGCACTTGGCATCTTTAAGATCGGCCTGAAATTCCATAACACCCCATTCGTTGACCAGTATGGAAACGAGTTTCGCTACCGCGGAACCGTATGGGACCAAGGCGGCCATGGGCGCGACGTTTGTTACGATGTTTTGCTTCATGTGCAAGTCAATTCGGAGGGAATTTAGATGTTAAGGGCATCTGTACCATCCCGCGCTCTTTGGGATTGGCGAGTTCGTTATTGATCGGGGGGCTGCGCCTGGAGGCGCAGGCCCCCTGCTTGCTCCGAGACGCTGACCTCAAAACAGAAAGAGTCGCTTGTCGACTATCTGAGCAAGAAATACCGGCTCCAGTCATCGATCAAGCTGTCCTTGACAAAGGACAGGCTCATCCCCGGCACCTGCTACCGCGAGCTGACATTTGAAGGCAAGAGTGAACTGCGAACTTGGGACCTGACACTGTACGCTTCACCCGACCTTCGTTTCCTCTCGGGCGAACTCTTTGACACGCAACGCGATCCCATCGAGGAGGAACGCGCCCAAAACGAGACTGTCCTGAAGGGTCTGACGCAAGGTGCGGCCGCCACGCGTGGTCCGGACGACGCGGTCGTAACCATCGTCGAATTCTCCGATTTCCAGTGTCCGTTCTGCCGCAAGTTCGCTCAGACACTGGATGAAGCGCTTTCCGGTGGTGGCGGAAAAGATGTCCGAGTCGTATTCCACCACATGCCTTTGTCGATGCACTCTTGGGCGCGGATGGCCGCCCAGGGCGCGGGCTGTGCTCAGCTTCAGAGCAGTGAGGCCTTCTGGTCCATTCACGATCAGCTTTTCCAGAATCAAGAGAAGCTCACGGCGGAAAACATCAAGGAGCAGATCACGGAATTTGCTAAGAATACAAAGGGGATAGACGGGAAAGCATTCCAACAGTGCATGGACAACGGCATGTCGTTGGGTCTCGTGCTGAAGGACATGAATCTCGCGGAGTCGAACAAAGTGAATGCAACTCCGACACTGTTCATCAACGGCCAGAAGATGCAACCGGCGGAAAATGCCGCCAAGTTGCGTGAAATGATCGCAGAGGCGCGCAAGACCCTGCAGTCCCGAGCTGCGCCAGCAGGGCGCTGACGAGATGGGGCTCCTGGAGTTACGGGAGCCCTGTACAGACGTCCCAGCCGGAAGAGACCGGTTCTGAAGCCCGCAGGCTTCGCCGCCAGCCAACTCCAAACTGATGCGGTCGTCAGCGGAAGTCGCCGCTCCCGTTTGCGACCGCATTAACCAGCTCACATTCTTTCCCTCCGCCGCGATTGCCCCTCCATCTTCGTTCATGTAAGCTGATACCGCGCTTCTGAACCGGATCAGGCGCGCTCCCAAAAGGTCGAAACCCCATGAAAGCACTCAGTCTTAGCCTCATTCTTCTCGCTACGTTTGGCATCCTCCGTGCCCAAGACACGAAGGTCCCGCCGCAGGGCAGTCAGTTCCCCGGACCGGTACAGACCTGGAACATGGAGACGAGTCAGTTTCAGCAGGGCTCCAGCGCGGCATTCGAAGCCTGGATCAAGGAACTGCGGACGTGGCGCTACGAGCGGCTGACGCGCATGGGTTACGACGACGCCGAATACCGCAGGCCCGAGCTGCTGTGGACGCAGCGCAATTTCGTGCAGCCCCAAAGCATGGTGGAGGAGCGCTATTTCTTCGACCCCGTGCAGGGCAAGTACACGGTCGATCGCTTTCTCGACGACCTCGACGCGCGCTACGGCGGAATCGACAGCGTGCTGCTGTGGCCCGTCTATCCCAACATCGGCATCGACAACCGCAACCAATGGGACCTGACCCGCGACCTGCCCGGCGGCATTCCCGCTTTACGCAAGATGGTTGAGGACTTTCATAAACGCGGCGTGCGCGTCTTCTTCCCCACCATGGCGTGGGACAATGGCACGCGCGACCCCGGCATGCCGCATTGGGAGATGACGGCGAAGCTGATGGCCGAGATCGGCGCGGACGGCGTCAATGGCGATACGTTCTCGGGCTTGCCACTGGCCTATCGGAAGGCCTCCGACTCCTCCGGCCATCCGGTCGCGTTCGAGCCCGAAGGCGCTCCGCAGGATGACGGAATGCTGGCCTGGAACAACCAGAGCTGGGGCTATTGGAATTATCCGTTCGTGCCTATGGCCAGCAAGCTGAAATGGCTGGAGCCGCGCCACATGGTGAACGTCTGCGACCGCTGGGCGCGCAACCACACAGACAACCTGCAAGCGGCGTTCTTCAATGGCGTCGGCTTCGAGAGTTGGGAGAACATCTGGGGCATCTGGAATCAGATGACGCCGCGCGACGCCGAAGCCCTGCGCCGCATCTCCAAGATCTATCGAGCGCTGCCCAGCATGCTGGTGAGCAAGGACTGGACACCGCACGTGCCTACGCTGCGCTACGGCGTCTATGCGAGCATGTTCCCCGAAGGCGGGCGCACTCTGTGGACTATCGTCAACCGCAACGAGTTTCGTATCGATGGCGCCGTGATCGGCGTTGAGCATCGCGCCGGACGCAGGTACTACGACCTGTGGAACGGCGTAGTGTTGAAACCGCGTGTTGACGGGGCGCGCGCCGTGCTGGAGATTCCAATCGAAGAAAACGGTTACGCCGCGGTGCTCGCGCTGGATTCTGACGCAACTTTCGAGGGAGGCGCCGGCTTGCTCGCACAAATGCACGCCTGGGCCGCCAAGCCGCTGATGTCCTATTCGAAGGAATGGAAGTTCCTGCCGCAGCAGCTTGTAGAGATCCCCGCGACGACTGCGGCTGCGACTGCGCCCGCGGGAATGGTCCAAGTCCCCGGCGGCGAGTTCGAGTTCAACGTCTCCGGCATTGAGATCGAGGGCGAGGACATGATCGGACTGGACGTTCAGTATCCATGGGAAGACTCGCCGCGCCGGAACCATCGCCACACGATGACGGTCAAGCCGTACTTCATGGACAAGTACCCCGTCACTAACGCCGAGTTCAAACGCTTCATCGACGCGTCCCGCTACAAGCCAACGGACGATCACAACTTCCTGCGGCACTGGTCGGGCGGCGCGCCCCAGGCCGGCGACGAGAATCGCCCGGTGGTCTGGATCTCGCTGGAAGACGCTCGCGAGTATGCCAAGTGGGCGGGCAAGCGTCTGCCGCATGAGTGGGAATGGCAATATGCCGCGCAGGGCACGGATGGCCGTCTCTATCCCTGGGGCAACACGTGGGACGAAAGCGCAGTGCCAGCTCCGCATAAGGGCCGCGATCTTCCGCCCGCGCCGGTAGTCGGCTCCCACCCGAAGGGCGCGAGTCCGTTCGGCGTGGAAGATCTGACCGGTGTTGTGTGGCAGTGGACCGACGAATACGTGGATGAGCATACGCGCGCCGAGCATTTTGCGAGGCGGCAGCTACTTCCAGCCGCAAGGCTCGATGTGGTATTTCCCGCAGGCCTACAAACTCAGCACGCACGGCAAGTACCTGCTGATGGCGCCGTCCAAGGATCGTGCCGGAGCGCTGGGATTCCGCTGCGTCGTGGACGCGAAGTAACCGGCGGCGTAACTGCGACCCGGTGCCCGCGGACGGGATCGTCAATTCCGCGCGCAGTTCCGGCGTGGAGTGAAAGGAGACACGCGAACATGCAAGTCCGGCACACGATTTCCGCGGCCTTGTTGGTCCAATGTTGTCTGCTTTGCGGCGCCCGCGCTGCCGATTATGCTGTTGGAGCGGACCTGTCGTTTTTGAGACAGGCCCAGGAGAAAGGCGTCGTCTTCCGCGATAACAACGTGGGCGCGCCCGGGCTTCAGATCTTCCGCAAGCATGGCTACAACTGGATCCGCTTGCGGCTCTTCCATACGCCGACCGAACTCCCGAACAACCTCGAGTACACCATTGCGCTCGCTCGCGACGCTCGCGCGGCGGGCTTCCACTTCCTGCTGGACTACCACTACTCGGACACCTGGGCCGATCCTGCCAAGCAGGGAATCCCGCTGGCTTGGAAGGACAAGAGTCACGAAGAACTGGTCCAGGCGGTCTTCGAGTACACGCGCGACACGATTGCGGTGTTCAAGCAGGCCGGTGTCCTGCCGGACATGGTGCAAGTGGGCAATGAAGTGATCAACGGCATGTTGTGGCCCGATGGGCGACTGCCCGGAAACTGGGACAAATTCGCCGATCTGGTTCGCGCCGGAGTGAATGGAGTGGATGCGGGACGGGGCAACGCCACGCGCCCGAAGATGATGATCCACATCGATCGGGGTGGGGACCGGGCCGGCACGAAAGCGTTCTTCGACAAGTTCAACACCTACGCCATCCCCTTCGACGTGATCGGCCAATCTTACTATCCGTGGTGGCACGGCAGTCTGTTCGATCTGCGCGAGAACCTCGAATTCATGGCAAAGGAATATGGCAAGGACATCATTGTCGTGGAGGCGGCCTACAACTGGAAGCCTGGCAATTACGCGGGCAAGGATGCCCCCTTCTCCGAGTCTCCGGAAGGACAGCGCGCTTTTCTCGAGGAAGTGAATCGCATAGTGATGAATGTGCCCGAGGGGCGAGGTAAGGGCGTGTTCTGGTGGGAGCCGGCGGTCACGGGTGGACTGGAGGCGCGCGGCTTCTTCGACGAGCAGCGGAACGCGTTGCCGGTAATGACTGTCTTCGACCGGTTTACGCGCAGGTGATTCGGCGCTGGCCGCACGGTCGCGCCTGCATCACAGAATGGGGGCCGACTAGAAGATCTTCCGGCTATTCGAGCTGGCAGCGGAGAATTCCCGCTCCTCTTTCTTACTCTCATTCATAGTGAGTAAGTTGGTATCGTTGATCGGAGCTTCTCTATGCCACGTGTGTACAGCTTCCATGTCTCGCCATCGCTTCCGGCGCGTCTGCACTGCCTGAACGAGCTTTCCCTCAACCTGCACTGGTCGTGGCACCATCCCACGATCGATCTCTTCCGTGGGATCGATCCCGATCTCTGGGAAGAGACGGGCCACAACCCACGGTGGATGCTCGGACGCATCAGCCAGCGCCAACTCACGGAGTTGGCCTCCGACGAGGCCTTCCTGGCTCAGATGGACCGCTGTGCGGACAGTCTGAAAGAGTACATGGCGAGCAGCGGATGGTTCCCTCGCGCGCACCCCGAGGCGGCGGGACTCAGCATCGCTTACTTCTCGGCCGAGTTCGGCCTGACGGAGTGCCTCGCCAACTATGCCGGCGGTCTGGGCATTCTGGCCGGCGACCATCTGAAGTCGGCCAGCGACCTGGGGCTCCCGCTAACCGGCGTGGGGTTGCTGTACCAGGGCGGCTATTTCCGCCAGTACCTCAACGCCGATGGCTGGCAGCAGGAAACCTATCCGGTCAACGACTTCCACACGCTGCCCATTCTGCCCTTCGAAGACAGCCAGAGCACGCCGCTGGTAGTGCAGGTCGAGTTCCCTGGACGGCTGGTCTTCGCGCGCGTCTGGAAGGCTCAAGTCGGACGCATTCCGCTATACCTGCTGGACACGAACGTCCCGCAGAATTCGCCCGACGACCGCCGCATCACCGGCAGCGCTTTACGGGGGCGATCGCGAGCTCCGCATCCAGCAGGAAATCATCCTGGGGATCGGCGGCATGCGGGCGCTGAGAGCGCTCGGAGTCAAGCCGACGGTGTGCCACATGAATGAAGGCCACTCCGCCTTCCTCGCTCTGGAGCGGACTCGCGATCTGATGGCGGATCTGAGCCTGCCCTACTTCGAAGCGCGCCAGCTCGGCGCGGCCGGAAATGTCTTCACCACGCACACGCCCGTCCCCGCGGGATTCGACCGCTTCGACGCGTGGCTGATGGAGAAGTACTTCCGCGACTACTGCGGCAAGCTGGGCCTCACTCTCGAACACATGCTCGAGATGGGCCGCCAAAACCACCACGACTCCAACGAGCCTTTCAATATGGCTTTTCTCGCGGCTCGCCTCAGTTCCTACACAAATGCGGTCAGCCGCCTGCATGGCGAAGTGACGCGCAAGATGGCGCAACCCATGTGGCCCGGCTATCCGTTCGACGAAATCCCCATCGGCTACGTGACCAACGGCATCCATACGCGGACCTGGACCTCGATGGAGATGAGCGCGTTACTCAGCCGCTATCTCGGCCCCCGCTGGGCCGACGATCCGACGGACGCTTCGATCTGGGAGCGCATCGACCGCATCCCAGACCAGGAGTTATGGAGGGTCCACCAGATCCGGCGCGTCCGGCTGGTGCACTATGCGCGAACCCTCCTCGCGGCACACATCAAGCAGCGCGGCGGTTCAGCGGCGGAGATCGCAGCCGCCGACAACGTACTCTCCCCCGACCGCTTGACCATCGGCTTCGCACGCCGTTTTGCGACCTATAAGCGAGCCACGCTGCTCTTGCGGGACGTCGACCGTTTCAAGAAGATCCTGAACGACCCGAAGCGCCCGGTGCAGATGGTGATCGCAGGCAAGGCTCATCCGCACGACAACGAAGGCAAGGAACTCATCCGGCAGATCCTGCATTTTGCCCGGGATCCCGAGGTCCGGAATCACATCGTTTTCCTCGAAAACTACGACATCTCCGTGGCGCGCTACCTGGTGCAAGGCGTGGACGTCTGGCTGAACACTCCGCGCCGTCCGAACGAGGCCAGCGGGACCAGCGGCATGAAACTGCTCCCGAACGGAGGGTTGAACCTCTCCATCCTGGATGGCTGGTGGGACGAAGGCTACAAGCGCGAAGTCGGCTGGGCCATCGGCAACGGCGAAGAGTACTCCGACGAAGACTACCAGGATCAGATCGAATCGCGCGCCCTCTACAATCTGCTGGAAAACGACGTGGTGCCGCTCTTCTACGACTGCGACGACGAAGGAATGCCGCGGCGTTGGATCGCCAAGATGAAGACGTCGATGAAGAAGTTGACGCCTGTCTTCAGCACCAACCGCATGGTGGCGCAGTACGCCGAGGACTTCTACATCCCGGCGCACGAACGCCATCAGCGACTGGCCGAGGATAACTGCAAGAAGGTGTACAAGCTGGTCGAGTGGCGCAAACGAATCCGCGCCAACGGGTCGTCAGTCAAAGTGACCCTGATTTCTCCGGAACACCCCGGTGAACTCGTCGTCGGAGAGAAGCTGAAGGTCGAAGCGCGGATCGCTCTGGGAGCGATTCAGCCGGGCGACGTTCGCGTGCAACTCTATTACGGCACGGTGGACAGTGAAGGGAAGATCGTGTCCGGCCAGTCCTTCTGAGATGACGCTGCAGCGAACGGAAGGCCAGGAGCAACTCTATTCCGGAGAGGTGGAGTGTCGCGACAGCGGCTCGTGCGGTTACACGGTGCGCGTCATCCCATACCACCCGGACGCGATCCTGCCCTACGAGTTGCCGTTCATCGTCTGGGCGGAATAGGTGGAGCGGGTGTCCAGAGCCGCGCGGGCTGTCCAAGACCTGCAAAGCACTCTTCTCTGAATCGCCCGGCTTCAGAGCCCCCGGTTGGTCAGCAGATAAACGGCGAAGCTGCCCAGCCAGTGGCCGCCTTCGTAGTGTGCGCCGGTAACAGCCCTCAGCCCGTCGCGAGTATGATCCGCGGAGACCGCGCGCAGACTGGCAAGTCTCTCGTCTCTCGTCGGCAGAGCGGATGCAATGCCTTTCAGCATCCACGCGCGGCTCAGATTCAAACCATCCAGATGCGCCAGCTTGCCGTCGCTCGGGTCGGCGGAGACGGCCGGACGCAACCACTGGGCTGAGCCGTCGCGCGCAACCTGCGGCAGGAAGCCGGTGAGCCACCCGGCGAATTCCTGTTTGGGCAGCACGCGCCGGACGGCGTCGGCTTCGGCCAGGCAGGGCGAGAGGAAGTCCTCGCCGGAGGGTTCGTAGTTCAGCGGGCAGGCTCGGTCCTTGAGATAGAAGTCGCGGATCCGGCTCTCAATCAGGCTGGCGAACTCACGGCGTCCCGAGGCACGCGCAAAGTCGAGCGCAAGGCCCAATCCAAACGCAGTATTGCTGTGTTCACCCGAGCGCACGGGGTAGCTGAGCTTGCCGAGCCACGTCTGGAGCCGTTGCACCGCGGCGTCCTCCAGTGGCCGCATGGAAGCGGACCACCTCTTGGCTTGCGGCGAGTCCCATTCGCGCAGCTCCGTGGCTAGCTGAAGCAGCCAAGCTAATCCGTAAGGCCGCTCGAATGAGGCCCGGCCTTCTCCATTGATGTAGGCCGCTTCGCGCTTCAGGTTCTCGGGCGTCAGGCTGAGCGCCAGGGCGTCTATGGCCTGTTTCGCGAATGGCACTTCTGGATACGTGCGAGCGACCCGCGCCAACAGCCAGTGGCCGTGCACCGACGAGTGCCAGTCGAAGCACCCGTAGAACGCAGGCGTGAGTTCCCGTGGCGCCTTCACGTCGCCGTCGGAGTTGAGAACGTGCGCGATCTTGTTGGGGTACTCCTTGTGAACACAAGCCAGCGCGAGACCGGCGAACTTCCCGGCGTTCGCCGCATCGAGATCTCCGGCCAACGAAACTGCGCCCGATAAAGACATGCAGATGAGGGTGAAAAACAAACTGCGCACGATGTTTCTTAGCGTATCAATCGCTTGTGTGGAGCGCCGCCCCACATTGAAGCACATGTTCAGTGTTGGCTTCCACTCCACAGAAACACCTGTTCCGCCAACGTGTTCAGGCTATTCGTCATGCGGTCTGTCTCGACATTCACCAGCGCGTATCGCTCGTTCAGCGTGTCTCCGGAATGGACCAGTCGGTTATGCTCTTCGCGCAAATCCGCGAGATCTCCCGGGACAACAGGCGATCCTCGCAGACGCGCCGCAACGAAGTACAGCGTCTTCTCGAGGTCGTGGGAAAACGTTCGGAACTCTTCGCGCGGTGGCGCGGATCGGCTGCGAACCAGCCCCGCCTCCAACGACATGACGGCGTGAATGAAGCGATGCGAACTGGCGAGCATTGCGTTGGCAAGCCGCGGCAAGCCCGGGTCGACTCGCGGCTCGGCCCCCAGACGGTCGACCGATGTTTCCGCATTCGAGCGCGAACGGCGCGCGCTCATGCGAAGACCGTCGAGATTGCGAGGCACGCCGCCGAGACGATCGAGGTAGGCGCGCGAAACGCCCTGGAAGTAAAGGCGATAGGCATCCAGCATGCTTGCCAGGGCTTGCGGCACTTGCGTCCGCTCCCGCGTCGGCCAGACCCAGTAAATGGCCAGAGCGAGCGCTCCGCCGATGGTTGTGTTCAACGCCCGCGCGGCAATCACGTCTTTAGGCGGGATGCCCGTCAGCGACAGCATGAAGACCACCACAGCGCTGATCGCAACGACGAGGATGCCGTAGTTGGCTCGTCCAACTGAGCGCTGCGCAAAGACGAGAATGCCGATACACAGAACATGGACTGGCAGGGCGGGCGAGATGAAATGGAACAGGACCGTCGCGAGCAGCAGTCCCAGGTAGGTGCCGGCGAGACGCAACACACCGCGGCTGAATGTGCTGCCGAAGTCCGGCTTGAGCACCAGCGCGATCGTCATGGCAAGCCAGTAGGAGCGCTGCAACGAGAACGCGTTCGCGATGGCGGTGCCAATGACGATGCACACCGTCAGGCGAATCGCGTGGCGGCAGGCGGAAGAGTCGAGTGAGAGATTGGCGCGCAGCGTTGCCAGCCAGTTGCCAAACCTGAGGCGCCAGGGAACGAGCGCCTCACGCTGGGCTAGAGTCGGACTCACCGGCCGGCGTCGTCGCGCTGGGCCAGGTCGAGCGCGGCGCGCAACTGGCCGGCCAGGGCGTCAACGTGCGACCGGGCATCGCGGATGGCCGGCGCCAAGGCGGTCTGTCCGCTGGCAGACGCTGCGTTTCGCAGCGTCCCAGCGGCCTGCTGGACCTCTTCAAGCCACGCAGTCGTCGAGCCCGGCAGAGGGCGGTCCTGAAACTGCCCGGCCACCGCCTGAAGCAGGTTTGCTGACAACTCCAGCGCGCGGCGCACGATAGAAGCCGGATCGGTTCCACCCTCCTGACGCCTCATACGTTCGCCGATGCGAGTCAGGGAGAACAGGGTGAGCCTGATGCGCTCGGCCTGGCTGACCAACATGGCGTAGCGTTCGCTTTCCAGTCGGTGGTCGCGGGAGATGGCGGACAAAGCATCCTGCGCCAGATTGCTTTGCTGCGTCGCAAGAGGCGGCCCATAGGGATCGGGCGTCGGCAACCGCCGCCTTCGCGAGGGCAGAGTATAGATCCGCGAGCGCGCGACGCTCGGGTCCAAACTTTCCCAGCGGCCAGGGCAGGATGGAAAGCCCCGTCTGCAGCAACCCGGCTCCGAGCGCAACCACGCCCGACCAGGCGGCCTGTTCGAGGCTGACCGGGCGGGCGATGTAGATGAACAGCGAGACCAGACTGAGCATGCCGATGTCCGCGGCATCCGTGCCCAGTGCCACAAGCATGCCGGTGGCGAGGGCCCAAGCCGTAGCCACGGCGAACGCCAGTACCCGATCATGACCGATCGCGCTGCCCAGAAAGATCGCCGTGGCGCCGAGGCAGGTGGAAGCGAGCATCCGCGTAGCCCGGCTGCGATAGGAATCCATGCCATCGGCGGCGGCGACATTCAGCGCGCCCATCCCCGCAACTACCGCGAAGGATGGGAACCCCAAATCCACCGCAATCGCGGCGGGCAAGGCGACACCAAGCGCATTGCGCAGCCCCATCCAGCGGTTCACACGGTGGGCATCGAAGCGCGTCACCAGGCGCCACAGGTTTGTGAGGGCGGAAGGTGCCGCTTGTGAAATGGAGCCTGTGGGTTGGGCCGTCGACCCGCTCATCTTCCACTCAGGGTAGCCTGGAGCGGGCTCGCGTCATTCGTCGCAAAGGCCCGGCGAGTTGGTTGAGGTACGGTCGGAATTCAGCGTCAACGTGCGCTACGCTTCAGATCTTGATTCGCTTACAACCTGGGATTCGATCAAAGTCATGATCGAAGGTGCAGATTCCGTCGAGCTTGTAAGCGCTCACGACGGCGGCGTGAACGGCGTCACGACCGGAGATGGTTGGATCGACGTCAAGCAGTTGTTTCGCCGTGTCCATGACCAGTCCCGTGATTGGAAGAACATCGGGGAAAAGCGAGCGGGCGAAGGCGTAGACTTTGGCGCCACCGGCCCAGCGTCGCAGCGATTGGTAGCGGTGAAGGATCTCCTGGAGGGTCTCCGCGTCAATGGCTGCATCGACCTTGCCTGCCGCGACGCGCCCAAGAAATGCGATGGCCGGCACCTTGCAAGGGTGCTCAGAGCCGCCTGCGTACATGATTACATTCGAATCCACCAATATCACGGCAATGGTTCCGCAGGCGGCACGGATTCCCGCTCCATTTCTTCGGGCGTGCCAACGGGCAGACTCATAGCGGCCAGTCCCCGTACCGCCGCCATGCGCATCTCTTTGCTGGACAGTGAGTACTGAGCCCGGCACGCACTACGCACCAATTCGCCAACGCTGCTATCGCGCTGCTTTGCCAGACGCGCCAACTGCTCGTAGAGGTCGGGCGGGAACAGAATCGTTGTCTTCTTGATTAGTTCCATATATGGATATGGATCATGATATCACGCCCTCAATAGGAGAGCAAAATGCAAGAAGGGCCGGACTTGCGCCCGGCCCTTCTTCATCTAACAGATTGAGCGTTGCCGCGCTAAGGCGACTACTTGGTGCCGCCGCCCTGCACAGAGCTATCACCCTTCTGGATTGCAGCCTGAGCGGCGGCCAGACGGGCGATCGGCACACGGTACGGAGAGCAGGACACGTAGTCCATGCCCACGTTGTAGCAGAACTCAACCGACGCGGGATCGCCGCCGTGTTCGCCGCAGATGCCGATTTCGAGCTTCGGATTGGTGGAGCGGCCCAGTTCGACCGCCATCTTGATCAGCTTGCCCACGCCCTCTTGATCGAGGGAACCGAACGGGTCTGACTTGAAGATCTTCTTGTCTTCGTACTCCTTCGAGAACTTCGTATAGTCGTCGCGGGAGAGACCCATGGTGGTCTGCGTGAGATCGTTGGTGCCGAAGCTGAAGAACTCGGCTTCGGTCGCCACGCGGTCGGCCGTCAGAGCGGCGCGCGGGATCTCGATCATGGTGCCGACCATGTACTTCTGCTTGCCCTTGAGGCCGGCCTTCGTGAGAACCTCTTCCGCCACGCGGACGACGATGTCCTTCTGGTTCTTCAGTTCCTCGACGCCGCCGATGAGCGGAATCATGACTTCGGGAATGACGGTCTTGCCCTTCTTCGCAACGATGACGACCGCCTCGAAGATGGCGCGGGCCTGCATTTCGGTGATCTCGGGATAGGTGATGCCAAGACGGCAGCCGCGATGGCCGAGCATCGGATTGAACTCATGGAGCTGTTCGACGCGGGCCAGGAGCTGCGGCAGAACGGTCTTCAAGCTCTTCACATCGGGCGCGAAGTTCTTGTAGCGTGCGACCATTTCCTTCTTGGCCTTGAGGTCGGCGTTGGGCAGCTTGGCCAGATCTACCATCAGCTCTTCGCGCTTGGGGACGAACTCGTGCAGCGGCGGGTCGATCGTGCGGATGACCACCGGGTAGCCGGCCATCGCCGTGAACAACCCGACGAAGTCCTTCCTCTGCATGGGCAGAAGCTTGGTGAGGGCCTTGGTGCGGTCCTTCACGTTGTCGGTGAGGATCATGGCCTGCACGAAGGGTAGACGGTCCTCGGCGAAGAACATGTGCTCGGTACGGCACAGGCCGATGCCTTGCGCGCCGAAGGCTTGCGCGGCCTTGGCGTCGCGTGGGATGTCGGCATTCGAACGCACGCCGAAGTTCCCGCGGAACTTGTCGGCCATCTTCATAAACTTGGCGAAGGCAGGAGAATTCGGATCGGGATCCTGTGTCTCGGCCTGGCCCAGGTACACGCCGCCGGTGGTGCCGTCGATGGAAACCCAGTCGCCTTCCTTGATGGTGATGGTCTTGTCGCCAGCCTTGACGGTGGCAACCTTGCCGCGCTCGTTGATGGCGAGAGCGCCGCAACCGACCACGCAAGGAACGCCCATGCCACGGGCCACAACAGCCGCGTGCGAGCTCTTGCCGCCGATGGCGGTCAGGATGCCCTTGGAGACGTCCATGCCCTGGATGTCGTCCGGAGTGGTCTCTTTGCGGATCAGGATGACGGGAGCCTTCTCGGAGAGAACGACGGCGTCTTCCGAGCTGAAGGCCAGACGGCCGACGGCAGCGCCGGGGCTGGCATCGATACCGGTGGCGAGCTTGGTGAGCGTCTTCAGGCTCGCCGGGTTAAACACGGGGTGCAGCAACTGGTCGAGCTGGCTCGGCGCGACGCGCATCACCGCGGTCTTTTCGTCGATCAGGCCCTCTTCCACGAGCTGCACGGCAACCTTCACGGCCGCCGGGCCGGTGCGCTTGCCGTTGCGGGTCTGCAGCATGTAGAGCACGCCGTCCTGGACGGTGAACTCGAAGTCCTGCATGTCTTTGTAACCGAGCTCGAGCTTGGTGGTGATGTCGACGAGCTGGTTGTAGACGTCCTTGTTCCAGGCCTTCAGCTCGCTGATGGGAGACGGGGTGCGGATGCCGGCCACCACGTCTTCGCCCTGTGCGTTGACGAGGAATTCGCCGTAGAACACTTTCGCGCCGCTACCGGGGTCACGCGTGAAACCGACGCCGGTGCAGGAGGTGTCGCCCATGTTGCCGAACACCATCGCCTGGATGTTGCAAGCCGTGCCGAGACGGTCGGAGATCTTCTCCATCTTGCGGTAGTAGCTCGCCTTGGGGGCCCACCAGCTCATAAACACCGCGTTGCGGCTGAGGATGAGCTGCTCTTTCACGTCCTGCGGGAACTCGCGTTTGGCGTGCTTGGCGAAGACTTTCTTGAAGTCTTCGACGATCACCTTCAGATCGTCGGCGGTCAGGTCGGTGTCGAGCTTGACCTTCGCCTTCTTCTTGCGCGCGTCGAACACTTCGTCGAAGTGCTCCATTTCGATTCCGCAGGCGACCTCGCCGAACATGCTGATGAAGCGGCGATAGCAGTCGTAGGCGAAGCGCGGATTGTTGGTCAGCTTGACCAGACCCTCGGTGGTCTTGTCGTTCAGGCCCAGGTTGAGAATCGTGTTCATCATGCCGGGCATGGAGAACTTGGCGCCGGACCGCACGCTGAGCAGCAGCGGGTCGGAGGCGTCGCCAAACTTCTTGCCGACGGCCTTTTCGACGACGGCGAGGGCCTTCCAGATCTGGTCGTCAACTTCCTTCGGAACCTTCTGGTCGTTATCGAAGAAGACGTTGCAGACGTCGGTGACGATGGTGAATCCGGGAGGGACCGGAACTCCGGTCAGCGACATCTGGGCCAGCCCGGCGCCCTTGCCGCCGAGCTGGTCCTTCATGTCCCCTTTGCCTTCGGTAATGTCCTTACCGAAGGTGTAGACATATTTACTCATATCGAATACTCTCCTGAGCGATTAGTGATCGATTAGTTCATTCGGACGTGGATGACGTTACGATCTCCGACAATTCGGCGATCGAAGAAACTTGCGCATTGAGCCGGCCGAGCAGGGCCAGCCGGTTGGCTCGCACCGCGGGATCGGGTGCGTTGACCAAAACTGTGTTGAAAAAGGCGTCCACGGCGGGCCGCAGAGTCGAGATAACGGTCAGAGCCTGGATGTAGTCGTCGCTCTTGCGGAATTCGACGACGCGGGCCAGAACGCCCGACATGGCATCGTGCAGATCGCGTTCCGCGCCGGCTTCGAGCAGTGCGGCGTCGAGGGCGTCGCTATACGCGCCAGCCTGTTTAAGAATGTTGCGGATGCGTTTGAATGCCGCCGCCAGCGCTTCGAAGTTCTCGGTCTGGCGTACCTGCTTGAGCGCGATCAGGCGCGCTTCCACGTCAACCAGATCGGAACTCTGCGCGGCGAGCACGGCGTTCAATTCGTCGTACGAGAAGCCGCGAATGTCTTTGAAGTAGTAGCGAGCCCGGTCCAGCAGAAACTCGTGCAGGTCGGGCCGCAGCGTACCGACGGAGAATCGTAAGCGGCCCTCGACCAGGATCTTCACGACTCCCTGCGCGGCGCGGCGCAGCGCGAAGGGATCTCTTGAACCGCTGGGGATCATGCCGATGGAGAAGCAACTCTCCAGCGTGTCCAGCTTGTCCGCGAGCGATAGAAGCTGGCCCGATTTCGAATCCGGAATTGGGGCATCCATCGCCACCGGCTGGTACTGCTCGTACACGGCCTTCCAGACTTCGTCCGGCTCGCCCTGTTTGCGGGCGTAAAGCCCACCCATCACACCTTGCAGCTCGGTGAGTTCCTTCACCATCTCCGTGGTGAGGTCCGTCTTGGCCACATGCGCCGCGCGAACTGCGGACGTAGCGTCGATTCCAAGTGCAGAGCCGATTTCCGCGGCGCGCTTCTCGACGCGAGTTGTCTTCTCGAGATAGGAACCGAGCTTGGCTTGAAACGTCACGTGGGCCAGATCTGGCACGCGCTGTTCGAGCGTCTTCTGCAGATCCTGCTCCCAGAAGAAGCGCGCGTCGTTGAAGCGGGCTTCGAGCACGCGCTCGTTGCCCTTCTTGACGAAGCCCTTGCGGTCGGCCTTCATGTTCATCACAGCCACGAAGCGGGGAGCCATCTTGCCTTCCGCGTCGTTCAGGGTGAAGTAGCGCTGATGATGCCGCATCACCGTGGACAGAACTTCGGAGGGCAGTTCGAGGAACTGCTCGCGGAACTCGCCCAGGATCGGCGTCGGATACTCGGTCAGATACACCAGGTCGCTGAGCAGAGCGTCGTCCGCGACCAGCTTCAGGCCGGTGCCTCTCAGCAGCTTCTTGATGCCATCCTGGATGCGCTTGCGGCGTTTGGCGGCCGAGAGGATGACGCCGTTCTTTTCCAGGCGCTCTTCGTAGCTTGCGTGGTCGATGGCGATCTCGTTCGAGCCCATGCGGCGATGGCCGCGGCTGAGCGCGCCGGAGGCTACGTCGGCCACCTGGAATTCGACAACCTGGTCGCCCAGCAGCGCCACGATCCAGCGGATGGGACGAATGAAAGTGAGCTGGCCTTTGCCGGTCCAGTACATCGCTTTCGGCCAGGGGAGCTTAGTGATGATGGCGGGCAGAGCTTCGGCGAGCAGTTCGCGCGTGTCGCGGCCAATCACCGTGCGGCGCAGCGCGTAGTATTCGCCCTTGGGCGTGGTCTCGACCGACAGCGCTTCCACCGTAGTGTTGTTGCGGCGCGCAAAGCCCTGAGCCGCGCCCGGACCCGGCCGATTTCGGCGGCCCCATGACGAGCTCGTCGCGGTCGGCCTGCCGTTCGGGCAGCTCGGTGCGCAGCACCAGCCGGCGCGGCGTGCCGTCCAGTTGGAGTGGTCGGCGCCGCGAAGCCGTGCTGGCTCACGAATTCCTTGAACAGCCGGTCGAGGTCGGCCAGCGCCGGCTGGATCATCCAATGCGGGATCTCTTCGACGCCCAGCTCGAACAGGAGAGGAAGTGCACCGCTCATTGCGCCACCTCCACCTGAGCTGCATTGAGCAAGGCCTGCTGCTCCATCCAGGCCGTGGCCACGCCGACCGCGAGCTTGCGTACGCGCCCGATGACGCCCACGCGCTCCGTGACGCTAATGGCCCCGCGCGCGTCGAGCAGGTTGAACGTATGCGAGCAGTTCAGCACGTGGTCGTAGGCGGCCAGCAGCGGGAAGCGGCGCTTGTCGTATTCCTGACCTTCGCCCAGCGCCTTGAACTCGTCGATCAGCCGCTGCGACTCGGCCTCATGCAGGTCGAGCAGAGTCCACAGCATCTTCACGTCGGCCTTCTCGAAGTTGTAGACCGAAAACTGCTGCTCTTCGAGCAACCGCACATCGCCGTAACTTCGGCCTTCCACCCACTCGATTTCGTAGACGCTTTTGCGGTCCTGCAAGAATGCAATCAGGCGCTCCAGGCCGTAGGTCAACTCGGCGGGAACCAGGTCGAGATCGACGCCGCCGCACTGCTGGAAGTAGGTGAACTGCGTGACCTCGATGTCCGTCGAGCATCACCTGCCAGCCGATGCCCCACGCGCCGAGCGTGGGCGATTCCCAGTTGTCTTCCTCGAACTTCAGATCGTGCTGGTCGAGGTTGATGCCCACCGCGGCCAGCGACTCGAGGTACAGATCCATGACATTGGCCGGAGCCGGTTTCAGGATCACCTGCAGTTGTGAATGTTTGTAGAGGCGGTTCGGATTTTCGCCGTAACGTCCATCCGCCGGGCGGCGGCTGGGTTGCACATAAGCGACGCTGTAAGGCTTGGGACCCAGCACGCGCAGGAAGGTCTCCGGACACATGGTGCCCGCGCCGACTTCCACGTCGTAAGGTTCCTGAATCACACAGCCGTGCTTCGCCCAAAACTGTTTTAGCTTGAAGATCGTCTGCTGGAAGGTGTCCATTTTTTCTCGAAGGGGCGGGTCCTCTACAGGCTCTCCAAAACAGGGAGAGTGATGAGTCTGCGCTCGATATGAAGCTCGATTTCGCGGCAAAGCTGCCGTCTTATGTCCGCGCCGGTCTGCTTCGTCCACTCGATCGACGCCAGTTCCGCAATCGGCGCCACGGCGATGGCGCGGGCCAGATCGCGCGAAGCCGGACTGACTTTCAACTCCGGGAGAAAGCCCGAAAGGCGAACGGCCCAGAACGTGAAGTAGGTGATGGTCCGCCACACGCCAGTCACGGGTTCGCGTCGCAACTCGGCCAAAACGGTGGCCACAAGCCGGTAAAACCGGTCATTCGGCTCGTTCGGCGGCAACAACTGGTCCGATACCTCCGCGATATAGTCGAGCGCCACGCTCGCGTCCCAGGAGTTCAACACGCCAAACTGCGACTCGATCAGTTCGCAGCCCTCCAGCCTCACTAGTTCCGAGGACTCCTTCTGGTAGTAGGAGACTCGCACCTGAGTAAGCCGTTCGAGCGAACTGCCGAAGGGACTCTTCAGCCGTCGCGCCCGCTTCGCGACCCCGCGCAACCTGCCCTGATCGCGCGTGAAGAAGCTAACGATCAGGTCCCCTTCCTGGAAGGGGTAGGTGCGGAGGACAAATGCCTCACTGACCCGTACCGGCATCGATGGCGCGGATGAACAAATAACAGGTTATCACACAGCCACATCCGAATTATTGGCACGGGGCCGATGGCCGCAACCAACGGACTTAAGGAGGGTCGGAGCCGCGCGAGATTGGCGCGAACGATGCCTCTCTACTCGGACGACGACGGCGACCCCACCCACACGTCCGGAACTTTCCCCGCAAGGCAATGACAAAAATACGGTGTGACTTGTAACGGAATGGGGCTATGCTAATTCAGAAAGAATACGCCAGCTATGATAAGCACACAACGGTTGCTAGTGGAAGAACGCCGCCGCAAGATTCTGGATCTGGTGGCCGAGGCTGGCCGCGTCACGGTCACGGAGATCGTCCGCCGTTTCGGGGTCTCCGCCGTCACAGCGCGGACCGATCTGGACGCGCTTTCCGCCACCGGCAGCGTGGTCCGCTCCCATGGCGGAGCACTGTGCCCCCAAGAGCCAACTAAGGACTATCCGGTCAGCTTCAAGGCGACTCTCCACCAGACCGAAAAATCCAGGATCGGACGGGCGGCCGCAAAGCTCGTCAATCCTAACGAGACCATCATCCTCGATAACGGAACCACCACGCTGGAGATTGCCCGTCATCTGAAGACCATGAAACTTCAGGGGCTCACGGTGATTACCAACGCGCTGAACATCGCCACGGAACTGGCCGATTCGCCGGGAATGATGCTCATCATGGTGGGCGGGCTGATGCGGCAGATCTCTTCTTCTTTCGTCGGCCCTCAGGCAGAAGCCATGCTGGCCGAACTCCATGCGGACCGGCTCTTTCTCGCCGTCGACGGGTTCAACCTGGAGATCGGAGCATCTACGCCGGATATCCTGGAGGCCCACCTGAATGAAGCCATGATGGATGCCGCCAAAGAAACGACGATCGTCGCCGATTTCAGCAAGTTGGGCCGCCGCAGCGTCTCCAGGATCGGCTCGATTGAGCGAGTCCATCGCCTGATCACGGATTCGCACGCTTCCGCCCCCTTCCTCGACGCCGTCCGCGAAAAAGGCATCGAAGTGATTGTAGCTTAAGACGCAAACCGTTCACGGTCACGGCTCCACCCCTGGGAACGCCGATCTCCAGATCGGCATTCGTTGCCCGGTCATCGTAGAAGTTCTGAACAGGTTGCTTGATGCCCTGCTCGACTTGCACGCTGCTGAAGCATTGCTATACTCGGGCACGGCCCGCACCGCAATAAATCGAAACTCAAAGCGAAAGCAATGATAAGATGTAGCCGATGAAGAACAAGCCTTGGTTAATTTTCGCAGCAGTTACCACGCTGTTTTGGGGTGTATGGGGCGCGTTCATCGAACTGCCCGAGAAGGCCGGATTCCCGGCGACGCTGGGCTACACGGTCTGGGCTCTGACCATGATCCCGTGCGCGCTGGTGGGCTTGAAGATTGCCGGCTGGAAACTCGAACGGGACCTCCGTTCGATCCTCTTGGGATCGAGCGTCGGGCTGCTCGGAGCAGGTGGACAGCTTGTTCTGTTTGAGGCGCTGCGAACGGGGCCGGCTTACCTCGTCTTTCCACTCGTCTCGCTGTATCCAGTAGTGACGGTGGGACTGTCGCTCCTTTTCTTGAAGGAGCGTGCCAGCCGGCGCGCGTGGATTGGAATCGGGCTGGCGCTGCCGGCTCTGGCCTTGCTCTCCTATCAGCCGCCTTCGACCGCCTCGGGACCCGCCGCGCTATGGCTGCCGCTCGCCCTGCTCGTTTTTGGCTTCTGGGGCGTGCAAGCCTATGTCATGAAGTTCTCCAACGGCACCATGCGAGCGGAGAGCATCTTCTTCTACATGGCCGTCACAGCGGTGGCGCTGATCCCGGTGGCGGTGGCGATGACGGATTTCTCCAAGCCGATTGAATGGGGCCTGCGCGGGCCGTATCTGGCCGCTTTGATCCAAGTGCTGAATTCTATTGGAGCCCTCTGCCTGGTCTACGCCCTACGCCACGGCAAGGCCATCATAGTGGTCCCGATGACCTCGCTGGCGCCCGTGCTCACCATCATCCTGTCGCTGATTTTCTACCACGTGATCCCGAACGGAGTCCTGGTGACGGGCATGGTGACCGCTGTCGGCGCCATGTACCTCATGGCCGAGTGAACCTGGTGGGAAGTACCCCGGGAGGAGCTAGGCGGCTATGACGTCCAGTCCTTTGCCGCGGAGAGCCTCTACCATTTCGGGCGGGATGCGATCGTCCGTGATCAGCCGGTGAATCGACGAGATACTGCCGATCGCGGAGAGGCTGCGCTTCCCGATCTTGCTGGAGTCCGCGACGATGGTCACCTCTGTGGAGACCGCGATCATCAGGCCGTTGAGCTGCGCTTCCAGCAGGTCGGGGGTCGTGGGTCCGAACTCGGGATCGAGCCCGTCGACACCCAGGAAGCAATGGTCCGCGTGCAGTTGCGAGAGCATGCGCTCGGCCTGCGGACCGACAAATGAATTCGAGAGTTGGCGCAAAACCCCGCCGATCATGATTAGAGACAAGTCGGAAGCCTCGGCCAACTCGCTGGCGATGTTCAACGCGTTGGTGACTACCGTTACGCCTTTGAGCCCCTGCAGCCTCAGATGCCGGGCAACCTGAAGGGATGTCGTACCCGAGTCGAGGATCGCCGTCTGGCCCGGCCGGATCAGTTGTGCGGCCGCACGTCCGATGCGAACCTTTTCCGGGTGGTGGATCGTGTCCTTGAAGCTGATGGGGTAATCCTGAACAGGGTCCAGGCGGCGGACAGCTCCCCCGTGAGAGCGCACCAGAGCGCCGGCGTTTGCCAAGGCGTCCAGATCGGTGCGCACGGTGACGGATGAGACGCCGAAGCGCTCCACCAGGTCGCCAACGGTCAAGCGCCCGTCCTGCTCCAGAAGATCCAGGACCATTCGGCGGCGTTCCTCTGTCAATAATCGAACCGGTTTCGTATTGGCCAAATCCCTCTCACCCACTTAAAACATTCATTGTATGTGTTTGCAGGACAATGGCAAAGTGGAGCAACGAGAGGCTTTTCGAAAACTGTAGTAATTAGATTGGCGCCTCGCGATTGCAGCATGGTGAAGAGAACATGGAGGCCGAGAAGACAATGCAGGAGCGCAGTACTCCGCAACGCGTGATTGTCGCCATCACCGGCGCCTCGGGCGTCATCTACGGGATTCGCGCCCTGGAGACCCTCGGCACGGGACTCCTCGGTGGAGACGCATCTCATCCTGACCCCCGCGGCGCGGGCCACGATCACGCAAGAGACGGACTGGAAGGCCAAGGATGTCGAGGCATTGGCAAGCGTGGTCCACCCCAGTTCGAACATCGGAGCCTCCATTGCGAGCGGCTCCTTCCAGACGATGGGCATGCTGGTCGCGCCCTGCTCCATCAAAACGCTCTCCGCCATCGCCAATTGCTACTCGGCCGAGCTTGTGGCGCGCGCCGCCGATGTGCAGTTGAAGGAAGGACGGCCGGTGGTGCTGCTGGTCCGCGAAACGCCATCTGCACGCCGGCCATCTGCGATTGATGTCGCAGGCAGCGGAGAACGGCGCGGTCATCATGCCGCCAGTGCCGGCGTTCTACACGCGGCCGAAGACTCTCGACGACCTGATCAACGCGACCGTCGGTCGAGCTTTAGCGCGCGTGGGCATCCGCAACCCGCTCTGCTTCGAGTGGCTGGGCATGTCCAACCCCGAATCCGAGCCGCGAGGCTGAACCTGAGTCGCCGGCCGCTGTGGCGCACGCAGTTGTGGCGCACGCTTTAGCGTGCTGTGGCGGCCTTCAGGCCGCCATATGCCGGACGTCGGCATGAATGTCGACGCTGAACGCTAAAGGCGTGCGCCGCAACCCTGCCCGCTATTTCGCAGCTGCCCCGTTGAAGATGTCAAAGTTCTGGATCAGAACTGGGCCGAGCGATTCCTTCACTATGAACCGCAACTCGGTTGCCGTGACTGGCGGGAAGATGTCGATCTTCTTATGGCCGATCGTCGTGCCAGTCACGAGCGTCTTCCACCGACCGTCCACTAGCCCTTGGATCTCGTACTTTCGGATGAATTGTCCGTTGGTCAGTTCTTCCTGGGTGACGGCCCGATCAAAGGTCACAGGCGATTTCAACCTGATCTCCCAATTCAGATCCAGCGTCGGGGTGCGCACGGCATCCCTGAGGTGACCGTCATAGCAGCCGTTGGTCGCCGCGAGCGCGCAGAGCAGCCCCTTCCCATAGATCCGCTTCACTTCCGCGCCGAACTCCTCCAGCCGCTTCACATCCACATCGGGCAGCAGCCCGCGGTCGTCGGGTGCGATGCCCAGCACGAGTTGCGCGCCGCGCCCGACCGTCTGGTGGTAAATCTCCATCAGCTTCTCCACGGACTTCAGCCGCTTCTCGGAGTTCGGATGCCAGAACCAGTGCTCGTCGCGCAGAGGCGTGTCGGCCTCGGCCGGACGCCAGCGCAAGAGCTGATAGGCATCGACGACGTTCCAGTTCTCCTCGTTCGCGACGCCGCTTTCATTCCCCACCCAGCGGATATCGGCATAAGGCAACAGGCCAACGTCGGCGAAAATCTGCGTGTTCGGCTGATAGGTGCGCAGCGTGCGGATGTAGCGAGTGAAATCGTAGACGTGGCCTTCGCTGCCCGCGCCGTCGAGCCAGAACTCGGTCAACTCGCCGTAGCGCGAAGCCAGTTCCGTGACCTGATGAGCGTAATGGGTGTCGTATTCCGGAGTGTTCTTGTACTTCGGCTCGTGTCGGTCCCAAGGCGAGAGGTAGACGCCGAAACGCAGCCCGTTTTTGCGAGCGGCCAGCTCCACTTCTTTCACTGCGTCGCCTTTGCCATTGCGCCAAGGGCTGGAAGCGACGCCGTACTTGGTTTCGGCCGACGGAAACAGACAGAAGCCGTCGTGGTGCTTGGACACCATGATCAGGTACTTGGCCCCCGCGGCCTTGGCGGCGCGCGCCCATTGATCGGGATCGAATTGCTTGGGGTTGAAGATGGCCGGATCGGCGGTGCCGTCGCCCCACTCGCGGTTCATCCAGGTATTGGGGCCGAAATGAACCAGAACGCCGATCTCCAGGTCCTGCCAATTGAGCTGTTGCGGGCTGGGGCGGACGTCGGCGAACTGCTGCGCGGAAAGGAGCGTTGTGGAAATGAAGAGAAGTCCGAGCGTACGAAGCATACCGGGATGCTATCAGGGCCACCTGCTCCCATCAAGCCACAGCGATCCCGGATCGCGCGCTGCAACGCGCCTCTTGCAGCAGAGCTTATATTAAACCATCTACTTCATTAGCCAGTGCACGTGACGATTTCTCGATATTCGGCTTGATTCGCGTCGTCGCGCTGCGAAATACTTGACGATTACCAGGTCTGAAACTCTTATAGAAAGCCATCGTCCCCAGTAGAACGCCATGAGCATACGTCTATCCAACGGAACTGAAATCCCGATCGAGATGCACAAGATTCGCGTCGTGCAGAAGGTGCGGCTCGCGCCGGCGCGCGACCGTCTGCGGGCGATTGAGGAGGCGGGCTACAACACCTTCCTGTTGCGCACGCGCGACATCTTCCTGGACATGCTGACCGACAGCGGCACCAACGCCATGTCCGACAACCAGCAGGCGGCCATGATGCAATCCGACGACGCCTATGCGGGCTCGGAGAGCTTCTACCGGCTGCTCGATGCGGTCAAGGAGATCTTCGGCTATCAGTATGTTCTGCCGGTGCACCAGGGCCGCGCGGCCGAGCACCTGCTGGCCAAGATCTTCGTGAAGCCCGGCCACATCGTCCCGATGAACTACCACTTCACGACGACCAAGGCGCATTTCGACCTGGCCGGCGGCAAGGTGCTGGAGCTGTACACCGACGAGGCCCTGAAGACGCAGAGCACGTGCCCGTTCAAGGGCAACATGGATCTCGACCGGCTGCGCGCGGCCATCGAGAAGGCGGGACCGGAAAACGTTTCGTTCGTGCGCATGGAAGCGACGACGAACCTGATCGGCGGCCAGCCGTTTTCGATGGAAAACCTGCGCCAGGTGAAGGCGCTGATCGAGCCGCTCGGCATCTTCCTGGTGGTGGATGGGAGCCTGATTTCGGAGAACGCCTACTTCATCCATCAGCGCGAGGCGGGCTACGAGAACACGTCGATCCGCGACATCATCCGCGAGATGATGAGCATCGCCGACCTGTGCTACCTCTCCGGCCGCAAGAGCTGCAGCGTGCGCGGCGGCATGATCGCGACCAATCGCAAGGACCTGTATGAAGCCATCCGCCCCTGGCTGCCGGTGTACGAGGGCTTCTTCACCTACGGCGGCATGTCTTCGAAAGAGATCGAGGCGATGGCCGTCGGCATGCGGGAAATGACGGACCTGGAAGTGGCCGGCGCATCGGCCGACGCCATCAAATACTTCGTGGCGCTGCTCGAAGAGAAGGGCGTGCCAGTGGTCACTCCGGCGGGCGGTCTGGCCTGCCACGTCGATGCCATGCGCTTCATCGACCACGTCCCGCAATCGGAGTATCCGGCGGGCGCTCTCGCCGCAGCCGTCTATCTCACTTCCGGCATCCGCGGGATGGAGCGCGGCTCGGTTTCGATGGACCGCGATGAGGACGGCAACGACGTTCCGTCCGACATGGAACTCCTCCGGCTGGCCGTGCCCCGGCGGGTCTACACGATCTCGCACTTCCAATACGCGGCGGACCGCCTCAAGTGGCTCTACGAGCATCGCGAGATGATCGGCGGGCTGGAGTTCTATGAGGAGCCGCCGATTTTGCGCTTCTTTGCGGGCAAGATGAAGCCCAAGGGCGGATGGGGCGCTCCTTTGATGGAAGCCTTCGAGAAAGACTTCGGCCCGAATTGCTAAGCGATCTGTAGGGCAGCCCCCCTGGTCTGCGGCCGACCCCCAGGTCGGCCATTCGGCGACTAATCCTAGCGACAATGCGGGCACTGCCTGGGTGACCAGGGGGTCACCCGCGGACTTGCGGGTCCGTCTCATACCGCCGCCTACGCCGTAGAACGACGACCACGGCCGCACTCGCGCCTGCGGCTGCGCCGGCCGAAATAGCGGCTTGCGGCAGGCCGGGCAGCAACAAGGTCATCGCCACTGAAACGCAGATGCCCACGATGACGGCCACGATAATTGCGGTTTTCACGTTTGCCATGGAAGGCGGTCCCTCGCCGCATTGAATTATACGCAAAGACAGAGTTTGAGTTCGTTTTGTCCGCTGCAAATCGAGCGGAAAGGCGTCGCCGGGTGGTCAGGCCCCAGCATCTGGGCCACAATGGAAATTCCGGGCGAGAGTGAGTGGCGCGGCACAGCCTCCCGGGACCGAATCGGAATCGACTCCATGAACGAGCAGACTCCCTCCAGCTACAACGCGTTGATCGACGCTTTCCGGCACGCCCGCGTGCTGGTGGTCGGCGACATCATGCTCGACCGCTACATTTGGGGCCACGTCAGTCGTATTTCGCCCGAGGCCCCGGTTCCAGTGGTGGCGAAGGTCAGGGAAACGCAAGCCGCCGGCGGAGCCGCCAACGTAGGTTTGAACGTGTTAAGCCTGGGCGGGGTAGCCGAGATTGCCGCCGTGCTGGGAAGTGACGGGTCTGCGAGAACATTGTGCAAAATCTTGCGGCAGTCCGGTCTGCCTACCGACGGTCTTTTTGCCGAAACCGGGCGGCGCTCCACCGTGAAAACCCGGATCATTGCACACAGCCAGCACGTCGTCCGACTGGATGAGGAGAGTACCGAGAGCATTCTCCCCGAGACGGAGCAGTCGATCCTCAACCACGTGCGGCTGAAGTTGCCCTACTGTAACGTCGTCGTGCTCTCGGACTACGCCAAAGGCGTCCTCAAGGATACGCTCGTGCAGGGCATCATCCGGCTCTGCCGCGCGGCTTCCAAGCCCGTCGTTGTGGATCCCAAAGGCGTGCGCTATGACCGCTACGCGGGCGCTACCGTCGTCACGCCGAACAGGTCGGAAGCGGCTAAAGCGCTCGGCCTCGATGGGCCGGGTTCCCATTCCACCGAGAGCCTGGGGACGCGCTTGCTCGATGCACTTCCCGTCGACGCAATGCTCATTACGGAAGGCGAAGCGGGCATGACGCTGTTCGAGCGCGGCAAGCAGCCCATTCATGTTTCCTCGATTGCCCGTCACGTCTACGACGTCAGCGGAGCCGGCGACACGGTGATCGCCGCGATGAGTCTGGTGTTGAGCGTGGGCGGAGACTTGCTCACTGCCGCGACGCTGGGCAATACAGCGGCCGGCGTGGGCGTCGAACAGATGGGCACCACCGCAGTCACCGCCGCAATGCTGCGCGATGCTCTGGAGAAGCGCGCGGCCGCTTTCCGTCCCGGCACGGAATAGCGGGTTTACCGAATATCGCCGAAGTGGACGTTTTCCGCCGCTTCAGGCCGATCCAGCAATTGAATGGTCGTGGCTGGGCCCAGATCCGCGGGGGTGTCCCAGGCGCGCAGAGCCCACACAATCGTCTTGTCCGGCGTGAACTCCAGGAACTGAATGGGAGCGTTGGCCTTGTCCACCGTCGTGCTCCATTGGTTCACCCAGTTGTTGACCAGCGTGTTGCCGCTCGGCAGGCGCGTGGCGATCTGGAAGCCCTGGATCTGATAGCCTGGCGCATCTTCCGCCGTCAATTGCCAGACCACCTTCCCTTTGGGATCCACTTCCAGGACGAGCTTCTTGTTGGTCGTGATCAGCGTATTGCCGTTCTTGAGCCGTTCCGCCGACCAGGGACTTTCCACGTCGTAGGACCACACTTGCTTGCCGGTGGAGTCGTATTCCGCAACCTTCTTCATGTCCATGTGGGCAACGAGAACGGTCCCGGCCGGCGTCAGCCGCGCATGACGGAAATGGCCGTGGACACTCTTGGGATTGCCCGTCGGCAGAGTGAACTCGCGCTCGATCTTGCCGGTCACGATATTGACCACGCGCAGCATGGCCGGATCGCCGTTCTGAATGAAGAGCACCCGTTCCTTGCCAATCGGCTGGGCCGTGTGGATCTCTGTTCCCTGCGGAGCGTCGAAGTTCCACAACACCTTCTTGTCCGGCGTGATGAGCGTCACTCCATATTGGTGCGCGAAGAGAATATTGCCGTTGGACAGCATCACGGCGTCGCTGATCTCGCCTTTGTTGTTCGCGTCCACGTAGGACCAGACCACGCGGCCGTGCTTGACGATGAACATCTGGTGCTGCTTCTGCTCGCCGGCGTAGAAGAACTCATGCTGGGCCAGACCCCTTCCCGGCAAATCGGCAGGAGCCATGGGCGCGTCCTGCGCGGAAAGGCAGACGTTCAAGAAGAGTCCGCAGCCGAAGCTGAGGGCCAGAGAGCTGAGTTGCAAGATGGAAGAAATGCGTGGTTGAAACATGAGTTGTATTCGCGGTGCAGAATTCCTCGACGGATGAGCGCCGAGCGCTATCAAGGCTGCTCCCCATTCTATAGCTATGAAACCGACAAGCCAGGTCCGCATGGCCGGACCTGTTGAGTCCGCGCATGCCGAGCCCTGTCCATCGTAGATCGTCGTTGTTGCGAAGCGGTTGCTGCAGGCACGCTTGAGGGGCCGACGAGTGCATTGTGCGGTTCAACGCGCGGTTCAGCCCGGCGCGTATCATGGCAGTTAGCAGAAGGTTACGGAGAAATCATGCAAGTGTCGCATCTACTTCATCGGTCCAATTGGAGTCCGAGTAAGCTAAGGCGAGCGGGCTGGTACAGGAGGGGAGACTGGCTCTTGCTGGCCTCGATGCTGGCCATCCCGGCACAGTTCTCGACTGCTCAGACCATCGGCATCACGGAGTACGCCCTTCCGGCGGCCGTTCAACAACCAGCCGGAATCACCGGCGGGCCGGATGGCGCATTGTGGTTCACGGAGAGCTCCGCAAACAAGATCGGGCGTATCTCGCTAGCGGGCGAATCCTTGAAAATGGGATATACCGGGCCGTTGCCCGATGGCGTGGCCGGTGTGCCCTATGGGCCATATGCGCAGCTGTTCACGGCCACCGGCGGCACCTCACCTTATACCTGGTCCGCAACGGGACTGCCCTCGGGAATGTCGCTCAGCAGTTCCGGCTTCCTCAGCGGGACACCTACCGTCTCGGGCACTTTTGTGGTGACGGTCAATTTCCAGGACAGTTCTATCCCCAAATTGAAAGCAACCCAGGAACTCACCATCGTCATTTACAGCGGTGGGCCGCTCACAATCCTAACGCCGTCTCCGCTCCCTGGCGGAACCGCTGGGACTGGCTATTCGTACAATCTGTCCACGATCGGTGGCGCTCCGCCCTATATTTGGTCTGTCCTGGGCAACTTGCCTCCGGGGCTCAGCCTGAATGCGAACACCGGCCTGATCTCGGGCACGCCGACCGCTCAGGCATCCTCGAACTTCACGGTTCAAGTCACAGACAAAGCTTCCGCAACCGCTACATTGGCACTTGCCCTGAGCATTAGTGCCACTGGATCGGGTGGTCCAGGCGGTTCTGCGCTGACTCGCTCGGGAGTTCTCTCGCAAGTGGCTTCTGGCGGTGGATGGAGATCGTCCACGTACATCTTCAATCCGTCGCCGGCATCGATCAATGTCACGGTGAAGTTCTGGGCCGACGACGGAACTCCGCTGAATCTGCCGCTGACCGTCACCGAGAATGGCGGCTCCCAATCGCTCAACGCGACCAGCTTGAACAAAAGCATTGCACCCTACGCTACCGTTCTCTTCGAGACCGGTTCTCAATCCGCCGTCGCAACATCGGGGTGGGCGGAGGTTCTCAGTTCGGCTCCTATCCAGGGCTACGGCGTGTTCCATTACACTTCCGTGGCAGGGATTCAATCGGAGGGCACTGTGCCGCTTGAGACGGCCTTCCAGCCGTCTTTCCTGATGCCTTACGACAATACGAACGGCTTCCAAACGGGTCTGGCACTCGCCAATCTCGCCGCGAGCACTCCCGTGACGGTTGCCACCACGATTTGGAATGAGCAGGGATCTCAACTCGCAGTACAGACGATAGACCTGCGCTCGGGCGGTCACACGTCGTCGATATTGACGGACTTGCTTCCCGCAACCACCGCCAATCGCGGAGTCATCCAGTTCCGCTCGATCTCTGGCACCGCCATCACAGGGTTGGGCTTGCGGGTAGACCCACTAGGCGGTTTCACATCGATCCCGAAATCGCCAAGCGCGCAATAGCCCGGTTCATTCGCAGCTTTCTCGACGTGCGGCAGTAGTACCGCGCGAAGCGGTGAACGGCCGCCTGCCCCGGCGCGCGTCTGCATTAGGGCCGCTCTGGAGGGGCTGGCAATTGAATGAACCAGTGCGCTCATGACGAATAAGAGCTACTGTTAGGCGTGTTCACTCGCCACTGTCCGTACTGTAGATCCGTCGAGTTCCGCGGCGTGGGCGCCCGGAATGGCTTCGAGCGGGCGATCTACTGGCTCTTTCTGCCCTTCCGATGCGAGCTGTGCGGCCACCACTTCTTCCTGCTCCGCTGGGTAGCCCCGGTTGCAGGAACGGCCTGAGCCAGGGTTCGCGTGGAGACGGACCGAGGCATCTCCGTCCGAAAACACTCGGCATTGTCAGCGAAAACACGTTTTTCGTCCGCTCAAAATAGGCCCTGTGGAATCAGTGGTTTACCGCCCATAACGAAAAGCGCTTTTCAAATCGCGTTTCGCCTTACCTCCGAAGCCGCCTGCCCAGGCTCTCACATCCTGTGAGGTCGAGCGGTGCCGCGATTGGCGCGTCGCCGGTGAAGTCGCGGCGTGGCGACTCCTCGACACCCCCCGAATCTTCGCTCCGAATTCTCTTCTCGCATTTCGTTCCCGTGTCGCCGGTATGTCCAACATTGACAGCATTGGACAGCCTGAGTAACCTCGAAATTGAGACCCGGCAAGAGAGGATGCGCACCGCCACATGAATGTTCATCTCACGCCAGAGTTGGAACAACTCGTTCAACGCAAAGTGAAGACCGGCCGTTACAACTCCGCGAGCGAAGTCATCCGCGAGTCGCTTCGGCTGATGGAGGAGCGCGACCAATTGCTCAAGTTCCGCAAAGATGAACTGAGCAAGAAGATCGCGGCAGGGCTCGACGCGCTTCGGCGTGGCGAGGGAGTTGACGGCGAAGAATTCTTCGCTCAACTCGAATCCCGCGAAGCGATTCTCCGGCAGCGGAAGCCGGCAAAGCCGGCAAAGCAGTCCAAAGAGGCCGTCCGGCGCAAGACGGCATGAGCGGATTCCGTCTCTCGCCGCTCGCAGTTGCGGACATCGAGGAAATCTGGGAGTACATTGCCGCCGACAATCTGGCCGCGGCCACTAGCGTCAGGCTGGCGCTGCTGGAAGCATTCCGGCTGCTCAGCCGGAACCCCGGGATTGGCCACAGGCGTGAGGATCTGACCGACCACGATGTGAAGTTCTGGCCTGTGTATTCCTACCTGATCGTCTACAGCCCCGATAAGCAACCACTGGAGATCGTTCGCGTCTTGCATGGTGCGCGTGACATTCCGCCCATTCTGGAGCAGTCCGGCTGAGTCTGGCTCAGTAGTGGCCACGCAGAAATTCTAGAATTCCCACGCCCCAATTCGCTCCCGACCTCCACCGGCCCCAAACCTCCGATAGGATATTCAGGAGGTCTGAGCTATGCAACGACGTGATTTGCTGAAGTCCGCGGCCGCCACCGTGGCCGGATTGACGATTCTCAAGAGCGGTACGCTGCGTGGCGCGAACGCCCCCAGCAACAAGCTGAACATCGCCCTGGTCGGCGTATGGGGCCGCGGCACCGCGCACTACAACTCGATGATGACCGAGAACGTGGTGGCGCTCTGCGACATCAACGAACGCCGCACCAAGGAAGCGCTCGCGGTCTTCCCCCAAGCCAAGGTCTACTGGGACTGGCGCAAGATGCTCGACCAGAAAGACATCGAAGCCGTGATCATCTGCACCGCCGATCACCACCATGCCTTCATCGCCAACTGGGCGCTGAATCGCGACATGCACGTGTACTGCGAAAAGCCGATGGGCATCACCGTGGAAGAGGTCCGCACGGTCCGCGAGAATTACCTCAAGCGCAAGGTCAAGCTGGCCACGCAGCACGGCACGCAGCGTCACGCCTATCCGAACTTCGAACGCATCCGCGAGTTGATTCTGGACGGCGCGATCGGCGAGTTGAAGACCGTCCATAGCTGGGACGCGCGCGAACTTCCGCGGCCCGGCTACCCGGCCGGCGAAGGCATGCCGCCGTCGTTCCTGCAATACGAACAGTGGATCGGCCCGTCGCCGTATCACCCCTACAGCCCGCAGTATTTCGGCGGCTCCAACGGCATGAATTGCCTGTTCTGGAATATGTACCGCGACTTCGGCGTCGGCCAGATGGGCGACATGGGCGCGCACACGATGGACCTGGTGTGGAACTCGATCGACGCCGGCGCTCCATCCGCCATCGAGGTGGACCAGGACGTCAGCGACAAGTACTCGCCCGACGTCTGCCCCGTGAAGTTGAAGGTGAGCTTCCAGCACGCGGCGAACAGTTGGCGCGGACCGATCGAGAACATCTGGTATCAGGGCGGATTGAAACCGAAAGCGCCCAAGAGCTACATCGATCTGTCGCGAGTCGGCAATGGCGCGATCTTCGAAGGCACCAAGGGCAGCATCTTCGCCGACTTCACCACGCGCACGATCATCCCCAACAACGACGACGGAGACTTCACCTATTACAAGCGGCGCGGCAAAGACGAATTGCTTCCGCTGGTCCACGGCACGGGCCAGCCGACGCAAGGTCCTCCGCGCCGCAACCCGGCGCAGGCGCGGGCTCCTCGTCCCGCGCCCGCCCTGCCCAAGGGCATGACGGCGATGCCGACCATGGAGCGGGCCGCAAACGGCTTCCCTGCGATCCAGATGATCGAAGGCGGCATCCCGGCGGCGTTGGGACTGCCGAATCCAGAGGTCGAATCCATCCTCGACGACCAGAAGAACGGCACTCTGGCGAACCGCCGGCCCGACGTCTTCCAGTTGGAATGGATCGAAGCCTGCAAAGGCGCGAGCAACGGCGTCACGCACGGGACCAGCACGAAGACCCACTGCGACTTCGATTACTCGGGCACCATGATGGAGCAGATGCTGCTCGGCCTGGTGGCTCATCGCGCAGGCAAGAAGCTCGAGTACGACGCGGCGACTGGCCGCGTGACGAACATGACGGAAGCCAACGACTATCTGAAGCGCGAGTATCGCTCGGGCTGGAAGTTGAACGGGTAAAGCTCAGAATCGCTAAGCCGCTTGAAACGACATCGCCTGCTGCGGGAACGCTTCGTCAATCTTTTGACGGAGCCCGCAGCAGGCGATACTCGATTTTGCGCAATCCGCCCGTCGTGCGGTACGAAGCGAATCCCAGCGGCGCCGACAGTTTCGTCTCGCCGAAATAGAGGCTGAGCGTGCGTCCCTCGACGTTGACGTCCACCACCGGCTTGTCGTCGATCCAGGCCATGATGTGGTCGTCCGTCACGCGCAATCGCAGCGCGTACCAGCGGCCTTCCTCGAAGTTGAAATAGGAGCGCGTTTCGTTGTCCGAAGCGTCCCAGCCGTCGATGCTGGAGATCCCCACGATGTCGCCGCCCCAGCCGCCGGTCACCCAGGTGCAGAACGAATCTCCGACGGGAAACGTGAGGCCGGCGAAGAAGTCGTTGCCCTGCAGCCGCGCGCCTTCGAAGCGCAACTCATAGTTGGTGTGCGGAAACGCACCGGTCCAATTTACGCCGGTCAGACGGCGCGCCCCGGCCTAACACGATGGTTCCCTTCTCGACCCGGACCTCGCCCCGCTCGGTATAGGCCGTCTCGCGCCAGCCCTGCAGGGTCTTGCCATCGAACATGGGCTTCCATTCTTCGGGCTTAGGCTGCGCGTTCAACATGCCGCACACGGTCAAGAACGCGAACGCAAATCTGCACAGAAGTCTCGGCGAGATGGCGTTGCCCGGCATGAAGCAAGGAATATAGCACGCTGCGCAATCGACCTGGGGGTCCGCGCTACCAGGCGCTAGAATCACCATCATGCAGCTCCAATTGACAGGCAAGACCGCGCTGGTGACCGGCGGCTCCAGTGGCATTGGACTCGCGATAGCTCGCGAATTCGCGAATGCGGGCGCGCAAGTATCGATCATAGACCGGAACGAGCCGCCACTGGTGGACTGGCCGGCGCGATACGTGCGAGCCGATGTCTCAGATCGAGCATCGCTGGCCGCGGCGCTGGAACGGTGCGGCCCGCTCGACATCGCCGTGGCCAACGCAGGCATCGCCCGCCACGCCGCATTCATGGAAACCGACGACACGATCTGGCGCGATACGCTGGCGGCGAACCTGACTGGCGTGTTCCTGACCGTGCAACTTGCCGCACAAGGGATGAAGCGACGACGCTCCGGCGCCATTGTCATTACCGCTTCCACCAACAGCTACGACGGGGAGGCGGACCTCGCCGCGTATAACGCCACGAAGGCGGGCATGCTCGGAATTCTGCACACGGCCGCCAACGAACTGGGCCCCTTCGGGATCCGCGTCAACGCTGTCTGCCCCGGCTTCATTCGCACTCCCCTCACGCGCGAAGCGTTCGAGACCGCGGACATCGTGCGCGAGTATTTTCGCCATATTCCGCTGGGACGCGGCGGCGAGCCCGAGGAAGTAGCGAGCGCCGTCGCCTTCCTCGCATCCGGCCTGGCGTCCTACATCACGGGGGCAGCGCTCGTGGTGGATGGAGGCCAGATGGCCGCGAAGTTCGGAGTGTGGAATGAGAGCACCGCGCAGTTCCACGTGGACCGCTGGGAGATGAAGGAAGAATAGTCCGCGTCACTTCCACAGGCACGTCGTGATCGACATCGGCTGCAATTCCAATCGCAGGGAGTGCCCGTTCAATTCAAGCGTGACCGTTGCCGGCTCACTGCGGCTATTCAGCAGTTCGGCGGTCATGCCGCCGTCCGATCCCTGAAACGCCAGCGCGCGAACCTGTTTGGCCGCGCCAGTGGTCTCGAGACGGTAGGCCCCGGGCCGAACGAACTTGCTGAAGTGCGCGAGGTAGTAATACAGCGGAAGATACGTGACCTTCTTCAGCTTGCGGTCCACCACGACGACAGGCTGCTGCCCGTTGTTTTCGGGGTTGCCGTGAACCGGCGAAACCAGCCACGGGCCGCCGTTTTCGTCGAGAATCATGTTCCAGTAAATCCACGCCGAGGCGTGCGATTCCATGTCGTTGAAGATCTGGTTGCCCCAGAAATCGCCGTCCTCGTAGTCGTAGCGCGGCAGCGGCTTGTCGCGCGGTGTATCGGTCTCGTAAGCGTGACAGACTTCGGTCTGCCACAACGGCAAGTCGGGATAGCGTTGGTGCACCTCCGCCACCTTGTCGAAGTGGTCGAAGCCATAGGCGTGATACGCGAGCGACGAAATGTATTTGCGAAAACCCGCGTCACCCATCGTTGTATTCACCGCTTCGTAGAAGCCTCTCGCGATTGTTGAAATCGCAGAATTGGATGCGCGTCTTCAGCCCCGACTTCGCGAGTTGCGGACCGAGGTGGTCGCGCACATAGACGCCGATTGAGGCAAACGGAATTTTGGTGTAGATCAGCGGTTCGTTGAAGGGGTCGAGGTAATCGATGAACACGCCTTGCTTCGCGTACTCTTGCAGGTAACGCACCTGGTAGCGGGCCATGGCGTCGTAGTATTTCGGATCGACGTCCTGCTTCTTCCGGTCCTGCACGTTGGCAAGCATCCAATCGGGCGGGTAATCCATCGGCGCCTGCAGCATGAAGTTGCCATACTTGCGAGCGCGCCGGATGAACGTGATCTGGCCGTTCGGCGCGAGGTCGCGCGCGATGGAAAAATGCTTGAGTTCGACGTCGCCGGGCGTGTCGTCGTAGGTGTACCACGGACCCGCGGACATGAAGTCCGTGCCCGCCTGGACCGTCTTCATGGCCGAGTAACCGGCGCCGGTCTTCGCGTCGAACAGGCTCGCCAGGAGCTTTTCCTGTTCTGGAGGGTTCAGGCTGTTGATGCAGATCAGCCCTGCCTCAAGGAGCGACGCTCCAAAGCCGTCGATCTTCTGATATCGCACGGCTGGATTGATGCGAAAAACCGTGCCCTGCACGGTCCCCGCGGCGAATTTCTGGGCAGGCTTGACAGCCAGCCTGTCTCCGCCTTTCGAGGTCACATAGACGCGCACCTGCTGCGCTTGGCTGGGCATGGCGCAAAAACTGAGCAGGCTCGCGCATGCCAACCCGGACCGGAGAATGGAAATCATCGTGGAATTCCTCCCTCACTTGTTCTACACGAAGCGAGCGCGGATTTGTTACCCACAGTGGGGCTCCTACTCGCCGGTAGATCAGCCGGCCAGACGGTCCAGGCAGTGCCGGCAATACTGCGCCTCTTTGAGATCCAGCCGCTCGACCGCGTGACTCGAAGCCATGGCGCAGCGCCAGTTGTCGCAATGGCGCAGTCCTTGCGTGTGGCCAAGCTCGTGGAGAGCTTCTTTCGCGAGACGCGCGTTCAGCTTCGTTTCGTCGCCGGCCTGACCGTAAAACTCTTCGCGCAAGCGGTGAGTGGAAACGATGGCCCTCGGCCCCCCCAACTGCGCCTCTCCAAAGACGAAGGTGAGCACGGGGACGTACAGGTCGGCCTCGGTGATGACCAGCGCAACCCGGTCCGCGGCTTGAGCAGGCACCGAGGCGAGAATGCCGGAGGAATAGTATTGTCCGCGCAATGCGTCCTCGGCGAAGGCGATTTCCAGAACTGAGTCCTGCACGTGGCACGAGACGCCCAAGCGGCGGGCGAGCGCGGCCGAGAGCCGGTCCAGCAATGGGAGCGGCGGAATGGTGCGCGGGCTGGCGCCCGCGCGAATCAACTCGACGCCCTTCATCACGGTGCAAGCCACCTCGCCGGCGATCCGTCCACAGCCCCTCCCCCTTGCTTGCGGGGCCTGGAGAGCCGCCCCCACAAACGGCAGCCTACTCCGCCGGCACGGCCTTAGGGTCGGGCTCTTTCAGACCATAACGCCGGATCTTGTTGTAGAGCGTCGTCCGGTCGATATCGAGCAGCCGCGCAGTCCGCGAGAGATTCCAATTGGTCTCGGCGAGAATCTTCTCGATGTGGACCTTCTCTACGTCTTCCAGCCGCTGGCCGTAGATCGGCTGCGACGGATTTACCTGGAAGGGGAAGGCCTCCGGCGGCAGATCGTTCTCGCGGTTGATGAGCAGCGCGCGCTCGATCGCGTTTTCCAGCTCGCGGACATTGCCCGGCCAGTGATAGCCGAGCAGCAGTTCCAGCGTCCTGGGCGCGAGGCGCGGAGCATTCCGATTCATGGAAGAAGCGAACTTCTCAATGAAGTGCCGCGCCAGAATTGAAATGTCTTCGCGGCGTTCTCGCAGCGGCGGGATGTCGATGTTGAATACGTTCAAGCGGTAATAAAGGTCGGGCCTGAAAGTGCCCGCCTCCACGAGCTTCTCCAGGCGCTTGTTGGTGGCCGCAACGACGCGGAAGTCCACTTTCACGGGCGTCGAGTCGCCGACGCGCACGATCTCTTTTTCCTGCAGCACGCGCAGCAGATCGGTCTGGGTGCGCAAGGTGATGTCGCTGATTTCGTCGAGAAAAACGGTGCCGCCGTCGGCGACTTCGAACTTGCCCTTCTTGCGCGCCTGTGCGCCGGTGAACGCGCCTTTCTCGTAACCGAAAAGCTCGCTCTCCAGCAGCGACTCCGTCAGAGCGCCGCAATGGATCGCGACCAGCGGGCTGAAGCGGCGCGGACTGGCGGAATGGATGGCGCGCGCGACGATCTCTTTGCCGGTCCCACTCTCTCCGGTGATGAGAACGGTCGCGTCGCTCTCCGCTACCATTTGCACCATCTCGGTGACGCGGCGCATGCCGGGGCTCTGCCCAATCAGTTGCGTCTCGGGAAAGACCTGGCTCAGGTTCTCCTTGAGCTTCGCAACTTCCTTCTCCGCGGCGCGGTGCGAAACCGCGTTGCGCACCAGGTGCACGAGCTCGTCGGGATCGAAGGGTTTGGTGATGTAATCGTAAGCCCCGTTCTTCAGAGCCTTCACCGCGGTTTCCACCGAGGCGTAACCGGTCATGATGATGACGGGCAGATCGGGATCCGCCTGGCGCAGACGTTGCTGCAACTCGATGCCATCCACGCCCGGCATCTTGATGTCCACCAGTGCCAGGCTAAAGCGCTCGTGCATGATCCGGTCGAGCGCCTCGGTCGCCGAAGGAGCGGTGACTACTTCGAAATCCTCGCTCTCAAACCAGCGCGCGAGGGAATCGCGCACCACCAATTCGTCATCCACGATTAGAATGCGGGTCGTACTCATGAACTCTCTTTCGCCACGGCCGGCGCGGATTGTGGCTTCGTCGATAGAGGTAGCTGCACCCGGAACTCCGCTCCCTCGCCGGGTTTGGACTCCACGGTAATCGTACCTCCATGGCGGTCGATGATGCCGCGCGCCACGGCCAGACCGAGTCCGGTGCGGTGCTGGTCGTCTTTGGTGCTGAAGAACGGCTCGAAAATCTGGGCCTGAACGTCGCTCGAAATCCCGGGTCCCGTGTCGCGTACCGTGATCAGCACGCCCGCGCCGTCCTCAAGCGATTTCGTGCTGACGGTCACCGATCCGCCATGGCCCATCGCTTCGCAGGCGTTCACCAGCAGCACGATGAGCACCTGTTGGATCTGGTCCGGGTCGCAGGAAATCTCCGGCAGCGCCGGATCGGTATTGATGATCAGCTCGATCTGAGCTAACTCATACTGGTGCGCCACTAGAGCACGCGAGCGCTCGACGATCTTATTCAGTTGCGTCATGGCGTGCTGCGGGGGCGACTGGCGCGCGAAGGTCAGCAGTCCCTTCATCAACTCGCCGCAGCGCTTGCTCTCGTGGTCGATGATCTCCTGGTATTCCAGAATGCGCTTGCGCTTGTCCTCGGGCAGGTCCGACTTCACCACCTCTTTCATCGTCAGGCGGGCGTAGGTGAGCATCCCGAACAGCGGGTTGTTCACTTCGTGCGCGACCGTGGCCGCCAGTTTCCCCAGCGAGGCCATCTTCTCGCTATGGATCATGCCCTTGTGCGCCTTTTCGAGCTCTTCCGTCTTCTCGTGGACGCGATCCTCCAGGCGGCGGGCCCACTGCTGCAACTCTCCGTAGGCCTGCCCGAGCTCCTCGGCCATGCGGTTAAAGGCAGAGGCGAGCAGGCCGAATTCGTCGCTCGATCCGACGTGGATGCGGTGTCTGAGATCGCCCCGGCCAATCTTCAAAGTGCCGTAGATCAACTCTCTCACCGGACGGTGCACGAAGATGAAAATGAAACCGGCGCTGAGCAGGCTGACTATCACAGCCGCGGCGATAGTGAAAGCCATCATCTGCGTGCGGTGTTCGGCCAGTTGCTCATCCACTCCCTGAAGTGAGAGATGGGCGTCGATCACTCCCAGAATCTGGCGGTTCGCCGGATGGGCGTGGCAGGCGGCGTTGCTGCAATCGGGCGAATTCTCGATGGGAAGAATGATGGCCAGCGTGCGGTGGCCGTCCGGTTCGAAGAAGACACGCGTGCGCGCCCTGCTGGGTAGGCGTGCGAGCGGCTGGTCCTGGGCGTGGCAGCCGAAACAAGCCTCGGCTTTCTTATCTACCATCGTCCCGATTTCGCTGGCGCGCGTGGAATGGCGGACCAGGCCCTCTTCGCTGATGATGCGCAGCAGCCGCATCCCCGGTTCGCGGCCTATGTCGTGGATCATCGCGTAGAGCCGCTCGCGGTCGTTGTGCATCATCGCGTCGCGCGCGCTGTTGCGCACGACGTCGGCGATGCGCGACGCGCTCATGCTCACCAGGGATTCCTGCTGCCGCTGCTCCAGGCGCTGCTGGAAGAAGGAGAAGCAGGAGGAATAGACGATCGCCCCACCGATGAGACACGCCGCCAACCGGGCCGCCAGGCCCAGACGAGGCATGCGAATGGCAGAGCGATCTGGCATCGTTTACTGGCCGCTCTGAACTCCGTAGGCCGTGCTGGCTTCGGTTTCCCACGACCTGGGAGCGGGCGGCAGCGCTTCCTCTTCGAACACTGGCAGATGGTGCGCCGCTACGCGGAAAATGGCGAATCCGGCGGCCACCAATCCAAGCGTAACGGCGATCTCGCTCCATTTGGGAATATACTGCACTCCCGAAGCGCGCTCCATCGAGGTGATGCCGACGTTTAGCCGGTTGGTGACGAATCCGAGCAGGTACATCACCGAGCAAAGGTAGATCGCCTGCGGACTCTGGCGCGTGCGCTCCCGGAACAGGAGCAGCATCGGTACGCCCATCAGCACGACTTCAAGTCCGAAGAGCCAACGCTCCATGCCAGGCTGGTCCATCATCCCCCAGGCGTGGCGGGCCGAGAGGTCCATGAAGCGCATCGCCATATAGACGGCGATCATCACGGCGAGCACGCGCGAGAGTTTCTGGACCAGCGGGAATTCGAGTTGACGGGCGAAGGCGCGCGCGCTGTGCCAGCTCTCGAAGATGGTCATCGCCAGCCCCGTCGCAATCGCCGAAATGTAGAACAGGATCGGCAGCAGCGGCGTGTACCACAGCGCGTTCATCTTCTCCGGCATGATGAGGAACAGCGTTCCCAACGAACTCTGATGGAGCGTAGAGAGGATCACGCCCAGGATGACGATGGGAATCATGATGCGCCGCAGCATCAGCCGCGCCCGCTCCAAACGGAACCGCTCGAGAACCAGCGGCAGGAATTCCAGAGCGAGCACGGTGGTGTAAAGCGTCACGCACCAGCCCACCTCGAACATCACCGAATGCGGATTCCACATGATCAGCGGATGCCAGATGTTCCACGGTCGCCCGAGATCGAACATCAGCGCCATGCAGACCAGGACGTAGCCCAGAAACGCGGTGAGGATGGCTGGCCGCACGATCGGTTCAAAGCGCTTGAGGTGGAAAATGTGGACCGTGGCGGCGAGCGTGAATCCGCCCGCGGCCAGACCGACTCCGCATAGGACGTCAAAGCCGATCCAGATGCCCCAGGGGAACTTGTCGCTCAGGTTTGTGGAAGCGCCGAGGCTTCCTCCAAAACGCAGCACCGTTGCGGCCAGCGCCGCCAGCATCAGCGCCGCCCCGACAATTCGCCAGAAGTTGAAAAAAGACTTGGCGGCCATTAGCGTCCCTCCTCGCGCGCAACGTCGTCCCGGCGGCTGGTGATCCAATAGATGCCGCCCATCAGAACCGTCCCGACGACGACAACCTGTGGAATGTGCTGCAAGACATTCCAGGTGAGCTGCGGCATGGAGGACTTGGGAATCTCCGTGTTGTAACCGATCTGGCCGAAGGGCACGGCGGAGAGGATGAACACCGAGGTGCCGCCCGCTTCATTGACCCCGTAGATGGCGGGGTAATAATCCGCGGGCTTCTCGGCAAGGCGCTTGCGGGCCTCTGCCACCATCGCATCCCGCTCACCGGTAATAGTGGCGTTCACCGGGCAGATCTCGCTGCACCGGGTCACGCCGCCTTGAGTGAGCTTATCCACGCAAAGGTCGCACTTCCGCATGCGCGGCAGGCGAGAATTCCACTCGTAGACGGGAACCTGGAAGGGGCAGGCCACCATGCAGTAGCGGCAACCCATGCAGCGATCCTCGTGATAGACCACCGGGCCGAGCTTGGTCTTTTCCAACGCGCCGACAGGGCAGACAGAAGCGCAACTCGGCTCCTGACAGTGCATGCAAAGCTTGCGGGAAAACCGTTCGCCGAAGGTGCGGATGGTCGTAAGCTTGCGTTCCGACAGGTGCTCTTCCGCGGCAATCTTTTCGTTGTATGCGAGTTTCTTGCCCGCGGCGCAAGCCTCTTCGCACTGCCGGCAGCCGATACAAATCGTGCTGTCGTACAGAATCGCCTTTGCCATCTCAAACTCCTAAAATAAGAAACCCTACCTTCTGTATATCAGACATCTTTGTCCGAAGGTAGGGTATTTCAACACTTTGTGGGCGACTCACTTAGCTGAGAAAGAACTCTTTTGCGGCTTTTTTCCACACTTCTGGCGCCATTGATGCAGTGGCCATCTCGGAAGGACGCCCGCCATCGGCGGCGGTCGCACCCGCGGGCATTGGCTGCAGCATGTAGAACTTCTCGGCGGCTTCTCTCATCCAGGCGGAGATCAGCGACGTCGGCAGCAGGTTGCGGGAAGGGCCTTCCTCGTCGGGAGCGAAAACCGACATCAGCCAACCGTTGCCGTATGGGTCCTGGCGCAGCAGTGCGGGATTGGAGGCCAATTCCTGGTTCACTTCGACGATCTCGCCCTCGACAGGCGACACCATCTCGATCTTTTCTCCGTTGCGGAAGAAGGAGATAGCCTTCTGGCCCTGCCGGACCCATGTGCCCGGTTTGGGCAGCTCGATGTGGTCCACCGGGCCGGCGAGGATCGCCGCAAACTCGTCGGCGCCGACGCGATTCAAGTTCTTCCGCTCGCGCTGTACCCAAGTGTGACCAGGGTGATAGCGCAAGCTCTTAGGAAGATGGAAACCAGCGACGATCTCGTCCGCGGGCTCCTGGCCTGCCCCATGCGCCTCGGCGAAACTGAGTGCGGGCGCCTTCCCGTGATGCATGAACCAATCGATTGCGATGAACACCGCGAAGGTGATGATGATAAGTACGACTGCCATTGTTTTGTGCTCCTTTGGGCTGCTCTCTGCGGCCACCCTGCATAGTGCACGCCGCAGGCCAAACCGCCCAGATTGGCAAGCTACTGATTCTAAAAGGAGTACGAACGTGTAGCAGTCAGAACACCTGTTGGAGAACACAACAGCGCCGTTGCATACTCCAACAGTCCCGACAATGGAAGGATCTCAAGACTGGTCTGCGTCCGGGAGAAACCCGTCGGTTGCCCGAATGAGGGGCGACGCAGGCAGGCAAGTCAGAAGCAGCGCCAACTTACTCATTCCAAAACGGATGAAAGCACTTTTCAATCCCGGACGAGCACAAAGTCCGCCTCGAACATCTGGTAGACCGTTCTCTTCATCCCAACGCTGTCATAGGTGCTCTGGGCCCGGCTGTTGCTATTCTCCACATACAATCGGAGCCCGCATACGCCCGTCTTAGCTTTCGCCAGATTTTCGACGTGCCGATAGATGGCTTTGAAGACTCCCTGACCGCGCAATGACTTCTCCACGTAGACGCTCTGGATCCACCAGAAGACGCCGTTGCGCCAGTCCGACCACTCGTAGGTGATCATCATCTGTCCCGCCCGGCGGCCATCCACCTCGGCCACGTAATAGACGCCTCGTGCGGGCTGCTCGAAAACTGCGTGAACGCCGTCGCGCAGCCGGTCGAGATCCAGCGACAGATGCTCGGTCTCCAAGGCCATCTCCGCGTTGCCGCGCACAAGAAACTCCGCGTCTTCCGCCGTCGCCAACCGTACCCTGATATCGCCCATGCTGTGTCCTCGCGCCGTTGCCCCAGAAGTCCGGGAGGCCGGGCAGACGCGGCCGGGTACGATTGGAGCGGCGTTCACACGCGCCGCAGTTTGGTCACCCGTCCGACCTCAACCCACTCCACTACAAAGATGTTCCCATCGTGGTCGAAGCAAGCGCTATGGGGACAGACGAATTTCCCCGGAACGAAATGGGAGCGGTCCTCTTTCCTGAGTTGGCCCCAAGTGTTCGAATCGTCCTCGCCCAGATGCGTCAGCAGGCGGTCATTATTGTCCATCAGCGTGACACGCGCTTCCAGATCCGGGACCAGCAAGAGCCCATTCCTATGGTCGAAATGGCAGGGTAGTTTGACGTCGCCCAGTGCGGCGAAGCCCAGGTGACGCCCGTCCAGCGAGAAGTATTGAAAGCGCCGGTTCTTGCGATCCGCGACCAGCAGCCGGGGCTCCTTGGCGCGAAGGTCCAGAACGATGCCGTGCGGGCAGTCGAGTTGCCCCGCCTCTTTGCCCTGGCCTCCGAACGTGCGGATGAACTCGCCTTTGGAGTTGTATTGATTGATGAAACTGGATCCGTAGCCGTCGGCTACGTATACGTCCAGGTTGGGGGCGACGGCCAGATTAGTGGGACTGTACTTCACGGCCGGAGATCCGTCGGCGTTCAGACGGTAAGCCGGCGATTCCTTCGGATACCCCAGTTCCCAAACCTTTTCGCCCGCCAGCGTCATTTTTGCGACGACGGCGCGCTGCGTGTCACATAGGTAAAGGAACTCAGAGCGGCCTTCTTTGTGGATATGCAGGCCGTGCGCGCCGCCCTTGAACTCCCGGCCCCAGGAGCGCACGTACTTGCCGTTGTGGTCGAAGACCACCATGGTGTCATCGCTCTCGCTGCTGGAGTGGACGGTGTGATGAATGTAGACGTGGCCCCGCGCATCGACGCAGACGCCGTGGGTGTTGCCGTAGCGGATGCTCTTGGGCAACTCGCCCCAATCGTGGATCGCCTCGTAGACGTGCGCGCCGCTGCCCATAACGGGCAATTTCAGGCCGCTCTTGCCGTTGGCCCTCAGAATCGCCGGTGCGGCTGGTACGGCCGCGCCTAGCTTGAAGATGAATTGGCGGCGGCTGCCGCCCGATTTGTCATCCACTTTGTTTGCCTCTCAACGCCCGGCCGTAATACGGCCGATGTTCAGATCATTTTAGCGGCTCTGGAGGCAAACAGCGCTAACTCGTCAGGAATATCTCTCAAGCGTCGGGGCGGGCGCCCACTGAACGTCACCGTCCCGGACCAGCCTTTGGCCTCAGGAGTTCTTGTCCTCAACCTCGCCAAGAACCTCTTTGTGCCGTCCGGCCTGCCAGTCGCGTTCCAGCCGGCGCAGCGCCAGACGGACGATGTCGCGATGATGCAACACGCGGCCCGGCTCGCTCTGCGCCATGTCCAGCCAGAGCCGGTGCAGCAGGTCCTCGTCCTCCGGCCAGAGCCTGGGGGGATGCGGCCCCAAGTTGATGAAGTTCCGCTCGTCCATGTCGGGCGAAACGATTTCGAGGGATAACTTCGGTCTTGGCGCCGGCAGACGTTCCCAGGCGTCGCCGAAGCTCTTGGCAAAGGCGTCCACGGGCATCTTGCCCGAAACGCCGATCATGATGGAGCTCGATTTCAGCTTGGCCGCTGTCTCCAGAATCACTTCGTTCGGGTCGGGACCCGGCACGACAAGCAGTTCTACGTGCTTGCCGGCCTTCTCGGCCAGCGTTACAACCTTGCTGAACAGGACCTGAATGTCCTCCGAGAAGACCTGCTCGGCGTCCAGGTCGTGTTCGCCCGATCCAGCGCTGGTCAAGCGCTTTACAGTCATGACCACGATGTCCATCTCGCGCGTATTGGTCTTGTCGAGCGCCCGCTGCACGGCATCTAGCCGGTTGGGGTTCCTCACCGCCACCAGCACCCCGCCCGGCCGCGCCTGCGGCAGAACCGTTTCGAATTCCGGCGTCTCTTCCAGGTTGAACTTCTCCAACTCGCCGGTGCTGTCTGCTTTTCGGTGCCGCTTGTGGATCTTCTCGCTGATCTCAAAAAGGATAAAGAACGCGACCGTAAATGCGATGCCGGCGATCGTCGCGGTCTTCTTCGTCAGGACATTGACGATCGCGAGGATGAACAACATCGTGGTGATGAGCATCAGACCGATCGGCAGTTCGAGCTTGCCAATGGTTACGTTGAACGGCACCCTCCAATCCCGCTTCCCGGGCTGCTTATATCGCAGCACCAGCACTGACAGCGACTTCATCGCGAAGCTCCAGACAACGCCGAAGGCGTAGGCTTCGCCCAGCAGGTAGAGATCGCCACGGCTGATGACGATGGTGAGGATCTGCAGTCCGACGATCAGGTTAATCAGGCGGGATGTCGTGCCGAATCGCTTGTGAGGCTTGCGCAAGGCATCGGGGAGAACGCCATCCTCGGCCACGCGATTCAGGACGCCGTTCGAACCCAGGATGGCCGTATTCACGGCGCCTGCCAGAATGATGGCGCCGACGACCACGACGAAGCTGTGAAAGGAGAGCCGGGCCCACAACGGGCCGGACAGGTTCATCGCCAGCCCGCCGATCAGATTGTCGATGAACACCGTGGTGCGCTGTTTGTCCGGGATCAGCATCACGGCGAAGAACGACACCATCGAGGTGAAGACCAGGCTGTAGATGAACACCACCGTCCCGGCCTTCTGCAGGTTCTTCAGCTTCGGGTGTGCGATCTCGCGGTTGACTTGCGCCAGACTCTCGTAACCGCTCATGGCGAGCAGCGAATGGCCGATCCCGATCAGGACCAGGACCCAAACCAGTTGATCGGCTCCCGTTCCGTTCAGCCAGCCCAAAGATTCGCTGGAGACGTGGAAGTTGGCGTGAGACGGCAGCGGCACCGGCTGATAGCCCTTGAGCAGAATCGTGACTCCTGCCCAGACGATCAGCATCACCACCATCACCGTGGTCACCTGCATGATCTGCAAGGCCTTTTGGCTCGACTCGTGCACGCCGATGATGTTCTTGCGCCAAAAGTAAATAGTCACCGCAATCGCGAAGCCCGCCGCGAACATCCTTGGCGGCACCATCCACGCCTGGTGGCCCATGGTTTCGAGCGTCTCGTTCAAAAGGCCCGCAATGTACAGCCCCGCGCTCACACCGCTTATGGGACCGGTAAGCACGTAATCGAACAGCAGCGCCGATACCGAAAACTTCGCCAGCGTGCCACCCAACGCCTCGTGCACCACCTTGTAGACGCCGCCGCGCACGAACATTCCGCAGCTCTCGATGTACACTGCGCGAACGGCGTAGGCCAGCAGCATGATGGCCAGGATGAACCACGGCGCCGACTTGCCTACGGCCGTTTCGGCGATGCCACCGGCGTAGAACGCGGAACTGCCGAGATCGCAAAGGACGATGGCTGCTGCCTTCCAAAACGAAATGAAAGACAGCATCACGGTCGAGGCCACTACGACTCTGGTAGTGGTCTTGCGGCCTGATTCACCTGTGACCAAGAAGGACTCTCCTATGCCGCGCCCGCGTTAGCCGCGGCTTGCGGCTGTCAATTCTGACCTGCGAGGTAAGCTGACGATTTCGGCTGGAGCGTACCATGCCGGCCTCCGGCAGCTTAGTGGCTACTCAGGCGCCGGCGGCCCTCCCAAAATCCGATGGCCGTGTCCCGAAGACGAAACTTGACCTATACCCAATGTAAATCAATGCCGCTGGCCGCGACGCCGGATTGAGCAACTGTAATGACCGGGATGGAGCCGGCCTCGCGCGGAGCCCGAAGGCATCCCGCCGGGGACTGCGGAATCCTGAACGAAATCGCACGAAGACTGTCCGAGTCAGAAATGCCCCCCGCACCGTGAGCGGAGGCGCAGGCGTTCACTCTGGCGCGCCGGGCCTGACGGCCGTCATCGGCGCTGATTGAGAGACTTAACCGGATTCGCGGCCTGAATGGCATCCTGCACGTCTCCGACGACCTCCTCGTGACGGCCGGAATGCATATCGCGATCCAGCCGCCGCAGCGCGACACGAATAATGTCGCGGTGGTGCAGCATGCGGCCCGGCTCGCCCTGCGCCAGTTCCAGCCACAGCCGGTGGAGCATGTCCTCGTCTTCGGGCCACAGCCTGGGCGGATGCGGTCCTAGGTTGATGAAGTTCCGCTCCTCCATCTCAGGCGACACGATCTCAAGCGACAGCTTCGGCCGCGGCGCCGGCAAGCGCTCCCAGGCGTCGCCGAAGCTCTTGGCGAAGGCATCGATGGGCATTTTGCCCGAAACGCCGATCATGATGGTGCTGGATTGCAGTTTCGCGGCGGTCTCCAGAATCACCTCGTTCGGGTCCGGGCCTGGCACCACCAGGAGCTCCACGTGTTTGCCAGCCTTCTCGGCCAGCGTTACTACCTTGCTGAATAGCGCCTGAACATCCTCTGAAAAGACCTGATCCGGGTCCAGTTCGTGCTCGCCCGATCCCGCGTTGGTCAGTCTCTTGACGGTCATCACGACGATGTCCATTTCGCGCGTGTTCGTCTTCTCCAGCGCCCGCTGCACAGCGTCGAGCCGGTTGGGATTCCTCACCGCAACCAGCACTCCGCCTGGCCGCACCTGCGGAAGAACGTGATCGAATTCCGGCGGCTGCTCCAGGTTGAACTTCTCCAGCTCAGCGGAGGAAGATGACGTGCGGTGACGCTTGTGGATCTTCTCGCTGATCTCGAACAGGACGAAGAAAGCGAGCGTGAAGGAGATGCCGGAGATGGTCGCGGTCTTCTTCGTCAACAGGTTGACGATCGCCAGCGTGAAGAGGAACAGCGTAATGAGCGTCAACCCGATCGGAAGTTCCAGCTTGCCGATGGTGATGTTGAGCGGCACCTTCCAGGCGCGCTTCTCACGCAGTTTGTAGCGCAGCACCAGCACGGAGAGCGACTTCATAGCGAAGCTCCACACAACGCCGAACGCGTACGCTTCGCCGAGCATGTAGAGATCGCCCCGGCTGATCAGAATCGTGAGAATCTGCAACCCGACAATGAGATTGATGAGGCGCGATGTTGTGCCGAACCGCTTGTGCGGCTTGCGCAACATATCGGGCAGAACGCCGTCTTCCGCGATGCGGTTCAACACGCCATTGGATCCCATGATGGCCGTATTCACCGCGCCCGAGAGGATGATGGCGCCCACCACGACGACAAAACCGTGGAACGCGAGGCGCGCCCAAAGGGGTCCGGCGAGGTGCATGGCCAGACCGCCAATCAGGTTGTCCCCGAAATCCTTCATGCGAACGTTGTCGGGAATCAGCATCACGGCGAAGAACGAGACCAGTGAGGTGAAGACCATGCTGTAGATGAAAATCACCAGGCCCGCGCGCTCCAGGTTCTTCAACTTCGGGTGCGCGATTTCCCGGTTCACCTGCGCCAGGCTCTCCTCGCCGCTCATGGCCAGCAGCGAATGGCCGAGACCCACGAGTACGACGACCCACATGAGCCGTTCGAAACCGGTACCGTTCAGCCATCCCAAGGATTCCGCCGAAACCTTGAAGTTCTCGGGAGATGGGAGCGGGACAGGCTGGTAGCCCTTAGTGAAGATCGTCACCAACGACCAGGTGATCAGGATGATGATCATCACCGTGGTCACCTGCATAATGCGCAGCGCCTTCTGACTGGATTCATGCACCCCGATGATGTTCTTTCGCCAGAAGTAGACGGTAACGATGATAGCGAACAAGGCTGCAAATCCTGGAGGAGCGACCTGCCACGAGGGGTGGCCCGCGGCGATGACGGATTCATTCAGCAATCCCGCTATGTATAGCCCTGCGCTGACGCCGCTGATCGGGCCCGTGAGCACGTAGTCGAATAGCAGCGCCGAGACGGAGAACTTTGCCAGGGTCCCGCCCAGCGCCTCATGGACGACCTTGTACACGCCACCGCGGACGAACATGCTGCAGCTCTCGATGTATACGGCACGCACCGCATAGCTGAACAACATGATGGAGAGGATGAACCACGGGGCAGATTTGCCCACCGCGGTTTCCGCGATGCCTCCGGCGTAGTATGCCGAACTGCCGAGGTCGCAGAGGACGATGGCCGCTGCCCTCCAGAACGAAATGAAGGACAACATGACGGTCGAGGCCACCACGACGCGCGTTGTGGCCGTCCGGCCGGATTCACCTGTGAGCACGGAAGACACTCCTATGTCGCGCTCGCCCGGATTGCGGCAAGCGGCTATCAATTCAGCCTGCGAGGTAAGCTGACGGGCTCAGGCTTGAAAGTACCCTACCGGCGTTCAGCGGCATCATGGCCGCCCCAGCGCCGGATGCGCCCCGGAATATGGTTCCCCCGCCCCCTGAGTGGGGCTCGGCATATCTTTAATGTAAATCAAGCGGAATCACCACCCCCACTGTCTAACGATGGGCTGGTTTCATCGCTCAACTTCCATTCGGGTGCACGGCCAACCGCGCCGTACTGAATTTGGCTAAAGCGCTAAAGCTATGAAATATCGGATGCGGCGCGACGGGATCCGATCTGTTTCCGCACGGTCTGGACGATATCCACCTGACCGGGGGCGGGAGGACGGATGAGACCGGCCGAATAATCCCGCCACCGCTCCCGGTTGCAGCGCATCTGGGATGGCATGAGCATTCATTCGGGCAAAATTGCGCTAATCACCGGCGCGAACAAGGGGATTGGGCTGGAAACCGCGCGTCTGCTGGGCCGCCAGGGAATCACCGTTCTATTGGGCGCTCGCGATAGTGAAAAGGCCGCGCAGGCCGCGGCGAAGCTCAAAGCCGAGGGCATCGACGCCGTGCCGTTGAAGCTCGACGTAACGTCTCCGGCCGACATTCACGCCGTCGCCACGTTCATCGAGTCGAAGTATGGCCACCTCGACATCCTCATCAACAACGCCGGCATCAACGCCGAGGGCGGTTTCTCAGGCAACAACTCCGCGACGGTGTCGCAGGCGTCTCTGAAGCAGACCTTCGATACGAACTTCTTCGCCGTTGTCGAGCTCACCCAGGCGCTTCTGCCGCTTATCGAAAAAAGCCCCGCGGGACGCATCGTCAACCTGTCCAGCATTCTCGGATCGCTCACGCTGCATAGCGACCCGAAATCTCCCATCGCCAACAGCAAGGCCCTGGCCTATGACGCCTCGAAAACGGCCTTGAACGCCTTCACCGTGCACCTCGCCGCCGCCTTGAAGGGCAAGAAGATCAAGGTGAACAGCGCGCACCCGGGCTGGGTGAAGACCGACATGGGCGGCGAAGCTGCGCCGATGGAAATCACCGACGGCGCCAAGACCAGCGTCGAACTCGCGTTGATCGGCGACGACGGTCCTAACGGAGCCTACATCCACCTCGGCAAGCCGCTGCCCTGGTAATTGTGTGCCGCTTTCTGACGCCTCCGCCGGCATCCGCGCATAGCGGCAGTTCGCGTTGACGGATAGACTTCTAAGATGCTCCGAAGTCGCGAGGGGTCGATCCGGCTGTTTCGGCTTGCAGGGATTGACGTCTATCTGCACTGGTCCTGGTTTCTCGTTGCGGTTTTTGAGATCCAGAGCCGCAATCGGAACTACACGTCGCCACTCTGGAACCTTGCAGAGTACATGGCATTGTTCGCGATCGTGCTGCTGCATGAGTTCGGGCACTCTTTGGCTTGCCGCCAGGTTGGCGGCGCCGCCAACATGATCATTTTGTGGCCGCTCGGCGGAGTCGCCTACATCGCTCCACCGCAGCGCCCCGCCGCAACTTTATGGAGCATTGCGGCGGGTCCGCTGGTCAACGTTGCTCTTCTCCCGGTCCTTTATATCGCGACAATGATCGCCGGAGCGTCGGGCTGGACGGATATGGATCCCAACGCCTGGGCACTGCTACGCGCATTGTTCGGAATCAACTTAATCCTGTTGACGTTCAACCTGCTGCCCATCTACCCGCTCGATGGCGGCCAGATTCTGCGCTCGCTGTTATGGTTCCCGCTCGGGCGCGCCCGCAGCCTGATGGTGACGGCTGTGCTCGGATTCGTGCTCCTGCTGGGCGCACTCGGGTGGGCTCTTTGGTCGTTCTCGCTATGGAACGCGCTGCTTGTCTACTTCCTGCTGGCGAACTGCTGGAGAGGGCTGCAGGAAGCTCGCATGATGATCGAGGTCGCAAAGTTGCCGCGCCGGGAGGGCTTCGCCTGTCCGAAGTGCCATGCCGCGCCACCCTTCGGCGACTTCTGGCGTTGCCCGCACTGCGAGCAGCGGTTCGACCCCTTCAGCAGCGAATCGAATTGTCACTGCACGGCTGAGTTCAAAGCAGCATCCTGCCTCGACTGCGGCGCCACGCATCCAATCGGCGAATGGGTGGTTCCAGCCGCGGAATCCACGGCCTAGCTCAGAATCCCCATCCGCTTCCCCACGCGGGTCAGGATTTCCACCGCCCGGTCCAGATGCTCGCGCGTGTGGGTGGCGGTGACAATCGTGCGGATGCGCGCCTTGCCCTTCGGCACGGTCGGGAAACCAAGCCCTGTCGCCCATAGCCCTTCCTCAAATAGCGCTTTCGAGAACTCGTGCGCGGTCTTCGCCTCGCCGACGATGACCGGTGTGATCGGCGTCTCGCTCGCTCCTGTATCGAAGCCTGCCTGCTTCAGCAGTCCCTTGTAATAGTTGGTGTTATCCCACAGCGCCTGAACGCGCTCCGGCTCGCTCTCCAGGATCTCAAACGCAGCCAGGCACGCGGCCGTGACAGCCGGCGGATGAGATGTTGAGAAGAGGAACGGCCGCGCGCGGTGGTAGAGATACTCAATCAGGTCATGGCTGCCGCAAACGTAACCGCCGAGAACGCCTACCGCCTTGGAAAGGGTGCCCACCTGCACCTGCACGCGCCCATGCAAGCTGAAGTGATCCACCGTGCCGCGACCGTTGCGCCCGAGCACGCCTGAGGAGTGAGCGTCGTCCACCATCATGATGGCGCCGTAGCGCTCGGCCAATTCAGTGAGCTTGTCCAGCGGACCGATGTCGCCATCCATCGAGAAAACGCCGTCGGTAATCAGCAGCTTGTGGCCGGGGGTGTCCTTCAACCCTTCCAGCACCTCGGCCGCATGCTCGACGTCGCGATGGCGGAAGACGTGGATCTTGGCGCGCGAGAGGCGGCAGCCGTCGATGATGGAGGCGTGGTTCAACTCGTCGGAAATGATGTGGTCGTCCGGCGTCAGGATCGAGCTGACCGTCCCGGCGTTTGCCGTGAAGCCGCTCTGAAACACCACGCATGCCTCTGAATGCTTGAAAGCCGCGATGCGCCGCTCCAGCTTCATGTGGATGTCCATGGTGCCGGTGATGGTGCGGACTGCGCCCGAGCCAGCGCCGTACTTGCGTATGGCATCGAGTGCCGCTTCCTTCAGCTTCGGATGGTTCGCGAGGCCCAGATAATTGTTCGAAGCGAGGTTGATGACCTCTTTTCCGTCCACGCGGCTGACGGGCTCGCAGGCGCTCTCAAGCTCGCGCAGCCGGAAGTAGCTTCCGGTGCGTTTCAGGTCGTCTAATTGTTCGGTTATGTAGCCCAGCGGGTTCTGCATAAGATGCTCGCGGGAGCGCTCTTGCCGCTCCCGTTTGCAGTATAGCCGCCCTGTGGCGCACGCTTCAGCGGCCGTGGTGGCATTCATGCCACCATCTTCCGGACGTCGACAAGAGTGTCGACGCTGCACGATAAATCGTGCGCCACGACGGACGGCGAGCCTTGCTGGTCCGGAGGATCCGCCGGTCACCTGACTTTCGGCAGGAAGCGGTTGTATGGCCGCCGATCGCCCAGCTACGTCAATAGCAGCCCGAACTTCGCACGCTCGAGGTGGTCGGACCGGTCCTGCAGGCCATTCAGCCCGCCATTAACACGCTTCGTGATCGTCTCCAGATCGTCCGCGTCAGCGAGCGCATTCAGGTTGCGCCTAGTCCAGAACCAGCAGGCTACATCGACCGCGAGCGATGGATCGGTCGCGATCTTCGTCCAGTTGCCGTCGACAGTCAGATCCTGCCCGATCGACTGTCCATACGCCACGTAGTTGGCGCGCCCGGTGAGTTGGATCAGCCCTCGCCCCTTGAACTTCGGACCGTCTCCAGGCTGCGTGTTCCCGAGATCCGCGCGGCCCTCGTACGCCTGACCGCTGGCGAGTTCCTCGGTGTAGAGCAGATCGCCGCTTTCGTGGCCCGTCTGGGCCAGGAAGTGCGCCATGCGCAGCGGCGTGTCGATCCCCGCCGCGTTCATCCGGTCCACCACGGGCTGGAAAAAGAGAGCAAGCTTCGACTGCCTGGCGTTCAGCATCACCAGTTGGAATTTCTCCACGGTGAGCCCGTCCGGTAGTCCCTTCTGCAATTCCGCCAGCGTGTCGCTTGAATCCGACACTATCCCATCCGGCGCGGCGTTGCCCATCACCTGCGATTGAAACGCGGTGATGGCTCCAGCCGACGCGGAGCCAAACTGGCCATCCACCGTCAACGCGGCGGCGCCCGGAATCCGGGATAAGTTCATGTTCAACAAAAGCTGAACGATTTTGACATCTTGCGCCTGGTTCGGCGCACCAGTTCCAACGGCATTTCCCAGTAGCATGCGTAAGCCTCCTCTGGCTGATCCGGATGTTCTCCCGCGAATGGGCCGGCGAACCAGTCCGGTGTATGCCAACCGGGCGCGCGGCACAGAGCGTTTCTCCACTCGGAGATGATGACTAGGATACTGTGAGAATCGCCAAATATGACATTTTTTCGATCTCATTGAATCGAAGCGGAAAAAAATCCGCGTGCACGCGTTACCGAGCGCCGCAAAGAACGCGCGAACACCGTTTCAGGTGGGCCTTCGATTTGTGAAATGATTTCGATATGAAGCTGACGTTTTGGGGAGCCGCTCAGACGGTCACCGGTTCGATGCACCACCTGACGTTGAACGGCAAGCAGTATCTGCTGGATTGCGGGCTTTACCAGGGCCATCGCAAAGAGGCCCGCGAACGCAACGCTACGCTGCCCTTCCCGGCCAGTTCCATCGACGCCGTGATCGTCTCTCACGCGCACATCGACCACACCGGCAACTTGCCGACGCTAGTGAAGAACGGCTTCACCGGGCCCATTGTCACCTCTCCGGCCACCACCGACCTCTGCAAGTACATGCTCGCCGACTCGGCCCACTTGCAGGAGAAAGACGCGCTGTTCATGGCCAAGCGCAATCATCGCCGCCATTCCCTCGGCGAGGTGGACACACCGGAGATCGTCGAGCCGCTGTATTCGGTGGAAGACGCCGAACGCACTTTGCCGTTGTTTCAATCGGCCGCGCAGGGCCAGCCGCGCGAGATTGCGCCTGGGCTCTCCTATCGCTCCTACGATGCGGGCCACATGCTCGGCTCCACGGCCATGGTGCTGGATCTCCAGGAAAATGGCAAGAAGCGGAGGCTCGCCTTTTCGGGCGACGTCGGCCGGCGCAACCTGCCGATCACGAAGGACCCGGAGCCCCTGCCGCCCTGCGATTATCTGATCGTCGAATCCACTTACGGCGACCGCCTGCACAAGCCTCTGGAGGCCGTGAGCAACAAACTCGCGGACGCCGTCAATCGGACTTTGGCGCGTGGCGGCCGTCTGATTGTCCCTGCCTTCGCGGTCGGGCGCACCCAAGAGATCGTGCTGCTGATGCACGAGTTGATCGACTCCGAAAAGATCCCCGAGTTCCCCATCTTCGTCGACAGCCCGCTGGCCGTGCACACCACCGAGGTCTTCCGGGCGCACAGCGAATTGTTCGACGATGAGACCAAAGCCATGGCCAAGGACGGCGATCCGTTCACGCTTAAGAACCTGCGCTACATCACCGAGGTGGCCGAATCGAAGGCTCTGAACGATATGCGCATGCCCTGCATGATCATCTCGGCATCGGGCATGTGTGAAGCGGGACGCATTCTGCATCACCTGCGCAACGGCATGGCGAACCCCAGGAATACCATCCTGATTACAGGCTTCATGGCCGAATACACGTTGGGCCGCAAAATCGTCGACAAGTGGCCGGAGGTCCTGATCTACGGCGAGCCCGTGCAGCTCAAAGCCGAAGTGGTCAAGCTGAACGAGTTGAGCGGACACGCCGATCAGCACGAACTGCTCGACTGGATAGCTCCCATCGCGCCCGGTTTGAAGCGCGTCTTCGTCGTCCACGGCGAGCCCGCGGCGCAAGCGGTCCTGGCCAAGGAGATCACGGCCCGCTTCAAAGTCCCGGTCACCATTCCAAAGCGTGGCGAGTCGGTCGTGCTGGACTGATCGGTTCAATGCGCGCCATCGCCCTCGATTTCAACGCCCGCACGCCCGCCGAAATTCGCCTGAACGGTCCTGAGGCGCCGGGCCCAGGCGAGGTTCTATTCCGCATCCGCACCTGCGGAGTCTGTGCTACCGATCGCGAACTGGCGCGCTTCCACTATGGTGCGCCGCCGGCGGGCGAAACGGCGCTGGTGTTAGGGCACGAGGCGCTGGGCGATGTCGTCTCGACTGGACCGAGTGTGACGAAGCTCTCTCCCGGCGACTGCGTTGTCCCCACGATTCGCCGCGCCTGTCCGCCCGTGTGCCCGGCCTGCGCGGCGCGCCGTTTCGATCTCTGCGCGACCGGTGCTTACCTGGAACGTGGCATAGTGCGGGCGCATGGCTACTTCACCGAGTTCGCGTCGGACCGCGAGGAGAACCTGATGGCCGTTCCTCGCTCCTTGGGCGAGGCGGCAGTCCTGGCCGAGCCGTTGAGTGTGGTGGAAAAGGCCGTTGCCACAGCCCTCGTGGCGCATCCCTTCCAACCCCGCACCGCACTGATCACCGGCTGCGGTCCGGTCGGATTATTGACCGCTTTCGCTCTGCTGGCACGCGGCTTCGAGGTGCAAATTGCCTCCCTCGAAGCGCACGACGAACCGCGTCCGCTGATCGCCGTCCGCGCTGGCGCACACTATGTCCGCCTGCCGGAGACGCCCTCACAGGCCGACCTGGTATTCGAATCTTCCAGCCATCCCGATGCCGCGGCGCTCGGTCTGTCGCGTCTTCGAACGGGCGGCGTTCTGGTCTTCATTGGAGCCTCGGAAACGCCGATCCCTCTGACCTCGCTTGAAGCGCTGCGGCGAAACCTCACGATTGCGGCCATCGTCAATGCCGCCGAAATGCACTTTCAGTCCGCGCTGGAAGATCTGTCGCGCTTCCCGAGCACCTGGCTCGACGGCTTTGTCGAGCGTCGTTCATTCGACTCCTGGCGGGATTCGCTATCCGTAACTCCCAGGACGCCCAAAGTGGTCCACATGATGGGCTGAGGCCCCTCTCTTCGTTCGGGGCTCGCGAGCAGAAACACCATGAAACGGAGCCGTGGCCGTACGGAGCGGTTGTAGCGGGGTGCAGCAGCTACTAGCGCTGGCTCGCTTCACCCGCCGCAATCCTGGCATTAAACTCGGCCGAGCGGTTGCGCGGAATACTGAGCGACTGCCATTGATCGCCCGCGAAGTACTTGGCCAACAGGATGATCTGACCCGTGTGCGAGGCGTAGTGCGCGATCTGCCGGTTGATCGCCTGCATCACCGAGTGGGGCTCGCCGCGGATGGTGACCGTGCGGCCCAGATCCGCCTCGCTGAGCGGCTCAATCGCTTGAAAGACGAGCGCCCAGCCCTGTTCCCACGCTTCCAGCAAAGCCGCGCGGCTCGCCGGCGGCGCGACAAACTCGGAATCGCGATTGCGGCCCGGCTTCTCACCGTCAGTCGTGAGAAAGTCGGTCCAACGCGAGCGCATGTTCCCAGTCATGTGTTTCACGATGGTGCCGATGGAATTCATCTCCCCGTCGAGAGTAGCCGTGAGTTGATTGTCGGCGACTTGGGCCATCGCGCCTTCCGCCATGTGTTTGTACTGACGGAGGACAGCCAGAGCCTCGGTAAGGTACGACGTTGTGAACTGGTGGGCCATGAGAACATTGTCTCAGCGGACCGGTCCGGGAACGGACTCGACCCCAGCGGGAGGATTTGCGCCATGCCGCAATCAGCCGCTACTCTGAACGCTTCACAACAAACGCATATGAATACGAGAATACCCAGGCGCTCTCTGCTGCAAGGCCTCGCCGTCGCCGTTCCGGCCGCCCTCTCCGCGGCGGAACTACCCAAGCCTCTCGCTGCATTAAAGTCGCGCGCTTCGGAAGCGAAACCCATCTCGCCCGCCGAACGCAGAGAGCGGATCGAGCGCGCGCAACGCCACATGCAGGCCCAAAAGATCGGCGCCATCTGCATCGCCGGGGGCACGTCGCTCAACTATTTCGGCGGCATTCGCTGGGGCAACTCGGAGCGGTTGCTGGCCATGATTCTCCCCGCTAAGGGTGACCCATTCTTCGTAGTTCCGGCTTTTGAAGAGGGCCGCGCGCGGGAACAGATCAATCTGGGATTCCCCGGCGAACGCTTTGCCATCTACGCCTGGGAGGAAGACGAGAGCCCGTACGAGAAAGTCGCCGCAGGCTTGAAAGAGCGCGGCATGACCTCAGGCGCGGTCGGCGTCGAGGAATCCATGCCGTTCGTATTTTCCGACGGTATCGGCAAGGCCCTGCCCGCCTCGAAACTCGTACCGGCCACGCCCATTGTCGCGGGCTGCCGCATGATCAAGTCGCAGCACGAGATCGATCTGATGCAGCTCGCCAATGAGGTAACTCTGGCCGCTTACGCCGCCGCATATCCCCTGATCCAGCCCGGAATGAAGCAGGACGAAATTGCGGGCCTGATCTCCTCGGCGCATCAGCAACTGGGCTTTCGGGGCGGAGCGATGGTTCTGGTGAATGAAGGCTCTGCGCTGCCGCACGGCACGGTGAAGCCGCAGGTGGTCCGCGAGAATTCCATCGTATTGATGGACGGCGGCTGCCGGGTAGAGGGCTATGAATCCGACATCACGCGGACGTTCGTAGTCGGTCAGGCCACTGACAAGATGAAGCGCGTTTTCGCGATCGTCCACGCGGCGCAGGCCGAGGCGCTTAAGGCAGCGCGGCCGGGCGTTGCCTGCGAGGCCGTGGACCGCGCGGCGCGCAAAGTGATCGAGGACGGTGGCTACGGTCCCGGCTACAAGTACTTCTCTCACCGCCTGGGCCACGGCATCGGCATGGACGGCCACGAGTGGACCTACCTGCGCCGCGGCAACAAGACGCCGATCGAAACGGGCATGTGCTTCAGCGACGAACCGGGCATCTATATCCCCGGAGAGTTTGGCATCCGGCTCGAAGACTGCATGTACCTCACGCCCGACGGCGCGAATCTGTTCACCCCGCCGAGCCCGTCGCTCGAACACCCGTTCGACGCGGCGTAGCCCCCCTGGGAACGCCGGTCTCCAGACCGGCACACCAATCAAGCCGGTGATCGGCAAGGCTGTTACTATGCGGTCCTTAGCCACCGCGCGGCGCATCATAAGGACTGAGAGTGCACTCCAGGATTTGCGTATCGGGCTTTGCCGGCCAGAGCGTGGCGCCGCCCGCAAAACGGAAAGAAGTTGCTGTTTTGCGGCTGTAAGTTGTTGATTCCAGGTAAACAACAGTAACCTTCTTTCCGTTTTGCGCTTTTGCCAGGAGCCGATTCAGCACGCAATGGTACCCTCGAAACAGAATTGATATGAAGCCGATGACAGGAATTAAGGGTGCCCGGCCCGCGCCCAACTTGATCGATAGCGCCCCGGCCAGCGACACCCCTCCAGCGATCCGAATCCGTCAGGAGACGCTCGCCAACGGGTTGAAGGTCGTCTTGGTCGAGGATCCCTCGCGCCCACTGATCAACTTGCAGGTCTGGTACCACGTCGGTTCGAAAGATGAGCAGACCGGGCGCACCGGTTTCGCCCATCTGTTCGAACACCTCATGTTCCTCGGCTCGAAGAACGTCGAGCCCGAGCAGCATATGCGTTACGTGCGACAGGCCGGCGGCCAGGTGAACGCGTACACCAGCTTTGACCAGACGGTCTATTGGGAGACCTTCCCATCGAACTACCTGGAACGGATGTTGTGGCTCGAAGCCGACCGCATGGCCACGCTCGACGTCAGCCAGGAAAACTTCACCAAGGAACGCGAGGTGGTGAAGGAAGAGCGCCGCATGCGTTACGAGAATCAGCCGTACGGGCTGGTGATGGAAGCGGTCCTCGCCGAGACCTACAAGGTCTATCCCTATAAGCACATGCCCATCGGATCGGTGGAGGATCTGGAAAAGGCCTCGCTCAAAGACGTCCAGGACTTCCACTCCACGTACTACGTGCCCAACAACGCCACGCTGATTCTGGTTGGAGATTTCGAAGCAGCGGAAGCGCTGAAGCTCGTGCGCAAGCATTTCGACGCCGTCCCGCACGGGAAGGAAGTTCCCAGGGTGAGGGTGGTGGAGGCAGCTCCCAAGGCTCCGCGAACCCACGAGGTCAAGCAAGCCAACATCCCGCTGCCGGCCGTGACGCTCTCATGGATCCTGCCGCCTTTGAACCATCCGGACACCTACGCTCTCGACGTGGCGGGCATCATTCTTAGCTCCGGCCAGAGCTCTCGTATCTACCGCCGGCTGGTCTACGAAGAGCAACTCGCGCAGTACGCCTTTGGCCAGGCGCAATCGCTCGAAGGCCCGTCGTTCTTTTTTGGAGCGGCCATCGTGAACCAGGGCAAAGAGATACAGAAGCTCTCGGAAGGCCTGCAGGCCGTCATCCAGGAACTCGCCGCAACGGCGCCCAGCGCCGAAGAACTGACCAAGGCGAAGAACCAATTGATCGCGAGCTTCATCACCGGACGCGAAGGCGTCCAGGCAAAAGGCGATTCGCTGGGGCGCTGCGCCGTTCTGCTGGGCAACCCCGAGCGCTATAACGGTGAACTGGAGCACTACCGCAAAGTAACGGCCGAGGATGTGCGGCGAGTGACGGCGCAATACCTGAAACCGCAGAACCTGACCCGCCTGATCTTCCCGGCCTCCGCCGAGCCAGCGCCGGCCTCTGAGCAGACAAAAGATTCCGCGCAAGATTAGGAGCACCCAGGTGACCCGCAGAGAAATGCTCCTGGCCACGGCAGCGGCGCCCGTACTGGGCCAAACCGGAACGCCAAAGAAATCGACCACAGAGAACAAGAAGCAAGACAGCAAAATGATTCCTCCGCCTCCCTCCGCGCCGCGCCCCTATGCCTTCCCCAAGCCGGTCCACAGGCAGCTTTCCAACGCGCTGCACGTGTTCGTGGTGGAGGATCACCGCCTGCCCGTCGTGACGTTCGCACTGGAGATTCTCGCCGGCAACTGCCTGGTTCCACGCGAGAAATCCGGTCTTCCCAGCCTGACCGCGGGACTTCTGCGTGAGGGAGCGGGCGCGCGCACCTCGCCGGAAATCTCGAGCCTCATCGATGGTTGCGGCGGCAGCATGGGCGCCAGCGCCGGCGACGATGTCACCACGGCTGGTGGCACGTTTATGAAGAGCTACTCCGCGCTTGGTCTGGAATTGCTCGCCGATATCGTCCAGCGCCCGCGCTTCGAGCAGGAAGAGATCGACCGCCGTTTGGAACAGATCCAATCCGGTTTGGCAGTGAATCTGAACGATCCCTCGTATCTGATTTCGCTGGTCAGTGCGCGAGTCATCCTGGGCGACCATCCATATGCCTATCCTGGCGACGGAACCCCGGAAACCATTGCAGGCTTGAAGCGCGAGGACATCGCCGGCTTCTGGAAGAAGCACTACCGGCCAGGCGCCGCGTGGTTCACCATCTCCGGCGATGTGACGCCCGAGGAAGGCTTCGCGATGGCTGAGAAGGCATTCGGCAATTGGAAGCAAAATGACACGCCTCGCCTGGCCACTCTCCCGCCGCCGATCCCGCGCGGGCGCCGCGTGCTGATCGTCGATATGCCGCAGACCGTGCAGACGCAAATCGTCATTGGACAGACCGGTATCAAGCGCAATCACCCCGATTTCCTGGCGCTCAACGTGGCGAATCAGATTTTCGGCGGCAGCTTCAATTCGCGTCTGAACATGAAGATTCGCGCGAAGGAAGGCCTTACCTACGACGCCAGCTCTGGCTTCGAAGCTCAGAAGGACGCGGGCTCGTTTACGGTCGGCACGTTTACGCGCACCGAGAAAACGGCGGAGGCGGTCCGCATGATCGTCGACCTGCTGAATGAGTTCAAGGAGAACCCCGCAACTCCCGAAGAGTTCGCCGAGGCCAAGGCCTTCTTGAATGGCAGCTTTGCGCTGGCGACGGAAACCAGCGGGCAGGTTGCCGACCGCATTCTCTCCGCCGCGCTGCACGATCTGGGCGAGGATTATTGGACCGGCTATCGCGCCCGTCTCGAAGCTCTGACTATCGAGCAGGTCCGCTCCGCGGTACAGCGCTTCCTGGAGCCGGACAAGCTGGCGATCGTCGCCGTGGGCAACGCCAAGGCCTTTTCAAAAGAGCTGGCCGCGTATGGTCCTGTCGATGTGCTCCCCCAAACGGAGCTTGACCTGATACAACCGACTCTGCGGAAGCAAAAGCCGTCCAAAACTTAGGGCCCGTGAAGAAATAAACATGTCGTCTGGTGAGTGCTCTACTGGCGTTGTGGCGCACGCTTTAGCGTGCTGTGTCGAGATTCATCTCGACATCCGGCATGGCGGCATGAATGCCACCACGGCACGCTGAAGCGTGCGCCACAGTGGCATCGCCGCATCACTCGAAATACTCGATAATACCTGTTATCATTCGCGTATTATGAAGAGCACAGAAAAAACGATCAGTTTTCGTGCTGACACGAGCAGGATTGAGGCGCTCGACTCGCTGGCCGCCGCCCAGGACCGCCCGCGCACCTATCTCATCAACGAGGCGATCAACAACTACATTGAGTTGCACGCCTATCAGGACGGGCTCGTGCGCAAGGGCCTGGAGGACATGCGAAAAGGACGCGTTGTCAGCCATGAACTGGTCGTAAAGCGGCTCAAGAAGACCGGACGAGCTAGCCGATGATCGTATGGACGGATTGGGCGGTCAGGCAACTGGATCAGGCGCGTGACTACATCGCTTTATCCAATTCCGAGGAGGTCGCCGAACGGATCGCCCTCCGCATCGTCGCCAGCATCCAGCAACTCGATGAGTTCCCGATTTCGGGGCGGTCAGGACGTGTGCCCGGCACCCGCGAGTTGGTCATCTCGAATACGCCATTCATTGCCGCCTACGCGATTGATCGGCAGCGCATCGTGATCCTCGCGCTCTATCACGGCGCACAACGGTGGCCGGAAGCCTTCTGAGGCCGCAAGCGCCGTCGCGGCAGTTGCGGATCTCGGCGAAGCCTTCGCGACGGTCATCTCAGTTCAGCGTCCAGCGCAATCCAGCGCGGATCAGTCGCGGTGCACCGACAAGCGGAGTCGGGCTGTATCCGGCGACCACTTCGCGATTCATCAGATTCTCCACCTGCAAGTTGAGAGAGAAGCCTCGTGGCAGCGTTCGTCGCGCCGTGAGGTGCCAGACGGCATATCCCGGTAACAAGTAAGCGTTCAGGTCATCTTCGAATTGGAGCCCGCTGGCACGTATTCCGATCGCGAGCAAGCTCGCGCCGCGGTCGTAGATAAGCTGCGCCGTGCCCTGTTGTTTGGCCACCTGCGGGATCCGCTGGCCGGAGGCGACGCGGGAATCCGCCAACAGGTACGCGCTCTCAAATCGCAAGGGACCGAGCCTGCGCGTCAACCGCGCTTCGACGCCGCGCGCGAGCGCCGAGCCCGTGTTGTCGCGCTGGCGCGTGATGAGCTGTGCCGTGACCGAACGCGTCACATTCGTGATCAGGTCGCCCAGGCTGTTTCTGTACAAGGTGACCGACAGGCGCGTGCGTTCGCCCAACCCAATCGGCGCCCGCTTCCACTCCCGCCAGCGTCTCGGGCAGCAGTGCCCCATTCGCCAGAGTCACCACGTTCCCAGACACGGAAATTGCGATACAACTCGTTCAAGGTCGGCGCGCGGAAAGCGCGATTGGCGGAAGCTCTGAGCCTCCATCGACCGAAGCCGGCCGTTGCGCCACCGCTCGGACTCCAAAACGCCGCGCCGTTGGCTGCGTCTTCGCCCCGCAGGCCGCCGAACAGCCGCACACGGCCTAAGGTCACGTCTCCCTGTGAGAACGCCCCACCCTGGAGAAGCGTCCCGCCTTTATCCGTCGGCGTGCCTGGGTAGAACGTCTCGTGCGAGTAGCCCTCCGCGCGGCTGAAATCGCCGCCGGAGACCAGGTTCCAACGCGAGATGGAGTGACGCCAGAAGACCGCGCCGCCCGTGCTCTCGGCGGGAACGCTTTGCGTCGAAGTCAGTCGCTCGAACGTACGAGCGGCGTTTACGCCCGAGAACGTCGCATGAAAATCCTCGCGCGTGTACCAACCCAGTGCCGAATACGTGTTCGAGGACTCCTGGCGAGACCAGTCCGCAGCCAGCGTACCGGTGCCGGTCGAGTTCTTCTGCAGCGCCGTCCCGTTGTCGCGATCCTCCGCGAGCACGTCGCCACGCAGGAAGATACGGTCCTTCGCGCCCAGGTAATCCGCTCGCAGCGTGCCCGCCGCAAAGGCAACGCCCGCAGGCCGGTCCACGGGACCTCGCGCGCCCTGCGGCACGATGTACCAGCCATCGGTTATGAAGTCGCGCGAGGCGGCCGACAAGGCCCAGCGGCGATGGAACAAATACGATCCCGAAGCCTCGATATCGTTTGAGCCGTAATTTCCAGTTTCGTAGGCGAAGCCAAGATGGCCAGGTCTCGTTTGTTCGTCCGCGGACCGGCTGAAAAGCGCGATGGCCCCGCCCATGGCGCGATCGCCAAACAAGCTGGTAGATGCGCTTTCGGAAATCTCTATACGATCCAGTTCGCCGGGAGCGATGCGCGTCCAGTAAACCCATCCGCCAAAGGGGCTGTTGATTGGAATGCCATCCCAAAGCACCAGCGTCCGGCTGGCGCCAGTGGACCCGAGCCCGCGCAGAGACACGCCCTGCGTGGTCGGATTCGCGACCAGCGAAGAGGTGCGGCGAAACAGCGTGAAGCCGGGGACCAGCCGCAAGCGGTCGTCGATGACCGCGCCGGGCGACTCCTCAATCGCAGTGGAATCGAGAACTGTGACGGGCGCCGGGGATTCGGCTTCAATATGCTCGGAAACTGTGATCGACGTGCGGACGGGCTCAGGCTGCGCTTGGGGCGTCGGGCTTTGTCCCCTCAAAGGGGAAACAGCCAGGATCAAGAACGCGAGCGCCAGCCCAGGCACCCTCTTCCATGCGGTGCGGCTGGGCCGTGAAAACGATTGTGACGGATGGTTCAAAGCGGTGTTGCAAGGGTATAGATGCGTGCCGCGGTTGAACCAGTGCGAGATACTTCAGAATATCGTAGACATCGCCCTCCACAGGGGTCAGAATGTCCCAATCCTGAGTCCCGAAGCGGACGCGGGCGCCGCGCTGCGCCATCTCCCAGGCCAGGTACGCGCAGCCTTCCACCGCGCGCTCAAACCACGCTCGCGCCGCAACGCTGCATTGCAGATCCAGCAGGATGCTGATCAGCGGTTCCTGCTCCTTGGCGAACTCGCGTACCTGTAGCGCCCCTGTGTGCGCCGTCGATCGCCAATCCACGTGCCGGGAGGACTCGAAGGGCTCGTACGGCCGGATGCGGTAGAAATCGTGGCCGCGCCCCTGAAATGGCGACTCGCTCTCGCCCGCTATGTCCGCCAGCAGCCTGGCAAAACCGGACTGGGCCTCCAGCGCCGGATAGATCAGGACCTCGCGATTCATCAACACGCGAATCCGACGCTCGGCAAATCCAAATGGAAAACGTGACGAGAATTGGAAGCTGTCGCCGCTGTGAATTCCGCGCCGCTCAAAGACGACGTCTACGGAAGTCTCGAGTTCGGTTCCTCCGGCGACCAGCGGAAAGTAGACGGGAGTGGTGAACACGCTGCCTTCCACTCCGACCACTTGCACTGAAAACGAGGGAACACGCTTCTTGGTGTTCCTCATGACCAGCCGCGCGGGCGTCTTGCGCCTGGCCGAGATGTGATCGGGCAGTTGGACGTCTAGTTCGAGGCCTGCAATCCCCAGACGGCTGATAAAGCCCGAGACGATAAACGTCGCAGCCATCGCGGCGAGGATCAGGAACAGCAGGTTGTTCGCGGAAGCGAACGCCGCCAGACCAGTCAGCAGCAATGCGAACACGTAGAGAGCGCCGGCGGGGGTGACCCGTCCTCTCACGCGCGCGGCGAACCACGCTCGGACGGTCGTCATCCAGGTCCGTTCCGCCTTCGGCTTTTCCTGCGCCGGTCGCGATTCAGCCATCCGAGGCCATTCTAGCGTTCCCCGGTGAGTGGGGCGGCATTCAGCCCCACTCCGGCCCGAACCCGTACTGGCGGGCACCGCTAGCTTATCCGCCTGCGCTTAGCGCCGCCAACCGTCGCCGTCGCGGCGGCCTCGGCCTTCGTGACGGGACTCATTGCGGTAATGGCCGTAGTGGTCGCCTCGATCCCAGCCACGCCTGCCATGTTCGTAGAAACCGCGCTCGTAACCACGGTCGCGATAGCCGTAGCCACGAGGGCCAAAGTACGCAGGCGCCCTCCAGTAGCCCGGCCGCCAATGGTAGCGCCCACCCCACGGATTCCAGTAACCGTCCACCCACACGTAACCCTCTCCGGGGCAAGGAGGCTCTTCATAAGCCGGCGGAGGCGGAGGAACGGGCGCATACACCGGCCCGTACCCGCCGATCCCGATTCCAACGGAAAAGTGAGTCTCGGCGAACACTGTACCGCAACCGAGGAAGAGTAGGACAAGTAGCGCTTTTTTCATGGCTTTGTGCTCCTTTTTGCTCCTGCCTGTTGAACGCATTTCCTGGCTTCAAAGGATACGGCCATGTCGGGCATCCCCTAATTTCGGGGCTCCGCGTAGTGTCATTCCTGGAAAGTACTGGCGAGGTCCCTTGCGCGAGCGCGCCGTGTGGGTAAACTCGATCTCAAATGGAAGGCGAATTTCGCTGCCGGCCCGAGGGACAGGCGTAGACGAGAAATCCTGTATTTGGACCGCCGGTCTAGGCCCAATACTGTTCACTTTGTGGGATAGACCATCGCCTTGCGTGGTCTGTCGTCTCCGCAGCCCGGCAGACGACGCAAACCGATCGTCTGCCCCACCATATTGCCTCGTAAGTGAACAGTGTTGGGTCTAGGCCGGGATGGAGAATCTTTCGCGTACTTCCGGACGCACGGCAACGGGCCTCATTGTCTGACTGTCGATAGGGCACCACAAGCTGCGCGCACGGGCCAATACCGCTCCGTCGCTAGCCCGCAGTAGCTCGACGTGACGTTCAAACTTGATCCGGCTGGCTGGACCGACCCAGGTCCTCGCCGTGATCGAATCACCAAGCAGAGCTGGCCGCAGATAGTCGATCTCGTGCCGCAACACCACCCAAAGCAAGCTGGCCTGGTCTTCAGGCGCTGCCTTCGCGGTCCAGTGGGCAGTGGCTGCCTCCTGAACCCAACGCAGATAGACGACGTTGTTTACGTGGCCCATCCGATCGATATCCGAGGGTTCGACGGCAATGGCAAGTTCATAGACTTCCGCGGCTTCGCTCATCTGTTTTCAGGGTAGCGCCGGAGCATCGGCCGAATGTCGCTCAAACCTTGTCTGCTATCACTGCACGCGATCCGGCAGCACCCATGAGATTTGGGGGAGCCCAGATGAGCCTGGCGTCTTGAGACTCCTCCCTCCCTCTCGGTCATCGCTCCGCGCCCCAAACGGAGCCGCGACCGTAAGGGAGCGGTTGATACGCGCAATCAGGCGGGCGAGCTTTTCGCAAATGAACGGGAAACATCTTCTGCAACCGCTCCCTTACGTTCGCGGCTCCGTTTCGAGGTTCTTCATTCGCGGCTAGTTTGCTTCTCGCTGCCAGACTCGCACCCAGTCGATCACGTAGTCCTGCGGGAACACCGTGCTCGCATCGGGATTGCCGGGCCAACCGCCACCCACCGCCAGATTCAACAACAGGAAATGCGGATGATCGTAAACCCACTTGGTCCCGGCCGGGAGGTCCTTGGGAGTCAGCGTGCGCACCGGTTGGTCGTCCAGCAGGAACGTGATCGAGTCGGGCGCCCACTCAATGCCGTAGGTGTGGAAGGCATCGGGATCGGACAAAGGCGACGGCTTGCTCAGTCCTTTCGCGCCCGAATAGCCGGGGCCATGCAGCGTGAAATAAGCCGTGCCGGGCGTCTTTCCGATGAACTCCATCACGTCGATCTCGCCGCACTTCGGCCAGCCTGCCGTATTTGATATCGTCGCCGAGCATCCACCACGCCGGCCAGATGCCCTGCCCTTTGGGCAGCTTCAGCCGGGCGGCAATGCGGCCGTACTTCACCGCGTATTTGTCTTGCGTCTTCATCCGGGCCGAGGTGTATCCGGTCTCTGTCTTGATCGCCCGAATGATCAAGTGGCCTTCGCCATCGAGGAATGAGTTTTCGCGAGAGTTCGTGTAATTTTCGAGTTCCTTGTTGCCCCAGCCGTTCGCGCCCAGTTCATGAGTCCACGTCTTCGCATCTGGCGCGGAACCCTTCGCACCGTCGAATTCATCGCTCCAGACGAGTTTCCAGTCATCGGCGGCAGATGCGGTGGTAACCGCCACAAAGAGCAAAAGAGCAGCGAGTCTCATATCGCTCTCAGCCTATCGTGAATTCGGAGACGGAGTTCAGCCTGAAACGAACCACCGACGGCTGTCTCGAAATCCCGCCGCGTGCCTGGTCAGTCCGTCAACTGCCGCTGCAGCAGTGCCATGAAGACGGAACGCACGCGGTAGGCTGCGAGGAACCACAGGACGGTGACGACCATGGCAGTGGGCAGTCCGCTCGGCGCCATCAACGCGTGAAACAGAACGATGTTGACGATCACGGGGCCGAGCAGCGTCAGCGCCAGCGGCACATACTGATTCAGCAAGAGCAGCACTCCGGTCCCGAACTGGAGACCAGAGACGACAACCATGTAATGCGATGCCGCGAGTGCGCCGGCAAACTGGCCTGCGGGTCCCGTTGGCATTGGGCCCATCGGGATGAAATGCAGGAAGCCATTGAGGCCAAAGACGGTAAACAGCAAGCCCAGCAGGATGCGGGCGACGAGAGAGACGGTGTTCATAAGCCTTTCCCTTCGACAAGAAATCCACTGCGGAAATCAGTGTACGAGAAAGTGCCGGATAGCGGATACAAATTCTGCGGCTCGCTCCGAAAGAAGGCGGGCGTCCTCTCGTCTTGCGAAGCAGGCGTTGCGCTGCGCCTTTTCGAGCAAGACCTGCTGGTGTTGCTCTTAGAATCTGGCTGTTGATTTTGCGGCGCTCTCACTCCGAGATCCGGGCCAGCACCGAGCTCCGAACGGGGAGGGGTCCCGGTCCTGGACATTTCTTCCGCCAATCGCGGTCGCTCACTCGGCGTAGCGCCTTATTGACCTCAACCCAGCGCGAAGCCCAGGGGACCCCTCTCTTCGTTAGCCGCATCGGTGCATGACGGTTATTGGGCGCGCGAGGCTGACCGCGTCCCGCTCGTCCTGAATCAGGAGTCGTGTTGCTGGGAGACGGACATGTCATTTTCGTGATTGGGGGTGTAAGGTCCGCCGGTCATGGATAGATCGGTCAAACGCGGACCCCCTCCCGGCGCACGGCTTTCAGAAAGGGTGTCGACGCACTTTCAAACCGGGACTGCGAGGTTTAGACACAAGAGAGGTAGATATCATTCCGCAGGGAGACATCGGCAACGACCTCTCCTGCCCGGCGAATCTCCTCGAAGGGACGGACGTCGCCACCAAGGACCACCAAGACGTCCACGTCGGAATCGGGGGATGCATCACCCCGTGCACGGGAGCCGAAGACCACCGTGCGTTGAAACCGTTCCCCGTACAACCTGCTCAGACGGTCGCGCAGTTCCGCAACCGCGCTTTGTATTTGAGGATCCATCTTCGCCGCACCAAGTTCCACGCAGTTCGTTCGCGTTAAACGATTGTACGCCCCAGCCGTTCCGTCGGGCCGGACTCCCGGGTGCAGCGAGTCAATCGCGAAGTTCAACCACTCTCATAGCCTACCGAATCGCGCATTGACATACTGGCATACTGAACACATGCGCCCCCTCGACACGTCCCCCGAAGCCTGGGCCGTGTTCCTCGACATCCAGAGGCGCATGACTCCAGGCGAGAAAATCGCGCGGGTTTTCGAGCTCTCGGCATTGGTCAAAGCTATGGCAGTGGCCGGTCTGCGCCAGCGCTACCCCGAGGCGAGCGACGAGGAGATTCGCCTGCGGGCCATCCGCCAGAGACTCGGCGATGAGTTGTTCGAGAAGGCTTATGGTGACGCGTTGGCGCAGTTCCCGTCGAGGCAATCGTAATGGAATCTGTCGCACAGGCGTTGCGAATCCTTACCCGCGCGTTGGAGCGTCTTCAGATTCCTTACCTGATTGGCGGCTCAGTCGCCTCCTCGGCACTCGGCGTCCTGCGGGCCACTATGGACGTGGACCTGCTCGTCCGGCTTCCCTCTGATGCGGTTGGGCAACTCGTGGAGACTTTGGGATCCGACTGGTATGCGGATCCGGACGCCATGCGAGACGCGCTCAAGCGGGACCGGCCGTTCAATGTGATCCACAAGCCGACGGGCGAAAAGATCGATTTCTTCCCCTCAGTCTCCGAGTTCCACGAGGAAGAACTGAAGCGAGCAAGCGTAAAGGAGCTCAACCTTGGCGAGGAAGTCCTCCGCCTGCCGGTCGCCTCTGTAGAGGACATGATTCTGGCCAAGTTGCAGTGGTATCGCGCGGGCGGCGAGGTCTCCGAGCGACAATGGTCTGACGTCCACAACCTGCTGACCCTCAACCGCGATGTCGACCGTCAGTATCTCGCGGTTTGGTCTCAGCGGTTGGGAGTGAAGGATCTGCTGGCGCAGGCCACGGCCCAGGCGGAGTCCCAACTGTAGTCGTTTGCTTCAGCCTGCGGCTATCTGGTCAGCGCCGCGAACAGTTCTTCCCTCGTCAAATTCTTCTGCTCGGCTGCCGCCATATCTTTTAGCGCGTAAACACCCGCGGCGATTTCGTTGTCGCCGAGCAGTAGCGCGTAGCGGGCGTTCAGCTTGTTGGCGAGTTCCATGGCTCGCTTCACCTTGCGATCGGTCGAGACTTCAACCACGACACCCGCCCTGCGCAGATCGCGCGACAGCACGGCGGCGTGCTTTACGGCTTCGTCGCCCATCGGCACGATGTACAGATCCAATCGATTTAGCGCAGCCGCGTCAAGCTTCTCCTCGATGGTCATCACCAGGCGATCTTCTCCGATGGAGAAGCCGATGCCGGGTAAAGCGACACGCGAGCCTAGCGACTCGGCCAGCCCGTCATAGCGGCCGCCGCCGAGCACGGAGTTCTGCGCGCCCAACGACCCGTGCACCACCTCGAACGTGGTCTTGGTGTAGTAATCGAGGCCGCGCACCAGGCGCGGGCGGATCTCATATGCGATGCCGCGCACGTCCAGCAACTCGCGCACAGTGGCGAAGTGCGTCGAACATTCTTCGCCCAAATTGTCGAGGATCGAGGGCAGGCTGTCGATGATCGGCTGGTCCTCGGGCACCTTGCAGTCGAGCACGCGCAGCGGGTTCGTGTCCGCGCGCCGCTGGCAGTCAGAGCACATCGTGCCTTTGACTTCCTGCAGCCGCTCGCGCAGCTTCTCGACGAACGCCGGACGGCACTTGGGGCATCCGACCGAGTTGATGATCAGGTGAGGCTGCTCCACGCCGCAGCGCGTGAGCAGCTCGATCACCATCTCGATCACTTCGGCATCCACGATGGGCGATTCAGAGCCGATCACCTCGGCGCCAATCTGAGAGAACTGCCGATAGCGCCCCTTCTGTGGACGCTCGCGCCGGAACATGGGGCCGATGTAAAACAGCTTCTTCAGACCCGGAATCTGGTCAAGCCGGTGCTCGATGGCTGCGCGGATCACCGAGGCGGTATTCTCCGGACGCAGCGTCAGCGACGCGTCGTCGCGGTCCGTCCAGGTGTACATCTCTTTCGAGACGATGTCGGTCTCTTCGCCGACGCCGCGAGCGAAAAGCTCGGTCGATTCGAAGATCGGCGTGCGGATTTCGCCGTAATTGTAAGTGCGAAACACCTCCCGCGCGATCGCTTCCACGTGATTCCACACGGCGGAGGAAGGGGGCAAAATGTCTCGGGTCCCGCGAACAGCTTTAATCATGAGGAGTCTCTAGTGCAATGCGTCCAAAATACTGTCGATTATCGAGATCGTGTGGGGCAGCATGGCATCCTGCACGGCGGTTGGCAACCGCCGCCGTTCGGCGCGGAAAACGCACCAGGCCGATTAACAATCGGCCGCAGCTTACCAAAGCTGCCCCACAAATGGCAGCGGTGCGCGCCAGGAATAATCGTCATTCTGCATGACGCAGTTCACTAGGAAACCGGGTCGTCGCGATAGTCCTGGCGGTAGCGGAGGTAGCGCTGCGCGTTCTCGCTGAAGCGCGCCTTTTCATCCGCGGTCACCTGGCGCCGCACCTTGGCCGGGACGCCCATCACCATCGACTCCGGCGGAATCTCCACGCCCTCGGCGACCAGTGCGCCGGCGGCGACTACGGAACCGCGGCCGATCTTCGCGCCGTTGAGCACGATGGCGCCGATGCCGATCAGGCAATCGTCTTCCACCACGCAGCCATGCAGGCAAACCATGTGTCCCACCGTGACGCGCTTGCCGATAATCACCGGGTACTTGTCCAGTTCGCCGTGCAGCACGGAGCCGTCCTGGATGTTCGAATCGTCGCCGATTTCAATGCGGTTGACGTCGCCGCGAGCGACGGCAGAGGGCCAGATGCTGGCGCGCTCGCCCATCGTGACATCGCCTATCACCTGGGAGGCCTGATCGACGTAAGCGGAAGCTGCAATCTTGGGGTAAATGCCTTTGTAGGGCCGAACCATGCGGGTTACCTTTTCGCTGCTTGGGTTCACTGCCTGGGCGATGCCGCAGGAATCTCGCTGACATTGCCTCTGGAAACCCTCATGGTACCATCCACCCCGCTACAATTTGAGTTATGCGGCTCCGTTTGCTCGCCTCCATTGCCCTCACCTGTATGCTTCTTCCAGCACAAAAGGCTCCGTTTACTGCTGACGCCCTATTGAAGATAAAGCGTATTGCAGACCCACAGATGTCACCCGACGCGAAGTGGGTTGCGTTCACGGTTTCGACCATAGACGTGGACAAGAACACGCGTCCGCGCCAGATCTGGATTGCTCCGCTGGCGGGCGGCGCGCCACACCAGATCACCACTGAAGGCAACAACGATACGGCTCGCTGGTCGCCCGACTCGAAGCAACTTGCGTTCGTCTCCACACGGAGCGGCAAATCGCAGGTCTGGATGATGGACGCAGACGGCTCGAACGCGCACCAGGTGACAAGACTCGCCAGCGAGGCGTCGGGCGTGAAGTGGAGTCCCGATGGGAAGAACCTGATCTTCGTGAGCGAGGTCTATCCGTCCTGCAATGCGGATGACGCCTGCAACGCCGCGAAGATCGACGCCGCCGAGAAGAGCAAGGTGAAAGCGCGCACATACACTTCCCTGCTGTACCGTCATTGGACCGAGTGGCGCGGGGATCGCCGCAAGCACCTGATGGTGGTCGCGCCCACCGGCGGCGCGGTGCGCGATTTGACTCCCGGCTTCCAGCAAGACGTCCCGCCGTTCTCCCTCGGTGGTGGCGACGACTATGAGATCTCGCCTGATGGCAAAGAGGTCGTATACGCCGCGAACCTCGATGAGGACCAGGCTCTGAGCACAAACTGGGAAATCTACATCGTGCCCATCGAGGGTGGCGAGGCGAAAAAGATCTCCACAAGTCCCGGCGCCGACGCCAGCCCTAAGTACTCGCCCGACGGCAAGTGGATCGCTTGGCGCATGCAGGTCCGCGCGGGCTACGAGAGCGATCGCTGGCGGCTGGTCGCGTTCAATCGCGAGACCAGCCAGATCACCGTGTTGACCGAGAACATGGACCGCCACGTGACCAATTTCACCTGGCATCCGGAATCGAACCGCATCGCGATCGCGGTGGACGACCGCGGCCGGCAAAACATCCAGAGTATTCCCGTCACTGGCGGAGGAGCCAAGATGCTGCTCCAGGGCAACTCGCATATCGACGACGTTCAATTCTCCGCCGACAATCAAGTCCTGGTCTACAGCGAACAGAGTGGATCGAGCCCCGAAGAAATCTTCAAAGCGGTGAAGGGCGGCGGCGGGCCTGTCGCTGTCACACATCTGAACGATGAATTACTGGCGCGCTACGACCTGCGGGCGCTGGAAGAATTTACGACGACGGGCGCCGAAGGCGCGCAGGTGCACAGCTTGCTGCTGAAGCCTCCTTCGTTCGACGCCAAGAAGAAATACCCGGTGCTGATGTTGATCCACGGCGGACCGCAGGGCTCTTGGGGCGAGTCATGGACCTATCGCTGGAACGTTCAGGTCTTCGCGTCGGCCGGCTTCGTTTGCGTAATGCCGAATCCGCGCGGATCGACAGGCTACGGAACGAAGTTCACCGACGAAATCAATGGCGACTGGGGCGGCAAGGCTTATGAAGACATCATGGCCGTGACCGACCAGGTGGCCAAGTTGCCCTACGTGGACGCGGACCGCATGGCCGCCGCCGGCGGCAGCTACGGCGGCTACATGGTGGATTGGATTCTCGGCCACACCGACCGCTTCAAGGCGCTCATCTCCCACGCCGGCGTGTACGACCTGCGCAGCGAGGCAGGCACGACGGAAGAGCTCTGGTTCACCAATTGGGAGAACAAGGGCTTCCCCTGGGAGCAGCCCGAACTCTACGAAAAATGGTCTCCGTCGGCATATGCCAAGAACTTCAAGACGCCGACGCTGGTGATCCACGGCGAACTCGACTTCCGCGTGCCCTACGGGCAGGGTCTGCAGCTCTTCACGGCCCTGCAGGCACAGAAGATCCCGTCGAAGCTGATCGTCTTCCCGGACGAAGGGCCATTGGGTCCTGAAGCCGCAGAACAGCCTGTTCTGGTACAAGAGCTTCCTCGATTGGGTTACGGAGTGGACGGCGAAGAAGTAGCCGCCTAAGCCAAAGCCATCGCCAGAGCGCGGATGTGGACCGCGCGCGTGCCGCAGCATCCGCCCAGCACGCTCAATCCAAACTCGGACTTAAGCACCGCCAGCGATGAGGCGAAATCTTCTGGCCGCATGGTTTCCAGGGTCGTCAACGCGTCGAACTCCGCCGGGTCGCGCGGCGATGTGTTCGCCTGGAAGCCCTGGACCCGAGCCGCTGCCGCTGCGTTCAGTTCGCGAGCCTCTTTCATGCCCGTGGCGAAAACCTCGGGGTGCGTGCAGTTGATCCAGTACTGCGCGGGCGGCCGCTCGCGCGAGTCGATCTCCGCAATCGCCTCCACCAGCGGAGTCCCGTCGAGGAGGCATCCATCGGAACGTAAGACAAAGCTCAAAACATAGTCGAGGTCCGTCTCCGCAAAGGCGTCGGCAACCCCCAGCGCTTCGTTCAATGCGGGGAGCGTGGCGGCCAGCAGGAAGTCGCAATCGGCCTCGACCAACCGTTCTGTCTGCCAGGCATGATACTTATGGGCAGCCTCGCGAGCCGGGGCTTCCGACGGCGTGTAGCAATCGCCTTTCGGTCCCAAGAGACCCGCTATAGTCGCTTCGGGCACGGCGTCCCGAAGCAGATTCACCGCATTTTCCTCGGGCTGGGTCTTCGGCCTGCGCGCCTTTGCCATCCGGTCGCGACCGCAGCGCCAGGTTGGGGTGTGGATCACAATCGGGAACTGCGCGGCCGCGGTTGCATATTCCTTCCAGATGGAACTCAGCATCTGCCGCCCCTGCTGCGAGTCCAGCATGCCGGCGTATCCAATGGAGGGATCGATCAGCGCCGGAGCCTGGCGCGACACGCGCTCCAGGACCGAGCCTTCGGTCAGAGTCACGTTGCCCGCCCGAAACAGTTGTTGCATTCCTACCCAAGAGTAGCCTGTGCGAGGCTCTCCGCATCGGAGAGAATAGGAGATAAGGAGAAATCTGGCATCATGAACGGGCTAAAGACCGCGCTCCTGCTGGGGCTGATGAGTGGCCTCCTGATCCTGGGCGGACGGGTCATCGCGGGCGAGCGAGGCATGACGATCGCGCTGTTCATCGCGGTCGGCATGAACTTTTTCAGCTACTTCTTTTCGGAGAAGATGGCCCTCGCCTCCAGCGGCGCAATCCGAGTCAGCGAGACGGACAACCCTCAAATCTTCTATCGGTTAGCGCCCATCGTGAAGACGCTTTGCGACCGCATGGGTCTGCCCATGCCGCGCCTGTGGGTGATCGATGAGGACGCTCCCAATGCCTTCGCGACGGGGCGCAACCCAGACCACTCCTCCGTTGCGGTAACGCGCGGATTACTACAAGTGATGGACGACCGCGAAATCGAAGGCGTGCTGGCTCATGAATTGGGCCACGTGAAGAATCGCGACATCCTCACCAGCTCCATCGCCGCGACCATTGCGTCGGCCATCACCTGGGCGGCCCAGATGGCGTTCTTCTTCGGCGGACGCCGCGACGACGATGACGAAGGCAGCAACCCGATCGCCGCAATCGCCATGATGCTGCTGGCGCCCATCGCCGCCGGGATGATTCAGATGGCCATTTCGCGCACGCGCGAATTCAGCGCCGACGCGACCTCCGCGCAATACACCAAGAACCCCGACGAACTGATTTCGGCACTGCGCAAGCTGGAAACCTATTCGCAGCGCATCCCGATGGACGTTTCGCCGTCGATGTCGCACATGTTCATCATCAAACCCTTGAGCGGCGCTTCGATGGCGCGTCTGTTCTCGACGCACCCCTCGACCGAAGAAAGAATCGCGCGGCTCGAGAGCCTGCGCCGGAGCTAAATTGAACGAAAAACTGAATCTGCCCGCCGTCCAGGTCAGCCGGCGCGGGGAAGAGCGCATCGAGTCCGGGCACCTTTGGATCTACGAAGCCGACATCGTTGCGCGCGGTGGCGCGAAGGGCGGCGACACCGTGCGCGTGGTGACCCAGCGCGGCCGCAACTCCGGCATCGCGCACTATAGCGACTCGTCGAAGATCCCATTACGCCTGCTCTCGCGGCACGCCGAACTTCCCGATCGCGCATTCTACCTGCGGCGGCTGAAGCAGGCAGCGGACCATCGCAAAAGCGTCGTCGAGAACTCTGACGCGTATCGCCTCGTGCACGCCGAAGGGGACCTGCTCCCCGGTCTTGATCGTGGACGTCTACGGCAATTCCGTCGCCGCACAGTTCCTGACGCAGGGCATGGACCGGGCCAAGGCCGAGATAGTCTCCTGCCTGGAAGAATTGCTGCATCCGGCCAGCATCGTGGCGCGCAACGACGTGCCCTCGCGCAAGCACGAGAAGCTCTCCGAAACGCCGGAGATGCTGCTCGGCGAGGAACCCGGCCGCGTGCCGGTCCACATGAACGGGATTACGATGCTCGCCGACGTCCTGCACGGGCAGAAGACGGGCGTCTATCTCGATCAGCGGGAGAACTACACCGCGTCCGCGCGCTGGGCTCACGGCCGCGCGCTCGACTGCTACACCTCGACGGGCGGCTTCGCGCTGCACATCGCGAAACAATGCGACCTGGTGGAAGCCGTGGAATCGGCCCCGGCGGCGCTGGAAGCGGCGCGCGCCAACGCCGCGGAAAACACGGTCGAGAACATCAGCTTCCGCGAGGCCGACGTTTTCGATTACCTCTCGGGCTGCGTACAGGCGCGTCGCAGGTTCCAGACCGTCATCCTCGATCCGCCGGCGTTCGCCAAGTCCAAGACGGCCATCGACGCCGCGCTGCGGGCCTACCGCGAGATCAACCTGAAGGCTCTGAAGCTGCTCGACACGGGCGGCGTCCTGGTGACGTGCTCTTGCAGCTACCACATCAGCGAAGCGGCACTGCTCGAAGTGCTTGCGGAAGCCGCACTTGAAGCGGGCAAGACACTACGCATCCTCGAACGCCGCTCGCAAGCGCAGGATCATCCTGTGCTGCTTACCGTGCCGGAGACGCTGTACCTGAAGTGCCTGATCGTCGAGGCTCTGTAGCAGTGGGACAGACGATCGCTTGCGTCGTCTGTCATGTCGTCTGCTACCCGGCGCACACGACAGGCCACGCGGCGCGATGGTCTGTCCCTGGAGTTTCTACATTTCAGCGAGGCCTCAGCGGGGCCGGATCGAAGAGGCGTGTATGCAATGTATCAGGGCATGCCTTCAGGCGTGCCGCAAGAACGCCCTCAGTCCCGGCTTCAGCCGCCGCTGCTTTCCTCTCTGCCAACCAGGTAAAACAACACTCGGAGACGCCGTGCCGCCAGATCTCTCCCCTATCCCCACACTCCTGCTACGAGCTCTAAGAGAATCCACACCCGACGAACTGCGTGGCTCTTTCAGCCGAACTCAGAACATTTTCTCTCCCCCGCCATTACGGCACGCTCGCACCCTTCGCAGCGGCTGAAGCCGATTCCTTTCCGCAACGGTTCGGCACGCCTGAATGCATGCCCTGATACAAAGCCGGTTATACCCAAGCGCGCTCCCAAATGTAGAAACTCCAACGAGTAGAGTAGGAGAGAGGGCGACACCTTGCGGTGCGACCCACTCTCCCCTCGTCGAACCGGACAAGCGGATTTCCCGGCATCCGGCTCTCCTGAAAACGTCTCGCCTGGGGCATGCGCAGGCAGTTGCACGGTTGCCAGCCGCTACAGCTTCACCAGCCCCAAGCGCTGGATTTGCTCATAGAAACTGACCCCTTCCGGCGTCCGGTAGGACCGTTGGCTGCGCCGCCTCAAGTGCTGCGTGAGACGGCGGCGAACGTACGCGTCCATCGCTCGGAAAGCTTGGCGTGGATAGCCAAAGTCGAAGTAGTTCCTCCAGCCCTTCAGTTGCCGGTTCAACTCCTGAATCACCTGCGGGATCGGCTTCGAGCACTGCCGGTACTCGGTCAGTTCGTGCAACTCTTCCCGCTCGTGCTTCAGCGCTTTCACCGACGGACTCACATTGAGATACCGCCCTCCGCGCCTTTGCAGGCTCGCGTAGTAGCGGAATGTGAAGCCCAGAAAGTCCAGACTCGCTCCCTCCACTTGCAGGTTCACCACCCGTGTCTTGTCCCGATTGATCTCTAACCCCATCCAGCCTTCGAGTTTCGATTCAATCCAACCCGTCAGACGTGTTCCTTGCTCATGCGCCAGCACCACGAAGTCGTCGGCATAGCGCACTAGCTTGGCTCCCGCCCAATGGGCTGGCCCATCGGCTCGATAAAACAGCTTGTCGAACCAATGCAGATACAAGTTACTGAGCAGCGGCGAAATCACCCCGCCTTGGGGAGTACCCTGGCGGGGCCGACTCCAGCGCTCCGGCTGGCCCTGCTCACCCGGCTCTACGACTGGGGTCTCCAGCCACATCCGGATCAGCTTGAGCACACTCCGGTCCACCACTCGCATGCGCACGCAAGCTAGAAGTTTGTCGTGCGGAATCGAATCGAAATAGCCTTTGAGGTCCGCGTCGTACACCGCTTGATAGCCGGCCTGGACCTGCCCGCGTATCTCCGCCAACGCCTGGTGCGCCGACCGGCCCGGACGGAACCCATAGGAGCAGTCCTCGAAATCCGCTTCAAAGATCGGCTCCAGAATCAGCAGGGTTGCCATCTGCGCCACCCGGTCCCGCACCGTCGGGATGCCCAACGGCCGCAGCTTCCCATTCGCCTTCGGGATGTAGACGCGCCGTACCGCTTTCGGCGTATAGCTCTTGGCGCGCAAAGACTCCTGAAGCTCGTCCAGAAACCCCTGCACACCCGCTTCCGACGCTTCGATCCGTTTGATCGTCACGCCGTCCACTCCGGGCGCTCCCTGGTTGGCGCGCACCCGTTGCCATGCCGCTTCCAGCACATCGCGCCGATAGATCCGGTCGTACAGCACGTAGAACCGGAACTTCGGCTCCTGCTTGGCCTTTTGGCTCAGCTTCTGTCTCAGCAAAGAGAGTTTATCCGGCCGTCCGTCTCCACTCGCCTGTTTGTTCAGGGCTTCGATATGCGGCCATTGTTCCGTAGCGGGAATCTCTTCCAAGCGGCTCTCCTTTCCTCCTACAGCAGCAATGCTTTCAGTGCGGCCCCTTGGCTCCACGGGCGTTACCCCGCTTCCTCGCTACTATGCGCCGCTCCGACTCCCGGCCAGAGCCGTTCCCTCGGTTATGCATTCCCGCGGGCCGTTGGGGCTCGGTTGCCCTCCCCCCACCCTGCCGGGTCTCCCAGGTTCCTCGACTGATCTATTCCTGCGCGCTGTCCCCAATCACCCCGGAAGGCCCGGCGAGTGCTTGCTCATTGCTTCCCCACCGGTGGCAGGCTTCATCCTGTCTGGAGGACTGGCCACCTTCATTAGCGTCACGAGGCCGAATCGGGTTTGCTAACACTACGGCTCACAGGTTTGCTTCCCCAGTTTCCACCAGCCGGGTTACCCCGACTCGCTCCGGTTCCGCTACATGCACGAATGAGCAATTTGCATGGTGAATTCCTTTCAACTCACAAGATCAGCCAGGCTTAGCCTGGTGTACCAGACCACGCGGAGCGATGGTCTGTCCTACTTCAGCGCGCAGCCTTGACGGCGGCACGGGCCGGGTAGGGCGTCGAGTAGCCCTTCGCTTCCCACCACAGAATGCGATTCATCGTCGCGCTGGGGATGTCGTCGATGTGATTCGGATTGAAACGCATGGACGCCAATGCCGCCTCGCGGGGACGGCCCGAGAGCGACCGCAACGGCGGGTTCATCTGTGTCAACGGAATCGCGGGCTGCAGGGCCTTGTACGGCGTCAGATCGGACTTCGCCTGGAAGATGCTGGTCATGGGCCGCGCCGTGGCCAGGAACCGAGTGCGCGGCGGGATGCGGAAGATCTCCTGCATCGTTCGCACCAGGCTCGTGTGGTTGTAGTGCGTCGAGTCCAGCGCGGCGCGCCGCACGTGCGGTCCGATGGCAAGACAAAGGGTCCGGTGGCCATCTACATGGTCCACGCCGTCCTGCGCATCGTCCTCGGTCACCAGCACCAGCGACTGCCCCCAGAACCGGCTCTTGGAAAGGGCCTCGATCATGCGTCCCAAAGCGAGATCGTTGTCCGCTACCATCGCGCTGGGCGTCGGAAAGTCGGGACTCTTGCCCATGGTGTGATCGGAGGTCATCGTCACCACCGTGAGTTCCGGCGCGCTGCCCGCCTTTTCCCACTTCTGGATCTGCGCCAGGAATGCTTCGGCGCGGATCTGGTCCGTGATGTTCATGGTTGAGGTCGGGTAGTCAGTCACTACCAGCTTCGCGAGCGCGGGGACGGCCGGACGCGACGCAGAAGCTTCTCGCCAGCGCCCCTCCTGGAACTGCCGCCAATGGTGCGTCCACCCTGGCAGGTCGACCTCGTTGATGTCCTTGACCGTCTGGGTAGCGGAGTCCCACTGCGCGGGGTTGGTCAGCTCGCCCATCAGCTTCACATCGAGGGGACGCGGCGCGCCCTGCCAGAAGAATCCGGTTGGAGCAACCGTCAGCGCGTCATCCATGTTCCAGGAATACCCGCGCGGTGAAGAGGCGAACGAGCGCTCCACGTAATCGGAAACAAAGGCCATCATCAGCCACTGGTGCCCGTCGAAGCTGATCGCGCTAGACGTGTAGAAGTTGTCGAGCAAAACATACTGTTCGGCCAGCGCGTGCTGGTTTGGCGTGACGTCCCGCCCGTACATCAGGAAGCGCGGGTCGCGTTCGCCACGCGGGAGGTCGGAGAGCACCTGGTCGTAGGTGCGATTCTCCTTGATGATCAGGAAGACATGGCGAATGCCGAGCGAGGCGAGATTGGCCACGCCTCCCGCAGGCTCGAACTTCGGAGCGTTGCCGGCGCGTACTTCGCGGGTCCCAGCATCCAAGCGAGAGAAAATCGCGGGCGGATAGGAAGAAACCGCGCCCTCGTAATTGCGCGAATTGTGTCCGCCAGCCTGATCCGCATTGTTCCCTACGCCCTTGATCGAAACGGCGCGCACGCTTTCGTCGCCGGCGACCGCCACCGACAGCGGGAACCACGCCGTTGGCAGCATCCCGGCGAGATGCCAGTTGCGGGTTTCGACGCGATCGAACACCGCTAACGCGTTGAGTCCTCCGCAGGCCACGAAGAGCCGTTTCGCGTCGTTTGAAAAAGCGACCGAGACGGGCTGGCTGCCGAACGTGCCATCGGGGTACGAGGGGACTTTCACCTCCACCGAGGTCATGCGCGCGGAGTCGAAGACGGTCACCGAATCGGAGTGCGCGTTGGCTACCGCGATGGTGGATCCATCGGCGGAAATCGCCACTGCGGCGGGCGCCAGGCCCGTTGCAAAATGGTGCGGCGTTTCGGGCTCCTTCGGATCGATCAGCGTAAGAGTGCCGGTCGCCGTCGAGCCAGTGCCTGCGTCGGTGAGCACCTCCGAGTGCGCCGAGTACGCCACGTGTTCGGAGGCCTCGCCCGATTTGGGACGCCGTCCGCCGCGGTTGGCGACGTAGATCTTGCCGGTCTGTTTACAAACCGCGATCGCCATAGGAGCGATGCCCACGGGGATCTCGCGCATGATTTCGCGCTCGGCCGCATCCACCACGGCTACCGAGTCATTCGAACTGAGAGAAACGTAGGCCAGTTTGCCGTCGGGTGAAAACGCGATGCCGGCCGGGACAGGATGTGCGGGGAAGCGCAGGCGCTCCGCTTTCTCCGTGCTCCCGTTGGCTCCGAGCGTCACCACGATCAACGCATCGTCGCCCGAACGCGCGCTCTCGCAGATCCACAACTCGTTCGTGCCTGGCCGGAAGGCGATGCCACCGTAGGAAGTAGCTTTCGTCTTAACGGACGCGACGTGCGCCAGCGTGGCCGCGTCCAGAAGTTCCGCACCGTGCATATTCAGCACGGCGAGAAACCGGCCATCGGGCGAAAACACGCCCTCCACCGGACGCCCGGCTAGCTGGACGCGATCGCCCCAGGGCCGCAGGATCTGGTTCGTCACCAACACCGAAAAGCCCTCCTTTTGAGGGCCGGCAAAAATGGAGTTCTTCAGGACCGGGAACAGCGGGGCTTGAGCGGAGAAGACGGCTACGGCCGTGACGGCGACGGTAGCGGCGGAGAATAGGGCGAGCCTGCGGGTAGTCACGCAACCATTCTATGAGTTGAGGGATTCTAGGATGTGACGGTTCCATTGAGATCCGGCCCGAAACACGTGCGGGAATGGCCCCGGCGCGGCGACGACTGCTCCGGTTGACATCTATACGGGATATCCGTATACTTGAGTTGTGAGCAAAGCGCTAAAGGCCCTCGAACGGATGCGCAACAATCCCCGCGACTGGCGGATCGAGGACCTGAAGGCGGTTGCCACGCGCTACGGTGTGGACATCGATCACGATGGCACCGGCCATGTCACATTCCGGCATGTCTCGGCCGGCAGATTGACCGTTCCCGCGGCCCGCCCGATCCGGGCTGTCTACGTTCGTATGTTTGTAACCTTCATCGAAAAGTTGGAGGGATGAAATGAACCTGGAAGCAACGATCGACGAATACCCGTTCACTGTCCGGCCGCTCTCAGCGGAAGACGGAGGCGGCTACCTGATTGAGTACCCCGACTTGCCCGGCTGCGTCTCGGACGGCGACACGGCGGAGGAGGCGATCCGGAACGGACGGGATGCCGTTTTGTCTTATCTTCGAAGCTGCGTCAAACATGGCGATCCCGTTCCACACCCCAGTAGTTCGGCACGAATCGCCAGAGTCCCTCTGACCATAAGCGTGAGGCGGATCCGGACGCGAGCTAAGTTGTCGCAGTCGGACTTCGCCAAGCGGTACGGTTTCAACGTTCGTACACTGCAGGACTGGGAACTGGGCCGCGCGAAGCCCGATGGCGCGGTGCGGGCCTACTTGACCGTGATCGCGAAGAACCCCGATGCCGTCGAGGAGGCACTCGTCCGTTAGGCGACGACGCGGTGCGAAGGCCAACAATCACCGTTTCCCCGGTAGCGCCGGCAGCGGGACCAGCGGCCGTTGGCCCTGTGTTTCCATGCGCTTCAATTGCCCGCAGGCGGCGAAGATATCGAGTCCGCGCGGACGGCGCACGAAGCAGGGCAGGCTCTTGCGCACGATCTCTTGAAACGCAGCGACGCGCTCGGGCGCAGGGGTCTCATATGCGATGCCGGGGCCGGGATTCAGTGCAATCAGATTTACCTTGCAGTCGATCTTCGCCAGCAGCCGGACAACGCGGCGCGCATCAGTGTCGCTGTCGTTCACGCCTTTCAACAGGACGTACTCGAAGGTCAGTTTTTCCCACGACCTGAGTGGATACGCCCGGCAGGCGTCGATCAGTTCCTTCAGATGCCATTTGCGCGTGACGGGCATGATTTCGCGGCGCTGCTCTTCGTGGGAAGCGTTGAGCGAGATAGCCAGCTTGGGCCGTTGCGGGTCCGGCGCCGCGCCGAATTCGGCAATGCGCGGAATGATGCCGGAGGTCGAGACGGTGATGCGGCGTGGCGAGAGTCCCACACCCTTGGCGTCGGTGAGGATGCGAGCGGCTTTCAGGACATTCGCCAGGTTCAGGAGTGGCTCGCCCTGCCCCATCATGACGATGTTCATGCGTTTGGCGTCGGCCCATAAATCGTTCTCGCGAGCGGCATAGAGCACCTGGCCCACGATCTCGCCGGAGGTGAGATTCCGCTCCAGGCCCATCTTCGCCGTCAGGCAGAACTGGCAGTCTACGGGGCAACCAACCTGCGTGGAAATGCAGAGCGTATCGCGCCCCACCTCCGGCATATAGACGGTCTCCACCGTCTTGCCGTCGCCGAGTTGCAGCAGATAGCGCTTCGTCCCATCTTCCGACTGGTAGACGGTTGCTGCCTCGGGATAGCCGAAGCTGCAACGCTGCGCGAGGTCCTGCCGCAGAGGCTTCGCCAGCGCCGTCATCTCGTCGAACGACGCCGCCCGGCTGTGGTAGAGCGCTTCGTAGATCTGCCGGGCGCGGAAGGCCGGCTCGCCGTCCGGCAGCAGCCCGCGCAATTCTGCGTTTTCGAGTCCGAGTAACGCCAGTTTCAATTGATGTCCTGTCTCGATTGTCGCATCTGACGCGATCTGTACCCATCAAGGTAGGACAGACCATCGCCTCGCGTGGTCTGTCGTGCCTAACGGAAGAGGCATGCTCGAGTAGAGTAGGAGAGAGGGCGACACCTTGCGGTGCGACCCACTCTCCCCTCGTCGAACCGGACAAGCGGATTTCCCGGCATCCGGCTCTCCTGAAAACGTCTCGCCTGGGGCATGCGCAGGCAGTTGCACGGTTGCCAGCCGCTACAGCTTCACCAGCCCCAAGCGCTGGATTTGCTCATAGAAACTGACCCCTTCCGGCGTCCGGTAGGACCGTTGGCTGCGCCGCCTCAAGTGCTGCGTGAGACGGCGGCGAACGTACGCGTCCATCGCTCGGAAAGCTTGGCGTGGATAGCCAAAGTCGAAGTAGTTCCTCCAGCCCTTCAGTTGCCGGTTCAACTCCTGAATCACCTGCGGGATCGGCTTCGAGCACTGCCGGTACTCGGTCAGTTCGTGCAACTCTTCCCGCTCGTGCTTCAGCGCTTTCACCGACGGACTCACATTGAGATACCGCCCTCCGCGCCTTTGCAGGCTCGCGTAGTAGCGGAATGTGAAGCCCAGAAAGTCCAGACTCGCTCCCTCCACTTGCAGGTTCACCACCCGTGTCTTGTCCCGATTGATCTCTAACCCCATCCAGCCTTCGAGTTTCGATTCAATCCAACCCGTCAGACGTGTTCCTTGCTCATGCGCCAGCACCACGAAGTCGTCGGCATAGCGCACTAGCTTGGCTCCCGCCCAATGGGCTGGCCCATCGGCTCGATAAAACAGCTTGTCGAACCAATGCAGATACAAGTTACTGAGCAGCGGCGAAATCACCCCGCCTTGGGGAGTACCCTGGCGGGGCCGACTCCAGCGCTCCGGCTGGCCCTGCTCACCCGGCTCTACGACTGGGGTCTCCAGCCACATCCGGATCAGCTTGAGCACACTCCGGTCCACCACTCGCATGCGCACGCAAGCTAGAAGTTTGTCGTGCGGAATCGAATCGAAATAGCCTTTGAGGTCCGCGTCGTACACCGCTTGATAGCCGGCCTGGACCTGCCCGCGTATCTCCGCCAACGCCTGGTGCGCCGACCGGCCCGGACGGAACCCATAGGAGCAGTCCTCGAAATCCGCTTCGAAGATCGGCTCCAGAATCAGCAGGGTTGCCATCTGCGCCACCCGGTCCCGCACCGTTGGGATACCCAACGGCCGCAGCTTCCCATTCGCCTTCGGGATGTAGACGCGCCGTACCGCTTTCGGCGTATAGCTCTTGGCGCGCAAAGACTCCTGAAGCTCGTCCAGAAACCCCTGCACACCCGCTTCCGACGCTTCGATCCGTTTGATCGTCACGCCGTCCACTCCGGGCGCTCCCTGGTTGGCGCGCACCCGTTGCCATGCCGCTTCCAGCACATCGCGCCGATAGATCCGGTCGTACAGCACGTAGAACCGGAACTTCGGCTCCTGCTTGGCCTTTTGGCTCAGCTTCTGTCTCAGCAAAGAGAGTTTATCCGGCCGTCCGTCTCCACTCCCCTGTTTGTTCAGGGCTTCGATATGCGGCCATTGTTCCGTAGCGGGAATCTCTTCCAAGCGGCTCTCCTTTCCTCCTACAGCAGCAATGCTTTCAGTGCGGCCCCTTGGCTCCACGGGCGTTACCCCGCTTCCTCGCTCGTATGAGCCGCTCCGACTCCCGGCCAGAGCCGTTCCCTCGGTTATGCATTCCCGCGGGCCGTTGGGGCTCGGTTGCCCTCCCCCCACCCTGCCGGGTCTCCCAGGTTCCTCGACTGATCTATTCCTGCGCGCTGTCCCCAATCACCCCGGAAGGCCCGGCGAGTGCTTGCTCATTGCTTCCCCACCGGTGGCAGGCTTCATCCTGTCTGGAGGACTGGCCACCTTCATTAGCGTCACGAGGCCGAATCGGGTTTGCTAACACTACGGCTCACAGGTTTGCTTCCCCAGTTTCCACCAGCCGGGTTACCCCGACTCGCTCCGGTTCCGCTACATGCACGAATGAGCAATTTGCATGGTGAATTCCTTTCAACTCACAAGATCAGCCAGGCTTAGCCTGGTGTACCAGACGACGCACGCGATCGTCTGTCCTACCCACGCGCCTCTCGGGTTGGGGTGGCAGGGGCCGGAAACAATCAAGGCGCTCGATTTCGGCCGCCGCGGGCAGCGCCGCCAGCGCCTGTTCCACGCAGGTGCGCAGTTCCGCCGGATCCCCGAGTGCACGCAGGTTCAACACAAGGAGGTAATCTCGCGAGGGAGCGGCGAGCCTGTCGCCTTCCACGACCGGATCCTGCCCATTGCGTGTCACGGAAACGCGCAGCCACGCCTCCGATGAGTCAATCCAGGTCTTGAGATGCGCGATGCTCACGCCTTGGCTGGTCAACCGCGCATCGATGTCTTCCACCAACGGACCGAGCAATTGCGCCGGGGAAAGCGGCTTCTTCGTTCGCAGCACAACGGACACGTTCAGCCACGCAAGTAGCGCTTCGGCCCTCGCATACCGCCCATAATCGAGATCGCCGAGCAGTCGTGTCCCCGGAGCGATGCAGCCGGACAGCACTTCCTCCAACCATGCGTCAATGCCCACGCCCGAGCGAGCGCTCAGCCGCAAGGCCGGCGCATGCAACACCGGGAAGTGGTCGGCAACGTCGCACTTAGAGAATGCCAGGATGTCAGCCTCGGCGATTTGCCTGCCGTAGAGCCAGGCCACCTCCGGATCCGCCTGCGGCGCACGGACAGACTCGTATTGGGCGGCGTCGACCAGGACGGTGTATGGCGCCAGACGGAAGAGTTGGGAGAAGTCCTGGAGCAGCGGAGCCAGCACTGTCGCGGCGATGTCCGTGCACGATCCTAGAGGCTCCGCCAGAATCACCTCTGCCCCTCGCGACGCCAGCTCGGCGGCGGCATCGACGAACTTCGTGAAGCCGCAGCAGAAGCAGGCGCCCGCGACTTCAGCCGTATCGAAGTCAGCGTGGCGCGCGGTAACCGTGTCGACCAGCCCGTCGGCCTGATCGTTGGTCAGGATAGCGGCCCTCACCCCGCGCGCACGGAGCCGCCGTCCAGCTTCGAGCAAAAGGCTGCTCTTGCCGGAGCCGAGAAAACCGCCGACAGGGATAAGCCAGGGTTTCAAGGTGAATCTCCTCTATCCGATTGCCCCGCGCGCGCCAGCCACTTCAGACTTGGACGCTACCTGCGCGCTGGCGGTGACTACGTCTTAATGCTACAGGCACGCCTGCGCATTGAGGACGAGCGGCACCAACACTCCCCACGCCTCATCGGCTTTTTCTGCGGTGGGCCCCGACACCACCGAGGCCAAGAGGGAACATGAGGTTCCCTTTTTCCAATAAATTGCCTTTAAAATCAATGAATTACAAGACAAAAGGGAACTTCTGGTTCCATTTTGTGGTTGAGGATTCCACTTTGCCTACAGCCCAGAACGGTCACGCAGGCGAACACTTTGCCCTGTCCAGCATCCCTTCGTTCTGTCGAAACCTCGACAATCCTTGGCGGGTCAAAGCGCATCAGACAATCAGTTCCAGCGT
>CAWGKI010000013.1:0-82180 GCA_963823095.1 Terriglobia bacterium
AAAGCGGCAAGCCGGGCATAGTGGCGGCGCCCGCCAGTCCGGAGCTGAAGGCGTTCATCCGAACTCTGACGGAACGGGCGGAACGGCTGAAAAAGGAGCGTGTTGACCCGGCGGTGGACAACATGCTGAAGATCACCGGCGAAGGGCGAAAAGCCGCGCTGGACATGCGACTCGTCGATCCCACTACCGCACCGCCGGGGGAAACCAAAACTGATCTGGCCGTCGCCCGCATCGTAAAGATTTGGCAGGCGACTCAAAGTGAGCGTTGCACGCAGCTTGTCTTCAGTGATCTTTCCACGCCCGATCCGCAACGATTCAATATTTACGACGATGTCCGTTCGAAGCTCATCAGCGCGGGCATTCCCGCCGGCGAAATCGCGTTCATCCATGACGCCGAGACGGATACTGCCAAGAAGCTGCTTTTCGATGCGGTGAACGCTGGAAGAGTACGCGTACTGATCGGATCGACCGAGAAGATGGGCGCCGGCACGAATGTTCAGCGACGGCTCGTCGCGCTCCATCACCTGGATGCACCTTGGCGACCGCGCGATATCGAACAACGGGAAGGGCGGATTCTGCGGCAGGGAAACGCGAATAAAGAGGTTCAGATCTATCGCTACGTCACCGAGGGGTCCTTCGACGCCTACATGTGGCAAACGCTCGAAACAAAGGCCCGCTTCATCCAGCAGGTGATGCGGGGAGAAACTTCGGTTCGCGCGGCGGAGGACCTCGAAAGCGGCGCTCTCACCTACGCGGAGATCAAGGCGATCGCCTCTGGTAATCCTGCCGTCGTTGAAAAGATCAAGATCGACACGGAAATCCGTAAGTTGGACCAACTGCGCGCCGTTCACGCCAACCAGCAACGTCATATCCGCTGGGAGATTCGGGATCTGCCGCGCCAGATCGCCGACGCAAAACAGCATCTGGCTCACATCGAAGCCGACATCGCCACCAGAAACGCGAACGACTCCGACGAGTTCGTCATGAAGGTAGGCAATCGGGTTTTCTCCGGCAAAGGCGCGCGGGAGGAAGCGGCCAAGGCTCTCACGCTCACAATCCTCACTTGGCGCGACGATCAAACGATGCAGCCGCGCGGTGCGTTCCGAGGCTTCGAGGTATTGAGCAGAGGGAAGAGCGCCGGATTTGGGACGCTCCAGGAGGATGAGCGCATCCCGGACGTTTTTGTTCGCGGACGCGCCACGTATTCCGCGAACCTGAACGCTTCGAATCCGGTTGGCACCGTGCAGAGCATCGAGCACGCTCTGAGGAATCTCGACAAGCTCGCCGTCGAGCAGCAAAGCCGCGTCGCCCGCATCGAGAAAGAACTCGCCGACTACCGGGCACAGGCGGATCGCCCCTTTGAGCACGAGGAGCGGCTGAAGCAGTTGCTCGCCCGCCAGGCTGAACTCAATTCGCTTCTGGACCTCGACAAAGGCGATCAGCAGGGGGCCGCCCCGGCCCTTGACGAGGATGGTCCAGAGATCGAGCCGGTTGGGCAGAAGGCATCGCCCAGCCATGATGATGTGGCGAAGATGGCCATGCAGTACATGCGTGAGTCAGGAACAGCTATCCGGGAGATGCCTGTCTCCGAGCGGACGCCGCCGCAAATAGGGCACGTGGTCGCCAGGGTCGTCGCCAAGGACGATGCTCATATCGCGTTTGCGACCGCCGCAAACAGCTTCTTCGTCGTGACGTCGACCTCCGTGGGCCGCGACGTACAAATCGGCGAGCGGCTCGCGTTACGCTTTTTGGGCGGACGCGCGTCCGTCGTTGACGGACGTAATCGGGGACGATAGGACTTTCCGTGCCGTGCGTGCCGGTGCACGAGACTCAATAGGCCGGCCATGGACGATGCAGCGGATAAACCACAGAATTGCAGTCGTGGCAAGATCGTAGGCGCTGACGAACGCGCTTCCGAGCAGGCGACGGGAGAGGTAGGCCATGGCCCCGCCACTGGCCGGACCCCGATGCGATAGTCTGGCTCGGGAATCAGCAAGGTGGCGAAGTTTGACGCAAGTAGCATCAGGCTCAAAAGAAGGGCAGCTATCGCGAGCTGTTTCCGCGCTGCCAAAATCCTGCGATGCGGGAACGCTGCGTCTGGCGCTGATCCGGCGGATATCGGCGGCATGACGTCACGACGCACAGTCTCAGCTACTACGCGACACGGTTTATCTGGTCCGGTCTCGGACCACCGAATTGACGACGTGGCATGCCAGACCCAAGGTTCTGAGTCACCACCTACGGAGCGCTGGCTAGTTGTGTACTTCCGCTTTTGAAGAAAGCCTGGATCCCATTCTGTCGCGCCATCACCAAAGGGAAGGCAATTTGTTGAATGTCGGCGCTGCAGAGAAGATGGTCAATCGGACACCGCACAACCCACACCGAATTCAGAGATGGCTCTCCGACGACTGCCGAGACGTCCAAAGTGGAGCCTGACGTGCACATCCCTTTCCGAGTCAAACCAAATGGAGGTCGTTGAAGATGAAGACAAGATGTGTTTTGATGTTTGCGGCATTCGGACTGTTGATCGCCCCCATGTATGGCGATTCGCCCAAGAACTATCGGATTGAACTTTCGGGAGCGAACATTGGAACGGTCGAACTGACTGCGGGCGAGTACAAGATGCTGGTTCACCGCGACGGCGATGAACCGAAGGTTCGTCTCACCGAGGTGAGAACGGGCAACGTGATCGATATCGCCGCCAAGGTGGAAAGCGGAGACAAGAAGTTCGAGAGGACCGAAGTTCATTCTCGACAGGTGAACGGCGCCACGCAGATCAGCGAGATCCGGATTGGAGGAACCACATTCCGGATCGACTTCCAGCAAGGATCCTGACGTTCGCAGATCCCCGACCGACGCCGCGGAAGTCTGCGGCGCATCCGCATCACAGATTCGATTCGGGTGCGCCGCGGATTCTACCTTATGGTTGTACCTCCTGTCCCTGCAGGCTCTTCCAAGCTCCGAACTTCACGCTCTGGTATAGGCGAATGGCCTTTACTGGAGCATCATAATCAACTTTACTGACAGCCAACTGATTGTCGCGCAAATCGGGAATATCAGCAGCCAGGCAACCGCCAGTTCGCGGGTGACGCCCCAATGCACGGCTCGGATTCTGCGCACCGCTCCCACGCCCATGATCGACGTTGAGATCGTGTGGGTGGTGCTGAGAGGGATGCCGAAGGCCGAAGCCATGGTGATAGTGCCCGCCGCTGCCAGTTCAGCGGCGAACCCCTGGTGGGTCTTGAGAGTCGTCACCTTTCTGCCTAGCGTTTTGATGATCTTCCATCCTCCGATTGACGTGCCTAGTGCCATGACAAGTGCGCAGATCAGGACCACCCATATCGGCACGTGGAACTGGGGCAGTTCGCCACCAAGAAGAAGGGCCAGGGCGAACGCGCCAATGAATTTCTGCCCGTCGTTCGATCCATGGCTGAAAGCCATGAAAGCCGAGGAACTGATCTGGAGCCAGCGAAGCAAGCCGCGGACCTTGCCGGGCGCAGCCCTGCGGAACAACCAGTAGACAGCGATCATAATGCACAAACCAGCGCCAAAGCCGAGGAAGGAGGAAAGGGCCAGCCCAAGGAGTACCTTTTTCCACCCGGCCCACACCAATACGGACGGGCCTGCCGAAGCCATCCCACCGCCGGCTAGCCCCGCAACCAAGGCATGACTCTCGCTGGTCGGGATTCCCCATCGCGCTGCCACGCTGGACCAGATGATGATGCCGACCATTGCTCCCCCGACTGTGGTCAGGCTCACCGCTCTGGGATCAATGATCCCGGTACCGATGGTAGTTGCGACGGCCGTTCCGGACATGACGCCGATGAGATTGAACACGGCCGCCATCGCCATCGCAGCACGTGGAGAGAGCGACCGCGTGCCGACCACTGTTGCTATGGCGTTGGGAGCATCCGTCCACCCATTTACAAACTCGGCACCAAGGATTAGTAGTAGAACCGCGAGGAGTGCAATGTTAGTTGACCTCGGCACAAAGAAGAGGGCTGAGCCGACGGCGACGATGCACCCGGCAATGACGAACATCCTTGAACCGCCCATCCTTGAGGCCTGACGCGATGTGTCGACCAGACCGTGCAATAGTGCGTTCATGGCTCTGTCCTGGTCGTTTATTCAACCTGCGCCGCTGCCCGCGATTCTCGCTCCAAACAGGCCAGGGCTGTCACCGGTACGGCGGACGATGGAGCGAAAACACCTGGGAGCCCGCGAGCAATAGCGCGATAACCACCAGAGGGATTGCGGCAGGTGCGCCGAGCGGCCGTCGCCGGACCATTCCGTCACGATTCTCGGTTTCTCGACATACTCCAATTTGCAGCCCCCAGAAGTCAACCATCGCTTCATACCGCGATCGGCGAAACGAAGCCTTCGGGCTTTATTGTCAACACCGAACAACTCACGTGGCGGAGTACCTTTTCTGCGGTGTTGCCTATGAACAAGCCTGGCACGCCCGCCCGGCATGCCGTTCCCATGACGATTACATCGATGCCTTTCCTCAACGCCAGCCGCGGAATCAGATCGCTGGCGTCGCCTTTTAGCATGTGTCGCTGTATGTTTAGGCCATCCAGAGGAACCTTCGCAAGGAGTTCATCGAACCAATTCAAGTGCTCTTCCTCGTTGGACCGTTCGAGCTTTGCCAACTCAGACTCCGGTAACCGACTCCCCGCGAATTTGAGCCATTTGGCAACAGGGGTCCAGACGTGGACCACATGAAGCTGGCTCATCTCTAAACGGGAGAGCGATGTAGCCAACTCCATGATCTTCAAGTTCAGCGAGTTGTGGTCTTGGTCGGCCGGAGCAGGATTAACAGCCGCGAGGACCCTTGCGTATTGGCGTCGTCTCCCAGCTTTCATCACCCAGATCGGGCACGGACATTTACGCATCAGGTGCGTCGAAGTACTCCCTAGGAAGCCGCCCTCTTTCTGCCGGATAAGTTCGAGTTCCCCCTTATCCAGCCACAGCCCCTCGCAAAAGAAGCACTTATCGACGCGAACATCGCCCAAAGCAATCTCCTCAAGTTGCATGCCGCACTTCGGGCACTTCATCTGGTGGAGCGCACGCTCACGCTCCCTTTCTTCGGCCAAGAGCGTTGCTTGCCGCTCCGCGGCCAATCTCCGCTTGCGTTCGGATTCTTGGCGGGCAAAGTACTCCTCTTCACCCAAAACGCCCAGCACTTGCTGCATCGCCCTGCCATGCTGACGGTCGGTCTGCTGGGTCTGATTATCGAGATTTCGAAACATGGTGTCTCCTTCAAACACTGATTTCTAGTGGATTCTGCCGGATCGACACGCTCTCGACCGCTTGCGCGACCCTGGCCTGTAGTTTGCTTACTGCGGCCCGCGCGGTTACGGGCAGTCCGCCATATAGCGCAGCGGCAGGATTCAACAAATGAACCAGAGTAAAGCCGTCTTGGCCGGAAACCACCAGGTGCAGCGGGAGCAGGACGGCGGCCGAGCGATCGAGGGCAAGTGCCTCCAGCAGCGCCACGGGGCAGTCAACGCAGAGGACCCTGCACGGCGGGAGATCAATCCGCAGGGCCCTCCTAACACGTCCCGCCATGTCGAGATCCGCGGCGATCTCCAAGCCCTCCTCAGCCAGCGCGCGGCGGATCAGCTTGAGTGCTTCATTGAGCGGTTGCCGCATCATGAGGGTCGCGGTTTCCTGATCGCCGGTCATTGGGTTACCTCCCCCTTTGTCAGAAGGCACTTCCTTGGCCGTTCCAAACTGACATTGAGCCACCTGTAGAGCCGGGGAATTGGCACCGTGCGGAGTGCATTGCCGACAGCGTGCCGGTTTGGCGCTGCCTCAAATCTGGCACCGATGCCGCTTATCGGGCAGCCTGGGGCGGCAGCGCGGGATGCGCAGTCGGGTGTGCGGCCTGAATTATCGATCAGGTGGCATGGCAGCCGGCGCCGATCCGCCCACACGCAAGCGCATAGGCAAAGACTGGCCTTTGACGTGCCTCTAACGTCTCTCCGATAGAAGGCTCGGACGCCGCGCTGAGGATGGGCACCGAAACTGGCTCCAGATCTGAACTTGCTGAAGATCGTTGGGTCGGGCTCGCTCATGGGCTGCGGCGGCCGCGCGCAAAGTAGTCGGCTGATCGTAGTGATTGCGCGATCGGGCAAAAACTCGACGCCATCTGTTTGGAGGTACGCAAGCGGGATGTCCAGAAGAAGCGTATTGGAGAATGATTCAAGGCGCGACGGCACCAGCCCCGACCTGAGCAGGTTCGCGAGCCTCAGCCCGGACCACGACCGGTGTAACATCGAACAGAACGTACCCAACAAGACGGCCGTGCAGGAGAAGCGAGGCCTCGACCTGGGCCTTCGCGGTGTACTCGGGGACTTGGCAGGAAGTTCCCCAGCCATTCAGCAGATCTCCTCGCTAATCAGGCAAGTGGCTGCCACGTCAGCGCCCGTGTTGATCTGTGGAGAGAGTGGCACTGGGAAGGAGTTGGTTGCACGGAAGATCCATCAGTGCAGCCTCCGCGGTGATGGGCCTTTCGTCCCGATCAATGCAGCCGCTTTACCCGAGACTCTAGTAGAAAGCGAGTTATTCGGCCACGAGAAAGGCGCGTTTACGGGAGCCATGGAGCGGTCTGCCGGTTGCTTCGAGCAGGCTCACGGAGGCACTTTGTTTCTCGACGAGATCGGTGAGATGCCGCAGTCGACGCAACCAAAGCTGCTGCGGGTTCTCGAAGACTTGCGAGTGCGGCGCCTTGGTGGTAAGCACGAAATCCCAGTGGACGCTCGGGTACTTGCCGCGACCAGTCAGGGACACCAAACCCATTTGCGCGAAGAACTGTACTACCGGTTGAGTGTTTTTCAGATCGTAGTTCCGCCGCTACGTGAACACAAAGAGGATATCGGAGCGATAGCTGAAGTCCTGCTGCAGAATCTAAACAGGAAACACGACACGAGTGTCACAGGGGTCGATGGCGAAGTGCTGGATCTTCTTCATCGGTATGATTGGCCCGGCAATGTGCGGGAGCTGCGCAATATCCTGGAACGAGCCACAATCGTGGCAGCACAGGGTTTGATCCGGATGACGGACCTGCCCTCCCCTGCGTTTGGCGGACGCTCCGGCCCATACACCCGGCTATCACCCGGCTGTGAAGGCCCCATACGGCTTCAGCCTGGCCTGCCACTCATGAATATCAGGGAGGAGTACGTCAAACTCACCCTCGAGCACGTGCGCGGTAATCGCAAACTCGCCGCCGAGATGTTGGGGATTAGCCTGCGTACGTTGCAGAGCCGGATCGCCGTGATGCGCGAAGAGGCGAAGGCGACCACGCCCGCCTCATAACGGCATGCGAAATAAAGTCAGCCTACGCCGTCGTTAACCACCGCTGGAGCGACGGGATCAGTGCCTTGCGGTCAGGCACAATCCGTGGCGCGCCGGCGTCTTGTCCCACCCAGCGGCCCGATTCCTCGGTTCTCCGCCCACGAGGGGAAAGGGTCTAAACTGGCCTTTGACGTGCCTATAGTGTCTCACCGGCGACAAGTTCGGCCTTAAACCTGGCAACGCGCGACGTCGCCGTCCGAGCCTAGTGATGGCGCGTCGGGCAGAAGCTCGCCGCCATCGATTCGGAGGTTGCAGCAAGCAGGGATGTCCAAGACAAGCGTGTCGGAGAAGACTCCAGGGTCCGGCGGCACGAGCCTGGACCTCACGGGGTTTGCGGGCCTCAGCGAGGACGACGCCCGCCGCAACATCGAACAGGATGGACCCAACGAGATTGCCTCGCAAAAGAAGCGCGGGCTCTTCGCTATCGCGTTTGAGGTAATTCGGGAGCCGATGTTCCTGATGCTAGTGGCAGCGGGCGCACTCTACCTGCTGATGGGCTCACCGGGCGACGCGCTGATGCTCCTCGGGTTCGTCTTCGTCGTTATGGCGATCACGATTGTTCAGGAGCGCCGCACGGAGCGCGCTTTGGATGCCCTGCGAGACCTGTCCAGTCCCCGCGCTCTGGTCATTCGGGGAGGCATCCGCCATCGCATAGCCGGCCGCGAGGTCGCCCGCGGCGACATCCTCGTTCTCTCCGAGGGAGATCGCGTGCCGGCCGATGCCATCCTGAGGCGCGCTATCAATCTGAGCGTGGACGAATCGCTCCTTACCGGAGAATCGGTTCCGGTGCGGAAGACGCCTTCGGCAGACGCGAAAGGCCTCGAACGGCCGGGCGGCGACGATCTGCCATCCGTATACTCCGGGACTCTGGTGACAGCGGGCCAAGGCATCGCGGAGGTGGTGAACACAGGTGGACGTACCGAACTCGGCAAGATTGGGAAGGCGTTGCAGCAAATCCAGCCTGAAGCGACGTCCCTGCAGAAAGAGACGGGGCGACTGGTTCGAATGCTCGCCGTTGTGGGGCTGGCGGCCTGCGGCTTTGTGGTCGTCATTTATGCCCTCACCCGAGGCGGCACGGCGCAGGTCTGGAAAGAGGGCCTGCTGGCCGGCATCGCGATGGCAATGGCCATTCTGCCGGAGGAGTTCCCGGTAGTACTCACGATCTTCCTGGCCCTTGGGGCATGGCGGATCTCGCGCAGTCGGGTGCTTACCCGTCGCATGCCCGCAATCGAGACCCTTGGGGCGGCGACGGTTTTGTGCGTGGACAAGACCGGAACGCTTACCCAGAATCAGATGACGCTCAAGAAGTTGGCTATCGGCGGCCGCACTGCCATCCTCGGCGCGGACATCTCCAACCTCTCTGAGGAGTTCCATGTGTTGTTGGAGAACGCCATCCTGGCCAGCAAACCGGATCCGTTCGATCCCATGGAACTGGCGATCCAGGCAGCAGGCGACCGGTTGCTCATGCAGACTGAACATCTTCATCCGGAGTGGTCGCTACTCCGCGAGTACCCGCTCACGCCGCAGTTGCTGGCGGTCAGCCAGGCGTGGAAACTCGGCGCCGGCGAAGATGTCGTCGTCGCTTGCAAGGGCGCGCCAGAGGCGGTGGCCGAGTTGTGCCGTTTGTCTCCGGAGAGACGCGTTTCCGTAACAAATGAGGCCGCAGCGCTCGCGGCCGAAGGTCTCAGGGTTCTTGGAGTCGCTTGCGCCCGTAATGACAGCGGACAGCCTGCCCGGCGAGCACGGGCAACTCGTGCTGGAGTTTGTGGGACTGGTGGGCCTGGAGGATCCGCTCCGCGCTACGGTGCCATCCGCGGTTGCTGAGTGCCGGACGGCCGGCATCCGGATCGTGATGATCACCGGCGATTATCCAGCCACCGCGCAGAGCATCGCTCGCCAAGCCGGCTTGGCGGATCCCGGCAGCATCATCACCGGTCCCGAACTTGAGCGAATGTCCGACGCGGAACTGGCGAGACGGATCAAGCAAGTGCAAGTATTTGCCCGCGTAGTGCCCGAGCAGAAGCTGCGCATCGTAATGGCCCTGAAGGCAAATCACGAAATCGTCGCCATGACCGGCGACGGCGTCAACGACGCTCCGGCGCTCAAGGCCGCCCATATCGGCATCGCGATGGGTGGCCGCGGCACGGACGTCGCACGCGAGGCGGCATCCCTGGTACTGCTCGACGACGACTTCTCTTCCATCGTTGCGGCGGTGCGGCTCGGGCGGCGCATTTTCGACAACATCAAGAAAGCCATCGCCTTCATCTTTGCGGTTCACGTCCCGATCGCGGGGCTCTCCATGCTGCCGGTCTTCTTCTCCGATTGGCCGCTGCTGTTGTTCCCGGTGCATATCGTCTTTCTGGAGTTGATCATCGATCCCTCTTGCTCGCTCATCTTCGAAGCAGAGGAGGCGGAAGCCAATGTGATGGAGCGTCCGCCACGAAGTGCCAACGAGACGGCTATTCTCGCTCACCACGGTCGGCTTGGCGGTGCTTCAGGGACTGAGCGTGCTGGCGGCGTGCCTGGGAGTGTTCCTGTTTTCCCGCTCCAGCCAACAGCCCGACGCAGCCCGTGCCTCGGCCTTTCTCACCCTGGTGGTATCGGTGCTGGTCATTATCCTCGCCAATCGGTCGTGGACGCGAGGGATCGTTAGTATGATGCGCGTACCCAATTCCGCACTCTGGTGGGTGGTCGGCGGAGCGGCCACCTTCCTGGCGCTCGTGCTTCTCGTCCCGGCGGCCCAGGGTCTGTTTCATTTCGCCCCTCTTCGCGCCAGGGATATGGCGCTCAGTCTCGGGGCGGGCGTGGCCTGCATGATGTGGTTCGAACTGGTCAAGCTGGTCAAAGTGGCGACGGGCGGCCCACAATGGCGTTCCGCAGTAGCGAAGAGTCTGAAGGCATGTTGGCTTGGGCTCTGAGCGAGAATTCGGTGACGCCTCGCCTCTGCAGCAGCAAGCACTACGGCCTCGCCGGCTGTCAGCCGTAACGGTTTCGCTGTCATTCCTTCCGGGCTGAGCCGGAGCGCAAGGCAGCCTTTTTGTCCCTGGCTTCAGACCACTTCAGAAGATAGTAATTTGCGACTCCGATTGCGGCCATGGCAGCCATAAACATCGGGTAGGCGATCCGCCAGTTTTGCGAGCCGGTCATCATGCTCCATTCGGACATGCCCCCGATCCCCGCCAGCATCGTCAGCGGCATGAAAACGGTCGTGATCATGGTGAGCCGCCTGACCACCTGGTTCGTCTTATTTGCCATCATCGCCATCTGGTTGTTGATCATCGACAGATGAATCTCCATGACCGTGGCGATCAGTTCCCGGCATATCTCGATGACCTCGAAAAACTTGGCAAGGTGATCATAGATGTCCCGGAATTCGTAAATTGCCTTTTCCGTGATGAACGGCGAGTCTCTGCGGCACAGCTTGACGATGATTTCGCGCTCATAAACCAGGCTCTTCCGCAACAGGAGCAGGTTGCGCCGCAGCAGCATCAACCGCGAAGGGTCGAACTCGGCATGTCGCTGCAGGATATCTTCCTCGGCCGCGTCTACCTGGTCCTGTAGTGCTTCGATGGCTGCGAACTTCTCATCCACGATGTCGTCCAGGATCACTTCGAGGAGAAAGTCCGGCCCTTTTCGCGCCTGCTCCAAATCACGCCGAACGATCGCCTCCAGTCGATCTGCAAACGCAGCGTCGTCCCGGCCGTGCGAGTGCACGGTTACCAGGAATTTCTCGCCGAGAAAGAAGTTGACCTCCTCAATGACAGCGGCTCCATCCGCATGGCGATAGCGATTGAATAGTATGAAGGTGTGGCCGGGATACTCGTCCATTTTGGGCACCTGGTCTTCATCCACACAGTCTTCAATAGCAAGCGGGTGCAGCCCAAGGGGTGCGACAAGGGCGGTCAACTCCTCGCGGGTGGGATTGAAGAAATCCAGCCAGATGAATCCATTGCCCTGTCGGAGACCGAGAGCCTCATCCAGAAGCTCGACTTTCTCGAGCCCCTTCCCGGGTGCGATGCCGAAGTTGCGGCCTGCTTTCATTCTTGTCCACCTTTCCGTTAATTCTTGTCGTGCATAGGGTAGCCCATTGCATCCGTGATCCCCTGCAAGGCCGGTACGGCACGGCGTCTCCCACCATCATCGGCGTGGATCAGCGCCGCCGGTGAGTTGGGAACACTCTACCTGATGGAATGAGTCTCCCACCCTGCGAGAATTGAAACATGCCGCTAGCTTCCAACACCCCCGATCAGGGATGGTTCAGCCGCGAACGGGTACTTCTCCTGACGCTGGGGCTCGCCACGCTGCTGGCTCTCTACCTCTGCTATCTGATCGTCCGGCCGTTCATCCCTGCGGTCACCATCGCCGTGGCTGCCGCGGTTGCTACCAAACGCCCGCAGAACTGGCTGGCCCGGCGCCTGCGCTCCCGAACCGCCGCCTCCGCCGCCGGCGTGCTCCTGGTGGCGGGTCTGATCGTGATTCCATTGAGCCTGCTGATCACCTATCTGGTCCGCCAGATCATCGCCAGCATCCACGGGTGGCAGGCCGGCGGCGGTCTATCGGAGTGGCGCAGCATCGTCAATCTCCCGCCGGTGATTGGCCGTGCGATCGACTGGGCGCAGACGAACCTGGACCTGCAAGACCAGATCGCGTCCCTGGGCCAGAGTCTGGCCGGCCAGGCCGGCAGCCTGCTGGCCGGATCCGTCAGCCTGGTGACGCAACTCGTCATCATGCTCTTCGTGCTCTTCTTCCTGTACCGCGACGGCGAAAAGGCGCTGCACACCCTGCGCCATCTCGTGCCGCTTTCCGCTGAAGAGGCCGACCGCATGGGAACCCGCATCGCAGACACCATTCTGGCGATTGTCAACGGGTCTCTCACGGTAGCCTTCGTGCAAGCCCTGCTGGCAGGCGTGATGTACGCGGTGCTGGGCGTGCCGGCATCGGTTATCTGGGCCGGCGCCACCTTCATCGTGGCGCTGATTCCCGTATTCGGAACCTTCATGGTGTGGGGTCCGGTGGCCCTGTTCCTGGTGCTGACGGGCAGTTGGCTGAAAGCCATCATCCTGGTCGCCTGGGGCGGTCTTGCGGTGAGCACCATCGACAACCTGCTCTACCCCTACCTGGTAGGCGGCCGCCTCCGCCTGCACACCATTCCCACCTTCTTCGCGATTCTCGGCGGCATTCAGTTTTTCGGCCCTGCGGGCTTGATCCTCGGTCCCGTCGCATTAGCCGTGACCATCGGACTGCTCGACGTGTGGGGGGCCCGCACCACGGGCGGCCGCACGGCGGAGCAGACCCCATCCACCCCGTGAATGGGTAAGGTAATTGTTTGGGTGCTTGATACAAAAGTCGGGAGTTGGCCTCACGTCAGCACCGAGGCTTTCCTCGCTACCGCTGAGGTGTGGCGCCGGGTTGGCTCCCCTCTTGCTGTTCCTTTCGTAGTCCGAACTTCTCCATGCGGTAGATTAGCGTCTTGCGGCTTAGATCCAGAAACCGGGCCGCATGTGTCTGGTTCCAATCGAACTTCCTTAGAGCTCGGAGTATCAACTCCTTTTCGATAGCCTCGATGTTGATGCCTGAATCGGGCAGTTCCATCGGGAGGAAATCGAGCGCGGGCTGTGGTCGTCGAAGCGGCTCCGGTAGTTCGCCAAGGGTGATTTCGTCCGACCGGGCCATGACAACAATTCGCTCGATCACGTTCTCCAATTCGCGCACATTCCCCGGCCAACGATAGCTGGAGAAGTAGGGCAGCAGTGAGGGAGGCAGAATCAGATCTGGCCTTCCATGCTTCTGCTTGATTCTTTGGAAGAAATGTAGTGCCAACTGCGAGATGTCTTCTGCGCGCTCCCGCAATGGCGGGAGATCCAAGGGGATTACGGAGAGCCGGTAGTAGAGATCCTCGCGGAATGTACCGTCCTCGATCATGGCCTTCAAGTCCCGATGCGTCGCCGCTACGATCCTGACATTGACGTTGATGGTTCCCGTCGCTCCAACTTTGGCGATCTCTCCTTGTTGAATCAACCGCAGGAGCTTTACCTGAAGCTCAAGCGGCATCTCCCCGATTTCGTCCAGGAACACGGTCCCACGATCGGCGGTCTCGACCTTACCCTTCTTGTCCGCAACTGCACCGGTAAAGGCCCCTTTAACATGGCCAAAGAGCTCCGATTCGAGTAACTCTCTAGGAATGGCACCGCAGTTAATCGTCACGAATGGCCGGTCCTTGCGGGTGCTATTGAAGTGGATGGCTTTAGCCAGGAGTTCCTTGCCTGTCCCCGTTTCCCCGTGTATCAACACTGTGGCGTCGGTTTGCGCGGCGCGTGCCGTCTGATCCAGCACATAGAGCAAGGCATCAGACCGGCCCAGGATGTTTTCGAAGCCATACTTCTGGTCCAGCGTGCTGCGGAGGGTACGGACTTCCTCCAGCAGGTGAAGGTGCTGAAGCGCCTTGCTGACGCACAGTTCCAGCGCATCGGGATGAACGGGTTTCGTGATGTAGTCATAAGCCCCCAGTTTCATGGCTTCGACCGCCGTCTCCACAGTCCCAAAAGCCGTGACCACGACTACGATGGTTTCTGGATAGCCGGCGCGCAATTTCTTCAGCAGCTCGATGCCGGACATGCCAGGCATCTTCAGATCCGAGACCACCAGTTCCCGGGTGCATGCGTGCAGCGACCTCAGAGCCGAATCACCGTCGACGGCGGTTGCGACTTCGTAGCCCAGGTCCTCTAACTGGACTTGCATGACGCGACGCAGGCTGTCGTCGTCATCGACCACGAGAATGCGTCCGCGACTCATAAGACCCTCCCGTGCTGGATTGGCAGGAACAGGCTAAACGTAGCGCCACCGTCGGAATTGTTCTTCGCATTCAGGATGCCTCCATGCTGGCTCACGATCTGGTGCGCCACCGAGAGCCCAAGCCCGGTCCCGGTATCCTTCGTCGTGAAGAAAGGATCGAAGAGCTTATCGAGATTTTCGGGACTGACTCCGGGACCTTGGTCTTTCACTTCTATGACAACCCTGGCGCCATCCACCAGCGTCGAAAGAACGATCTCCCCGCCATCCGGCATGGCCTGGACAGAATTGATCGTGAGGTTCAATAATACCTGTTTGATCTGCTCAGGATCACACACGACCGCAGGAACATCGGGCGCAATTTCGGTGTGCAATTGAATCGGCTGACGCCCTACCGCGTGCGCGGCCAATCCGACAACTGACTCCAAAATGGGTCCGACCTCGGCCAACTGATACTGAGGCGGGCGTGGGCGCGCGAACTCCAGGAAATTCGTAAGGAGGCGATTCAAGCGAAGGCACTCCTTCTCGATGATCTCCAGAAACTCCTCCCGACGCTCCTCCGACTCGGGTCTCTTCCTAAGGATGGCCGCCGCCCCACCGATACTCGCCAGGGGGTTGCGAACCTCGTGGGCGAGGCCGGCGGATAGTTGGCCGACGGCGGAGAGCCGCTCGGAACGTTTCATACGCTCAAAGTTCTGCTGCAACTCCTGATAAACGGCGTTCAGCTGCGTTGTAGTCCTTTGGAGCGAGTCTTTCTGCTTGTGTTCCCGGTCAGCCAGAATTCCGGTGAGGAGTCCAACCAGGAAGAAATCCAGAATTTCCATCGCTTCACCGCCAATGTAGCGTAGCGATTCCGTCCCTTCGTTGAGACTCATCAGGAGATGCGGGGCGTAGCATAGAGCAGCCAGAATTGCTGCCCCGATCCCTCCCTTCCAGCCAAGGTAGATAGCCGCGACAGCGATGGGGGCGAAGTAGAAATGTTGCAGGATACTGTGCATCCATACTAGATGGTCTTGCGTCGCGTAATACATCACGCTGATCAACGCGATCGCTGCAACCGGTGCCGCCCGCTGGGTGAAGTCGGTTCGTCTCATCTCCGCCTGAACTGTCCAGAGCCGAATGCCACCTGACCGATTGTATCGCTCGGCGAAAACTTGAGACATCAGGTAAGGCCTCCCGGCTATGCAAAACAGGACCGAATCTTCAGGCCGCTGGTCCGAATCCGTGTCCTTCCGGCCACCACTTTTCACGGGCACTCTCAAGAGCCCACTCAGGCTTGGCCCCTTCACGCCTCAGCATCGTGAGGACTCGTCTGGGTTCTCCCAAATCGCTCCAGCCAAGGTCGCCGCCTGACAGCACGGCGAGTTCCTCAGGATAGACAGCGAGTACCGCATCGGAAAAACTGCTCGAACGAATGCCCGAATAGAGTTCAAGCAGGGCCGATTCCTCCATCGGAGTACCAATTGTTGAGCGAAGCGATTCGAACGAGTGGAATAGGCTTGGCAGTGCGCGGCGAATCAGGTTTACGAAGGAGTCCACTCGGCCGACCATTATGAAGCTGTTCCAAAGGCAACCGCGCTCCATCAACGCCGAGGCGATATCGAGCGATGGCTTCTCCCAGAAGCGGCTGACTCGGAAAACCGAGCCGGCACCAAACTCTATCGGTGCACCGGGCTCAATCCAACCATACGATACCTCTGGAGCGTCCGGAACGATGCCCAGCAACACCACCGGTGCGGAGGGGCGTTCGGCCGCGTCGAAGGCCAGTTTGACATGATCGACAAGGCCCTCTTCATCGGAAAAGTGATGATCCGCCGGAAAGCACGCGACAACAGCCCTTCGGTCCAGTTCGCGCAGGCGCATCAGCGTGTATACGATTGCCGGTGCAGTACCCTGATTGTTCGGCTGGACCACCCATGTGCCGCGCCGGTCAGCCGCCCGATCATCAGCGTAGAAGCGCTCGTGCGACTTGGTCACAACCACGCATGTGCGCTCAGGGGGGACTAAATCACGGATTCTTGATCTTGTTTGACCTAAGAGCGTTTGGCCACCCACGATCGTGCAAAACTGCTTCGGCCGATTGTCGCCGGCAATCTTCCTGGTGAGGGGGAGCAAGCGATTGCCGTCGCCTCCAGCTAGGATTACGCCCCAACGTTGGCCGGATGTGTGGTTCCCCTTGGTATCCAGCAACGTCCCCGCAGATGCTTCACTGCTTCGATTCATTCCTTTTTCCATTTCGCTCTCTTCTATGGCTCGCTCTGTGATCTCCGGATCGCGTACGCTAGGGACATGTGCCCGAAGGCTTACGGACCACTTCGTTCGGACGCGCCCAAACCACCTTCATTACCATCGTTCGGTCCACCTAACGAGCGCTGCCCAACCTCGGCCTGATGGGCAATCCAAGCGCCATTTTCCTAAAGACTCATTACAGCCACCTGCTCCAGCGCATCGATTGAGTCCGGGGGTGCTTTGGCGAGTCGTGTGCCGAGTGGAGGGCCCCGAAGCAGATTCGCTTCGCGCAGCGCGCGATCCGCGACGGCTAGGCGCACAGTGGCGGCGCCCGAAGAGTGCTAACCAGAAACCGTTGTGACCGGGACAGAATCGATGCCTCAAATGAGGCACCACTGTCCGAAAGGGTCCTCCAGATGGACACCGCTGCGATGGGGCCGGCCGAACTTGCGATGTCCTGGCGGCACGATCGGTTTGGGAGGAGACTTTCTTCTGAAGCGCCTGGGCTTCCGGTCGCTGATGCCGCCGTTCGTCCATTCCTACGAAGCAGATATCACCGAAAATGTGGCCCATGGGGCTCGTGGGCCACAACGTGCCAGTCGCTTAATGAGGAATAGCGATGAGACATTTTGGCGTGTTTGCCGTTACGGTGGTGGGCCTAATGGTCCCTGCTCATGGGTCTTCCCAGCAAAGAAGGCAAGGGACCCTCCCCACAATCGGGCGCGAGAAGTGACGACCGCATCACGCGTGAGGTCCGCCATGAGTTGGTGATGTTGCCATACTACGGCGTCTTCGACAACCTCGCCTATCGAGTGGACGGCACAACCGTAATCTTATTGGGGCAAGTTACGCGACCGACCTTGAAGAGCGATGCTGCCAACACGGTGAAGCGGATCGAGGGCGTGGACAAAGTCGACAATCAAATACAGGTGCTGCCCCTCTCGTCGGTAGACGATCATAGCCGCCTGGCAGTGTATCGAGCCATTTACGGCCACCCGGGACTCAACCGCTACGCACTCCAGGCCATACCGCCGATCCACATCATCGTAGACAGCGGCAAAGTGACCCTGGAGGGCGTAGTGTCCACGCAAGCCGACAAGGACCTAGCGAATATCCGGGCCAACGGTGTACCCGGTGTTTTTTCGGTGATTAACAACCTACGGGTCGAAAAATAGGATCGGCTTCCCAGCGCAAAGTCCGCGTGAGCGCTGAGGTCCGTGTGCTCGGGCGACCCTGTCGGACGTAGCGGGGCATGGTCCCGGGGCGCCAGGTAGGACGATGAAGCCAATTGTTGTGGCACTCTCGCGGCGCGACTCGACGGGTCGGGTCGTTTGCGAATCGAAAGGAACAAAATGAAGTGGTCCTGGAAAATCGGGAAACTAGCTGGCATTGATCTGTATGTGCACGCCACGTTCCTGCTGCTACTTGGGTGGGTGGCGATGAGCCACTGGTCTGCGGGTAATAGTCCTGGCACCATGGTGTCCGGAGTAGTTTTCATTCTGGCGTTGTTTGCCTGCGTCCTCTTGCACGAGCTGGGACACGCCCTGGCGGCTCGGCGCTTCGGAATCGCGACGAGAGACATCACGCTCTTGCCCATCGGGGGCCTGGCGAGGCTGGAACGCATGCCTGAAAAGCCTCGCGAGGAGCTTTGGGTTACGTTGGCAGGGCCGGCCGTGAATGTAGCTATCGCCGCGGCTCTCTACATCTGGCTGACACTCACCAGTGGCTGGGTGCCGTTTGGCCAGATAGCTGTGGGGGCAGGACCATTCCCGGAGCGGATCTTGGTAGCTAATGTGTACTTGGTCGTATTTAACCTGATTCCGGCGTTCCCCATGGACGGCGGCCGAGTGCTCCGCGCTCTTCTGGCGGCCCGAATGGAATACCTAAAGGCCACTCAGATCGCAGCAGGACTCGGCCAGGGCCTGGCATTCGTGTTGGGCTTCATCGGTCTGTTCACAAGTCCTTTTCTACTCTTCATCGCCTTGTTCGTATGGATCGGAGCGGCGCAGGAGGCGAGCGCCGTGCAGATGAAGACGGCATTCGCTGGCACGCCAATCCGGGCGGCGATGCTGACCGAGTTCCAGGTGCTGAAACCTTCCGACACCCTGGCCGACGCCGTCAACCTGATACTGCAGGGGTCACAGCAGGATTTCCCGGTCGTTGAACATTCAGGCGTAATCGGCATACTAACCCGAGCCGACCTCCTCGTCGCGCTGGCCAAGCACCGGCAGGATCACGCCGTAGCCCCGATCATGCGCCGCGATTTTGTGGTGGCGGCTCCCGCAGAGATGTTGGATGTCGTCTTCCGGCGCCTGGCAGAATGTGAGTGCCATACTCTGCCTGTTCTCCACGACGGCCGACTCCTCGGCCTTGTGACAATGGACAATCTGGGCGAGTACCTCCTGATCCAAGCGGCGCTAAAACAAAATGACCCGCACGCCACCATGCCAGAAGTTGTACCAAGCCATAGCACCGCATGGAAGTCCTGACGAGTTGTAGGATGTCAAGCGGAGGTTTGCATGGCCCGCGTCCGCACCGCATTTTTCCCATCGTCGCAAGCAGTTGTCATACTCTAGTAGTTCATAGCCGACGCACCCATTTCGAGATCAAAGTACGGGTTCCGGGATGATGAGACCTGCTCAAGATTGCAAGTGTGGGGTGGATATCACTGGCCCCGCTGATGGCGGCAGGTTGATCGTTTTGACCGCTCCGCTTACCGAAACAATCGATCACGCCGGGTACTTCATCCAGATGGCGTTGGCATCAATGCCCAAGCGAATGGAAACCGCCATCGATCAGAAGTATCCCAGGTGGCGTGAAGGCGAACGCAACCCGGACGGGTCAGCCCGGTACATGCCTGCGGGCGTCAGGCTGGTGGAGGCATGCTTCCTGCGCGAATTCCCCGATCGAAAAAGAGTCGCGAGATAGCCGTTGGAGCCTCTCTCGGGTAGCATGGCGTAGAGAGTTGCACGCATACTATTTGGGTGGGCGGATTTTGCGTTCCTCGCCCGCGATTCGTAAAGCCCTGACTGCTCGAGCCTGGAAACCATTCCCGATTTCAACCGAATCCTTTATCGCCTGGTCGATACACTGGCGGCCGTCTTCGTGCCATCTCCATCATTGCTTCCGTTTCTTCTGCGTATGGGATTATAGTGGCTTCCGTCATGTTCGAATGAAGATATCGCATTAGCGCGACCAGACGCTGGCGGGTGCGGCCCCTTTGCTGCATGCGCAAAGCGCCGCGCTCCGCAGTAAGTGTAGTTGTGTGGTAATTCTCACCGCATCAAACGATATAAAGGGGTAAAGATCTGTTTAGCGTTGACATGATCTTGTGGGGCAAGTATCCTAGGATTTGAACAACATGAAGGATTCTTCATCGTCGGCGGAATGGCCCGGCGGCTTGATACAAGCGCTCATCCAAGGTTGAAAACGCGGCGCGGCTCGTTAGACGGGTCAATCCCGCGATTCCAGAACGTGAGTCGTTGGAATCACGGCATCAGTGCGGCGGTAGTGATGCCCCAACGGACCTTGTGTTGAGCGCCCTGATCGAGACGTCCTGCGACGGCCGCGAGGAGAGCTGCGTCTCTGAGGACCTCGTTGATGCGCCTTCTGTGGGGAGTTTGAAGTGAAGATCTCTGAATCGGAAGGAGCAAGTTTGATTTCGCCTGAGCGCACGATCAGCCGCAACGTCCGAAAGCCGCACTCCGGCATTGTGATCACGCCGAATCATGGGGACGCCCGCGCGGAAATCATAAGTATCCTATCCGTAAGCCCTTTTGAAGAAGACCATATTACCCTAGACGCACTGCTCAACCGTCCTGCTGATCGCACGAGAGCGGAATCCGAGTGGAACATCCGCGCGACCTCGACCGTTCAGGAAGGTCTTGTAGAGCTCCGGGATGATCGAATTTCCGTAGTCCTCTCGGAACGTGATTTGCTCCCCGGCACGTGGAAAGATATTTTAGCGGAACTGCAGCCGGTACCCGATCCCCCTATGCTAATTGTGACCTCTCGCTTGGCGGATGAACACCTGTGGGCGGAAGCCCTCAACCTCGGGGCATATGACGTGCTAGCAAAACCATTCGACCAGGAAGAAGTGATTCGAGTCCTTAGCTCGGCATGGCTCCGGAAGAGGAGCCAAAACGAGATTCGGAGTCGAACCACAACTGCGAAGGTAACCGCCGCGGCGGGCTGAACGTGAAGACCGGGGCAGCCCGCTTGGAGGCAATTGCCTTATGTCGAAGAACAACAGGAGAAAGCTCGTGAATGAAATGATGTCTCGTGATGTTAAACAGTCGGGTGAACCAGTGGAATCCGCTCGGCCCGAGGGCGGGCGCTCTAACAATGAATCTGACGTTGTCGCCGCCCTGGCATATGAACTCTGGCAAGAGCGGGGCTGCCCTGTCGGATCCGACCAGGAGGATTGGTTTCGAGCCGAAGCCCAACTCGAGTCCCAGAGATGTTCCACCGTAACTGCGGCGTAGCTGCGACATCGCGCTCACACGTCCGCAGTGGGACCAAACACAACGGATTGGGGGAACAGACCGGGGCCGGACGGATCTTAAAGTCCGGCCCTTCAAATGAGATAACGGCCTCACGCACCGACAGATAAACCCGTCGTCACGACCGTGCAGCGGCGGGGCGGTCGTGCTGTTCAACTGTGTTTGGGCAACCCGCCCCATAAATGCGACTTTGGAGGAATGAATATATTGTCCCAGGCATCCGTCGCCTTCTGCAGTCCAGTGGATCACCGCGATGAGGACCGTCGCAGAGCCAGACGCGACGCACTCAATCTGCAGGTCGACTTTGAACTGCAGGGGACTCCGATCGAGATCGGTCACGGAAGGCTAGTGAACATCTCCACGACAGGCATTCTTATCGACACTGAGCGGAAAACACGGCCGGGTGTGAAAGCCAGAGTCGAAGTACCTTGGCCGGCACGGCTGAATGGCGAGGTTGCGTGAGTCTTTCATATCCGAGGAGAAACGATTCGTGCAGACGGAAATCTGGTTGCCGTCCGAATCTCTCGCGCGGAGTTCCGGCCTCGCGGCGTGGGATCCCGGCTCAGACCGACAACTACGATCAGAAGTTCGGGATCATGAATATTCATTAAATTATCTCCGAATTCCGAAGAGAGCGCGAGCTTATCGATGACGCGGTCGCCCACTTAAAGCGGCTTTCAGGCCCACCCAGTTGACCGCGGATAGAGATAGCAAACGTAGGCGGCGCGGTGGTGGACTCTCATCCAAACCGCGAAGACCCGTGACTACAGAGCAGCGGCTCTCGTTTCCCGCAATTCCGCTCCTTCGCCGGAAAGTGATCGGCAAACACAACGGATCGGATGAACAGACCGGGGCCGGATCGATTTTAAAGTCCGGCCTTTTAACCGCCTCGCGCACCGGCGGCCAAAGCCCGCCGTCACGACGGAATTGTCGGATCTTGGGCACGAGTTCAAGGCGGCGTTTTCCGACGCGCTCGCCGGCAGCCCTCGCGCTGACGGCTCTTTTCATCGCAACTTTATTACTGGACCGCAACTGCCATGAAGATGAAGACTCGGCAAGTGATTCGCGACCTCACGGCTTATACGTGGGGTTTACAGAAAAAGACCATTCCAGCGTCCGCCATTTTGCGCGATTTCAGGGTTGGGGACGGCCATGAGGGTCCCTTACCCAAAAACCCCGAAGTGGCATCATTCCACTATGACGGCCAGGTCCACTTCAATCTGGCGAATGAAATATTGGACGACACACGAATAATTGAGGAAGGGGAGGACAGAGCAGTTGCCCTTCGGATTTCAACGGCCAGCGTACAGTCCGACTTGGCTAAACAGAACCTCAAGAGCGACTCGACCAAGGGCCGCACAGATGGCCGATACCTGCACAGGCTGATCTCCTGCTTTTGCCATCGGGTCATTTAAGGCATCGACTCCAGCCGCTCCTGTCCCAAGTGGGACATCTGGCCGCCTGGCTCGTACCAAACCGGCCACTGCGGAGGAGCTACGCCACCTTGGGGGCAAGCCTCAACTTTCGACCGACGGTCCGAGCGGCTTTGTTGGCCGCATCAGCTCCAACCTGGAACAAGTCGCCCGCTCTTTGGAGTTCGCCGCTCATTGAATACCAGCAGTGCTCGCCGATCAATCTGATTTGCCGTCGCGTCCTGCGCCCCGATTGCGGCGCAAGCAGCAGGGCCGCTGCTGCGCCCACCAGTGCAGGAACGATCCCAATGGTGGCGATACAAATTGATTGTTTAACCTTCATCGTTTGCTCCTCATGCCCTGCATTCGCGCCTCAGGGCAACATTGTGAGACGTACAGAACAGCATTCGAAGAGCCACACTTGTGAACTCGGCCGGCGTTGTGCCGGATGCATTTCCTTTTTGTGACAGGTATTCGACCAACCACAGTTCCAGTGGATGCACACGAGCCAGGTGGGCGCGATCATTGAGGTTGTACCGTTTGCGAGAATAAGCATGGTAGAGATCGCGAAGAGCTTCAGGGCTCGCCGCAATGCCCGGTCGGGCAGAAGCGACAAAAGGCGGCGAATTCCTTCGAATCGTGCCTGCGGTCGCACCGAGCGGTGGATCACGGCCAACCTCCTCGTCGCGCTGGCCAAGCACCGGCAGGATCACGCCGTAGCCCCGATCATGCCGCCGCGATTTTGTGGCGGCAGCTCCCGCAGAGATGTTGGATGTCGTCTTCCGGCGCCTGGCAGAATGTGAGTGCCATACTCTGCCTGTTCTCCACGACGGCCGACTCCTCGGCCTTGTGACAATGGACAAACTGGGCGAGTACGTCCTGATCCAAGCGGCGCCAAAGCAAAATGACCCCCACGCCACCATGCCAGAAGTTGTACCAAGCCATAGCACCGCATGGAAGTCCTGACGAGTTGTAGGATGTCAAGAGGAGGCTTGCATGGCCCGCGTCCGCACCGCTCTTTTCCCACCGTCGCAAGCAGTTGTCATACTCTGGTAGTTCATAGCCGACGCACCCATTTCGAGATCAAAGTACGGGTTCCGGGATGATGAGACCTGCTCAAGATTGCAAGTATGGGGTGGATATCACTGGCCCGCCGATGGCTGCAGGTGATCGTTTTGACCGCTCCGCTTACCGAAACAATCGATCACGCCGGGTACTTCATCCAGATGGCGTTGGCATCAATGCCTCGCGAAAGGAAACCGCCATCGATCAGAAGTATCCCAGGTGGCGTGATGTCGAACGCAACCCGGACGGGTCGGCCCGGTACATGCCTGCGGGCGTCAGGCTGAGCGTGAATGCGGCTCTGCATAGCTGGTGGGGACCACCGGCATGGCGCCTCGGCGCGTTTCTCCTCTGGCTGTGGAAGTTGCCAAAAACCAATGGGCCGGCTTTCACCTGGCCGTTGCTGATGTTCACCAGCATGTTCCCAGAGCGGTTGATGGAGAAGATGGGCAAGATTTATCGCGGCCGGGCGCTGGCAGTCAAGAGCCGGAAGGAACTGCTGGCATCAATCAAGCCGCAGCACTGGAAATACCTGCGGGAGGACAACGGCGATCTCCCCGACGGTTGGCATGCGTCGATGGGAGCGATTCCCCAGTTGCGCGTCATCCAATCCGATGCCGACTGCGATTAAAGAGAGACGGGAACAGTTCCCCTCTGGTCTTGTTGGGCGATGCAAAACGGAAGGGCCGACCGCCCCTTTGCGAGGGAAGGTCGGCCTCGGTCAAAACAAATTGTCAATCTCCGTGGGGATTGACAACGTCGCACTATGTTCAGAACGTCAGCCTGGTGCCCAACTGCAACTGGCGTTCCCGGAAGAGGTTCGTTCCTGCCGCCGAAATCGTCTGGAAGTCCGGGCGGGGGAACAAGACAGCGCCACGTATGTTGTACTGCGTAGTGTTGATGCCGGTGACCTGAACGCGGTTGGTGACGTTGAACGCCTCAAGGATCAACTGCCAACGAATGCGCTCGGAGAGGCTAATCTCTCGTGAGAGTCGCATATCGAGGTTAGCGACTCCTGGACCGGTGAACGTATTCCTGCCGATATAGGGCACCCGGGAACTGCCGCCGACTCCCAGCAAGCCGGATTGAATTCCGCTCGGAGAAGGATTGCCGGAAACGCTACCGGAGTACGGCCGCCCGTCCGCCAGCGTGAGAATTCCAGAAAGCTGGAAGCCATGCACCGCTCGCCGGAGGTTCCTCGACTCGATCCGATGCGTGGGCAGTTGCCATATTCCAGACATCGTGAAGCGCCTCCGCTGGTCGAAATCGGACAGCGAGTAGTCCTGCCTCCGATTGAACGGGTTCATCGGCACGTTGCTGGAAGTGAAGGTGATCGAATTCTGGTCATCATCAAGGGCCTTGGACCAGGTGAAGCCGGCCTGCAACTGAAACCCTTTTGAGAAACGCTTCTTCGCCTGGATCACGAGTGCGTTGTACCAGGTATTGACCACGCTTTCGGCGACGGTCATGTAGCCATAGCTCGAATTTGGCCTGGCACCTGAGAAAAACGGAACGCCAAACGTGGTCAGCGGGTTGGCGCATGCGGTTGAGGACCCTATCTGCGGCGAGCTGCACACGGTGTACGTGGCGGCTTGACTGGGCGCGAAAAGGTTGCTGTCGCGGAATACCGGCATCCTTGTGCCTCGATTGCCCATATAGATAGCGCTCAGCGTGAAGTTGCGGAAAACCTCATGTTCGAGGGAAAGCTCCGTCTGGTAAATCGCTGGATTTGCGAAGTCCCCGGCCGCGAACACTACATCCGGGCGTGCCCCGCTCCCGCTCGGGATCCCCGGAAGCAGGTTGGGGAACAGGGGAGAACCGGCGGACGACGGAATGAACGAATAGGACTTGAATCGGACCCCGTTGTTCGTAATCAGGTTTGCGAGAAGCGAGTTCTGGGTACGGCCATAATAAACTCCGCCGCCGAAACGGACCACCGTCTTCTGCTTGCCAAAAGGGTCCCAAGATACGCCCAACCGTGGACCGAAGTTGTTCTTATCCGTGTTGATGCGGTTGGTGGCAGGCACATCCGGATTGCCCTGCAGCGCAGGCATCGTCTGCAGGTCGTAGCGCAACCCCAGGTTCACAGTCAGAGCGGGAATAGGCCTGAAGGTGTCCTCGACGTAGTACGCCATGTCCATTGTCCTGAATTGCGTCTCGCCGCCTTTTCCCAACGTGTCAAATGCCTGGATGAATGTGTTGTAGTGCTTGCCGGCAATGGTGCCGGCTGGCACAACTGTTGCGGCTTGGCAGTTCTGTAGCGGGAGTGGGAAGGCTGGATTCCCACAATCCAACGTGAAATCATTCAGCGTGGAGAAGCTATAGGTACCTCCGCCCTGGTATAGGTTGATCATCGTGTCCTTCACTTGCGTGAGGTCGTAGCCGAATTTCACCGAGTGCCGGCCGCGGACCCAGCTCAGATTCTGCGCCACCTGCCAGCGCTTCTCGTCAGGGTATGCGGCGCGTGGCAGGAAGTTCGGCATACCGAAATTGATGCCGTTGGTCACGCTCACTCCTGGGCCTGGCGCATTCGGAAGCTGGGCCTCGAAGTCCCTGCCCCACTGAGCGCGAAGGTCGCTGACGAAGGTGGGCGTTATTACGGCGGTCCAGCGGCCGATGACGGTCTCTGCGCTCACCGCGTCGGAACCATTGGCCGAGGTGTGGTATCCATGGGTGGGAGCGGTCTGGATGCCATTCGGAGAATCCCACCGCAGAATGTTGATTGTGGAGGAGAACTGGTTCCGAGGCGTGGCGTTCCAGTCGATCTTGGAGAGCCCAACCCATTGGTTTCCTTCGCGAGGTTGCGGGCCTACCATCCCTTGGAAGAAGCTGACCGCGTTGCTGTACCCAGGTGCCGTACCGGTCGACGTCAAGAAGCTGGATGAATATGGAATCACCACTGCCGGGAAGGTGCGTTTTTGCTGGTCGTAGCTCAAGAAATAGAACAACTTGTCTTGCTTGACCGCGCCACCCAAAGAGGGGCCGAACTGCTGACGGCGATCCTTCGGCTTCGGCGAGAGTCCCAAGCCGATTAATTGGGGGCCACCCACTGGGTTAGCCGCATTCAAAGAATCGTCGCGGATCATGTAAAAGAATCCGCCATGCATTTGGTTGGCACCGGACCTGGTGACAGCGTTGACAACGCCGCCAGCCGAACGGCCGTACTGGGCCGAAAATGCGCTCGTGCCGACCTGAAACTCCTGGACGGCTTCCGTGCTGATGGCGTATGAAAGACGGGTACGGCCCTTCGCCTCGGAGAAAAAGGCTTGGTTATTGTCCATACCGTCGATCATGTTGTTGTTATACAACCCCGACATACCACGGAAGCTGATCAGGCCGTAGGCACCGTCGTTGGATGCTCCTGGCGTCGTCAACGTGAAGTTGTCCCAACGGCGGCCATTCATCGGCAGGTTCATGACATCTTTGAGGTTGACAACCGTGCTCACGTCGGTTTTGTCGGTTTCTACCGCCGACGTGTTGGCCTCAACCGTCATGGTAGATGCAGTGGCGGACACTTGCATCGCCAGATCCACCACCGCCCGCTGTCCGACGGCCAGAGTGACACCCTTACGCACCAGCGTGGCAAATCCGTGCTTACTAGCCATGATCTGATAATCGCCAGGCTGCAAAGCTACAATTTCATAGCGGCCTATCTCGTTGGACTGCGCCGTACGGACAGCGTTGGTGGCGATGTTTTGGACTTGCAGGTCCACTCCGGGCATCACGCCACCGGAAGCATCCGTTAGTAGACCGGAGATGCTGGCCCCACCGGATGATGCCTGAGAGAAGGCCAAGGGGGCGGTCAACAGAAGAAACATGATCGTCAAACTCAGGCGTATCGAGAGCCTTCCCAACTCGGAAGGACCCGAGCCGACGTAAATTGATCTAGTCGTCATTTGATTTCCTCCTTACAGACTCCGTGCGATATGGTCAGCTCAGTGGGCGATCCGGTCGGGGGGCACCTCTGCGATCCTCCCCTGATCGAACAGCTATGACGAGCGAGTACGTCCTTGCAGGGCGTTTTCTGCCTCAAACCAATCTTCTTCCGGAGATCCCTGTGGGCACCCTCGTTCTACCCAGCGCTGATAGGCAAGTTCTGCAACATCTTGTTCCTTCAGATACGCCAGAGAAGGCGGTTGAGAATTCCCTTTCTCACGGGTGTCCACGGCTTCCATCCGGGCACCGTTTGAACTCTTCGAATTTCGTTTTGACACAAGAAACTCCTTTCAAGACCGCGGCCGGGACATCTCGCCGCCGCGCCGTTTTGGCATTCGGAGACTACCCATGCATCCAGAATTCCAATGCGACTCGCTCACTCCCCTTGTTTGGTTCGTACATCGAATTAGAACCGGGCGCCGAGAGTGCTGATACTGCATCACATGAGACGACACCATCGAAGCCTTCACGCCTCTGATGGCCGCGCCGGTGCAATCCGCGCCTGATTCCAAGAACGACTTCTCATCTGCTCGTGTCTCTAGAATCTACGGCGTGAGTTTTCGGTGGTGCTGTTGCCCCAAATGCGGCACCACCGCCCGAAAAGATCCTCAAGACGGGCCAGCGATCTGCAAGACTGGCGAGCGCAAGTGTGGCTGTGAGGTGGCTACCAACACTCCAGACGATGGCTCGTCACCTGCTTATTGGTTACCGAGACTCGACGGGAAGAACGAACTGAGGCCGGTACCGCGTCATCTCCTTGCGCGCGAATGTCTTCGTGAATTGCGCTAGCGACATGATGCAATGCCAGCGGCTCCATCACAAAGCCCGCTGGAGCTGATGAGGCGCAACCGGCCGGGGCTATCCGGCGATGGTGACCGCGTCGAACGGTGCAATGCAGGATGCCTTCGCGGAGGTTCAGAGTAGACCCGAAAACCCTGCTCGGGATGGACCGTTTGGGGCGGTACCGACAGAAAGAGCGACCGAGCCCCCCTGGAATAGTGCATGAATGAGAGCATCACAGTCGGGCGAGTGTTGGTCAGGAAGGGCTCTGCGGGCGATAAGAGACCAGCCTGGGAACTTCGGGTTGTGCGGATGTTTCAAAAGTGCGCTATTGCAGCCGCATGGCTCTTCCTCATGGCAGGCTCCCTTCGTGCGGAGGAGGTCTGGACACTGCATGGCTTCGACTATGGGCTGATCAGAACGAAACGCATGGAGCTTGACCTGCACACCAGGTTCCGTACGAACCAGCATATGACGAATTTCCAGCAGGGCCGCTCTGGCGCCGTCCTACGCTGGAACGCATATCGGCGATTCACTCCGATCGGCGGGTACTATTTTGGACAGCAGGAAGACGGGCGCGATGAATGGACTAAGTTCCACCGCGTGTTTGGAGGCGGCGAAGCGCTGGTATACGGCACCAAGGGAATGCGGCTGGCGAGCCGAACCCTGATTGAGCGGTTCATCGCCGTGCCTGGCATTGACTTCAATCGATACCGACAGCGATTGCGACTGTCTGTCGACGGCAAGCTCGGTCCCTTTTTGAGTAGTGAATGGTTTTTTGACGCCAAGGGTTACTTGAGTGCGCGCCACGGGGGTGGTGTCCGTTGGAAGTGGAGTTCCTGGAGTTGGGTGGAGGCCGGCTACCTGTACGACGATCGCAGCCCCAAACTCGGGCCAAAACGCCATATGATCGTCACCCAAATGTTTTTTGGCCGGCCGAAGGAGTAGGCGTGGCGATCGGGCTGTGCGTGTCGGACCCTCCAAGCCCTGGACAGCACGGTGGAGCGATCTTGGAAGCCTAGGAACGAGTCGGCGCGGCGAGCAGCAGCGAGTCCACACTGGCCGCCCGTGTGCCTACGGCTTATGAGGAGGAGTTCATCATGAGTGGCTACCAGATTACGGGACACCGGACGCGAAGTCCTCGCCTCCGGCGCAGCCTCCTTGGTTTCGCTATTGTCGCTGGCCTGATCTTGCTTGGCGCTCCGATCGTAGCGTCTTACGTCATCGAGTACCAGTGGTGGCGCGAAATGAGACAGGTCTCCACCTGGGTCGACATGATGTTGTACAAGGTGTCCCCGGTCGCGGTGGCGACGTTGCTCATCTTCGGAGTTCTCCTTGCAGCCCATGGCCGAGGAGTGAAGTTCGCCGGCATAAGGCTGAAGGAGCATCCCCGGTACGCCAAACTTTCGGCGGCGGTATTGCTGTTCATTGCCATCGTGCTCGCTGCGGGCGCGATCGATACCTGGACCGTAGTTCGCTATTTCGGCGCGTGGAATTTGCCGGTCGAGGCAACGGCGTGGAGAGACTCTGTCTTTGGTCTGCCGCTGGGGTTCTACCTGTTCGACTTGCCTTTTTACGCCTTGTTGCGGGGTTTTGTTCTAGTCTTGGCCGTGGGGGCCGGCGTGGTCTACTGGCTCACGGCACGCGGCTGGCAGCTACGCGAACGGATTGCCGAACTCCAGAAGGAGGGCGAGCTGAATATCAGCATCCTCAGGCTTCGAGGCGCTCTTGAGTCCAGGTTCCTTCGCGGCGTGGTCGCTGTGTTTCTGCTGGCGTTCGCTCTCCGCTATTTCCTGGGCCGGTACGAGATGGTCTGGAACGACCACGGCTTCATGGTTGGGGTGGATTATGTGGACCAGCAATTCACATTGCCTTTGCAGTGGCTGGTGATCGCCGCCAGCTTGGCGGCGGCCGTTTTTGTCAGCGCGGGCCGCTGGAAACTGGCTGCCTGGATGGCGCTGGCGCTCGCTATCCGGGTTGCTGGCCCTCCGGCGGTCAGAGCGGCTTATGTGCGGCCCAATGAGATTTCACTCGAGCGTCCCTACATTCAAAAACACATCGAGGCGACGCGTAGCGCGTTCGGCTTGGATCGGCGCGTGACGGAGACGGAAGTTGCCGCTAAGCTCGATGGCCACTTCGATCCGGCCAAGAACCAAGCCCTGCTCCAGAACGTGCGGCTCTGGGATTGGCGCGCCTTTCGCGATACGGTCACGCAAATTCAGGCGCTCCGGCCGTATTATTCATTCGCTGACACCGACGTGGACCGGTACATGATCGACGGCCAGTTGCGTCAGGTATTGCTCACGCCGCGCGAATTGGACATCCGGCAATTGCCTGATGCGAAGACCCGCTGGATTAATCCGCATTTCATTTACACCCACGGTTACGGTCTCGGTGATGGCGGAGGCGAATCGGATCACCGCCGACGGTCTGCCCCTTCTCTTTATCCAGGATGCCCCCGCAGTCGTCAAGACGGGCAGCCTGAAGCTCACACGTCCCGAGCTCTACTACGGGGAAGTTACTCACGAGCCGGTCTTCGTACACACAGCACAACCCGAGTTCAACTACCCGTCTGGCGCGGACAACGTGTTTGCTCGCTACGAGGGTAAGGGCGGGTTTCCAGTTTCCTCCCTGCCCATGCGCATCGCGGCGGCAGTCGCACAAGCAGATCCCAACATCGTACTGACGGGCTATCTTACCCCCGATAGCCGGATGATGATCCGGCGGAATGTGATAGAGCGTCTCCGCTCCTTGGCTTCGTTCATTACCTGGGAACACGATCCTTACCTGGTCGTCACCGAGGCAGGCCGGCTGGTCTGGACTGTGGACGGGTATACCACTTCCAACGCGCATCCCTATTCCCGCAGTGTTCAACTGGAGGACGTCGGAGCGGTGAACTATATGCGCAACGCGGTCAAGGCGACTGTAGATGCCTACGACGGGGAGACGCGAATCTACATATTCGACCCAACCGACCCAATGATTCGGGTATACCAGCAGCTTTTCCCGCGCCTGCTGGTGCCGATTTCAGAGATGCCCACCGACCTGAGAGCCCATGCCCGATACCCCGAGACGTTCTTCCGTGTGCAGGCGGAAGTCTACCGCACTTTCCACATGAGGGACCCGCAGGCCTTCTATAACAAGGAGGATCTCTGGGACATCTCGAGGACCGTCCAGGGACAAGGCGCAGCCGCCCGTCCGGAGCCGGTTGCGCCCACCTACGTGGTTGCGAGTCTGCCGGGAGAGGACGAAGCGGAGTTCCTGCTGATCACGTCCTTCACCCCACGAAACAAGGACAACATGATCGGCCTGATGGTGGCACGCTGCGACGGGGAACGTCTCGGCGAGTTGGTCGTCCTGCAACTCTCCAAGCAGGAATTGATTTTCGGCACCATGCAGATCGGGGCGCGGATCAACCAGGAACAGACAATCTCGAAGGACTTGTCGCTGTGGAACCAGCAGGGCTCGCAGGTGCTGCGCGGTCAAACGCTAGTGCTTCCGGTCGGGAATACTTTCTTGTACGTTGAGCCGCTCTATATCCAAGCCTCCGAGGCGCGCATGCCGCAATTGAAAAAGGTCGTCCTGGCCATCGGAAATACTTTGATCTATAGGGATACATACGAACAGGCGCTGGGCGACTTGAGCGCTTTGATGCGGGGCGGAGTTGCTGAGACGGCACAGGTACCAGTGGCAGCAGCAACGGTCCAAGGTGCTCCTGGTGAGCCAGCGCTCGATCGCCTGAAGGAGTCTATCCGCAGTCGTTTACTCAGATCCCGTGAACTCTTCTCTCAAGGCAAATGGGCTGAAGCCGGCAGGGAACTGGACGCCATTGAAGCTGAAGTTCGGAAGTAGCTGGCACCGGACAGGTGGCAGACGCGGAAGATCGTGCCAGGTATGGCGCTTCGGTGGCTGCAAGGGGCTTCGTCGGCCCTTTTAATCGCCAAATACGGCATTGTAGACGTCCTGGCCCGCCAATCTCTTGTCTTTCCTCAACCAAAATGAAATGAAGATCTTCGGCCGGTGTTTTAGCATCTCGGGCGGGTGGATGCCCGAATTGAGCCACCGCCGCCCGAAAAGGTCCTCTATACGGACCACGATTGTGCGAGACGTGCATGCGGAAGGTGCGTCTGCCCGGTGCCATCGGCAGTCCGGCAGATGGCTGGTCACATGCTTGGTGATACTCCAGAGGAGTCTTAAGGAAAGCGAAACGCACGGCAGCGCCACTGACGTACCCACTTTCTCTCCAGACCTGTGCGTCGTTCCGAGTTCGACAGCCCCCAGATATCCAGGGCTGGGCTTGAGAGTCGTCGCGGTCGTCGCGTGGTGCTGTCAGGTGCTCCATGATACCCGCACCTGAGTTGGAGAGATCTGGGAAATCTGGAAGAAAGGCGATGCGGCGAGCAGCCGCACGCGTGATGCGAGTGTCCATATGAATCGAATGAAAACCCTGGTGCTCATAGCGATGTTGACCGCACTTCTGCTCTGGGTGGGACAGGCCTTGGCTGGACGGGCCGGCCTGCTCATCGCGCTCGCGGTTGCCGGCACGATGAACTTCGTTTCTTATTGGTTTTCCGACAAGATTGTTTTGCGCATGCATAGCGCACAGGAGGTCACCGAAGTAGCTGCTCCCGGCCTGCATGCACTGGTACGCGACCTCGCGATGCGGGGCAATCTGCCGATCCCGAAAGTCTATCTGATGGCGGAGGATGCGCCGAATGCCTTCGCAACGGGACGCAATCCCAATCACGCAGCCGTAGCCGTCACCGAGGGGCTACTGCGCTCACTGAATCGGCAGGAACTCTCCGGGGTGATCGCACACGAATTGGCCCACGTACAAAACCGAGACACTCTCATCATGACAGCAACGGCTACCATCGCGGGCGCATTGAGCATGCTGGCGAACACAGCCATGTGGGGCATGATGTTTTCAAGCGGACGGTCTTCTGATGGCGACAAGGAGTCCGGTCCATTGGGTGGACTGCTCGGAGTCATTCTGGCTCCGTTCCTGGCAATCCTCATTCAAATGGCGATCTCTCGATCCAGAGAGTTCCTGGCGGATGAGCGAGGCGCCCGGATAACTGGCAACCCGCTTGCCCTTGCCAGCGCATTGCGCAAGATCGAGGCGATGAGCCGGGAGTTGCCGATGACTACAGGCACCCCGGCGACGGCCCATATGTTCATTCTGAATCCATTCTCCGGTGTCGGCTTGATGCGTATATTCAGCACCCATCCGCCGACGCAGGCGCGCATTCAGCGTCTTGAGGCTCTGGCCCTTGAGAGCGGTTCCTCGTGTCCTATTAGGAAGGTAGCTCTCATGCGGAAGAGTACTCGGACCGTTCTTCGGTTGTTTGTTACTGGTGGTCGGGATCGCCGGTCTACTGCTCCCGATCATTCCGGGAACCCCGTTTCTCATCGCGGCCGTCGCGGTGTTGGGCTCGGACCACCCTGTGATCCGCCCGTGGAAAGAGCGTGTCAACCGCTGGATGAAGAAGGACCATGAATCAAAGGAGATGAACCAATGAAATGTCCCGTCTGCAGCATCGACTTAAACATGATGGAACGGCAGGGAGTCGAGATCGACTACTGCCCTAAATGCCGCGGTGTATGGCTGGACCGCGGGGAACTCGACAAGATCATTGAGCGTTCCGGCGCACCGCCGTCTCAAAGCCGGCCTGAGCAAGATGATCGCGATCAGCACGACGATTACTACAAGCAAGGCGAACATCACGCTCCCAAGGACCGGAGGCGGCAGGGCTTCTTGGCGAGAATGCTTGATTTCGATTGAGAGACCGAGCGAGGCGAACTGGGCGAGGTGTCCCGCATCTTCTTATGCCGGGGCTTGCTGGTCCCGCCTTCCGCGGCCGTCTGACGAAATTCAGTTCATGGGAGTGCCGCGGTTGAGGTGGTAGAGCACAACGACGTCTTGATGAATCTGGGTGGGGATGGCTGTTTGTCGCGGTATGCTGCCCCTGCTGAGTACCTGTCTTAAGCGGCCTGAACCAGACCCACTCATCGCCTGAAACGCCGTGCCGTTCGAGTGCATCATTCGTCATAGAGAAGCCCCAGCTATGAGGTTAGCCGCTTCTACGCGGCCCGGGGAGTGCCATGCGCAGACTGGTGGGCGAGTTTGTCGGGTCGGCGTCCGGGATCGCCAACGGGATTCGAATTGTCGTCCTTCGGGCACGCACGCGAAGACGCACCCGAATCGCCGTCAGGATCCTCAGCGCCACTCTGTTTGGTGCTGTACTGGCTGCAGAAGTCCATACCTCATGGTTTCAGTCGAAAGTTTTGAGCGCCGCCGCCGACACGCCTCACGTTCTCAGTGCAGCCGGGTCCGAGCCCGAGTATTCGATACCCTCACTCGGGGCCCTATGATCGCCGGCTTGGGTACACTGAGTTGCCGGCATTCCTTGACAGACTGAAAAGATCAGGATTCGAGGTTAGCGCCCAAGCTCGACTGTCACGCTCCTCCGCAATTATGGCGGATCTGACCGGATTCAGCGTCTATCCGGAGAAGCGAAGCGCCGGGCTGCACCTTCTCGACCACAACGGCCGGACGCTGTTTCACCGCCTGTACCCGGAGCGCACGTATTCTGATTTCGAGATGATCCCGCCAGTGATCATCCGCAGCCTGCTGTTTGTTGAGAACCGGGAACTGCTCGATCCGAAGGCGTCCCGGCGGAATCCGGCGGTGGAATGGGATCGTCTGGCCAAGGCATTGGGCGATGTGACCATCCACTGGTTCCGGCCAAGCACGCCGATCGCGGGCGGCAGCACTCTGGCCACCCAGATCGAGAAGGTCCGGCATTCCCCGGAAGGTCGAACGTCCTCGGCTGTTGAAAAAGCCCGGCAGATGGTGGCCGCGTCATTAGCGCGCTTACGCGGGCGGGGAGGAAACCATGGCTGCCCGCCGGCGGATCGTTCAGGACTATCTGAATTCTCTTCCGCTGGCATCCCGGCCCGGCTACGGCGAAGTCTGCGGGCTCGGCGATGGACTGTGGGTCTGGTTTGGTGCGAACTTCAGCGAGGTCAACCGTCTCCTATGGCTGATGGACTCGGAACCCGCGGCGACCCCTCTCGCACCCGAGCAGGCAAAAGCATACCGCCAGGTACTGAGTTTGGTGCTGGCCGCTAAGAAACCGACGGTTTACCTGAACGGAGATCACAACAGACTTTCTGCGCGGGTAGATTCCTATCTCCGGCTGTTTTCGGAAGCCGGCGTAATTCCCGTGCGCCTCCGGGATGCTGCTTTGAACATCCCTCATGCAATCCGCGTGACTGCCCCCGACCCTCCCGCGGTCAACTTTGTTCAGCGAAAGGGAGCGGACTCGATCCGGGTCGAACTGACGAGCCGCCTTGGACTGGAGAGGCTTTACGATCTTGACCGTCTCGACATGACTGCGCAGACTACGCTGGACAGCGGCGTGAGCGCCGAGGTCGCGAAGGTCTTGAGCAGCCTGTCCGATCCCTCTTTCGCGACGGCTGCAGGCCTCACGGGAGCGCGATTGTTGAATACCGATGCCCTGGGGCCGGTCACCTACAGCTTTACTCTTTACGAGCGAACGCAGACCGGCAATGTGATGCGTGTTCAGGTCGACAGCTTCGACGGGCCTTTGAGCATCAATGAGGGGACCAAGCTGGAACTGGGCTCCACCGCGAAACTGCGAACCCTGGTGACCTATTTGGAAGCAGTAGAAGAACTTCACAATCGGTACACGAGGGAGGACCGTTGGGGAGAGAATGCCCCGAATGCTCAAGACCGCCTCAGCCGTTGGGCCACCGGGCACTTGGCATCCGCAACCGACAAGGGCCTCCCGGCAATGCTCGAGGCCGCCATGAACCGAACGTATTCCGCGAATCCCGGGGAACGGTTTTTCACCGGAGGTGGCGCCCATCAATTCACCAACTTCGATGCCAAAGACAATGGGCGCCTCCTTACTGTACGGGAGGCTTTTCAGAGATCCGTGAACCTGGTGTTCATCCGATTGATGCGGGATCTCGTGAACTTTTTCATGTACCGGAGCCCGGGCGTGTCCTGGCGCATCATCGAGAATGAAAATGATCCGATTCGCCTCCGCTACCTCAGCCGGTTTGCGGACGAGGAGGGTCGGAAATTCCTTCACCGGTTCTACACCAAGTATGCCGGCATCCCTGCCGACAGCGCTTTGGCGGCGCTCACCCGAGACGAGCGGGCACCCCTTCAACAACTGGCCGTCATACATCGTTCGGTCAGACCGGAGGCGGACCTCAATGAGTTCGCCGCGTTTCTCACATCCCGCCCGGCGGGCAAGGGCCTCGCGCCGGGCAAGGTCCTGGAGTTGTACCGCTCATATAGCCTCGGGCAGTACAACCTCAATGATCGGGCATATCTGGCGCACGTGCATCCGCTGGAACTGTGGCTCGTTGGTTACCTCCACCAGCACCCCGGCGCGCCGTTCCGAACAGTCGAGGTGGCGAGTGTCCAGGTGCGCCAGGAAGTCTACCAGTGGCTGCTCCGAAGCAGGCGCAAACACGCCCAGGACGTCAGAATTCGGACCTTGATGGAGGCTGACGCGTTCCAGGAGATCCACCGGCGCTGGCAGCGGCTGGGTTTCCCCTTTTCCTCGCTGGTCCCTTCGCTGGCCACCGCTATCGGCAGTTCGTGCGACACCCCGGCGGCCCTGTCCGAACTGGTGAGCATCATTGTGAACGGCGGGGTGCGATATCCGGTCACGCGAATCCAGCGGATTCACTTTGCCGAAGCAACACCATTTGAGAGTGTCTTGACTCCATTGCCGCGGAGCGGACAAGTCGTGCTGTCGCCCGAGGTTGCAGATAAGTTGAAGCAGGAGCTGATCGGTGTTGTGGAGGGCGGTACCGGTAGACGGGCGTTGGGATCGGTCGTTCTGAACAACGGACGTACGATTCCCGTGGGCGGCAAGACCGGAACGGGCGACAACCGGCTGCGCGTCTATGGTTCCCGAGGAGCGCTATTGGGATCGAACGCTGTAAACCGCACAGCCGCGTTCGTCTTCTTCATCGGCGACCGATTCTTCGGAACGGTAGTCGCTTACGTCCCAGGTGCTCAAGCCGCTCACTATACTTTCACGAGCGCCTTGCCGATCCAAGTATTCCGGCAACTCGTTCCGAAGTTGCGCCCCCTGCTCGATCGGGAGATTGCCGCTGCCAATCCATCGATCCTCCTCGACGATACCGTCGGCGCGTACGAACCGATTCGAAGTATCGGGGCGGTTCCACCCAAAGTGCTTCACTCGAGGAGAATCACGCCGAGCAGTAGCGCGGTGAGAAGCAGGATCGTTATTCCGTGAGTGCCCATGTAAAAGAGAATCTTCTGCGCGCGCACGAAGGGCAGGCTCTCGTTCGTTCTTAGCTTCTGCCAAAGGTTAGCGAGCATGGTGGTGGCCTCCACCTATGAACTAGATCATCGTTCTCTAAGTATCGATACAATTGACTCAATTTATGTTTTAATGGGTCATGCCCTTCCCGAGGAAGCGCAGTCCCATCCAGTTCAGCGAGCAGGACATGCTCAAGCTGGAGTCCATCCGCAAGTCTCGAACCGAGGAGAAGCGGCGTACCCTTCGGGCAGCTTTTCTTTTGGATTCGCTGTCCGGCCAGAGTGACGAAGCCATCGCGCAGCGCCATCACGTCAGCCGCAGCACTGTCGTGCTCTGCATTCAGAAGTTTCTTCAATTCGGTCTGGACGCAGCACTGGGAGAGTTGCCCAGACCGGGCAAACCGCGGCAACTGCCGGACGATGCGATTGCCTGGGTACAGCACTGTGCTTGCCAGAAGCCGAAGGAACTGGGATACTCCTACGAATTGTGGACGTACAAGTTGTTGGTCGCTCACGTACGCCAGCACTGCGTAGCGGCCGGACATCCGGCGCTGCTCCGACTGAGTCGATCCAAACTTCACAAGATCTTGCGGCAAGGCGAACTGCGGCCGCACAAGATTCGATACTACGTGGAGAAAAGGGACCGAGACTTCGAAATTAAAATGGCTAGCGTGCTGCACGTCTACAAGGAGGTCGAAATCGTCAATGAATATAGGCGGGGCGAAGCCGGACGCCAACTGGGCATGGTGACAATCTCGTATGACGAGAAGCCCGGCATTCAGGCCATCGCAACAACGACGCCTGATCGGCCACCTGTGGTGGGAACGCATCCCAGCCACCTTCGGGATGGAGAGTATGTGCGACTGGGTACGGTATCGCTATTAGCTGGACTGGATTTACACAGCGGGAGAGTGACCGAAACCGTTAGCGACACACACAACAGCGGTGATTTCATCGCTTTCCTACAGAAATTGGACCGCGCCTATCCGGAGCACCATCAAATTCGATTGGTGCTGGACAACCATTCCGCGCACATCTCCAAAGAGACGCGCGCCTATCTGCAGACCATGCCCCAACGATTCGTTTTTGTGTTCACGCCGAAACACGGCTCGTGGCTGAATTTGATCGAGAATCAGTTCAGCAAAATGACGCGTACGATGCTCCGCGGAATCCGCGTAGCCAGCAAGCAAGAGCTGATCGACCGAATTCATCAATATTTCGAGGAGATCAACGCGGCCCCCGTGGTATTTCGTTGGAAGTACAAAATGGACGAAGTCATTATTGTATAGTTAATAAGAGAACGATGATCTAGGCACAGCAAGCCGGGGTCCATGTTCCGACTGCCTACTTAGGCGAGGGCCACTCTCGATGCGAGTTAGCGGTCACCGGAGCCGCACCCTATCGAAGCACCTTTTCTATCCAGCAGACGCGGTCCGCTTCGTCAACGTGGCCTCCCAGCGGTGGCAGCGGGAGCAGCCACGGCCGGCCACGCCAGGAGCGGCGGAAAGCGAACTCTGACCTGAGACTTGTCTGCAGCCTCAAACCTGCGGGCGAGTGGGTTCAATGTGAACGACCACGTCCCCGACTGAGGGTAGCCCACTCCGAATGTGTGATCGGACCAGAGTTGCCACCGCATGCGAGTCTTCTACTGTCATTAGGGGATCGACTTCGACGTGCAATTCGACATGGTACTTGAGTCCTGTTTTTCTTGCGTAGCATTTCTCCGTTCCACGCACGCCCTCGACTGCTGCGGCCGCGCACCTTATGGCGTCGATGGTTCCGGGATTCGGCATCGTATCAATCAGATCCATCGACGCATCTCGCAGAACGCGTAAACCCGTATAAATGACGAAAAGACCGACAGCGAAACCGCCGTAGTGGTCCGCGGTCAGGTATCTCCCGGGGTCGAAAAGAGTGAGACCGAGTGCGGCCAACGCCGCCATGGCGGATAGAATATCCACGGCATCGTTCCAGGCATCCGCTATCAACGAGACGCTGCCGATTCTCCTTCCCGCTCGAAACTTGAACGTCGCCATGGAGCCCCGTATAACCATTGCCCCGATCAACGGCCACATCGCATATGCGCCAGGGGGAGAGTGCGCTTCGGTGATCCTTCCGAGGGATCGGTAGCATATGCCGACGCCCCCACTTGCGAGAATGATCCCTACCGTCAAACCCGCAAGTATTTCGATTCGGCCGTGCCCATACGGGTGGTTCTCGTCTGCGGGTCGGGAGCCAAGGATCATCCCGAGGAGCACAGCGGTCGAGGCAATGACATCGCCGACGAATTCGACGCCGGACGCCACAACCGAAGTGGAGCCTGCCAGCATGCCCACAACAATATTCGCGGTCGCCAGGATGCTACTTGCCGCGATGCTGACGATCGCCACCTTTCTTCCGAACAGCATGTCGGTTTCTAGCGAAGCGGCGGCATGGGGCATAGACACACAGGGGCTCATCGACACTGGCTTCACTCGCTTCTCGTCACCATCTTTACCGGTGTGACGGTGGGGATCGCAGTCGAACAAAGCTCAGGAGGTACTGAAGGCGGACGCAACAAGGAAGCGATCACAGAGCCAACGAGTAGCGTTGCGACGATGGCGAGCGATACACCGATCGGCACCTTATACAGATCCGTGAGCATCATCTTCGCGCCCACAAAGGCCAGCACCAGCGCCAGCCCGACATTGAGATAGTGGAATCTCCCCATCACACCGGCGAGCACAAAATAGAGTGCTCGAAGTCCGAGGATGGCAAAGATGTTGGATGTGTACACGATGAACGGATCCTTGGTAATTGCGAAAATGGCCGGGATGGAATCGACGGCGAACGCAATGTCCGTGATCTCCACGCCGACCAGGACCAAGAGCAGCGGGGTTGCGTACCTTCTGCCCCGTTCGACTACCGTGAAGTGCGAGCTCTGATAGTCGGAGACCGTTGGGACCAACCACCGAAACAGTCGAAACAAAGGATTTCGCTCAAGGTGCACATCCGGTGCTCGCCGGATCAACAACTTGATGCCGGTGAAAATCAGAAAGGCGCCGAAGAGATAGATCACCCAATGAAACTTCTGCAGAAGCGCGGCGCCGACCAGAATGAAAAAGCCGCGCAAGATCATAGCGCCAAGGATGCCCCAAAACAACACCCGATGTTGGAGCGATGCGGGGACCGCCAGAGACGAGAAAATGACCAGAAAAACAAAGATGTTGTCAACCGATAGCGCCTTTTCAATGAGGTATCCGGTCAGAAATTCTAAAGCGCGCTCGGAACCGAACCAGAAATAGATGCCCAGGTTGAAGACTAAAGACAGGACGATCCATACCAGCGTCCACATCAGCGCCTCCCGCACCCTCAAAACGTGTGCGCGGCGGTGGAACACGCCGAGATCCAGGCCCAACATCGTCAGGACCAATAAGGTGAAGCCGACCCAAAGAAACGGAGTGCCTACGCTTTCGAGGCCCATTCGATCTTCCTCTCAATTTCGTTGCGAGCTCGCAGTTGAAAATGGCATCTCTTCCCTCCAGGCGTCTCAATCGACAAGGCTCACCAGGTAGAGAATTCCGATCAGAGCGCCCGACGCTATAGCGACAAGCAGATAGTAGAGCATCCGGAACCCTATGGTTGGGCGTCCACGACTCTGTGCCACATTCTGCGGACCAAAAGACATGAACTTCAACCTCTGTTCTGAGTCAGAAACAATGCTTCCAGGCTAACGCCCGGTTTGGTTTGACGGGCTGACTTCTGGCGCCACGGCCTTGTCCAAGCCGGCCGCCCCCCGTCGTGCCTGACCATCTCGGGATAGGGGCACGCTACAGTGAAGACAACGTTCACAATTGGCCCGTGTCGCAAGATGGCAATTAGGACAGTAGACTGTCCTGAGATTCAGGCTCGGTGTTTTCGGCGTCATAGCTCCGTAATCTCGTACTTCCCCTGCTCTCGCAAGGAACGCTGAATTGCTCGTCACATAGGGGTGTGAGAGCACGTTCTTGTCCACTTCACGGAGGGAGTGTCCGCACGCTGGATGGCTGGTCTCGCGCGCAGGCCTCGGGACTACCGACCAATTCGCTGTGTGCGGTGCAACCCGCGGTGGTCCTTGGCAACGGGCCTGACGAAAACCACTACTCGTGGCAACTCCGCTGGTTCCGAACTCCGCGTGTCTGAAGTCAAAGGTCGGAGGCGCGAAATCCCAAAACGCCCATCCGCCGACACTGCCATGGCCCTACATGAGGAGATTCCGTCGACGACTGAGTGTCCCGATTGATGGCCACCGAAGTGCGTTGGATGTGAATATGACCTGCCCAATCTGCAACATCGCACTAAAGTTGGCGCAGCACCGCGGTGTCGACGTGAACTACTGCCCGCTTTGTGGAGGGACTTGGCTGGACCGCTACCGCTTCGATCATCTCCCAACTCCTACCACCGCCGCCCCACGCCCACATCGGCGGATGCTGCGCATCGCGATACTGACCGCATTGGTGCTGGCGGTGTGCCTTGTAGCAGTCGTTTCGGTAGCGGCGGTGAAGTTGTGGCCGACAGTGCGGAGCTGGACGGAAGCGCTGCTCAGCGAGAAGGAGACAGCACTGACCTCCCAGGTCCGCCAGTTGGCGGGCCGCTTGGGGGACCAGCGCGTTCTGGATCTCAGCCGCAGTGGCTTGGACAGCGTCGCGCTTTCAGCTCTCGTCGGCAATCCCGGTTTTGAGCGATTGCTGAATTCGATTGCGGCCGTCCCTAGTCTCGGACTGTTGGTGCAGAATGGCGCTTATTTGAAGGTGCTCCAGGAAGCCACACGCCAAAACGTACGAAACCTGGCGGACCTCAATCCCGACAAGATCGTTTCACCGGAGATTCGGGCAGCTACAGCACAGGTTCAGCAAGCCCTGCGAATGTCACCTAATGCCGAAGCAGCCGCCGGGACTGTCGATCCCATAGTCCTGGAGGTCTTGGGGAGCGACGTGTTCCAACAGCTATCCCGTAGCGGCCTCCTCGAACGCCTCTTCAGAGGGGCAAAAGGCGGCGCGCAAGTGGATTAAATCGGTCCGGTCCCTCGGCATCGCCTGCCGCACGGGTGATTCCCACCTGCCTTGGGCGCTACCGCCCAAAAGGCCCAACCCCCGCCAGTGCGGACCGCGTTGTTTTACGGTATTGGAAGCGACGTGTTCCAACCCTTCTTCCTTCATTCGATTTTGTTTGGACGATTCGTCTTACGCGCAGCGGTTCGCTGCATCGCCTTTCCTTTCGCTTTCTGCAATCGTCGGACGCTGCTGGCCGGCAGCTAGAGGCCGTTTTCGGGCAGTGGTGCCTTATTTGCGGCTCACACTAGGCTCTGGGATTCGAGACTCTCGATCGACACCACCTCGGTCGCGGGGTCATCCGACGGATAACAGGACACTGGCATCGGCTGTTGACGTGCACTTGTCGGGGTGAATCGAATTGAACCATGAGACGCCAGACGGAGTCTCGTCTGGAAGCGAGGAGGTGCATTATGAATCGCGAGACTTGTTTGGTGTTCCTTGCGACACTGTGTGTCCTCCCGATGGCGCCGTTGGCCGCGCAATCAAAGGACAAGAAGAACGACCCGGACCAGATCGGCAACCGCGATGTCGGCACGGGCGTCAACTTCTATTCTTTGGAGCGGGAGATCGCCCTCGGAAAGCAGTTGGCTCAGGAAATCGAGCGCCAGGCCAAGTTTGTCGATGCGCCTCTTCCAGCGGAGTACGTCAACCGACTCGCTCAAAATCTGGCCCGGAACTCCGATATCAAGGTCCCGGTTACGGCCAAGCTCATTGACAGCAACGAGGTCAATGCCTTCGCACTACCGGGGGGATTCCTGTTTGTCAACTCGGGACTGATCTTGAAGGCGGATACGGAGGCGGAGTTGGCCGGAGCCATGGCGCATGAGATTGCCCATGTGGCGGCCCGCCACGGGACCCGCCAGGCGTCGCGAGGTCAAGTAATCAACCTCGCCAGTCTGCCACTGATTTTTCTAGGCGGCTGGCCCGGCTATGCGATCCGACAAGGCGCGGGTCTAGCCGTTCCCATTGCATTTCTAAAGTTTTCTCGTGGTTTCGAACGAGAGGCGGACCTCCTGGGCCTCCAGTACATTTACAAGGCCGGCTACGACCCTACTGCCTTCATCGACTTTTTCGAGCGAATGGAAGCAATGGAAAAGAAGAAGCCTGGAACTGTATCGGAGCTGTTCCGCTCTCATCCAAACATGGCAACCCGAATTCAGGTTACCCAAAAGAACGTGCAGGAACTCCTTGCCGCTCAACCGCAATATGTCGTCAATACATCCGAGTTTCAAGAGGTGAAGCAGAATCTGACGCTGCTGGCTAACGCTCGAAGGGCGACTCCCGAGAAATCGGGGCCTACTCTGCGGCGGCCGGTCGGCAGCACTCCGTCGCAGCGAGACGGCGAAGGCGCGAAATCCGACGAGGACGAACGGCCTACTCTAAAACGACGCAACCCCTAACGCGCTGTGTGGGCCCTGGTCGAGTCCGTAATTCCGGAACCTGCAAACGCGACCGACAGAGAGACTCTGGAAAGCGATATGCATGGGGAGAAGTGAACAATCTGAAAAGGAGGTCACACGATGAGACTCAAGGCGTTGTTTGTCTTGCTGTCAATTGCACTTTTTGTTTCCATTGAACCAGCGATGGCCGACAAGAGCTATCGGGTCACGATGACTAGCGCGGCCAAAGTCGGTTCGGTGCAACTGCAACCCGGCGAGTACACACTCGTTTTGGACAATTCCAAGGTCCGCTTTCCGGAGGTAAACACAGGGAAGGAATTTGAGGTCACCGCCAAGATCGATGATACCGCCGAGAAGAAGTTCGAGAGCACGGCGATTCACTCGACACGGGCGGAGGGCGCAACGCTCATTACCGAGATTCGTTTGGGAGGCACGAAAACCAGAGTGGCCTTCCCCTGATGCACTTGGGTTGCGAACAGGCTTCGAGCGTGGGTCGCCACCCGGCGGTGGCAACCCACGCCTTTTCCAGGAGCATGGACTTGCGAATCAAAGTCGCCGACCTTCGTGGTGTACAGGAATCTCGGTTGCTGCCGTTATATTTCCGTGCAGTCGAGAGCCGCCGGTCGAAGCCGGTTATCGTTGACCAGTCCGCTGCCGAATTGATTCGCCTTATCAACTACGACTTTTGGGCGCCGGGTATCCGATTGCTGAGGACCTGGTCGTATTTCGACACGCCCGAGGTTCTTGCGGGGCCGATTTGGGTCTGGCGGCATCTGCCGTCATTGCGAAAGGCAGCGTGGGTGGCTCATTTCGCCTTTGTCGCTGAAAACACGCCGGCAGCCGTGGCCGAAACACCGTGCGATCCCGGCTTATAGGGATGCGCGGCTGGGAGCCGCATCATAACCTCCAGTCCGGGTTTGCGGTTGCGGCAAGCGACCGATCCGCGGCAAGCTTCAATGCTGGACTTTACGATAGCTAAACCGAGGCCCACCCCGCCTGTAGCCCGCTCCCGCGCGGATTCCAGCCGGTAGAACGGCTCGAAGATCGCCTCCAAGTCTTTCTCTGGAACGCCAGGGCCCTGGTCGGAAATGGAAAGCGTAACCGTGTCTCCGTCGGCTGCAGCCGATATGTCTATTGGGCCGGCGGCACCCGCATAACGCGCGGCATTCCGCACGACGTTCGAGAGCGCTCGCATCAGGAATTCGCGGTCCGCGCGAACAGCTATCTGCTGATCCAAGGAGACAGTGATACGCGCGCCGCTCCCTTCACGTTCCACTGCGCGGTCGACGATCTCTGCCAGCGGAACGTCCGTAATCGCTGGCTCGACCGTCTGCCGGGTCGTCCTGGAAAAGGCAAGCACGTCGTCGACGAGAGTATTCATGTGTTCGACATCCTCGCGAAGATCGCTGAGGACCTGTGTCTGTTCAGGTGCGGCGGACCGTTCCAGCAGGCCCAGAGCGACCTGAATCCGCGCGATCGGAGAACGAAGTTCGTGAGCAGCGTCGCGCAGGAAGCGTTTCTGTCCGTTGACGAGGCGATCCAGATGGGACGCCATACATTGAATCGAGGCGCTAAGCTCTCCCAATTCGTCGTTGCGGTCCACGGGGAGTCCATCTCCGAACCGGCCTTCGGCAATCCTGGCAGTGGCACCGGCCATTCGCGAGATGGCGCGCTTCAGGCCGCGGACGAATGGCAGCCAACAGGCGATGGATATCGCGATCACGATACAGCCGATCACAATCCACGGACGCGCGTCGGCATAGAAGAGGTCGTCTTTCCCGGAAGACGCCATCAGGATCCAGGTGCGGGAGGCACGCCGGTCTCCGCCTTGCCGTCCAAGGGGCGCCGGCACCGCAACCCACTGGCGGTCGGGGTCCGATGTCCTGCCAAGGAAAACCAATTCGTAGTCATCGTGATGGTGCCCGCGCGGCCTGCGTTCGATAAGCGGTTCGTGCCATGCCAGAAATCGCTCCCGGATGGCGTCCGGCAGGGGCTGCCTTTCCCCCGCGAGGGCCTCGCCCCTGGCATCCACAACACGCAATTCCACACGGTTCGCGGCCGCGTACGTTGCGATCAGGGAGTCCCACCCCGCGGGGTCCGATTCCCCGAGTTGAAGCGCCAGAAGCCGGCTTGCGGCAAGGATTCGGTCGTGCGCGGGCGAAAGCAGAAACGATTCGAAATCCAGCCGGAACTCGAGTCTGATCAGGATGAAGAACGCGAGCCCGAGCAGCACAAGGTTGACGAAGGCAACGAAGAGGACCTTGGTCAGGAGCGTGGGTCGGAGTTTCATGGTTGCCGCTTACCGGCTCACTTTTACTCTAAACCGCTTCACGCATAATCGGATCGTCTTAACCGGAGTTTTACAATCGGGCCCGGGCGAGGACACGAAGGCTTTACATCCGGCTGGTGAAGTGAATGCAGGGCGGCTAGGCCGTCCGGGGAGCGAAGTATGCCGGTATCATGCCTGGTTACCAGGTGGGCGGCGTTGGTCGCGGGGGCTCTAGCCATGGCCTCAGCGGCGGAACGGTACGTAGGAACCGTCGGAAAGCTGGAAACCTCCCCGCCCACAATATCGATTGAATTGGACGGTGGAGGCCAGAAGTGGGTCGCGGTTCCCCCCGAGACATCCCTCCTCCGCGTCGCGCCCGGTGAGAAGAACCTGGCCGGAGCGGCAAGACTCAGATTCGATGAGCTGCGGTCTGGTGACCGCGTTCTGGTGCGCGCCGAAGGCGAACCGGCCATTGCTTCGCAGGTTCTCGTGCTCAGCCTTGACGATTTGGCGCAGCGGCAAAAGGCGGAACGGGACGACTGGAAGAATCGCGGCGTCTCCGGACGGGTTCTGGCGGTAGATTCCCAAAACGGCGCAATAACCATCGGCGCTGCGGCTGGCATGGAGTCCGCGCCGGTGGTGATCAGGATCGCAGCCGGAACTGAGCAACGCCGCTATCGTGCCGACTCGTCGCGTTTCGGTGATGCCCGCCCCTCCACTATCGAGGATATTCGTGAAGGAGATCAGTTGCAGGCGCTCGGGGACCGCACTCCCGACGGACGCGTAATGACTGCGGTCAAGATGGTCTCAGGGACCTTCCACAACTTCACTGCAACCGTCGCCGAAGTGAAGGCCGCGAGTCAGGAAATGGCCGTCCGTCCGGCGGCCGGTGGACCGGTAGTCAATGTGAAGATCGCGCCTGGGGCAATCTTGCGAAAGCTCAGCGCGGAAGCGGCCGCGCAATTGGCCGGTAAGAAGCAGGCCCCAAGCGCTTCCGGACCGCGGAACTCGTTTAGTGGTTCGTCGCTGACGATAGCGGACTTGCAACGAGGCGACGCCGTGGTGATCGCCACTCTCAACGGCGCCGCCGCAGACGCTGCGGGCACGACGGTGACAGCCGTGGCGGTGATCGCCGGCGTGGAGCAACTGCTCAAACGCTCCGCCGAGGCGCAGAAGGAAGTATTGGGCTCCTGGAATCTGAGTCTCGATCCGGAAAGTGCCGGTGGAGGTCAGCCATGAATCGGTTCGTCTTGAAATTCGTCACCTGTCTACTTGCAACCGGAGTCGTGACCGGCGGTGGTCATGCTGCGCTAGCGCAGGGCACTGCGGGAGGCCTGCGTGGCGTAATTGCCGATTCCTCCGGAGCCGTCGTCGCGGGGGCCACCGTCAACCTGGCCGGCCCAACGGACCTCCGCCACCAAGTCATATCCGACCAACAGGGCCGGTACCAGTTTGACGCCCTCGCACCGGCGGAATACCAGATCGATGTCTCCGTGCCGGGATTCGCAGCTTACCAGGCGAAGGTTACCGTTGGCCCGGGTAGGGTAGGAAATCATCGCATCAGTTTGGTGCTTTCTGCTGTCCAATCGGAAGTCACGGTGGCGGATCAGGGCGAAGTCACTGTCGATCCTGCAAGTAATGCAAGCGCAGTGATCATGCAAGGAGAAACGCTGAAAACGCTGTCGAATGATCGAGACCGACTGGAAGAGGATCTGCAGGCGCTGGCTGGTCCGTCCGTGGGTCCGAGCGGCGGCGAAATCTTTGTCGACGGCTTTTCCGGCGGCCGATTGCCGTCCAAAGCATCGATCCGCGAGATTCGAGTCAATCAAAACCCGTTCTCTGCCGAATATGACCGGCTCGGATACGGCCGCGTGGAGGTGTTCACCAAGCCGGGCACCGACCGTTACCGGGGCGAAGCGGGCTTCGAGTTCGGCGATGCCCGACTCAATGCACGTAATCCATTCGCAACGGACAAACCACCTTCCCAACGAAAGATGCTCCAGGGCAACCTGGCTGGACCACTCGGCAGAAAATCATCCTTCTACCTCGCACTGGAGCGTTTCAATATTGAGGAAACCAGCGTCATAAATGCTCTGACATTGGATCCCTCGTTCAACACAGTGCCGTTCCGCCAGTCCGTGGTAAGCCCGGTAGTCATGACGGAGATCGAAGCCCGCGTGGATCGCCAGTTGAGCACAAACCATACGATCGTAGGGCGCTTCTTTACGGAGAAGCGAACTATGGACAATGTGGGACTGGACACTTTCACGCTGCCGGAACGAGCCTCCGCTCGCGACAACCGCGAAATTGGCGTCCAACTCACCGAGACCGCCATGATCGGCGCCTCTGCTGTGCACGAAGTTCGTTTTCAATATAGCCGGGACACCACCGAAAGCCGGCCCGACAGTACCTCAGCGGGAATTCAGGTGCCAGAAGCGTTTTCCGCCGGAGGGGCGTCCGGCGGCACGGCCTCGCAGAAATATGCCCGTTTCGAGCTGACTGACCTGTTTTCAATATCGCGCAATCGTCACCTAATTAAGGTGGGCGGTCGGGTCCGCACGGGCAAGCAGCGCGATCTCTCCATGCAGGGCTATAACGGGTCGTTCCTGTTCAGCACGCTGGACGCGTACGGCATAACGGAGGCGGGTCTTGCCAACGGCGCTTCGCCAACAGAGATCCGAACCGCAGGTGGCGGAGCCAGCCAGTTTACCCTCACCACCGGAGAACCGCTCGCCGAAGTGCGCCAAACCGATGCCGGGTTCTTCCTCCAGGACGACTGGCGGATATATCCGCGATTTACCCTCACCGCGGGTCTGCGCTACGAAATGCAGACGAACCTTGCCGACCGGCGGAATTTTGCGCCGCGGATTGGTAGTCGCCTGGGCGCCGGGCAAGGGGACGGGTAGCCGGTCCGCCGGCGTGGTTCGCGCGGGCTTTGGCATGTTCTACGAAAGGGTGGGAGCCGACCTAACGTTGAACGCGATGCGGCTGGATGGCATCCATCAGAAACAGTACGTGGTCCCCGACCCGGACTTCTTTCCGATCGTCCCGTCCTTCCCCGGCATCTCGGCCAGCCTGGTAGGACAGGCCGTTCGCCGCATGGACTCGAACCTGCATGCCCCGTACATCATGCAGGCGGCAGTTACCTACGAGCGCCAGTTGCCCGGCAACACCACGATGAGCTTCACTTACAGCAATGCCAGGGGGGTGCGCACGCTGAGGTCGCGCAATATTAATGCGCCTCTGTCGGATTCGCTCCTCCGTCCTTTCGGCCCGGGCAATATTTATCAGTACGAATCCTCGGGATTATTCCGCCAGAATCAACTGCTGTTGAACTGGAACAGCCGCGTCAACCGCAGAATCAGCCTACTGGGATACTACGCCTGGGGCAAGGCCTTCAGCGACAGCGACGGGGCCGGCAGTTTCCCGGCGAACAGTTATGACATCACTGGGGAGTACGCGCGTGCAGGTTTCGACGTGCGGCACCGTGTCATGGTGGGAGGCAACCTGGTCGGGCCCCTTGGACTGACATTCAGCCCGCTTATTACGGCCAGTTCGGGATTGCCGTTTAACGTCGTCACCGGCAGCGATCTCAACAACGACTCGTTGTTCAACGACCGCCCCGCCTGGGCGACCGACCTCAGCAGGCCCAGCGTAGTTCCTACTCCGTACGGAGCGTTCGATACCTCGCCGATCGGCGGGCAGACCATCGTTCCAAGGAATCTCGGCCCTGGGCCAACCCAGGTGGTGGTGAACCTTCGCGCTGCACGGTCGTTCGGCTTCGGAGAATCCTCCACAGGGCCCACGGTCCAGAGCGATAGTGAGCATCACGGAGGACAGGGTGGCCAAGGCGGGCCTGCCGGGCCAGGGGCTCCCGGCGGCCACGTCGATGATCACGGACGTGGATCGAGCGACCGGCGGTACACTGTTACCTTTTCGGTCGCAGCGCGAAATCTGCTCAACACCGTAAACCTGGCCCCTCCGGTCGGAAATCTGAGTTCTCCTAGCTTTGGCACCTCCGTGGCCACCAGCGGGGGCAGGCGTGGCGGCGGTGGAGGGGCGAATCGTATACTCGAATTGACGGTCCGTTTCTCGTTTTGAGCGCGAAGGAGCGCCACTCGTTATGACTCGAAGATCGGCAGCAATTTTGGCGGCAAGCATCCCTGTTGGCGGAGGTCTCGTGCTGGCGCAACGCCGAGGCATCTTCCGTTCTCCGGAGACGGTAATGCCGGCGGCAAGAAACGAAGCGGAAAAGAGGATCCTCGACGTCCTTTCGGAAGCGATGCGCACAGGCGATGTATTCCTGGAAGTCCCGACCGGCGACGGGCGAATGTTACGTCTCCTTACGGAGGCAGTCGGGGCACGGGCCGTGGTCGAAATCGGCACCTCCACGGGATACTCGGGGCTCTGGCTAATGCTCGCTCTCAAGAGCACCGGCGGCAAACTGAGAACCTTCGAAATTGACCGCGGACGCGCGGCCCAGGCACGCAAGCACTTTGCGCAGGCTGGTGTGGACGAAAGCGTAACAGTGGTGGAGGGCGATGCCCACGAGAACGTTAAGCGTTTAAGAGAGGCGATTGACGTTCTGTTTATCGATGCCGACAAGGACGGCTACCCCGACTACCTCCAATGCCTGTTGCCGCTGGTCCGTCCAGGAGGACTGATTCTGGCCCACAATTTCGATCAAGCTGGAGACTACGGCCGCGCAGTGACTTCGAATCCGCAACTCGAGACACTAGTGCCCGCTGGCTCGCTGGGCATCACACTGAAGAAACGCGGATAGTTCTCACTCGTCACGAGGCCCTCCGGGCTTTCGGAGGCGATATCCCGTTCGGCGCACGGTCTCGATGAAGCGGGGCGCGCGCGCATCATCGCCGAGTTTCCGGCGCAGCGAGGAGATGTGTACGTCGATGGCGCGGTCGAAAGATTCGAAATCGCGGTCCGCCACTTCGAGAAGCAACTGCTCCCGTGTGCGCACCCGTCCCACGGTCCTGGCTAGCGAAAGAATCAGATCGAACTCCACTGGCGTGAACAAGAGCGGCTTGTCGCCCAGTGCCGCTGTTCGAGTCTCCGGGTCGAGCCACAGGTCTCCGACGACTACTGGTGTAACCCTTGCAGGCTCTTGAAGTTGCGCAGTCACCACGGAACGGCGTAGCACTGCTCGCAAGCGCGCCAGGAGTTCCCGCGTGGAAAAGTTCTTCGGAATATAGTCATCCGCGCCCATTTCCAGGCCGACGATGCGGTCCGGCTCTTCCCCCAGTGCGGTGAGCAGCAGCACTGGCACGTTGGACTGTCTCCGTAGTTCCCGGAGCACATCCAGACCGTTCATGCCGGGGAGCATGACATCCAGAATCACCGCCGCGAACTCCTCGTCAACCGCAAGTTCCAGCCCCTCTGGTCCGGAGTGCGCCGCTATGACTTCGTACCCCAGCGGATTCAAGTAATCGCAGAGCAGACGGCAGAGCTTCACGTCGTCGTCGATGATAAGCAGACGAGTGAGATTCACACCTCAATATACCGGTTTTCACTGTCGCGAGTTGCCCTGGCCTCGCCCTTCGTACGGCGACCAACTGGGACCCGATGCACGGTCCGCTGGCATCTCACGTGCCTGTTGTTTCAGTACAGAGTTGAATAAAGCCGGACTGCGAGGCGGCATATTCTCCGCAATCTGGGACCGGACAACTCCGCGAAAGGAGATAGGAGCGATGTTCAACAGGCTTCTGCACAGACCAAGGTCCTGGCTGAGATGCTGGGTAGTCGGTTCTGAGGAATGTCCGCCTTACCTGCTGTTGCTGTTCTTGGTCGTCGTGTACTTCTCAGGCGTTATCATTCGAGTCATGACTTCCCGATAGACAGAGCCTGAGGTCCTCCCCGGCCACCGAGAATCGGAGTCCAGCCAAGAGGGACGTGCCGTCAACCGATTGCGCTGCCGTAAAACTCTTTTCTGACCTCGGCGACCAGGCGCGAAGTTGTTACCTCGTCGCTCTCATAGCGAACCAGGGCCTGACGAACCATCTCCACACCGCCTTCGAACTCGGACTGGACGACTGCGTCGATTCCAAGCTTCCTCAACTCGGCAACATGATGCTCCCGGGCAGCCCGAGCGATCACGACGATTTCTGAGTTCATGCGCCGCGCCCGTTCGACGCAAAGGCGGATAGTGTTCAGATCAGGGATCGCCAGCAGCAGGACCCGAGCGGTCTCGATGTGGCTAGCATGTAGAATTTCTTCTCCAGTGATATCGCCCCAAACGCCGGGAGCTCCTTCGACATTCATGCCACTGAAGACCGAGTGATCCAATTCTACGACTACCAGCGGAATTCTCGCCGCCCGCAGGACCCGAGCGACAGCCTTGCCGCTGCGTCCATACCCGCCGACGACAACATGCCCACCAGGGACGTCTTTCGGGGCGTGAACCGGCACCGCTAGCGTGGCCGGTTTGCGCCAAGTCCGCCAAGCGCCCCCTAACGGAAGTGCCATGCTTGACACGATTGGGGAGAAGGCCATAGTGAGAACAGTACACGTAAGAGCAAGATCATAGGTAGACTTCGACAGCAAGCCGATCCCTACTCCGGTCCGGGCCAGTACGAACGAGAACTCTCCGACCTGTGAGAGCCCGAGCCCGATTATCCAGGGCGCCATGTTGACGAATCCAAAGGCTCTGGCCAGCAACCCAATGATCATCGATTTGCCGACAAAGATCAGGACAACGGTGGCGCCAATCTGAGAAATGTGCGAGAGTACGTACCGCGGATCGAGCAGCATGCCAACCGCAACAAAGAAAAGCAGGCCGAAGATGTCGCGCACAGGCACAACATCGCTCAAGGCCTGATGGCTGAACTCCGATTCACCAAGGATCAGCCCGGCGACGAAAGCTCCTAACGCGAATGACAAGCCTATGCTCTGGGTCGCATATCCGATGCCGACGCCGATGGCAACGACCGAAACCAGGAACAACTCACGGGAACCCCATGCCAGCACCCGTTTGAGCAACTTAGGCAGGAGCCATGTGCCCAATACTACGACTGCTAGAATGAACACGCCGGCAATCCCAACAGCGCGCCCAAGCTTGCCGACAATGTGATTGAAGTCTCCGAGCTGTGGCAGGATCACTAGCATCGGAACTACCGCCAGATCCTGAACCACGAGCAGACCGATCATCACCCGGCTGGCCAATGTAGAAGTGACGCCGGCCGCAGACAGAGCCTTAAGCACCACCACGGTGCTAGAGAGGGAAATCATCGAGCCGAACCAGATCGCCTCGGTCCATGTCATTCTCAATAGAGTTGCGCCAGCCAGGGCTCCCGCAGCCGACGTCAGGATAATCTGAATCGGCCCGCCAATCAAGGCAACACGACGGACGGGCTGGAGATCCCGAAAGGACATTTCCAATCCGAGCGAAAAGAGCAGAAGCGCTACGCCGATCTCTGCCAACCGTTCTATGTCGTGAACTTGAACGACTGTCGGCCCGGCTGTGTAAGGCCCAATGATCACTCCGGCAGCTACATAACCGACCAGCAGCGGCAATCGCAGCGCGCGGGCAAGCATCGCCCCTAAGAGGCCGGCGATCACGATGAGGACAAAGTCAGATGCGATCCCCATTAATCGACCTCAAGAAATGATCTTCTTGCGGACGGCGTAGAGAATGATGTCGGTCACGCTATGGAGTTCTAGCTTTTGCATGATGTGGGTCCGGTGAGCTGCCACCGTGTAGTGGCTCACGTTAAGCAGCGTGGCGACTTCTTTATTGGATTTACCCTCGGCCAGGAGCTGCAGAATCTCTTTCTCCCGTTCCGTCAGAAGATCGTACGAGTCCTGAAGCCCGCGTTGCTGTACCTGGCGCATGTAATCTTCACGGAGGGTCTGGGCAACCGCCGGGCTGAAGAACGAAGCTCCTTGGGCTACCGCCTGCACGGCGCGATGCAGGTCGGCGTCCGCGCTCTCCTTCAATAGGTAGCCTTTCGCCCCGGCGCTCAGCGTAAGCGCGAGGTAGCTTTCGTCAGAATGCATGCTCAGCACAATCACGCCAGCGCGTGGATTGCGCTTCACGATCTGCTCGGTTGCTTCTACTCCGTTGAGGTTCGGCATGGCAATATCCATGATCACCACGTCCGGGTCAAGTTCTTCCGCCAGCCGCACCGCCTCGCGGCCGTCCGCGGCTTCGCCGACAACCTCAAAATCTTCTCGCTGCTCCAACTGGAGTCGCAGGCCTTTCCTCACGACGCCATGATCGTCGGCAATCAGAATGCGGATCTTATTCATGCCTTTACCCCATTATGAAGTGGAAGTTCCACCTTAAGGATCGTCCCTTTCTGGGCTTGTGAGGTAATGGCCAAGGTCCCACCCAGTTGTCTTACCCGCTCACGAATCCCGACGAGCCCCAGGCCCTCACGGAGAGGATGATCGGGATCGAAGCCGATGCCGTCATCCTGAATTGTCAGATTGACGACATCTGAGCGGCCATGCACCGATACCCGAATGCCTTTAGCATCGGCGTGGCGGACGCAATTCGTCAATGCCTCCTGGACAATCCTGTAGACGCAGGTACGGTGCTCATCAGGTAGCCCCGCGAGCACGCCGTCAAGCTGAACCACCGCAGGCACGCTACTCCGGCGCGAGAACTCCCGCGCCTGCCATTGGAGGGCTGGCCCCAGACCGATGTCATCCAGCATCGACGGGCGCAGCCCCATGGCCAAATCCCGGACGAGGCGGATCGTGTCGGCATTGAGATGTTTGGCGTCTTCCAATTGCTCCCGCGACTTCTCCGTGAGCCCGGGCTGCAGCGACTCGAAATTAGACAGCGCCATGCCCATTCCCGTAAGCATCTGTCCCACGGCGTCATGAAGATCCCGCGAAAGGGATTTTCGTTCCTCCTCCTGTGCCTGCAATAACTTCCGTGAGAGATGCCGCAGTTTTTCCTCGTCGAGCAGGATGCGCGATCGCTGTTGATCCCCTTGCTTTTCGAGCATGAAAACGCGTACCGTGCTCGCAATGGCGACCAGAATGCCTACTGCCAGAGCGAACACGAGCATCTTGCTCAGAAACGACTGCAAGGCTCCCTGTCGCTCCCGCAAGCGCCGCTGTTCTGTTTGGAGGTTGAGGACATTGAGGTGGCTCACCTCTCGTTCCAGAGCCACGACCGCATTTCGACGCGGCAGAACCTGGCGCCTTAGAAAGGCATAGCTTCGGGCGGCTTTCTCCTGCGGATTCCAGTCGAACACCGGTTGAAGCGACTCCCAATAAGCCCGAACTTCCTTGCGCAATTCCTGCACCGCGCGATTGCCTTCGGTACCGGAGGCGGCGAGAGTATCGACCCGTGCCCGGAGAGAGGCTCGGATGTCAACGAGTTGTTGCCGATAAGTCGGCGCCGCTGACTGCGAAGGGTCGAGGAGGTAATCGCGGACCAGAATGTCGGCCAGGTAAAGTCCCGCCGGAATCTCGTTCAGAACCGCCTCGTTTTCCAGGTATTTTTCATGTGCGGCGATCATTTCGTCGTTTATGGTTTTAGCCCTCCGCATGGCGCCGAATCCGAGTAGTGCGATCAGGGCGATCACGATGCCGAATCCGACGCTGAGGATCAGCCAGGAGCGTTTCATGCCATTTGTCCCCAGCCTACTACGGCTTTCGGGAGAATTTGGTGGCGCGAAGCTATGGACCGGTTCGTCGGGCGAGTGTACCATCGGGACAGGCGCACATGACCATCGTTTTCACCGACCTCGACGGTACACTGCTGGACGGCAAAACCTACTCCTGGGAAGCGGCCTGTCCAGCGCTGGAACAACTGAGGTGTCGCGGGATACCGTGCGTGCTGGTTACGAGCAAGACCCGGGCCGAAGTAGAGTTCTGGCGCAACCTGATGGAAAACAGCGATCCCTTTATCGTCGAGAACGGGGCTGCTGTTTTCATGCCAAAGGGATATTTCCCCTTCGACATTCCCGGAGCGATCAGCCGCGGTAATTTCGAGGTGCTGGAGTGGGGGATACCGTACGGCGTATTGATCGCCGCCCTTGAAGAGTCGTCGCGATCCGCCCGCTGCCGAGTACTGGGCTTCCATCAGATGACTGCCCAGGCGGTCAGCGTTGCCTGCGGCATGCCCCTTGATCAAGCCGTGCTTGCCAAGCAACGCGAATATGATGAGCCCTTTCTCATCGTCGAACCGGCGCGCGCCGATGCACTGCTGAACGAACTCGAAGCACGGGGCCTGCATTGGACCGAGGGCGGCCGCTTCCATCACGTCTGCGGCGCCAACAATAAGGCGCTTGCAGCGAAGACCGTAACGCGCTGGTTTGGCCAACTCCACAAACACGTTACCACCATTGGATTGGGCGACGCCCTGAATGACGCGGCGCTTCTCGAAGCCGTTGATGTTCCAATCGTAGTTCGCTCCAGGTTCAGTTCCGCCCTTGCGGACCGCATCCCGCATGCAGTACTGACCGAAGATCCGGGGCCGCGAGGTTGGAATGAAGCGATCCTGCGGTTGATCCGGAGCCGGTGATCGTTGCCCACCGACAGCCAATCCTTCGCCTCAAAGATGGCTCCACAGAGATCGCTCTTCCGACTGGGACGCATCCTCTCCCTTCTTGTCGAAATAGTGTCGCAATTCGGTTCGGAGTCCCGAGACAACCGCCATGCTCAAAGTGAAGACGGCGCCGCCCGCGACGAGAATAAACGCAGTCAGGAACACGGGCCGGGCGAACTCAAGCTGATAGGCAGCAACCACTACTGCGACAAATACGATCATGATGCGGACGACAGCCGCAAGACGGCGCGGAGAGGGGAAATCTTCATTTACCGCCCAGACCAACATGCTCCGACCAAGATATTGGCTGAGCCACACGCCGCCCAGCAGAATCAGTCCTGCTATTGCGAGCTTAGGAAGCAGGAACACAAAACTCTGGATGATCTGCGTGGTCAAATCGGTGTTGAACACATTGATTCCCATCAGCAGGCCCGTAAGCAGGATGCACCAATAGACTGACTCTGCGACCATTTTCGTCGCGCGTAGCCGGCCGGAGCCATCGAGCATGAACGCCAGTCCGCTTTGCCGAAGGAACCGATCAATGGCCATTCCCTTAAAGATCCGATAGAGCAGCCACCGCGCAATCCAGGCGATCAGCCAGGCCGACAGTATTAGCGTCAACGCCGCCAGTGTTGCAGGCAGGTATGTGGTTACGTGGCTATGGAGGCGTTCGAGCGCTCCTTCCAGGATCGTCCTCAGAGTTTCAATCATTGTGCTGTGCCTCCAACCTCGCTCTCTACGACATTTTGGCTACCTTGTTTCGTGTTTTGCTCCGATCTGCCGGCGGGGCGCGGCTCATCATTCCACTGCGCTATGAGGTAAGGTTTCAGATTCTCAAAGCTCATGCATAGACGTTCGATCTTTTGCTCAACCTCGTCCGACTCGAAGTTCTCGTTCTCCCGGACAAAAGACGCTACTCTTCCCAGGTACAATGGCGTCAGCGATTGCAGAAGGTGGCCCCGGGACAGCGGATGCTTCCTATACGCGCAACTGTAGTCGAGGACCACGCGTGTCCATAGGTCGTCACCCATATGAAATGTGGAGGCGCCCGCGCAAACGGAACTCCCAAGTTTCTGCACGTCCTCGTAGGTCTGCGGCTGCAGCGCGAGCGCCCAGACCTCTCCCAACTCATGGCAGCCCCGGCAGAAGGACTGAACCATGCGATCAACGTTGACTCGGACCGGATCGAGCCCAACATCGAATTGAAATCCGAATAGCTCGGCCGGTACACTCCCGCTCCTGCTTTGCCAAACCGGCTGATATTCCTCCATGAGCATGAAAACGCTGCCGACTACCTGTTGCAGCATGGCGCTCAGATCGGAACTCGGGTCCTTGGCATCATGCAACTTGGCTCCGAGGAAGCTCTGGCATACACGGAACCCTTCGGCAATCGCCACCGTCGTCATCCAAATGTCGATGCCATAGCGAGCTACGTCGGTCTCCCAATCATCCCTTTCGATATAACGCGCGATCAGCCTCGCCGATATTCCGAACTCTCCGCCGATTGGCTGGCGCACCCTCACTCCGTAAAGAGACCTCGTCAGCGGATATACGATGCTGTTGGTGATGGTTCCGTCGTACTTGTGACGCTGGTAATAGGGCGCTACAAAGTCATAGTCGGCGAACAGGATCGGACGAAGCAGCATATCGATCCATTCGGGCGTAATCGAGCGCAGGTCGGAATCGACTACAGCGCAAGCCTTGGCTTGAAGCTGGACCGCCATTCGGAAAACGAGCCGAAAGGCGCTGCCTTTGCCAGGAACTCCGTGATATGGGAAAGACAGGCGGTGCGCATTCACCAGCGGAGTGGAGACCAGCATCAGGTGATTGTCTTCAACTCGAGCGGAAAGCACGGAGTTGCGCGTATCGTCGGTCGATCCGCCATCCGAGTTGATCACCGCCGCGGTCAGTTGGGGAAAGTACTTTGCCAGGCCTGCGTAGACGGCTCGCACCACATGAGCGATGGTCCTCGCATTGTTGTAGCTCGGGATTCCGATCACGATATCCGCGTGACGGATCGCATCCACGGCCCTGTGAGCTTCCACCGGCAATAGGACACTCTCCATGGGGCCTCTCTAGGCAGCCCGCCCTGACGTGAGCCGGGGCGTTGGCTGCTTCTCAATTGCATCGATCAGCAAATCAGAGAATTCCGGAATCGCTGACAACACGCGATTCCAGTTCGGAATGAGGGGTAGTCCCAGAGGGTCCTCGATGAACTCGTTCGCGGCGGCCCGCAGGCTTCTGGCGAACGCCGTAACCGCCAGTTCCTCCGCGTTGCGGTCGAACTTGAGCCCGTTCAGCATGGCGTCCGCGTAATAGCGTGCGATGGTGTCTTGCGCCATCCGGACATAGCGTACTTCGAGGCTGCGAAAATGATCCGCCGTGAAAATCAACCCCTCTGCCGCGAGAGTGCGAAACAGAGACTTGGCAATGTCGCTGGCCATTCGTGTCAGTCCTTTGGACGAATCATCGGCCGAGAGGGTCTGGTGCTTGTGTTCGTAGTTGTCCGTCAGATCCACCTGGCACACCCGGGAAACCGCGCAGTTGCGATAAACCTCTGCCATCACTCCGACCTCGAGACCCCAATCGGCGGGAATCCGGTTCACCCTCGCCAGGTTCATATCCATGGCGAACTCGCCCGCCAATGCGTAACGAAAACTGTCGAGGAACCTCAGGAACGCTGCACTCGGCGCCATGTCGAGCATGGAACGGATCAACGGCGAAATAAACAGCCGCGTCACCCGGCCGTGCATTCGGTCGGTCACGCGGGCGTAATACCCTTTGCAGAATTCGAAGGCGAGATGCGGATGTGCCACCGGATAGCAGAGCCGGGCGAGTAGCTGCCGGTCGTAATTGACGATATCGCAATCATGGAGGGCTATCACATCGCAGTCGCGCTTTGCCAACAAGTAGCCGTACGAAAGCCAGCAAGACCGGCCCTTGCCATCTTCGCCGGCAGAGAGTCCGCGCTCGCGAAGCATCTGCAGGAGCCGCTGAACCCTTTCGCCGTCCATCCAAAGAACTGTCACGGGCGTATAGAAGTCCTCGAAGAATGCACTCGCCCGAGCGTATTGCTCAGGCGTCGCTTTTCCCAGAGCGACAACGATCCGCTGCAGGTACCGCACCTGTCGTAACTCGGCGACAATTCGCGCCATCGCCGGCGTCTCAAATTCCGAGTAGAGCGCCGGCAGAACCAGTCCGATCGGCTTGGTGCGTGTGAATTTCTCCAAGTCGCTCTCGATCCGCTCGACGCTATTCGGCTTCAATCGGTGGAGGGTGGTAACCAATCCGGTCTGATAGAAATCCGCCATCGACAATTGCCTCCAGGTTTCAGCGTACGCGAGAGGGAGAGGCCTCACCATCCCGCGACGATGCTACAAACCGCCAAAAAGCAACGTAGACGTCCTAACGACGACTCTTCGTGGAAGGTTCTGCCCAGCGGTCGGCGGTACCCGGTCACGGCCTGCGGAGCGGGTGAAAATTGTCGCGCGGACGTTCGCGGGCAGCGGTGTCGAGGAATCCAGCAGTGCCGCCCCTATCACTTAAGCGTTCCGAAGAAATAGAGTCCTCGCGCTATTGGCCGCGGAGGGCGAACTGACGACAATCGAAAGTGTTGGGCACCTGTACCGCTGAAAGGTGACACGGTCCAGCCGCATTTTTTTCGTAGCAGATGGACTGAGGAAGGAAGTCAGCTCGTGACACCCAAGGAATTGTTGAAATTCAGGAAGGCGTTGGAAGATGAGCAGGACACGGTCGTGCATGCAGCACTCCAGCGACGTCAGAGTATTGCCGTCGAACAGAGCGCGGACGCATTCGAACAGATCAATTATGCCACCGAACGGGAATTGGCTCTGGCGGATCTGAGCCGGCATTCCGAGCTGATCCGTCAGATCCGAGCAGCCTTGGGCCGCATTGAAGCCCGGACCTTCGGAGTTTGCCAACGTTGTCGGAAGGCGATCCGGCCAAAGCGTTTGATAGCAGTACCGTGGACGCCGTTTTGCCTTCAATGCCAGGAGTTGGCTGATGGGCTGGACTCTGTCCACGAGATACGAGCGACCGCAGCGTAAGGAGTCCGCAGGAAAGAATACCCACTTGGAAGGAAGTGTCGTGAAAACAAGAGAATTGGAAGGTCACATCAGGACGCTAGCCACCTTGGACGAAAGCGAAGCACCTATGATCAGCTGTTACCTGGAAATTAGGAATGGGGCGCCAGGCTTTCAGAAGGTCCTTGGTGAGCGCGCCCAGACGCTCAAGCAATCCCTTAGCGTGAATGCGCTCAGGCCGTTCGAGGAGGCCCTCAGTAGGATAGAGACGTTCATTCAAACAGGAATCGCGCCTTGGTGCCGGGGAGCAGCTCTGTTCGCCCGCGCGGGAGAACAACCCTTCTTCCTGCCGCTGCAATTTCGGGTACCGTTGCCGAACTGGATCGCTGTCGGTTCGACTCCCAATCTCTATCATCTTGTGGAACTCAAAGACAACTACGATCGGTACGTGATTCTGCTGGGAACCGAAGCCTGCGCGAGAATCATCGGCGTGAACCTCGGATCCGTCACCGAACAGATTTGGAAGACGCGCCCCGAACTACGGAGTCGAGTGGGGCATGAATGGACTAAAGACCACTTTCAGGACCACCGGCGCGAGCGCACGAACCAGTTTGTTAACGACGTGATCCGAAGCCTGGAACGCGCGATGTCCGATGGTGGTTACGGGCATCTGATACTGGCCGGAAGCGAACGCATCGTTTCGGCCGTTAAAAAGGCGCTACCCAAGAGCCTCGCAGGAAAGCTCGTCGACACTGTTCCAGCCGCCGCAAGCGATCAAATTTCGGACGTGATTACGTCCACCTTGCAATCGTTCCTCGAACATGAAGAACTGGAATCGCAGGCAATAGCCGAAAGGCTAGTCTCCCAAATCCACACCCACGGACTTGCGGTTGCCGGGACCCACGGCACTCTGGAGGCGCTAAGAAGCGGCCAGGCGGATTTCCTGGTAATCGCAAAGAGCTATGACCCCGGCATGGGGTGGGAGTGCCGCCGATGCGGAAAAATTGAATTTTCACTTCCTCGCCCGAACCTTTGCCCGTCCTGCCATGGACTGCTGAGGGAGTTCGACGTCAGAGAGGAGATGGTGCGGCTCGCTGGGCGTTTGGAGTGTGGCGTCGAGGTGGTGGAGCACAGCGACGTCTTGATGAACCTGGGTGGCGTGGGCTGCCTGTTACGATTCCTGGCGCCAGCGGGCTACATTCATGCGGCCGCCTGACGCTGTCCAGGGTTGATGCAGATCGCGCCTCGGGAGGGAGTGCCGTGGCCCACGGCATTCCCTCGGAGGAGCACAGGAGGATCCATGACCAACTATCGTCCCGTTCTTGCGCTTGCATCCCTGATAATTTCGGGATTGTTTTGCGGCGGGTGCGGAAGAGAATCAACCACAATCGAGCCAACGAAACTGAAGAGTTTTGCGGCCCTTCCCGATGCGCGCGCCTCCGGCGCGAACGATCCCACGGCAGCCAAAATCGCTCTGGGCCGAATGCTCTACTATGATGCCCGGCTATCCAAAGGCCAGACGCTTTCGTGCAACAGTTGCCATCCTCTGTCCGCATATGGAGTAGATGGCAAGCCGACCTCAGAGGGCCACCTCGGCCAGAGGGGCGTTCGGAACTCGCCCACAGTCTATAATGCCGCGCTGCATTTCGTTCAGTTCTGGGATGGGCGGGCGCCTGATGTGGAGAAGCAGGCGGGGGGACCTCTCCTGAATCCGGTCGAAATGGCCATGCCGTCCGAAAAATCAGTGGTAGCCGTTGTGAAATCTATGCCTGGATATGTTACCGCCTTCCGCCGCGCATTTCCCGGGGAGAAGAATCCCGTCACATTCAGCCACGCGACCGAGGCGATCGGACAATTTGAGCGAGGACTCATAACGCCGGCACGCTGGGACAAGTTTCTCAAAGGCGATCAGACCGCAATAACGGCGGAGGAGAAAGCCGGCTTCAATCACTTCATCGCAGCGGGCTGCGATACGTGCCATTCCGGCTCGCTCGTCGGAGGAAATGCGTTCCAGAAGCTCGGGGTCCTGAAGGAGTACCCCGAGGCATCCGATCCGGGACGCTACCAGGTGACCAAGAACCAAAACGACCGCATGTATTTCAAGGTCTCGCCTCTTCGGAACGTGGCGATGACTGGTCCTTACTTCCACACGGGCAAAGTTGCAACACTGGACGAAGCAGTCAGACAGATGGCGCAGTACCAGACCGGCAAGGAACTGGCAACTGCGGAAAGAGAAGCAATCGTGACGTGGTTGAAGACGCTAACGGGCGATGTCGACGCCAATTACATCAAACAGCCCGAGTTGCCGAAATCGACCTCCAGAACACCGCGGGCCAGGGCGACGGCTTAGGAGAACGTCATGATTCGGCGAATTTTACGGGTCGCGTTGCTTGTTGCGGTCGCCATTCTGATCGGCGCCCAGTTTTTCCCGCCCGCCCGAACCAATCCTGTTTCTGATCCAGCATCCTCGTTTGAGGCTGTTGTAAGGCCACCGGTTGAGGTGACTTCCCTCCTGAATCGGGCGTGCCGCGACTGCCACTCGAATGATACAGTCTGGCCCTGGTATAGCAAAGTTGCGCCCGTCTCATGGTTAGTGGCTAAGGACGTCCAAGAGGGGCGGACCCATCTGAATTTTTCGGAGTGGGCCCGCTTCGGGCCGGAAATGGCCCGCTCACGTTTGCGCGAAGTGTGCGAACAGGTCCGGGGTAGCGAAATGCCGTTATGGTACTACATGCCCCTACATCCTACAGCCAGACTCGGCCAAACCGAAGTCACCACCCTGTGCAACCAAACTCCTGGAGGACCCGCAGATTGAGCGCGCCGCAACAGATCCCTCGATGCCTCGAAGGGAAAACGAAATGTCCGTCCGTGATGGCACAGACGGGGTCGCGATAGGAGCATTTATGTCAAAGCTTAATTCGAAGATGTTGGTCGGTGACCAACCTAAAACTGTAGTCGCCGTTCCTGGAGAGACGGCAGCTCAACCATCAACTCTTGTAGAAATGGGCGAACCGGCGCCGGTTAATGAACAGGATGTCTCAGCTCTGGCGTATCGGAGATGGTTGGAAAGGGGATGCCCCCAAGGGTCTCCGGAGGAAGACTGGTTCGAGGCCGAACGGGAGCTGCATTCGAAAAGCGGCAGTGCATAGAAGGGCGAATCTCCTACCCGTCCCAGTCTTAGAGGAGAGTATCCGTGCGAAGTAATCTCCGTTGGAAATGGCTTCTCATCACCCTCGTGGTGGCTGCTTGCATGTTCGGGATTACCGGGCTACCGAGGTCATTGAAAGAACTTTCGGTGAACTGGCAGAGGAACGTGCGGCTCGGCCTGGATCTAAAAGGCGGCAGCCACATCGTTCTGCAAGTCCAGGTTCAGGACGCTTTCAAAGCCGAAGCCGACGCAGCCATCGAAGCTCTCAAGGAAGGTTTCCGGAAGGAGAACATCGGCTACAGTTCAATAGAACGTAACGACCCGGAATCGATCGCAGCGGCCGAGAGCATTCAGATCAACCTCAAAGGTGTGCCGGCTCCTCAAACCAATGACTTCCGGCGTGTCACCAATGATCGTGTTGGCCAACAATGGCTGCTGGTTTCGGAGAACATGGCTGACTACCGACTCAATCTCCGGAAAGAAGCCGCCGTTAAGTTGCGACAGGACACGTTGACGCAGAGCATGCGCACGATCGAGAGGAAAGTCAACGGTCTGGGAGTCGCCGAAGCCGCGGTCCAGCAGCGTGGGGGTAGCGGTGGTGAGACGGAGATCATGGTTCAGTTGCCGGGCGTGGACGATCCAGCCCGGGTGAAGGCGATTCTGCAGACCTCGGCGCTGCTGGAGCTTTGCGAGGTCAAGGATGGCCCGTTCCCGGCGCGCGAAGCTATTCTCGGCCAGCACGGCGGCATCTTGCCGTTGAACACAAAGATCGTACGAGGGTCTTCCCGGACTGGCGGAGGCAGCGCGGAAACTTGGTGGCTATTGGCTCGATCGCCGGTGGTCACCGGGCGTGACCTGCGGGACGCTCGGGCGCAGCAAGGTGACGTTCCGGGCCGTTGGGAAACCAGCTTCTCGCTCACGCCGGACGGCGCGGGGCGGTTCGAGCGGTTCACTGCCGCGAATATCGGTAACCGCCTCGCGATCGTCTTGGATAACACGGTGATCAGCGCTCCGACGATCCAAGCCGCGATCTCGGATCAAGGGCAGATCACTGGGGCGTCGAGCATAGAGGAGGCTTCGGATCTCGCCCTGAACCTGCGTGCCGGCTCGCTTCCGGCAGGGGTGCAGATGATCGAAGAGCGGACCGTCGGGCCATCATTGGGAGCGGATTCGATCCGCCGCGGGATTACCGCCGGCCTCGTGGGTTTGGCATTGGTCGTGGCATCAATGCTTCTGTATTATCGGGGGGCGGGCTTCAACGCCGTGCTGGCCCTGCTGCTTAACACCATCATCACGATCGCCGCCCTCAGTTACATCGACGCCACGTGGACGCTGCCCGCTATTGCAGGACTGGTGCTCTCAATCGGAATGGCTGTAGATTCCAATGTACTGATCTTCGAGCGCATCAAGGAGGAGATGCGCGCCGGCAAGTCCGTTGTGGCGGCGGTCCCAGCGGGTTTTGACCGCGCATTGGTAACGATTATCGACACGCATGTGACGACGGTTGTGGCAAGCGCATTTCTGTTCATCTTCGGCACCGGGCCGGTCCGCGGCTTTGCGGTGACGTTGGTGATCGGGCTGGTCGCCAACTTGTTCACCGCTGTATTCGTGTCGCGTGCGATCTTCGATGTGCAGATCTGGCGAAGGGTACGAGTGGAAAGCCTGAGCATCGGACACGAATTGTTCCGGCAAACGAAGATAGACTTTCTCTCCAGGCGTACCCTCACCCTGGGCCTGTCGGCGCTAGCTATCGTCATTAGCATTACCAGCCTCGTGGTGAAGGGAGGGCCGAAACAAGGTCTGGACTTCCGAGGAGGCACCCTGATGTACGTGAGGTTTGAGCCGAAGCCTCAGATCGATGAACTGCGCCAGGCGTTGTCGGCCAGACTGCAGGGGGAAATTACTGTACAGGAGACCCACGGCACCGGTGAATTCATCATAGGGACGGAATTGGCGAACGAGGCGCGCCTCGATGAGTCTCGGCAGGCCGTCCAGCAGACTCTGCGCGAGAAGTACGCGAACCTCGGTGGCAAGCTGGATCTGAATAACGCGACTCATGCGGCACTCGAACAGCGATTACGGGTCGCCGGGGTCAACCTCGCTGAGGAGCAACTGAGAACGGTGACGGAGGCCATCCTGAGCTACCGGGATCGCGAGAAGAACGGTCTGATCGGGAGCCTGGACGAGCTCGGTAGTGTTCCGAGCGTTGAACCCAGGGTGCTGGCAACCATTAAACAGGAGTGCGGATTGGGCACCTTTAACCTTCGCTCAGTGGAGATTGTTGGGCCGCGCGCAGGCGCGGAACTGCGCCAGCGCGCGGTGCTCGCGACCCTATGCGCCCTGGGCGGCATGCTGATTTACATCGCCTTCCGATTTCAGTGGATTGCGGGCACCGCAGCGGTGGTTGCGACAGTGCACGATGTGATCATTACGATGGGCCTGTTTTCTCTGACGGATCGCGAAATCAATCTCAATATCATCGCAGCTCTCCTCACGTTGATCGGCTACTCGATGAACGACAAGATTGTCGTCTTTGATCGCCTCAGGGAGAACTTGAAGGCGAAGCGCGTCCGCAGTTCGTATTTGGACCTGGTCAACTTATCCATTAACCAGACGCTCAGTCGTACTCTCCTCACCGCAGGTCCAACATTGCTGGCGTGCATGGCCCTGTATTTCCTGGGTGGTGAAGTTCTGAATGGGATCGCTTTTGCGCTGTTCGTGGGCATTGTGGTGGGCACGTACTCGTCGATTTTCGTGGCCAGCGCGTTACTCGTGATTTGGCACCAGTACCGCGACAGCCGAGTAGCTACCGTAAGAAGACCCGCGTCGCCGGTAGCGGCGAAGAGCTAGCATCGGGTTCCAGCATCCGCCGCCCGCCTCATCGGGAACGTCCCTCACGCACGCTCCCTGTCAGTTGAAAGTGCTAGTTCGGACTGTGCCTCGGTAGACCGGGTCTTCCACAGCAGAAGGAACACGGCGCCTAGCGCCGCATAGGTCGCCGCCCATAGCCACGGCGTCCACCATGCAATGCCGTCAACGCGGTAGTCCGAAACCGGCCAAAGGAACCGCGTCGCGTAATAACTCAGGCTGTGCGTTGGGATATCGACCACAATGTGCATCGCCCAGCCGAGCATCCCGAACACCACACGGCGGGCCAGTAGCATCGCGAGCGCGAACACTAACAGGAATACGATCAGGCTGTGGCCGGCCGGATAGAGCGGCAGCCCGATGTGTGCATGCGGCAGGATATGGCCATCAGCCGAGGCCGAGCTAGGGTCACCCATGAGCCGCAGCCATAGACCAGCGGCAAATGAAGGCCCGAATGCCAACACATCCGGGAAAGCAGCCCACCAGACGGTCCAGCCAACCGGAATGGAGGCCTTGGTGCCTCTCCTCGCCGTGATTACAGCCGCAGACGCCCACAAAGCGTGCGCAACAACCTCCATGAGACAGACTCCTCGACAGCGCGGCGCGTCACGCTACTGTCCGCGGTGGCATTTCTGAGGCCAGGACGCTCACCGTACTACTTCCAATGACTGAGGCCGGCAGCGATACCGAAAGAGGTGCTTCGTACAACTGTGGCCGGAAAGGCAGCGACAGAAGCACCTTATCGCCGGCGCGAACTTCATAAGAGCGAAGTGGTTCACGGCCGGCAAGCGCTGTTGTCCATTTCACGATGACGTGCTCGCCATCACGCCTGGCGTCTACCGAGGCAGGCTGCACGAGCGTGTTTGTTTTCTCTTGGAAGTAATTGGTCGCGGCTCCGTGGCGCGCTGCGGAATCCTTCTCTATGCGCGTCCGCTCGATCTCGGATGGCATGTCCTTGAACGCTGCGGTCAGATTTGCCACCATCTGATCAGCCTCGGGCTTTTCGCGGTTGATCATGCCCGTGCCGATTATGGCGCAGGACACGCCCGGCAGTGAGAGGGGGTAGCGCACCAGATCGGAGTAGCCTATCGCATCCGACTTGCCGACCGACACAATGACATCATCCGGTGTGCGCGAAAAGCGCGGTTGCTTGCCGTAAAAAGCGCCGTCGGCGAACACCTTCATCGCAATCACACCCAACCCGCGCGAGATGGCTAAAGGCAAGACGTTCTTCTGGTGCGAGCTGCACAGCCGGTCGTCCGCATTCAACGCGAAGAGTACGGTGTCGATTACATTCTCCGAGTCGCGCCGAATCGCGCTCATCAGCACCGGAGAGCTTTGGTGCCCGGTGATGCCGATGTGCTTCACATAATGCCGGCGTTCCGGATTAAGGCCGGTGTAATTGGTGCCGTCACGGAAATCGAGCAGGCCGGCCAGCGCGCCGATTCTCTCCGGGACTTTCGAACCGCGATCAGCGAATCCCTCATAGATCTGGTTGACCTGTTCCATTGCCGTAAGATTGTGGATCTGGATCGAGTCGACATAGGCGCCTTCAGGGATGAAGCCCTTGCCATCTCCGAAGATCTGCGTGAGTGAGCGTTTCAACTCGTCGACTGCCGTTGGACCCGTGCCACTCGGGTCGCGGGCGAAGCGGCGTCCGGTCTTCGTCGCCAGAAAAATCTTTGGGCGCAGCGGTTGGTCGTAAGCCTTATCGGAGGCAGTCAGATGCAGTCGGCGAAACGCCTCTCCATAATTCATCTGGCTCGGCCCGTACGCATTGGCCGTGTCGAGGTAGTCCAGCCCGAGTTGGACCGCGCGGACGACGATATCGGCCGGATCGATTCCCGGTTTCGTCCATTGCAGCGACGCCTGGCCCCCGAGGGCCAGCGGCACAACCGCGCGGCCGGTGCGCCCCAAGAGTCGCCTCGGAAACGTGGTGGCAGCCTGGGCGAAAAGACGTCCGGGGCTCAGGACGTCCGCCACGGGAATTGCGCCGAGCACACCGAGGATTGCACGTCGAGAAGTCATCGTTCCGCCCTTTCGCATTTCAGAGATACATATCCCATTCTACGCTTGGATTTGAATGGATTCAGCGGCACAAGGTGTGGGGCCTCGGACCGCCGAGCACAGACGTCTACACGATGCGATGACCGGCGGGAGTTCCTTCAGTCTCCTCCTGCATTAGAACGCTCCCTGCCTCCAAGCTCATCTTGCGTCAGACAAGAAAACTTCGACGGGGATCACAACTCGGCATTCTACTCAGAACTACTCCGCGCTTTCGAAGCTCCGAGCGGATCAACTGGACTGTGTCACAACTATGCCAAAACCCATCCGATTGGCCACCTTGGGCATGCTCTTGAGCGAACAGCAGATTCCCCAAGTTGTTATGAACATTAAGAGCAGGCAATATCGGATGGAGCGTTTGGAAGCCATGTCGATACCTTGGGCGCAGGAAGTCGCCGCTTCAAATCTGAACGTCCCGGACCATTTCTTATTGATTCAATGGTGGGCGACAAAACGAGAGACTGGGTAGCGACGTACGGATCTCCTGGCGGCAGTCCTCAAGCGGGAAGTCTGCCGACATGAATGGCCTGTCGCCTGGTAGCCTCAAGTATTTCGACGCTTCGCCAGAGGCCCGGGTCGGGGCGGACCGAGAATTTGTGCGACAGTTTGCTGCCGAATTGTCATGGTCCCGAGAAACTACGTATCACGGCTGGAGCCGAGGCAGTTTTGTTCGACTAACTGGCCTGCGCTCTCCTCCCTAGATGGCGTAGGTGATCCCGTTCGAACCTGGTGCTACCATTTGGCTTCGTGAAGGCCCGGCGGAAGGATGCTGGTTGAGCCGGTCGCTATGGCAATAGAAGACCTCGTCAGCCGCGATGAACGAGCGAGCAAGACGGACAATTTCGCGGCACTGTCGCAGAGTATCCTGCGCTCCGCCAATCGGGGATCCGCACGCATCGAGTTCCTGACCGAGATCTCCGGCATGCTGCTGGAATCCCTACAGCTTGACGCGATAGAGCTGCGTCTTCAGGAACGGGACCTGTCCTATCGATGGGACTTCGCTCTCCGTCCCGCGTCTTTGTCGCGATTCACGGTTCTGGACGATGCAATGGAGTGCGACGCCGCGTCTCGGCACTACCCTTCAGTTGCGTTACTACCTTTCACGGTGGACGAGCGTGCGGCAGGCCAGTTATTGCTTAAGAGCCTTCAAGAGAGCCGCTTCGGCGAAAGGAATGGGGAATTCTATGCGGGAGTGGCGGAGACGGTCGGCCTGGCGGTGGCCAGCCGGCAGGCCCAGTGGGCACTGCGCGAGCGCGTCAAGGAATTGACCTGCCTCTACGGGATAGGGCGGATCGCGCAGCTTCCAGGAGTATCGTTGGGCGATGCCCTTCAACAAATCGCGGAACTGCTGCCTCCCGCCTGGCAGTTCCCCGATATCGCGTGTGCGCGGATTATGCTGGATGGACGGGTGTTCGCTACCCCCGGTTACCAGCTAGGATCGTATCGCCAGACGGCCGAACTCACCATCAACCGTAGAGTGCGCGGTCTTATCGAGGTCGCCTACCTCAAGGAGAAAGTGGAGTTTGCCGAGGGGCCGTTCCTACCGGAGGAGCGCAGCTTGATCGATACGGTAGCGCGCGAGGTCGGATTAGTCGTGGAGCGCCGCGAAACCGAGGAGGCACAGGCGACTTTGCAGGCGCAATTGCGGCATGCTGACCGACTGGCAACAATCGGCCAACTAGCCGCCGGTGTTGCCCACGAGTTGAATGAGCCGTTGGGCAGTATCCTGGGTTTCGCGCAGCTCATGCAGAAGGCCCCAGGTTTGCTGCAAACGGCAGCCAAAGACCTGGAGAAGATCGTCAAGGCATCCCTTCACGCTCGAGAGGTGATTCACAAGCTGTTGGTCTTTTCCCGTCAGAAACCGCCGGTGAAAGCGCGGGTCAATCTCAACCGCGTAGTGAGCGACGGGCTGTACTTCCTGGAGTCGCGTTGCGCCCGGGCTGGAATTACCCTCTGCGCCGCGCTCGCGCCAGACTTGCCGGAGATCTCGGCGGATGCCTCGCAGTTGCATCAGGTGGTGGTCAATCTGGTGGTCAATAGCATACAGGCCATGCCGGCCGGAGGCACGCTCACGATCGAGACGCACGCCGGCACGGACTGGGTTTCGCTGAGCGTTCAAGATACCGGAGCCGGCATGACCAATGAGGTGAGAGAAAAGGTGTTCACCCCGTTCTTCACTACCAAGGACGTCGATCAGGGAACGGGTCTGGGTTTGGCGGTGGTCCACGGCATCGTGACTTCCCACGGGGGCTCTGTGCGCGTGGAGAGCGCTCCGGGGAAGGGCGCGCGATTCGAGATCCGGCTACCCCGAAACGGCCACCGGCAAGATGAGACCGCATTGTGACACTCCATAACAAGCCCGAAGAAAGCGCGCGGATCCTGGTAGTGGACGACGCCCCGGACACGCTGGAAGTGGTTCAGCGGAATCTCCAGGCTAGAGGCTACCTGGTTTACACGGCCTCCGCGGTGGCCGAGGCTATCCGGATTCTGGAACAGACCCCGGTGGAACTGGTAATCACGGACTGCAAAATGCCGAAAGTGAGCGGTCTGGAACTGGTGAAACATGTTCGTGAAAACTACGCCGGCACAGAAGTTGTGATGATCACCGGGTATCCTTCAATCGGCGGGGCGGTGGACGCCGTCAAAATGGGCGCCGAAGACTACCTCTCCAAGCCCTTCACCGATGAGGAACTGTACGCGGCTGTGGAACGCGCGCTGAATAACCTGCGCGTTCGACGCATGGTAGAGGCTCCCCAGTACCGGACACCGCAGGCGCCCTTTGGAATTATCGGCGAGTCATCCGCCATGCAGAAGGTCTTCGGCGCCATCTCCAAGGCTGCTCCCACGGCTGTCACGGTGCTGATCACCGGCGAAAGCGGCACGGGGAAAGAACTGGTCGCCAGGGCGATCCACTACGGCAGTCCGCGCGCGTCGTCGCCTTTCGTGCCGGTGAACTGCGCGGCCATTCCGGAGACATTGATCGAAAGCGAGCTCTTCGGATACGTCAAGGGCGCGTTCACCGGGGCCGCCGGAACACGCGCCGGTTTCTTCCAGACGGCTGACGGCGGCACCATCTTTCTCGACGAGATCAGCGCCACCAGCCAGTCCATGCAAGTCAGGCTTCTGCGGGTCTTGCAGGAGCACGAGGTTTGCATGGTAGGCTCCACACGTTCGCAACCGGTGGACATTCGCGTAGTGGCGGCAACCAACAAGGATCTGTCCACTCTCATCCGCAAGGAGCTGTTCCGGGAAGATCTGTACTTTCGCCTGAACGTCATTACCATTGACCTGCCTCCGCTGCGCGAGCGCGGTGATGACGTTCTGCTGCTGATCCGCCATTTTGCCGGCCGCTTTGCGGCGGAGCTGGGGAAACCGGTCCCGAGCTTTTCCGATCGCGCACTGCAGGTTCTTCAGCGCTACCGCTGGCCGGGCAATGTGCGAGAGTTGGAGAACGTGGTGCAGCGCCTGGTGGTCATGGCCGAAGGGAATTCCGTGGATGTTCCGGACTTGCCTTCGCTCATGCGATTCTCGGCGTTGGAAAAAGGCGGGTTCGACCGGCCGCTGGCTGAAGTGGAATGCGAATATATCCGGAACGTTCTGGCCAGTGTCGACGGCAACCGCACACGCGCGGCTGAGATTTTGGGGATGGATCGCAAGACTCTACGCGAGAAGCTCAAAGAAAAGCAGTGAACTGGGGAGATTCTCCCCACCGGTTCAAATCTCCCCGCCTGCTCATCGGGCAAGTCGGCTTTCGGCGTTGCAGACCTGTTGATCTGATTCGCTTTAGTGCCCAGGCTGCAAATGGCCGCGAACTTGCACCACAGATGAGTGGTTGCTAACAGCCGCCATCCCGCCCGGCCCTGGCGCAACTGCAAGAGTGGCGTTACGGGCCGGCGAATGACGGGGCCAAAGTAACAGTGAGGTGAATCATGTCGAAGCCGAGCGTAGCCGGAGGCCTGTGTCTGACCTGCAAATTCGATCCCGATTGCATTTACGAGGCCCGGTCCGACCGTGCCATCCTACAATGCGAACAATTTGAGATGGGGTTCCGGCAGTCCCCTGCGCCAGCGGCGCCAATCCGAAGCGCCGCGCCTCGCTCGAGAGAATCGAGCGCGTATCCCGGCCTTTGCTCAAACTGCGAAAACCGGGAAACCTGCATCTATCCCAAACCCGAGGGCGGAGTCTGGCGTTGCGAAGAGTACGCATAAGCATATGACGGCGGAACACGTTTCCGAAATTGTCGACAAGCATGCAGGCAGCCGCGGTGGGCTGATTGCCATCCTTCAGGACATCCAGGGGAGGTACGGCTATCTTCCCGCCGAGGCGTTGAAGGCCGTCGCGGCCCAGACCGGCCGGCCGCTGGTAGACGTTTATGGCGTGGCCACTTTCTATCATTCGTTCAGCCTGAAGCCGCGCGGCAAGCATCTCTGTTCGGTGTGCCTGGGCACGGCCTGCCATGTGCGCGGCGGACCGGTGATCGCCCGAGAATTCGAGCGCGTGCTGGACGTGCCGGCGGGCGAAACCACGGGAGATCGCGAGTTCACGCTCGAAACGGTGAATTGCCTGGGGGCCTGTGCGCTGGGGCCCATCGTGGTGGCGGACGGCCACTATTTCTCGAACGTAAGTCCGGCGGGAGTGGCGGACATTGTAGAGCGAACTCGCGCCGGGCTGGACAACTTCGAAGTAAAGGTCGACGAACGTGTCTTCCCCGTGGAGGTTAGTTGCGCGCGCTGTAATCACAGCTTGATGGACCCCGATCACCCGGTGGACGGACACCCGTCGATTCGCGTGACCTTCGCGTATGACGGCGTGCACGGCCACATCCGGCTTTCGTCGCTGTACGGCAGCCACAATGTGGAATCCGAACAGGAGATCCCGATCGGTACCCAGGCGGACTTCTTTTGCCCGCACTGCCACGCCCATCTCACCGGATCCTCGAACTGTCCCGAATGCCGCACCCCCATGGTCCCGATGATCGTCCGCGGCGGCGGCATCGTCCAGATCTGCTCGCGGCGGGGTTGCAAGGGGCACATTCTCGATGTCGGCGGCCCATGTTTTGACCGGCTGACGGCACACGCCGAGTACGGAGATCGCGATGGAACGGCTGAATTCGATCGAGAATTGCAGGCGCTGGAGGAGCGCATGAGCGCGGACCGCGGATCCCAATCTCCCTGTGATCGTGATCTCCGCGGGTACGTGTGGGCAGGCAAGTGGCGCCAACGACCTGATCCGCATCGCCAAGCGGGAAATCATCGCGCTTGGACTGGCGGACGCTTTGAGCCTCCGCGTGACGGGTTGTCACGGTTTCTGTCAGGCTGAGCCTTCGGTGCTGGTGGAGCCGGAGGGCACGTTTTATCCGCGGCTTGGGATCAAAGAAATGGCCCGCCTGGTGCCGGCCGTAAGCCGTGGCGAAGTGCTCGAAGATTTGTTGTGGCGCGACCCCAAGACTCGTCGCCGTGTACGCAAACAGGCCGACATCCCTTTCTTCCGCAACCAGACCCGAACCATCCTCTCGCGCAACGAACGGATCGATCCGATCCGCATCTACACCTACATACAGGATGGCGGCTACTCGGCCCTGGCGAAGGTCCTGTGGAGCGCCGATGCGGGCCGCGTGATCGAAGAGGTCAAGACATCGCGGTTGCGCGGCCGCGGCGGCGCCGGTTTCCCCACCGGCCAGAAGTGGGAATTGCTGGCCAACCAGAAGAACGGAAGGGGCAAGATTCTGGTTTGCAATGCCGACGAAGGCGACCCCGGCGCGTACATGGATCGCAGCGTTCTGGAAGGCAATCCGCACAGCATTATCGAAGGGATGCTGATCGGCGCCTACGCAACCGGAGCGAACCAGGGCGTGATCTACGTGCGCACCGAATATCCCCTCGCCATCAAACATCTCGTGATCGCCCTGCGCCAGGCACGCGAAATGGGACTGCTCGGAGACAACATTCTGGGTACGGGATTCGGGTTCGATATCGACGTGGTGAAAGGCGCCGGCGCCTTCGTCTGCGGTGAAGAGACGGCTTTGATGCGATCTATCGAGGGCGAGCGGGGGGAGCCCCGGCAGCGTCCACCGTATCCGGTGCAGAAGGGTATCGAGGGTAAGCCCACGGCCATCAACAACGTCGAAACCTGGGCCAATATTCCAATCATCATTTCCCGTAGGGCCGCCGCCTTCGCCCAAATCGGTACGCGGGGGAGCACCGGGACCAAGATCTTCAGCCTGGTAGGCAAGGTGAAGAACACTGGCCTGGTGGAAGTGCCGATGGGCGTCACCATCGGCGAAATCGTCAATGAAATCGGCGGCGGGCCTTCGGGCAGGACCGAGATTAAGGCGGTCCAGACCGGCGGTCCGAGCGGTGGCTGCATTCCCGCCTCCCTGTTTGACCTGCCGGTGGATTACGAGAGCCTGGCTCAGGCCGGCTCCATCATGGGATCGGGCGGCATGATCGTCGCCGACCAGAACACCTGCATGGTGGACGTGGCCAAGTATTTCATGACGTTCCTGAAGGATGAATCGTGCGGGAAGTGCTTTACCTGCCGGAAGGGCACGCAGCGCATGTTGGAGTTGTTGGACGACATCACGGCCGGCCGCGGCACGCTCGAACATCTGGATCTGCTGGAGGAACTGGCCCTGGTGGTGAAGGACACCTCCATGTGCGGGCTGGGCCAAACCGCCGCTACTCCGGTGCTCACCACGTTACGCTATTTCCGCGATGAATTCGTGACTCACATCGAGCGCAAATACTGCCCTGCCACAGTTTGCCGCGACCTCTTTAAGTATCGTGTGATCGCCGAGAAATGCACCGGCTGCGGACTCTGCGTCAAGGTCTGTCCGACCGGCGCGCTTAGCGGGCCCAGGAAAGAGCCCCACCATCTGGACGATTCCAAATGCATCAAGTGCCGCGCCTGCTACGAAATTTGCAATTTGGACGCCATCGCGGGCGACTCCATCATTGCAGTGCCAGCGAGGTAAACAAGCATGATTACGCTGACCATGAACGGATTGCCGGTGATGGTGGAAGAGGGGAGTACGCTACTCGAGGCCGCGCGCTATCTGGGCATAGAAATCCCGACCCTATGCCACATGGATGGCCTTTCGCCATACGGCGCCTGCCGCCTGTGCGTAGTTGAAATTGGAGTCGCGCCGAATGCGAAGCTGGTTTCCGCGTGCACCTATCCGGCCGTCGAGGGATTGAAGGTTCGCACAGGTTCCTCCCGGGTGATGCGCGCGCGCCGCATGGTGCTGGAGCTATTACTCGCATCCTGTCCGCAATCCAAGATCATTCAGGATCTCGCGTCGGCCTACGAAATCCGCCGGCAACGTTTCCGTCAGGAACACGAAGATTGCATTCTATGCGGACTGTGCGTGCGCATGTGCACGGAACAAATGATGGCCGGCGCCATCGGATTTCGCGGGCGCGGTGAGCACCGCAGCATCGGGACGCCCTTCGACGTTCGGTCGGCGGCGTGCCGCCTGTGCGGCGGCTGCATGTACGTCTGTCCGGCCTGCCAGCTCCGCTGCACCTACAATGAGCCGGAAAAGGCGATCTGCGGCGCTTGTGCCAACCTGAGCGCGCCGTGTTTGGAGAAACCGAAGTTCGACGATCTGATGTGTTACATGGCGCCTTGTGCCGCCTGTGAAATCCGCAAAGATTGAGCACCATAAAGGAGAGATCCAGATGTCGCTTTCAAAAGTAAATTCTTCGGCCGCCACCCTTACCAAGAACCGGACGGAAGGGTCCGTGGTGCCCGCGTCCGGCATGTGCGTGACCTGCGTGGACGGCTGCATCGGGATGTGCGAAATCGGCAAGTCCGCATTTCGCGGGCACGAGGTGATCTACCCGCAGCCATTCGGCGTAATCACCACCGCGGGTGAGAAGAACTACCCGGTGGACTACTCCCACTTCAATATCATGGGGACGGCGGTGGGCGCGCACGGCGTCGCTGCCGACAGCGACAAGGCGATCTTCCCGGCGGTCAACACCGAAGTGGTTATCGGGCACGACAAGGGATTGAAGTTCCGCTACCCATGGATCATCCCCGGAATCGGCTCCACCAACATCGCCAAAAACAACTGGGAAGGCCTGGCCATCGGATCGGCGCTTTCGGGAACCGGACTCACTATTGGCGAGAACGTGGTGGGCATGGATCCGGAGGCCGTGATGCAGGATGGCCGCGTGGTCGATACCGCGGACCTGAAGCGCCGAGTCACGCTCTATAAGGACTACCAGCGGGATGGCTACGGGGCCATCGTGGTGCAGGCGAATATCGAAGATACGCGCCTGGGCGTTCAGGAGTACGCCATTCAGAAACTCGGCGTCGAGTGCGTGGAACTCAAGTGGGGCCAGGGCGCCAAGGACATTGGGGGCGAGGTCAAAATCAACTCGCTGAAGAAAGCCCAGATGCTCTATGCACGCGGCTATATCGTGCTCCCCAACCCCATGGATCCGGTGGTGATCAAATCCTTCGAGCGCGGAGCGTTCAAGGAATTCGAACGCCATTCGCGTGTCGGCATGGTGACCGAGGAAGGCTTCGCCGGCAGGGTGGAAGAGCTCCGCAAGGCCGGCGCCAAATACATCTTCTTGAAGACCGGCGCCTACCGTCCCGCCGACCTGGCTCGCGCCATCGCCTTCGCTTCCGAATACGGCCTGGATCTGCTGACCGTGGACGGCGCCGGTGGCGGAACCGGCATGAGCCCCTGGCGCATGATGAATGAATGGGGAGTGCCCCCGGTAGAGTTGCACTCCCTGCTCTACCAGTATGCTAAGCGCCTGGCGGACAGCGGCAGGCACGTTCCGGCCCTGGCTGTCGCCGGCGGGTTCACTTTCGAAGACCAGATCTTTAAGGGCCTGGCATTGGGCGCACCGTTCGTAAAAATGGTTGGCATGGCCCGCTCTCCGATCGCGGCCGCCATGGTGGGTAAGACCATCGGCCGCGCCATCGACGAGGGTCAACTGCCGGTCTATATAGAGCGCTTCGGCAACTCGCGCGACGAGATTTTCGTCACCGCCAGCGCCTTGCGCCATGAATTGGGTGACACTGTCTTCGATACGCTTCCGGCAGGCGCGTTGGGACTCTATACGTATTACGAGAGGCTGGCACAGGGACTACGTCAGCTCATGGCCGGCAGCCGAAAGTTCTCGATGGACTACATCAGCCGGGACGACCTTGCCGCCCTGACCAGGGAGTCGGCGGAGGTTAGCGGAATTCAACACATCATGGACGTCGATCGCGCCGAAGTGGAACACATCCTTGCTGCTCCTCAGGCCTAAATGCCGATTCAGAAATGTACGGGCTCAGATTGCAGGGAGAAGCACGCGACGAAGTCCTGGTTCCAGCGGATCGAGAGCTTGTTCGACAAGGGCCGCTGTGGTGCAACCCATGATCGTCCGGCCCTCGAACGGTTTCGCGATCTCGCAGCGGGCTGGCGCAATCCAACGGATCTAGGCGCATTCAGGAGAACGGTGCCACGCGTGAAATCAGCAATCTAGACCGACGAGAAACGCCGCCGAACGCTCGAAATCAGCTTGAGGTGCTAGACCGCGGGCTCAACAGCTCAAACAGGGCTCTCGTCCGCCCTGGAGACGGAAGAATTTCGGCTCACTACCCCCGAACGGGACGGATCTCACTTTGCCCATTTCTTTGCCCACAGTGTCTAAAACCGAGTCGTAATCCCTCATGGTGCTGCGCGGCAGCCGAAGTCTCAGCGCACCGCAAGCGATCGGTCTAATGGCTTGAAAAACAGCAACATATCGCACCTGATCACTCTGCGTAGCAACCGCTCGTCGAGCGCCGAAAAAGCAGACTTCTGGGGCTGTTAACCGAAGGGTTGTAGGTTCGAATCCTACCTGAGGAGCCAAATTCATTTTCTCCGAAAGTTCAGTCCCCAGTAGTTGACGCCGACGCCCTCCGTGCGTCCTTGCCTGCCTCGCGCACTATCCCCAACAAGGCCAACCAGTTCCGAACGATCCTCTTCTCCTCACCGCAGGTCGGAGAGACGGTGCGGTCGGCCCGGCGCACCCGTTTTCTCCCCCTCCCTCCAGACTTCTCCCCGGCGGCGGAGAATGCCCGAACGCGGTTAACGCGGTCGTCGTCTCGGTCTGCCGTTTTCGGAATCGGCACGTTGGTTGACGGCTTGTGTTTGACTCGCCCATGAATTGCATCTGTTGATTAGCGGAGGGAAGTCGCAGAGCGTCCTGCGACCCATTGCCCGTTTGGACGTCCTGGCCCGGTGGTTCCTCGGATGATGAGATCGACGCCTTCCCCGGCGCGAACCGATCCTGACCCAGGCGCTCGGCTTCTGTTCTCCAACAGGGTCGCAAGAGGTGATTATGAGAATTGAGTACAATCCACGAAAATTCCTTCTTCTTATTCCAATGGCCATGCTGCGCCAGTATTTTGAAAAGCGCGGATTCTTGGGTGGCCTCGATTGGGATGGCCTGCAAGACGGGGATCACGAAACTGTGTACGCGGCATGGCAAGAGCTGCCGCAGCGATCGCGCGACTCCGTCGGAGTTGACTTCCAAAACGTCGCCGGGCTCGCGACGAAGCAGGGAGTCCAGATCGTCATCGAAGAGGGGAAGTTCCACGGTGTGGACTTGGTACCTGAGCTCGTGGTTCACCCTAGCCACAGCGAGAAGGCGTTTCATGTCTTGCTGAATCACCCGCGAGTCTTCCGCGTCGCCAGCCAGTTCAACTACGCCGACAACCTCACCCGCTACTGGCATCCTCGCCATGATCTCCCGGCGAAGCCGCCGAATCTCAGCCTGGAGGCGCGCGCGGCCCTGAAGAAGGCGGTCTCCGATTACTACGTTCAGAATCAGGGGCGCGGTCAGTACAGCGACATTGACGTGTATCTCCGGCATGACACCGTCCACTACTTCATGGTGTACCTGTCAGACTATCCGGACACGTTCGTTGGCTACGACGACGCCGGGGCACTGGACCGTCACCCGCAGACCCCGGCATTTGACGTCGTCTTTCGTTACGACGAAAGCTGCGGGCATCTGGACCTGTATGCTGAGGGCCCGAAGCAACTCCGGCGCGACCTGGAGACGATCTTTGGACTAACTGCCCTGGCCGCGGACCTTTCACTGGAGCCGCTGCCGGGCGCCGCCTTCCAGCTCGACCACCTAAAGGATCCCGCGTTCGCGTTCACCACGGAGGCGTCCGATGGAATATTCAATGTCCAGACGCGCACCATGCAGCTTTCGGTGCCTGACAAAAAGTCTGGCCGGATCACGTTCGAATTACTGCCGTACTCGGACGGCGGCAACATCCACGATCTGATCGCGGACGCCTTAAACCAGATCAACTGGCAACTGGACGACCTCCGCGTCGATCAGGTCAGGTTGAAGGTCACGTTCCTCCATGGGAAGCCGAGAGCGAAGACGGTGTCGTTCAACATCTCGCCGAATTCTTGTCCGCTGAAAGACCATGTGCCCGAGCACGTCACGATCCGGCGCTGCCTCAAGAAGTGGCAGATCGAAAGTGAGTGAAGCTCTCGATCTGATCTGGCGGCGGGCGGATGTCCAGGGGCACGTGATCTCCCACGCCGAAGTTGCGGCTTGGCCGCCTGGCGAACGCAAGACGATCGTCGACCTCGGCCTTATTCGGCGGACCACTGATGCCACTGCACTGATCTGCGAGGACTGCGGCGAGTCTCACACCGCCGAGGTTGTTAGGGACGCGCGTCGGCCGGAATTGCCGTACTATCTGTGCCCCGGAATTGGGCGCGTTGGCATCGCAGTGGAGGCAACACATCAGTGGGACGTGGACTTCGATCGCCTGGCCGCCCTGATACGCAAAGCCCTCGGATTGGACGGAACAGCCTCTACGCTCACGCCGTCGCGGATCTGGTTACTCGGTCGGCAGCAGCAGGTTGACGGCTTCTGGGAGTTATTCCTGGTGCGAGGTGTCTGCTGGCCGGATGGGGTTGGCTTGCTGGACCAGTGCCTTCGCCTGCAGCAATCGCCGGCACCAGTCCTGCTGGTCCCGCGGCGGTTGCCGGCGGCCGAGATTCTTGGCAAGAGGTCGTGGGCGATCCGCTCTCTTGCTGAGGTTGCCAGTATAGACGGTTCGAAGCTGTCAATCGACGATCAAGTCTTGGCGGCGGCGGGTTTGGCATCACTTCCCGCGACCTCAAGATCTTCGCGTCCGACCACCACGCCGAAGCGCCTGCCGCAATCTATCGGCACACCGGAAGCTGTGAACGCTGCAGTCGCGTACATGGGATCAAAGGGGCTCACTGAGACGCAGTTTGGCATTCAGTTCCAGAGTACCGACCGGACGGTGCGGAACTTCCGCAAGTCGGGGAAGATGCGCAGGTCAACGTTCGAGGCGATGGCCAAGAGCATGGGGCTCACCATTGAACAGCTTCTTCGCGGCGAATTCCTGCCGGCGCTGAACACGGATTTGACTGTCGTCCTCAACGGGGCGACCACGCTTCTCCTTCAAATCACGGGCACCTGGGCCGGTACGGTATCGTTCGAGGCCAGCCCCGACTCCCAGAACTGGTACGCCGTGTATGGCCAACGTCCTGATGTGGTGACGACGATGGTTGTGAACACAACGGTGGTCGGCGTCTGGTTTTTCTCCGTTGGCGGGTTCCGGGCATTCCGCGCCAGATTCAGCGCTTACACTTCAGGCGTCGTGAAGGCGATGGCCGCTACTTCGGTCAACGGCAGCATCGCAGCGCTGCCTGCGTGGGACACGCTGGTGGCCAGCGACCTCCCGGCGCACACGCACGCTGAGTCGGACGTGACCAGTTTGGCGACCGACCTGACGAACCGCCCGGTGAAAGGCGGCGCGTGGGCCGCTTCGAAGGCGGCGGTCATCAACTCCTCCGGCCAACTGGACGGGGCGGCCGGAACCGCCACGGACTGCGTCCTGGTGAACGGCAGGAGCGCGGCCAAGGCGAACGCCGCCCACACCCACGCCGCCACGGATATCGTCAGTGGCACCCTCGATAACGCGCGCACGTCGGGAACGGCCAGCGCGACGGCGAGTACCCTGGTGCTGCGCGATGGCTCCGGCGGCGCGTCCTTCGGCTATGTGGCGGCGAACAATCAGTGGGCCTACCTGGACTCCCACTTCCAATCGTTCGAGTGTGGCGCCTAACCGGCACGCTCGCGGGCGGACAGACCGGACTCTGGATCGTCGTGCGCCAGTTCGCCGGCAACGGCGACAACTGGACCGCCGGCGCCATCAACCTGTGGGGCGCGTGCCTGCAGCAGGGCAACGATCCGAAGAGCGGGTACGCTCGCACTTGGGCGTCGCAGGCCATCGTCGCCGCCGCCGGAATCGCATCCGGCGCGGTGGTGATCTCGGCGAAGGACAACGCGGAATCACCGCTCCGCGTCTACGGTCCCGGCTCGAACCTGGCCGACCACAGG
>CAWGKI010000014.1:0-7298 GCA_963823095.1 Terriglobia bacterium
GCAACACCGCGCAATGCGCACCGTATGTGACTTAAACCATAACCTTGCCGTTTGGCAAGGTTATGGTTTTGCCGGAGGGGACTCACGCCAACGATTCGCTAAGGCAATTGCCTACCAGCCGCGCGTGCTCCGCCCCAATTAGCAGACTTGCACTTCCGTGACTCGGCGACTATTCGCCGACTTGGATTTCAAGCTTCCCACTCGCAAACGCTGCCGAAACTCAGTGGTGTTGCTCGATCCGCGCAACGTCAGTTGACCGCCGGGTGCTCGATGCGCTGCACGGTGTAGACCGGCAAGACGTCCTCTTGCCGCTTCAGTTCGAGGCCGAGCTTGCTCAGCACTGTGAAGATGGTGGGGAGCCCTGCGAAGGGGTTTGCCGTCGGCGTGACGCCCGGCGGCGGAGGAGGCAGCCGCATTGGGATCCAGCCTTCCGTATTTACGGTAAACAGCCCACTGAGCGCAGTGTAGTTCACCACTGGCAAATCCGTCCAGTTCTCGATGTAATGGACAAGGTCGTCCATATCGATCGCTTTTGCGTTCAAGGGATGACCCAAGCCGCCAACGAAGCTATGGCAGATTTCCGGGCCGGTATTGAAGGCGCAGTCGTGCTGGGCGATGGCGGACTTCTGGAGGTTCGGGCTGCCACTGGCTATGTTGAGGGCATAAACGGCCATCGATTTGTTCTCAACCCGCATCACGAGTCCGAAGCGGTCGGCGAGCAGGCTGCGGATCATTTGCTGAATTCGGCTTCGAACTTCGCTGTCCTGAAGGCCCGGATGGATGGTGTTCGCGGGCGCCTTAGCCTCGATGTCGTACTTCTCCGATAGGGTCCAGTTGGGAAGAGGGGAAAAACGCGGCGAACCGTTGCCCGGCAGGCCGTAAGCGCGATTCATGAGCCGACTTACACTGACTCCGCTCGCAATCCATTCGCCGCTAGAACGCACTTGGACGCGCTCGTCGCGCGGGTCGGTTGAGCGAGCAGACTTTATCGTGATCTCTACAAATGATTGCGACTGAGCAACAGCAGGCAACGCCACAAGCAAGTACAAGACTCCTTTGCAGAACACCAACACAGTCCTCCCTGGCAGAATTCGACACCGGTAACGCATCGTTTGTTCCATGAATGGATTCTCGCAGAAGACGACAAGTGCCGAAACTGACTCGCCCTGGGGCGCGCCACCACCTGCCAAAACAGTTGATACTGCCCGGCCAGTTAGTGAGCCGGAGATTGGGAACAAACGGCGTTGCGGGAGGCTAGCACTACGGGTAGAGACCCCGGCAAAGTGACGAAAACGCACGTTCGTGAGATTTGGCTGCTGACGGATAGATCCCTTGCTGACCAGTGTTTCAACGATATTCGCGCTTCGGTGTGGTCCTTCGAGTCCGTCGACTATACTCCCGGTGTCGTATACCAATGGCGCGGTGAATCTCGGGAAAATTGCCATATGAAATAGCCTCGGTGATGCCGAGACGGGCGTGTACCTCTCGCAATGACGCCGGCGGGTTCTCCCGCAGCGCCGCTTTCAGGCGGTTCTTCAGTACTTTCTTGGATTGTTCTGCGAACCTGCGGCGGCGTTCTACCAGTCTTGCGCACAAGCGCGGTTCCCACGCTTTTATGCTGATGTCAGAGGTATAACCCAGCCGCATTGCGACCTGCTCCAAAGGCGGCGGCGGGTCCTCGCTGAGCGCTGCTTTGAGCCCAGACGCGATCCTGCTTCGCCGATCCTGCTGGAGTGCCGCACGCTTCGCTTTGATCGCCCGGCAGAGATCCGGAAATCTTGCCGTTAGTGGGTCTTCAGTCTGAAATCCAAGTGCCTTCGCGCTCCGATGAACCGGGACAGGTATTTCGAGCGATAAAGACTCTTCGAGCGCCTTCCGGATAGCGAATTCGTCGACAGACTTGGCGCCACGCCTCCTCCACCAGTGATTGCGTCCGGATTTGTTGAAGTTCCGCACGATCACCTTGCACATGGCCTTGTTCGCGCCATAGAGCTGAGTTGGCGTCGAATACCCGAGCCGTTCCGTTACCTCGCCAATGGTGGGCGCGGGTTGCTCCTTCGTAGCCAGGCGAAGTACTTCGCGAATCTGGTCCGGCGTTCTCCGGGGCGCAACACCCCGCCGGCGCCTCGCCTGCATTACCGTCTCACCGCGTGCGGCGGCTTCCGGCTCTTCGACGGCCCCCGTCACAAGGGACGTCAGTGAAATCCTCAACTCGTGGCACATTCGCAGTAGCAGGTCGACGCGCGCGGTCGATGCGCCGTTGTACCAGTTGTAGAAGGAACTCCGGCGGCAACCGGCGCTCTCGGCGACTGCCATCCTGTTCCCTTCAGAAAATGAACCCACATAGCGTACGAGAATCTTCTGGATGTTCTCCTTTCCGACTGGCTGGGCATGTGGAGCGATTTCCAGGAGTTCCCCAAACTGTTGAGCAACCCAGGTCTGGTAGTCCGTCGGGAGCGTTTCTTGCGTTGAGGGTCGCGGGAATCCCAGCCACTGGTGACACCGGGAGCAGAAGCCAGGCCGCGATACGGCACACAGCGGTCGCAATCCTCGATGACATGCGGGGCATGAAGTCTCTAGCGGCGTTTTATGCAAGGGGCAGACCTGAACGGATTGCAGGCACCAGACCAACTGCTCATACACATCCTGTCCCCGAGCCGTTTGAAATTCATAACACCGGGGACACCACGCGCGTTCCTGCCGAATGAGGAAAGGTGTAGCGAGAAGTGACGCGAACGGCAACAGTGTCAGGAGTTGGAGATTGTCGCGAAGCGTGAAACTCTCAAGCGCTGAAACCCAGTTCCGCGCGCTTTCGTTGACGCCGTTAATTGCGTTAGGAATCCCTGCTGGTGCGTGAAAGTACGGAATGCTCGTCCGAAGTTCGTGTTCAATCAGGTCGCTTACACGCACCGCGTGCGAGGCGGCAAGCCGGATCATGTATCCGGTCAAGCTTTCGACCAATGGCGTACCGATGCCGATCGGCTCAATCGAATGAAGGCGGCTTCGGGCCGGAATCGACACCGGCGCCAGATCCCAGCAATCAAAGTTTGCCTGCATTAACTGCCACTCCTATCCGGTCCCGCTTCGGCCGGCGCATTCCCGGCCGCCTAGTGTTTCGTGGGGTCGCCGGTTTGTTCACGTCGCCGATCCTGTGTGCAGCACCGGTTCGGAGCCCCAACCGCACCTGAAGCGCACCACGCGCCTCTGCCGGTTCCGCCGCCCGCGACTCCCCCTCAGCCGTCTCTGAGAGGATCTTCTCGCATTGCATAACGGACAGGGCTTGAGCCTCCAGATCCTTCCGGACGATCGTGTTCCCGTTGCGCCGCAACACGGAGTGCAACGCCCTCGTGAGCCACTGCTTGAGAATGCCGACGCAGCCAATGCTCCTCTCGTATAGAAACTCCCATTCCCCGGCGAGATCCGGCTGCTCGGGCAGAGGCATGTGATTGGCGAATGATCCCAGTACATTGACAAACACCTGCCGCTCAGAGGCCGACTCCGCCCGGTACCGCGGGAAGTGGACATCCAGGCTCCGCCTGCTGAGCTGCCCGTTGAGGTTTCTGAAGGAGAGGAGGTCGTACGTGCCGAACAACACGTGGACGATTCGCGTCTGATTGGCTATCGATTTGACGACGTCAAGTTGATCCAGTAGGCGGCGGCCGGATGCCATCTTCGACAAGTGCTGCGCCTCATCGATCATGACGGCGGCAGGTCGTCTGAATCGCAATGCCTGCTCGACCGCATGGCGATATTCGGCCGTGGTCGATTTCGCTCCGAATGTCGAGGTAGGCCTCACGTAAAGCGTCTCCGCATCGCGTTTACAGTCCAGCAATGGCTCGTTCATGGCCACCAACAATCTCCTGAAGTGATCCGACCAGCAGAAGCGGCCAGATTCCGGCGCGATCGCCTCCACACCAACTACTGGAATCCGGCCGCGGTCCTGCTCCAAACCAGACCGAAGCTCATTGCTGATGACTTGCTCGGCCTTGAGTCTGAGCGTTGTCTTTCCGACGCCTGTCGGCCCAAACACGAATACCAGCGAGTTGGGCTCCGACTCGGAGATGGAGGCCATCAACTTCTCTTTCGCTTCCGCCAGCAGTGGGTGGGCCACCGTATACGCCCGAAAGTAAGCCAGCCTTTCCTCAGACGGCCTCGTCAGTAGTTCGCGTGGAAATCCGGCCGTCACTGTCATTCAGAATTCTCCATACACCTCGTACGTCAGCCGGGGTCGCCGCGCATGGGCTGGGATCCGTCCACGAAGGCGCCTGTAGTTCGGCGCCGCCGTTATCAGGCCGATCGGGTGCAACATTGAGCGATGCCCTGCGCGTCGACTGGCCCTCCCGGTCCCGCATTCGTTGTTCCAGCAACAGCTCTTCGCTCTCCACCGATTGCAGGAAGTCGGCCAGCTTTCGTGCTGTCGTGGCCTTCCCTCCGGCACAGACCTGGTTACGACGGCGTAGCTCGTGGCTCGCCAGGAGGATCTCTTTCTCCGACTTTCCCTGAAATATCGTATGGTGTTCCGAGTAGCAGCTCACCCATTGCCGCTCAACGAAAGCGTACGCGGCGCCGGCGTCGAAAGGATCGTAGCGCACCGCCACGCAAGTGCCTTCCACCGCCGGGTTCCGAAAGCGATCCGACCAATAGTAGATCTGGTTCACCTTCACTCCTCGACCCGGAAGGACCTTCGCGACGCCTTTTGCGGTCGTCGGGAGCGTTGCCATCAGAAAGTCTTCGTCATACGGGATCATCCGCTGAAGACGCAGGCCGGAGGATTTCAGTCCGGCCGTAAACGCGTCTCGCGGGCTCAGGCTTAACGCAGGATGGACCACAGTATCGTAGATCTCAAGAACGTATTCGCTCAGGCGTTCTTCCAGCGCACCCAGGGTCCACACAGCCTGCCCTTGCGGGCTAACTGACTTTGTCACCTGGCGCACGTTGCGGGTGATCTGCGTGTTGCCGCGCAGATTATGAATGAACTGCGTGTTCGTGGTGCCAAATAGCCGTTCACAGACCGAGCCGAACCGGGCCTGCGCTGGTGGCCGAGTCTTCTTAGTGACTTCGTAGCGCGCCAGGAGGGTTTCGAAATAGGTGCTCTGGAACTCGGGGCCGCCGTCGATGACCAGGATCTGGGGCAGGCGCCCATGCCGCCGCACACACTCCCGCAGGATCATCATGCAGGATCTGTAACTTGGCGCGTCGAATGTCAGGTAGAGTGAAAGGCAGCGGCGCGAAAAGGCATCGGTGAGAATCGTCATCCACGGTCGCCCGAGTGGACGGCCTGTCAGGGAGCAGACGACTTCAACGTCCAACTCAGTATGGTCGATGTGGCCGATCTCGAAGGGGCGATCTCCATGACGCGGCGTGGTGGGCTGCAACTCGAAATAGAATTCCGCGTGAGCATAGGCTGCGCGCCTGCCCTGCCGCTTCAGTGTCTGCTCGAACGCCGGGCGCTCGCGGACGGCAAGACAGAATGAGACGTAGCTTGGCGCGACAATGCCCCGCTCCTCACAGGCCCGCTTCAGCGCCGCCCATGAGGCTGCCCGCGTCTTCTGCTTGAGATTCTCGTAATCGTTGGCGATGAACTCGGCAAGCAGTTTGCGTGATGCCTCCGGTAGGCGGGGATTGCGGTTGCCCCGGCTCGCCTGTCTTCGGCAGCAGGCCGACATATCCGTTGCCGTACTTCTCCCTGGCAAGGCGATACTGGGCCAACCATAAACGAAGCGTCCGTGCGGGAACTAACGCAGGGGCGACCTCGCCCTCCATGCGGCGCTTCACGAAGATCGAAGCGTTCATTCGCAGTCTTTAAGTCCTGCTCGCTGGCCGCCGTCAGAAGCCGGAAAGCCTCACCGTGTGTCTGGGCCGGCGACGTTGTGATTCCGCTCGTCCCGATCGGATCGCTGCAAGTCAGGGCGCGGCGTGCTGGTACGCTGCGGCGGTTTCCGGATTGGCAAAGACGCGAACCCGCTCTGGTTCGACCATCGCTCGCGGCGCCGAGGTCCACATAGATTTCGCCGCACGCGATCAGCAGATAGATGTCGTCACGTTTCGCAACATCTTTGGCCTGCTCCAAGAGATCGCTCAGAAGGATTCCCGGTTCCGCCTGCACTGCGGCTTTGACAGCCTGATCGACGAATCCGTCCACGCTCCCGCGGTCGAATCGGAGATAGTCCTCCAAGAACTGCAGGTTTCTCTGCAGGACCCAGTTGATCTCCTCTGAGCTTCGCACTCGATAATACAGCCCGGTCGCCAAAGCGTATTCCTGACCCGGCGGGCAGCACCACTTGCCTTCGCTGTCCCGGCAGTAGCGGTTTGGGCTCTTGATGGCCAGCTTCTCGAGATCCTCTGAGGTTTTGCATTCCTCCCATCCGGCCGAGCCCTGACGAACCACGAAGTAGTCCGGCGTGTGCATTACCGAGAGGGATCTCCCGTTCGCCGCCGGGTAGGAGAGCGGAATCGACGGCGGCTGGTCGTAGTATTCCAGGACAGTGGCGTCGTGCTCCAGTTCGTAAACGAATGGCAACTCCACGCGGTGGCTTTCGAACTGGATGGTCACGCCCATCTTCCGGCTTGGATATCGCCCCGAAACGTTTTTGCGCCCGCCACCTACCGGCGCGTAGGGTTGCGGGACCGTGCTTCAGTGACCGCTGCCTTCGCCTTCTCGGTCAACGCCAGACGCTTACACCAGAGGAGAAAGTCGGTTTCGTTGAGCAACCTGTCACCTCGCGGCCGCCTTGAGCGTCCGCTACTTTCCGCTTCGCGCGCGCCGTTCGTTCTTCAGCGCCAACGTGTACCTCCGGCCGGCTTCAGTCATGAGCTTCTGAAGATCGCGGCCGTTCTGGATGGCCTTTTCCACGTCCTCGGCCAGCTCATCAGGAACGTAGATGGAAAAACGTCCCTTCCCGCTGCGTCCGTACAACGCGTAGCTGGAATGCCCTTGCCCCGATTCGCAAAGCTGGCAACGCTTTCGAATGCACGGGCTTTTCCGCAACGAGATGGAGCCTATAGCAACGGGCCAGAGACCCCGGACTGCCGACCTGAAACCAGAGTTTCACCTGTTCCGGGGTTTCAGTGCGTGTCATGGTACAGGTGCATACTAGCACACATACAACTGGTACGCAAGAACAAAATCCTGCCTCTACGTTTTGCCTGGAAAACCCGACCGCCAGCTTGTACTTCCGGCAAGGTTATGGTTTAGGGCTCGGCACGGCTGGCCGGCCGTTCACCGGAAATCAACGGCTTGGCAGCCCTGCGGCGGCAAGGTTATGGTTTATTCGCGGCAAAGATATGGTTTAAGTGAC
>CAWGKI010000015.1:0-64134 GCA_963823095.1 Terriglobia bacterium
ATTGTCCGTTCCGGCGCTGGTAGACCAACTGGTCTGCCGGTGGACGGCGGACCGGCAGTCCGCACAGCACGAATGGACGCGACGAGAAGGCCAACCGCTGGGTTCCAGATTCGCGCTTCTGCCGAACCAGCGAGATCCCCTCAGCCTGCCTGAGTTTGTATTTGGAGACAATGAACTCGGGATGCGTCCGAGTGAGGACAGATCCGGCGCGCTCCATCCCGGAGCGCGAGAATTCGCGGGAAGCGGACGGGCGGGAGGCGGACGAAGAGGAGGCACTCATTGGTCATCCGCCTCTCGACCAAGACTTGGGCTACTCTGGACCTTCCTGGATTCTTCGCCCGGCCAACCGCATGGCCGGGAGGCAGCCGGCAACTCCGCCGTACCCAGGCCCGCAACACGGGTTTGGGAAGGCGCTGTACATATACGTACAAACTGGACGCTTTTTACGTCATTCTGTGCGTTCTGTGCGTTTGCTAAGTCCTTAAGTTTCTGAAAACAGGTGAGTTGAGTGGGTTCGAGACCCACCCGGCCTACCAGAGTAAGCCTTTTATTATCAACAGTTTGTGGCCAGTTATACTCCATGCCGTACATGAGTGTACAACCACTCAAGTACAGTCATAACGCCTGTCAGCGGCGCCATAACCAGGCTGGCAGTTGGGCCTCGGACTACTCGAGCGAACTGCAGCGGCGCGCAGCGGAACAGAGGTCCAGTCCTCGCAGTGGATGCTGTGGATTTACCGCGAGGGGTTCGAGCAGACCGCGCCTCTCACAGAATCCTCGTGGAGTTCTGATCGATCCCACATGCCCGGAGAGGGTAATCCCGGCCATGCGGATAGGGCTCCTCGAAATGGCCTGAACATCCACCGCCTTTGTGCGGTGGATGTTCAGGCGTATTTCGGCTGAGACTGAGAGCAGGCTTCATGTCAGAGGTTCTAGTTCCTAAGCCCACGTGCCGGTATATTGAGAGCGGCAGAGAAGTGACCCCTGTCGAGCTACTCAATCGTTTCGCATAACGGGTGGTGCTCTTGTTGACTCCTTATCGACGCTGCAGCGTTCTTCTGGTTCTCGGCTTCCCATTGGTCTTCGCACTCGGGGCCACGGCGCAGGAACTGGCTCCCGCAACGAAAGCCACGCCTCGGACTCCGCCCAAGCCCCACGTCAACGCGCCCCTCGGTGAAATCAAGAACATACCCGGTGACGGCAACGGCGCCTACAAGACACGCCAGTACCGCGATCTCTTCGCCGAACAGGGCCATTCGCCCGCCGAGACCAAGGCCAAGCTCGACAAGGCCTTCCGCCAGTTCTTCCACGGCGACGGACAGGAAGAACGCGTCTATTTCGAAACCGGCGCCAACGAGAACGGACCGCTCGCCTACATCACCGACTGGGCCAACAACGACGCGCGCTCGGAGGGCATGAGCTACGGCATGATGATCGCCGTTCAAATGGACAAGAAGCGGGAGTTCGACGCCATCTGGAACTGGTCCAAGACCTACATGCTCATCACCGATCCGAAGAACCCCTCGGTGGACTACTTCGCCTGGTCGATGAGCACTGACGGCACGCCGCGCGCCACCGGCGCGGCGCCCGATGGCGAAGAGTACTTCGTCATGTCGCTCTACTTCGCCTCGCATCGCTGGGGCAACGGAACGGGCATCTACGACTACCAGACCGAGGCCGACAAGATCCTGCGCGGCATGCGTCACCACCCCGTGCTGACCGCCGCCGGACCCTTCCGCATTCATCCTGAAGATCCCCCCTTCATCCAGCCGAACAGGCCCTGGCCGAGTCCGAACAACTCCGCCCGGTTGAAGGCTCTCGCGGCCAAGGGCGAGCCCAAGCCGGGCCCAGCGTCCCCGGCGCCGTGGGAGGCCCGCAGCATCTCCGTCGGACCGATGGTGGACGAGGATCACTTCATGATCCGATTCGTCCCCAACGTAGACATGGCGTTCACCGATCCCTCCTATCACCTGCCGGCGTTCTACGAGCTCTGGGCGCGCTGGGGTCCGCTGGAAGACCGCGCCTTCTGGGCCAAGGCCGCCGACGTGAGCCGCGACCTGTTCCAGAAGATCACGGGTCCGGAGACCGGTTTCACTCCCGACATGGCCTACTTCGATGAAACGCAGATGACGGGGTTTAACGGCGCGCCGGCCGCCTTCGGCTACGACTCGTGGCGGAGTGTGAGCAACTGGGCGGTGGACTACGCCTGGTGGCGGAAGGACCCGCAACAGACCGTGCTCAGCGACCGCCTCCAGAGGTTTCTCCATGGCCAGGGCATCAGCACGTTCGCGGATCGCTACACGCTCGATGGCAAGCCGCTTTCAACTCGTCACTCCACCGGCATGCTGACGGCGGCGGCCGTGGGCAGCCTGGCGGCGACACCGGGCCCTATCTCGACGGCATTCGTGGAAGAGATCTGGAACACGCCGATGCCCGCGGGCGAGCAGCGCTACTTCGACGGCATGCTCTACATCATGAGCATGCTGCACTGCAGCGGCAACTTCCGCATCATCGGGCCGGCTAAGCACAGCTCTTCCAAACCGCGCGCGCACTGAGCGAAAAGCGCAATGGACGCCGCGGCCGCCACAAACCAGCCCACCACATTGGCGAGCTCTTGTTTGCTTACGGCTGGAGTTCGTTCGGCCTGGACGCGCCACCCCTCAAGAGCAGATCGAGTATTTCCTTGGACCTCGCCGGGCAGGCCCGTCCCTTCTGAGGCGTAAAGTTGTCGTGCTCCGATTCGATCATTGGCAACGGTTCTTTGATGCCGTGGATCTGGTTCAGAACCGTCCAGATGCCAGCGGGTGGCGAAATCGTGTCGATGAAACCCATGCCCACAAGGACTGGCGCTTGAATGCGCGAAGCGAAATTGACGGTATCGAAATAGAGCGCGGTTCTAGCCACCTCGGGATTATCCGTCGGCCAGTTGGGGTAGCCGGCCTTGCGGCCGTGAAGATCGGCGTTGGTGTCCGCGCCGGCCGGCACGCAGACGAGCACAGCCGTGATCTTGTCAGGGCGCAGGCCGGCGAGCACGAGACTCTGTTGGCCGCCCATGCTGCCACCCGTCAGCACAACCGTCTGGCCATTCCAGTCCGGCCGCGTCAAAAGGTAGTCCAGCGCGCGCGAGTCGCGCAGGTACATATTCAGAAAATATGATTTCTCGCGCTCGGTGTTGCCGATCGCCTGATACCCATTCGAAATATTGCCGGACGGATCGGATGGCAGCTTGTCGTGCGAATCAACGTTAATTACAAGCCAGCCGTCAGCCGCGCGCTGCGCGTCGCCGCGAGCGTTCAAGGCGTACACGCCCGCATACTGCAATTGGACCAGCGCGGGGAACTTGCCTTCCTTGGCTGGCTTCGCCACGTAGCCGTGCGCCTTCGATCCGAGCGCGTCGAGAACGAACATGTTGATCTCTACACCCGGCACATCGGTCTGGACCGGCGTCAAGACGACATTGATCGGGACCTTGGCCTGAGCGGCGAGCTTGGCATCCCAAAACGTGTCGAAGTCTTCGGGACGAGGCGTCGAGATCGCGAGCTTTGTCGGCGCAACCGCGGCGCCGACTGCATATAACCCGTTGTTGCGGCCGGTGTTGCCGCCAACAAAACTGTTAACGGTTGGAGTACCCTGGGCCGCAGGAGATCCATCGGCGGGAGCGGCACTCGACGCGGGCGTAGTCGTTGCGAGAGGCGCGTACGGTTCAACGGCGACGTAGATCATTTCGGGCTGATCGCCGGAGATCTCGATCTTGTCGCTGCCCGAGGAAAGATCGAGTTTGCCTTCCTTGAGAACCACGGCGTTATTGCGGCGAATGGTCCACTTGTATGCATAAGCGGGCGCTACGGGACCAGGCGTCACCGTCCAGCCCACGGTCTCGCCGACGTCGTAGATGCCGCTTGCGTGATACGGCGTAAAGACGAGCTGCTGTGGAATCGGGCTCCGCTGCGCGGAGGCGAACAGAGCGGCGAGCGGAAGTACGAGTATAAGGCGTGCGCGGATTCGACTCATGAAGGTCTCTGAAAGGCAAATATACCTCTTATGGCTGTACGAGGTCCGCATCACTACGCCAGGTTCAATCCGCGAGAATTGAGCGTGGATATAGCCGCCGAGCCGCGTGCCATCAAGAGCGTCATCTTCCGGCTTGTCCCGTTGGTCGATGCCGGCCGCAACGAAGTTGGAAGAACCGCTCGACCGGGTTGGGCCAGCTTGCGCAGGTGGGTGTCATGTGGACGTGGAAGCGTCACTTCAGACGCACTGCCTGCGACGGCACGATGATCCGAAAGATCGGATGCCGCCGGTAGTTATCGAATCGCTCGATATATGATCGGATCATGAAGACGACTCTCGACGCATGGGAAATCCTCCACACCGTCGTGCAACTCGGCGGATTCTCCCAAGCTGCGAAACATCTTAACCGCTCTCAATCCACCATCAGTTACGCAATCGCACGGCTTGAGGAACAGTTGGGAGTCAGACTATTCGAGCTGAAGGGCAGGAAGGCCTACCTGACCGAGATCGGGCGCGAGCTGCTTGCCGACGTGGAACCTCATCTGAACGGCTTCCATGAACTCGAGCAGCGGGCAGCGTCTCTCGCTCTGGGGGGCGAGTCGGAAATACGTGTCTCGGCCGACAGCATCTTCCCCAACGACCGGCTCTTTGTGGCGCTTGCGGAGTTTGGCCGCCGCTTTCCCTACGTGCGTCTGAAGCTGCGGCAATGCACTTTCTTGGCCGCGGATGCCGAGTTCTCCGCGCACAATGCACAGCTTTGCGTCACGGGCCTGGCATCCCGCGAGTTCTTCATAAAGCCAATTCTAGAGATCCAAATGGTTGCGGTTGCCAGGGTCGATCATCCGCTCCACGCGCTAAAGCGCAGGCTGACTCGCAGCGACATGATGCAACACACGCTCGCCATAATCGAGGGGGTGGCGGCGGGGGCGGCCAAGCATCAGCCGCACAGCCCGGCGCAGCGATTCCTTGCCGTGAGCACCATTGAGGCGGCTATCGATGCCGTGCGCAGCGGGCTCTGTTTCGCCTGGTTGCCGCTGTATCGTATCCAGACTCACTTGGACGACCGGGAACTCCTGCCGATGCGCTTGACGGCAGGCCAAACCCGGGAGGTTCGCCTGAATCTGGTGTGCCGGGATCTGAGCTCAAGCAGCCGCGAGTTAATGGCCTTGGCCGAACTTCTCGGGATGAATCGCGGCATGGAGGCGATCTGAGCTTCTCGTTGCGGAGTGCTGGCTGGATTCTGGTCGATTGCTGTGCGGAATCCATCGACAAACTCGATCAATACTGAGCAGATAAATCGCCTTGTACGCTCGAATTCCGCCTATGTATAGTGGGGACTTCCGAGAGGCGGGCCCAGAATCCCGACCAATCACCTGCCCCGCGCGGATTTCGTTAGGGGCCGCTCCGCCTCTGACCGAGTCCTGTGTCCGACGGGTCGGGAATGGGGTGCCCGGCAACGGCGGAACTGCTCTGGCTCGATTCACTCGGCAAGGGCGTGGAGCGTTGGGAATCGGTTACCGCGGCAGCAGCAGCGATCAAGTATCCCGGGTTTGAAGGTTTGGCGTGCCAAAGGCCATCAGTCAGGCCTATCCAGTCGGATGCCTTCTGCTGCCAGCCACGCGGGGCTTCGTCGCGCGTTATCTGACAGGAGGCATCATCTCGTGAATTTCACTAAGATGGACCCGGTTGGGCCCCTTCGGGTCTGGTTGCTGGCGGCGTCTCTAGTCTCGTCCCTCTGTTTCGCGCAGAGTCGAAGCGTCCAGGCCACCATCGACGCGTCGAAGACCGGAGCGCCGATTTCAAAATACCTCTACGGTCAATTCCTCGAACATGCCGGTGGGCTGGTCAACACGGCGATCTGGGCCGAGATGCTTGACGATCGGAAGTTCTACAACCCGATCACGTCCAAGCCGCCCGCCGAGCCGACGGGCCCTGCGTGGATGCGGCGCACCACACGGCGCTGGACGCCGATCGGCGCCGACGAGTTTGTTAAGATGGACGCTAAGCTGGCGTACTCTGGCGATCACTCGCCAGCCATCCAACTCAACTCGAGCGAGGCGCACGGAATCCAGCAAAGTGGCTTGGCTGTGCGCAAAGGGAAGACGTACACGGGCCGCATCGTTCTGGCGGTTCCCGCCGGCGCGAGTGTGAAGGTGACACTCGTTTGGGGCAAGGCGGCGGGCGAGAGCCAGACGGTCGCAATCAGCGGTGTTGGGCCTGGGTACAAGAAGTACCCGCTCAAGTTCCTGGCACAGGGCGACACGGACGACTCGCGGCTGGAGATTGCCGCTATCGGCACCGGCGCGTTGCGGGTCGGCGCAGTCTCGCTCATGCCGGCCGACAACGTGGAGGGCTTTCGCGCTGAGGTCGTCGCGGCGCTCAAACAGCTTCACTCTGGCGTCTATCGATTCCCCGGGGGCAACTTCGTCTCCGGCCACGAGTGGCGCAACGCCGTAGGCGACATCGACAAGCGGCCACCGGTCTGGGATCCGGTTTGGCGCTTCGCGCAGCCCAACGACGTAGGCACCGACGAGTTCATGACGTTGTGCAAGATGCTGGGCGTGGACGCCTACATCACGGTCAACGCCGGTTTCGGCGACGCGTTCTCGGCGGCGCAGCTAGTGGAGTATGTCAACGGCCCGGCGACCACGCCGATGGGCAAGTGGCGCGCGGCCAACGGCCATCCGCAACCATACAACGTAAAGCTGTGGGGCATCGGCAACGAGCCCTGGGGCGACTACCAGCTCGGATCCATGTCCACCGAACAGTTCGAGCTGAAGCACAACCTGTTCGCCAAGGCCATGCGCAAGGTCGATCCGTCGATAAAGCTGATCGCCGGAGGAGCCATGCCCGATGTCATGACCGGAGCCAACCAGTCGAAGCGCATCGGCGGCAAGTTCGTTCCGGATTACCTGACGCCCGCCGACTGGAGCGGTCACATGCTCGCGCATTGCCTCGACAACATAGACATGCTCAGTGAGCACTATTACTCGACAAGCAACATGCACACCGATCTGAAGCTTGAGAAGAAGGTCAACGTCGGTCAGCAAACCCTGGTCGAATGGGAGCGCGCACCAGCCACGCAGGTCCGGGTCAAGTACGAGCACTATCAGAAGTATCTGGAACTCATCCCCGAACTGCGGAAGAAGCCGGTGCCCATCGCCATCGACGAGTGGGCCTACATGGGCGGCGGACCGAACTCCTACAAGGTTGTGCCGGCGTACGCCTGGGCGTTCCACGAAATGTTCCGACACTCGGATCTGTATCGGCTCGGCGCCTTCACCTTCGCCACGGCGACGATGAGCCAGACGCGCACCGAGGCGATCCTCAATCCGACTGGCCTGTTGTTCAAGCTTTATGCCGACCACTTCGGTATGCTGCCGGTCGACGTCTCCGGAGACTCTCCCCAGCCGAAGCCGATCTACCCGGCCGGTGGCGACCAGCCGGCGGTCAATCCGGGCAGCCCGACTTTCCCGCTGGACGTGGCGGCGGCGTTCAGCGCCGACCGCAAGACATTCACAATCGCCGTGCTCAATCCCTCCGACGCCGCGCAACCACTAAGCCTGGCGGTCGCGGGTGTGAAGCTCGCCGCGCAGGGCAGGCTTTACCAGATGGCGCCGGAAAAGATCGACGCGGTGGTGGCCGTCGGCAAGAGGCCCGAGGTTCAGGTGGAAGAGAAGCCGCTCGGCGCGCTGCCGGAGTCGATGACGGTGCCGCCGTTCAGCATCAGCATTTACTCCTATCCGGTGCAATAGGCCGCCAGACGGGAGCGCGCATCGGCGGCAGCGAAGGTGTTTTGAAGGAGGGTATTTATGCGATCCGCGAAATCGATCTGTCCGATGACGTTGGCCCTGACCACGGTATTGGGACTCAACCTGCCGGCGCAGGTGAAGACCGAGGTGCCGCCGGTAGTGGCGGGCGCAAAGCCGGTGACCGTGGAGATGATTAAGATCCACGGTACGATGCTCGAAGGTAATCTCGAAGGCGATGCCGTCGATCGCGATGTAATCGTCTTCCTCCCGCCGAGCTACGCCAAAGAGACGGGCCGGCACTATCCGGTCGTCTACGCTTTGCACGGCTACTCGATCGGCGCCGAGCAGTGGACCCACGAGATCCAGGTGCCGCAGACGGTTGAGGGCGCCTTTGCCCTTGGCGCGAAGGAGACGATCGTCGTGTTGCCGGACTCCAAGACGTTGCATAACGGATCGATGTATTCGAGTTCGGTGACCACGGGCGATTTCGAGAACTTCATCGCGCGCGACGTCGTCGCGTACATCGACACCCACTACCGCACCATCCCCAAGCGAACCAGCCGCGGGCTCGTCGGCCACTCGATGGGCGGTTATGGGGCGACCCGCATCGGCATGAAGCACGCCGATGTGTTCGGCAGCCTCTACATCATGAGCCCGTGCTGTCTGGCGCCGATGGGCGGCGGGCCGGCTAACCCCGAGATCGCTAAGTCACTTGAGGCCGTTAAGACGAAGGAGGATGCCGCCAACCTGCCGTGGGGCGCGCGGGCCGCACTCGCCTCCGCCGCCGCATGGGCGCCCAATCCGAAGAACCCTCCGCTCTATCTGGATCTGCCGACGGTGGACGGCAAACCACGCCCGGAAGTCCTAGCGAAGATGACCGCGAACGCGCCGCTCGTCTTCATCGACCAGTACATCGGCTCTCTGCGCCGGTACAACGCTATCTCGATCGACGTAGGCGATCAGGACGGCCTGAGGTTCGGCGCGATCAAGCTGCACGAGATCCTCGACAACTACGGCATCGCCAACGGCTTCGAAGTCTATTCCGGAACACATACCAGTGCTGTCGCGGTCCGCTTTCAGAACCATGTCTTGCCATTCTTCAGCCAGAATCTATGTTTCGGTGGAGACTGCAAGTGAAATACGGCCGCCCGCGACGAGGTAGCTCAGTTTTGCCTCTGCCCGAGTAGAAACCGAGAGCTGGAAACAGATGGGGTACATATGAGAGGAGACAAGAACGCGCTATGCGAGCACTACTTTTGGTCATATTGGCGGGGGGCCTCTGTTCCGGACAGGGCGCGGATGAAGGCAAACCCGCAACGACGAATGTGATGGGCGCGGAGTACCCCAAGGTTCACGCCGACCTGAGCGTGACGTTCCGTGTGAAGGCTCCCGACGCCAAGAAGGTCCAGGTGGATCTCGGCAAGCTGTGGGAAATGGAGCGGGACGGCGAAGGAGTGTGGAGCGTCACAATCCCGCCGCAAGTCCCGGGCTTTCACTACTACTTCCTCAACATCGACGGTGTGCGCGTGAGCGATCCGGCGAGCGACAACTTCTATGGCTGGGGCCGGCAATCGAGTGGCATTGAGATCCCCGAGGCAGGCGCCGATTACTTCGGGATCAAAGACGTGCCGCACGGTGCGTTTCGCAGTTTTCGCTACTATTCAAAGACCGTGGCCGGCTGGCGCCGCGCGTTCGTCTACACCCCCGCCGGTTACGACGCCAGCCTGAAGACACGTTATCCGGTCTTGTACCTGCAACACGGCGCCGGCGAAGACGAGACCGGCTGGACCAAGCAGGGCCGTGCGGACATCATCCTCGATAACCTCATCGCGGAGAAGAAAGCCGTTCCGATGATCGTCGTCATGGACAAGGGTTACGCGATGAAGCCGGGCGAGTTGCCCCCGCAACCGCCTGCCGCGGGACAGCCGCGCCGCTTCGTCTTCACCACATTTGAGGAGGTCGTGATCAACGATCTGATCCCTGCCGTGGACAGCAGCTTCCGCACGCTCGCCGACCGCGAACATCGCGCCATGGCGGGACTGTCGATGGGCGGCATGCAGACCTTTCAGATCACTCTGGCCCACCTCGACAAGTTCGCCTGGATTGGCGGATTCAGCGGCTCGGGCGGTATCGGCACGGCTGCGCCGTTCGACGCCAAGACGGCATACAACGGCGTGCTGGCCGATCCCGCGGCCTTCAACAAGCGTGTGAAGCTGGTCTGGATCGGCATCGGAACGAAGGAGCCGGAGCGCATGTACACAGGCGTTCACTCCTTCCACGAGGCGTTGACGCAAGCCGGCATCGAGCATGTCTACTACGAATCGCCCGGGACCTCGCATGAATGGCTGACGTGGCGCCGCGACCTCAACGACTTCGCTTCGCGGTTGTTCCGCTAGGGCGTGGGTGCAATCGCACATGAGAATTCTCTGCTTCACTGCTGCCGCCCTCTGTCCCGCCCTTTGGCTGGCGGCGGCAGCGCCGGCGTCCGTCAAGGTCGACGGCGGCATCGTTCAGGGAGTCGCCGAAGACAGTCTGACCGTTTACAGAGGCATTCCGTTCGCCGCGCCGCCGGTCGGTGAGCTTCGGTGGCGCGGTCCGCAACCGGCTCCAAAATGGGAAGGGGCGCGGAAGGCCGATCGGTTCGCGCCCGGATGCATCCAGTCGATGGGCGGTCCGCCTCCGAGCGGCGCGAGCGAGGACTGCCTCTATCTAAACGTGTGGACACCGGCAAAGTCCGCGAAGGATCGCATTCCCGTTATGGTCTGGATCTACGGCGGCGGCTTCAATGCAGGCGCCACTTCGATTCCGGTGCATAGCGGCGAGAAGCTGGCCAAACGCGGCGTTGTGCTCGTAAGCATCGCCTATCGAGTGGGCCCCTTCGGGTTCTTTGCACATCCCGATCTGAGCGCCGAATCTTCCCACCGAGTCTCCGGGAATTACGGCTTGCTGGACATGATCGCGGGGCTGCAGTGGATCAAGCACAACATTGCCGCATTTGGGGGCGACCCCCAACGGGTCACCATCTTCGGGGAGTCGGCCGGCGGAATTGCTGTCAGCATGCTCTGCGCTTCGCCTCTCGCTAAAGGACTATTTCACGGGGCGATCTCGCAGAGCGGCGGCTCATTTGGACCCTTCAGCCGGGCGCCCGTGCCGGGCGAGAATATGCGCGTTCTGGCCGACGCGGAAGCGTCGGGCGTCGAGTTGGCCAAGGCTGCGAACGCCTCGTCATTGCGAGAGCTGCGCGCTTTGCGGCCCGAGCAACTGCTCGACACGGCCCGGCGCCAGCGCGGCATGGCTTGGCCGATCGTGGATGGCTGGGTGATTCCGGACGATCAGTACAGGCTGTACGAAGAAGGACGTTTCAATGACACGCCGATCCTGGTGGGGTACAACTCGGACGAGGGCGCAAGTTTTTCGCCGGGGCGTACCCCGGACGAATACGTCGCCGGCGTGCGAAAGCGCTATGGTCCGTTTGCCGACCGCCTGCTTCGGGCATATCCAAGCGCCGCGGCCAGCGTTCCGAAGACCGCCCGTGATCTCGCGCGTGACTCGGCCTTTGGCTGGCACACCTGGGTGTGGTCGCGCCTGGAGTGCCAGCATGGTAAGTCGAAGGTCTACTACTACTACTTCGATCAGCATCCGCAGCACTCTGCCGACTCACCACAAGCGGGGTACGGTTCCCCGCACGGCGCCGACGTGCAGTATGTGTTCGAACACCTGGACGATTCCCACCAGCCCACGACTGCCGACGACCACCGGATCTCCGAAGCGATGGCCGCGTATTGGACCAATTTCGTTAAGCACGGGGATCCCAATGGCGAAGGCCTGCCAGTGTGGCCGGCGTTCAGCGATGAGAAGCCGGTGGTCCTGTATTTTGGCGCGACTCCGCATACCGGACCTGTTCCGAGCGAGGATTCGCTGCGGGTATTGGATAGTTACTTCACCTGGCGGCGCAGTCCGGAAGGAGCGGTCGTGAAGCCGCCGGAACGCCGAGCCGAGCGCTAACTCCCCGGGCTGCTGAGCTTCACGGCACCATCCTGGAAGTCGATCCAACCGGCCGATCACGTGATCAATTCAAAGCAGCCAATCCCGGGCATAGCAGTGCGTTCCTGCCCCTCGCTGTTCGGCGCCGGTTCTCAGAATTCCCGGGCGTAAACGAAATTAGAATTGGAATGGACATCATGAACCATCGCATAGGCAAAGCAACCACCGCACTTCTCATGGCCGCACTCGCCATTCCGGCACTGCTTGGACAAACGCCGGCGAAGTTGAATGTAGACTTGAGCCGGCCCAGAGCCTCGGTGAGCCCCAAGTTGTACGGCCTGATGACGGAAGAGATCAACTACTCGTACGACGGAGGCTTGTACGCAGAGCTGATCCGCAACCGCACCTTCCGATCGGATTGGACCGGCATTCTCAACTGGTACCTGCTCGAAAAAGGAACGTCATCGGCGAAGGTCGGCATCGATTCGAAGGAGGGACCATCCCCGGCGCTCTCCAGCAGCGCGAGACTCGAGGTCCTCAGGGCGGATGCGAACAGCCCGGCGGGCCTGCTGAATGAAGGCTACTGGGGGATCGCGGTACGTCCGAACACTAAGTACACCGGTTCGCTGTTCGCGAAGACAGGCGCGGACGGCCCGCTGCCGCTTAAGGTTGCGCTCGTGTCGGACCAATCCGGTCAGGTCCTCGCGAGTGCGGAGGTTCCGGTCACGGGAACCGCATGGAAGGAGTACAAGTTCGAGATGCGGTCTGGGAGCGTCGCGACATCTTCCGAGAACCACCTGGAGATCACCATCGACAGGTCAGCGACTTTGTGGCTTCAATTGGTTTCCCTGTTTCCGCCGACTTACCACGGCCGGCCCAACGGTAATCGCATCGACATTATGGAGAAGCTGGCCGCGATGCGTCCGTCCTTCCTGCGCTTTCCCGGTGGCAATTATCTGGAAGGCGGGCACATCGACACCCGCTTCGATTGGAAGAAGATGATCGGGCCGTTGGTCGACCGTCCGACACACCCGACAACTTGGAGCTATCACTCTTCCGACGGCATGGGCTTGCTCGAATTCCTGATGTGGTGCGAGGACCTGCACATGGAGCCTGTGCTTGCCGTATTCGCCGGTTACTCGCTGGGGGGACAAGTCGCGAAGCCTGGGCCCGATCTCGAGCCCTATGTACAGGAAGCGTTGGAGGAGATCGAGTACGTGACCGGTGGAACCGATACGAAGTGGGGCGCCTTGCGCGCCCGCGATGGGCATCCCGCTCCTTTCAAACTGCGCTTTGTGGAAGTCGGCAACGAAGACTCTTTTGACCGGTCCAAAACGTACGATGGACGGTTCGCCCAGTTCTTCAAGGCGATCAAGTCGAAGTACCCGGACCTGCAGGTAATTGCCACCATGCCTGTAAGCGGCGTTACCCCCGACGTCGTCGATGACCACTACTACCAGCGGGAGCAGGGCATGTTTGAATTGGCGAGTCACTACGACGCTGCCGATCGGAAAGGTCCCAAGATCTTCGTTGGCGAGTGGGCAACGAGGGAAGGCTCGCCGACTCCGAACCTCGGCGGGGCACTGGGCGATGCCGCGTTCATGACCGGGCTCGAACGCAACAGCGACCTCGTCATAATGGCGGCCTATGCCCCGCTGTTCGTCAACGTCAACCCTGGCGGAATGCAGTGGAGCACCGACCTGATCGGCTACGACGCGCTGCAGAGCTATGGATCGCCGGCCTACTACGCCCAGGTGATGTTCTCCTCCTGTCTGGGGGATCACACCCTGGAGTCCCAAGCGTCAGGGACCGGCGACAAGTTCTTCTACTCCGTCACCGCATCCACCAACTCAAGAGTCTGCGTGAAGCTGGTGAATGCCGCGTCCACCACACTGCCGATCGCCATCACGCTAAGCGGCCTCGGCGCCGGAACTCATCCCGCTCTGCTTGACACCCTGAAGGCGAACACGATCTCGGCGACGAACACCATTTCGCACCCTGGCCGCGATCGTGCCGGTCCGCTCGAAATTGTCTGTCACGGGCGAGCGCCTGGAACAGGTTCTGCCGGCCTATTCGATTCAGGTATTGGAAGTCGATCTGAAGTAGCGTAATGGTTGCGCCAGTCGCAAACACGGCCTGGATTCAATTGTGGCGGCCAGCCATGCGGCAGCAATCTGCTAGCAACGGAGACGCGTCGGCAACCTCGCGGCCCTCGCTATGGCTCGGGGAAGGCGCCAGCAGCCCGCGACTGCACGATGCGATGGTTGCAGTGGCATATTCAGAGTTTGACGGAGAGCGGCTTAGCTGAACACCGACGCAAGACAAATTCAAGGTGAGGTATCGTGCGACTCAAATCATCACTGGGAATCTCGCTGTTCGTGATGCTGTCGATCTCGGACGCGCGCGGCGCCGGAGAGGACAACGCACTGAGACTTTGGTACCGGCAACCGGCGCGCTTATGGACGCAGGCCCTGCCAGTCGGCAATGGCCGGTTGGCCGCCATGGTCTTCGGCGATGTCCGCCGGGAGCATATTCAACTCAACGAGGACACCGTCTGGTCGGGCGAGAAACGCGACCGGAGCAATCCCGAGGCGGCAAAGGCCGTTCCGGAGATCCGGCGATTGCTGGAGCAAGGGCACCCGGCGGAAGCGCAGAACCTGGCCGATCGAGCGATGATCAGCGTGCCTCGGGAACTCCCGGTATACCAGACGCTCGGCGATCTGTGGCTCGATTTCGGCGCCGACCCGGAGCCGGGGAGCTACCGCCGCGAGCTTGACCTCGACACCGGAATCGCCTCCGTCCGGTACAGCGCCGGCGGAGTCAACTATGTGCGCGAGGTCTTCGCTTCCGCGCCGGGCCGGAGCGTCATCGTGCGCCTGAGCGCCGACAAGCCTGGCAGCATTTCGTTCCACGCTACGTTAAACAGGCCCGCGGACGCGACAGCCGAGGCGAAGCCTGGGCGACTGGTCCTGGTCGGCCAGGCCTTGCCGAAGTCGGCTCCCGGAGAGCGCCAGACGGGCGTTCGGTTTCGCGCTGAGTTGAGCGCATCGGTTTCCGGCGGCCGCGTGGAGAGCTCTGGCGACCACCTGGACGTGACCGCTGCCGATAGCGTGACGCTGTCGATCGTCGCTGCGACCGATTATCGCGAGAAGGACCTCCCCCGCGCCTGTGAACGGGATCTGGCCGCCGCCTCCCGCCCCTATGAATCGCTGCGAAGCGAGCACGTCGCGGATCACCAGCGCTTCTTCCGCCGCGTGCGGCTCGAGCTTCCGGTGGAGGCTTCGGCGCGCGCCCTGCCCACCGATGAGCGGCTGCAGCGCGTGCAGCGGGGCTCGACCGACGACGACTTGCTGGCGCTCTACTTCCAGTACGGAAGGTACCTGCTCATCGCGAGCAGCCGGCCGGGAAGCATGGCCTCCAATCTCCAGGGGAAATGGAACGACAGTCTGACACCGGCCTGGGGCAGCAAGTACACGATCAACATCAACACCGAGATGAACTACTGGCCGGCGGAGACCTGCAACCTCTCGGAATTGCACGAGCCGTTGTTCGATCTGATCGATGCGGCGCGCGAAGACGGCCGGCGCGTGGCGCGGTTCTACTATGGCGCGGGAGGATTCGTCCTGCATCACAACACAGACATCTGGGGAGACGCCGTCCCGATCGATGGCGCTCGCTGGGGTATCTGGCCGATGGGCGCGGCCTGGCTCTCGCTTCATTTAGCAGACCACTACGATTTCACGCGCGACCGCAGGTTCCTCGCCGAGCGTGCCTACCCTGTGATGAAGGAGGCGACGGAGTTCTTCCTCGACTACCTCGTCTCGGACGGCCATGGGCACCTGGTGACCGGGCCTTCGACGTCGCCGGAGAACGAATACCAGTTGCCCTCGGGCGAGAAGGCGGTCCTCTGCATGGGACCTACCATGGACACCGAGATTCTCACAGCGCTGTTCGAGCGCGTAATCGAGGCGAGCGAAGTTCTCGGGATCGATCCGCAGTTCCGGGCGAAGGTGGTGGCGGCGCGAGACAAACTTGTGCCGTTGCGTATCGGCCAGTTCGGTCAGATTCAGGAATGGCCGGAAGACTACACGGAGGTGGAGCCTGGGCACCGGCACATGTCCCAGCTCTTCGCGCTGTTTCCGGGCAACCAGATCACGCCTGGGAAGACGCCGGAGCTTGCCCGCGCCGCCCGCGCTACAATCGAACGCCGGCTGGCGCACGGGGGCGGGCACACCGGCTGGAGCCGTGCCTGGATGATCAACTTCTGGACCCGGCTGGCCGATAGCGATCAGGCCTATGAGAACTTGCTTGCGCTGCTGCGCAAGTCCACGTTGCCGAACCTCTTCGACAATCATCCGCCCTTCCAGATTGACGGAAACTTCGGCGCGACGGCCGCGATTGCTGAGATGCTCCTGCAAAGCCATGCCGGTGAGATCGAGCTTCTTCCCGCACTGCCACGGGCTTGGAGCAGCGGAAAGGTAACCGGACTTCGTGCCCGCGGAGGACTGGAAGTGGACATCGCCTGGAACGACGGGCTGCCCGTCACCGCTACACTGCGACCGACGGTGGACGGCGCGCACCGCCTCCGGCTCGCTTCTGACCTCCGTATAAGCGCAATCCGCGATGGCGGCCACGCGGCTCCATCTCCGTCCGCGGTCGGCTCGACCGTTTCACTGACCCTCAAAGCGGGGCACGTATACACCGTAGAGTTCGATAAGAAAGCGGCGCACCGCGGAGCGTGAGGCGCTGGTTGCTCTGAAACTGCAGCCTACTCGACACTAGCCAACGCGTCGTGGACAGCCAAGTCGACCTCGTGCGACTGAGTACAGATGGCTGGATGGGCCGGCGGCAGTCGAGGCCGCAGCTATGATCGATCGTTGCTCCTTCTCACGGGTCCGCCATCGTACATCCTGGCTCGCCGCCAATCGCCGACTCGCCTGCGGTTAGACTCCAGTCAGCATTGCCGTCCGCGCTTGCATAACATGCTTGACGCTTCGTCGTGGTTTCGCTAGTGATGAAGCCTGGATGCAATCTCGCTTGCATCGGTCCGCATCGGACTACGGGGCGAAAATCGCGACGATCTCCAGCTGAAGAGCGGCGCGGCTCCGAAACGAGGAGGCCAGGAAGGAAAAAAGGGAGCCCTGAACGGACCCGAACGGAATGAAAGTCAGGATTGGCAACATCCAATTCATCAATCCGATCCAGGTTTACGACAACGACAATCATCTTGCCATCGCAGACTCACCTGCGCGCTGCAGCACGATGGCGATGAGCAGGCCTACTCGGGACCTAAGACAAGGGAGCGAGAATGTCCAGACGGACTGTAACGGTCCCTGGGGCGGGGCTGTTTGGGCCAGCTATCGAGAGCTGGCGACGCAAGAAGTCGTCACCCTCCTGCCACGGAACAGGGAAGGTGCGCAAACAAGCGGGACAGAGATAATGTCCATGAATGGGCCAGAACGGGGCCGGATGAAAAATCCGGCACCATGCAATGGCAACGCGATTCCAGAGACTTCTCACAGAGTCCTCCTGTGTGCGGATGAGATCTATCACACGCGACTGACTGCAATTCGAGACCCACCCGGCTCACCAGGTTAAGTTTTGTATTATCAACAGTTTACTGTCAGTTCTACTCATGCTGTACATCAGTGCACAACCACTCAAGGACACCCGACCACCTGATAGCGGGGCCCGAAGTGCGCCAGCAGTAGGGCGTTGGAGTGTTCGCGCGAGGTACAGGGGCGCGCCCAGGAGCGGGCTGCCGCCCCATAGAGTGGATACTGCGGAACTACCGTGAATTGTCCCCGCGGTCCGCACTCATCGAAGACCGCTCCGAATTGCGCAATCCACGAAGGCAGGGGACCCAAGCCCCATGCGGCTCACTCACCAACGCGGGATCCTCGACCGCGAGGGCCCGGTGGCCGAGCAGTCGCGCACAGAGAAGTCGTGCCTGTTCCTGCGCCTTCAGTTACCGGATCAGGCACGGATGGCACGCGGCCCGCACGGCGGCGTTAGCGCCGCAGTCGCGCGGAAGGAGCCGGGTTCTTCCTAGATGGCGCGTTCGAGGATTTCCCGCAGTTCGGCCTCGGTCAGGGCGATCGGGTTGGCCTTCATGCTGCTGGCCTTCGCCGCGTTCGCGCACAGGCCGGGGATGTCGGCCTCCCCGATGCCATACTGACGCAGGCGCGGGATGCCCAGGCCGGCGCACAGCGCGACCAGCCAGGCGGTCAATTCTCCGCCTCCGGCCAGGATCCGGCCGACCTCACCATAGCGTGCGATCGCGTCGCCGTGCGGACTGCGCTCGTGCAGCGCGCGCAGATTCACTGCGGTCACGTGCGGAAGCAAAGCCGCGCAGACTCCGCCGTGGGGCGCGTCGAAGGCCCCTCCGATCGCGGCCGCGAAGCCATGCACCGCGCCCAAGCCGGCGTTGGCCAGCGCCAGTCCCCCCATCAGGCTAGCTAGCGACATGCCGCAGCGCGCGTCGAGGTCATCCCCCTGGTCGAACGCGCGCCGCAGTGACCGGGCGGCTCGGCGCATCCCCTCCTGACAATAAAGATCGGTGAGCGGGTTGGCCCTGATGGAGACAAATGGCTCAATGAGTTGGGTCAGCGCGTCCAGGCCGGTCGTGGCTGTGAATTCAGGCGGCAAGTCGAGCGTCAGCTCGGGATCGACGACCGCCAGGCGCGGCAGCATCGACGGGCTCCTCAGGCTGGCCTTCACCCCGTGCGCAGGCGAGGACAGCACGGCATTCCGTGTCACCTCGCTGCCCGTTCCGGCCGTGGTGGGGACGGCGATGCATGGCGCCGAGGGTACGCCGAGGGCCTGCCCCCGACCTACGACCTCGAGGTAGTCGAGCACATCGCCGGGATTGGTCAGCAGCGCGGCGATGGCTTTGCCGGCGTCGATCACGCTGCCGCCGCCCACAGCAATCACCAGGTCGCACGCTTCGGCTCGCGCCAGCGCGACTCCGGCTCGCACTGTGTCCACCTTCGGTTCGCCCTGCACCACGAAACGAACACCCTCGAAGCCATGCGTGCGGCTGCCAGTGACCAGCAGCGCCCGCCGGCCCATCGCCTGAGCGGCCCCGGCGACAACGCCCCGCGCCCCGCCGCCGAACACGATTCGTCCCGCCGTAGCGAACTCGAAATTACCAGCCATTGTCGTTCGGGAAGAGGTTGGCATACTTGACGCTCGTACGCGGCTCGGCCATCATCTCAGCCACCGTGTCGCGCCACAGCGCGTAATGCGGCGTCGCCTTATGCGCGGCGGCGGCTTCCACCGTCCGGTAAACCTCAACCAGAATGAAGCGCGCCGGATCGTCAGCTCGCTGGAGAACGTCGAAGCGGGCAATGCCGGGCTCCTGAATGCTGCAGCGGGCGTTTTCGACACTGGCTCCGGCGAAGGCCTCAACGCACTCAGCTTTCACATGGACATGAACATGGACGACTTGCATGCGCCCATTATTCCAGACCGGAAACAGCCATTCTCTCGCCAGGCCCGCGGCCACAATGCGCCTCCGCCGGGCGGGCCCGAAATCCCGCACGGAGCGGGTCGCAATGACCTGCATCGCTCCGGCGCTTGTGACCAGTTTGTCGCCAATCGGGGCAGAACACATTTTGAAATACCTGCTGCGATAATCTCAGCGATCGCGGCGGGCGGCGCGCTATTGGGAATGGGCCTTTGCCGTTTTGGCTCCTTCGCCGCTCGCCGTTACTCCTTCGCCGCGGCCTCCAGCGTGGCGATGTCGAACTTCACCATCTTCATCATCGCGGCCATCGCTTTGGGATGCTTCAGGATCTCGCCAATCTTCTCCGGCACGATCTGCCAGCACAGGCCGAACCTGTCCGTCAGCCAGCCACAGGCCATAGGCTTGCCACCCTCAAGCAGCTTGTCCCAGTAGCGGTCGATCTCGGCCTGGTCTTTGCACGCGACGGAGTACGAGAAAGCCGGCGTGAGGGCATGCGCGGGGCCACCGTTGAGGAACGTCATTTGCTGGCCCATAAGTTCGATGGTGATGGTCGCGATCTTTCCGGCGGGCCAGGGCCCCACGCCGCTCGAACGCAACTCGCCCACCTTCTTCGCTTCCGGAAATACCGAGAGATAAAACTCCGCGGCGTCTTCGGCGTTGTCGTTGAACCACAGAAACGGTGAGATCTTGTTCATGCTCTGGCCTCCATTTCGATAGTATCCATCGTCGAAGCCGCAGAGTGCGGCACCCAATTTCAATCTAACAAGATGGCCAATCGCGGGGCGTGTGGATCAGTTCCATGATCGCCGGCCAAACGAAACTTAGCTACGGGCGGCGCCTCGCCGGCCAGAAAGAGCGGTCACGCCATACCTGACGCGTAATCCTCTTTGCGCCATGATCGGTTCGTGGGTGCTAAGGGCCGTTCTCGCCAGGAATCGCTAAGTTCGCGGTGATACACTCAGCGGCGGGAGGAGTGCTATCGCATGTGGTCCTGTGTGATCGTTGTGTTGGCGCTGGCGGCGTCGCTGCATGCACAATCCGCATTTGCCAATCCCGATTTCGAGAAAGGCTCTCCTGGCGCGGTTCCGGAAGGCTGGTTCGTCCCGACCGCGTTTGCGGGCTACCAGGCGACGTGGGTCGGCGAGGGATGCAAGCAGGGCAAGGGGTGTTCGGAGATCGCGCCCGGGCCCAACGCAGGAGCCACCCCCGGCAATCTCATGCAGATGTTCGATGCCGCGCCTTACCGCGGGAAGCAGATCCGCTATCGCGCGGCCGTCAGTGTGGCGGCGGGCGGACGCGCCGGATTGTGGCTGAGAGTTGATCGTCCCGGCGGCACGATGGGATTCTTCGACAACATGATGTCGCGGCCCATTATGACCCAAGGGGAGTGGCAGTACTTCGACATCGATGGGTTCGTACACCCGGATGCCGAGAAGATCGCGCTTGGTCTGTTGGTCTACGCCGGTAAAGCGCGTTTTGACGATGCAAGCCTCACCATTACGGGCGATTTGCCCGATAGCAAAGACGAGCCGGCTCGCGCTTTGACCGATGCCGGTCTTCGCAACCTGACGGCGTTTGGCAAGCTATATGGAATCGTGCGGTTCTTCCACCCGAGTGACGAGGCAGCGGCCGCGGACTGGGACCGTTTCGCGATCGAAGGCGTGCGAAAGATTGAGGGCGCCAGTTCGCCCGCCGATCTCGCAAACGCCTTGCAGTCGGTGTTCGCACCGGTGGCACCCACCATCCGTGTCTTTACCGGCGAAGATCCGAAGCCCCACGCGGCGCTTTCTCCGACAGGCAGTGTGGAAGCGATTCGATGGCACAACCGGGGATTCGGTCAGGCGCAGGGCCAGGGTGGCATCTACTCCAGCCGGCGCGTCACGGCGCCTCGCGAAACGTGGAAGGCGGCAGATGTTCTGCGGCTGGATCTCGGGCAGACGGTAACCGCGCTGGTGCCGCTGGCACTGTTTAAGGACAAGGACGGCACGCTGCCGCACGCGGCGAAATCTACTGAGGCCCGGTCGGCGCTCCCGCCCGGGGCATACAGCGCCAACGACCGGGCTACCCGCATCGCCGATGTGGTGATCGCCTGGAACGTATTCCAGCACTTCTATCCCTACTTCGATATTGCCAAGACCCCTTGGGAGCCCGTTCTCCCCGCCGGATTGCAGGAAGCTGCCCGCGTCAAGGACGGCGCCGAATTCCATAAGACGCTTCTCAAGATGGTGGCGGAACTCCGAGATGGCCACGGACGGGTGATGTTCACCGGTATGAAGCCGCAAGGCCATGCTCCCGTAATGGCGGCGTGGATCGAAAACAGGTATGTGGTGACAGCGTCCTTGGTGGAACAGATCAAGCCCGGGGACGAGATCGTGGCCGTGAACGGCAAGGCGGCCGGGGCCCTCCTCGAGGATATGGAGAAGCTGATCTCGGGGGCCACGCCGCAATGGAAGCGAGCCCGGTCCACGGTGGAGGCACTTCAGGGACCGCGCGGCGACAAGCTCTCCTTAACCGTTCGACCCTATCCGGGCGCCTCGACCAAGGAGGTGCAGGTGCCCTGCGACTCGGCAGGCAATCTCGCTACGGACGCGCGTCCGAAGAACGCGATCGTGGAACTGGAAAAGGGAATCTGGTACGTGGATTTGACGCGGGTGCAAGATAAGGAATTCGACGACGCGCTTTCGGATCTGGTTCCCGCCAAAGGCATTGTGTTCGACATGCGTGGCTATCCTCGGGTCAGCGCGGCGTGGTTCTCACATGTCACTCGGACTCCGCTGCGCAGCGCGCAATGGCACATACCGCTGGTGGACCGACCGGGCGAGATGACGTTCGAACGCGGCGGAGAGTGGAACCTGGAGCCGAAGGCGCCATATCTCGGCGCGAAGAAGGTTTTCGTTACGGACGGAAGCGCCATCAGCTACGCCGAATCGACAATGGGGATTGTGGAGAACTACAAACTCGGTGAGATCCTGGGCGAAGCCACGGCAGGCACGAACGGCAACGTGAATCCGTTCATGCTGCCGGGCGGCTACAACATCACATGGACCGGCATGAAAGTGCTAAAGCACGACGGTAGCCAGCATCACGGAGTTGGTATCCGGCCGACGATTCCGGTCAGCCGCACGCAAGCGGGCGTAGCCGCCGGGCGGGATGAGATCCTCGAACGCGGCGTCGCTGTGCTGAAGAATTAGGCACACCCCGTACGTGAGAGGTTGCTGTGAGCGATTGTTGTACGTTTGATGCCTGTCGTGAAATTCCCTTCGCACCAGCAAACTCTCGAGAAGTCCACTTGGTTCCCGTTCGGGCGGCTGTCTTCATGCGACTCCCCCGCGGCCACACCGAACGCCGTTTCGAACCAACTTCCGGTTTGGCAACCAATGGGGCGAAACCTGCGAGACACGCTTTGTCGATTGGTTCCATCGCCGGCCCGGCGCGGCATGTCGCGGGCTCAACCACCAAGGGCATCTGAGGCGCGATTGGCTCCCATGAAGATCTCCCCGGCAAACCACTCTGGGGATGGCTCGTCGATGCGCTCGCGCGAGGTCGGGACTATGCGCGAACACTCCATGGCTGAGGTTGCGGGAATGCGGACGATGAATTGCCGCCGGGTCATCCGCGTACGTTGCGTCTCAGGGTAAGCGACCCGTCGGAATTGGTCTTCTGTTGGCAGGCCCAATTCATGGGATAGCGCACGCCTTTGACCTCCAACTCCGCCTTCAACTTCAGTCCCTGCCATGCCGTCCCCGGCGGCAACATGAGCATCGCCTGGCGGATGCCGGTGGGCTTCGGGTAGCCGGGATCCACGCATCCGCTCACGTTGACTTTGCCGTCATCGCTGAACACCGTCAGGCGCAGCACCCCCGGCACGCCCGCAACACCCTTGTTGGCCAGACCTACTACGAGGCCCGGCGTTCCCTCGCGGACAAAGCTCCAGATAAAAGAAGGAAACACCCGGTATCCGATGTGGCGCGCGACGTAGTCGATGGGTTCCGGATACTTTTCGTAATAGCTCAGGACGTTCTTCGCCGCTTCGTTGTGCCAGTTCCAAACGGACCAGTAGTTCGCGCCGACATCCAGCACGTGAGACGTGATCTTCTCGTTATACGTGATGCCCTCGTCGATCCGGAGGCGCTGTGGGTCGCCCGTGGTCATTCCGACTTCGCAGATCGCGGCAGTCCACGCCGGCCGATTGCTCAGCGCTTCGATCTGGGTGTTTTCGATAAAGATCGTATCCGTCCGAATCCAATTGTGCGTGCGGATGGTTCGATCGAGCAGATCGGCATTGCCCACCGAGCTGAAGTCCGGTTGGGTGTTGGTGACCAAGGGCGTCTTCGTCCAAAATTCCAACTGGGTCTCCAGCATCTTCATCCAGGTCTGCTCGGCAACTACGTTGCTGGGGAAGGTGTTGCCCTCGAACGGCCAGGTATGCGCCTCACCCCAGAATCCGTACATCATCGTGTCCATGTATTCGACCTGCGGATTGCCGTTGAGTTCCGCGGCCAGCAAAGCGTTCAGCTCAGAAAACGCCGCTTGATAAGCCGGGTGCTCATAGCGCGGCATCTTATGCTCTTTTCTGTAGCGGGTTTGCGACGGGTCTACCTTTCCACTCGCCCTTGAGCTTTACGTAGGGCACCTTCTGCATGAGGAACTCGGGCATGCCCGGCTCGGGGAAATCGGGATTTTCCAGCATGATGCGGAATCCGACCCGCTTGTTATAGCGCCTGGCGAGATCGAAAGTGATATGCCACCAATCCGGGAAATCCAGTCTGCCCGGTCTCTTCTGCACTTCTCGCCAGTTCGGCCGAATGTAGATCTTCTGGGTGAACGGGAGCTTTACCAGATCCTCGATTGATTTTTCCAGCGTCTCTCCGGGAATGCGCGGAGGCCCAGTGTCGCCGGACACGTAAACCACCAATCCCATGCCGTAATTAGGAATGATGTCCCTCGATGGCGTGGTCACCATGACCACGTCGCTGTCGGGTACGACGGCCGCGGGCGTGTACTGCGTAAAAGGACCTTGATACAACCGGTCCTTCACCTCGGGACCGGATCCCCAGTCATACTTTTCCCAGTTGTGTTCCGGGGTGGAGGCGCGCGCAGTGGGAGCGAGGCCAGCCGCAACGCCTGCTGTGCCAGTCTGCAGAAACGCTCGTCTATTCATGAGGGCTACTCCGGTTTTGCTTGGAGCAACAAATGCTTCTCGAATTGGACGTCCAGCGTGGCGGCGGGTCCGCGGACCGTTCCCAGATCCTTGCCGTCCACGTAGTCGGTAACGCGGTATGCGCGTGCGGAAAGGCCCCGCAACGTGATTCTGCCGCTCCATTTCGGCGCGTAGAAGGCGTAGTACATACTGCCGTCCTTGCGAACCACGTGAGTCTCGGGCCGGTCAAAACCGATGTCGTACAGAGTCCCGACGTACTCTCCGCGAGAGAGCATCTCTTCTTTGTAGATGCCAATCCACTTTTCGAAATTCTTCTCGCGTGCCGGCGTAAGGTCGCCGCGCTTCCTCTCCGCCGAGCCTTCCGGCCAGGTGAAGTTGGTTCCCACGACGCCGCCCACACCGATGGTGGAGGCGAAATCGTCCTTCGTCATATCGACGTGGTCGCCGAAGTAGGCTACCGCATCGCCTTGGAGCGCCTTGAGCGTCTTGCCCTTCGTGCGTACCTGCCATGCCGAACCGGGGTCGGACGCAACCGACATGTTCAGGAACGGCAGAGTGAAGAAAGAATAGGCCGTGCCGCACGGGCAGAACTCGACCAGCGCGTCGGGCTTCGTCTGCCGGGCGGTTTCGTAGAGGGCCTGGAAGAACCTGGGCATTCCCTCCACGGACTCCTCCGGCCGCGCGTGGTTGTGCGCGGGGTTGTAGCACGGTGGCGCTCCGTTCATGTGCTGGCCGTCGAGTTTGAGCCCGTCGAACCCCCAGTCTCTGAGAGCCTTCACCACGATGGCCTTGTGATACGCCACTACTTCGGGATCCGCGGGGCAAAGATACCACGAGTTCCAGTAGGAGATCTTCTGCTTGCTGCCGTCCGCATTCAGTAGCAGCCATGCCGGATGGCTCCTGACTAAGTCCGTCCCAGGATCCGCGGCCAGCGGCGCCCACCACAACTGGGCCTTGAAGCCTTCCGCGTGAATCTTGTCCACGAGGGCCCGCATATCGGCGTCGCCACGTGGGAACTTCTGCGGCTGGAGAAACCAATCGCCCTGTGCCGTCTGCCAGCCGTCATCCAGCGTGACCCAGGTGAAGCCGAGCTTTTTCACGATTGGAAGCGCGCCGTAGACTTGGCTGGGCGTGAACTTCCGGCCGTATCCCCAGGCGCACCAGATGGGACCGAAGGCGCTATCGGGCGATGCGTCAAAGTGAACGCCTTGTGCAATCATCACGTCGCGGTAATCGCGTAACGTTTGAAAGTAGTCGCCTTCGTGAACGGCAACGAAGGTGCGAAATGTCTTGAGCGTCGAGCCGGGCTTCAGCACTTGATTGTGATTGAACTCTACTGCCACCGTGGCAAGGTCGGGGCCTTGCTCGGTCACTGGCAAAGAAACCAGTTTCGGCGCCATTTCCAAATGCCCCACGCCGATACCAGCGTCCCGGCGCCACACGTCGATGACCGGAGTGCCGCCGCCGTAGTCGGGCGCGTTCATGCCCAGGAAGTTCTCCTGTTTGAAACCCGGCTTCAGCGGCAGAACCCAGTCCGGCCGCTTCTCGTATGAGCCGCTCTGATACGACCAGAACGACGGTTGAGCGGCCGAAGCAGGAGCGGTGATCGAATAATTCTGGTTGGTCCAGCCGCTCACTGCCATATCCGACTTTCCCGTGTTGGTGTAGGTGACCTCGAAGATCGCCGTGCGCGGAAACGCATCATACACCGTGACAGTTACCGCCTTCTTCAGCGAGGGAGCAGTGCCGGTAAGGACTGTTCGGTAGCCCGACCCCAACCGATCGCGGACGGGCTCGCGTTTTTGGGATTTCAGAGAGAAGTCAGTGACTTCGCGGCCGGATACCCGGATGAACTCCGAAGGGGTGAAATCGCCGATGACGCGTTCCTGCCCGGCCAGCACGGCCACCACGCGGCTGTGCATGTTGCCGTCGAACTCTATGCGGATATTCTTGCCGACTACGCGTGCGCCTTCCGCGGAGAAACCGGGGGTGCCCGCCCAGGCGATCACAACGAGTTGTAAGAGAGCTACGTTCGCCGTTCGCATGTTTTGGTGCCTTGGAATCGTCTGCGCTAACGCCAACCTGATGAATCCTATCAGTTCCAGTTACAGCCTGGGTCCAGGCGATCGGTTTCTCTCTGGCGAGCCATGCGAGTCCAACTTTAGGCGTTGGCAGATAGTTCCCTGGTAAGGCCGCGTTCGGAAGTTGAACGATCGAGACGCAGGAGAGCTTCTGTCATCCGGGCCGCATTGTCAGGTGAGCCCGAAGTCTCGTAGGAGGAAACGCGTGTCCTCGTCTCCTTGAACGCCATTTTGGGCTGACTTCCGGTACGCCGACAATTCTGGAGTCATCGGCAACCACGACGGCGCTGAGAGATGTCCCGGAATCGGTGGTGTCCAGTTCGACCGCAGCGCAAACACTGGATCGATCCGGGCGGCGCGCCCGGCCGGAGTGTATCCCACTTCTGTCCCAATTCGCCACCACTTCTCACTTCCTCGCTTCCCAGCGACTGGCCGGCTCTTTCGACATGGCCCAGGATCTGAAGCTGGATTAATTTATGCTCTTTGCCGGACAGCGCACGTAAAATGGGCCCAAGGAGCCTGGGAAATGAACCTCACCCGCAGAGAAGCTTTTGGCGTCGCAGCCGCCGCCGCTGTCGCCTTCGGCAAGGCGCCCCCGACCAATACGGTCGCCATCGCTCGCGCACGCCTGTACGACTCCAACATTTATGCCACGTTGAAGTCGCTAACCGATCAGATCGGCGGCCTCAAACCCATCGTCAACAATAAGACCGTGGCGTTGAAGCCCAACCTGACGGGCAACCCGATGCGCTATCCGGTGAAGCCGGGCCTGCCCTATCGCACGGAGCCTTCCACGGTCCTCGCACTTCTGCCAGTTGATGGCCCGCGCCGGAGCCAAACGCATCCGCATCATCGAGAGCTTCTTCCCCGCTCAGCAGGGGCCCGAACTATGGGCGCGCTATGGACTGGACGTCCGCGCGATCGAGAACTGCGGAGCCAAGGTAGAGTGGGAAAACACGCAGAACCTTGGGTTTGGCAAGCAGTACACCCGCATGAAAGTGCCCGGCGGCGGGCTCATGTTCCCAGCCTATGACCTGAACCACTCTTTCGCCGATTGCGACGCCTACGTGTCCATGCCAAAGCTTAAGAATCACTGGCTGGCCGGCGTCACTATGACGATGAAGAACAACTTCGGCAACACGCCCTGTTCGCTGTACGGCGGCGACGCCGGTCCGGACGGCAACGAGAACCCGCGCCAGGAGCGTGTCCAAGTGGGCCATCAGGGAACGAGGACTCCACCGAAGGGCGTGCCGCAGGAACTCCACCCGGACTCGCCGCGCGACCCCGGTTACCGCATTCCTCGTATCGTCGTCGATCTTTGTGCGTTGCGGCCGGTTGACCTCTCCGTCGTCGACGGCATCGAGACCATCCGCGGCGGCGAAGGCGAATGGAACTCTGGGATAGAGATGATGAAGCCCGGCGTGCTGATCGCGGGCCGCAATCAGGTCTGCGTCGACACCGTCTGCACCGCAGTGATGGGCTATGATCCGCGCGCTCAGCGGGGGCAAGGCCCGTTCGTCCGCGGCGACAACACGCTGCTGCTGGCCGAAGCGGCGGGCCTCGGCTCGGCTGATCTTTCCAAGATCGAGGTCGCGGGGCTGTCCATCAAAGATGCCCGCGTCAATTTCGGCCCAGGACCTGTCGGCAAGAGGGTCTTTTCCTGAGCGGCGCGCGGGATTCGAGAAGCGATCGATTACTCCAGCGCCTGGTAGACGAGAGTTTCGAAGCGGTTCAGGGTCGGGCTGTCGAACGGCATCCACTGCATGAACAGGAGGGACACCAACTTCTCCTTGCGGTCGACCCGGAAGCGGGTAGAGGCCGCTCCGTCCCATCCAAAAAGCCCCTCGCTGCCGGGACGGCCCGACTTCGCGGGATCGATCCTCACCGCGCCGCCGATGCCGAATCCGTCGGCGTCGTCGCCTCCCGTCGTCGGCCTCGCAAGCCCCGTCAGGTGATTCATCATCATCAGGTCGACTGTCTTTCGTCCCAGCAGGCGGGCGCCGTCCAGTTCTCCGCCGTTGGCCAGCATCTGCGCGAAGCGCGCGTAGTCCCCGATGGTCGAGAAGAGGCCCATGCCGCCGAACGGCACGCCCTTCGCCTCCAGGCCGTCCATCGGCTCGAGTTTGCCGTCTTTCAAGTTATAGATCTTCGCGAGCCTTGGCCGCTTCGCATCGGGCAGGACGAAGTGCGAATCGGACATCTTGAGTGGGTCGAGGATGCGCTCCTGGACGAAGCGGTCGAACGGCATGCCGGAGACTACTTGCACCAGGTATCCGAGCACGTCGAGTCCGACGGAGTATTCGTATTTGTCGCCCGGATTCGACATAAGAGGCAGTTTCGTGAGCTTGTCGATGAACTCCTTGAGGGACGTAACGTCGAATACTTTGGCATTGCGGTACATCACCGATACGTTGTCGTTGCCCCAGCCATAGGTGAGTCCCGCAGTGTGGGTGAGCAGGTGCTTGACGGTGATCGGCCGCTCCGGCGCCGCGAGTTCCGGCTTCTCCACCGTGCCGCCCTTGTACACCTTGACGTCTTTGAATTCGGGAATGAACTGGTCCACGCGATCGGAGAGCTGAAGCTTGCCTTCCTCTACAAGCATCATGACGGCGACGCTGGTCAGGGGCTTGGTCATCGAGTAGACGCGGCAAATCGTATCTTTCTCCATCGGGAGTTTGCCCTCGACGTCGCGCAAGCCATAGGTCCGCCAGTCGACGATGCGGCCGTTGCGCACGATCATGGTGATGGCGCCGGGCGGCGTGTTGGACTTCGTGAACCCGTCGAAAGCCCTGGTGGAGCCGCTCGAGGCGTTCAGTCGAGAAACCTCCTTGCTCCGGGGTTGACACCGGGAGGGGCTGGGCCTGCAAGATTGCAGCAAGAAAGAGGAGAGGGAGTACCTTCGGCATGGAAGCAGTATAGCTTGCCGGTGCGGCTCTCAAGGCTCCGCAGGCTTTCCTGATTAGTCAGCGGGCTCTGGAGAGCGCGAGCGGGAGCGCCGCCCCACACTTCTTCGCCCCCATCGCGACCCCTGCCGTTATCATGGTTAACAGAGCCAAGAGATGCCTCGCACCGAAATCACCGAACTCGCCTCGCAGCGCGTCACTCGCATGGAGAATGCGCTCGGCGGCGTCTTGCGCGGTAAGGACGAGGTGGTGCGCCTCTCGGTCGTCTGCCTGCTGGCGCGCGGACATCTGCTGATCGAGGACGTCCCCGGAGTCGGCAAGACCACGCTGGCGCAAGGCCTGGCGCGGCTCGCCTCGTGCGGATTCCAGCGGCTGCAGTGCACATCGGACATGCTGCCGGGCGACATTCTCGGAGTCACGGTTTACAACGCCAAGACGGGCGATTTCGAGTTCCGCCGCGGACCGATCTTCACGAATTTTCTGCTCGCCGACGAGATCAATCGCGCCACGCCGAAGACGCAGTCGGCGCTGCTGGAAGCGATGAACGAGCGCCAGATCACCATCGACGGCGTGACCTACCCGATGGCGGAGCCTTTCATGGTGGCCGCGACGCAGAATCCCGTCGAACACCACGGCACATACCCACTGCCCGAGTCGCAGCTCGACCGCTTCCTGATGCGCGTGCGCATCGGCTACCCCGGCGAGGAGAGCGAGCGCGAGATTCTGCGCAACGGGCACGACCCGACGGCGCACGTGCTTGCGGCGGTGCTGACCGGGCCCGAGCTGATCGAAACGCAGAACGACGTCGAGCGCGTCACGGTGGACGAATCGCTGGTCGGCTACATGCTCGAAATCGTGCGCCGCACGCGCGAGCACGACGGGCTGGCACTCGGCGTGAGTCCGCGCGGCGCGCAGGCGCTCTATCGCGCCTCCCAGGCCCTGGCGCTGGCCGAAGGCCGGGGATATGTTCTTCCCGACGACATCAAGCGGCTGACGGTGCCGGTATTCGCGCATCGCGTCGTACTCAACCAGCGCGCCAGCCTCGTGGCGCGCTCCACCGAAGCCGCCGAACGGGTCCTGAATGAGATCCTGCGGCAGGTCGAGGTGCCGATTTAGTTTCAGCGAAACAGGAGACCAATGAAGACTGCCATCGTGGGTCTGCCGATGACCGGCAAGACCTCTCTGTTCACAATTCTCACCGGCGTGCACGAATCCACGCGCATGGGTTCCACCGAAGCTCGCATCGGCATCACGAAGGTCCCCGACCTGCGTCTGGACGCTCTCGCGAAGATCTACGAGCCGCCGAAGGTCACGCACGCGACGGTCGAGTTTCTCGATTTTCCGTCGATCTCCAAGGAAGCGCTGCGCGATCCGGGCTATCTCGGCAGCCTGCGCGTCGCCGACGCCATTGCGCACGTCGTGCGTGTTTTCGAGGACGATACCGTCCCGCACGAGAAGGGCAGCGTCGATCCGCTGCGCGATATCGAGGATGTGGACGTCGAGCTGATCCTGAGCGATCTCGTCGTGGTGGAAAAGCGTCTGGAGCGGCTGGAAAAGGACCGCAAAAAGGCCCACGGCGCGGAACTGGAGCAGGAGTTCGATCTTCTGACCGAGGCTAAACAGAAGCTGGAAGCGAACGAGACTCTGCGCGGCTGGGAACTCACCAAAGAAGGCGACAAGATGATGCGCGGCTTCCAGTTCCTGTCGCAGAAGCCGATGCTGATCGTGCTGAACCTGGGCGAAGCGGACGCTCCGCGTCTGGCCGAGGTCGAAGCCGAATACGCGGCCAAGCTGCTCACGCGGAAAATCCAACACGGGAGTCACCGCGATCTGCGGCAAGATCGAAGCCGAACTGGCCGAACTGAGCAGGGAAGAGCGCGCGGAGTATATGTCGAGCTACGGTCTGCCGGGCTCCAGTCTCGACCGCATGATCGAGGCGGCCTACCGTCTGCTCGGCCTGATGAGTTTTCTGACTGCCGGTGAAGACGAATGCCGCGCCTGGACCATTCCGATCGGCTCCAACGCGGTGAAGGCCGCCGGCGCCATCCACTCGGACTTCGAGAAGAAGTTCATCCGCGCCGAGGCGGTCAACTGGAAGATTCTCGTCGACAACGGCGGCTATCACGGCCTGCGCGAGAAGGGCCAGTTGCGTCTGGAAGGCAAAGATTACATCGTTCAGGACGGCGACGTTCTCGAGATCCGCCACGGGTAATCGCCCGAGACCAAAAAACAAAAATCGCAAACATTTTAGGTTTTCACTTTATTGGCCTATTAGAATCAATCAGTTGCAGACCATAACCTAAAAGTTTTGGGATTTTGCGTTTTTCTGCGCCCGCCCATTTCGCTCTCCGCAAGTGGGGCGGTTCTCCAAGTCCCGCTCAAGTTAGTTGCGGGCTCTGGAGAGCCCGCGCGGCGCTGGAGCGCCGCCCCAGGCTCAGGAACGCCGCCCCACCACGCCGGCCGCTGCCAACCCGACCACCAGGCATCCCCAGGCGAACCAATCCCCTCCGCGCGTGTAGGGCGTCTGCGCTTTCTCCCACCCGAAGCGCAAACGCCCCACCGCGCGTTTTCCATCCTCGAATCGATCCCAAACGCGTCCCACAGGATCGATGGAGACAGTGATGCCGTCATTGGTCGACCGCAGCAGCCAGCGATGGTTCTCGACGGCCCTCATCCGGGCGAGCAGTAGATGCTGAGCCCGAGCCGCGCTGTGTCCGAAGTAGCCGTCGTTGCTGATGTTCACAAACACATCCGCGCCCGCCTCGGCAACCTCGCGGACCAGGTGCGGGAAGGCCGCCTCGTAGCAGATAAAGGGCCCGATCGAATGCCCTCCGGCGACGAAGGTCTCCACTCTCGACCCAGGTTCGAAGTCCCCCGCCTCCGAGGAAATCTTCTTGATCCAGCCGAACATGGGAGGAACGAATTCCCCGAATGGCACCAGAAATCGCTTGTCGTAGCGTCCGGCAAGCTGCCCCTCGCCGCTGAGGTAAATGGCGGAGTTGAGCGGCCTGCCATCCGCCGTCCGGGCCACTCCGCCGAAGATGGTAGGCGCCGTGGCGAGCCGCGCCATGGTGTTCATCTGCTCGCGAAATTGCGGGTCGTCGTAGTAATAGAACGGCGCGGGCGCCTCGGGCCACAGCACGAGTTGCGGAGTGGGCCGCCGCGGATTCATCGCCTCCTGCAGCGTCAGGAAGCTGAGCCGGCGCACCGTCCGCTCGTTCTCCTCCTGGCTCACCGGGCCTTCGTCTTTGAGGGCGGGCTGGAGGCTCACGGCTTCCGCGTTCGGGGCTTTCTCAAGACGCACGCTCGGCAGCAGCCACAAGCGCAGCCAGCGGCAGCAGGAACAACAGGTGCTTGCGCGGCCTTCCCAAGAGCACGAAGACGCCCGCGCACGCGACGGCTACGAAGACAAACGAGAGTCCGTACACCCCGGTCAGCGGAGCGAGCCTGAGCGGCAGCGCCATGTCGATGCCCGCGTTGCCGAGAAGCAGCCAGGTGAAGCCCAGCGGCCCATGAGTCCGTTCCAGGCCTGCCCACAGCGCCGCCACTGCCAATCCGCCCCACGGCCTTCTCAGGAGCGCGACGGCCAACACTGCGAACAGCGCCAGGTGCAGTCCCTTGATTGCGGCGAACAGCGCGATGGCCAGCCAGCTCAAGGGACCCGTGAGCCCGCCGTACATCGCCAGCGTATCCCGGATCCAGACGCACATAAGGCCCCACTGAAGGATCCCGGCCATCCATCCGGCCAGAGCGGGCCATAGCCATGTGGCGTGCTTCGCCCAGCCACTTTTCGGTACTTCTCCGTGGGGTGGGCCCTCCGTTCCCGCGCCGAATCGCGCCAGTCCATAAAGCAGAGGTATGGGCGCGAGGACGGCGAGCGCGTTCCAATTCATGGGAGGGAACACGGCGAACAGCAGCAGGCCCGTTGCGATCCCGCCTAACACCAGCAACCATGTACGATTCATCGTGCGGAGACTCTCTCCAAGCGTACCTTTTGTGTCATGGAGAATGCCCGCCTGCGGTCGATCAGGCGCCAAAACGCAGTGGCGGCGGCCCTGGATCTTGATGGGATGATTCGCTGGCGCAGCACCTCGCACATTGTGAAGGTTGGTACACGTTTCTCGCGCAACAAACCCAATCAATTGGGGGAAGACCCCCAGCGTTGTGCTCGCTTTTGGGGCATATCCCCCGAGCGGTTCCGTCAAATCGGGCCAGTAGGTCCGAAAATCATTGATACTGTATAAAAATGGAGTTTGGCACGTGAGTTGCACTTCTTATTGACAATAAAAGTCGTCATCGACTTACTTGCATCCCTGCAAAGAGGCCCAGCTCTTTGCAAGCCCCTCTGACGGAGGCCCACCGGAATCCCAGTCCTGCGGGCCTCCACGCTTTTGTGGGCACGTTTTTTTCGACTTTCCCTTCCCAACCCCCTCATAGCGAAGCAGCGCCCCCTGGGGACGCCGATCTCCAGATCGGCCCCAGCTGCCGCGCCGGCGGCAAGTTGGCGGGAACATGCTGAAGGCCGGCCGGTCTGGAGACCGGCGTTCCCAGGGAGGTCCGCCTCCAGATAGTGGCTCCGTTTCGGGGCTGTTACTTTTTCGCGGATTCGATCTGCGTTTCCCCGGCCTGCAATCCGGCTGAACTGGCCGTCACACGGATCCTGCCGGGCTTGCCGTTTTCAGAGCGCACGATCAACAGAGCCAGGCCGTTGAACGCCTTGCGGTAGTCCGCCTGGAACGGCTCTACTGAAGCCGCGTTGCCGTTGTCCACGCCCGCAACCGCCGCCGGTCCCTCCAGCTTGAAGTTCACCAGGTTGTCGGCCAGCGGGCAGAAATTGCCGTCCTTGTCCTCGATGCGCACGGTGACGAACGAGAGATCCTCGCCGTCCGCGCCGATGGCTTTGCGGTCGGGCGTCAGGACGACGCGCGCCGGAGCGCCGGCCGTCTTGACGGTATCCACTGCGAATTCCTTGCCGTCGCGATAGCCGATGGCCTTCAACTCGCCGGCCTGATAGGGCACTTCCCACATCAGCCGGAACTTGCTGGTAAACAGGCCGTCCTTGCTGACGTTCTTGCCCACAGGCAACTGCACGGTGTCCACGCCGAGCCGCTTGCGGCCGAGGGACTTCCCGTTGAGGAACAGTTCGACATCCTGCGCATTCGTGTAGACCATCACCGGGATCTTCTCGCCCTCATGGCCCGCCCAATTCCAATGCGGGAAGACGTGCACCGTCGGCTGCGAAGTCCAGAAGCTCTTGTAGCTGTAGAAGCGGTCCTTGGGGAAGCCCGCGAGATCGACGACGCCGAAGTAGGAGCTGCGCGAGGGCCAATCCCTGCGGCTGCCGTAGGGCGTCGGCTCGCCGAGATAGTCGAAGCCGGTCCAAACGAACTCGCCCAGGATGTTCTTCAAGTCCTTCTGATAAGTGAACTCGACGTCCTGGCAGTAGGCCCATGGCGGAGCCTCGATGTCGTAGCTGCTCACCTGTAAATCCGGAGTCCGCATTTCGAGTTTCATCGGCAGGTGGTAAACGCCGCGGGAGCTGACGCACGACTCGGTCTCCGAGCCGTAGATCGCCCACTTGGGATGCGCGGCCTGGAACTCGGCGTAGCGCGTCGGCTTGTAGTTGAAGCCGGGCACGTCCACGTTCGCCGCCAGTTCGTTCTTGATAGCCGCATCGGGCTCGTTGAAAGCAGACGTGGTCGGTCGCGTACGGTCTTCCTCGTGGCAAATGTCTGTGAGCCGTTTGGCCAGAATGCCGCCGTCGGCCTTGCCCTGCTCGGGGATCTCGTTGCCGATGGACCAGAAGATGACGCTGGGGTGGTTGCGGTCGCGGCGGATCAGGTCGCGCAGATCGCGCTCGTACCACTCGTCAAAGAACTTGCTCAGGCCGTTCTTGACCTTCGGAATGCGCCACATGTCGAACGCCTCGTCCATCACGACGAGTCCCATGCGGTCGCACAACTCCAGCAACTCGGGGGACGGCGGGTTGTGACTGGTGCGAATCGCGTTGACGCCCATGCTCTGCATGATCTGCAACTGGCGTTCGGTCGCGCGCCGGTTCACGGCCGTGCCCAGGGCGCCCAGGTCGTGGTGATTGCAGACGCCGTTCAGCTTGCGGGTTCGGCCGTTCAGGAGGAAACCCTTTTCGCGGCTGAACTTGATTGTCCGGATGCCGAATGGCGTCACGTAGCTGTCCACGACTTTGCCGCCCTGCTTGATTTCGGTCACGGCGCTGTAAAGGTATGGATCGTCCATGTCCCAGCGATGCGGGTTGGGGACTTCGAGCTTCTGCGCGAGGCTCTGCTTGCCGCCAGCGGGGAGTTCTACCCCGCCGTTGACAGCGGTGGCCTCGCTCCTCCCATTTTCGAGGAGATGAAGCTCAGACCCTTTGGAGGTCTGAGCTACGACATGCCCACCGGCGTCAAGGATCGTTGTCTTGACCTGCACGGCCGTGCCGCGTGTCTCCTCGTTCTGGATCTCAGTTGCGATCTCCACCGTCGCTTTTGTCGCGGTGACTTCGGGCGTGGTGACGTAGGTACCCCAATGCGCGACGTGGACCGGCGCTGTCACGGTCAACCAGACGTTGCGGTAGATGCCCGCGCCGGGATACCAGCGTGAGGATTGCGCTTCAGGCGTCAGCCGCACGGCCAACACATTGTCGCCGTCCCACCGCAGATTCGGCGTCAGATCGAACGCGAAGCTCGAATAGCCATAGGGCCGCGAGCCGATCTCTTTCCCGTTGAGCCACACGTGTGCGTTGGACATGGCGCCGTCGAACTCGATGGAGAAATGGCGGCCCTTGGCGTTCGCCGGGAATGCGAAATGTTTGCGATACCAACCCGTCCCGGATATGGGCAGTCCGCCGGTGTTGGGGTCGTGGATCTTGTCGAACGGGCCTTCGATCGCCCAGTCGTGCGGCAGTGTGAGCGAGCGCCACGCGCCATCGTTGAACTCCGCCGTCTCCGCGCCGGTAGCTTCACCTTTGAAGAAGCGCCAGCCGTCGTTGAAGCGGATCCGTCGTTCATTCTTGATCTGGAACTGGCTGCTCGCGGCGGGCGCCGGAGCCGCCCAAATCGCCGGAATCGACAGGCTGAATGTCGCAAAGATGGCTAGCTGAAATCGGCTCATGAGAATTGTCTCGCTAAAATAGCGAGGCTAGCACAGGCATTTCTCCACCGTATCCGAACCGGCGCTCCCGCCACAGGCCGCATCGCATCGAATGTTATCGAAACGCAATGCCGAGCCGGATGGAGTCGTCGATCCTGTAGCCTCTTTGGCCGAGGTGACGGTACTCCACCCGCAGGCCCGCGCGGGACTTGAACCACCACGTAACGCCGCCGCCCACATACCAGAGATTCCCACTACCGTTATGGAATGCCAGAGCGTAGCCGCCGTCGATGAAGGGGTCTAGCTTTTCGGGCCTCTCACGATTCACGAAATGCCACGACGGTCCGATGCTGAGCAGACCTACCCCGTCTCCTGGACTGACGCGCGGCCAGAGATAGGCCAGTTCGCCGCCGCCGGCGAGTTCTTTCCAGGCAAACGCTTCGCCGCCGCCACCGGCGCTGAGGAAATCTCCGAAACTTCCTCCGCCGGAACCTGGACCGAAGAATGCGTAGGCGTCACCCGCGTAATTCAGTTGAGCATGCAGGGCCGGCGCGGACCCCAGCAGCGCGAAAGCAAGGACGAACACTCTCAAATGAGACATAGAGAGCGATTTCCGGCCTTCCTCCGGCTGGCGACGGAAATCCTGTTCGGATCCCTAGCCTGCTGAATTATAAGTCGGTTTCGCCGTGTCAAAGCCCTCTATTTAGCCCTTCCAGCCTGCTTCATCAAGGTGAAAGGGTATTCTGTTGCGCACGATTTATGATGCAGCGTCGACACTGTTGCCGGCGTCCGGCAAACGGATGCCGGAATGAATGCCGCCACGGCACGCTAAAGCGTACGCCACAACTGCTCTATTGCCCGGCGCTGATCACCTTCTCCAGCCTGGTATCGGCGGAGGAGGCGCCAACCATGAACTTCACCTGGTCGGCCTCGACCACCCACTTGTTCTGCTTCTCGTCCCAATAGGCCAGATCCTCCGCCTTCACGTTGAGAGCGACGGTTTTGGTTTCGTTCGGCCTCAGCGTAATCCGCTGGAAGCCCTTCAGCTCCTTCTTCGCCCTTTCGACTTTGGAGTTGAGGTGCGACACATAAAGCTGCACGACTTCGTCGCCCGTCCGGCCGCCGGTGTTCTTCACGTCCACTTTGACCGTAAGCGCACCGGTCTTGCCGAGCCGTTTCGCGCTGAGTTTGAGGTTCGAGTATTTGAAGCTGGAGTAACTCAGGCCATAGCCAAACGGATACAACGGCTCGCCCTTGAAGTACATGTACGTCCGGCCGTTGCGGATGTTGTAATCCATCATGGGCGGTACCTGATCGATCGATTTTGGCCAGGTTTGCACCAGGCGTCCGGCCGGATTGATGTCGCCGAACAATGCATCGGCGATCGCGGTTCCTTCCTCCTGCGCATTGTGCGTCATGTGGAGGATGGCCGGGACGTTCTCCTGGCTCCAGTTGATCGCAATAGGGAAACTGGCCAGCAGCACGACCACCGTTTTAGGATTCGCGGCGTAGATCTGTTTGACGAACTCCTCTTGCTCCAGGTTGATGGCCTTCCGGTCGATCGCCTCTTTGCCGTCGCTCGGCGTAGGGCACTTTGCCCAGCCCGCATCGCAAGTAGGATGGTTGCCGACGAAGACCACGGCCACGTCAGACTTCTTGGCGGCCTCGACTGCGGCGCTGATCTCCGCCGTCTTCGGAACGAAGTTGACGGCGATGCCGCTGCCCACTTTGTTGCGGATGCCTTCAACCGGCGTGATCACGTAGCCCGGCGTTCCGCTGTACCAGTCCAGGGCGACCACGTCCGCGAGCGGGCCGAGAACCGCGATCGACTTCAGCGACTCCTTCTTAAGCGGCAGGAAATTGTTCGCGTTCTTCAGCAGCACGATGGACTCCTGCGCCACGCGCAGGGCGATCTGCTTATGCTCGGGTTTCTTCCAGACCTCTTCGACGCCCTTGATGCTCGCGTACTTCACCATTTCCGGCGGATCGAGCAATCCGAGCCGGATCATGATCCGGAAGTCGCCCTTGATCGCCTCGTCGAGTTCCTTCTCAGTGAGCAGGCCTTTTTCTATCGCTTCCCGCGTGGCGGTGACGTAAAGGTTGGGCCTCTCAAGGAACTGGTTGATGCCCGCTTTGACGGAGCCCGCCGCGCCCTCCGCGTTGGTCTGGTAGTAATGGTGCAGCTTAGGATCGATCATGTTGCGCAGCGATCCGGCGTCCGTGCAAATGATTCCGTCCACGCCCCACTCCTTCACCGTGATGCCCTTGAGTATGGGGTGGACGGTCATTGGAACTTTGTTCATCGCGTTATAAGCGGCCATGTAGCTGCGCGACCCGCCCTCGATTACGCCCATGCGGAACGGAACGGAGTAGTACTCGCGCAGCAAGCGCGCGTCGAAATCGGAGGACGATCCTCCGCGACCGTCCTCATTGCTGTTGGCCAGGAAGTGCTTCATCAGCGCCGCGGTCAGCCAGTACTTCGGGTCGTCGCCCTGCAAGCCCTTGACCATGGCCGCCACCATTTTGCCGTTGAAGTAGGGGTCCTCGCCCATGCACTCCTCGGTCCGTCCCCAGCGCGGATCGCGGCCCAGGTCGGCATTGGGCGCGCGAATCACCAGGCCGCCACGATGAGTCGCTTCGCTCTGGCTGATGTAGCGCGCCTCGTAGCCTTCCACTCCGCCGGCCAGTCGAATCAGTTCCGTATCCCAGGTCTCGCCCATCCCGATTTCCTGGGCAAACTGGGTGGTAGGTATGGGAGTCGGCCGGCCCCATCCACCGGGTCCGCCGAGCGCCAAGCCGTGCAGGCCCTCCGAGTGGCCGGTTCCCTTGATGTCGAGCCGCTTCACGCTAGGATTCGTTCCCAGGCAGGCGATCTTCTCTTCCAGGTTCATCAAGGAGAGGATGTTGTTCACCCGCTCTTCAAGGGGCAGGTTCGGATTCTGAAACGGGTACTTCGGCGTGGCCGGCTGCTGAGCGCGGACGACGGACACAGCGAGCGTGGCGGCCGCCGCCGCCAGGACGATTAATGCGGAGTGTAGTCTCATTGTTCTCTCCCGTTGAGATGCGCCCCGAATATATCAAAAAGGGGAAGCGGCGGCTTGCGCGGGAGGGGCTTGGTTCGGCCTGAACTAGGCGCCGGATAACGTGGGGCCGCTTCGGAGGCTGGCAATAAGTGGAAAAGGAGGGTGTGAAGTGGTGGGCTCACGCAGACTCGAACTGCGGACCTCTACCGTGTCAAGGTAGCGCTCTAACCAACTGAGCTATGAGCCCTTGCGGGACGTTCACACTATACCATGCGGGCCGCGCCCGGCTCCACCATGACGACCGAGTGAATGTGCGGTTTCGGTGCCAGAATTCCCCAAAAGTTCTTGCTCTTCAATTGTTTATGGACCGGCTTCAAAATCCGGCCAGCAGGCTCCTACTGAACCCTGGAGGGAGGCGAATTGTGAACGGTCCGACCCCGGGCACGAAGTCGATCGCGGTGCGTGATGCGAGGATCGAAGTTCATGCGAATCAATCTACTCCATTGGGGCCAACTGCGAAGGGGTGCCTTGCGCTGTCAACCTTGCATACAATGGGCAGACGAGCCCACAACCCCATGAGCTTCACCATCGAACAGCGCCAGCGTGACGGTGTGCCTATTCTTGCCCTGAAAGGGCGGTTGCTGGCTGGCGATCCAGTCGAGCAATTGCGCGAGAAGCTACTCGCGATGCTCGAATCGGCGCAGACCACGGACATACGCGCCGTGGTGCTCGACTGCCGCGAGACCTCCTACATCGATTCGAGCGGGCTGGGCTTGCTCGTCCTGGCCCATTCCCGGGCGATGAAAGCGGATGGGAAGCTGCCGATTTTCGGGCTCAACCGGCGCGGGCTGGAACTGCTGATCGTGACAAAGCTGAGCACGGTCTTCGAGGTTTACGAAGACGAAATCTCGGCCGTGAACAGTTGCTTTCCGGACCGCACGGCCAAGCGCTTCGACATTCTCGAATTCGTACAGAGGAAGCGCGCCGAAGGCGACGGGCAATGAGGCTTGTGGTTGTCGGGGGCGTGGCGGCGGGACTGAGCGCGGCATCGCGCGCACGCCGCTTGGATGCTTCCCTCGAAATCGTCGTCCTTGAAAAAGGCGGCCGGATCTCCTACGGCGCCTGTGGCCTGCCCTACTTCATCGAAGGACGCGTGCGCTCGGTCGATGACCTCACGGTCTACGAGCCCGAGTTCTTCGAACGCGAGCGAAACATCCGGATTCGCACGCGGACCGAGGTTGTGGCCATTCGCCACCCTTCGCGCGAACTCGTGCTCGCTTCCGGCGAGCGGCTGCGCTACGACCGTTTGATCTGGACCGCGGGCGCCCGTCCGGCGCGGCATTACGATGACCGCCGCCTGTTCTGCCTGCACACCGACGAAGACGCAGTGCGCCTCGACGCGTTCCTGCGCGAGAGCAAGCCGAAGAGCGCGGTCGTGGTGGGTGGCGGATACATCGGCCTGGAGATGGCGGGCGCGCTGCGGGCGCGCGGGCTTGAAGTCACATTGATTGAGCATGAAGCGAACTTGTTGCATCGGGACGATGCGCATCTCACGCAGAGAATCGTGGAACGGCTGGAGCGCTCGCGTGTAGAGGTTCGGCTTGGCGAAAGCGCTGGCGATCCACGGCAGTTGCCGCACGATCTGATCTTGTGGTCGGCGGGATTGAAACCCAACGTCGAAGTCCCGGCCGAGGCTGGCATCGAATTGGGTCGCACAGGCGCGATACGCACGGACGACCGCATGGAAACGTCGCTGCGCGGGGTCTATGCCGCGGGCGACTGCTGCGAGACGAACCATGTGGTCAGCGGTAAGCCGTGCTGGATTCCTCTGGGCACCACTGCGCAGAAGACCGGGCGCGTGGCGGGTTCGAATGCCGCGGGAGGGCGAGAGCGTTTCGACGGAGTCGCGGGTACGTCGATTGTGAAGGTGTGCGGACTGGGAGCCGGCATCACGGGCATCTCCGAGAGCGAAGCGAAACAGTGCGGCTTCCGGCCGGTCTCGGCCCGCGTCGAGGCGCTCGACAAGGCTCGCTATTTCCTGGGACGCAAATTGGAAGTGACTCTGACCGCCGACTCGGGGACCGGACGTTTGCTTGGCGCGACCGTACTGGGCGACGACGGCGTACTGGCCCGGCTCAACACGGTGGTGGCCGCGCTGCATGCCCGCATGACGGTGGAGCAGTTCGCGGGGCTGGATCTGGCCTACGCGCCACCGTATGCGCCGGTGATGGATCCGGTGCTGGTCGCGGCGCATCAATTACTGAAAGACCTGTAGCAAGTGGCGAAACTGTACGTCTTGATAAACTGAAATCGGATGGCGAGGGAGATGCAGAAACCTTTCGAGATTGGCGATCTGGCGCCCGAGGTAACGTTCTTTGACGCCATGGGGCGGGAGCATACGCTCACCAGCCTGCTCGCCGAGGGTCCGGTGCTGCTCGCGTTCTTCAAGGTGAGTTGTCCGACCTGCCAGTTGACTCTGCCCTACCTGCAACGGATCTCCGGGAGAGAAGGTCCGGATCGTGCCGGTTTCGCAGGATAGCGCCGCGTCCACGCTCGGTTTCTCCCAGGCTTTCGGGGTCCAGTTGCCGTTCCTGTTCGACCGCGAACAGGATGAGTATCCCGCCAGCCGCGCCTACCGTCTGACGTATGTTCCGTCAATGTTTTTGGTTGAGCGCGACCGGCGCATTTCCTGGGAGTGGGCAGGCTTCCATAAACGGCAACTCGAAGCGTTGGCGGAACGCGCGGGCAAGCCGATGTTTCATTCCGGAGATATGGTTCCAGAGTTGAAAGCGGGTTGAGGGTCCAAGGGCTAGGCTCCCGTGCGGAGCCGCTGACATGGGGCGATGGAACGGATGGAGCGCAAGTTATGACGCTGCCTTCCTGGATAGTTACACTGGAGCGGAGAGATCCACTCACCGGACGAAAGTTCCTCAGGGGATATGGCAAACATCAACGAGATCCTGTCGGGCGCAGCGGCAATCGCCAAAGGCATGGGCGTCACGATCAAAGAGATGATGAACCCGGTGCTGACGGACGACTATCCCGATGCGCCGCCGAAATTCCAGGAGCGCTACCGCGGGCTGCACATTCTGCAGCGCGATGAGAACGGTCTGGAAAAGTGCGTAGCATGCTTCCTCTGCTCGGCCGCCTGCCCGACGAACTGCATCTACATCGAAGCGGCGGACAACACGGATCAGTCGCGCATCAGCGGCGGAGAGCGCTACGCCAAGGTCTACAACATCGATTACAGCCGCTGCATTTTCTGCGGTTATTGTGTCGAGGCCTGCCCCACCGACGCCATCACGCACGGACACGGCTTCGAACTCGCGAGCTACAACACTTCGACGCTGATCTACCGCAAAGAGAAGTTGCTCGCGCCGCTGCCCGCGGGAACGACGGGCGAGTTGAAGCTCGATCATCCGGTGACGGCGGGCGGGGCGGGGCACTGAGGCGAGTCTGGTTTCCCGCGTCCGCAAGGCGTCCGCATGAGCGATCCCATGGAGCAGGTCCCCCCGGCAGGCCCCTCACAGATGGGAACGCTATCCGACCTCACTCCGGTCCAGCACAAGGTGTTGGAATTCACGATCGCGCCAACTCAACCTGAAACCGCAACAGGCGACTCTGGACGCGCGCCTTTTGCACGATCTGGGTTTGACTGGACACCGGGCGAAGATCTTCATCCGTGCATTCAGTCATGAGTTCAACGTCAACTGCGACGCACTGTTGCTGGACCGCGAGGAATGGAATCGGCATTTCGGTAAGGAGCGCTTGCCCCGGCGTCTGCCGATCTTCCTGTCGGTTGCGCTGCTCGTGACGGCGATGATCCTGGGCGGCCAGTTGGATGTCCAGTGGCTTTGGCTGGTGGTCGCCGTAGGCATCTGGCTGGCGCGCTCCAAGGCCTGGCCGATGGGCAGAGGCAGATCGGACATGCTGCCTATCACCGTTCTCGATCTGGTCGCAGCCGTGGAGGAAGGCGAGTGGGTCAAGAGACTGCGATAGGCCGGTGCCACAGCCTCCACACACAGGTCGTTGGCCCTTACGCCAGCACCCGCATCGCGCGCCTTGCGACAACGACCTCCTCGTTGGTTGCCAGTACCATTACCTGAACTTTCGCGCCTTCGAGCGAAACGATGCGATCCCCGGAACCTTGCTCGTTGCGTTCCGCGTCCAACTCCACGCCCAGGAATTCCAACTCGTTGCAGCACAGCGTCCTCGTTCGCGTGGAGTTTTCCCCAATGCCGCCGGTAAACACAATCGCGTCCACTCCGCCCATCGCCGCCGCGTACGCTCCGATGGTCTTGCGCACCTCGTAGGTGAACACGTCGAGCGCCAGCCGCGCGTCGTCCGAGCCTGCGCGCTCCGCCGCTTCGATGTCCCGGACGTCGCCGCCCTTCACTCCGGAAAGACCAGCCAGACCGCTCTCGCGCGCGAGCTGCCGCCGTACTTCAGCAGTGTCCCAACGGTGGCGATCCATCATCGAGAGCACCGCAAAGACGTCCAGGTCTCCATGCCGCGTCGCGTTCTCCAGACCGGACTGCGGCGAGAATCCCATGGTGGTGTCCACGGAGTACCCGTCGCGAATCGCGCAGATCGAAGAGCTTCCGCCGAGGTGGCAACTGATGAGGCGGAAGTCTTCCCGACCGCGTCCCAGGAAGTCCGGCGCGCGACCTGCGATGAACTCGTGCGACGCGCCGTGGAAGCCATAGCGCTCGATGCCATCCTCCACGCGCCACTCGCGCGGCACACCGTACAGGCGCGCCTGCGTCGGCATCGTGCGATGGAACTCGGTCTCGAAGGCCGCGATCAAAGGGACCTCCGCCCACTCGCGTTGGAATGCCCCGATCGCTTCGAGGTAGATTGCATTGTGCACCGGCGCCGCATCCAGGAACTTCTCCATGGCTGCGATCACTCCGTCATCTATCCGGAACGTTCCGCGATATTCGGGACCGGCATGGACGGCTTTGAAGGCGACGGCATCCACGCCTGATGCCTCCGCGCGAAGCCGCCTTACAGCCTCGCCATAATTGGATACCCGTTCCATCCGTCCCCGGGCGAGTACGTGCTCACCCGGCATTTCCAAGACCTGATATTTCAAAGACGTCGAACCGAGATTAGGGACAAGGATGTTCACTTGCCCGCCTGCATTCCCGCTAGATTTTTCTTGCATGTCTCCTGATATGGACCCGCGATAGCCGCGCAGAGCCCCGTGAACTTCTTGGCGTCCGCCAGCAGAGTCCGGCCCGTCGCGGGCAGCTTCTGCGCCTTCGCCATCTCATGATTTTCGAATCCCAGGTAGAAGTACGCCGGTGCGAGCATATCGTTGTTGCCCTGCAGCAGCGGCAGCGCCGCACGGAAATTCTTGTCGGCCTCCGCATACTTCTTGCTGTCATTCGCCGCGCTGCCCGCGATGAAGTAGGCGCGGCCCAGGTTGGCATCGTGCGCCTTCTGCCAAGCCGCGGCGTCGGCCCCTTGCGGCGCGGCCGCGGACTTCAAGGCCGCGGCCGCTTTCGCGGCAAAGGTTCCCGCCTTCTCGTAGTTCTTGGCCGAGAGGCTGTTCTCGGCGACCAGCAGCATCATTTCGTCGTTGGAAGGGTCCCTTTCGAGAACCTTCTCGGCTACGGCGGTCGCCTTGTCCGCCTGCCCGGTTCGTATCAACCCGTACAAATAATGCGGCAAGGTCTGCGCCGCGTACTGGCTGTCCGGATTCAAGTTCAGCAGAGCTTCGCCCAGGTTGGCTTTCGATTGCGGATCCTGCGTCTCGGCCGCCGCATGGAACAGCGAGTATTCGCAGCGCACGATGGCCTGTTTCGCCCAGTCCTGATCCTTGGCCCACTGCTCGGCCTGGTCGTCGTCGCTGGGCTTGGGAATGGCGAGCTGTTTCTTCGCCGCGTCCACGGTCTTCAGCGCCCAGGTCTGAATGGCCGCATAGTCCTTCTTCTGTTCCGCCGCCTGCAGGGCGTTGTAAGCCGCCGGAGGCTGAGCCGGATCCACCGCGAGAATCGCCTCGGCGGTCTGAATCGTCTTGTCGAAACTTCCGTTCTTCAGATAGATGAGCTGCAGTTGAGTCCCGGCGTACGGCACGCCGTCGTGCTTCGGGTACTTCTGCAGGAATTCTTCCAGCAGCGCGGTCTTCTTCGCCTCGTCGGCGGCCTGGCCCGCATCGTTCAACAGCATTCCTTCGGGCGTTTGCGTGTTGATCTCAAATGGTTTCTTCTGCGCTACGGCAGTAACCGCGCTAGCGCAAACAAGCATCACGGCGATGACTTGAAGTCTCATAGGCACCTCGCGAACCGCATTTCCTGACTCGTCGCAGCCTCTCTCCGGCTTCACCCCATTCAATCGGGGTGCTTGGCTGATATATTACACAGAGCCGCGTTCCACCGGCACTGCAAAAGGAACTTCGTTTCATGATACCGACCACTTACGAGACTACCCTCGCTTTGACCATCCTCACCATGTTGTGCTGGGGCTCTTGGGCCAATACGACCAAGATGGCGAAGGGCTACCGTTTCGAGCTGTTCTATTTCGACTACTCGATTGCAGTTTTCCTGGCAGCGACCATCGCGGCGCTGACGCTCGGAATGATGGATTCCGGCGTCAACGATTCCCAGGTTTTGGCCCTCACTTTCACGGACAATCTGACGACGACGTTTAAGCTCAACATCGTCTACGCCTTCGTCGGTGGCGCGGTCTTCAACCTCGCCAACATGCTGCTGGTGGCTGCCATCGGCGTCGCGGGCATGGCTGTCGCGTTTCCCATCGGCATCGGGCTTGCGTTGATCGGCGGCGCGGTGTTGAGCTACTTCGTGCACCCGGCAGGCAGTGCGCCGCTGCTGTTCTGTGGCGTTGCGCTGGTGTTCGGGGCGATGGTCGTCAGCGCCCTCGCACACGCTGCCCACAATCGCGTCGGTCCCGCACAACAGAACGCATCGAAGGGGCAAGCTGCTCCAAGGAAAGCCTCGGCGATGACGGGCATCGGGCTCAGCCTGGCGAGCGGCGTCTTGATGGCGGCCTGGTATCCGCTGGTCGAGCTCGGCAAGCGCGGCGATCTTCCATTGGGGCCCTATACCGCGGCTTTTTGCTTCGCCGTTGGCGTGCTCATCACCACGCCGATATACAGCGTCTTCTTCATGCGGGTGCCGGTGGAGGGCAGAGAGGTCAAGTTCCGGGAATACTTCGAGGCCCGTCCCATGTATCACCTCATCGGCCTGCTCGGCGGTCTGATCTGGACCGTCGGCACCATCGCCAACTTCGCCGCTTCCAGCGCGCCGGCTTCGGTGAATGTGGGGCCAGCCATCGCCTATGCTCTCGGCCAGGGAGCCGCGTTGATCAGCACGTTGTGGGGTTTGCTGGTGTGGCGCGAATTCAAGGGAGCGAAACCCAGCGTGGTCGTGCGGCTCGTGCTGATGATTCTGTTTTACGTCGGTGGACTCGGACTGGTTGCAATCGCGCCGCTGCACGGCAAGTAACCGCCTGCTCGATCTACAGCGCCGCCAGCAGCGCGTTGAGCGCTTCCACGGAAGGCAGGCTCCCTTGCGCCATCTGCGCACTGCCTCCGCCCCGGCCGCCTTGCGCGGCGAGCAGTTCTTTCAAACGGTTGCCCGCGTGCACGCCGGACTCGGCCGACGCCGCCAGCATCACGCTGGGAGGGTTGTCGCAGGCGGCGATGAAGACGCCCCGGCCGGTCGAGGTGAATCCCTGCGCCAGAGCGCGCACCTCGTCACCGAGGCCGTCCGCGCTCACTCGCTCGACATGCCGCCTCTGTCCAGAGGAATCTTCCGATGCCGCGGCAAACAGTTCCGCGCCACGCCGCACGGCCAGTTCCACGGCCAGTTTGCGTCGTGCCTTTTCGGAGTCCTTGGCTTGTTCCTGCAGCGCGTGCACCAAGGCCGGTACTTCGTCGAGCGGAGAGGAGAAGAGCTTCGCCGCCGCGGTCAGCGCCTCGTAATCGGCTCGCGCGCGACGCAGCGCCCTATGACCGCACAGGAATTCCACACGCACGTTGCCGCGGATCTTTTCCAACTTGCGGATCTGCACTGGACCGATCTCGCCCGTGGACTTCACGTGCGTGCCGCCGCAAGCCGAGCGGTCGATTCCCTCAATGGAAACAATGCGCAGGGTGCCTTCCCGCTCCGACGCTTTCCGCAGTCCCTCGGCGGCGGAGGCATCCTCGAAAGCCACGCTCAAAGGCTTGCATTCCAGAACGAGTTGGCAGGTTCGCTCTTCCACGGCTCGCACCTGGGCGGGCGAGAGGGCGGGAGTTTCCAGGTCGATCGTGCTCGACTCCGCTCCCAGATGGAAGCTGACGGTCTTCATCCCGTACAGAGCCTCGAAGACGGCCGAGAGCAGGTGTTGCCCGCTGTGCTGCTGCATGTGGTCGAAGCGGCGCGTCCAATCGACGGCGCCAGAAACGCGATCGGCCTGTAGCGGCTGCTTCAGCACGTGCGCGATGCGCTCGCCTTCATCTACGACGTCCAGCACTCGAATGCCGTTCAGCGTTCCCAGGTCGTTCGGCTGCCCGCCGGAAGCAGGGTACAGGGCCGTACGGTCGAGGTAGACGCGCAATCCCGCCTCGGCGTTCTCGACGACGCAGGCATCGAAGGCGGTCAGATAAGAGTCAGTGTAGTAAAGGCGTTCAGTCATGGAAGCTCGGCTGCTTCCACGATATCAATCTGAGCTGTCAATGGCCGAGTCGAGAACTAGACCCACTCCAGCGCGCGCTTGTTCCAGGCCCAGATGTATCCGGCAACCAGAATCAGCAGGAATACGCCGACTTCGGTGATGCCGAACCAGCCCAACTGCTTGTAGCGCACCGCCCAGGGGAACAGGAACACGGTTTCCACGTCGAAAATTACGAACAGGATGGAGACGATGTAGAACCGGACCGTGTAACGGCCGCGCGAATCCGAGGCCGCTTCAATGCCGCATTCGTACGCTTCCTGCTTCACCTGACTGGGCGTCGAGGGTCGGACGAGGGCCGCGGCCCAGAGCAAAACGACAGGAAACAGCAAGGCCACAATGAGGAAGACAAAGAGCGGCAGGTACCCTTCCGGCATGGTCCCACTATATCAACTTTCACGACATCCAGGTCCGGTATAGCTAGAGTGGGGCAGACCCCCAGGTCTGCGGGTGACCCCCTGGTCGCCCACCAAACTTCCCACAAGCATTGGCCGAAGAGGGCATCGTCCGCGGACCGGGGATCCACCCCGCCAATAAGCTAAAATCGGGGTTGGCCGAATCATCCATCGCCGCAGTCCCACGGCGCAACCATTTCCGGTTGCCCGGGACCATGTTCCTGCGCGTTCTCGTCGAGCGCCGCAATCTGATTGGACAACTCGTCCGCCGCGACTTCCAAGCCCGCTTCGTCGGTTCTGTCGCCGGATGGCTGTGGACCTTGATCCAGCCGCTTGTCCTGCTTCTGAGCTGGGTGTTCGTGTTCATGTTCTGCATGCGAGTGCCGCCTCCGCCGGAGGCCGCGGGCAAGAGCTATGTCGTGTTCCTGTTTTGCGGCTACCTCCCGTGGATGCTCCTGTCGGAGACGTTGCAGCGCTCGGCGAATTGCATTGTCGACAATTCGACCCTCATCACCAAGACGATCTTCCCCTCCGAGGTGCTCCCGGTCACTCTATTTCTGTCGTCGCTCATCAGCAACGTTCTCGCTACTTCGCTGGCCGTGGCTGGAGTCCTGCTCACCGAACATCGGCTGCCTGGCACGGTCGTGGTCTTGCCCGTTTTCGTCCTGATCGTTGCATTGCTCGCAACGGGCGTGAGTTGGATCGCGTCCAGCCTCCAGGTGTATCTTCGCGACACGTCTCAATTCGTACAGGTTCTGCTGACTGCCTGGTTCTGGACGACGCCGATTTTCATGTACGAATCGATGATGCGAAGCCGCCTTCCCGATTGGGCCTGGACCGCGGTTCGCCTCAACCCCATGACCGCGCTGGTGGGCGGTTACCGCCGCGCGCTCCTGCTCGGGCAATGGCCGATTTGGACCGACCTGGCCATATCGGCGGCCATATCGGCCGGCATATTCGTTGTGGGCGGGCTCTTTTTCCGACGGCTGAAGCGCGGCTTCGCCGACGTCCTGTAGTCTGAGAGATTGGAGATGCATCGAGCATGAATTGGACACGACGGAGTTTTTTGGCCTCCGCCGCCGCAGCCCCTCTGCTGGCGAGCGCCGCGCATGGGGCGCCTCATGGGGACAAGACCGCCTCTTCCTCACATCCGAACGTCGTTCTAATCGTGGCCGAGGACGTCGCCGCGTGGATGTTGAGCTGCTACGGGAACCTTGAGATCAAGACCCCTAATATCGATAAGCTCGCAGTTTCGGGCGTCCGTTTCATCAATAACTTTGCTTGCACGCCGGCCGGCTCCGCCAGCCTGGCGACGCTGCTCACGGGGCGCATCCCGCGTCAGCACGGCATCGTCGACTACCTGACGTCCTCTCCGAAGAAGAATCCGGAGCGCGGCCAATCCGCTCCGCCCGCATCCTTTGCCACCGAAGTGCTGCTCTCCGACGTGTTTTCGCCGGCCGGGTATCGCTGCGGCTTCGTTGGACGCTGGAATCTGGGGAACGACGATCACCCGGGACACGGCTTTTCCGAGACCTTCACTTTGCCCGCGGGCGATGTCGCGGGTCTCAAACCTACCTTGCTCGTGAACGGCCAGCCGGCACAGGAAAGCGGAATGACGCCCGAGGTTCTGACCCGGCAGGCTTCCGCATTCATCGACCGGCAAAACGGGCCTTTTCTTCTGGTGGTTACTTACCCGGCCATGCCCGCTTCCGGCGAAGGCCTGAGCGCAAAGTACCTCGACCTTTACAAGACCGCGGAATTCCAGACATTTGGCATCCAACCGGCCTCGGCCTCGGCTCTGGACGGTAGGGAGATGCTGGCCGACACGGTGGCGTCAATACGCACGGCGGCGGCAGCGACATCGCTGCTCGACGAGCAGGTCGGAGCGTTGCAGAAGAAGATCATCCAGAAGGGGATCTTCGAAAACACGGTAGTTGTCTTCACCAGCGCTACGGGGCAGTTCCTGGGCCGGCGCGGACTCTGGGGTTCTGGCTATGCATCCAACCCGCCGAATCTTCTTGAGGAGTCGGTGCACACGCCGCTCATCGTGAGCTGGCCGGGCCGCATCCCGACTGAATCGTCCCGCCCGGAACTGTCGAGCGCGGTGGATCTCATGCCGACCTTGTGTGAAGCCACGGGAGTTCCCGTACCCTCGGCCAGAAACCTCCCCGGCCGCAGCATTCTTACCATCGCTTCTGGAAAGCCGCTGCCGAAGCGGCAGACTTGGAAGGATCTCGTCTTCGGGGAATTGCGCGGCATCGATATGGCTCGCGACAATCGCTTCAAGCTGATCCTGCGCGAAGAGGACCAGGGCGCGAGCGAGCTTTACGACTTGCGCAAGGACTCGAACGAGCGCATCAATCAGTTCGAAAATCAGGAATACGCGGACGTGCGCTCCCGGCTCACCGCCGAACTCCGCACGTGGCACGAGAAGTACTCCAGCTAGTACCCAGACCGCGAAGAACTGTTCCTTTGTGGGGCAGCTTGGCAAGCTGCGTGCCGGTTGGCAACCGGCGCGCGCGGCGATTGCCAATCGCCGCGCAGGATACCATCCTGCCCCACAGAATTCGCCCTTTTCCACACGGTCACAGCACTAGCGCGCGTGGTTAGTCATGCTGGCGTGGTGGGACAGGCCTTCAGCCCCGCCCGTATTGGCGCGCACCTGCGGCTGTGCTCTGTGGCGTACGCTTCAGCGTGCAGTGCCGGCACTCCTGCCGGCATAGTCCAGACGTCGACAAGAGTGTCGACACAGCTCGCTCAAGGTGTGCCACATACGTCCGCTACCCGGCCTGTTCCAGCTTGATGATCGAGAAGCACGCACCTTGCGGATCGTCCACCGCAGCCATGCGGCCGACACCCGGCGCGTCGAATGGTCCATACTTCACCGTCGCGCCCATTTCCTTCGCTTTGGCCGCCGTCGCGTCACAATCCGCTACCTGAATGTAGATGCCCCAACGCGACGGCATGCCTTTCCAATGTTCGTCCATTGGCAGCAGTCCGCCACGCGGTTGCCCGTCGGTGCTGAACTCGATGTAGGTTTCCATGCCCGCGTTGTTCTTGGTCTCCCAGCCGAAAAGGCCGGAATAGAAAGTGCGCGCCTGCGCCGTGTCCCATGTGGCGAGTTCGCTCCAGCAGACTGCATTGACTTCGTTCAGCACGCCTGCGCCGCTATGACGCTTCGCTTGCCACAGTGCGAACTGCGCCCCGCCGGGATCCTTGCAGTTCACCATCCGTCCCACGTCCATCACATCGAAAGGAGGCTGAAGCAGCTCGCCTCCGAGCTCGGTAACTTTGGCTGCGGATGCGTCCATGTCCGGCGTTGCGAAATACACGATCCAGCGGGACGCCACGCCCTCCGCGACCACTCTGGGTGAAAGCGTGTAGGCCGCGCCGGCGCTGCGTCCGTCCAACTGGAACATCGTATAGAATTCGCCGCCGCCGATCGGGCCATCCTGCGCCGCCCACCCGAACAGCAGGCCGTAGAAGTCCTTTGCCGCAGTTTGGTCCGTCGTGCCGAGTTCAAACCAGCAGGGCGTCCCGATAGAGTAAGCGTCAACAGTCGCCATCGCAGAATCCTCCGCCGGGCAAGTGTAACACGGGACGCGCCAATTAAACGCCCCTGAAGTCGGTGGCGCGCCTAGTTGACCGGAGCGGGCGAGTGGCGATAGCGTCAAAGGTTCCGGTGGCGCATTGAGGCCGCCGCGAGGAGGCTCTGTCTTGAAGACAAGCACTGCGATTCTCAGCCTGACGGCCGCGGCTCTCCTGATGAGCGGCTGCGCCGAAAAGAAGAAGGAAACCCCGATGTCATCGTCCATCACCAAAGCGCCATTCGGCAAACTCGCCGACGGCACGCCCGTCGATATTTACACCTTGAAGAATGCCGCCGGCATGGAAGTGGCGATCACCACCTACGGCGGACGCGTCGTGTCGCTGAAGACTCCGGGGCGCGACGGCAAGTTCGCCGACGTGGTCCTGGGCTTCGACAACCTGGAAGGGTATCTGGGCGACAACCCGTTCTTCGGCGCGCTGGTCGGCCGCTATGGCAACCGCATCGCCAAAGGCCATTTCAAGCTGGATGGCAAAGACTACAAGCTCGCCATCAACAACGGCGCCAATTCGCTGCATGGCGGCTTAAAGGGCTTTGACAAAGTGGTCTGGACGGGCAGGGAAGTGCCGGGCGGCGATCCGTCGCTGGAACTCACCTACTTGAGCAAGGACATGGAAGAGGGTTATCCGGGCAACCTGACCCAGAAGGTCACCTACACGCTGACTCCCGCCAATGAACTGAAGATCGACTACTCGGCGACGACGGACAAAGACACCGTCGTCAACGTGACCAATCACAGCTACTTCAACCTGGCCGGCCAGGGACAGGGCGACATCCTCGGCCATGTACTGCAATTGAGCGCCGCGAAGTTCACTCCGGTGGACGCCGGTCTGATCCCGACGGGCGAACTCAAGAACGTCGAAGGCACGCCCTTCGATTTCCGTCAGCCCACCGTAATCGGCGCGCGCATCAACGCCGATGACGAGCAGATCAAGCGCGGCGGCGGTTACGACCACAACTTCGTCGTGGACGGAACGCCGGGCACGCTGCGGCTGGCCGCGCGAGTCAGCGAACCGACCTCAGGCCGCGTGATGGAAGTCTCCACCACCGAGCCGGGCGTGCAGTTCTACACGGGCAACTTCCTGGATGGCACAGTCAAAGGCAAGGGCGGAGTCGCCTACGCCAAACGCTCAGGCTTCTGCCTGGAAACGCAACATTTCCCGGATTCGCCGAACCACCCAGACTTCCCGACAACGACATTGAAGCCGGGCGCGGAGTACAAGTCCACGACGGTCTTCAAGTTCTCTGCGCAGTAGCGCGCTCGGCCTGGCACATGTGAATGCAAAGGGGCGCCTCCTCGGGGGCGCTCTTTTTTTGTGTTCGCCTTCTTCAAGAGAACCCCAGCCGCAGGCATCCGGCGATACCGGCATCCAATTCCGCCGATCCGCATCTGTTCTCCTATCCCCCAATACAAGGAGCTATGCGATATGCCGCTGCCGTCAGACGAGAAACTAATCCAACTCAGTAGTGATTTGATCGAGCAAATCCAGGTCATTTTCGGCCGGCACCCCGGCCTTCGCCCGGCCCATGCCAAGGGCATTTTGCTGACGGGCACATTCACTCCCGATCCCCAGGCCGCGTCGCTCACTCGCGCGCCTCACGCCGCTCGCGCGTCCACGCCGGTCACCGTGCGTTTCTCCAACTCCACCGGACTGCCCACGATACCCGACAACGCGCCCAACGCGAATCCTCGCGGCATGGCCATCCGCTTCCACCTGGCCGAGCGCGTTCACACGGACGTCATCGGCCATTCAGCCGACGGCTTCCCGACCAGGACGGGCCAGGAATTCCTCGAGTTCCTGCGCGCTGTCGCCGCGAGCGCCTCGGCGAAGACTTCGCCCACGCCGATCGAGGCGTTTCTTGGCGCGCATCCGGCCGCTCTCGCCTACGTGCAAACGCCTAAGCCAAGTCCTTCGAGCTTCGCGCGGGAAGCCTACTTCGGCGTGACGGCGATGCGCTTTCTCGATAAGCAAGGCGTCGCTCGCCACGGGCGTTACCGCATTGCTCCGCGGGCCGGCGTGGAACATCTCGATGAAGCGACGGCCCAAGCCAAGAGCGCCGACTACCTCTTTGACGAACTCGCCCATCGCGTCGCGGCCGGCCCGATTCGATTCGACATCCACGTCCAGGTCGCCGCCGATTCCGACAAGGTGGATGACGCCACCATCCACTGGCCCGAGGACCGGCCCATGATTCATTTCGGCACCCTCGCGCTGACCGCAGAGGCGCCGGATAACGCCGCTCAGCAGCAGCGCATCATCTTCGATCCGATTCCCCGCGTGGACGGCATCGAGCCCTCGGACGACCCACTGCTCGAGTTGCGCGCGGCGGTCTACCTGCTGAGCGGCCGCGCGCGCCGCCAGGCCTCGGAGAGTGCGTTGAAAGCCTCAAAACCGTAGGGCCTTACCGTTGTGAGGCGCTAACTTATCGATCCCAGGTGGGCAGTTGAGCGAGAACCGTAACTCCCTACGGTCTTGGAGTTTCTGCCACCGGCGGTTAGCACTGAAAAAGTCCGGCAAGGTCGAGTGCTGCGGGCATTCAGCCACGCTCCACCACGCGCTTGCAGGTTTCCCTTCGCGCTTGACTGGAATGGTCACCATTTGACAGGCAGCGAGTACAAGCTGGATGTGCACGTCTATGGCAAATCGTGGCGCCGGCTTATATAGACTGTAGGAGAAGCGCGCCGGAAGGTTGCGCTGGCACGTCCGATGCCAGCGACGGAGACGACGTCAGATCGGTTGGGCCTTGATTCGCCCCGGGACGGAGTTTGCTTCGCGCGAGGAGATGCGGGAGGGCGTATGGAACTTGAACTTCTGCTCGAGACAGCTCCCTGGGAGTGGCCGGAGAACACCTGGAAGAAACTGCACGGCTTTCTGATCGATCGCCACGCCGACGCAGCCGATCGGCTGATCGCGGCCGAGTTGGGGGGCGATCTTGTCGTAATGAACGACAAGTTGGCCGACGCTCTCCTGGAGATCGTCCGAAATCCCGACGAGCCGGAGGAGCTGCGAGCCAAGGCGGCGACTTCGCTCGGTCCTGTGCTCGAGGATACGGACACCAGCGGCTTCGATGTGCCGGACGAAGTGAACATAGCTCCGGCCACCTTCGTCAAAATCGCGGACTCGCTGCGACAGCTATACCGCGACGAGAGCATCCCCAAGTTGGTGCGCCGGAGAATCCTCGAGGCATCGGTGCGCGCTCCCGAGGACTGGCATAAGGACGCGATCAAGACCGCCTATGCCAGCGGCGACAGAGAGTGGGTATTGACGGCCGTGTTTTCGATGCGATGGGTCAAAGGCCTCGACCGTCAAATCCTGGAGGCATTGAAGCACCCCGACCCTGAGATCCACTTCGAGGCGGTCGAGGCGGCCGGCAACTGGGGAATCGGCGCGGCCTGGTCTCACGTCGCCGATCTGGTCGGAAACGCTCGCACTCCCAAGCCGCTGCTGTTGGCTGCCATCGCCGCGGTTGCCAGCATCCGTCCGCGGGATGCCGACGAGATCCTGGCGGACCTCGCGGATTCCGACGACGAAGAAATCGCCGAGGCTGCCGAAGATGCCATGATGATGGCCGATGCCAGCTTTGACGAAGATGACGAAGACGACGAGGAGGCCAGATAGCACGCCATCCGGACGGTCCCGCGCGGCTGCCGGGTGAGGGGCGAGCCCGATTGAGCCGTTGTGGCGCACGATTTAGCGTGCAGTGGCGGCACTCCTGCCGCCATAAGCCGGACGTCGACAAGTGTGTCGACGCAGCACGCTAATGCGTACGCCACGCCAGCCTGATCATGCCTCTCGCGCGCATAGGAGAATGGGAGCATGACCGGCGTGAGAATGGACAAGTGGCTTTGGGCCGCACGATTCTTCAAGACGCGAGCGCTCGCATCGCACGCGTGTGAGCTCGGCAGGATTCAGTCCAGCGGACAACCAGCCAAGCCGGCCCGCGAAGTTCGCGTCGGCGACATGCTGCACGTTACGAACGACGGCGGCGATTTCGATGTGGAGGTCCTGCTGCTCAGCGAGATGCGCGGCCCGGCCTCGGTCGCGCAGACGCTTTACCGCGAGACGGAAGCGAGCCGCGAGTTGCGAAAGAAGGCCGCCGAGGAACGCAAAGCGATGCCGCATTTCGAATCGTCCCGTGAAGGTAAGCCCTCGAAACGCGACTACCGTCAATTGGACCGGCTTAGGGGCAGAGGCTGACTGCCGAGTTCCTGGGACTGACAGGAATTCGGTCCGTCCTTTCGGACCGAATTCCTGTGCGTCTCCGCTTATCGAGGGTGCGCGAGTGCGGACAAACCCGAATGAGCGTCAGCGCAGTAAAGGCGCGCCGGTGCGCCTGTTCCAAGCTGGCCACGCTCATCGCCGCGTGAATTGCCGTCAATGCTCCGGGCTTTCCGCCGTGGCGGGGCCGGGGCCGCAACGTTCGCGCATGCCCTGCCGGAAACGTTCACGCTCTTCCGGCGTCATTTTTTCGCGCCAGCCGCCCATTCGACCCCGGAAACCTGAACCCTGATTCCCGTGGCACCCAAATCCCCCAAACAGGATGCGGCACAGCGCCAGGATTCCCAACGCCTGCCAGAATGTGACTTCGCGCAACCCGAATATCGGCGGCAGCAGCCAGTTCCAGAGCAGCCGCACGACTTCGCCCCCGAGCGCGATGAACGCGAATATCGCCAGAATCGCCAACGGAGCGAGCCACATCCATTTCTTCTTCATCTTAGTTTCCTCATGCTTTCGTGAATTCGTCGTAGACGCTTTGCAGACGCTCGCGCAGGCGCAGCACCGCATAGCGTTTGCGCGACAGGAGCGTATTGATGCTCACGCCGCTCCCGGCCGCGATCTCCTTGAAACTGCGCCCCTCCACCTCGTGCGCGACAAACACCTCGCGCTGCTCCGCGGGCAGATCGTCGACCGCCAGCTCGAGAGCATCCAGCAGCACGCCCCGCGCGTAGAGCGCCTCCGGTCCGGCATCGGGCGATGGCAGCAGGTCTTCGAAACGCAGCAACTCGCCGTCCTGGCCGGTAACGGAGGCCTCGCTGAAGCTCTCGGCCTTCTTCTTGCGGAAGAGATCGGTGATGCGGTTGCGCGCCACGCGAAATAGCCAGCCGGTGACGTGCTCAATCGGCATCAGCAGGCGGTTCGCCTCCACCAACTCGTAGAAGACGTCCTGCAGGATGTCTTCGGCGTCGCGCGGGTCGGGAACGCGCCGGCGAATAAAGCTGCTCAGCCGGGAGCGCTCCCGCTCGACCGCCTCCGAGATCCGCCGGTCCTGTTCGAGTGCCATCCGTTCCAGGCTCAATGCGTCCTGCATCTACGGTAGTAGACGAAACAAGGCCCTGGATATTGTGGGGACGCCGCGGAGCCGATTCGGGGCCGCGAAGAAGCGCGCGCATCCACAACTTCGGCCTCGAAGCTCGCTGAAAGGGGCGGTTCGCGGCAAACAGGGTGCGGTTGGCAACTCTAGGTTGGATCGGCGGTCTTGAGCGCGTTTGTCAGGACTGATCAGACGGCAGGCCGCTGCTGGTCATGGATCGCGTCTTGCGTCCCAGAAGCGTCACCGAAACTCGCCCGGAATTTGCGACCTGCTTCAGGCAGTCCGCATCTCCTTCTCAAGAGGAGATGCCCCACCATGCCGAAAGCGATCCGTTTCAACCAGCTCGGTGGTCCCGAAGTCCTTCAGATCGAAGATCAGCCCGAGCGCCAGCCCGGCCCTGATGAAGTTCTTCTCAAAGTGGAAGCAGTGGGCCTCAACCGGGCCGAAAGCATGTACTATCACGGCTTCTACATGGAAAAGGTCAACGTGCCCTCCGGTCTTGGTTATGAGGCGGTCGGAAGGGTCATCGCTGTCGGTCCGGAGGTCGATTCCACTCTTGTCGGCAAGCGCTTCGGCACCATTCCGGGTTTTTCGATGAACCAGTACCCGGTGCTCGCGGAAGAGGCTGTCGTTCCCGCCAGCGTTCTCGCAGCCGTTCCAGACTCCTTCTCCGCGGTCGACGGCGCCGCTGTTTGGATGCAGTACTGTACCGCCTACGGCGCGATGGTACCGTACGGCAAAGTGGCTGACGGTGACTTCGTCATCATCACCGCCGCCAGCTCGTCCGTTGGGCTCGCGGCTATCCAGATCGTCAAGGCACAGGGCGGTACCTCCATCGCGACCACCCGCGGCTCCGCCAAGAAGGATCAACTCATCGACCTGGGCGCTGACCACGTCATCGTCACGGGAGAAGAGGACCTGGTAGACCGGGTTCAGTCGATCACGGGCGGCAAGGGTGCTCGTGTCGTCTTCGATCCGGTGGGCGGCGACTACATCAATACGCTCGCGCAGGCCACTGCAAATGGTGGCATCATCTTCCTGTATGGCATGCTCTCTGGCAAGCCCACGCCCTTTCCCATGGCTGCCTTTGGCCGCAAGATCGGCATGTTTGGCTACACCTTCGGCGAGCTGCGAGGCTCCCCGGAGTGGGAAACCATGAAGGAGTACATATACGATCGCCTGACGGATGGATCCTTTAAGCCGAAGATCGCCCGGACCTTCCGCTTCGATCAAACAGTGGAAGCCTACAAGTACCTCGAAAGCAACCAGCAGATAGGCAAGGTCGTCATCACCCTGTAGATCTTTGGCTTGGGACTCTTTTGCCAATGGAAACCGAAATGCTTTCGTCTTATGCAATCAAAATCGAGTTGCCGAGTGCGCGTGACTTCTCAGTGGTAAGTGTTCCTGGCCTGCTGCGCGCTTATGCTTCCCGATCCCGTTCTGGGCGCGGAGCAGCGGCTTTCTCCGAGTGGCGCGTGATCCGCCCGAAGCAGCCAGGAGGGGGCACCGGAACACCTTTCGATATCCGTTTTGGGAGCGCGAGAGTTAGATCCTGGTGGGGCCTGCTTCGCTCGAAGACAAGACCACCACCGACGAACTCAAGGTTCGGCGCGGCGCCGGACATCTGTTCGGCGGTCCCAAACCATCGGGGGCAGCATTCGATCTCAAGGCGCTCGGGCCGAGGCCGGAAAAGGCCACCCTGGTAGACTTCTTTTATCATCGGTTCGCGAAGGCCGTACTTTCCGGCCGTGTCCCGAGGGATGCGCCCAGTGCAAGTTGTGGTAGACAGCCCGAAGGAGAGCATATGAGTGTTTCACGCTGTGAACACCTGATACTGTTGGCGAGTCTCGCCCAGCCATGGGCGTTTCCTCAAGGCAAATCACAAGAGGTTTTTCCAGGGAAGTCCTGGCCGCCCATATCTTCTCCCGGAAAGGCCGGATGGTCCACTGAGAAACTGGCAGCCGCCCGCGCCTACGCGGCGGCCGATTCGATTCATACATCAGCCGTGATGATCGTCCAAGGTGGTGAGGTGGTCGATCAGTGGGGAGATATCGATAAGAAGATCAGCTCCTATTCGGTCCGGAAGAGCCTGCTCAGGCTCGTTGTACGGGATCTACTCCGCGGAAGGCGTAATTAACATCAACCAGACCCTGGAGCAATTGGGAATCGACGATTCGCCCGATCCGTTAACGAAAGAGGAGAAGCAGGCGCGCGTCGTAGATCTGCTTCGCGCGCGCTCGGGCGTGTATCATGCGGTAGATTTTGAGACCGAGTCCATGCAGAAGGGCCGCCCGCCGCGTGGCAGTCACCCGCCAGGTACTTACTGGTATTACAACAACTGGGACTTCAATGTCCTGGGCGCCATTTTCGAGAAGAAGACGGGGCTGAAAATCGGCGAAGCCTTTTATCAGCGGATCGCGAAACCGATCGGGATGCAGGATTTTCAGCCGGACGATGTGTATTACTTCGGCGGCCCGTTGTCCCTGTATCCGGCGTACCACTTCGAAATTACGGCGCGCGATATGGCCCGCTTCGGCCTACTCTATTTACGGCACGGTCGCTGGAAGGATAAGCAGATCGTGCCCGCAGATTGGGTCGAAAAGAGCAGTCATGCAAGTGAGATGGTGAAGTCCGACGGCGCGGATCGTGGCGGTTACGAGTATCTCTGGTGGGTGGATTACGGCGGAGTTCATTTCCCGGAAGTCTCGCTTCCCGGAATCTACTCGGCCCGGGGAAACGGGGCGCATTACATCTTCATCATTCCTACGTTGGATATGGTCATCGTGCATCGCACGGACAACGATCCTCCGGTTAAGGATGCTAAGACGATTACGGATTATGCTAACCGATCTTCGCCGGCCAGCGCGAACCGGGCAGAATTCGGCCATCTCGTGAAATTGATTCTGGAAGCCTACGGCACTCACACGCCGTGAAGTATTGCAGGAATCGATCTCGCTTCTTGCCGTAAGCGCCCTCGACGCGCAGACGGCGCCGCTCGCGTTCGACCAACTGACCGTCATCGACCCGACCGGGCTCGCCACTGGCTGAGCACAACCATTCTGCGTTTCCGAGTAAGCGGACGTACATTGACCGCCGAACTGGGTTCGGGGAAGAGTGTAGCTGACCTTCGAGCAGATAGTCGGCGACTCGGAGGAGGCCCACCGGCGTCTCCTCGCAGCCGCGACTGGCGCCTAGCTCTGGAAGAGTGGCGCGTGATCCGCCCCGAGCGGGACTTCGACGGAAACGACTACACGGCCAAGTGGATTACTTCCGGTATAAACCGACGATGCGGACAGAGCGGCGACGTGGTAAACACAACGCGTATCTTGTTCCCTATCTGTCCCGTCTCTCCACTGGGCAGAGAATGCGCACATAGCCCGTTCACTTCGCCGCTCACGCCGCCCAGGAAGGAGCGCCTGGGAGTGAAGGTGGCTGGGTCGATGCAGCTCGCGCTCGAACTCCCCTTGCATGCCGCCGATCCGTGTTATATACTGAACCCAATGGTTCAGTTTCAACGAGCCCACCTAGATGCCTCGTTCGCCGCGCTCTCGGACGCCACCCGACGCGGCATTCTGGAGCGGCTCGGCCGTGCGGACGCTTCGATCACGGACCTTGCCGGGAAGTTTCATATGACCCTCACGGGCATGAAGAAGCATGTCGGTGTCTTGGAGCAGGCGGGGCTCGTCACCACGGAAAAGGTCGGGCGCGTGCGCACCTGCAAGCTCGGCCTACGCCGCCTGGAGGAAGAGGCGGCATGGATTGAGAGGTACCGCCAGCTCTGGGACGCACGCTTCGACGAGTTGGACAAGATCGTTGAGTCATTGAAACGGGATGAGAGAATCGATGGAAGAAAGAAGAGAAAGTGAGCCCCTATGAAGTAACCCCACGACGGTAGAACGAAAGTCTGAGCGTGAGCTCGTCGTCACTCGAACCTTCAACGGTCCGGCGCATATCGTCTTCGATGCGTGGACCAAGCCCGAACTGCTCAAGCGGTGGTGGGTACCGAAGTCGTTTGGAGTGTCCTTCGTTTCCTGCGAGGCCGATGTTCGTACGGGCGGCACGTACCGTTTCGTGTTCAGTCACCCTTCTTCAGAGCAGCCTATGCCATTCTTTGGCAGGTACGTCGAAGTGACTCCGGGCTCCCGCCTCGTCTGGACGAATGACGAAGGCGATGAGGCTGGCCCCGTCACCACCGTGACCTTCGAAGAAAAGGGTGGCGAGACGCTCGTCGTGATACACGAACTCTATCCCTCAAAGCAAGCCCTCGACGATGCAATGGCCTCTGGGAGTATCAGTTGGTCTGGCGAGCAGTTCGAGCAGCTGGACACAATTCTCGTCACCTTGTTGGTGAGGAATGTCTAGGTCATGAGAAAGGGTGAAGTCATGAGAAAGCCTCCCCTCAAGCCTGATGCCCAAGGCCAAACTGGCACGAAGCTGCTGGTCGCCATGACCGGCAAGGCAAGCGCCGCGAAGGCCGCGGAAGGCGACGAGCCCGTGTTCGCCTATATCGCGAGCTTGCCGCAGCCGCAGCGCAGTATCGCCGAGCGTGTCGATGCTCTGGCTGCCAATACGTTGCCAAACCTCCAACGTGCAGTGAAGTGGGGGATGGCGTACTACGGTGTGGGCGGAGGCTGGTGCTTCTCGTCCGGTGCTTTCGTCGGTCACGTGAAACTGATGTTCATACGCGGCACGGAGATCAAGCCTGAACCGCCTGTGACGCCGATTGGGATGGGCAAGTCCACACGAGGCGTAGAGCTGGCATCCGTGGACGATCTCGACGAGCACCAAGTAGCCTCGTGGATGAAGCAGGCAGCCGCGAACCCCTTTGTCGGGGGGAGGAAACGATGACGAAAATGGAAGACATCAGGCGGGGGCAGTTCGGCCGATGCCGAACGAATGACCACCGCCCCCGCGGACGACAATGCCCGCCGTGCCACTTTGCCGTCTAACGCCCGGTGCGGAGAACTGGGTGTTAACGGTTTCCGTGCGAATGGTCGGCAACCGGGAAACTGGGGCCGCCATTCTCTCCGGATAGCGCGTGACTCCCCCGGTGCCGAGCAGCGGACCGGGACAATGCACGCCATAAAGGACGGGTTGACCGCTCGCTCAATGGTCGAAGCTCGCCAGTTGGCTAGAGTGCTGCTACCTGCCAGATTGGTTTTGCACCAGTTCCGGGACGCCGAACGAGACAATCGACCGCTTTCCTTATATAGTGGGCTTCGACGTCGGGAGACCCAGCCACCAGAGCAATTCAGTTCCAGGGCGGCTCTGGTTTACGAAAATCATCTGGAGGCGCAATGCGACTGACTGTAATTGTGGCGCTGGTAGCAACAGCTTTCTGTCTGGCACAGGGCCCGGGCGATTTCAAACCCGCTACGTCCAACGTTCTGGACGCGCAGTATCCGGGGGTCGACAGCAACTCGCGGGTCGAGATCCGCTTCAAGGCGCCCGATGCCAGTAAGGTCCGGGTCAATTTCTGGAGCGGTCCGAAAGCCGACATGGAAAAACAAGCGGACGGTTTCTGGACCTTTACGACGCCGCCGATGGCCCCGGGGCTCCACTATTACACGGTGGTCGTGGACGGCGCAGAAGTAAGCGATCCCGGCAGCACTGCGTACTTCGGGGGAAGCAAATGGGCCAGCGCGGTTGAGGTGCCGGAAGCGGGTGCGACGTATTATCTGCCGCAGAATGTCCCACACGGGCAGGTTCGCGAGGTGTGGTATGACTCAAAGGTCACCGGCACATGGCGCCATGCGTTGGTATACACGCCGCCCGCCTACGGCACACGGCTGAAAGAACGCTACCCCGTGCTTTACCTCCAACACGGCGGGGGCGAGGATGAATCCGGGTGGACGCGGCAGGGCAAGGTCAATTTCATTCTCGACAACCTAATCGCCGCAGGCACAGCGAAGCCGATGATCGTCGTAATGGCGAATGGCTATGCGCGGCGCGCGGGGCAGCCGGTTCCCGATCTCCGGGGGAAGCCGTTTGGTTCTCCAGAGATGAGGAAAGCCATGCTGGACATGATGGGCGCCTTCGAGGACGATGTGACTCAGGCGCTGATTCCATTCATCGACTCGACTTTTCGCACCATACCCGACCGCGAACATCGTGCGATGGCGGGTCTTTCGATGGGGGGCATGCAGACGTTCCACGTGACGTTCAATCATCTCGACCAGTTCTCGTATATCGGCGGATTCAGCGGAGCGGCCAATGTGTTTGCGACAGGAAACGACAAGTTGGACACCAAGACAGCGTTCAACGGCGCAATGTCTGACCCGGTCGAGTTTTCCAAACGCGTGCATCTGCTATGGATCGGCGTGGGAACGAACGAGCCGGAGCGGATGAAGCAGGGCATCGAGAAACTGCACGCCTCGCTGGATGAAGCGAACATTCAGCACGTGTTTTCGCAGTCCCCCGGCACGGATCACGAATGGCAGACGTGGCGGCGCAATTTGCAGGACTTTGCACCGCGGCTGTTCCAGCCGGAAGCTCAAAGGCCGGCGGCCGCGCGGTCGAAATAGAGCGCGGGGGTTCGCGGCGGGCTGAGCCAATAGCGTTGTTGCGGCCCATTCCACGGTCCGTATCGTCGGCCACTCGTAAAGAAGTACGCGGGCAGGGATTCTGGACACGCGCCGGGGACAGCTTTG
>CAWGKI010000016.1:0-90793 GCA_963823095.1 Terriglobia bacterium
CGGTTCTGCGCATAGTCCAGACCCCGTGTGACAAACGATCCGGTAATATTGCTCCAATAGCCGTCGCGGTGGTAAGTTCCGAACGATACGTCCATCACACCGTTCAGGGCTCCGCCGCAACTCGGCCAGCACCCCGGAAGACTTTGGGTGGGCACCGGCATGTTCGCGACCCACTGGCCCTGCGGATAGTAAGCGTAGCTGCTTAGCCCCGCCCCAAACCGATATCTGAACTACGGAACCGAGCCGGTCCGTCATCACCGGATACCTGTTCTGCCACACCAGCCGTCCCGCAAAGTGCAATTCGTCGGTGAAGGCGTACCAATTCGATGCGCCGGTTGAGTTCTGCGTCAGCTTTCCCAAGTGCGTTCCACCCGGGCCCATAGAAATGCCAGTTAGCGCCGTCATACAGCCGCTCGCCACCGGATCCATGGCGGTAATTGAGCCCATTGGCCACCGAAAGCCGGTTCTCGCTGTCGTAGGAGAAACGCGGTCGACCCGGAAGCGCCCGGCGCCGCGGTCAGGTTGCCCGCGGCGTCGTATGCGGAATCCGAGCTCATGTTGACCGGTTCGAACTCGGATCGACGGTCACGTTCAATGCGGGAGCACTGCCACTGGTTACATTCTGCTGCAAGAGATTACCAAAGGGGTCATAAACGAACGATTGGCCCCAAGCGAGAACGGCGGTCGAACTCGCCGACGTGGCGGAGGTCAGCCGACCGAGGGAATCGGGCAGATCATCCCCGAGGTGGCGTCCGCATCGCGTGTCCGGCTGCGACTTCGGATCGTCGAACGTGTCGGGCCGGAAACAGGGACAGAGTGAATTGTTTTCGGCGAGGGTCGGTGTGTCCCACCGGCAGTTGCGCATCAAAACAACTTCACTGATCTCTCCAGAATAGGGCCACCGGCCAGCCGTTGCATCCTTGTAAGCTACTAACAAACCATAAGTTACAGGTTCCAGCCGTCGCAGCAAACCCAAGCTGGCGAAGGAGCGCTGGTTCTGGGCTACCGCGTAGTGTTTCAGATAACTCCTTTAGCTTCAATTGCTTGGACAGCGTGACGGGTCAGGCTGTCCCTTTTCCCAGTCGAGTCCCGTCGGGTCCATACAGGTACATGGTCCCATTGGCCGGACCGATGTACGTACTCGTTGAACCGCTCGTGGTCTTGAAGAGAAGTTCCCCCGAAGCTCCGTAGAAATACCTCTGGCCACCTGCCCCTACCATGCGATTTTCGCTGTCGTGCGAGTATGTACGACTGGGCGACTGGATCAGATTGCCAGCGGCGTCATAGACGAAACCCGAGCTCGTGATTCGGTTCGTGTTGGGATCCACGGTCAAGTTCATAGCCGGCGCCGATCCACTGGTTACATTCTGCTGCAAAAGGTTGCCGAATGGGTCGTAAACAAACGACTGGCCCCAAGCGAGGTCGCCTGTCGCGCTTTGGGAGTTCGCAGACGTCAGCCGGCCGAGGGTGTCGTATGAGCTCATCGGGATTCGAGTGTCCGGCGTCGTAAACCTGCCTCTAGCGGGATTATAGTAGCGGTTGACCATGGACGCTTACTCTGCGTGTCTCTTAGGTCGATCTGAAGCTCTCCACTATTTGCCTCAAAAGATGCTCGTACTGATGACCTTTAGGGTCGTTCTTGATAAAGCATAATCTCGCTCCAAACAATCCCTTCTCGGATTGCCACAAAATGATCACAAAATGCAGCGATGGGGCGTGCGTCCCCAACGCTTTTCGATCAAAGGAGACTCGCAACGCATACGATGCCCCAACCGCAGCCAGACCGCCGATGTCCTGGCGCCCAACATTGATCCCGTGTTCGCGTCCTACCTCTTGGTCCGCCCAAGCAAAAAGAGGGTGCGTGCTTGGCTGGTCCTTCAGGGCATCACGGACAAGCAATTCAATACTTGCACCACCAACGGGGAGGTTTCCTTGGATAGAATTTTCGGGAGAGAAATTGTAGAAGGCCGGCACGTCGCCGTTGTCGAACATGAACCACCCTTTCGGAAACATGACGGAGAACCCATGCTTATCGTCGATGATTCGATCGGGACGGCCACCCGCTTGCGACTTCACATGACCGCCTGACGCCACCGTACATGCAAGCCCTAGACCGCACACGAACGCTGCTAATTTTTGCATTTTGTGGACCCTACTTGACCTGATGGGTATTTCAGACCGTCGGGATCGCCCCCCATTGCCTTGAGCGCGTCGGAGATGACATTGCCCAGTGCCACGCAACCAGCACCCTGACAGTACGCCGGGGGTCTTACCCAGTTCCAACCCCTCCTGTCCAGCAAACCAGGAAGGCCGCTATACATTTGAGAGACGGTAAAATTGTACTTGTTGACGTATTTGTTGAGCGTGCTCCCTTCAGCGAGGATGGCATCACCCACCCCACCAGGAAATCTGCTATTGCCACCACTGTCCTTTAACCCGAACGGATTATTCATGGTTTGCGCGACGTTCGAAGTTCCCCATCCTGACTCTGCCGTTTCGGCTATGAAAAGGCGCGGGTCAACGCCTACCAACTTCGCTTCAGCCATTACGTCGGAAACAAGTGTCTTGTCCTGTGATAGAAGTGGGGAGCCTTTGTCCTTCAAAAAACTCGACATGACGCTTCGCAGGAGTTCGTCACACGGAGGCAGCCCCCCTCCTCCGCTACCGGGACCGTCGAGCCCCAGCATTGGTTGATGCACTGGGCCGGGCAGCATGGATCCCCAGAAGAGAGAAAAACTCATCCAGTTTTGCCCTGTCTGATACCAGGGATTCGCGATAAACAATCCTTCCGGATCGTTGAAATTGACCGGATCGCCCTCCGTGTACGAATACCGATTCCAACTATTCGGCCGGGCTATCGTACCTGAAGCTGCCGGGTCCGCACTCGTAAACCTGCCCCTCGCCGGATCATAGAATCGGTTCTGCGCATAGTCCAGACCCCGTGTGACAAACGATCCGGTAATCATGCTCCAATAGCCGTCTCGGTGGTAGGTACCGAATGCTACGTCCATCACACTGTCCCCGCCTCCACCGCAATTCGGCCAGCAGCCGGGAATACTTTGGTCGGGCGTGGGCATGTTCGCAATCCACTGGCCCTGCGGATAGTAGGCGTAGTTGTTTACCCGGTCCCGAAGCGACATCTGGACTACTGAACCGAGCCGGTCCGTCATCACCGGAAAGCTGTTCTGCCACACCAGCCGTCCCGCAAAGTGCAATTCGTCGGTGAAGGCGTACCAATTCGATGCGCCGGTTGAGTTCTGCGTCAGCTTTCCCAAGTGCGTTCCACCGGGCCCATAGAAATGCCAGTTAGCGCCGTCATACAGCCGCTCGCCACCGGATCCATGGCGGTAATTGAGCCCATTGGCCACCGAAAGCCGGTTCTCGCTGTCATAGGAAAACGCGTTGGGCCCGGAAGCGCCCGGCGACGCGGTCAGATTGCCCGCGGCGTCGTACCTGAAGCCCGGCATGTTGACGCGGTTCGTGTTCGGATCGACTGTCAAGTTCATAGCAGGCGCCGAGCCGCTGGTTACATTCTGCTGCAAAAGGTTGCCGAATGGATCGTAAACAAACGACTGGCCCTAGGCAAGAACGCCGGTCGAACTCGCCGACGTGGCGGAGGTCAGCCGGCCGAGGGAATCGGGCAAATCATCCCCGAAGCGCGGTCCGTATCGCGCGTCCGGCTGCGACTTCGGATGGTCGAAGGGGTCCGGCCGGAAACAGGGACAGAGTGAATTGTTTTCGGCGAGGGTCGGTGTGTCCCACCGGCAGTTGCGCATCAAAACAACTTCACTGATCTCTCCAGAATAGGGCCACCGGCCAGCCGTTGCATCCTTGTAAGCTACTAACAAACCATAAGTTACAGGTTCCAGCCGTCGCAGCAAACCCAAGCTGGCGAAGGAGCGCTGGTTCTGGGCTACCGCGTAGTGTTTCAGATAACTCCTTTAGCTTCAATTGCTTGGACAGCGTGACGGGTCAGGCTGTCCCTTTTCCATGATTCTAATAACCTATTTCGTATCAATAGCTTGAGCGAAGTGACACACCAGGACGTCCCTTTCTCCCTTTCTCAGGACGTCCTTTCTCCTTTCCTTTCCTCCTTTGGAGCGGTTCATCGCATACAGCAGGCGGTGAGCCTAATTCTGGTGCAGCCAGAGATACCAATGCGGCTTAATCTGTCTATAGATGATGTATCCGAAGCGATCCCTGCTCTGCGGTTCGCAAGCGCCGAGGTCTCCCGCACATGTGGGAAGAGCATCAACAGAGTAGACGAAACCCTTAGCCGAATCCCCGTTCCATAAGGATACTCGGTCAAGAGTAAAGGAGATCTTGGAGTCGTCTTTGGCAAATCCGTCTGGCAGTTCAAGTTCGCGGAATAGTGCCTGATAGTCAGACCATCTCTTCCTCGCTATAAGTTGTGGCCCTCCCGTTGTCCAGTCTTGTTCGCCTCGCTTCACGCACACATTTGCTCTGGTCACCGCGTGAAGCTCAGCGTCATGCTGAGCGAAGTTGACGAGACGCTCAAACGCACCTTCGTGCTCATGAAAAAAGGAAATCATCGTCTTGTCTGAGGTGTGACGACGGCATCCAGCTGGCAAGAGCGCGAAAACGGAGAACAGTGCTCCGGCCAGAAGTCGACCTTGGCAAGTTCTCGCGAAGCTCAGTCCGCAGCCGATGCTACGGCTTCTTTCCGGCACAGTTATCTCCTTGAACGGCGGTCTCGTACTTAAACCCTTTCTCAATATCCATTTGGTCAGCCGGTTGGTCGCCGTATGGAGGTTTCACGAACGGTATTCCTGCTCCGCAAGATCCGTCCGCTCCCCCCTTGGCGATGCAGATCGCAACCTGGGCGGTACCCGCTATGCTCTTGGTCTGGTAAAGGTTGAACCCGAGTCCCTCCATGACGGCTCCAAAAGCGAAGTTCCCGAAAATCCTCAATTGCTTTTGCGTCGAAGAGCCCTGAACTACCCCCGACGCGTCTTTGAAGTCCCATGGACCACCCAGAAAGAAGGATCCGATCATGTTCCCAAGAAAGCCTGGCATGCCTCCTTCCTGGCCCATCTTGGCGGCGTCCAGCATGACGTGGGCTTGGTCGATCATCTTTTGTATCTGATCGTCCGATAGACCCGGATGGGCTGGCTGGATGCAGGGAACCTTGGGAGGATCCAGCGGCGACATCCGCGGCGGTTTGTAAGGCCCATTCCCGCCAACCGGAAAGCACATGTCGGGCGGATCCTCAAGGCTCCCGGGATTGCCAATCCACAGGTAGCACGTACCCTGGGGATCGTACTTGTTGATGAGGTCACCGCCAGCGTAGGCGTACTTGTTCCAACTCACTGGATCATTGATAGCTCCGTCCATCGTGGAATCCGCCGTCGTAAACCTCCCCCTAGCAGGATCATAGAATCGGTTCTGCGCATAGTCCAGACCCCGTGTGACAAACGATCCGGTAATATTGCTCCAATAGCCGTCTCGGTGGTAGGTTCCGAAGGCTACGTCCATCACACTGTCCCCGCCTCCACCGCAATTCGGCCAGCAGCCGGGAATACTTTGGTCGGGCACGGGCATGTTCGCAATCCACTGGCCCTGCGGATAGTAGGCGTAGCTGTTTACCCGGTCCCGAAGCGACATCTGGACCACGGAACCGAGCCGGTCCGTCATCACCGGAAATCTGTTCTGCCACACCAGCCGTCCCGCAAAATGCAATTCGACGGAGAAGTCGTACCAATTCGATGCGCCGGTTGTGTTCTGCGTCAGCTTTCCCAGGTGCGTCCCATCGGGTGCATAGAAATGCCAGTTCGCGCCGTCAAACAACCGTTCGCCGCTGGATCCATAACGGAAATTGAGCCCATTGGCCACCGAAAGCCGGTTCTCGCTGTCATAGGAGAACGCGTTGGGGCCGGAAGCGCCGGGCGACGCCGTCAGGTTGCCCGCGGCGTCGTAGCTGAAGCCCGAGGTCGTGACGCGGTTCGTGTTCGGATCGACAGTCAGGTTCATGGCCGGCGCGTTGCCACTGGTTACATTCTGCTGCAAAAGGTTGCCGAACGGATCGTAAACAAACGATTGTCCCCAGGCGAGAACGGCGGTCGAACTCGCCGACGTGGCGGAGGTCAGCCGGCCGAGAGTGTCGTACGCGTATGCGATCGTGGCCGATGGCCCGTTCGGAGTGTAGACGGAAGATGGGTAGGTGTCGATTCGGCTCCGGATCCGGCCGTCGTTCGGCGTCGGCTGATTCGGATCCGGGCTGCCGGAGTAACCATATTGGATCGTCGGGACCCACGTCCTCCCCCCAGGAGCCAATGGGGGGCTCGATTGTTTAATGAGTTGGCCCAAAGCGTTGTACTCGAATCCGACGGTGTCAAACAGCGCTCTGTCGTTCAAAGAGCCGTCCATGTTGTAGTCGGACTGGGCCAGGCGCGCATAGGACGCTAACTGTCCGGCGCTGTTGTAGGTCGCGCCTTGAACGACCGGGGTGGCAAAATCGCTGTGGTCGTAAGAGGTGAGACCCGCGGGCCGGCCTAGGGTATCGTAGCTCCACCTGCGATAGCCGACGTTCATATAGGTTTCGGTCCCCTTGAACAGCCCGTCGGGACGGAATTCGATCATCCGCCCCTCTCCGTCGTAGCTGAAAAATCCCACAAAGGGACTACCCTGCACCCCGGAAGTCACCATGGCCAGACTCTTGCCCTTGACTCGCCCTGAGGGAGTATATTGAAACCGCTCAACCGCCAGCCCACTATGGGTGATCTTCGCCAATCTGCCCCAGGTATTCACCGGCGAAAAGGTGCGATAGGATAACTGGCCATAGACGGAGGTCGCATAGGAAACACTGTCAGTTGTGTCGTACGCGAAGGTTGTGGTGAGTTCCGGCTCGACTGTTCCCGTACCGGGCGTGCGCGCAATGTTCGTAAGCCGGCCATATAGGTCATACGTGTACGCGACCTTGTTGTTCTTGGCATCCTTCTTGGTCAGCACGCGGCCCGCCGTGTCATAAGTATAGACCGTCGTTCCGCTCTCGGGATGCGTCACCGAGACGAGACGCTGTGCGGTGTCGTAGGTGAAGGTGCGCGTCTGGGTGACGACGTTTCCGCCTGGCATCGTGCGCGGCATGGTCACCGTCGTCAATTTGTTGAATTGGTTGTAAGCGTAGCTCGTCACGTAGTCGGCTCCACCGGAGGGATTCGGCTCGTTCACCTGGGTCACGTTTCCGAAGGCATCGGAGGTGTACTTCTTCCAGCGGCCTCCGGGGTCGGTCACGGTGACCGTGTTGCCCGAGTACGCGTATGTGGTCGTGCTGACGCCATCCGGGAGAGTGACGCTCGTGGTGCGGCCGAGCGGATCGTAGGTGTAAGTGGTGTAGACCGGCGTTTCCCCATTGTTCGGATTGTAGGGGCGCGACACTTGCCTGACCTTGCCGAGCGGCGTGCAAGCGCACGCGCCGTAGATGGTGCGTACTCGGGAAATGGAGTTAGCCGTCGAGGCCGTCCCCGTACCCATGTCGGTTTGAACGGTTCGGCCGAGGCCATCGAGCGTTGTGATAGTCCATCGCCCGTTGATGGAGGAGACGTTCGTGGCGGACGCAGTCCATGTGCCGTAGGAGTCGATTGTGGCGTTGTTGTAACCGTAGTTCGTCGTGGCGCCGTCCGGTGTAGTCGTCTGCGACGGACGAGCCGCGGAGTCGTATCCGATCGTAAGGGTGGCGCCGTTGGGAGCGGTTTCCTGAGACAGGCCAAGGAATGTTGCCCACGTGAAACTCGAAGCCACATTGGAGTTCCCATTGGGCGTCACGGCCGCGGGCGCCATGTAGCGTCCACTGGTGGAATCCGTGGTGTAGGAAACTGTCGACCCGTCGCCCATGGTTGATTTCGTGACGTTGCCAGTGATGTCATAGGCCGTCGAGACCGTGCGCAGATCGCCTACGGTGGAAGTGCGCCACGTAACAAGGCCGCGCGGGACTTGGGCCTCGCCCTGAGCGAAGCCACCGAACAGCGTGGAATCGTGCATTCTCGGGGCGGCGCCCGGCACGGCCGAATAGCTGGCCGTGTAACAGTTCGTGGACAGCGTTTGGGGGGAACCGCCGGCCGTCAAGCTCGTGGACGCCAGCCGCCACAGGGGAGTCAAGCCGCCCGTGATGGCGGTATAGGTGTAGTTGTACGTACGCACTGTCGCAGGGCTGTCGTAACCGTATTGCGACTGGCTCACGATTTGCCCGTACGGCCCTGTCTGGTCGGCCGCCAGCGCTTGTTTTGTCTTGCCCGTCACGGACGACGATCCCGGATCGAGCGTGGTGTTCGATTCCGAAACGTAAGGATGGCCCCACGGATCCTGCGCCCAGGTGTACGCGATGCCGCGATATTGGCGGGATTGCGCATTGTCCCAATCCTGTTCGCCGGTCTGCAACCCCGCGTAGAAGGACGTCGTGTCGCTCTGGAAGGAGTAGCTGCGCAGCGCACCGCTTTCGGAGTCAAGCACCTGACGTTGGGCGTGAAGCTGTAGCGCCGAATCGCCGGAACCGGGAGCAAAAGTGACGCTCGACGTCTGGCCATCGAGGACGGTCTTCAACGAGCGCGAACTGACCTCTCGATGGGTCATTGCCGAGGAATTAGTGAACGAGGCGTAGCTCCATTGGACTTGGCCTCCGTACGGCATGGTCATCTGGGAGAGCTCGCCGGAATTCGACGGATCGTAGCCAAAGTAGTTCGCCATGCCGGTCACCGAGTTGCCGACCGTGGTCAGGAAGCTCGCCGCGCCGAAGTCCGCAGGCGAGCCGAATGGCGGGGTGAGGCTCGGCGCCTGTGTGTACTGCAGCGTATAGGTCTCCGCAGTAGGAATACAGCTTGTAACGGAGAGAAGGTGAGGCGCCAAGGCCGAGTCGTAGTGCAGCGTATACGTCGGCTCCGGCACCAATAAAGAGTTGACGTAATGGGAGCAAGAGGACCTGGGATCCTGCACTCCAACCAAGCGCGAACTGGTATTGACATCGGGCGCCAAACGCCCTTGCGCATATTGAAACAGGATGTAGTTCCCGCTGGTGTCGAAGGCCCTTGAGGGATACCGCGTGCCGGCGTCCCATTCAGCGCCTTGGGAAACGACATCCATTTCCAGGAAGTTGCCGTCGGGCAGGATGAGCCAGTTCTTCGTGTCGTCGTAACGGACGTAGACTCCTTCACTGGAGCGCCAGAGGCCGTTTTGCAACGTGTCGAGCCGGTACTCCGCGCCTGTGGAATCGGTGTAGACATAGTGGTCAATCGTCCACAGACCTTTGTAGACCGGTGTAACCGACGATACCAGCAGTCTCCAGCCGTAGCCAAATCCGACATCCGCGCCGAGATTCCAGGTACCGTTGGCATCCTGCCGCCAGAGCTGGGAGTTATAGGTCAAGTTGACAGGTACGCTTACTCCCCCGCGGCCGATCGGTTTGACGAGCGGGACGGTGACGTTCAAGTTGCCGCTCTGCAGGTCGACCTGCTCGCCGCCCGCGCCCCAATAGGCCCCGGTGGGGCGTACACCGATTCGGCGCGGGTTCACGGTCCCTGCAACCGGCGTGGTCAAGGTGAAGGAGGAGCCCGGCCCGACGTTCATGTTACCGTCGCGGGGAGAGATCGTGTAGGTGTAGCTCGTATTCGGCTGGATCGTGCGATCCACCCAGGAGGTGCTGGCGGTCGAACCGATGGCGGTCCCGTCGCGGCTGATCAGGTACTCTTCCACGCCGATGCCATTAGGCATCATCCGGAGGCGCCGCCCCACTCCATCTCGAGGCGGTTATTGAATGGAGCCCAGCGGAGCGTCGAAGATGGAATGGCAGTCGGCGGCGTGCTGTCGATATCGCCAAACTGAATGAAGGAAAAGCCCGTTACCAAATAGGAGGCGTCGAGAGAGCAGTTGCGCGCTCCCACTCCCGGACTCCCGGATGCCGGCGGCGTTCCGGTGATGAGTGCCGAGAAGACGAGGATGTCATCCATGCGAACGCCCACCGTGTTATTGGGAGTGACAAAGGTTTCAAAAATGGCGCCCTGATGACATCCCACCGGCTGGCTGAAGAGCTGAGTGATGACGTTACCCACTCGCTCAACGCCAACGATTGAGGCGGCGCAGGTGATTCCGTTGAATTGTATGTTCTGCAACTCTACCGCTACGTAACTGCCGTGCGACGCGGTGGGACCGTTCAGCGCATCGCTGCTGGCTCGATGGTAATGAACCAAAGTGCCGCCTTTTAGCGTGAGGCCCAGTGTCGAGCGAATGTTCGCATTCGGTTGCGCCCAGCTAAGAATCATGGAACCGCCGTTTGCGTCGCTGCTGCCGAACCCCGCGGACCAGCCGAATTATAGCCCGGCGCCGTTAAAGGTGTAACCTGGCAGGACAGAATAAGTGGGAACGGTTTGGTTGTAATAATACCGCCACGAATAGCTTCCCTGAAGCATTGGGGAAGTGAACGACAGTGCAAGAATGACGAGGGCGCAATGACGCGGGGAGAGTTTCATGGCTTCACCCCCTGCCAGCGGTAGCCCGAAAGAAAGGCGTCGAGGTCGAAGTCCCTGCGCAGCAACCTGAGCGCCTGCAGGACGGTTCCCCGCTCATGATGGCGAGGATCGAACGTGTGTGTGGCCTGCGCCCCAACCCCCTTGAGTAACGGATCGAAATGCGTGAAGCTGCGAGCCGTCAATTGGACTATGGCGAAGTGGCCGTCGTCGCTCAGCTCATAGCGATAACCAATGGGCGTGTCGGCGAGGTTGGAAAGAAGTTCCATGCCGAGCGGCCGCCTCGGGCTTTCCGGAGTCCCCCGGCCGATCATGGGAACAACCACGATCATGCGCTCCAGCGCAGCGTCGCGCGACGGAAGTCCTTGAGCTTGTGTGGGGATGACTGAACTCAGACCGAGCACAATCAGGGCGAGACAATTCTTATGGCGCAAAGGGCTTACCTCTCAATCGAGCCAGATTTATTAACGATAGAATATAACTAAGGCACAGTTTAACCGCCAATCAGTTTTAACGGCAAGGCATATTTTCCGTTGTGGGGGATTAAGAAGCAGTAATAAACGCGCGAATGCAATCGTCTTGATATAGTTAAAGTTCCTTTAACCCCAATGTCATCGGCGCTTGCGGGAATCTGCGCAGTCTGATCCACAAAGGAACATAAGCGCACATGGTCGTATATATTCTCAGGAAAAGTGGCAGAGGCTGAGAATTCGCCCAGGACACGCCATGCGCGGATGTTCACGCATCTGCAGAACGACTCAGAGCCCCGAGTAGCCTACACCTCGTCGTCATACCAATCGTAGTTGACCGGCTTCCCGTCAATCGTCCAATTCTCCGGGACTGTGGTGCGCATCCAATCCAGAGGTTCGCCGCCCGGTTGCGGCCGCGCAGCGAGGGCGAAGGCCGCTTTCAATCCAGCACACGCAATTGCAACCTAAACCAAATCGAGGCGAATCTCGCGGCCCACGGCCACGGCCGCTTTGCGCAGTGTGCTCAGCGTCACCGCGTCGTACTCAGGATCGAGCAAATGATCGAGGGCAGCGCGGCCCCGCTCCAATCGTTCGCAAACAACTACGTTGGTTTAGGGTCCGTCCTGTCGAAGCCTACTTGGACTTGGCTTTAGGGGCTTTGGCCTTCTTCTTGTTGCCCCAATCCCATGACTCGGAATCTTTCGCCTTGTTGTCTACTTTCTTCGTTTCGGCGGCCTTGCCTTTCGCATTGGCTGACGCATTTGGCTGGACTTTTCGTTTTGCCGGCGCTGTTTGATCTGTCTTCGCTTTATCCGCGGGTCCACCGCCAGTTCGCGCACAGACGGAAGGGCCGATGAGGAAGCTCAGGCCGACAGCGATGGTGAAGAATGTCTTCATTTTAAGTGCCCTCCTCCAAGGGGAATCTGGAGAGCTATTATCTCCGGCGGCACTCGCCGAGTCAACAGATAGAGTTATCCGATACGGATGAGCCTAAAGGCGAGGAGTAAGTCCAACGTGCCACATTGGCTTCGCCCCGAAGAGTGGCGGATTGGCGGCACTGGAAGGAAGGCTGAGCCCAGTCGGCGATGGGGGACTTACCATCTGCCTGTAGGGTGTCACACCCTCGGCTCAGACTTTCAGCAGGACCCCGAAGAACGCCGCGCTTTCAGCGTGGCTCGACACGCCCATCGCGCGGCGCCGCAAGCAACCCGGCCAGGCGGACGTGCGGCAGATCAGGATAGCGCAAGGTATAAAACTCCTCTTCCGCTTGCATGCGCTTTTTCAAGGACTCGAACCGGGCGGCTTGGTGCTCCCGCCACCTCCGTTCTTCCTCACGCAACTCGGCCTCGCGCTTGCGACGGGCACTCGGGATACAGGTCAGCAGCGCTGCGGAGAAAGCTCTCGCTATAGCCGAACTGCCCATGCTAGACCAGACTGCACTGTACGCTGGCTCGATCCGGCGAATCAACGCGGGAAAGTACTACGTCGCTCACCGGGAGAGTACCAGCCTCGGCGCGAAAACACGGGCCTTCCAAGCGATTGCAATGAGTTAGGGGATGGTGGGCGGTGAGGGACTTGAACCCCCGACATCCTGCTTGTAAGGCATTTACTCTGGTATTGAATGCTTAGTGCTGTGTTATCAGTAGCTTACAGACAATCAAGGAAGGTTGTTTTGACGGAGGTATGTGCTCTGGTTAGAAATCTTCAAATGCCGCTTGACAGGGTTGTGTGAAGTCGTCATTTTTGACATGCTACGCTGGTGGTGACCGTGGGTGTTTAGCTCAGTTGGTTAGAGCGTCACGTTTACACCGTGAAAGTCGGGGGTTCGAATCCCTCAACACCCACCACTCCCACCAGAACCCTCAATCCACACCGTTCTAGTACAGATGTTGCATCTAAAGCACTAAGCCCTATCTACAGGATGGGCTTTGACATTTGGTGGCGATTTTGACATTCTTGAGGCATGACGAAAGCGTTTGGGTACGTTCGGGTGTCTGGCAAGTCACAAGTTGAAGGTGATGGGTTCGAGCGTCAGGAACTAGCAATCAGGAAGTATGCCAAGGCGCACGATATCCAGGTGGTTCGGGTCTTCCGGGAGAAAGGCGTAACCGGAACCAAGGCGTGTGAAGACAGACCAGCATGGATGGATCTGATGGAGTCGTTGCACTCCAATGGAACCAAGACCGTCATCATCGAAAAGCTAGACCGTCTCTCAAGAGATCTGATGGTGCAGGAAGTCACCGTTGCTGACATCCAAAAGGACGGTTTCGAACTGGTATCGACTCAAGAACCTGATCTCTGTTCGTCAGAACCAAGTCGGGTCATGATCAGACAACTTTTCGGCGTGGTTGCTCAGTACGAGAAGTCAATGATCGTTCTGAAGCTCAAAGCAGCCCGCCAACGGATGAAAGCTAAGACGGGCGCGTGTGAAGGTCACAAGCCGTATGGTTACTATCCAGGTGAGTCAGTGGTTCTTGGTCGCATGAAGGCATTGAAGTCCGAAGGCATGACCACGGTTGCGATATCTCAGACGTTGAACTCCGAAGGACACAGGACCCGCTCGAATGGTGTATGGCTCCAACCAACCGTTTCCAAGATCCTTAAGCGTGGGTAGGATGCCTCTGGAATGCGTCAGGATGCCCGTACAGGCGTCCGATGGGTTCATGAGGTGTCAGCGTAGGGTAGTCGATTTCTTAGCGCCCCAAAAAACAAAAAAAGAGCGGTAGGACCCTGAAAGCCTACCGCTCCGATTAGCGACTTATGGAAGGTTTGCCGCTAACAATATCCACCATTGAATACAGTTGGGTGTTTCTCGCGCTGTGACCATGTCCAACCGACAACACGTGACCCTGGATCGTACTCCATATGCTGTCCTGGTCCATCCCTATCCAATTCCTCGCGAGTCGGACAGTCAACCCACAGATGGTCGGTCTTAGGTTGTTGGTATCGTTTGCGTCCCTGGTTCTGTTTCATCGGTTGTTTCTCCGTTATAGATTTAGACACACCACGTTTTGGCTCATAATCAGCTGTATCACCAACCCATTCCAGAGACTCATCCGGTTTGTAATCAGCGGTTTGCATATCTTCAGGTTCCTTGACTTCCTTTGGTGGTTCCGCGACAACAACGGGCTTTGCAAAGAGATCATTATCAGTCTTCTCACGGATACCTTTGAAACCTCTCAGAGTGTCTGTACCATCCCGCCACTTCAGATCACAGTAACCACGCTCTCGAATATCCCCATACAGTCTATTCTTCTGCGTAAAGTTACATCCTTCATCTCTGCAATATTGAATGTAAAGTTCATACAGTCTATCGCGTGTGATCTTTCCGCCATCCTCGCGCACCAAACAGTCCTTTAGGAATCCACCCAATTCATCGTTAGAGTCAAAGAAATCGGTTGTAGCATTTTCAACGGCCTTACATGTTCCCAAACCATGTTGGTAGTAATCGACCGCACCTCGAACTAACCAAGACAACATTGCTTCTCTAACTTCAACAGACTGCATCAAACGATCTTTCAAACGCTTGTCAGGCACCATCTGAGTGTCAAATGGAAGCTCAACATATCGCCGTCTGTTTCCTGTGTCAGTGGAGTCGATAACAGGTCTGAAATTGGTTTGTATGTATATTTGAGCGTTACACTTAAATTCGCGTTCTGCCTGATACAGTGGTCGGGCCGTGATCACATCGTTGCCTGATAGTGTCTTCATCAAACCTTGCGCCATCTTTGACGCTTTATCGATCTCAGAACAGACCACTATACGTGCGCCTTCTAGTCTTATGACATCCGACGAGGCAGAACCAGGAGATCTCTTTGATTCTAAAAGCGTTTTGGCTTCAACAGTGCGGACGTAATCGCTACCGAGTGTCGCATGAAGTAAGGCGTTGTACGTACCCTTCCCAGACCCGCCGATGCCTTTCATGATGACAATCTTTTCTTCATGTTTGACACCAGTTATCGAGTAGCCATAGAGTCGCTGCATGTAGTCCTTAAGGTCGGGGTGGTTCTTTGTCCATGTGTCCAACGCTGTGTCAAACACTTTAGAGTACGCCAAGGGAAGATAATCAGTTGGTGCTTTCTGAGTCATCAACAACGCTCTATCATACGGCTGTAGAACTCCAGACCGTAGGTTTATAACACCATTACCAACATTTAACAGTTCTGGATGATTATCGAACTCAGCGACCGAGACCACAAGCTTCTGATCCGACGATGCAGACTTCAGCATGGCGTCTATACCATTTGTCGATTCGGCGTAGTTAGCATGTCGCACCAAGGCTTTCTTGATGTTCTCCTTTGTGTTGTCTTCTTCATCATCAGACACTTTGATGTTGTTGGCTTCATTACGGATTAGTGTGCCGATCTGTTTCGCCTTTTCGCGTCTTACTTGTCTGTTATCGGACACCCACACGGAACCATCCCAAGTCATCCATTCTTTAGACTCGATAACAAACTTGAAGTCTTCACCAAAGGAATCCACAAACCGCCGTCCCAGGCCCGTATCGGTCAAGGTGTATCGTTGGGTGTCAGCGTCACTGGTGGTCGCTGTAGATTCCTGTTTCGTGAGCTTCAGGAGGTCTGCCACGCATTCCAGGACCGTGGCAGGGTATCCAATGTCCTTCAGTTTCGTAAAGCCGTACAGATGTGCGTTAGGGTCCTTGGTGTGCGTAGCGTAAACGTCTGCAACATCCGACTCTGCCTTGGCAATATCCCGGTTGTATCCCTCGCTGATGCCGTATGAGCCACCAATCAGGAGCTTTGCCTTGTCTTCCCGTACACCACCACGTGCGAACCATCCTGCGTATTCCGGATCATGCCGATCAGCGTTCCGAGCTGATGGCGATCGCGATTCCGAGATGATGCCGATCACGATTCCGGGCTGATGGCGATCACCATTCCGACGGGAAGCCGATCACTTTTCAGCGTTCCCGGAATGGCGATCGGCATCGCCGGAACATTTTCTTAAGCCGTCTTCATAAAGCGCGCTGGGCAGACCAGCGGGGCCTGGGTCTCCACTGAGAGGTGGAGGTCCAGGTTGCCGCAAGAAAGGTTGCCCATGCGGAAGACCAGTGAGGTTATCAGACTGAATGCCCTCGGACTGAGTCAGCGCCAGATAGCCCTGAGTTGTTGTATCGGACAGGCGACGGTTTCCGAGTATTTGAAAGCCGCCGAGCAGGCGGGATTGAAGTGGCCGGAGATCGCCGAGTGGGGCGAGGAGCGCTTGCTCGAAGCGCTGGCCCCGGCGCGGCCGGCGGCTGCCCGCCGGGCACAATCGCCAGAACCAGACTACGCCGCCGTGCGCCAGCGAGCTGCAGACGAACAAGCACGTCACGCTGCAATTGCTCTGGCAGGAGTATCGCGAGAAGCAACCCGGACGGCTATCGCTACAGCCGGTATTGCGAGTTGTACCGGCGCTGGCTCAGACACCAGGATGTGGCATTACGCCACGAGCACCGCGCCGGCGAGAAGCTGTTTGTCGACTACGCCGGCCGGACCATCTCCATCCATAATCCGGCGACGGGCGAGGTGCGGCGAAGCGCAGCTCTTCGTGGCCGTGCTCGGCGCCAGCAATTACACTTTCGCCGAAGCGACCTGGACGCAGGGACTCGGCGACTGGATCGGCTCGCATCTGCGCGCCTTTGAATTCATCCAGGGCGCGCCCGCCATCGTGGTCCCCGACAATCTCAAGTCGGGCGTGACCAAGGCCTGCCGTTACGAGCCCGGCGTCAACCGGACCTACGAGGAGATGGCCGCGCACTACGGCGTCGCTGTCGTGCCGGCGCGACCGCTCAAGCCCAAAGACAAAGCCAAGGTGGAAGGTGGTGTATTAATCGTCGAGCGCTGGATTCTGGCGGCGCTGCGCAAGCGAAAATTCTTCTCGCTGGGCGAGGCCAACCAAGCCATCGGCGAGTTGCTCGCGCGGCTCAACCAGCGCGGCTTCCGCAAACGCGAAGGCTCGCGCCAGAGTCTTTACGAACAACTCGACAAGCCCGCACTGCAGCCTCTTCCCAGCGAGCGCTACCAGTACGGCGAGTGGAAGAGCGCGCGCGTCAACATCGATTATCACGTCGAATTCGACCACCACTGGTACAGCGTGCCGTACCAGCTCACGCAGCAGGAGGTGGAACTGCGCGCCACAGCCACGACAGTGGAGATCTTTCACAAGGGCCTGCGTGTGGCCTCGCATGCGCGCAGCTACGCACTGCATTGCGCCACCACGGTCGAGGAGCACCGGCCCAAGGCGCATCAGCGCTATCTGGCCTGGACGCCCTCCCGGCTCGTCGATTGGGCCGCGACCATCGGCCCGGCGACGGCCCAACTGTTTGACCGCATCATGCAGGCCAAGCGCCATCCCGAGCAGGGCTATCGCTCGTGTCTCGGCATTTTGCGGCTCGGCGACCAATACCCCAAACAACGCGTCGAGGCCGCGGCCCGCCGCGCCGTCACGCTCAACGCCTGCTCCTATCAAAGCCTGAAATCGATCCTCAAGAATAATCTGGACGGCACGGAACCCGAGTCCGCGCCGGCTCCCAAACCGCCGCTGGATCACCCCAATCTGCGCGGCCCTAACTACTTCGACACGGGCGACTCGCCCGCCCTGCAGTGAACGAAACGAGGACTCATGCTGACACAACCAACCATCGAGAAACTTTGCACTCTGCGGCTCAAAGGAATGGCCGAGGCTTTCCGCGAGCAACAGGAGAGCGCCGACCTGCAACAACTGAGCTTCGAAGAGCGGCTCGGCCTGCTCATCGACCGCCAATGGAACTGGCGCCAGAACCGCGCCCTGGAGCGGCGCGTGCGCAACGGCCGACTGCAAGGTCCCGCCTGCGTGGAGGACATCGACTTCCGCACGACACGCGGTTTGGACCGTCAGGTGGTGCGCTCGCTCACCGCCGAATCGGCCTGGGTCGGCGCGCACCAGAACCTGTTTTTGATTGGCCCAACAGGGATCGGCAAAACCTGGCTGGCGCGGGCTTTCGCGCAGAAGGCGTGCCGCGACAACTACACGGCGCTGTTTCTGAAAGCGGTCGAACTATTCCGCGATCTCGCAACAGCGCGCGCCGATGGCAGTCACACCAAGGTGCTGTACCGGCTCGGCCGTGTCGACCTGCTCATCGTCGACGATTGGGCGATGGCGCCGCTGACGGAAAACGAGCGCCGCGACTTTCTCGAAATCTGCGACCAGCGCTATCAGGCTTGCTCCACCTTGCTGACCAGCCAATTGCCGGTGGCGAGCTGGCACGCTCAGATCGGCGATCCGACCATCGCCGATTCCATCCTCGACCGCCTGGTCCACAACGCGCACCGCCTTGAATTGCAGGGCGAGAGCCTGCGCAAAAAGCGCACCTCAAAAAGCGGAAAGGAGAACGCATGAAGCGGCGCAAGCGACGAGATTTCTACAGGATTGAGTGGGGCAAGGGGGCTCACACGCCGCCCCCTCGCCCCACACCCCACTCCCGGGCTCACAAGCAATTGGATTGACGGATGCCGATCACTTGAGGATGATTAGAACTGCCCAGCGTCGCTTCGCTCCGACGGCGATCAACATCACCCCGGAAGAGTGATCGCCATCAGATCGGAATCACTGATCGGCTTCCCCGGAATACGCACCATCCGGCGAGTGCAAGGATCGTATCGTGTCGCTTGCCTTTGATGGGGAAGTACTCTGCTAGCAGTGCCATTGCCGCTATTGCTTTGACTTGATTGGTGAGTATGGATGCCTTGACGGGCGCGGAATCCGGGTTCTGGTGGCTGGTTTCGATCTGTTCCAGGTGCGTTTGGTCGTTCTTGTCACACCATATGGACGGCGGGAACACGGTTTGCATACCTCTGGATCCATCGGCCTTGACGCAGCGGAACTCCACGATGCATTCCTTGGTGATTGGATGGTTGATTTTGAAAGACGGTAGCGATTCGTCCGTGATGAAGACGTAGTGTGAATCTGGTTTTCCGGAGCGCCCGAATTTCATGAACGGATCGGAGTCGGTAAAAAGGTATCCGGCTGCTTTGACGGCCAACAGGGAGTCGCAATCAGCGTCCGTGAGGTTCTTAGATCCACCCAACAGAACGCCGATGTTGCTTGGTTGGTCAAAGTCTGATTCTGTGAATCCTTTGGCTTCTGCGGTTTGCTGCCAACCACTGATTGTCGGTCCTTTGGTTGGGTGTCCGTCTATGTTTGGGATTGGTAGGGGATCGAGGTCGAGGTCGAGGTACGAGCGAAACGCTTTCTTAATGTTTTCAGTTTGGTTACTATGCACATTCCTTCCTCGGCAAGTTTCAGGGATGCCGATTTACTTGATTTGATATTGGGGCAAAGACTTGAATCTCTGCCTCTACCATATACAACCGAAAAAACTGTCAAAAAGATCACTATTAAGCGACATGTTAGACTATCTTGCGGCTACAATCTTAGGATAGCTATCTTTGGATAGCTTCACAACATAGGCAGTCTTACGGAGTATCCGGATATTATACCATGGATTCCTGTTTTGTCGAGTTACTGCGCCCGACCTGGAGTCTTAGGATGTCTTCCCCAATCATGAAGGTTTGTTAACTGTGGCAGATCTGTGGCAGGTCTGTGGCAGCTTTTGTGGCAGGTCTAAGTCCTTTGTTTTCTAGGTTGTGGCAGTTGTGGCAGTTTTTTTCAAAGAGTTTTGTATGGAAAGAATTAAAGACCTATGGGTAGTGCCACATATCGCTGTAGAAGAGACTCTTGTCAAAAAAGTGCCACAACTGCCACACGCTACATTCTAAAGCACTTAAACCTGCCACAAAAACTGCCACAGACCTGCCACAACGAGGGTTTCCGTACATTTCAGACCAAAGGGTTCCGGCGCGGCAAATCGTTTCTCCACAAAATCCGACAAAGGGTTCCGGTTGGAATTATTGTGAATTTCCAGCGCACTCCAGAACCGAGTTTTCCTACACTCTACCAACCAAGGGGATGGTTTTCCGGTGTCCTATCGGAGTGTATGACCAACACCACGGGCGCGGAGTTTTGCGGAGGATTTAGAGAAAAGAGTTTTGCGGAGTTTTCTTGAGTTTCTGTGAGTTTCTAGCAAGAGACGCTGGGTGTTAGTTTTGCGGCGTTTTACCCGGTTTGAATTTCAGTTTCCTCAGCAAAATTGAAGAATCCAAAAGTGAAATTATAGTGAAGATTGCCCGTTTCGTAGTCTCATCGAGCGCCCGATTTTCACGGTCGTATGCCAATGGGTCGGAAAGCATCCGCGATTCGTTGTAGGGCGTTCCAGAGGGTAAAGACGCCATACGTAGGACCTAGCTACCTTTGCGTTTAGGCATCGGCTTCAGACTGCTCACCTCATCGTGTCCGTCTGTGAAGTACTCCGTCATCAGGTGCAGATATACCGCTGTGGTCTTCAGATCGGAGTGACCAAGGGTGCGTTGCAGCTTGTAGATGTCACCCTTACGTCGAAGGCTACCAGTAGCAAAGGTGTGTCTGAATGAATGCCATGACAACTCCCGCACCTTGGCTTTCCTCTCCACGACACCAATGTCCCTTAGCGAGTTACTTTGGAGCATCTTTTTTCCATTCCGCCCTCCGTGCCAACATTGATGAGACAGTTCTCCCGGTCGTAATTACTGAGCAGGGCGAGAATCGGAATCAATGTGAAGAATCATGGAATCTCTTCGGCTCCTTCCACGGCTTTGCCCGCCGCGGAGCGTAGGGAGGCCGAGCGGAGCGAGGCCGACCGGAGCGCAGCGGCGGGCAAAGCCGTCGCGCCTTCGCCGCCTGCTCCACCGCGGAGAGACCCGGAGGTCGTCGCCTTCGCCAAGCGCCGCAGCTTCACCGCCGAATACAAGCTGCGCCTCCTGGCTGAGCTCGATGCCGCCACCGAACCCGGCGCCATCGGGGCACTGCTCCGCCGTGAAGGCCTCTACTCCTCGCACCTGGTCACCTGGCGTCGCGAGCGCGAGGTCGGCAGCCTCAAGGGTTTGACGCCCCACAAGCGCGGCCCCAAGTCCAAACGCAATCCGCAGGAAGAGGAGATGCAGAAGCTCCGCCGGGAAAACCTGCGCCTGACCGAGGAACTGCGCAAAGCCGCGATCGTCATCGATGTTCAAAAAAAAGTGGGCGCGCTGTTGGGCTGGCCCCTGCCGAAGGTGGACCCCGAGGAGCAACCCTGATGGACGCCGTCACCCAACTCGCCCCGACGGTCGGCGTCGTGGCCGCCTGCGATTGCCTCGGCGTGGCCCGTGCTTCCTTCTATCGGCAGCGTCCTGTCCTCGGCCCGCCCACAGTGTCGGCACCAGGGCCGGCGCTGCCCTTTGAGCGGCCGGTCTCCGCGCGCGCTCTCACTCCGGACGAACGCTCCAGCGTGCTGACGATGCTCCATGCCGAACGCTTCCAGGACCGCTCCCCAGCGGCCGTTCAGGCCACCTTGTTGGACGAAGGCCAATACCTCTGCTCGACCCGCACCATGTATCGCATCCTCGAGCAGCAGGGCGAGTCTCGCGAGCGCCGCGATCAGCTCGTTCATCCGCCCTACCAAAGACCCGAGTTGCTGGCCACCGCGGCCAACCAACTTTGGAGCTGGGACATCACCAAGCTGCTGGGCCCGGCCAAGTGGACCTACTTCTATCTCTACGTGATCCTCGACGTGTTCAGCCGCTACGTGACTGGCTGGATGATCGCGCACCGCGAAGGCGCTGAACTGGCCAAACAATTCATTGAGGCGACCATTGGCAAACACCAGGTCCCCGCCGGCCAACTCACCATCCACGCTGATCGCGGCAAGGTCATGACCTCCAAGCCGGTCGCCTTTCTCATGGCCGATCTGGGCGTCACCAAGACCCACAGCCGGCCGTATGTCTCCGACGACAACCCGTATTCGGAAAGCCACTTCCGCACGCTGAAGTACCGTCCCGAATTTCCGGATCGCTTCGGCTGCATCCAAGACAGCCGCGCCTTCTGCCAACGGTTTTTCCAGTGGTACAACGACGAGCATCGTCACTCGGGCATCGCCATGCTGACCCCGGCCATGGTTCATTTCGGCGAGACCCACACCGTGCTGGCGCACCGCCAGGCGGTGCTCGATGCAGCCTACCAAGCGCATCCGGACCGCTTCGTTCGACGGCCGCCAAAACCAATGTCATTGCCTTCGGAGGTTTGGATCAACAAACCACTTCCACCCGGCCAAAAGACAAAGGAAGAGGGTCACTAAACTCCTATGCCGGGTGTCTCAAAGTTGTTGACACGCGCCGCCGTGTCCCAAAGACGTATGGGTAGTCGGGCGCGGTCTTGTGCATGTACCGATAGAGAATCTGTCTGAACATGCTGCTCATGGGTACCTGCCGAGTCTTGTCACCCTTCCCACGGACCCGGATTACTTCGGAGTACATGTCGATATCCCCCGGCATCATGTCGAGTGCCTCATCAATGCGCACTCCCGAGTCAAGCATGAACATGGCGATTGTCCAGGCACGTGTCTGGTTGAACGTTTTTGGTCGGTAGTTCTGAAGGGCAATGACTTCATCGTCCCGGAACCACTCGCGTTTCAGGCCAGATGCTTCCTCAATCGGTTCCAACTTGAAGACGTTCTCAAAGATTCCTTCCGTCTTGAGGAAATTCAGAAAGGTACACATCACACGCCCGTAGATGTTGATGCTGGTGGCCGTGATTTTGCGATGCTCGAGCTTTGCCTTCGCTCTGGCGATCTTCATGGCATCCAGAACCTTACGTTCTTCCCGCTGCCTAGCATCGCCCCGCAACCGCTTCCCTTTCGCGCCCTTGAGATCCAGCGTCACCTTGTCAAGTTCAGGCCCGAAGAATTTCCAGGCGTTCTCGTACAACTCAAGGGTTTTCGTGGACACGTTATCGACCAAACGATCCATCTGGAATGTAGAGTAAAGGGTCCCGATCTCTGATGTTTTCCGGCTGATGGGCGGGGGAATTGCCATGCTCAAGATCGTAGCACGACGATGACGGAGGTATGTGCTCTATGGTCGTGGTTGTCTCTTGGAAGTCGTTGAAACAAAAGGCAAACGATATTCAGGTACCAGACTATGATACTTGTAAGGCAGGCGCTCTAACCAACTGAGCTAACCGCCCGCACCCTTTCAGTCTACTGGATCCGCGGTCAATTTCCGATATAGCGCGAGTACAGACTGCGGGCCAGGCCCGGATCGGTGGTTCCTTTGATGATGGCCCGGCCATCGGGGAAGACGGTCAGCAGGTAGTCGCCGGTCTCGAAGCGCAGCGCGAATTCGTTGGCGTGGACCGTGCCCAGACGGGCCAGCGTGATCGCCAAAGCCGCGAGATCGAGCGGACGTTTGCGGTCGTGAATCTGCACGGCGTTGCGGCCGCACAGGCTGATCGGCGGGCGTCCCTCTCCATTCAGGTGACGGCAGGAGCGTTGGGCACAAGCCGGGCAGTTTGCGTCGCGCGGCGGCATGCCGATCTGTCGCGTCGAGCCGGCCCAGGCGTCGAAGACCGTGATCTTGGGCGCAACTTCCGCTGCATGGCCCGAGAGGATTTTGAAGGCGGTGGCAGTCTGCCAGGCGGCGACCATCGCAGTGATGGAATTCAAGACGCCGGCCGTCTCGCAGGTCGGCTGCGCACCGGTGGGCGGCTCGGGGTAGACGCATTCGAAACATGCCGTTCGCCCCGGGATGATGGGCATGCTCAGGCCATATGAACCCACGGCTCCGCCATAGACCCACGGCACGGCCGCCTCGATGCACCAGTCGTTGATCAGGTAGCGGGTCTCGAAGTTGTCAGTGCCGTCGAGCACCAGGTCTACGCCTTGCAGCAGGTCGGGGGCGTTGTCGGGCGCGAGATCGGCAACCTGCGGTTCGACGTTCACCTCGGAGTTGATTCGGGCGATATGACGGGCTGCGGCGACGGCTTTGGGCAGGCCCTCGCGGGCGTCGTATTCGTCATAGAGCCACTGGCGTTGCAGGTTGCTCCATTCGACGTAGTCGCGGTCGATCAGGATCAGCTTGCCGATGCCCGCTCGCGCCATTGCGCCGGCCTGGAATGCGCCCAGCGCTCCGCAGCCGACGACGGCGACGGACGACTGTCGGATGAGACGCTGACCCTCGGGTCCGATGCCGGAGAAGAGGACTTGGCGGGAGTAGCGGTCGTCTGTTGGCATTTAGCGTCTGGTGTGGGGCGGACGCCCAGGTCCGCGCCGGACCCCTGGTCCGGCTCTGAGCACTAAGAACTTGGCCGACCAGGGGGTCGGCCGCAGACCAGGGGGTCTGCCCCACTTTCGACCAGGGGGTCTGCCCCACTTTCGACCAGGGGGTCTGCCCCACTTTCGACCAGGGGGTCTGCACAATCGCGGGCGGCGTTTACACCGGCCTTCTACTAGCGTATCTTGGGCCGGGGTAGGTCATGCGTCCGATTGCGTTGCTGCTCCTGTCGATTGTCCTGCTTGCTCCGGCCGGCGCGAGCCCGCCGCCGGTGGTCGCCGTCGATTTCGACACGGTGATCCATCCAATCACGGTCGATCTGCTCACCCACGCTATTGAGCAGGCGCAACGGGATCGCGCGCCCTTCCTGCTGATCCGCCTGAACACGCCGGGCGGCATGCTGCAAGCGACGCAAACGCTGGTGGAGCGTATCAATGCCTCGCCCGTTCCAGTGGTCACTTTCGTTACGCCCTCGGGCGGCCGGGCCGCTTCGGCGGGGTTCATTCTGCTGCTGGCCGGGGACGTCGATGCGATGGCGAACGGAACGCACACGGGCGCGGCGTCGCCGGTCCTGCTGGGGCAGGAGATGGATGCGACCATGCGGCACAAGATCGAACAGGATACTGCCGCGGCGGTGCGGAGTCTGGCGGCCCGACACAATCGCGACGAGGCGGCCGCGCAGGCGACGGTCTTCGAGGCGAAGTCGTACACCAGCGAGGAAGCGGCGAAGCTGCATCTGACCGACCTGGTGGTGCGGGACGAGCAGGAACTGCTGAGCCGTCTGGATGGCCGCGAGATGACGCGCCCCACCGGCGCGAAGTTCGTGCTCCACACTGCGGGCGCGACGGTGGTGGAGTATAGCCCGACGCTGCGCGAGCGGGCCGTGCTGATGGTGGCGGATCCCAATCTGGCGTTCATCCTGCTGGTCGTCGGCGGGCTGTTGATTTATGTCGAGTTCAACGTGCCGGGCATGGTCGCGCCGGGAGCCGCCGGAGCGATACTGGTGCTGGTCGCGCTGCTGGCGCTCTCGGTCCTGCCGATTCGCGGCGCTGCCGTGGGCTTGCTGGTTCTCGCGGTGGCGCTGTTCATCATTGAGGCGAAGATAGGCGCGCACGGTGTGCTGGCGACCGGCGGAGCCGTGGCGATGCTGTTCGGAGCCCTGCTTCTGGTCGAGGGACCGCCCGAGATGCGGATTCATTTCTCCACTGCGATCTCGGTCACGCTGCCGTTCGCGCTGATCACGGTCTTTCTGGTGTCCCTCGTGGTGCGCTCGCGGCGGCGGCCGCCCGCTACGGGCATCGGCGGCTTGATGAGCGAAACCGGCATCGCGCACACTGACCTGTCACCAGAGGGCACCGTCCTGATCCACGGCGAATTCTGGAATGCGAAAGCGGCCGTTCCGATTCCTCGCGGCGCGCCCGTGCGCGTCTCGGCGGTTCATGGGCTTTGTCTGAATGTTGAGCGATTGGGAACTGATTCTCCGTCGCCAGATCCCCGAAAGGATTGAATTGTGTTTATGGAACCCGTCTACCTTGTCATCGGGCTGATTGTGGTCTTGTACCTGTTCTCCTGCATCAACGTTCTGGCGGAATACGAACGAGGCGTGGTGTTTCGCCTCGGCCGCGTGCTGCCTCAACCCAAGGGCCCCGGTCTGATCATCATCTTCAGGCCCATCGACCGGTTTGTGCGCATCTCGCTGCGGTTGGAGACGCTGGAGGTGCCGGCCCAGGACATTGTCACGCGCGATAACGTCACGTTGAAGGTAAATGCCGTCGTGTTCTTCCGGGTCATCGAGCCACAAAAGGCGGTCCTGGAGGTTTCCAATTTCCTCTATACGACCTCGCAATTGGCCCAAACAACGCTACGCTCCATCCTGGGCGAGGCGGAGTTGGATGAGTTGCTAAGCCAGCGGGAGACGCTCAACCTACGGCTGCAGGCCGTGCTCGACACCGACACCGCGCCGTGGGGCGTGAAGGTCGCGAAGGTCGAAGTGAAGCAGGTGGACCTGCCGGAGAACATGATCCGCGCCATCGCGCGTCAGGCCGAAGCGGAACGCGAGCGCCGGGCCAAGATCATCCATGCCGACGGCGAGTTCGTCGCTTCCGAGAAGCTGGCTCAAGCGGCGGGCATCCTGCAGCAGCAGCCGGCGGCCATCCAGCTTCGCTACCTGCAGACGCTGGTCGAAATCGGGGCCGAGAAGAACACGACGGTGATCTTCCCGCTGCCGGTGGATATCTTCACGGGGCTGAGCAGGGTGCTGAATAAGATCGCGCCGCCGCCGGAGGGGTGAGTTTAGTTTCAGCAGCCGGACCTGGAGGTCCGGCGCGGACGTGGACGTCCGCCCCACCAGCTGGACTAATACTTGCTTTCTGTGAGGCGGCCTTTGTCTTCGCCTTGCAGCCAGACGTAGAGCGGTGCGCGGGGCGATGGCGAGGGCCAGGCAACGGCGACCTTCAAGGTCTGGCGCTGAGAGTCTCCCGCTACCGGGACGGGCATGCTGTCCACGGGAGTGCCGTGTTCGGCATCCCAGCCCACCATCGTGATGCTTTCCAGGTGCTCGCCTTCCAGCGCGGCGGCATACCTGGCGTCGCCGACCTTCTCGTCGGTGACGGTAAACTTTTCGATCTTCGGCACCCGCGCGATGCGTCCGAGCTTCCAGCCATCGGAAGCTCCCGCGCTCGCAGTGTCCACCTTGGCGGACAACTCGCATCCAGGCTGCCCGATCGCGCCGGGCATCAAGGAAAGGAACAGCCCGCCGGAGCCCGCGCGGTCCAGCCTTGCCGCGGGCGACTTCTCTCCTGGGCGAAGGTCCTGCTCCGCGAGGGTCTGCGTGGAATCCAGACATGCGATGCGCATCGCCGACGCCCCGTCCAGGTTTTGCACGCGAACCGAGTAGGTGACGAACGTATCGGCAGGCAATTCGTCGGATCTCAACTCGATGCCCAGGCTCTGCGCGCGAGACATCGTGGCGGCGGTGATTTTGGGGCGAGGCGGGGCAACGCGCAATGCGAGCTTCACGGTCTGGAGGGCGGACATGCCTTCCACCTTCATCTGGAGTTCCAGGTCCTGCCCAGCCTTGAGGCCGGAGCCGAGATGCACCGTCGCTTTGCGCTCGGGGCCGTCCCCCGCAGCGGCCAGTTCAATCTGCGCGGAGCCTGTCGTGAAGCCTTCGATGCGGTCCAGCCCGGAGCCCTTGAGCGCGATGATCTGGGCTGTCTCGCCCAGGTTCACGCGTAGCGGCAGGCCGGTCAATACCGGGACCGGAGGCAGAATGCGCAGCGCGATTTCCGCCGTCTTGCCGCCCGGTTCGGAGAGAGACATCTTGTAGTGCCCCACTGCCAGAATGCTCGGGTTCAAGTTGATCGAGATGGTCTCTTGCGGACCGGCGTCCGTCCCCTTAGGAAGCTTGAACGTCAGTTCGACAGGCTTAGCGTCCGGTTTGTCGGATACAAGCTTGACCGCATCCACAAACTGAAAATCGGCGCCATTCAATCGGACGTCCACGGCGTTTGCTCCGTGCACAAGGCGGTCGCTGGAGGCGGGCTCGACCGCGGCCTTGGACAGGTCCGGCGGAGCGACAACGTGGACCGAGCCGTCGGCTACGAACGTGTTCCAATCCCAATCGGCGCTGAGGCGATACTCGCCTGGCGCCACGGCGGTTTTCGCGAGATCGATCTTGAGCTCCTGCCCTTTGGATTCCGCGGTAGCCGGTATGGTGACCGGCGCCGAACCGGCCGTGGGAGTGAGACGCCACTGCTTCACACTACCGACTGCTTTCCAGGACGTCTCTTGGAGCGTTTCGACCGGCACCGTGCCAGAGCCGCCCTGAGGCAGATAGGCGGCATGCTTGAGCTTCAGCGCCGGCTCCGGCGTGTTGGGGAGGCGCATGGCCCACAAGTAGGCTACTTTCGTTCGGGCCTGATGTGTTTCGCGTTTGGCGCACAGCGTTTGGCTGCCGTCGGCGGACGACTGTGCGAAGGTGGACCGGAAGTCCATATTCGGGAACATCAGCGCGCGCAGGTTTTCGGCCAGGGCGGCGCTGCCAACGGCCACTCCGACGGTGTTATTGAAGAACATCCCGGCGACCCGCGCGGCGACTCCCGCGGTCTGCGCGACTTTGGCGGTTTGCGAGGTGGCGAGCGGATCGTAGCCGGCGACGGCTGGGTTCAGCCCTTGCAGCATCGTGTTCAGTTGCTGATTCGTGGGGGCCGTGCGATCCAAGGCGGCGGGCGATCCAGGCGCGACGGAGATGCCTTTTACGGCGGCATCGAGCGTGGTCGACGGACCAGTCAGGCTGGCGCTGGATGCCTTCAACTGCTCGATCAGGGTCTCCGCCTGCGACGTCTTCTCCGCATAATCGGCGAGTTGCGAGATCAGCTCGGAGTCTTTCTGCACCAGGCGCCTGACGCGGCTCTTGTCCAGGCCCTGTGGCCCGTAGACCAGCGCGGCGACGTCCACGGAAACGGGTGTCTCCCACTCAGCCGTCTTCATGGCGGATTGCGGATCGAGGACAGTGACTTCGGGCTTTTTCCCCCCGCTCCTGTTGAGGGGCACAAGCACGATTGCCACTTCGGCATTCTTGTTGGCGCTCTCCGGAAGCTGACCGGGCGTATAGATCAACTTGTATCCCGCGCCAAGGACATGCACCTCGCGCAGAGCGATAGGCGGCTTCTCAGCGGTGGGCTGAACGGAAAGATGGAACTCGGAAATCGATGTGGCGCCAGCGCATACCGGCGATGCTTCGGCGCCTCTCGCGGGCACCAGCCAGAGCAGCGAGGACGCGGCGAGCAGAAGAACGGGAGATCTCATTGCCACTAATTGCAGTATGGCAAAGCAGCGAGTGGACCGGTCCATTCTTGCTCATTAAGACGCGAGCGTCGCGTGTGGGTGGAATTCTCCGCTAACCTGCGCGGCCCGCCAGCGTCGGGGCTTCCCGGTATGCCGTCTCCCGGTCGGCAATGCTAAGGTTCGCAGGGTTTTCCCGAACTTGCATCCTGGCACTGCCATCCATGCGGCGTAGCCTGTTGAGCAAGTGCAGAATGGCCCATAGGAGCCCGGTGATGGCCAACTGCTGGAAAATGATCACGCCGACATAGCCCAAATTGTGCATTTCCACGGATCGTCTTTGCCACTCCTGATTGGGGAGTGGCGGAGAGCGTCCATAATTCTCACTGGAGAAACGGATTCTTCGAGGCCCTCGCTTGTAGGGGAAGGCCAGGTTCTATGTTCCGTCGCGCACGGTGAGGCGGGCCCAGCGCCAGGCGAGTTGGGGCTTTTTGGCGGTGGCATTTTCGACGTCCACGCGCAGCAGGTATTCGCCCGGCGCGAGGCCGGCGGGGATGTCGATTTCGCCGCGCGTAAAGAACTCCGTCGCGTTCTTTTTGGCATCGGTGACCACGGGCGTGGCGGGCGATTCGGAGATCTGTTCAGCGTCGCGGAAAAGGCGAGTGCGCACGGTGAGGCCACGATTGCCGGTCGAAGACGCGCTGGGCGCGCGAAGGACCTGGAAGGCGAACGCAGCCTTCTGTCCAGGCGTGAAATATGCCGGACCGAGTGCCGGGACGACGACGTCATAATCGCCCCGGTCGCCCGCGAAAACCAGCCCCGACAGTACGACGTTGCGGCCTTTGATCTGCGGCACGTCCACGAAATCGCTGGCGGTGCCGATCTTGCCCGTGCCCTCGTCGCTGCACGCCACGCGCATCTGGTAGGGACCGGGCTTGGGCACCTCGATCAAGGTCGTGTACACCAAGCCGTACTTGAGAGCGCGCTGATAGCCCTCGGCGTTCAGGTCCACGCGCAGATGTTCATCGATGCCTCCCATGAGCTGCTCTCCGCTGACGGCGAAGGCTCGCGCGAGAAGGTGGATGACGCCGGTGAGGTGGTTCGGCGGCCCGGTCAGCTTGAGGGTCTTGCCGTCAATGGTGACCTCGGTGCGCAGGAACGACTGGTTCTTCTTCGCGTTCAGGAATGCTGCCCGCACCTCGACGCCAAGGCCTTGAGATTGGAACGGCGACTCGAGCGCGCCGATCAGTTCGGGCCGCTGTTCGCGTTCGGCACGCGTGGCGTCCTCGTCGGAGATACCGAAGAAGCCGGAATGCGTGCGCACTTTCAAGCCGGGCCGCAGCACTTCGACTTTCACGCGGTGATAGACGCGGTTGCCGTCTTTGTCAGGTTCGAGAACCTCGGCCGCAGGCGTGAAGCCGAGCACGTAATAGCCCTGCTGATCGTCGACGATGCGTTCCAGACCGGCGTCGATGCGGTTGCTCTCGGTCACCATGAAGCCGCCCGTCTGGCTGGTCAGGAAGATGCCGCCCCACTGGTTGTCGTTGTGCTCGTCGCGGCGCGCCTGCGCTTTGGTGTTGACGCGATCCACCGAAATGGGGTCAGCCAATGTCGTCTGAGTGTTGCCGCCTGCAGCTGCGGGGATGTTGGGGCCTCCCGTTTCTCCGGGGAAGCGGATCTTGTCGCCGGCCTGCAACGTCAGGGAGTTCAGGCCTCGGGTGTCGATGGCATACAGCGCCACGCCGCTGCGCGTGGACTCATCAACAACGCGGCGCATGCTGGCGAGAATCGGCCCGCCGAACATCCCGGTACCTGTGGCGTTGGCCTCGTCCCCTGGGTTGGTGAGCTCGTCCGGTGTGGCGAGCGGCATGCGGTCGGCGAGGATGACGACGGACTTCCGACCCGGCAGGCTGGCCATGCCGTGGACCAGGCGGCGGAGTGCGTCGGAGCCGAGCAGCGCGGCGCGCTGGATACGGCTGATGTTTTCTTCCTGCAGGTTGTACTGGACCCCGGAGTCGTCAATGAGTTCCATCGGGTCGCGGCCAAAGACGTGATAGGCGTCCATCGACAGGACACTCTGGGGATTCCACCGTACTTGTTGCGCAGCAGCGAGCAACATGCGCCGGTCCTGCGTGAAGTCCTGCAACGCGCCGAGGCCGGCGCTGGCACGCACGATCGCCGCAAGGTCGCCCGGCTGCAACTGATTCTCGATGAACTTACGCAAGCCGAGGCGTATGTTTGGAACGCTCTGGGCCGACAAATTGAAGTCGTCGACGAAGAGGACAACCGTGCGCCGCACATCCTCCGGCTTGAGCGCAGCCGGCGGCATGTAGGGACGCGATGCCGCGATTTTGCGGTAGGTTTTGTCGTTCAACTGGCCCTGCGGCAGAGCCGCCTTCAACGCCGCTTTCGACAAATGTCCGCCTGCGTCGACGAACTCGCACAGGCGCACTTCCTGAGGCTTGCCGTCGAGCAGAATGCGGAAGTCCTGGCCCTTGAGGTCGCGCGGCCGCTCGCCTTTCGGCCCTGTGACGATGGCATCGAGTTGAACGAGGTTAGACGATATCCGGAACGTAATGTCTTCTTGCGGCGCGGAGGGCGCTTGCGGAAGGGCGGGCATGAAACTCAGCGCGACGGCCAGGACGGTTGCGTTGCGGGCGATTCCGGACATGGGAAGCCTCCGAGGCGCAGCGTTCGGCGCCATATCCATGGCTCACCGACTCGCTGCTCTGCCTCGTCGAAGTATACGCCGGGCGGCATTGTGAAGTTCCTGGCCCTTTCTAGCCCTTTGGAGCCAACCACGCGTCAGCACGTCATCTCACTTCGGATCGCCAGGCTCGCTATTAGGGTCTCCGGCCTGAAATCGAACTTCGACCGGCCGCGCCGTGGCCCCGTCGAGCCGGAAACGGGCTTTGATTATGCCGACATAGTCACAAGCGTGGCATCGGGCGTCGGATTTCTGGACTGCGGTATTCACCTCCTGCTTCTCGAGGTCCAGTACGGAGCAGGACGTAAGGAACCGTGTATTCGCCGGGGCGCGTGCCCGCATGGACGCGAGGAGAGGAGAGAAATCGACGGTGTGCGGACCGCTTCGGTCGAACCACCAGTACCCTTCCCAACAGCTCCCTCCGTTCCCACCGTCGGGGTCCATTGAGACCAGCACGCGTTCATTGCCGGATTGAACGATGTGAGAAGACTCCAGCGCGATGGCGGAATAGAACGCCTGGAGATGGAAGATCTCCCGGAAGCTGTCCTTGCCCACCTGCACCAGGATGGACTTCCACTTTGGGCTGTCGGGAGTTGCTTCCTCGTCTTTCGGGCGTATTGAGTAAAGCACCTGCACAATGCGATAGCCCGCCAGGACTCCGAGCGTCTTGATAGTCGATTGCACCTCGAACTCCCGCTTCAATTCGGCGTTGTCCGGGTCAGGACAACCCGCGCACAGCTCGCCGGCATCGTCCCGAAGGATCGGGTTTGCGGTGAAGTAGCTCAGCGGGTGCGGCGCGGGTACGTCCGTCCATGTGCCTTTACCGCTTGTTATCACGCGCTGCCATTGACCCATCGCGGGCCAGGCCGCCACGAGGGTGAGGAGAGCCAGCAGCATCGTTCTGGTGATATCCATCGGTCGCCCCACGTCTACAGACAATTATAGCCGTCGGGAAGCTCGGAACGTCCCGGGCGACAGTGGTCCTTCCCGGTTTGGGCCGTGTAACGTGCATAGTCCGTTGGACGCCACTCCAAGAGCAGAGCAGGGAACGAGGTTGATTGGATGAATGCCTGCCATAGCGGAGCGCGCCGACGCCATCGATCATCGAAGTTCAAGCGATTCGTGTGCAGCTTCCTGGCTGGCTGCTGCGCCGCCGTTGCCTGTTACTGTGCCATCCCGCACGCCGTTGTCAGTGCCGCCGCGCCGCCTTCAACCCCCGTCATTCTGATTTCGGTGGACACGCTTCGGGCGGACCACCTGGGCGTCTACGGATATCGGCGGGCGCGCACGCCCAATATCGATTCCTTCGCCGACCACGGCACCGTCTTTCGAGAGACCAGTTGCCAGATTCCACTGACGCTTCCGTCGCACTTCTCGCTATTGACGTCCACTTATCCGTTCTCAAATCAGGTGCGCGAGAACGCCCAACAGGTTCCGCCGAACGCCGTAACCCTGGCCTCGATTCTCCACGCGAACGGATACCGCACCGCGGCATTCATCGGCGCGGTGTACCTGGAGCGTGAACTGGGTCTCGATCGGGGGTTTGATCTCTACGACAGCCCGTTCAGCTTCGAGGCCTTTTCCTCGCTTGCGGGCTCTATGTTCTACGGCGACCGCAATCGGGATCCACTGCGTGGCAGGGACCGCCGGGATGGCGCTCTGGTGCTGCGCGCCGCCCGGCAATGGCTGGACGAGAACCGGGACAAGCCGCTGTTCGCCTTCGTTCACCTGTTCGATTTGCATCTGCCCTATCGTCTGCCGCAAGGTGCTCCCCGGCCGGGGCTCTCGCAGTACGATGCCGAGCTTGAACGGATCGACGCGATGATAGGCTCCTTCCGCCAGGCGCTGCTGCGCGACGGACTATGGGACCGGTCGCTGGTGATCCTCCTGTCGGATCATGGCGAGAGTCTGGGGGACCACGGCGAATGGACCCACGGCTATTTCATTTACCAGAGCACCCTGCATGTGCCGCTGATCGTTCACTGGCCTTCGTCGGCGCGCGAGCATCCGACATCCGTGCCCCAGCCCGCCGGTCTGATCGATGTGGCGCCTACCGTCCTGGATTTCTTGCGGCTCCCCGCGCCGCCCTCGTTCGCGGGACGGAGCCTGATGAAAGCGTTGGACCAAGGCCAGGCGGGCAGTCCGTCGGCGGTCTTTAGCGAAAGCGACTACAGCCACGACGCCTTCGGTTGGGCGCCATTGCGAAGTCTGCGCGCCGGGAAGTACAAGTACATCGACGCGCCTCGGCCCGAGCTTTACGACCTGGATGCGGATCCGAGGGAACTGCGAAATGCGATTGCCACACATCCGGTCCAAGCTCGCACTCTCCGTTCCCAACTCGCGGGCTTGCTTGCCAGTCAGCGTGCGCAGCCGCCGGCGTCTCCCGGCGCCGTTCCACCGGAGAGGCTGGCTGCGTTGAGATCTCTGGGATACCTGGCTCCTGGGCCACAGTCCCCCGGCAAGCCGTCCGGCGCGGACCCCAAAGACCGGCTCTCAGAGTACAGGCTCTACGAGGAGGCGCAGGACGAGATACTATCCGGGCGCAGCACGCAGGCCGTCTTCATCCTGCGTCAAATCCTGGAGCGCGACCCTCGAAACACGTTGGCGCGCCGCGATCTCGGGGTGGCCTATATCCAGCAGGCTCGTTACGCGAAGGCGCGCGCCAATTTGGAACAAGTTGTGGCGACGGCTCCGTCCGACTTTGTGGCTCGCTTTGATTTGGGAGTGGCGGATGAGCACGTCGGCCGCTATTCGGAAGCGCTGGAACAACTCCGCGCGGCCTGCCGGATCGCCCCGAACGCGGGCGGCTGCCGCAGGGAGTTGGAGGCCGTCCAACAAAAGGTGGGAGAGGCACGCCAATAGCCCTCGGCCTGAATTCGGAGCGCATTCCGGATTGAGAATGGGGCCTCATGATTGCGGCCATACGATTCGCTCGTATCTCTCCCGCGCGCGATTGGGACAGGCTGCGGAGGCGCGTTGCGTGCTATGGCTCGCTTCTCGATTCCGATTTGCAGAGCTGCTTGACCATGCGCAAGGATAACCGGCGCCGCAAGCTACATACTCAAGCCACCGAAAGAATGTTGGCCGAGGAGGAGAGGCTATCTCTTTCGTTGCTCGATCCTGCGGGACTATCCATGTAAGTCCGACGCCTCCCAGCCGGCTGGGCCGCGACGTCCCGCAGGTTCGATTTTTCCGCTCACGGGCTCAATCGGGCCCGTCGCCGAAGATCACACCTTGAGGAAGCGATAGCACCTATGAACCCTTCGATCGGAAACCGGAATCCCGCGCTTCGCCTTGTTGTTTCCCGTGAGAAGTCCATCTCACGAATAGCAACTTGCATGCTGGCACTACTGTTGACTGCCTTAATCGCACAAGCTCAGTCGATCACGGTGAATCTTGGCCAAAGCGCTCAGAACTTTACCATGGCCGGCAACGGGCCAAACGCGTCCGGGCTCGGTCAATATGTCATTACCTTGGGCTTGTGCATCGCTAGCGGCGGCAATACGACCTGCACGCTCTCAGGCAGCTATACGGGCGCCACTCCAGGGTTCACGTCCGGCACTTATAGCCTGGTCACCACCTACGTCGGCACTGGGCCTACTCCGTTCCTGGGTGTCGAGCAGACCGCGGGCTCGAACTACTTTGGCTTTTCCTCCGCTCCCCAAACGGCAGCCATCACTTTGAACCTGACCACTCCGACTGGAACGGCCGTCGTGCCGATGGTGGCGTCAAGCCAGTTCGTCAGCGGAGCCGGGTTCGACGTGCTTTATACAAGTTCCGCAATATGCAGCGGCACGACGGTTTCGGCCTGCAATGTAGCGCAGGTGGGTCTCACAGCCGGATCCAGTATTACGGGCCCAGTGACGGGTTCCGCGACATTCGTCGAATCGTCGCGGTCCTATTACTTCCCCCACATTACGTTCGGCGGCGGCTACCAGGCGACTTTCACCTACGTGAATTACTCTCCGCAGGCGGTAACGTGTGTGACCAGTTTCCATGACGACGACGGGAACCCATTGCCGATTCCGTTTAGCAAGGGAACGATTTCAGACCGAACCGATGAAATGCCGGCTGGACAGATCGTCCATGACGAGAGCGTGGCGGATCTCAACAGCCTCCCGATTGCGAAGGAAGGCTGGGCGCAAACCACGTGCAGCGGCCCCGTTCAGGCCAGCGCGCTGTTTCGCTACTTCCGGGAGGGAGTGGCACAGGGGGAGGCGGGCGTGAACGCCGAAAAGGCGCCTGCGACCAAGTTCGCCACGTTCTGCCAGACCAATACTGGAGTCGCCTTCGCGAACCCATCTCCCACTGACTCCGCTACTATTACGCTGACGGTGATCGGCGCGGCGGGAACCCGGCTGGGGAGCACCACTATAACTCTCGGGCCGTTGGCGCATACCGCGGTGAACCCTGGCCCCCTGCTTAAGCTGGGAAGCTTCTCGGGACTTCTCTTGGTCAGTTCGTCGAGCCCCATCGTCAGCTTGGGGATCAACGCCGAGGCGTTCCCGGTGTTCTCCTCATTGCCGCCAGGGGATCTGCCTGACTCCGCGGCGCTCGTATCGCCTTAGACGAGTGACTTAATCCGGCCTTCTACAAGCTGACACCGCTCAAGTAGACCGGCCGGCGTCTGGACGCCACGTTGGTTTCGCGCCCAGGGTGAAATCGGGAAGAGAGTGTGTCATCCCTGGCTGCCGTTCGGCCTAGATACGCGCTCCGCCTGAGGGCCAAACGAACTGCGTGGATCCGTTTTGCCCTCAGGACAGTCGTCATGGCTACTGAACCGGCAGGCTCTTCGACGTGCCGAGAATCGCCGTAAAGGTGCCGTAGTTCACTTTCCCGCCGCCCACCAGATTCGGAGTGAGATTCTGAGCGGTGGTAATCCCGCCGCCGGCCGACCCCGTGAGTGAAGAGCCAACGGTTACCGACAACGACCCGGTGCTGGTGACAGGCAACAGTGCCAACGCTCCCACGGGAACGGAGAAGGTGCCCAAACTCGCCGCGGCGGTGCATGAGATCGACACGGCGTGAACGGTGGTGCCCGTCGTGGTGCTGCCCGAAGCTCCGATGCTGACCTGGTCGAATCCCGATCCGGTCCAACTGATCGCGAGCGGCCCCGCGCGATTGATCGCGGCGAGAGAGTTCCAATTCGTAACCGTAAAGCTGGAGGGCAGCGTCGCGGAAACACCGCTGAACGGGCCGACCTGCGTGCCGCCGCTGCCGGTCAACGTGTAGGTCCCACCCAATGCCGGCGTCCCGGCTGATGGATCCAAAAGGTACGTCGGCCCCGACGGCCCCGTGGGTAGGGTGAATTTCGTCAAAGTGGCGCCGCCGGCTGCAAGATTGGGTCCGCTGAGACTGACATTGCCGGCGTCCAGCAGGTGATCCGCCGCGGACGGGTTCACTCCCGTGGAGTCGTAAGTTAAGTCATACACCGTGCACGCGCCGAACTTCTGCCCGGACGACAGGTTCGCCCAGGCGCTGGCCGAGTAGCTGCTGAACTCGCCGAAGACCGTGTACTGGTCGCTTGCAGGGTTCGCGCTTGGGAAACCGGGGCCGTTGGTCATTCCGCCTATGAAGAACAGTGCGGATACCGTGTTCCCGGTCGTGCCGCCTCCCGTGATAATGGGCGAACCAGTCTCGGCATACACGGGCGCCGAGGTGAAGCCCAATGTTGGATTCGCTCGCAAGGCAATCATGGAGAAATTTCCTGAGGAGCTGTAGAACTCCGCCAGGCCACTCAGATTGGCCGTCGCGGTGAACTGTTGCGGCAGCAGGAAGGATTGGTGCCCCAAGGCCGGCATGCTGGGCAGGCTGGTCTGCACCACCGAGCCGTTCGACATGCGGAAGTTCACTGAGATGGACTCGGCGGCATTCGTGGAGTTTGCCACCGCGACCGCGGTGAGCAATCCCTCGGTATTGTCGAAGGGGACCAGGAAACGGCTCGCGGGCGCCGCTGCAAGAGCGGTTCCATCCTGAGTCTGGTGCCCCGCTAGCATTGAAGAAAACACGACGTAGGCCACTACGCCGGCCGGGGCGTCCAGTTGCGCCCATCCCACGGAAGAGGCCGCCGCCGTGCCTGGAGTGTGCAGAAACAGCGAGGAGCCCGCAGCCAAAGCGATGCCGGTGGTGGGAGTCGACTCTACCAGCGGCGGATTCCACGGCTGCGTCGCTCCCCCGCTGGTTTCGAGGTGGAAGCTCAGATTCACGGTTGCCCCAATCGTAGTCGTGTTGGTGAGGACGATGGTGGTGTGCCATCCTCCGCCGTCCACCACTTGGGGAATTGTCACGGACTGTCCGCAGAGGGGTAGCAGACAGAAAACCAAACCCAAGGCTACTGCCAAAGCCAACGGTTTAATTGTCATGGGATGGGATTATAAGGATGCAGCTAATAGAAAACAAGTACTCAGATGGTCTCCAACGCGAGGTCTGTATAGGGCGGCACGCGGTCGGTCCCATGGCTGTAAAGCGCGAATCGGAGTCCGCCGAGGGTGCGGAGCCGGCGCGGGCTCACATGGTAACCGTGCGGAGACCGGTCGGAAAACGCAAGCCGCCGCACGGGCATTTCGAGCGTCTTCTCCCCGGCGGCGTCCAACAGGCAGAACCCGCGCAGGCCACCGGGCGGCATAGTGGCATTGATGGACCCGCGCGCAGCTTGCACGGTCCGGGCCGCCAGAACGCGCTCGCGCATCTCCGCCGAAGTCGCGCCGGTCTCTTTGCCGCGCAATTCCTGGTATGCCACGGCTGGGACTTCAATGTGCAGGTCGATGCGGTCCAGCAGCGGCCCGCTGGTCTTGCCCATGTAACGTTGAGATAATGCCGCCGGCGCAGCGGCACTCGTGCGTCGGATCGTCGTGGTAACCGCACGGGCACCCGTGCAGGATTCAGCTGCTATCTAGGCGATCACAAACTGCTCGCCATCACACAAGTGCTTCACGTTTCCAAAGCCATCTGAGTGTTCGTCCCAGCCCTCGCCGTGTACCGGGATTACTACTTTCGGCTGTAATGCCGCGGTGAAGGCGCGCAGGTCGGCTGGAGAAGCGTGCCCGCTTGTGTGGAGATAGGCAACCTCGCTACCGCCAGTCTGGCACCACTCGAGCGCTTCTCTATGGTAGGGCTCTGGCAGATAACCCTGCCACATTGAGAAGTCGTAAGCGTCGTCCGCATTCGGCATGACTCCCGCCTTCTTGTAATCCGCAATCAGGGCGCGGCGCAACATGATGACATCACGGCCGCCGGCTAGACTTCTGGCTGCCGTCCCGAACTTCGCCATGCGTGCGATGAAGTCCTCCCGCCCGAGTCTCGCATACGCGGCGCGGAGCCTTTTCGTTATGACGACCTTCAGGTTCGGGAAGCCGGCACGTGGTAGCTTGGTCCCGTCCGAGATTCTATCCAGGACATCCGCCGTGTAGAGGTCGATGACCAACGTCCGGTGCGTGTGTAGAGCGGCGCGGTACAAGGTGACAGTGCGGTCGATATTCTGCCCCGACCAGCTAACGAAAACACGGCCCTTGGTCCGGTTGAACAGCTCCACGAAATCCGCCTCGATCTCCTGCTCGGTCTTCACAGGCTTGTCCGCGCCGAGGTTAGTACCCTCAATGATGAGCACGTCGATATTCGCCGGGGGCTTCGCCATCATCCGGTCAACCAGCTTGGACTTGCGCCCGTGCCGGCGAAAGTCGCCGGTGTACAGAATACGCTTTCCGTCTACTTCGATCAGGAGCATGTACGCGTCGAATGCCGAGTGGTCGGTGAGTATTGGCGTGACGGCGAACGGGCCAACGGAGAAGCGCTTCGTGCGGCTGTCCCACGTCTTCAGCGTGCGGGTGAAGGGCCGGCGCATCAGTTCGCCTGGAATGGGAATCAGTTGCGCCGACTTGCTCCCGGTCCAGATTGGCCAGGACTCAGGGAGTTGCTCGATTACGCCCCAATGATCCTGATGCGGATGGCTAATCAGAACCGAAGCGGGACGAGTGAGGTCGAGAGACGCTGGTACGACATCGTTAGCGCCTTCCGGCGCATCGAGCGGTCTTCCGGCGTCGAGGATCAGCCGTTCGCCTGAGGCGTGCTGGATCTCGATACACGTCCCGCCGATCTGGTGCGTGCCGCGGTGCACAGTCAACTGAACTCCGGTCACACTTACCCCCTCGAGGTGATGGCCAAATGTCGACGAAATCTCAATCGGTCTGCGGCCCGCGCAGCTTCATCTTCTTCGGATCACCCTTCAAGAGGAGTGGCATCGACGTTTCTTGCTTGAGCTTTCCGATGTGGGCCTTCCAGTACTTGCTATTCTTTTGAGCGTCATCGTAGCCATAGATGAGCAGGCCAACCATCGGGGACTTGTCGATTTCGAACGGCGCACCCTCTGCGACCCGCAGCACCAGTTCGCCCACGTTTCTTTGGGGAGCGACCCAACGCCCTATGTCGACAAGATTTTGGGCGACCACCCGGTAGCTCTTGACCACGTCATCTCGGTGTTCTGCTAGCCATTCTCGGTAGCTCCTGACCTGCCCGACGACAGGCGCGTCGGTATCCCCGGAAGCACGAAGTTCTCCGTTCGTGTATAGCTTAGCCTCCCAGAACCGGAGCCGGATACCTTCCTTTATTTCCTCAAAGCATGCGAGGTCAATGCGTGGCACGTAGCGCCCCTCATCGTCGTTCTCCGCATCGCAGCTGAACGCGATTTCCGTGTCGACAACATTCTTGTTGTCGAGGATGATTGAGTGCAGTCCCTTCTTTTCTCCCCCACCGTAGGGTTCGGCAGCGCGCTTCATCCGCTTGAGTGCTTCGACGCCCTTGTATCTTTTGAGCAGGGGATCAATGGTTCCAACCTCGAATGCGGCGCCATCGAACGACACTGGCTTAGAAAGGCCCGGGTCGAGGAGGTACTTGGGATGGGTACTGACTTTCAATGCGCCAGATTTCCCTTTCCTCTCGATCTTGAACAATGACTGGCCGAGCCGGTATACGTTCACATAGTTCTTCCGGATACCGAGGATCAGGTCATGATCGGCGAGCACGTCAGCAAACCAGCCGGGTTGCTTTGCCATGATCTCCAATTTCTCCATGAAGTCGTCGTCCAGTCCGCGTCCAAAGCGCCAGCCGTTCAAATCGTCAGTCATTCGAGTTCCTTTCGGTCGTGTCGTCGACATTGTCTACCGTCAACCTTTCCTTTTACTCATCAGCGGTTTCGAGGCAACCCGGATGTCTCTGGAGTTGCCCTCTACTGGCCGGGTGGCGCAGAAGCTGCCGACCGGTATCGAACACCAAGCGCGCGCAGTTCCGGTTGTACACAACGCAATCATGCATTTCGATTTCCTTGGAGCTTGGACTAATCGCGGATGCAGGGACCGTGTGCTCTGATAATGACCATCTCTCACGACGTCCGCCCGCCCAGTCGGGATGCCGAAATGCTTCTGGACATATTCAAGGTCGTATTGAGATATCTGCCTGTCGGCGTAAACGATCAACTGGTCATGGACGGCGTTGTACACAACGCGTCCACTCGGCCACTCCTCGTATTCGGCGTCCCGCACCATGGCGGCGATTCCGTCCGGAGGGCTTCCTGTTTTCCAGCTTTCCCAGAGGTCGTAATGGCCGTGCGGACAGGTTAGGCAGCCTCCATATTTTTCCGCGTCGGACAACGCGCAGCGGTGAGCAATTAGAAGGACTTTCCCAGCATCGCTCCGGACGAACCAATAAGGGCCGACGTAGGCCTCCTTCGGCTCATCGCCTGCTTTCCTGCAAAACACCTTTGTCATTCTACATGAATCAGACCTCTAAATCCGTTATCAAGTGGCGTGTGTTAGCGCTCTGAGGCGGCTACAGCACATGCTCCTGCGGGCCATCCGGGCCAAGTGTGAAGCGCGTGGCAGTAAAGCTCGGATCATTGGCAAAGGAAGTTTCGTCTTTCGTCAAGTGAAAGCGGGCCAGAATCTGCTTCTCAAACTGCGGCGCCCGCAGATGCTTATCGAGATAGACCTCGAATCGCTTCGTCACCGCGTTGAAAACAACCCGGCCGCGCGGCCAATCGTCAGGCCCAAAGCCATCAAGGTAGTCCAATGTGTGATTGGCCGCCTGATGCCCCGTGAGGGTATTCCAGCATGTGACGTGATCCTCGTGGCAAATGATGCGCTGGCCATCGGCTTGCCCCAGTTGAATGAAAACACGATCATCCACAATCGACGGCGTTTCGCCTGGCTCCTGAATGAACGAGAAGCTTCCCACCGGGACTGAGCCAGCTCTTGCCCGACGTAGACCGGCGCGGTTACGCTCGGCGACTTCATCGAGGTGTCTCGTAATCGCGGGATCTATCGACATAGGGAAATCGAGATTCTCCTTTGGGACTGAACAGCTGCCCCATGTTCTGTTCTCCGCAGATATTCTACGCCGTACGGAGGGACGCCACGCTCTCCGTCATCGCGGGAGCCTGCGCCCAGGATATGTATTCGAAATAGGGATCGAGAAGTTTACCGTTTTGGGCTCGCAATTCGAGCTGTAACCAAGATTCTTGTTGAAAACATGTGGAAAACCGCCGAGTCAAGCCCTATGCGGGGTCAGGGCAGTTGCTGGATTATACGGCCGTACCTCTCCGGATTGAGCATCTGTCGCTCGGCATGATAAAGGTACTCTGGCGGCTCAATCGGTAAAGAGATCAGGCGCGTGCGCGGCATAGCGCAAGGGCTTTTTCAGTTTTAGAATGCGGCCTTCCCGGACGCCTCTATCCAGCCAGTCCTTCATCTGCGCCGTGCGCACGCCCATTTGCTCCGCTAGCCACTCATCGGTCCGCGGTTCCCGCAACAGGGCCAACAGGGCATCGATCACCAGCGTGTATGCGTCCCGCGTGGACTCCGCTACCTCGGTCCGTTGTGATTCCACAGAGGGCGCTGCCGCCGGCGCGGTTTGATCGCCCGCGGGAGGAGACCTCAGGCGCGGGGGGCGCGATAGGCCGCGCGTCCGGCTCCACGGCAGGAGAATCATCTTGGGCAGCGCCGGCGAACAAGAGTCCGTTCTTTTCTTCCGGCGGCGTAAACAGAGGCCGAAGGTTTTCCCAAGGTTCCTCAGGAAATGGTATCGCGCCCATGCGCCGTAGTTTCGGATTCCCAGGCGCCGTTGTGCCAGCGGATTTCACGAAGACCTTCACCTTGCCGAGTTGAAGGGCTTCGGTGGCGCCGGCCCATGTGCCTCCGGAGTCGGCGGAGCTGGCGACCACCAGCGCGGCATCGCTGAGACCGTATAGAAGCTTGTTCCTCTCCATCGCGGTGTACGCGAACCATCTCGAATCGGGATCGTATGGCGAGACCAACGTCAGGTGGTCGCTCACCAGCCTGGAGCGGTACTGGCCCGAGGTGGCGGTTTTGGCCAGACCCTCGGCGAGAACCCCCAGTGCCCAGCCCCCGACATCCAGAGCGCCGGACATCGCGTCCCGGTCGATCCCTTTGGCGGCGCCCGAGATAATCGCGATGCCTTCCTGGGCGCAATGCTCCCCCACCCGGCGCGCGAATTCGCCGTCCTCTTCCGACCGGTCGCGCGACCCGACCACGGCGAGGCCCCCGCGATTCAGCAGACTCTTCGAGCCGACGCCATAGAGGAGAGGCGGAGCCGTCTGGCCGAGGTACCGCTTTAGACGTTCCGGATAGGAAACATCACTGCGGCTGATCACCCAGAGGCCGCTTCTTTCCCACCTCTCGACGATCAGGGCGAGGGCCGCACCCCGTTCGAGCAGCGGCAGAATGCGAGGCGCGTTGACCTCCGGCGTTTGGAGTCCATCCAGCTTCACCCGGCCTTCCGGTGTGAGCAGATCGCCCGGGCGCAAGCCCTCCATTTTCAGCCACGTGGCGAGTGTGCCGTATTGCCGGGGACCCAGGGGCTTCATGCCGTTGCTGTCCGCGCTGGCCAAGCTCCCCGCACAGGAGGAGCACCGCTTGCGTATCGGGCGTTAAAGTGTACTCCAATCCCATCTCCTAAACATTATCTTCGGAGGAACTGTCCGCCAGAGCAAATGGATAGACAGGTCCACTTCCCGCTCGACGCAACGAAGCGGCTGCTACGGTGAACGTCCACCGCGAGTCGACCATGTCGTCCACAAGCAACACCGGCTCAGGCCGGATGGCTGCCCGATCGATAGCGAAAGCCCCCAAGAGGTTCCGCGCCTGCTGAAAGCTGTTATCGCGAGTCTTTTGCGGTTCGGTATCCCTTACCTTGCGGATACACTCCACAAACGGGAGACCAAGCCGGCCCGCGAGTCGCCGGGCGAAATCCGGGACAAGAGCCTGGTGCCTTCTCGATGGAATGCAGGCGACCCAGGCCGGCGCCGGATCGGGCCGCCACCGGTTGGCGACCAAAGTGGCGGCAGCTTCCACCAGCCGGTCGTCGAAACAATGGGCTTGCTGCTTGCCCTGCCTCACGAGCGCGCCAAGCCCGGGATCGCCCCAGCGGCACAATGCGCGCCCTTCCCGCGCCTGCCGTTCAAGCGAGATTCTCCCACGCGCCTCGGCATCGGCCAACCCGGGCGGCCAGTTCCTTCGCGGCTGGATGGCATTTTCCAGATGATCGAGGAATTCCACTGCCGCCTGGGCCAGTCCCTCGGGGTAGTCTTGCCTGAGGAGTTGCCCGGCGCAGTTCACGCACTTACCGCACGGTCCAGCGTCTTGGTCGCTCAACTCCTCTGCCAGGAACTGCATGAGGCAATCCTGGCTCGCCACGTAGTCCTTCATTCGCTGCAACTCAGACCTGCGCAGGTTCGTGATCAGTTCTACCCTGTCAGCGGGCATTTGCCAGCGCACTGGGTTCAGTACGTAACCGCTTGCGGTCTTCTGAATGGGCGCTGGCGATTCGAGCAGCAGAAAATCCAGAATCTTGTCGATCTTGCCCTTGGAGAGATTGACGCGCTGTTGGATCTTCGGGATGGTCAGCGCGCCGTCAGCGGTTCGCATCGCCGTCAGAAGCCTATCCACATCTTGCGCGGTGGGGAAGGCAGTCCGGATGAAGTACTCCGCGATGGCATCGTCTTCTTCCCCGTTCAGCAGAACCCCATAGGCATTATCGACAGCGCGTCCCGCGCGACCAACCTGTTGGTAATAGTGCACAACGGAGGCGGGCCGCTGGTAATGGATGACGAATCCAAGGTCGGGCTTATCGAATCCCATCCCGAGAGCGACCGTAGCCACCAGGACTTTGACCTTGTTGTTGAGCAGGCGGTTTTCCAGGATTTCACGCTGCTCCGTCTCCATGGGGCCGTTGTAGGGTTCCGCATCGATCCCCTGAGACCGGAGCCAGTTGGCAAGGCGCTGAGAGTCCCGAACGGTAAGAGTGTAAACGATGCCGCTTCCAGGCAGTTCTCGAATAAGGCTGGCCAGCCAAGCCATGCGCTCGGCCTGCGAACGCAGGCTGATGGTTTGGAGGCTGAGGCTCGCCCGCGTCAGAGGGCCGCGCTGGACCTCGAGATTCGGTCCGAGTTGCTCGCTGATGTCTCCGACGACCCGATCGTTCGCTGTCGCGGTCGTGGCGAGAACGGGGATGGTTCGCGGGAGCGCCGTTAGTATCCTGACGATCCTCCGGTAATTCGGTCGGAAGTCGTGGCCCCAATCCGAAATACAATGAGCCTCATCAACCACGAAAAGGCCGACCTTATTTGCGATGGGCAGGAGGCAACGGTTGACGAAATCGTCGTTGGCGAGCCGCTCCGGTGAGATCAGGAGCACATCCAACTCATTCTGGTGAAGGCCGGTTTCAATCCGCCGCCAATCCGCTTCGTTCGATGAGTTGATCGTTTCCGCTCTCACTCCGATCCTCTGAGCCGCGGCGATCTGATTTCTCATCAGCGATAGCAGCGGAGAGATCAGAATTGTGCAGCCCGCGCCCTGGTCGCGAAGCAATCTCGTGGCGAGAAAGTACACCAGGCTCTTACCCCATCCCGTCCGCTGGACTACGAGGAGCCGCGCCCTGCGTTGAACCAGTGCGGAGATGGCCTGCCACTGTCCGTCCCTGAAAGCGGCGGTTTCGTCGCCAAGGGCTTGCCGAAGAAGTCTAACTGCTTGTGTTTGCATAATGTGGCTCGTTACTGAGAGTAGGTAGGCCCGTCCGGAGAATGCATTTAAGCTCCTCGTTCCGGGATTCCGCGCTCAGGGGCATTGCGCCCCCTTCAAGTCGATGCCCCTCACTTCCAATACTCCCGGTCGAGCGACCGGTACTGCACCGCCTCGGCGATGTGTTTCGCCTGAATCTGTTCGCTTCCGCCCAGGTCGGCGATGGTGCGGGCGACTTTCAAAATCCGATCGTGCGCGCGAGCCGAAAGCGCCAGCCGCCGCACCGCCATTTCGAGCGTCTTCTCCGCGGCGGCGTCCAGCGGGCAGAACCCGCGCAGCTTGCCCGGCGGCATTACCGCATTGATGGACCCGCGCGCCGCCTGCACGGCCCGGGCCGCCAGGACGCGCTCGCGCATCTCCGCCGACGTCGCGCCGGTCTCTTTGCCGCGCAATTCCTGGTACGCCACGGCCGGGACCTCAATATGCAGGTCGATGCGGTCCAGCAGCGGCCCGCTGATCTTGCCCATATAGCGCTGGATGATGCCCCCGGTGCAGCGGCACTCGTGCGTCGGATCGCCATGATAGCCGCACGGACATGGGTTGAGCGCGGCGATCAACATGAAGTCGGACGGGAACGTCAGAGTCATCTGCGAGCGGGCGATGGTGACGGCGCGCTCCTCCAGCGGTTGCCGGAGCATCTCCAAGGCGTTGCGATTGAACTCGGTCAGTTCGTCGAGGAACAGGACGCCGTGGTGCGCAAGGCTGACCTCTCCGGGATGCGGGGTGCCCATGCCTCCGCCGATCAATCCGGCGTCGGAGACCGAGTGGTGCGGAGCGCGGAATGGGCGCTCGCGCAGCAGTCCTTCATCGGCGGACAGGACACCGGCCACGCTGTGGATCTGCGACGTCTCCAAGGCCTCCTCGAAAGTCAGCGGGGGCAGGATCCCGGCCAGCCGGCGCGCCAGCATCGTCTTGCCGGACCCGGGCGGTCCCACCATTAATACGTTATGACCTCCAGCCGCGGCGACTTCGAGCGCCCGCTTCGCCGTAGCCTGTCCCCGAACTTCCCCGAAATCGGGTACGGCTCGGGCGCATTCCCCTGTCTGAAGCAGTGCCGGTTTCGTCGCTTCGAACTGATCCGGGTCGTTCAGCAGCCCGACGGCTTCTCGTAAGTGCCTGAGGCCATACACTTTCAGGCCCTCGACCACCGCGGCCTCCGCGGCGTTCTCCTTAGGTACGATGAAAGACCTGAAGCCGTTCTTGCGGGCGCAAACCGCCATGGAGAGGACGCCGCGCACGGGTCGCAGCCCGCCGTCGAGCGAAAGCTCTCCCGTCAGAAGAGTCTCGCTGCAAGGCCGGATCCTTCCCATCGCGCCCAGCACCGCCGCCGCCATGGGAAGGTCGAACCCGGCCCCTTCCTTGCGCACGTTGGCAGGCGCCAGATTGATGGTCACCGACTTCGAGGGATAGCCGAAGCCGCTGTTCGAGAGAGCGCTGCGGATGCGCTCCCGGCTCTCGCGCACGGCCATGTCGGGCATGCCCACGACGACGGAGTCTCTCTGGGAAGCGCTGGGATAGAGGTCGACCTCTACCTCGATGGTCTGCGCTTCAATGCCGAAGATGGCGGCGCTTCGGGTCCGGAACAATGCCAAGGCTGGCCCCCCTAAGAAGTTCTAGTGCGCCGAACCTCGCAGGATTCTCCAAATAATCGCCCGGCAGTGCGACGATTGTTTCATTTCGGGCCCGGAACAGTGGGATTACGCGGGATTGATGTACACCGGGCGACTCCCCATTCCGTCCCTAAACTTGACTTAGGTCCGGCCGGATGGCGAACCTGTACAGCAGGTGGGCGATTCTTGTCGCTCCGCCTGGCGGGCGTGTCCGGCTAGCCGCAACCCGGTGAGAAACGCTCGGGTAGCGGCGCCCGTTTCAGGGAGGCTCGGTTTCAGGTGATCCAGAATTTCGTGCGATTGATTTCCACAGGTCCGCGATGGCATGGCTCGGCACCGGGCGGCGCATTGCGGGGGATGGGCTTAGCGCTCCTGCTTCTGCCCGTGCTGTGCCAAGCTCAGACTGCGCCTGCCTACACCATTTCCGCGATTGTCGGTAACGGAACTGCCGGATTCTCGGGCGACGGAAGCGCTGCGCTCAGCGCCGAAGTGAACTTCCCGTCGTCCATGGCCATGGACAAGTCGGGCAATCTCTTCATTGCCGACTCGGTGAATTATCGCATTCGTAAAGTCGACACGAACGGGAACATCTCCACCATCGCCGGCAGCGGCGTCGCGGGAAATGCCGGGGATGGGAAGGCAGCCACCGCCGCCCAATTCGGCCCTCCTGGCGGCATCGCCGTGGACGGCTCCGGGAACATCTACTTCTCTGACACGGGCAATCACACGATCCGTAAGGTCGGCACCGACGGGAACATCTCGCGCTTCGCCGGGACCGGAACGCTGGGATTCTCCGGTGACACGACGCCCTACACCGTTGCCGCCGGTACGGCTATCGTGCTCGCCTCCAACGCTCAAATAGCGGGTCCCACGGGCATCGCCGTGGATTCCAAGGGCAATGTCTATTTCTCCGATACGGGCAATAACCGCATCCGCATGGTCTCCGTCACGGACTCATCCATCACCACCATCGCAGGCGACGGGACGGGGAATTACTATGGCGACGGCGCGAACGCTTCCTATTCCGAAATCTATCAGCCGACGGGAATGGCTTTCGACGCCGCGGACAATCTCTATTTCGCCGACACCTCGAATCATCGTGTGCGTAGGATAGCCGCCGCCGACGGCAAGATCACTACGGTTGCCGGCTTCGGAATTCCGGGCAAAGCCGACAACGGCGGCTTAGCCGTCAATTCGCTGCTGCACTATCCGACCTCCGTCACCGTGGATACCAGCGGCAACCTCTACATCGCCGACTCGATCAACAATCGCGTGAGAATGGTCACCACCAATGGAGTAATTGCGACCATCGCAGGTGGCTCGGCGCTTCCCGGCAACACGGGCGATGGCGGGCCGGCACTGGCCGCCCGGATGAATTTCCCGTGCAGCGTGTTGGTGAATCCGGCCGCCAAAGTCTATGTGATCGATTCCCAAAACACGCGGATCCGGCTCCTGACGCCGATCCCGTCGACGGTCCCGCCCGCCAGTTCGCATCTCATCGGTCAACCTGTCCGGCGAGGGCACTAGCCGCATTCGATCATTTGATTCGCAGCACCTGGAGTTTCGGGTCGAAGCCCCAGGTGTGTGTCATTCGAGTTCACTCCTCTGACGCGGCAGCGACAAACAAGGCTACCTTGCTGGAAAGTAAGCCAATCGCCGATGGGTTCAGCCTGCTGCGGGTCCAAAGACGAGGTCAAGGCCGGCAGCATCGGCGAATGCCCGAAAGTCCTGGTCTCGAGTGAGGAGCGGAATTCCGTGATCGATACAGGTCTGGGCGATGAGGGCGTCTCCGAGACGCGCTTTGCGTCGCTTCGCCAACACCTTGGCTCGCAATTCTCCCGCGCGTTTCCAGTAGCCAAGCCCCACCTCGAGGAGAGGCACTTCCGAGAGGTTTTGTGAAACCTCCGAAGGCAGGTTGGGGTCACTCAGCACTTCCGTGAGCACGGCAGGCACCATTACGACCTGCCGGTTCTGGAGAGCACTGTCGAGGACCTCGGCGTCCTCACCGCTATCTCCTTGCAGGAATGCGATCCAGGTGCTGGTGTCGACCGCGATCATCTGTCGGCCTTCAGTTCGGCGAGCGTACGCGTAAAGCGGACCTTGCCTCGGAGTTCGCGCAGCCGCGAGTAAGTCTGCGATGCCGCAACCAGTTGCAGCCCGGTGCGGACCGTCTGCGTGATGCCGCTACCGCTTGCCCGTTGCGCCTTCTCCAGTAGCTCCAGCGGTACCTCAATGGTGATCTTGCGCACTCTGTCCATGACGACTCAATGTACCATACCAGACACCAGCATCGACTATGGCCTCGCGGTTTCCCCGGCGCGGTCTCGACTGGCAGGCGCAACTGCCGCTTGACAAAAGACAGTCTTGTTTCGGCGATCCAGCGAGTCTATAATTTTGATACTTTACTTCCTCAATAAGATTAGTCCAGAGATGGGGTGTTCCTGCCGGGTGAACGGCGTCAAAACGACGGCCCGGCGACAAGTCGTTCGACTGCTGGCGCACCGGCATGGCGCGTTGGCAGTGGCCACCAGATCTTCAGGGGGCGTTCGAAGGTTGTCCGGGACCACACCATCCGCGGCGTGCCACTCAGCCGGCCATTCGCGGGCTGGGTTCCAGAAGCTTACATTTACCAAGGAGAAACGAATGTGAAGTATCCAAACCTCGCAGCCAGTCTGCTTTTACTCGGAGCGATTACGATCCCCATGTCCGCAGTTGCGCGAGACGATAAGGGGTCCGGCGAAGACACCCGTCCCGATGGCCGCGGCGATCTGATCCGCGGACTGAGTCGCGGCGCGCTTGGCCAGGCCGTCACGACGGGGAACGGGATCAGTTACCACGGTGGTCCCGTCATTCAGGGGACCACGCACGTCTACTACATCTGGTATGGGAACTGGTCCACGGATGCCGGTGCGAACAGCATTCTGACGAACCTGGCAGGCCACATCGGAGGTTCGCCGTACTTCAACATCAACACCACTTACGGCGACACGACCGGGAACGTGGCGAATTCCGTGAGCTATGGGGGCAGCGCTTCGGACCCCGGATCGCTGGGCACCTCGCTGAGCGATAACGACATCGGGACCCTCGTGGCAAACGCCATCGGTTCCGGGCAGCTTCCCCTCGACGCGAACGGTGTGTACTTCGTGCTGACGGCGCCGGGCGTTAACGAAACTTCTGGATTCCTGACGCAGTATTGCGGCTGGCACACTTACGGGACGCTCGGTTCCACGAATGTCAAGTTCGCGTTCGTCGGCGATGCCCAGGGCCCGAATCTCGGCGCTTGTGCGGTGCAATCGGTCAGCCCGAACGGCGACGCTGGCGCCGATGCCATGGCGTCGGTGATCGCGCACGAGCTAGAGGAGTCTGTGACGGACCCCGAACTCGACGCCTGGTACGACTCGGCCGGCAACGAGAACGCGGACAAGTGCGCCTGGACCTTCGGAACGACCTATAACGCCACGAATGGCTCCGCGGCCAACATGGCGCTCGGCGGGTTGAACTACCTGATTCAACAGAACTGGCTGAATGCCTCGGGCGGAAAGTGCGCTCTCTCCTACTCCTCGACCCCGGACTTCAGCGTTTCCGTCTCACCCGCTTCGCAAACGGTGCTCCAAGGCGGCACCACCGGCAATTACACATTGACGGCGACGCCTTCCGGCGGATTCACCGGAACCGTTAGCTGGACGGTCACTCCGCCCACCGGAATCACAGCCAGTGCCGTCTCTTCGTCGGGGACTTTTACTCTGACCGCAGCAACGACTCTGGCGCCGGGTAGCTACTCCATCCCAGTCACGGGCACCAGCGGCAGTCTCTCGCACTCGACGTCGGCGACACTCGTGGTCACATCGAACTCCACGTTCACCATGACCATTTCGCCGGCTTCAAGGACTGTCACGCGGCCATCCTCGGGCAGCGTCAGCACGACTTACGTCGTGACGCTAACGCCTTCCGGCACATTCAACTCGACTGTCTCTCTGACGGTCAGCGGGGGCCGGACCGGCCTCACGACAACGCTCAGTCCAACCAGCATTGCAGGTGGCCACGGAACCTCAACACTCACGGTGACCGTCACATCCAGCGCTCGAAGAGCCACCCGCACGCTCACGGTCACGGGAACGGGCGGCGGCGCATCCCGGTCGGTTTCCGCGACGATCACGGTCCAGTAGGTAGGTTCACAAAGAAGCAGGAGCGCGCTCAGGGTAGCGGCTCCTGCTTCGCTGCTTCGGCAGCTGCGCCTTCGCGGAACGCTTGTGCGGGGTCTGGAAAGCCGCCCCCGCGGCTCTCCAGCGCCGTCCCATAAGAGGAAGAATGGCTGCGCGCCGGAAGATTCCTGAGATATGCTGAACGCGCGGGCTTCTTCACGGTCGAGAAGGGAGCGTTATATGTACCGGCGAATTATCGGATTTATAGGCCTCTTATTCTCTTTACTGCCGGCCACGGCGCAAACGGCATCGTCGCCAGACGGCATGCCTCGGGCCTGGCGGCTCGCCCACCCGGACGCGGTCATTCTGCTTGGAGTGGATATTCACGCCATCCGCCAATCGGCGGCGGGAAAATCGCTGGACAAGAGCCTGAACCAGGCCAGCATGGGGATGATGAGTCTCCCGGCCCTGCAGTTTCTGCGGGACATCGACGAGGTGTTGCTCTCCGCGCCGGGTAAAAACCCGCTTGCGTCGAAAGAGCAGGACGTCAAGAAACCGGGCGCATCGGCGAATTCGCCGGTGCTGATCATTCTCAGAGGCCATTTTCCCGCTGCGCATCTGGAGGGTTTGCTGCACGGTGTGCATCGCGCTTACAAGGGAGTCGAAATCTATGCCTCGTCGCCTGGGGGTGTCAACTCTGAGGTGGCGTTGCTGGACGAGAACACGTTGCTGTTCGGCGACTCCGATTCGTTGCGTGGCGCAATCGACCGCAGCCAGCGCTCAAACCTGAGTTCAAGTCCTTTGCTGGCGCGGGCGGCATCGCTCGCACCCGGTAACGACCTCTGGCTTCTGGCGACAGCACCGCCTTCCATGTTTCCGCCGGCTGGATTCCAACCGGCCGGGGTCAACCTCCAAACGATGGCTTCCGAAATACGGGGTATCGAGGCCGGCGTCGCTTTCCACGACGGACTGAAGGTGGCCTTGAGCCTGTCGACGAAGGATGCGGAGTCGGCGAGCAAAATGGTCCACTCGATCACTGCGAAGCTGCAGATCCTCCATGGAGGGAAAGGTGGATGCCCAGCAGTCTGAAGAGTTCCTTCGCAAGTTGGATATTACGGCGCAGGGCAGCCAGATCCGCGTGAAATTCGCTATGAGCCAGGTTGAGATGGATCGGGCGATTGCGTTGGCGCAGCAGATGAAGGCCGCGGCGCCCGAGTTCACGCTACGCCCTCAACCGCAGCGGCCTGATGCAGGCATGATCAAGGTCTATGGCATGCCCGAAGGCACGGTCGAGATTCCGGTCGAATCCGGGAAGAAAGAATAGCAGCTCGCGGTGGCCTCACTGGGGAATCCGCCAGACGGCTCCAAATCCACGAACGGACGACCTCGATTACTCTGCCACCAGCGGCGGATGCTCGGCGCTGTCACGCTGCAACCTCCGGCGGGCGGACAACATGGTGCCGCTAGGATCGACGCTGGGCGCGAAGGCCAGCAATCCGGGCCTGGCGCCATTGTCCTTGGAAGCTAGATACACGGACTCGATGCCGCCGCGCAGGCAGTAGGTTTCATGCCAGACGCTGACGCCTTGCGGGCGCGCGATGAGATCCCGCCACCAACCCATGTGAGGCATTTCGCGAGTCCATCGCTCCAGCGATTCGAAGTCGCGCCAGTACTGGCGGACTCCCACATGCAAAGGAAAGAGACTCATGATGATGTTCTCTTCGTGGTGCAACAGTCCGTCGGGCGCGGCTTCGGCCGCCCGCTTGATCTGGGGACCTAGTTTCAGAAGCTTGATGAAGCCGCCGAAGGTGTGGGCCTGCATGCCGAGGTAGATCACAACCATCTCGGGGTATGCGGAAAGGTCGACGGTCTGGCGGGAGATCTTCATGCTGGCCCTCCATCTGCGTTTCAGGCATTTCTGCATTCAGGCGAAATCCATACCTGGAAGTGCTGGTTTCAGCATAATATACCCTCGCGGCGCTCGCGGGTCTTAAGGCGAGAGAGCCCGACCCAGGGCAAAGTCATGCTCCCTGCTCCCCCATGGATGGCCCTTGCCGCGAAGCCAATCTGGAGGTCGGCGTCCCGGCGTCAGACGAGTTGCAGGGCGTGGGCTCGCGCGTGGAGGAGCCGGGCGCCGGTTGACGCTTTGGCATCCGCCGGGAACCCCTGCCCCGTCATCTCCTTGAGCACCTTCTCGACCTGCGGGGCTAGTGAATCCTTGCCGATATAGCGGGCAATTCTGGTTTGGGCCAGGAGCTCGCCGCGAATCTGCCCGATAGCCTGATAGACCTCGCGCGGGCTCTTCTTTGCCTGCAGCAGGGCTCCGACCTTCTCGCGCAACTGCTGGAAGAAGAGCTGCTGGTCATCGAGCACAGTCTCAACGCCGCGCGGACCGTGGCCCGGGCAAACGACCTTCGCTCCAAGTTTCTTTGCGGCGTCCAGCGTTCCGATCCACTTCTCCACGTCGCCGTCTCCCACGAAGTTGTATGCGCCGTTTACGCAGGCGTCGCCGGTGAAGAGGATACGCTCCTTGGGCAGCCAGGCAACCGCATCGCCGTGGGTATGGGCGACCCCGAGGTGCAGCAGTTCCACGCGATGCTCGCCATCGTCGAAGTAGAGCTCCCTGGGGAAGAGCACCGACGGCGGGAGCAGGCGGCTGGCGGCCACGTCCTTGCGTTCTTTGGCCGCGTCCTCCCAACGTCCCGGCTTGTTCCCGTAATAGCCGGTCTCGTAGCGCTTCATCTCCTCGACCACGCCGGTGTGGGCGACCGCCGTCGCGCCCTGCTCGTTCCACACCGCATTGCCGTAAACGTGATCGCCGTGGTGATGGGTGTCGAAGGCGAAGCGGATCGGCTTCGGCGTGAGCGCGCGGATCTTGGGCAGGATGTTCTGCGCGCCCGACGGGAAGTTGGCGTCGATCACGAGGACGTAGTCTTTGAAGACGATCCAGCCGTTGTTGCAGTGGCCCTGGTGTTCGATGTCGCCCTGGTGGAAGTACACGCCGGCAGCGACGGGATCGACTTGATTTATTTGGTCCGCCGCCGGGGTCTGGCTGGGTTGTCCGTGGGCGCCGGCCGGAGTGAATCCGGCGACGGCGCCTGCCGCGAGCAGGAGGTTTCTTCGCGTGACGTCGCACATGGCGCCATATCATAGCGCATCGCGTGGGATGAGTGTTCGCCGCCGTGTTCCTCATGAGCGAGGACGATTCGTTTGTTATCAGCCCGTCGTTGGCGGACGACGGGGCATTGGGAAGGACAGGGGTAAACTCTGGCGCTGGCTCGTTCGCCGGATGGGGTCGGTCCTGGGAAATCTTTACTGAAAATGCCAGTAGCAACGACAGGGTGTATGCTGAAGGGCATTCGGGTGCAGGTATCGGAATCCCGTCGTACCGAAGGACGATTCGATGAACTCAAAGCACAAACACATAGTTAAGACGTTCGTTACCGGTTCCTTGCGAGTAGCGGAGTTTGCCATTACCAATGTGTGCATCGCTAAGTGCACTTTCTGTGACATCTGGAAGCAGAGGCCCAAAGTATTTATCGATAAGGATAAAGCGCTGCTGGCCATCGACAAACTTGCGGATCTCGGAGTTTCTCATATCACTCTCACGGGCGGGGAACCGCTCATGCATCCGAATATCATCGCTTTTGTCAAAAAATGCACTTCCCGCAACATTCATAATGCCGTTCTCGATGCGGCTCCCGCACTCATTACGGACGAGAGGCTCGATCTTCTGGATGAAGCCGGAAACGACATGATTTCGATCTCGCTGGATTCCGATGACCCCAAGGTCCTGGAAGAGTCCCGAAGAATTCCGAATATCATGCGGGACATGGAAGACGCGCTCAAGAGAATTAAGCGTACAAAGATCAAATCTATGGCTTCGATTCTCATCTGGAACAACAACCACGATCAGATGGAAAAGCTGTTCATAAAAGCGACCGAAATGGGATTCGACCTCATTTCAGTGAATTACCCGACTTTCTCGAAGTCGGTCGTTTATCCACTGGGCGGGGAAGGGATCAGCCTGTCGAGAGAGCTGGTGATCAGGTCTTTGGAAAGCGTAATCGAGATTAAAAAGCAGCACAAGTATTCGATTGTCAATTCCACGGTGTCCATGCAGAATATCATTCAGTACCTGAGAGACCCATCCAAGGTGCGCTATGAGTGCCTCGGCGGGAATCGTGTCATGTTCGTCGATTGGTTCGGCGACGTAAGGCCCTGCATGCAGTTGCCGCAGGTGCTGGGCAACATCCTCACGATGACAAAGGACGACTTTGCAACAACGCCCTGCAATCAGTGCAGCATGAGCTGGTACAGGGATTTCAGCACGTTTTTCCACGGAGTAAAGTCCTTTCCAATCTATTGGGAAGCGGCAACATCCGCGAAGGGTTCGAAGGGAATCTATTAGGGACAAAGGGACATCCTTGCTGCCTTCTTCACGCACGGGCGGCTCGATTCGGCTCTAATTCCCGGCTCTCCGAACGTTACCTTGCCGCCATGTGCAAGACAGTGTGGTAGGCTCCTCCCAAATGCAGGTTGAAACCACAGTTCCACGATCGCAGGCGGCCGGCGCCCCGCCGGCCGAAGCTCCGGCGCCGGCGCGCTATTTGGCTTTGGACGCCTACCGCGGGTTCATCATGATCGTCCTCACCTCGGGTGGCTTCGGTCTTGCCGCGCTGGCGGCGCGGCGTCCGGCCTTCGCGGGCATCGCCAGCCAGTTCGACCACATGCCCTGGGAGTGGATAGTGTTTTGGGACCTGATCCAACCGGCATTCATGTTCATGGTGGGCGTCGCGATGCCGTTCGCGCTGGCCAACCGCATGGCGAAAGGCGACACGGAGCGCCAACTCTTCAGCCACGTCGCGTGGCGGAGTTTCCGGCTCATCCTGTGGAGCCAGATCCTCGGGTCGATCGACATGGGAAAGATGAACTTCCAGCTCATCAACGTTCTGGCGCAAATCGGGATCACGTACTTCCTCTGCTACCTGATCATGAAGCTCAAGTTCCGCTGGCAGGCAGTGATTGCGCTTCTGATTCTCGCCGGTCACTGGGCTTTGTTTGTGGCGTTCCCGGGAACGGAGGGCCCGTTCCTGTCGAAGACGACGAACATTGGAGCGGTCATCGACACGTGGGTGTTCGGCCATCCGAATCCCGATAATTGGACGAATATCAATTTCCTCACCAGCACGGTGACCACCCTGTTCGGCGTGTGGACGGGCCAGTTGCTCCAAAGCAAGAGATCGCACGTCGAGAAGATGCGCATCATCGCCGTTTCGGCCGTGGCTTGCCTCGTGGCCGGGTTCGCAATCCATCCCTGGAATCCGATCGTCAAGCGCATCTGCACGTCGTCATTCACGCTTTACAGCACGGGGTGGATTCTCCTGATGCTGCTCGGCTTCTATTGGGTGGTCGAGGTGAAGGGTTACCGGAAATGGACCTTCCCGCTGGTCGTGGTGGGCGCCAATTGCATCTTCATCTATTCGGTGGCGCACGTTCTGCGCGGGTGGCTGGACCGGGCGGTAGGGGTTTTCACTTTGAGATTCAGTTGGCTTGGCGACTTCGCTCCTGTCGGCCAGTCGTGCGCCGTTCTGCTGGTGATGTGGTACCTGTGCTACTGGCTTTACCAGCGGAAGATTCTGTTCAAGCTCTAGCCGGAGCAGAGGGCATCCCTTTTGCCGGTCAGCCGTGCTTCGGGCAACGAAACGATTCGTACATCGCCGGCAATGCCGCCCGCAGCGCGGCTTCATTCTCCTTTGCCCTTTTGCGTTCTGCACTCGCGCATCGCGAAGGCCGCGTGTTCGAGGCATGTGGGGAGACGCTCCAGGAATTACCAATGGTTCACTCGACCCGCTTGCGGTAAGCCGACCGCTGAGTCCCTCATGCCGTGAAGTATCCGCGAGATGACAACATGGCGTTCAATCTCGGCGTAGTAAATCATGTAGTTCCCAACTGGGAAGCTTCGGAGACCGGCGTGATTTCATCGCGACTGCCCCCTGCTTCTGGAGCATGAGCGAAAAGAGCGAAGGTCGCTGTGATGGACTCAACCAAACGTCTCGCAATCTCAACGCTGCCAGACCTCTCGGCCGTGTAATACCAGATGTTCTTCAGGTCCCGTTTCGCAGGTTGCGAAATCCGAATGGGCTTCATCGAACGCGGGTCTTTCGCTTCCCAGCGGCGAGGCGTTTACGGCCATCGGCATGAACTTCGGCTACAAGCTTGTGAATGTTCTCCGCAGTGTAATCGGTGTATTCGCCGCGTTCGACGGCCTCAAGACCTTCACGGATCTCGGCGCGAAGAGATTCGAGGTTTCGATCCCGCTCCTTGAGCAGACGTAAGCCTTCCCGAATCACCTCGCTCGAGGTCTGGTACATACCGCTCTTGACCTTGTCAGATGACGAGTTGCTCCAGTTCACGGGTCAGAGAAACGTTCATTTGGTTAGCCTCGTCTTCTGGTTCAATCTTGTGCGAACGTGCATAAAATGTCAAATTCTGTTATTGGAAAAGCTCTGGATGAGTAGACGCCGCCTGTTCGTACTCCGTATCTTCCAGGATTAGTCCATTTTCAGGGAACAAAGGCAGGTCAAAGACCGTATCCTCCGGCATGACCTTCAAAGCGGTCCTCGCAAACACAACGTTGTTGGTTCTCGCCGCCACGCTTACCGCGGCTGCGGACGACAAACCGAACCTGACAGGCACATGGAAACTGAACACAGCCAAGTCGGACTTCTCCGGTAAGGGAATGCCGAGCGCGCTGGCGGTGAAGATCGACCACCAGGATCCGGTCTTCAAATACTCCGTCACCGGCACCCAGGAGGGGAATGAGTTTGAAGAGTCGGGGGAAGTCGCAATCGGCGGGAAAGAGAGCACCAATTCCAATGGCCTGACGTTGAAAGCGCATTGGGAGGGCAAGGTTCTCGTTGTCGAGTACAAGATGCCGGACGGGAGCTTCACAGGACTTGCCCACGACACTCTTTCAGAGGACGGGAAGACGCTGACGCGAGACGCGGATATCAAGTCCTCGGAGGGCGACTACAAGCAGCACATCGTGCTGGAGAAGCAATAGTCTAGCCAAGCGGCTCGGCAAGCCGGCTTGCTCTCAGATCATCCGCGACGGATTCATCAGAGGCGGCTGGCGCATCTCGACGCAGCCCTTGCCTGTGGGCAGGAGTTTGCCGGGGTTCAGGCGGCCGAGCGGGTCGAACATCTGCTTGATGCGGCGCATCAAGTCGAGCGATTCGGGGGAGAACTGGTGGCCGATCATCTCGATCTTCTCCATGCCGATGCCGTGTTCGCCCGTGATCGAGCCGCCGACCGAGATGCAGTAGTCGGCCGTCAGGGAAGAATTGACGAAGATTGCAGGTGGAAGGGGTCTCGCCGGCCTCCAGGGTGTCAGATTGATGCGGCAGCCGATGAGACGGGCCCCGATTCGGCAACAATCAGGCTACCTACGCTACCGGAAGGCGTGGATTGGTATATATACCAATCCACGCCTTCCGGTAGCGCGAATGTGAGGTATATATACCTAGCCAGAAAGCATAGCCGTGGGCCACTTATCTCATATCAATTTGGCAGGTTACGGTGTGATCAACGGTTGCGACTATCGGTGATACATGGTATATATACCTTGTATCACTCGATGAGCGCCCAAGCCCCATCATGGCAATCCTGAGCCGAGCCCGCCTGGAGATTTCGAAGAGTGACATCGAGCACCTCCTCTCGACCCAGCCGGCACGCGTTTTCTGGCCACGTGACATTTCAACGATTCTCGCTGAGCATCGAACGGAGTGGCGGATCGCGCAGACGACGACGGCCGACGATTTCCTGGAGTTTCTGCTCGCCAAGACGAAGCTACGGCGGGTAGAATTCACTGCTCCGAATTATCCCGACCAGGATACTGTGATCCGTTACTGCTGGGGGGAAGTTCCCAGCTACGAATTGGCCTTGTCACTCAAACGCAATTCCTACCTGTGCCACGGCACGGCGGTTTTCATGCACGGATTGACGGAACAATTGCCGAAGACGATTTACATCAATGCCGAGCAAAGCATCAAGCCATCGAGCGAGGGCGCTTTGACGCAACCCGGCATCGACCGGGCCTTTGTAGGCAAACAGCGTCAATCGAAATACCTGTTCACCTCGGGCGATACGCAGGTCCTCATCATCAGCGGGAAGAACACGGCCCGTCTTGAAGTCGGGACAATGGCTGTGGAAGGCGCCGAGGTCGACGTGACCAAACTCGAGCGGACTCTCATTGACATCGCTGTTCGCTCGGCTTACGGCGGAGGCGTGTACCAGGTGCTCGAAGCTTACCAAGGGGCCCGCAACCGCGTTTCCACGGGCACGCTGATCGCCACGCTGAAGAAACTTGAGTACGTCTACCCTTATCACCAGGCGATCGGATTCTACATGCAGCGTGCCGGCTACGACGAGCGCCAGTACGGCAGGCTCAAGAAGCTTGGTCTGAATTTCGACTTCTATTTGGCGCATGACATGCGTGACAAGAAGTTCGACTCAGAGTGGCGGATTTACTACCCCCAGGGCCTGTAGCCGCCGGACCTGCTCGATAACGAAATCGAAGTAGTAGTCGAAGGGCTCCAGCCTTCCAGGCACGGAGGCCTGCACAGCCGGCCAATCGTCGCGATGGAAGTCGCGCGTGCTTGCGATCCTCGGCAGCAGTTCCAATGGCACACGCTTGAATGCAAATACCTCTTTGAGGACGCCAACATTCTCCGGCGCCTCCAGATCGACCTTTCCCTCAGTGAGCACGAGGTGAATGTCGTAGAAATCGCGCGCGCGCGCTGTCTTTGCGCCGGTCATCTCGTACTCAGGCATCTGCTGACAGAGGGCTCGGAGTTTCTCAATCGCCAGCAGCGCCAGACTGTAGACGTAGATCGTGAAATGATCAAGTTCCCGCTCCTCTTTCGCTGCAGTGAACTCGTGCTTGCTGAAGTCCACTTTGAAGGTCCGCTGCTGGCCAGGACCCGTAACCAGCGCCCGAACTTGCATCTTCTTCAGGTCGTTGCGAAGAGCGTGGTGTTCCTGCTTGGGCAGAAGCTTGAACTTGAGTTCGTACCCACCCCACCACGGCCATTGGTCGGCTCCTCGCAGCTTAGGCTTCACCTCAAGCCGCTCATCGAAAACCACCAGTCCTACGGAATCGAAGCGGTCTCTGAGCGCCCGGAAAATCCGCTGCCTGGTGTCTTCGAAGTCTTCAAAGTCGGTGTCGATAGAGAAATCGACATCAAGCGAGGTCCGGCGGCTGAGACGGTGAACCAAGCTCAGGGCATTTCCACCCTTGAGGACGATCTTGTCCAACAGCGTGTCATCGGAGAAGAGCGCAGTAATGGTTAATCGGCGAATCTCGTCATAGTCCAAAACAAGTCTCCCTCAACGTTCACGGCGACGCGCCCAGCCCTCACATCATCCGCGACGGATTCATCAGAGGCGGCTGGCGCATCTCGACGCAGCCCTTGCCTGTGGGCAGGAGTTTGCCGGGGTTCAGGCGGCCGAGCGGGTCGAACATCTGCTTGATGCGGCGCATCAAGTCGAGCGATTCGGGGGAGAACTGGTGGCCGATCATCTCGATCTTCTCCATGCCGATGCCGTGTTCGCCCGTGATCGAGCCGCCGACCGAGATGCAGTAGTCGAGGATGTCGAAGCCTGCGCGCTGTGCCCGTTCCAGGTCGCCGGGTTTGCGCGCATCGAAGAGAACGATGGGGTGCATGTTTCCGTCGCCAGCGTGGAAGATGTTGCCGATAGTCAATTCCCGGCGCTTGCTGATCGAGCCGATTTCGCGCAGCGTCGGCGCGATCTTCGTGCGCGGCACCACGCCGTCCTGCGTGTAGTAGAAGGGGCTGACCCGGCCGATCGCTCCGAAGGCGTTCTTGCGGCCCTTCCACAGGAGAGCGCGCTCCTCCTCGGTCCGGGCGACGCGGAACTCGCGCGCGCGGCAGGCCATGCAGGCGGCGCGGACTTTCTCGACCTGCTCCTCCACACTCTCGCGCAGACCTTCCATCTCGATCAGCAACACGCCGGAGGCATCCATGGGATAGCCGGCATGCGTTGCTTCCTCCACCATCTGGATCAGCCTGCCTTCGAGCATCTCCAGAGCGGCAGGCGTGATGCCGCGCGCAGTAATCTCGCTGACGGTCGCGGCGCAGTCGTCGGCGCTATCGTAGATGGCCAGCACGGTCTTCACGGCTTCGCTCCGATGCATCAGGCGGACGATCACCTTCGTCACCAGAGCCATGGTGCCTTCGCTGCCTGTCAGGAGCCCCGTCAGGTCGTAGCCGGGCGCGTCCGGCCAAGCCGCTCCCGTGCGGACGATGCTGCCATCGGCTAGAACTACTTCGAGCCCGAGGACGTGGTTGGTGGTGACGCCGTAGACCAGAGTGTGCGGCCCGCCGGCGTTCTCGGCGACGTTGCCTCCGATGGTGCAGGCGCGCTGGCTCGACGGGTCCGGCGCATAGAAGTAACCGCCGGGCTGCACGGCGGTGGTGAGATCGGAATTGACTACGCCGGGCTCGACGACCGCGCGCTCGTTGGCGTAGTCGATATCCAGGATGCGGTTCATCCGCGCGAAGCCGACGAGAATGCCGCCGTAACGCGGGATCGCGCCGCCGCTCAGTCCCGTGCCCGCTCCGCGGCCGACCAAGGGCAGACCGTGCCGGGAGGCGAGCCGCGCAATTGCGCTCACCTGTTCGGTGGTGTGCGGCAGGACAACCGCGTCCGGTCGCGCCTTGTCCACGCCGCCGTCGTATTCGTACAGGCGCAGATCCTCCGGACGGTCGAAAACGAACCGTGCTCCCACGATGCGGATGAGCTCGTCCAGAACGTGTGCGCTCAGCATGCTGCAATACCCATGAGCGTCCTCATGCTAACCGAAATCGGGCCGTTGTTCCAAGCCCGAGATGTGGAGTTGGCTGATCGTGTGGTCTGAACAGCCGCCCCAATGGCTAATCCGATTTTGGGATGCGCTTGAATTCCATCTGCAGCCACTTGGGCTCCGGCGGCTCGCTCTTGCCGGGCATCCCTTTGGTCATCGACCAGCGGTGGATCCACGAGATGCCGTTGGTGCCGGCGTAGTTCTCCGGCGACTGATAGGCGGGATCCTTGAGAGCTTGCGACAGAGAGATGAACTTGTAGCCGCGACGCTTCAGCATGTTGAGGAGGTCGCCAGAGAAGTCCGCGTTCAGGCGGTTGGCGTGGATCAGCAGGATCTGCGGGATCTCATGGCCCACCACCTCCACCGAGCGCTGCTCGAAGAACTCGACGACCGACTCCATGTAGGGCACGTATTCGTCCTTGACGTGCGCCACGACTTCCATGTCGCCCTTCGCCATCGCATTGGCATAAACGTTGGAGAACATCCAATCCGAGTTGTCGAAGGTGACCGGCGCGTTCGTGTAGCCATGGTCCGCCAGGAACTTCGCAATACGGGCTTTGATTTCCGGCGTCGGCCCCGTGTGGAGCATCGGGTAGCGGAAGTAGCGCAGCGGCTGGCCGCCCAGCATCGGACGCAACTCCTTATCGGCTTTCAGAATGTCTTCTTCGAATGCGGCCGGATCGACTGTACTCAAGTCCAGGTGCGCGAAGGTGTGATTGCCGAGTTCGGCGCCAGCGTCCCGCCAGAGCTTCAGAACCGTACGCCGGTCTTCATCCGCCAGGTCGGGGCAATTGCCGGCGATGACAAAGGCCGTGATCGGCGCTTTCTGGCGCAGAAACTGCTCCAGCAGCTTCAATGTCTGCATCTGCAGTCCGCCGAAACTGCAACCGTTTTTCCCCGATTGTGCGACGGGCAGATCGTCTACAGTAATGGCCACCTCACGCTTGGTCGCGGCGAATGCGAACGGGGTCATCAGGCTGAGGGTGAGTAGCGCAACCAGGCGTTTCATGCTCCTTCAGGATAGCGGCTGCGAGCGGCCAACAGGGCAGAAGCGGACTGCCGCGTGGTGGGGCAGGCCTTCAGCCTGCGCGGGGCATCGGCCCCGCTCGCCCGTTGGACTGGCTGAACCCGGTTCGCAGGCTGAACGCCCGCCCCGCCGCTAGACTAAGACCCGAGAATGGACAGCGGATGCCTCAGTTCCTCAATCTTGGATGCTGTCTTCCGCACCGCGAGCCATCCGGCGACGATGAACAGGATGGCAACGACGCCCAGGGTGATCGGCAGGTTCTCTGCATTGATGGAGCGAGCGAACGCCGCTCGCACGCCTGACGGCATGACGCTGACCGCCGCCGCGAATAGCAGCACCGGCATCAGGATCAAGCCTCGAACCAGACTCTGAGCGGAGGAGGGGCTCGTTACCCCGCTGGCAAAAATGGACCCGAGCGCGGAGGCGAACCACGCGAGCGCCACCGCGAACAACGCCAGCGCGAGCAAGGTGGCCGCCGGCGGCAACAGCACGTGGCGGCGAGGGTAATTTAAAGCGATGAAAGGCACTGCCATCAGTACCATCCAGCAGAAGAAGCCCCATGCCGTGGCTGCGAGAACCTTGCCAGTGGCTATGGCGGATGCCGGATCGTCGCTGTTGACGATGCGGGATCGCGCCTTCTCCGCCGCGAAGCTCTGAGCGGTAAAGTTGCCCGCGAGCAATGGAGCGAGGAGCGAGTACACGAGAAGCAACAGCGGGTCGAGCAGACCCGCGCCAAAGCGCAATGGAAGAATGACGGTGAGCGCCGCCAGAATCGCGAGCACGCCGAGTCCCTTCACGCCGCCCGCGCGCTCCACGATCGAAGCGACTTCGTACTGAAAAACCTCGAAAGTGTTCATGCGGGCATTTACAACCTGGAAATGAACTCTCACCGCGCATTGAGATGCGGGGGACGAATCCTGCGCACCGTCATTTTACTGCGGATGAAGGCGCCTTGGGTGTGGCAGCTCGGTTACCAATCGGCGCACCAGACCACTAAGCGAAGCTTCGCGATGCCTAATCTTCTTCGACGGGTTGCTTCCACATCACCTAAGGTTCTCCGTTAGATCCCCGGATTGCGGGAATTCAGGATTTGCAGTTGAATTGATTCCTGAGATTACGGCACAGGCTTCCAGGCGCCGACATGTGCCATGCTGGAATTCCTATGCGAGACCCGGAGATCATCGAAACCGACCTGATGGAAATCAGCGCCATCGCCGACGATACCATCAAGCTCGAGCGCATCATTGCCTGGTGCGCATCGCATCCCGACGAAGTTCCCTTCGCCCTGCATCAGCTTTTGCGCCGGCACGACAAGAAGTCGCAGGAAACCACTTGAGCCGAACCGTCGGATAATGATGGGTACGCTTCGCGGGTCCGCGTCCGGGTCGACTGGGCGCGAGTAAAGCGATACAAGGACTGGATCAGGCCTTGCGAAGATCCATCAGGAAGGTCCGAAACGCGCCCGGCTCCTCCTTCACGGCGGCCACCTTGAGCCCAGCCTCAGCGGCCAGCGTTCGATACCAGGCGACATCCATCGGCTGAGGCGGCCAGAAGGTGCCATAGCCCGTGCGCACCGTCTCCTTGGGGAGTTTGAACTCGAAGTAGAACACCGGACCCTTGGTGTCGCTATCCACCGCTGTCGGGATGACGGCGTCCCAGATCAGCCAGCGCCCGCCCGGCTTGAGCACGCGAGCGACCTCGGCGAAGACCTTTTTCTGTATCTCTGCCTTCATGTACATCAGGGAGTAGAACGCGGTGACCGTGTTGAAGCTCCCGTCGAGGAACTTCAGGTCCGTGGCGTCCATGACGATCTTCAACGGCCCTGCCGGAGAGTCCTCCAGTTCACGCTTGTACAGATCGATGGCGACCACCTGCGAGGGCTTCAGGCGGCCGATGATGCCTTCGCCTCCGCCGCCGATGTCCAATACGTAGCCTGCGGCATCGAAGTCCTCCACCTTTAAGGATTGCCGCTCGTAGTTGTGCATCTTGGGGCGATCTTGCGCGGCTGCCGCTGCAGCGCCGGCCATGGTGAGTAGGAAGGTCTTGCGGGTCATTTCAATTACGGATACGGAGATCCGATATCCGCCGTTCCGCAAACTTAGTGAACGATTCCTGTGGTGCTCGCACAGGCCGGCCCACGCATCGGACGGTAACCCGGAATCGGCCTATGCTTCCGTCGGGCGGACGTCGCGGATCGTGACGCCCCATCCCGCATAGCCGCGCTTCAGGCTGTAGGAGTCGGAATCCACCGTCAGAACGACATCGACGCGGCGTCCGGGCTCCAATTCCGCTGTGCGGGAGGCGAAGCGCCAGGCTTTGGCGAACTGGCAGCTTTCGCCCGAATACAGCCGCAACCGTAAGTGTTCCCCCTCTCGTCCGAAGACCTCCGGGGGCTGCCGCAACGCCACGTCGCGGACCAGGAACAATGGAGCGGGGTTGTCCAGACCGAACGGAGCGAGCTGCAGGATCTCGCCAGCCGAATTGTCGTTCAACTCCTGCAGCCGCAATTCGGCGTCGATCGAAAACTCCGGCAGCAGGTCCTCCTTCGAGAGGAGTTTCTGCGCCGCCGCGTTGAAGCGTTCCCGCAATTCTTCGACGCGGGACTCTTGCAGCGTGACGCCGACCGCCTGGCGGTGGCCGCCGAATCGAACGAAGACGTCGGAGATGGTTTCCAAAGCGTCGAGCAAGTGGAATGAAGGAATCGATCGGCCGGAGCCTTGCACGTAGCCGGTCTTGTCATCGCGTCCGAGCACGAGTGCGGGCCGGTGGTACATCTCCACCACGCGGCTGGCCACGATGCCGACGACGCCGCGGTGCCAGGCCGGGTCGTAGAAGACCAAGCCGGCCTGGTCTTCGCCCGGATGCTGGCCGCGCAGGGCGTCGAGGATGTCGCGCACCACGTCCTCGCCGGCCTTTTGGCGCTCGACATTGAGGCCGTCCAGGCGGGTGGCGATGGCCCGGGCGCGAGTTTCATCCTGGGTCATGAACAGTTCCACCACGTCGCTCGCGTTGTCCATGCGCCCCGCCGCATTGATGCGCGGAGCCACGCGGAATCCGATGTCCGAGGTGGACACGGCAGAGCCGGGCTCGACGCCGCCCGCGTTGAGCAGAGCTTTCAGGCCTGCGTTGGTCGTGCGAGTGATGCGCTCCAAACCGCGTTTGACGATGATCCGGTTCTCGCCGGTGAGCGGGACGACGTCGGCCACCGTGGCAATGGCGGCGATGACGAGAAACGAGTCGGAGAAGCTGGCGATGCGGTGCGGCGGCCAGGCCTCGCGCTCCATCAGAGCCTGAATCAGCTTGAGCGCGACTCCCGCGCCGCACAGCCCCTTGTTCGGATAGGTGCAATTGGGCTGATTGGGATCGAGGATCGCGTAGGCGTCCGGAAGCCCCTCTTCGGGCAGATGATGGTCCGTGACGATGACATCGACGCCCAGTTCGCGGGCTCGTGCGATCGGCTCCAAGGCCCGAATCCCGGTGTCCAGAGTGACAATCAGGCGGATGCCGTCGCGGGCCGCCTGGTCCACCACCGAGCACTGCATGCCATAGCCGTCCTTCAACCTGTCCGGCACGTGGAAGCGCGCATCGTGGCCCATCAGGCGGAGCATGGTCAGCAGCAGCACCACGCTGGAGATGCCGTCCACGTCGTAGTCGCCGTAGAGCATCACCGGCTCGCGGTCGGCCAGGGCACGCCGCAGCCGCTCGACGGCGCGCTCCATGCCGAGCATCAGAAACGGATCGTGAAGGTAGCGAAGCTCAGGTTTCAGGAATTGGCGCGCTGCCGCTTCGTCCTGCAGACCGCGGCCCCAAAGCACCCGCGCGGCCGGCATTTGGAGGCTGCAGCAGCGGGCCAGATACTTAGCGGAGTCTTCGGGTATGTCCCTGAGCTTCCATCGTGTTTGGCTCGCCATTGGTGCTCAGTTATTGGAGTAGTAGCCGCCGAACGGCTCCTGCCCCTCCCCGCCCGGTACGCTATCCTCCAACTCGTCGAGAATGTCGTTCCACTCGTCATACCACTCGGTACGAAGTTCGAACAAGTAGACCCGGCCCTCGAAATCGAAGGAGATCTCGATGGCGCAGGTCAACCCCTCATAGATCGCGAGTTCGTTGATGCGGCGTTCCAGCGCGCGCTTTTCTTCCCGTCCCAGTTCGCATTCCTCGAGTTGGTCCAGGGCCTCTTCGCGATGCTGCTGGGAGAACTCGCGGGTGTGGAAGTGAACCAGCCGCAAACCGAGTTGCAACGCGCAATCGAGGAAGGCCTTATAGTCGGGCTGCCGGTCCGTGTCCCAGAAGATCATGGGCGCATCGTCTTCCGAACGGCTCATGCCTCGAAAGACGATGAAGTGCTCCGCGGCCAGGTATTGCTGGATTTCTTCGGCTATTGTGTCGAGATTGGATTTCATTGGCATGTCTCCGGCCTAGCGCTGAGCCAGAACCAGAACTTCGTGGCTGCCGGCGAGCTTCCACGCGCCGGGCGTGACGATGGTCCTGGGTCCGATGTACATCTTTCCGCCCTGCGCCACAATGGCGCGGGCATCGTTTTTCAAAAACAAATCCGGCGACCGGCGCCGGCGGTTGCGTTGCGGGAGAGCATTGTCCCCGGCGCTCCGGCAACCTGCTTCCGGGACGGCCTCGACAACAGAATCCATGCGCGCCTCACTGGAGCTTCGCCAGGTCCGGTACGCTTTGTCGACTTTGCTTCGGACCTCATGCACGGAAACCAGGTCCAGATCGTGCAGCACTCAATCGCCTCCGCTACTCAGGGGAATGAACTCAGGGCCGGTCCGCCCCGCAGGCGGCTGGCAGCCACATGGTTACCCGTGGGAAGGCTAGCTCTTCTTTTGGCCGGGAAGGATCTTCTCCACCTCGTCGTGCGGGTTGGGAATCACGTGCACCGAGACCAGTTCACCCACTCGCCGCGCGGCGGCGGCGCCGGCATCGGTGGCGGCCTTCACCGCTCCGACATCGCCACGGCACGTCACCACAACATACGCGGCTCCAACATACTCCTTACCCGTGAGCGTGACATTCGCGGTCTTTACCATGGTGTCGGCGGCCTCGATGGCGCCGGTCAGGCCTTTCGTTTCGATCATGCCGAGGGCTTCCATGTGACCTCCTGTCAATCTTGAGCCTGCAGTATCCGGAAAATCTCAAGTTATCACAAGCGCGTAAGATAAGAGACCCAATTCGGAGCGCGCGCAGCGCGCGGGCCGGGGCTGGGAACGAGGGGCGGACACCATGCGGCACGGTGGTTTGAAGCAGCCCGGCGATGCCGGGTTGAAAGCAATCCGGAGCAGGCGAGAACCCTGAACGGCGGGCCTGGTTCACTAGTTGCCGCAGACGCGCAAATCAGGGCCAAAACAGCCATATCGCCTTATGTTCGCCTTTAGGTTAAGGGATTGCAATAGAAATTTGGGTTATGGTACCATCACACCCATGCTTGTTCTGTAACCTCAAAAACGGGGTTGCGGGGGAGGAAAGGCCCGAGTAAGGCCTGATCGATGCTTCCCCAGCAGCTCTAATCCCGCGGCGGATCCGGTCGAGCCGGTCTCCGCAAATGAACTTCCCTGAAAATCTAAAAACGGAGGTATGCGTTTCACGCATGACGAAATCCTTTTCGCGTGGTTTGGTATTGGCGGCCGGACTGCTGGCTTCACCAGCGATCGCCGACCCCGATCCGATTGCCGTTGAAGCGGTTTCCCAAAAGGACCCCCGTTGGATCCTGGTCAAACAGTTCTTCCTGACCAATGGTGCCCCGGCGCACCGCTACACTGACGACTTCCTGATCGCGGCCGATAGGAACGGCCTCGATTGGCGCCTGCTGCCGAGCATCTCCATTATTGAGAGCGGCGGAGGCAGGGAGGCGCGCAACAACAACATGTTCGGTTGGGACAATTGCCGGGTGCGCTTCCGGACCGCAAAGGAAGGCATCTACCGGGTAGCTTCATGGCTGAAGTATTCAAGCCTGTACAGGAAGAAGACCTCGGTGGACCAGATTCTGTGGACCTACAACCCACGGAAGGACTACACCAAAAAAGTCCGGGCCTTGATGGCCCAACTCGGGCCGCTGGACCTGACTCCGGCAGGCGTGCATTAGCACAAGCGGCCGTGCGCGGAGGCTTACAGCCCCTACGTCGGCCGCACACCCGCCACAGCGGGCAGAAATAAGCAAGAGGGGGCGTCAGGCGACGCCCCCTCTTGCGATTTCAGCGACCGAAAATTAGCTTAACTGGCGAATAGCGAAGAAGATACCGCCACACAGCGCGACCGCGACAAGGCCTATCAGGACCCATTTCGTCATGCGCTCACGCAGAGTGCTGGCCTCCTCGTCGTCGTGCTTCATGCGATCGTCGAGGGTTTCAAACATGGAATAAGACCTCCCTTAGTACCGAGTTGCCTGCCGTGGCCCTTCGTTGCGAGCAACCCCATTCTATGCTGGTTCCGGGACGATTTAACAGAAATTATTACAGTTTAGAATCAATAAGTTACCAATAATCTTACGGAAGGCGGCAGGAAGTGGGTTGAAACCGCCCCTTCGGGTGTGCTATCGGGACCGGTTTCCGCCTTCGAATCGAGTCACCAAGGCCCTCCGGATACACTCTTCCCGCAGGGGTCACACCGTAGTTGTACCAGGAGTCTATCTGCCCGCGGCAGAAATCCCCGATCCGCTGATCCTCAGCGGATCGGCTTCGTAAGCCATTGAATGTAAAGGGGTTAAGTTGTTGGAGAGCCGCTGATTCTCAGCGGTCGTCGATTTCTGCCACGGGCTGCTGTAGCGGCTAACGTCTGTCAGCTCAGTCCCATGCGTTCGATCTTGCGGTAGAGCGTTTTGCGCTCAATCCCCAGGATGCGGGCGGCCCGGCTCTTGTTGCCGTTGGTGGCGGCCAGGACTTTCCGAATCTGGTCCGCTTCGGCATCCGCCAGCGTCTCCCCGGTATCCGCGGCCGTGCGCGAAGAACGCAGGGCCTCGGCGACGGCGTCCTCGGTGATGCGGCCGCCGGGAGCGAGGATCACCATGCGCTCCACAACGTGCTGGAGTTGCCGTACATTGCCGGGCCAGGTGGTTTCGCACAGAGCGCGCATGCCGCTCTCGGTCAGCCGGGCATCCAGGTTGTAGCGCTCGTTGTAGCGCTTGAGGAAGGCTCCGCCAGCAGCGGGACATCGCCCGGACGCTCGCGCAAGGGAGGGACTTGAACTCGCACCACGTCGAGCCGGTACCAGAGATCCTCGCGGAACTTGCCCTCCTCGACCATCTTGGGGAGGTTCTTGTTAGTAGCGGCGACAATTCGCACGTCGACCTTGCGCGGCCGGCTGGAGCCGAGCGGGCGGATCTCTTTCTCTTGCAGGAAGCGGAGCAGTTTGAGTTGGAAGTTCAGGTCGACCTCTCCTACTTCATCGAGGAAGACCGTACCGCCGCTGGCCGCTTCAAATACGCCCACGCGATCCTGGTGCGAGCCGGTGTAGGCGCCCTTCATGGCTCCGAACAACTCGCTTTCGATGAGCGACGGCGCGAGTGAGGCGCAATCCACCGGGACGAAGGGCCGGGTGGAGCGCGCTGAGTTCTTATGAATCTCCTGCGCGATCAGCTCCTTGCCCGTACCGGTCTCGCCTTCGATCAGGACCAGGGCGTCGGTCGGAGCGACACGCGAAATGGTCTTGTAAATCTCGATCATCGACGGCGAGGAGCCGATCATGCCAGTGTTCAGCGGCTCTTCGGGATCGATATCGTCGTCAACGGGCTCGCCGTCGCCGTCGTTCGGAGCGGCCCGCCGGATAATGTCCAGCAGATCGTCCATCTCGAAGGGCTTGGCCAGATAATCGAACGCACCGCCGCGCGTCGCCGCCATGACGGTTTCCATCGAGCCGCGCGCCGACATAAGAATCACCGCGCAATCGGGATCGGCGATGCGGGCGGCGCCGAGGATATCGAGGCCGGTCCGGTCGTCGATATAAATGTCTGAGACGACGACACGATAGCTCTGCGCCGTCAGCTTCTCAAATGCCTCCCGGGTCGAGGACACCGCTTGTACGGTGTAGCCTTCGAGTTCCAGGAACATGGAAACGGTCTGGCGGACCGAATCGTCGTCCTCTACCAGGAGGATCGGTGTCATCCGGTTCCCAGTTTAGCCTGCCTGAGGCAACGACACTGTAAAAGCGGAGCCTTCTCCGGGCTTACTCGACACTTCGATGCGCCCTCCATGCTGCGCGACAATCTGCTCGACGATCACCAGGCCGATGCCAGTGCCCGTTTCGCCGCTCTGGACCGCACGCTGGGAACGGAAGAAACGCGTGAACAGGTGCTTCAAATCGTCCTCGTCCATACCGATGCCCTGATCGCGGACGGTAAGCGTGATGGCGCCGCGTCGCGCGGCGGCAGTGATGAAGACCTGCTTCTCAGGCGGAGAGTACTTAATGGCGTTCGTCAACAAATTGTAGAGCACGTATTCCATCAGTTCCCGGTCTGCCGACAGCGTTAAGCCATTCTCCAGCTCCGTAAGGATGGCGATTTGTTTGCGCTCCGCAAGCGGACGGGCGCGCTCGGCTATCGCGTCGATCAGGTCCCCAATCGCGAAGCTCTCCACCCGCAGTTCCATCTGGCCCGCGCTCATCTTTTCGACGTCGAGAAACGTGGTGATCATCTTGGCCAGCCGGCGCGATTCGTTCTGAATCATACCTGCCAGTTGGCGGCGCTTGTCCTCGGGCAGGTTATAGCGCGTGAGCATTTCGCCGGATCCCTGGATGGCGGTCAGCGGCGTGCGCAACTCGTGAGCCACGAAACGGAAGGCGCGCTGATAGCGGTCGGAGGTTTGCTCCGAGACTTCCAGGCGGCGGCGGACGACGAAGAAGCGATAGGAAAACGCTCCCAGAAAAGCGATCCAGGCGGTTGCGACCGGAGCGGAAGCGGGCAGTACGATGTTGCCGCGAAACGCCAGCCAGGGCGTGAGATGGAGTACCGCAACGACAACCGCCGACGCCGGATAGGTCCAACGGGGAGGCGACAGCGAGAAAAGCAACGCGATCGCCGCCGCTCCCAATAGCGCCAGCAGGAGGGGCCAGAGCAGCGGCGCATCGTAAAGGAACTCGCCCGACGCCATCGTCTCGAAAGCCTGGGCATGGAACTCGACGCCAGGCAGCGGCCGCTCGGTGGAGAGCGGAGTAAAGAGGCGGTCCGACGAAAGTGAGAGCGCGGTCACGCCGACGAACACCACCTTACCCGCCAGTGCTTGGCCCGCAACCGGGTTGCTCAACAGCTCGGCGATCGAGACGTGGGGCGTCAAAGCCGATTCCCTGTAATGGACCCGCATGGGGCGGCCCTGGTCCCAACGCGACTCGATGAGGATGGGACCGGCGGCGAGGTCGGTGGGCGAACTTTCGATTGCCTTCGCGCCTGTAGCGAGACGCACGGCCTCCAGAGACAAAGCGAAGCGGCGGCTTTGCCCTGCAACTCGCTCCAACGCGATGCGGCGATTCACGTTGTCATAGGGGCCGGGCAGTGCGTTGTCGTGGCCGACGGCGGCGGCATAGCGGAGGAAGTTCCGTGGAGGGTCCTGCCAGAGGCGGCCGTCGGGCATCATCTCGCAAACCAGGACGAGATTGCGCGTGCGAGCGAAGGCTTGTTCCAGTTCCGCGTCGTCCGCGGCGTCTCCGGCTTCGGCAAGTGTCAGATCGACGGCAACCACCATGGGCGGCGCATCGGCGAGACGCTCGAGCGCCGCGGCCAGCGTACGGCGCAGTCCGCGGATGCCGTTGTGCTCCATCAGCGTGCGTTCGTCGAAAGCGAGAATCGCGGTCCGGCGGGCAGGCGTGGTCAGCGGCCTGAGGCGCGCGAGCCAGTCCTCAACGTTGTTGTCGAACTGCCCGGCCAGCGCGGTGTAGGACAGCAGCACGGCAGCCACGGCGGCGGAGAGGCCGATGGCGGCATAGATCAGGCTGTCGAATCCTCTGCGAGACATGCTCCCTGCCACACTATACAGGCAGTGACGGTGGGAATGGAGCCGGAATGGAGCAAAGCCCCTTTCCGGCCTGTGCACGTCTGCGATAGACTCAGCCACGGAGACGAGTATGGGCGGTGGTGCGCGGCGGGATCCACCGGCGCTTGCTGCCACGCACGGCTTTTAAGGAGAGTTGCGATGAACATCACCCGGCGCGCGATGATTGGAACGATTCCGCTGATGGCCGCGAGCGTCGACACTGCGCTGGCCCAGCCGAAGACGAAGATGAAGATCTACTTGTCGTGCGGCGCCATCGGCGTGAAGGCGTCGATGAGTCAGGCTCTGGACTACGCCGCGCAGTACGGCTTCGAAGCGATTGAAGCCGACGCGGGCTGGCTGACCTCCGCCTCCGACAGCGATGTGGCGCGCTTCCTCGACCGCATGAAAGAGAAGAAGATCGTATGGGCGCAGGCTGGTTTGCCCGTGGAGTTTCGTAAGAGCGAGACGGACTTCCAGACCGGCATCAAGACACTGCCGGCAATGGCCAAAGCGCTGAAGCGTGCCGGTGTGGAACGGGTCGGCACGTGGATTATGCCGATGCATCCGGAACTCACCTATCTCGAAAACTTCAAGCAGCACGCGCGCCGGCTGCGCGAGACGGCGGGCATTCTCGGCGACCAGGGATGCAGGTTGGGGATGGAGTATGTCGGACCGAAGACTCTGTGGGCTTCGAGCCGCTACACATTCATCCACACCATGCGCGAGATGAAAGAGCTGATCGCGGAGATGGGCAAACCGAACGCCGGATTCGTGCTGGATACCTGGCACTGGTACACCGCGGGCGAGACCATCGCCGATTTGAAGACGCTCACCAACCACGACATCATCAGCGTCGATACGAACGATGCCCCGACTGGTATTCCGGTCGATCAACAGCAGGACGGCAAACGCGAACTGACCTGTGCGACGGGCGTGATCGACGTAGCCGGTTTCCTGAATGCGCTGAACTCAATCGGGTGCGACGCGCCCGTGCGCTGCGAACCTTTCAACGCACCTCTGCGCGCCATGCCGCCGGATCAGGCTCTTCAAGCGACGAGCGCGGCGATGAAGAAAGCATTCGCGCTGATCCAAGGCTGAGTAGCAATGGGGCGGCCGTCCACGGCCGCGTGGGCGCCAGCGCCGCCCTAGTTGCGTGACTCTCAGGCGCGGCCAAGCAGATGCAGGACGTGCTTGGCCGCTGCGACTCCGCGGTATTGCGCCTCTTCAAAAAGGGGCAGCGCGCTCAGGTCGGAGTGGGCGTACACGAGCGAGCCTTGCGGTTTGGCGCGGCGCATACGCTCGGCGTGGAACATGGAGCCCGGCGCAGGACTGGGCATAGCGTGGCCGATGCGGTTGATGTCGATGCGGCTCACGCATGATCGGATGTCGGGGTGAGCGCGTTCGAGGTCGGCTAGAATGCGCTCCGACCAGTACTTCCAATCGCCTCCCAACAGGACCCGGCGCATATCGGCGGGCGCGCCGCCGGCGAGCGCCCAATAGAATGTCCAGACCGTGCGGTTCGGCTGGCGGCCTAGATTCTGGTGCGTCGCGACGACGTAGCCGAGCGTCGGAGACCCGTAGACCACGTTGTCCCAGGCAGGTTCGGACTCCTCTTCCTTAGGCCAGTGGTCGAGCGTCAGATTCGCGACCAGCCACGGCGCGTACGGGACCGGCCAGGCCGGCGGCTGCGGTTCGATCATCCAGGATGCGAACAACATCGGCGCGGCGAAGACGACAGCCTCGGCATCGTACAAAACGCCCTCGGTGAAGACTTGCCAGCGGCGTCCATTGGGACGAATGTGATGCACCATCGAGCCCGTGCGGATGTGCGAGGAAAGGCGGTCGATCAAGCGCCGGGCGATCCAGCCATTGCCCTCGGGCCAGGTCAGCGGACCCTTCTCGTCGGGCTCGCGCGCGGCGAAATAGTGGACACCTGCCCAGGCCGAGACGCGATCGGCGGAAGCACCGTAATCGTCGCGCGTGCAGTAGTCCAGGTACCAACGCAGGTAGGGCGAATAGAGCCCTTCGCGGCGCATCCAGTCTCCGAAGGTGATGCGGTCGAGGTCGCGCGTTGCGGCCGTCTGGTGGGCCGCGCCGTCTTCCGAGGGCAGGCGAAACGCGCCCGTCTCGCGCATCGCATTCACGCGGTCGGCGAAGCGGCGGAACTGATCGAGATCCTCTCGCGCCAACCCGCTCTGCGGCTCGATGCCGTCCTGCCAGTGGCCGTTGATGAACAGGCGCTCCTGTTGCGAAAAGCACAGCCAGCGCTCGTCCCAGACGCCATCTTTGAGCAGCCCGAGTTCCTCGCAGAGTTCGCGAACCAACGTCGCGCGTTTGCCGGGCACGGGCAGGTAGTGCGCGGCCCAGGGGAACGGAGTGATCTCGTTTTGACCCCAGCGGGCATTGCCTCCGGCGCGGTCTTCGAGTTCGAGCAACACGAAGTCGCGGAAATTACGTTTCTGAAACCACCAACCGGCGGATAGTCCGGCGATGCCTCCGCCGACGATGACGACGGGTACCTTCTCGGTGCGCTTCGGAGGGGGAAACTGGGCGTGGTCGCGAATCTTGTGGCCGCGCTCCTGGGACTCAAAGACGAAGCCGCCGTTGAGCCGCCGCGGCGCCTTGAGAGTCATGCCGAGCAGTGCGGGCGCGGTGAGCAGAACGGAGTTGAAGTCGCGTCGTGTGGGCTGCGTGGTGGGGCGGGCTTCAGCCCGCGCGGGGCTTGAGCCCCGCAAGTCAGATGGACCGGCTGAAGCCGGTCCGCAGACTGAAGTCTGCCCCACCACGGCCGGAGCGCCTTCATTCCCTTGGCTGGGCGTCAATGGATGATTTCGCGCCATTCCTTCTCGTAGTAACGGACCAGCGACTGGTCGTTCAGGCGGTTCGGCTCGGCGGCCACCGGACCCATGTCGGGAGCGAAATCGAAGAGCGACGGCAGAGTCTTCGCATCGAGGTAACGCAGGCCAGCGGGCAGTTGCTCCGGTGGTCTCCAGTCGCGGTCGCCGGCGAGGACGAAGCCCCATTCGCCGAACGCGGGTACGTAGGCGTGGTAGGGGTACGTACGGAAGCCCGCGCGCTTCAGCGTCTCAACGATGCACCAGTAGCTCTGGCGGGCGAACATCGGCGAAGTAGATTGGACGGCGATCATGCCATTCGCGGAGATGTGCTGCTTCAACAGCCGGTAAAAAGCCGTCGTGTAGAGCTTGCCGAGCGAGTAGTTGTTTGGATCCGGAAAGTCGACGACGGCGAAATCGTAGACTCCGTCATTCTGTTCCAACCAAGGGAACGCGTCGGCGTTGATGACGCGCACCTTGGGCGAGTTCAGGGAGTTCGCGTTCAGCTTCGTGAGCAACGGATGCGTGCGAAAGAGCGTGGTCATCGCGGGGTCGAGATCCACCAGCGTGATGGATTCGAGCGACGGGTACTTCAGCATTTCGCGCACCGCCAGACCGTCGCCGCCGCCCAGCACCAGCGCGTGCTTCGCGCCGGCCAGGGAGGCGAGACCGGGATGCACCAGAGCCTCGTGATAGCGGTACTCGTCGCGCGAACTGAACTGCAGATGTGCGTTCAGGTGCAGCCGGTAATCGTCCTTCCACTTCGTCAGAACGATGCGCTGATAGGGCGTCGTCTTCGCCAGAATCACTTCATCGGCATAGAGCGTGGCGTCGGCGGTATCGGTGATGCGCTGCCCGTAGACGAACCCCGCGAGCAGGAGCGCGACGACCGAGAAACAGGCGATGCGCTGCGGATTGACGTGCGGCAAGTGCCGGCGAAAGAGCCAGGTGGACCACAGCGCGACCAGCGCGTTCAACAGGCCGAAAGCCAGCGCGCCGCGGACCAGCCCCAAGCGAGGCACGACGAAGAGCGGGAAGATCAGCGAAGCGCCGAGCGCACCCAGGTAATCGAAGGTCAGAACGTTCGATACCAGCTCCTTGAAATTGAAGCGCTCTTGCAGGATGCGCATCAACAGCGGTATTTCCAGTCCGACCAAAACACCGAGCACGATGACTAGCAGATAAAGCAGGAAGCGGAAGCCGCCCGTCGAGGCGAATGCAAAGAACAACAGCGTCGAAGAGAATCCGCCGATCAGTCCGACCATCAGCTCGATTGCGATAAAGCGCGCGACCAGAGCGCGGTCGAGAAAGCGCGAGAGCCAGCTCCCGATGCCCATCGCGAAGAGGTAGGCGCCGATGATAGTAGAGAACTGAAAGACGCTGTCGCCGAGCAGGTAGCTGGCGAGAGCGCCGGCAATCAGTTCATAAACCAAGCCGCATGCGGCAATCAGCAGGACAGAAAGGAATAACGCAACCGCCATGAGGGGAGCGCGTTCCTTAATGCACTGCCGAGGCGATGATGATGGCGATCCCCAAGGCCATCAGTCCCGCCAGAACGGCGATGGCGAGGTTCTGCTTTTCGACCACTTCCTTCCACAGGTCGTAGGGCGTCAGCTTGTCTAGGACCCAGAAACTGAGAACCAATACGATGACGCCGAAGAGCGCGTAGATCAGGGCGTTCAGCAATGCGCTGAGATGGAATTCGATCGGCATGGATTTCTATTTTCCTCCAAAAGACGAACCGGAACCGCCATAGTTGGGACGCAGAGCGCCGGGGTTTTCGCGGATAGTGCGCGGGATGCCCGGCATCAGGCCGCCGCGGTGTGAAGACGAGCCGAACGAGCCGAGAGAGAAGCCACTCCACTGCGCGAGACTCATCAGGCCGAGCATGGCAAAACCGAAGATGGAATACGGACGGCTATTCATAATCAGGCGCCTCCGCCGTAGTCGCTCTCGTTCCAGCGCTGCGATTCAAACTTCGAGGCTCGTACGCTGGTCACGATGGGTGGAATCAACAAGAAGAGCAGAGAGAACCAGACCCAGCCCGCGCCTTTGGCCTCGCGCCGGACAGTGATCTGGTAAGAGCCCGGACGCTTCTCCTCCTGCGCTTCGGGCTCCAGGCGAACTGCATAAGTTCCTGGCTTAAGTGAACTGGAGCGGTACAGATCGCGCCACCCCGAGGACTTCTGTCCCTGATCGGCCAAGGCCAGCCGTTCCGTGTCAGAGGAGGCGCGATTGACGAGCGAAGCCTGGAGCGCGGGCGCGTCCGAATCGGACGTCTTCACTTCCACCGTCAGTCCGCTCTCCTCCGATTTCACATCGAAGGAGCCCGTGAAGGCCGCGGGCGCGGCTGCGCCTTCCGCCGGCGTCATCGTCACCGATTCCGAAAGATACTGCTTGCCCGTCGAGATGAAATGGAACAGCAGCAGGACCCCAAGCCAAACCAGAGCGAGCTTGAAGAAATCGCTCCAAAGGTGTCGGACTTTCTGCGGATAGGGAGACGGTTGAGTGGGAGAAATGCCGTCGGCTCTTGGTGGATCGCCGGTCAGGCCGAACGCTTTCCAGACGTCCGCGCCTGGGATGTACTCGCCGCCGGACCAGTTGATCTCCCCGGCGCTCGCCTCGCGCGACAGGACATGGGGCGGAGCGATGAAGTCGTCAAACTCAACCTGCTCGCCGGCCTGGACGGCCCAGGGGAACTCGCCCATCACGAAGGTGGTTGTTGCGGCGCCGTGCTGGAAGTGGTGGTAGGTCAAGCCACCGGTGACGGCTGCCGGCCTCCCGGAGTGGGTTGAGGGCGCGGGTACGCCGGGCAAGGCGCGAATGAAGTTCCAGTGGCCGTTGTAGAGCGTCAAGTAGCGGAAGCCCTGGTACGGGTTAAAGATCAGGTACTCGTGCCAAGAGTAGGCCAGACCGTCCGCCCATGTCGTGCGGACCTGGAAGCCAATGACCTCGAATGAAATGCCGCCGAACTTGCCGCGCGTTCCAAGCGGCAGTACCGGACGCACGCGCATTTTCTCGTCGAAGCGGCTCAGGATTTGCAGTTCGGGCGAGGCGGTGTCGATCAAGGACAGGCACTGGATGCAGACGGCCGTTCGCGTGTGAGCGAAGCCTCGCAACTCCACCGAGCCTCCGCAATTTGGGCAGGAGATTGGCTTTGCGCCCTTGACAACAGGCGGTTCGGCGACGGGTCCGCTCATGTTCTCTTTACCACCCCTCGAACAGACGAACGTTCTTCAACTTCAATTCATCGTATGGCAACTCGCGCCCCACGTAGAGGACCGGCTGCGCGTCGGAGAAATCGAGCGTGGCAAACTGCGCCTCCGTGGTGCGCAGATCTGCGAAGATCATCTGCTCATGCCCCGCGGTGGTGAACGGCAGTTCGCCTTCAAAACCCGCGTAGCTCGCTCGAGTGATCGTAGTCAGCACGTACTTGGTGTTTTCGAAGTCGAAGATCTGCCCCGCCTGCAGGGCATCGGGCGAGATCGCCGGCGCTTTGTTGGGAAGCAGGAACGACACCGCGTAGGTCAGTTGGGCGTCGGCCAGCCAGCCGTTCGTTCCGTCGCTAAAGGCAATGTGCCATTCGTTCCAATTCCCTTGTGCCCAGACGTAACGAATGCGGCCAACGACGACAAAGCTTTTCGAATCGAACTGGCCTTCGGTTCCGATTTGAATTGGCGAGGCGTCGGGTGGAAGGTCGGCGACCTCGCCAACCTTCTCGAGATCCACGTCAGTGCGGACCAGAATCGAATGGCAGTATGGGCAGGCGGTCTGCACGGCGGAAGACCATGCGAAACGCAACGGGGCGCCGCAACTCGGACATTGGGCCGCACGCTGGGTCATCGGGTTGTCTCCAGTTGTCCCAGCGCTTCGATTTCGAGCGAGGGCTCTGTCGCGGAAACGTGGCGTTCGATCAGCCGGATCGCCACGTCATGTGGATGAAACTCATGCAGCCAAGCCACGAAGTTGCCGGCCATGCGGCGGCGGCAACAGAACAGGTTCAGGCAGAGCGTGCCGTTTTCGGGGAAGGTATGCACCGTGAGGTGCGACTCCTTCAACAGCAGCATGCCAGTGAAGCCGCCTGTGCGGGGAAACTGGTGCCACAGCGCCGGAGCCGCCGGATGCAGTTCCATGCCACGGATGAAGGCCTCGAACAGACGCTCCAGGGGCGCTGCAGCCGCCAACGCGGCAGGGTCGCACCCTCGCGCGTCAATCACCCATTCGAGACCCGACTCGGGTCCCGCGTTTGGACCCCTATCAGGTAAAGCTCCCGGCGTCATTGCCGCCATCTTATCGCGCCGTCATATTATCGCGCTTAGAGCGCCGGCTGCTGAGTCCCGCATTCGGCGCAGAACTTCGAAGCGCGCGGGATCTTCGATCCGCAATTGAAACAGAACTTCAAGTCTGCCGCGGGAGCGGCTCCGGCGACGGGCACCACAGGCGCCACTGGGGGCGCGGCGGGAGCGGTTGGCGTCGGAGGTTGCGGCGCCGGTGCGGCAGCGGCAGCGGGCGGAGGCGCTTGCGGAGGCTGCTGGCCCATCAGCGGATTCATCGCGTTCATCATCACGCCGCCGAGCCCCAAACCCGCGCCGAGACCCGCGCCAATCGCGGCAAAACCGCCGCCTTCGTTGGCCGCGGCGATGGGCAGCGCCTGGGCGGCCTGGAACTGCGTGTACTGCTGCATGTTGCCGATCATGTTCATGCCGACGCGCTCGTCGAGGCGTTTCTGCAGCTCTTCCGGCAGCGAGAGATTCTCTACTACAAATGTGTCGAGGGCGATGCCGAAGTCGGCGAAGGCCGGCGTTAAGCCTTCCTGAATGCGCGCTCCGACAGCGAGCAGGTTTGCGGCCATGTCCAGGAACGGTACGCCGCTGTCGGCGAAGGCGTTGGACATGCGGCCCACGATGGTCTCGCGGAGTTGGGCTTCAATGTCGGCCACCTTATAGGCCTCGCGCGTGCCGCTGAGCTTGGTCTGGAAGACGCGCGGATCGGCGATGTGCCAGGAATAAATACCGAAGGCGCGCATGCGGACCGCGCCGAAGTCCTTGTCACGTATAGTGATAGGCTGCGTCGTGCCCCAACGCTGCGAAGTTCGCTGCCGCGAGGAGAAGAAGTAGACGTCGCTCTTGAACGGGCTTTGGAACAGCTTGTCCCAGTTCTTGAGGTAGGTCAAAACCGGCAGGGTGTGCGTGTTGAGCGTGTAGAGCCCGGGTCCAAACACGTCGGCGCAGCGCCCTTCGTTGACGAACATCGCCATTTGGGACTCGCGGACCGTGAGTTGGCCCCCGTTCTGGATCTCCATGTCCTGCATGGGATACCGGTAGGCCAGGATATCGTCGCCCTCCTCGGTCCAGTGGATGACGTCGATGAATTGTTTCTTGATAAAGGAGCCGAGAGACATGCTTCCTCCGTGTCACCCCAATATACGACGAGGCAGGCGTAATTGTTCCTGGATTCGGGGAGAGATCGAGTCAGATCGGCAGTCACCAGCGGTTCACCCTCCCCTTGCGCTCGCCCTGGGACCGTTCCCGTCGTACCTTGTAAAGGAGGCTGCTCGTCCGGCGCATTCTCGGACCACTAGCCTTGAGCTTCGGATTTTCGCCTTCTGATATGCTGTCGGATTCGTAAGGACTATCTTCATGACGATGAAACGCGCACTTCAACTTTCCTGCACCGTGCTCGCCGTGTGCACTGGCTTATTGCTGATTGGCTCCGGCGTCGCGGCGCCTCCGGCCAAGGTCAAACCCCTCTCTTCCTACGATCCTCAGGTGAAGGCTCTTCTCGCGAAGATGACCATCCAGGAGAAGGTCGGGCAGATGACTCAGCCCGACATCTCCGCACTCAAGGATCCTTCCGACATCGAAAACCTGTTTCTGGGCTCACTCCTGAGCGGCGGCAACGCCGATCCCAAGGAAGGCAACAGCCTCGAAGCCTGGACCAACATGTATGACGACTACCAGAAGCACACGTCGAAGACGCGCCTGGGTATTCCGATTCTGTACGGCGTAGATGCCCTGCACGGGCACAACAACGTTCTGGGAGCCGTCATCTTCCCGCACAATATCGGACTTGGGTGCACCCGCAACGCCGCGCTGGTGGAGAAGATCGCCAAGATTACGGCGGAGGAAGTGCGCGCGACCGGGATTCAATGGGCCTTCGCGCCGTGCGTCACCGTGCCGCAGGACATCCGCTGGGGCCGGACTTATGAGGGCTTTTCGAGCGACCCGGCTGTCGTCAAGGTCCTCGGCGAGGCTGCGGTGCGCGGTTTGCAGTTGAACGATTTGAGCAATCCGCTCGGCGTGCTGGCCTGCGCGAAGCACTACATGGCTGACGGCGGCACGACTTTCGGCACGGGTACAGGCGGCAAGAATACTCTCGACCAGGGCAACTCGCAGATCGACGAAGCGACCCTGCGCCAGGTGCACCTGCAAGGGTACATCACCACCGTCAAGGCCGGAGTCGGCACCATCATGCCGTCGTACAGCAGTTGGAACGGCGTCAAGATGTCGGCGCAGAAGTACCTGCTGACGGATGTTCTGAAGAAGGAACTGGGCTTTGAGGGATTCCTGATTTCGGACTACAACGCCACCGACCAGCTCGACAAGGACTACAAGAAAGCGATCGAGATCACCATCAACGCCGGCATGGACATGGTGATGATCGCGGGACGCCATCGCGAGTTCGTGAAGGACCTGCTGGAACTCGTCCAGGAGGGCAAGGTGCCGATGTCGCGCATCGACGACGCGGTCACCCGCATCCTGCGCGTGAAATTCGCCATGGGCCTGATGGACAAGAACCGCTCGCAGCTCGCCGATCGCAAGCTGCAGAAGGACTTTGGATCGCCCGCGCACCGCGCCGTGGCGCGCCAGGCCGTACGCGAATCGCTGGTGCTGTTGAAGAACGACAACAAGGCGCTTCCGATTTCGAAGAAGGCCGCGCGTATTCACGTGGCGGGCAAGAACGCCAACGACCTCGGTAACCAGTGCGGCGGATGGACTATCGACTGGCTGGGCAAGAGCGGTGAGGTCACTCCGGGCGGCACGACGGTGCTGGCGGCCATCAAGGGTGCGGTTTCCAAGGAAACGAAAGTGACCTTCTCGGCCGACGGCACGGGCGCGGAGGGAGCAACCCTCGGCGTAGTCGTGATCGGCGAGAAGCCCTACGCGGAAGGCTATGGCGATCGCACCAGTCTGGCGCTCGACCAGGCGGACCAGGATGCGATTGCGAACGTGAAGAAGGCAGGCATTCCCGTCGTCGTCGTGCTGGTGTCCGGGCGGCCGATGATTCTGGGCGACGCGCTGAACCAGGCCGATGCTATCGTGGCCGCGTGGCTGCCCGGCACCGAGGGCCAGGGCGTGACCGACGTGCTGTTCGGCGACTTCAAGCCGGCCGGCAAGCTGTCGTTCGCCTGGCCGAAGTCGAACGATCAGCTCCCGGTTAAGACCGGCGACACGAAGACCGCCGTGCTGTTCCCGCTCGGCTACGGACTCAAGTTCTAAGTGGGGCGGGTCCCCAGACCTGCGCGCGACCCCCAGGTCGCGCCTCGGGCATCGGGCTGTTAAGCCTGATCGGACCAAGCGCGGGCGTATCCCCGCCGCCCGAACCTGATCCGCATCTGGACTCTGCCACTCGCGCTACAGCACGGCAAGACGAAAAACCATTTTTCGTTCTTCTGAAATCGCCCTTTTAGAATCAAAGCTTTACAGGACGAAACGAAAACGCCTTTTCGTTTCGTCTTGCGCGCCGCTCCTGGGTGGGGCAGGTCCCCAGACCTGCGCGCGACCCCCAGGTCGCGCTTCGGACCGGGTAAATGGACCGGCCAGGGGGCCGGTTGCAGACGAGGGCGTCCGCCCCACATCGGATCGTGCGAATCGTGAAACCGCGCTAAGCTGACGGTCGTGAGCACGCCTTCGTCGATAGCCTGGCAAACTGCGGACCAGGCGCTGATCCAGATCATCGATGCCGCCCACGCCGAAGCCGCGCGCAAGAGCGGAGTTTGGCTGGCGTGCCGTCAGGGCTGCTCGCAATGTTGCATTGGTGTTTTCCCCATCAGCCAGCTCGATGTGCTTCGCCTGCTAGCCGGTCTCGACGAGTTGAAGCAGCACGACCCGGCGCGAGCGGCGCGCGTGCGTGGCCCGTGCGCAAGACTCGGTGGATCGGCTCCGCGACGAGTTTCCCGGAGACGCCACGACCGGCCTGCTCGGCGAGAGCGAAGAGGACGAAGCGCGCTTCGAAGACTTCGCCAACGAAGAGCCCTGTCCCGCGCTCGATCCGGAGACTCAGACCTGCGACCTGTATGCGGCGAGGCCGATGACTTGCCGCGTGTTCGGGCCCGCGGTGCGCGGCGCGGACGGCGCGGTGGGCGCGTGTGAACTCTGCTATCACGGTGCGAGCGACGCCGAAATCGAGGCATGTGCCGTCGACATGGACCCGGACGACACGGAAGGCGCCTTGACTGAGACACTAGAAGTAGAGACGGGCGTGCAAGGGACAACTATTGTGGCGTGGTGCCTGGCTGCATCAGAGGTGTAACGGAGCCGCTACCGCGCGTCGTGGCGCACGCTTCAGCGTGCCGTGGTGGCATTCATGCCACCATGCCGGATGTCGAGATGAATCTCGCCACGGCACGCTGAAGCGTGCGCCACAAAGTAAAGCGTGCGCCACAGAGGACGGCCGGGACAGGAATCGATGAGCGAGAAGAAAGTCGCGCGCAAGCCCGAGATCATGAGCCCCGCCGGGTACTGGCCGCAACTGCGCGCGGCCATCGAAGCGGGCGCCGACTCCGTCTATTTCGGGCTCAAACATTTCACCGCGCGCGCCAAGGTCGGCTTCCAACTCGGCGAGTTGCCCGAAGTCATGCGCACGCTGCACCAGCGCGGCGTGCGCGGCTACGTCACCTTCAACACGCTCGTCTTCGAGCATGAACTGCGAAGAGGCCGCCAAGGCTCTCGCGGCCATCGCCGAAGCCGGCGCGGACGCGCTCATCGTGCAGGACTACGGCATCGTGCAACTGGCCCGGCAGATCGTGCCCGGACATCGAACTGCACGCCAGCACGCAGATGAGCATCACCGACGCTGCAAGGCGTACGCCTGGCCGCGAGCTTCGGACTGCGGCGCGTGACGCTGGCCCGCGAACTGTCGCTCGACGAGATCCGCGCGATCGCCGCGCAGACCGATTGCGAGCTGGAGATCTTCGTTCACGGCGCGCTGTGCGTCGCCTACTCCGGGCAGTGCTTCTCCTCGGAGGCCTGGGGCGGCAGCAGCGCCAATCGCGGCCAATGCGCGCAGGCTTGCCGGCTGCCCTACGAACTGATCGTGGATGGCCGCGTCGAACCGCTGGGCGACGCCCGCTATCTGCTCTCGCCCGGCGATCTGTTCGTCGCTGCGCCAGATTCCGGAGATCGTCGAATCGGCGTGGCCGCGCTGAAGATCGAAGGCCGCTACAAGGACGCCGACTACGTCGCGCTGACCACGCACGCCTACCGCCAGGCCGTGGACGACGCCTGGGCCGGCCGGAAAGTGAAGGTCGCGCGCGTTCAGGAACTGCAACTCGAACAGGTCTTCTCGCGCGGGCTCGGGCCTTACTTCCTCACGGGCACGAATCATCAGGCCGTGGTGCATGGCCGCGACGCCGCGCCATCGCGGCGTCTGCATGGGACGCGTAGTCCGCGTGGACCGCGACGGCGTTGTCATCGAGCCCGACGAAGTTCACGACATCGCCCCGCTCAAAGCCGGGCGACGGAGTGGTCTTCGACGCGGCCGACTGGCGCAGCCCGCAGGAGCCCGAAGAGGGCGGCAGCGTCTACCAGGTGCTGGCCGGTCTCGACGGCGGCCTGGAACTGCGTTTCGGCAACGGCGCGATTCAGTTCGCGCGCATCCGCCCTGGCGATCTGGTCTGGCGCACGCACGATCCCGCGCTTGACCGCGCGGTGCAGCCGTCTGCTGGAGCCCGCCGCGCCGGTTGCGAAGCAGCCCGTCCACGTGCGCGTGACCGCGGCGGAAGGCGCGCCGCTGGTGGCCGAGTGGTCGCTCATGCGCCAGCCGGAGACGCGCGTGACGGTCATCTCCGATGCGGAGCTGGGCCCGGCGCAGAACCGCGGCCTCAGCGCGGAATACCTGCGCGAGCAGTTCGGCCGCCTGGGCAATACGCCGTATGAATTGGGCGAGCTGGTCGCTGGAAGCGACGGGCTCGCTGTTCGCGCCGGCTTCGCTGCTGAATCAGATGCGCCGGGAAGCGGTCGAGCGGCTGCAGGCCGTTCAGGCGCAGCCTCGCGCCGCACGACCATTCGCGATCCGCAAGACGTGCTGCGAGCCGCGCACATTGCGCCGTCGCGAAGCCGCAGGCCGCGCGCCCGCGCAGTTGCATCTGCTGGTCCGCACGCCCGAGCAACTGGAAGCCGCCATCGAGCTGCGCCCGGCGAGCATCACGCTCGACTACCTCGATCTCTATGGTCTGCGGCCCTCGGTCGAGCGCGTGAAAGCGAGCGGCATCGCGGCGCGCGTGGCCAGTCCGCGCATCCTCAAACCGGGCGAAGCGCGCATCGTCGATTTTCTGCTGAGTCTGGACTGCGCGATCCTGGTGCGCTCCACCGGGCTGCTGCAGGCTCTGCGCGAGAAGTCCCATGCCGAACTGATCGGCGACTTCAGCCTGAACGCCGCGAACTCGCTGACGGCGGCGGATCCTGATGGAGCTGGGCCTCGCCCGTCTGACGCCCACGCACGATCTGAACGCCGCGCAGGTGGCCGATCTGGCGCGCGATGCCGGAGCGAGCCGGATCGAAGCCATCGCCTATCAGCATCTGCCCGTTTTTCACACGGAACACTGCGTCTTCTGCCGGTTTCTTGTCGACCGGGACGAGCTACAAGGACTGCGGACGGCCTTGCGAGAAGCATCGCGTCGCGCTGCGGGATTCGAGCGGGCGCGCGCATCCGGTGATGGCCGACGTCGGCTGCCGCAACACGGTCTTCGGCGCGGAGGCGCAGGAGGCGAGCGCGCATCTCGAACTGTGGCGCGCAGCCGGCATCCGGCATTTCCGGCTCGAGTTCGTGCACGAATCCGCCGAGGATGTGAGGCAGGTGACGCGCGCGTTTGAATCGGCCCTCGCCGGACGGCTCCCGGCGCAGCAACTCGCGCGCGAACTGAAACGCATCGCCCCCGAGGGGACGACGGAAGGCAGCCTGTTCGTGCCCGAAGATTATCTGACGCTGCCGATCCTGCAATAGGCGGAAGGCCGGCACTTCTCAGCACGCGACAGCCGGGGACAGTTAGCGAATCTGTCTCGGCCCAAGTTCTGTGTGGCCATTCGGTGAGCAGCCGGCTGTCCGATAACGCTACCTAACGGGAGTGTCACCAGTCAGGCGCAGCCGCCATGATCCGCCAGTGTTTCAGAGGATCAGGAGCACCATTCCTAGCTTCAGAGCGGGCGAGGTGGAACTACTAGCCGAGCCTCGTTGTCGGTCAATGAGCTATCCGGGAGTACCGCGAGGTAGAACTTCCAGACATCGCGAAACATCTGAGTAATCGGCTGAGTCCACGAAATGGCAGGCGGAGGTGTCGGGATGCGGGCGAATAGCACAAGGTCCGTGTAGCGGCGCATTGGTTCTAGCTGCACAGTGCGGATCTTGACGGAGGTCCATCCGGCCTTCTGGAACAAGATCAAGTATTGTTCAGCATACTTATACGATTCGCTACCCTTAGGTTCAAATATATCGATGTAGACGGTGTTGTCGCTCGGCCTCCCCTTAAGAATCTCAAGCAGAGCCTTGAAATCCCGTTCGGAGATTCGCCGCGGTTGCATCCGGCTGGAGATCATTTGTTCAATGCCAGCCTGTACCTCGCGTTGGATCAGCGGCTTCATTCCGTCCAGCTCTACCGCCACTTGCCGCGACACCTCGGCCTGCATAGTGCTCGTGAGCTCCTTCGAGGTTTTCTCGCGAACAACATCTTTCATCACTTGACGAATACGTTCGGTTTTGAATTCTGCCTCAATGCGTGCACTCAACTCGGCTGCAGCCATCCGCTTCGCGTCTTCGACTGATCGGCCGGCAAAGAAATAGAACAGCCCAACCGCACACGCGGACATCACAGTGAGTATGCCAACCGATATCTTGAACCAATGATCAAACTGCTTCCGATTCTTGTCCTCGTGGCGTTCGATGAATTGGAGCAAGCGCTCAGGATCGACAGGTGGGAGGCCGGGCGTCATTTGACCTCACTCTATCAGAAGGGGATCGGTGCGAACGGCGACACGGATCTTGTTGAAGGACGCGAGAATATGTCGGAAAGCGGGACCGCCCCAACCCGACATTTGACAGGAAGCGGAAGCGGGACAGGCTGTCCCACTCCCCCTTTTGCCTTTTGCCCGGTCACTTGTGATGTTTGGGCACTTGGTTACCGGGGGATGGCACACACGCCCATACAATCTCCTGGCCTGGCTTACCCTCCGAAATTGTGAACACTTGGGCCGAAAACCCCACTGTCACTTCATCCCACCCATCCGCGACAGTGCAGAAGTGATCCTCGAGGTATCGATCAGGCAGATGAACTGCCGCGAAACCATCGTCGTCCAGCTTGACGCTTCCGTTTCCTCGCGCCCAGTCCGGATCACTACTGCTCGACTTGGATGTGAGAAAGGTTAAGAAGAAGAGTGCGCCTACGGTCTTTAGCTTCGTCATCGGAACTCCACTCCTCCTTGAATGCCGTTTCTCGCCATGGTGCGAACGGCGTCTTCAACGTTCGGCGAGAAATGCCTGCCCCGTTGGGGACCGGGGACCTGGGGACCGAAACAGCCTGGTCCGTCCCAGGGCAGTTTTTGTCAAATCTCCTCTACACTCTAGCCCAAGCGGGTTGGGAGGAACGCGATGGGGCGGACTGAGCCGCCGGGCGGGCACAACCGGACGCAACTCGACGAATAGTTCGCGGCATCTGCTCGTTTAGTGCCGGGTGTGGCGCTTATTTCGCATTGAAACTGCGTTCGGACGAGTCAGGCTGTTCCTGTGCCCGGTGCCCTGTGCCCCGTGCGTCGTTGCCTTGCCACGCGCGAGGTGCAGTGGCTGTTTTCCAGGGTGGGCTAGCAACCCGTGATACTCTCTCTTTGGATCGACCATGCACATGGACTCTTGGTGGCGACTTGGTGATGGTGCGGGCTTCCATGGAAAAAAGCTCGCTCTCGACCGCATCGAATGTGCCTTTTGCGGCGAGTCCGGTCATTTTGAGCTTGCTTTCCACGGTGAGAAGCGCAAGCCGACCTCCGCAAAGACCCTGAACTTTGACGTCTATAGGTGCACGAACTGTGCGGGCTATGTGCACGTGCTTTGGGCATGCGGTGAGGATTGCTTCTTGTCATCCAGCTCAATGCATAACTACCAGGTTCTCCCATGGCCCCTCGGCGCACCGAAGCCTTCGAATAACTGGTCGGCAGAGTTGAGCCGATTCTGGGTACAAGCCCACAAAGCACTTAAGTCCGAAAGCTGGGATGCCGCGTCCGCGATGGCCCGCAGCGCGTTACAACTCGCGCTCCGAGAACACACTGCATCCGGTAGGCGACTCGTAGACCAAGTCAATGACTTGGCTACAAAGAGCATTCTCCCGCCCACGCTTAAGGAATGGGCTACCGAAGTTCGACTCTTAGGGAATGACGCCGCACACCCCGAACCAGGTCAAGCGGAGCCTGAGCCCCAGGATGTTCAGCAAGTCGTAGATTTCCTCGATTACCTGCTGACCTATCTCTACGACCTGCCCGCAGAGATCAAGCAGTACCGTGCCCGCCGCACAAAGGAACCGTAGCGGTGATGAATCCGGAATCGGGGAACCGGGCAGGCTGGGAAGCGGGAAGCGGGACAGCCTGACCTGGAGTGCACCCCAAAACTGAGACGCGGAAATTAGGGACACTTTTCATTGAACGGAAAGGAGTCCTAAATGCGCGGCCCAAATCGAAGGTATTCGACGGAGTTCCGGGTGCAGGCGGCGCAACGGATCGAGCAAGGCGACAGCGTTTCCAAGCTTCATTACGAGCTGGACATCAAACGCAGCGTGCTATACCGCTGGCGGGATCGCTACCGTGCAGAGGGGGCTACGGGGTTCGAGCGGCGTGCGGGCCGGCCCCCGGGCGTGCCCAATCCGGCGCCCAAGCCGTGCACCAGCGTGGAAGAAGCGCTGCGCCAGCAGATTGCCGCGCTAGAGCGCAAAGTAGGCCAACAAGCGTTGCAACTGGATTTTTTCAAAGGAGCCTTCAAGCGAGTAAAGGAGTCGAACCAGGCGCACGGCAGCGCTGGCAAGACAGCATCTACCAGGAGATCCGGGCAATGATGCGGCTGGAAGGCTTTTCTATTACTGAAGTGTGCCAGGCCGCGAGAGTCAGCCGGGCCGGCTTTTACCGTAACTATGAAGAACATGCGCCGCTCCAGGCCGATGTCGAATTACGCGACGCTATTCAAAAGATCGTGCTGGAGAATCGTTTCTATGGCTACCGGCGCGTAACAGCGGCGCTCCAGCAGCAAGACTGGGCCGTGAATTGCAAACGCGTGCTGCGTCTGATGCGCGCCGACAACCTGTTGGCGTTGCGCAAACGGCGCTACGTGTTGACCACCGATTCGCACCATCCCTTCGCCATTTACCCCAATCTGGTGCCGCGGTTGGTGGTG
>CAWGKI010000017.1:0-9161 GCA_963823095.1 Terriglobia bacterium
AGCGTGCGCCACAGCCCCCATTCACTCCGCGGCACTGCTCATGCAGTGGAGCCTTCTCTTTTGTGACCGCGCCACTCATGAAGGGCCGTCAGGAAGTCCTCGATCGGTTCATCGTCCGGCCAGAAATGGCCGTGGAGTTCAGACAGATCGGCCACCGGACTCTTGCCTTGCTGGGCGATAAGCTCCTCAAGCGTCGGATTGGCGTCGAAATTGAAACGCGGATCGTTCGGCTGGTCCATCGGTCACCGGCGCGTCCTCAGGATAACAATCCCGAGCAGTGCGACCATCGGCGAATAAGGCCTGGCGAAGCCTGAAACCGGCGCCCTGCGATCCGTTTTCGCTGAAGTCCAACTCCATGGGAAGCTCCCGCTTGTGTGCCCGCCCTCTACGCATTCACGGATTGACCGGCTCTTGCTTGTGCATACTCGGCGGCTTGGCGCATGAGCGCAAGCGCGTCCAGAATCCTGGGTACCTCTTCGAACGCATACGACAACCGAAGCTGCCGTTTGCCCGTCTCTGCCAGATCGCCTTGCGGGTGCACGCAATACTCTCCTGGGATGTAGATCACGCTCGGGTTGCGATTCGCGGCCGGTCCGTCCACTTCCGCATTACCCGTAGTGCGCATCAGAAAGCGGAAGAAGTCGGAGCCGGGACACGTCTCGACGTCTTTGAAGGTCAGGTAATAATAAAAGCCGGCGCTGCCTCCCCGGCACTCCTGCAGGAACGGCCCGAGATTGCGCTCGATGCCTTCTCGCACGGCGACGGCCTTTTTTCGATATCCCGCGTTCACCGTCTCAAGCTGAGCGCCGATGCAATTGTCCACCAGATAGCTAGCCATCTCCTGCACGAACAGTGGCGCGCTGAAGCCGGTGTCGCTAGTGCATTGCACCATGGCGTTCATCAGCGGGCCATCGGGACCGAGCAGGTACCCGATGCGCAGGCTGGGCGCGAGGATCTTCGAGAGCGTGCCGATTTCGTAGGCGATGCCCAGCTCATCCATCGGCAACACTGAAGCGAAGGGTTCGGCCGCGGGATCGTGGAGTAGAAGCTCGTACGCCAAGTCGTAGAAAATCGGGATCAGCCGGCCTTGCTGCCGCGATAGCTTCGTTGCCACATCGAGCAGTGCGCGGCGTCGCCGGTTCGACAGCACAGTGCACGACGGGTTGTTCACCGTGACGACGTAGAAGAATGAGATGCGCTGGGCCGCATCGCCCAGTGCTTCCAGCTTGCGCTCCAGGATGTCGAGATCGATGCCTTCGCCGTCCTCCGGAACGGCCAGCACGTCGAAGTCTTTGCGCATCAGGCCTTCGGTGTAGATGTAGTACATCGGGTCGGAAGTGACGACAATGCCCTGCGGCAGCACGTCCACCAGTGCATCGAGAATGCTGGTCGCGCCGCAGGCTCCGATGGCGAGACGTTTGCGCGCGAGCGTCTCTTCATCCAACTGGCCGCAGTGGCTTTGGATGAGGAAGCGGCGGATAGACGCGATGAGGTTTCCGGAACCGGAAGGACTGCCATAGTTGAAGGCCTGACGATACCTTGCCGGATCATTCGCAACGGCCCGCATTGATTCGACGAGAGCGGTCACGGGAATCGTCCTCTCGTTCACGTAGCCGACACCGAGATTGATATCGACGCCGTCGCGGAATGTGCCCGCAAATTCCGACATCATTCTGCTGACCGGAGAGGGAAAAGAGGACGCCTGACCGTAGGAGGAGAGCTGAGTTTGCATAACGACTTGGGCGGCGGGCCCGCCCACCCGCCAGTGTCCTCCAATACGGTGGACCCTGCTTGAACTAGAGAGAGGCAGGTGGCTTTACAGCGGTTGCGCCTCGGCCAGCACGCGCTGACGCAAGTAGTGCAGGCTGCCCGGCGTCACGACGTCGACCGTGGCGTTCAGGAGTTCCTGAAGGTCGAGCTTGAACCGGATGAGGTCGAAGAGCGAACGTCCCTTCTCGAATTCAACGAGGAAGTCGATGTCGCTGTCCTCGCGATTGTCGCCTCGGGCGACGGAGCCGAAAACGCGGATATTCGAGGCTCCGTGCTGTTCTGCGAGCCGGACGATTGCGGCCTTCTTTTCCGTTCGCAAAAGGTCCAACGTGACCATGCTCACATTCTCTATCATCGATGGCTGTTCGTCCATCCGCGAAGCGAACGCCAACTCAAAACCAAAGAGGCTTTCGGTCCCCGTCTCACAAGTAACCGAACACAAAGACCCGAACAAGCATGTGGGAGTTTGCCGGAATATGCCAGACTTGCCTGACAGCGGCGCGCCGAAGACTGTCTGTATAATCATGGGGCTTTGGGTCGCCGACGTCTCCCCTGGCCAAAGGACGGAAGGGCTTCACGGCGGGGAAGAGGAAGAACGCATGAGTTGGAATCAGGCGGTTCGAGACTGGCGGGTGAAGGCGCTGATCCAAGGGATTCTGAGCGTGACGCCGGGCGGTGGCAGGCTCAATGACTGGCTGCAAACGAGTGCCGGCGGCCTCCGAAATTTCGAAGACAACATCTCGGGCAAGATCGAAGACTGGCTCCAGCTTGTCAGCTATCTCCAAACGGTCTCGCGTGGCGAAATGGACGGCTTGGCGATTCTCGAGGTCGGCTCCGGATGGTATCCCACTCTGCCGTTCTGCTTCGCTCTCGTTGGAGCCGGCCGCATCTACACCGTCGACCTGCATCGGCATATGAATGAGGCGATGACGTTCCGCATGTTGCGCGCGATGGAGCCGCACCTCGACCGTATCGCGAACGCCTGCGCGATTTCTCCAGATTCGACGCGCCAACGCTGGGAGGAATTGCGACAAGCGGACGCGCTGGCTCCTCTGCTGGCGAAGGCGCGAGTCGAATACCGCGCACCTGGCGACGCACGAAAGCTCGCGTGGCTCTCGGACGGCTGCATCGACATGGCTTATTCCAACAGCGTACTGGAGCACGTGACCCCCGCGGTGCTGCCCGGCATCATGCGCGAAGCGTGGCGTGTGTTGAGTGATGACGGTGTTATGGTGCACGCCGTGGCCTGCAACGATCATTACGCCCACTTCGATCCGGCAATCTCCTTCGTCAACTACCTCCAATTCTCCGAGCGCCGCTGGCGATGGTACAACAACGACCTGCATTACCAGAACCGGCTCCGCGCGCCCGACTTCTTGCACGCCGCCAGGGAGAACGGTTTCGAAATCCTGCATGAGGCGCGCGCGGTGCGGCCACGCACGCGGGAGGCGTTAGCGCACATGCGGCTCGCGCCCGAGTTCCGGTCCTACGGTTTGGAAGACTTGGCGGCGACGACGATCGATTTCGTCGCTGCTAAACGGGCACGCGGGGTGTAGCAGTCTGATGCACGCCAGTCGCACGAATTGCCCGGCAGCCTGCACCCATGTCCGCTGGGACCAGCGATGCAGAGTTCGGGCACTGGTTGCTCCCAACCGGCACGAGGGCCGCGGTGGATGGGTAAGCCGTGCTTGTGCCTGAAGACATCCATCCGCGCCGCCGTGTAGCATGACAACGTTGGCCGTTTACCCCTCATGAAACACAGCTTGACTCGATTGATCGTCGCGACCTGTTGCATTCATCTGGCAGGCGCTCAAGTGGCGCACATTCAGACCGGCGACCCGCGCGGACCGGTCGTCAACCCAGGCATGACCGGGCAGGCGAGCGCCGAAGGCGTGCAGACGGTCGGCTATCATTTCCGCCCTGCAGCCGCGACAGCGACGCCGCTGAAGGCGTCCTGGATATGGCTTGATGCCGTCACGGACGCGAGTTCGCGCCAAGGCTCGAACAAGAACGCCCTCGCCGCCTGGTTTCGGAAAGAGATCGACCTGGCGGACGGCCCAGTTTCGGTCCAGGCCCGCATCAGCGCGGATTCGGTCTATCGCTTATGGGTGAACGGCAAGCTTGTTTCCCGCGGACCCGCCGACCCCGGCAACGACTACGATCCCCGCTCTCGCTGGTCCCATCGCTGGCTCTACGACTGCCGCGACCTGACCGCGTTCTTCCACAAGGGGCGCAACGCGATTGCGGCCGAAGTCTTCTCCGCCGGTCAGCCGAATTACTCGTTGGGCAAGGCTGGCTTTCTGTTCGAGGCAGACATCCGTTCTGCGCATTCCCGCATCACTGTGGCCACCGGGCCCGATTGGCGCGTTCTGCCTGCCACGGCCTTCAGCTTCACGGAGGGCGACCATTCCTATCTTCGCTACGACGCTCAGCGCGAGCCTGACGGATGGCGTCTGGACGGATTCAATGACAGCGGCTGGTGTCCGGCGTCAATCGTCGAATCGGTCTGGGGCACGCTCGCGGCCAGTGAAATCCCTCCGCGCATGGAGGCGATCTACCCGCCGGTGGGCATTGCACGCGCAAGCGATGGTGTTGTCTTGCCCGTCAAGCCGCTGCGCGACGGCGGCGTAGTGAGGCTGAACGGCGATGGGCGCTTTTCCGTCGAATTCGACCGGGTGCTCAGCGCCCACGTCAGTCTGCGAGTGCACGGCCCAGCCGGCGCGGAGATCCTTATCGAACCCAATGAGCTGAAGCGGCCCGGTTTCCACCGCCGGACAGCCGTTGTCCTGCGCGAAGGCACAACACTCTATGAGTTCCCTACGATGGACAGCTTTTCCACATTGAACATCGAAGTCCGCCGCGCAACCGGTCCCGTCGTCTTCGAGGACATCCGCTCAAGTTTCATCTCCTATCCGGTCTCCTACAGGGGTTCGTTTGAAACGGACGACGAAGAGTTGAATCGCCTCTGGAAGTCGTTGCGCTGGGCCACCCAGATCTGCATGCAGACGCATCACCTCGACTCGCCGCATCACCAGGAGCCAATCAGCGATCCGGGCGACTATCTGATTGAGGCGGTCGAGAATTATTACGCTTTCGGCGAGCCTTGGCTGGCCCGGCAGGACCTGCGCAAGTTCGGACTGATCCTCAAAAACTCCGGGTACTTTAACTTCCACACCAGCTATTCGCTGCTCTGGCTGCAGATGCTGATGGACTATTACGATTACACTGGCGACGCGGCTTTGGTGCGCGAATTGGCGCCCATCGCGCATGGTCTGCTGGACAAGTTCACCATCTGGCGCGGGCACAACGGTCTCATCTCGGAAGCGCCGTCGTACATGTTTCTCGATTGGGTGAAGATCAATGGGGTTGCCTGCCATCATCCGCCGGCCGTGATCGGCCAGGGCTACATGACAGCGTTCTACTACCGCGGCCTCGCCGATGGGCTGCGCATCTCCGCATTGCTGGGAGATAAGGCGCGGACTGCGCGCTATACCGAACTGCGCAGCTCGACGGCCACAGCTGTTTGAGCGCGAGTTGTGGAACTCGGAGCAAGGGCTTCTACCGCGACGGCAAGCCTTTCCAGACTTCGGTGAAGCCTGACAAATGGCTGCCGGCCGATACGGAGATGGAAACCTTCAGCCCACACTTGAACGCTTTGAGCGTTCTCTATGACCTTGCGCCGAAGGCCCGGCAGCAGGCTATTCTGGAGCGCGTGCTGCGCGACGAACCGTTGAACGTCCAGCCCTATTTCATGCACTTCGTCTACGCCTCGCTGGCCCACGCTGGGCTATTCGAGCGCTACGCCGTGGCGCAGATGCACAAGTTACAAATCAACCCCGACACTGGCACGGTGCGCGAAATGTGGACCGACGGCGACTACAGCCATGGCTGGGGCGGCACGCCGTTGATTCAGATGTCCTCGCGCATCCTCGGCGTCACGCCGGCCGCACCGGGCTTCGCGAAGATCGCGATTCGTCCTCAGCCGTGCGGTCTGAAGTTCGCGCGCGGAACGGTGCCCACGCCGCACGGAAACGTGGATGTCGATTGGCGGCGCGATCGCGATCGGTTCATGCTGCGTGCAACGGTTCCAAATGGAACCCAGGCCGAGTTCACGCCTCCCGCCGAGGGAACGGCGGTCACTCTCGACGGCAAACCGCTGCTGAATCGACGCGCGGGAACTGCGATCGCGGTTCCTGCCGGGAGGCATGTGGTCGTCGTGAGCGGCCTTTTCTAATCACGCGCGGTGTCAGTTCTCCAGCCTGTACCGTTTCTCGGCGACCCGGTACAGCGGCCTCCACAGCATGCGGTTCACGCTCACCACGAGCGTCGCCATTACGACCGTGGACAACAGCAGCAGTGAGAAGTTGCCCGCGTCGGTGGCGGAGCTGATCAGCGAGCCCAGCCCAAACGTCGACAGCACTTTGCCTTTGAAGTGAAAGTACTCGGCCACTATGCTCGCGTTCCACGCCCCGCCACTCGCTGTCACAAGCCCGGTGAGCAGGTACGGGAAGATGCCCGGCAGGATCACGGTGCGCCAGCGGTCCAGGCGGCTGAAGCGGAAGATCTCCGAGACCTCGCGAAACTCCGAGGGAATCGCCATCGCTCCCGCAATCACGTTGAACAGGATGTACCACTGCGTGCCGAGCAGCATCAGCAGGACGGACCCTACCGTCAACCCGCCGCCGACGCTGACCAAAGCCAGCAGCACCACGGGGAACAGCGCTGTCGCGGGCACCGAGGCGGCAATCTGGGCGAGCGGCTGTGCGACCCGGGCAAGCTTGGGACTGAAGCCGATGGCGACGCCGACGGGAATCGTCCAGGCCGAACCCAGCACTAAAGCGATCAATACGCGCAGGAACGTCGCGCCGGCGCACTTTACTGTCGTGAGTAACTCCGTGGAAGTGACGTCTCGCAGCGTCAGAGATGCCTGGACGACGGCGAAGAGGATCAGTCCCACGACCAGTCCGCTGGCCGCCCAGCGCAGAAGGCGGCCCCTCCGGGCCCCGCGCATGTTGAAAGAATGCTCGTGATGATGCCGGGCGGCGTAGAGGTACATGCGCTCCTCCAAAGGAGCCAGCGTTTTGCTCATCAGCCGCGTGAGCAGAGGCGACTTCTGGAGAAAATTGCAGGATCGGCGATTCGCCGGCTCCAGAGGTTTCCACTTGCTCCATCTTGAACTTGTCGGACCAGGCAATGGCCGGCCGCCAGACGAGCTGGTCGATCAGCACAATCACCGCGATCATCGCGGTCAGCCCATAGAGAATGCCGCGCGTATCTCCCTCGCTGGCCGCCGACTGAAGATACGAGCCCAGGCCGGGCAGGCGGAAGTCACGCTTGCCGAGCACGAACATCTCGCAGGCCATCAGGAAGAACCACCCGCCGGCGACGGATACCATCGAGTTCCAAACCAGGCCGATCGTGCCGTAGGGCAGTTCAAGCTGCAGGAATTGTTGCAGGCGGTTGAATCGATAGATCCGCGAGGCTTCCCGCAGCTCTTTGGGGATCGCCCGGAGAGAAGCGTAGAAGCTGAACGCCATGTTCCACACCTGGCCCGTGAAGATGAGAATCACCGAGCCGATCTCGACGCCCAACTGGCGCGTCGGGAACAGCGAGACCATGGCCAGCATTACGCCCGGCAGGAAGCTCAATACTGGGATGGATTGCAGAATGTCGAGCGTGGCGAGCATCGGGGCCTGCAGGCGCTTGTTGTAGGCGGCGACATAGGCGTAGACGATGGCGAAAACCAGGCTCAGCAGATAGGCGGCTGTCATCCGCACCAGCGAATACACCGTGTACATGGGAATCGCCCAGGGGGAGCGCGATATGGTTGCCGCTGGAACGATGGCGCCAAACCAGTAGCGCCCGACGATCACCATCAGATAAACCACGGCGATTACGCCGCCGAGGACGATGGCATCCAGGAAGAACGGCCAGGTCTTCTCGTCCTTCAGGGCATGCGCCTGAGACTCGGTTCTCATAGACCTCGTCCGACTTCGTTCTCTTCGGCGCTGTCCTCCGTGGGTGCGGGGGCCTCCTCCGGCATGAAGAAGCGCTCCCGCTTGCTGTCGTAATCGAACACCTCCGCGTAGCGGCCCCAGTTGATCGCAGTTTCAATCTGCAGCTTGGCCTCGTCTTCGCTGAAGTGCTCTTCGAGCAGGTCGAGGAAGAATTCATCAGGTAGAGTGCGATCGGCCTTGGTTTCGAGGGACCGCGTGATCTGTTTGATGAGCGAAGCCCGTTCGAGCGCGGCCGTGCGAAACACTTCCTTGCGCGCCAGAATGTCGGCATCGACGAAGGCTTGTCCTTCGGGCGTGATCTCCGCGTCGCCTTCGAACAGCTTCAGAAAGCTAAGCAAGACGGCGGCCTCGACGGTGGGCAGCATGTCGTCGATCTCGAACATCAGGTCGTCGGCGAGGTGGTAAATGTCCGCATGGCCCCCGTGATCCGCGAGGATTTCGAGAAAGCCAGCAATCCCGCCCGGCCGGGCGTGCGGCAGCATCTGATACTTGGCCTTCTCCCGCGTGAAGATGGGCGTGGCAGTCGGCGCAAGGCTGACATCCGAACCTGCGTCGGGCTTGGTCAGCACTTTGTACACGTAATCCACCAGAATCGTAAACGCGGGCGACTTGCGCTCGCGCGGGCGCGGCAGTTCCACCTGAAAATCCGTGCGAATGCGCGCCGGGTTCTTCCCGAGCACGACGATGCGATCCGCCAGCAGGATGGCCTCTTCAATGTTGTGAGTCACGATGAAGACGGCTTGCGTGTCGATCTTCTTGTCTTCCCAGAGTTCCAGAAGTTCGCCGCGCAGGTTCTCGGCGGTGAGAACGTCCAGCGCCGAGAACGGCTCGTCCATGAAGAGCACCTCGGGTTGCACCACCAAGGCGCGAGCGAATCCGACGCGCTGCTTCATGCCGCCCGACAGCTCCTTGGGATAAGCGGATTCGAAGCCGTCGAGGCCGACGGTATCGAGCATTTTCAGGCTGCGTTTGCGCCGCTTCACGGCATCGATTCCGCGCGCTTTCAGCGGCGCTTCGACGTTTTCGAGCACGGTCAGCCAGGGGAAGAGAGCGAAGCTCTGGAAGACGATGGAGACGTTTTCGCAGGGACCGTGCAGTGGCTGGTTGTGCCACAGCACCTCGCCGCCCGTAGGCGTAGCGAGTCCGGTGAGCATGCGCAGCAATGTGGATTTCCCCGACCCGGAAGGACCGAGGAGAGCCACGATCTCGCCGGGATAGATGGTCATGTCCAGCGGCGCGATCACTTGAATCCGGTTCCCGCCGGGCTGGCTGTAGTACTTCTCCACCTGCCGGGCCTCAACGATCGGCTCTTTCACGCTGCCCCTCCGTAACTGTATTGAAACTAAGCCGCTTGTTACTTCTGGCTCATTATCG
>CAWGKI010000018.1:0-133555 GCA_963823095.1 Terriglobia bacterium
TACGCATTGTCTGCGCCTGCACAATGTGCATTGCCGGTCGGCCCGCCCAATAGAGTCGGCTCGGGGCGGTCGGTTTGAAGTGGATAACGAGTCTGTCGAGGTGAATCGGGCGCAGCCGGGCGTCCGTGTGAACCGTGACTTGGCCGGCACTGCGTCGGTAAGGCCTAGTCGGTTGGCCGCCGTAATCCCATCCGGAAGAAATCGGGCTTTCTCCCGCCGGGCAACGGCGTCTATGATTGCGGTGTAGTCGGGGCTGCTCGGTTTACCGGTTAGCGAGTTGACGCGCGGCACATCGTAGAGCCCGCGATCGATGCGCCGCATGTCGCCGGCAAGCGCGAGGCGCTGGAGCGCCTTGTCAATGGCAGATCTTCCGCCTAGATCGAGAAAGTCGTTCGGAGTCCAGACCCGAACGGATTTGTCGTGCTTGATGCGGTCGAGGATGCTTCGGCTGAGGTTAAGATTCGCGCCGCGATGCGGCGACGTTGTTTGTCCGATATTTGTATGCATCTTTCGGACAGTTCCTTTGGCTTGGCCGGTCCGAAGAACGTGTACATTTTTCGGACAAACCCAGAGTACCACACGGGCTTACGAAGCGGAACAGCTTAGAGGCTCCGAGACACGTAGAGGTTCAAGCAGAGGACATCTAACGTGCACTGATCGACCGACGGGGCGCACTGCGAGCATCCGACAAAGGCCCTTCCGCCGGACTGGAGCAATCTCAACCTCAGGCGCTCACCTCGTGGCGCTATTGAGAGCACACTCGGCACCCAGCGCTCTTGCCGGTCCTTTGTCAGCAGTTTTGTCAGCAGGAGGTCCGAGTCTCATCTGTTTTCCAGAGTAGCCAGGAAGTTCGAAGAGTCTCGGAATGGGGCGAAAAACGGCCCAAAACGAGAAAAAAGATGATAGATGGGACTTGACACGTACGAATTCGTAATCAGCAGGTCGCCGGTTCAATCCCGGCGGGTGGCTCCATATACTAATTCAAAATAAAGCACTTAGAAATTTAAGCTGAAGCTCGTAGAGCCGCTGATTGCGGATACCGCCTTGCTTAAATCTCTATACGAAACCTTCCTCCAAGAACGACGCTTCCTCAAAAACTGCGCGGCAAAGACCATTCGATCATACCGACAGGCATGGGATGCCTTCGAGTCGGCGCTTACCCCAGTGAATGATTCCGATGGTGTCCGGGCAGCGTTGAAGTCGGGTGTCGTCAAAATGATGAGCGCCGGGAAGCTCCAACCGTCTAGCATCAACGTCTACCTCCGGGCGATGAACGCATTCCTTCGGTGGGGAAGCGTTGAGGAGCATTTCAAACCGCCGATCAAGAGCATCCAACTCCTGAAGACACCGACAAAGGTGCTGCCGACGCTGAACGAGTTTCAGGTCCAGCAAATTGTCCAGTTCAAACCGAAGTGGCGCAAGGAACGCCGGGTTCATGCCATGGCAATGCTAATTCTCGACACGGGGTTGCGATTGAACGAGTGTTTGCAACTTGCGGTTGCGGATGTCGATTTGGAGAATTTCCTGGTGACGGTACAGAAGGGGAAGGGCGACAAGCAGAGGAAAGTACCGATCTCAGGAGTAGGAAGGAAGGTGCTTTATCGCTACATCCATCAAGGTGGAGACCCGGCTCGGCGTTTCGTGTTCACGACTGTGAATGGCACAGCCTTGACGCAGCGGAACGCCGGCGGGCCGGAACGCAGTAACCGCGCACGGGAAGACTCTGCGCTTTTTGAACTTGAGTCTCTTCTCTTTGGTGACTGGGTCGATCTCGAAGATGTGCGACTTCAGTCGCCGCACTACATGGGCACGGTACGCATCACCACGGAGTCCGCCACGGCCATCCAGGAGAGAAGGATCGAGGAGTTCGCAGAGCGAAGCGAAAGAGCGGTCGCTGCCATCATGGGGCGTGGCAGTGGCGAGGATCAAACAGTCTGAGCGCCGCGCCAACACTTCGGCCAAGCGACGGCGCTGCGAGTCTTCGCGATCCTGCGCCGCACCCAGATCCATGCAGTGGTGAGCTTCGTCGATTACTGCGACATCGTAGCTGGCGCGCTCCAACTGGTCGAGGACACGCTCCTGCTTGAGGAAGTCGATGGAGACTAATGCGAGAGGGGCATGATCGAAGGGGTTTGCGCCAAGCTCGGTGCTGCGCCGGATCTCCTCCATTCGTGCGCGGTCGATCACATCCAGCCGGAGTCCGAACCGCTCACTCATTTCAGTCTTCCACTGGTCGAGAAGTGGGCCGGCAGGGGAGACGATCAGGATGCGGTGCGCAAGCCGCCGCGCCATGAGTTCTGTGAGTATCAACCCGGCTTGGATGGTCTTGCCCAGGCCAACCGAGTCCGCCAACAGCAACCTGACCCTGCTCATGCGAATGGCACGAAGGACGGGCACGAGTTGGTAAGGTTCCAGGCGAAGCCGACCAGGTTGAACCGCCAGCAGCGCGTTCGGCCCTAGCGCTTGTTCCAGCAAGAACGGCTGATGGTAGAGAAGCCAATTGCGAATTGGCCCTGCGCGTTCCGGGTCGAGTGCGCGATATGTCGGCAGGATGCTCTCGAACGGTTCGAGCAGTTCAACCTCTTCACCCTTGAATGCGCCGTGCAGCCCGCGCAGCCGGTAGAGCGTCTGCGAACCAAGGTTCTGGGAGAAGACGACTTCCCATTTCAAACCGCGCGATTGGACCTCGGTACCGGGTAATAGGGTTGACATAGCCTAAATCGACCTGCGAAGCCATTATAGTTATCCTGGCTGCCCTTAGCCGCATTAACCCCGATCTAATTCATTTTCAGCAACATGCGCGCGGTCACTCCCGCAAGAGATTGAGCAGAATCCCGAAGAACCAGGGCCGAGAAGGGAGGGTTTGCGCTGAATGGAATCGAGAATTCATCGCATTGGGCTGGTGGGCCGGCAGCAGCCCTGCATTGCTGCAGAACCGAGTTGCCCAGCGAGTCGCTACCTCAGGAGGTCAGTCGGAAACTGGCGGAGGGGCATACGGGCACGCGTGAATTCCGAGCGGAGGCCCGGCGCCGCCTGGACGATTGCGCCGCGGATCGCCGCGACCTGTGGAACAAGATCAACGACATCCGCGACCACGAGCTCAAGGAGATCCGCGACAAAGTGGACGATGCCCGCGCGAAGGGCAGCACGGCGACAGAGCGGGCAGAGTCCGTGTTTACCTGGCTGCGGATTGCATGCGCGGCTTGTGGTGCTTTGCTGCTGGCACCGTTCGCCGCGTCACTCCACAAATGATCGGGTTTATTGGCAGTTCGACCAATCAGGACCATCGAGCCCGGAAATGAAGTTGAGCACCAGAATTCATTGACTGATCTAGCGCCTCGACCTCACGCATTGTTTGCTGTCAATCGGCATTCGACTTGGCCACGGCCGCTTGGAAGTCCGCGATGGCACGAAGCCATCCGTCCTGGCGCGCGTCATCCGCCAACAACTCGTCAATGAGGATGAATTTACCGTTTTGAGCAATGTACCAGCCGCCCACCTTAGGCGTTTCCTTAACGTGCGCACCAGGAACAAGCTCGGCCAGGCTTCTCATGTACTTTTTGCTAAGCTCGACCAGCCCGATACCTTCTGCCTGTGAAGTCATATGGCTTGCCCAGAATTGGCCGGAGCTAGGTATCGTGCCGAGGTTCCAGCCCATCGTATCGTCGTACCACCGGAGTACTATGGACTTGCTGCCGAATTCGGGAGACACTCCATATGCCTCGAGCTTGCCGAGGAAAGCGTTGAGTTTGTCTGTGACTCCAGGAACACTCTTCTCTAGCTCCTCAAGGTAGCGTTCCTTCGTGATTGTCATCCTCGGGGCGCCGGCATTGCTTGTGGGAGGCGCCGTGTCCGCCGGTTTGATGCTGACGCGGCCTGCGTTGTCGATCGTGACGATACCCCGATCAATATTGGTTGTCCTCGCGAGAACACGAGGCTGTGCAATGTAGCCTCCCGTGGGCACCTTGAAAAGAGCGATCTCGACAATGGCAAGGGTAAAGTGCAGCCCGGCATATTGCTGGAGGAATTCGGTCATGCTCTCGACCCCTTCCCGAATGCCGTCGCCCACGATGAGCAACAGGAATCTTCCACGCCTCAGATTGCGCGAGACAGCGTCAACAAAAGACGCCTCGTCGATCTCGCTGCTTTCCGCCACCGTCTCATAGAGGCTTCGTGGTCGCTCCCCGTCGTGGGCATCGAAAGGTTCTGTGCGGCGGATTGCCGCCTCCAAGTCCTGATAACTCCATGCGGCTAAGTCTTTCGCATAATCGATGATCTGGCCGACGACCTCACGCCTAGCCTGTGGGTTCCGCCAGAGCTTGCACTCGATGAGCGCAATGTCGCCAGCCGGTGTCACGAGCAGGTTGTCCACGAATCCGGACGGCGTTGGCAATTCAATGCAAACCGGAACCATGCCGACGAATGCTCGCTCAATCTGATCGACCGGCAATAGGCTGGTCTGGTTCATGATGAGACGCTGTAGCCAACCCTCGTCGTAGGCTGCGCTATCTGGAGCGCTTTTTGATAGGTGGATGGACTCAAGGCTCGTAGCCTGAGAGCCAGCACTGAAGTCTTCGATGAAGAGCGGGCGACTGTATTGGGTATCTTTCGACATGTCGCACTCACGATATCATGCGGTGTTCCCGGTCTATGGTTGAACGGCAGCTGCTAGGCTGGCTGGCGGACCGAGAACGCAGACCGCCTGGGGAGCGTGCTTCAGCGAGGGATGAAAACTGGGCTCACCGACTGCCAACCCTACCGATCCTCGGCCACGCCAGGAATTGGAAAAAGCCCGGCGCGGGTGCCGGGCTCCTTCCAATCAACGAGTGCTTTATTACTTCGCGACCGAGTAGATTCGCGCTTTGTGCGACTCGCGGCGCACGCTGGTGATCGTGTAGCCGTGCTTGCTGCCCAGAGTCGAGAGGAAGCCCCGGACGGAGTGCTTCTGCCAGTCGAGGGCGGCCATGATCTCATCGGGCATTGCGCCGCCCGCGGGTTCGAGGAGCGCGAGTACCGTCGCTTTACGCGTACCTCCGCATTGCTTGTCAGCTGTATGACCATACTGCCTTCAATCCTTCCAGTACCGCGCCGCGTCCGCAATGAGCCAGCGGATTCCGCCCCTCGGATCCGGCACATGGGCTGCGGCGGCGCGGGATCACGTGCATGCGCGCATGGTCACCTTTGCGGCAAGTCGGCACTCATCCGATTTCCGAGAACGACAGACGCTCTGAACACGGCAGTAGCCGTATTCTGAGCCGGTAACCGTTCATCGGTTCAGCTCGTCTTCAAGAGCGCTAATTGAAACCATAACCTCGTCAAATGCCGGCGCGTCGCCGATGATCATTCCGGCCATGCGGATGTAGTCGCGGCGAAGGTCTTCGTGCATCGCGCTGGTCGGCGTCAAAGAGAAGCTCCCCGGAGCTGCGCGATCGAGGCCGAGGTCTGGGCTATTGAAGAACATCCGTGCGTGAGCTACGCAGTCCGCGCCGAGAGCACGATCCGCGACTGCTCGCGCTCCGAGCTGCGACTGCAAGATGCGATGGATGTCGTAGTAGTGGCGCGAAACACGTTGTCCCTGCCCGCGCAGCACTCCTCGACGTTCAAACCACTTCCTTACGCCGTGCACGATGACAATCTTGTCCCACAAGGTCCGCTCCGCGACAACGGTAGTCACATGTTCGGCGCGAAGCGCAAGTTGGGGAACCTCGTCTGCACTGTATGGGACGATGTTCAGGTCCTCGTGTGGATCGAGAGCGGATTTGGCTCCGGACTCGATCTTCACGGCGGGGCGAATATACTCATCGCGTCCTGCGGTGACTTCGGGATACCAGAACAATAGTGTTTGGCCGTCCGGATCATCAGGGTCAACGACTACCCTGGGATCGTTCGCCTCGATTCTCGCTTCGGCGAGAGTTCTTTGGACAGCCTCTCCAAATTGCTGCGCGAGCACATCCTGGATGTAGTCGCGGCAGGCTTCCTTGATCGCTTCCAGCCTCGCTTGGCGCTTTTTTCGGCTCAGTGCTTCGAGTTCCTGTACGGAGGCCGGCTGTCCGAGGTCCTCTCGGAAGACAGTGATATCGATGTCCTCAGAGAACCGCGAGATCAGCCCGTAGGCTTTTGACAACGAAGTTCCGCCCTTGAAGAGAAAACGAGGATGGCCAGCGGGGAGACCATTGAAAAGCAGATCGAGCGTCCAGGCGACCCAGAAGTCTTTATCGATGTTCCGTTCTGGCGTGCCCAGTCGAGAGGCGGTGCCAAGGAACACGTCACGGCGGTCCCGTGGCGCTGCTTTGAGAAACTCCGAAAAGCCGGGATTCATCACGGCCGCCTCGTTGCGCGGCCGTCCGTAACTGGTTTCCTCTTGTTCGACGTGGAGGAGTTGTTGCGGGCGGTGGCATTCGACTGATCCGCATTCTGCAGAAGTTTGGTCACCAGGTCGCGCATCCACCCTGGTAGCGCATCGAGACCGCTCCCAAGATCGTCGCGAATCGCCTTTCCCTGCTTTGGGTCGTCCAGGATTCTCCCGATCCGTTTGAGGATAGAGTCGCCGTCCGCTGGAAGCATGTCGTGGAGCCAATGAAGCGCTTGGACAACGTGCATTGCCGGTCGGCCCGCCCAATAGAGCCGGCTCGGGGCGGTCGGTTTGAAGTCAATAACGAGTCTGTCGAGGTGAATCGGGCGCAGCCGGGCGTCTGTGTGAACCGTGACTTTGGCCGGCACTGCGTCGGTAAGGCCTAGTCGGTTGGCCGCCGTAATCCCATCCGGAAGAAATCGGGCTTTCTCCCGCCGGGCAACGGCGTCTATGATTGCGGTGTAGTCGGGGCTGTTCGGTTTACCGGTTAGCGAGTTGACGCGGGGCACATCGTAGAGCCCGCGATCGATGCGCCGCATGTCGCCGGCAAGTGCGAGGCGCTGGAGCGCCTTGTCAATGGCAGATCTTGCGCCTAGATCGAGAAAGTCGTTCGGAGTCCAGACCCGAATGGATTTGTCGCGCTTGATGCGGTCGAGGATGCTTCGACTGAGGTTAAGATTCGCGCCGCGATGCGGCGACGTTCTTTGTCCGATATTTGTATGCATCTTTCGGACAGCTCCTTCGGCTTGGTCGGTCCGAAGAACGTGTACATTTTTCGGACAAACCCAGAGTACCACATGGGCTCACGAAGCTGAAGAGCCTAAAGGCTCCGGGACACGCAGGGGTTCAAGCAGAGGACATCTGACGCGCACTGGTCGACCGACGGGGCGGACTGCGAGCATCCGGCAAAGACCCTTCCCCCAGGCTGGAGCCATTTTAATCTCAGGCGCTCGCCTCGGGGTGCTGTTGAGAGCACACACGGCGCCCAGCGCTCTCACCGATCCTTTGTCAGCAGTTTTGTCAGCAGGAGGTCCGAGTCTCATCTGGTTTCCAGAGTAGCCAGCGGGTTCAAAGAGTCTCGGAATGGCCCGAAAAACGGCCCAAAACGAGATAATAGATGGGACTTGACATGTATGAATTCGTAATCAGCAGGTCGCCGGTTCAATCCCGGCTAGTAGCTCCAAAACTTGTTGAAATAAAACGACTTATACAAAATCTACCAAGAATCTACAGAATGACGGCTTCTACTGATGGATCATCAGCAGGTCAATCCACAACATAACATTTGCTTTCAATTAGTTACGGCGCTCGTTCGCTTTCCACCTGTTCACCACCTGTTCAAATCGATTGAGGCCGTACCCGTTTCGTGGCCGATCCGCAGGCCCACTCACCAGATGAAAGCGCGATTTTCGGGGCAGAGCGCGGTGAACTGCAGAGGCGTTGATCAGCAGGTCGTCCGGATTCCGGTTCCGGACCACTCACCGGCAAGAGACGAAGGAGCACTGACGGCCGCCCGGAAGGGCGGCTGTTGGTACTGCGAAGTAAGCGTGAGTAAATTGGGTGCGCTTTCCTCCGCCTCAGTGGCGGCTTCGTGCGCAGCGTCGGAGTTGCTTGGATTCTTGCGTTTCAGCATCTCCAGGTTGTTGGCTCGTACGGCGTAGGTCTCTACCTTGCCGTTCTTGGTCGCAAAGGACCGGGTGTAGATCGGGCCGGAAACCGCAACCAGGTCGCCCTTCCCGATCGTCGCCGCGAACTTCTGCAAGCCGCCGTAAACCGCGACTTTGTGCCAGGTGGTGTACTCTTTGCGGGCCTCGCCCGTACCGCGCACGTCCTTGGTCGCCACCGAGAACGTTGTGACGGTCGAGCCGTCTTTTTGCTTGAGGTCGACGACTTCGGCGTTTCCGCCAACGAAGCCGATGATTGTGAGGTTGTTCATTTGATTTAGCTCCTTCTGTTCGGTACTCGAACGCCCCAACGGGAAGGCGAGAGGTCGACGCTCCCAAGGGCGAGGAGCTTCTTTTTTCGGGGGGACCGCGAGCGTGTGACTTGAAGCATCGTTTGGCCACTTTGGCCAAACGATGCTTCAAGTCGCACGAGGCTTGGCGAGCGGGGGAGCCGAAACCCGCAGGGCTTGAAAGATGCGACGAGTCCCGCCGGGCGCGGCTGTGTTGGACCCGAGCCTTAGTCGAGTACAGAAGACATAAGGAGTGGCTGAAACTAGCCACTCACGGCACGGCAATTAGGCGGAAACTGAAGCAGAGAGCGCCACCTGCAACGACGGGACGTTCCAGATTGGCGAGCAAGGCGGCGATGCCGGCGGACCGGCGTAGTCGAAGATGCACACAACGTGTCACAGAGGGCCCGAAGTGGGCACCGGCGGTGCAATGTGATCGGGTGGCTTCAGACTCTCTGCTAAGAACCAGGCCCGCGGGCATATGGCGAAATTGACTCCGAAGATTGGCGCAAAGACCTGAGAGGGATCGAGAAAGCCGGCATTGCTGCGGGCGGATCGAAGCGCACGCCAGTGGGAGAGCGCGGCTGGCAACCCAAGCAACTGGCGCGCGACATCCTTCGCCACGGCCTCGTGCCGTCCTATCCAGTCCTCTAAGCCGATGGCATCAATCGCACGGACAGCCATCCACTTCTGCTCCCCGTTCTTTTCCTTCTCCCAATCAGTCAGCGTCGGATTGCCGCGACTCCACTAGCGCGGGATCACATAGACGAATGTGGACCTTGAAGGGTCAACGCAACCTGGATTGATGGTTCGCTTAGCATAGTCGTCGTTAGCCTTGCTGAGATAATCCTGCCCCGTGCCGAATTCCCAGACCGATTCACCATCTGGCACGTATGGCGGCACGCCCTCGGCAATCAGATGCCCGTCATAGCCGGGGATGCCAACTGAATCGCCACTCGGGAAACGGATGACCCTAGCCTCGGCGCTGAAGCACAGACGAGTTGACCAACGAGTCGGGAGACCTCGGCTCTCCCAATTTGGGTACTGGCCCAGCCATCGAGATGTTGTGCTGTTATCCATTTCATCGCGCGCCTATCATTCTACGGCTTAGTCGGGCAGAATCCTGGGTACTGATCGCCCTATTCCCCCTCAGTCCGGTTCTGGGACGTTCGGTCTGGCGTGATCGATAGATCTTCTCGAATGAGGATCACGCTTGGCTCCGGGCTGGGTTCTGATGAGCCTCGCGCTCCAGTCGCGATGCCGACTTGACCTTACAAATCCGGGTTCGTCGAGCGACTCGGCGATTATCCACGAATCGAGCATTCAGATTCTTCCGAGGCGTTATGTCGGAACGATTTAGACGATTCAAAGCTAGCAACCGGCCATTCGGTTTTACACTTCAACTGTTCCGAGCGATGCTTCAAAGCTGAGGGCGATCGGCATGGCGCCAATCCCTCCAATCGGAGCCGGCCGCGCAGCGTCGCCCGGCCAGCGAAGGGCGTCGAGCGATCTGCAGCTGTCTTTCTCCGCAGTTGGGTCTTCCATTCCCCCCAAACAGCCGAAGCCCGCTTTGCAGATCATCACCACCTCCTGCGCTACAGTATTTCGATCGCCGGTCGAGCAGGAACTTCCCCGTCCCCGGCCTCCGGAACCAGGCCGCTCTGGCCCGTTCGGCAATCCGCAAAACACGCCGCAAAACACTGCAGTTTCCGCACACGCCAAGGATCTGAATTCCCCAATAAACACGCGCTCAAACGCATCATGAGGCACGAAAAAGGCGCTCAATCCCGCCTACCCATTTGTCAGCTTCGTATTCGCCTTTTTCGCAGCCCGAAACGCCTCGCCCAAAATCGACATAGGTAGGCTGTCGCCAGCTTTCCCTGTCACACCACCGTACGTACGGGTCCGTACACGGCGGTTGGGCTGGTTGAGCTACTGCCGGACAGTCAATCTCGGAATCCCCAGCGAGTCGAAGTAAGCATTGGGCAGCGCGATTGCGAGTCCTGGCGAGTTCGCTAGCCTCCACGGACCGTGAGCGCTGCCCGCCGTTTGCGCGGCCAGCCGCTGACCCACGCCCCGTTTCCGCAGTTCCGCAAATCGCACCGTGCCTCGCCTCCACTGCTTCCAGATCGCAGACCGCAGCCTGCGTCTGGTCCACTGCTCAAGGTCTTGCAACACCGAAGGCGTTTCGCATCTCCCGAAGTAGCCGCGCCAGCCCCTCAAATAGCGCGGACAGCTCCTCAGCCATCCGTTCGATGCTCACGCCTCTCGTCCGGCTCGTCAGTGCCCGGACCCGCTCCTTGAACCGCAGAATCGCCTTCGGCGCAATCCGCCGTTTCGGCTTTTCCCCGGCCGTGAAGCTGAAGCCCAGAAACTTCCGCTCCCAGGGCCGCGCCACCGCACTCTTCTGCTGGCTCACCTTCAGCTTGAGCTTCGTCGTGATGAATCGCGTGAGGCTCTTCATCACCCGTTCCCCGGCCCGCCGGCTGCGCACGTAGACATTACAGTCGTCCGCGTACCGCGCGAATCGGAGTCCGCGCCGCTCCAACTCCCGGTCGAACTCGTCGAGTACGATATTGCTGAGCAATGGAGACAAAGGACCGCCTTGCGGCGTCCCTTCATCCACCGGACTCACCAGCCCGTGCTCCATCACACCAGCCGTGAGAAACGCCCGGATCAACCTCAGCAACCGCTTGTCGCTGACCCTGGCGGCGATCTTCGCCATCAATTTGTCGTGCGAGACCCGATCAAAGAGTTTTTCCATATCGAGATCTCTGCACCAGCGATAGCCTGCGGCGATATACTGTTGTGCCGCCTCCACCGCCTGATGGGCCGACCGCCCAGGACGAAACCCATAACTGTGTTCGGAAAACGTCCGGTCCCACCTGCGTTGCAGCACCTGCATCACCGCTTGCTGGATAAACCGATCCAACACCGTCGGGATGCCCAGCTTGCGCACCCCTCCGTCCGGCTTGGGGATCTCCACCCGCTTCACCGGTTGCGGCTTGTAGGCCCCGCTCAGCAACTGTTCCCGGATTGCTGGCCAGTGCTGTTTCAGGTATCCCGGAAGCTCGTCAACCGTCATCCGGTCCACGCCGGGACTCCCCTGGTTAGCCTTGACTCGTGCCAATGCCTGCTTGCAGTTTTCCCGCTCGCAGACTTCCTCCATCAACCGTTCGTCCATGGCCGGGCTTTCCGTCCCGCGCTTCACCGCAAGCGATTCGGTCCCTTCCGCGGATACCCTCGGAGCTTCACTCCTACTCTCGTCCGTGAAGGCCAACTCCATTTGCTGGGCGCGCACAACGTTGCCACTGTGCGCTAGCTGGTTCTTCTGCCGCCTGTCGCTCATGAGTCGCGCTGCTTACTTGCCGCTCCCATTAACCCCTTGCGGAGACCGTTCGGGCCTTCGCTCCTGCCTGGTTTCCCAGGCTATCGACGCTACTACGCCCTCTGCTGACTTCTGCCGCCCGGTCAGGATAGATCGCTCCATCCTCAGTCCGGAGTCCCGGACAAACGGCAGATCTCCCGAGGTAAGCTCGACCGCCTTCCGCACGCAACCGTCGGATCTACCTCCAGCGCCCTTGATGGATATGGACTTCGTTGTCATGCGCCAACTCGTCCGCTGCCGTAGGCCTCAAATCCGCTTTTCATACATCGGCTCGCGCTTTTGCTCCGCGCTTCCTTCAGACCCCGCCTCGCGACGACGCCCTTGCGCTTCGCTATGACTTCACCTCCATCAGGTTGTCAAGGGGACTTTCACCCTCTAGCTGTCGAACATGCTCGGTACACCGCAACAAAGCCCCGGATTTCTCCGGGGCTCTCCTGACTTGCTGATTCGCTCTCACACCACCAAACTCGGCATGAGGCGGCAACGCGTCATGCCGAGCGCCTCATGCCGAGATCTCGTCCAGCCGGACCGGGCGGTGTTCGCGGCTCGATTTGCCAGCGGCGAGCGCCATCACGACAGGGACGCGGCTATCTTCTCCAGTAACGGCCACGGGCTTGTCTTCCAGCACCGACTGCGTGAAGGCCTGCACTTCGGCGGCAAAGCTGTCAGGGTAGCGCTGCATGAAAAAGTTGTACGGCAGATCGGAGTAGACGATCTTCTCGCCACTCACTATCACCTGATTCGGATAGCGGTTCTCCGTGGCAATCTTGCCCTTGCTGCCGAGAACTTCCACGCGCTGGTCATAACCGAAGGTCGACTTGCGGCTGTTGTCGATGGTGCCGATGGCACCGGAGCGGAAGCGCAGCATGACAAGGGCGGTGTCGAAATCATCCTCGGCCGCAAAACCAGGATCGACCAACACGGCGCCCGACGCGTAGACCTCTTCGACCTCATCGCCTAGCAGGAAGCACGCCATGTCGAAGTCGTGGACCATCATGTCGAGGAAGATGCCGCCTGACGGTCGGAGATAGCTAAGCGGCGGCGGGAAGGGATCGCGGCTGACGATGTGGAAAATGTTGGGCGTTCCGATCTCACCCGAGGCCACCGCCTGGCGCACGCGCAGGAAGTTGGAGTCGAAGCGGCGATTGAAGCCGACCTGCAGTTTGACTCCGGCCGCGGCCACCGCGGCGAGGGCGCGGTCAATCTCGGCGAGGCTCAGTGAGATGGGCTTCTCGCAGAAGATATGCTTGCCCGCGGCGGCGGCGGCAACGATGAGGTCGGCGTGCGTGTCCGTCGAGGAGCAGATGGCGACTGCGTCGATATCCGGGTCGGCGATGATCTCTGCGCCGGAGGCGAGCACCCTGGGCACGCTGAAGCGCGCGGCCAGAGACTGCGCAGCCTGCTGGTTGAGGTCGGCAACCGCGGCGAGGCTGGCCCGCGGAACGTGATAGGCGAGGGTTGCGGCGTGGACCGGGCCAATTCGGCCGGCGCCGATGAGTCCAAAACGAAGGGTAGTAAGCATAGGAGTCCTATAATCTCTGGTTGAGGCGATTGTAACAATGATAGGGCAGCGGGGTTAAGGGATGGTGACTGGGGTAGAGGCGGCGCAGTCACCTCCTCGGCCCTGCGATGGGCCAGAGGAGGGACAAATGTCGCAGCGCGGCTATTGCGGCTGTGCGGCGATACAGGGGTAGGGTTTTAGAACCGGTCTCATAAACCATCCTCATCAACTCGCGGGGTGTATGAGCCCCGCCTTGTTGGCGGGTCTCACCGTCGGCGACATCAGCCGCTAGGAATCGGCTGCCTGAAAAGTCTGCGCCTGGTCTTCCGGACGGATCACGCCACCCGGCAATTGGACAGTCCGGCTTCAATTTGTAAAGCGACTCCGCCCACAATGCCGGCTTTCTCCCGATCAAGCCGGAAGGGCTGTTGAATGACGTCGTGATTTCCGCACGATGCGGCACTCCTGAACGCGAGAGCAGATCGTTTTGCGCTCGGACGCACCGGTTATTGAGGCCACCGCAGATGGGTACGCAGGAAGGCAAATGTGCCGACGCCGTGAATCGTGTGCGGGCCGTTGAAAAAATCGATCTCCGCTCGGTCCTCGATTCCCATTCGCGCATAGAAGCGGCGCACCTTGGCGAACTCGTAGGCAACCCACTCGTCCGGGGCGACGACGTCTTCATGGCCGCGCTCGACCATGAATGGTCTTGGCGCCATGAGGCTCGCCAGGTCGGAGTAGTTCACGACGTTCGCGAAGTTGAACTCGAGCATATCGTACTCGCCTGTGAGCATATAGCTGTACCGTGAGTCCACACTAGTCGTTTTCCAGACCCACTCGTTGAAGTCGCCGGAACAGATGGAGAGAGCATAGCCATCCAGCAGCGGCGGCACGCGCATTGCGGTCTTGCCCCCATACGACAGTCCGTAGAAACCGATGCGCTCGCGGTCGACGAAGGGTAATCCGCCGAGCCATTCGAGGATTCGCTGGTGCTGCCCCAATATGAATGAGAACAGTGACAACTTCAGGGGATGTCCTTTGCGCTGGATAAGCCGGAAACGGTCTTCGCCGATATAAGGATTCTGCGGCGCGAAAGTCACGAACCCTTCTTCGGCGAGGCGGGCGGCGAATCGATGATAATACTTCGAGTCGATTTTCGGGTCCGCCACGTCCCGCGGCCGTCCCTCCAGCCCGTGCTGGCAGACAACTACGGGCCGCCTCTCGCCGGGTCGGATACTCTTGGGCACGAGCAGAATCCCGTAGGCGAAAACACCGGGCCATACGTCCAGCATCGCTTCATACCCGCGATACTTCGGTTCATCGAATATCAACCGCGTGCGCGGATTGGCCGGAACGCTGGGGTCCGGAAGCCTGCCGATGAGTTCTTCCCAAATGTATTTGCGTATCGGCTGCGTGGTTCTTTTCCACGCCTCGGGTGACGACGCGTCGGCCTGTGACCAATACGCAGTTCGATTCTGGCCCGACCTCCGAATCAATGCCTGGCTATGCGCGACCAGTTGCTCGAACTGCCGGTGAAGGCGGCTTGCAGGGTCGAAGTTCGCTTGGCTATTCGCCGGAGGATCGGCCATCGCCATCTGCGCGATCGAGACCCCAAGCGAACGAAGCAGCCCGGTTAACGCCTCGTCAGAGCCGGGGGATCCGCGCCCATCGCCGCTCAAGACCAACTGGATGTTCCCGGTTGCGCCGGCGCGGGCTACTTCGCTGCGAACGGACTCCACAGGCGGAGTGGTGATTGCGCCCGAGGGTGCCGCACCCCGCCGCTCCGGAGTATCGGCCGGCGGACCCGCAACCTCAGGAAAGCGGCTCGCCTCGACGATGACCGGCCGGGGCGCGATCATTCCAGCTAGTTCGGCATCGCCAAATTCCTGGAGCAGCCCCCAGACATCACGGTAGATCGGCTCCCGCCATACGTCCTGACGCGGTTGGAAATAGCCGCTAACCAGCACCGACTGAATCCTGGTGTCGAGGGCCGCCGCGTAGAGAGCGAGCAGGCCGCCCTCGCCATACCCGGCGACTCCAATCGGGGCATTTTTTCCAGCGTTCTCGTGTTGGAACCAGTCGACCGCGGCAAGCGCCTTCTGGACTTCGTAGCCGATGACATGCCGGCCGCTCTCGTACGCCATGCGGTAGATCCACTCGCGGTGGGGCTGATTCGTCATCCGCACACCGGGGATGCCCGACCATGTGTCGCTCCGATCGACCAGCATCGGTACGAGAACCTGGCAGCCGTTCTCCGCGAGACGGCGGGCGAACTGTGCGGAAGGCTCAATTCCCTGGGACAGTCCGGCCAGCATCTCCGGCGACCAATCCGCATCGGGAAGCGCGACGATTCTCGCTCGCGGCTCGCCATCGGGTTGCAGCAGAAGGCCCTCGGCGTCGACATCCTCGAAAACAGGCCAGCGGACCGCATAGACGCGGTAAGACTTCGCCCTCGCAACTTCGGCCGGGGCGTCAGTTGTGGCCGTGAACTGCAAGGCCGTGAACGGAACCCGCGTATCCACCGCGCCGATGAGGCGTCGAAACCTCTCACGGCGCGGAGCGACGTCTCCATTCGATAATTTGGAGCGCCGGTCCGCCACCGCCGCCGTCTCCCGCGTCAGGAAGGCGTTGATCTCGTCTACCATGTTCGTTGCCGGGTCACCTTCGTACGTTAGCGGCCGCGTGCCCGGAAGAACCGTCTGGGCCGGCGCGACCGGGACGGCGGTCACCACGAATAGCAGCATCGCGCAGAAATGCGGAACTGTGCGGTATAGGCCACGGTGTGTGGATAGAACCCGAGTCGGACTGCTGGTTCGTCGAGTCATCGCATTGCGCTCCGTATTCGCGCCGATTGCATCCAGCGCAAACCTCATTCTGTGCCAAAATGGCGAGTCCTGCTGCGAACTTGGAATCGTGCCGCGGCGGCTTCGCGCTCGGAGCGCCACGAGCGCGTTTGAAGATGCTATGCGTTAAGATTCGGTGGCAAGGAGTTCTGCATGTTTGGTGTTGCGACCGGCGCGTTATTCATCTGCCTGATGGTCGGCGTGCGTCCGGCAATGGCACAAACTCCAGCACAGCGTCCCCCCGACAGACAAGCTCCGGAGAAGGCCACCACCGGGGCGCGCCCGTCGGCTCCCACCCGTGATCCGAGCACGCCCGGGTACGTCGAAGCGAAGGAACTGCCCGACGGCGCCATCCCGTCGGCCAAGGAAGACGGGAACTTCATCATTGGCCCCACCCACAATCCCGCGTCGGAAATGGCCGCGAACGAAGGCGTCCCCAAGGGTGACGTCTTTGAATTCACCATGGAATCCAAGGACAGCAAGATCTGGAGTGCACCCCAAAACTGAGACGCGGAAATTAGGGACACTTTTCATTGAACGGAAAGGAGTCCTAAATGCGCGGCCCAAATCGAAGGTATTCGACGGAGTTCCGGGTGCAGGCGGCGCAACGGATCGAGCAAGGCGACAGCGTTTCCAAGCTTCATTACGAGCTGGACATCAAACGCAGCGTGCTATACCGCTGGCGGGATCGCTACCGTGCAGAGGGGGCTACGGGGTTCGAGCGGCGTGCGGGCCGGCCCCCGGGCGTGCCCAATCCGGCGCCCAAGCCGTGCACCAGCGTGGAAGAAGCGCTGCGCCAGCAGATTGCCGCGCTAGAGCGCAAAGTAGGCCAACAAGCGTTGCAACTGGATTTTTTCAAAGGAGCCTTCAAGCGAGTAAAGGAGTCGAACCAGGCGCACGGCAGCGCTGGCAAGACAGCATCTACCAGGAGATCCGGGCAATGATGCGGCTGGAAGGCTTTTCTATTACTGAAGTGTGCCAGGCCGCGAGAGTCAGCCGGGCCGGCTTTTACCGTAACTATGAAGAACATGCGCCGCTCCAGGCCGATGTCGAATTACGCGACGCTATTCAAAAGATCGTGCTGGAGAATCGTTTCTATGGCTACCGGCGCGTAACAGCGGCGCTCCAGCAGCAAGACTGGGCCGTGAATTGTAAACGCGTGCTGCGTCTGATGCGCGCCGACAACCTGTTGGCGTTGCGCAAACGGCGCTACGTGTTGACCACCGATTCGCACCATCCCTTCGCCATTTACCCCAATCTGGTGCCGCGGTTGGTGGTGAACGGAATCAATCAATTGTGGGTGGCCGACATCACCTACATCCGCCTGCGCGAAACGTTCTTGTACCTGGCTGTAGTCCTGGACGCGTACTCGCGCAAGGCCGTGGGTTGGGAGTTGGGCGATACGCTGGAGGCCAGTCTCGCGGTGGCCGCGCTCAAGCGCGCGCTGGCCGATCGCACCCTTCAGCCCGGCATGGTGCATCACTCCGACCGCGGCGTGCAATACGCATCGGGCGATTACGTGGCGCTGTTGGAATCGCACGGCTTCCTGGTCAGCATGAGCCGCAGCGGCAACCCCTACGACAACGCCAAGGCAGAAAGCTTTATGAAAACACTCAAGTGCGAAGAAGTGTATCTGAATACTTATCGCGACCGGGAAGAAGCCCACGCTTCTATCGCACACTTTATTGAAGAAGTATATAACGCCAAACGTCTGCACTCTGCTTTGGGATACTTGGCGCCGGATACTTTCGAAGCCAGCGCTAAAGAAGAACCGAGCACAAAAGAAAAGGTGGCCGCTTCGCGGCAACTTGTTATATGAGTTTTTGGAGGCATGGGAAAATCTATCCATCCGATGGAGGCGCCAGCATTGCGGCCGACGCCTCCGCTCATCGTTCGGATGAGTTTTCAGCGGGCTATTCCTCGGCGGGTTGCTCTCCAGCAGAGCCCACCTCCGCTTCGCCCACCATCGAAAGTGTACAATCGACCTGTCTTGCTGGGAATCGAAATCCAGCCAACGGCAACCTGTCCCTAATTACGGCGTCTCAGCCGAGGGGTGCACTCCAATCTATCCCGGCATTGCGCGCGCGCCCAACACCTTCGCCGTGCCGGACCCGGCGGACCCGAACAAGGTGATCGTCAACAGCTATCCGGCTCCCTATGCGCGCCGGGTGGCTGTGTACGTTCCCAAACAATACGTACCCGGCACAGAGGCGCCGTTCATCGTTGGGGCGGATGGACCGGACCGGACCTTGTTCACCGCGCTCGACAATCTGATCGCCGAGCACCGGGTGCCGGTGTTGATTGCGATCTCCATCGGCAACGGCAGCGGCGACGCTCAGGGCAGTCAGCGCGGACTGGAGTACGACACGATGTCCGGACTCTATGCGGAGTTTGTCGAAACGGAAGTGCTGCCGCTGGTGGAGAAGAAATGCGACGTGAAGCTCACCAAGGATCCCGACGGAAGGGCCACGATGGGTTGCAGTTCGGGCAGTGCGGCCGCAGTGGCGATGGCCTGGTATCACACGGATCTCTACCACCGCGTTCTGAGCTACTCGGGCACGTTTGTGTACCAGCAGTGGCCGTACAACCGCGAGACCCCGCATGGCGCATGGGAGTTCCATGAAACCCTCATTCCCAACAGCCCGAAGAAGCCGCTGCGCATCTGGATGCATGTCAGCGATCGAGACCTTCTCATCACCCGCGACAACTATCACGACTGGGTCCTCGCCAATGAGCGCATGGCCATGGCTCTGGCCGCCAAGGGGTATGCTTACCAGTTTGTCTTTGCGAAGAACGCTGCGCACTGCGACCGTGGCGTGAAGGCCCAGACCCTGCCCCTGGCATTGGAATATGTTTGGCGGGAATACGCGCCGAAGAAGTGAATTAGCTGCGCGAGGTACGGATCGGCACGCGGAATTTGGGAAGGGGCCGGTCGGTGCTTGACCGAGCGCGTCCCCGGCGCGCGATTCGTGGACATGATGCCGCGCCGATCCGCAAATGGCGTCACACGCCAATCGCGGCGCTCCGAATAAGAGTCGTGAAGGTGCCGAAAACACCGCAGGTAAGTGCAGGCCAAACTACGCGAAGAGTAGTCCGCTAAGGCACCAGGGTAAACACGGAGCCGACGTCCCTCGCCCCGAGATACGTCGTAGTGCCAAAGAGCAAACCATTGTGGAAGTCCACCAGGCTGCTGTTGGGGTTTTGTCCGCTGTTCCCCAACTTGTACAGCACGCTTTCCGTCCACCCGCCGCCGCTTGAAGGCGGGGCCAGTTTGAAAACGGTGCCGCATCCCTCGTAACAGGCGGTCGAACCGCCGAAGACGCTGGTGCCGTACAAATTGCCGCTCGGATCCACGGCCAGCGTCGTGAACGGCGTGGTTGCGTCTCCTTGATACGCCGGGAAGTTATGCAGGACGGTCTCAGTCCACGCTCCGCCTGGCTGGGCGGGCGGCGTGAACTCGAAGATCAGGCCGGACGCATTCGCGACCCCGCTATAGGACGCCGCGCCGTACAACACGCCGCCCGTGCCGATGGTCAGGGTTCCGGCGGGATAGCCGCCGTCGCTCCCGCCGGTGAAACCGTGGATCACCTTATCCGTCCAGGAGCCACTACCACTAGGCGGCATCAACTCGACTACCGAGCCGTAGCCCGTGGCGCCGCCGGCGGTGAAGGTGAACACGTTGCCCCGGCTGTCGAATGTGAATTCGGAGCTCGGGCCGGTGCCGTCTCCCTTGTATTGCGGATACGTGTACAGTACCGTCTTGGTCCATTTGCCGCCCTGCTGCGCGAACTCGAAGAAGGTTCCGCAGCCGAACTTGATTCTCTGGTTGGAGTGGCACAGAACGCCGGGATTGGCGCCGCCGGAAGTGGTGGTGCTGTAGAGCGCTCCGTTGGCGCCCAACCGCATCGTTCCTGGATATTGGCCGTCGGCATTCCCTTGAAATGTGTAGAGCACGGTGTGGGTCCAGGCGCCGCCCCCCTGCGCCGGGGGGGACAACTCGAAGATGGTGCCGCACCCGCCGCCGCACGCCTGCGCGTTGCCGCCGAATTGGGTGGTGCCGAACAGGTTGCCGTTCGCGTCGAATACCACCCCCATGCTGGGCTGGCGTCCGTCGACGCCTCCCTGGAATTCGTACAGCGTGTTCACGGTCCATTTGCCGCCCGATATGGCGGGCGGGACCAGTTGGAACACCGTCCCGTTATAGTTAGCGCCGCCGGACGCGGCGGTTCCGTAAAGGTTGCCGTTCGCGTCGAAAATCAGGTGTGATTCCGGAAATGGGTACTCGCCGTCGCTCCCGCCGGTGAACGAATAGATGGTGGTGAAGGTTTGCGCCTGCGCCGCGGTGCCGGGGCCGAAAACGGCGATTCCTAGCAAAGCGGCGCCACACAGAAACGTTCTGAGCTCGTGAGTCAGCATCACGCTCCCTCTGGTGGGTTGCCCACCGTTCACCGCAATTTACCTGAATACCACCCGATTTTGCATTGCGCACTACCAAGCTTCTTGTAAAAAGTTGGTAAATTCCTTCCCCGTTCTGCTTACTTATCCGTAATCGCGCATGGCACTGCCGATCCGTGCGCCCGTGTACTGCCACTCATCGGAGCTGCGGTGCCTACTCGCGTTCCCAATCCGGCGCGCAGATATACCTGTGAGCTTGGAACATCCGGCGATGACTTGGAGCGTGCGCGGCCGACTCGCGTATCCGTTACGCTCGCATCCGGGCTCGCAAGTAGCGGCCAGTGTAGGACGCGTTGCACGACGCCACTTCCTCGGGCACGCCCGTCGCCACGATTTCGCCGCCGGCGTGGCCGCCCTCCGGGCCAAGGTCGATCACATAATCGGCAGTCTTGATCACGTCCAGATGATGCTCGATCACAATGACTGTGTGGCCGGCGTCCACCAGACGGTTGAGGCATTCGAGCAAGCGTTCGACATCGGCGAGATGCAGACCGGTGGTGGGCTCATCGAGGATATAGAGGGTGTGCTTGGACCTCTGCAGCTTCGAAAGCTCGGCTGCAATCTTGATACGCTGCGCTTCGCCGCCCGAGAGCGTAGTGCCCGATTGCCCTAGCGTGAGGTAGCCCAGTCCAAGAGCGTTCAGTACCTCGATCTTTTTGCTGATTGTGGGTTCGTTTGCAAAAAAGCCGACGGCCTCTTCGACCGGCATGTTCAGAATGTCGCTGATGGTTTTTCCGCGCAGAGTGACATCGAGCGTTTCGGAGCTGAAGCGGGCGCCTTTGCAAACGCCGCACATCACTTCGACGTCGGGCATGAAGTACAACTGCGTAGTAATGACGCCTTCGCCTTGGCACTCTTCGCAGCGGCCGCCCTTGACGTTGAAGCTGAAACGTCCGGGAGTGTAGCCTCGCTCCACGGCAGTCGGCGTAGAAGAGAACAGGTCGCGAATCGTATCGTAGAAGCCGATGTAGGTCGCCGGGTTTGAGCGGCTGTTGCGGCCGATGGGAGATTGATCGATGTTGACAACCTTGTGCACGTGATCGGCGCCATCGATGCCATCGTGATCGCCGGGCAAAGTGCGCGTATCCACAAGCCGCTTCCAAAGAGCCTTGTAAAGGATCTCGTTAATGAGTGTGCTCTTGCCGGAACCCGACGCGCCAGTGATGGCTATCAGCCTGCCTAGCGGGAATGTGACATCGACCGACTTGAGATTGTTCTCGCGCGCACCACGGACCGTCAGCGCCTGGCCCGTGCCATTGCGACGTCGCGACGGCGTTTCGATGCGCCGCTTACCGGAGAGGAATTGCCCGGTCGGCGACACTTTGCACTTGAGGATGTCCTCGAGCGTGCCTTGCGCGACGACCTCGCCGCCATGAACGCCAGGTCCCGGCCCCATCTCGACGATGTAGTCGGCCGCGCGGATGGTGTCCTCGTCGTGCTCGACCACAATTACGGTGTTGCCGATGTCGCGCAGTCTTTCAAGCGTGGCGATCATCTTGACATTGTCTTTGGGATGCAGGCCGATGCTGGGCTCGTCGAGCACATAGAGCATGCCCATCAGGCCTGAGCCGATTTGGGTGGAGAGGCGAATGCGCTGTGATTCACCGCCCGAGAGCGTACTCGAACGCCGGTTGAGGTTCAGATAATCGAGGCCGATGCCGAGCAGCAGTTCCACGCGCCGGCGCATTTCGCCGAGTACCTGGCGCCCGGCATCGGCGCCGCGGCCCGCCGGCTTGAGGCCCCCGAGGAACGTATAAAGCTCATCGAAGTTCAGAGCGCCCACATCGTGGATCGATTTGCCCGCGATGGTGAAGAGCAGACGCGTAGCGCGCAGGCGCGCGCCGCCGCAATCGGGGCAAGTGCGCTCCACCATCACTTTGTCGAGCCACTCTTCCATTCCACTGTTGGCTTCGCCGCGCTGGCGATAGCGGCGGTAATGCCGCTCAATGCGGCGCGCAATTCCGCCGAAGCCGACCTCGTGCTTGTCCCAATCGTCGCGCTTCACCTTCGATTCGGGCGGCGATGTGGTTCGCAGTTTCCGGCCGTCCAGGCCGTAAAGGATTGAGTGGCGAACTGTCTCCGGCAATTTCTCCCACGGGGTGTCGAGCGAGAACTTCAGCACCGTGGAGAGGGTGTACATGATGCGGCCGTCCCATGTATCCGGGTTGTATTTGTACGCTTCCTTCACGAAGCAGCCGCCCTGAATGCTTCGTTTCGGGTCGGGAACCAAGAGCTCCGGATGGGTGATCTTATGCACCCCCAGGCCGCCGCATTTACGGCAGGCGCTTTCCGGATTGTTAAACATGAAGTACTCGGGTTCGATGCCGCCATACACGAAGTGGTGCGTGGGACTGCACAGGCCTTTGTAGAGGAGGTCCGCATCGGATTTCGATGCGCCTTTCAGTACCTGAATTTGCATCAGCCCGTCGCCCACCAACAGTGTTGCTGCAATCGCCGCCTTGATCGCCTTCTCGTGCTTGCGCCCCACGATCACTCGATCGACGACCGCGTCGATGTCGTTGACCTCCGATTCTTCGAGCGAGAGCCCTTCCGAGAGATCGATGCGTTTGCCGTCTATGATCAACTGGCGGCAGCCCTTCTTGCGGACCTCGGTGAAGACGAAGTCCAACTCCTCGCCGTACACCTTGGATAGCGGCGCGCGAAGTTCGATTTCGGCGTTTTCAGGCAACGCCAGGACTGCTTCGAGGATTTGAGTTGGCGTCCGGCTGGCGACGCGCTCGCCGGTGCGCGGGCAGCGCGGCTCGGCGATGGTGGCGAACAGCAGATTGAGGTAACTGGCGATGTCGGTCATGGTCCCGACCGTCGATCGCGGATTGCTGCCGGTCGTCTTCTGTTCGATGGAGATTACCGGGGATAGGCCGTAGACAAAGTCCACATCGGGCTTGGCCACTTGCGATACGAAACGCTTGGCGTAGGTAGAGAGCGACTCCATGTATCGCCGCTGCCCTTCCGCGTAGATGGTGTCGAAGGCGAGACTCGATTTACCCGAACCCGAGAGTCCAGTGATCACGATCAACCGGTCTCGCGGCAATTCGAGGGACACGTTCTTGAGGTTGTGAACGCGGGCGCCTTGAACCGCGATGGTGGTGCGTGCGGTGGGCTTGGCCGCGGCCCGTTTGGCGCTACCAGGCATGGCCCGTCTTTGTCCCGCAAAAGAATGCCACTTCGTTCACGTCGACGTTGCTCCGTCTGGTGAGCCGGACGGCGAGCGGCGCTTTGCCGATCAGAGCCTGGTCGGCAAGGTACTCACATGCGCCAGTCACGCCCTCGATGCCAAAGTTGCGCTTGAAGTGGTCTTCGATTTCGGTGGCCGAACGAGCTTCACCCACTTCGGTGAGATGCTCGATGATTGGGGCGAAGATGGTGGTGGCGCGCTTCAACAGGTATTCATCAATTGCCGAGAGCGCGGATTCGACCGCCGGCCGCGTCTTCTGCGCGTTGAGGAGGTCTGTATAGATGAGTTTGAAGAGCGCTGGATTCAGCTTGAGCGCTTGTGGGAGAACTTCACGATCGGCGAGCAGGCCGGCTTCGAGCACTTCGATTTTCGCCAGCGCATTGGCGGAGTACAGAATCCAAAGCGCCGTGTAGTCCAAGTCGCCGCGTGTGATGAGCCACTTGTGGGCTTTGTACACCGCGGGCAGTGCCTGGCTCGCTGCCGCGAGCAGTTGCAGTCGCGTATCGCGCCCACCAAGCGTGCACAGGCGTTCGCAGAGGGCCGTTATGCTCTCGTCGTGGGTGTAGAGGAGTCGTCCCTTGGCCAGCAGCGAATGCATGAAGGAGTTGCGAGTGGCGCCTTCGGCGATCTTGCGAAAACCGGCACGCGTCATGAGGATGGCGTGGACGTTGATGCCGTTTGCGTAAAGGCAAAGGCTGTCCTTGTCGGCCTTCTTGTCATCGATGGTCACCAGCAGCAGGTCGATGTCGGACTTCGACCAGACCGTGTCGTGCGACAAACTGCCGCACAGGATCGCGGCCAGAATTGAGTCATCGCGCTTCACCTGCTCGATGAGCGCGGTGAGCGCGCCTTTGAATTCGTCCTCGATTTTAGCCGTTGTCCCAGCAGCCCGCGACGCCTTAGCCATGCATCCGATGGGGGCTATTATACCGCTCCCTTCGACCGCGGCTCGGCTCATCATGCTGTTCCCGCTTGAACTCTATGCTGTTCCTTGACGCGATAGGGCGCCGGAGCCTCGAAGTGTGCAATCGACCAGAAGACTATCCGCCCTAATCGCGATGGAGTTCATCTCGAGCTCTTTGCTCGTACCCGAAATCATGTTCAATCAACGGGGCTACTCACTGTCGCCTCATTGATCCCGACAATCTCGCAAATCGGAACTTGGACCGCCGGGCGTTTACCGAGGCCGCCGAGTTCCCGTTTGCGATAATTCGGACGGTGAAGCCACGCTGCGGCGCCGAAGCCTCCAAATGGCCTCCGGCGATCTGGGTGACGCTACTCTTCGGCACCCCGCTCCCTTAGTAGCGCAACCGTCCCCCTCCGACTCTCACCGCCAAACAGCAGCGCATATCCCAAGGGCGTACACTCCACGATCTCGCTGGGCCGCTCGTAGTCCCCGGGAAGCTTCACGCGAACTGTGAGATCCGCACCGCGCTCAACCAGCAACCGCGTTACGGGTAAGCCGCCATCGTCGAACTGCGTCACCGCATGGAAGATTGCCGTCTGCCCGCCGATGCCGGACTCATCGATGGTCGCTGGGGCATTGACGCCGGCCCCACGGTCGAGGAGCAGAGCGACTGCTGCAACGTTGCCGTATTCCGCAGCCACATGCAAAAGCGTTCCTCCTCGAAGCAAGAGAGATCGCCCGCCGGTCTGGCCGCAATCGAGTTCTTGGAAACGTTGCTGCACGAGTCCGGGCTCGGCGTCAATCAGCTCCGTTAGATCATCGAGCCGGCCGCGGAGCAGTGCCAGCACAGCCGGCGTGCCGTACTTGGTTTCGCCACCGGCCTCGAGAAGAACATTGATGCAGGCGCTCAGCCGTTCCAAGCCCCGCACGTATCCTGCAATGAGGTAGTCGAGAGCGGTGCCCGGATATAGATGGCCGCTTATCTCGTACCCATGGTCGCGACAGTTCGGCTTTGCGCCGTGATCGAGAAGCCATTTTAGAACGGCCTGGTCCATTGACTCGCAAGGGGCGAAGATGATGGGAAAATGTCCGTGCCATAGGGCGTTCACATTCGCGCCGTGCGACACCAGAAGCTCCATCATCGGGATGCGGTATGAGTTGAGCGCGGCTCGCATCAAGGGCCCGTCGCCCCCCTGGTGCACGTCCGATCCCCGGCTGATCATCCATTCCGCCATGGCCAGTCTTACGGGACTCGGAGACTCCCAAGGCACGCGGCATTCGGCGACCCAGGTGAGCGGCCCATGATTGCCGTAGCCAAGCGGAGCACTGTGCAGCGCCGGGTTGCACGTCATCATGGTTTTGACGCGCGCGATGTCGTTGGTGTCGATCGCCTGCTTAAGTTGCCCGGCCTCCTCGAACGAAGCGACGTGAGCCTTGAGCGTGGGCCAGCTCGCAAACCCGTAGAGACGCGCGATCTGGAACTGCGCATCGGCGAGCGATACTGCCGCTCCGGTCTTAAGCAGGTGCTTGGCCTGGTCCTTCAGATGGCGGAGATTGGGGCGGTCAGGGAGTGGGCGTGGAGCCGCGTCTGAATCAGCCGACATAGCGACCTCCTTTCCTCGAAGCGCCTGCTGTCCGCACAATCGGGCTGAAAGAAGGTGGCTGAGACTCAAAGCTGAAAGGTGGGCTTCTACCCTTTCCGAGGACCGGATGCGTCCTTCACGCTACGGCAATCCTACCATGGACCCTACGAATCCGCTGCAGCCTAAGCGCGATGTCTACCTGGCGATCTTCACCTTGGTTGCGGAGTCAACGGAAGAGGGGATGCTCAAGCTGCGAATTGCCTCAATTGCAGTCTCGGGAGTTCACCGGTCATCGATCAAACTCTGCGCTGCTGGTAAGAAATTGAAGCGGCACCAGCGGACCACCCGCGCCTGCCCGCGCGCCGAATCGGTGCCGAAGAAGATGGTCGCCCCGAAGACACGCTCGAACGCGCCGACCAATCGGCGGTACTCTTCGCCGCCTTTGGACATGTCGAACGTTTCCAACATCTGCGCCGCGGATTTGAAACGGATCGTCTGGCTCTGCTGACGGACGGCCAGCGTCGCCAGGAATATCTGTACAAGGCGATCCTGCCCGAACGGCAACCCGAAGTCGGGATACCCCGTCATCTGCAAGGTGAAGAATCCATTTCGCCTTTCGTACACGGGGCTGGAGGACGGAGGTCGTCGAATGGGAAGGCCGCACAGGACGAAGGGCCGCGATGCGAAACCAAGGCGCTGCTGTGAACCTGACCGCTGCCGGCGGACTAGTTCGATCGCTTCAATCTGGCGGAGTCGCGGCTCGGAAACCCTGAGATCGCCGAAAGTGTCACCAAGAATGGCGCCGGCGGATTGGAACTCCCCGCTGATTCGTTGTCTGCCGGTGGAAGTCTGGGCAGTCGAGGCCAAGATCCACCTCAATTTCGTAGCCTCGGAGCATACCGGCCACGAACGCAAACGTGGGGCCAAGTCGAGACCCTGCTTGAACCCACGAGTCTCGGCTTGTTTGGCGATCCCAAGTTGAGGCTGGAACGTACGCAACGGCAACAGAAAATGTGTCTAGACCGTCTCCGACTTCTCATGACAGCCGATTGTCAGGAGGGAAGCAGATTCAATGTCCAGATAGACAACCGCGTTCGGGTGGGTGCGGACAAGGGAGGAAGGACATGCTGTCGAAACGGGTCCCTCCAAGGCATCCCGGACAGCTTTCGCCTTTCGGAGATCAGGCACGCAACAAATCCACGCTCCGGCCCTAAACAAGCCCGGGCAGGTGATGGTGAACGCGTCCCTCGGAACGGATTCAGGCCTGTCGAAGTGGCCCTCGCCTGCTTGCTGGCGCTGTGATGCTTCGTCGATGAGGACTCGCTTCACCGTTTTGGAATCCTCGAAATCCGCCACGTGTGGATCGTTGAAGGCAATGTGGCCGTTCTCCCCAAAACCAACGAACGCGAGGTCTATGGGGGCGGAGTTCAGCAACCGGGAGTAACGTTCCATTTCCGCCCCGGGGTCCGATGCGTCCCCGGCGAGATATTGCAGAATTCCCGGGTGCACCCGCTCCTCCACTAGAGTCCTGATCCAATGACGAAAACTCGAGGGATGCGTGTTCGGCATGCCGACGTATTCGTCCATGTGGAAGACTTCGGCGTCTGCCCAGGGGACATCCTCGATCTGGACGAGGGCGCCAATCATATCGAGTTGCGAGTTGCCGGTAGCCAGAATGATGCGCGCACGTCCGCGCGCCGCGACGGCCTCGCGAATGATGCGTGCGGCATCTGCCGCGGCTGCCGCGCCAAGCTCCGCGGGCGACGAATAGATGCGGACACGCGCGGTTCCGTACAGCAATTCCGAAGGAGCCGGCATGGCTATACGGTCTCCGGCACCACAAAAGGTTCCCGGTACTCGCGGCGGAACATCGCGTTGGCCTCTTCGTCGCCCACGCAAGAGTACGAAGCCGCGTCGAAATGCAATGTCTGGCCGACGCGATACGAGATGTTCGCCAAGTGAACCAGCGTCGTTGAAATGGCTCCTTCTTCGATGGGTGCATTCAAGTCGGAGTGCTTGCCGCTACGCACCGCGCCGATAAAATTCGCCCAGTTGTCGCCGATGTCGCTGCTGGACGGACCTGGCTCATGCGCCTTCCCGAGGAATGTGCGGTACTTGCCGAAATCCTCGGAGTCGATCGCTACGTAGCCTTTCGAGCCATAGAAGGTCGCACCCACGCATCCAGAGTCGCCGGCGCCGATGCCGGCTTCTTTGTTCGAGATCCAGTGACGAACTTCGAATTCCATCATGACCTTCTTGCCAGCCTTGTCGAACTCATAGGAGGCAATCAGCGTGTTGGGGGTTTCGTGGTGTCGCGCCACTTTGATAATGTCCCCTTTAGCCCTCGTTAGAAATGTCCCCCAAATCTGAAGACCTCTTGAAGGAGGTCGGATTGGAGAGGACAGGGATGAGCAGCAAGGAATTGAAGCGGCTCGGGGTGTTGGCGCGGGTAGAGAAAGAAGCGTTGAATCTGGTGAACGCTGCGGAGATCCTGGGCTTGAGTTATCGGCAGACCAAGCGGATTTGGCGGCGCTATCAGGACGAGGGTGCCGCGGGGTTGCAGCATCGCGGCGTGGGGCGGGAGTCGGGGCGCAGCAAGCCGAAGAAGTTTCGTCTGAAGGTGCTGCGACTGGTCCGCAAAAAATACTCCGGCGAGGTTGGAGAAGGATTCGGGCCTACTGGCGCCGATGGGCAACAACTTAAGGGAATTTCGCTGTTGCAGTTCGAGCCACGATCGCCGTGACCGCAGCGCGTCTGGGCCACCGAGCGTGACAACTCTTCTTGGGAAGCTCTATATACTGATTGCACCGGTGAGATTCTGCGCTGAATGCTGGCGAATGGCGGTGGCTTGCGCCCTGACTTCGCTCTCAATCGCCTTCGCGCTCTCGTTTGCGCCCAAGGGCAACGCGTCCGGTATCCGGTTCGAGTTTCAGCTGCTGCCGTTCACCTTGGAAAACTGCGCGACTGCGGCAAAGGCCGTGCCGGAAACGATGGCCGGAGGCGTTGCAGTCTTCGATTTCAACAACGACGGCAGGCCGGATATCTTCTTCACCAATGGGGCTGAAATTCCATCTCTTCGCAAGACGGATCGCAAGTACTCGAACCGGTTGTTCCGCAACGACGGAAATGGGCGATTCACCGACGTCACTGAGAGCGCTGGGGTGCAGGGGACGGGATATGACACCGGGGTAGCGGTCGCCGACTACGACAACGACGGATTCGAGGACCTGTTCGTGGCGGGTGTCCACGGATACACGCTGTACCACAACAATGGCGACGGTAGGTTCACCGATGTCACCGCGCGATCCGGTCTGTCTGCCGAGGACAAGCAGTACGGCCCGCTTTGGGGTGTGGGAGCCGTCTGGTTCGACTACAACGGCGACGGCAGACTCGATCTGTTCGTTGTGAACTATCTTCAATGGGATCCGAAGACAGAGCCGAGGTGCCCCGACTACTGCCATCCGAACTACTACGAGGGCTCTCCGAATCGCCTGTACCGCAACGACGGGGGCGGGCATTTCACCGACGTCTCGGCTGAAGCGGGCATCCGCGCGCATCCCGGCAAAGGCATGTCCGCCAGCGTGGCCGACCTCGATTCCGACGGACGCCTCGCGATTTTCGTGTCCAACGACAAGCAGCCAAATTACCTGTTTCGGAATACCGGTAGCGGAAAGTTCGACGAGATGGCCGTTGAATATGGCGTGTCTCTCCCGTCCTACGGCAAACTCGTCTCCGGCATGGGCTCCGATTTTCGAGACGTCGATAATGACGGGCGTCCGGACATCTTTTTCGTCGCGCTGCAGAACGAGGCATTCCCATTGTTCCTGAACACCGGCAAGCGCTTTTTCAAGGACGCCTCGGCTGCAAATGGATTGGCCCAACAGGCGAACGGGATGTCGGGATACAGCCCTGGCATCGTCGACTTCGATAACGACGGTTGGAAAGATCTGTTCGTATCCTGCGGTCACGTGCAGTCGACGCCGCTTTCGCAGACGATGAGAATCGACCTGCCCAACGTGGTATTTCGCAACCTCGCCAACGGCAGATGGGATGCGCTGGTAGCCGAAGCCGGATTCGACGCTCAGCCGGCGAGAAGACACCGCGGTGCGGCATTCGGCGATTTCGATGGCGACGGCCGCGTCGACATAGTCGTAACGGCGCTCGGCGCACCTGCCGAGATCTGGATGAACCGCAGTCCTGCGTCGAATCACTGGCTTGATGTCGCACTGACCGGCACCGTCAGCAATCGTGACGGCATTGGTGCTGCTGTATCCGTCACAACCGCCAGCGGCAAACAGTTCAACCACATGACGACCGCGGTCGGGTACGCGTCTTCGAGCGCAGGTCCCGTCCACTTCGGCCTTGGGAATAGTCGTTACGTGAAGTTGCTGGAAGTGCGGTGGCCGAGTGGACGGGTGCAGAGGCTAACCGATGTGCCGGCGGATCGCGTGCTGAAGGTGCGCGAACCCTCTTAGTTCTCGCGGTTTTCTTGCTGCATGTCGATCGGCCGCCGCGGATCACCGCGCGCGTCAGGGATATGAGAGTCTGGCGCCGGAATCCGTTTTCGCTCGCGCTCGGCTGGTGCGCAAGCTCCAGGGAGAGACGGAGCAGTGTATCGACGCCGGTTGGTCTTAGGTAGCTCGCGGCTACGATGCAAACACAATCGTCACTTCTTTCGCGGAAGGCGGCAGGTGCCACGCACCGTCCCCGGGCGAAGCGCTGTCCTGCCCATCCGTGCGAACGGAACTTGCCAGCCCGGGGGGCAATCGCAGTGAGTAACCGCCGGGCGGCCCGGCCGCCCCCGTCAGGCGCAGTTGGGCAGTCGTAACGCTCGGTTTGTACTCGAATCCGAATTCGCCGAAATGGGTCCGCAGGCCCGTAACGCTCATTCCTGCTGAGTCGCGGAACCATTCCGGTGCGACGCCCGGCAAAATCACCAAGCGGTCCTTATCCTCGCATGCAAGCGAGTCTCGCATCAGCAACCAGAACTCCGCGATCGCCCACCCATGCGGCATGGCGACGCTGAGGTTTTCCCCCGGCTTCTCCTTGTTGCACGGCCAAGTAGTCCGCGCCCGGTGCCATCCTCCCGAATCGCTGCGGCCGCCTTCGTCAAACGCAAACCAGCCGCGCATCTGCTCATGCTCCAGGTGAAGCGCGAGAGTTCCATGACCGGCCGCGCGATTGCCCGCCAGAAGCCCCTGGTGGGCTGTGGCCAGCGGGAAGTATCTCCAGCTCTCTGGCTTTCTCGCACCGATCTGCGCGAATTGGGACCGCGCCTCGGCCGAGGAATACGAAAACAACTCGCAGGGCCACAACACCGAATAACTGCCGTATTGGCTTGCTAACCTGCTCCCAAAGAGCCCCCGATAGTTCTCGAAGAGTGTGTCGGCGACCGCCGTCCACTTAGCGGCGTCTTCGAGCCGGCCAGCCTCCCGGGCGAGCACCGCTGCCGCTCGAAGTCCGCTGATATCGAAAGCCTCGGTGTACTCCGGATGTTGCCCGTCACATCGGCCGGGCTTCAATTCGCTCCGATGGCTCGGTGGAAGCGCATCGCCGAACGCGAGGCTCTTGGCGTCAACCCAATGGGGGCCCGGCGTCGTCCGATAGTACTCGATCATCGCAGCGATTTTGGCGGCGGAGGGATAGATCCGGGCGAGCCAGCTTCGGTCGTGCCCGAAAAGCCATTGCTGCCCCAGCCCCCACAGAATCTGACCGGGATTGTCAGCCTCCGGATAGGCGCGCCCGTTGAATGGATTGGCTAGAAAATAGTCGAGCGCAGCTTCGGCGAGCGATAGCATTCCCGCCTTCTGGAAGATATTAGCCATGTAAGCGCCATCGCGGTTGAATACGTTGTAATTGACCACCGCGACGTCCGGCGCGCCCTCGTTCATGCACAGGCTGGCGTGCGCCAGGATCGCGCTCGCGGCCTCCCGCCACCTGGCGTCGGGAACCGATATCTCGACGCGCCCGGTCAAATCGCGCCAGAACTCCTCGGCCTGTTTGAACGGATCGGGCACGCGTATTGCCCGGTAGTAGTCCAGGCCCGGATCCGGCTGGAGCAAACCGTTCGCTCCATACAGCGGTGCAACGTCCACCATGGCTTCCTGTCCCAGATCCGCCCACTTGTGCCGGGCGGCGCGGCGCCCTGGGAGAACGGGGCAGACGAACGAGTACTCCCGCGCTTCGCCGGGCGCAAGTTCGACGTCGTAGAGCAGCGCGCCGGAGCAATCACCGGTTGCCGATTTCGCATGTGCTCCGGCGGGACTCCGCCCGGATGTTGCGAGGTCGCCAATCGCGTCCCGGTCCATCACGCCTCCGCTGGTAGCGCGCTGGTTGCATAGGATTGCGGTCCGGCCTCCGACGAGCAGCGCGTCACGGCCGCTCAAGGCCATTTCATTTATGTCGAAGCCCGCCGGCCCCAGCGGGCGAATGGCGGCGTACAGCGTGAACCGCCCTTGGCGCTTGTCCGTGTTGCGCAACAAGATGCGCAGCGCCACTACATGAGCTTGGCCGTTCGGGAGCTGACGCCGCACTTGGCAGATTTCGAGCCGCACGCGGATGCTCCCCGCGATCCATTCGATCCACGGGATGAGAAGGCCGTCTTTATGCAGACCATGACGGCACACCGCGTCGTCCATCGTGGATGCCAGGAGGCATCCGCCCGCGCGATCATAGACCCAGAAATACACGCCGTACGTGCCGAACCCAGGCGAAAAACAGCCTTCCGCTTCGACGAACGTCTTGAGCGTGTCAAGCGTGTCTGGTAACCCGATCGGGATGTGGATGCGGCCTCGTGGATCGAGACGATTCCTTGCCGGAGCGGGCGTTGTGGATCGCAAAACCTCTGGGATCAGTGCGGCAGCGGCGAGGAATGTTCTGCGAGATGGCATGGGATGTCAGCGTTCCGCGGGCGATTGCGAAGGCGGCTGAGTCTGGATGAGTTCACGGTACTTCCGGGCTTCCGCGGCGGCTTTTTCCGGCTGCCCGAGACCTTGGTAGACCTGCACCAGGAGGAGGTGGGCGCGCGCCAGACCGGGAGCGGCCCAGACCGCACGCTCGAGTTGAGCCGCCGCCTTGGCGTAATCCTGCCTGTTCTGAAGGTAAATGGAAGCGGCTTCAATGCGGGCCTCCACAAGGCTGCCATCCAACCCTAATGCCCGATTGAAATCGGTCAGCGCTGTGTCCGCACCCTTTTCGAGCCGCAACTGCGCGAGCCCCATGAACAGCCACGTCTGAGCGTCGCCAGGCTCGATGGCTGCGGCACGTTCGAAGCTTCTCACGGCCTCGGCGTAGGAGCCTTCGGCGGTTTGAATCCGGCCGAGCAGCTTCCACACCAGTGGCGAGCCGGGCTCAAGCCTACGCGCCTTCTCGTACCCGATGCGTGCGCGTTCGGGATACCCCAGCTCGATGTGCAGGATGCTCATCGTGACCAGCACCCGCACGGACCGCGGAAAGCGGCGCGCCGCTTCCACCAGGACTGTGCCGGCCTCATCGGATGCGCCCGCCGCGATCAGAAGGTATGCCAGCGAAAGGCGGTATTCTTCCTTGTCCGGGCTCGCATCGATCGCCTGCCGGTAGTGAGCCATCGCGCCTGCTCCATCGCCGGCTGACTGAAGGCATTGAGCCAGGGCGAATGCAATCGCTCCAGGCGTACCCGGCCTCGGCGCCTGGCCGCTCATTCGAAGTCAGGCCAACCTCGAGCGGCTTCGCAATAGCTTGCGAAAACGCTGCCTCGCCTCCGACCAACTCGCCCGCTCCGCACTCGAATCCCGGGGCGTCTTAATCTAACGCCTGTGGGCGCTGCCGAGGGATACTTACTTGGTTCGCGTGAGAGCGGTGAAGGGGATTGTAAGCGAGCCCAAGTTGCCTGAACGAAGATTGCGGACGATGATGCGGAGCGCTCCAACATCCGGCGCTGCGGAAATGGAGCGCTCGTACTCCAAACCGCTCCGCGATACGACCGCGTAAGTATCTTGTTTCAAATCTAGGCCGAGTTCCTCGTCGAGATAGCCGATCTGGTCTCCAGCCTGATTCTTTTGCGCCAGCACAACGCTCAGTTGTCCCGTCCAGTGATCATGCTCCGGAAGGAGTCCGAGGCCGTCCGGCCCGATTGTGACGTTCACGTGCCAGTTGCCGTCGTTCAGGGTGAGTCTCGCGGAAATGGCAATCCCGCTCGCATCCAACGGGCTCCACAGCGCTTCGCCGAGTTGGCGCTTCGGGTCGTCGGCAGCGATCGCAGCTACATAGCCTTTTCGATGCAGAAGTGTGACGTCTTTTCGGCCGGGCACGCTGACGGTGAGACTGCGGAACCTGTCATCGAACGGCATGTCCTCCGGATAGAAGCCGAGCGTGTAGGTGAATCTTGAATCCTCGAACGCGCTTCGAATCGCAGACGCGATATCATTCGCGCTTGTGTATGCCTTCCCTCCGGTGCGATCTGCCATGTTCCACATAAGCTGCTCCTTCTTGTAGACTCCTTCCGTGTCTGGCTGCTGCGCTTGCACCGCCGCTTTCGGGCCGTCGAGCTGGCCTAGCTCCGCAGTCGCGTATCCTGCCACCAGGCCGCGCGCATCCACGGGGTACATGGCGATATTCGCGTTCGTCATGGCCTTCATGGCCGCTACGACCTCCGGGAAGTAGTTCTTCCCCTTGAGGACGTACTGGGGAAATCCCGCCGACACCCAAATCAGGTTCTTGCGGCCGGGCACGCCTGCCAGGTGCGCCGCGACCGCTTCCAGAACCTTTAGCGATGGTTCTATAGTGCCGCCGCCAAGGTTGAAGGAAGCGGGGAAGCCAGCGATCTGATACGACCGGTAGGCCGGGTCCTTGCCGCTGAGCCATCGTGCGAGTTCGCGGCCAAAACCCGCCTGGCTCGCCACGCCAGAGGACAAGCGAAGCAAATCGGATCTGCCGTCCCAAGAAGCCAGGCTTTTCACGAGAGCGGCGGAATCCTCTGTGAAATCGCGGAGGACTTGAAAGCCACCGATCCTCATGAGGTAGATTCCGACCCGATCCTCAACGGAAATCTGGCGAAGAAAGCGGATGATGGCCTCTCGGGCCCAGGCCTGGTCTTCCCAAATGGTGTTGAGCTGGTCGAAGAGGATCACGGCAACGCTGTTCGAGCCCATTGAGGCCTCGGTCCGGTTGGAAAAGACCGGGCTGTTGGATCGATCTCGAGATGTTATGCCAGGGGCAGGCGGTAGTCCAGCGTCGGCAGGCTTGAACACGCGGATGCTCTGCTGCTTTCCCTCGTCGAAGACCTCGAAGTCTTGCTTCCTGAGATCGGTCACGGGCCTACCGAGCTTGTCGCGCACCACAACGCTAACCTCGACGAGCCGTGAGGCGGAGCGAAACGTAGCCACCGCCTGTTGTTGATCCGCGGGAAGAGCCGCTCCCGGATCTGTCGGAGCAGCGGCTTGCGGTTCGGCTGTGAGCGGGGCATCCGGAACGGACGGTGGCATGTCTCCTGCAATCAGAACCGACTCCGCTCCGAACTTCCGATAGCCGCGGAACTGCACTTCATTCAGTAACTTCCTGGGGACGTCGATAAGAACGCCGCCGGTGCCCGGGTAGGCAACGGCGCCCGCCCCGACCGTCGCGACGAAATCGGACAGAGTAATGCTCTTGATCGGCAGGACGTAATACGTGCCCCCAATGTCGACCGGCTCGAAGTCCACTGCCGTCTCCATCCTGCGGATCGGAAAGCCACGGGGCAGATGAACCGCCTTGCGGGTCACGCGCAATATGGCTCCAGCGACTGGGTCTATCGACAGTTCACCAACGTACGCCGTCGTGATGCTCGATAGTGGCGGCTGGCCGTGTGCACGGTAGTTAGGCCTGCCTCCAGTTGAAAGGGTAAATCGCGAGTGGTCGCTGTCAAGGGAATATCCGAAAACCGCCACCCGCCTTCCGTGGAGCATTTCCCAATGGCGCCACTGGAACATATCGGGCGTGCTGAATAGGAACAGCGCCTCGATGATGTTCCCGAACTCCCCTGAGGTGCCCAAGCCCTCCTGCGCGGTCTCCTTACCCCGGCTGACTTTTTGGACTTTGTAGGATTCTTTCCCACCATTGAAGGACAGCTCGCCAGTGATCGTATTGTTGAGGCGAAGATGGTTCCAAATTTCCCGGGACCCGGTGTCTGGATCGTCATCCATGCGGCGAGTGATCGCGGTGCAGATGAAGTTCGGCAGATTACGGACATATTGCCGGGCATAAGCTCCAGCCTTTGCGAGAATGGCTGTCTGTTCGGACGCTGCGGGAGGTGGCTCGCCGACGAGATCCTCAAGAGGGGGATCGAGAAACTCGCTTGCGTACGAGAGAAGCTCCAGTGCTTCCCTCGCCTTCGGCCCGGGCGTCGATCGTCGAAGAGCGTCCAGCCTATTCCCGCTTAGGCGCTCAGAGAGTTCGATACGCGCCAGTCTGCGAGCGATTACGTCGTCCGCACTGCTGGCGCGCACGGCGGATTCCAATAGCCGTTGAAGTTGTTGAACGCTGAGCGGCGTCGCGGCGGCTTGAAGAATCGCGGCCGGGCACAGAAGGAAGAGCGGACAGAATCGCATGAGCAACAATTTACGTTGCAGCATCGTAACCACCGCCACCAATTGTACTCGAATCTGGACAAGAGCTGGTTCTCTCAAGGGTGCGCGACATGGAAGTGAGAAATCGGCTAGGTCCTTTTTATGGCACCAATCCGTTCGTATGCAATACGCTAGGACTGGAGGCCGCGTTCATGTTGATTTCCGACTCCTTGGAATCACTGGAGCAACAGCGGGCCTACATCGCCAATCGGATCACGGTTTTGGGAGATCTGCGTTGCGGCTCGATTACTTCCACCGCTGGTCGCTGTGGCAAGCCCACCTGCCATTGCCATCAACCGAATGATCTGAGCCACGGCCCCAACCTCCGCCTCACGTACAAGGCCGATGGCAAGACCGTCACCCAATCCCTGCCGGACCAAGCCGCGACGCGCAAGGTCGAAAGAGAGATCGCCGAGTTTCGCAAACTGCAAGCACTGCACAAGAAATTTGTCGAGGTCAATGCGCAGATCTGCCAGATGCGCCCACCGGCACCAGACACGCTGTCGGCGCAGGGAAAAAAACGGTCGAAGCAACCCAGCAGGAAGTCGCCCGCGAAATAGATCGACTCTTGCGCGTCATCTTTAACGGCCGCCGCAAGAGCGGCCGTTTCGATTTGGACGCCATCGAGATGACCGTGCGTTCGGCCCTGCACCGGGCCGGAGCAACAGCCCTGAGCAAGCTCCTGCAGTTTCCCGCCCCGACTGCCGACCAACGGCGCCTCTTGTGTCCCTGTGGCCACTAGGCGCACTACCTGGGGTTACGCTTCAAACCGCTGCTGACTGCAGTTGGACCAGTGGAACTATTACGCCCGTACTACTTGTGCCGGACTGCCACTGCGGTCAATTCCCCCTTCGATGTGGAACTCGACATCGAAGATACCGAGTGCTCTCCAGGAGTCCGCCGCAAGAAGGCGGGGGTAGCCCATGAAGCCCCCTTCGAGCAGGGCCGCCGGCTGCTGAAAGATCTCGCCGATTGGGAGGTCGCCACCAAATCCGTGGAGCGCACCGCGGAGGCGATAGGAGCCGATATCGCCACGCTCGAACAACAGGAGATCAGCAGGGCCCGTGCAGTTGGATTTGCCCATCGTCGTCGGTAAGCCGGTTCCGGTCCTCTATGTCGAATTGGATGGCACGGGCGTGCCCGTTGTGAAAAAGAGACGGTGGGCCGACAGGGTAAAACCGCGGGCCAAGCGGCTCACACCAGGGAGGCCAAACTGGGAGGCGTGTTCGCGCAAACCAAATTTGACGACAAAAGTCGAGCCGTCCGCGATCCCGATTCGACCACTTACGTCGGAGCGATTGAAACCGCCGAGGAATTCGGCCAGTGGCTCTACCTGGAAGCGTGGAAGCGAGGTTGGGTGCGCGCTCAAAAGAAAGTCGTCCTCGGCGACGGCGCCCGGCATTAGCAGTTCCATGCTCTCCCGCGGGTCACGCCCCCATACGGGCAGGTTTTGCAGGATCTTCGTGTCGTAAGTGGTCTGCACGGTCGCGCTGACCGTGTTCACCATCTCCGAAGCCGATGAGACCTCGACGGATTGCTCGGAGGTACCCAGTTGGAGCAGGACAGAGAGGGTGACTGTTTTCTGTGCCTGCAAAACGACACCCGGCGCCACAAAGGTTTTGAATCCGGTCTGTGCGCACGATACCGCGTAGGTGCCTGCCTGAAGAGACGCGAAGAAGTAATTGCCCCGGTCGTCCGAAACGGCCTTGACCACAACTCCGGTTTGCTGATTCCTCACGCTGATGGTAGCGTGCGGAACGACGGCGCCAGTTGGGTCGGTAATCGTGCCCAGAAGCTGGGACGCAACGTCCATCTGGGCCAGAACGGGAAGTGACAACATGAGCGCCAACAGTGCGGCAAACCACCACCGCGCGCGAAAGCGCCTGAAAGCTGAGTCTTTCAAGAACATAATCCAACCCCCAAAGTCTTCGAGTATTCAACGCCCGAGGCTCCCGCTCGCGGCAACGGCTTTCTCAAAGCCAAGGTCCTCCCCTTCGTGCAGAACCAAGGCAATCCGTTCCAGGCTGCCGTGACGGCCGTTGTACCAGAGCAGCCACTGTTTGCCGTCAAAGATCACAAACGGCTTGTAGCACGCGTCCTGGTCGAACCCGTCCTGGGTCGGCCGGACGATCGGGTTTTTTGGGTTTCGAACCCAGTTGGTCAATCCGTCCCGGGATCGCGCGATGCCGATCTGAGCATGGTCCATATCGCGATAACCGATGTACACGATGTAGAACCAGCCGCCGTGCTCAAACACCTGCGCGCCGGCTACCTTGTACTGCTCCCACACGTTCCCGGGCTCGGGGCGGAAGACAGGAGTCGGACTCTTGGTCCAGTGCAGCCCGTCGGGACTGGTTGCATAGCCGATCGCGTCCGGCTCATACTTGTCGCCGCCGGAATACCACATCCGGAACAGCCCTGAGGTCTGATCCCAGATCACGCTGGGACACATGACCGACTCCTTCTCCCACGGCGCTTCCGGCCAGACGACGGGCTTATCCCTCATGCGCTTCCAGTTCTTCCCGTCCGGGCTGGTCGCGTATCCGATCGAAGACTTGCCGCCGGCTTGCCCGGTGTACCAAAGGTGATACCCGTCCGATCGCTTCACTACGGCGGGACGGTTGATGTCGTCTTCCCAACCCGTGGCCCGGTTCGGTGGAAACACGAGCTCCGGTTCGGTCCAGTGAATTCCGTCCGCGCTCTCGAAAAGCGCCAGGCTTCCTTTCGGCCGCCACGATCCCCACATTCGGTATTTGCCGTCTTCGCGCAGCATGGCGATGTCGAAAACGGTCCCGAGCTTGCCGCCTCCGATCAAAGGATTGCCCTCGTACTTCCTCCAGCCGCCGGCGGCGTCGGGAAGCTTGGCCCGCATCCATTGGAGGCCCGGGGCCGATCCGATCTCCTCCCCGTTCGCGAATACCCTGAGGCCGCGGCCCTTGTGGTACCGGTTGCCTGTCTTGTCGTACAAGATTGTGAGATCGACGTCGTGGTACCGGACTGCGTCGAGGGCGAAGTAATCCAGCGCCCCCTCCGGCGCCAGGGGATTGATTTCGACCCACTGGTCGAGTCGCGGTCTCAGGCCCACCAACCCGGTGATGATCAGGTCGTTGAACGTCGAATGGTTGTAGTCCCGCCCCCGGTCCTGCCCTCCCTTTTCCTGCTGCTTCTCAGGAGACATCTCAGCAAGCTGGTCGCGGGCGATCCACCTGCCCGTGAGCGGGTCCAGGTCTTCATCGAGGAATGGGATCGTCCGCCCGTCCGGCAGTGTCAAATGCTGGGATCGAGCGTAATTGCGCAGCAGTTCCAAGTAGTCGTTCTTAGTGACATAGTCCTGCTTGTAGTTATTCAGAAGGTTGGCCATCGCGACGAGCGTCTGTGACGTCGCGAACGGCCATGAAGGCCCGTTCCACAGGCACTCGTGCGGGTTCTGGAACATGAATCGGGCGTGGCGGCGTTCGGCGGTGGTTGGCCCGTACGGAGCATGGAACCCGCGCGGATCCATCAACTGCTTCCACGCGACTTCCTTTCCGGGGTTGGGCAGGTTGAAATACCAAGGAACGTAACCGATGAGTTCGCGCACGTCCACCCGTTCGCTCGTGTCACCGCGTGGCACAGTCTTGTAGAAACCGTAGGTCTCATCCCACAGTTTTTCCTCCACCAGCGCACGCAGGCGGTCGGCTTTCTGCCGGAACTCCATTGCGACGTCCGGCTTGTACGGCCACACCCAGTTCGCCATATCCGACAACGCCATCGCGTCGCCGTACATGTAGCTGTTGATGGTGGGGCGGTATCCGCTGCCGCCAATCGATATCTCCATGCCGTCACGGTCGTCGATCTGCCAGAACAGCCCGTTCGGATCCTGGTGAGTCTTCTCCCACTCATTGTAGTTGCGGACCAGGTCGGGGAAAAGTTCCACGCCGAGATGTTGGTCCTGGGTCACCATGGACCAGGCACGGATCGAGTCCGCGGCCCAGAAGCTATAGCGCTGCGGTTCTCCACCCTTCCGGAACCAGAAGCGAGCGTAGTCGGCCAGGTACCGGCGGTCGCGAAGCCAGCGACCCTCATAGAAATGGTGGGCGGCGGAGCAACTGATCGTATTCAAGCGACCAGCCCACGGCACGTCCGGAAGGAACTCCGTTACCACAAAGCCGTCCGGAGTCTTCTTCAAGTGCTTCCGGTAGGTCCACCACCGAAAGTAGTAGATCTCGTTCAGACCCTCGTCCGAGGATTCGAAGAAGGGGATGTTGGACTTCATCCACTCCCAGGCAGACCGATCGTCGACGTAATTGATCTTGCGCTCGATATCGTTCCGGTTGAAACTCTCGACATCATGCCGGAAGTTTTCAGGGTCCAGCACCAAGGTGGGCGAATCCGCCGCCCAGCCCATCGGCGCCGCGACCAATGCGGCCAGCGCATACTCCGCTCGAAGAATTCGCATAAATGAAACCATGACCCTCTGTCAGAGTCAGGTTGCGGGAGCGCCGAACGGCAAGCAAGATAAAATAGTGCTAATTGGGTGTTGCTGGAGTAAGTGTCTTTTGAGTCAATAACGTACGTCTTCGACTAACAGCTGTGTACGCCGTTACAGTGATGTAGACTGGATGTCAAAGCAGGTCAGACATGTGCCCGGCCAGAGACGATCAGGCGGAGAAAGCGGAGTATGCGGCAATTCTCTCCTCCGGCATTTTTCATCGCGGCTCCAATTCGGCCCGGCTGCTGGACTACGTCTGTTCCCGCTACTTCGCGGCTGAGGAGTCCGTCACCGAGGCCGAAATCGCCATCCATGCGCTTGGCCGGCGGCCCGATTTCGACGCCAAGGAAGATGCCATCGTCCGCGTGGAGGTGCATCGCGTCCGCAAGCGCCTCGCCGAGTACTATGACGGACCGGCAGCTTCTCACAGCTTGCGGCTTGTCATTCCGTCCGGCCGGTATTTACCACACTTCGAACCGTTTCCCGGCCATTCCTCGATACCGTCCCCAGCCACTCACCCCCCGTTAGCAGATCGGCTGTGGCGAAGCGGGCGGTGGGTGCTCGCGAGTGCGCTGCTTCTCGCCAGTGCGGTTGCTGCCGTCATGGTGTTTCGAAGCCCTGCTCCTCAAACCCAGCCATCGGATCGGAATCCAGACCAACCGGTGGCAAGCATTCCGCGGCCCGAACTACGGATCATGGCGGGTTCCTCTGCGAAGGAGTACACCGACCGGCTGGGCCACGTGTGGTCCAACGACCGGTTCTTCGAAGGCGGCGAAGCTCGGTTGGCGAGCTACCGCAAGATCCTGCGAACCGGCGACGTCCAGCTATTCCTGACGTCCAGGCAGGGCACCGATTTCAGCTATCGCGTACCACTGCCCCCCGGTATGTACGAATTGCGTTTGTACTTCGCCGAGACGTTTTATGGCGAGGACAACTCGGAAGGGGGTGGCGAATCCAGCCGCATTTTCGACGTGACGGCCAACGGCGCGCCACTCTTGACATCCTTTGATCCGCTGTCGGACGCGGGAGGCACTAATACGGCCGATGTGCGCGTCTTCAGCGGGCTTTCGCCCGCTCCCGACGGCCGGCTGCATCTCCGGTTCAAGACCAGGTGGACCTTGAAAGCGGTGGCGATTGTCAGTGGAATTGAAATCGTTCCAACCACGCACAAGGCCATTTCACCCATACGTTGGATCGCCTCGGAGTCTCCTCGCGTCGATTCGACTGGCCGATTGTGGCAGCCGGATCAGTTCGTTCAGGGAGGCCGCCGGCGCGAGCATCACGAAGATGTGACCGGAACTGTCGAGCCCGTGCTTTATCGATCCGAGCGATACGGACACATGACCTATGCGATTCCTGTCTCTGATGGAAGCTATCGGCTGACGCTGCACTTTTCCGAGCACTGGTTCGGTGTGCCGGCTTACTCAAATGATGCTGGTGTGGGCAGTCGTGTGTTTGACGTTTACTGCAATGGTGCCGCCTTGTTACGCGATTTCGACATTATGAAGGAAGCGGGCGGCGCCCTGAAACCGATGGTCAAGGTCTTCCACGGACTGAAAGCGAACCATCAGGGGAAGCTCCTGCTTTCTTTTGTCCCGGCCGCCGACTATGCCTGCGTCGATGCCATAGAAGTGGTGGATGAGAGCCTCAAGGAAGCATCGAGCCGCCGCTAGAGCAGGCACCCGGCCATCGCACTTCGTTTTGGCGGTTGACTCGCCGCGGGTTCTTTGTCTAAACATGCAAGTTTGGGTTTAGCCGGAATAGCGCGACCGCTCAGCGCGCAGCCCACCCGAGCGGTCATCGGATAGACGGATTTGAAACTCATCAACGACCCTCTTGTACTAAAATAAGTCGTGGAATTACAATGGCTTAGTGGCGAAATCACGTAGGGGCGTGCCGCGTAAGGACCGAGAATTCGATCTTGCTGCCTCTTGCCGTCCCTTCCGGGATCGATCTCAGGCTACGGGCGCTGCCACCGCTCCATCGGGCAGGCCTAGCAAAACTCTGTCCGGCGTCGAAATCGGGGGCCTCGGAGTCCGCAGTTGGTCACTCCTTCGAGCGACCCTGATAAAGTCGGATTGCTTTGTTTCTTTGCGTGTCCGCCGCGCGGCATTCGCGCGAACTCTAAACCACCAGTTCTCGATGTACAAGTAAGTCATCGGGCTGGGACGGCGTTGCGCCCTTCTATGCCGGCAGCGCGTGCGTGCCGACGATTCCCTTGACCTCATTGATGGTCACGAGGCGGTTTGAAGCGACGCCCTTGAAGTTCTGCTTCAGCCCGCTGGGCCAGAGGACCTCGAGATCGGCAGTTCGAGCCGTGCCAAGGCCAAAGTGCAGGCGAGGATCATTGACCGACAGAAAGCTGGATTGGCCCACGACTTCCTGGACCTGCAGCTTGCCACCATAGCCAACCCGGACGCGGGCACCGATCGCGCTGCGGTTGGACTTGACACCCTGCAGCTTGACCTTAATCCAGTGGTTGTCGCCCTTGATGTCGTTGCGCAGCAGCGAGGGCGGCTCGTTCAAGTTGACCACCAGAATGTCGATGTCGCCATCATTGTCGAAGTCGCCAAAGGCACAGCCGCGGCTGCAGTGTGGGTCGCTGACGCCGGGTCCGCCCTCGGTCAGCAGTTCCTCGAATTTGCCGCCTCCGAGGTTCCGGAACAGAACCCGCGGCGTGCGGTGCGGGTATTGCGGCATCTTCTTGCCGACTTCGGGGTAGACGCTGCCGGTGACCCAGAACAGGTCAGGATTGCCGTCGTTGTCCAGGTCCTGAATTCCCGCTCCCCAACTCACGTAGCGGGTCTCGACGCCGAGTCCGGCGCGGAGTGTCACGTCGTCGAACGAGGTCGAACTTGAGTTGGCGTAAAGCGCTGGCGTGTCTTCGGTAAAGTGCGTCTTGAGGATGTCGAGTCTGCCGTCCAGGTTGAAGTCGCCAATGCCCAACCCCATGCCTGCCTGCTCCTGGCCGTCTTCGTTGAGGGCGACGCCTCTTCCCAGCCCATCCTCGGTGAATGTCCCATCGCGGTTGTACTTGAACAGCAGGCTAGGCGTAGAGTCGCAGGCAACATAGATCTCCGGCCATCCATCACCATCGAAGTCCGCGGCCACGGTAGTGAGTCCGTAGGAACCCGTTGCCTTCGTGATTCCCGCCGAGACGCTGACGTCGGCAAATGTTCCGTCGCCGTTGTTCCTATAAAGACAGTGGGTCTCAGGAGGCAGACCGCGAGGCCCGCAGTTGATTGGTACGCCTTTGAAATTGCAGTTGTTGTCTTTGCCCGCCGCGGGGATCGCCTTGGGGTCGAACTTCAGGTAGTTTGACACGAACAGATCGAGGTGCCCGTTCTTGTCGTAGTCCACCCACGTGCAACCAGTGCCCCAGCGGGCGCCTTCTCGCGCGAGGCCCGCTTGCTTCGTGACGTCGGTAAACGTCCCGTCCCCGTTGTTGCGGTACAGGATGTTGTGCGGCCACCCGGTGATGAAGATGTCCTCGAAGCCGTCGTTGTTGTAGTCGCCGACTGTCACGCCGCAGAACCAGCCCTCGTGCGTCAGGCCCGCCTTAGCCGTGACGTCGGTGAACGTGCCGTCCCGATTGTTCTTGTACAGCCGGTTCGTTGCACCTTCCGGCGCTGCTTCCCAACGCGAGCCGGTGAGCAGCAGGATATCCAGCCAGCCGTCGTCGTCGTAGTCGAGGAACGCCGCTCCGCAGCCAATCGCTTCCAGGATGTAGGCGTTGGTGTCCACGCCGCCATAGATTACAGGCGCGGTCAGTCCGGCCTGCGCGGCGACGTCGGTGAACCGGGCATTGAATGGCAGGCCCGACGCTTTGCCTCTCGCCTTGGCGGTGATTCCACGGGATGCCATCTGGCCGCATACCGGCAGGGCCGGGACCAGCATCGTTCCGAATAAAGTCCTTCGAGTGATGGAGTCCATCCTGGTGGAATCTGCGTCCAACGGATCTCATGCTGACAGACGGCATTCGGGATTGTCAAAACGACGCGGCAAAATGGTCTCCGGGCCGTCGAACAGCGGTGGGCCTCTGCGTGAATTGCGCTCGAGGTTGCTTCGAGGACATAGGTGATGTCCACCGTCCTTAATGTCGCGGCGGCGTCGAACGCTGCATGTTCAGCTCGACGTTCGGCATCGTGACGTCCACCTGCGATCCGCGCGTGATCCATCCGGGCGCGCGCATTTCTTTCTAGCCCCGTGAACGATTAAGTGCGGCGCGGAGTGGAACGGATGCATGACGTCTTTGTTGAGGGGTGTTGCGGGGTGGGTGCATGGCGCCGGTTCTCGCTCAACGCGGTGGCGCGGAAAAGGCGGACGCTGGAGCGTCCGCGCGACCGTGGACGGTCGCCCCACATTTTCGTCGCGCACCCGAGTGGAGCAAGCCACGCGGCGTCCCGATTCTGTGTGCTCATATCCTCCGCGTGAAAGAATTACTCCATGCGTTTCCCAGTTCCCATCTTTCTGCTGCTTGCTATCTGCATCGGCGCGGGCGCCGCACCCCCCGCTCCCTCGCCCGTGAAGAACCGCGCACCACTCGCGTCGACGCCCTACACGCTGCTGCCGCTCACGGCCGTGAAGCCCGAGGGCTGGTTGAAGCGGCAACTCGAGATCCAGGCCGCTGGCCTCTCCGGTCACATTGAAGAGTTTTGGCCCGACCTTGGATCGAACAGCGGCTGGCTCGGAGGCAAAGGAGAAAGCTGGGAGCGCGGTCCTTACTACCTGGATGGATTGATCCCAATGGCCTATGAACTCGGAGACCCGGACCTCATCGCGAGGGCGCAAAAGTGGGTCGACTGGACGCTGAACAATCAGAGCAGCGACGGTGCGATCGGGCCGCCGAGCAACAACGACTGGTGGCCGAAGTACGTCATGTTGAAAGTGCTGACGCAGTACCAGGAAGCCACCGGCGATGCGCGCGTGATTCCGCTGATGGAGCGCTACTTCGCCTATCAGGCGGCGAACATCGATAAGACGCCGTTGAAGGAGTGGGCGATCTACCGTTGGCAGGACGAGGCATTGACGCTCATCTGGCTCTACAACCGTAACGGCGACCCGAAGCTGCTCGCTCTGGCTCGTAAGCTGCACGATCAGGGCTACTACTGGCCCAAGCAGTTCGAGGATTTCCCGCCACTCTACCAGAACAAAGTCACCGGCAAAGACTGCACGCTGAAGACGCACGGAGTGAACAACTCGCAAGGCCTGAAGACCGCCGCCATCTGGTGGCAGGTCACCAAAGACAAGGCCGATCTGGATGGGCTCTACAATCAGTTCAAGGTGCTCGACAAGTATCACCTCCAACCGAGCGGCGTGCACAGCGGCGACGAACACTATGCCGGCCTCGACCCGTCGCAGGGGACGGAGCTGTGCTCGGTTCTGGAAACAATGTACTCGCTGGAACACATCATCGCGGCGACCGGCGATCCCGCTTTCGCCGACCGTCTGGAGAAGGTCGCCTACAATCCGCAGCCCGGCACCTACACCAAGGACATGTGGGCGCACCAATACGACCAACAAGCCAACCAAGTGCTGGTCTCGAAAGCCAAGCGCGCGTGGAGCGACAACGGGCCGGACTCAAATCTCTACGGTCTTGAACCCAACTTCGGATGCTGCACCGCGAACATGCACCAGGGCTGGCCGAAGTTCATCGCGAACCTGTGGATGGGCACGCAGGACGATGGCATCGCGGCAGTGGCGTACGGGCCGAGCCGGGTGACCACGACGGTCCGCGGCGGCGTGACCGTGACGGTCGAGGAGAAGACCGAGTACCCATTCCGCCAGGACATACTTCTCACGGTGAATCCATCGAAACCCGCGGTTTTCCCGGTGGAACTCCGCATTCCGGCCTGGGCGGCGCGGGCGAGCATCCGCGTCAACGGCAAGGCCGTGACCGGAGCGAAGGCCGGCACTTTCCACAAGCTCGAGCGGAAGTGGAAGCAGGGTGACAAGGTCCAAGTCGTGTTCCCCATGCAGCCGCGTCTTTCGCGCTGGTACCACAACTCGGTGGCGGTGGAACGCGGCCCACTGGTCTTTTCGTTAAAGATCGGAGAGGACTGGAAGATAGTCAAAGAGCGGCCGCAGGCGTCCGACTGGGGCGTCGAACCGACCACTCCGTGGAACTATGGCCTCGTCTTCGATTCCGCCTCGCCGCAGAAGTCATTCGAGGTGGAAGAGCGGCCTGTCGGCGAGTATCCCTTCAGCCCCGAAGGCGCGCCGGTGGTGCTCAAAGCGAAGGGCAGACGCATTGCCGAATGGCAACTGGTGAACGACTCGGCCGGGCCGCTGCCGCAGAGCCCCGTTCAAAGCGCCGCGGCCGTAGAGAGCATCGTGCTGATCCCCTACGGCGCGGCGAAGCTCCGCATCACCGCGTTTCCCGAAGTGAAGTGAGCCATCCTATGAACTTCTGTCGGGCCTTCAGCTGGCCAGCGGAATAGCATTCAAGATCGGGCTGGCCACGACGCCAGCGGAACTCGCGGACGTGATCGGATCCAGGTGAGAAATACGGGATGAGAATGCCGGCGTAATTGCCGCTATTGCGACCGATCATCTCACCGCCAGCGAGCGAATCAACGCGTCGCAGGTCGGCGTGTTCCGCCAGAGCCGGTCGACCCAACGGGACTCCAAAGCCGCGTAGTCGGCTGACGTTAAGTTCACCCCCGCCAACGAGGACGGTACGGTCAGGGCGTTGCAACCCCAGTGTTTGGAGTCCAAAAACGGTCGGCGGGTGAAGCAGTCAGCGAGGTGGCCGCCGTGCCAACAATGGCAGCAACCTCGTCAGGACCGAAACTCAAACTTCCTGCCTGTTTCGGCGGTTTCGGGGAGCGGACGTAGGCCACAGCTGCTGCCCCTACGCTAGAGGTCGGCCTGGGCCAAATCCTCTCCTGCGTCGGAGTCGAAATTCGTCGGAGTACGTAGTTGGTCACTCGCTAAAGTGGTCCCAATGAAGTTGGCCTATTGAGTTTCTTTGCTTAGCGACGCCGCTTCGCGGCATTCGCGCGAACTCTCACCTGTCGTCCTCGATGTGACATCGGCAGTTCGCTTCAACACGTTGACCGATGGCATTGTTGGTCCTTTCTGCTAGATCGGGTGGGTACGAATTCGCCATCTCAATGCGAACGATGAACCCGTTCGAGGCAAACCAGGCCATGTTGCTCCCTTCCTGCGACTACCGAATCGAACCGATCGAATACTGCAGCGCAACATACTGGGACTGGTAGTCGTACTTCGCGCCAAGGTCCTCGATTTCGGCTCGGGTCAGATTCAGTTGAGCTTGGGTCAGTTCGACGATCGAAGACAGGCCCAGGTCGTAGCGGCCTTGCGCCAGTTGAAGGGCGAGCGTTGCCTGCTTCACGAACTGCGCTGCAACGTCGAGCCGCTGATACGCAGTGGAGGCGTTGGACCACGCTACGCGCACGTCGCGCGTTACCCGCAAGGTGACGTCTTTGAGCCGCTGGTCCTCTGCCGTCGCGCGGTATCGCGCCGCTTCACGCCGGGCATTGAACAGATGGCCGTTGAATATCGGAATGTTCACATTCAGGGCCACCCCTTCGTACTCCGCGGGGATCTGCGGGGCATTGATGTAAGGCAGAAAGCCGGCAACTGCCACGAGACTGACCGTGGGACGGTTCAGGTCTTTCTCCGCCTCCGCAAACCGGTGCGCCGCATCGCTGGAGAAGCGAAAGCTGGCCACCTCCGGCCGGTTTTTCAGTGCTTCGTCTATCAAGGGGCCGGGCTGAGCCGGCGGATTCGCGGGCAGCGGCTCATCGGTCAATTCGAAGTTGGCCGGCTGGTCCGAGCCTATCGCGCGCGCCAGTTGCGCGAAGGATTGCTGCACGTTGTCCTGCGCTCGAATCAGGAGCAGCTTGGCGTCGGATAGGTTGACGTTCGCGAAGTTCACGTCAAGGTCCGACCTCAGCTTGTTCTGTGCCAGCGCCGAGATCTGATCGAACAGTTGTTTACGCGCGGCCACTGTCTCCTCTGCCACTTTGACGACCGCCTGAGCTTGCAGGGCATTGAAGTACGCCTGATTTACTGCCAGCAGCACGTCGTAGCGGGTTGCCTGGTAATTCTGCTGCATCGCCTGTTGCTGCAGCTTCGAACTGGCCACGAGGTTGTTGGTCCGCCCGAGATCCGTGACGAGCTGCGAGAGCGTGATCCCCTGGCCGGCCCGGTCAAACAGCCGGGACGCGACTAGCGCTCCGGCCCCGATGCGGGCGTCGGTATTTCCTTGGGACTCCGTCAAGTCCGCGTTCAGCGTTGGGTAGTAGGCCGACCGAACCTCCCTGACCTGCTCGCCCGCCGCCGATGACAAGGCTTGCGCCGCCAGCACCTGCGGATGGTTCTTGAGCGCCAGGTCTTCGGCCTCACGCAGAGTCAATTTCATCGGCGAGGCAGTCTGCGCAACCAGTGGGCCCGTGCACGCGAATGCAGCCAGCATCCACGCCCACGCGACTCGTCTTCCGATCATGCTCGCGATCCCTCCGCTCATTGCACCCGCTCCTGTGGAACCGGCGTCCTCTTGTTCCGGTAGACCAGCACATACGCCGCGGGGACGATGAAGATCGTCAGCAGCACGGAAGACGCCAGGCCGCCAATGATGGCCCGAGCCATCGGCGTGTACTGCTCTGCGCCCGTACCCAGCTTCATCGCCATCGGAATCATGCCGATGATCGTCGCCAGCGATGTCATCAGAATCGGACGCAGCCGCACGCGGCAGGCGGTAATAACCGCGTCCGCCACCGAGAGCCCCTGCTCTTCCAGCTTGTGCGCGAAATCGACGATCAGAATACTGTTCGAATCGGCGATGCCAATCAGCATCAAAACCCCCATCAAGGACATGACGTTCAATGTTGTGTGCGTGAGCGGCAGTATGATCAGCACGCCGACGAATCCCATCGGGATGGCGAGCATGATCAGAAACGGATCGACAAACGAACGGAACTGGGCGACCAAAATCAGAAACAGCAGAATGAACGAGAGCGTGAAGCCGAATGCGAAGCTCTTGAAGGACGCATTCATGCCTTCCACCATGCCCCGCTGGCTGATGCGGATGTTCGCGGGGTAATGGAGCTTCTGAATCAGCTTGTCGATGGCTTTGGAGACGCCTCCAAGATCCTCGCCGGCAGGAGTGACGTAAACGTCACTGACGCGCTGAATCTGATAGTGATCCACTTGGGTGGGCGTCTGTAGAGTCTCGATTTTGACTACCGTATCGAGCGTGGTGGGGTACTTGAGGTTCTGGGCACGGAGCGGAATACTCGTGAGATCGACCAGGTTGTGGATCGCGGGCTTGCCGTGCTCGTAATACTGCACCGTCAGGAAGTAGTCGTTGCCGGTCACGTGGTCCACCCAATAGTTCGGTGCGATCATCGTGTTTGAGTTGAGGGCCGTGATGACGTTGTCCACCACTTCTTTCGGACTCAATCCCAATTCGGCCGCGTGAACACGGTTGACGTTCAGCCGCACCGCAGGGTAGTTCATGTCCTGCGGGACGTAGACTTCCCCCACGCCGGGAAGCCTGCGGAATTGATGGGCCAGATCCTGAGCCACATCGAACGTCGTTTTCAATTCCCGGCTGCTGACCTGAACGTCGATTGGCGCGGGCATGCCGGAATTGAGTATGGCGTCCTGCATGGAACCGCTGCTCAAGAAGGTCCGGAGATCCGGATACTGCGCCTGGATCGCAGCGCGGACCCGGTCCATGTATTCGAAGCTGCTCACCTCGTGTTCGTCCTGCAGCGCCACCTGAATTGTAGCCGTGTACGGTCCGGCATTGGTCGTGTAAAGCGCGGAGAAGTCCGGAACTACTCCGGCGTTCGAGACGACCATCTTGAAGTCCTTGGGCGCAACGATGTGGCGGACCAGGTCCTCGATCTTGGCGACGTACATCTCCGTAATTTCAATGCGGCTTCCCGTCGGCGCTTTCAGGTTGATCGTGAATTGGCCCGCGTCGGTTCGCGGGAAGAACGCCAGTCCGAGGAACGGGTAGATCGCCAGGCTCGCCACGAACAGCCCTCCGAGGGCGGCGACGGTCCATCCGGGGCGCTGAAGTGCCCGACGCACCCAGCGTTCATAGAAGTCGAGGACACGGTTGAACATGCGGTTAAATGCCGCATTGAAACGTCCGCCCCAGGACCGGCCGGTCTCTTCTGGCAGGGTAGTCTCCGCTTCCAGGGCGGTGTGGTGTCCCGCTCCAGGCACGCTCTTCATGTATTTCGAGCAGAACAGAGGGATGACCGTCATGGCCACGACAAACGACGCGAGCAATGACAGGCAGAACGCCAGCGCCAATGCCGAGAAGAGGAACTTGCTGACTCCGTACAAGAAGACGACCGGGAAGAAATCCACCACGTCCACAAGCGTCGCTGCCAACACTGCGAGATTCACCTCTGCCCCGCCCTGCTCTGCGGCTACCGCGGGGGAGGCGCCCATCTCCAGGTGCCGGTAAATGTTTTCGAGCGAGATGACCGAGTTGTCGATGACACGCGAGAATGCCAGCGCCAGGCCGCCGAGGATCATCGTGTTCACGGTGTTGCCCATCATCGAAAGCACGACGAAGGTAGCCAGTGCCGATAACGGGATAGAGAGGAACACCGCAAACGTCGCTCGCATACTGCCGAGGAAGATGAGAATCATCAGGCTGGTGAGCAGCAGCCCCATCAGCCCTTCATGCAAGACGGTTTGAATCGCTTCCTTGACGTAAGCGGATTGATCGAACACGACACTGGCCTTGAGCTGCTTCGGAATGTCGAACAATTTCGGGAGCATTTCGCGAATGCCGTTGACGACTTCGATCGTGTTGGTGTCGCCGCCCTGCTTCATGATCGGGAGATACACCGAACGCTGGCCGTCGACGCGAACGACGTTGTATTGGATCTGGTTTGCGTCCTTGGCCTCGCCAACATCGCCGACCGACACCCAGCTTGTCCCGTCTGTCTTGATAGGTACCTGGTTGAGATCCTCAATCTTGTTTACGAGGCTGTTCGAGTACACGAAATAGTCATACGGCCCGATCTTCACGTCGCCGGCCGGAAGGATGAGGTTGTTGTCGTTGATGGCATCGACCACGTCCATCACGCTCAGTTGCCGCGACAGCAACTTGTAGGGGTCGACGTAAACCATAGCCTGGCGGTATTTGCCGCCGAACGGCGGAGGAATCTCGGCGCCCTTCACCACCGCGATCTGATTGCGGATGGCGAACTGTCCGATGTCATGGAGCTGGGTCTGCGACAGTCCCTCGCCCTTCAGCGTCACCAGACAGACCGGCAGGCTCGACGCGTCGAATTTGAGGACAACGGGCGGCAACGTTCCAGGCGGCAGGCGCTTCAAGTCCGCCAGCGCGAGGTTCGACAACTCGGTAACGTCGGCGTCGGCGTTGGTTTCGGGCTGAAAGTACACCTTGATAATGCTGACGCCGAGCATCGACCAGGACTCCATGTGATCGACGCCGCTGGCGAGAGTGAAGAACCGCTCGAGCGGATTCGTGATATCGACTTCGATATCCCCCGGCGGCATGCCCGAGTAGAAGGTCGCCACCACCACTTCGGGCAGGTTGATCTCGGGAAACAGGTCGACTGGCATCCTGGCCACGCTGGAGACGCCGATGACGGCCAGCACCAGGCAGACGACGATGATGAAGTAGGGATTCCGGATCGAGAATCTCGGCATCACCATTCACCTGTGTGAGCGGCGGATTGCAGGCTGGCCATCAGGCGCCCTCCGCCATCCGTTTGTTGCGATAAACCAGCAGGTATGCCGCGGGCACGATAAAGATCGTGAAGACGACCGACACGGTCAGCCCTCCGATGATGGTTCGAGCGAGCGGGGCGTACTGCTCGCTCCCAGTGCCAAGTTTCAGCGCCATGGGGACCATTCCGATAATCGTGGCGAGCGAAGTCATCAGAATCGGCCGTAACCGTACCCGGCAGGAAGTAATCACGGCGTCCTGCACAGTCATCTTCTCTTCCTCCAGCCGGTGCGCGAACTCCACGATGAGAATGCTGTTCGAAGCCGCGATTCCGACAAGCATGAGGATGCCCATCAGCGACATCACGTTCAGCGTCGTCCCGGTCGCGGGAAGGATGATGAGAACGCCGATGAGCCCCATCGGAATCGCGAGCATGATTAGAAACGGATCTTTGAACGACCGGAACTGGGCCACAAGGATCAGGTAAAGGAGAATGACCGACAAGGACAGACCAATCCCGAAGCTCTTGAAGGAGGCCCGCATGCCTTCCACCATCCCACGCAGGTTGATGCGGGCATTGGCCGGATACTTCGATTGCGCGATCAGCCGGTCTATGTCGTCGCTGACCCGGCCCAGATCTTCTCCGTGCGGTGTCACATATACGTCTGTCACGCGCTGGATCTGGTAGTGGTCCGCCTCGGTTGGAGTCTGAATGTTCGTCAGCTTCGCCACTGCGTCGAGGGTAGTTGGGTGCGAAAGATTCGGCGCGCGCAGTGGGATGCTCTTGAGATCCAGGAAATTGTGGATGGAGGCGCGGCCCGATTCGTAGTACTGCACGGTGAGGAAGTAGTCGTTTCCTGTTTCGTGGTCGACCCAATAGTTCGGAGCGATCATCGTGTTCGAGTTCAAGGCCGTGATCACGTTGTCGACAACTTCCTTCGGGCTGACTCCAAGCTCAGCGGCGTGAATGCGGTCCACGTCCAGCCGCACGGCAGGATAGTTCATGTCCTGCGGAATGTAGACCTCGCCGATGTTGTTGAGCTTCCGGATCCGGGCCGCGAGGTCTTGGGCCACGGAGAATGTTGTGGTCAGCTCGCGGCTGCTGATTTGGACGTCAATCGGCGCGGGCATGCCCATATTCAGCACTGCATCCACCATCGACCCGCTCGAGAAGAAGGTGCGCAGGTCCGGAAAACGTGCGGCGATTTCGCGCCGCAGCCGGTCCATGTATTCGAAACTGCCGATGCGATGCGGTTCTTTAAGGGCAACTTGAATGGTAGCCGTGTGAGGCCCGGCATTCGTCGTGTAGAGCGAAGAGAAGTCCGGAACGATGCCGATGTTCGAAACCACCATTTTGAAGTCGCTTGGATCGACTGTGTGGCGAATCAGGTCCTCAACCTGCGCTACATATTGCTCCGTAATCTCAATTCGAGTCCCTGTGGGGACTTTCAGGTTGATCGTGAATTGTCCGGCGTCGGTACGCGGAAAGAACGCCACTCCGATGAGCGGGTAGAGGGCAAAACTGGCGAGGAAGGTTCCGCTCAGCAGCCCGATCGTCAGTCCCGGCCGCCGTAGAGCAATGCGTACCCAACGCTCGTAGCCGTCGAGCAGACGATTGAACATGCCGTTGAACCAGGCGTTGAAGCGGGTGCCGAGGTGGCTGGGCGGAGCCGCTTCTCCCTCCGGCTCCGCGAGGTGGTGAGCGCTCTTCAAAAAGCGAGAGCAGAACAGCGGGATGACGGTCATGGCGACGAAGTACGAGGCGAACAGCGAGATCACGACCGCCAGCGCGAGGGCTGAGAACAGGAATCGACTCACGCCATATAGGAAGGTGACCGGGAAGAAGACGACCACTGTCGTCAGCGTTGCCGCGAGGACAGCAAGGCTCACCTCAGTCCCGCCCTTCTCGGCCGCGTCGGACGGGGACGCCCCCATCTCAAGATGGCGGTAGATGTTTTCCAGCGAGATCACCGAGTTGTCGATCACGCGCGAAAACGCGAGAGCGAGACCGCCGAGAACCATCGTGTTGATCGTGCTGCCCATGATTGCCAACACGACGAACGTGGCAAGCGCGGACAGCGGAATCGAAAGGAACACGGCAACCGTCGCACGCATGCTTCCGAGGAAGATGAGGATCATCAGACTGGTCAACGCCAGGCCGATCAAGCCTTCGTCCAGCAGTGTGCTAATCGCCTCCTTCACGAACGCCGACTGGTCGAACACGACGCTCGCCTTCAACTGCTTCGGGACGTCGAATAACTTCGGGATCATCTCGCGGATCCCATTCACCACTTCGATAGTGTTGGTGTCGCCGCCCTGCTTCATGATCGGAAGGTAGACCGAGCGCTGACCATCTACGCGCACAACGTTGTATTGGATCTGATTCGCGTCCTTCGCCTCGCCCACGTCCCGCAGCGAAACCCACTGGGAGCCGGACGTCTTGATCGGCAGAGAGTTCAGTTCCTCTACCTTTTCGGCGAGGCTGTTGGAGTAAACATAGAAGTCGAACGGTCCCATCTTCACGTCGCCGGCGGGCAGGATGAGGTTGCTTTTGTTGACGGCGCGCACTACGTCCATGACGCTCATCTGGCGCGAGGCTAGTTTGTACGGATCGACGTAGAGCATCACCTGGCGATACTTGCCGCCGAATGGAGGCGGAATCTCTGCGCCCTTTACCACTGCGATCTGGTTGCGAATCGTGAATTGACCGATATCGTGGAGTTCGGTCTGGGACAGTCCCTCGCCCTTCAAGGTGACGAGGCACACCGGCAAACTGGAGGCGTCGAATTTGAGGACGACGGGGGGCAGCGTGCCCGGCGGCAATCGTTTCAGGTCGGCCAGAGCGAGGTTTGAAAGCTCCGTCACGTCGGCATCGGCGTTGGTGCCCGGCTGAAAGTAGACCTTGATAATGCTAACGCCGAGCAGCGAGCGCGATTCCATATGGCCAATGCCGCTCGCGAGCGTGAAGAAGCGCTCGAGCGGATTCGTAATGTCGGTCTCGATGTCGCCCGGCGGCATGCCTGAATAGAAAGTCGCAACCACAACTTCCGGCAGGTTGATGGTGGGGAAAAGGTCTACCGGCATGCGCGCAACGCTGGTCACGCCGATGACGAGCAGCGCCAGGCAGATCACGATGACGAAGTAAGGGTTGCGGATCGAGAATCGGGGCATAAGTCTCTAGCTCATCTGTTTTCCGCTGACGCTGAAACCGGGCTCTCGTCGCAAGGTGCATATAGCCCGGAAGGGGAGAGCCGATGACCGGCACGCGCCATCGCCCGCATCCCCTCTCCGGGCATCGCCCGGGTTCCGGTATCGCGGGCGGTAGGCGCGCCGGCGCCGCAATCCGTCGACGAACCCGAGCCCGCGGATTCAACGGGCCAAGGCAGGAGTACCCGTCGAACTCGCGATTTCAAGCGGGCGACACTCCATGTGTGAGTTGCCGCGCTCCGCGTTTCTCGAACTTCCGCTGCAACCATGCGGCTCTCACGAGGTCCAGCCCGGCGCAGGCGTTTAAGCCGATCCCAATCGGCAGCATCGAGTATTGGGGCCATCCCACTAGTGCTCCTGCTCGCCCTGGTACTGCAGCAGATCAACCACCTGGGGCCGTACTTGCTGGCCGGGCTTCAATCCGCTGCGATCGCTGGCGACGACGAGTTCGCCTTCCTTCAACCCCGCCACGATCTCAGCATCAGTGTCTGTCTGCATCCCCACTTGCACTTTGCGCTCTTCGACCTTGTTCGACGAATTGACCACCAATACGCCCGACGTTTCGCCTTGGTGACTGATGGTCTGCAAGGGGATGGAAAGCGCGTCCGGCTTGTGTTCCAGCCGCAGAACCGCCTCGGCGTACAGGCCCTCGACCAGGAGATGATCCAGGTTGGGAACGTCAACCTCGGTGTGCATGGTGCGCGTTTGTTGCTGGACGTCGGCGGAGAGACGCGCGAACTTGCCTGGGAACGTCCGGTTCAGCGAGGATACGGTCACCTCTACCGGATCTCCGATGTGAATGTATTTGACGTAAGACTCGGGCACCGGAATAACGAGCCTGAACAAGTCATCCTGCGAGAGCCGGACCAGCGGCATGGCTTGCGTGCTGGAGTTGGTGCCGGCCTGCATCAACATGCCGAGGTTGGCGAAGCGCTGCGTAATGGTCCCGGCGAAAGGAGCGGTGATCTTTGCATAGTCGAGCAGCACGCCGTCATGCTCGCGTTTTGCTTGTGCTCCGAGAAGATCGCTGCGAATGGATTCCAGGTTCGACTTAGCTGACTCCACCGCGGACTCTGCCGCCAGGTCCTTGCCCGTAGCGTCGTCCACTTCCTGTTGGGCCACCAATCCCGGCTTGGTGGTTGAGACTGTAGTGAGGCGAGCCGCCTGCAGGTGCAACACGTGATGCTGCGCCTCGGCGCGGTCCAATTCGTGCTGGGCGCGGGAAATGCGGTCCGACGCGTTGCGAATCATCGCATCGTCCTGCCGCAATTGCGCCTCCAACTCCGGAATCTCCAGGACAGCCATCAACTGGCCCTTGCGGACGCGCGTGCCGTAATCGACAAGCAGACTCTTGACGAAGCCGGATTCTTTCGCGTAAACGTCTATCTCCTGAAAAGGAACAAGCTCGGAGGAAACGGTCAGACGTCTTTCCAGGCTCTTGCGCCCGACCTTGATCACGCCCACGTGTGCTTCGGGCACTCCGGCCGCTGCCTCCCTGGCATCGGATGCCTCGCCCTTCCCGCAGGCGCCCAACCCAATCAGGGCAAATGCGGTGAGAGCAATGAGCGCTAGATGCGCGGCCCTCGGTTGACGCAGCATCCTTAGCTTCGCCGCTAACCCTTGAATTCCCTGGCCCATGCCCTGTTTCATAAGGATCTGGTTCTCTTCATCTGTTCGTCTTGTCCCGGCGCCGTTCGCTCGAGCTTCTGCGCCAGAGATTGAATACTGAAGTTGGCCGATCTGCAAAACTGTATGAGATCCTGTTCGGTCCGTTCAATCTCCGCCGCCTTGCCTGCGACGCCGGAGGCGATCGAAAGTGGAATCGTGTGCACGCCGTGCCGATCTCCGTGCACCAGGTCTCCTGACCGGATCTTCAGTCCTCCGATTTCGACCGGCTCCCCGAATTCAACGATATGAGCGTAGGCGTGCGAAACGGCGACACTCCCGGAGAAAAGCGGGAAGCCCAATTGCTCCACGGCCTTGAGATCGCGCACCGCGCCGTTGGTAACGCAGCCGACGCAGTGCAGCGCGAGCGCGATGTGAGCGTGGATTTCACCGACGAACGCGCCGATCCCAGGCGTACGGTCGAGATCCTGCAAGACCATCACACGCGGCTCCGGCAGGGTAAGCAGGTAGTTCCACCAGTCCATGCGGTTGTAATAGCAACGGCCGGCCATCGGCGGAATCGCGGCCCGGATGACCGCCGTGGCCGCGTAGCCGAGCATCGGAGGGAGTTGGGGAAAGCGGCAATGGGCTGTGCCTTGGACAAAGCCTTCATTGCGCAGTCGCACCTCAAATTGCTCGATAGCATTGGACGCGGAGCACGTCTCCAGAACCCGCAGGCTCTCGAACTCGGCGCGAGTCAGGCTTGGCGTTGATCTTGGCATGTTCACAGAGATAGAAATGAGGACGAAGCTAACCGGCGTGATGCAATCGTCGAGCGGTGACTCATAAAAGCGGTCGCCTCCTCATCTCTTAATGGCCCGTGCCCACGTGGACAAGGGCGACGAAGCACCACTCGGGGTGAAGCACAGGGGATTGAGAGCCGTGCCTGCTGATAGCGCTCCGTCGCCCTCTGACTGGACTCACCAGACGGGCCAGCTATCGACAGTTTGAGTCAGAGGCGTCGCGATAGGGAATACAGTCGCGACAGTATATTTCCAGGAAAGTGACTGTATTCGACCGAACCCTGCATGGAAGTGCAAATTCCCCCATCTGGCATTAGAGATCCGGGCGGAGAGAAGAGACTGCAACGCTCTCCGCGTGCAGTGCATTGATTCTGTACTTGTGGAGGACTACTGCCGCTTCTAGAGAAAAAACCATGGAGTTACGGTATTCCCTTCCGTTGGCTGGAGCCGGCAAAATCGGTTAGATGCAGAGTCGGGCCGATGACATTCTGCTCCGCTCGAATGCTCTCTTTCGAAGGAGGGCCGCCGATGTCCCGTTGGAAGAACCTGAAAACAGCCTGGGCAAACCTAATCCGTCTTAAGGTCGCCGGGCAGTCGGCCTGCCGCAGTGTCCCTCCGCGCGAAGAAGGGATCGTAGTGCTGCTGATCACACAGGCTCCGTCTCTTCGTTATTCCTTGTATGCGCTCGGCCACGTGTACCGCTGGGAAGTGATCTCCGCCGCCACACGAGACGAGGCAATCGCGATTCTGAAGCACCGGCAGATTCCGGTGGTGATTTGCGACGAAGACGCGCCCGAGGATTGGAGAAAGACGGTCAGGGCAATCGCTTTTCTTCCCCAGTCAACCTGCATTCTCCTCGCATCTCGCAAGTCGGACAACTCCCTGTTGCGGGAAGTAGGGAGGCACCACGGCTATGACGTCATCGCGAAGCCGCTGCGCTATGAGGAAGTGGCCGATCGCGTGTCCTTTGCCTGGACCTGGTACAAGTCGGGTTGTGCCTCCTGGTGGGGTCCGCCGCGCGTTTCAACTCTCCTCCCGCCCGAGGGGCGGAAGAACGGCTAGGAGCACTGGAATCAGCCCGGCCATGACGAATGGTGCGCACCCCGGTTGACTGTCCCGCGGGAAGCGGCTTCAATTGGTAGCGATGTTCAGCTTCCCGCTTCGCGTGCAAAGTCCGTTTGGTGACAAGCCATTGTTTCGCAATCAGGTCAGAGTACTCCTGGGGGTTGGGTTCGGCGGGCTCCTCCTATTGATGGGGTTCCTCGGCGCAAGCGCCATTAGTTTCCTATCCCGCATCGACAAGAGTTATGAAGCCAGCCGGCAGGAGTTCGTCGCCCGAACTCGTGTCATCGAGAGTCTGCGATCCAATGTGTATCTTTCTGGCACACACATTCGCGACCTGCTGGTGGAGAGCGGCGGCGCTGCAGACTCAGCGAAAGAGAAGGCGTACCTGTTGGCAAAGTCCCGAGTTCAGGAAGCGGTGGGGCGCTACCGGCTCAAATTGGAACCACAAGAAGTGGCGCCCTTCCGGGCACTGGAGGAAGGAATCGGTTCCTACTTTCAAACTCTAGACCAGGTCCTCAAATGGCCCTCGCCCGAGAGGCGCGCAAGGGCGGATGCCTTTACGCAAGCGCAGTTGCTTCCCATGCGCACTTCGACGCTTGCTCTCCTGGATCGTGTCGAACAGTTGAACCGAAGGTGGCTGGAAGAGAACAGCCGTGCCACGAGCGAACTTCTCACCCTGTTCCGGAAGAGGCTTCTGTGGCTGGTTGCGCTGATGCTCGGTCTCGGATCGCTGGTCGCAGGCGTGAGTCTTTGGCGGATGCTCGAGCTGGAAAAAGAATCCCAGGCGCGATTTGCCGAAATCACCAAGGCCAAACAGGAACTCAGCAACCTCTCCGCCCGAGTCCTCGAAACGCAGGAGCATGAGCGTCGCCGGATCGCGCGCGAACTTCACGACGAAATAGGCCAGTCGCTGTGGGCGATGGGTTTGGAAATAGACAACCTGAGCGCGGCGGTGAAGAGCAGCGACAATCAGCTCGCCTTGCGACGCCTGGAAGGACTGCGGGAGATGTCCAACAACATTGTTCGTGTCGTGCGCGACATGTCGCTGCTGCTGCGCCCATCCATGCTGGACGATCTAGGGCTCGTGCCCGCACTGGAGTGGCTTGCCCGGGAGGTTTCGAGAACGTCCGGCTTGCACGTGGAGGTAACCGAGGAACAGGTGCCGGATATGCTTCCCGAAGAGCACAAAACCTGTGTCTTCCGGGTTGCGCAAGAGGCTTTACGCAACACTTGCCGCCACGCCGGCGCGAAAAACACTCGAATCCTCGTGCAGGGGGATGGCAATGAATTGCTCATGTCTGTTCAAGACGACGGGTGCGGCTTCGATCCGGCGAGAAAGAAGGGCCTGGGGCTTCTTGGGATGGAGGAAAGGGCCGGTCATCTTGGAGGCACCTGCGCGATCGATTCCAAGCCCGGTTGCGGAACGATCATCCGGCTGGAAATCCCATTAACGCGCAACGGGGCGTAGACCCGTTTTGCTCTCTGGCTGAATTACGAAAGCAGACCCTTGCGAACCGCGTAGAGTATCAATTCCGGAAGGCTGTGAATCCCGAGCTTCTGAAGGATGTTGGCTCTATGCGTTTCGACGGTTGTCACACTCACGTGGATCAGATCCGCGATTTGACGATTGGACGATCCACTGACCAGCAGTTGCAGGATTTCCTTTTCCCGGATGCTCAGCAGTTCGTAGCTATCCTCGACACCCCGCTCCCGCATCTCACGTACATATTCCTCGACCAGGAGCCGGGACATCTCGGGACTGAGATAGGCATGTCCGGCGGCGACCGTTCGGACTGCGTTCAATATGTCTCCCTCCGGAGAGGCCTTCAGCAGGTAGCCCTTCGCCCCAGCCCGCAGTGCGCGCAGGACGTAGCCTTCATCGGAATGGATGCTCACGATGATGACTCGCGTCGACGGCGCCGTTTCTGAGAGCTTGCGCGCGACATCGATGCCATTCAGCCGGGGCATGCTGACGTCGAGCATGACTATGTCGGGCTTCAGTTGCTCGACAAGTTCCAGCGCCTGATACCCGTCCGCGGCTTCCCCGACAACTTCAAACTCGCTGTCCCGTGCCAGCAGAGAACGTAGCCCGCTGCGAATCAGCGGGTGGTCGTCGGCGATCAACACGCGAGTAGGTGGCATGTGCCGCTATCCTTGGTCCGACTTTCAGTGTAGCCGCTCTCGTGGGAACTCAATTCTAAAGTTGTGAGGTTCGGGACTGTGCGGCGCATTGAGATCTGAATCGACGTTGTCCTTCGGCTGCCTGAACATAGGCGGCTAACTCTGGCGGAGTACCTGACAATCTGGGTTGGGGCCCCACCAGGGTGCGCACCCTGAGGTATACCAGGCCCAGGCGAACAGAACCTGGTCGGAGACCTCTTCCCAATTGAACGGCCTCGCGATAACGTCGTAGGCGTGACACCTGCGGGCTTCACGCCTAAGCGCCTCGTCACAGAAACGGGAGGCCAGGAGCACGCACGTCGACAGCGGCGGAGTGGCGATTCTCTGAACGACGGGCCGCCATCCGTCCGGCACCTCTTCATCGCAAATGGCAAGAGGAATCGGCTGCTGCCCCAGAATTTCGATCGCTTCATCACAGGATCTGGCCCAACGAACGTCCCATCCATTCATCACACCGATCACCCCGAGCGACTCCTTGAGAGAGTAGTTGCGTGCTATCAGGAGCACTGCCATGCGACGGCGCCTGAACTCGGCGTCGGCAGGAATCAACCCGGAGAGATTCCGCAAAGGGGAGTTCGCCCACGCCTTACGCCAGCTTGTCCATGTGAGCCGCACAGGCCCCCTTCTGGGGGAAACAACTTGGTTCGCATGCGGTCGGCGAGCCATTCCCCGGCAGTATTCTGAGGCTCGCGCGCCTCAGAGTGAATACCGTGGAAACATGATTTTCTTGATGATGACGGCGGTATTTTCATCCGCAGAGACGGATACGCTCGCCGGCAGGCGGCGGAATTTGCACTTTCGGAGAGTGAAAGCCCTTTAGGACGGCCCAAGCCGTTCGAACGTGAATCGCTGATTCCGAAATGGGCTCTGCCGCCACTCTGAGAACTGGCCCAGTAGCCGGTTGCGAGCTTTCTGTAACGGACATATGTTAATGCGCCATGACCGGCAAGTGACGTTCGGCGAGTGATGTTGGTCGGGCGGCGCGTGTCAACAACTTTGAGACACCCGGCATAGGAGTTTAGTGACCCTCTTCCTTTGTCTTTTGGCCGGGTGGAAGTGGTTTGTTGATCCAAACCTCCGAAGGCAATGACATTGGTTTTGGCGGCCGTCGAACGAAGCGGTCCGGATGCGCTTGGTAGGCTGCATCGAGCACCGCCTGGCGGTGCGCCAGCACGGTGTGGGTCTCGCCGAAATGAACCATGGCCGGGGTCAGCATGGCGATGCCCGAGTGACGATGCTCGTCGTTGTACCACTGGAAAAACCGTTGGCAGAAGGCGCGGCTGTCTTGGATGCAGCCGAAGCGATCCGGAAATTCGGGACGGTACTTCAGGGTGCGGAAGTGGCTTTCCGAATACGGGTTGTCGTCGGAGACATACGGCCGGCTGTGGGTCTTGGTGACGCCCAGATCGGCCATGAGAAAGGCGACCGGCTTGGAGGTCATGACCTTGCCGCGATCAGCGTGGATGGTGAGTTGGCCGGCGGGGACCTGGTGTTTGCCAATGGTCGCCTCAATGAATTGTTTGGCCAGTTCAGCGCCTTCGCGGTGCGCGATCATCCAGCCAGTCACGTAGCGGCTGAACACGTCGAGGATCACGTAGAGATAGAAGTAGGTCCACTTGGCCGGGCCCAGCAGCTTGGTGATGTCCCAGCTCCAAAGTTGGTTAGCCGCGGTGGCCAGCAATTCGGGTCTTTGGTAGGGCGGATGAACGAGCTGATCGCGGCGCTCGCGAGACTCGCCCTGCTGCTCGAGGATGCGATACATGGTGCGGGTCGAGCAGAGGTATTGGCCTTCGTCCAACAAGGTGGCCTGAACGGCCGCTGGGGAGCGGTCCTGGAAGCGTTCGGCATGGAGCATCGTCAGCACGCTGGAGCGTTCGTCCGGAGTGAGAGCGCGCGCGGAGACCGGCCGCTCAAAGGGCAGCGCCGGCCCTGGTGCCGACACTGTGGGCGGGCCGAGGACAGGACGCTGCCGATAGAAGGAAGCACGGGCCACGCCGAGGCAATCGCAGGCGGCCACGACGCCGACCGTCGGGGCGAGTTGGGTGACGGCGTCCATCAGGGTTGCTCCTCGGGGTCCACCTTCGGCAGGGGCCAGCCCAACAGCGCGCCCACTTTTTTTTGAACATCGATGACGATCGCGGCTTTGCGCAGTTCCTCGGTCAGGCGCAGGTTTTCCCGGCGGAGCTTCTGCATCTCCTCTTCCTGCGGATTGCGTTTGGACTTGGGGCCGCGCTTGTGGGGCGTCAAACCCTTGAGGCTGCCGACCTCGCGCTCGCGACGCCAGGTGACCAGGTGCGAGGAGTAGAGGCCTTCACGGCGGAGCAGTGCCCCGATGGCGCCGGGTTCGGTGGCGGCATCGAGCTCAGCCAGGAGGCGCAGCTTGTATTCGGCGGTGAAGCTGCGGCGCTTGGCGAAGGCGACGACCTCCGGGTCTCTCCGCGGTGGAGCAGGCGGCGAAGGCGCGACGGCTTTGCCCGCCGCTGCGCTCCGGTCGGCCTCGCTCCGCTCGGCCTCCCTACGCTCCGCGGCGGGCAAAGCCGTGGAAGGAGCCGAAGAGATTCCATGATTCTTCACATTGATTCCGATTCTCGCCCTGCTCAGTAATTACGACCGGGAGAACTGTCTCATCAATGTTGGCACGGAGGGGGGAGCGAGCAGGTGCGGGGAGTTGTTGAATGCTCCCAGTTGCTGGAACATCCTGAGTATGCTTATCCTGCTTGCGCAGAATTGGCCGGGCCAAGAAGCTGTCGATGGACGATCCCCTGTACATGCACCTGAGCCAGTGCACACCGTGCTACGTGGAAGTTCGCAAGATGCAAAGCGAGTTGCCGGCTCGCCGGTACCAGTTGCGAGCCGGGGTCGCAATTGCGGCGGTCATCACGGCCCGAATTCGTCCCACAGTCGAAAGCGCTTCGTGTTGTCGTCTAATCGAACAGCTTAGAGAGGAACGACTTCCGCCGGTCACCCTCATGTTCATGCTCGTCGTGGCGCTCCCATTCGTTGTGCTCCCTGGATGGCTCGCGGCGCGGGTTCACCGCCGTTGCGGCAGACCTGTCAATGATCTTGTCCAAGCCTCCCTGATCGATCCAGACTCCCCTGCATTTGGGGCAGTAGTTTACTTCGACGCCTTGGCGGTCGGCCATCTTCAATTCGACATTGCACATTGGGCGTTCATGCGGGTGGCTTAGGCAATTCTCTCGCCGGATTTCTCAATTGCGAGCGAGGGCACCGATATCAATACCTGACATCGATTCTCGAAGAATGAGTGTCCAGGTCCACGAGTGGCCCGCCCGCGCCGACCTGGGCTGGCAGTCGATGTCGCTCTGGCCCAGCAGCGGGATCGCCTGTGACCGGCCCGGATACCTTGCCGATACTGAAGGGCTCATCCATGAAGAGGCGTTGGCCGAAATTGCTGAACTCCTCCGAGCCGCTGGCTGTAATACCGGAGACCCTATGACCAAGAAAGAAGTCCGAACTCGCATAGCGGAGATCGGAATCGTTCCCGCGATACGGGTCTCCTCCGCTGCGGACGCCCGCTTTGCCGTGGAGGCGATTTCGGATAGCGGGATTCCAATCGCGAAAGTAACGATGACGACTCGCGGCGCGATTGAGTCGATTTCCGACCTTGCTCGCGACAAGCCCGAATTAATCGTTGGCGCCGGCACGATCGTCGACCTCGATACGGCGCGCCGTTGCCTGGATGCCGGCGCCAGATTTCTGACGAGCCCGGGGCTCGATATCCGACTTGTGGAGTTCGCGCTAATGCAGAACGTAGTCGTCATGCGGGGTGCACTGACGCCTAGCGAAATCATGGCCGCGTGGCAGACGGGCCCGGACTTTGTCAAGGTCTTTCCGTGCTCCGTTCCCGGCGGGGCCAGGTACCTGCGAGGACGCTTCGAAGACCTGCGCCCTTAGAATAAGAAACTCGCAAACTGTGCCCACTACCCCTGGTACTAGCCCCCCCATTAGTACCAGCAGAACCGATCCCAGGCTTTTGGCGCTTCCTCGCGCGCTTTTGTAAACGTTTGGTCTTTACATTAAGATATTCGTACCATATACTCCGAAGTGCCTTTTGCTGTCTAACTGGAGGCGTCATGTTCCTTCGTTCTCTCCCGTTCGCCGCGGCTGCACTGACTCTCGGTGTGTTATCCGCTGAACAACCCCGTCCCGTGCAGGCGCCGCCTGCCCAAATCTCCGCTCAATACGGAAAACTGCCGATGATGTTCGAATCCAACGGTGGTCAGATGCATGCCCCCGTCCGATTCATGTCCCGAGGCAAAGGGTATTCCCTGTTCCTCACGCCGACGGAATCCGTGCTTGGGCTGACTCGGAAAGGCAAGAATGCCGATGGCAAGAGCGCCTCGCTTCGTTTCCGATTCGAAGGCGCGAATCCGAATCCATTGATCGAAGGGACCGGCGCGCTGCCAACCAGGACGAACTATCTGCTTGGGAAAGACCCTTCCAAATGGCGCACGGACATTGTCAATTACGCGCGAGTGCAGTACCGGGAGATCTACCCAGGGATCGATTTGGTCTTCTATGGTAACCAGACAGAACTGGAGTTCGACTTCGTCATCCGGCCGGGAGCAAATCCGGAGGCAATCCGGCTGGGGATCGGCGGCGCCAACGCGGTCACGATCGACGAAGGCGGCGATCTGGTGCTGCGGGTCGACGGAGGAGAAGTCCGTCAACACCGCCCGCATGTTTACCAGGAGATGGACGGGAAGCGCGAGATCGTAGACGGCCGGTTTGCGCTCGTTGGGAAAGACCTGGTGAGCTTTCAACTGGGGCAGTACGACCGTACCCGATCCTTGGTTGTCGATCCGGTGCTGTCCTATTCCACCTTCCTGGGAGGCGATGATAACTCCTCCGGAGCGGGTGCGATAGCAACGGATGCGCTGGGGAACGCCTATGTGACCGGTTGGACCTATGCTTCTGACTTCCCATTAGTCGGGGCAGTGCAGGGTTCGCTGAACGGATACGAGGATGTCTTCGTTTCCAAGCTGAATCCCACCGGCACCGGACTGATCTATTCAACCTATATCGGCGGAAACAGCTGGGATCAAGGAACTGCTATCGCAGTGGATCCGCAGGGCCGCGCATATGTGGCCGGCACAACGTCCTCGAGCGACTTCCCACTGGTGCAGGCCGCGCAGAGCAGCGGCGGGCAGATTTTCGTTCTCGCTCTGAATTCCGACGGAAATGCACTCGCTTACTCCACACGGCTCGGTGGAACGGGCTATGACTCCGTCTCGGGAATTGCGGTGGACTCGACTGGCGCGGCCTACCTGACGGGCTACACCTACTCTTCAGATTTTCCTGTCACGGCAGGGGCTTACCAAGGAGTCTTGCGCGGTGGTGAGGCCGGGTTCGTTACGAAGTATACTGCGAACGGCAGCGTAGCGTATTCCACGCTGTTGGGCGGGACCATCTGGGACGAGAGTCGAGCCATCGCCGTGGACAGCGCCGGATTCGCGTACATCACGGGGCTCAGCCTATCCTCGGATTATCCAACCACTCCCGGTGCCTTCCAGGCAACGTCGCCAGGCGGAGAGACGGCCTTCGTCACAAAGCTTAATCCGCAGGGCTCGGGATTGGTCTACTCCACTTTTGTGGGGAGCGCCGGCTCATGGAGTTATGGCCAGAGCATTGGTGTGGATGCGACTGGGCAAGCTTATGTGTCCGGGGCGGCGGGAGGCAACTTTCCGATAACGCCTGGAGCGTTCCAATCTACACCGAAAGGATCGTACGGCGGCCCTGTAGTCTTCAAAATGAATGCGGCCGGCTCGGCGTTGTCGTATTCGACCTACCTGGGAGGAAGCGCGTCCGACAATCCACAATCGATCGCGGTGGACGCTCAAGGGAACGCCGTCGTCGCCGGTTATGCATATTCCCCGGACTTTCCCGTGCTGAACGCGGTTCAGCCGCAGATCGGATATCCCGGTCGAGTGCTGTACCGCGGCGCGAATAGCGGTTTGACCTGGACGCCGTCGGGGTCGGCTTCCGATACTTTTTCACCGAACGTAATGGTTGCCGATCCGTGGAATGCTGGCCTGCTGTACGGTGCTGACTCCTGCAATATCTATAAAACGGACGCTCCAGGGCAGTGGCAGTATGTGGGATTCTCCGGCAACTGTGGAATCACGGATCTCATTGTCGATAGTCAGACGCTAAACGTACTTTACGTCAATTCGTATTCAGGGATCAGGAAGAGCGTGGACGGAGGGCAGAACTGGACGTACGTGAACAACGGCCTGACGAATACTTACGTCAACGCCCTTGTGGCGGACCCGACCGATCACAACGTTCTCTATGCGGGGACGAATTCCGGCATTTTCAAGACGCAGGATGGCGGCGCGAATTGGTCCCTTCTGAGTGGCACAAACGAGTATATCCAGTCGATCGCCGTCGATCCCGTTACACCGGCAACAGTGTACGCAACGTCGTACTGGACCCTGTTAGTGAGCACCGACCGCGGCACAAGTTTCACCAGCAGAGATCTGCCCTCCTCCATTTCCTATGGCTCCCGTCTGGCGGTCCAGCCATCCGATCACTCGCGGCTGTATGCATACTCGTCGACCGGTGTATTCGTGACCGGCGATGCCGGGACAACTTGGACGAATCTCGGCGCTGATCTACCGCCCGTCACGTCGTTCGCCATAAGCCCGTCGAGCTCCGTCATCTACGCCGGCACCGATCGCGCCGGAGTCTACCGGAACAGCCTGGACGGCTCGGAATGGACCACGGCGGGCAACCAGCCGCTGAACTTGTCCATTCAGGCTCTGTGTATTCTTCCATCCGATCCCACCACAGTCTGGGCCGCGGGTCCAAAACAACCTGATGTCTTCGTCGCGAAATTCGATCCGAGTGGATCGCTGCTCTACTCCACCTTCCTCGGCAACGCGCAGGGCGCGTATCCCGGCGGAGTTGCCATTGCGCCGAACGGCGGAGCGATCATCGCAGGCTCGGCAAATGGTTCAGGATTCCCTGTCACCGACAACGCGCTGAAGACCACCGGGTGGTACAACGCCTTCGTTTCACGAATCGACGTCGCTCAGCCATCGTGCACCTACCAGGTGCACCCATCGACCCTCAACGTCGGCATTCATGCGAGCGTGTCTGACATCTCGGTCGTCGCCCCGTCGGGATGCACGTGGACTCTGGATTCAGTCCCCGGGTGGATCACCACGATCGCCGACGCCAGCGGGATCGGAACCGGTTCGTCAACCTTCCTGGTGACCACGAATCAAGGGATCGCGAGAACCGGAACTCTCACCCTCGGAGGCCAGACGGTTACGATCAATCAGCCCGGATACTCGCTGAGCCTTTCTCCGATGTCCGCATCGTTCGACTCCGGCCAGAACTCCAACTGGTTCTACGTGAGTACGAACAGTTCCGCCTTGTGGACGACAGTCAGCAATGTGACTTGGGGACACGTCACAGCGGGCGCAACCGGGACCGGGTCAGGCCAGGTCCAATATTCAGTGGACGCCAATCCGAGTCTGACGGCAGGGAGGACGGGCACCCTCACCGTGCAAGCCGGCGGCGTCTCCAGCCTGTTCACGATCAACCAGTCGGGATCGAGTTGCTCCGCGGTTACCCCAATCGCCGATGTGACTTCATTTTCGGGTGCGGGAGGCACGGTCAACGTCACCGTCACCTCTTCTACACCTACATGCACGGCTTGGACGCCCGCGAGCGACGTTTCATGGATCACGCCCGTAAATGCCAATGCAACTCTTGGCAATGGATCGGCGACGTACACCGTCCAGCCGAATGTCTGGAATTCGCCCCGTCGAGGCAACATTTGGATCGCTGGTGTTTCGATCCAGATCGTTCAGAGCGCCGGTTCGCAGTGCTCCGCCGGACCGATTGACTTCCTGTCCCCGGTATCTGGCGTCTGGAGCAATTCCGATTGCCCTTCATCGTGGAGATCGCAATCGAGTGGCGGCACCAACTATGCGAAGCAGTATACGTTCCAAGGGACGGCAAACCAGCAAATCGCAATTGAGCTGGTTACCGCGGACATTGACACGTATCTATATCTGGCCGGTCCGGATGGAACGCTCGTCTCTCAGGATGACGATACGCCATGGACGGTGAATTCACGAATACCGTACAGCGGGTTTTTCACGCTGCCGTCTACAGGCATTTACAGTATCGAGGCAACCACGTACTCTTCCGGGGCCACGGGCGCCTTCACGCTGCAACTAGTGCCAGGCTGTCCTGTCACCCTGTTGCAGACTGCGGTATCGGCGTCCTCCGCCGGTGGCGCGCTCACCACGCCTGTGGTCGGTCAGAGTGGGTGTGAATGGACTGCCACAGCCTATACTCCATCCTGGCTTACCGTCGCGCCTGGAACCGGCGCTGGGATCGGGTCATTGACTGTCACAGCGTCCGATAACTCGTCCGGTTCCACCCGCACGGGCGCGATCTCTATCGGCGGCCAGTGGCTGATGCTCCTGCAAGGCGGCAGCGGCAGCTACGGCTTCAGCCCGGATTCAGCCTCGCTCAGCGCTTCCGGCCAGAACGGTTCTGTACTAGTCGCGCCTCCAGACTCCAATTATTGGTACCCACTCAGTACACAGCCGTGGCTAACCATTCAATCGAACGGCTTGCACGGCGTTGCAACTTTGAACTACTCGGTCACCGAGAACACTGGCATGACACGGTCCGCCCAGATTCTGATCGGTTCGCAGGCATTCACAGTCACTCAAGCCGGCACCAATCCAGCACTGCGCTTTGTTCCCATAACACCCTGCCGGGTGGTGGACACCCGGTGGGCCAATGGGGCGTTTGGCGGACCGGCGATCACGGCCGGGACAAGCCGGGACTTTGTTCTCCAGGCGAACCTGATCCAAGGCAGCAAGTGCACCATCCCTGCGACGGCGCAGGCCTATTCGCTGAACGTGACGGTGGTGCCTCCCAAACCGCTGGGGTACCTGACGATCTGGCCCACGGGGCAGGCGCGGCCGGTGGCTTCGACGCTGAATTCGCTGGACGGCCGGATCAAGGCCAACGCAGCCATCGTGCCGGCGGGCAATAGCGGAGCCGTCAGCGTTTTCGTCAGCGACACGACGCAAGTGTTGCTCGACATCGACGGCTACTTCGTGCCGGCAACCGATGCGAGCGCGCTGGCGTTTTATCCGCTGACGCCGTGCCGGGTGGCGGACACCCGGAAAGCTCTCGGCTTGTTGGGCGCACCGGCGCTCGGGGCAGGGACGAGCCGGACCTTGCCGATACTGTCGAGTTCCTGCGGCGTGCCGGCCAGCGCGCAGGCCTATTCGTTGAACCTCACGGCGGTGCCAGGTGGAGCGCTGGGATATATCACGACCTGGCCGACCGGCCAGCCCAAACCTACGGTATCGACGTTGAACGCGCCGACCGGCGCCATCACCGCCAACGCGGCGATTGTGCCGGCGGGCAGCGGCGGGTCGATCGACGTGTTCGCGAGCGACGCCACGAATCTGGTGGTGGACATCAACGGCTACTTCGCTCCCGCCGGCGCGGGCGGGCTGTCGCTGTACAATCTGCCGCCGTGCCGGGTGCTGGACTCGCGCAAGCCGGCGGGGTCGCCGGCGCTGAAAGGCGCGATGGACGTGGATGTGGTGGACAGCGGCTGCGGGGCGCCGCTGGCGGCCCAGGCCTACGTGCTGAACGCGACGGTGGTGCCGCAGGCGAGCCTGGGGTACCTGACGTTGTGGCCGCAGGGGGCCACGCAGCCAGTGGTGTCGACGCTGAACGCGCTGGACGGAAAGATCACTTCGAACATGGCGATCGTGCCGACAACGAACGGCTCGACGAGCGCCTTCCTCTCCGATCTGGCCCACGTTGTCCTGGATATCTCGGGGTACTTCGCGCAGTAATCGGATGATACGGGACTTTCTTGCCAACTCTTTCGTTCGGTGTCAGCGGGCTGGTGTGGGAGAGTTCTTTTAGCTAGCTTGCCGCGAATTAGGGTGGAAGCCAAGTAGTGCAGAATCTGGGCGGTAGGATGTCGCCTCCCAGCGTAAGTTTGTTTGTCATCGTCGCGACATTGGCTGACTATAAATAGAAAAGAGCTGTATATCTGTTGTGCTCAAGACGCCCGGAAGGAATCCTGCAAGAACCAGATTGATTTTTCCTTTGGAAGCGAAGCGCGCTCTTCGTGGCTGCACAGAGGCAGCTGCGGTTCGACTCCTGAGAACGAACCGCGCCAAGCCTAAGTCGTAACAGACTGTCAAGGATAGTTTTGGGGGCTGAAGAATCATGCGGAGTTGTTTTGCTACAGCGGTCAGGCAGATCGCTCTGACCGTGCGATGCCGGTTTGCAGTGTCACCTCAGCCGAGCGGCCAAGACCTGACACCCGCCTCCGCAAACGCGTGTACTTTCCCGCTAGGGCAAACTAAGGCCAGCCGTTTACTCAGCGTGAGGGATTCAGGCTCGGCGGAGCCGACTTCCAGTTTCGTCTCGTCCGCGGAGATCGCACCTGCGGAACTCATAGCCCCGTCAATGTTCGGAGATGGCTGGATCTGCACTGTAATTCCTTGCGACCGAAGTGATGCGCTGCCGTTTCGCACTAGCGTCCCGCAATCATGATCGAGTTTCCCCCATTTGACACGCGGGCTGGGCGCCGGTTGATGGTGAATCGTGGCGAGATATACCGATGAATCAATCTGTCACTGCGCGACTGTCTCGGCTGGGACTTATGTCTCTTGGGCTTCCGTTCATTTGGGTACTGACGTGCTGCGCTGGGCCTGCATGGGGACAGTCGTCCAACACAGCCGAGCGGCTTGCGGCGCGGATTGGTGCGATCAACCGGGACGCTCAAGCGGCTGTTCCCCTATTTCGAGCCAGCCAGCGCCTTGACGGTCTGCTGGAAGAGCGCGCGAGCCTGCTCGCGGAATTGATCGGTAAGGATCCAGCCAAGGCACTGGAATTGACTCTCCCGTCCTCACTGATCGAGGGACTGCAGGTCGGGCGACCCAACCCCGGTCTCGAATCGAGAGGGCGGTGGGATGGCGCAATCGAAACTGTGATTTCGGATGACTTCAAGGCGAAGCGAAGCTGGACTCGCTGGTACCTCAACACGGGACTTGAGCGAGTAGAAATGTTCTTCTCGGGCGAGAAGCCCAGTCGGACCGGGATCAATGTGAGCGTCGAGGGCGTAAGACTCGGAAATCGCATGGCGATCAGCGGCGTTACGAAGGCGCGGCCGCGCGTGACTCAGTCGAGCACCGCAACGGCGGGTGCGCCACTGAGTTGTACAACGACGGGACCGCAGAACATCGCCGTGCTGATGCTGACAACACCTTCCAATGCAACATTCCCTCCTGCGTATACGAAGGCCAGTCTGCAAGAAGCCTTCTTCGGAAGCCCGACCGACACCAGCACTACCCAATCTCTGAATGGGTACTGGAAAGAGATGTCGTATGGCCTAACCTCTACGGTCGGACAAGTCTTTGGGCCATTTACATTGAGTCAGGATTACAACTACGACACCCAAGGCGATCTATTGACGGCGGCGATTAACGCCGCGGACTCGACGGCTGACTTCACGCAATTCACGAGGCTAGCGCTCATATTCCCTCTTGCGAGCTATGGCGACTGGGGAGGATGGGCAGCCGATGATAGCCTAGGATGTTGGACGATAACGTCTCCCAGCAAGGGCAGCCTTCCGGCGTCGATCGGATGGTTACCTGCTTTCCCCAATTCATCTCCTCCGATCGATCTCTACGCTCATGAACTCGGGCACGCCTTGGGGCTCCATCATTCGAGTTCCGACGAATTCGGCACAGTACCCATCGGCGCCATTGATGAGAAGGGCACACTCTCCGAGTATGGCGATATCTTCGCCACCATGGGTTCAAATGAAGGCCAGTATGCGGCGGAACACAAGAGCCTGCTTCTGCACTGGCTGAATGCGGGTGACTATCTGGAAACGATTTCGGGCGGCAATTACACTCTGCGACCCCTTGAATCCACGGCCAATCCGCGCGGCTTGCGTGTACTCCGGGATTCAATGAGTAGCGCTTGGTTTTGGCTTGAGTACCGCCAACCCATTGGCGATGTGGATTCTGTACTGCAGGATTACTACGGCAACGCACCGTTTGACGGGACTCTCGTTCGTTACGAAGATCCCTATCTCGATTCGCCTGGGCACACATATCTATTGGACTTCAATCCGATTTCAGCCCCGAACGATTTTACTCAATCCGCGCTGAGACCAGGCTCCTCGTGGTCCGATCCGTATTCTCTTCTGACACTCAGCATTGGAAGTCCCGTAAACGGCGGACTGCCAGTCAGCGTGACGTACGACCAACCATGTGCGAGCTTGCAGTACTCGGCAACCACATTTCCCGCGAGCGGCGGTTCGGGGAGCATCGCTGTGTCGGCGCCCGGCAACTGCCAATGGAATGCATCGAGTGCGTCGAGTTGGATCAGCTTTCCGAGCAGCACTTCTGGGGCCGGCGATGGAACCGTTCAGTTCTCGGTTGGCGCCAACTCGGGTCCTCAGCAGCAGGGTTACATCGCTGTGCAGCGGCAGAGCACTCGCATTATCCAGAAGAGCACCTCGTCGTCGGTACTTAGCGTTAGCCCGAGCCTCGGGACCGGAGCCACTGGCCTGTTCACTTTCGCGTTCGACGACGTTAACGGCTACCAGGATGTCTCCTATGTGACATTTAGACTCTCCGGTCCACCGGATTGCGAGATCGGTGTCTATCCAGGCAGCGGCGAGCTTTACTTGTATGGTGATCCGGGCGGCAGTTCGCCACCGCCCATATACATTGACAACCCAGGGGGAACCGTCAGTAACAGTGTTTGCTCAATCTCATCATCTGGAAGCTCGATTACGGGATCTGGCTCCCAGCTCCTGGTTGCACTTCAAGTAGGCTTCTCCACCTCGTTCGGTGGCGCTCACCGTGTTGAAGCGGAGATAGGCGGATCCGGGCGCATTCCAGTTGGCACGTGGATTGTGCCGTCCGCTCAGGAACCACGCACAACAATTCAAGCCAGCACCATGGGCGCGCCTTTCATGTTGGACGGCGGGGCCGTTTACGCGGCGCCGGCCACATTCTCCTGGTCCGCGGGCTCGCAACATACTATCACCTGGCTCAGCAGCGCTCGCGGCCACACGACTTCCCGATATGTCTTTCAGAATTGGACAGATGGTGGGTCGAATCCGCGCACGATCACGGTCCCCTCTGCCCCCACCACTTACACCGCCAACATTAAGGTACAATATCAGCTCTCTTTAGTCGTAACACCCACCGGAGCAGGCCAGCTAACCGCTACGCCGACATCTAGCGATGGCTTTTACGACGCCGGTGCATCGGTACAGATCCAAGCCGCTCCAGTTCCTGGGTATAGTTTTTGGTACTTCAGTGGTGACGCTTCTGGCAGCACCAATCCAGTGACTGTAACTACCACGAAACCCCTTTCGGTAACAGGGAACTTTTACTGCCAGATCAACAGCGGTTCGTGGCCACCCTACAACACCAGTTCCGATAGTACGACCGGAATTATGGAGTTCTCGACCGGGACCGGCTGCGCATGGACTGCTACGAGCGACTCGCCTTGGCTCACCATTAATCCGCCTTCGGGGACCGGAGGCTCGGCCTTGCTGTACGCGATTGCAGCGAACTCAGGTGCTGCGCGAACGGGCACTGTGACCTTGACCTACAACGGCGGCTGGCTGTCCACGTACACCGTCAATCAGGATGCAGCCGGATCCCAGCGAGCGACCGTCAAGTCGTTGTCCCCGGTCTCGGGGATAGGACTCTCTACCGCAGCCACGGCACGATTCGCCGCACCTGGGGGATATGGTCAGATCAGTTACGCGATCATCCGCTACTACGGCACCGATTCGAACTCCTACTGTCTTGCGGAGTTCGGCCAGGGTCCTGGCTGGAACGCAATCTGGTTGGGCGATGACTTGACCTCCAGTTGGCTATTCTCCAGTTTGCCGGGAAGCGGAACGCTCAGCGTTTCGAGGTGCTCACTGGACGTCTCGACACTCTCCTTTTCGGGAAATGACAACAACCTGACGCTGGCGCTGCCTTTCCAGTTTGCACCTTCGTTCGCAGGCAAAAAGCGCGTAAGTCTCCAGGCTGTAACCAGTGGCACCGATGGTTGGTCGTCCGATCAGCAGATGGGCACATGGGTTGTAGGAACGCCGAGTGCGGCGCTGCGCTTCATTCCCATCACTCCCTGCCGGGTGGTGGATACGCGCAAACCGGACGGGCCGTTTGGCGGACCAGCGATCGCGGCCGGGACCAGCCGGGACTTTGCTATCCCGAACAGTACGTGCAACATCCCGGCGACGGCGCAGGCCTATTCGCTGAACGTGACGGTGGTGCCTCCCAAACCGCTGGGGTACCTGACGATCTGGCCCACGGGGCAGGCGCGGCCGGTGGCTTCGACGCTGAATTCGCTGGACGGCCGGATCAAGGCCAACGCATCCATCGTGCCGGCGGGCAATAGCGGAGCCGTCAGCGTTTTCGTCAGCGACACGACGCAAGTGTTGCTCGACATCGACGGCTACTTCGTGCCGGCAACCGATGCGAGCGCGCTGGCGTTTTATCCGCTTGACGCCGTGCCGGGTGGCGGACACCCGGAAAGCTCTCGGCTTGTTGGGCGCACCGGCGCTCGGGGCAGGGACGAGCCGGACCTTGCCGATACTGTCGAGTTCCTGCGGCGTGCCGGCCAGCGCGCAGGCCTATTCGTTGAACCTCACGGCGGTGCCGGGTGGAGCGCTGGGGTATATCACGACCTGGCCGACTGGCCAGCCCAAACCTACGGTATCGACGTTGAACGCGCCGACCGGCGCCATCACGGCCAACGCGGCGATTGTGCCGGCGGGCAGCGGCGGGTCGATCGACGTCTTTGCGAGCGACGCCACGAATCTGGTGGTGGACATCAACGGCTACTTCGCTCCCGCCGGCGCGGGCGGGCTGTCGCTGTACAATCTGCCGCCGTGCCGGGTGCTGGACTCGCGCAAGCCGGCGGGGTCGCCGGCGCTGAAAGGCGCGATGGACGTGGATGTGGTGGACAGCGGCTGCGGGGCGCCGCTGGCGGCCCAGGCCTACGTGCTGAACGCGACGGTGGTGCCGCAGGCGAACCTGGGGTACCTGACGTTGTGGCCGCAGGGGGCCACGCAGCCAGTGGTGTCGACGCTGAACGCGCTGGACGGGAAGATCACTTCGAACATGGCGATCGTGCCGACAACGAACGGCTCGACGAGCGCCTTCCTCTCCGACCTAGCCCACGTTGTCCTGGATATCTCGGGGTACTTCGCGCAGTGAGCTGAAACGCGGCAGCGTTGACCTGCTCTCGGACCAGCCCCTCATGGACGTTCTTCAGGATTGGGCTACCTTCCGCCAGAGTGAGGCTGCGGGTGCATGGCCACAGCCTCCACCCCAACTTGGCTATGCAACGTACTCGCCCCCCGGCTGGCGCAGCCCTCCGTGCCAACATTGATGAGACAGTTCTCCCGGTCGTAATTACTGAGCAGGGCGAGAATCGGAATCAATGTGAAGAATCATGGAATCTCTTCGGCTCCTTCCACGGCTTTGCCCGCCGCGGAGCGTAGGGAGGCCGAGCGGAGCGAGGCCGACCGGAGCGCAGCGGCGGGCAAAGCCGTCGCGCCTTCGCCGCCTGCTCCACCGCGGAGAGACCCGGAGGTCGTCGCCTTCGCCAAGCGCCGCAGCTTCACCGCCGAATACAAGCTGCGCCTCCTGGCTGAGCTCGATGCCGCCACCGAACCCGGCGCCATCGGGGCACTGCTCCGCCGTGAAGGCCTCTACTCCTCGCACCTGGTCACCTGGCGTCGCGAGCGCGAGGTCGGCAGCCTCAAGGGTTTGACGCCCCACAAGCGCGGCCCCAAGTCCAAACGCAATCCGCAGGAAGAGGAGATGCAGAAGCTCCGCCGGGAAAACCTGCGCCTGACCGAGGAACTGCGCAAAGCCGCGATCGTCATCGATGTTCAAAAAAAAGTGGGCGCGCTGTTGGGCTGGCCCCTGCCGAAGGTGGACCCCGAGGAGCAACCCTGATGGACGCCGTCACCCAACTCGCCCCGACGGTCGGCGTCGTGGCCGCCTGCGATTGCCTCGGCGTGGCCCGTGCTTCCTTCTATCGGCAGCGTCCTGTCCTCGGCCCGCCCACAGTGTCGGCACCAGGGCCGGCGCTGCCCTTTGAGCGGCCGGTCTCCGCGCGCGCTCTCACTCCGGACGAACGCTCCAGCGTGCTGACGATGCTCCATGCCGAACGCTTCCAGGACCGCTCCCCAGCGGCCGTTCAGGCCACCTTGTTGGACGAAGGCCAATACCTCTGCTCGACCCGCACCATGTATCGCATCCTCGAGCAGCAGGGCGAGTCTCGCGAGCGCCGCGATCAGCTCGTTCATCCGCCCTACCAAAGACCCGAGTTGCTGGCCACCTCGGCCAACCAGCTTTGGAGTTGGGACATCACCAAGCTGCTGGGCCCGGCCAAGTGGACCTACTTCTATCTCTACGTGATCCTCGACGTGTTCAGCCGCTACGTGACTGGCTGGATGATCGCGCACCGCGAAGGCGCTGAACTGGCCAAACAATTCATTGAGGCGACCATTGGCAAACACCAGGTCCCCGCCGGCCAACTCACCATCCACGCTGATCGCGGCAAGGTCATGACCTCCAAGCCGGTCGCCTTTCTCATGGCCGATCTGGGCGTCACCAAGACCCACAGCCGGCCGTATGTCTCCGACGACAACCCGTATTCGGAAAGCCACTTCCGCACCCTGAAGTACCGTCCCGAATTTCCGGATCGCTTCGGCTGCATCCAAGACAGCCGCGCCTTCTGCCAACGGTTTTTCCAGTGGTACAACGACGAGCATCGTCACTCGGGCATCGCCATGCTGACCCCGGCCATGGTTCATTTCGGCGAGACCCACACCGTGCTGGCGCACCGCCAGGCGGTGCTCGATGCAGCCTACCAAGCGCATCCGGACCGCTTCGTTCGACGGCCGCCAAAACCAATGTCATTGCCTTCGGAGGTTTGGATCAACAAACCACTTCCACCCGGCCAAAAGACAAAGGAAGAGGGTCACTAAACTCCTATGCCGGGTGTCTCAAAGTTGTTGACACGCGCCGCAGCTCACGGGGACGATTGGGATAAGGTGACTTCAGACTCGGTCTGCCTCACGCCCGGCCGACTCATGAGCTACTTCTTCTGAAATGCACAGAACCGGCTGCTTACCACCGGGGCACGAACTGAATATCCGCTCTCATTCCGCTGCCCCATTCCTAACGTGCTACGTTCGCTGGCGAGTGATCTCTCGTGCGCCTGTCCAGCATCTCAAGGAACTCACGAACTTCCTTAATCTTGTCGCCGCTCAGGCGCCGCGCCGTAGAGGCTTCCTCTTGGGCCTCTGGAAGGCGGCCTAGCGCAAAGAAATGCCGGGACAGTAGCAAATGGGGTTCGTACCAGCGAGGCGCTTTACTGATGGACTCCCGAAGCGTACGCTCGGTCGCCTCGTCGTAACCCCTTCGGCCGTAAAGGGTTGCCAACAGCGCAAATGCATTGTGCTGCTGCTCGCCGCACTGAGTGGCTCTCCCCGCTGATTCGAAGAGCATCGCCTCGATCTCCGCGGCTGAGCCGTGGTCCATACCTTCGTATGGAATTCGCAGCAGTTTAAGCGCAAACCAGAGGTCAAAACAGCCACCCGCAGGCTGCCAGATACGGGCAGTCTCGAAATCGGCGATCGCCTCGTGGGTTCGGTGCCTATCCAATTCAACCGCGCTTCTAGCGGCGAACCACTCCAGCGCGCCTAATTGAAGACTGAAGCAAATCGCGACAGCGCCGAAGCCGGCCAGCATCCGCGAAACGAGAGTTGTGTTTATGTTCCTAGTCTCATCCACTTCATCGGATTGCTTGACGCACTGACTTCCCACCGCCAAGCCCATGCAAAGGTAGAAGACAATCCCATCGGGGATGGTGTAAACGGAGAAGAAGTGGGAAACAACTCCAGCAATCACCATCGACGACAAGATCCGTTGTAAACCGTCTGCCTCGCGGAACCGGGCGCCGAGTCCACGAAGAGAGAGTCCCAACAGGGCGAGCATCCCGAGGAGTGCCAAGATGCCGCGCCCCAGCAGCCAATCCAGCAGCATGTTGTGAGGAGACTCATGGTAGTGGTCCGGGTAGCTCGCTGCAAGCCGCTCCGACCAGAAGCGTGGAAAGACCACGGAAAACGTTTCCGGTCCAGTGCCTGACGGCCAGACCGTGCCGGCCATTGCCAGAGAATCCTTCCAGACGAGCAGTCTGGTGCCGCCGGTGAGGTCGCCCGACCACTCCGTCATGCGTTGGTGAAAGCTCGGGCTGAAGTACCATCCGCCGGCTAGGAGAACAACCACGAGCACGAGGACGAAAGTCACAGTCACGACGGCTCCCTTAAAAGAAGGGCGCAAGGCAATGACATAGGCGAAAACACCTGCAGCCAGGGCAAGCAATGCGGAGCGAGTCCCGCTGACCACAATAGCTGCCGTTAGCGTGAAACACGCAAGTCCCGCGCCCATTCGTAACGTGAGTCTACGCGAGTTCAGGGTCAGCCATCCCGCCGCAAAAGCCATCGGTACAAGAGTGCTAGACAAGTAGACGGCATGCCCTAGTGTGGCTGGTACTCTGATGCTGCCCAGGTTGCCTGCGCTATAGCTAGCGCGGTCCAGCCACGGATCCAGACCCACAAACTGAAGTAAAGCATAGATCGCAACGGGCACCCCGCCGAAAGCCAGGAGACAAATCCAGTGATAGGTACTGTCGAGGGATTTTGCCGCTTGGCATGAGGCGAGGAACCCGACAATCAACAAGGCAGTCTCCGTCAAAAACCCCATTCGCCGCCAATTTGTTCCTGCCATCGATAGCCCGGGATTGGCGGAGAAGAGTGTTGAGACGATCAAAAATCCGATCGCGATCACGAGCAGCAATACAAAGCGCCGCCCAGCGCGCGCGGCGAGTAACTGAGTCGTGCCATCGACAATGCCTCTTTGGATGAGCAATAGGAGGCCGAGTCCGCTTAACATCACAATTGCTTTGGGACTGACGTCGTAGTATACGCTTCGTTCAGGAAGAATGACGTAGAGCGTGAGCAGCAGGACCGCCGCCACGCCAGCGAACTGCGACCTACCCCAGTCTGTTGGGGTGCGAAGAAGAGTATTGTCAGGAGCGAGTTTCTTACGCATTGTGAGTGGAGAACTTCAGCCTTTGACAGACATCTTTCGCCATGGATTTCGGGAACACCGGGCACTCGGGCGCGAGAATGAACTCCGGAAGTTGCCCGGAGCTGGCGCGGTCTCCAATACGCCCACAATCGAGTGTAGCCAACTCGTCTGCAGGATTGAAATCCGTCGAGCGTACGAGTTCGCCGAGGGGCTTTGCCTTCGCTTTACAAGCTAACTTCCAATAGAGCTGAAGTGGGCAAACAAGCGAGGCTGCCACCTGCCGGCATGGCTTGTTGAGACTGGTACTACAGCGCCAGGAGTACTAGCTCTGCTGCGCTGGGTCGAATGCCCAGGGCCTCACGCTGTTGCCTTGGGGCCGTGAATTCCCAATGCAGTCCACAGTCGGCTAGAACGAAAACCGCTTCAGGGGTGTGAACAATCAGTTAGTCAGCAAACAATCAACCACACTCACATATGGAAACAGCGGTATCGGGCCATGGCGTGTTAGCGTAGCAGGCCCTCCGACACTGCCGAGGGAGAGATAGTACTTTTGTGCGTAGTGACGCGCATTTTTAGAGTAAAAGCGGTGAATCTCTGGTATGCTCACACTTCCCGGGAACGAATCCTCCCGAAGGGGGTTGATTCATCATCCCGATACGAGATGCTTCGGGGCGCGTGTCTGTCAGCGGATGCTTGCCCCATTGGAGTGAATCGAGCTTAGTTATTCAAATACGGGCCATCCACGATTGGCCCGGAGGATGACGAATCATGCGGAGCTGTCTCGCTGCGATGTTTGGTTGGATCCCCCTGACTGTCCTTGGGATGTGCGCGCTTTCTCCCCATGCGGGCGCCCAGGACCTCACCATCACGTCCACACACACGGGGACGTTCCTGTCAGGGCAAACCAATGCCTACTACATTCTCCGTGTTAAGAACGTAGGCTCTGCCCCAACGTCCGGCTATGTTTCGGCCACGGAGAATGCGCCGTCCGGGCTTACGGTCACCTCGATGATCGGGGATGGCTGGACATGCACTGCGAGTTCCTGCGGCCGCAGCGACGCTCTGGCTGCTGGAGCTTCTTATCCCGCAATCATGGTGGTCGCCAGCGTAGCTACCACCGCCGGATCGAGCCTGACGAATCAGGTGACCGTGTCAGGCGGCGGGGATACGAACGCAGAAAACAACACGGCCAGCGACGTCACTGCCGTCGCGGCAAACGGATATCCGCTGGCTTGGGGCTGGAATCTGTTATGGCCAAGCAACCGTGCCTCCAGGCCTTTCGAATACTGCCGCCATCTCTGGAGGGTATTTCCATAGCCTCGCGCTACAAGGCGACGGCACTGTTGTGGCCTGGGGCGCCAGTTGGGCGACGGCTGTGCCGACAGGACTGTCGGGTGTCATTGCAATATCGGCGGGCTGGTACCACAGCTTGGCTCTGAAGAGCGACGGCACGATCGTCGCGTGGGGCGACAATTCCCATGGTGAGTCGACGGTGCCCGCCGGTCTGTCGGGAGTTGTAGCCATTTCGGCAGGTGTCGAGCACAGTCTCGTTTTGAAGAGCGACGGTACCGTTGTGGCATGGGGAAATGACGACAGCGGTCAAACGAATGTGCCTTCGGGCCTCTCGAACGTCGTGGCGATCGCCGCAGGGAATCGATACAGCCTCGCGCTTAATGGTGACGGCACGGTCGTAGCCTGGGGTGACAACACATTCGGCCAGACAACCCTGCCGGTTGGGCTCTCAAGTGTCGTAGCGATTGCTACAAGCGTATTCAATTGCCTCGCGCTGAAGAGCGACGGCACTGTCGTGGGGTGGGGCATCGGAAACGACTCGGTGGTTGAGTCGACTCTCTCGAACGTCACTGCGATAGCTGGAGGCGATACGCATAGCTTAGCACTTCGGGGTGACGGCACTATCTTTGCTTGGGGCAACGATGCTTATGGTGAGACAACTTTGCCAGCTGGTCTCTCCGTCGTCTCAGCAATCGCGGCGAGCGGCAGGCACACGCTCGCCCTCGTTGGAACCGCTCCCACGGACGTCCCGGTTACTATCACTCTTTCTGAGCCAAATGCACCAGTGCCAGTGATTGTTGACGGCGCGTCCTACTACCAATCTGCAGCTTTGTATTGGGCGCCGGGCAGCTCTCACACGATCGGAACGATTTCGCTGGCGTCGATTGATCCCAGCACACAGTACGTCTTCACGAGTTGGAGCGACGGTGGTGCGATCACGCACTCAGTAGCTCCGACGATGCTACCGCTTACACAGCGAGCTTCAAAACCAATACCTGCTGACGACTGCCGCCAACCCACCGCTGGGAGGGACGATCACTCCGGCCTCCGGTTTCCAGGACGCTGGCACGATATTGCAGGTGCAAGCCGCGCCGAACCCCGGCTACACCTTCACCGGATTCGGCGGCGGCCTGACGGGTACGCTCAATCCGCAGAACCTGACCCTCTCGGCGGCGACGTCCGTGACGGCGAGCTTTTCCGCAATCCTCGCGGCAACGGATCTGAGCATCACTTCCAGTCACACCGGCACGTTTCTGCGCGGGCAAAACAACGCCTTCTATTTGTTGCGCGTGAGTAACGCAGCCGCGGCTGCTGCAACCAGCGGGACGGTGACGGTCACGGAGAATCCGCCAGCGGGTCTGACGGTCACTTCCATGAGCGGCCAAGGCTGGAATTGCAGCGGCCTTAGCTGTACGCGTAGTGACGCCTTGGCCGGAAGCTCCGGCTACCCCTCGATCCTAGTACTCGCGACCGTGTCGGGCAGTGCGCCAACCAGCCTGACGAACCAGGCGACAGTATCGGGCGGCGGGGATACGAACGAGACCAATAACACGGCCAGCGATGTAACTGCGGTCGCGGCAAACGGCTACCCGGTAGCGTGGGGTGACAACCGGCGCGGACAAGTGACTGTTCCGGCGGGCCTATCGAATCTCGTCCAGATCTCAGGAGGCTATTTCCATAGCCTCGCGCTCAGAAGCGACGGAACCGTCCTAGCTTGGGGCGACAACGAGGACAGCCAGACCGCCGTTCCTTCGGGACTTTCGGGCGTCGTAGCGGTTGCAGCAGGCTGGTACCATAGCCTGGCGCTCAAGAACGATGGGACGGTCGTGGCCTGGGGTGACAACGGCAACGGACAGGCGACCGTACCCGCAGGCTTATCGGGCGTCGTCGCGATTGCGGCGGGTGGGTTCCATAGCCTCGCATTGAAGAGCGATGGAACTGTCGTGGCGTGGGGCTACAACGGTTACGGTCAGGCAACCGTGCCAGCGGACCTGTCCGGCGCGGTAGCGATTGCTGGAAGCTATCTGCAAAGTCTGGCGCTGAAGAGCGACGGAACGGTCGTGTCCTGGGGCATCGGTTATCCCGCTGTGCCTTCCGGCCTGTCGAACGTAGTCGCTATCGCGGCGGGCGATACGCATGACCTGGCGTTGATCAGCGACGGAACGGTCGTGGCCTGGGGCAATCAGTCGGCGCCTGCGGGACTATCGGGTGTTACAGCGATTGCCGCGGGAGGCTACCATAGCCTTGCGCTAAAGAACGACGGAACGGTCGTGGCCTGGGGCGATAACAGTTATGGACAAGCGACCGTGCCGTCAGGACTCACGGGCGCCATCGCACTCGCTGCAGGAGCATACGACAGCCTCGCTATCTCGAGCTTTGCTCCTACAACCATCCCAGTGACGATCGCAACGTCAGGGTTTAGTGGCACAGTGACCGTTGACGGTACTCCTTACGCCAACACTCCGATCGTTCTGGATTGGATGCCTGGCAGCTCCCACACCATCGGCACGACCTCGCTAGTGGCGATCGATCCCAACTCCCAGTCCGTTTTCGCGAGTTGGAGCGACGGAGGCGCGATCACCCACACGGTCGCTCCCATGGTGGCGACTACCTACACGGCGATTTTCCAGCTGCAGTACAAGCTCACGACCTCCGCGAACCCGCCCGCGGGAGGAACGGTCGCTCCAGCATCCGGGTTCTTCAATGCCGGCGGTTTGGTTCAGATCGCCGCGGCGCCGAATCCCGGGTACGAATTTTCCGGGTTCAGTGGCGGCCTGACCGGCACTATCACTCCGCAAAATCTGAATCTCTCGGCCCCCACGACGGTAACCGGCAGCTTTGTGCCGGCAAACACTCCAATCATCTCGGGCCTCAATCCATCTGTTGCTATCGCTGGGGGGGCGTCTTTCACGCTGACTGTCAGCGGCAGGAACTTCACCTCTGGCTCGACCGTGACGTGGGGGAACACAGCGCTGGCAACGACGTTCGTCAATGCGAACCAGCTCAGCGCCGTTGTCCCCGCGAACCTGATCGCGACGCCGGGGACGGCGGGCATAACGGTGACCACGTCGATCGGCACTTCGATTCCGATGACTTTCGCGATCAACCAAGACGGGATCGGTTGGATCACCCAGAGTCTGCCCTACGGAGTTGTCTCGACCCCTTACTCCACACAGATCGTGGCACAGGGCAACAACGTCACCTTTTCGACGACGTCACCACTCCCATCCGGCTTCACCTTGAGTCCGACTGGTCTTCTTAGCGGAACCACGCGGCGACCTTCAACGCCGGCATCAATGTGATTGCAGTCAATGGCGCGGGATTCACGTCGTCTACGTGGTTTACCCTGGAAATCGACGCGGCGGGCTTCGCCGATAACCCGTTGCTGCCTACGGCGACCAGCGGCATACCTTACAGCTACACCTTCCACGCGGTTCCGGCAGGCAGCTACACTTTTACCAGTCCCTACCTGCCACAAGGTCTAGCGTTGAGCCCAGGTGGTGTACTGACTGGAACTCCGACAAATACGAGCGACACCAACAACAGCTTCCAGGTAGCGCTGTCGAACGGAGCCACGACCTTGGCAACGCGCACCTTCTATCTGCAAATGACCACGGCAGCACCGTCGCCAATCACGACGATCTCCGGATCGGGGCCAGGCGGCGGACTTCCGGATGGGATGCTAGGTTCTTCTTACAACGCAACGGTATATGGCGGTCAGGTTATCCAGTCAGTGAAGGTAACTTCTGGCAGTCTGCCCCTGGGGCTTGTGTTGCTCCCGAGTTTGCAGGCTAATCCCGCCTATGGCTCGCCCACGCAGTACAACCTCAGTGGCACTCCACTGCTGACTGGCACCTACAATTTCAGGCTGCGGCTCTTGACCGTGACAGGCGCGGAGGCGCAGTCGGACTTTACGATCCACATCAGTACGCTTGGTCTGGCGTCCTCGTATTTGGGTAACTTGGTGATCGGCCAGCCGGTCAATTTCCAACTAGGCGGCATTGGGGGGAATGGGAGTTACAACTTCACGGTGCCGGGTTTCTCGGGCAATGCGCTCCCGGCAGGGCTGTCGCTTAGCCCGGCGGGTCTGTTGAGCGGGACGCCTCGCGCGACCACCAAGTGGGGGGGGAGCACGACCATACGGGTGAGCAGCGGCGGAGCGCAGATGGACTTGAGCATCGGGTGGTCCGTCGCGCCACCGGCAGTTGGTGGTGTGACGCCGCAGGTCATCGGCGGCTACAGCTACAGTTACGGCAATTCCAATTCCCCGGATGGCGTGGTTGGTCACAAATACACTTATTACGCTTACGTTTGGAGCTACCAGGGAGCGGTGACTTGGACATTGGTTTCGGGTACGCTCCCGCCAGGTATGAACCTCTACACAAGCCAGGAGGATCTGGGCAAGTACACGGGATGGTCTTCGCCAGGGATGGCGGCGATTGAGGGCGTGCCGACGGCTGCGGGCGACTACGAGGTGCAGCTAATGGTTCAGGATAGCGGTGGTGGCGTCGGTTACTTCGACACGGTGCTGCACATTTCCCCGCTGAATCCGGCGCCGGTCAACTTCGCCTACGAGGCCCTGCTGAGCATTCCGCCAGCGGTGGTTGGATCGCCGTATTCTTTCTCGCTCGGCGCGCAAGATGCGGCTGGCGCGTTGACGTTCGCGTTGCTGCCGGGATTGCCCTTGCCCCCGGGCCTTTCGTTGAGTTCGGCGGGGGTGCTTTCGGGGACTGCGATCGGGCCGGGGAGCTTCTATTTCAATGTCGAGATCGTCGACGCCTCAGGACAGACACTAAACACGCAGCAGAGTCTGGATGTCTATCCGTCGGGCCGCACATCGACACCAACGAGTGTGGGCGTCTATGCCGACACATTGCTGGTGAATCTTCCGTTGAGCATCGACCTGAACCAGACGCTTTATCCGGGGCGAGGCACAGCGCCCTACGTTTGGGCGGTTCAGGCGGGTTCGGCTCTTCCGGAAAGCATCACCATCGGCACGAACGCCGATGGCGCCCCTGCCCTGGTGGGAACACCAACCCAGACCGGAAACTTCAGTCCGACGTTAGTGGTGACTGATGCGCGGGGCCAGTCCTCACAGGTTTGGAGCAGTTTTCAGATCGATACTGTGGCGATCACGGCTCCGGCGGCGCGGCGGTTACCGCCCGCGGGCCAAGGGACGCCGTACTCACCAATACCGTTCATGGCGTCCGGTTTCGGCGCGGGATTACGCTACAGCTTCAACCCGTGGTCGGACACCCCGGTTGGGATGGCACTATCGACCGATGGCGTGCTGAGCGGAACGCCCCTACAGTGGGGGGACTTCCAGATCATTGTTGACGCCAGTGACGCGAGCGGCCTATCGGCATCGAAGACTTATACGCTTCAGATCTTGGCGCCGGGCGTGCCTTTGCCACCTACGATCACGAGCCTGAGTCCCAACTGGGCGATGGTGGGCGGAGCTGCGTTTACGCTGACAGTGAACGGCTCCAATTTTGTATCGGGCGCGGCAGTGCAATGGAATGGCTCCGCCTTGTCTACTACGTTCATCAGTGCTACGCAGTTGACGGCGAGCGTGCCGGCCTCCCTGATCGCGGCGGTCGGGACGGCGAGCGTGACGGCGGTAAACCCCGGCGGAGCGACCTCAACCGCCGCGTCATTCAACATTGGCTCGGCGTCCCCGCCAACGATATCGAGCCTGAGTCCGAATTCGGCGGCCGCTGGCGGGGCTGCACTCACACTGACAGTCAACGGCACAGGCTTCACCACGGAATCCGTCGTGGATTGGAATGGGACGGGCTTAACGACGACCTACGTGAGTTCGACGCAGTTGACCGCGGCTGTGCCAGCGAGCTTAACTGCCACTGCCGGGAGCGCGGACATAACCGTGGTGAATCCTGGCGGCCTGACCAGTTCTCCGCCTTTCACGTTCACGGTGAGTGCGGCTTTGCGCTTCATTCCCATCACGCCCTGCCGGGTGACCGATACGCGCAAGCCGGACGGGCCGTTTGGCGGACCGGCGATCGCGGCCGGGACGAGCCGGGACTTTGCCATCCCGAACAGCACGTGCACCATCCCTGCGACGGCGCAGGCCTATTCGCTGAACGTGACGGTGGTGCCTCCCAAACCGCTGGGGTACTTGACGATCTGGCCCACGGGGCAGGCGCGGCCGGTGGCTTCGACGCTGAATTCGCTGGACGGCCGGATCAAGGCCAACGCGGCCATCGTGCCGGCGGGCAATGGCGGAGCCGTCAGCGTCTTCGTCAGCGACACGACGCAAGTGTTGCTCGACATCGACGGCTACTTCGTGCCGGCAACCGACCCGAGCGCGCTGGCGTTTTATCCGCTGACGCCGTGCCGGGTCGCCGACACACGGAAAGCTCTCGGCTTGTTGGGCGCACCGTCGCTCGGGGCTGGGACGAGCCGGACCTTGCCGATACTGTCGAGTTCCTGCGGCGTGCCGGCCAGCGCGCAGGCCTACTCGTTGAACCTCACGGCGGTGCCGGGTGGAGCGCTGGGATATATCACGACCTGGCCGACCGGCCAGCCCAAACCTACGGTATCGACGTTGAACGCGCCGACCGGCGCCATCACCGCCAACGCGGCGATTGTGCCGGCGGGCAGCGGCGGGTCGATCGACGTGTTCGCGAGCGACGCCACGAATCTGGTGGTGGACATCAACGGCTACTTCGCTCCCGCCGGCGCGGGCGGGCTGTCGCTGTACAATCTGCCGCCGTGCCGGGTGCTGGACTCGCGCAAGCCGGCGGGGTCGCCGGCGCTGAAAGGCGCACTGGATGTGGATGTGTCGGACAGCGGCTGCGGGGCGCCCCTGGCGGCCCAGGCCTACGTGCTGAACGCGACGGTGGTGCCGCAGGCGAGCCTGGGGTACCTGACGTTGTGGCCGCAGGGGGCTACGCAGCCAGTGGTGTCGACGCTGAACGCGCTGGACGGGAAGATCACTTCGAACATGGCGATCGTGCCGACAACGAACGGCTCGACGAGCGCCTTCCTCTCCGATCTGGCCCACGTTGTCCTGGATATCTCGGGGTACTTCGCGCAGTGAGCCTCCATCGGGCGCAACTTCACCCGTCCGTCCGGAGATCACGGACGGATTAGGGACTGGGCATCGGCCCCTTTCAGGCGCGCGCCTGTTAACATTAAATAGAGACATATGAGATGCTTGGGCATTCTACTCTGCTACAACGACGGTGATCTTCTCACCGAATCGATCCGCTACTTAAGAAGCCAGGAGCACGATGTCGTGCTTTGGGACCATGGATCGACCGACAACACGCCATCGGTAGTCGCCGACATGCGAAGTGAGTTGCTAGAAGCAACTTCCCTTCCACGCAGCTTCGATTTCTATCAGCTGTACCCCGCGATGTCAAAACACCTGCTCGATAACTTCGTTGACCATTATGACTGGATATCTTGGCCGGACCAGGACGAGTTTCTTGAGGGCCCCAGCCGCGCGCGACCGTATTGCGACTGCGTGCACGAGGTATACCAGTCCGGTGCCGATTGGATTGAATTCAAGAACTTCAACTACTGGTTCACGCGTGCCGACGACCCAACTATCCAGTCAACCACGAATCGAGTTCGACACTACTCACTTTTTCGAGACTGTCCGCCACGCATACGAGCATGGCGTGCAACAGCCACAAATATGCGAGTATTCAACCACAATCCGCCACTCGGCAAGTGTTGGCCTATTCCCTTCAACCTACGGCACTACCCGATGCGCTCGCGCGCGCAAGCTTCGATGCGAGTCGAAAGAGATCGGGCCGGCCTGCGGCGCGGCCAGGCAAACTTCCACTACGAGAACATGGCGCGGTGGAAAGAACGTCTGGAGATCCCTCCCGATAAACTGCACTGGGACGACGGCCAAACGGATCTGAATGCAGATTGCATCTTCGACTGGAGAACGATTTACGGGTTTGGTTCGGATAAGCCCTGAACCCGCTCACTCAGAAACGTTCTGACGGACTCCTCGTCGTTCGGAATGGCCTTTGGTAATAGGTCGAGATGTGTGGCGTAGTACTCATAGTCGAGATGGACATATTCTGCCAGTAATTCATCGTAAGATCGCTGTAAGACAGTGGAAAGCGGGTCGAGACCGTCGATTATGCACAGTCCGGTAGGCGGTGTTCTTATCGTACCCATATGGAGGTCGGGCCGCCACCTGCAAAGGCATGCTGCCACTTTCCAGACATCTCCACTGTAGAAAAATGTGGATCGAGTTCTTTCCGATGTCACGGCATCAAGCGGAAGACAGTCGTGAATTGCAATCACTGAGTTCGGACTACTCCATCGTTCAACGCTAATGAAGTCGCGAAGCGCCTGTTCAAAAAGATGCAGGCCGTCGATAAATGCGAAATCAACACATGTAACGTCATGGAGTTGTTCGCAGGCGTAAGTTGAAAAGAACTCGTCGCTGGTCATCGAGAAGATCTCTATGCCTTCGGCATTTAGCGCCCTTAGCGGACGGGTCAGGGTCCACGCCGATGCAATGGGTTCCCTCGCGAGCAACCGCCAGAGAGGATCCGCCGCGAACGCCTATCTCGAGATATGTTCGAGGGCGAACAATATGATGAACCCATCCCAGGGCAGTATAGTAATCTGGTCCCGGCAACTCATCGGCGGCCAGTGCCAAATGCTTTGCTAATAGACTAGGGTCAAAAGTACCCGACGTGGACGAATCCCTGGGAGGACGGTTATTCGAATAGAATTCGATGGGTGTCTGTGCCACTTACCTATGTTATCAGTGCCTGGCAAGAATCGCATGAAACGTCTGACGTGGGAAATGTTTCAGTTGCCTTGTCGAGTAAGGCTAGGCTAAAGACTCGAGTCCACAGTAAGTTTTTCGCAAAAGCACCGAGTTGGATGCAGCGCCGCGGGCAAGCGCGATTACGCCTGTTGCGCCGTGATACACGAGACGCGCTTCGTTCGGCCTCGCGGAGCGAAGCCCAGTCTCGCGGTCAAAATGGGTGTCCTTGCGTGAGCGAGCATGCGCATCCAAGTTTATGACACCCTTTTCTAGTAAATGTCCTCAACCCGCCTGGCATTACAACGTTAACAGCCTGTGGCGGAAGTGCTTTTTTGGGCGAAAACGCTCAAGAGCGGTTCAATAGAATCGATGGGTTATGGGCGACGCTGCCGAGCAATTCGACTATTACCACAGGCTGTTAAGTGTTCAGGTGCTACGCGAGCACCGCACTTCGGGTCCACACAGTAGGCACATTTCCCCGTCCAGGTGAACAGCAGATACTGGATCTCACGACGGATCCTCGACAGGGTCCACCCAGAAGTTTTTTGGTGCGCGAGCTTTCCAATGTCAGAAATGCGTGCACGAGCATGACCATCGTGACTTGGTGATGCCAGCCTTGCCAGTTGCGTCCCACGTAAGGGTCCAGGCCGAGTTCTTCGTTGATCTGATGTGAGTCTTGCTCAATCTTTTAGCGGCACTTTATGATCCGCATTAAACGCCGCAACGTGTAACTGGCGGCAGATCGCACAGGCTGTATTTCGTCGGCGCCATCCCCCAAGCCGCCGCTCGATCACCCGAATCTGCGCGGCCCCAACTATTTCGATACGAACGAACCGCCAACCCTGCAGTGAAAGAAACGAGGACTCATGCTGACACAACCGATCGTCGAGAAACTTTGCACGCTCCGGCTCAAAGGAATGGCCGACGCCTTCCATGAGCAGATCGAGAGCGCGGACCTGCAACAACTCAGCTTCGAAGAGCGGCTCGGGCTGCTCATCGACCGCCAATGGATCTGGCGCCAGAACCGCGCTCTGGACCGCCGCGTGCGCAACGGCCGACTGCAAGGTCCTGCGTGCGTGGAGGACATCGACTTCCGCACGCCGCGCGGTCCGGACCGCCAGGTGGTGCGCTCGCTCAGCGCCGAATCGGCCTGGGTCGGCGCGCACCAGAACCTGTTTTTGATCGGCCCAACGGGGATCGGCAAAACCTGGCTGGCGCGAGCGTTTGCGCAGAAAGCGTGCCGCGACAACTACACGGCTTTGTTTCTGAAAGCGGTCGAACTATTCCGCGATCTCGCAACAGCACGCGCCGATGGCAGTCACACCAGGGTGCTGTACCGGCTCGGCCGCGTCGACCTGCTCATCGTCGACGACTGGGCAATGGCTCCGCTGACCGAAAACGAGCGCCGGGACTTTCTTGAGATCTGCGACCAGCGCTACCAGGCACGCTCCACACTGCTGACCAGCCAACTGCCGGTCGCGAGCTGGCACGCGCAGATCGGCGATCCGACCATCGCCGATTCCATGCTCGACCGCCTGGTCCACAACGCGCATCGCCTCGAATTGCAGGGCGAGAGCCTGCGCAAGAAGCGCATCTCAAAAAGCGGAAAGGAGAACGCATGAAGCGGCGCAAACGACGAGGCTCCTACGAGATTGAGTGGGGCAAGGGGGGCTCACGCCGCCCCCTCGCCCCACACCCCAATCCCGGGCTCAGAAGCAGTTTGATTAACGGATGCCGATGACTTGAGGATGATGAGAACTGCCCAGCGTCGCTTCGCTCCGACGGCGATCGGCTTCCTCCGGAATCCTGATCGCCATCAGCTCGGAATCACTGATCGGCTTCGCCGGAATACGCAGCTTCCCCAAGTTGTTGATAACAGGCACTTGCGTATAGAACTAATACAGCGTTTGGAGCAGGCGATCATAATTCGTCAGCAGAAGGTTTGTGAAAAAACAAAAGGTGGGGTGGACATTGAACGGCCCCCTCCTCCTGCTACATACTCGGACGGAGGTTCAAAACAACGAACTGGAAGAAGTGTTCCGTTGATGGTACCCGCGGCTCCGAGCCGAAGCCGCTTGACCTCCGACTTCTTGGCGCTCTCCACGCCCGTCCGTTCGCAGTCCCTTGCGTAGCAACATCACAACATCTTTACCGGAGCCGCGTCGCGGCGCGTTGTGCTATGTTGATGTTGTCGTGAAGTGGTGGGCCAAATCGAGCGATCGGTTTTCGCCCCCCGGTTTCGGTGCAGGTTTACTGTCCATTTTGCGATCAGACCCCATGGTGCTGGATGGAATGCAGGGACGGTATAGACTGGCCGGGAAACCGGCTAAGCCCTTGCAGGACAGCTAAGTAGCGGCAAACGCAGGCAAGCGGGAGTAATTCAGTGGTAGAATGCCAGCTTCCCAAGCTGGACGTCGCGGGTTCGAGTCCCGTCTCCCGCTCCATGTTTTCAATAACTTACAGACATTTGCCAATTAATGCAATTACTGCTTTAAGCGGTAACTTACAGATTATAAACGACTTATCTGTGCAGTTTACGTGATCTCTATTTGTTCGCCTTTTCGAAATCGAAAAGGCCCTCCAAGTAAGTTTCCAAACCATTGATTCCATTGGAGCGCGTTCTGCCAGAATGCCAGCGTCCCACGCTGGCATTCTGGCCCCAGCGCAGTGTGGGCGACGCCGATTTTAGTGGGTTGTGAATTCGTTGACGATCAGCTTCAGATGGCGTTCATTGATTGGGACCAGGTAGTCGAGGCACTCCCGGCGAATCGTCCCGATCACCCGCTCGCAGTAGGTGTTCGTTGTCGGCGCTCGAACGGGAGTCTTCAGAACGCGGAGGCCAAAGCCTCACAATTCGGAATCCAGGTGCGAGCAGATCGCATCGCGGTCATGGATCACGAACTGGTACGAATGGTCGAAGGCCAGTCACTCGCGGAATTGCTGGAGGGTCCACTCGGCATTGGGATGCGCGGTGACGTTGGTATGCAGAATCCGCCGCGAACCGATCTCCATCGCGACGAAGACGTACAGCACGCGCAGCGACGCGGCAACCGAAACCCTGGAGTCACAGGCGACGATGCCCTTGGCTTGGTTTCGCACGAACGTGGCCCAACGTTGGCCGGAAGTCCTGTTATGCGTCCGGAACGAATCAAGGTATTTGCCGACGGTGCGCGGCGAAAGCGGATCCCAAGTTTCACCAACAACTCGTCGGCGATGCGCTCCTCACCCCAACTCGGGTTGGCCGCTGCCATGTTGCGGATCAATTCTTGAAGGTTCTGTCGGAGAACCGGTCGGCCTCGCTTCCGCAGCTTCCAGCTCCAGAATACCCGAAACGCTGTCCGATGCCAGTTGATGAAGGTCCCCGGCTTGACGATCGTGAGCACCTCGCGCCAGTTGAAGAAATGTCCCAGAGCGAGAAGCGCCAATCGTTCCCCAGGCTTGAATTTTCGCGGTCGTGCTTTGCGTTCCTGAAACATCGCGAGTTGTTTGCGAAAAAATAGGTTCTCCGCGACGAGTGCCGCGCGCGTTCGGACCAATAGCCGGAGGATGGTGAGCAACCGCAATTCTATCGCGTCGATGCGCGTTCAGCCGGCGCTGTAACGCTAAAGCCAGCAACCCCACAACTTCTCGGGGTCAATTGAGTTTCTGCGGACCAACGGTCTACTTTTCGACCGCCACGCAGCCGCGCTTTCGCACCGCTACCTGGTCAATTATTGCTCCGACCCTCACATTCCGCTAACACGCAAGGAGAGGCAATCATGAAAACGCTGCGGATTGCGGCCGTCGCCACGCTCTCGCTGGCGGCGGCCTTCGCGCAGGCAGTGAAGGTCGCCGGCAGTCTGATCGAGGGTATGCGTCAGAGCAACGCACCTATGAACCGGGCCATTCTGATGCTTGAGTGGGAGGATGAGCAGTGAGGAATCAGGCCGCCAGCGTCGGCGGCATCGAAGCCGTGCGGAAGCAGATCGGCTGGCGGCAGAGTACGAAGCGAGCGGGCTAAGCCGCGAAGAATTCTGCCGGCAACGAGACGTTGCCATGAAGACGCTGGCTCGCTACGTAGTGCGCTATCGAAAGCAGCAAGCGGCGGGCATCGAACCCCAGCGCTGGGTCGAGGTAGAAGTAGCCGGGCCTCGTGAATGTGGCGGTGAGTTATCGGTGCTTCTCTCAGGCGGACGCAGGATTGAAGTAAGGCCAGGGTTTGACGCCGGTACGCTGCGGCAACTTGTGGCTGTGCTGGAGCAACCCTGAGCATGTTCGGCGTTGGACCTGCCACGCGAATCTATCTTGCCGCCGGAACGACTGACATGCGTAAGGGTTTTGAAGGTCTCTACGGGCTGGTGCGCGACCGGCTGTCGTGCGATCCGCTGAGCGGGCATGTCTTCGTGTTTTCCAATGCGCAACGCAACCGGCTGAAGCTGATGTTCTGGGACGGAAGCGGACTATGGGTCTGTTCCAAACGATTGGAAAAAGGCCGGTTCCGGTGGCCTCCGGCGGCAGGTGAAGAAACGAAGATTATCTTGAGTCACGAGGAACTCATGCTGCTGCTCGGTGGCATCGATCTGACGCAGACCAGACGCCGCGCATGGCATCGCGTGAGCCACGCGGCGGCGTAAAGATAGTTTCAACAAATAGCAGTAACTATGTTTTAATTGGCCTGCAAACAAGCTATCCTGACAGTAGGCCGACCGTGAATTCTTCGCTCTCCACACAGCCCCGCACCGAAGCCGAACAGATCGTGGAATTGACGCAGAAACTGCAGCAGTCGACGCAGGAACTGGAGTGGTCCAGGTGGAAGATCCGCGCGCTCGAAGAACGCCTGCGGCTGGAACTGATCCGGAAGTACGGGCCGGCGAGCGAGAAGCTCAACGATGTGCAACTGCTGTTACTGGACCTGGAGCCCGGCGTCAGCGCCGCGGAGGTCGAGGCGGAAAGCACCCGCGAGCCGCTGCCGCCCGCGTCTCCGATCACTGCGAAGAGCCGGACCAGTGGCAAGCATCCGGGACGGCAGGAATTGCCGGCCGATCTGCCGCGCGTGGAACGGGTGATCGCCTGCACACCGGAACAATGCGTATGCAAGTCCTGCGGCAAGGAAACGGTTGTGATCGGCTACGAGCAGAGCGAACAACTGGATGTGGAGCCGGCGCGGTACTTCGTGGTGGTCACCAAGCGCGAGAAGCGTGCCTGCAAGGGTTGTGCCGAAGGCGTCAACGCGGCGCCACTGCCGGAGCGGATCGTCGACAAAGGCCTGGCGAGTGACCGGGTGGTGATCGACACGCTGGTATCCAAGTATAGCGATTATGTTGGCTTGACGGTTATGTGACGCTCAGTCTTGGGAAGTGCACATATAGCTGGTTTCCTGGAACTGAACGTCACATAACTTGGGGTTAGATCTGAGCAAGGAATGACATCAGATCAGGGTTGTCGCGCCACCGTTTTGGTGATCGTTTCTTCTCCACCGCACACAAACCAAGGGCCTTGGCTTTCATCTCAAGGTCAGTCTCGGCGTAGATGTTGGTGGTGTTGATCGAGACGTGGCCAAGCCAGGCGCGGATAGTGTTGATGTCGACGCCGGCGCGGAGAAGGTGCGTGGCTGTGGTGTGTCGGATGGTATGAGGGCCGATGCGTTTCTTGCGCATGTCCGGCACGCGGCTCATGGCCCCGCGCGCATATCGGGTCACGATCTCATGGATGCCGAAGCGTGTGAGCGGCTCGGAACGACGATTCAGGAAGACTCGTTCCTTCCCGTTCCGTCCACCGACAAGGTTCCTCAGTGTCGTGGCGGTGGAGGCCCAAAGCGGACAGATGCGAATCTTGCCGCCCTTCCCGTGAAGACACACCGACGATAAGGCCCCGTCTGCGCCGCTATGCAGACTGAGATCTTCGATGCAGAGTTTGGCAGCCTCATCAGCCCGTGCTCCCGAGTTGTACAGAAAGAGCAGTAGGGCGCGATCCCGACAGCCGAGTCTTGTACCCAAACTGGGAGCATCCAGTAGAGCGTCGATTTCCGGCTTTTCTAGATAGCAGACGGGCCGGGGAGTGGACCGCTTGGACTTGACGGCGCGGAGTTTAGCGCACCAGTCCAGATACTCGGGGCTGCGTTCTGCGATGAAGGCGGCCAGCGCATGGATGGCTGCCAGACGCTGGTTGCGGCTGGAGATACTGCATTTTCGCTTTTCTTCGATGTACCGCAGGAAGGCGCGCAGCAGGTCCGCATCGATGTCGAGGACGAGCAGTTCATCCACTTTCTTGTGTCTCTTCGCGGCGGTGAACAGTACCAACAGGCGAACGGCATCGCGGTAGCTTTGTTGTGTGTTGCGGGCCAGATTCCGCTCGCCGACAAGGTACTCCATCAAGAAACGCCTGATCCACGAACCGAGGGCCACTCTATTGTCCATGACGCGCTCCATACACGTAGTCCTGGAAGCGGCGGTTGGCTTCCGTGAGCAACTCTGGCGTCATCGTCAGGTAGCACTGAGTTGATTGCAGATCGACGTGTCCAAGATAGGTGGACAAGACAGGCAGGAGGGTCTGCACGTCCGCACCTTCCCTATACCATTGCGTCAACCTGTGGACGGCGAACGTGTGCCGCAGGTCATGGAGCCGCGGCTGATGAAAACTCGTGTCACTGCGGCGAACCCCCGCAAGGCTGCGCAACCGCCGGAATGTGAAGTTTAACTGGCTGTGGCCGAGAGGCTCATGCCGCCGCGACTGGAAAAGAGGCTGGTAGTGCTGATTCCATCTTCCCGGCGTGGCTAGATACTTCCGAAGGAGCCGCACCACATGCTTTCCCACAGGGACAAGTCTGGACTTGTAGAACTTTGTTCCGCGGATGGTAATCACACGGTTATCGAGATCCACGTCTGCCAGGCGCAGCCTCAACGCTTCACCCACGCGCATGCCCGTTCCATAGAGGAACAGCAGCAGCGCGCGAAGCGTGCTTGCGGGTATCCGGCACTCGACATTACGCTGACAGCGCGGAACGGTTTCCAACAGCAGTTGAAGCTCACGGCGAGTGTAGATATACGGAACGAAGGTCTGTCTGTACTTGGGAGTCGTAGGCGGCATCGGATGAGTATTCATCTTTCCACGGCACCGCCAGTACACGAAAAAGTCTCGCAACACCCCATATTTCCTCCGCCACGTTGCAGGCCCCGTTTGCGGAACATCCAGGAACTGTTTCACCTCCGGAGGCGTGATCGCTTGGAGAGGTCTGTTGCCGTAACGACGGGAGAATGCGCGGAGTGCAACTGCGGGGCTGTGGAACTTCTGGCCTGTTGTTCGCCGGTGCAAAACATAGGTATCGATCGCCACCGCGAGCTTCATAGCAGACCTCCCAGATCGAACTCCGCCACGCGGCGCAGCTGCTGCAAGTGAACTTTGGCATAGATGCTCGTGGACCTGGGGTCACGATGGCCAAGAAGATCCCCGATCTCCTTCATGGATGCACCTTGCTCCAGCAAATGAGTGGCACACGCGTGCCGCAGACAGTGCGGTCCGCGTCTCCGGCATTGGATGCCTGCCTCTTGCATGCTTCTACTCGTGATTTTCCAGAGAGCGCTACTTCCAATCGCCCGGTAAGGTGGTTTCAGTGTGAGGAAAAGATTCGGGCAGCAGGACCGCGGACGCGTCTTCCGGATGTATGCCAGGACGGCATCACCCACTTCAAGCTGCAAAGGATACTTCTGTGCGCCTCCGCGCTTGCAGTGGTTCACAGTGAACGTTTCCAAGCGCCAGTCGAAGTCGGTCAACAGCAGACGCGATATTTCCCCGCTGCGCAACCCGTAAACCGCCAGGAGGGATAAGACGGCTCTGGCGCGCAACGCGGCAGCACCGTTTCCACTTGGACTCTTGAGTAGCCGCTGGACCTGCTTCCATTCCGGTCCTTCAGGTAATCCTTCCTGTGCATAGAGCCTCGGCGAGATAATGCCTTCCGCGATTCCCGGCTTGCACCAGCCGCGTTGTTCGGCGTAACGGAAGAAGGCTCGCAGAGCATCGGCATATCCGCAGGCCGACTTCCGACTCCAGCCCTGAGTCCCCTTGAAGATCAGGAAGGCATCCACATCGTTGAGTCGCAGCACAGCGAGCGAACGGTGCCGGTCGGAAAACCACTTGAGAAACAGCAATACCTTGTGCCAGCGTGATCTTGCCGTCACAGCCGACAGCCCCCTTTCTTCCGTCATCCATTTCGCAAACTCATCTGTCTGGTCTGCGAACCGCATGCGCGGAATCGTCGGCTCTTTCAACACGCGTGCGAAGCGCAGCCACTTTTTCGCTACATACGTGAAGTAACTGCCTGAGTGCTTGTAGGATCGTACATTGGGATTCGAGCGCTGTTGCCGTGTCCACCGTTGGGCGGCATCTTGGATTTCGCTTGTCCACACACCGCGCAATCGAGTCAGTTTCAGCAACCTGACGACGTTCAGCAATTGCCACGACACACTGCGCGCCGCGGCCAAGCTCGTGCCCTGTTGAAGTAGGTGTTCCAGAAAGGCTTCCCGTTCTCGAAGTAGCGGGGCTTTCTCCTGGCGGGCGATATAGAACGGCTGTTCCAGCCGCAACAGAGTCCTCAGCATTTACCGGGATCCTTTCCATCCCGGATCATGCTAATGCTTCCAAGCTCTCTTTGGTCCCTTCGTTATGTTGCCTTCAGATTTGAAAAACGCAGCATCCATGCGCCCAATCTGCCCGATCACAACATAACGGGCAAGCCAACATAATCGCTATTATGTGCTGTACCACATAATAGCGACCACCTTCCGCTATACCGGCAGAGTGCGATTCTGCAGCGGGACGCCGGAGTTTCCATCAGCCGGGCGACGCTGGACGGCTGGGTGATGCGTGTCGGCGAGTTACTCACGCCGATCACCGCGGCGATCGGCCGGGAGTTAATCGGCGGCGGTTACATTCAAGCCGATGAAACGCCGGTTCCGGTGCAGATGCACGATCGGCGCGGGAAGAATCATCAAGCCTATTTGTGGCAATACGGAAAACCCGGAGAAAGTACAGTCTTTGAATTTCGGATGGGGCGCGGGCGCGAAGGTCCGAAACGATTCCTCGGCCAGTTTGAAGGTATTCTGCAGACCGACGGCTACACTGCATACGACCGCACGGGTGGTCCGAAGATGGTGCATGCGGCCTGTTGGGCGCACGCGCGCAGGAAGGTGTTCGACGCCCTCAAACTCAATCCCGGCGACCGCGTCGCGAGACAGCTCGTGGGGCGGATCGACGAGTTGTTTTTGATTGATGGCGAGGCTCGCGACGCGGACCTGGATCATGCGGCGCGCCATGCTCTGCGCCAGGAGCGGTCCCGTCCATTGCTCGACATCATCAAGCAGGAGATGCAAGCCGCGCAGCTCGCGGCGCTGCCTTCCAGCGCACTGGGCAAGGCGCTCAGCTATACCCTGACGCTGTGGCATAAACTAACCCGGTTCCTGGAACATCCCGAACTGGAGTTGAGCAACAACCTGGCGGAGAACTCAATGCGCGGCATCGCGCTGGGACGCCGCAACTGGATTCATGTCGGCAGTGAGCAGGCCGGGCCGAAGGTGGCCGCGATTTTATCTGTCATCGAAAGCTGCCGCCGGATCAAGCTTCCGGTCCGCGACTACCTGGCGTCGGTTCTCCCCGGCCTAGCCAACTGCTCGATCCGCAGCATTCCCAAACTGACACCTGCAGCTTGGGCAAGAAGCCAATAGCTTCAACCCCTGCATACGTCAACCGTGTCGTTGCTCTGACGCATACGATCGAGGGTACGGTCGACAATGATCTGATTGTCAAGGGCTGAGCAAGACGTCGGATTAATCACCTTGACGGGCAGCGTGAATTGTACCTCCCAGGCTCTCCTCACGACCAACAACATTGAAGTTGGAGGCTTGAGGCTGGATCCCTGCGGCAGAGGTTGGACGGAAGCCTGTTGGCCTTCGATGAGTATGCCAGCCTTAGTGAAGGACGAACATTGCAGGGATGCCTGGCCGCGTTGCGTGATCATCTCAAGCCGTCTACCGGGTTTGGACGAAGGGCTTCCGGGCCTCCAAGCCTTATCTGATTGCTTCCCACGTGGTGTAGCCGGACGACGTAGTCGCCCGCCGCGAGCGGCGTCAGTGTGTATGCCTCACCGGACAAAGCCTCCGACCGTTGGATGGCGTGACCGCCAGCGACAATGCTCGCAGGCTTGTACGACAGCCGGATCACTTCGGTGGATTCCCGGTCGAACGTCGTGTAGCTGAGGCGCCTGCGACCATAAGCCACCTTCTGGATGATCGACGATGAACGCAGTAGGTGGTCTTCGCCAGAGGGCGCGTATTCCGGCAGCGCGCCCATGGCCCAGTTGAAGCTACGTAGGTAGTCTCCGTAGCCGTCGCTAAACCAGAATTGTCCTCCGAAGCCGTCGCCGCAACACGAAACACGCCCGTCGGGGAGGGTGAAGTAAGTTGCGTAATTCAGCGAGCGGAACGCGTCCTCGCGCGCCTGGACGTCGCCCGTTTTCTCGTAGTAGAGGGCGTTGGCCGCCGCCCAACGCGCGGTGTGGCTCGACAAGCCGGCTCGCGAACAGCAACTATGACCGTACACACGGGTGTCTGGGTTCGCCTGTTCGTCGATTCCGTAGGCACCGAGAAATGCCCCGCGCCCGAAACTTGTTCGAACCCAATCGAGCAGCCGGCCGGTCATCATCGGCCAGTGGGTCCATTTCGGCGTCAGCGCAGCGGGATTGGGACTTGAAAGTATGTAGCGGACGAGCGCGGTTGGGAGCACCTGATTAAGGTTCGACTGATCCTTGGCGACATCCTCGAAATAGCCAGTCCACCGGTTGTATGCCGGGCTTTCGCGATTCAATGGATGGTTGAGCAGCCACCGCACCGCAGTCTCGCGAGCCGCTATGAATGCGCCGGTATCGCCCTCTTTGACACGAATCAACTCGTCGAACAACCGAAGTGGACCAACGATGTTGCCGCCGTAGTCCTCGCCGGCTATAGTCGCGCCGCTCCGGGCGTCCAGGCGGAATGGCCAGGGGGTGTGGGTGGCATCCCCCGCCTTGACGTGACGCGCCAACGCGACGGCACAGCGGAGCCCCGCATCCAGGTACTTGCGCTCGCCGGTCATCTCATAGAAAAGGACATAACCCGCGCCGAGTTCGCCCACCTTGTCGGACTCCGTGCCGCCGTAGAACTCGTGGGGCATGTCCTGGATGCACCGGCCATAGTCGGCCGTGTTACCGCAACTGGTCGCAAAGGGAACGCCTGCCCAGGCCCAGTCTGCCGGTGTGGTGCCGTGCGCGAGCTGGTGATCGAGCATGCCTCGCACGAGCGCGATCGCTTCAGTGTCGCCCGAATACGGGTACCAGCCGAGAAGGCTATCGACCATGGCGGCGAAGAGCATGGCAGGGTTGTGCTGCCAGTACTCGCCTTGCAGCGTGTTGCCGTCGAAGACGGAATTCACTAAATAGACCGGCAGGCCCGTGCCGTAGCGGGTGTCCTTGGGGACCTTGTGTTCCAGGAAATCCCAGCCGAGGCGCAGGACCTTGTCCCAACCGAGGTTCTTCTGAGGCTCGTGCCAGGCGAGAAGCTTGGAGTTTGCATCAACAACAGGTGAATGCCAAATGAGTTGGGCATTCACATGGTCCCCCTGGCAATAGGCAGGAGTGAGGGTCAGCGCAAGCGCAGAAGTGACAAGTGCGGCAATGCGGTGCTTCATAAAGTCGCAGCGGGCGGGAGAGAGGAACACAGCAGCCTCGTCGAACAAGACAGGCGGCGCCCCGGCGACCGTGGCGGCCGGGCACGCAAGAGGCGCGCGGAGACCCGTTGGGAGAGGATCTCCGGGCGCCTCGCGTGGGATGCCGCCTAGAAGTCCAGCCGCATGGCGAGTTGGACGTTTCTCGGGCTTACGTTGAAGGTGCCGGTCACCTGGCCGTAGCTGCCGCTGCTGCGATTGGTGTTAGCCCGGCCGTACTGCGGAGTGTTGGTGAAGTTGTAGGCCTCGGCGCGGAACTGGAGGCGGTAGTGCTCCTTGTAGGTCCATGCTTTGCTCAACAGGAAGTCGGTATCGTCGGTTGCGCCGGTGCGGATGTTGCCTGCATAGCGCGGCATGTTGCCGAGAGTGAATGCCGCCGGTTTGGTCGAAACTGAGGTGTCCGTGTTGAACCACTCGTAAATGCTCTTACCTCCAGAGACCGTGCCCAACGCGGGCAGTGAGGTAACGTTGGGCCGCTGAACGACGTATCCAAAGCTGCCGTTGCCGTTGGAGGACGTGAACTGCAACGGCAGGCCGTCGGCCAGGCGGACGATCGTGCTGACGCGCCATCCGCCGATCACTTGATCCACGAGTTTGTTCATACCGGCGCCGTACTTCTTGCCGCGGCCCACCGGGAGATCCCACAGGATGGCCGCGCGGAAGTCCTGTGGAACGTCGTGACCACTGATGGAGCGCTCGGCCGCCAGGTTGTTGATGTCTCGGGTGTAGTTCTTGATCTCCCACACCTGCGTCTCAGAAACATTGTCAATCGCTTTGGACCACTGGTAGGTCAACAACATGTTCAAGCCATTGCTGAGCCGCTGATTATACTTCGCCGTGAGGGCGTTGAAGCTGGAACTGGAACCCGGGGTGTCGGGTGAGAGTGCAACCGCGGAGAACTGCGGATACGGCACCAACAGCCTGAACGCAGGCACCGTCGGTCCGCTCAGCACGCTCGTCGGGTCGGTGATCACTCCGTAGAACGGGTTCTTCACTTGAGCATTCAGCGCGCTGCCCTGAGATAGCAAGCTCGAATTGAGTTGGTTGATATTCATATTGGCCGCACCCAACAGGAGTTTGCGGCCCTGTACGCCCGTGTAGCCGAGTTCGACCACTCCGGCATTGCCGATCTGATACTGGAAGTCGGCGCTGTAGCTTTGCGTGTACCCCGAGGGGTGCAACAGAGAAGCAGCATTGATGGCTTGCCCGACTTCAGTGAGCATGCCGTTTCCGCCACCGATCGGATTGTTGAAGCCGCTCGGGAACGGATTGGACAGTACGTTGGCCGGGATCAGGCCCGCGCCGCCCTGCGTCGCAAGCCAGTTCGTGGTGGTTGAATAGCCGTCGGTCGGTCCGTTGGCAACGGCCACGGTCGGTGGATAGAAAATACCGAACCCGGCGCGGAACACGAGCTTTTCGGTGACCTTGTACGCAAGGCTCGCGCGCGGGGCTAGATCGTTGTAGTCGGGATTCCACATGTTCTTGTTGCCGTAGACCAGACCGCCCTTGAGGTTCAGCCCGGTCGCCGCGGAGAGCGGGTTGGCGGCATTGAAATTGAAGTAATTGAAGCGGTTGAAACGCTCGGTGCGCGGCGCCTGGATCTCATAGCGCACGCCGTAACTGAAAGTCAGCCGGCGAGTGGCGCGCCACGTGTCGTGGAAGTACAGCGCATAGTCATGCTGCGTAAGCGCGAGTTGAGCGTTGTAGGGTAGCGAGCCGCCGTTGCCCGTGCCCAGCAAAAGTGAGGCGATGTCGTTGCCCGAAGCGCTTACGCCCGTGCTCGCAACCGGTCCGGAAGTCAGATCCTGGTCGAAGTTGAAATTGGCTGAAAACGCATCGTTCGTGTTGAGCTTGCCGATCTCAAACAGTGCGCCGAACTTTAGGCTGTGCGAGTGCAATTCCTTGGTCGCATTCAACTGGAAGTTCTCCAATTGGCGGACGTTCTGGTTAAATTCGTTGTAGGCGATTTGGGCGTAATTGGCAAAGCCGAACTGCGGCAGCGTGTCGGTCTGAAACTGCTTCACTACGGCGGCAGGCAGGCCAATCGAGTTGGCATAGCCCGAACTCGAGGTCAAATCACTCTCGTGCCAGCGTCCCACGCCGATCAGGAGGTTAACTACCATGGTCGGGCTCGGCACCCAGGTGTTGCCGATCACCACCTGGAACCGCGGATCCTTCTCTCCAGTGGTGCTGTCGGCGCCATTGCCGAAATAGATCGGCACGCTGTCAGTCTGCCACGCCTTCGTGATGCGGCCGAAAAGCGTGTACTTCTCGCTCTTCACCCAATCGATGCGCTCGTCAATCTTGTAGTAGTTGGAGACCAGCTTGCCGCTTTTCGCAAAAGCGCCGCCGTTAATGATTTGATCGGGCTGATTCGGATTCGGGAAAAGTTGAGCGACCTTCTGGCCCACCGAATCGAATCGCGCCGACGGGATGACGTTGCCAGAGAAGGGCGTTCGCGCCAGAGTCGTCGGGTTTGTGGAGAACGGATCGTAAATCTGCGCCAGCCCGCCATCGGTATTGAGAACCTGCGAGAAGTCGCCGTTCTTCATTGCAGCCGTCGGGACGATGGCGTAAGTGGAATCCGGCGTCGCCTGTTTCAGGGATTCAAAAGCGGTAAAGAAGAACAGCTTCTTGCTCTTCCAAAGCGGCCCACCAACGTTTCCGCCAAACTGATGCCGCTGGTAGGATGGCCTGGGGTTGCCGGCCCTGTTGTTGTCCCAGCTGTTCGCGTTCAACACGTTGTTGCGCAAGAACTCAAATGCGCCGCCATGGAATTGGCTGGTACCGCCCTTTGTGACGACGCTGACCGCGCCGCCGTCCGTTTTGCCATATTGCGTGTCATAGGCCTGACGGACGATCTGGACCTCGGCCGTCGCGTCCGATGACGGCGTTGCAATCGCCCCGCCCCACCCCGGAGCGGCGATCGGCACTCCGTCGATCAGGATCGTGGAGGACTCGTCGCGTCCGCCATTCAGGGCGAACCGGTTCGTGTTCTGGTCGGTCATGTAAGGCTCAATGCCCTGGCGCACGGCGTTGACGCCCGCCGTGGCGTGGACCAGCAATAAGGGATTGCGCAACCCTACGGGTAACTCGACCATCTCCTGCGGTGTGAAGGTAACGCTCTTGTTGGCTGTCTGAGCATCGACCGCGATGACCGAGGCGGTGACCTCAACGCTTTGCGTGTTGTCGCCGATGGCGAGCGCGGCGTTGTACTCCGCTGTCTGGTTTGCGTCCAGGTTAATGCCCACCGTGGAGTACTTCTTAAAACCACTCGCGGTAACAGTCAGTTCATACTGACCAGGCTGAATCTGAGAGAAGGTATACCGGCCGGTCTCATCCGCCTTGACCTGGCGCAAGTCTCCGGTCTTCGTGTTTTGGATTTGAACCTGCGCATTCGCGACCGCGCTACCAGTCGGATCTGTGACCACCCCTGTCACGTTTGCTGTGAAAATCTGCCCGACTGCCGCGGTTGAACAGAGCAGGAGAAGCAGAAGCGTTGTTCGCGTGGAAAGCCCCATTGTGCAAGAAACCTCTGAACGATTAGGGACTATGATATACGCTAGCAACAAGATAATTCACGGCGAATTCCGACTCTTCCTCCCCACTCGCGGCCATAATCTGGGACAGCTCACCTGAAGCTATTGGAAACAAGAGCTTTCAGTCATCCTGTGCAACCCGTCGCGGGCGGAAGTTCAAGTCGATAACCGCACTTGTGAAGAGGGGGTGAATCGAGGGTGAAGAGTAGTTCGAACCGATTCAAGCGAAACACGGCAGGCACTCGGCAGCGGGCTCTTCACCTGCTCGCGGCCGCCGCTTGCAGTTCCTTCTGGCGCGCCAGAGCGTGACGCGACAGTTCCAGCTTGCCCAGGCTTCGATAGGCATTCGCGAGCTGAAAGTGGATGGATCCGTCCCGGTCCACAAGTGCGGCTTTCTCCAGTTGGACCACTGCGGCTTGCGCGTTGCCCGACTGAAAGAGCACCTGACCCAACAGCGCCCGATATGCCAGCGCAGACGGGCGCAGTTCGACGGCGCGCGTGAGGTGAGCTAAAGCCTGCTCCGGATGACCCTGGCTCAACAGGCAATCGCCCAGTTCGAACCGCCATTCCGCGCGGGCGGGATCGAGCCGCGCCATTTCCTCGAGCAATGGTACCGCCTCGTCATACTGCCGGTTTAGTCGCAACGACCGGGCCAGTTCGCCGCGAATGCGGCGGTCGGCGGGAGACATCCGGCTGGCTTCGCGCCACTCCGCGACCGCGTCGGCGCGCCGTCCTGCCCGCTGCATGGCGACTGCCAGCAGTTCATGCCGCTCGGCGGAAGCAGGTAGGCTGGAAAGCCGCTCCACCGCGATGCGAGCGAGTTCGGCGTAACCCCTAGACCTCCAATACAACGCCTCCGGATCGCGCGCACGCGACGAGAGATTCAGCACGTGCTCCATCTGTCCACCGAAGAAAGCGAGCGCCAGCGGATGACCCGAGTCGTTGCGTGCGTCCGGTCCGGTCTTGACACCGCCGGAAAGCGCGGCGAATTCCTGCTCGAGCCAAGGCGCAGGGGGAGCGGCGGCTAGCGCCTTCCGGTATAGCGAACGAGCCTGCTTCAGGTCGCCCTGCCCGACTGCCGCCAGCGCGGCCAGCGCAAATCGAAACGAGGATTCCGGCGCGAGACGGTCGAGTGCTTCCGAAGCCTCGCGCGCCAACTCCAGGCGGGCAACTGCCAGCCCCTGCCAGGCTTTGGGCAGGCCGGGCTCGTCATTAGAAAGCGCCCGAAACGCGGCTTCCGCCTTCTCCAGGGAGCCGTTTTCCAGCAGTGCGCCCGCAAGCTCGATGCGGTTTGGCGTATACGACGGATCAAGATGCACGGCCCGTTCGAGCGGCTCCACGGCTTTGCCGGGCTGCTCCAACTTCAGATAACCCACTCCGAGCAGGAACCAGAAGCGTGGATTCCGGGCCTGCGAGGCTCGCAAACGCTCGAGCTGAGCGACCGATTCGCCGTACCGTCCCGCCGAGTGCAGGGCCATGGCTAGGTTCAGGCGAACGCCCGGTTCAGCGGGAAGCGCCTTCGCGAGCCGCCGATAGAGTCCGATGGCTTCGTCGAAACGATCGGCAAGCAGGGCTTTCCTCGCGTCTTCAGCGAGCGCCGGCAGGTCTTCGGAAGTGGCGGCAGGCCGGGGCCGCGCTAAGGAATGAGCGAGTAAAAGCGACGCCAGGCAGATGGCGCTCACGGCACGACCAAGCAGTGCGCGACTCGGGCCATAATTTGACTGGGTCGGCATGCTGTTCTATTCTCGGTCTTCCAATGCGGATTCTTGTGATTCCTGTGGCGGCCGGGGTGGCCTTCTGGCTGGCTTCCCCCTTGCTGCCGGTGGTCCCGCCCTCGCCCGCACCGATCCGCTTCGAACTGTCGCGATTGCCTGCGGTGCTCGAAAACCATCCTACCCCGCAGCGTCACCTGGTCGAAACAATGGCGGGCGGACTCGCCGCATTCGACTATGACGGCGACGGGAAGATCGACTTGTTCCTCACCAACGGCGCGCCGCTGCCCTCGTTGGTCAAACAATCCGGACGCGACGAGAACCGCTTACTGCACAACGAGGGTGACCTCGTATTCCGGGACGTCACCGCCGGGTCGGGTCTGGCCGGGGAGGGCTATTCAATCGGGGCTGCCGCCGCAGACTACGACAACGACGGTCGGGTAGACCTTTTCGTGGCCGGCGCGCAGGGCAGCCATTTGTACCACAATGACGGAAACGGACACTTCAGCGACGTAACGGACAAGGCTGGACTACGCACTTCGGAATGGGCCGTGCATGCCGTCTGGCTCGATTACGACCGCGACGGCAAGCTCGACCTGTTCGTGGTCAATTACCTCAGGTGGTCGCCTCAATCGAGCCCGATTTGCCACGCACCCGGCATGGATATGACGGTCTATTGCGACCCTCGTCAGGTGGAAGGTCTCCCCAATCGCCTGTATCACAACCGGGGTGATGGCACGTTTGAGGACGTTTCCATCGCGAGCGGAATCGGACGCTTTACGGGAAAGGGCATGAGCGCCGTCTCGGCCGACTACGACGGCGACGGCTATCCCGACATCTTCGTAACCAACGACACGTTGCCAAACTTCCTGTTCCACAACTTACGCAACGGCAAGTTCGAACAGGTGGCCCTGGATGCCGGCGTCGCCCTGCCGCAAAACGGCCAGGTCGTCTCCGGGATGGGGGCGGATTTCCAGGATTTCGACAACGACGGGCGTCCCGATGTTGTCTTCACCGCGCTTGCCGGCCAGACCTTCACGCTGTATCAGAACCTGGGATCGGGCGCATTCCGGGACGCGACCTATAGCAGCCGGTTGGGCCCGCAATCGATCCGCAAGAGCGGCTGGGGCGTCGTCCTCGCCGACTTCGACAACGACGGCCGGAAGGATCTGTTCACTGCCGGGTCGCACGTGACCGACAACATCGAGGCGCTTTCCGGCGACAAATACATGCTCCCCAACGTTCTCTTTCGTAATCTGGGGAATGGAATTCTGCAGGATGTTTCAGCCTCCGCGGGCGACGAGTTTCAGATTCCGAGAGCGCACCGGGGCGTGGCCGTGGCAGACTTCGACAACGACGGACGACTCGATGTCGCGGTCAGCGTCTTGGGCGAAGCCCCCGAACTCTGGCACAACGTCACGGCGGGACAGCAATCCTGGGTGGCGTTCGAATTGACCGGCCGCACCAGCAATCGCGATGGCATCGGGGCGGAAATCCGGGTCAACGGCCAGCTTGGTGTGCGCGTCTCCAGCCAGGGCTACGCATCTTCGGCGCTGGTCCCTTTACACTTCGGCCTCGGCCCCGCCACTTCCGTGGCGAAAGCCGAGATTCGGTGGCCGAGCGGCAAGGTGCAAGTGCTGAGTCATGTTCCCATCAATCGGGTGGTCCAGGTGAGAGAGCCCGACTGAGGTTATCCAGCACCAGTGCTGCGACCGGAAGGCGAGTATTCCAGGCTGCCCGGTTTCGGGAAAATCCCACCCGTGTGAATCGGTCGCCGCGAAGCCCCCTGATTCCCTGAGAAGCACATTACAGCGTGCCCGTACAGTCCGTACAGTCCGTAAGTTGCACGGAAGACGGGGCAAGAATACAATGGGTCCTGCTTGGATGCCGATTGCTTTCAGCTCTGGTTCTTGGCGTGAAGAAGACGTGAATTCACGTTAACGGATGTCGATCTTCATGAAAGACACCGCAGCCCTACACAAGAACTCGCTGCCGTCGCAAGAGCGGCAGGCGCTCGTCGCTCGCGTCCTCTCCAGCACGCACTTTTCCCGCTCTACACGGTTGCGCGACTTCCTGCTCTACATCACGAAGCGCGGCATCAACGATCCGGATAAGCCCATTCACGAGCCGGAAATAGCGCTGCACGTGTTCGGTCGCAGCGCCACGCAGGGCGGCGAAGACACCATCGTCCGGGTCCACGCGTCCCAGCTTCGCAAACGTTTGGAGCAGTATTTCCAGTCGGAAGGAGTCTCCGAAGAAACAGTAATTGAAATCCCCAAAGGAAACTACAAGCCGCTCTTTCGCCCGAGGCCGGTTGCTCCTGTCGAAGCCGACGCGACGGTCGAATCGGAGGAGCCGCTTGTGCTTCCCGGCCAGGACGCTCCCAAGCGGTCCAGGACCGCATGGGAAATCGCTGCGGCAGTCCTCCTGATCGTAGCCGCGGCCGGACTGGCTTGGGACGACATCCGTCTCCGAACCGAACAACCGCCTCCGCTGGCGCCATTCGTCAATCTGTTCTGGTCCCCGTTTCTGAGCTCAACCCAGAATCTCGACATCGTGCTGGCCGATTCGAATTTCGGCTTCCTGAAGGATCTGAGCGACGTGGACGTCTCGGCGGAACAATACGCAAATCGTGACTACCAGACTTTGATCGACGCCATTCCGCCTCAGGGTGGACTGCGGGAATCGGCCATCATGCTGATGCACCGCCGCTACACAAGTGTCGGAGATGCGAACCTGGCGCGAAAGATCTCCTGGCTCGCCAATCCGAGGAATGACCGCGTGCTGATCATGCACGCCCGCGACTTTCAGCCGATGCGGCTGAAGACGAACAATGTGGTCCTCATTGGAAGCAAGCGTTCCGACCCATGGGCCGAGCTCTTCGAGCCTCAGATGAACTTCCAGTACTCCTATGAGGGCCATCCGGCGGAGACCGCCATACGCAACCTGAAGCCACAACCCGGTGAAAAAGAGCTATATCGCGCCGAGGAAGCTTCCGGACATCGCATTCCCGAGGGCTTTTGCGTGATCGCCCGGCTCCCTAATCTGAGTGGGAAGGGCAAAGCACTGCTGATCGCCGGCACGGAAACGGAAGCGACCGAAGCGGGCGGCGACTTTGTCCTGAGCGATGCGTCTCTGGCGCAGCTCCATCGTGTGCTTGCGCTCCGAGCTGATGAATCCTTCCCGGATTTCGAAGCTCTCCTGGGCACGGTGCGCGTGGGAGGAGCCTCTCCGACCGCCCGTCTGATCGGCGTCCGCCGACACTGACGCGGTCGTTCTCAAATGGTTGTACACTCCGTTCTGAAACGACGAAGCCGAGCTTCAAGAGTTCGCCGTGGATCTTGGGAACGCCCCAATCTGAGTTTTTTCGGCTAATCGTCGGATCAGAACATGAGTCTCAGCGGCGATCTTCGGTTGGCCCGCGGGGGACCGGGATCGCCATCCCCAGTAGAGCTGCAAGCCGGCGCGGTGCCAGCCGACAACGGTCTCGGGCTTTACGAGAAGAAGCACATCGGTCCAACGGGACCAGAAACGCCAGAGAGTCGTCCAGAAGAACCGGTCCAGGGAACTCAATGCTTGCCGCGCCCTCTTGCGTTCGAGTCGGCGACCTGCTGTCGGGGGGCAAGGATTTCGAACGCAGTGTCGCTTCAACTGCGGAAGCACACCCTGATGACTGCGACGACGCAAAGGATCAATCTTGCCATTAGGTCACCCTATTAACATGACTTAACGTAGCCTCGCCATCGCGCAGGCACCAGAATGCAAAGTGCTGATTTCAGAATGTCGTGGAGTTTCGGCTACCCACAGCCCGGCTGAAGAGGGACTTGCAAAATTCGCCGTTGGCAGCAGAAACGGCGGACTCGGGAAAATTCGGCACCGTGTTTTGTTGGACTTGCAAAATCGGCCGATGGGGCCGACCTGCAATATTCCGAATTTTGCAAGTCCCTCTGAAGTGTCGGCGCAGAATCGAGGCACCCGCGTCACAATCGGATTCCCCAAAAAACAGAAGCCAACCGGTAACCCCTATTGGGATCGCCGGGCGCTTGTAGCTCGGGCCCTACTTCCGTTCCTTAACGATCGCATCCGCAGCGTTGCCGGCCAGGACCCAACTTGCCGACCCGGCCACGACGGCTTCATGCTCGAACCAGAGGAATCCGAAGTCGTCGATGCACTCGGGGAAGTCCGGCTTGATGATGATGTATCCCGGAATCACAGCGCCCGGAATGTACGAATTGTCGGCGCGGTTGTTGCTGTATGTCGTCGTCTTCGAGACCGTACCGACCCCAGCTACATACGAAGTGCTGGATACCGGATGCGTCCCGAGGATGTAATTGACGGCCCGAAGCGTGTATTCCGGGCTCACAAGATCCGGAAACGCCCTGTGCAGAAAGTACATCCGCGTGGCCATGTCGACTACGCTGCCCGATCCTCCCCAGGTCCCCATGCTAGGGGGCACGCCGAACGGCGTGGCTTCCAACTGCTTGTCGAGACCCGCCATGTATGTCTTTACCGCTTCCCGGAGTTGCTCTTTGGCGCTCGCGTCCAGATAAGGCAAGGCCCGGATTGAGGTCCAACCACGAAAGCCAATTTGCTGCGGGGTGATCATCTGGGGGAACAACTCCTTCAGGCGCGACTTGTAGGGCTCGGCGCCATTCGTCGCGATAGTCAATTCCAGGGCCCAGCCCAGTCCTGCGTGGCGCCGAAGCCGCCACGGCCGGTACCTCCCGGAGGGGCTGCCGGAGCGGCAGGGGCGCCGGGCACCACGCCCTGAGACGCAGCCAGCACGCCCTGGGCGGGAGCACCCGTCGGAGGCGCTCCGCCGAACCCGCCGCGGCCGGGAGCTTGGGTCGGGTTCGCCTTCTCGTCGTACCATGCTTTGATGGACGTCTCGAGACAGTCTTTGGCTAAGGCGTCATCCCAGCCTTTCAGCACATCGGCTGCCGCCGCCAGCGCGGCGATACTGCCCCATTGGAAGAACCCGTTGGTAGTGGAGAAAATCCAGCGGTCGTCCGGCTTGCCGGAATACTCGCCCTGAACCTCGTTCGGACCGAGCTTCGGGTCATAGATACGGCCGCCCGTTTTCGTTGAGCCGTCGCCCAAGTGCGTATACTGACGAAGATCGGGTTCATGGGTGCCGCGGATCGAGTGGCCGATGTTCTTAAACTGCGCCAGAATCAGCAACGCGCCGTGCTTGACCTGCTGCACCGCATCCGGCACGCCGTCGGGACGGTGCATCTCAACTTCACGGGCGACTTCATCCACCGTAAGCTGGTCGTACTTCAGATTGAATTCGCGATAAGCCAAAGCCAGGCTCTGAATGACCTCCAGTTGGGCAGGCTCCTCGAGGTCGAAATCGCCGGCATCATACCAGCCGCCCACATTCATTCCAGGAATATGATCGCCGCCTTTGTACTTGCCGTCCGTTGCCGTAGCCTGATTCCAGTTGTCGAACTGCTCCCCGACCACGGGGGCCAGGCGGCCATCGTCCAGGTGCGAAGCGCCGTGCCACACGCGGTAGCCTTCGCGAACGGAAACGTGATCCATCTGCACCGCGATGTGATGGTCCAGGCTGTCCTGCCAGATGTTGGCGTAAGCGTCCTTGGAGATGGGAAAGGGCGCCGTACGCTGGCCCGCGTATTCAATTACATAAAGGCCGGGGTCGTTCACCGGGGTGAAGTCGAATTTCGAATAGACGTAGCGCAACCAGGCCTCTGAAGCAGTGATCGGGCCCTCGAACGCCTGCTTGTATGCACCGTCTTCCATCAGGCGCAGTACTTTCGCTGTCTTCGGCCCGTCGTACTTCGGGTCGAGTTCGAGTACCGCCACCTTGGAGAAACCCGGCGCATAACCGACTTGGCTATGGGCGATCATCGGCGGCCGCGTCCAGTTCGGAATCAAGTCGGGCTTGATGTGCCACACAATGGCGCCCGTGGTCTTGCCCGCAGGGATCAGTGAACGCAGCACGAACCAGCCATTCTGTGCGCGGTTGCGTCCGTCGAACAGCATGAGGTTGGAGGTATCCGACTTAACGTTGACCCGGGCCAGCGGATCGTCGATCCCCAAGGTGATGCTCTTCCCCTCGGCGAACGGCAGCGGCTGGGTGTATCCCTTGGCCTTGTCCCAGTCCTCCAGGTAGTAGGCCTTTTTCGGTTCATCGGCAAGCGGCAGGACCTTGACCATCGGATCGTTAGGCGTTCGCGGGAAGATGCCGGCTTGGGTTCCATCCACCAGGTAAGCCCTGCCCATGTAGATCGAGGGGAGGAACTCCAGGTTGAAGCCCGCCCGCCCGGCCAGTTTCTCCGGTAGCGGCTTGTCGAGATTGATGCTGACCTTCACGCCGCCCGGTTCCGCTGCGACCTCCAGCGTGTAGCTGAGATCGAAAGTCGGGAAAGCGAGGTTGGCGGTGAGCCGGTTGTTCGCCTTGTCGGGTTGACGCCCGTTGAGCGTTGCCACCAGGTCCCACTGCTCGGGAGTGGGCATCAGGCGTACGTCGCCGTTCGTCGCGATGCGTTGGCCGTGGAGAATCATCTCCATGGCCGTGTTCTTCTGGTCAACGAAAATGGGGTGGTACTTGCTGTCGTAGAGAAATACGCTAAAACCTTGCGTGTCCAGGTAGTTCTTGTCGGTCACCGTCATGGCGAAATCGGCGCCGAACAGGCTTAGGCCGGAGGTCAGGGCCAAGAGGAAGAACACTTTGCTTCTGGTCAGCATATGAGATCGAAGTACCTTCTTTGCCTTAACCTAACATGGATGCTGTTTGCGCCCGTCGTTGCCCGGATTCTGATCTGCGCGCGGAAGAAGCCGCTTCGATCTTACCCCTGGCAGGCCAATCCAGCCGCGACCTGTTTAACGGGGCAGGACTTCCGGCCGCGCCTTTCCGCACCGACGATTGGCCGGGGGGCACGGTTGGCCACACGGTCTATTGAAGGCGTGCTGCGAGGTGCTGCGTTTCTCCGAACGGTGCGGGCGGGATGTCGCCGCGTACCCGGCGGCATGACCCATCGAGAAATTCGATTGATGAAGAAGGACTTATTCGCCTTGTCCCCGCAACGCACTGGTCTATATATTGGGGAATTCCAAAGTTCCTCCCCCGTGGGGCTCGACGAGCAGGTCTCCCGGCTCGTTGAAGGCGAAGTGCTGGCAGGGCTGCACCGCAGTTGCCCAACTGTTGGTCAAGGTTGCGAGTGCGGCGCAGGATGACTCGCTGGAGTCTGGGCGCGATATTCTGTGGGAGGTTCGTCTCTTGTTCTCATTCTCAGTTTCGCTGTCTGAAGGAGAGTTTCTATGATTCGTGCGATGTTCAGCACTGTCGGACTACTTGTCCTCACGCTGGCCGCACCCGGCTCGGCTGCGGATAAGGTCTACTTGACGGTCGATCCAGCCAGGTCCGGAGCAAAGATCGACCGCAACATCTTCGGCCAGTTCGCCGAGCACCTGGGCAGCGGGATCTACGAAGGGATCTGGGTCGGACCGGATTCACCGATTCCGAACACGCGCGGGATCCGCAACGACGTGGTGGGGGCGCTGCGCGCGCTGAAGGTTCCGAACGTGCGCTGGCCGGGCGGCTGCTTTGCAGACGAGTACCACTGGCGCAAGGGCATCGGCCCAGCGGACAAGCGCACTGCGACGCTCAATCCTAATTGGGGCGGAGTCATCGAGCCGAACAGCTTCGGGACGCACGAATTCATGGATTTCCTCGATCAGATCGGGAGCGAGGCCTACCTTTCGGTAAACGTCGGTTCAGGCACGCCGCAGGAGGCCGCGGAGTGGTTGGAATACCTGACTGCCAGCCAGCCGACGGCTCTTGCGAAAGAGCGGGCCGCCAACGGGCATAGCGCTCCGTATAAGATCGCCCTTATCGGCATTGGCAACGAGAGTTGGGATTGCGGCGGCAACATGAGCGCCGACTACTACCTGAGCCAGCTCAAGATCTACAGCCGCTTCGTCCGCAACTTCAACCCGGCACAGCAGAAAGATCAGCAGATGCTGAAGATCGCCGTCGGCCCGGGCGATGCCAGCACCGAGTGGACCGAGACGATCATGAAGGCCTACCAGAACCGCCATTGGAGCTGGGACATCAACGGGCTCTCGGTGCACTCTTACACGGTGGTCAGGTGGCCGCCCTCCTTCGCCTCGGTGGGCTTCGGAGTCAAGGAGTACAGCCAGATGCTCAAGTCGACGCTGGAGATGGAGGATCTTGTCTGGAAACAATCCGCTGTGATGGACAAGTACGATCCGCAGAAGAAGGTCGCTCTGGTGGTGGATGAGTGGGGAGCCTGGCTGGCGCCGATGCCGGGCAGCAACCCAGGCTTTCTGGTGCAGCAGAACAGCCTCCGTGACGCGGTTCTCGCGTCCTTGAACCTCAACATCTTCGCGCGCCACGCCGACCGTGTGCGGATGGCTAACATCGCGCAGATGATCAACGTGCTGCAGGCGATGATCCTCACCAGCAAAGAGAAGATGATTCTCACTCCGACCTACCACGTGTTCCGGATGTACGTACCGTTCCAGAACGCCACATTCGTGCCGGTGACTTTCGACGCCGGCACCTACAAGCAGGGCGAGATCAGCCTGCCGAGGGTGGACGCCATCGCCGCCAGGGACGCCTCCGGCAAGCTGTGGCTGGAGATCACCAACGTCGATCCTGAGCAGAGCGCGGAGATCGAGGTCGACGTGGCCGGAGTGAAGGCGAAGGCGGCCAGCGGGGAGACGCTGACGGCGCCAAGGGTGGACAGCGTGAACTCATTCGAAGCGCCGCAGACAGTGGTGCCAAAGCCGATCTCGGCCAAGGCGCAGAACGGGAAGCTCACAATGAGCGTCGAGCCGAAGTCGGTGACGGTGATCTCGATCGAGCCGTAATGGCCGAGTCCGTGCGGGCGGCGAGACGCGGCCGCGCCGTGGGGCGGCGAATTTGCAGCAGTTGATAGCCGGTATAAGGAAGGGGAACAACGTGCGATTACCTTTGATGGCCCTGTTAGCCGCAGGCCTCTGTGCAGGACAGGCCGCGGACGAAGGCAAGCCCGCCAGCTCAAACATCATGAACGCGGAGTACCCGAAGGTGTACGCGGATCTGAGCGCGACGTTCCGGCTGAAGGCGGCGGATGCGCAAAAGGTCCAAGTGGACATCATGGCCAAGAAGTACGACATGACGAAGGGCGCCGACGGGGTGTGGACGGTGAAGATCCCGCCGCAGGTGGTGGGGTTCCACTACTACCAATTCTGGGTGGACGGCGTGTCGGTGCCGGACCCGGGCAGCGACACTTTCTTCGGCGTGGGGCGGCAGTTCAGCGGCATCGAGATTCCCGAGGCGGGGGTGGACTATGACGCGGTGAAGAACGTTCCGCACGGCCAGGTGCGCAACTTCCGCTACTGGTCAAAGACCGTCGCCGCGTGGCGGCGGGCGTTCGTCTACACGCCGCCGGACTACGACAGCAATCTGAAGGCGCGGTACCCGGTGCTGTACCTGCAGCACGGCGGCGGCGAGGACGAGACCGGCTGGCCGAAGCAGGGACGCGCGGACCTGATCCTCGACAACCTGATCGCCGGGAAGAAGGCTGTGCCGATGATCATTGTCATGGACAAGGGTTACGCGATGAAGCCGGGCGAGCAGCCACCGCAGCCGCCGGGGCCGGGGAGGCCGTTCCGCTTCGTCTTCACCACGTTCGAAGAAGTCGTGACCAACGATCTGATCCCGGCGATCGACAGCACGTTCCGAACGCTTACCGACCGCGAGCATCGTGCCATGGCGGGCCTCTCAATGGGCGGCATGCAGACGTTCCAGATCACGATGGCACACCTCGACAAGTTCGCCTGGATCGGCGGGTTCAGCGGCTCGGGCGGCATCGGGCCGGGCGGACCGTTCGACGCCAAGACGGCCTACAACGGTGTGATGGCGGACCCGGCCGCGTTCAACAAGAAGGTGAAGCTCGTGTGGATCGGCATCGGCACCGAGGAGCCGGAGATGATGTACAAGGGCGTGCACGCGTTCCACGAGGCGTTGGCCCAGGCCGGGATTCAACACACATATTGGGAGTCGCCTGGGACGTCCCACGAGTGGCTGACGTGGCGGCGGGACCTGCACGAGTTCGCGCCGCTGTTGTTCAAGTAGTCGACGGGCCTCAGAGCGAAGCGGAGTTAAGGACATGATCAGGTACTCGGTTCTCCTGTTGAGCCTGGCCTCCGGGCTCGTGTTCGCGCAACCGGCTGACGACTCTAAGCCCGCGTCGACGAATGTGCTGAACTCGCAGTATCCGCGCATTCACCTGGACCTTCGCGCGACGTTTCAATTGAAGGCGGGCGAGGCGCAGACCGCGCAAGTGCTGATCGGCCACGGCAAGTACGAGATGAAGAAGGCCTCGGACGGATTGTGGTACGCGACCACGGACCCACTCGTGCCGGGCTTCCACTACTACTCATTCAACGTGGATGGCGCCAACGTGTCCGACCCGGCGAGCCACACCTTCTACGGCACGGGCCGCGACGCAAGCGGGATCGAGGTGCCGGAGAAGGGAGTGGATTCCTACCTGCCGAAGGCGGTGCCGCACGGCGACGTGCGTTCCCGGTGGTACCTCTCGAAGGTGACCGGCGAGTGGCGGCGCTGCTTCGTGTACACGCCGCCGGACTACGACATCAATCCGAAGGCCCGCTATCCGGTGTTGTATCTGCAGCACGGCATGGGCGAGGATGAGACCGGATGGATGATCCAGGGCCGTGCGAATTTCATTCTCGACAACCTGATCGCCGAGGGCAAGGCCAGGCCGATGATCATCGTCAGCGCTAACGGCTACGCGCGGCGGGCGGGCTCGGCTGTGGCAAACGCCGCGCCAAATCCCGACGGGTCCGTGCCGCGTCCGCCGGTCAACCCGGGCGACATCGGCGGTTTCGAGGAGGTCATGCTCAAGGACCTGATCCCGCTGATCGACTCGACCTACCGCACGCTGGCCGATCGCGGGCACCGCGCCATGGCGGGCCTCTCCATGGGCGGCAATCAGACCTGCCACCTGACGATGAAAAACCTCGACAAGTTCGCCTGGGTCGGCATGTTCAGCGGGACTGGCAACGGTTTGAGCACGGCGCCGATCGATGCGAAGAGTTTCATTGGCGGCGTGTTTGCCGACGGAAAGGCATTCAACGCGAAGGTCAAGCTGCTCTGGATCGGCATGGGCACCTCGGAGCCGGATCCGTTCCCGGGCGCGATCGGCGCGTTCCGCAAGATGCTCGACGATGCGGGCGTGAAGTACGTCTACTTCGAGTCGCAGGGAACGGCGCACGAATGGTTGACGTGGCGGCGCGACCTGCACGACTTCGCGCTGCGGCTGTTCCGCTGAGGTGTAAGGAGAAGTGATGAGAAGTTTCGCAATACTGCAGATCCTGGCGCTCGGCCTGTGTTGGGGCCAAAGCGCGGATGAATCGAAGCCCGCGAGTTCGAATGTCATGGGCGCGGATTACCCGCGCGTCTTCGCCGACGGACGCGCAGCATTCCGGCTGAAGGCGCCGGAGGCCCAAAAGGTCCAGGTCGACATCATGGCCAAGAAGTACGACATGACGAAGGGCGAGGACGGCTTCTGGACGGTCACAATTCCGCCGCAGGTCGCCGGATTTCACTACTACCGCCTGGTGGTCGATGGCGTGAATATCAACGACCCCGGCAGTGAGACCTACTTCGGCGTCGGCCAGCAATTCAGCGGTATCGAGATACCCGAGCCAGGCCACGTAGACTACTACGAGACCAAGAACGTTCCGCACGGCGAGGTGCGCCAGCGCCGCTACTGGTCCGCGACCACGCAACAGTGGCGCCGGTGCTTCATCTACACGCCGCCGGACTACGATGCCAACCAGAAGGCGCGCTATCCGGTGTTCTACCTGTTGCACGGCTTCGGCGAAGATGAGCGCGGCTGGGTGGTGCAGGGCCGGCTCGACAATATCATGGACAACCTGATCGCGGAGAAGAAAGCCGTGCCCATGTTGGTCGTCGTCGACACATTCGTCGCCGCCAAGCCCGGTGAAGAACCGATGGTGATGCATCAGGACGGCCGGCGGCCGAACATCGGCGGCGACGTCACCGGAACGTTCAGGGAGGTCATGCTCAAGGAGTTGATTCCGATGGTCGATTCCACCTATCGCACGCTGAGCGACCGCGAGCATCGCGCCATGGCGGGCCTCTCGTGGGGAGGAATGACGACCTACACAATCGCACCCGCCAACCTCGACAAGTTCGCCTACATCGGTGGCTTCAGCGGCAGCACAGGCGGCTTCGGCCGGGGCAATGTCGATGTGAAAACCATGCAGGGCGGCGTCTTCGCCGACGCCGAGGCCTTCAATAAGAAAGTCAAGCTGCTCTATCTCAGCATTGGCTCAATGGAGGGACCGGGAGCCAAGAACTTCCACGAGGCTCTCGAGAAAGCAGGCATCAAGAACGTCTATTTCGAGTCGCCGGGAACGGCCCACGAGTGGCTCACTTGGCGGCGCAGCCTGAACGACTTCGTGCCGCGCCTGTTCCAGTGATCTTGAAGCGGGTCGACGGCGGCACGCGGAGATCGAGTCACATCGCACTCCGGTACTGCCGTGGCCCGAACTGCATCGAGCCGCGTCACCCTCGAATGAACTGAGACAGGAGCACCCACGTTGAAACGGAACCGGTTTACAGCACCTCTCTTCCTCCTGTTTGGCTCGACGCTGTTCGGACAGACAGCCGGCGATGCGCCATACCTGAACCCGGAATTATCGCCAGAGAAACGCGCCGCTGATCTCGTCTCCCGGATGACGCTGGATGAGAAAGTTCTGCAAATGCAGAACAGCGCTCCGGCGATCCCGCGTCTCGGTGTCGGCGTCTTCAACTACTGGAACGAGGCGCTGCACGGCGTCGCTCAGGGGCGCGCCACGGTGTTCCCCGAGCCCATCGGGCTGGGAGCGAGCTTCGACTCCGCTCTGGTGCATCGTATCGCCGACGCCATCTCCACGGAAGCTCGAGCCAAGTATCATGAGGCGCAGCGCCGCCCGCCCGTGCCCGAAGTGCCGCCTGGCAACTCTCCCGGCCGCATTGCGTGGCTGACGTATTGGTCGCCGAACATCAACATCTTTCGAGATCCGCGATGGGGACGCGGCCAGGAAACGTACGGGGAAGATCCGCTGCTCACCAGCCGTATGGGCGTCGAGTTCGTGAAGGGCATGCAGGGCGACGATCCAAACTATTTGAAGGTGGTCGCCACGCCCAAGCACTACGCCGTCCACAGTGGCCCCGAGCCGCTGCGCCACGGCTTCGACGCCAAGGTCAGCGAGCGCGATCTGGTGGAAACGTACCTGCCGGCGTTCAAGGCCGCCATCGTGGAAGCCAAGGCCGCTTCCATCATGTGCGTCTACAACTCGATCAACGGAGTTCCGGGCTGTGCGAGCGCAGATCTCCTGCAAAAGCGCCTACGCGAGCAGTGGGGCTTCCACGGTTTCGTCGTGAGCGACTGCGGCGCGGTCGGCGACATCTACCGCGGTCACAAGTACGTCGCAACGCAAGGTGCGGCGGCCGTAGCGGCTGTCAAGGCGGGCACGGACCTGACCTGTGGCGGCGAGTATCGCAGCCTGCTCGACGAAGTCAAAGCTGGCACCATCACGGAAGCAGAGATTACGCGCTCGGCCGAGCGGGTGCTCCTGGCGCGATTCCGGCTGGGCCTGTTCGATCCGCCGGAACGCGTACCTTATTCGACGATTCCCTATTCGGAGAACGACTCCGCGGCGCATCGCGAATTGGCGCGCATCGCCGAACGCGAAGCGATTGTCCTGTTGAAAAACCAGGACGGCTTCCTTCCCCTGAAATCGTCCGTGGGCAAGATCGCGGTGGTCGGCCCCGCGGCGGATGATCCAATCGGCCTGCTGGGCAACTACAACGGCATCTCTTCGAAACAGGTGACGCCGCTCGAAGGAATCAAGAAGCAGTTCGCCTCGGCCGAGGTGCGGTATGCAATCGGCGCCACTTACACAGCCACGACGCATGCGCTGGTGGATTCGAACGTGCTTGTTCCGCCGGATGGCAGGGGCGAGGGGCTGCAGGCCGAGTACTTCAACAACGCGGATTTCCAGGGCGAGCCGGCGCTGCGCCGCGTGGAGCCGCGCATCTACTTCGACGCCAATATGGAGGACCCGGCCGTCGTTGCAGCCGTCGGCGGCAACAAGTACTCGATCCGTTGGTCCGGCACGCTGATTCCGCCGGCCTCGGGCGACTACGTGGTGTCCGCACGCACCGGCATGTGGAATCGAGAGGGCAAGATCAAGCTGTTCTTCGACGGCACGGAAGTGAACCGCGGCGGATCCGCCGGAGTTCGTCCCACCGGATTGGGCCCCGGACAGGGACAGGGATCGCGGCGCGGCGGCCCGCCGCCCATGCAATTGGAGGGCGGGCGCAAGTACGCCTTGCGGGTGGACTACACCCAGAACGGCGCGGGAGGCGGGGCCGAGTTGAACTGGATTCCACCGGCTTCGGCGATGCTGGCCGAAGCGGTGAAGGCGGCCCAGGAGTCCGACGTCACGTTGGTGTTCGTCGGCTTGAATGGGTCGCAAGAGGGTGAGGGTCACGATCGCGGCGACATCGCCCTGCCCGAGCCGCAGGAAACTTTGGTGAAGGCAATGATCGCGACCCGCAAGCCCGTGGTCGTAGTTCTGACGAGCGGCAGTGCCGTGGCCGTCAACTCAGCCGAAGCTGGCGCGAAAGCCGTGCTGGCGGTGTGGTACGGCGGCGAGGAGACCGGCTCGGCCATCGCCGAAACGCTCGCCGGCCTGAACAACCCGGCAGGCCGGCTTCCAGTGACCTTTTACAAAAGCATCGATCAGTTGCCGGACTTTACCGACTACGCAATGAAGGGCCGCACGTATCGTTACTTCAAAGGCGAACCGCTCTACCCTTTCGGACACGGCCTCAGCTATTCAACATTTGCGTACTCCGGTCTCCGCGTGAAGCGCACTGCGAGCGGCGCTGAAATCAACGTCACGGTCAGGAACACCTCCTCCCGCGAAGGCGACGAAGTGGTGCAACTCTACTTCGCGGGCGGCGCCGCCGCGGATGCTCCAGTGCGCAGCCTGCGCGGCTTTGAGCGCATCCACCTGCGCTCGGGTGAAAGCCGCCGGGTGAGGTTTACGGTTGCCTCCGAGAGCGTGCCGAAAAGCAAGGTGGAGATCAGCGTCGGCGGTGGTCAGCCTGTCGGGAATACGCCGCACATGAAGGGCTCGCTGTAGCGAGGATCGTTGTAGGTACATCATGTTGCCAAAATACTTCTTGAGCTATCTCGTCGTTCTGCTGACCTGGAGTCTGACTTCGGCCGCCCAGGATCGTCCGCCGCATCCATCCTGGCCCGGCCCTGGACAGCTTTTTGTGGGCACATGCTATCAGCCGGTCGACCGCTCGCCCGAGCAGATCGACTCGGACATCGCTGTCATGAAACATGCCGGATTCAACGTCGTCCGCATGGGCGACCTGAGCTGGGATTCCTTCGAGCCCGCGCCGGGCAAGTTTACCTTCGAGTGGTTCGACCGCATCATGGACAAGATGCAGGCGAGCGGCATCCGGGTCATCGTCGACATTCCGGGCTCCCCGGCCCCGATCTGGCTGCATCGCGCCCACCCGGGCGTGGACATCGTCAACGAACACGGCGCGCGCGTGCCACCCGCCGAGCGCTATATGGACAACATCAGCGATCCGGACTACGTCCGTGAAGCGGGTCTCCTCGCCGACGCCATCACGAAGCGCTATGCCCACCATCCCGCGCTCATCGCCATCGGCTACGACAACGAGATCGGAAACGGCTTCATGTCCTACTCGGAGCCCGACCGGCAGCGCTTCATTGCCTGGCTCAAGACGAAGTATGGAACGCTCGAGAATCTCAACAAAGCCTGGGCCACGCAGCGTTGGTCGCGCCGTTTGAGCAGCTTCGACGACGTCGACCTGCCGCTTGCGAGCGGCCCCGGACCGGCCGAGCGCTACCTCGACCTCCACCACTATTGGTCCGACGTGACCGTGGAGCGGCTCCGCGAACTCGACGCAATCCGGCAGCGCAACATGCCTGCCATCCCGTCAATCTCGAATCTCTGGGATACCGCGGAGCGGCGAGGCTTCGACTATCTCAGCACCTACAAGTCATACGTGTCCTTTGGCGCTGAAGGCTTCTATCCAGGCGACCCGATTGGCGGCACGCTGGGTGCGCTGACGGTGAAGGGCGATCTGGAGACCCCCATCTGGTTCAACGAGTTCACCGCTGGCGGCGGGGGTTTTTACGGAGCGCGCGGCCGAAGCCGGATGTACGCCTATGTGGCGCTGTTGATCGGCGCGCAGGCCGCCCTCGCGTGGACCTTCAATAGCCATCTCGGTGGTGAGGAGCAGGCTCTGTTCGGGCTTATCGATCACGACGGTACGCCGTCCTGGAAGGTCGACGAATTTACCCGGATCGCTTCGGAGTTCAAGCAGCTCTCGAAACTCGGGTTTCCGCGCTATCCCCACCCCGAAGTAGCCATCGCCTATTCGTTCGACTCCTTCATCGCTTCGCACCCCAACGGGCCCTCCAGCACGACCCGTCAGTACTTCAAATCTCCCTACACCAAGCAGGTTGAGGATGCGTTTGCGCCCCTGTTTCGCGCGAACATGGACGTCGCCGTCATCAACGTCGCCAATCACGATCTTTCGCGCTACAAGCTCGTCATCGTGCCGGCCGATTACTTGATGGACGCCGCGAGCGCAAAGGCTCTACGCAACTACGTGAGCCTCGGTGGCACGGTGCTGATGACGGCTTTTTCCGCCAAAGTCGATGAGCACGCCCAGTGGTTCGACACGCCGCTGCCAGGGCGCCTGAGCGACGTCTTCGGACTGAAGACCAACGAGTTTTATGAAGCGGACTCGTCCTTGACCTTCGATCTCGATGGCGCATCCATCGACAGCGGCTTGCGCTACTACGAAGTGCTCGAGCCTTCAACGGCCAAGGTCCTGGCGCGATTCGCCAATACGCCCGAGCATTCTCCGGCTCTCACGCTCAACAGGTTCGGCCAGGGCAACGCGCTCTACCTGGCGACCGAGTCGAAGGCGTCGGTAATGGGGCCAGTCCTGAACTCCATCTACAAGATCGCGGGCCTGCAACCCGGTCCGAGGACCCCAGAGGGAGTATACGCGCGAATTGTGGATGGGCGGACGCTCTACGTGAACACGACGCAGCGCGAGCAGAGGATTCCCATCGATGGCCGGCGAAGAGGGATGATCAGTGATCGCGTCTACGATGGAGCCGTAATCCTGGGTCCGCAAGATGCCGATCTGGTACCCTGATCAATCCGCTCACGGATTCCGGAGGACTTCATGCTTCAGTTGAACGCGGATGAGTTCCGCCACTTGAAATCACAGATTGTGACTTCAAGTTGGGGCGGAATCCGCCGGGCGGCACCCTACGCTTTCACCGAGCAAGGAGTTGCGATGTTGTCCAGCGTTCTCAATAGCAAGCGCGCCATCTTGGTGAACATCGCCATCATCCGAGCCTTCGTGCGGTTGCGGGAGATTCTGGCGGGCCATCAGGAACTCGCGCAGCGCTTTAAGGAGCTGGAGGAGCAGGTCGGCCAGAACACCGCCGATATCGAAACCGTGTCGCGCATCATTCAGCAGCTCCTGGGACCACCTCCAGAGACACCCAAGAAACCGATCGGCTTTCAGACGGAGTAGGAGCAAGGGGCGCACCCAGCCGAGAACCTCCGTTAAGCAGATGAGGCTCCGAGCGGGTTGTCTCCCGCGACAACGGAAGAGCTCTGAAGGACAAGATGACACCATGGTGTAAAGGAAAACAGACTGTGAAGCAATCGAAGCTCCTGTTGCTGGCCATGACAACATGGAGCATCTTCCCTACTGCGCGAGCGGAGTCGACGGATTCCTGCGCGGATATTGCGACTCTCAAAATCGGCGGAGTCGAGATTACAAAGGCCGTGCCTGCTCTTTTTGGAACCACGCTTCCGCCTCCCTATCCCGGCGCTCCGAACACGGGTCCGTTACCCGCGCATTGTCGAGTCGACGGCGTCATCCATCGCCGCAAGGGGGCCGACGGTGAGGAGTTCGGGATTGGGTTTGCGCTGGCGCTTCCGGAAAAGGCAGCCTGGAACGGCGATTTCATGATGCAGGGCGGAGGCGGAGGCAACGGCGTAGTCGCCTATCCGATTGGAGCCTCGTATTCCGGTGAGAAGCCAGCCCTCGTGCGCGGATTCGCGGTGGCCAGCACGGACACGGGACACAAGGCAAAGAATGGCGCCTTCGACTTCTCCTTCATGCGCGATCAGCAGGCGTATCTGGATTTTGCCTACCAGGCCAATGCCGAGGTCGCTGGAGTGGCCAAGCAGATCATCGCGCACTACTACGCGAAGCCAGCCTCGTACTCCTATTTCGTCGGTTGCTCGACGGGCGGACGCGAAGGGATGATTCTCTCGCAGCGCTATCCCACGGTATTCAACGGCATCGTTTCCGGCGACCCCGCAATGCGCACAGGGCTGTCGAACCTGGCGATCGGCAAGTGGATTCCAATTGCCTACAACCAGGCCGCCCCTAAGGACGAATCGGGCAAGCCGCAGACCGACAAGTTGCTCTCCACAAGCGAGCGCAAGCTGTTTATGGACGCGCTGATGAAGACGTGCGATGCGCGAGACGGCGTGGCGGATGGGATGATCTTCGATCCCCTCGGCTGCGATTTCGATCCCGCGGTGCTGGCCTGCCAAGCCGGCCAGAGCGAAGGATGCATCGCTCCCGAGAAGATCGCGGCTATCAAGAAGGCGTTTGCAGGACCGAAGAACGCTTACGGAACACAGGTCTATCCGGGCTTTCTTTACGACGCGGGCATCGCGACGACGGGCTTTGTGTCCGGGCTTCTGGCGATGGGCCGAAACGGGATCTTCGGCCCGTATCCAACGGCGACCGAGATCGACGTCGACAACGAGGCGCTGCACGCCAGCGATCCGCTGGTGGAGCCGGCATCGACCAACCTCTCCACATTCTCAGCCAGTGGCGGCAAGATACTCTTCTTCCACGGTGACAGCGATCCGTGGTTCTCGCCCCTCGATACGCTCCAGTACTACAAATCGTTGGCTGCGGCCAACGGCGGCGCCGGCAAGGTGGCCGAGTGGAGCCGGATGTTCCTGGTGCCGGGAATGGGGCACTGCGGCGGCGGTCCTGCGCTCGACCGTTTCGACATGTTGAGCGCGGTGGTGAACTGGGTCGAAAAGGGAATATCGCCGGACGAGGTGATCGCGACGGGGCAAGCGTTCAAAGGCCGGAGCCGTCCGCTGTGCGCATATCCTAAACACGCCCAATACGTGGGGAGCGGCGACAGCGAGGACGCGCGGAGCTTTCGATGTCAGTGAGGCCGCGGCTCCAGGGGCGAGGCGTTCACCGATGATTCCGAATACATCATGTCGTTACGATTGCCGCTGCGAGAAGGCTCGCTTTCATCTCGCCGGCAACATTCTCTAAAGAAAGTGTAGGCCCATGGCCAGTTCAATTATTCGGCAACATTCAGTCTTTGCTATCGCTATCTGTGTGGCTGCATCAGCCTTTCCTCTTAAGGCTCAATCGCAACCGGCTCCGTCCCGAACCATTGTCGTGAATCTCAAGGACTCGACCGGGCCGGTGGATCGCTTCTTCGATCTGTCGGTCGGGTCCGATTATCCCGGAACGCTGATTCGCGATGACAGCCAGGCGCAACTCAAGCTCGCTGCCGATGAACTCGGCTTTCGCTATATCCGCTTCCACGCGATCTTTCACGACGTGCTGGGAACAGTGCGAGTCGAAGACGGGAAGACCGTCTACAACTGGTCGAAGATCGACCAGCTCTATGACGATTTGCTGGCCCGGCACATCAGGCCGTTCGTCGAACTCGGTTTCACGCCGAAGGCGCTTGCCACGTCCAAGAACAGCATCTTCTATTGGAACGGCAACACATCGCACCCGAAGCCGGAAGGTTGGCGCGACCTCGTCGATGCTTTCATCCGGCACATCGAAGAGCGCTACGGAAGAGACGAGGTGCGCACTTGGTTCTTCGAAGTGTGGAACGAGCCCAACCTCTCCGGCTTCTGGGAGGGTGGCGATCAGAAGGCATACTTCGAGCTCTACGATCTGACTGCGAAGACGATCAAGTCCATCGATCCTGCGTTGCGAGTCGGGGGGCCGAGCACTGCCGGAGCGGCATGGGTTCCCGAGTTTCTGGCGCACGTGAAGCAGAGCGGCGCTGCTGTCGACTTCGTGACAACGCACACCTACGGCGTTCAAGGAGGATTTCTCGATGAAAACGGGAAAGTCCGATACAAAACTCATCCGCATCTCCCGACGCGATCATCGGAGACGTGCGACGCGTTCGCGAGCAGATTTCGGCTTCGCCGTTTCCGGGGCTTCCGCTGTACTTTACCGAGTGGAGCACAAGTTATACGCCGCGCGACTCGGTGCACGATTCCTACATCAGTGCGCCCTACATCCTGACCAAGCTCAAAGCCAGCCAGGGATTGGTGCAGGGCATGAGCTACTGGACCTATACCGATCTGTTCGAGGAACCCGGACCTCCGACGGCGCCGTTTCAAGGAGGATTCGGCCTCCTGAACCCGCAAGGCATTCGCAAGCCGGCGTTCTTCGCTTACAAGTATCTTCACGCGCTTCAAGGCGAGAGCCTCAGGACGAGCGATCCGCAGGCGATGGCTGGCGACGAAGGACGGAAACGTCGCGGCTGTGATCTGGGACTTCGAACAGCCGGAGTCAGAAGGTGAGCAACCGGTCTTTCTATACAAAGCTGATCCCCGCGCACGCCGCGGCGCCCGTGCAGTTGCAGGTAACGCATCTGGCTCCAAATGCCGCCTACCGCCTGGAAGTGCATCGCACCGGGTATCACGCCAACGATGCTTATTCGGCATATATCGAGATGGGCTCTCCCAAGGAACTGACCGCGGCCCAAATTGCGCGGCTGAATGAGCTGACACGGGATCTGCCGGAGACGGACAAAGTGGTACGAAGCGGACCCACGGGCAAGATCGAGTTGACCGTGCCGATGAATAGCAATGACATCGTACTCGTCAAGCTGACGCGCAATCGGGCAAGCAAGTGAGCTATCGGGAAGCCGACCAGTTACTTGGGAAGGAATCCATGAGTAAAAAGGGCTCCGGTGCAATCTGCACGCGATCACAGCGCTGCTGCGATAATGGCCCAAATGGTCGAACGGACACCCTCAGAAGAACTGTTCAAGGGCCGGCAATTCGACCAAGAGGTCATCGTGCTTTGCGTGCGTTGGTATCTGAGTTTCAAGCTCAGTTCGCGCGACCTGGTGGAGATCATGAGCGAACGCAGTATCGCGTTGGCCCACACCACGATTCTGCGTTGGGTGCAGCGTTACGTGCCAGAATTCGAGAAGCTCTGGAAGCGTTATGCTTGTCCGGTCGGCGGCTCGTGGCGTTGTGATGAGACCTATAAAAAGGTGAAGGGCCGCTGGACCTATCTCTACCGGGCGGTCGACAAGCAAGGTCGGACCGTCGATTTCATGCTGAGCGAGAAGCGCGACGTCGCGGCGGCCGAACGGTTCTTCAGAAAGGCGATGAAGAACAATGGGGCGCTCAGAGTGATCACCCTGGATGCCTATGCGGCGTCGCATCGGGCGGTGGCGGAAATGCATTCGGCACTAACCATGCCACGCCGGGTTGGGGTACGGTCCAACAAGTACCTGAACAACATAGTTGAGCAGGGTCATCGACGCACCAAACACCGAATCGGGCCGATGCTGGGCTTCAAGCGGTTCGACACGGCAGCGATCACGATCTGCGGTATCGAACTCGCAGCGAAGATCAGGAAGCAGCAGTTCAAGATCGGAAAGCTACCCGGAAGACCGAGGACGACGCCTGGAATCTGGGCAGCCGTTCTGGCGGCTTGAAGCCTGACACCCCTCTCGCAAGGAGAACTGAATCGTCTCGGCAAACGTTGCACCAGAGCCCTCAAGGCAAACTTGCACTGTTCGGCTCTTCCGACGTCGCTGGCCAGGTTGCGGCCCTTCGATCAAGTACGGGTTGGCGAGCCTCGCGGAGGCACGACCGCGAGCGCGCGGTCAACGAACAGCCCGGTGCCCTCCTTATCAATCGAAGCAGGACACTCGGGCCACATCGCACGCACCAGACCGAGCCAGCCCTCCAACTTCTCGCGAAACTTTCGAGGCCGGGCATAATCGGCGCTTCCGAGTTGGCTGATCAGGCCGAAATCGCCGAAAAGCGGGACGCGCTCTTTCCCGCGTGCTGTGAAGCAGCGGTAGGAAAGCCACATGAACAGATCGAGCGCGGCGGGACTGGAAGACAGCGCTTTGGCCGCCTCCAGATCGGTCGGAATCGGGTGATCGAGAATCTCGCGATAGAACTCGTCGCTCAGGACGATCATGTTCTGGCAGTCCCCAGGCAGCAGCCTCTGCTCGGGGTCTCTCGAATACCAGATCCGGGCCTCGCTCATGAAGTTGAACCGTGCGCGATGGACAACGGCGGCACGTTCCCGTTGGGTGTCGGTACCGAAGAAGATCGTCGCGCCAAAGATGCGCTGAAAGGATCCGACGAGACGCCGATACTGGGATCCACCCTGCTGCATGCCGAAGGTGTCCAGCATTTCCGCCGCGCTATCGAAAGTGATCCGTGGCCTCTGCTGACGGATGGCGAGCGTCGCGAGGAAGATCGGGACGAGGCGGTCTTGACCCCACGGCAATCCGTAACTCGGGTGTCCGGTGACCTGTAGAACAAACTGGCCATTGCGCCGTTCGTGCAGTAGACAGCCCGGAGACGGTCGCTTCACCGGCAGACCGCAGAGGACAAACGGCCGCGACGAGAACCCCAGATTCTGTGTTTCACTTTCCCGCTTTTCCCGCACCACTTGAATTGTTTCCGACTGGCGGAGTCTACGCTTCGAGACGAGCAAATTGGGATGCTGAAGCCGTAGAACGTCACCGGCCCGACGAAACCAGCTGTCGGCTGAACTACTCGGACCGCGAGCGAACGAATGGCCTTGCCATTTCTGGTGCACGCCTTGAATCCTCGAAAATCCCGTTGCGAGTTGTGGCCTGCACCGCTGACGATGCCTGACTGTGTCAGAACTGTGCCAAAACTCGAACTGTTGATTCCACTTGGGTTACCTTTGAGCAAAAAGCAGATTCCCCAAGTTGTTGTAAATAATAGAATTCAGGCGTAAACGATGGAGCCTTTGGAAATGATGCTTCTCCCTTGGGCGCAGGGGGTCGGGCGTTCAAATCGCCCCGCCCCGACCAATAGAACCTCCAGCCCAACCTCCCCATTTATTGCCGCAGATACACCGCGCTTTGAGGCGAACCTGTCCCTGGATTCGCTCTGTAGAGAAGTGCCCACCGCAAGGCGCCATGTTCCGCGATGTACTGCTCCGGCGCCCGGCACGAACAACGGGATCCATGCCGCGAGTTACCTGACTACAAACCAGCGTCGAGGAGCCGCCGAAGGAGACTTGGCTTCGCCGCGTGTGAGTCGCGCAGCTGGCCCAAAGCGGCCCGGAAATCGGCTTCCCGCTTGCATCGCGCTGCTAGGTCGCGCAGGTCGAGCAGCAGATTCACGGAGATGTCGTACTTGTTCGGCTGCTTGGTCTGAATGAGCCTCTCGATCTTCCGCCATGTGGATTCCTCGCTCCCGGCCAACTGATCGAGATATCGAGTGCGGGCTGCGACCGCTTCCCGCTCCTTGCGCACACGTTCGGCCGCCTGGCGTTCAGCCGCCAGACGCGCCTTTAGGGCTGCGCGCTCGCTTGCAGCGGCAAGGAGTTCGCCGACTGTCCGCCGCGTTGGCTGCGACTCACTGGGAGAACCGCTCTTCTGCGTCAGGTCATAACGCCGCAGGATCTCCGCCCCAGTCTGCGAACTGGCGTTCAACGCCGCATTCACGAGTAGTGTGTCCTTGTCTTTCTCTGGCAAGGCTCGAATCCATACAGCCAGTTCATCGCGAGTCGGCGGCGCCTTCGGTTGCGCACTTTCGCTTGCCGCAACATCGACCAGATCACTGTCGATGCCCATGAATTCAATGAAGGCGTCCAGCGATCCAGACAGAGATTTCAAACCTGTTGGCACGGGCGGCTCGATCTCGTTCTCATCCAGTTCTTCGTTTTGCGCACAGCACAGCCAGCCCAGGTACAAGCATCGATGATCACCTCGCAGCAGATCAGCCCGCAGCGGGATGAGCGAGGCCATCCATCCTTCACCCTCATCCAACTCTCCACCGTCTTCCTGCCTGGAGAAATCAATGACAACGAATTCGCCAGCTTTACGTGCGCGAAGGCTTTCGCGCCCGCAATACGAAGAGAGAAGCTGACGGGTGAGTGGTATCTTCGGCAAGCGAAGCACGAACCGCCGCGTGCCCCAATTCGCAACATAGACGAATACGTCGAAGCACGTCTCCATCAGGGCATCGGGATCGCCCTTGAAATCACCCCAGTTGTAAGTGTTCACTAAACTGGTTGGCGTGATCTCGGCTCGGGTCGACAGCGACCGGAGTGTGCGAAGTTCACGCTCGTCGAGAGGGCGATCAACGGCGCGGAATTCGTAATACTGGTATTCGCTCATTGCCCGCACCTTTGCCAATAGCGGTAAGCCTCAATCCACTCGGCCCCTACCGGTGGTGGCGAGAGGAGGGGCAGTTCCAGGATCGGAATCCGCTGCTTTTCTTTCCCGCGTTGACAGACCACGACGATCTCGTCCGCGTTTGTCATGTCGATCTTCGTGACGGTCACCTCGACGCCAAGGACCGTTGTGGAGAACGGAATGCGGAGATGTTCCTCAATCATCGTGAAGAAGCCGCCAGCTTGTTCGGCCTCGCCATAGGCATCAATCGTTGCTTCCTCGACCATGCTTTCGAGCCTTCTCTTGCTGAGCCGCGGCGGTGTCTGCCGGGCTGCTGCTGTTCTGATCGATCCTCTTCGTGACGGGTTCATGCTCCTCTCAATGTTCTGATTATCGACTAGCCGCGAGCCGCGCTACACTGCAATCCGGGGACATTGGGGTAAGATTCTTGACCTCGGCGTAATCCTCGAGCCGCCGCATCTGTTGTTTAAACGAGAAGCCTTCGGTGAGCGCCGGAAACCGCTTTGGACGCAGGGGGGCGTTCAAATCGCCGCGCCCCGACCAATCAAACTTCTAGCCCAACCTTCCCTCCTAGGGCCGCATCGGCCACGCTTCAGGCGAACCGGCTTTCCGTCCATCCCGGGGGCTGCCGTCAACGCATCGTGGTGCATCGGATTTGCGTCCCTGGTTCGAACGAGCGCACATTGTGTGCTAGGATCCACTGCGGTTACGGCAGGTGCCCTCTCGGGTGCGAAAACGCTATACGACGCCGAGAAGCCAACCTTTGGCAGCCACAGGTGGAGCTGAGAGACGCAGTGGGCGAGACCGACGCCCGGCTGGAGGCGATGGCAGAGGACCTAGGCGCGTCCAACTAGAGAACGCTCGTCTGCGCACGCGTGGCGTCTTTCCTGATCGCTCAGTGCCAATGCCCGGTGGCGACATTTCAGTCCGTTCTCTTGCTTACGGCGAACTGGCTTGCGTTTTTGT
>CAWGKI010000019.1:0-469327 GCA_963823095.1 Terriglobia bacterium
CAATAGGCACGCCCGGAGCGTCGCACAATGCGTTGGTGTGGGTCAGTCAGCGAATTTGGCGAGGCCCGGGTCCCACTCGGTTACAAGGCGAGCGGGCCGACGTGCGGTAACGCGACGGCCAAAATTCACTTCCGGGCTCGTCTGGACCACCGCACGCTTAGGGGCCGGCTCAAGTGATCTTGCGGTTTGGCGCATCGAATTTGGGCTCAGCCCCAAGTGATGGTGTTCCTCAGTCGTGGGCACTTCGAAGTATGCAAATGTCAGTTCCGACCCTTAGAGGACCGAACTAATACGTAGCATCTGGCGTTTCCTGGGTTTCAACGATGTAAGCGGCTGCGCTCGCCCGCTCTTGCCCGTTGGCTGCGCCGGCTCCTCAGGCTCCTGCGTGTTCCTTCGTCTGCAGAAGGCGGTCGAGGTACTTCTGCGCAATCTCGGGCTTGAATGATGCCAGACTCTGGAGTGCCTCAAGCGCCGGCGCTCTAAGAACTTGATGCCTGGCTCCGAGCGTGCCGATGGCAGCAATTGCCGCATCTTGGGCGGCCAATCCTACCGGCAGCGTGAGCACTGCCGCAGTTTCAAGTTTGCGGCTTAGGGCGTCTGGCTGAGCAAGCTCTGCCTCGGTGATAGCGTTTCGGCTGAAAAGGCATTCAATAGTCTTCTCCGAGAGGACATAGCCACTGCGAGCGTGCGCAACATCCATGAGTTCACTGAAGGCCTTTACGAGTCTGATGTCGGCCTCAGTTCTCGCGCTCGCAGACAAACGATCTTCCTCCTTGAGTTTCAGCCGGTACTGCCTCAACGCGAGCCACGAGCTAACTGCTAAGGAGAGCATCGTTATGCTGGCCGATACAACAAGGATCCAGTCCTTGATCTCCGTGGCTGTCATGATGATGAAACCCTCTGACCAGCGGAAGCGCTCGCTGGTTTGTGTGCAGGCTGACCTGCACAACTAGCCGTTGCGGGTAGATGGTATACGCCCTCTAGAGGTGCGTTCCCTTCCTACAAACTATGCAAATTGAACCACATCCCAGCCGGATAAGCAACTCTGCTCCTCGGGCTCATTTGCAGATTGGAAAATGCTCCCCGCCACCCCTCGGCACATAACGCGGTGGGTACCGGGGAACTAGGGGAGCCGAGGAACCTCGGGAGGAACGGGAACAGCCCGTCCCACGGCAGGACCTGGGCAGAGGCAAGCGGTAAGAGCAAGGGCGATTGCCCAATGGCGAGGAAACCGCAGCCCACGCGTCATACCAAACCAGAAATGGCGCTCCGTCGAACGTTCCGGGAAAAGCGCCGGACCGTTTCACCATCGATTTAGAATTGCTGAACCAAATCGCGCCTGGAGCGGATCAGGCTGTCCGATTTCCATCCACTAGGACGTATTCACGCCCTCGTCGCGCTTCAACTTCGGATTTCAGGCTAATGTTGCTGATCGCGCGGACCTTGCGCAGTGATAGACTCCCGGACTAGGTATTCAAATGACGAGAGAACAGGTTCTTGATGCCGTCCAGAAAGGCCAATATGCAAAGTCCCTACGACAGAAACTTCATTCCAAAGTCATCATTGTGTCGCTAAGTAGGTCGAGGTGTTGCGGAGCCTTCTCACTACTGGTCGGGAGCAGGCAGGGCGGGTTCATCTCCCAGGATTGCCTTCAGTGTGGAAACCGATCGGCTCATGTTGGCTCGATGGATATTCCGGATCTCGACTGCGACGACTGTCAGGCTGCGGGAGTTATCGTGGTGCGAGTTCTCTATGATGATTATTGGTACGAGTGCACTAGTTGCAGAAACCGGTGGCGGTTGTTCGATATCTTGCCCTTTTGGTCCGAGTTGTTTGAGTATTCAGGATTGGGCGCGCCGGGAGATCCATCGTACTGGACCTGATAGGGCTTGCAAGCGGCAAGCGGAACAGCCTGACCCGTCCCAACCCGACTTTTGGCAAGAAGTAAGCGGCGGCGCTCATGCCGAATGCAGCGAAAGTAGCGGATCGCCCATGATGCCAGGCCAGAAGTGAGGCACCACCGTTCGGGCCGGGGAACAGCGCCGGATCATCTCCCCCATGCGCTGGAATAACTGAGCAGAATTGCAGACGGGACGGATCCCGCTCCCCAACCTGAATGCCCGAAAGCGATTAGCTGTTGAGCCGCAAGAGACTGTAGATGCGCATGCTCATATGGGCCGAGTGCCACATCATCCGCGGAGCTGGTCTTGAGGCACACGAAAGACACCCTTGATACATCGAGGGTTCCGAACCGCGATCTGAATATGAGTCTTCTCCCGGAATCCCGAGCCGGGGTAGGCAGGCTCACCCTCTGTGAAGATGCCCTTGACTGTCTCGATCGCCGGGGCCTTCTGCGCCTCGAGAATCGTGTGCAATCGCCGAACGACGGCGCAGTCGAGGTTGCGTCGGAGTTGGTCCTTGCCGTTCGACGGCAGCGCCAAATCGGCCGCCCGAGTCACGTCAACGAGGCTTTCGTAGGCAATCTTCACCCACTCCAGACCGCTGGAGGTTGTCAGGTCAAGGCACAGGCCCAACTCAACCACCGCACCAATGACAAAGGGTTTCGAGATACTCGACGATTTGCGCCTTGATGCTTCCCGTGCAAATTCGAGCCCGCGCATTGGATTGGCTTCCCAGAAGTAGATACCAGGCCCGAGCCAATCGTAATCGTTGTTGCTAGGCTTGAAGGCTGTGCCAGACAACAATCGCTCTCCGACGTCTTGATCGCAGCCGTGATAACCGAGGATGAAAGCAGACGTGAGGCGGTGCAAGGAGACTAGCGGTACTGCTTCGTGAGTTTCCCGGACTTCGTGTAGATGCCTTCGTCGACCAACACTTTCCGGGCCACGGCTTGAGACTTGGTCGAGCGTAGAGTGAAGGCCTTGGCTGCCTTCCTGAACCGCTCGACGGCTTCAGGCGACACCAGTTCGAATTTGGTAGCTATCTGCGCCTTCACGAGAGAATTATAGCAGTACTGGCATCCCGCCATTTCTCAGACCGCGCACCCAAGATCAACGCGTCCGCGATCTGTCGCACCAGGATCGTCGGTCTTCCTGAAGCAATCCAGTTGAGCGAGAATTCTCCGTTATCGGAACCTGCCTATCTCATAGCCCTTTCGGCTCATTCCGCAGCGCAATCCGCGAGCCTTCTGCGACCACGACGCCGCTCGTGCATCTGACATTCGAGAGGATCACGGATGCACCATTTTCGTTCCATCACGCGGGGAGGACTCGGCCTGCTGGCCGTGGCATGCTGGCCGTAGCCTGCAAGCGGCAAGCGGGACAGCCGGTACACTGAACCCCTCGCGCCGGGACGGTAGCGCCGCGTTTGCGTCGTTCTCCTGGGACGACGGTTGACCAGGTTGCGTTGGTGAGCTTACAATGAAATTGTCAACTGGAGGCAGCGATGCTTACATACTCCGAGCAGCCCAAGACTTTGGACGAGATTCGCGCCAGCATCCAAAAGCACCTCGGCGATCCGGGCGGGAAGAAGCCCACCTATGCCTTCGAGCGTCTCTCCAATACCTCTAATCGTCTCTGCTTTGTGTCCTATGCTACGAGCGACCTCCGCTACGAGATGCGCCAGGACCTGCTTCAGATCGTTGCCAAGTCCTGGCGCCTTCATCTGAATCTTGAGCCTTTTTCCGTGAGGACGGAATTTGCCAAGGACAAATTCTGCCTCTGGATCGAGAGTCATCCGGATGCGAAGCATCGGCACTTCAGCGCAGTGTTGCGCGATCTGACCACCACCAAGCACCCGGGATTCTATGCCCGGATTCTGCGGGCTTACCAGCGACTGGAAAACGATCTTCCTGCCACACTGATCGACGAGGCCGCAGCGGCGCCGACGGATTACCTGGTAGCGGTAGAAGCCTTGAGTGCGGCTCCGGAGATCGCACAACTGTTTGCGGACGATCCCTTCATCGCCGCCAGGTTTCGAGGGCTTAAACGGAAACAACAGATGCTCGAAGCCGCGGGCGGGGCTCTGACATCCGAGCAGGTTGCCGGGGTCCTCGGTATCTCGCGGCAGGCAGTCGACAAGCGTCGGGCGTCGAATCAGCTTCTCGCGCTGACACAAGGAAGACGAGGGTACAGTTATCCAAGCTTCCAGTTTGAGGACGGAAAGACGATAGCCGGGCTCGAAGACGTTCTTGGTCAGCTCAGCGATCTTGACCCGTGGATGCAAATGGTCTTCTTTACTACCCCGAATGAGCGGTTGGGAGAACAGACACCCCTGGAGAAGCTCAAAAAGGGATTGCTGGATGAGGTCAAGGCCGCGGCCAGCGGATATGGAGAGCAGGGAGCGGCGTGACGGATCCCCCGGGTGATCACCCGCTGCCTCATCCGGAACTGGCATCACAGACACCGCTCATCTTCACCGTGAAGAAGGGCGAAGCTCTCTATCGCCATCACGTGGCGGCGCATGGCCCAGTCCATTTTGGCGCCACCGGCAATAACCGTTTCGACGATCCCCGTTGTCCTGCCGTTCGCGCTTTCGGAGTCCTCTACGTCGGAGCCGACCCGCATTGTTGTTTCGTCGAGTCGTGTGGTCCGACGACCGGAGTCCCCGCGGTCTCCTGCGCGCATCTCGATCACCGGGCGATGGCCAAGCTCGAATTGAGAGAGGAACTCCGCTTTGTAGACTTATTCTCGACGGGCGGACTAACAAGGATCGGGGCCGATGGCCGGCTCTTTACCGGCCCTTACAAGATCGCGCAGCATTGGTCGGCTGCATTGCGGGCGCACCCGTCGAAGCCTGACGGCATCCGCTACCCGTCCCGTCACGACCCTGCCCGTGCGGCGTATGCGGTCTATTCGCGTCCCGCCTCCACTTTCAAGGTGATCTCGCTTGGCTCTTTGATGGCGCCTGCTAACAGAGATCTTCTGAACGACATCCTGACGGTTTATCAGGTTCAGTTGCTCTGACCCCACGAAATGCCCCACTGCGGACCGATGGCCGAGTGACAGCACAATTTAGCACAATTTGACACGGCATAATCGCGTGAGGGCGTGCGGCATCGCCGTGGAACCGCTACCGCCGCAGTCTTGTGCCAATGCGCCAGTGGGCCGATTGGCAATCAGGCGCAGCTTGCCAAGCTGCCCCACAAACTGCGCCCTCGCCTTGTCTGTCCTTCCCTATGGTGCATAGCCCTTTTGACTCATTCCGCAGCGCAATGCGCGAGCCCTCTGCGACCAAGGCGCGCTTCGCGCATCTGAAATCGAAGAGGATCACGGATGCGCCATTTTCGTTCCATCGCGCAAGGAGGACTCGGCCTGCTGGCCGTGGGAGCGGGGCCTCGCGGAGGCCGCCTAGCCCCGTCCCGCTCCTAGGATGGCCCGCTCCTCGCTCCTGGCCATGAATGGTTCGCAAACCTGAGTTCCCCGGCTTCAACGGCGTATCCGAACGAGCACCTCCCGCCTGCCCTTGAACAACCTGACCAGGAATGCCGCCCAGAAGCACGCCGCCACCACGACAGTGACGATGAATCTGCGCGGCGAAACATCGAAAGAAGTGTCGGAAATCAGCGCTCCAAAGGCAAGACCCGAGAAGATGAGTGCAAGTTGCAGGAACATGATCGGGCCGGCGAGCCGCCGCTTGAGGCGCGCCAGAGTCCTCAGCTCATGGTCAGGGGCAAGGGGTGGAGGCTCGGGGCTCGGGACACGCTCCTTGGAAAGATCCGCAAGCGTCTGCGCATACTCCCGGTCTTCGCGTAGGAAAGCTTCGATGAGAGCGCGCGTGTCTGGGCTGGCCTCACCGGCGGCGTATAACGGCCATAGATCCGCAACGACATCACGGGTTACGTTTTCCATGCTCTCTCCTGTGCTTCCAGATCGGATTTGAGTTGCAGACGGGCACGATGGATCCGCACCTTGACCGCCCCGACCGAACAACCGAGGATCGCGGCAATCTGGTCGTACCGTAGATCCTCGTCGAGCGAGAGCACCAACGCCTCGCGTTGCGGCTCGGGCAGCCGTTGAATCGCCTTCAGTACCTCTGAAAGGGTCTGCCGGGTTTCGGCGGCGCGACTGGGCGATGGCGCCAGATCTGCCCGCTCCGGCACATCGCCGAGCGGCACGAGCCGGCGCTGGCGCTCGATAAGATCCCGATAGAGGTTGCGCGCGATGGCGAAGAGATATGCCTTCACGGTATCGACGCGCAGATTCGTAGGCCCGCATAAAGCATGGACGAACGTTTCGGCGGTCAGATCCTCGGCGAGCTCGGCATTGGCGGACAGGTAGAACGAAAAGCGGTGGACATCACGAGCGTACCGGGTATAGATCTCTGCGAAGTCCATCGTGTCAGTCTCGCGAACAATACGGTTGAGATGAACCAAGGTTACCGGAATTCTGAGATTCTCCCGTTTGCCTGAAGCCGGCACAGTGGGGCGGCCCGTGGCGTACGCTGGTCCATGAATGAACGATCTGCCAGAGACCGATCTAGAGCGTCGCTATCGCCGCCGGGGTTCGCGCCAATGGGCCGATCGCTTGCGGCGGTTCGTGGAGCCCCCCGCGCCCTTCATCATGAACCCGGCCGAACCTTCGAGCTTTCCTCTGGGCCGCTGGAATCTCTACATCGGCGGCGCGGGCCGCGTAGCGCCGGGCTACGTGAACATCGACTTGATCGCGATGCCGGGAGTGGATGTTGCCGCGGATGCCGAGCATCTGCCGTTTTGTTCCGGCGTCTTTCAGCGGGTGGAGTGCGATGCGGTGCTGGAACACGTCCGCGATCCTTGCCAGGTCATGCGCGAGATTCGACGGGTTCTATCGCCGGGAGGATACGCCCATTTAGTAACCCCCTTCTGCCATCCTTTTCACGAGTATCCGAAGGACTTCCGAAGGTACACGATCGACGGATTGAAAGGGCTCGCTGGTGACTTGGAGGTTGTCGACGCAGGCTGGCGAACCGGGCCGACGGCGACGCTGCTGGTGATCGTTATCGAGTACATGAAGCTCCTGCTGCCGTTCCGGCTATGGCGAGTTTTTTCGCACGTCCTGTTCGGATGGCTGCTGTTTCCATTGCGTTACATCGACCTGCTGCTGTTGCGATCGCCGCGAGCGGAGCGGATTGGCAACCACTGCTATGTCTGGCTTCGGAAGCGGGAAGGGTAAAGGCAGCGCCACTGGAGTTTTGGCGACGAGGAGGGCGCTCCCCGGCCCTGCGCATAGCCCTTTCGACTCATTTCACGTGGCAAGCCGCGAGCCTTCTGCGACCAAGCCGCGCCGCGCGCATCTGACATTCGAGAGGATCACGGATGCACCATTTTCGTTTCATCGCGCGGGGAGGGCTCGGCCTGCTGGCCCTGGCCTGCCTCGCGCAGGCCGCAGGCCCTGTCTCAAAAGACGCTCAGAAAGAAGTCCTGACGGGTCAGGCGGCGTTCACCGACTACCGCTCCGAGAAGCCCGGAATCCGGCACAAACTCACGGTAGCCGACTTGCCGAAACCCTTCGCCACCGAGTCCGCCGGGAACGGCCCGACTGTTGTGCCGCGCCCTAAGGACGCCTGGCCCGTGGGGCCGGAGGGCTTTCAAGTCGAGTTGTACGACTCGGGGCTCGACAATCCGCGCCTGATCCGCAGGGCTCCGAACGGCGATCTGTTTCTGGCCGAGACTCACGCAGGCGAGATCAAGGTGTATCGCGGCGTGACGAAGGAAGGCAAGCCGGCGGAGAGTTCCATCTTTGCCGCCGGGTTGCACCAGCCCTTCGGGATCGCCTTCTATCCTCTCGGTCCGAATCCCCAATGGGTTTACATCGGGAACACGAATTCGGTGGTCCGGTTCGCTTATAAGAACGGCGATCTCAAAGCTTCGGGCGCGCCGCAAGTCCTCATCCCCGAACTCGCCTCCAGGGGAGGGCACTCGACGCGCGACGTCGCATTTTCTCTGGATGGCAAGCGCATGTTCGTCTCGGTCGGGTCGCGCTCGAACGTGGACGATGCGGACACGCATCCGGCGGAATTTCATCGCGCCAACATCCTGGAATACACACCCGAAGGCAAGTTCGTGAAGATCTACGGGGCGGGCATACGCAATCCCGTCGGCATCGCCGTGCATCCGCAAACGGGCGAGCTGTGGTGTTCGGTGAACGAGCGCGACGCGCTCGGCGACAACCTGGTGCCCGACTACATCACGCACGTTGAGGAAGGCGGATTCTACGGCTGGCCGTGGTACTACATGGGCAGCAATCAGGACCCGCGGCACGAGGGGAAGCACCCTGAGTTGAAGGGCAAAGTGATCGTGCCCGACGTGCTGCTGCAGCCGCATTTCGCGTCGTTGGAGATGACCTTCTACGACGGGAAGCAGTTCCCGCAGGAGTATCGCGGCGAGATCTTCGCATCGGAGCACGGCTCTTGGAACCGCGCGATCCGCGCCGGCTACGAAGTCATCCGGGTTCCGATGAAGGACGGCCATGCGACGGGCGAATACGAGGACTTCCTGACGGGGTTCGTCACCGCCGACGGGCAGGTGTGGGGCCGCCCAGTGGGCGTTGCAGTCGGTCCGGACGGTTCGCTGTTCGTTTCGGATGACGGCTCGAATTCAGTGTGGCGGGTCAGCTACAAAGGCAAATAGCGCTGTTGTGGCGCACGCTTTAGCGTGCCGTGGTGGCATTCATGCCACCTTGCCGGAGTCGAGGATAAATCCCGCAGCACGCTAAAGCGTGCGCCACAACAGACGCGAGGCTCCATTGTCCGGAGGATCGATCGGACACTTGCTTTCGTGCGATTTCGTTGCCGAAGTCCCATGGCCGCTCTCTGTCGTTCGCGGTTCGGTGCTGGGAAGTGAAAACACTCGCAGCCACAGTCTCTTCGTTGCGACTCCGTCGATCAGGTGTTCCGTGAACCCCATGCGAACCAGATCCTCGTACGCGAGCATCACCTCGTCCGGCAATCTCTGCGGCGCGGAGTAGCCTTTTCGCGCGTAGACCCAGATTCGCTGCAGGTCGCCGACGATGATGTTGACGATCTTCACCGGGGTCAGCTCGGCCGTAAAGTACTCGTCCAGACTCAAGCGCGGCGAGGCCAGCGACGCAGGCATCTCAGGCCACTCCACGGCCAGCGTGGCCCACGCGCGGCGCTGCATGAACGGCTTTACGGCGATGAGGATGTTGCGTGGCTGGAGGCCGGCTTGCCTTAGTATTTCCCGCGTGAAAATGAAGTTCTCGGCGGTGTTCATGGCGCGGGTCTCCAGCAGGATGCTCTCTTTCGGCACGCCATTCCGCTCCAGAACTTCAGCGTACATCTCCGCTTCGGAGACGGCCCAATTCGTCGCCAGCAAGTCCGCGCCGTGAGCCATGCCGCCGGTGCAAACAACTGTCTTCCCGTAGCCAAGACGATAGCGATCCGCTGCGAATTCGGCCACGCGCAGATCGTTGGTGCCCAGCGCGACGATGACGTCTGCCGGGAGCGGCTCATGCTTCAACTGGTGATAGTCCCAGAGGACGCGCGCCAACCGCAGCGCTTCTTCCGTGATTCCTGGAGCGCTCATTGCCTCGGCCGCTTGCCCTGCTTGCCCGGCCGGTTTGGCTTGCCCGGCTGCTCCGGCAACATCAAGGCGAACAGCAGTTTCTTGTCCATCTCGTCCACGCGATAGAGGCGCACCTGCACGCGGTCGCCGATGCGGATCTCGGCCCGGCTGCGTTCGGAAACGATCTTGCGCGTGTTCTCCTGCCACGTCCAGCGCCCGTTGGGCAGAGTGTCGATGAGCACCAGCCCTTCGACGAACAGGTCGTCAAGTTCGACGAAGAAGCCGAACTTCATCGTGCTGATGACCAGGGCCGGGAAGTCGTCGCCGACCCGGTCAATCATGAAGCGGACTTTCTTCCATTCGAGAAGATCGCGTTCCGCCTCCGCCGCGCGGCGTTCGGTGTCGGAGCACTGCATCGCTACGGGTTCGAGCGGGCCTTCGTCATAGAGTTGCCCGTCGAGTAATCCGCCCAGCAGGCGGTGCACGATCAGGTCGGGATAGCGGCGGATAGGTGAAGTGAAGTGCGTGTAGCTCTTTGCCGCCAGAGCGAAGTGGCCGACGTTGATGGTGCTGTAGCGCGCCTGTTTCAGCGACCGCAGCATCAAGTAATTGAGGATGCGTTCCTCGGGCCGCCCAGCCAGCTTCTCGACCAACCGCTGGTACATCTGCGAGGTCACCTTGAGCCGTTCGTCGGGGCGCACGATGTCCTTGTGGACCTTGCGGCCGTCGCGTCTGCGGTCCACCATGCTAAAGCGCTTCACGGGGATCGCGGCCAGCCCAAGAGTGTGGCCGAAGCGCAGCGCAAGCTCTTCGAAATCCGCTACGCGGGACGGGTCCGGCGGCTCGTGAATGCGGTAGATGGACTCGGGCAGTTTCGCTTCCAGGTGCCCGGCCACGGCCTCGTTGGCGGCCAGCATGAACTCTTCGATCAGGCGGTGCGCAAACAGGCGATCGCTGCGGCGGATGCCTTTCATCGCACCCTTTTCGTCGAACTCGATCACAGGTTCAGGCAAATCGAAGTCGATGGAGCCGCGCTTGTCCCGACGCCGGTTCAGCATCTCCGCGAGTTCCTTCATCAGCTCGAAGCGCGCGACGAGCGGGGCATAGCGTTGGCGCTGTTCGGCGTCGGCGTCGAGGATGAGTTGCACGTTGGTGTAGGTCATCCGCTCGGCGCTGCGGATGACTCCACGGCAGAAGTCTTGCGAGACCACCTCGCCTTTGGCGTCGAGTTCGAGCAGCGCGGACATCGTCAGCCGGTCCACGCCGGGTTTGAGCGAACAGATCTCCGTGCTCAGCTCCAATGGCAGCATCGGCACGGCACGGTCGGGGAAGTAGACGCTGGTGCCGCGCTTCAACGCTTCGATGTCGATGGGCGAGCCCGGGCGCACGTAATAGCTGACGTCGGCGATGTGGACGTGCAGCAGGAAGTGGCCGTTGGGCAGGCGGTCCACATAGACCGCGTCGTCGAAGTCGCGCGCGGTCTCGCCGTCGATAGTGACGCACGGCAGGTCACGGAAATCGCGCCGACCGCGCAACTCCAGTTCGGCGATGACGGGCGGAACGGCCTGCGCCTGCTCCAGCACCTCGGCGGGGAAGCGATTCGGCAGATGGTGCTTGCGGATGATGACCTCGACGTCTACGCCGAAGTCGTCGGGGCGGCCGAGGATCTCGACCACGCGGCCCACGGCGTTGTCGTCATCGTCTTCGGGATACTCGACGATCTCGACGTTGACGATCATCCCGTTCATGTCTTCCGGACTCTTGATTTCGAGCGCGCGAACGCCGATGCGGTCGGGCGAAGCTTCAGCGCGTGGCGTCTCCATGCCGTAGGGAATGATGATGGACTGGCGGATGCGCGACTCCTGCGGAACCACGTAATTCTCGCGGCGTCCAACGCGAAACTCGCCGACCACGGTGGGATGCGCGCGCTCCAGGATCTTGACGACCGAGCCCTCGGCGCGGCCTTCGCGTCCCAGCCTGCCGATGCGGACCAGCACGCGGTCGCCGTGCATGCCGCGCCCTTCCGCGCCGGGCGGCAGGAAGACGTCGCCCTTGATGTGCGTCAGCGGACGGTCGGAAGTGAGGAAGCCGTATCCGTCACGGTGCAGGTTCAGCCTACCGACGGCATACTCCTGCTGGCGCTCGGGGAGAGCGTAGTTGCCGCGGATTTCGATTAACGCCCCGCGCTCCGAAAGCGCGTCCAGAGCGTCTTCGAGAGTATGGCGGGCCTCGCCGCGAACTCCAAGCTCGCGCGCGAGCGTCTTGAAGTTGGCCCGTCCGTGCGGCAGGACGGCCAGACGCTCCAGGATCAGGGTTTCCAAGGCGGAAGGGTTTAGCGGGCTAGACTGCGCCACACAGCTAAGTATAGAAGCAGTGGCGTCCTGGAAATGCCTCTGGGAACGCCCCTGGGAACGCCGATCTCCAGATCGGCACTCTCTCCAGCGCAACGGGAGCCGGTCTGGAGACCGGCGTTCCCAGGGGCGGTAACATAAGAGTCGGCATGGAACTGAAATCCGTCGCACTGGAGATCCCCGAAGACGCGAACGTCATTTTCGGGCAGAGTCATTTCATCAAGACCGTCGAAGATCTCTATGAGGCCATCGTGAACGCGGTTCCGCAGGCGAAGTTCGGCATTGCTTTCTGCGAGGCTTCGGGCGCGTGCCTGGTGCGTGCCGAGGGCAATGACGACGCGTTGAAGGCCGCGGCCATTCGCAACGCGCAGGCCGTCGCTGCGGGCCACACGTTCGTCATCCTGGTGCGCAATGCGTTCCCGATCAACCTCCTGACTCGGATCAAGGAAGTGCCGGAGATAGTGGGACTCTTCTGCGCTACCGCGAACCCCGTCGAAGTGATTCTCGCCGAGAGCGAGCAGGGGCGCGGGGTGCTGGGCGTGATCGACGGTTCCTCCCCGAAGGGCGTCGAGACGAACGAAGACGCTCAGTGGCGGCACGATCTGCTGCGCAAATTCGGCTACAAGCGATAGGGACGCCGATCGCATAGCACGTCCTCCATTCCGGTCCCCTGAAGAGCGGGCGGCGCGAACATCAGTGCCCGCGCTTCGGCGAAGATAGCAGGTAGTGTCAAACCCTCGAATGTATCTCCAAGGCACGCCCGACATCGACGCTATTGTCCGCTGGTATCGCGGAGAGCATGAGCCCGCGCTCGATGACGACGAGAAGGTGATGCAGTATTACCAGCAGTGCCATCCGCGCACGCTGTTCTTGAAGACGCTGCCGGCCGGAGCCACGATGCTGGACCTCGGCGCGGGGGAAGGATCCATGCACGTTTTTCGCGGCTGGCCGCCACCCGACCGCCACGACATCAAGCTGTATGCGTTCTCGCTCGAAAAGGGCAAGCATTTCGATTCCTATGAGGGTTACGAAATAGGGGATTGGAATACCCAGCCGCCCGATTTCGACGGCATGCCGTTCGACGCCATCTTCTCTTCGCATTTCGTCGAACACATTCAGGAACCTGGCTCCCTTGCGGACTGGGCCGCTTCGCGCCTGAGACCTGGCGGCCGGATCTTCACCGAGTGGCCGGCTGAAGCCGCTCTGAGAGCGCCTGAGAATCGTCAACTGCGCAAGCACGGGATCTATCTCCGCGTAGGTACGTTTTTCGACGATGCAACGCACCAGGCGTTACCGTCGACAGAGTTCATTCACTCGTCGCTGCGAGAGGCGGGGCTGGAGATCGAGATCGCCGGGACCATCCGCATGCCAGTGTTTGAAACGGCGTTGCTGGACCTCTACCGACGCACGAACAACACGGTCGCTCTTCAGTTCGCTTACTGGTCGTTTACGGGCTGGTGCCAGTACGCCATCGCACGCAAGCCCGTGGTCGAGACTGCGTCGGCGGCGCGTCCCACTCCCGTGCGGGTTCCGGTGAAGTCTGCACGGCCCAAGCAACCGCCGCCGCTCGCCCCTGAGGTGCGCAAGAAATTCGAAGACTCATACACGGCAAGGCGAGCACAATTCCTCGAGCATGTCGCGAACGAACCGCTCGGCGCTGAGTTGAGCCGCTGCCTGTGGTACCACACCATTGACTTGGGCGACGGACTCGTGACCCCGGGCATGTTCGATTTCCGGCAGGAGTGGAGCAAGTACGGGTTGCCTGAAGAATTCAATGGGCAGACAGTGCTCGACGCCGGACCAGCGACGGGGTATTTCTCGTTCGAATGCGCCCGGCGCGGCGCGCGGGTATCCTGCGTGGAACTGCCGAGTCTGCGCGCGCTCGACCGCTTCCCCGGACAGAGCGTGGAACAGTCCCTGCGCAAGATCGAGCAGATGATGTTCCCCAACGGCTCGCCCGGAGAGCATGGTGAAGAAGAACTCTATCGCCTGTTGCTGGGATTGCCGTTCCGATTCTGCGGCGAGCGTCTGGGCGTTCAAGTGGACTGCCACTATGCGACCGTCTACGACGTGTCGCGCGAAATGCTGGGGGCGCCCGAAGGGTTCGATTGGGTGCTGGCCTGCGACCTCCTCACCAGCACGTTGCATCCGCTGCGGGCGCTGACCGCGCTAGCGTCTGTCTGCAGTGGAACGCTGGTGATCGTGGCGCCGCTGCCGGGGAGTCCGTCCGACACGCCGTCGATGCTCTACACCGGGGGCGCCGATGTCAACGACGACGAAGTCAACTGGTGGCAGCCGAATCGAGCCTGCATGGAGCAGTGGCTCTCGAAGCTCGGATTCCGCGAAGTGAGGGAGATCGGCCGCCAGACGGCCGTTGTCCAGGAAAGCGGCTACCAGGTGGAGCGCACCGTGCTGCACGCGACTCGTTGAAGCAGGTTGTGCTCGTCTCATTCGCCGCTAAGGCAACGGCTGGAAGGCGACCATGTGCTACTTGGGGATATCGAATTTGGGGCCAAGGCCAAGCAGCCTGCCCAGCCTGAGCCAGCGCGAAGTCCCGGCCATGTTCACCTGCCGTTTGAGCGTGTTGTGCGCCTCAGTCAGTTCTCCACGCGCATCTTCCACGCCGGCCAATCTGTTCTGCGTTTGGTCCAGAAGCATCCTGGTTTCCTCCAGGTCGGTCACGCATTTCTCGTGCATTTCGTTAAGACGCCAGTGGGCTCGGTCCAGGTCCGCGTGCTCCGCCTCGAGGTCTTTCAACCGAAGCAACGCCTGTTCCAGGCGTGCCCTCGTCTCACCGAGGTCTACCAGGCATTCTTCATGCCTCTGCTGGAGACGCGCTGAGTTCTGCGTTGTGAACGCGAGTTCGCCTTCCAGCCGTTGGATCCTGAATCGAGACTCCAATAGTGCGGGTTCAGGATTCTGACTTGTACCCGCTTGACTGTGCTCCGCGGGCGGCCAGATTCGAAACACGAAGTGTGGCCAGATCTGCTCGCAATTCAAACCGTCGCGGCGAATCACCAGGTCCTCAACGACCTCGGTCGCGCCGAGGCAACCGGAAGAGTGGGCGTCGTCGAAGACCACATAGCCTCCCGGAACCATCCAAGGTCTGACGGCTTCATAGGCGTAGGCCACCGAGGGCCGGATATCGCAATCGATATGCGCCAGCAGCAGCGGCGCCGCCCCGGCGAGTGCCGCGGGCGCCGTCTCCTCGAACGTACCCTGGACGAATTCGAGACTGTCCGCCAGACCACATTCCGAAACGTAAGCTCGTAATTCTGCCAGATCGACGCCCGAGAAGTCGCCTGCGTTGTGGGCGTCCACGTTCTTGTCGGTGGGCGGCATTCCCGCGAAAGTATCCAGCCCGTACACGCGCACATTGAGTCCGAGGCAACGGCAAACCGCGGCGAGGAAGATAGCGCTGCCGCCGCGAAAACTGCCGAATTCGAAGATCGAGCCGGAGCCCGAGCTGGATTGTTCAAGCAACTTGGGCAGGAAGTACTTGGCCAGCAGGAAGAGATTCATGCGGCACGGCTCGGTCTGGATCGTGCGACCTTGGGCCAGAGACACCGCTTCCGTGTAGATAGGATCCGCAAGCACTGCCTCGCGCATGCCGCCGTACTCAAGGCCCCAGCCTCGCGCGTACCCGTCCTTAACCGATCGGCCTTTTCGAAGTTCCTCGCCCCGCAAGTCCAGGGCAAAGTCGCCAGTCTCGAAGTGATTGGGCATGAGTTGTCAATTCTGGGCGCCAAACGCCGATGCCGGAGTCGGGCCAGCGCCTGCGCCGGTTACGAGCGCGGCGCGCCCGAGAACGCGCCGCCGAATACTCGGACCACTAGCGCCCGAGCAGTTCCAGGTACTTCATCACCGTTTCGATGCCGCGATAGAAGTTGGGCAGGTGGAACTTCTCGTTCGGAGAATGCAGGTTATCGTCCGGCAGGCCGAAGCCCATCAGGACGCTCGGCACGCCCAGGTGTTCGCGGAACGATCCGGCAATCGGAATCGAGCCGCCGCAGCGCATGAACACAGTCTTCTTTCCGAAGACCTCGTCCAACGCTTCGCAAGCCTTCTGGATGAACGGGCTCGACACGTCCACCACCGATGCCGGAGCGGCGCTCAGCAGTTTGAATTCGGCCTTGACGCCCTTCGGGCAGGCGGCGGCGATGGCTTCCTTGATCAAAGGCACGATCTCTTCCGGCCGCTGATCGGGCACCAGGCGGGTGCTGATCTTCACCGAGGCGCGGGCCGGGATCACCGTCTTCGCGCCTTCGCCGACGAAGCCGCCGCGGATGCCATGCACTTCGAACGTGGGCCGCGCCCACACGCGCTCCAGCACTGCGTAGCCGGGCTCGCCGGTCAGCGACGGGGAGCCGACTTCTTTTTCGCGGTACTCGTTTTCGTTGAATGGCAGCGAGCGCCAGGCGGCAAGTTCCGCTTCGGCGGGGGCCTTGACGCGTTCGTAGAAGCGCGGGATCAGCACGCGCCCGTCGCGATGTTTCAGCGCCGTGAGAATCTCGGCGATGGCCATCAGCACGTTCGGCGCCGCGCCGCCGTAAGAACCCGAATGCAGGTCCTGACGCGCGCCTTCCACGAAGATCTCGCCGTAAACCAGCCCGCGCAGGCCCGTGGTGAGCGTGGGCAGACCGGCCGCGAACATTTCGGTGTCGCAGATCACAACCGCGTCGCAGGCCAACTCGGCGGGCTTTTCCGCGACGTACGTCTCAATGCTCTCGCCGCCCGATTCCTCTTCGCCTTCGATGAGGAATTTTACGTTCACGGGCAGCGAACCGTCCAGATGCATCAGCCGCTCGACGGCCTTTATCAGGATCCATACCTGGCCCTTGTCGTCGCTGGTGCCGCGTCCGAACAGATCGTCGCCGCGCTGCTCGGGCTCGAAAGGCGGAGACTTCCACTCGTCCAGCGGATCGGGCGGTTGCACGTCGTAGTGGCCGTAGAGCAGCATCGTGGGCTTGCCGGGCGCGCCCGTCCACGCGCCGTACACAAGCGGGTTGCCGCCGCCGCGCGTGAGTTGCCGCGTTTCGGTCATCCCGGCGCGCTTCAGAGCTTCCTCAACAAAGTCCGCCGCTTTCTGTATGTCGCCCTTATGCTCGGGCAGGGCGCTGATGCTTGGGATCCGAAGGAGCTCTTTTAATTGTTCGAGTGCTTCGGTTTGGAAACTTTCGTCTTGGCTCATGAATCAGAACTCCAGAGCTAGCATAGCCGCTTTCCGAACTTGCCTGCACAACATGCACACGAACAGCCTGATCCTCGAAAAGAGTCCCTACCTGCTACAGCACGCCCACAACCCCGTGGACTGGCTGCCCTGGGGCGAGCGGGCGTTCCTCAAAGCGCGTGAAGAGGACAAGCCGATCTTCCTGTCGGTGGGCTACTCCACGTGCCACTGGTGCCACGTGATGGAACGCGAGTCGTTCGAGAATGACGAGCTTGCCGCCGTTCTCAACGAGTACTTCGTGCCGGTGAAGGTCGACCGGGAGGAGCGCCCGGACGTCGATCGCGTCTACATGCTGTTCGTCCAGGCCACCACGGGCGGCGGAGGCTGGCCGATGTCAGTGTGGCTGACGCCGCGATTGAAGGCGTTCTACGGCGGAACGTACTTTGCGCCCGACACGCGCTATGGACGGCCTGGTTTTCGCAGCATTCTGCTCCAGATTGCCGAGGCGTGGAAGAGGCAGCGGACGAAGCTCATCGAATCCTCCGAGCAGATTCTGGGGGACTTGAGCGAGTACGCGAATATCGGCGGAACGGGCGCAGCGGAGGCGCGCCTGCCTTCGCAGGATGCGCTTGCCTCGTGCTACCTCGGACTGCGCCGCAGCTTCGATGCCAAGCTCGGAGGCTTCGGCGGCGCGCCGAAATTTCCGCGGCCGGTCAATTTGAACTTCCTGTTTCGCTACTTCGAGCGGACGCGGGAAGACGACGCCCGCGATATGGCGCTGCTGACTTTGCGCGAGATGGCCAAGGGTGGCATGCATGACCAGCTCGGGGGCGGCTTCCATCGCTACTCGGTAGACGAACACTGGTTCGTCCCGCACTTCGAAAAGATGCTGTACGACCAGGCACAGCTCGCCGTCTCCTATCTGGAGGCGTACCAGATCACGGGCGACATGCAGTACGCGAACGTGGCTCGCGACGTCTTGGAGTACGTTCTGCGCGATCTGCGGCATCCCGATGGCGGCTTCTACTGTGCCGAAGATGCAGACTCTGCCAGCGATCCCGCCCGGCCTCACGAGAAGGGCGAGGGGGCGTTCTACATCTGGAGCCGCAAGGAACTTGACGAACTGCTTGGCCGTGAGCGCGGGGGATGGTTCGCCGGCATGTTTGGCTGCAAGGAAAACGGAAACGTCGACAACGACCCGCAGGCCGAGTTCACTGGACGAAACATCTTGTACCAGGCGGAACAGGTGGCCGAAGAGGACGCCGGGCGTTCTCGGAGTGCCGCGAGATCCTGCTCGAAGCTCGCGGGCGCAGGCCGCGTCCGCATCTCGACGACAAAATCCTGACCTCCTGGAACGCGCTGACGATCTCGGCCTTTGCCCGCGGAGCGCAGGTATTCGATGCGTTCGACCCGGATGCGGCGGCGCGTTACCGCGAGGCTGCGCTCGGCGCGTGGCGCTTCGTCATGAGGAATCTCTGCGATGTGGAGACGAAGACCGTCTATCGCCGCTGGCGGGCGGGCGAGCGCGCGGTCGATGGATTCCTCGACGACTATGCAGCGTTGCTGCAGGCGCACGTCGATCTCTACGAGACTACGTTCGAGCCGAGCTTTCTTGCGATGGCGCGCTGGGTGGCGGACTCGATGCTGGGTCGCTTCGAGGATGCGGAAAGCGGCGGGCTCTTCTCCACTGCGCGGTCGCCGGACCTGGTGTTGCGGTTGAAAGAGGACTATGACGGGGCGGAGCCGGCGGGCAACTCGGTGGCCGCGGGCGCGCTGCTGCGGCTGGCAGGGTACGCGCAATCCGAGTCGTACAGGAACGCTGCGCTGGGGATCTTGACTGGGTTCGCGGCTCGATTGGATAAGCAGCCGCTCACGCTGCCGCAGATGCTGTCAGCGTGGATGTATGAACTCGCGCCGAAGCGTCAGATCGTTATTGCGGGGCCAACGCCCGAGCCATTTCTGCTCGAGATTCGCAAGCGATTTCTGCCTGCGGCGCTGGTCTTCGTCAATCCCGCCGAAGGTGCGCTGAGCGCAATGGCGCCTGTGGAGGGGAAGACCGCGGCATACGTCTGCGAGAACTACGCTTGCCAGTTGCCGGTGACCACGGTTGAGGAACTGGGACGGATGTTGGACGGCGCGGAAAGTTAGTCCCAGGCAGGCCGACGAGGGCGTCGGCCGCAGACCTGGGGGTCCGTCCCACAACGAACCTGGGGGTCCGCTCTACAGCGGCCGGCGGCTGCGCACGCTACGCTAGAAGTAGTCCCTGTTTCAAACATGAAAGTTACCAGTTGGCTGGGGGCTGCCCTGGCCTTATACGCGGAAGTTGCGATTGGCGCGCCCGCCGGAAAGACCGGGCCCGGAAATTCGGAGCCCGGCATATCGGAGAAATGCCCGAAGGGGTGGATCGCCGCCGGTCCGTGGGGCGGCGGAGCGACCGCCATCGCAGTGAACCCCTCGAATCCGAAAATGCTGCTGGCCGGCGGGCGCAACTCGCTCGTCTACCGCTCCACAAACGGCGGCGGCACGTGGGTCCGGCTTGCGTTCCCCCGGCATTTTCTCGGCGCGGTTACGTCATTGCTGTTCGAAGCCACCGATAGCGAGCACTATCTGGTCGGCATCAACGCCAATGGCTCGCCTTTCTCCGGGCTTTGGATTACTCACGATGGGGGACGGACCTGGGCCGAGCAGCCTGACCTGGCCGGTACGCCTGTGTTGGCTCTCGACGCATGGCAAGGCGACGCCCGCGTTCTCGCCGCCGGTACCGCGCAGGGCGTCTGGCTCAGCGAAGATGGCGGGGCCAAGTGGCGGCGGATCTCCAAACCGTGGCTGCACGAAATGCGCGTTGTGACGGCCGTGGCGTTTGCTCCGGACGACCGCAATACCATCTATGCCGGCACGCCGCACCTTCCCTGGAAGACGAGCGACGAAGGCGAGAGCTGGCAGTCGATTCACGAGGGCATGATCGACGATTCCGACATCTTCTCGATTTACGTCGATCCGCGCAGGCCCGAGCGGGTTGTGCTGAGCGCCTGCAGCGGGATCTATCGCACCGAGACCGGCGGTGCGCCCTGGACGAAATTCAAGGGCATCCCTCCCACGTTGCGCCGGACCCACGCGGTGCGAATCGATGCTAAGCATCCCGATGTAATCTATGCCGGGACGACCCTCGGGCTCCTGAAATCCACCGACGGCGCGACCTTCAAGCGAATGAACGAACTGGCCATTTTGGGGATGGCTTTCGATCCGGCGGTAGCGTCGAGATTCTACATTGCCGCCGAAGCGAGCGGATTGTGGAAGACCGAGGACGGCGGTAAGACGCTGGAGCACATCGGCGAGGGATTCACGACCAGGCGCGTGGGCCAGATCGTCCACGCCGGGCCGAGGCTCTACCTGACGACGCTCCAGGACGGCGACGCAGGCGGACTGTTTTCGAGCGACGATCGCGGGGGCACATGGAAACTCGTCGCCGATGGAGAAATCCTCGGCGGCCAGCATTTTCAGTTTCTGGCCGCCCACCCCTCCAATCCCAAGGTTCTGATTGCAGGCAACACAGACCGGCTGCGGAGGTCCCTGGACGCCGGCAAGACCTGGAAGGATCTCGCCGGACCGGGGGCTATGAGGGCTGGGGGGACGAAGGAGCCAGCCCGCCTGCAATGCCTCGCCGCCATGGAAGGGGCGAAGGGCGCCGTGCTGTTTGCTGGCACCAGCCGGGGGCTGTTTCGCAGCCTGGATTTTGGCACGAACTGGACGCCCGTGGCGCTTACGAGCATCAAGATTGTGTCGAGCGTGCTTGGAATGACCATTGCCGGGCAGCGCATCCTCGCCAGAACCGGCGAATCGTTGTACCTTTCCGGAGACGCCGGGGTCACGTGGAAGCCTCTGAGCCTTCTGCTGGCCACTTCCAGCATTTACGACATCGCGCTCAGCCCGCGCGCGAGCGAACCCGTGATGCTTGCCACTTCGCAGGGCCTGTACCGCAATGAAGCGGGCTCGACCCGTTGGGAACGGATCGCAGGCGGACTACAGGATGGTACGGTGGCCTCGGTGGTGTGGGATGGCATCGCGGCCGGACGAGCATGGTGCGTCCAGTTCGGCGTTCTCTACCAATCGCTCGACAGTGGCCGGACCTGGCGCGCCGTGCAGGGCTCCGCGATGAGCAATGCATCCATCCGGAAGCTCTGGTCCAATCGCGTGCTTGGCAGCCGGTTATTGGCTGTGACCCCCGACCTGGGCATCTTTTATCTGGAGTTAGCCAACTGAAGAACGTTACAATTGCGGAGGGGTAGGTACTTTACTCATATGAAAGACCCAAACGGTTCGAGACTCGCAGCCTCATGGAGGCGTGCTTTCTTGGCGGCTGGCTTAGCAGTGGCACTGTTTGTGCCGGCTTTCGCTCAGTCCACCAAATCGGATGCAAAATCGGGAACGCAGAAGGCCGATCAGGGTACGCCAACCACCAAGGGCCATTGGGGTCCGGGCGACGCGCTGCCCGACAAAATTGAACTGGGCATATTTGGAGGGATCAGCCTCTTTAATCCCGTGAACGCGGGCCTTGGATATCAACTCAAGGCCAGCGGGGTGTTCGGCGAGAAAGCGACATTCAACCTCTGGAGACACTTCGGCATCGAAGCGTTCCAGGACAACAGCTTCAATCGCTTCGATATGAAGAATCCTCCGCAAGCGGGATTGGCAAACTATTCCTTTGATTCCAGGATCTATCAGGAAGGATTAGCGGGAGTCATTTATGGAGCACCGCGCGGATCCAAGTGGCGCCCCTATATGACCCTCGGAATCGCGGCCGAGAACTTCGCGCCGACCGGCAGCGCAAAGGATGCAGCGAAGGTCGCGCCCAACGCTACGCTGGGAGCCTACGGTTTGAATAACATCCTGTTGCCGGCATTCACGTTCGGTGGCGGTGTCAAAGCCCACCTCAACGACCATTGGGGTGTGGACGTATTTGTCCGCGATTCGTTCTCCAAGGCCCCTACCTACGGCTTGCCGGATAACCCGGGCTCCGGCGGGATTTACATCCCCAGGGGCAGCAAGATCATGCACGTTGTTTTCGCAGGCGGAGTGAACTACTACTTCGGTACGAAGCGTGAATGGATCGAGGAAAAGGTCGAAGCCCCCAAGGATCTGGGTCCACTGTCCGGCGGCACTCTCAGCGCCGGGAGCGGGACGCTTTGCCAGGGTAAGGCGATCACGGCGCGCTCCATGGGCGCCAGCGATCCCGCCGGCCGCGGCCTGACTTACAAGTGGACGGTGAACGGGGAACCGGCGGGGGGCAACAGCCCTGAGCTGTCGTTCACGCCCGACCACGCCGGGAACTATGCAATCGGACTAACGGTGGAAGCCCCGAACTCTCCTGGTCTTCCGGTGCGCAGCGCCGCGGCGAATTCGCTCGCGCTGGGCGTGCAGGAATACAAGGCTCCGACGGTAAGCGGCTGCCAGGCCGTTCCCACCGAACTCGCCTACGCCAGCACCTCGAAGCTGGATGCAACGGTTACGGGCTCCGCGTGCAGCACGACGAGTTTCCAGTGGACGTCTAACGAGGGATCGTTCTCCGATCCGTCATCGGCCAGCACCACGTTTGACAGCAAGTCCGTCAAATTTGAGCAGGGCGGCAAGATCCAGGCTAAGACGGTTTCCGTCAATGGCAAGGTGACCGACGATCGCGGCGCCAGCGCTTCCTGCGACCTGGCGGTCAAAGTGAACTACATTCCGAACGCGATCCGCCTGAGCGACATCATCTTCAGCAAGGGCAGCACCCGCGTCAACAACTGCGGCAAGCGCATCTTGCTCGAAGACCTCGCGCCGAAGGCTGCCGATCCAGACTATGACGTGGTCCTGATCGGCCACTACGACAAGGACGAAACGCCGAAGACCAAGCTGCAAAAGGCCAACTCGCTCGACAAAGAGCGCGCGCTGAATGCTTACTCCGTGCTGACTGCCGGCGCGGGCAAAGCTGGCAAGGGCACTTGCGCTACCGTCGACAAGACTCGCGTCAAGGTCGACTGGGTCGCGGACGATCAGACCGACGATAAACAGCCCGGTCTGTGCGGCACCTCGGCTCGCGCGGCAACCAAAGAGCGGCGAGGCTCCGTTGTCTCCACCGCGGACGACAATCGCCGCGTTGAAGTCTGGCTGGTCCCGAAGGGCACGAAGATGCCGGCAGGCTTCAAGACGGCTCAGGATCTCGAATCCAAGCAGATGCAGAAGGACCTGAAGCGGCTCGGCTGCCCGAAATAGGCGGCTTCCCGCAAATCCACGGCAGAAGGCCCGGCGCCCATCGGTTCCGGGCCTTCCGCTATTTGGGCACGGCTCGGCTTAGGGGGCGGGGATCAGTCTGGCGGACAGCAGCACATAATAGAGGGATCGAGGGGCTGCATTGAAAGAGATTCGCCACTCCACCTGTGCGCTCGACTGTCCGGACGCGTGTTCTTTGCTGGTGACCATCCAGGACGGTCAGGCGGTCCGCCTGCAGGGCAATCCGGGCCACGCGGTCACGCGCGGCTTCCTGTGCGGCAAGGTAGCCCGTTACCTGGAGCGGCAGTATCATCCGGACCGGGTGCTCTATCCCCAGAAGCGAATCGGCCCGAAGGGCGCAGGACGATTTGCGCGCATCACATGGGACGAGGCGCTCGATACAATCGCCGGCCGGCTGCGGGCGGTTGCAGGCGAATTCGGCTCCGAGGCGATTCTTCCATACAGCTACGCCGGGACCATGGGCCTGCTGAACGGGAGCGGGATGGACCGGCGTTTTTTCCACCGCCTGGGTGCGTCCCGGCTCAACAGGACGATCTGCGCCGCTGCCGGCGCCGCCGGCCTGGAAGAGGCGCTCGGCGCCCGGTTGGGCACGGAGCCTGAGCAATTCGCGCGCTCGAAGTTGATCTTGGCCTGGGGCGCGAATATCCACGCCACCAACGTGCACCTGTGGCCTTTTATCGTCGAGGCGCGGCGCAAGGGTGCGAAGTTCTACGCCATCGACCCCGTCAGAACGCGAACCGCGGCGCTGGCCGACCGGCACTATGCGCCCTATCCGGGCTCCGACTTGGCCCTGGCCCTAGGCCTCCTCCACGTCATCTTCCGGGAGGGATTGGAGGATCGCGATTACATCGCACGCTGCACCGAAGGGGCGGAACGCCTGCGCGAACTCGTTGAGGATTACCGTCCGGAGCGCGTCGCGCAACTGACTGGCATCGCGGCGAAGGACATTGAGACTCTGGCCGTGGAATATGCCATTACCCGGCCGGCGGCGATACGCGTCAACTATGGCATCCAGCGCAGCGAGCGCGGCGGACGGGCCATGCGCGCGGTATTCCTGCTGCCCACCGTGACAGGCTCGTGGCAAGAGGCCGGCGGGGGTGCGCAACTCACGACCTCGGGTGCATTCCCGTTCAACGCCGACGCGCTGGAGTTGCCGGCTTTGCAATGGAAGTCCCTCGGGCGCGAGGCGCGGCTGGTCAACATGTCCCGTCTGGGGCACGCCTTGACGGAATTGGACGATCCGCCCGTGAAGGCGCTAATCGTTTACAACTCCAACCCGGCGGCTATCGCGCCGGATCAGAAGCGAGTGCGCGAGGGCCTGGCGCGCGACGACCTGTTTACCGTTTCCCTCGAGCAGTTTCAGACCGATACTGCAGATTTTGCCGATATCCTGCTGCCGGCTACAACGTTTCTCGAACACACGGACCTCTACAAGGCCTACGGTCACTACTACGTGCAACTGGCGCGTGCGGCATTGCAGCCGGCCGGAGAAGCGCGCTCCAATGTCGACGTATTCCGCGCGCTCGCGCTGAGGATGGGCTTCGATGAGCCGTGTTTCCGCGAGTCGGAAGACGATATGATTCGCGCCACGCTCGCCTCCGGCCACCCGTGGCTGGCTGGCATTACGCTGGAGCGTCTGGCGCGCGAACACGTGGTCAGATTGCAGGTTTCCGCCTCGGGTGAGCCATTCCTGCCCTTTGCCAGCGGGTTCCCCACGAGCTCGGGCAAGGCGAACCTGTCGGGTGACGGGCTCGATTACACGCCGCCGTGCGAGAGCCGGATGGGCGCGGAGGCATCGCCGAAGTTTCCGCTGGAACTCGTATCGTCCAAGCACCACGACTCAATGAACTCGACGTTTGGATATCAGCCGGACTTGGCTGCGTCAACCGGCGCACTGGAAATCCATCCGGACGACGCTGCGCCCCGGCGGATTGTCGACGGCGACAACGTGGAATTGTTCAACGCGCGGGGTTCCGTACGCCTGGTGGCACGCGTGGGAGAGAGCGTGCGAACAGGAGTGGTTCGCGCGCCCAGCGTAGGCTGGCCTAAGTCCGCAGGCCAGTACGGCGAGCCCCGCAATGTGAACATACTAATCTCGGACCGGCTCACCGATATCGGCGAAGGACCGACGTTCTACAACTGCCTCGTCGACGTGCGGCGCACGAATTCGCCAGAAAACTAACAGTTTCAACCGGTTAAGGATTGCCGCCCGAGGGGCGCAGGATCTGGCCGCCAAAATCGTTACTTCCAGCGCAGCATTTTCTGAAACAGAATTGAGAATTTCTCGTCAACTGAGATACCAACGCTTAAGTGGAAGCGTTATTGAAGAGGAGCCGAAAATAGTTGTAATCGCCGGTGAGGTTGCATATGATGCGATATCCGGTAGTTCGGGTCCTGATTGTCCGGGATGGGGTGTTGAGCAGCGAGGAGAATTGCGATTGAGTCCCTCAAGCAGCTCGTTGCTAACTGGCGGCGACTTCAAGAGCGATCTCAGAGCTCGCCGTTGAAGAGTAGTGTTGATTGGCAATCGGATTGCTAGTGGATTGTACCAGCATGTGGTATCCTAGCGGATTGCCACGACCGGCGTGACGCTTTGGGTGGGCGTACTGGCGGGAGTACTGATCGTACAGTCAGGATTCCTGAGTGAGAGTGGCTAAGATTTTGAAACTTTTCCGTCCCCGTAGCGTCAAAACGGAGGGTAAAGGGAGAATCAAGCAAAATACGAAGAACTGGGAGTAAAGAAAATGACGAAAGCAGAGTTGACCAAATACAAAAAATTCCTGGAGGACAAGCTAGCTGAATTGTCGGAGGTAGTGCGCAATCGCGAAGGAATCACCATCGAGAAGAACGCCGACGCCTTGGATGAGGTTCAGCACGCGGCCGAGCGGGAACTTGCCATCCGAAACCTGGACCGGGAATCGCAGATGCTGCGCAATGTGCGGGGTGCACTACGCCGTCTCGATGATGGGTCGTTCGGTATATGCATCCGCTGCGATGAGGAGATTAACCCGAAGCGGCTCAACGCCGTGCCGTGGGCTCCATTCTGCATCACCTGCCAGGAATGGGCAGATCAGCAGAAGGGCCACGAGGACGAGAACGAGATGTTCGAAAACGAACCCGCGATGGTCGCCTAAGCACCGGCTCGAACGCTCAGAATCCCAAGAGTTCTTCTTCAGGGCGCGACCGAACGGTGGTCGCGCCCTTCCTGTCTCAAGCCCAGCTCTTACTGCTTCGTGATCCAGATGACCGAGTGCATCCGCGCTCCGGTCTTGTGGTCGCGACGCCACGAGTGGAACTCACTAGAATCCGCGAGTGCGCCCCCACACACAGTGCAGGGCGCGCTGCTGGCAATTCGATCTGTCGAAAGGCCTGTAGACGCTAATTGCCGTCGACACGCCTCCGGCAGATCCACATGGGTTTGACAGTCCAGATCATTCCGTTCCGGGAACCAGGGCGCGAACTGGTGTGCCACCTCGGGACCCACTTCGAAACAGCAGGCCCGGATGGATGGTCCGAAAGCGGCGATCAGATCCCGCGGACGGCTGCCGAAAACTTGGGCCATCTTCTCCACTGCGCGGACTGCCACCTCGGCGACGCAGCCCCGCCAACCGGCATGAATTGCCGCAACTGCCTTTTTTTCCGGGTCGGCAAGCAGAATGGGGAGGCAATCCGCGGACTTGACGGCGATCCGCAGGCCGGGGTCCGACGTCACGAGAGCGTCCGCCTCCAGTCCCTCTCGCCACTCGCCGCACGACGCGACGCGCGCCGAGTGAACCTGGTTCAGTTCGCGCCAGTCCCCTGAGGGACGCGCCAGCGCCGTACCGAAAGCGTGATCGAGCCATGGCTCCGCATCGAGCAGAGGCGCACGCCACAGGCCGTCCGAGCTTCTGTAAAGAGTTGTTGTTCCAGGACTCACGCAGCGGGGTTCCGCGTTTGGGCCACCATGATCTGCCGCTGGAAATCAGCCAGCATGGACTCTTCGAGGCGGACCTCGGTGGGCCGCTCAATGAGACTCATCTGGTCGATCTTGTCCTGTAGCCTCAGGAGGCCGTAGAAGAGGTTCTCCGGCCGTGGAGGGCATCCGGTCACGTACACGTCCACCGGCACGATCTTGTCCACGCCCTGCAGAACCGAATACGTGTTAAAGGGACCGCCGACGCTGGAGCAAGCTCCCATAGCGATCACCCATTTCGGCTCGGGCATCTGATCGTAAATGCGTTTCAGCACCGGAGCCATCTTCAGGGTTACGGTCCCGGCCACAATCATCAGGTCGGATTGGCGCGGGCTGGGGCGGAACACTTCGGAGCCGAAACGGGAGATGTCGAACCGGGCCGCGGAGCTTGCGATCATCTCGATGGCGCAACAGGCCAGGCCGAACGTCAACGGCCAGATCGAGGACTTGCGCGCCCAGTTGAACACGTAGTCCACCGACGTAATCATGTAGCTGCGGTCATTCGTGTTCTCGAGCATAGGTTCATCAGGCTCCGCTTTGCCCATTCTAACAGGAGTGTTCGGTCCGGTTCTACGGCGCGGAAAGCGCCGCCGGCAGAGCCGGGACGGTCAAGCTTTGATCAGGCTGGCCCGATACCATTCCAGGGTTTTGCGCAGTCCATCCGGGAAGGAGAATTGGGGAGCATGACCCAGGTCGCGGCAGGCTGCCGTGGTATCGGCCTGGGAGTGCTTCACGTCGCCTGCGCGGTCGGGGCCATACTTGGGCTCGATCGTGACGCCCTCGATGGCGCACAACTCGCGCCAGGTCTCGTTGAGGGTGAACCGTCCGCCGTTACCGGCGTTGTAAGAGTTACCGGAAACAACGGCGGCCGGCGCCTTCGACGCCTTGATCATCAGCCCCGCGACGTCTTCCACGTAGGTGAAGTCGCGCGATTGCTCGCCGTCGCCGAAGATCGTCGGCGACCGGCGCTCCAGCACGCAGGTCATAAAGATGGAGAGCACGCCTGAGTACTGACTGGTCGGGTCCTGGCGCGGTCCGAAGACGTTGAAGAAGCGCAGAGCTACCGTTTCCAGGCCCCAGCATTTGGTGAACACGGAGCAATAGTACTCGCCGACCAGCTTCTGCAGCGCGTAGGGCGAAAGCGGCTTGGGCTTCATCGCCTCCACTTTCGGCAGCACTTCCGTGTCGCCGTAAGCCGATGAGGACGCAGCGTAGATCACACGTCCCACCCCGCCTTCCTGGCAGGCCCGCAGCACGTTGAACGTGCCGTCGATGTTCGACTCATGCGATGGGACGGGCTGCTCGATCGACTTGGGCACCGACGGAATCGCCGCCAGGTGAAAGACTCTCTCCGCGCCCGCGAGCACCGGCGCAATGGTCTGGTAATCGCAGATGTCGATTACGTGCAGGTCCACGTGGTCACTCACTTGCGCGAGGTTCGACTCCTTGCCCGAAGAAAGGTTGTCCAGGACCGTCACGCAGTCCACGCCGGACTCGATCAGCATCCGCACCAGGCAGCTCCCGATGAAGCCGGCCCCGCCAGTTACAACGACCTTCGACATAGTCCTCCTATGAACCAATTCGAACCCGGCACGCCTATAGCGTGTCTATCAACCCCTGCAAATACTGGATCGACTCGCTCGCGACCCGCTCCGGGCCAGGCGAAAAGTCGAACGCTTCCAACGAAATCCAGCCTGCGTAATTCAGGCGTTTGAGTGTGCGCAACAGCGGCACGAAATCGTAATCTCCCGCGCCGCAATGCTTCCCGTCGGTCTCGTTCACGTGGATGTGGCGGATGATGCCGGAGTAGCGCTCGACCAGCGTGGCGTGCGGTTCGGTCTCGTCGACAGCGTTGTGCGTATCGAACATCGTTTGCACGCCCGGACTTGCGATGCGATGCACCAATGCGGCGCTCTCTTCCAGCGTATTCAGTACGTCGCACTGTCCCTTGGGCAGCGCCTCCACCAGGATCCGTACGTTGCGCTCCGCGGCATGGGCGGCCACGGATTCCAGTCCCTGGGCAAAATGCTCCATGGCTTGCTCGCGCCCCTGTGCGGAATCGGATCCGCCCGTTGTGCCGCGCTGCGCCGGCGAGCCGAACACCATCACTCCACCGCCCTCGCCGTTGGGACCAAGATCAGCGCAGAGATCGACCAGATTCCGGATGTGGAGCCATGACCGCTCCCGCAGCTTCGCGTCCGGCGTGGTGACGTGCAGGCCCTTGGGCGAGACCATTAGCCAGTGCAGACCAACGAACGAGAGCCCTTCCGCGGCGATGATGTCGCGGTACTCGCGGCGCTGCGCCCGCGGGATCGTGGCCGGATCTTCGGCCAAAGTGAATGGAGCGATTTCGATGCCTTCGTAGCCTGCGCCGCGGATGTGGCGGCAGGTGGCGGCGAACTCCCATCCCTGGTAGACCTCGTTGCAGATGGAGTGCCGGAAACGGAATGACATCTCCCTTTAGTTTAGGCAATCCCGCGGCGCATAGCCGCTGCTGTCTCTTCACATATCGGCGTTCGAGGCACGATCATGGTGAATGTGACTCTTCCGGACGAACTCCTCGATACGGTGATTGTGGGCGCGGGACCGACGGGATTGGCGTGCGGTCTCGAACTGAAACAGCGCGGCTTGCGCTGCGTGCTGTTCGACAAGGGCTGCCTCACCAACTCGCTCTACAACTACCCGACCAATATGGCGTTCTTCACCACGCCCGAGCTGCTCGAAATCGGCGGGCTGCCTATGACTTCGCTGGGCGAGAAGCCGTTGCGGGTCGAAGCGCTGAAATACTACCGGCGCGTCGCCGAGCATTATCGGCTCGATATTCATCAGTACGAGCGGGTGGTGCGATTCGACGGTGTGGACGGCGACTTTCTCGTTTCCACCGAGGACAGGCTCGGCCGCGCGCACGAGGTTCGCGCCCGTAAGGTGATTCTCTCTACCGGCTACTACGACAAGCCGAATTACCTCAACGTGCCCGGGGAGGACCTGCCCAAGGTCCAGCACTATTACCGCGAGCCGTACCCATATTTCGACCATGACGTCCTGGTGGTGGGCGGGAAGAACTCCGCCGCCATTGCCGCGCTGGAGCTGTTCTGGACGGGAGCGCGCGTGACCCTGGTTCATCGCCGCGCGCAGCTCCACGACAACATCAAATACTGGATCAAGCCCAACATCGAGAACCGCATCAAGGCCGGCGAGGTACGCGGCTACTTCAACTCATCCGTGCAACGCATCGATCCGGAGACAGTCACGCTGCAGACTCCCGAGGGCGAGGTCGTGCTGAAGAACGACTTCGTGTTTGCGATGACTGGCTACCACCCCGACACGGAGTTTCTCGAACAACACGGCATCTGTTTCGACGAGCAGACGCTTCGGCCGAGGCTGAATCCCGACACGCTGGAATCGGAGCGGGCCGGTGTCTATCTGGCCGGCGTGCTCGTGGCCGGCATGCACACCAACGAAGTCTTCATTGAAAACGGCCGCTTTCACGGCGGTCAGATCGCCGCGGACATCGCACGCCGTCTGCGGGCGTGACGGAGCGGTGGTTGTCCGGAACGGACCTGGGAACGCCGATCTCCAGATCGGCTCCGATCAACTCGCACTTCGACCGCCAACAACCGCCAGTCGGCATTCGGCCGAACAAACGCGCGTGGGGACTTGCGCGTCGGCTTCAACGGAACTGCGGAAGTCGATTCGTCAGCACGGAATCCTGTGACCCGGTCGCACCCTCCGTAGCTGCATTGAGTTGCCGCTCATGCAGGTGTTCGGAGCCGATCTGGAGATCGGCGCTCCCAGGGGCCCTTCGTTCTATCGGTCCGTCAGAACTCGCTGAAGCAGAAGACGGTGTTCGAGCCTTCCGGCGACAGGCAGTATTCGCCGTTGTCCAAAGGCTCGTTCACCTCCACTTTGAACAGCCGGTTCTCCAGGGGTGTGACCAGAATGAAGATCGGCCGTGCGCTGTCCTTCCTCCTGCGTGGATCCGAGGGTAGGGATAGCGTTCTCTCGCCATTTCTGGTCATCATTCTGAAGAGCGAAAGGCGTTCGGGGTTGATCCTATCGGACTGGAAGAGGAACACCGGCTCCGGGATCGGCGTTCTGGTCGGCGAGGCCTCGCCGGCAACGCTGTAGTTGGTCTCGTTCTTGCCTTGTGACTCGCGCGCCTCTCCCGTCTCGACCGGGAGCAACTTATTGGCGTGCACGAGGAAGGGGACATCCGCTTTGGGGGGCCGTGGGCCGGTGTACTTCTTCTGATTCTGGGCGGCGGCGGGCAAAGCCGCGAGCAACATCCATGCCGTGGCGAGAGTCGCGATCGACAGCTTCATAACTTCAGAGTCTCCCAAATCCGCCGCCCCGTCGAGTGTCCAGGTTGCAGCGGGTTGTTGAATGCGCTCCCCGGTCCGCGCGCGATCCGCCGCTTGCGTCCGACGGCGGTTACAGCGGATGCTGTGCCGCGAGCCATGGCAGGAGCTTGGGATCCGTAAAGTCCGGCATCGTCAGGGCTGCCTGTGGGTATGCCTTCTCCGTGGTCAACAGGCCCACCACGCGTCCGCCCGCGCTTAGCGCCGCCTGGATGCCTCCAGGGGAATCCTCGAAGATCACACAGTTGCGCGGCTCGATGCCGATCCTGCCGGCGGCGGTCAGGAAGACCTCGGGATGCGGCTTGGCGTGCGTGACCTGGCTGCCATCGACGATGGCGGAAAACAGCGGACGCAGGTTCGCATAGTCCAGCACGAAATCGACGTTCAGCGGCTCGGCGTTGGTGGCCAACGCCAGCGGGATGCCGAGCGAGTGGGCGGCCTGCAAGAACTCCCGGACGCCCGCGACATAGCTTTGCTCCAGCACCGGCGTCATCAGCTCGCGGTAGAGTCGCTCCTTGGCGGCGCCGTGTTCCACCACTTCCGCCTCGCTCAGAGAAGTGCCGAAGATCTCGTGCACGATCTGGTCGTTGCGCTTCCCGAGCATCCGGTAGATCACGCTGGTGTCCTTGACGCCGTTCCTTTCGAGGTACGCGATCCACGCCTGCATGTGCAGCTTGGTGGAGTGCAGCACGACCCCGTCCATATCGAAAATGAGCCCCAGCCCGCGCGCGAGTGTCAGTTTTTCAAACACAAACCGGGATGATAACACGCGCCCAGGAGAGGCCACGGGGCCTTCTCCGCGCGGATTGCGGCAGTCACACCCCATCCCTTCAAATCATGGGTTCCCAAAAGCCGGGTCGAGCGTATACTCCGCACAGGAGACTCAGTATGTCCCAAACCGTGCTCACCACGCTTCTTGAGGGTTCTCTGCTCGCGCTCGCGAGCTGCGGCGGTTCCCAACACGCCGTCACCGAGAAATACTACCTGGTCGCGACCAACGTGAAGGTCCCTTACTGGCAGCAGGCGTTCGCGGGTTTGAATCACGCCGCGGCCCAGTTGCAGGTCAAGGCGGATTTCGTTGGTCCCGACACCTACTCCCCGAAGGCTCAGCATGAACAGTTTGTCGCTGTGATGACCAAGAAGCCGACGGGCATTCTCGTTTCCGTAAGCGATCCAACTGTCCTGAGCGCGGACATTGACAACGCCATTGCGCAGGGCATCCCCGTCATCACCGTTGACTCCGACGCACCCCAGAGCAAGCGGCTGACCTTCATCGGGACGGACAATTACTCGGCCGGTACCATGGGAGGAAAGATCGTGTCCGAAAAGCTTCAGGGCAAGGGTTCGGTTGTCGTCTTCACCATTGATGGCCAGAGCAATCTCCAGGAGCGCATGCACGGTTACAAGGACGTTTTCGATACCCATCCTGGCATCAAGATCTCGGAGGTTGTGAACATGCAGGGCGATCCGCGCATCGCTTTCGACAAGACCAGGGAACTCCTGGATAAGAACACCAAGGTAGACGCCTTTGTTTGTCTCGAAGCGATTGCATGCCCGGAGGTGGCCGACGAAATGGAGCGCCACAAAGCCAGCGGAGTCGTCGTGGTGGCGATGGACACCGACCAGCGCACTCTGGACGCGATCAAGAAGGGGCTGATCACGGCGACGATCGGCCAGAAGCCCTACTCCATGGCATTCCTGGGCGTGAAACTATTGGATGACCTCCATCACAATCCGATCCTGCCTCTGGCCAAGAACTGGTCGCAGGATTCGTTCTCGCCCATCGCGAGCTTCATCGATACGGGAGCGACGCTGATCGACAAAAGCAACGTCGATCGGTTCGTCGAGGACCGGAATTCGGCGACGGCCAACAAGTAGAGCGGTCCGCGAGCGTCGATCTGTCGGCGCCGCGACGGCTTTTTTACTGCCCGTTCATATCGCAACATTGGCGTCACGCCCGCGTCGCGTTCGCCGCAATCCCATCTCGAATGATCGGATTGCGGCGAATCCGCCGCCATGCTACCGTAATCTAAATCCCAGAGGTTGGGGTAGCTTCCGCGTAGAGTACCCTCGTTAGAATTTTCCGAAAAACAAAATTGGGAGTATTCATGTCCAAGAGGATTGGTCTATCCGGGGCATTCTTGATTCTATTATCAGGAATAGCTCTCAACGCTCAAACATTTCGTGGGGGCATAGCAGGCACTGTTCTGGATCCTACGGGCAGCGCAGTGGCTGGCGCCTCAGTCGGAGCTTCGAGCGCAGCCACGGGTCTCGAACGCCAGACGGTCTCCTCCGCAACTGGCGAATTCTCTTTTCAGGATCTGCCGCTGGGCCAGTACACCGTTTCGGTGTCGCACCCCGGCTTCGCGGTTCTAAAGATCCAGCAAGTGTCCGTTGAGGTCGGCAAAGTGACCAGCATCCATGCCGCCCTGGAGGTGGCCACGCAGTCGCAGACCGTAGAGGTCGCGGCCACCGCAGTCTCGCTGGACACCGAAACAGCGACATCCAACCAGGTCATCCCCGATAAGGCCGTGCAGGAAGTTCCGCTAAACGGACGCGATTTCACGCAGTTGATCAAGTTGGCGCCGGGCGTAAACGGCGCGGGCTCGCTGAACGGGGCGCGCACCATGCAAACCAACTGGCAGATCGACGGCGCGGACAATAACGATCTCTGGCACAATTCGGCGGCCATCAATCAGGGCGGCGTCTCCGGCGTGGCCGGCACGCTGCTGCCTATTGATGCCATCGACCAGTTCTCCGTCCAGAGCCAGGCCAACGCCGAAGCGGGCCGCAATGCGGGCGGCTCGGTCAACATGGCGATCAAGTCGGGCACGAACGAGCTGCATGGGACGGTCTATTACTTCAACCGCAATGACGCGTTGGCGGCGGCCTCGCCTTTCGCGCCTCCCGGTTCGCCGAAGCCGAAGCTCAAGAACAACCAGTTCGGCACCTCGCTCGGCGGCGCCATCGTGAAGAATAAGCTGTTTTACTTTCTGACCTACGAGCGTCAGAAGTTCATCGTAGGCAATGAGAATTCGGCCACCGAGCCTTCAGCCGCGTGGGTCACGCAGGCGCAGGGCGTGCTGGCGCAATATGGCGTCGCGCCCAATTCGGCCACCAACAACGTTCTGTCGTTCTGGCCAGCGCGTGGGCGCACGGGCGGCGCGACTTCGCCCAACTTCTTCAGCACCGATAACAGCGACAACTTCAGCGACAACGGGATCGCCAAGATCGACTACGTCATCAATTCGAAGAATAATCTGGCGTTCCGTTGGTTCGTCGGCACGGGCACGCAGACCGCTCCGGTGGGCAGCCCGTACCATGAGTACTACCAGGTGGCGCCCAGCCGCATGCAGAACTACTCGCTGGTCTATAACACCGTGTTCTCGCCGCACCTGGTGAACCAGGTTCTCGCCGGGGTGAACTACTTCAAGCAGACCTTCAACGACTTCAACACGTCATTCAACCCCGTGGCAGCAGGTCTGAACACCGGCGTCACCAACCCGACTCTTTCCGGCTCGCCTGATATCACGATCGCCGGGTTCGACGAGATCGGTTTGACGCCGCCTCTTGGCCGCATCGATACCACGGGTCACATCGACGAAACGCTGACCTACACCGCGGGCAAACATCAGTTCCGCCTGGGCGGCGAATACCGGCGCTCCCGGCTGGACGTGTTCTATGAACGGAATGCGCGCGGCACGTTCAGCTTCGACGGTTCTCAGGGTCCTTGGGCCAACGCTTCCGGGATTTCGGACAACCTGAAGAGTCTGGCCGACTTCCTGGCGGGTTACGTTCAGTCTTCGGCGATCGTTCTCGGCGACCGGCAGCGCGATTACTACATCAACGCGGCTAGCCTGTTCGCTCAGGACACGTTCAAAATCACTCCCAAGCTGAGTCTGGATTACGGCGTCCGGTGGGAGTATTTCGGACCGATCTCCGATCCGACGAACCGCATCTCCACCTTCATTCCAGGACGCGGCATTGTCTTCACCGGCAGCAATGGGCTGAGCTCCATCTACCCGGCGCGCAAGAACAATATTGCGCCTCGCTTCGGTTTCGCCTACGCGCCGAAAGCGGGCGGGAAACTGGTCTTCCGCGGCCACTACGGGATCTTCTACGACCAGCCGAGCATCAACGCTTTCGGCGACAACCGTCCTCCCAACAAGGGCGCAACGGGCATCTTGTCGAACCCCGCTGGCTCCGATCCGGTCTTCTCCCTGACCCGTTCGAATTACACCATTGTGCCCGGCCAACCCATCTTCGGCAGCTCCACGATCCCGCCCCCGCCCTACGGTGTTTTCTCCGTGGATCAAGGTTTCAAGAACGCGTCCTCGCAGAATATCGGTCTCAGTACGCAATATCAGATTTCGGGCAATACGTTCCTCGAAGTCGGCGGAGTGGCTAGCTTGGGTCACCACCTGCTCAACACGCTGGACATCAACCAGGCGCCCGTTTCGGCGCTTGGCACCGCGGCTTCGTTGGCCACCCAGAACACTCTGCGTCCCTACTATGCGGCGTATCCGAACTACGCCACCATCAACCAGGTGGAGAGCGGCGCCAGTTCGCACTACACGGGCCTGGTGACCAGCCTGAAGACGAACGGCTGGCATGGCTTGACGTCCCAGTTCTCCTACACCTACGGCCACGCCATCGATGACGCATCGGCCGTTCGCGGCATCACGCCGACCAACAGCACCAATCTGAAGGCCGATTATGGCAACTCCGATTTCGACGTCCGCCACACGTTCACGAGCTACCTGCTCTACAACGTCCCAGCGTTCTCGAAGGGACCTAAACGGCTCGTCAAAGGCTGGCAGTTCAACTCGATCCTGTCGGCGTACAGCGGCACGCCGTTCACGGTCTATGCGGGCAAGAACTACAGCGGCACGTTTGAGGGCAAGGATCGAGCGGTCCAGATCGGCGATCCGTTCGCGAATGTCCCGGCAGGGTACCTGTTCAATCCGGCGGCTTTCGCCGCGCCGGCTCAGGGCAGCTTCGGCACCATCGGCCGCAACACGCTGCGCGGTCCCGGCTTCGCTTCCGTCGACTTCGCGGTTCTCAAGAACACTCCGATCACGGAGCGCATCAGCACCCAGCTCCGTATCGAGATGTTCAACCTGTTCAACCGGACAAACTATGCTCCGGTCTCCACGACGATCACCTCGGGGAGCTTCGGTAAGTTCACCGATACGATCGGCGATTACAACGGCGCGCCCGGCATCGGAGCCGGCGAACCGTTCAACGTTCAGCTTGGCCTGAAGATCATCTTCTATCCGGTTGAGGTCTCCGCAAACAACAACGCCGGCATTCCCGCGAGGGGGTGCCGGCGTTGTCATTGGAGCCGAGACCATCCCGAAACGGAGCCGCGACTGTGAGGGAGCGGTTGTCACTCCCCGTTTGAAATGCTTGCCAGCGAAAGGCTCAGCTAAACCGCTCCCTCACGGTCACGGCTCCGTTCCTCTTAACGTCGCAACCAACCGAGCCAGCCGGCCACCGCGACCAGCAGTCCGGCCGCTCCCAGAAACGATCCGAAGGGCAACTCGTAGGACAGCACCTTTTTCCGGTTCCAGAGCGTCCAGACCAGCCCCAGCACGCTACCCGCGACGCCGGCCACGATCAGCGTAAGAATGGTGCCCTCAAAGCCCAGAAACGCCGCCATCATGCCCAGCATGCGCGGATCCCCATCTCCGAGCGGATCGATGTCGCGCTTCCATAGCCGGTTCAGCCGCTTGTAGAACCATCCGACAAACCACAGCAGCAGGGCGGCCGAGAGCGAAGCGATTCCCGCTTCCGCCAGGCCCGCCAGGGCGGGCGATTGCAGTTGCAAGATCAGGGAGACGATTCCGGCCTGCGGAGGCGCTACAGTGGCGAGGGCGAGCCCCGCCAACCAGCCGCCCAACGTGAATTCGTCAGGCAGAATGCGCTCTTCCAGATCGATGACCGATAGTGCGACGAGGATGAATCCGAAGACGCACCACTTGCCTCCTGCCCAACCCGCTCCGTTCCAGTGCACCGCGGCCCAGAACCATGCGCCGGTGAGCGCCTCCACGATCGGGTAGCGCCAACCGATCGACGTGCGGCAGTAGCGGCAGCGCGCCCGCAGCAGCACGAAACTCAGGACGGGGATGTTGTCATACCAGGCGATCGTGTGCCCGCATTTGCGGCAATGCGACCGCGGCCGCACCACCGATTCGTCTGCCGCCATGCGCGTGATGCAGACGTTCGCGAAGCTGCCCAGGAGCAACCCGAAAACTGCAGCCAGCACCTCGACCAGGATCCGATACTCCATTGGATTACCTCAACGCTTCGCGATAGCACTCGATGGTTCGGTCGATCATGTGTTGGGTGGTGAAGCCCTGCTCCACCATCGCGCGGGCGTTCCGAACGATGCGCTCGACCAGGCGCGGATCGCCTTCCAGTTCCGAGACCGCGGCTTGAAATTGCAGCGCGGTATTGCCGGCGAGCAACCCGGTTCTGCGGTCGTGGACAATCTCGCGCAAGCCGCCCGCATCGCTCGCAATCACGGGAACGCCATAAGCCATCGCGAGCAATGCCGCCGAGCCAAGTCCCTCCGACGCGGTGGGGTACAGCAACATGCGCGCCGACTGCAGGGCCCTCGGCAGGTCTCCGACGAATTCGATGTCGAGCGGAATTTGTTCCAACAGAGGGCGGCACTTGCCGGGATCGTCGGAATCCAAGGCTATGATCTTGCCCTCGCGCGTGCTGGACGTGGGCGGCACGTCCACGCCATCGTAGACCAATTGCAAGCGCTCCGCCGGAATCCCCGCCGCGCGCAGCACATCGACTACGGCTTTCGAAACGCACAGGAACAGCTTTGCGGAGTCGTATTTTCGCGCTGAAAACCACGTTTTCTTGACCGGAAACGCCACGCGCCGCGAAACCACGAAGGGCGCTCTCGATGCGAGCCAACCGTACGTGTGGGCGTGCGCGTCGTGGCAGTGCACCAGATCCGGCCAGCGAGACTCACTCCGCAACGCAGCCCAACCCAACCTGCGCGTCTCCACGCCGCGCGCCGCCGCCTCGCGCGCTAGCGGCGAATTGAATGGCGCCATGAGCCGCACTTCGATGCCGCGAACCTGTAGTCCGGCAAGTAGCCGCAACACCTGGAACTGTCCGCCGCGCAGCGCCTCGCCCGAATCGATATGTAGAATCCGCATGGTCAATTCCAGCTCATGAAGCGCGCCTTGGCATACTTCAGAAACGTGTAGAGCGAAGCCATGTAGGCTATCGCCAATCCCTCTACGCCATCAAGATAGCCGGCCTGCAGGAAGTAAGTCCGAACGAAGGTCCAGGCCGGGTCGACCAGCAGCCGCCGCGTGCTCACAGGCTTGCCTCGCGCCACCACTTCCTCGGCGGCGAGAGTGGTGTAGCGGTCCATCGACTTGAGATGCTCACTCAGCGATCCGCACGTGTAGTGCAGCAGGTTGCCGTCGAGCTCGCCAACGGGACCCTCGGACATCACACTCTCGTGGACGTATTCACCGACCCATTTGGCGCGCCGGCGATCGAAGAGGCGGATCTTGCGGTCGGGGTACCAGCCCGAGTGCAGAATCCACTTGCCAAGGTACTGCGCCAGACGGGGGCAGGTATAGGCGTCGAATTGCGGACCGTTCTTCTTGATTTGCCAGATCTCGGCTTCCAACTCTTCGCTCAGCGCTTCGTCGGCATCGAGCGAGATCACCCAGTCGTTCGCCGCCTGATCGGATGCATAGTTCTTTTGTCCCGCGTAGCCACGCCAGTTGGCCTCGATCACGCGCGCTCCATACTTCTCCGCAATCTCGACGGTGCGGTCGGTCGAACCGCTGTCCACTACCAGGATTTCGTCGCAGCAGCGCAGGCTCTCGATGGCTCGGGGCAGGTTCAGTTCTTCGTTGAGCGTGATGATGGTCGCCGAGATCTTCATGCGGATTCTCGAGCGCCATATGAAACGCAGGCTGGGGTCGGCACAAATCTCTCTAGGGCAGGCAGACCGTGCAACACCAGAGGATGAAAATGATCATGCGCATTTGCCGCAGCACCGAACCGCGAATGAAGAGAGCGGCCAATGCCAGCTACAACCGCTCCCTCACGGTCGCGGCTCCGCCCGGAAACGGAGCCGCGACCGTGAGGGAGCGGTTGGTTCGCATGTTCTCGTAGCAGCCGCGAACTGGCCCGTGATTGCTCTCTTCGTTCGCGGCTCTGTGCTGGCGCGGCTCCGTTCACGGGATGGATGTGGCGTCGCATGGCTGTCTATCGCAACCACTCCTGCGGCTCATTGTACAGAAGCGGAGCGGGCATGAAAGCGACGATGAGTATCAGCACCGCCACGAAGAGCAGAGCCTTGCGTTTCCAGTCCAGGCGCTCGTCGTCGTAGACGGGGAAGTGCCGTCGGCCCACCAGCAGAAGTACGCCCGCCCAGAAGAACCAGGGCCAGAACAGGAATCCCATCAATGCCAGAGCGGCAATGGTTCCAAACGACACCCAGCGGTGCCGCTCCCCGAGCCACGCGTACACAATGTGTCCACCGTCGAGTTGGCCCACCGGCAGCAGATTCAGCGCCGTGGCGAGCAGTCCGACCCAGGCGGCCCGTGCGACCGGATGCAGATTCAGATCCGCCAGGCTCGATCCAGGAAAAAGCCAGGCGCCGATCCACTGGATGGCGAGCGGAAGGCCCAGTCTGGCTTCGCCTGCTTCACCCAGTCCCGGCACCACGCGAGATAGTGCGAGCCCGATTCCGAGCGCGGGGAGCACAAACAGGAATCCGGCCAACGGACCGGCGATGCCTACGTCGAAAAGCTCACGACGGCCCTTCAGGGGAGAGCGGAAGCGGATGAATGCGCCGAACGTTCCGATGAAACTAGGAGCCGGAAGGAACCACGGTAGCGTGCACAACACGCCGTGATAGCGGCAAGCGAAGTAATGCCCAAATTCGTGCGCCAACAGAATCAGCAGCAGGGTCAGGGAATAGGGTAGGCCGCCGAGCAGGAGCGCGGGCTGCTGGATCAGATCGCCAAACGCCTTCAGATCCTCAATGAAATCGAGGCCTGGCAGATTGCGTTCAAAGTGAAAGGCTACACGCGCTCCGAGCGCCGTGGTGCAGAGCAGTGTCAGCAGGAAGAGAACAAGCGGGATCAGGACTGCCCGCACCTGGCGCGGGCGTGAGTTGTCGCTTTCCACGGTTCAGGCCAAGGCGGAGTCCGCCTTTAGTCGAGCGCCTGCAATTCCTTGCCAGGCTTGAAGCGGACGGCCTTCCCCGGCGGGATTGCCACCTCGGCGCCGGTGCGCGGATTGCGCCCAATGCCGGTTTTGCGGGGCCGAACGGTGAAGATGCCGAACCCGCGAAGCTCGATCCGATCGCCTTGTGCAAGCGCGCGCTTCATGGACTCGAACACCGTCTCGACAGCCATTTCGGCCTTCGTCTTCGTGATGCCGGTCTTGTTCACGACCTCATTGACGATGTCGAGTTTAATCAAGATGAGCCTCCTTTGACGCCGGGGCCCTCCAGGCACTCGCGAGCGTCGCGTCAAAGTGCATGATAGGATTAGGGTTACAAGCTTGTCAAGCGCCTCTTTCGTAAACCCCATGAATAGTTGCTCCCCCGGCCGGATCCTGCACCCCGAAGAGTTCAGGAGAGCCTGCGCGCGTTACGCCACCGGTATCGCCATTGCGACGGTGCAAGGACCGGATGGGACGCCGCAAGGGCTGACCGTGAACTCGTTCACATCGGTGAGCCTGGAGCCGCCTTTGGTGCTGGTTTGCATCGCCAAGACAGCGACGGCGTACTCCGCATTTCAGGTCGCAAAGGGCTTTGCAGTCAACATTTTACGAGAAGAGCAAATCGATCTTTCGCAGCACTTCGCGTTGAGCAAACCAGAACGCTTCGACGGACTTGCGTGGCGCGAAGGACTGCACGGCGCGCCGATTCTGGATGGCGTTCTGTCTGTGCTTGAGTGCGCGATGCATGCGTCGTTCGAAGCAGGGGACCACACCGTCTTCATCGGTTTGGTTGAACACGCCGAGTCTCACGAAGGCTCGCCGCTACTTTATTTCGCAAGCGCCTACCGGAAACTCGGATAGGGCGCGCCTGGGAACGCCGATCTCCGGATCGGCCCAAATGGCAGCGTCAAAGGCCGGCGGGTGTGAAGGAGTATGCGCAGCCTCGACCCGAATCCGTTCTCTTCCTGGCACATTGATACAAACCGGCTGTCCAACGCGAACGCATGCGTTCCCGCGGCGCGACGGCATTTGATGGACCTTTGCCGATAAGCCGCTTACGCGGCGATTGGGGCCGATCTGGAGATCGTCGATCCCAGGCGGACCGTTACCCCATCCACTCGTCGATGTGCGCGGCAACGAAATCGTCGTCGGTCAAGCCGGGATAGAGCGAGCAAACCCGATCGATCTCTTCGGATTGACCGGGGGAGAGTTCTTCGTCAGGATTCAAGCACCAACGCCCCGCCAGGAGGCCCTGGCGCCGCAGGACTTCGTGGATGCCGGCAATGCAGCCATGGAACTGGTGGGCGGGATCGAAGAGGGCTGCGTTGGCGTCGGTGGTCTGGGCGGCCAGCGTCAGCAGATCCGGCGAGATCGCCATGCCTGCGTCGGCGATGGTCCGAACGCGGGCCAGAAGTTCGACGGCTTTTCGAGTCCACACTGCCCAGTGGCCGAGCAGGCCTCCCCGGATTCGGATCGGCTCACCGCCGACGCGGAATTCGGTGAGCAGGTCGACGACGATGTTGTCGTCGTTGCCAGTGTAAAGAGCGATCTCCTGGGCTCGGCCCGAGAGCGCGACGGCGCGTACGACGTCGATGGTCTGGTAGCGGTTGAAGGGCGCGATCTTGATGGCGACGACGTTTTCGATCTCCGCAAACGAGCGCCAGAATTCGAAGGGCAGCAGACGCCCGCCCACGCTCGGCTGCAGATAGAACCCGACCAGCGGCAGGATGGAAGCCGCGGCGCGGGCGTGCGACAGCAGTTCCTCGACCGATGCGTCCTTGAGCGCGCCGAGGCTCAGCAGGCCGGCATCGTAGCCAAGCGAGCGGGCGAGTTCCGCTTCACTCGTGGCCTGCGTCGTAGGGCCGCAGATGCCGGCGATCTTGAGCGCGGGACTGCCGCGCATCTCCTCGGCGGCGAGTTCGAGCACTGGACGGAACAGACCATGCCGCGCGTCTCGAATCTCGAACTGGGTGGTGTGCACGCCCACGGCGATACCGCCCGCTCCGGCTGCCAGATAGTAGCGCGTCAACGCGCGCTGGCGCTGCTCGTCCAGCTTGCGGTTGGCGTTCAGCGCCAGAGGATGGGCGGGGATGACCAAGCTATCAAAGAGCCGTTCGCGGAGCGTCATCAGAATCTCCCGTCCCTGGTCTGGAAATGCGTCGGTTTGTTGAGCGTCGGTCCGCCGTGGGCGATCCAATCCGCGGTCCAGTCGATGATGTCGTTCGGTGTGACGGTGGGATAGCCGAAGAGCTGGTGCATCTTCGAAGCGTTGCTGATCAGCGCATTCGGCGACTCTGTCCCGCTCCACTGCGGTTTCTGGCCGAAGCGCTCGCCAAAGCGCTCGGCGATGTAGCGTACCGGGAGCGTTTCGGGCCCTGTGAGATTCAGCACCAGAGGCGGCGTCTGGCAATGCGCGAAGGCGCGCAGGCAAACCGAATTCGCATCTCCCTGCCAGATCACGTTGACCACGCCCATGCGCAAATCCACGGGCCGGCCTCCCTTTACCGCCAGGCCGATGTCCACCAGAACGCCGTAGCGCAGCTCGACCGCATAATTCAGCCGCAGGAGCGCCACCGGAGTCTTCCAGCGGTCGGAACCGTACTCGAACATGCGCTCCCTTCCGAGAGCCGATTGCGCGTATTCGCCGACCGGCGCAACGGGCGTCGCCTCCGTCGCGCCCCCCTGTTCGATGGCACGCAGCGGATAGACGTTGCCTGTTGAGAACGCTACGATGCGCGAAGCGCGGAAGCGCTCGGCCACGAGGCCAGGGAGGTAGGTGTTCATGGCCCAGGTCGAGTGTTCGGCGCCGGTGGTGCCGAATTTCTTAGCGGCCATGAAGACGACATTCGGCACGTCGGGCAGCGCGGCCAGGGCGCCAGTCTCCAGCAAGTCACTCTGAATGGTCTCGATCCCGGCGGAATTCAACTCCTGAATCGGGCTGCCGGCCGAAAAGCGAGCGACGCCTACGACGCGCTTCTTGACGCCGGCAAGATCGATCGCCCGCCGCGCGCGCCTGGCCAGGCTGGGCCCCATTTTGCCCCCGACGCCGAGGATCATCAGATCGCCCTCGAGCGCGCGCATGGCGGCGACGTCCTGCTCATTAGGAAGCGACAAGAGCGCTTCGAGTTGTTCCACCGATTCGATCACAGTTTGCTCCTATCCAAGTTCAAACAGACGAGTCTATGCGTGGCCCTGAGCGAATTACCGAAGCCGGGATGCAATTCACGCCGGCGGGTGCATCCCCAATTTCAGCGTCTCCTGGCAGTACTTGAGACTTCGCTCCAAATCGAGGCGCTGTTGGTCGCGCAGTGCCGCGGCGAGAGAGTCCGTCTTCTGCCCAGTCCCACCGATCACCATCGGTCCAAGGTAGGGTCTGCCCTTTTTCACCAGACTCAGGAAGCGCGCGAAATCGGGAGCGGGCAGCTTGCGGAAGCCGTTCCACCAACTGTCTTCGAGATACGGCAGCATCTGCGGGGGTCGTCCCGTTATGACTTCGAGCAAGATGCTCTTGCCTGGGCAAAGCCGCTTGTAGAGGTCCACGACGTCGGGCAGATTCACGCTTCCGTCGCCCATCGCCACCCATTGGAAGGCCGCTCCGCGGGGATGCTCAAACAGAGCCGAATCGCGAAAATGGCTGGTCTCGACGTAGGGCGCGAGCACTTCAAGCGACTGAGCTGGATCCTCCATCACCCACATCGGGTTCCCGCTGTCGTAGAGCACGCCAACCAGGTCCGCGCCCGCGGTCTCGACCAATTGGCGCAGTTCGCGCGCGGTCAGGTCGCCGTGATTCTCGATGGCCACTTTCAAGCCACGATCCATCATGCGCGAACGAGCGGCTCGCAGAGCCTCGAGCGTGCTCTCGATATGCCTCTCGATGGGAAGGTTGCCATGGCGATCGGTGGGCGCTCCGATGAATACGCGGAGGTATTTCAATCCAAGCTCGCTTACCACGGAGGCATTGCGGGCGAGATACTGCTCGGGCGAACCGTTTCCGGGATTCCAGGCCGGCGTAGTGGGGCAAATGCAGCCCGCACCCACGCTGAGTTCGATGCCTTTTCGCGCCGCATACTCCCGCACTTTCCGCAGATGTTCGGGCTCCATGGCGGCGAAATCGTTGGGGATGGAAAGTTGGACGGCGTCGAGCTTCAGCGAAACCGCGTAGTCTATGTGCTGCAGATCCTGCCAGTGCAGGTCGCGTATAGAGTAGGCGTCATAGCCCAGGCGGACGGCCGCGGCATTCCTCGGTTCGGGTCGGGCGGTCTGGGCGTTGTCTTGCGGCACTAGAGCTGGCAGCGCGGCAGCGGCGCCCAAGAATTCGCGTCGTCTCATGCCGCCATTGTATCGGCACGGTGGCCGCGATGCGGCTTCACAGACCGCGAGATTGCGCGAGCCGTGAGAAGACGCACAGGCCGTCCGCTCACTTCTACGCGCTGCCGGAAGGATAGAAGAGCCGCTCTATGGCGGCGAACATTTCAGTCGAGTTGATCGGCTTCTGAATGTAGGCGTCCATACCGTGTTCGAGGCAGCGCTCCCGGTCTCCACTCATGGCATGCGCGGTGAGAGCGATGATCGGCGTCTTGTTCGCGCTCCAATCCTCGCGCTCACGGATCGCCTCGGTCGCTTCGAAGCCATCCATCTCGGGCATCTGGACATCCATCAGGATCAGGTCGAAGTGCTGACGGTCAAATTCTTCCACCGCCTGTTTGCCGTTGTTTGCGACCACTACGGAATGTCCGGCTTTCTCGAGAAGGCGCTGCACAACGCGCTGATTCACGGCGTTGTCTTCGGCTATCAGGACCTTGAGCTGCAGTTCGCCAGTCTCCGTCCTGCTCCCACTCCCGCGGCCGGAGTGCCCGTCCTCCGGCTGCCCAGTCGTCCTGGAGGACGGCGCTGCCATCTGGCAGATGGCGGAATAAAGTTCCTGGGCCTTGGCCGGTTTCAGGATGTGTCTGCTAACCCCCAGGCGCCGGCACCTTAGAGCGTCGCCCTGCGTGCTGGCCGAGGAGAGCATGAGCGTTCGCGAGGGGTAGGACGGCCAGCGCATCTTCATCTGCTGGACGAATTCGAAGCCGTCCATCACCGGCATGTGGCAATCCATAACGATGACGTCGAATTCGTACTCGCTCCGCTCCAAGCGCTCCAGCGCCTCGGCCGCGCTCCCGGCTAGCGTAGGCAGCATCTGCCAAGACTCAAGCTGCCTTTGCAGAATGAGCCGATTCGTCTTGTTGTCGTCCACGACAAGCGCGGTCAAGCCTGCGAGTTCACTGCCATCGGGGTGAATGCGGCTGGGCGCCGGTCCCTCAGCGCGGCCCAGTCGGACCGTGAAGTGGACAGTGGTGCCTTGCCCGGGCACGCTATCCATCCAGATCCGGCCGTTCATCATCTTCACGAGCTGCGATGAGATGGACAAGCCAAGCCCCGTGCCTCCGAATCTGCGCGTCGTGGTGCCATCGGCTTGCTGGAAGGGGCGGAATATCAGTGCCTGCTTATCCGGGGGAATCCCAATGCCCGTGTCGCGCACCGACAGGTGGAGCGTCTGCGGGCCTTCGAGGCCGTCATTTCTTTCGGCGGGGTTCCTGGCCGGCGTCGTATCGTCCATGGCTACGGTCAGTACGACCTCGCCCGATTCCGTAAACTTGACGCCATTGCTGACAAGGTTTACGACAATCTGGCGGAGCCGCATCGGATCGCCTATGAAAACCTCGGGTACGTCGTCGGCGACGTCGCAGGCCAGTTCCAGGTCTTTGCCATGGGCGCGCGGGCAGACCACCCGCACCGCGTCGACCAGGCAGTCGCGCAGATCGAATTTAATCCATTCGATGTCGAGCTTGCCTGCCTCGATTTTCGAGAAATCGAGAATATCGTTGATTACGGCAAGCAAGCTCTCCCCCGAACTTTTCACCAGGCTCAGGTATTCCGTCTGCTCGGGACTGAGTTTGGTCCCCAGGGCGAGTTCCGTCATGCCGATCACGCCGTTAAGCGGCGTCCGGATTTCGTGGCTCATGTTCGCCAGGAACTCGCTCTTGGCCCGGTTTGCCGCTTCGGCTTCTTCTTTGGCGAGCTGCAATTCCCGAGTTCGTGCACGGATCTCCCGATGCAACACCAGCACCCAGGCCGATACGCCGAGAATCAGCGCGAGAAGTCCGAAACTCAACCAAAGCGCGCGCCGGGCGTTCCACCATGGCGCCGCCTTGAGTACCGTCACATCCCGCGGCGAACGTATATGCAGCTTGAGCGTGGACGGCAGCAGCACGGAGGCGCTCTGCTCCACGCCGATCGAGCTGATACCGCGCACCCGCAGCAGGCTGCCGGTTTCGAGCTTCCCTACTGCCCAGGCATCCGGCATGGTTGCGCTGATGAGGCGCGGTCCCGATTGGAGGATCAACGATCGATCCACGGAACTTGCATTTTGCTCCACCAGATAGGCGTCGAACTCCACGAGCTGCGCGTCGTAGCCTTGGTCCAGGATCTTGTCGGGGTCCGCTTGGATCGCTTGAGGCGGTGCGCCGGATCTTAGCTTCGTAACCGCTCCATGGTCGATGAACGGGCTGTATTCCCCCTGCCGCGGAAAACCGACCACCTCGACTTCGTCGCCCTCTTTGAACCCACTTGGCTCGTGGTGCTTGACCAGGACAGCGCCACTGGAATCCCGGACGTACGTGGGGCCTCCGGAGTGACTGTAAAGCACGGCGCCGGCGAGCCGGACTGCATGCCCGCCCGTCCCGCCGTTCTTGAATTGCAGCAACTCCTCGATCCGGCTGAACGGCATTCGCACGCGCGCGGGCGCCGCCGTCTCCACGCGGACGAATTCCGGTCCAGCCACAAAGACCTCGACTCCCTGCAGTTGGCGGCGGGAATTGAAGCGGCTTCCGCAGGCGCCCCGGAACCGCACCGTCGCGTCCAGGAGAGAACGCGCGAAGGATTCCGATGAATGCAGGCGGACTCTACAGCGATGGACACCGACGGTGAGGTCGAGCGCAAACTGGCCCTGGTCGGGCGAAATCGACTCGACAACTCCGGTCAACTCCACCCACATGCTATCCGTCTCACCCCCGAAGATCTGCTCGATGCTCGCTTTGGACGGCGCCGGCAACTGGCCCTTTCCCAGGCGCGTGACGCGCGTTGCGGCAATCGAGGGGGCGAAGTCTCCGGGCTCGCTCACGCCGTCGATTCGCACCCGGTCCCCCGGATACAGTGGTCCCTCAAAATCCGCCGGGGGATCGGAGTAAATCGCGCCATAGGCATCCTGAACGAACAGCAGCCGCTCGATCGGGTCGAAGTAGGTCACAATCGCGGACAGCCTTACCGGGTACGAGAGTGCCGCTTCCGCCACGCTCAGCCCGCGGATTTCGGCGGACCTTTGCAGCGCCGGCAGGGTTCGCGGGTCAGTCTCCGCGGTGTGCGCCGTGACGTGGACACAGTGGCTCAGCACGATCCGGCCGTTGTCATAATCGGCGAAGCCCGACACATCCAGGGATTCCTTGGCGCCGGCGGACTCAAACAGGGCCTCGCGCAGGATGATGGACCCGGTCCCGTCAGTCAGCGTTCCCTCGGCTCCATCGACTGCACGGAATAGATCGCCGGATAGCCGCACCCGATGCGGGGGGAGATTCCGGGGATCGAGGCCGGTGATGTTTCGAACGGAGACGACCGGCAGAGTCGCGGGATCGTCCGCTTTACGTTCCAGCCTGACGCCCTCTGGATTGGTGACCCAAACGCGGACGGTGCTTGGCGTGCCCTCGGCGGACCGGATGGAGTTTACGACCCCAACTACGCTGACCTCCGCATCGACCAACGTTCCCCACTCCGCGCTAGTAAAGCCCAGCGATCTTACCTGGACGATGCGGCCTCCGGCTCCCATCTCGATTGCGGCACGGCCCGTCCACTGCTGAGAAAGCGAGCGCACGACGCCGCGCACTCTGACCCGTTGGTACTCGAACTGTCCCGCATAGAGATCGTCTATCGATACAGCCGTGGGATCGGGCTCCGCGCCCTTGCTCAGCAGCCTGACGTTCGCTTTAACAATAAAGGGATCGGATCCTCCTGTAGCGGAACCCGTTACCTCGACAACTTGACCCGGCTGCAACTCCTCGCCGCCCTCGGGGTACTCCACCCTCAGTCCGCCGGACTCGTCTTGAACGATGAGCGTTCGATACTCGCGGTCGACGAGTGTGATGGCGCCCCGGATTTGGACTTTTCGCGGACCGGCACTGTCCGTCGTGGTGGCGGAGCGGATCTGGCTGACCGTCGTGAACAGTCTGCCGGAAGCTCCTCGGCCGCAGCCCAGTGAAACGGCCAACACTGCCGGTAATCCCCAGCGGAGCAGGGAGAGGACCGCGCGCCTCTGGTTAGCCGTCCTTCCCGCCGGGAGACATCTCATGCCACCAAGACCTCCAACCACATCCAATACTGTCCCAGGGCGCCGGGACAAGGCGCACCGTCGACCCCCAAAACACTTGCCTAATCATACTCTGCGGTGCGGCGCACAGGGTCATTCCTATTCGTACAGTCGAAAAGACTGCCCAAGACGGTGCGCGAGCACTCGTCTCCTACGAGACGCACACTTCGCTATCCTCAAGGGCAGGCGCTGCCCTGAGATTGCTGTCGCGGTGTTCGAACCTACTCTCTTATATCGGCGCAATGGCGCTTCCAGATTAGACCGGCGTTGCAATTTCAAGAGAATTTTCGGGAGGATTCGTGATTCACTTCCCGCTCGATAGTTGGCCAACGCATAGGGCGGATAGGACGTCGCGCGCCACTGTTAAGATGAACCTATCGTGAATCGACTGGGAGTGGGCATACTACTCGTTGGCGCGGCCATTGTGCAGTCCGGCGCCATGGGGCTCAATGCCTCGGGTGGCCAGACCGCGGCCACCATCCCGGTCGACTACCCTAAGAACGGGTCGATCTTCCCTCCCGAGTTTCCCGCGCCGGTATTTGAATGGCGCGATCCGGATCCGGGCGCAACCTCCTGGCGAATCGAGGTGCGCTTCGCCGACGGAACGAAGAGTCTGTCGGCCCGATCTCAGGGCGAGCGGATGCGCATCGGCGAGATCGACCCTAGATGTGTTTCAGAGAACAACAAACCGCCCGAATTGACGCCCGAGCAGGCTGCGGGACACACCTGGACGCCCGACGCGGCGATGTGGGCCGAGATCAAGAAGCATTCCGTCCGGCGGCCGGCGACGGTGACGATCGCGGGCTTCCGGGAGAACGGCGCAAAGAAGCCCGTCTCTCTGGGCCAGGTCGTCATTCAGACCTCCAGCGACCCGGTGGGCGCGCCGGTCTTCTACCGCGACGTGCCGCTGATGCCCTCGGAGTTGCAAAAGGGCGTGATCAAACCGCTCGCCGCGCGAGCCGTGCCTTTGATAGCGTGGCGGCTGCGCAATCTCGGCGAGACCTCCAGTCGCGTCCTGCTGGAAGGCATGCATACGTGTGCCAACTGCCACTCTTTCTCCGCCGATGGGAAGACCCTGGGCATGGATATCGACGGTCCCGCCAACGACAAGGGGCTGTACGCCCTTGCCTCGGTTCAACCGCACATGTCGATCCGCAATGAGGACATGATTACGTGGAGAGCGCCTCAGGACAGGCAGGTGTCTCCGGACCGCGTCGGCTTCATGTCGCAGGTTTCTCCCGACGGCCGGTACGTGGTAACGCGCCTGAGCGGACCCGGCGAGAGGCTGCAGTCCGGCTATTATGTCTCGAACTTCAAGGACTACCGCTTTCTCCAGGTGTTCTATCCGACTCGCGGCATCCTGAACTGGTACGACCGCACGACAGGCCGCGCGCAGCCGCTGCCCGGAGCCGACGACCCCAAGTACGTTCAGGCCGACGCCTTCTGGAGTCCAGACGGGAAGACCATCGTTTTCGCGCGAGCCGAGGCGCGGGACGCCTACCCCGCGGGCAAGAAGATCGCCGAATACACCAACTCCCCGGATGAGGTCCAGATCCAGTACGACCTCTACCGGATCCTCTTCAACGGCGGCAAGGGCGGCACGCCCGAGCCCATCGCGGGCGCCTCGGCCAACGGGATGAGCAACAACTTCCCGAAGGTCTCGCCCGACGGCCGTTGGATCGTCTTCATCCAGTGCCGCAACGGCCAGTTGATGCGGCCCGACAGCAAGCTATACATCGTCCCGTTTGAGGGCGGCCAGGCGCGGCTGATGAACTGCAACACGCCGCTGATGAACTCCTGGCACAGCTTCTCGCCAAACGGCCGCTGGATGGTCTTCTCCTCCAAGAGCCGCTCGCCATACACGCAGATGTTCCTTACGCATATCGATGAGGACGGCAACGACAGCCCGGCGATTCTGGTCGAGAACTCGACCGCGGCGAACCGGGCGGTGAACCTTCCCGAGTTCGTAAACGTCCCGCAGGACGGACTGCTGAAGATCGATGTGCCCGCTGGGGACTACTACCGCGAGTTCAACCTCGCCACGGACCTGGCAAAGAAGGGGGATTTCGAGGCGTCGATTGTCGCGTGGCGCAAAGCGATGGATCTGAATCCCTCGGACGCGAGGCCCTACGTCGGTCTGGGCGTCGCTCTGGCTTCCACCGGTGACACGAAAGCGGGGATGGCGCTGTACCGGAAGGGCATAGAAATTGACCCGGAGAGCCCCGACGCATACAGCCAGCTCGGCATCGCCCTCGCCCGGCAGGGCGACTATGAGGAGGCGATTCCATACCTCTCCAAGGCCATCGAACTGAATCCACAGGACGCCGTCACTCCGGGCAACCTCTGCGGCGCGCTCGCTTTGAGCAAAGGCCGGACCAACGATGCGATTGAGTACTGCCAGCAGGCGGTAACGGTCCTGCCTGAAGACGCCCAGAGCCATGCCAATCTGGCTATCGCTTTCTCTAACGCGGGCAGAGGGGACGAGGCAATCGCGCAGCTTGAGAAAGCCTCCGAGCTATCGCCCGAAGACGCCGCGATCCACCGCAATCTGGCGATCGGCCTGGCGCAGAAAGGGCGCCTGGACGCGGCGATCCAGCATCTGGAGAAGGCCATGAAGCTTGCGCCGGGCTTCACCGATGGCTATTTCTATCTGGGAGCCATGTATGCCAATCGGGGGCGGCTTGCCGAAGCTCTTGTGCAATGGCGGCGTTTGCTGGAACTGCAGCCCAACAACGCACTGGCTCTGAATTCGATGGCGCGTGTATTGGCCACGGCCGGCGATGCGTCGCTGCGCAATGGCGCCGAGGCCGTGACGCTCGCGGAGCGGGCCGCCCGTCTCTCAGGAGGCAGGGAACCGGTGCTGCTGGATACTCTGGCCGCGGCTTACGCCGAAGCCGGCCGGTTTCCCGAGGCGGTTCAGACCGAACGGCGGGCGCTGGACCTCGCAGCCCAAGGCCAGAGCCCGCAGATTGCACAGGAGCTGAGATCCCGGCTGAGCCTGTACGAGGCGGGCAAGGCTTTCCACGAAAGGTAGCCGGCTCATTTGGCCAGCACCTTGTACTTGACGCTCTGGGCGGCCGATTCGCTGCCCTGCACCGTGCTGATTCTGAGTTCGCAGTCGCCGGGCCTAGTCGGGCCGCGTAGCAACATCGCCACCGCGCCGTGAGCGTCGGGAGCGGGAAGCTTCACGCTCTGAAGAGCCACGGTCTTGGAGTCGACGAAGAACTCCACCTGCAGCTTTGGACTCTCCGCGACCGACTTATCGGGGTAGACAACGAAGTAGATGAGCGGCTTCGCGTCAGCGGCTAAAGCCGGAGTCAGGCTCGGGACCACATGCTTGCCCTGGTAGATCAGCGGATCCGTCGGGTCCGGCTGGCCATCGACGGGTTCGAGGCCCTGAACTAACATGACGCTGCTCAGTCCAATGCCCTTACTCTCCGGGCTGACGAACGGCACGGAGGCCGCGCTGGCCCTGTGCCCCTCCCGGTCCACTACGGCCGTTTCCAGCGTATAGTTGCCCGGCGGCAGGTCGATCGCGTGCTTAAACGGAATGGATGTGGCGCGCATCGCAGCCAGATTCTGGTCCGGGATGTAATACGGAACGTCCTGGCTGAACTTATCCACCACCTGCCCGCTGGAATCCTTCACCAGTGCAAGCAGTGAAACATGCAACCGGTGCCGCAGGAGTTGCGGCTCCGCCGTGGCGGTCAGGTTCGCCGCGGGCAATGCGAAGGAAAGGATGTTGCGCGAACCCGCGGTCGCCGAACCGAACTGCAGCACTGAAGAGCGGAAGTCGAAGGCATGCGGCCGAGGTTGAGCGCTGAGCACTGCGAGTCCCATCGTTTCGTACGACGTCAGCGCTCCCGCACCCTTCAGGTCCGGCATGGCAAAATAACCGGCGCGGCTCTCCACTCGCAGATCCGATTTCGCCAGCTTCACTTCGATCTTACGGAAGCTCCCGTCGTCCTTCTTGGCCTCCGGACGGTACAAGGCTTCGTAGTGCGCATCCATGTCTTCAATCAGTTTCGTGAAGGGTTTCTTGAAATCGTTCGTGTTGGCTATCAGGAACCCGCCGGTTTGTTCGGCGATCTCCCGCATCGTCGCTTGCGTGCCCGAGGTTCGGACGGCCTCGATCTGGTAGTCGCCCTGGCGCGACTTTTCGGCCGCGTCTCCGGCGCTGCCCGACTGTGCCGTTTGCGTTCTGCTCACTGCCGATGCGTAACCGAGAGCATTGCTGGACGCGAGCGAAGAGGAATTCTCGCTCAAACCGTTCGCATCGACGGCGTAGAAAGTGATTCCGGCGGCAGCCGCCTTGTCAATGATGGCTTCCAGCCGTTCGGGGTCCCCGGTAGTCACAATGCCCGGGCTCATCAGCAGAACCGTCTTGCGGCCCGGCAGCGCGCCTAACCGCTTCACCAACGTGAGGATCTGATCCGTCTGGCGCATGCCTTCGACGCCCTGGAACTGCCGCCTTTCGATTACTGCGTCGCCGCGCTGTACTTGCGCTCCGGAGCCGGAGACGGAAAGCTCTGGCGAGATAATGGCGCTATTGGTGACTTCGCCCCCGGCGATCACCAAGTCAAAGTTGGCGGTATGCGAGGTCATGTCCACCGAGCCCTGGACCGTCGCCATGGTCGGGTTCGCGGTGAGAACCGCCTCGGAGAGTCCCGTGGAATCTCCGCCCTTCGTGGCGAACGAGGCTGCGGCGGCGGCCAGGAGCTTCTGGCGGTCGTTGGTGAACGACTGCAGCGGAACCAGACTGTCGTCCAGGTTGAAGACCGCGACATAGGTATCCGGCTCCAGGTCGTTCTTCAGGAATTCCTGCGCGGCATCGGTAGCCCATTTCCTCTTTTCGGCATCCAGGTTGTGGAACACGATGCAGACCAGGTTCACGGCCCGCAGAGGTCGGGTCGGCGCCCCGCTTGGCTCCTCGATGGCGACAGGCGTCGCGGTCTTCTTCGTCACGCCGGGCTTCTGAGGATCCCGTCCGTTGATGAAGCGAAAGCTGAGGATCTCGCGGCGGGAGCCGTCTTCGAGGATTTCGACATCGCCGGGCTTCAGGTTCTTCACCAGCTTGCCGTGTTTGTCGCGGACCACCAGCTCCAGCAACACCTCGCTGGCAGTTGCGCGGATCGTCGCACCCGAATCGGCGGGTGGTGGAGCCTGCGCTAACGCCGCGCTCGAAAGCACCAGCAGGGGGCAAGCCAAAACCGTAAACAGAACCCGTTGCATGTACATATTCTATCTCTGATTCAGACGGGTAACTCTGGTTTTAACGCGCACCGAATTAATCGCAACCGGCGCGAGTATATCCCGGCGCGTGGGCCGGAGTCACATTGCCGCAAAGGCCCCAATCTGCCCTGCAATTGCGGTCAATGCTCTCCTTTTCGTGCATTCGATTACAATTCCAATCAGGTGAAGCTCACTGCGCTGGTTCTATTTACCGCTACCGCGAGTATTCTCGCCCTGCTTGCCGGAGACTTGTCCGCGCAGCCGGTTCCTGCCGGCGACGTCCTGACCCGGGCCGCTGCGGCCTTCCAGTCGGGGGACATGCCCAACTCCATCCGGCTGTACCGGGAGTTCCTCAAGGATCATCCCGACGCCGCGGAGATCCGCTCCAATCTGGGCGCCGCGCTGGTGCGCGACGGACAGTTCGAGGCCGCCATCGTCGAGTATCGCGCCGCACTGGGGACCATGCCGAACAACACGCGCGTACGGACCAATCTGGCGTTGGCCTACTACAAGCTCGGCAGGCTTCTGGAGGCGATCGAAAACCTGGAAGTCCTGCACAAACTGCAGCCGGTGGAGCCGAAGCCCGCTCTACTGCTGGCGGATTGCTGGCTGCAAACAGGGGAACCACAGGAGGCCGCGGATCTGTTGGCGCCTTTCGAACAGGAGTATCCGGACGATCGTGCGATCACGTACATGTTCGGAATGGCTCTGCTGCAGGCCAAGCACACCGGGCAGGCGCAGTTGGTTCTGGACCGCATCCTGCGCGAAGGAGAATCGGCAGAATCCGCATACTTGCTGGGCCAGAGCGAGTACTTGAACAACAACCGGGTCGCCGCCGCGTCGCACCTCGCGCGGGCGGTCCAATTGAATCCCAAGCTCCCAGGACTCCATTCGCTATATGGGCAAGTGCTTCGGGGCAACTCTCAGTTGGAAGAGGCCACTGCGCAGTTCCGCCTGGAGTTGGAGTTGAACCCCTACGACTTCGCGGCGAACGTCGAGATGAGCCTGCTCGAAAAGCAGGACGGCAAGCTAGACGAAGCCTTGACGTTGATCGGCCGGGCGCTGCAAGTGCGCCCCTCGGATCCTGCCGCGCTCTACCAACGCGCCTCCGTCTATTTCGCGCAAGATCGCATTGAGGATGCCCGGAAGGAATTCGAGCGCCTTCTGGAGATGTATCCCAACTACCCCGAGGCGCATGCGGCGCTGGCCCGCGTCTACTATCGCCTGAAGCGCCAGAGCGATGGCGACCGCGAGAGCGCGGCTGCGCGCCGCATTCAGGACGAGAATCAAAAGCAGTTGGAGCAGGCAGAACGGAAGCGGCTGGAGCGCGTCTCGAAAGCGGCTGGTAAGCAGTAGGCGAGCGGATGCCCGCCGATCGGCCGATTTCACGGCACGGTAGTTTAGACTGAGATTAACCCCGAATGCTTTCCCGCTATTTCCTGCTCTGCGCTTCGATGCTGGCGCTCGCGGCCATTCCCGCCGTGGGTCCAATTACGTTCGAAGAAATTGCCGGCCGGGCTGGCGTACAGTTCGTCAGCAACAACAGCCCGACTCCGCTGAAGCAACAACCGGAGGGCATTCTCTCGGGCGTCGCGGTGCTCGATTACGACGGCGACGGCTACCTCGATCTCTACTTCGTGAACGGCGCCGGCATGCCCTCGCTCGTCAAGGAAGGCGAGACCCACAAGAACCGTCTGTTTCACAACAACGGAGATCTGACCTTCACCGACGTCACCGACAAGGCGGGCGTCGGCGGCACCGGCTATGGCATGGGCGTGGCCGTGGGCGACTACGACAACGACGGGCGTCCGGACATCTACGTCGCGAACGTCAATGGCAACATCCTGTACCACAACAACGGCGACGGCACGTTCACCGACGTGACGAAGAAGTCGGGCACGCAGGGCGGCCTCTACAACGGCAAGAAGATGTGGTCGGTCGCCGCGGCGTGGGTGGACTACAACAACGACGGGCTGCTGGATCTGTTCGTCTCGAACTACTGCCAGTGGGACCCGGCGAACGTTCCTGAATGCAAGGCCAACGGCGAAGTGGTCTACTGCAATCCGCGTCATTACAAGCCGCTGCCCCACACGCTTTTTCGCAACAACGGTGACGGCACTTTCACCGACGTTTCAGAGCAGACCGGTCTCTCGAAGTTTCTCGGACGCGGCATGGGCGTCTCCATCGGCGATTACGACGGCGACGGCTTCACCGACATTTTCGTGGCCAATGACGATGCGCCATTCCAGCTCTTCCACAACATCGGCGGAAAAAGATTCGAAGAGGTCGCCCCCGCGGTGGGCGTGGCGTATCCCGAAAATGGCAACGTCATCTCGGGCATGGGCTGCGACTTCCGCGACATCTTCAATAAGGGTCTTCCGTCGCTGTGGGTCACGGCCATCGAGAAAGAGACCTTCCCTCTTTTTATGAACTCAGGACGCGGCGACTTCATCGACAAGACGTCGGCCAGCGGCTTGGCGCTGCAGACCTACGAAATGTCGGGCTGGTCCAACATCATCGCCGACCTGGACAACGATGGGTGGAAGGACCTTGCGGTGGCCCGTTCGAACGTGCAGGACAACATCGCTAAGCTCTCGCCCCGCCAATACGAGGAACCCAACGCGATCTTCCGGAATCTGGGTAACGGCAAGTTCCAAAGCGTGGGCGCCGGCGCTGGCCCCGATTTCCAAAAGCCGGCCCCGCACCGCGGTATGGCTGCCGGCGACCTCGACAACGATGGGCGGATGGATCTAGTGATTAACGTGTTGGGTGGCCAGGCGAAGATCTTTCACAACACGACGCAGAACTCGAACCACTGGATCCTCCTGAAGCTGACGGGCTCGAAGAGCAATCGCATGGGCATCGGCGCGAAGATTCGCGTAACCACGCCCGACGGCATGATGCAATCGAATCACGTCACCACCAGCACCGGGTTCGCCTCCTCCAGCGACCCCCGCGTGCACTTCGGCCTGGGCGCCTCGGACACGATCAAGGAGATCGAAGTAGTCTGGCCCAGCGGCATCCGGCAAACGCTGCGCGACGTGAAGGCGGACCGCGTGTTCGCAATCACGGAGCCTGTCCGGTAGGGCTTGTCTGGAAATAACCGCTACATTTGGGTCCGGTTGTGGGGCGGGTTTCAACCCGCGCGGGACTTCAGTCCCGATTGTCCGCATTTGGGAAACTTCAGAAGCGGGACCGAAGTCCCACGCGGACTAAAGTCCGCCCCACATAAGTCCGCTGAAATGGTTATTTTCTGACAGACGCTTGGCCAGAATTGCCGCCGTTCAGCGCTTCGCCGGTTGCGTCGCGAACGGGCGCATCGTCGGCAGGGCCAACGGGTCCTCTTGCGCTTTCAGCCTGTCGAACTCCGCGCTCGCGCGTTGCGCGTCCAGCTTCCTGCCCGCCCGGCGGTAGGCCTGCGCGAGGAAGAAACGCAACTGCGCGTTCGCGGGCATCTGCCGGACCGCGATTTCGAACTCGGAGATGGCGACATCCAGGCGATCGGCCGTCAGGTTGGCCCGTCCCAGTTCGGCGTGGCACATCCAGCGGTAATTGGCGGGAACCAGCTTCATGGCGGCGCGCAGCGAAGTCAACGCCTCATCCGGCTCGCCCTGACGGATTTTGAGGGAGGCGCGTCCCAGCAGCGCCATCCAGTGCGACGGGTTGACGGCTATTTCCTTCTCGAACTCCGCCAGCGAGGCCATCATGTCGGTCTCCATGAAGTACAGGCCGTAAGCGTAGTGAACGCCCGGTTCATTCGGATATGTTTCCAGCAGACGCCGGTACCCCTCGGCGGCTTCGGTGGGATGCTCGCACGCGGAAGCCCACGCGGCCTTTCCGACCATAGCCACCACCGCTCGACGCTGCGGGGGGACTTCCGTAATCGGCACCGGAATGCCCATCGAACAAAGGCCCATGGCTTCCTCGATCGCCGGCGAACTTACATTCTCTTTGGAGAGCGGGTACAACTGAGCCTGCGCTTCTTGAAAGGCGGCAGACCGAATGTAAAGGCGGGCCGCTTTGGCCCGCACCGTATATTCAAACTGCTTGTTCGCGCCGAGTCCGAGAGATTCACCCTTCTTGATATCCGTTAGAGCCTGGTCGTAATCTTCCAACTCCGCCTCGCACAATCCGAGAAACGCCCACGCCGTTCCGATGCCGGGAGCCAGCTTAGTGCCCTTGCGGAAAGCGTCGCTCGCCTCGGCATACTTGCTGGTCTGGTACAGGCTTGCGCCCAGGTAGAGCCAACCTTCGGCCCAGGCGGGGCGAAGCGCGAGCGCTTGTTTGTAGAGCCCCGCGGCCTCGGCCGGTTGCGAATCCAGCAGTGCCTCGGCGCGGCGCGCCAGGTCGTCAAAGGCATCCAGGGAACTGACCTGGGAGCGAGCTAGCGTTGCGACGGCGCAGAGCAGGCACAGGCAGAGCGCGACGCGGGCAGGGAGGGCAGTCGTGGAGGGGAAAGGCATCGGGCTCCTGGAGCGGAAGACGAACGCCCAAAGCGGTTTCGGGGCGGTCTCGCCAAACTCCTAATCTACCTTAGCGCAACACAGTTATTCTGGAAGAAATGCGCCTTGTGGCGGGTGTGCGACATAGAAGTGGACACCGGTGCGATTCACTGGCAAAGTGGCTCGGAGCCGGGCGTATGAGTACGCAAGGCAGATGGCGAGGTTGTGGGGCAGCTTGGCAAGCTGCGGCCGATTGGCAATCGGCCAACTGGCACGTAGGCGCGAGACGGCGGCGGTTGCCAACCGCCGCGCAGGATGCCATCCTGCCCCACGGCGCTGGCCAGCGGTTCCACTTCCATGTCGCACACCTTCTTGTGGCCTTGCTGCTTCTCGTCGTCTTCGTCTCTCCGGCCCAAGTCTCCGGTCCGGAACAGCTCTTTCGTGAGGCGGTGGCGGCGCAACAGCGCGGCGACGATGAGCTTGCGATTCGCAAGTACCAGGAACTGCTCAAGTTGCGCCCGGACGTGGTTGAGGCTCGCGCGAATCTCGGCGCTACGCTCGCGCGCGCCGGCCGGTTTGACGAAGCGATCGAGCAATACCGCACGGCGCTCGCCAAGAGCGGGAACAACCCCGCGCTCAGGCTGAACCTGGCGCTGGCCTACTACAAGAAGAGCGATTGGGCCAGCGCCGTTCCGCACCTGAAAACGCTGTACGACGCCGAGCCCGCGAACGTGCGCGTCGCCACGCTGCTCGGCGACTGCTACTCGCGGCTTGGGCAGGACGCGCAAGTAGTTAGCATCCTCTCGCCCGTCGCCGCCAGCCATCCTGACGACCTCGCCATAAGCTGGGAACTAGGCTCGGCATTGATTCGCACGGGGCGCGGCCGCGACGGCCTCGAACTGGTGGAGCGAGTGGGCAAGTCCGGCAACAGTGCCGAGGCTTACCTCCTGGCCGGGCAGACGGCGCTTCAACTGCACGAGTTCGAACGGGCGCGCGATGACGCCAATGCGGCGGTGCGACTGAATGCCAAGCTGCCTGGCGCGCTCACGCTGCAAGGAGCCGCGCTGCAGTACCTGAATGACAATCAGGGCGCGATCGTGGCTTTGCGGCAGGCCTTGGAGGTCAACCCCAACGACTTCGACGCGCACCTCACACTGGGCGCCGTGCTCAACACGGAGCGCGACCTGGAAGGCGCGCGCAAGCACCTGGAACGCGCCGTGGAACTGAACCCGTCCTCGACACTCGCGCTTTACGCTCTGGCGCGCATGAAGCGCACCCAGGGGGAGATCGAAGCCGCCGTGAAGGACTTCGAAAAGGTCGTCCGCGAGGACCCCAACTGGGCTCAGCCGCACGTCGAACTCGCGGCTTTGTATTTCCGGTTGAACCGGCAGGCCGACGGGGAACGCGAGCGCGCCGAGTTCGACCGTCTCAATTCCGCGAAGCCGGCAGGCCCGGGCAAGGACGGCCCTGGCAAGCGGCGCCCCGCTATCGCGCCTCCTTCACGCTGAGCACGCGGTCGGCGCGAACGTCCTTCAACGTCTGAACGATGCCCGACGGCCAGTGGATCTCAATGCTCTGCGCCGTGTCGTCCGCGCCAAGACCGAAGTGCACCGGGCCATAGCTCGACGACGCATAGCCCACGCTGGTGGTCATGTGGTTGTACTGCGTTCCGCTCTTGGAGACCACCTTGATGCGAGCGCCGATCCCGTCGCGATTGCTCTTGGTGCCTTCGAGCGCGATGTCCAGCCAGTGGCCGGAAGCAGGGCTGCGATTCATCCAGATCTCGCGCCGGACCTGCCAGAGCCGTCGCTACAACGTCGATGCGTCCATCTCCGTCGAAGTCGCCGAAAGCGAGCCCGCGGTGACGCTTGGGCGGCGCGGCGTCCAACCCGGCCTCGGCCGTCAGAGCTTCCCATTTCCCGCTCGCGCCCGAGATTGCGAAAGACGCTGTTATGCTGCTCCACCACCGTGCCCGGCATGGCCCGCGACAGCACGTCGCCGCGCGTCACGAAGAGGTCCTTCCACCCATCGTTGTCCATGTCGTAAAGTCCCGGCCCGAAGCCCGCCATCGACATGCTGAGGTTGCGCATCCCGCTCTCTCCGGTCACCTCTTGGAACTCGCGCCCGCCCATGTTCTTCAGCAGGGGAAATGTCTGCTTGCGCCAGCGCGACGAAGGCCAGGTCGGGATACTCGTCGTTATTGAAGTCGCGGAAATCCAGCCCCATGCCCGAGATGAAGTTGCCGTCCTCCATCAGCGCGACGCCCTTTTGGAAGGCGACCTCTTCGAACTTTCCACCGAGGTTGTGGAAGAGCGAATTGTACGAGGCGTCGTTGGTGACGAAGATGTCCGGGAGCCCATCGAGATCGTAGTCCGCCATGCCGCCGCCCATGCCTTTGCCCACGTGGGCGCGAATGCCCCACTGCTCCGAAACGTCCTCGAAAACGCCGTTGCCCTTGTTCAGGTAGAGCTGGTTCGGCAGTCCCTTGTAGGATCGCGGACTGCAGTAGTCGGAAGCGCCGCGGTACTCGCAGAGCGGCTCGGTGGCATAGTCCCATTGCAGGTAATTCACCACGAAGAGATCGAGCAGTCCGTCGTTGTTCACGTCCACCCAGACGCCCGTGATGGCCCACAGCGGGCCGAATTGCGCGTCGGGTTTGTTCAAACCAGCCTTGGCCGAGACGTCCGTGAACGTCCCGTCGCCGTTGTTGTGGTAGAGCGTGTTGTGGTGCACGCCGGCCACGAACAGGTCGGGATAGCCGTCGTTATCGTAGTCGCCCACTGCGACGCCATCGTCGAACCCTATGCCCGCCAGACCGGCCTGCTCGGTGACGTCGGTGAACACCCCGTTGCCATCGTTGCGGAACAGGCGATTCGAGTATTTGGGATCGTCTTTCTTCAGCGTCGCGAGATTCGCGCCGTTGGTGAAGAAGATATCGGGCCGGCCGTCGCGGTTGTAATCGAACACCGCCACCCCGCCCGCCATGGTCGCGGGCACGTGGCGCGCCTTCACCTCGCCGTGTTCCAGGTGGAAGGCAATCGGCTTCAGTTCGAAGCGGATGCGCGACACCGTCTCGCCGATCAGGCGCGGCAGCAGCCAGGCGCCGGGCAGCACGAGCAGGAGCGGCAGCGCCGTTCGCGGTATTCGACGGCAGGTGGAAGCGTTCGGCATAAAGGACAAGAATAGCGTTTCAATTAATCAAATAAAAAGGGGCGGCTTGCGCCGCCCCTTCATCTATCCAACCTCTAAGCCGAAGCCTAGAAGTTGTACTTGGCCGTGAACTCGATCACGCGGCGGCCCACCGTATAGGTCGGTTTGCCGGTCGTGAGCTTGTTTTGATTCGTCTGAGTCAGGTTGCCGCTGCTGTCGGAGAAGTTCAAGTGGAGATCGCTGTTGCCACCCGCGTTGAACTGCGGCAGAGGATGGTTCAGGAAATTGAATGCCGAGAAGCGGAGCTGAATCTTCTGGCGCTCCTTGAAGTTGAAGTTCTTGTAGATAGCGAGATCGCTATTGAAGAACGCCGGTCCATGGATGTACGGCCAGATGATGTCGCCGTTGGCCCCGCCGGTGGGCGGTGCGAAGCAGGCGGGGTTGAAGTATTGGCCCGAGCTCAGGCCGCTGCGAGGATCGCAGGTGACCTTGGGAACCAGGTTGTAACCGCGTTGGTGCCCAGGACGCGGTGAGTTGCTGAAGCTGCCTGGCCAGCTCACGTTCAGAGTGCCGCCGGTGGTAGGCTGAATCGGCGCGCCGCTCTGCAACTGCGTGATGCCCGAAAGCTCCCAGCCGTTCACCACGCCGCCAAGCGAGCTTGTTGCCCTTGATCGGGCTCGGCAGGTTGATCACGTACGCCGCGTTGAAGATGTGGGTGTGATCCGAACCCAGCACGCCGTAGTTGGACGCCAGGTTGAACGGATAGAGGGAGTTGCCCGCGCCAGCGCCGTTGTCGGTCTGGTTGTCGCGGATGCCCAGCACCTTGCTGAACGTGTAGTTCGTGGTGAAGGTGATGCGGCCGGTCTGCTTCTGCCACGTGGCGATGAACGCGTTGTAGTTCGAGTAGCTGCCGTGACCGACCAGCGTGCATTCCGGTGTAGTTGTGCAGCGGATAGTAGTCGTTGGTCGGGAAGCTGCTGGCGGCCGGATCGTTGATCACGCCGGTGATCGGATCGGGCTTGAAGAAAGCGCCCATCGGGATAGTTGTTGAGTTGGACAAGCGGGCCGTCCAGCATCATGTCGTGGCTCGGTTGCCCGAGTACTGGAGTTCCGCAACCGAGCTCCAGGGCACCCGCTGCGAAATCGTGACGTTGTAGGTCTCGGTGTAGGGAGTACGGTCGTCACCCATCGTCAGGACGCCGTTGGGTCCGGTGCCGAGGCCCGGGGTGCCCAGCGACGGAGAATACTGGTTGAAGTTGTTCCAGCCAACGCAGCAGCCCCAGGTCGTACTCAAGTCGGAACGTTGAGCGGAGCGGCGAAAGCGCGCCGCTGAACTGTTGTATGCGAGCTGATAGCGGTAACGCCGAAGCCGCCGCGGAGGACCGTCTTGCCGTTGCCGAAGAGGTCGTAGGCGACGCCGATGCGCGGCTCGGGGAAGAACGGCTTGGACGGGAAGCCGGACAGCGGGATGCTCGAGTTGATGGCGTGCCACGTGCAGCCCGGTCCAGCGCCGGCGGCCGAGGTGTTGTTGTACGTGGCAGGGTCCCAGACCGCCAGTCCGCGGTCGCTGGCTGGAACCCAGTTGCCCATGTGGTCGAAGCGAACGCCGTAGGTCAGCGTCAGTCTGCGGCTGGCCTTCCAGGTCCTGGACGTAGAACGAGTATTGGTAGTACTTGAAGTCCTCAGTACGGGCGCGCCGCTGATCTGGTAGAACTGCGGGCCGTGCGCGACCAGACGAAGTCGGCGAGCGGATTGCCGGTGCTCGTGGCGCCCCAGGTATCGAAGTCCGTCGTGCCCTGGGTGCGCCTGCTGACCGGGGCCGCCGGTCTGCTCGTTGCGGGCGAAATCCCAGTAGAAGCCGGCCTTGATCGTATGGGTGCCCGCAGACCTTGGTGATGTTGTCGGAGATGTTCGGCGTCTGCGACAGCTTGCCGAAGCCTGCCGCCGGCAGCCCATTGTCGCCGAAGGGATAGGGGCGAAATCCAACCGAAGTGCCGTTGCTCCCAGCCGCTAAGAAGTTCGGGATCTGCGGCGTGTAACGGATCTGGCTGAACAGCCCTGTCATCTTGAAGCCGAGCTTGCTCGGATTCACCGCTGCCGGGATTGCGAGATGGATCGGGTTCAGGAACGTTGGCATCCGCGAAGATGAATTCGTTGGTCAGCGTGGGGCTGAACACGTGCGCCAGGTTCGCGCTGTAAACCTGCGAAATCTGATTGGCCGGCTGTGACGACGGATAGGGCAGCGAGCCGCCGATGCGCCACCAGACGCTGATCGGGCTGATGGATCGTCTTCATCCTGGCGGTTCCAGGAGAAGAAGAACTTCGTGTTGTCGCTGATGTTGTAGTCGGCGCGGAGCGTGATTCCCAGCGGTTCTGCGGAGGACCGATGAAATACTGGAAGTTGGCTGCCGGACGAGTTGGTCGTCGGATTGGCATTCGGCTTGGGATACAGCTTCCACGTAGATGAGGGAATTCGGATCGAGCTGAGTCGGCGGGAATCATGCCGCCCGGCGCGAAATTCAGCGCCGCAGCCGTTCGCCGCCCAGGGGTTGGTGTCGTCCTGGTTGCGCGCGTTCTTGAACGCCCGAGCCCAGGCTGGCGAGGTAAGCCGGGCTGAAGTTGCCGTCCATCATGTCGGCGGTGGGGATGAAGTAGTTCATGCAGCGTGCCGGCCGGCTGCTGCCTCATGTACTCGTAAGCGCCGTAGAAGAACAGCTTGTCGTGGTTCTTGTTGAACTTCGTGCCCGGGATCAGCACCGGGCCGCCGAAATCGCCGCCAGGATAATAGAAGTGTCGTCGAGCGGCTTTGCCGCCCTGGTTCTTGAGATACGAATCGACCGAGTTGAACACGCCATTGCGGGCGTAGAGGTAAGCCTGCCCGTGGAACTGCGCGCTGCCGCTCTTGCCGATCGCCTGGAAGGTCACCGGCCCTTTGGCGAATTCAGCGCCGTAGGCCGAAGTCAGCAGCGAAACTTCCTGCATCTGGTTCTGGTTGATGTTGGCGGTCTGCGTTCCCTGGTTGCCCGGATCGAGCAGGTTGGCGCCATCCGACGTCATGGTCATGCCGCCGTTGGGCTGGGTGCCGTTGGCGCTGAACGTGCCGATCGGGCCGGTGTTGCTCGCCGTTGTGTAGCTGCTCCACATGCTCTGGTAAAGCCGCTGTTCATGCCCATGCCGGGCATGATCTTGATCAACTCGGCGGCGTCGCGGCCGACGATGGAGAGATCTTCGACCATGTGCTGGTTCAGCGTCTTGCTGGCCTGGCCGTTATCGGTCGGGACAACCACGTCGTTGGCCGCCACCACCTCGACTTCCTATTTCGTGCTGCCCACCTGAAATGCGATGTTCGGCAGGTTGAGGCGCGCCCTGCGTCATGGTGATGCCGCGCTCTTCCCAATTGGTTGAAGCCCGATGCCGTCACCGCAATCGTGTACGTGGCCGGCGGGACGGCGGCAAATTCGAAAAAGCCGCTGCCGTTCGACACCGTTTCACGGGTTGCATTGGTTGTTCGTCTTTAAAACGGCTTTCGCCTTAGGAATAACGGCGCCGCTGGCGTCGGTTACCGTGGCGCTAATTGTACCGCTCGCCGCTTGGGAGTAGGCGGGCGGTTGACTGAGGAAAAGGACTGTGATGAGCAGCCCGAACAATACGACGTATCTGCCTAGACACTGTCGCGAAGCCGAAACGAAGAACGGCTTCGTACGTACTGAATCGCGCATAGGACCCCTTTCGAAACAAAGATCTATTTGCCACGGACGGCAATTCGGTCCGCCGGAAGCCGCCGCGAGCAGCCTGGCGAACCTCACACATAGACCGATTCAGGGACGCATGTTATTTGACAACTCGCACAAGCAAACACACCCCGAACGAACGGCAAGTTCGTGCAGAGTGGATAATACCTGAGCAGAGCAAGACCCCGAGCGTGGCCTTCGTTGCACACGTCACTATGATAGAAGAGTGCTTCCGCATCGTTGCCCCTTACAAGGCTCATACCGTAACAACCTGCCGGTAGTGCGGCAAGCCGTTTGCTTGCAGTGTGTTGCAATCCGCGTCACCCCGCCTGTAAGTAGACGTATGTTACGTATGTTACCTACCAGGAGGCGCCTCTCGCCGGATCCAGGGATCAGGATTCCATTCGCCCTCTTTAGTGATACAATTCTCGGTCGGGGGGATACTTAACCTCCGGGCAGAGGAATGATGCAGCCGCCGCATCCCGCAGAAACGCAACACAACCCGCTCTCCGAAGCGGAACGCGCCGCCATTCGGGAGCAGTTGGAACGTATTCTCCTGAGCCCGCTGTTCAAGAACAGCAAGCGCTACCCCAACCTGCTGCGCTACATCGTGGAGCACACCCTGGAGGGGCACAAAGCGGAGCTGAAAGAGCGGACGCTCGGAGTCGAGGTCTTCGCGCGCAGCCCGGGCTACGACACCAACGCCGACCCAATCGTTCGAGCGGCCGCGGGTGAGATCAGGAAACGAATCGCCCAGTATTATCACGAGCCCGGTCATGAGAGCGAGCTGCGTATCGATCTGGTTCCCGGATCGTACGTGCCCGAATTCGGGATGCCCGCCCCAACCCCGGCCCCTCGCCAGCCCGTTCCCGAACCACCGCGGCCCCAGCACCTCGCCGGCGGCTCTGGCTGCGCTATGCCCTGGCGTTTTTCGCTCTTGGCGCTATTGCCGTCGGGCTCTTCTGGACTAAACCGTGGGTGCGCCGCGATGCCCTGGATCGGTTCTGGGCTCCTGTCCTGGACCCCCCCGGTCCGGTGCTGATCTGCGTTGGACAGCGGGAGTATCTGGGTTCCTCTCCGGAATTGCGACAGAAGGACAGCTCCGACATCCCCACCCGCAGTCCGGCCAGAAGAAGCGCCGTCGACCAGACCACGGTATCAGAGCTTTACTACCTGGGAAGTCAGAACGTGGCCGTGCCTGACATGATGACCATCGCGCGGCTCGCGGGGCTGCTCGATCTGCACGGCAAGTCGTATCAGATTCGGGGCCAGAGCTCGACGACCTTCGCTGATCTGCGCAACAGTCCCGTTATCCTTATCGGCGCCTTTAACAACGACTGGACTCTGCGCCTTGCAGGTCCGCTGCGCTTCGGCTTTGCGCGGGATGGACAGTTCTTTTGGATCAGCGACAGGACGAAACCCGCGGATCATAGCCGGGGCGTCGGCTACGACACGCCATATCTGAAGCTTACCGAGGACTACGCAGTCATTACCAGGGTGCACGATCCGACAACCGAACGCATGTTGGTCATCGCCGCGGGCCTGACCGGCTACGGGACTCTTGCGGCTGGCGAATTCCTGTCCAATCCCTCCTACCTGGAGGCGATGAACAAGACAGCTCCCCGGAATTGGGCCTCGAAGAACATGCAGATCGTGATTGCCACCAAGGTGATTAATGGCAATTCGGGTCCGCCGGAAATCGTGGATCGGCACTTCTGGTGAGGTCCACGATCTGCCCCTAAGCCCAGAGAGTTCGGGCAGACTCATTCTCGGCCGCATAGCGCGCGCTCTCCAAGCGTTTCCCGCGAGACAGACTCAGCCTGGCAAGTTAGGATAGGAACGTGAAGAATGACGCCGCGGCTTGGCTGCGATCCCTCGCGATCATCGGCGTACTGGCGGGACTGGAGGTCCAAGCTCAGGACTCCCCTGTCACCATCCGCAGTTCCGCGCAGGAGGTGGCTCTCGACCTGGTGGTGCGCGACGTCCATGGGCGCCTGGTCAAGAATCTCCGGGCATCCGAGGTGGAGATCCTCGAAGACGGCGTACGGCAAGACATTCGCAGCTTCAGGTTGGTAAGTGGCCGTCCGGCCGCTCAAACCCAGACCAGCGAGGCAGCACCGGTGCCCAACGCTCCAGCCGCCAGCCCGCTCACGGCGGTGAACGTCGTCTGCATCGTCTTCCATAAGCTGGACGTCAACACCAGGAAGTTCGCGGTGGAGGCGGCGCAAGAGTTCCTGCGGAGCCAGTTGCCGCCCGGAGCCTGGGTCGGCATCTTTAACCTCGACTCGACTCTGTCCACGCTGCATCCTTTTTCCACCAATCGCGACGAACTGATCGCCTCCGCGACCGGAGCGGCGGCTGGGACCGGCATGGACTTCATGTCGACGGCCAACGCAGTCTTGAGCTCATCGCCAACAGTCGCTACGGTGGTGGTCAGTACGTCGGGCAACCCCGCCAGCGGCGGATCGGTGTCGACCGCGATGACCGTGAGCGGCGGTGAACTCAACACCGAGGCCATCACGGGCGTGGACGTCTCCAACGGCACGGGCGAGAAGATCCTGCGCGGTCAGCGCGCCATCCAGCGGCGCCAGTTTGGATGGATCGAGGGGATGCATCAGACCGACCAGGTCTTTATGATGATCGACGAATTCCGTCGTCTGCCCGGCCGCAAGACAGTGCTGCTTTTCAGTTCCGGCCTGGCCACCACCGGCGATCCAGAGCGGTTCGATTCCCTCATTAGTAAGGCCAATCAGGCCAACATCACGCTCTATTCCATCGACGTCAACGGCCTGACACAGAACTCCAACGTCGTGGCCGGTAATTCCGCCGTGCGCCATGCCGGCTCGCTTGGCAGGTCGAGCAACGTACGGGAACAGATGTTGCAGGACGATTACCTCCATGACGCCGTGCGCACAACGGACTTGCAGGCTACGCTTCGGACTCTCGCCGAGGGGACAGGCGGCTTTCTGATCGGCAACACGAACGATTTGAGAAAGCCGTTCCAGCAGGTGTTGGCCGATCTCGACACGCATTACGAGGTGATCTACCACCCGTCCGCCGAGAAGTACGATGGGCGTTTCAGGAATATCGCGGTGAAGCCTTCGCGTCCAGGGTTGGTAGTACAAAGCAGGGCAGGGTATTTCGCTCTGCCGGCGTTGCCGGGCGTCTCCGCTCCGCTCCCATTTGAAGTGGCTGCGCTGAACGCGTTGAACGCCCAGACTCAACCGCATGCATTCGACTTCAGGTCCGCGGCCCTGCGGTTCCGGCCCGGCGCCGACGGGTTGCAATGCGCCATCGCGATGGAATTGCCGTCCTCCAGCGTGGGCGCTACCCCACTGCCGGAGTTGAAGAAGCATCGCGTGCACATCTCCTTTTTCGCGCTGGTGAAGGACTCCAGTGGACAGGTGGTTGACATGGTCGGCCAGGATTCTCCCTACGAGGTTCCCGATGCGGACCTGGCAGCGCTGAAGGCCAGCCCACTCACATTCACTCATCCCATCGATCTTCCACTGGGCCGCTATACGGTGGAGAGCGTCATCCTCGATCACGAGGCTCATCGGGCCAGCACCGCGAAGCTCGAGTTCGACAATCCCGGGCACAAGGGGATTGCTCTCAGCAGCATTGTCCTGGTGCGGCGGGTCGAATCGACCGGCATTCCATATGACCCGAGCGATCCGTTGCAGCTTCAACTAAAGACCCAGGAACAGTCCCAAGCGAAGACGAGTCCGGGGCGCATCGTCCCCGAACTTACCGCCACGCTCGAAGCTGGCGCGCGTCCGTCCGTCTATTTCGTGGTCTATCCGGACAGCGCGAACGCGGAAAGGCCAAAGTTGTGGGTCGAGTTTCGGGTGGACGGTGAGGTGGTGGCGAAGAGAGTCTCGGATTTGGGCCCCGTCGATTCAACCGGCGCTGTCCCACTGATTCTCGCCGCCGCCACGCACCCTGGCGTTTGCGAGCTGAGAGTCACCGCGCTTCAGGGCGGCGACTTCTCGACCCAGACTCTGCGCTACACGATCCCGCGCCAGTAAGCATTCCAGTTGGACGTGCATGGTGGGGCGGACTTCAGTCCGCGGACCGGTTTCAACCGGTCCCTTCGGACGGACCCTTGCGGGGCTGATGCCTGCCCCACCACACAGGCTCGCCAGAACGCGGTTTCAGTCGTCCTTGCGAAGGTTGAACTTCTCCATGCGATAGATCAGCATCTTGCGGCTGATGTCGAGGCACTCGGCAGCCTTCGTCTGGTTCCAATTGAACCTTTGGAGTGCCCGCAGCACGAGTTCGCGCTCGACAGCCTCGATACTGATTCCCTGCGGCGGCAATTCCAATTGAATCGCCTCCATCGCCGGCCGCTCTCGCACCAGGAAGTCAGGCAGGTCGTTGACCGTCACTTCATCGCCCGGCGTCAGGACCACGAGGCGCTCAACGACATTCTCGAGTTCGCGCACATTGCCGGGCCAGCGATACGTGCCGAAGTAGGGCAGCAGTGACGACGGTAACCTCAGACCGGGGCGATTCAGCCGCTCCTTGAACTTCTCGAAGAAGATCGCGACCAGCTCGGCGATATCGCCGGTGCGTTCTCGCAACGGAGGCAGGGTCAGCGGAATCACATTGAGACGATAGTAGAGATCCTCACGGAACGTGCCGTCTTCCACCATGGCCTGCAGGTTTCGGTGGGTCGCCGCGATGATACGCACGTTGACCTTTACCGGAGCCGCCGCGCCTATCTTCTCGATCTCGCGCTCCTGGATCAGCCGCAGGATTTTGACCTGTAGCTCCAGCGGCATCTCGCCGATCTCATCCAGGAACAGCGAGCCTTGGTCGGCCATTTCGATCTTGCCCTGCTTGTTGGCCACAGCGCCGGTGAACGATCCCTTGGTGTATCCGAACAACTCGGACTCCAGCAACTCCTTCGGGATCGCGCCGCAGTTGATCACTATGAAGGGCCGGTCGCGGCGCGGGCTGTTGAAGTGGATCGCTTTCGCCAGCAGTTCCTTGCCGGTACCGGTCTCTCCACGGACCAGCACTGTGGAATCGCTCTGCGCGGCGCGCGAGGCGTTGTCGAGGGTCGAGAGCAGATTCTTGGCCTGGCCGACGATGTTCTCGAACCCGAACTTCCGGTCGATGGCGCTGCGGAGGTTCTTCACCTCCTCCTGAAGGCGATGGTGCTCCAGCGCCCGCGAAACGATGAGATTCAACGCCTCCGAGTTCACCGGCTTGATGATGTAGTCCTGCGCGCCCAGGCGCATCGCTTCCACGGCGGACTCGATCGTGCCGAATGCCGTGACTACGACGACGATGACCTCGGGGTACTCCGTTTTCAGTTTCTTGAGCAGGTCGATGCCGGACATTCCGGGCATTTTGAGATCGGTCAGCACGAGGTCTTGAGGATACTTCGAAACAATTTCAAGGGCCTGCCTGGCGTCGCTCGCCGTCATCGCTTCATAACCCGCCTGCTGTAGCTTCAGTTGCGTAACGCGGCGAAGATTCTCCTCGTCGTCGACCACCAGAATCCGCTTGCCGATCATGCGCGGTCTCCTCGCGGCTGCGGGAAAAACAGGCTGAAGGTCGTTCCCTTGTCCTGGTTCCTCGTCACGCTCACAGTCCCGCCATGCTGCGTGACAATCTGATGGACCACGGACAAGCCGAGTCCCGTGCCTGCGTCTTTCGTCGTGAAAAACGGGTCGAAGATCTTGTCCATGTTCTCTTCGGGAATTCCGGCCCCCTCATCCTTGATCTCGACCAGGATTCCCTTGTCCTGCACGCTGAGAGTCAGCCAGATATCGCCGCCCTCGGGCATCGCCTGAGCGGCGTTGATGGTCAGGTTCAACATGACTTGGGTGAGTTGTTCCTCGTCGCCGAGGAGCATCGGGACTTGGACTGGCGTCTCCTTATGGAAGTGGAGGCCCTTGCCCGCTGAGTGGCTCACCAACTCGATCACGGAATCGAGGACCGCGGATAAATCCACCTCGCGCCGCTCCGGACGGCGGGGCCGCGCGAAGTCGAGCAGACTCGTGAGCAGACGGTTCAAGCGGGAACACTCCTTGCGGATGATGCCCACCGTTTCCTTCCGCAACTCGGGCTGATCGCCGGCCACGTCGAGCACCTCCGCGGCGCCATCGATGCTGGCTAGCGGGTTCCGGATTTCGTGGGCCAGTCCCGCGGCCAGTTGGCCGATCGCGGAGAGACGGTCGGCTCGCTTCACTTGTTCGAACGTGTCTTGAAGTTCGCGGTAAACGTGCCCGAGCTTTTGCGCCGTAGCCTGCAACTCGGCGCGCCGCTTCCGCTCCCGGTCCGACAACACTCCGGTGACGAGTCCCACCGCGAGGAACATGAAGATCTCCGCGTATTGCTCCATCGCATAGTGATGCATGCCCGACCAGGTAATCATGATGTGGGGGATGTATGCGATGCCCGCGGCCACGGCCGCCGCCAGTCCACCGACCCAGCCGAAGGTAATCGCGGCGAATACGACCGGCAGGTAGTACAAGCGCTGAAAGATGCCGTGCCACAAGAGCAGGCCGCTCGGAGTGAAATAGTGCCCCGCGCTCGTCAGGGCAATCCCCGCAAGCACTAGCGCACCGGCTTTCCAATTCCACTTTGCCTTTGCCGTATCCAAGGTCTGTGCGGCCTCGTCCGGCGAAGGCGCATCAGCGTGAGAGCGAGAACGGGGCGAGTGCGATTCTGGCCGTGCGTGAGGTTGCGTCGTCATATTGGATCGATGCGTTTTGTACCAGTGAGCCTTCCCCCAGAAACTGGGCCGCGAGCACCGCCGGCACATACGCCTGCGTTTCCCGTGGCAGCATCCCGGAGGCGGAAAGACTCCAGAAATTCCGGTCCCGTGCTCGTTCGATTGCACTTTGGACGCGATTCTCGCCGGCGTTATATGCGGCCAAGGTCAGCGTCCAGTCTCCAAACCTAGCATAGAGGTACTTCAGGTAGCGGGCGGCTGCTCTCGTGGATTTCTCGGGGTCGGAGCGCTCATCCCGCCGGGCCACGGTCAACCCGAACGTAGTGGCGGTTTGTGGAATCAACTGCCAGATGCCGAGTGCATTCCTGGGCGATCTGGCTGCTGGATCGTAGCCGCTCTCGACGAGTCCGATCCAGACCAGTTCCGGCGGGAGCCCTTCCTCGCGAAGGACACGCGCGATCATCGGACGGTACGCCAGCAGTCGGTTCACGGACGCTTGATAGTGCTTCAGGCCACGACCCTGAAAGTAGTGAACAAACTCTCCCACGATGGGACGCAGTTTCGTCGTTCCGCGCGCGACCGATCCAGCCGACGTTGAAGGAAACTCAACTGACGGGGAGCCTGGAGTATTGCCTGCGCGTTCCAGCTCCGCGCGCTCCAGGACTTCATTCAGAACGTGCTCCCAGTGAGGGATGCCTTCTACCGCCGGCAATCGCGCGGTGAAGATCAGAACATGGAGCAACAGTAGCGGCGCCACGCGGGATATCGGGTTTCTGCGTGAGATCATTCGTGCCTTGACTCAAAGGCAATAGCACTTCGGTCCCCAGTCTCGATTCAGGGGGATGACGTCCTGCCGTAGAAAAATCCAAAACCTAAAAACTTTTAGGTTTCTCCTCAAATGCCTTCCTGGAATCAACAAGTTACGGAGCACGACCTAAAATTCTTTAGGTTTTGATGTTTTCAGCACATCCTCGTTAGCGCCGCTGTTCCATCCCCTCATGCGCGTTTTCGAGCGGGTTGAGGGCAACCGGCTGCCGCATATTGTCCAACCGGAGTCCGAGAATCTCCAATTCGCTCTCGTCAAATCTGGCAGAATGCACTCGGTGCCATGCGGTAAGCAGCTTATAGTGAGCTAGTTACCTCGCCGCTCCGCTGTTTGGCCCCGGTCGTGCCCTACATCGCGCAGTGGCAAGACCAGGAAGGACAAAACGGTGCGATCACCTTTGAAAGGCCGGGTGCTGCCGCTCGTGGCATTTCTGACCCTCGGGCTAGCCTCGGGGCTCTGGGGGCAGGCGGAGCGCGCCGATCTCAAGGATCTGCTGGCCGAAGCCTTGAATAACAATCCTGAAATCATCGCCGCGCAGAAGCGCTACGAGGCATCCCGGCAACGGCCCACGCAAGTCAGCAGTCTGCCGGATCCCATGTTCTCGCCCGGCTACAACAGCAGCGGGAGGCCATGGCCGGGCGCGGGACTGGGCACGGATGTGACCAGCAACATCGGGGTCATGATCTCTCAGGAGTTCCCGTTTCCCGGGAAGCGCAAGCTCGCCGGCGACATGGCCGTCAAGGAATCCGAGGCGGAGTGGCAACAATACCAGCAGACGAAGCTCAGCGTCGTCTCGCGCCTCAAGCAGGCCTACTTTCGCCGGGCCTACGCGTTTGCGGCCGTGGACGTATTGAGCCGCAACGCGGATCTGCTGCGCAAAGTTCCTGAAAATCACAGAGGCCCGCTACTCGGTAGGTAAGGCGGCGCAGCAGGACGTCTTCAAAGCGCAGACGCAGATCACGATTCTGGAAACGAAACGCCTGCAACTCGAACGCGAGAAGCACGCCAGAGCGGCCGAGATCAATAGTCTGGTGAACCGCGCTCCGGGATCTCCTCTTGGCCGGCCGACTGACCTTCAACCGATCGAACTGCCCGCGGGACTCAAAGAACTCTATGCTTCGGCGACAGAGAATTCGCCCATGTTGCATCGCGACGAGAAGATGATCCAACGCGCCGAGGTGGCCGTCAACATGGCTCGCAAGGAATACTATCCCGATTTCACGCTGAACGGCGGCTATTACAACATGGGCGGCATGTCCCCCATGTACATGTTCCGCGCCGACTTCAAGATTCCGCTCTACTACTTCAGAAAGCAGCGCGCGGCGGTGACGGAGCAGTCGCAGAGCCTGGCGCAATCCCGGAAGAACTACGAAGCCACAAACCAGGATCTCCACTTCCGCATTCAGGACGACTACCTGATGGCGGAAACGTCGTCGCGGCTGGTGCAGCTCTACGATAAGGCCGTCATCCCGCAGGCCAGCCTCGCCCTGGAATCATCACTCTCCTCTTACGAGACCGGGTCGGTCGATTTCCTCAACGTGTTTATGAACTACACCACGGTCGTCGAATACCAAATGAACTACTACGAGGAGTTGCAGAACTTCTATCTCGCCCTCGCCCGCCTCGAAGAGATGACGGGACGCCCGCTGGTCCAATGAGGCATGACTCAATGAAACCCCCGCGCATTTTTCTATTGCTCGCATTGATCGTGATCGCCTTCATCGGTGGCCTTGGATACGGCCGCTGGTACGGTCCGCGCACTCAGGCGGGAGTCACCACAACCAAGGCGAAGAGCTACCACTGCCCCATGCATCCGCACTATCACTCCGACAAGCCGGGCACTTGCCCGATCTGCGGGATGAAGCTGGTGCCGGACGATGACTCAACTCTTGCCGCGGGCGCGAAGGCGCATGAGCCAACTGGCAAAGTTCTGTACTACAAAGATCCAAAGGCTCCCGAGTTCAAGTCGGACAAGCCCGGCATCAACCCGGAAACCGGCAGCACGCTCGAACCGGTCTACGAAAGCGAATCCGCCGCTATGCCGATGGGCACCATCCACATCAGCCCGGAGAAGCAGCAGCTAATCGGAGTGAAGTTCGGCGAGGTGACGCCGAGCGCAGGGGTGCATGCCTTCCGCTCGGTGGGCCAGGTCGCAATGGACGAGACGCGCTTCACCAAGGTTCAAACCAGAATCGACGGCTGGATTGAAAAGGTGTACGTCGATTTCACCGGCAAGTTCGTCGAGAAGGGCCAGCCGCTGCTCACCATGTACAGCCCGGAGATGCTGGCCAGCCAGCGCGAATACCTTCTCGCTCTCCGCAGCAAGGAGATCATGAAGGGCAGTCCGCTCAGCGACTCGCAACAGCAGAGCGATTCGCTTCTGGCAGCCGCACGCAAACGTCTGGAGTTGTTCTCGCTCAGCGAGGCCCAGATTCAGGAGATCACGCGAACGCAGCAGCCACTCACCAATATCACCGTCTACTCGCCTATCAGCGGCTACGTCATGATGCGCAACGCATTTCCCAAACAGCGCATCACGCCGGAGACCGAACTCTATACCGTCGTTGACCTGAGCAAGGTCTGGATCATGGCCGATGTCTTCGAGAACGAGGCCTCGATGATCCAGGTGGGAATGCCAGCGCGCGTCACGCCTTCCTACGGAACGGGGCAAGTGTTCAACGGCCGCGTGAGCTACATCCAGCCATCGGTCGATCCAACGACTCGCACGCTGAAGGTTCGCATCGAAGCGGGCAACCCGACCATGACGTTGAAGCCCGAGATGTTCGTGAACGTCGATTTCAATGTCTCCATGCCCGCACGCATGACGGTGCCGGCCGAAGCGGTGCTCGACACAGGGCTGAAGAAGACCGTGTTCGTGGACCGCGGCAACGGCTATCTGGAACCGCGGCAGGTCGAGATTGGAGATCGAATCGGAGATCGATTGGAAGTAGTCAAGGGGTTGACTCCGGGCGAGCGCATCGTCACCTCGGGTAATTTCCTGATCGATTCGGAGAGTCAGCTGAAGTCGTCCGCCGCGGGAATGTCCGGGCATCAGCACGGCGCCGCGGGCGGCGCGGGCAAGACAGCTTCGCCTGCGAAACCGGCGGCAGGGCAATCCATGCCCGGTATGGATATGCCGGCAACCGGAGGGCCGAAGCATGATTGACCGCATCATCGAGTTCTCCGGCCGCAACAAGTTCATGGTCTTTATCCTCGATCGGGTTTGCGGTCGCCGCCGGCCTCTACTCGATGCGGACCATTCCGCTGGACGCGATTCCCGATCTCAGCGACACGCAGGTGATCGTCTATTCGCGTTGGGATCGCAGCCCCGACATCATGGAGGACCAGGTCACCTACCCGATCGTCACCAGCATGTTGGGCGCGCCGAAGGTCAAGGACGTCCGCGGGTTTTCGGACTTCGGCTATTCCTACGTCTACATCATCTTCGAAGAGGGCACCGACATTTATTGGGCGCGCTCCCGGACTCTCGAATACCTCTCTGCCGTCCTCCAACGGCTGCCGCAAGGCGTCAAAACGGAGCTGGGTCCGGACGCGACCGGTGTCGGTTGGGTCTTCCAGTATGCCCTGGTGGACCAGAGCGGAAAGCACTCGCTTGCGGAACTCCGCTCCTTACAGGATTGGTTTCTCAGCTACCAGTTGAAGTCCGTGCCGGGTGTCGCCGAAATAGCGCCGCTGGGCGGCTTCGTCCGGCAATACCAGGTGAACGTCGATCCTAACAAGCTACAGGCCTACAAGGTTCCGATCATGAAAGTGGTCGAGGCGGTTCGCAGCGGCAACAACGACGTCGGCGGCCGGCTGGTGGAGATGAGTGGCACGGAATACATGGTGCGCGGACGCGGCTACGCCAAGAGCGTCGACGACATCGGCAACATCGTTCTCCTCGCTTCGCCGGCAGGCGTGCCTGTTCGGGTGAAGGACGTCGGCAATGTCGTTCTCGGTCCGGACATCCGGCGAGGCATCGCGGATTGGAACGGCGAGGGCGATGTGGTCTCTGGCATCGTCATCATGCGGCAGGGCGAGAATGCGCTCGCGGTGATCGACAGAGTGAAGGCCAAGATCAAGGATCTCGAACCTGGCCTTCCGCCAGGCGTGAAGATCGTCAGCGCTTACGATCGATCCGACCTGATCCTGCGCTCCATCGAAAACCTGAAGGGCACGCTCACCGAAGAGATGATCATTGTCGCGCTCGTGATCTTCGTCTTCCTGTGGCACATCCCGAGCGCGATCATCCCGGTATTCACTATTCCCATCGCCATCATCATCGCGTTCATTCCGATGAAGATGCTGGGCCTCAGCGCCAACATCATGTCGCTAGGCGGCATTGCTATCGCCATCGGCGCCATGGTGGACGCCGCCATCGTTGTGGTGGAGCAGACGCACAAGCATCTCGAAGAATGGCAGCGCACCGGGCGCGAGAAAGACTACCACCGGGTGGTCATCGACGCAGTGAAAGAGGTGGGCGGTCCCAGCTTCTTCGCACTGCTGGTGATCGCGGTTGCCTTCCTGCCGGTTCTGACGCTGGAAGCGCAGGAGGGACGGCTCTTCAAACCGCTGGCCTATACCAAGAACTTGTCCATGATCATCGCCGCCGTGCTGGCCATCACGTTGGACCCGGCCATGCGGCTGCTGTTTACCCACATGGAGAACTTTGAGTTCCGGCCGCGCTGGCTGGCTCGCGTGGTCAATGCGGTCCTCGTTGGCAAGATCCATTCGGAAGAGCATCACCCCATCAGCAGAGTCTTGATGCGGGCCTACGACCCCATCTGCCGCTGGGCGCTTCGCTGGAAGTACGTGGTGATCGCCGGAGCCGTTGCGATGGTGCTGGTGACAATCCCCATCTTCCAGCAGCTTGGCTCCGAGTTCATGCCGCCGCTCGATGAGGGTGCGCTGCTCTACATGCCGTCGACGCTGCCCGGAATCTCGGTGGCCGAGGCCCAGAAGCTGCTGCAGATCCAGGACAAGATCATCATGCAGTTTCCGGAAGTCCTGACGGTCATGGGGAAATCGGGCCGGGCCGAAACGTCCACGGACCCCGCGCCCTTCTCCATGATGGAGACGACCATCGTCCTGAAGCCCCAGGATCAATGGCGTAAGGTGGACACCTGGTATTCGAAGTGGACCTGGGCGCCGCATTGGCTCAAAGCGATCTTCGGGCGCGTCACACCCGACCACATCTCAACGGATCAACTCACCGAGGAACTGAACGCCGCCCTCAGCCTGCCAGGAACGTCGAATGCCTGGACCATGCCCATCAAGAACCGCATCGACATGCTGACGACCGGAGTGCGTACGCCCGTTGGCATCAAGGTGTACGGCGCCGATCTGAAGCAGATCGAAAACATCGGTACCGAGATCGAGGGCATACTGCCGAAGGTGCGCGGGACACGCAACGTATTCGCCGAAAGAACGGGCGGCGGCTATTTCCTGGATTTCAATTGGAAGCGCGAAGAGATGGCCCGCTACGGCCTCAGCATTGAGGACGTGCAAGTCAGTCCTGATGAGCGCCGTTGGCGGCGAGAACGTCACCACGACCATCGAAGGCCGCGAACGCTACGCCGTCAACGTCCGTTACCTGCAGGATTTCCGCAGCGACATCAATCGCCTCAACCGCGTGCTGGTGCCTGTGATGGACGGCAAGACGCAGATCCCCGTCTCGCAACTCGCGGACATCAAACTGTCTAGCGGCCCGGCCATGCTGCGCGACGAGAACGGGATGCTCAACGGCTACGTGTACGTCGATGTGGCAGGGCGCGACGTCGGCAGCTACGTCGAGGAAGCGAAGAAACTCGTCCGCGATCAGGTGTCGCTGCCCGCGGGATACACGCTGGTGTGGAGCGGGCAGTACGAGGCCATGCAGCGCGTGCGGGAGAGGCTGACCGTCATTCTGCCTCTGACGCTGTTCCTGATCATGCTGCTGCTCTACATGAACACCAAGTCGTTCACGGAGACCATGCTGATTATTCTTGCAGTTCCGTTCTCCGCGGTCGGCGCGATCTGGTTCCTGTACTTCCTCGGCTACAACATGAGCATCGGCGTGTGGGTCGGTCTGATCGCCTTGCTCGGCGTCGATGCCGAGACGGCCATCTTCATGCTGCTCTATCTGAACATCGCCTATGAGGGAGCGAAGAAGGAGGGCAAAATGAACAGCCTCGCCGATCTTCAGGACGCCATCCACATCGGCGCGGTGAAGCGCATCCGGCCGAAGTTTATGACCGTCGCGGTCATGTTCATGGGCCTCATCCCGATCATGTGGTCCGCCGGAGCCGGCGCGGATGTGATGAGGCGCATCGCGGCTCCAATGATCGGTGGAATCTTCACGTCCTTCATTCTTGAACTGGTCGTCTACCCGGCAATCTACGAGGTTTGGAAATGGAACACAGAAGTCAAAAAGTTAGTCGCTGCGTAGGTCTGCTCGTTGCCCTGCTCGGGATCGCTCCGTTAGGCGCGGCCGAACTCACCTATGATGTGCGCCATCGTCACGCGCTGAACAATCATGCCGGCGTTCTGACCATCGGCGAAACGGGAGTGAGCTATCGGCAGGCGGTTCCGGAAGGAGCGCGAAAAAAGAATCCAAAGCGGCTCGAGAGCGTTCAGTTTGATTATCAGGACATCCAGGAGCTTTGGGTGTCGCCGGACAAGCTGGTACTGGTGACTTACAAGGACCGCAAATGGCTCCTCGGCGTGGACAAGGAATTCGAGTTCTATCTCCCCAAGGGCAAATCATTCGAGGGAGCCTACACGATGCTGAAAGATAAACTGGACCGGCGATTTGTCGCGGCGCTGGCCGATCCCCAAGCCGGTGCTTTGTGGGAACTGCCCGTGAAATTATTGGGTACGATCCAAGGCTCGGAGGGCGTTCTCCAGGTCGGGCCGGACCGTATCGTCTACAAGACCGGCAGGCCCCGCCAGTCGCGCACGTGGCGCTATGAAGACATCGAGAACGTGAGCACCTCTGACCGCTATCAGCTCACTCTATCCACTTACGAACGTGCCAGGACGCACTACGGCAGCATGAAGGGCTTCAACTTCCAACTCAAGCAGCCGCTGGACGAGAAGCGCTTCGAAGCGCTTTGGAAACGGCTGAACCAGGACAAAGGACTTCAGTTTTTGAATTCGATTGAAGAAAGGGACCAAACCTCAAAATGAAGAACGTAGTTTTCGCTCTGCTCACGGGCACGGCTCTACTCGCCGCGGCTCTCCTCGCCGCAGATGGCAAACCGCAAACCTACACAGGCGTCATCACCGATTCGATGTGCGGCGCCAAGCACACCATGGGCGTCACGCCGGACGCAAAGTGCGTTCGCGATTGTGTGAAGATGGACCCGAAGCAAGTGAAGTATGCGCTTCTAGTCGGGAGCAACATGTACGTGCTGAGCGATCAGCAGACCCCTGAGAAGTTCGCGGCGCAGAAGGTTAACGTGATCGGGACACTCAACCCGAGCACGAAGATCCTGAAGGTGGACAAGATCGAGGCAGCCCGCTAACGCTGGGAGCGAGGGCCATGTGGCGCACGCTTCAGCGTGCTGCGTCGACACTCTTGTCGACGTCCGGCCCATGGCGGCAAGGGTGCCGCCACTGCACGCTGAAACGTGCGCCACATCGCCTGTGGTGCGGGCACAAAATCGCGTGGCTATCTCGTCGCAGGCCTACCGCTGAAACTCGGCGGCGAAGTCGGAATACTTGACGACCCGGCCCCCGTGCTCGTTTGCGAACGCCCCCGCGGACCTCTGGTCTTGGAACGCGAGCACGCTCGGCGAGCAACGGTCGAAGTGCGATTCGAGCGGCTGGTTGTTCTCCCCGACCGCGGGATGGTGCTGGAGGCAGGGATTCACGTCGCTATTCCGCACTAAGTAGCTGTCCTCGGGCTTCAGCGGCGTGTTGTTGAGGTAATCCGTCAACTCGACCACCTGCACCGGCTTCCCGGACTGCTGATGCGTTGACAGCGCACACGCCGGGCAACAGAAGATCTCTCGCTTGCCATCGACCAGGGCCACCGTCTTCATGTGCGCGTGGACGGGTCTCATGCAGGCCTGGCACGACTCCGCACCGCGCTCCTGGACGTAGCGCCAGGCGGAGTAACCGAGCCCGGCGAGCGCAAGGATTGCGACGATGGCGATGATCGTGCTCCGTCGTTGCATCGAGGTCCCTCCTGGGTCTATATGCTACACCGTATGATGTTCGGCGGACGCTGTCCGTTGCATCCCGGCGCTGCCGAATCAAATCGCCCCAAGTGCATCAAGTCCGCGTCGTGGCCACGTTCACTTCTTGGCTTCGTTGAACGATCGCTCGATCATATCGTGCGGGTCCGTGGAAACGCCGTGGTCGCGCCACAGCCAGCGCATCATTTCGGGGAAAAGCGTCTGCAGCATTTTCTGGCCGTGCCGCGAGATGCCCCAGGTGTAGTTGAGGTCATAGCCCTTCTCCGCCAAAGCCTGTTGCATCCGCACGTTCTGATAGAACCAGTCGCGTCTCTGGTCGTAAGTTCCGTCCGCGCTGATTGCCCGATTGTCGTTCCGGCCATCGGCCAGAAAGACGCGCAGCGGCTTCTTATCGCTCTTGCGGATGATGTCCGGATAAGCATCCCCGCCGCGAATGTTAGTGAAACTCCCGACATTGCTGAGAACCTTGCGGAACTGATCCGGCCTTTCCCAGGCCACGGTGAAAGCGGCAATCGCGCCCGAACTCGATCCGCCGATGCCGTGCCGCTCGGGGTCCTTCCCGATGTTGTACTGCTTGTAGAGAACGGGCAGCAGTTCGTCGACAATCACGCGCGCATACAGATCGTTTAGGGTGTTGTACTCGGTTCTCCGGTTCGTATCCTGGTCCCCCCAATTGGACGGGGTTGGCTCCGGTTGATCCGGACGACGGCCCGGATTGATGAAGACGCCGATCATCACCGGAATCTCGCGGCGGTAGATCAAGTTATCCATCACGACTTGTGCGCGAACATCGCCTTCCGCGGCCATGAACGCCTGCCCGTCGTTGTAGATCATCAGGCTCGCCGGAACCGCCGGATCGTACTGTGCCGGAACGTACACCCAGTACGTATGCTGCGTGCCATGGTATGCCTGGCTCGGCAGGGTAAATGGGCCCTTGATCTCGCCCTTCGGAACTCCATCCCGAGGCATCGCGTCCGAGGATAACCGGTAATACTTGTCGGTGTTCGGTGTCTCGACCATTGCGGCCTTCTGGGGAGCAGCATTCGAGGGACCAGGCGCGGTTTGCAGTGTTTGAGCGCAGGCTGAAACAGCCAGAGCCGCGAGCGTGATGGGGAGTTTGCGATTCATGGCGTTGAGGCTCAAGATACCACGGTCCATTCGGACTGTGAGGCCGTGTCCCATTTCATTGGTTGATTCGTGTGACCGCCCGGAGGATGCTCTAGTCTGGATTTGTGAATCAGTTTCCCCAATTCGATTTGACCGGCAAGGTTGCTCTGGTGACGGCATCCGCGCGCGGGCTCGGACGCGCCATCTCCCTCGCATTGGCACACGCGGGCGCGGACATCGCTCTGGGATTGCGGGATCGCGACGCGCACGGCGGCCTCCCCGGCGAGATCGAGGCGCTGGGCCGCCGCGTGCTTTCGCTGCAAATGGACATGACGAGCCTGGATCAGATTTTTCGTGCCGTCGACGACACGGTGGCGCACTTTGGCCGGCTCGACATTCTGGTCAATAACGCCGGCATCGCGCCGGGCAATCTCGCCGAGAATGTTCGCGAAGAAGACTACGACCTCACCATGGCAGTGAATTTGAAGGGAACGTTCTTCGCGAGTCAGGCCGCGGGGCGCGTCATGATCCGGCAGAAGAGCGGCTGCATCGTCAATGTCAGCTCGCAAGCCGGCTTCGCGGCTCTGCCGACCGAATCCGTGTACTGCGCGACCAAGGCTGCCATCGTGCACCTCACCAAGTGCCTTGCCGTCGAGTGGGGCAAGTACGGCATCACCGTCAACGCCGTCGCACCGACCTTCATCGAAACGCCGGGCACCGAGGAGTGTCTTGCGGATCCCGCGTTTCGCGCCGACGTTGTCGAACGCATCGCCGCGCTGCATCGCATAGGTCAGCCCATGGACGTGGCAGGCTCGGTCGTATTCCTGGCTTCACCGGCGGCTGCTTTAATTACTGGCCACACAGTGGTGATCGACGGCGGGTGGACGGCGCGCTGAGCCAGATGCCATGCAGGCATTTCTGGTCCCGAAGAGTCTATTTGAACTCGAGGATCGGCTGATCGACAGCCAGGCTTTCGCCGGCTTCGGCCAGCAGCGCGTCCGACCGTAGCGTCCGCCTCGGCTCTGAGAATGTTCTCCATCTTCATGGCCTCAATCACGGCGAGGCGTTCGCCGGCCTTCACTTGCTGGCCCGCCTGGACGGCGATGTGCGTCAGCAGTCCCGGCATGGGCGCGAGCAGGAAACGGCCCAGGTCGGGCTTGGGTTTCGGCTTCATGCGGGCCAGCAATTCGGCGGCGCGCACCGTCATCACCATCGCGTCGACTTCCGTGCCGTTGTGCGCCAGGTGGAAGCGCAGGCCGATGCGTTCAAGCTGCAAGCAGAACGGCCGTCCATTGCATGTGCCTCGGAAGAGCGGGCTGCTGAAGCGCCAATCCGTGAGCAAGCTCGAAGCTCTCGCCCGCGCTGACCACTTTATATCCGCCCTCGATCGGGTCGAGATGCACGGCATAGCGGTCCGGGCCCATCAACACCACCCAGTCGGAGTCCGACCTTGCGCTCCATGCCGCGCGTCTGATCGCTGATGCGCACGGCGCGGGCGATGTAGCGGCGGCGCGCGACGGCGGCGGCGGCGGCGAGGAAGGCGGGAGACTCGTGGCGGACGTCGCTCGAATGAAAGCCGTGCGGGTACTCCTCGGCGATGAAGCCGGTGTTGAAGTCGCCGGCGACAAAGCGCGGATGCTGCATCAGCGCCGCTTGAAAAGCGATGTTCGAGGAGACGCCGCGGACGACGAAGTCGTTCAGGGCCGAGCGCATCCGCACGATGGCCTCGCGTCGCGTAGGCTCGTGCACGATGAGCTTGGCGATCATCGAGTCGTAATGCACCGGAATCTCGCCGCCCTCGTAAACGCCCGTGTCCACGCGCACGCAGTCCGGTTCTTCACTGGGCGGCAGGTAACGCCGCAGGCGGCCCGTCGAGGGGAGGAAGCCGCGGAACGGATCTTCGGCGTTGATGCGGCACTCCAGCGCCCAGCCGTCGCGGCGGATGTCGCTCTTGCGTGAAGGCGAGAGGCTCTCCGGCGGCGATGCGGATCATCCACTCCACCAGATCGAGCCCCGTGATCATCTCGGTGACCGGGTGCTCCACCTGCAGGCGCGTGTTCATCTCCAGGAAGTAGAAGCTCCGGTCCTTGCCGACGACGAACTCAACCGTGCCGGCGGTCTGGTAACCAGCGGCGCGCGCGAGCGCCACGGCCTGCTCGCCCATGGCCTGGCGGGTCGCCTCGTCGAGGAAGGGTGAAGGCGCCTCCTCGATCACTTTCTGATGACGCCGCTGGATGGAGCATTCGCGCTCCCAGAGGTAGACCATGTGGCCGTGCGCGTCGCCGAGCACCTGGATCTCGATGTGGCGCGGCTCGACGATGAACTTCTCGATGAAGACGCGGTCGTCGCCGAAGCCGTGCTTGGCTTCGCTGCGGCAGGAGTCGAAGCCTTCGCGCGCTTCCGTCTCGTTCCAGGCCACGCGCAGGCCCTTGCCGCCGCCGCCGGCCGAGGCCTTGATCATCACCGGATAGCCGATTTCCGCGGCGATGCGCACGGCCTGCGCTCGGCATCTTCGATCGACGTCGGTGTAGCCGGGGATCGTGTTGACGCCGGCTTGAGCGGCCAGCCGCTTGGAGGCGATCTTGTCGCCCATGGCCTCGATCGAATGCGTGCTTCGGGCCGATGAAGACGATGCCCTCGGACTCCAGCCGCGCGGCAGAACTCGGCGTTCTCGGAGAGGAAGCCGTAGCCGGGGTGCACGGCCTCGGCGCCGGTCTTGCTGGCAGGCGGCCAGGATGCGGTCCATCGACAGGTAGGATTCGCGCGGCGGCGCCGGGCCGATGGCCACGGCTTCGTCGGCCAGCGCGACGTGCAGCGCGCGTGCTGTCGGCCTCCGAGTAAACGGCGACGGTCCGGATGCCCATCCGGCGAGCGGTCCGGATGACGCGGCAGGCGATCTCGCCGCGGTTGGCGATCAGGATCTTCGTGAACATGCAAGACCTATCTTGTTCCAGCGCTCAGAGCGGAATGTTGCCGTGCTTGCGCCACGGATTCTCGAGCTTCTTGTCTTGCAGCATCGCCAGCGAACGGCAGATCCGCTTGCGCGTCTCGTGCGGCATGATCACGTCGTCGATGAAGCCGCGGCTGCCGGCGATGAACGGGTTGGCGAACTTCTGCCGGTATTCCGCGGTCGCGCTGCGGCGAGCTTCGCCGGGTCGTCCTTCATCCTCGCGGAAGATGATCTCGACCGCGCCTTTCGGCCCCATCACCGCGATCTCGGCCGAGGGCCAGGCGAAGTTCACGTCGCCGCGCAGGTGCTTGGAGGCCATCACGTCGTAGGCGCCGCCGTAGGCCTTGCGCGTGATCACGGTGATCTTCGGCACCGTGCATTCGGCGTAGGCGTAGAGCAGCTTGGCGCCGTGCTTGATGATGCCGCCGTACTCCTGCGCCGTGCCGGGCATGAAGCCGGGCACGTCGACGAAGGTGACGCACCGGGATGTTGAAGGCGTCGCAGAAGCGCACGAAGCGCGCGGCCTTGATCGAGCGTCTTGATGTCGAGGCAGCCGGCCAGCACCAGCGGCTGGTTGGCGACGATGCCCGACGGTGTGCGCCGTCCATGCGGCCGAAGCCCGATGACGATGTTGCGCGGCGTAGGTCGGGCTGCAGCTCGAAGAAGTCGGAGTCGTCGACGATCTTGCTGATCAGCTCCTTGATGTCGTAAGGCTTGTTGGGGTTGTCCGGCACCAGAGTGTCCAGCGACGTAGTCGATGCGGTCGGCGGGTCGTCGGTCGGCACGGTGCGGCGGCTTCTCGCGGTTGCTCGACGGGATGAAGCTGAACAGGCGGCGCATCATCATCAGCGCCTCGACGTCGTTCTCGAACGCGAGGTCGGCCACGCCCGAACGCGTGGTGTGCGTGACCGCACCGCCCAGCTCCTCGGCGGTCACCTCCTCGTGCGTCACGGTCTTCACCACCTCGGGGCCGGTGACGAACATGTAGGAGCTGTCCTTGACCATGAAGATGAAGTCGGTCATCGCCGGCGAATAGACCGCGCCGCCGGCGCACGGGCCCATGATCAGCGAGATCTGCGGAATCACGCCGGAGGCGAGCACGTTGCGCTGGAAGACGTCGGCATAGCCGCCCAGCGAGGCGACGCCTTCCTGGATGCGCGCGCCGCCGGAGTCGTTCAGGCCGATCACCGGCGCGCCGACCTTCATGGCGTGGTCCATGATCTTGCAGATCTTCTCGGCGTGGGCCTCGGAGAGCGAGCCGCCGAAGACGGTGAAGTCCTGGCTGAAGACGAACACCAGCGCGGCCGTTGATGGTGCCGTAGCCGGTGACCACGCCGTCGCCGGGCGGCTTCTGGTCGGCCATGCCGAAGTCCGTGCAGCGGTGCTCGACGAACATGTCCCACTCTTCGAAGGAGTCGGGGTCGAGCAGCAGCTCGATGCGCTCGCGCGCGGTGAGTTTGCCCTTGGCGTGCTGGGCTGCGATGCGCGCCGCGCCACCGCCCATGCGGGCCGCTTCCCGCTTCTCGTCAAGCTGGCGGATGATGTCGCCCATCTGAGGTTCGCCCCCCTGGAGATGTATTAGACCACGGCGCAGAATACCACGGCGTTCCTGCGAAGCGCCCGCGAAAAGGGGTTTACCGCGAGACCGCTGTGGCCCGCCTTGTGGCGCACGCTTCAGCGTGCCGTGGCGGCATTCATGCCACCATGCCGGATGTCGAGATGAATCTCGCCACTGCACGCTAAAGCGTGCGCCACAAGGCGGGCTCCGTCTTACTTCTCGACCTCGAACGGAACTTCCACTATCGAAGCCAGTTCCGTAAATCGAGGTCCCCGCTGGTCGTATGCCACCACGCGCAGAACGTGTTTGCCGGGCGCGACGTCCAGCATGTCCCACCATTCCTGGTTGTTCAGCATGAACGGCGCGTTCTTGCTGTAGCTGTAGGGCGCGCCGTCAATGAAAAACTCAACGCGTTTGATGGGCCATCGCGCGTGGCGGTCCTTCACGATCGCCTCAATCCACGCCGGCTCTTTGAGAACCTGTCCGGGCTTGAGCCCGGAGAGAACGATTTCCGGAGTGTCGCCGGCGGAGTATTCCGGCTTCGGCGGAATCGGGGACCCGGTCAGCCGCGCCACCTGTTCGAAGAACTGCCACTTCACCGGCGTGTTGATTTTCCAGTTCACGGGCGGCGCCTGGAAACCGTCGCGGTAATTGCTGAGACCGTTGTCGTAGTAGCCCCAACCAACGCGCTCCTGAACGGCGGCTTGCAGGTTGAAAGTACTGACGCCGTCTTCGTTGATGATCACCGGCCGGTCATAACCCAGCCACCGGCGCATGGCCTGGATGCTCTGGTGGACTTCCTCGGGGGTCTGCCCGTTGGTGTGAAACATCACGTAGTCTACGGCCCGCATCGCGGCCGCTCCGCGACTGCCACGAGGCATGATGCCGCCGGACCAACTCATCGAAACCGGGATCTGGCGATCCACCGTCTGCTGCGCCAGCACGACAGCGTCCAGCGCGCCGTTCGGCTGCAGGATCCGATGCTTATAGCCGGTCGCGTTGGTCTCGTTGTTGATCTCGATGAGGACGTTTCGATGCGGAAGGCTCTTGAGAAAGCGGCAGCCTTGCACGATCGCCTCCCTGACATACCGGTCGTCGGGAGTGATCTCGATGCGCTCGTTGGACCCGAAGTAAAAGAACCCGACGATGGCCACCATCCCGAGCCGATCGGCCTCGGCGATCACCCTCCGCAACCGGTCGGCGTAGGCAGGCTTCAGGTTGCCGTGCGGATCGAAGCCGCTGTTGTTGTGAGGTTGAAGCGAGACTCGTTCGCCGTAGTTGCCGTCCGGCGGACCGCCGCCTTGCAGGTTTACGGTGAAGGCCAGCAGCCCGGCGCGCCGCCAATCGGGGAGCGCGGCGAGAAACTCACGGACGTTCCGTTCAGGGTCCCAGGACCCATCGGGATAGTCCCAGAATATGGGCCCAAGCGTATTGGACTCGTATGGGTGAAGCCGGGATCCCTGATTCGGATAGTTCGCGTCATCGAAGATCGCCTGAACGGCGCGGACGTTGAGCAGCGTGCCGGCCAGGTTCGAGTTCGCCGATGGAAACCCCGAGGCCGCAGTGTAGGAGGGCTGTCCGTTGATCGTGAATTGCGATCCGCGAATCCCGACCACCGTGTTCCCGGCGTTTTGCGCAACGCCGGAAGGCAGAAGAACGAGCAGCAACGCGAAGATGCGAAGGAGCATAAAAACGACCCATGCCGATTATATCGGGGGCCGCCTTCCTGCTTCTCCGCCACGGGTGTGCGACATAGAAGCGGGACCGCTGGCCGGCGCCGTGGGGCAGGCTGGTTGCCTGCGCGGCGGTTGCCTACCGCCACCGTCTCGCGCCAACATGCCAGGTGGCCGATTGCCAATCGGCCGCAGCTTGCCAAGCTGCCCCACATCTGCGCCCTCTGCCTTGCGCGCCCGTATATTCGGCTCCCGGCCACTTTGCCAGGTGATCGCGCCGGCGTCCACTTCTGTGTCGCGCACCCCTGCGCCACCGCGAATCCCGGTCGCAGCGGGCATTCCCGATGGAACTACTTCTTCGGGTTGATCATGATGTGCGCGCCCGGGGTCCCGGCGTACATCAACCACGGCGCGTTGTCGCTGGGCTTGGTGGAAAGTCCCGTCGTCTCGGGAGTAGCGAACGGGACGTAGATGACCCACCGCAGATAAGCGTCCGCCACCTTTCCGCTGGTCGCGTCAAAGCCTGTCCCCGTCAGAACATAAAGGGTCCGAGGCTCGTGCGGCAGGGCGAGTTTCCCATCGGCGACTTCCTTCCAGCGAATCTCGTTGCGCTTCGGCCCGGTCACCTTCTGGGCCGAGAGCTCCCTGCCGCGAGCCATGTACGGTTCGAGGTCCTTGTGGTAGCAGGCCACGCTGAAGGACGTCTTGTTCGGATCGCTCGCGAGGCAGATCAATTCGTTCTTGCCTTCCCTGAGCTTGACCAGCTCACCCTGCGGGTTGTAGCCGAGGACGGCTGCACCATCGCGCAAATCCGCGGGCGCGGCCAGGACCGCGGCAGAGATCTGCACCTCAGGGGGCGGCACGGCGGCCGAAGCCGCCATCGATGCCAGCAGAATACTTGCAAGGATCGTCGCGATTTTCATAACCAATCCTCACCCAAGAAGGCGTTGTTGGCAAGGCCGGGATGCCCGGCAATCGTCCCCAGCGGAATCGGCGCCAAATCGCGGCTGCGGCCGCCTGGCCGCCTGCCTTTGCCATGATGTGAGCCAGCACAGGATCCATCCTGCAAGCGAGCCGGAAGGACTGATGCTATTGGTGTCACAATCCGGTTGCGAATATGCCGAGGAACGAAGGGTACGCCTGGATGATGGCCGGACGATTGCTAAACTTGAGTCGGGACGCGTGCTGGATGTCCCGGGAAACTCGCGCTTCGTCAGACTAGGACCTCCGAGTAAGTGAGTGAAACCGATCGCATACTGATCATTGGCGCGGGACCCGCGGGCCTGGCCGCCGGCTACAGGCTGGCCGGGCAAGGACGCGACGTGTGCGTCCTCGAAATGGACCCCGAATATGTTGGCGGTATCTCCAGGACCGTTCGGTTTAAGGGTTTTTACTTCGATATCGGCGGTCACCGATTCTTTTCGAAATCGCAAGAAGTAGAGCAGTTCTGGACTGAGGTGCTCCCCGACGATATGCTCGTCCGGTCCCGGTCTTCCCGGATCTACTACCGCGGTCGCCTGTTTTCCTATCCCTTGCGTCCGCTTGAAGCTTTTCGGAAATTGGGTCCGGTAGAGTCCGCTCAATGCGCTTTGTCATACATATGGGCTCGCCTCCGTCCTGCGAAGCCCCCTGTTTCTTTCGAGGACTGGGTGGTGAGGCAGTTCGGGCGGCGGTTATTCGAGATTTTCTTCAAGACCTATACGGAAAAGGTCTGGGGCATGCACTGCGCGGAGATTTCCGCGGAATGGGCGGCCCAGCGCATCAAGGGTCTTTCCGTAAGGCGAGTGATTCAGAACTCATTCACGACGCAACCCGCTGACCAGGATCCTTCCAAAGTCGTGAAGACCCTGATCGGCGCCTTTCGATATCCACGGCGAGGCCCCGGTATGCTCTGGGAGGCGTGCGCGCGGAAGATTCGGGAGCGCGGCGGCGCCGTCTTGCTGGACCGGCGCGTGACCTCCTGCTCGTACGATGCTGCCTCTAAAGCCTGGTCGGTTGAGGCAACTTCGCAGTCGGGTGAAGCCACCACCTATCGAGGTTCCCACGTGATTTGCTCGGCCCCGCTAAGCCAGCTTGTACAACAGCTCTCTCCAAGGCCGAGTGGCGCTGCAATGCGTGCCTCCCAGGCCCTGCGGTACCGGGACTTTCTCACAGTCGCTCTCATTCTCCGGGATACGAATTCGTTCCCCGATAACTGGATCTACATCCACGATCCGAGGGTTCGGGTGGGGCGAATTCAAAACTTCAAGTCATGGTCTCCGGAGATGGTCCCCGATCCTGAGTTGACCTGCTACGGCCTGGAGTATTTCTGCTTCGAAGGCGACGGGCTGTGGTCCAGTTCGGACACGGATCTGATTGCTTTGGCGACGGCGGAACTCATCCAGATCGGGTTGGCGTCCAAGGCGGATATCGTGGATGCTCACGTCGTGCGGCAACGCAAGGCATATCCCATTTACGACGCGGAATATGGTGAGCACGTCAACACGATCCGCGAAGAACTGGAATCGCGATATCCTCGCCTCTGGGCTGTGGGGCGAAACGGGATGCACAAGTACAACAACCAGGATCACTCCGTCATGACGGGCATGTTGACCGCCGCCAACATTTTGGCGGATAGGGCAATCTACGATGTCTGGGCCGTGAACGAGGATGCGGAGTATCACGAGGAAGGCGTTGCCGATGCCGGAGAGGGGGCGGGCGGGCTGCGCCTGGTTCCGGAAAGAGTCTCCAGGTCTTGAGACGGGACCTGCGCGGACGCACGCGATTCAACGAGGATCCAAGTTCAATAGCGAGCGGTAGACGGCGAGCAGTTTCGAAGCGAGCAGCGGCCAGTCATACTTCGTTTCGACGATCCGGCGAGCGCGCGCGGCCAAAGCCCTTCGCAATTCGCCATCGCGAAGTAGAGAGACCACCGAGGCCGCAAACTCATCCGGCGCGTCGGCGATCAGGAGATCCCGGCCGTGCTCCACGTCAAGCCCTTCGCAGCCGATGCTCGTCGAGACGACCGCGCGTCCCAGCGCCATGGACTCCAGAATCTTGAGACGCGTGCCTCCACCCGCCCGTAAGGGCACCACGCTCACCCGGGCCTGCCGGTAATAAGGAACCAAGTCGTCGACACCGCCGGAAATCACCGCAACCTCGGAGGACGCCAGCGCAGAGATTTCCGGCGGCGCGTTCTCGCCGACGATCAGCACCCGTGCGTCCGGCACATCGCGCCGGACCAGTGGGAGGATTCGCGCGCAGAAGAACCGGACCGCATCGGTGTTGGGAGGATACCCCAGCACTCCGGTGAACAGCAGATCGTTGCCGCGGGGGGCTTCGGGAAGCGGCTGGAACTTACGGCAATCGACTCCGTTCTCCACTACCGAAACTTGCAGGGCCGGATTGGCGGTCCGTAATAAAGCGGCATCCGTGGGAGACACAGCGATTGAATGGTGGAAGCGGCCGGCATAACTAGCCTCCCAATGCCGCATCAGCAGGGCCTTAAGCCGGAAGCCCAATCGCCGTCGGAACCCGCTGTCCAGACGCGCCATGCGGGCATATTGCAGGTAGCCCACGTTGTGGAACGAGAGAACCGTCCGGCAGTTCGCTGCCGCACACACATACGCGGCGAGGAATGAATGCTCCACCTGAAAAATGTCTACTGCCTGGCTTTCCGCGATCAGGCGCAACTCGGCGGCAAGTTCGGGGTAGAAGAAAGAGCAGGTGGCTAGCGGCCGGCCGGCCCGGAAGGCGCTGCCGATCGCCACGGCATGGCCGTACATCGACCGTACGGGAGGACGGAATACCCTCACCTCGCGGCAAATCTTCCGCAATTCCGACAAGTCCGGAATCTCACGCTCATCTTTGGCGAAGCAGCAGAGCGTGATTTCGACCTCACCCGCGAGTGCTTGGATCAGGTTGAAATCGCGAATCCTGGCGCCGGAGTTGAGGGGCCAGGGTACACCGTAGGTGAGCAGCAGGACTCTGACTTTAGACATCGCGCGAAGCGGCCAGGCGCTTCTCTACCGTTTCGCCACGGCAGAGGTCCCAAAGCCAGGCGCTCACACCCAGGCCCAGGCCGGCCGCGCTCAGGGCATAGACGAACCCGCTGAATAGGGCGCTTTGGACGGCAAAAAGGAGCCCATACTCGCGGGCAGCGAAGCGGATATAACTCCGGTTCAGCCACAGAAAGAGCAGGACCAGACAGGCGGCGAGGCGCAGGTATGGGTCCACGAAGAGGGATACCGGGAGGAGACAGACCGCCGCAACGCTGAGCACGTTGGACATCCGGGTGTTCAAGTCACTGCGGAAGATCCGGTACTTGAGCATCAGGCGAGTCCAGGGCACGGCCCGGCCCAGCATCTCTGATCGCAGCAGGCTCCACAGCGTATAGACTTTCGCGTGTGTCGCTTGCAGGTGTCTGGCCAGGAATATCGAATGCCCGGCCCGGTGCATGCGATAGCCCAGATCGATGTCTTCGAGAAACCGGCATTCGGAGTCGAAGCCCCCGATCTCCAGGAAGACCTCGCGCCGGATCAATCCGAACCCACCGCAGAAGGTCGCGGCTTCGACCAACGCGGTCTGATGCGTCCAATGGTGAACGAGGTTCTTGTGGCGGGACCAGAAGTTCTGTGGGATGGTCTCCTTGGTATACGAGCAGAACAGGGCGCTGTATTTGGGGAGCCCCCGCATGGTTTCGACTACCTCGGCCAGAAACGCCGGCGGCACGATGATGTCGGCATCGAGGAAGAACAACAGAGCGGCCTTCGAAACGGCTGCTCCGGCATTCCGTGCGGCGGACGGACCGCAGTTTCGGGCGAAGGGGACCATCCGGACGGGAAAGCGCTCCGCGATCGCCGCGCTCTCGTCTGAGGAACCGTCGTCCACGACGATGACCTCGAAGTCCTGAAAAGTAGACGCGAAAAGCGCGGTTAAGCACTCTCCTATCGTTCTCGCGCCGTTGTATACCGGAACGATTACCGCGAGTTCGGGGATGGCACTCTTCATTCGCTTGGTCAGGCGTCCTTGTGCAAAATTTCGAGGTTCGGCATGCCCCAGCACTGGCAGCCCATGTCGTGGGCCATCAGACCCAGTCCTTCCGTTTCAATCTCTCCTCGCACATCCGGACCGCGGCGGGAAAAGAGATTCCGTGTGCTGCCGAGAAGCTCCCGGCGGGAGAGCGGGTGCGGCCGTCCGTAAGGGAATGGTGGAAATACCAGACCGTCGCGATGGAGATCGGCACGCACCAGCAGCATAGTGCCTCCCACGGTGTCGAGCGGCACCAGGTCTCCCTCGCCTCGGAGGTCGTGCAGATGATAGCGGCCACGATCGCGCCAGGCGTTACAGTCGAAGCTCGGTCCGCCATGCCGCTTGACACAGTTCGGCTGAACGATATCCCGCCCCGTAGCCAGCAACTGCTCGATGATGCCGGGCGGATATTCGATGACATCGACGTCGAGCCAAAGAGCCCATTCGCAATCGCCGAGGGCGCGAAACAGAAGATGATTCCGGCTCCTGGCCAGCGCCGCGCGCCGGTTAACTTGAACCTCGCCCGCCCAGCGCGGAACGCCGGGAGGCAGGCGGAAGCCGAAATCCCTTTTCCAGACGCCCGCCTCGGCGAACTCGCGCCGCAGCGAAGGAAGGCGTTGCAGGAGCAATTCGTAAGTGTTGTCGGAGCTGTCGCTCTCCAGAAAACCGACGGCGATGAGAGACCGCGGATACTCGATCCGGTATAGGGCTTCAAAGTAGCCGTCCAGATGCCCGGCGGCGTCTTTGACCGGCGTCAGAATCGCGATCCTGGGCCTAGCGTCCGGCATTAGCACCGGCCCTTCGAGCGAAAACCGTCTTGAGGAAACGTTGGATGCGGAGACGGTTATCCAGGCGCAGTCCTAGGCCGTGCCGGAGAGTTTCCGTTCGATCCAGTGCCCATTGGTAGAACCAGAAGCGCCGGGAGGCGTAAAAGTACAAAATCGAATCGATGAAGTACTCCTTCTCCAGCGCCTTGTCCGAAGACATGGACCGGGCCCAGTCGATGTCCTCCGAATAAAATGCGTCTTCGAAGCGGTATCGAGCGGCGATGGAACGCCGAATCGGATTGAGATGGTAAGGCGGCCGCAGGTAGCGGCCTCCGGCGGTCCGGTAATCGGAGTACCTGGTCGAGTGGACGAACTCCCGGGGATGCGTACCGCGGAACCGGATGGTACCCCGGATACCGATACAGTCGATTTCAGGATGGGAGCGGATGGCGGCGCAAATTCGCGTCAGATAGTCGTCGCTGACGCTGTCGTCGTCGTCCACGAACGCGACGAACTCGCCTTGGGCCTGCTCGATCAGGCGATTCCTCTTCCAGCCGGTTGACCGCTCCCCGTTGTCGCGCAAGTGCAGGACTTCGACATCCTCGGCCAATCCCGCGGCCGCCACCTGCGCGATCAGTTGGCCATGCACGCGTTCGAAGAGCGCGCGGCGGCTTTCGAGAGTCGGGATTAAAATGCTGAGGAGCATCGCGCGAACTTCGGCGGAGCGGATTCGCAGACTCTAGAATCTTACCAAACTGGATCCGCTATTCCCCGAAACCGGGGAATACGTGGCCTTTACCCGCCAGTCACAAATCGCAGCACACCCATTAATTGGGTCTGCATTTCCGCGCAAATGCGCAAGTCCACCAGGCACAGCAATAGCGCTACCCCGGCCAGAACCGGCTTCCGCGCATTGCCGGCGGCAACAAGCAGCAGGATGAAGAGTGGCGCAATCGGGCGGGAATATCCGTATGGAGTATTCCAGAAGTCCTTGTCGGTTGCGGCGACGAGTAAACCCAGATACAGAACGAATGCGGCGCCGAAAGCTGGAGGACGCATTTTCCTGAAGAGCAGCACTCCAACCACCACAGCCAGAAGAGTGGCCACGAGCGCGATGAAATCGAGCGACCGGGCAATGCTCTGGATGTTGGCGGCGAGCAGCGGATATCGCGGGGGATCGGCCGTACGGAGCAGAATCCCCGCTTTCATTTGGGGAATGAACCACTTGGGGACAAAGCCTTCGCTCAGCGCCGCAGGCGAAAGCACATGGTAAAGATAGCCATACCAGGCCAGCGCCGGAAATGTGGCGGTGGCCCAAACGCACGCCTTGCGGAAGTCGCGATTGATGAGCGCCGCGATCACGCACGCGACTGGCAACAACACGCCGGTCTCCCGAACAAGGCTTGCAGCCGCCAGCGTGCACCACAGCCAACGCTCCTCGCCAGCCGCTACCTGATAGACAAAGCACACCGTCAGCGCCGCCAGCGCGACATCCACCGTCATGGAGTCCGCCGAAATCGGCACCACGGGCACCAACACGAACAGCAGTCCCAGCGCGGGGTGGCGCCCGTAGAGCATCATCGTCTTCGTCAGCGCGTACACGCCCAGGAAGACGAAGGCGGCGACCACGAGAACATAGGATCCGTCGATCAGGCCCTCTCTTCCGCCCGCGAAGGCCCAGGCCAAAAACGGCACCAGAATCCGCCGTGAGCGCAGCAGCGGCCCGTCCAGGTAGGCAGCCGTGTCCAGACGGAGAAAGGGATCGTGAGCGAGCAGCCTGTAGTACTGTCCGTCATAGCCGGCCGGATGACTGCCGCGGAACGTCGTGGCGGCGAGGCGGGGCGGGAGGGGAGTGGCGTGCCCCGTGCGAAACAGGCCGCTCCAGTGGTCCGAGTAATTCGCATGCACCGTCAGGGACTGCCACGTCAGAACGAGCAGCAGCGCGAGAGCCGCCCAGATCCACAGTGGACTTCGCAGGCTACGGGAAACCTTCTCACCATCGTGTTCGTGGAGCAATCGACATTATAAGCGCAACGGCGCCGGCTGCGTTTCAGGCAACAGGGGTGGCCGGGGAGGACTCCGCGAGGAAACCGCGAACCGCCGAGAGCAGGCCAGCGATGAAAGCCTCTGGTGTGAAGAGCCCGGCCCGCCGCTGCAGTTTGAGGCGCAGGTCCTGCTGCAGCCCGGGATTCCGGAGAACCGCCAGTATCCGCTCCGCGGCATCGTCGGCCGAGGTGTACAGCAAGGCGGGGTCATTGCCGACAATCTCCACCTGCCCGCCGCTATTGTGCACAAAGGGGATGCACCCGGCCCTTACCATTTCCGCGATCCCCATGCCGAAGTGCTCATTCTCCAGGGCGTGGATGCCGTAGCGTTGCCGCGACAGCAGGTCCGCCAGTTCCTGACGGGAGATGTTCTCGTGCAACCGGACCCATGAGGAATGCGAACGAGCCAGAGCCGCGAGGCGAGGATAGAATTCCCGCTCCCCTGGGAAATTGCCGGCTGCGCCGACCAGGTGCAAGCGCACGCTGGGAAACACCGCATGAACCCTGGCCAACGTTTCGATCACCCAATCGGGCCGTTTGCCGGGATGAAACCGGCCAACGCACGCAAAGCCGTCCTCGCGCGATTCAAATGGGATGTGCGGAAAAGCGCCTGCCGCGGGCGGGTACAGAGTGATTGGCTGGCCCCCAAACGCTGCCTTGTAGCACCCGCCGGTCCAGTCAGAGTTGACCAGCGTCAGGTTCTGCCGCATGCGGTCGAAGGAATAGTTCGACCAAAGCATCCAGGGGCGGATTCGCCCGGCTGCCAATGCGGTTAACTTTCCCGGAGCCGGCATGTCGAGGGAATGCGAGAGAGTCCGATAACTCGTTCCAAGATACGGAAAGTGAACGTACTGAATGCCCCGACACCCGAAATCCGCCTCCATCTCGGCCGTGAGCGCTACATCGTGGGATGCGGCGAGGCGCTTGGCGGTCCTCAGCAGGTAGCTGAACTTCTGCACGGTCCACGGATCCGGGATGGACTGGATCAGCAATCGTTCGGGGAGCCGCGGACAGATCACCCGAAAATCGGACGAGCGCAGGCTGGTGCCGAAGTGAGCGTTGAGGGCATCGAAATCCGGAGGACTCCACGTCAGGAGCGTGACTTCATAATCGCGCTTAAGCGCTTCGAGCATCCAGGATGCCACGGCATAGCCGCCGCCGTGAGGCCGGAGGGTCGATTGTACGAACAGAACGCGCTTCATTCCGCTCCGCAAGGCGGCCGGTCCACCACGAATAGACTGTGTTCCGTTTGAAGCACTACACTAGCAACATGCACTTGCTCGCGCCTGCTTGGCGTTCGAGCCTGTAGAGAGCATGATTCATTACCAAGAGTACCTTATGGCTGGGCACATAGAGTGCTCGCCGGGCATGGCCGCGGACGGCCCGGCCGCCCGCCGTTCGCCCTGGGAGCGCACTCGGATTGACGGCTGAACGCTCCGACAACTCCGCTCGCGGCCTATCGCTGAGCGCGAACGCAATCTGGAATCTGGCCGGTTTTGGTTCCTCGTTTGTGGCCGCTCTGCTGCTCTCACCCTTCATCATCCACCGGCTGGGTGACGCGCGGTACGGTGTGTGGGTGCTTGCCGCGGAAATCGCCGGCTACTCCGCCGTCTTCGACTTTGGCATTCGCGGCGCGGTGGACCACTACGTTGCACGGTATTCCTCTACGGGGGACCGGGAGCGGCTGGGACGATCGCTGGGCGCCGCTTCCTGGATGCTGACTGCCCTGGGCGGACTGCTGTTGCTCGCCGGAATCCTGATGGCGGTTCTGTTTCCGCACGTGTTCAACGCCAGGGGCGTGTCTCCGGCGGAGATCCGGATTTCCGTCATCCTCATGACCGTTGCAGTAGGCGTGGGGTTGCCGATGGACTTGTATATCTCCATCCTCTACGGCCGCCGCCGGCTGGATCTGAGCAATGCCGCCGAACTGGTCCCCCGGGTGATCGTATCTTTCGCCACCTGGGGGGCATTGGCGGCCGGCGGCAGTCTTGTGGCGATGGGAGTCGTTCACCTTGTGGGGCGCGCGGTTTCATGGGTATTGCGCGTGTGGTTCGTTTCGCGTCTCCGCATTGGGGTCCCGATCCGTTGGCGTAACGCCGACCGGCATTCGTGCATGGAGCTTTTTGGCTACGGATGGAAAGCGCTGATGGTCTACGTTTCCTGGCTGATCATTGGCCGCGTGGACGTGGTAGTTATTGGCGCCGCATTGGGCTCCGCGTTTGTGACCTTCTACGCTATCGGCGGTTCCGTGGTTCAGTATGCGTTCGCTCCGATAGGCTCCATCGTGCTTTCGCTCACCCCCCACCTGACCCATCTGCACGCCAAACAGGATGCGGCGGAGTTGCGGCGGGTGTACATGGAGGCGAGCCGGGTGACGGCGTTGTTGTCGGCGGTTATTGCTGCCGGGATCCTGGTCTTCGGCACTCCTTTCCTATCGCTATGGCTCGGTCCAAAGTACGTAACGGGCCCATGGACGATGCGGAGCGACGCAGTGATGAAGATTCTGCTGATCGCGAATCTTCCGCGGATCCTGCAAGGCGTCTCGTGGCAACTGATGTTCGCCATGCGCCGTGTCGGGTTCCTGATGTGGGTCAGCGCGGCTGAAGCGGCGGCGAACCTGGCTCTGAGCCTGATCCTCGTGAGAACCCTGTCTTTGGCTGGGGTTGCGATCGGCACCTTGATTCCAATGCTGATTTTTTCGGGTCTAATCGTCCCGGCTTACGTGTTGAAGGTCCTGCAGGTCGGATGGGGCGAATACCTGAAGCGTTCGATCGGAGTGCCGCTCTTAGTGGGGACGAGTCTGTGTCTTTGTTTTCAAGGATTGGTCTTCCTGCGCAACCCGGACTCCTGGCCGGTCCTGTTGATGGAAGGAACCGCGGCGGGCTCGATTGGACTGGCCTTGTTGTACGTGGCGATCGGCCCGTCGAGAGTGAAAGCTCTGTTACCCCGCGGAATCGGAACGGTCAACGCATGACTAGCCGGACCGATCGACTTCTCCCCGCCGGATTTCGCAGGATCCTCGATTCCCTCTACTCGCTTTACCTCTACGCGAGGTGCCGAGTCCGGGGAGTTCAGACCAAGGCCGGTCCAGCCGCAATGGCGGGAATTGCTCGCGACCGTTTCTCGCGTCTGGTCCGAACTTGCCTCGACAGACCCATACTTTTCCGTCCTCACGCGCCCCATCTTCCGCGAGACATCTACCGAGGACCTCATCAATCGGTTCTATGCCACAGGCGCGGCGGAGGCGGACTTCGTCGGGAACGTAATGCTTCGTCATTGCGCGGGCCACGAGCAGCGCCGGACCGTGCTCGAATACGGGTGCGGGCCAGGGCGCGTCTCATATTGGCTGAGTCTCGATTTCGAGCGCGTCGTGGGTGTGGACATCTCTCCGGAGTATCTCGACCTGGCGACCCGCTACATGGCGGCGCACAACGTCTCGAACTTCGTTCCCTTCCGATTGACCGGCTTCGACGATTTGGCGGGCCTGCCTCAATTCGACGTGCTGTACTCCCGTTACGTGTTGCAGCATAACCCGCCGCCGGTCATCCGGATGGTTCTCGGCCGGCTTCTGGAGCGCCTGGCTCCGGGCGGATTCGCCATTTTCCAGGTGCCCACCTTCGGCTGGAACTATAGTTTTCGCGTCGCGCGGCACCTGGCCTGCGCGGGACGGGATCAAGGGCATGGAGATGCACGCGTTTCCGCGCCGGGCAGTGAATGAGCTTGCCAGACAATTCCAATGCGACATTCTCGAAGCTTGGGAAACGGACGATCTGGTCCTATCTGGACTGGCGCTCTCATACTTTCGTGTTGCGCAAGCGGCTGTGACGCGAACGCGAGTGTGGCGCTTCCACGCCCGCCGCGCGGCCAAATTCATGGAGGTTGACGCTCGGTTCCGGTGCGAACGATCCGGCGGTTGAGAAATGACGATCCGCCAAGACCGCTTCGTCAATTACAGTCACGGTACGTGAGGCCAGTCGCCGCAACCGCAATATCCCGATCGAAGACGACGTGTTCGCGTCTCCAATAAGCGCCCATTCGCAGAACCCATTCCGTGGATGGCATCACGATTCGCAACGATCGGATCGGGCCGGCCACACGTGCCACAGCGGGGCGCGCCGCTTCGCTATGAAGAAGCCTATTGCTGCTCGGTCTTCTGCGGAGTCAACAGGCGATGGCTGATGATCTTGGACACCCTGGCCGCGCCCGGCATGGTTTTGGTCTGTAAGAAAACCTCAGCGTATGGAGTGGAGAGGCCTCCGGGGCGTTCCCGCAACATCTTGGCCAGCGCAACGGAGAACTCATTGCTCGCCACCAGATCGCCGGCCGCCTCGGTCGCCTCCATGGTAATGCCGGAAACTACAAGGATATGGCCGGTCCCGGACAAGTTCGGGAGAATCGCGATGTCGGCGTAACTCTGTTCCACATTCGATCCCGCGGCCGGAGGACCATAGTAGACCTGCTCTCCGGGTTTTGGCGACCGGTTGAGGAAGTGGTAGGAATTGGTCCGCTCGTCGCGTTCCAGTTGAAAATTGAGCTGCGGTTCGAAGAGTTGTATCCACGGATCTCCACGGTGGCTGCCAATCAGCATGAAGTTCCCGGTCATGAACTCACGTGTGTCCAGGTAGCGCGCGTAGCGGATCCGCGGCTTCGCGTTGTAGCGCCGGCCCAGTTCGAGCACTCTCGCCACGACGTTCAAATCCCCCAGGCTCGTATATTGACGCTTTTCGATGAGTGTCAACGCCGCTCTCAGTCTGGTGTCCTGAATCCTATCGATCAACTGCGTCGTGCGATTGTTCGCAACGAGCTCACGCAAAGGCAGATCGATGTTCAGGATGTCCTGGAGCATGACCAGGCAGGTATCGGCCACAACCAGATTACTCTGCTGCCCCGGGTCGAAGAACTTGGCCCACAGCACATCGTCGGCTGGGGCCAGACGGGCGCCGCTCGCAGGCAACTGTGCCAGCAATGCCTCTTTCTCGCGCCAGAAGAGAAGAGCCGCCGTGGCGAGCACGATCACCAGGACGGCCAGCCCGGCCAGACTTCCCCAAAGCCAAGCAGGCGTCTTCTTTGCGCTTCCCACCGCGGTGGGGAAGCCTGCAAAGTACCTGCGTATGGCCTCCGTCCCTCCGCTATCTTCTCCTGGCTCGGATGCGGCGGGCCGTGCGGGCCGAGGCTCGAAACGAGGAATGTAGGCGCCTTTCGGGATGGAGAGCAGGATCGATTCATCCTGGCCCTCGGCGGCGAAAAAGTCCTCGAGCTTCTTGCGCAGATGCCGCACCTGGACGCGGACGATATTGTCCTCGTTCGGGTTAAAATCCGGCCGCCGGCCTAATACGTTGCAGCCGACCTCGTGTTCACTGATGCCGCTGGGATTGTCTTCGAGAACTCTGCGTGTAAGGTAGATCAGGATGTCCCTGAGCTGGGGAGCCTTTATGAAGCACTGGCTGGCAACGATACGCTGGACTAAGGTCCAACGTTCGTCGTCGGCGAGGGCGACTTTTTGCTCGGGATCCTTCGGCAAGACACTCAATACCCGACTCCTGAACCGTACACTTCCACCACTGAGCATTAGCCTATCCCCTGTAGCTTCGAAAAGCTACTCCCGTAAGTTCATGATTCCATGACGTCGTTCACGTAACTTTACGTAAACGGGTGGAGAAGACACCGAGAATTCCCTTGGAAGTCGCCATACGAACGTAACAGGGTGGTGAAGACCCTCGTTTTGGTAGGGGCTTGTGACTTGACTGGCGCCGAGTGGAAACCCAGTCCTGGCCTGGCCCCGAGTTCAATGATGAACCGCAGAAACTTCGCTCGCGTATTTCTTTCGGCCGCAGGCGCTGCCGCCCTCACTGGGCGGAGGTCCTTCGCCGCCATTCCGAGGATGAGGATCACCCGCATTCGGTGTTACAGGCCGCCTCATCCTAATCCGACCGTCAACCAGAGCGATCAGATCGTGACGGTGGAAACGGACGCGGGGATCACAGGCATTGGGGAAGGCGGGACCCGGGATTCCGTCGAGCAGTGCGCGGGGATGCTCATAGGAGAAGATCCTACCCGCATCGACCATCTCTGGCAGTATCTCTACCGGGGTTATTTCTATCCTCCAGGACGCGAAAAACTGCATGCGCTGGGTGCGCTGGACCTAGCTCTATGGGACATCAAAGGGAAGGCGCTGGGCGTCCCGGTGTACGAGCTTTTGGGTGGCCTGTCGCGCGATTTCATCGAATGTTACTCCACGGGCTTCCCCCGGAAAGGGACGCTGGGGGAGACGGCCCAGGCGTGCGTCGAGTCAGGCTTCCGCGCGTTCCGAATTGCGGTGGATGACACGCAAGGCGAGGTCTTCGACTCGCATAGCGCCGTCCGTGCGTCTGCGGAAGCGTGCCGGGAGGTCCGGCAGGCAATTGGGAAGGACAAGGATTGGGCCATCGATTTTCACGCCCGGCTGGACATGTCCGATACGGTCACTCTCGCTTCCCAGATCGAGCCGCTCTCGCCGTACTTCGTCGAGGATCCACTCCGCTCGGAGAACCTGTCGATCTACCAGGACCTGCGCGGGCGCGTGAAAGTCCCGATCGCGATGGGAGAGCAACTGGGGAGCCGCTGGGACATCAATGAACTGATTCAGCGGCATCTGATAGATTACGCGCGGGTGACGTTGCCGAACGTAGGCGGCATCACGGAGTTTATGAAGATCGCCACGTTGTGCGAAACGCACAACGTGGGGATGATTCCGCATTTCACGGGGCCCATTTCCTTATCGGCCCTCGTGCACACGCTAAGCGCATTTTCGGGCCCGGTACTGATGGAAATCGGTGGGACTGGGCCGCAGCCGAAATCGTATCTGCCGCTTAGCTGCGACTTCCACGCCGGTAGGCTGTGGCCGAACACACGTCCAGGTCTGGGAGTGGAGTTCGATTCCAAGAACGTCCAGCAGATCGCCGAGATCGACAAGCGGTACGCGCCGATCCCGACGTTTCATCGTCCCGACGGGTCCCTTACCAACTGGTAGGGGCAAAGGACTCTTAAAGGGGTTTCCAAGGGGGCAAAGGCCCGGGAACAAATGGCGGGGATAGTGGTTTTCCCGCTCTTTTTCAGCACGGCGCTCTCAGCGCAGTGCCGTTGGATGTCGCGTCTCCGGCCCAATCTAAAGGGGGTTGGAACCGGTGAATGAAGAGGTTAGTGAATGACGAGGCAGGAACGGAGTTCCTGGCTTCAGGAGGCCATCGAAGAGCTTATGAAAAATGCTCGCATCGTAATTCTAGTAGCGCTGTCCCTCGCGCTCATCCTGCTGTTAACTCCAGCGGGCATGGCACAAACTTTCCGAGCTCGCGTCCAAGGTATCGTCACGGACGAGAGCCACGCAATTGTCACCAACGCATCGGTGACGCTGCTCAATATCAACACCGGCATCAAGGCGGTCCGTCAGAGTTCTGACACCGGCTTGTATCTTTTCGATGGCGTCGACCCAGGGACCTACTCGGTCACGGTCGAAATCGCCGGCTTCAACAAGTTCGTCCAGGAGAATGTCCTGGTGCAGTCCGGCGGCGACGTGACGGTCAACGCCACGTTGAAGCCCGGCTCGCTGCAGACGACGGTGACCATCACCGAAACGCCCGCGGCGGTGGATTTCAACTCCAGCAATAAGGACCTTACGCTGGACAATAAGATGGTGGCGGAGACGCCTCGCATCGACCGCAACCCGTTCAAGCTGACCTTGCTGGCGCCCTCCGCGATCAATACCCGCGGTGAGATGCAGCCCTACAATTCCTGGGCCGCGAACAGCGTGGACCTCGGCGGCGGAACCAACCTGAAAAACGACCTGGAAGTCGACGGCAGCCCGATCGGCCTCGGCCACAAGAACAGCTTTACGCCGAACACGGACGCCGTTCAGGAAGTCGTCGTTTCCACCAACAGCGTGGACGCGGAAAGCGGCCACAGCGCCGGCGGCCAGATTTCCATGGTTACCAAATCGGGCACCAACGAATGGCACGGAACCGGGTTCTACCTGGGCCGCTATCCGTGGTTGAGCGCGGCTGCCGACCGCACCCTGTTCAACTACAACGCAACGCGCCAGAACATGTACGGAGGCACGTTGGGCAACCCGATCCTCAAGAACAAGCTGTTCAACTTCTTCTCCCTTGAGAAGTGGAAGATCGGCCAACCGAACAACTACGTGAACACCATGCCCACCACGCTGGAGCAGAATGGCGACTTTTCGAAGTCCTACTACCTCGACGGCGCCAACCAGGGCATTCGCACCATCTACGATCCCTATACGACGGTGTTGAACAGTGCAACTGGCGCCGTTACCGTCACGCCCTTCGCGAACAACAAGATTCCGACTGCCCAATTCGACCCGCTCACCGGAAAGCTCATGAAGCAGTTCTGGGCCGGCAACAACCCAGGCGATAACATCACGGGCGTAAACAACTTCAAGAAGGGGTACGTCGAGACCTTCGACTACTACAACTACTCCGAACGCGCGGACTATAACCTGAACGACAAGTGGAAGTTCTTCGGCCGCGTCGGCCGGTATCACACCACCGACAACTCGGGTAATCCGACTGGCGGTCCCACCGATCTGTACGTGCCCACCGGCACTCTCCGCACCGCCTGGCAGGTATCGGGCGATGCGATCTGGACGGCCACTCCGCGTACCGTGGTGAGCTTCCATGGTGACTGGCATAACGTCGTCGACGCCTATGTGTCCCCGAACATGGGCAAGGATGGCTGGTCCCAACTCTGGCCGAACAACTCCTGGTACAAGCCCTATCAGGACGCCGCGGTCGGCGTGCCGGTCTATTTCCCGCACCTTCAGATTGGCGGCACCGGCGTCGGTGGCGGCGGTTTCTATTGGGACCAGCGCCCCGCGGGCCAAGCCTACAACGTGAAGATTTCCCACCAGGCAGGTTCGCACTTCCTGAAGGCCGGCGTCGAACATCGGCGCAGCTACGGCCTCAGCTATGTTTCGAGCACCTCGAACTTCAACTTCAACACGGCCGTCACCGCCGAGACTTACAGCAACCCGAACGTGGCGCGTAACGGCGACCAGTTCGCCACGTTCCTGCTTGGTGCTTTGGACGGCACCTCGTCCATGATCGGCGGCCCGGCGCCCGATCCGCACACCGAGTTTTACGGCGTATACTTCCAGGACGACTGGAAGATCAGCCGCCGTCTTACCTTGAACATCGGTATCCGCGACGACTACGAGACAGCGTGGCACGATCCAATGCACCAGCTCTCTCAGGGCCTGGATCTGAGCGCGCCCGTTCCCCAGATGGTGGCTAATCCGCCCGTCGTTCCCGCCGCCGCCGCCGCCATCATCGGCAACAACTACTGGCAAAACACGGGTATGTGGAGCTTCACTTCCAGCAGCCACCCCGGCATGTGGGATGCTCCCAAGTTGGCGATTCAGCCCCGCATCGGTCTGGCCTTCCGCGTGGATGACAAGACCTCCATCCGGGCCGGCTATGCCCGCTACACCGTTCCAACGGAATACAACCTGGACGTAGCTCCGGGCTTCGAAACCGTCAGCTTCCTGGAGCCGCCCTTCTTCGGCCAGACCGGTTACCAGAACACTCTGGGCCAACTCGCCGGCATCCCGCAGCAGACCTTCTCCAATCCGTTCCCGGCTGGCACGAACCCGCTGCTGCCGATCATCGGCAACGGCTACGGTTCGAACCTCGGGCGCGGCGGCGAAACGATTCTGTGGTATCCCAAGAACTTCCAGAAGCCTTGGAACGATCGCATCAATATTCAATTCCAGCGCCAATTGATGAACGACATCGTCGTTTCGGCGACCTACTTCACCAACTTCGGCCACCAGCTTTACACCCGCAACTACAATGCAACCGATCCTCGTTTTGCGATGCAGTACCAGAATCAGTTGAGCGCGAACGTAAGCAACCCTTACTACAACTACCTCACGCCGGATCTGTTCCCCAGCGGCGGTCTCCGGTCCCAGCAGACAGTCACCCTGTCCTCGCTGCTCAAGCCCTACCCGCAATATGGCAACCTGTTCCAGGCCGGCACATGCTGCGCGGGGGAACGCTACAACTCAGTTGAACTGAAGTTGCAGAAAGCGTTTAGCAAGGGCTACAACTTCCTCTTCACGTACGTGTACATTCGTGAGAAGAACGAAATCAACAACTTCAACGACTACACCTACTTCATGAACATGATGCAGTGGCAGGACAGCGATCAACCTCGCCACCACCTGAACATTGCAGGAACGTACGAAGTGCCGGTCGGCCGAGGCCGCACTTTCATGAGCAAGATTCCGAAGGCCGCCGATTTCGTGATCGGTGGTTGGAAGCTTACGGGCGTGAGCACCTTCATGAGCGGCAGTTTCCCGCGCTTCGGCAACTTCATCGTCACGGGCAACCCCTGCGTGTCGAGCCCCACTCGCGGCGCGTGGTTCAACACGACCGCCTTCCAGAAGCTTCCGGCGGACACTTATGTTCTTCGGAACAACCCGCTGCAGTACGACTGCCTGACGGGTCCGAGCTTCTTCACCATCGATGGCAGCCTCTCCAAGTCCTTCAACATCACGGAGAGGGTCCACACCGAGTTCAAGATGAACGCTTACAATGCGTTGAACAAACTGAACCTGGGCCCGCCGAACACGGACATCAATTCGTCTCAGTTCGGCACGGCTCTCTATCAGGGCTCCCCGGGCGGCACCTTTGGCGCTCAGGGCCAGACCAGCAATGCCAGCGGACGCCAGGTTGAGATTGGCTTGAAGCTAATCTTCTGACGAGCGTGCAGCGTTGACGCCCTCAGTGGCCGGCGGTGGGAAAACCCGTCGCCGGCCGCTGTGGGCAATTTGTTTGTGGGTTGTAGATTCGATAGCCTGTGGCGTGAAGAACGGTCTTTAGCCATCGCTTCGGGGCATCGAACACCGGCGCTCGATTCCCGGCTAGACCATCCCTCAATGAAAGCCCTCGATGAATGTTCTTCGTGAAGTTAGTTGGACTCCTATGAACCGCACTATTCGAACACGATTCTGCTTGATTTCCGCCGCAGCGCTGCTCGCCATCGCCGCACCCGCGCGCTCCTCTGCCGCGACGTCCGACGTCAAGGTGTGGGAGCAGGATGCGGTGATTCCGACGTACCTGGCGGGCGCGCCCGAGCCGAGCCCGATCTTCGACTTGGGACGCAGCTCTCAGGGAGCGCAGGGAATCGTCTATCCGTATCCGCTTTACGACAACCTGACTCACAAGAAGGTCGACAAGACATACAAGATCGTTTACATCGAGAACGAATACATCCGGGTCGGCATCCTCCCCGAGATCGGCGGCCGCCTCTTCGAGGGAGTCGATAAGACCAACGGCTATAACTTCATTTATCGGCAGCACGTAATTAAGCCCGCGCTGATCGGGTTGATCGGCGCCTGGATTTCGGGCGGCATCGAGTGGAACATTCCGCACCACCACCGTGCATCTACGTTCCTCCCCGTGCAGTACAGCATCGAGGAGAATGCCGATGGCAGCAAGACGGTTTGGGTGGGCGAGCTGGAAATCCGCCAGCGCATGAGATGGGCCGTCGGATACACTCTGCGGCCGGGCAAGTCCTATGTCGAGGCGCGCGTGCGCATCCTGAATCGCACGCCCGTCGTGAACACGATGCTCTGTTTCGCCAACGTGGCCGTGCACGTCAACGAGGACTATCAGGTGATCTTCCCGCCCAGTACGCAGTACGGCACTTTCCACGGCAAGCGCGAATTCGTGAAATGGCCGATCGCCAACTCAATGTACGCCGGCGCGGATTTCACCAAGGGCGTGGACGTCAGTTGGTACAAAAACCATATCAACGCGAATTCGATTTTTGCGTGGAATTACGCCGACGATTTCTTCGCTGGCTATGACCACGGTAAGCAGGCCGGAACCATGGCCGTCGCCGACCACAACATCGTGCCAGGCAAGAAGGTCTGGACCTGGGGAGACGGTCCTCGCGGCCGCATGTGGGATCGCATTCTGACCGACTCGGATGGCCCCTACGACGAACTCATGGTCGGAGCCTACTCCGACAACCAGCCCGACTACAGTTGGCTCCAACCCTTCGACGTGAAGTCGTTTTCCATGAATTGGTATCCATTTCGGGACATCGGCGGGGTGAAGAACGCGAATCTCGACGCCGCCGTGAACCTCGATGTCGATAAGAACGGTATGGCGAGCCTGGGCTTCAACACCACCTCGACGCATGCCGCGGCCCTCGTTCGCCTCGAGGCAGGCTCGAAGGTGCTGCTGGAGGAAACGATCGCAATCGATCCAGGCAGGCCTTACACCAAAAAGTTGGCCATCCCGGCGGGTATAGACGAGCACGACTTGCGCGCTTCGATTTCAGCGGATGGCAAGGAACTCGTTTCCTATTCTCCGATCCGTCTGACGCCGGAACCCATGCCCAAGCCGGTGACCTCTCCACTTCCACCGGCAAAGGTGAAGACGGTGGAGGAACTCTATCTGATCGGCCTGCGCGCCGAGCAGTTCCATGATCCGTCCATTGCCCCCGAGCCGTATTGGCAAGAAGCACTGCGTCGCGATCCCGGCGACGCTCGCGTGAACACCGCCTTGGGCATCAACTACTTCAAGAAGGCGCGCTTCGCCGAAGCCGAACAGCTCTTCCGCAATGCGTTGCAACGGCTGGGGCATAACTACACCACGCCCAAGGACGCCGAGCCGATTTACTATCTGGGCCTCACGTTGAAGGCGGAAGGCAAGTTCGACGAGGCGTACAAGTACCTGTTCAACGCTACATGGAACCTGCCCTGGCGTGCCGCCGGATACTACGGCGTGGCCGAGATCGCGACCCAGCGCGGCGACTTCGCCTCGGCTTTGCAATTCGTGGAAAGCTCCATCGACAACAACGCCTTGAACGTTCGGGCGCTGAATCTTAAGGCTGCCCTGCTGCGGCATCTGGGCCGCTCAAACGAGGCGATCGCCGTGCTTGAGACCGCGCATCGCAGGACCGATCCTCTGGACGTCCGTTCGATGGCCGAGCGCTGGCTGGCGTCACAGGACCCAGCGGTGCGGAGCACTCTCGCTGTCACGCTGAACGCCCACCCAGCCACGGCAACCGAAACGGCCGCCGAGTATCTCAACGCCGGCTTGTGGCAGGACGGCACCGACGTGCTCCTGCAATCCGTCGCGGAGGCGCCCGAAAAGGACAAGATCCAGCCGCTGGTGTACTACTATCTGGGCTATTTTGCGGATAAACTGCAACAGCCGGTGAAGGCGTCCGAGTACTTCGAATTGGCGGCACGGATGCCTTCCGATTACGTTTTCCCGTTCCAGTCCGAGGCGATCGACGTGCTGCGGCATGCGATGAAAGCCAACCCGAAGGATGCGCGTGCGCCGTACTATTTGGGCAACCTTTTGTTCGACGGGCAACCCGCCGAGGCGGCGAAGTTGTGGGAAGCTTCGATCGCGATCGATCCTTCGCCGGCTATCGCTCATCGCAATCTGGCGATAGCTTATGGGTATCGGAAGTCCGGTCCTTCCATCGACAAAGCGATCGCGCAACTGGAACAAGCCGTGTCCGCGCGCGATCGTTATCCCCGCCATTTCGCGGAGTTGGACGAGTTATATGAGGCTGCGGGGGTTGCTCCTGCCAAGCGGTTGGCGGTACTGCAGAAGAATCAGACCGTCGTCGGCCAGGACGATGGCTCGCTGGCGCGGGAGGTCGGTTTGCTCGTCTCGTTGGGTAAATCGGACGAGGCCATTCGACTCCTCACCGGCCGCGAGTTCGCCGTTGCGGAGGGCGCGAATATCGACGTCGCCGGGATGTGGACCGATGCACATGTCCTGCGAGGGCGGAAGCAACTTGCCGCCAAGCACCCTAAGGAAGCGCTGGCCGACTTCGAGGCAGCGCTTGCAGTCCCGTCGAATCTGCCCTCGGAGGGAGTCGAGATGGAGGCCCGCGCGACGGAGGTTAACTACTGGATGGGTGCGGCGTACTCCGCACTGGGCGACCAGGCGCAGGCGGGGAAGTGCTGGCAGAAGTCGGCCAGTGCGGAATCGAAACCGCGGCGCTCCCATCGTGCGGAATCGGGCGGGGTGTCGCCTCGTGACATTCAGTCTTACTACCAAGCGCTCGCATTGCGCCAGCTTGGGCAGACCGATCAAGCGGCCCTAATCCTCCGGAACCTGGTCAGCGCGGCAGGTCATGCTATCGAGAAGACGCCGGCGAAGCTGGACTTGCGCGCGTCGCCAGACACACTCCGTTCGCAGCGAGCCAGTAGGGCAACGGCCCATTATGCCGCCGCCCTGGGCTATATCGGTTTGAACGATAGAACGAATGCGAAAAGCGCTCTGACCGCGGCGTTGGCAGACAGCCCCGATCATGTTGGCGCGAGTGCGGCTCTGCCTGGACTCGACTAGGAAGCGCTACAGCGGAGATCGTCGCCGAGGGGAGACCCGCAACTTCCCTCGGCGATTGGTGTACGGGTCTACCGGCGAGGCGCGGCAGGTCGCGTTTCGGGCTCTCTCCATGAACCAGGAGGCGCTTGCCGCAGCGCGTCGGCCCATGCGGCCTGCAATTTTGGGTCGTTGGGCTGCTGGCGCAAGGCCTCGCGCAATTGCGAAAGGCCCGTTTCCCATACGCCGAGGCGCAACAGCGCGACGGCGTAGTTGACCCGAATGTCGAGTTGCGCGGGATTCAGCGCCAGCGCCTGGCGGTATTTCTCCGCGGCGCCGCGCAGATCGCCTGCCTTCTCGAGTTCGGCGCCTTCGTTGTTAATGCGCGTCGCATTGAGCTGGTTCTGGGTAGCGAGATCGCGCTCGCGCAGCACCTCGGCCAGTCGCTGCTTCACCTGGCCGGCTTTTTCGTTCTGCCCATCGCGACGCAATGCCGTCAGCAGGCTGTTGAGCGTCGTCTGGTCATGGTCGTCCAGGCTGTAGGCCTTCTCGAGATGCTGAATCGCCAGCTTCACCTGGCCCTGGCGAAGGTACTCGGCGCCAAGGCGGGTCAGCGCTACCGGATCGGCCGGCTTCAGCGTAACGGCGCGCTGGAATGAATCCAACGCGCCCGGGTCGTCGAGCGTCCTTCGCGCCTGTCCAAGATCGGACCAGGCTTCGGCGAAATCGGGCTCAATCCTGACCGCGGCGCGAAGCTCCGCGCTGGCCTTCTCCACCTCGCTGAGATCGGTGAATACCTTGGCGCGCAGGTAATGCGCCAAGGCGAGATCATGCGTCACGTGCGAGGTGGCGATGGCGCGGTCGAGATGCTGTGCCGCCGGAACGAGATCCCCCATTTGCGCCAACACCATGCCGAGATTCAAATGCGTCCGCGGCATGGACGGCGCAAGCTGCAACGCTCGCTCGAACTCCACGCGCGCCGGCTGAACGAGGTTCTGGTCATTTAACGCCTCGCCCAGGGCGTTGTGCGCCTCGGCCGAGCCTGGCATCAGGCGTACCGCCTCCGTGAGGGACTTTACCGCCTCGGCCGGACGGTCCTCCTCATTGAGAATCTCGCCCAGCAGCAGATGCGCCGGGCCATCGCTGGGATTGGCGAGAATTGCGCCGGTGAGTATCCGCTCCGCCTCCTGGTGCTCTCCCTGGGCCAACGCTTTGCGCGCCGCCAGTACAGCCGGCCCCGGCGCGGTCCGAACCTGCGCCCGTATCAGCGGCTGGAACGGGACCAGCGACAGCGCGCAGGCCACCATCGGTAACATCTTCGACATCCCTCTCATGAGAGTCGTTCAGCCTTCTCGATCCCCGCGCCCTCCAGGATGTGAATGAGCCTGTCGGCCTCGACCGCCGTGAACTTCTCGACGCCGCCCGAAGGCCAGCGCACTTCGATGTCGGCTTTGCTGGCCGCGCCGAGCCCGAAGTGCAGGCGGCGGTCGCTAACGGAGAGGTACGACGATTGCGCCATCACCTCCTGCGCCTGCGTCATCGGCTCCCGAGAGTCGGGCTTCGCCGCGTAGCGCACCGTCACTCGCGCGCCGATCGCGCTGCGATTCGACTTCACACCGGTCAGCTTCACCTTGATCCAGTGACGCCCGCCGCTCACGTCGTTTCGCAGCAGCGACGGCGGCTCGTTCTGATTCACGATCAGGATGTCCACGTCGCCATCGTTGTCGAAGTCGCCGAAGGCGCAACCACGGCTCGAATGCGCCGCCTCGACGCCCGGGCCGGCCTCGCCGATCAACTCCTCAAAGCGCCCGTTGCCAAGATTGCGGAAGACGACTCGCGGCGTCTTGTAAGGCAAACTGGGCAACGGCTTCTCGGCCTCCGGATAGATGCTGCCAGTCACCCAGAACAGGTCGGGATTGCCGTCGTTGTCCAGGTCGGCGATACCCGTGCCCCAGCTCACGAAGCGCGTTTCGACACCCAGCCCGGAGCGCAGTGTAACGTCGCGGAAGTTACCTTTGCCATCGTTCTCGTACAGCACCGGCGTGTCTTCACAAAAGTGCGTCTTGAAGATGTGCAGGTTGCCATCCAGCTTATAGTCTCCGATGCCGAGTCCCATACCGGCCTGCAGCATCCCGTCGTCGCTCAAAGATACGCCGTCGTCGAGGCCCACCTCGGTGAAGGTTCCGTCGTGGTTATTGTGGAACATCAGGCTGGGGGTGGAGTCGCAGGCAACGTAGATATCCGGCCAGCCGTCGTTGTCGTAGTCGGCGCATGCGACCGTTAGTCCATAGCCTGGGTCGGGTTTGTGGATGCCGGCCCGCTCGCTCACATCGGTGAACGTTCCGTCTCCGTTGTTGTGGTAGAGACTGTGGTAACTGTGCGCCAGGCCGCGCGGGCCGCAGTTCACCAGCACGCCCTTGTAGTTGCAGCTCCCGCTCTTGCCCGTCCGTGGCACCCGGTCGTAATCGAAGTCCACGTAGTTCGACACGAAGAGATCGAGCCGTCCGTCGCGGTTGTAATCCACCCAACTGCAACCCGTGCCCCAGCGCGGCTTGGAGTTGCCGAGCCCCGCCTCCGCTGTGACGTCCGTGAACGTTCCGTCGCCGTTGTTCCGATAAAGCACGTTCCGCGGCCAACCGGTGACGAACAGATCCTCGTGTCCGTCGTTGTTGTAGTCGCCCACGGTCACTCCGTAAAAGTAACCAGAGCGAAAAAGCCCGGCGGCCTTCGTGACGTCGGTGAACGTGCCGTCGCGATTGTTCCGGTACAACCGGTTCGACGTGTTGTCCGCCGGGTCGCCGTAGCGCGATCCCGACAGCACCAGGATGTCCAGCCAGCCGTCGTTGTCGTAATCGAAGAACGCGCAGCCGCAGCTCATCGTTTCGATGATGTAGTCGCATCGATCGGCGTGGCCCGCCACCGTGCTTTCCTTCAGTCCAGCCTGTAGTCCGACGTCCGTGAAGCGTGCGAGGAAAGGCAGCCCGGAAGGCTTGCTGCGCGGGGCCGCGCGGACTCCGCGCGTAGCGACGCCTTGGCCCCTAAGGGGCAGCGCGGGCAGCGCCAACAGTGTCAAGATATTACGTCGCGTGGGATGGGCCATCACACCAGTCGGATCTCGCTGCACTCAGTATACTTGGCTGCCCCGGCAGAGCTCCCGCGGAGGTGTGTTTGACCCGTCGACAATGGGTCGACAACGGAAAGAGCGCGGACGCCAGGCCAACGCGGGGTTCAGGTGGTCCAGTTCGAGGAAATACATTCCATTCCCGGAATATCGCGAGTTGCTTGAGGGGCAGCAGGTCTTCCGCGATGAATGTCTTTCGATAAGGTGATGGTCTGGCCTTAAATAGCCGATCCTGAACCGGGCTTTCCCCCAGAAGGCCAACGGCATGCGAAAGCCGCATTGGCGACGCACGGCGGCCCTTTGGAATTGAATCCGCTTCAGGATGGAGAAGAGACGGCCTTGGTGACAGTCCGCGCAATGAAGGCGCGGATCGCCGATTATCGCCCCGATTTCGCGGGAGATTTGCCGGAGACGGCCCTCAAGGAGGAACCCAATGTGCTGTCACTCAGTCGATCGCTTGCGTGAACGAGCTACGAAGAGCGGAGCCGGGCAGGAATTGAACTTGAAGGCGGCGGAAACGGCCTTAGATCTAATGGAATGAGTTAGTTGCGCGGTAGAACTCGTGCCTGCGGACTTTCGATCATGAGCCCGAAATCCGCGTTGCCCTGGATTGCCCTCAGTTTGGTAACAAGATTTGGTGTCAGTTGCCCTGGCGTTCAATTCTTCGGGCCATGCATGCTCCGGATAAAGGAATCAGCCTTGCGATGTGCGCTTGCAGAGCCGTCTTGCCGCTCGCGGCCGACACATGTCTCAGGGTCCGTTTGCCGGCAAAGTGGCAGAAGTCAGCGGTTGCAGCCGCGCGGGATCACGGTCACCGCATTGCGACGCCTCCGAGGATGCCGTTTCCTCGAAAGTAATCTGCATTAAGAGCATAGCCAATTCGTATTAGTTGTAACATACTGCTCTCAATTGTTCGACCGGATTCTTTGGTGACGAGGACGTCCATGAAGACTTTGCTGTCCGCTCTTTCCCGTTTCCCGTACCGATTTCGGCGCGAGCTCGGCATTGCCTTAGCGTTATGCCTCGGACTCTGGATTGCTCCGCCGCTCCCAGGCCAAACCCTGAGCAGCATCACGGGTACCATCACCGACACGTCGGGCGCTGTCACGCCCAACGCGAAGGTGACCATCACTAACGTGGCCACCGGAGTCGCCAAGAAGGCGACGGTCAGCAGCGCGGGGACTTACGTGGTTACGGACCTGATTCCAGGTACTTACACTGTTCGGGTGGAACTAACCGGGTTCCAGGCGGCCGTCCTGAATGGTGTGGGCGTCGAGGTTGGCAAGGCATCGACGGTGGACGCCGTGCTGAAGGCTGGCGACGTGAGTCAAACCGTGGAGGTCAGTGCCGACGTAATCGCTCTGGATACCACCCAGCCCAACCTCAATACGACGATTGAGAACCGCGTGGTGCAAGAGCTGCCGAACGAGATCTCCGGCGGCCGCGGCCGCCAGATCGATCAGTTCGTGTTTCTCGCTCCGGGCGTGACCGGTGGAACCTTCAGCAAGCGCATTAACGGCGGCGTCGATTTCGAGAACGAAGTCGTGTTCAACGGCGTCCCGATGGCGCAGTCGGAGACGCAGGGTTTCCAGACGATCTGGAATCCGCCGTTCGAACAAGTGAATCAATTCAACGTGCTGCGTTCGTCGTTCTCGGCCCAATACGGATTGGCTCAGGGTGTGGTGACCTACCAAACCGCTTCGGGAACCAACGCGATCCACGGCGACGCTTTTGAGATCCTGCGCAACGACTTTTTCGACGCGCGCGGCGCCTACAACTCAGCGGTTCCCGTGGACAAGGAACACAATTACGGTTTTGCGGTGGGCGGCCCGGTGATAATCCCGAAGCTCTACAACGGCAAGAACCGCACGTTCTTCTTCGCTACGTTTGAGTGGTACCGCCTGAACCAGAGCGATACCAGCTTCATGTCCATGCCGACCGCCGCTGAGAAAGCGGGCGACTTCAGCGCCACGGGCCTGACTATTTTCGACCCCACTACGGGGCAGCCCTTCGCGGGCGCCAAGATTCCGTCCGCCCGGTTCAGCCCGCTTTCGCAGAGCCTGCTGCAGTACATGCCCGACCCGACTCTGCCGGGTTATTCGAACAATCTGCAGTCGCTGCGCGGTGTTCTGCCCCAGCGCCAGAATCCGTGGGGCTTCAACATCGATCACTCGATCAACGACAAGCAGTCCATTCACTGGGCTGCCTGGCGCGACAAGCAGACCTCGTACGGAACGGAAACAAGTTCGCGGCTGCCGACCAACAACCCGCTCACCAGTAATACCTATAACCCCAACCTCGGGACCGTGGCTATTCTGAGCTACTCGAACACCATCACGCCTCACGTCGTGATGACCGTGGGCGCAAGCTGGTTGGGCGAATTGAATAACCAGATCAGCCAGAGGACCACTGCCCTGAACTTCGCGGCCGCCCCGGGCGCACCCCAAGTGCCGACGCTGAACTTTGCCGGCCCGCTGTCGCCGTCCTCGTTGGGTTCCACCTGGATCGCGTCGGTGAACCGCAAGCTCGGTTGGGTGCTCGACAACAACTACCTGTGGATACAGGGCCGCCATACCTTCAACATCGGTATGGAAATACGCCGGACGTATCAGGACGACAACGAGTGCCAGCAGTGCGCGGGCAGCTTCAACTTCAGCAACAACGAGACCGCCAACCCGAACAACTTGGGAAATACCGGAAACGCATTCGCGAGCTACCTGTTGGGAACCGTGGACGGCGCAGGCCGGACCGGCTCGACCGAGCAGCGCCTACGGAATTGGGACTTCTCGCCCTACATCCAGGACGACATCAAGTTGAACCGAAAGCTGACTGTAAACCTCGGAGTTCGCTGGGATGTGATGGTTCCCTTCACCGCGATAGGCAACAACATCGTTTACTTCAACTCGACAATTCCGAACCCGGGGGCGGGCGGCTTGTTGGGTGCGGCCACCAAGTTCGGCACTTGCGCGGGCTGCGCCAACCTCGACCGCGCGGCAATTCACTACAACCACGTCAGCCCGCGCTTTGGCTTCTCCTATGCGCTCAACAATAAGACCGTTTTGCAGGGCGGTTTCTCGCAGAACTATCTGAACGGCGGGGCGTACGAGTACGGCACTCATAAGGTGGCCGTCAACTATGGCAACCTGTTGCTGGGTTCCTTCACGCGGAACGGCACGGGCTCCACGACGCCGGGATTTGGGTCGTGGGATTCAAACGTGCTGCCGTATCCCGCGCCGATTCCGTTCTCCCCGACTCTCGGCATCGGCACGGGGATCAATGCCTTCAACCCCGTGAACGACGGACGGGCTCCGTACGATCTGGTCTGGAGCATCGGCGTGCAGCGTGAGCTGCCTTACAACATGTTCGTCACTGCCTCTTACGCGGGCAACCGCGGCAACTTCCTGCCGGCCCAGTTGAATCCCATCAACCAGCTCGACCCGAAGTTCCTGGCCAAATATGGCAGCCTGCTCGGGCAGGCATTTAACTCGCCCTCGGCGGTTAGCGCCGGGATCGTTTCGCCCTATCCGAATTTCGCGCGTGACTTCGGAAGCTCGGCGACAGTCCTTCAGGCGCTCGTTCCCTACCCGCAGTACGCCAGCATCTTTGACAACTTCGACGACAGCGGATCTTCGCTGTACAACGCCATGCAAATCCAAGTAGAGAAGCGCTACACCAACGGCCTCAGCTTCCTGGTTTCCTACAATCTGTCGCGAATGATGTCGAACACCAATTCCGGGTTCACTTCCTTTGCGTCTACAGCGCTGAATAAAGACAACCAAAAGTCTGAATGGTCTATCGATAACAACGACCAAACCCAGATGACGTCGATCGCGGCCACATACGAACTTCCGTTCGGCAAGGGCCGCCGGTTCATGAACAAAGGCGGCATCGCGAACGCGGCCTTCGGCGGCTGGCAGTTGAGCCCCTTGCTTTCCTACGCGTCCGGTACGCCGCTTTCAGTGAGCGCGCCTGGCAACCCTCTGGGTGTCGGGGGCAACCGGCCCAACCTCGTGCCAGGCCAGCAGATCCAGTACTCTTACAGCAACGTCTACGCCGGCAAGCCGGTGATCAACGCGGCTGCTTTCAGCGATCCGGGACCGTGGGCGATCGGCAACGAACCACGTGTCTTGAGCGGACTACGCAACCCCTTCGGCCTCAACGAAAACGTCGCACTCGCCAAGTACTTCCCGGTAGGGGAGAAGGTCAAGCTCAAGTTGGAGATTGAATACTTCAACGTCTTCAACCGCGTGATCTTCGGCAGCCCCAATACTTCCTTAACGGATCCGAACTTCGGTTTGGTAATCAACTCGCAAGCCAATACGCAAAGGCAAGGCCAGGCGCACTTCACCGTCAGCTTTTAGAGCAGACATTACTTCGGCGAATGTCTGCTCGAAACGAGTCGCCCGCTGCCGGGTCCAACTCCCCGCGGCGGGCGATTCCCTATCTGGGGCATCACTTGTCCCGATCCGCTCGATTCGTGGACGCGTCATCATCGGCCGAATGCGTCGCAGCCAGCGCGCGATATTTCTCCGTCTCAGCCCGGGCCTTGTCCGCGAAGCCGCGCCTGCGATAGACCTGCGCCAACAAGTAGTGCGGACCCGCGGCGTCCGGCGCCAGGGCCACGGTCCGCTCCAGTTCCGCCTGTGCTTTCTCGAACTCGTCCAGATGACTGTACGCCTTGCCTAGCTCGCGATGAGCCGCGACCAGCAGCGGATCGATCCGAATGGCCTCTTCAAGCAAGGGAACCGCCTCGCCCGGTCTCCCGGCGTTCACCAGCAACGCGCCGAGGTCCACATACGGTCCAGAGTTCTTAGAAGCTGCATTGGACTGCCAGGCGATCGCCGTTCGATACGCGGTCTCAGCCTCTTCATCCCGCCCCAGGCCTTCGTAGGCGAGTCCCTGGTTGTCCTTGGCTTTGACGCTCTTCGGATCGAGCTTCAGGCACTCGTCAAACGCGCGCACCGCCTCGTCGAAACGGTTCTCGTTGTAGAGCGCGCGCGCCAGAAAGTAGCGCGCGCGAAAGTTCGTGGGATCCCATTCGACGGCTTTAGCAAACCATCGCGCCGCATCCGGATAATCGTGCAGTAGAACATAGTCGCCGGCGACCGCTTCGAGATCGGCGGCCGTCGGTGTCCGATAGCGGGCGGCCTCGGTGTACTCGGCCAGCGACGCCTTCCCATTCTTCTGCCTGAAGAGGAGATAGCCCAGCAGGTAGTGCGCTTCCGCGGACGACCGGTGAATCTCCAAGTAGTGGCGAACCAGCCGCTCGGAGCCGCTTAGATCCCCTGACGCGGCGAGGCCGCGAGCTTCCCGCAGCGGGTCGTCGGGCGCGGAGCCTTGTCTTGAAAGCGCTGCGTAGGCTTCGCTTTCGCGCCGCGCTTCCTCCACGCGGCCCAGGCGATTGTAAACCTGTGACAACAGGAAATGCACCGGCGCGTTCTGCGCGTCTATTTGCCGGGCGCGCTCCAATGCGAGCCGCGCTTTGTCGAACTCGCCAATTCGAAGATACGCCTTGCCCAACTCGCGATGGGCCCGCATATCGCCAGGAATCAAACCTACCGCTTCGGCCAATACCGGTGCTGCCTCCGCGGCCTTGCCGGCCTCTACGAGCAGGGAACCGAAGTCGATGCGCGTGGAGGCGTCTTCGGGCGCAGACAGTCCCAATGCGATTGCATGCCGGAATGACGCGATGGCGTCATCCGTCTTGCCCAGGCGTTGATATGCGAGTCCCAACTGGGCCAGCGCCTTCGCGTTGTCCTTATCCAGTTGGAGGCATCGCTCAAAGTGTCTCGCCGCCGCTTCGAAATGCTGCCGGTTGTAAGCCGCGCGCCCCCACAGATAGAGGGTCAGGCTGTTGTTGGGATCGGCCGCGTGAGCCTTCTCGAACGATGCATCGGCATTTTCGAAGTCTTCGAGGAGCAAGTAATCCGAGCCCATCGCGACGAGGTCGAGCGCGAGTGGCTGCCGATACTTCGCGCTGGCGAGATACTCGTCCAGTGATGCACGGGGATTGTTCACCTTGAGCAGAACGTAACCGAGCAGAGCGTGGGCTTCCGCGGAGTCCGGATGTTCGGAAATGTATGCTCGCAGGGCCGCCTCGGCTTCCGTCAATCGTCCCACGTCCACGCTCTGTTGGGCGGTGATCAGCGGCTGGTCCGGCGGTTGTGCCACGGTACGGCCGGCCACCGACGACAGGGTCATAATCGCGAAGAACCAGAAACGCTTTCCGATCATGGCACGGACTCTTCCACTGTGAGGATTCGATCCGGCACCACGTCGATGACCTTCTGCCGCACGCCGCTCGGCCACCGGACCTCGACTTGCACCGGTGCCGCTTTCCCGTTCTCCTGCGGGCCCAGCCCGAAATGAACGCGCTTATCGCTCGAAGAGAGATAGCTACCCGCGGTGCTCACCGTTGCGCATTGCGTCAGCCCGCCCGAGGTGACGCTCACCACGGAGCCTATGCCGTCGCGATTGCTCTTGTGGCCGATCAGGTTGACAAGCAGCCAGTGGTTCGAATTGACCGTCTCGTTGTGGAGCAGGTGCGCAGGGCCTCCGTTGGTCGTCACCACGGCGTCGACTCGGCCATCGTTGTCGAAGTCGCCTGTCGCCAGACCGCGGCCCACCCAGGCTTCCTGGAAGACCGGGCCGGACTGCGCGGACACATCTTCGAAAGTCCGGCCCTTGTTGCGGAGCAGCAGCATCGGCTCGCGATAGCGAAGCTGTGGCGAGGTCTTCTCTATCGTGTCGAGATCGTGCCCTTGGGCGATCAGCAGATCCTTCCAGCCGTCGTTATCGACATCGAGGAAACGGAATCCCCAACCCGAATGGAGCAGAGAAGCGCGCGCAATCCCCGTCGGCTGTGAAACGTAGGTGAACGATCCGTCGCGATCGTTGTGATACAGCGCGTACTTCTGGTTCGCAAGATTGGCGACCAGCAGGTCGGGATAGCCGTCGTTGTCGTAATCCGCGAAATCCACGCCCATGCCGGCATAAGTCTGCCCGTTGTCATCTACCGCCACCTGGGCTAGCAGGCCCGTCTCTTCAAAGGTTCCATCGCCCTTGTTGTGATACAGGTACTCGACCATCGAGTCGTTGGCGAAGAACAGATCGATGTGGCCATCGCGGTCATAATCGGCAATCGCTATTCCCAGCCCCTTGGCCGGTTTCCCAAGTCCCAGCTTCCCCGCTTCCTCCGTAAAGTGGCCGTGTCCATCGTTGTGATAAACCAGCGGCGCGATGGCAGGAAATGTGTCGGGATGGCAATACGCCCGCATGCCTTCGATGTGCTCTCCACAATAGATGTCGCTGAAGTCCCAATCGAGATAACGAAGTACCACCAGGTCCAACAGACCGTCGTTGTCCAGGTCCACCCAGGCCGCGCTCGTCGACCATCCGCCGCCGCCGGTTCCCGATTCAGCGGTGACGTCAGTGAAGGTTCCGTTGCCGTTGTTGTGATAAAGTTTGTTGCCGCCATAAGCGGTGACGTACAAGTCCTCGAACCCGTCGTTGTCGTAATCGCCGACGGCAACTCCCATCCCGTAGCCCACGCCCTGCAAGCCGGCGCGCTCGGTGACGTCTTCGAAGGTTCCATCCGGCTTCTGGTGGTAGAGACGATTCCAGGAGGCGCCGTCTGTCTTTTTAGGAATGAAGCCGCGCGGGACGGGTTCGCCGAGCGGTGCGCCATTCACCAGAAAGATGTCCAGACGTCCATCGTTGTCGTAGTCGAACAAAGCGACTCCGGAGCCCATCGTCTCAATCAGGTACTTGAGAGAAGTATGCGAAGCCACGCCGCTGAAGCGCAGGCCCCGAGCCGCCGAGACGTCCGCAAAACGGGTCGTTCCAGTGGTCGAAGCAGTCTCGGGCGCGGCGCCCCCACGGCTCGCCGCGAGGAACACTCCAGCAACCAAAACGACGGCTGCCACCCGTGGTGAGCAGATCGCCGTCAGCCTCGGACACCCCCTCACTGCGGTTCCTCAATTCGGGTGTAGCGGTTCACGGGCACTCGCTCCAGTTGCTGGGTAGCGCCACTGGGCCAGCGGATCTCGACGCGCGTTACCGCGGAGCAACTTCCCAAGCCGAGATGCAGGCGCGGATCGTTCCGCGATAGGTAACTGCCACCGTTGCGAACGGTGTCGTACTGGCTGGTCCCGCAGGCTTCCACCCGCACTTGCGCTCCAATCGCATCACGGTTGCTCTTGTGCCCCTGCAGCATCAAGCCCACCCAGGCGCCGCGCGCAGCGGTGTCGTTGTGGAGCAGTAGCGGAGCGCCGGCAACGGGCAGGACAGCCAGATCCATGCCGCCGTCGTTATCGTAGTCGGCCGTGGCCCCACCGCGATAGGAGTTTCGCGGCGTGCCCGGATACACCCATGCCGGAGAGAACTTTCCAGCGACCATCCGGAATATCGCGAGCGGCTGGAAATAGCCATCCACCTGGGGATAAACGTGGCCGTTCGAGGACCAGAACATTCGCGTTCCGCCGTTATCGAAATCCGTCAGCCCGCATGCCCATCCGAGATACCGCGAGGTCTCCGCGGCCAAACCCGCTTGAGCGGCCACTTCCGCGTAGTAGCCGTTGGCATCCTGGCGAAACAACGGAAAGTAGTCGTGGTGAAACGTCGTGGTCAATACATCCATGCGTCCGGTATGGGTCAGGTCGCCCACGGCCACGCCCATGTTCGACTGCGCGCGCCCGTCTGCGTTGAAGGCTACGCCGCGTTCGAGCGCCGCCTCGCGGAACGTGCCGTCGCCTCGATTCAGGAGCAGGAAGTTGGGGTCCGAATCGTTCGCGACGAACAGGTCGATGCGCCCGTCCTGGTTGAAATCGTCCGCCACGACGGAGAATCCGTGCGACGAGCGGAAGGTCGGCCAGGCCCGCGCTCTTGGTCGCATCCGAGAACGTGCCGTCGTGGTTGTTGCGATAGAGAATACCGCGCGTGCCCGGCAGGCCGATCGGTCCGCAAAACGTCTTTTTTCCCATGTAGTCGCACACCGGCGCGGGTTCGGCGAGCGAAAACGACTTCAGGTCGACATAGCCGGTTACGTAAATATCCAGCCAGCCATCGCCGTCAAAATCGCCAAACGCGCTGCCGGTATGCCAGGCAATTGTGCGGCTCAAGCCCGCCGTGCCTCCGACCTCGGTAAACGTGCCATTCCCGTTGTTGCGATACAACAGGTCGCGGCCCAGCGTCGTGATGAGGATGTCGGTGTAACCGTCATTGTTGAAATCGGCGGCGTTGGCTCCCGTGCCCCAGTACGGGATTGCGCAGGCCCGCGCGCTCCGTGACGTCTTCAAATTTCCCATGGCCCAGATTGTGAAACAGGTAGACGCCTTGTGCGGAGTCCGGCGAGTTGGCCATCGGCGTCCCCGCCTTTCATCGTCCGGCGCAGTTCCTCCATGCTCGAACCATTTACAATCAGCAGGTCCATCAGACCGTCGTTGTCGTAATCGAGCCAGGCCAGACCGCTTCCGTTGGCTTCGGTAATCCATCGTTTTTCCGGACTGCCGCAACGCATGTTTGCATGCACGCCGGATGCGGCGGCGACCTCGGAAAACTCGAGCGCCGAAGACGGCGATGCCCCGCCGCGCGAGTGCGAGAGCGCCACGAATCCGCCCAGAACCGCGGAAACCAAAACCCAGATTGGCCCGGTTTTGACAACGAGTCGAACTTGCATCCAGGCAGAGCGATTACTCAAGTCCCACCATTATCCCCGCTGGAAACGCCTCGGCCCCGCGTCGGTCCGTCCCGCAACGATTATTCTGGATCAATGACGTGCCTCCGCCGGATGCGTGTCCTGCGAGTCATTTCCATTGGGCTTCTCGGAGGGCTGCTCCAGATGGGCCCCGTTAGCGCCCAGGTTCCGAAGGCCGGCGTTCACTCCGATCCCGCCTCCGATCCGCGCGTCGAGCAACTGCACGAAGAAGCCAGCCAGCTTCAGTCCAAGGGTGATCTTGCGGGCGCCGCGGCGAAATACGAGGCCATGCTGCGCATAGCTCCGCGCCTTTCGCCCGCCTACAACAATTTGGGCTCCCTCTACCTCCAACTCCGCAACTATCCCAAAGCAATTGAGATGCTCGAAAGAGGGCTGAAGTTCAATCCAAATGTGCCTTCGACTTCGGCTCTGTTGGGGATCGCGTATTTTGAATCGGGCGATCAGCGGGCAGCCCGCCCCCACCTGGAAGCCGCGGTTCGTGCCAATCCGGGCGACACGAACGCTTCGATGTTTCTGGCGAATTGCCTGACGAAGTTGGGAGATTTCCAGGCTGCGGCCCGGGCGCTGGAGCTACTGTCGCAGCAGCAGCCGCGCAACCCGCAGGTCTGGTATCTGCTGGGCAAGGTATACATCCAGCTATCGGAATCCGCGCTCGCCAGGGTGAATGAAATCGACCCCAGCTCCGTTTGGGCTCATCAGATCTCATCCGACATTGCCGAAGGCTTTAAGAATTACGACGGCGCGATTCTCGAAATGAAAAAGGCGGTGGCCATCGCTCCGCGCCAGCCCGGCTTGCATTACAAGCTTGGCGATCTGTACCGCGAAACCGGGCAATGGGACGCTGCGTTTGGGGAGTTTTCTGCCGAGCTCGCCAACGATCCTCACAACTGCCGCGCTTCCTGGAAGCTGGGCGATGTGCTGCTCCTGCAGAGCATTCGTCCGGAGGAAGCGCTGGGCCATGTCGACAAAGCGCTGGCGGCCTGTCCCGATCTGGCGGAAGCCCGCCTCGACCGCGCACGCCTGCTCGTCAAGCTGCATCGCCACGAGGAGGCCGTGCCGGAGTTGCTGACCTCCGCCAAGGCGATGCCGGCCGAGCCAAGCATCCACTACCTCCTCGCGCAGGCATACCGCGCGTTGGGCCGCGGCCAGGAAGCCCAGGCGGAAATGCAGATCTTCAGCCGGATGGACGAAGCCGCCCGAGCCGCCACCGCCGCTCGGGCCCGCGAAGCCATCCAAAGCAAAGAAGGCAACAAAGAAAGCCAGCAACCGCGGTAGTCCACTGGAAGCGGAGCGAGACAGCGGGTTCGGAATGCAGCAACTTCTTCGAGCAGCCGGGAACTACGAGTACGGAGTGCTGCTGCTGATCCTCGCAGCTTCCCCGATTCGCGCTGACCAGCGTTGCGCTGTCTGCCATCCGAAAGAGGTCGAGGGTTATGCCAGGTCGGCCATGGCGCGCTCCCTGGCGCCCGTTGGCTCCGGCCCGGCCCAACCGGACGGGGCCTTCGAGCACGGTCCATCGAAGACTGTCTTCTTCGTTCGCTCGCGTGCGGGAGGCATGACGCAAGGCTTCACCCGGGAGGGCGAATCGGCGGAGTTGCCCGTCGCTTTCGTCATCGGATCGGGAGCCCATGCGTTCGGTTATCTGATCCAGATCGGAAATAATGTCTTCCAGTCACCGGTTTCTTACTACGCAAGCCGCCGTCTCTGGGATGTGGCGCCGGGATACGAATTCGATCTACATCCCGACTTCACCCGGCCCGTGACCGCGGAGTGCCTCTTCTGCCACTCTGGCAGGCCGCTGCCGGTTTCCGACTCTCTGAACCAATACCAGACCGGTGTCTTCGGCGCCTACGGCATCGGCTGTGACCGCTGCCACGGCGACGTGGAAGCACACTTGAGGAACCCGATTCGCGGCTCCATTTTGAACCCAGCCAAGCTAACTGGCGCCAGGCGTTCGAGCGTATGCGAGCAATGTCATCTCACTGGCGAAATCCGCATACCCAATCCCGGCAAGTCGATGACGGACTTCAAGGCCGGCCAGACACTCGAGGAGTTCTACACTACCTATGTGGGTGCGTCGGCTTCACCTCCAAATCTTTCCGGCCCTTCCATCAAAGTGGTCAGCCATGCCGAACAACTTGCGCTGAGTCGATGCGCCCTGAAGAGCGGTGACAGGCTCTGGTGCGGATCCTGCCACGATCCGCACAATAGACCGGCACATCCTGCCGCTTACTATCGCGACCGCTGCCTCACTTGTCACGCCGCGACACTTGAGAAGGCACATGCCGCGGAGGGCCGCGATTGTGTGGTTTGCCACATGCCGAAGATGCCGGCGAAGGATGGCGGCCACACCGCATTCACGAACCACAGGATCGCCCGCAGTCCGGATACCGGCACGGAAGGAACGCAACCCGATACATTGGCCGCTTGGCGCGAACCGGAACAGGCGCTGCGCGAGCGTAATCTGGCGCTGGCCTTGGTTGCCGCCGGGCTGGCCAACCAGTCCTCGTCAGAAGTAATTCGCGGCTACCGCATGTTGAATCGGATCGAGGGCAGTTTTCCCAACGATCCCGCCTTGCTCGCGAGCCTCGGCAGCGTTCTGATAAAGGCGAAGGAACCGGCTGAGGCATGGAAGAGGTTCGAAAAGGCCCTCTCGCTCAAGCCGAACTACGCGCCCTATCGTGTGAATGCGGCAACGGTACTGGTGGCCTTGAATCGCCCTGATGAGGCTATTCGGCAGTTGCAGCTAGCAGTGGCACTCGATCCGCTGCTTCAACCCGCAGTCCTGTTGCTTGCGAAGCTGTACCGCGAACAAGGCCAGGCGGAGAAGGCGGATCGTCTGATCTCAGGCTTTCGGCAGGCCATGGGCGTTCCTCATCCTTGAACGAGAATCCGATTTGCGCCCCTCTCGGCGAGCCTATGCATGAACGTAAACTGTGGGTCGTTCGCCTGCAATCCACATTGATCCACGTCCGCTTCAAGTTTAGGATTAGCGTAATACGGGACTTGAACTGGGATTGACGCGACTCCTGTGGCAGTGATGAAAGCGACACTTCATGACCTGCGCTACGGCCTTCGGGTGTTGCTGAAGAATCCAGGATTCGCGGCCGTGGCGGTAATTACTTTGGCGCTCGGCATCGGCGCTAACGTCGCTATTTTCAGCCTCGTCGACGCCGTGATTCTGCGGCCGTTGCCGTACCCGGATCCGGATCAACTGGTGGGGCTCGGGCAGTGGCGCAATCAGAAGGGCGAAGGCTACATTCAAACGGGCGTCTCGGCGCCGAATGTCGTCGATATCGCAGCGGCCGGCGTATTTCAACAGGTCGCCTACTTCCGCTGGTCGGAGTTCAACATTACCGAAGGCGCCCGGCCGGAGAGCGTGCGCGGCATCAAGGCTTCGGCCCAATTGTTGCCGATGTTTGGCGTTGTGCCGCAGATGGGCCGCTTTCTGCTGCCCGAGGAGATGGAGACCGGCCACGATCGGGTGGCAGTCATCGGTTATAGTCTCTGGCGGACGCGTTACGGTTCCGACCCGTCCATTCTGGGCAAGACTATTCTTCTCGACCAAGTCCGCTACGTGATAGTAGGCGTGATGCCTGCTTCATTCCGTTTCACGTGGGACCAGGAGATGGATGTTTTCGTTCCGCTCGTGCTCACGCCTGAAGAACGCAGCGAAACCGGGCGCGGCACTTCACGGGATCTGCAAACCCAGGCGCGCCTCAAGGCGGGCGTGAGCGTGCTTCAGGCGCAGACCGCGATGAACGTTTTGGCCGGCAACCTGGCGCGCGAGTATCCCGCGGCCAACAAAGGTTGGGGCATCAAAGTGGAACCACTCCACGCAGCCTATCATCGCCAAATGCAGACGCCCCTGTTCGCCATGCTGGGCGCCGTGATGTTCGTTCTGCTGATCGCTTGCGCCAACGTGGCCAACCTGCTGCTGGCGCGCGCCACGGGACGCAGACGCGAGATCGCGATCCGCGTCGCCATGGGCGCTACTCGCCGGCGGCTGATCGGCCAATTGCTCACCGAAAGCCTGTTGCTCGCCTGTTGCGGCGGCGGGCTGGGGCTGTTGCTCGCCTATGCGGGAGATCGTCTCCTGACGCTAGCTATCGCCAGCTCCGGCCTCAGCCTCCCGAATGCGAGTGTCATCGGCATCGATTGGCGTGTGCTCCTGTTCAGCCTGGCGGTCACACTGGCAACCGGGGTGATCTTTGGCCTGGTGCCATCGTGGGCGACGGCAAAGAGCGGGCTCACCGATTCACTGAAGGAAGGCGGAGCGACTACCACGGCCGAGGCCGGCCGGCGAAACCTGCGCAACGCCCTGGTGGTCTGCGAGATGGCGTTAGCTCTGGTTTTGTTGACCGGAGCGGGCTTGCTGATTCGCACATTCATCGAACTGGTGAACGTCGACCTCGGCATCGATCCAACGAACGTTGTGACCATGGGCCTCAGTCTGCCGCATTACAAATACGGGTCCGCAACACAACAGGCGGTCTTCTACCGCGAACTGATGCAAAAACTCGCAAGCGTACCCGGCGTGAAGGCCGCGGGGTCCCAAAGCGGCGGCGCCAACGTATTCTTTCTGCCGCAGGGCTGGCCCCCGTCCGCGCCTGGACAGGAACCGACAGCGAGCTTCAACATCGTGACGCCTGGCTTTTTCAAGGCCATGGGAATGCGCCTGGCGGCGGGGCGCGAGTTCACGGAGCACGACAGCGAGGGAGGTGCGCCTGTTGCCATCATCAGCGAAACTGTCGCGCAGCGCTATTGGCCGCACGCGAGTCCGCTGGGGAACTATCTCACGGTTTTGGCGCGCGTCTACTCGGGACAAACCTCCGAGGCCAATCGGCCTCTCGAGGTGGTGGGCGTCGCCAGGGATGTTCGAAGCGAAGATCTGTGGCGCCCGGGAGCCGACATCTACGTGCCGTTTGCGCAGCACCCCTCGCCATCGGTGTTCCTGGTTGTGAGAACCTCATTGCCGCCGATGAGCGTTGTTCCGGCCCTGCGCGACGCCGTCCAGTCTCTCGACAAGGATCAGCCCGTAAACCGCATCAAGACGATGAGCGAGATCGTGGCAGAATCTTACGGCGCACTTCGCTTCCCGATGATCCTGGTGTGGGTCTTCTCGGCTTTGGCCCTGGTGCTTTCCGCGGTGGGCATCTTCGGCGTGATGTCCTACGCCGTGAATCGGCGCGCGCAGGAGATGGCCATCCGCATGGCTCTGGGAGCGAGCCGCCACGACTTGCTGCAGTTGGTGATGCGAGAAGGGCTTGGGGTGACATTGGCCGGCGTGGTCCTGGGCCTCGCGGGAGCTATGATCTTAAGCCGCCTGATGGCCGGTTATGTCTATGGCATCTCGTCCGCGGACCCGCTCACCTTTACGGTTGCGTCCGTGTTGCTGGCCGCCGTGGCCTTACTGGCAAGTTACCTCCCGGCGCGGAGGTCGGCAAGAGTCGATCCAGTGGTGGCGCTGCGCTACGAATGATGAGCGTCCGCCGAATTAGAGCGCTGCCGTGTTGCGCCGTTCTTGTCTCACGCCTCTGGCAGGTTCTCAACCGTCCCTTTTCCCGATAGCCATCCTATTCGAGCGGCAGGCCAACGGTCTCTCGCGCAGACCGACGCCATCGTCGAGGATGAGAATCGCTGAAGAGGCCACAAAGAGAGTTCAGCCCAAGCAGATCTGCCGATAAATCAGCCGCGGGATCATTACGATCGTGCGTATAAACTTTTACAACATTCTAGCAATTCACACGGATCGATACTATCGAGCCGCGTGGCAGGCAGCGCTCTCACCCCACAACCCCGCGCCTGCTAGATCGCAACCCATTGTCATCATTCAGTCTTCGGTTTATGGGCTAATGTCGGCGACATCCCATCGAGCAGAAACCCTGCAATCCGGGTGGAGGAGGAATCCCGTGCGATAAATGGGAACACTACCGCATGCGTGAAATCTTTTTGCTGTATCGCAAGCTCTTTCGAGAATATTCACGCTAGAATCGCTCACTTTCGTCAGTCTGCGCCGGTTATAGCGAAGGGAGAGGCGGCTGTTCTAATACGCCGGCAGGCTGGGGATTGGGTGCTTCAGCGGGCTTCTGGGCGAGCCCCATTTCTTCCGATGCGATACAAGAACACCTCGGCATGGGAGTCGAGAGAGTAACGACATGCCACAACTCTTTCATCACAGCACGAATGCACTCGCGCGCGGCATGCTTTACGGCGCTGTGGTTATTGCCGGACTCGTGGGCTGGCTGGGTTACCAACTCGATCGCTCTAATTACGCCACGGGGCAGGGCACTCCGCGCGAGCAACCGGTGCCTTTCAGCCATGCCCACCATGTTGGCGACGACGGCATAGATTGTCAGTACTGCCATACCACTGTCGAGGATTCGGGTTTTGCGAATATTCCGCCTGTCAAGACGTGTCTGGATTGCCATTCGCAGATCTGGAAAACGAGCCCAATGCTGGAGCCCGTGCGCGCGGCGTTTCGCGACAACGCATCGATTCGATGGACGCGCGTGCACGATTTGCCCGACTTCGTTTACTTCAACCACAGCATTCATATCAACAAGGGCGTGGGCTGCGAAACCTGTCACGGGCGCGTGGATCGCATGCCGCTGACATGGCAGGAGAGTACTCTGCGCATGGAGTGGTGCCTGGAGTGCCACCGCCAACCAGAGCGGTTTGTCAGGCCGCGCGAGTTCATCACAGCCATGGGTTACCATCCAGCCGGCAATCAGGAAGAGATCGGGCGCAAGTTGGTGCGGGCATATCACATTCAGGATGCGCGCCAACTGACCAGTTGTTCGACTTGCCATAGATGAGCGGAGCAAGAGATGAGTGATTCAAACAAGCAACCGGATCTCGCCGCCGCTCGTGCACGGCTGGAAAGCGCTCACGGGCGCGAATACTGGCGCAGCCTGGAAGACCTCGCCGCCGCGCCGGAATTCAGGGACCTGCTGGAGCGCGAGTTCCCGCGGCAGGCCATCGGCTGGAGCGACGACGAAGACATCGGGCAAGGCCGCCGCAATTTCCTCAAGCTGATGGGCGCCTCGCTGGCATTGGCCGGCTTGGGGGCGTGCACGAAGCAGCCCACCGAGTACATCATGCCGTACGCGCAGCAGCCCGAGAGCCTGGTCCCCGGGCGTCCGCTGTTCTTTGCCACGGCGATGACCATCGATGGCGTCGCGCAGGGAGTGCTCGTCGAGAGCCACGAGGGCAGACCCACCAAAATCGAGGGCAACCCTCAACATCCGGCAACGCTAGGAGCGGCCAGCGCCCTGCTGCAGGCTTCGGTTCTCCAGTTGTACGATCCAGACCGTTCGCAGGGCGCGACGTATGAAGGCAAAGCGCGCTCCTGGAGCGATTTCTACGAGACGCTCCACGATGCCCTGGCGCAGCAGACAGCCAAGCGCGGCGCAGGCATTCGCATTCTCACTGAGACCATTACTTCGCCGGCTATCGCGGATCAGATCCACCAGATCCAAAGGAAGTATCCGAGGGCCAAGTGGCATGCCTGGGATCCGGCGGGGGCGCACGGCGCTCGCGCCGGCGCCTCACAGGCATTCGGTCAGCCTGTCAACACCTACTACGACATGGCCGGCGCCGATGTCATCGTATCGCTCGATGCAGACTTCCTGGCTTCCGGTCCGGCCGCATTCCGTTACGCTCGGCAGTTTGCGGCGAGGCGGCGAGTGCGCGGCACGAACACCGCGATGAACCGGCTATATGTGGTTGAGCCCCTGCCCACACCCACCGGGAGCAAAGCGGACCACCGGCTTGCGTTGCGCGCTTGCGACGTGCAGGAGTTTGCCTGGGCATTGGCGGCGGAGTTGGGCGCGGCAAACGGAGATCAAAAGGGCGAAAACGTAGAGGTCTATAAATGGATCGGCGCCATCGCGCGCGACCTCAAGGGCCGTAAAGGCGCGAGCCTGGTCGTCCCCGGCGATTACCAGCCGCCCATCGTCCATGCGCTGGCGCACGCGATGAACGCCGCGCTGGGCAACGTGGGCAAAACCGTGTTCTACACGGATCCCATCGAAGCGAGTCCAGCGGATCAGATCGCCTCGCTCGCGGATCTCGTGAAAGATCTGGACGCCGGCGCCGTGGACCTGCTGTTAGTTCTGGGCGGCAATCCCGTGTTCAACTCGCCGGTCGAGATCGGCATGCGCGATCGCATCCAAAAGGCGAAGCTGCGCGTTCATCTCAGCCAGTTCCACGATGAAACGTCCAATGTCTGCCAGTGGCATCTTCCCGAGACGCACTACCTCGAAACGTGGGGCGACGCGCGTGCTTTCGACGGTACGGTGACGATACAGCAGCCTCTGATCGAGCCGCTCTATGGCGGCCGTTCGGTGCTGCAGGTTCTCAATCTGCTGACGGACCAGCCGCAGACCGGCGCGCTGGATCTGGTAAAGGGATACTGGTCGGGTAAGCACAAGGCCGAGGACTTCGAAGCCTGGTGGCGGCGCGCACTTCACGATGGCGTAGTGCCGGGTTCGGCGCTGCCCACCAAGGGCTTGGCGGTGCGCGCTGGCGCACTCGGTTCGCCCGGCGCGCCAGCGCTCGCGGGCGGCAATCTCGAAATCGTCTTCCGCCCCGATCCCTCGATCTATGACGGACGCTTCGCCAACAACGGCTGGCTCCAGGAACTGCCCAAGCCGATTACCAAACTGACCTGGGACAACGCCGCAATCATGAGCCCGGCCACGGCCACGCGCCTCGGCGTCATGCGGGAAGCCGATCTGAACTATGGCGCGGAAGGAAACCCCATGGTGGCGTTGACCTACCAGGGCCGCACTCTTCGCGCGCCCGTGTGGATCCAGCCCGGTCATGCAGACGACTCAGTGACGCTTCACCTTGGATATGGCCGGACGATGGCCGGACGGGTTGGCACCGGCATGGGCTTCAACCCATACGGTCTGCGCACGTCGAAGGCGCTGTGGCATGACATAGGCCTGGAGGCGAAGATCACATCAGGTTCCTACCTGTTCGCCACCACGCAGAATCAGCATGCACTGGACACCCGGCGGCATATCTACCGCGAGGCGGATCTCGGAGAATACCTCAAAAACCCGGAGGCTCCGCACCAGGGCGCGGAAACACCGCCTCCCGGACTGACACTCTATCCGGGATATAAGTACGAGGGGTATGCGTGGGGCATGGCGATCGATCTGTCCGCCTGCATAGGGTGCGGGGCGTGTGTCACGGCTTGCCAGGCGGAGAACAATATTGCGGTAGTCGGTAAGGACCAGGTGCGCCGTGGCCGCTCCATGCATTGGCTGCGCGTCGATACGTATTACAGCGGCGCCCCCAAGAACCCGAGGCTATACAATCAGCCGGTTCCCTGCATGCAATGCGAGAACGCTCCGTGCGAACTGGTCTGCCCGGTGCAAGCCACCACCCACAGCGCCGAAGGCCTGAACGATATGGTCTACAACCGCTGCGTTGGCACGCGTTACTGTTCCAACAACTGTCCCTACAAGGTGCGGCGATTCAATTTCTACCTGTTCTCGGACTTTGAGACCCCCAGTCTCAAGCTGCAGCGCAATCCCGACGTCACGGTTCGCAGCCGCGGCGTGATGGAGAAGTGCACCTATTGCGTGCAGAAAATCAATGCGGCCAAGATCGATTCCGAACGGGAAGACCGAAAGGTCCGCGATGGGGAAATTCTAACGGCGTGTCAGGCGACCTGTCCCGCCGAAGCGATCGTCTTCGGCGATATCAACGACCCCAACAGCCGCGTGGCCAAGATGAAAGCCGAGAAGCTGAACTACGCGATGCTGGCGGATCTGAATACACGTCCGCGCACCACATACCTGGCGAGCCTGCGCAACCCGAACCCGGAGATCGAGGCCTAGAGCACCACCATGGCAGCCGAACCTCAAGTGATCGAAAAGACGGAAACGGACATCATTGCTCCGGGGTATACGCTCGGCTCCGTGGGCGATCAAATTGCCGGCGTCGTGCTTACCAAGCGGACGCCGGTTTTCTGGATTGGGTGCTTCTTCGCCGGATTCAGCCTGCTCATGCTGTTCCTCTTGTCGGCGACGTTGCTGATGGTGAAAGGCGTCGGTATCTGGGGTATACGGTCGCCGGTCATGTGGGGCTTCGCGATCACCAATTTTGTGTGGTGGATCGGGATTGGCCACGCTGGCACGCTGATCTCGGCGATTCTCCTGCTGCTCAATCAGAGTTGGCGCAACTCGATCAACCGTTTCGCGGAAGCCATGACGCTGTGCGCGGTGGCCTGCGCGGGTCAGTTCCCGCTGTTGCACATGGGCCGGCCGTGGCTGTTTTACTGGCTGATGCCTTATCCCAATTCGATGGGCGTTGAGCCCAACTTCCGCAGTCCGCTCGTCTGGGACGTGTTCGCGGTTTCAACGTACTTAACGGTGTCACTGCTGTTCTGGTACACGGGCATGATCCCCGATCTGGGCACCATGCGCGACCGCGCCAAGAACACGATCACCAAATATATCTACGGCATTCTGGCCATGGGATGGCGTGGCTCGGCGCGGCACTGGACCATTTACGAGACCGCCTCGCTGCTGCTGGCGGGCATGTCCACGCCCCTCGTCCTCTCGGTCCACACAGTCGTCAGTTTCGATTTCACCATCGCCATCGTCCCCGGCTGGCACAGCACGTTCTTTCCACCGTATTTCGTCGCAGGCGCAATTTACTCGGGCTTTGCCATGGTGCTGGTGCTCGCGATTCCGATTCGGGCGGCCTACGGGCTGCAGGGCCTCATCACCGACCGCCATTTGGAGAACTCCGCCAAAATCATGCTGGCCACTGGTTTGATCGTGGCCTACGCCTACATCATGGAGACTTTCATGGCCTGGTACAGCGGCAACGTTTTTGAACAGCAGGCCTTCTGGAATAGGATGACTGGCCCCTACGCGGGCTTCTACTGGTTCCTCGTGTTGTGCAACATCGTGCTGCCGCAAGCTCTGTGGTTCAAGAAGTTCCGCACGACCCCCGTGCTGCTGTTCCTCTCCTCGATCGTCGTGCTCGTCGGCATGTGGCTGGAGCGCTTCATGATCATTGTCACCAGCCTGGCGCAGGATTTCGTTCCTTCATCCTGGGGTCTGTTCCACGCCACGCGCTGGGACTGGGCTACGTTGCTGGGCAGCATCGGATTGTTCATCGTCCTGTTCTTCCTGTTCGTGCGCGTTCTGCCCATGATTTCCATTTTTGAAGTCCGGACCCTGCTGCCGCAGGCCAAAGTGCGCGAGGACTCAAGACGGTGAAGAAACCAGGCATTTACGGCCTCATGGCCGAATTCGACAGTCCGACGTCGTTGGTGGATGCCACCCGTGCCGTCTACGACCTGGGCTATAAGAAGGTGGATGCGTACACGCCCTTCCCCATCGAGGAACTCAGCGACATCCTGCATCTGCACGAGAATAAGCTGCCCCTGATCGTGCTCATCGGGGGCATCCTCGGAGGTCTGTCCGGTTACCTGCTGCAGTACTTATGTGACGGTAATTTACTTCCCCATCAACGTCGGCGGCCGGCCTTTGCATAGCTGGCCCTCCTACATCATCGTCTCGTTTGAACTGACGATCCTGTTCGGGTGTCTCGCCGCGTTTATGGGCATGCTGGCGCTTTGCGGGCTGCCCATGCCGTATCACCCCGTGTTCAACGTTCCGCGCTTCGAGACGGCGTCCCGCGACCGGTTCTTTCTGTGCATCGAGGCGGCGGACCCGCTCTTCGATCCGGAGATGACATACGGTTTGCTCGAGACCCTCCATGCCCAGGAGGTGTCCGAAGTTGCGCACTAATAGCTGCAAATCCGCGGTGGTGAACGAGCGATCCAGGATTCCGCTGGCGGGCCTTGCCGTACTCATCCTGCTGCCCGTCGCAGCATGCCGCCAGGACATGCATGACCAGCCGAAGTACATCGCTCTGCGGCCGAGTGACTTCTTCGCCGACGGCCGCTCTGCGCGTCCCATTCCCGCGGGTACCGTGGCGCGCGGCCATCTGAATAGCGACGCACTCTTCCACACCGGCAAGAAGCCCGACGGGACGTTCATCGAAACGCTGCCGGTCGCCTTGACCAAGGAAGTGCTGTTGCGCGGCCAACAGCGTTACAACGTATTTTGCTCGCCTTGCCATGACCATACGGGTAGCGGTCTCGGCATGGTGGTGCGCCGTGGATTCCGCCGTCCGCCGTCGTACCATATCGACCGGTTGCGGCAAGCGCCCAACGGTTACCTCTTCGACGTCATCACGAACGGCTTTGGAGCCATGCCGGACTTCTCTGCGGAAATCAAACCCGCGGACCGTTGGGCTATCGTCGCCTACCAACGCGCATTGCAGCTTGCTCAGCATGCGACCGTCAATGACGCGCCGTTCGAGGCCCGCACGCAACTTGGCACGGGGGGCACGCGATGATCGTCCAATCCTTCGACTTCGAAGTCTCCTCGGAGTTACGAGTGCGCCTGCGCCAGATGCGGATGCGTGCCGGCGCGGTCGGCCTGCTTGGGCTGATCGCGATGACAACTGCCGCAGTTGTCTCGCCCGATCAATTCTTCCGATCGTATCTCTGGGCATATGTCTTCTTCGTCGGAATTGCCGCCGGGTGCCTGGCATGGTTGATGTGCCAGTATCTGACCGGTGGCGCGTGGGGTGTGGTGATTCGCCGGCCGGCCGAAGCGGCCGTCCGTACATTGCCGCTGCTGGCCGTGCTTTTCATTCCCATCGCATTCGGCATTCCCAGTTTGTACAGGTGGTCGCATGCCGGCGTCGTCGCCGCGGACGAAATCCTCAAACACAAACAGGCCTTCTTGAACGTCCCGTTTTTCCTGGTCCGGGCCGCCATCTATCTGGGTGGGTGGAGTCTTCTGGGGTGGTTGCTGAATCGCTGGTCCGCCGCGGAAGATCGCGAAGGCTCCTCCACTGCGCACCGTGTCATGTCGCGTATCAGCGCACCGGGCTTGATCTTCTGGGGATTCGCCGTCACCTTCATGGCCATCGACTGGGTCATGTCGCTCGATCCGCACTGGTTCTCTACGATGTTCGGCCTGCTGTTCGTCGCGAGCCAGGCCCTGTCGTCGCTGGCATTCCTGATCGCCGTCCTGGTGATGCTCTCTTACTCGCGGCCGATGTTGGAGGTTCTGACTCCCCGCCACCTGCACGACCTCGGCAAACTGCTGCTCGCCAACGTCATGGTCTGGGCGTACTTTTCGTTTTCCCAGTTCCTTGTGATTTGGGCCGGCAATCTGCCCGCGGAGATTCCCTGGTACCAGGAACGATTACGAGGCGGCTGGCAGTACGTGGGGCTCACTCTCGTTGCGGGTCATTTCGCACTGCCGTTCGCGTTGCTGCTTTCGCGAGACCTGAAACGCAACTTCAAATTGCTGGCCGGCATTGCCGTCTTCATCCAGTGCATGCGCGTGGTGGACACTTATTGGCTCGTAGCCCCCGATGCGGCGAAAGGTCCGCTGGCGGTGAGTTGGGTTGATTTCGCCGCACTACTAGGCTTGGGAGGCATCTGGCTGGCTTATTTCCTGATGCAGTTGGAAAGGCGCCCGCTGATGCCGCTGAACGATATCGAACTCGCGGAGGCTTTGGAACATGGCCGGCGATAAGAGTCTGGAACGTCATCGGATCGGCAGGAGCAAGATATCAGTGCGTCAAAAACTCCGCGACCTGGAATTTGGGGCGACAGTAGAGGTCGCCCTTGGGCTCATTTTGCTCACGGCCGCGTGGGGTTTGGTGCTGAGCCGGCTTTCGCCCCGGTTCGAAATACGCGCCAGCGCGAATCAGTCGAGTCCCACCGTTGTCGATGCGAATGCCGCGAAGCTGCCCCCGGAGCCCCGGCTGCAAGCTAACGCGGTCGAGGATTTGCGGCAGATGCGCGCTGTGGAAGACCAGGTCCTGAACAGCTATGGGTGGGTCGACCGGAAGAAGGGCGTCGTGAGAATTCCCATCGACCGCGCCATCGAACTGCTCGCACAGCGCGGACTGCCTGGGCGCGCCGGGCGCGGTACGCCAAACAACGCCGGTAGTACGAGCATTCCATCCGAGGCCGGCATCGCATCGAAGGTCAACTAATGTACTGCGTCATGCAGAATGATGATTATTCCTGGCGCACAACGCTGTCGGTTGTGGGGCAGCTTGGCAAGCTGCGGCCGATTGTCAATCGGCTTGGTGCGATTTTTCGGCAAAACAGCGGCGGTTGCCAACCGCCGCGCAGGATGCCATCCTGCCCCACACGATCTTGATAATCGACAGTATTTTGGACGCACTACACTAGGCGGGCGGGGTGGTTCACGATGGGATTTCAAATACCTCTCATTCCGGAGCAAGCCTCCAGCATTTCTGCGGACGTGGACCAGTTGCTGCGGTTTCTGCTCACCGTGTCGCTCTGCTTCACGGTGCTGATCTTCGCGGCGATTGCCTATTTTGCGCTCCGCTATCGGCGGCGATCGGAGCTGGAACTGCCGCAGCCGGTGCACGCCGGATGGGGTTTGCAAGTCGTCTGGTCGGTCATTCCCTTCGGCCTGACCATGGTTATGTTCGGATGGGGCGCGCGCATCTTCATCGACGAAAGCCGGCCACCGCGAGACGCCATGCAGATCTACATCGTGGCCAAGCAATGGATGTGGAAGCTGCAGCACATGGAGGGGATGCGCGAGATCAACGAGTTGCACGTTCCGGTCGGCCAACCCGTGAAACTCACAATGACCTCCGAAGATGTCATGCACAGTTTTTCCGTGCCCGCCTTCCGCAGCAAACAGGACATCGTCCCCGGACGATATACCACCACCTGGTTCAAGGCCACCAAGCCCGGCAAGTATCATCTGTTCTGCGCCGAGTACTGCGGGACGAACCACTCGGGGATGAATGGGTGGATATACGCGATGGAGCCGAAGGAGTACGCGTTGTGGCTGGCGGGAGGGCCGAGAGGATCTCTCGTGGAAGAGGGGGCGAAGCTGTTTCAAGACCTTGCGTGTATCCGCTGTCACAAGGACGACGGATCGGGACGGTGTCCCGCACTCAGAGGGTTGTTTGGCCAGACCGTGCTGCTTACGGGCGGCGCGACGGTCGAAGCCGACGAAGCGTATATCCGCGAATCCATTCTGGATCCGGCCGCGAAGGTGGTGGACGGGTATCAGCCGCTCATGCCGACATTCCGGGATAGGGTTACCGAAGAGGAAGTGGTCGAGTTGATCGCATACATCAAGTCGCTGGTTCGGAAGCCTCAAGGAGAATCAGGCAGTATGAAGCCGTAGCGGGCGCGTGGTAGAGACGCCCAAACCGCCAAGCTTTGGCGGGCATGCTTCGTAAGTCGCGGAATACAAACGGGCGTTTTTTCGAAATCCGCCAAGCTTTGGCGGACTTCTACCTCTGATGAGTGCACTTTGGGCTTTGGATCAAGCAAGAAAGCAGCGCCTCAACGCCGCGCACCAATGCCGGCAATCGCGGCGCAGTGGTGCAACCGCGGAGTCTTCACTTCTATGGGCGCATTCACTGTGCCGGCGCACCGGCTTCGGCCGCCTGCAAATTCAAGCTGACCCGTTCGCCGTTGATGAGCACGAAACTCGAATCGATCAGTTGCTGGCCAGTGGAATCGAAGTTCGCGTAATCGCTCAGGAGCTTGAGCGGGGCGATGAGCTCGACCGCCAAGGGACTTCCGTCCGCACCCTGACCGGCCGCAAACCGGAGGGTGGTGCTGAAGTCAATTCCGTCGAAGTCGCCGTTGTGGTCCTTGAAGTAGGCGAGCACGGGGCGGATGAGATGCGCGATGTGCTGGTCAAACGCCAGAGCCGCCTGCCTGTATTGCGAACCCGCCACGGCTTGCGGGAGCGTAGTGGTCACCGATACCTGCAAGTAAGCGCCACTATGGAACGGGATGAACGCAGGCGGAGCGTAGCTCACAAAATGCGCTTGCGATTCCAGTTCCTTGACCATCAAGTCGAGTGTGGGTTGATACGCCTTCTGTAGCGCCTTCACTGCGTTGGGCGAACTGTCCCGCGCCAACTTGGCTTGATCGGCAGGCGTGGGCACGGCTTTGGCGGCTGCATTGGGCACACCGATGTCCTGCATAAGACGCGCGGAAACCACGGGAGCCGGCACGGGGACGGGAGGCGCGGCTTCGACAGTTGGATGCGATTGCGAAGCGGCCGCCTCCCGCCCGGTGTCCTCCTCCGAACGTGGCCAGATGGAAATTGGGTTAGCGTTCAAGTAAGCCTCGGCCTCGAATAGCGCCGCTTCTCGTACATGCGGATCGGCGGACGCCACCAGACGCCGGGCGGATTCCCTGGGAAGCACCAGCACTACATTCTCAACGTTCTCGGAGGGGACTCCGAGGATCTTCTTGCGCACGTGATGCGAGATTTCAAATGCAAACGCCTGCGGCGCATCCGCCTTCTCCAGCGCTGGGACCGCTGCCCGCAACAGCGGCAGCATCACGCTCTCATAGGTCTGCCGCGCGCGCTCCTCGGGTGTGAGCAGCTCGGCCGAGTACGAAGCAAAGTAGTTGCCGGTGATCTTGAGAACCACGCGGTCGCGATACCGGTCGAACTGAACCGAGCGCTGGTCGCTCTGCTGCTGGTCCTTCTCCGCGAGGTCGAGCTTCCGGCTGAAATAGAAGTGGTACGGAAAACTGTGCGCGGCGGCGGCGCTCGTGATGAGCTTCAGCTCGTTGCGATACTTCTGCTGCAGGGCGCGCATTTGCGGATCGCGGATTTCCTCGGGCGCCAGCACCTGGGCCGAAGCGGACAAGACGGCCAGCAGCAGCGTGACGAAAATGCACGATGGGCGGGTAAGCGTCCTTTGGGCTGGGAACGGCGCGCAAAGAAACGGCAGTTGCGCCAATGCCGTCCCATCGACCGCGAACCGAAGCTTGTTTGTGTGCCGGCGCCGGCCGGGCAGGGCATCATGCAAAGCCGCTCTCCAAGCATTCAAGATCGACATCGTTATCCGCAATTCGGCTCAGCATGAACGTCCTTTCACCGGCAGCCGCTATTTCGTCAACGTAAAGTCGACCTTCGCGTCACTCGCCACAGTGACCGGTTTGGTCTGACTCTTGTAGCCTTCGTGCCACGCCGATACCGTGTAACTGCCATCCGGGACGTCGGCGATCGTAAAGCTGCCCGAGTCGTCGGTTACGGCAAGATAGGGAGTGGGCGTGACGATGAGGTAGGCGGACATCTCGGGATGCACGTTGCAAAGCAGAGGGACGATGCCTGGTGCAGTGAATTGAAACGCTCGCGTCTGGCCCTTGGGGAAGGTCCCCAGACTGTGGCCCAGCTTCTTGTTGGAGCTTATGGCGGGCCAGAAGATGTTGTGAGGCACGCTGTCGTTGTTCAGGAAGTCCACGGTGGCTCCGACGGGAACGGCCATGATATGCGGTTCAAAGCGCAACGCTTTTTGAGAAAGCGTAAATGGCTTTGCCGGCTTGGCCATTGTCATTCCCGGCGTCGCTTCCACCCACACGACCGAGATGCCTTTCCCGGCGGCGACCTTGCCGGAGATGCTGCCGGATTTCTCTTCCTTGGCGGTCGACGGGTTGGCGTCGGGGGCCTGAGCGCGCGCCATGAGCCCGGCGGCAAGCACCGCCAGGGCCAAAGGCAGCCACGGCCTTTGATGAGTCACGATAGTTTGAGTTGTTGACATGATTTAATCCCTTTCCTTGTTCGAGCTAGTAAACAAACTCGAGACCAAACAGCGCTGTATTGACTCGAAATGGATCGACTGCGGTTAACTTGCCCGTGGTGGGGTCGGTTTGCACCATGGCAATCTGCTTCGGCCGGAACTGGTATTCGAACGAGAACTTGATGTTGGGGTGAATCAGAACCTGAAGGCCCGGCGTGAACCGGTTGCGAGTGGAACTCAGCGGCGCAAAAAACGGCGTATTGCCAGAGAACGCGAGTCCATTGATCCGATCGGCCGAGGAGTGGACCCCGTCCCAGCGCGCATTCGCCATGAGCCACGGCAGGATCATGTAGTCCGCCTGCACGAAGCCGCCATTGAATTTCGCAGGCACGCTTCGAACGAATCCCACAGGAATTGGCGGTCCTGAAGAAATCGGCAGCGGGATGAGATTGCCGCTTTGGTCCACAGGCAGCAGACTCTGATCGCGGCCGAACATGTAGACCCCATAGACATTAAATTTGCGGAAGTTGAAATTGAAATCGCCGCCCGCGCGATAGTAAGGTTCCTTCGCACTGAGGATCACGCTCGACCCATCGGTAGTCGCGGCTCCCGCGAAGCGCTGCAAGGACTTCCCATAAAGATAGAAGGAGCCCAGGTTCAGGCTGGTATGGTCATGTGGACCGCTCGCACCAGCGGCCTGGATGGCGTGCCGGCTGTCGGGGTCGCGCTCCAGATTGAAGCGGTAAGACAGCCGGCTGTAAATGGTCTTCCACCCGGAACTCGATCCGAAGCCGACCCCGCCATTCTCGCCGCCGGTCGCCGATGGCACGTAGGAGCTCGTATTGGACGATTGATCGTCGCCGGCCGAATTGTCGTCGATGACGGCGACCGAATAATGGTAGCCGCCGTACTGGTGTCCGCCGCTCAATTCAATTCCCTTTGCCGCGCCCGCGAACGAGAATTGGTTCGACACGTTCTGCTGCAGCGACACGAGCGAGTTCATGGCGCCGATGTTGGCCTGCGAGTAAATGTCATAAGGGCTAAGGTCGTAGCTGCGCGCTTGTGTGATCGGCAGATCCAGCTCGAACTGCCCCACGCGCACGCTCAGTGAATCTTTCGGGAGCTTCAGAAACCGCCCAACGTTCACGAATTTCAAATACGCATCGCCGAGTTCGCCCGCGCTATTGTGGCCGCTGACGCTGATGTCGTCGTCAACCCAGAAAGCGATGCCGCTGCCGAAGTTGCCCGCAGTGAAGATGCTGAAAAAGCCGCTCGCAAAATCGGCGCCTGGGATGAACTGAGGAACGCTTCCGGCCGGAGTGAGCGGGTCGAACTTGTTACGGTTCGCGCCCGTGAGTTGGAAGAAGGTGTTGAACCGCAACCCGATCGGCGGCATCCCCGGAATCGATCCCGGCCACACCGATTTCGGAAAATTCTGTTTCTGAGCTTCGGCGCCCAACATCACGGGCGCCACCTTAAGCTGATCCTCGTCACCTTCCGGGAACTTGAAGCCCGCATCTTTGAAGGCCTTGCCAAAATCGTTCAGCTTCGGGAAGGCCACGTGGCACGTCTGGCACGAAGTCGCGTATTGACGCGCGAATGCGGGTATGGCGCTCGCTCTTTGCGCCAGCGGTAATGCGCAGAGTACAAACAGGACGAGGGCAGGGAACGCGCTTGACACGGTCCTCATTGACAACCAATGTCCCTGATTGAGCCAGGATCCCGGTTTGGGCCTCCTTGGCCTGAAAACATCCGCGCGGAAGACATTCGACTGGCCTTCCGGCACACTTATCCTGTTTGTCCTGTCTTGGTAATTCACAGTAATGTTACACCTCTCCCCAGAATGCCCTTCGGACACCCACAATTCGGGACAACATTGTCTGTATAGCTTGGCCGACTGTAGGGTTTATTGTTGAGTAAGCCCGTTTATGGGCGGATTGTCTTTGTTTTAGGGCAAGCTTCACGATTGGAGCAGATTGTGTTGTAAAGATATTGTTAATAAAAAGTAAAAATAGGCAGGCTTGACACAAGCGTTTGGAGCATTGCACAACTGGCGCTATGCGACCGCGCCGGCGACTCGACCCTGGTGCGGGTTGCTATCACGCCGATAGTCAGACTCGAGCATGACATTGACCGTTCGCAAAGACAGGCCAACTCCGCCAGCTCATCATTGGCCTCTATTGGTCACTCTTGTGAATTCCGATAGCGATTGTCGCCATACTCCTGGAATTCGAGGTGCAAACTTTCTTGCCTCGCCGGCTAGGTAAATGTTCTATGCGCACGCCTTATTGCGGCCAACAGTTCGATCCCGGCTTACGCGCCACAGCGTTCGGGCCGGTGCTAGCGCCGACCGCGCTCCCGCTTCGGCCCGCATTCGCCGGACAGCCCGATCGACTGCGTAACCTCTACCAGGCTCTGACCATTGGCAACGGCACGATTTGCGGCCAGAGTCATTCCACAGCCGGACCCAGAGACTTCGGCCCCATCGCGCCAGAATCGAGCGCCCTATGCTAGCCGCGCCGGTCCTCGAAACCGAACATTACTTGAATTCGAGCTACGGCCTCTCCTCGTGGCTGCTGACCAAGGACCACAAACGGGTCGCCGTGTTGTTCTTCCTCGCCATCTCGGTCTTCTTCGCAATGGGCAGCCTCTTCGCCGGCCTGATGCGATTGGAACTGCTGAGACCGCATGGCGTCCTCGTCAGCTCCGACACGTATAACAAACTGTTCACCATGCACGGCGTGATCATGGTGTTCTTCTTCCTGCTCCCGTCGATTCCCGCCACGCTGGGCAATTTCTTCCTGCCGATCATGATCGGTGCGCGCGGTCTGGCCTTGCCGAGAATCAATCTGCTGAGCTGGTACCTGCTGATACTGGGTGGCGGTTTCACCGTCTTCGCGATGGTTGCGGGCGGAGTGGACACGGGTTGGACGTTTTACGCACCGTACAGCACCGCCTACTCGAACACCTACGTGATACCGGCCGTGCTTGGCATCTGCGCCGCCGCTTCTTCCTCGCTATTGACTGGGCTGAACTTCATCGTCACGGTACACCGCCTGCGCGCGCCGGGCATGACCTGGCTCCGTATGCCCCTGTTTGTCTGGGCCAATTACATTACCGGCGCCGTCCAGGTACTCGCCACCCCTGTGATTGTCGGCGCTCTGGTGTTGTTGATCTGCGAGCGTGCTTTCCACCTCGGAATCTTCGATCCCGCGAGGGGTGGCGATCCGGTGCTGTTCCAGCGCCTGTTCTGGTTCTACGCGCACCCCGCGGTTTACATCATGGTGCTGCCCGCGATGGGCGTCGTCAGCGAGCTGGTTTCCACCTTTTCGCGCAAACCGGTGTTCGGTTATCGCTTCATGGTCTTCTTGAGCGCCGCCATCGCGGTGCTTGGATTCCTCGTTTGGGGCCAACACTTGTTCGTTGGCGGCCAGTTGTTGAACGCCAGCCTGGTGTTCTCGATGCTGAGTTATCTTGTCGCCGATCCCATCCGCGATCATGGCGTTCAATTGGACCGCGACGCTATACAAAGGCTCCATATCCCTTCGCGGCGCCCATGCTGTATGCGCTTGGATTCATCGGCGTGTTCACCATCGGCGGCTTGGCCGGGCTGTTCCTGGCCGCGTTGGCACTGAACGTCCACCTCGCCGGCACTCATTTCGTTGTCGCGCAATTTCATTACCTCGTAGCCGGCGGAACGGTGATGGCATTCCTGGGCGGCCTGCACTACTGGTGGCCTAAGATGACCGGCCGCAAGTACTCGGAACGATGGGCACAGGTTGCCGCGCTTCTTATCTTCGCGGGAATCAACCTGACGTTCTTCCCCCAGCTCATACTGGGCTATCTCGGGATGCCCAGCCGTTACCACGCGTATCCGGCTGAGTTCCAGGCGTTGAATGTCGCCTCGACGTTGGGCGCCGGGGTACTCGGCCTGGGCTGCGTTCTGCCCGCTATCTATCTGGTCTGGTCGCTGCTGTTCGGGCCGGAGGCCGGCGCCAATCCCTGGCGCGCTTCGGGATTCGAATGGAAGACGGCTTCGCCGCCAGCCGCGCATAACTTCGACGAGATTCCGGTGGTCATTGAGGAGGCGTACGACTACAGCAACGTTGTGCGCGACGCGATGGAAGTTGGATAGCGAGATTTACCCGTTGGGAAGAATCGTGCCGAAACGCCCTGCCCATTGGAGTCCGATAACGCCGGTGAGCAGCCCGAAGGCCATGCTCCGCCAGTGGACTTGAGCGCCTATTAATCGCAAGACTCAAACGAAAGGTGCGGCCCGCAAAACATCGCCTGCCACCGGTTGCGCTTCCAGCGCGTGAAGCGCCTTCCGATATCGCCTCGCCCTCGATATAGTGGTATTCGTTACTTAACCCCGCATGGCGAAGCCGACCAGCCAGGAACGTCGCAAACAAGCTCTCCGCCAACGTCGAGCCGAAGAACAGCGCGAATTCGATCTCGAAGAAGCGGGCTATTTTTTCGGCGACGCCCTCCAGGCGCACCGTTCCGGCGACATCCCGGCCGCGGACCGTTTCCTCAAGAAAGCGCTGATCCTCGATCCCAAACACTCCGGGGCTATGCGGTTGCTGGCGCAGATCCATCACGCCGCCGGACACTATGCCGAAGCGCTCGGGTATCTCCAACAATTGCGGCGGATCGATACCGATCCAACGACGCTGTTTAATTCCGCCGTGCTCTTGCGCGAGTTGGGACACTCGGACAAAGCGCTCGAGAGCATGCGGGAGTTTCTGGCCGCGGTTGCGGCGCGGCGGGAACCGGAGTGGCGCAAGCTGAAAATCTCGGCTCAATCGTTCCTGCAATCCACCCTGCCTCAGCCCGCGCCCGAAAAGCATGAGCCGGTTCGGGTCCAGGCCGCTGCACCCGCGCCTGTAACCTCGCCCGCGCCCGATCGGCCCAGGGCTCCTGAACCACCGCGCGCCGCGGTTCAATTCTTCCCCACCTCTACACCCGCTTTCGCCACTCCGGGGACTGTCGCGGATTACTTCCTGCGCCGCCAGTGGATCGAGCTGCAGATGGCACAGAACTTCGAGGACTTGCTCTGCCTGCCCTCGCTCAACGGCGTCGATGCGTACATTTACCAGCAGGAGACGGTGCGCAAAGTGCTCCGCCATTTCAAAGGCCGGGCGCTGCTCGCCGACGAGGTGGGCTTGGGAAAAACCATCGAGGCCTGCCTGGTGCTGAAGGAGTATTGGATGCGCGGCCTGGTGCGCAAAGCGCTGGTCCTCACACCGCCCTCGCTCGTATCCCAATGGAAGGGCGAGCTGATCGAGAAGTTCGGGTTGACCCCGGCCTCGCCCGATGGCGCCGAATTCCGCCGCGATCCGTCGCGGTTTTGGGAATCCGAACCGCTCGTGGTCGCCTCCATCGCCCAGGCGCGGCTCGACCTGCACGCCAAAGCCATTGCAGCCGTGCCTTGGGACATGGTCATCGTCGACGAGGCCCATTGCCTCAAGACTCGCTCCAGCGCCAACTGGCAGCTCGTGGACTCGCTCCAGAAGAAGTTCATTCTGATGCTCACCGCCACGCCGGTGGAGAACAACCTGATCGAGTTGTATAACCTGATCACGCTGCTCAAGCCCGGCCTTCTCGCCACCGAGCCCGACTTCCGCAAAGCTTACGTCACGCCGGGCAAACCCAAGTCGCCCCGAAATCCCGAGCGGCTTCGCAACATGTTGGGCGACGTGATGATCCGCAATACGCGCGCCGCGGCCGACGTCAAACTGCCCCGCCGCATTGCCGCCAGCGTCCCCGTGACGCCATCCAGAATCGAAGCGGAGACCTACGACCGCGTATCGCGCTTCATCGCAACACGATACCGGCAGAGTTCGGGCAAACGCGCGCCTTCGGGCGCGCTCGACCTGATGCTGAGGCAGGCCGGCAGCAGCCCGCAAGCGCTCGCGCGATCCGTCGCGCACGCCCTGCAAGATGCCAACTGGGTGGATGCGGCCGGCCGCGGCGAGTTGGAAGCCATACTGGATCTGGCGGCCAGCGTGGACGATAGCGCGAAGGGAATTCAGCTCGCCCGGATGCTGGCCGCGCGGCCGGGCAAGGCGGTAGTGTTCACCGAGTTTCTCCCCACGCTCGAACACCTCCGGCGCATTTGCGAACTGCACAATGTGCCTTACGCCTGCTTCAGCGGTGAGCTTTCCCGCGCGGAAAAGGACGCCGCTATCGCCCAGTTTCGTGACCATGCCGACGTGCTGCTCTCCACTGGCGCCGGAGGCGAGGGGCGCAACCTCCAATTCGCCGACACGATTGTGAATTTCGACTTGCCGTGGAATCCAATGCGCATCGAACAGCGCGTGGGCCGGGTTCACCGCATCGGGCAGGACCACGACGTCTTCGTCTTCAATTACTGCCAGGAGGGAACCGTCGAAGAGCAGATCCTGCGCGTGCTGCACGACAAGATCAACATGTTCGAATTGGTCGTAGGCGAAATGGACGCCATCCTGGGCACCCTCGACGACGCCCGGGACTTCGCTGAAATCGTGATGGACCTGTGGATCTCGGGCCGGGAATCGGGCGAGGTGGAACAGTCGTTCGAGGATCTGGCCCGGCGGCTTCTCGACGCCAAGAAGCAGCACATCAAGGTTCAGGAGTTGGACGAAGCCTTGTTCTCCCACGACTTTGAGGTATAGATGATTGGAATCGCCAGTTGGGCCCGAGATCTGCTGGTCAGCCGCGGAGCGCTAGTCGAATGCGAAGAGGACGGCGCCCTGCGAGCCATGCTGCCCGCGGAGCTGGCCGCGGCGTTGGAGTCTCGCGAGTGGCTCTCGTTGCGCTTCGGCGCCGGCCCGGGTTCGAACGACGAAATCGAATGGCTGGACCGGCTTGGCCGCTTGTTGCCCGCGGATGCCCGCGTGACCGGCACACGCCTGCGCCGGCCTGTTCCCGCGCCGCCGATCGATTCCTCCGGCGCGCTGGAGCGCGGATTGGCGCTGCAAAACGGCATCTTTCGCGTGCTTGAAGACTACCAGCAAAATGCCCGCTACTTTTTCTTCGATTTTCAGTACACCATCGAGTCCGATGAAAGCAGCCTCGGTGTGGTTACGGCGTGCCTTAACGCATCGGCCCGCACGCTGGTGTCGAAGCCGGACTTGCTGTTAAGGGCAGTAAAGGACGACCTGGAAGAGGACACGCAGCGGGCCATTCCCCACGAGGAATTAGCGGCGCTCTTCCCCGTTGCGCTGCACGGCGTCCAGCCCGAAATCCGCCGGCTGGCCGCGGGCATCGAACAGAGTTCCAACCGCCGGCTGGCGCGTGACACGGAGCGCATCGACTCCTACTACAAGGACCTGCTGAGCCAGATCGGAAAGCGCATCGCACGCCGCGCCGGCGATGCGGGGACCGCTGAAAAGGAGCGCAGCCGGGCTGCCGCCACCCAATTGGACCGCACCGCAAAACTGGAGGACCTGGTCCGCAAGTACTCATTGAAAATCCGCATCCAACCGGGCGACGTCCTGGCCGTGTCGCTGCCGGTAAGGGAAATCTCGGCGCGGATAATCCGCAAGAAAGCCGAGCGCGTGGCCAAGCTCCACTGGAACCCGATGCTTGGCGCGCTCGAAGCACCTTGGTGCGAAGGCTGCTCCGGGCCGGCGCGCCCGCTCTTCCTGTGCGACGACCGCGTGCATTTTCTCTGCAAATCATGCGCCGCTCCCTGTCTGGCCTGCGGCAAACAGTTCTGCCGCGCGTGCCAGCCCCGCTGCAGGTGCGGCGCGGCGTCGACAGACGCGGGCAATCAGCCAAATGAGCGTTGACTGAATCCGAACGAAGCGGGTCGCGCGCGGGTGGTCGAGCGCAGCGGTGTCGAGCTGGCTCAGGCTCCGAACCTCCGGGCCGCGCGCGCCTCCTCTGAGGTGGTTGGCGGATCGAAGTTGAAGAGCGGCCGGATGCTCCTACACATGGCTATGGACTTGAAGGTACCGGAACACGTGAGCGGAGTTGGGCGCATCGCGAGATCCGGCAGATCTCCGGGTCGAATAGACACGCGAGTTGCGATGGGCGCGACTCCGCTTCAGCGCGCCTTGGGCGCGGGTGCTTCGACGAGTTTCTGGCCGGCCAGCTTCCGGAAGGTATCGGCAATGATCGGCGCAGTCTCCGGACCAAGCGAGTTCACCTCGCCGTACCAACGCTCCTTGGCGTTCTGCAGCCAGGGCTCTTTCTCGTCCCACTCGGCCTTAGGGATGATGTAGCCGATCTCATCGTCGGCCAGTCCGAACAGCATCCGGTACGGAGCCGAAAGGAGCTTCTTCACGGGCGGCTCGATCGCCGCATCGGGGAAGTCCGCGCCGGGGTACCGCTCGACGCCGCCGACGCTCAGTTCGGGATACATCTCGCCGGGAATCAGAGCGATTTCGAGCTGAGGTTTGCCGTGGCCGGAGAATCGAATGTAGCCGACCGGCGACTGCGTCCGCGCCTTCGGCGTCAGGCTGCTTGCGTCCGGCGAAGACGCCGGCCTGCGAGGCTGCCAGGAAGAGCTTGTTCGCCATCGGAATGCGAGCCATTTGCTCGCGCATCAGGATGTCGTCGATAGGAACTTCCGCGGCTTTCTTGAGAGATTCGGCAACCAGTTCCGCCAGACGGACACCGATGTAGTTGGCCTTCTCGAAGCTATCCTCGGCATAGACCACGCCCGTCTTCCGGTCGGCGATCCGGGCGTCTCCGGGCGATTGCATGCCGCCGACGGCTCCGTTGATGAAGACCGCCGTTCCGCCACACAGTTCCTCCAACCGTTTGTACAGACTTGCCGGATAGTCGGCTGTGATCAGCCTGTTCCGCGAACCGAGGGTCTCCGGATGATTTGCCCAGTTCACCAGCGTGCCGATGGGCTTATCAGACAGGTCCACGGCCTGTAGCGCGATGAGCTCCGAGTCGTGGACATCCGGCGGACGGCTGTCGTGAATGAAAGTGTCGAGTTCGGGAGCGTGCAGGCTCGCCAAATGAATCCGCGCGGGACGCAGGTTGGCCACAGCGTCGCGCGCGGCCGCGGCGACCCGCTCCACCAGGAATTCCATGTAGCCTTCGTTGATGCCGCTCCGGCCCTGACCGGGACCCCACATGCCCATAGTGTCGGGGCCTTCGTGATCGTGCAGAGCGGCGACAACCACCTGAGCGCCAGGCACCTTGGAACGGATCTTCAAGACGTCTTCCCAGAAGATGCCGATCACGTCGACTCCGCACAGCACCAGCGGGCGCCGCGCCGTGTCGATCGCCAGGCAGCGCGCGTAAAGCTCGTCGTGAATGCCCGTCGCCACACGGTTGTCGCCATATCCGGCGATATAGACAGGGGAATGGATCTTCAGATCCGGAGTGACTACCCGCTTGCCGGCGCCAACGCGCAGCGGTCCGGCAGCGAGAGCGGCCGGCGCCAGCAATCCGGGCAATGCGAGCAAGAAGACGAATGCGGTAGTTGATTTCATGGCATTGATGCGGCAGGCAATCGGACGGTTCAAGCGGCCACAGTCATTTGGGTGGCGCCATCTTCGAAGCGCGTCCCCCGCTCCTCCGGTCCGAAACAGGTCCAGGAATCCAATCCCCGTGAATCTCAATTCAACGACTCGCGGCACAGATCCGACCGTCCGCGCGGGCATTCACGCTACAGGCGTTCTGGCCGATCGAGAAGACCTTTTCGCAGACTCGCTGGCGTGCTGCGCGGCTTGCTTCATGGCTTTGGTCACCTGCTCGGCGCATTGTTTCAGCCTTTCGGGAAGCAACTCACGCAACTCCGCGGTAAAGCGGTCCTTCGGCATGGATATGCTGAGCGCGCCCACAACCTCGCCCGTGGCGCCGCGGATGGGCGCTCCCACGCAATTGCCGCCGGGGACAGTCTCTTCCAGATCGAAGGCGTAACCCCGCTCCCGAATCGCGGCATACTCTTCCTGAATCGCCCGCGGATCGGTGAGCGTAGCCGGCGCCAGCTGGAAGATGCCGTACGTGGAGAGCAGCCTCTGCGCTTTTTCCGGAGTCTGGAATGCCGTGATGGACTTGCCCAAAGAAGAAGCGTGCGGCTGGAGAATGCCGCCCTTGTAGTTGGACATGCGGATGTAGTGCGTGCCATCGATCACCTCGATGACGCGAATCAGGTCGTCAAACAGGAAGGCCAGAGCGACGGTTTCGCCGAACTCGGAGTTCAGGGCGCTCAACACCGGAGCGGCCGACTCGCGCAAGAGCGTTAGCCGACGCTGCTGGGGGTACGGCCAGTCCCGGTCCACACGATAGCAGTCGTTTTGGTCGCGGACCAGATACCCGGTGCTCTGCAGGGTCTTGAGCAGACGCAAGGTGGACGCCTTTCCGAGTCCCGCGGACTCGGCGAGGTCCTTGAGTTGCATAGGCGCCGCGGCCGCCGCCAGGGTATCCAGGATCCGGAGACCCTTCGCGAGCGATCGCGACTCGTACCTATCCACTGCCGCAGTGTCATTCGTGAGCGTACGTTTCATTTTTTAGACCTGCCGTATCAATTCTTTCGCTATTATACAGCAATGGGCTCATCGCGAGAGCAGCGCAAGACGTTTGAATTCAAGGCCAAGACGAATCGACCGATGAAAAACTGGAATGGCAATCCATTTTTTCTGGCCGGATGGGCACGTTGCGGGACTGAGGCCGCGCGGAGCGGAGGCCGAAGGTGAGACTGTTTTGGGTGGGCCTGCTCGTGGTCAGTACCGCTGCACTCTACGCGGCAGAACTCGATCTGACCGGCGCGACAGTCGTCGTCGGGGAGCAGGCATCGCGACTGGAGAAGAAAGCGGCCGCGGTCCTGGTGGAGGAGGTGGCGCGGCGCAGTTGGGTGCAGTGGCGGGTGGCCTCCACGGTCCCCGCGGACGCGGCTGCGGTGATCGAACTTACCCGAAGAACGGGTCCGCGCGAAGGGTACCGGCTGACGGCCGCGCCGCGAGGCGCAACGGCCGGCGTTGTGATCGCGGGAAACGATGAGCGCGGCGTGCTCTACGGTGTGGGCGCGTTGCTCCAAGCGCTCCGGATTGAGCGCGAGCACGTGTCTCTGGCCGGCCCGCTGGACGCGGAAACGGCGCCGAAGCTGGCCTTGCGCGGCCATCAACTCGGCTACCGGCCGAAGACCAACGCCTACGATGGTTGGAACGTCGCGATGTGGGAGCAGTACATTCGCGACCTCGCCCTGTTCGGCGCCAACGCCATCGAACTGATTCCGCCGCGATCCGACGACGACGCGGACAGCCCGCATTTCCCGCTACCTCCGTTGCGCATGATGCGGGAGATGTCGCGCATCGCCGGCGAGTACGGGATGGATGTCTGGGTCTGGTATCCGGCGCTGGACAAGGACTACTCCGACCCCAAGACCGTCGAGGCGGCGCTCGCCGAGTGGGGCGGCGTATTGAAGACGCTGCCGCATGTGGACGCCGTCTTCGTACCGGGAGGCGATCCCGGACACACGCCTCCGACGGCGCTGATGCCGTTTCTGGAAAAGCAGGCGGCGAACATCCGGCGGTACCACCCGAAAGCGCAGATGTGGGTCTCGCCGCAGGGCTTCGATCGGAAATGGATGGAGGAGTTCTACTCGTTCCTGGCGGGTGAGCCGGCGTGGTTGACGGGCATCGTTCATGGCCCGCAGGTGCGCGACTCCATGGCGGTGATGCGCAAGCGTGCGCCGGCCCGGTATCCGATCCGGAATTACCCCGACATCACGCACAGCCTGCACTGTCAGTACCCGGTGCCGGATTGGGATGCCGCGTATGCGGTGACTCTGGGCCGCGAGACGATCAACCCGCGGCCGGTGGACGAAGCCCTGATCTTTCGCAGCAACTACAAAGACACCATCGGTTTCATCTCGTACTCGGAAGGGTGCAACGACGACGTCAACAAGTTCCTGTGGTCCGCGCTGGCCTGGAATCCCGATGCCGACATCACGGAAGTGTTGCGCAACTACGCGCGCTATTTCATCGGCGCGCGCCACGCCGACGCCTTTGCGCAGGGTCTGCTTGCGTTGGAGCGGAATTGGCGCGGACCGCTGGCGGCGAATGCGGGCGTGTTGACAACCGCCGGGCAGTTTCGAGCGCTGGAAGAAGATGCTTCGCCCCAGGAACTGGCCAACTGGCGTTTCCAGCAAACGCTGTACCGCGCGAACTACGACGCGTACGTGCGCAGCCGGTTGATCTACGAGAACGCGCTCGAGGAACGGGCTGCGGCCATCCTGGCGAACGGGGCGCGCTTGGGCTCTCTGCCGGCGATGGCGGAAGCGGAGCGGGTGTTGGCCCAGGCGGACACGGCCATGATCCGGCCCGATCTGCGCCAGCGGGTCTTCGAATTGGCCGAGGCGCTTTTCCAGAGCATCCGAATGCAGTTGAGCGTTCCGAAATACCAGGCGATCGAGATGTCGCGCGGAGCGAATCTCGATGCGATCGACGAGCCGCTGAACAATCGCTTCTGGCTGCTCGCGCGGTTCGCCGAGATTCGCGGGCTGCCCGGTGAAGCAGCGCGCCTGAAGGGCATCGACGAAATCGTCAACTGGACCAACCCTGGACCGGGCGGCTTCTACGACGATCTGGGCGATCCGGCGAACGAGCCGCACCTGGTGAAGGGCCCGGGCTTCGCGCAGGATCCGACTTATGCGAGCACGGCCGTGACAGGCTTCGGAAATGAAGATCCGCCCGATATGCAATGGCGCAAGTCGACCTGGACCTACGCGGAGGCGATGCGCGAAGCGCCGCTGGAGATGCGCTACACAGGACTGGATACCGAGGCTTCTTACCGCGTGCGGATCATTTATGCGGGAGAACAAAGGCCGGTCGAAATCCGACTCGTCGCGAATGACCGGTTCGAGATCCACCCGTTCCAAAAGAAAGAGTTTCCTCCCCGTCCGAAGGAATTCGAAATTCCCAGGGAAGCCACGGCGGGCGGCACGCTGAGCCTCAAGTGGTACGGCACTCCGGGGCTGGGCGGAAACGGGAGAGGCAATCAGGTGGCGGAAGTATGGCTCATCAAGCAAAACAGCAACCTTGGCAAAATCCGGTAAGAGCACGCCTTGATTCAGGGCACCCGGTATTCGGACTGACCATCACCACGACCAGCCTGGATTCGGCCGTGGAAGCCGCTTCGCTGGGCTTCGATTTCCTGTGGATCGAGATGGAGCATTCGCCGGTCACGCTCGAAACCCTGCGCAACATCGTCCTGGCGACGCGCGGCTTGGCCAGTGTGTCGTTCGCACGCGTACCGGTGAATGAACTATGGACCGCCAAGCGCGTGCTCGACGCCGGCGTCTGCGGAGTGATCTTTCCCTTCACCACGACGCCGTTGCTCGCCCAACGCGCAGCCGAGGCGTGCCACTATCCGCCGGCCGGCCGGCGCGGATCGGGCGCCGGACTGGCCTCGCGCTCCTGGCCGGAGGCAACCGGTTATCACGACAGCGCCGACGCAAACGTCCTGGTTGTAACGGTGGTGGAAGAGGCCGCCGCACTGGAGCGCATCGACGAGATCGCGGCGACCCCGGGCGTCGATGTCATCTTCATCGGGACCAGCGATCTCTCGTTCTCACTCGGACTCAGAGGCGAGCAGAACCATCCCTTGCTGGACCAGGCGGTCGCTAAGATCGCGAACGCCGTCAAGACGAGCGGCAAGCACCTGGGACGCCCCTTGCGCGATCCCGCGAAGCTCGATCAATACAGGGAGCAAGGCTTCGACTTCTTCCAGGCCCCGACCGACCTGGATTTCCTGGCGGCGGGCGCTCGCCACTACCTGCAAAAGGCCTCCCGCAAATGAACCAGCTTCTTCTCACCAGAATGCTGGGCGTGCTCGCGCTCGCTGCCGTCTGCCAGGGCGCGCAGCCTGTCGCGCTCACTCCATACCCGCAGAAATTCCGGACTTTCTACAAGGCTGACGACGCGCGGATCCCCTCCAACTTGCAGTGGTCCGCCGCGCCGCTGCCAGTGGGTGACGTGAGCGCGGTTGTCTCAGCAAGCGACGGCGCGGTCTGGTATGGCACGCCGTGGGGTGTGGTCCGCGTCATTGCGAAACAGGACGCGGCGAAAGCGGACGCGCGCGATCACAAGCAATACTTCGCCGGCAAACGCTATCTGCCGGACGACGAGGTGCTGCACCTCGCCGCGGACAAGTCGGCGGGCATGTGGGTGCGCACGAAGACGGGCGTCTCGCACATCGAGCTGCGTCCCATGACTTTGGCCGCGAAGGCGGCGCTGTTCGAGAAGCGCGTGCGCGAACGCCACGACCGGCACGGGCTGGTTTCGCCTTCGAATCTGTTGGTCTCCGGCGACACCTCCACAAGCAGGACCCGGGACGACGACAACGACGGCCTGTGGACCTCCATGTACGCCGCCGCGGAGTGTTTTCGTTATGCGGTGACGAAGTCGCCGGAGGCGTTGGCCAACGCGAAGAAGGCCACGGAAGCGGTGCTGTTCCTGGAAGAGGTCACGGGCAAGCGCGGGTTCCCGGCGCGCTCCTACATCCGCGAGGGCGAGCCGATGCCCACCGGCGGCCAGTGGCATTGGACCGCGGACCACCAGTACTACTGGAAGGGCGACACGAGTTCGGACGAGATCGTGGGCCACATGTTCCTGTACGGCATCGCGACCGACCTGCTGCCGGACGCGGCGTTGAAGCGGCGCATCGCCGAGACCACCACGCGCATCATGGACCACATCGTCGATCACGGTTACTACCTGATCGACGTGACCGGCAAACCGACGTTGTGGGGCCGCTGGTCGCCGGAATACTTCCGCGAGAATCCGCCTGACAGCCCGCTGAACAGCATGGAGCTGCTCAGCTTCCTGAAGACCGCCGCGCACATCACGGGCAATCCGAAGTACGCGAAGGAATACACGAAAGCGGCGCTGGACCTGGGGTACGCGAAGATCGCCACCCGCTACAAGGAATTGCGCGAGGAGATCAACTACTCGGATGAAGAGCTGGCGATGCTGCCGTTCTACGGTCTCTTCCGGTACGAGAAAGACGAGGATCTGCTGAATCGCTACTACCGTCCCGCGCTGGACGCCTGGTGGGAGAACGAGGTGCGTGAGGAGTGTCCGCTGTGGACGTTCATCTACGCGACGGGGCGGCCGGGCACGAGCGTGGACCTGGCCGGTGCCGCCCACACGTTGTACCGGATGCCGGTGGACACGATCGAGTGGACGGTGCGGAATTCGCACCGCAAAGACGTCGTGATGGACACCCAACTCGACCGCTCCAACCGCCCACAGGCCAAGACGCTGTTGCCACGCGATGAACTTCCTGTGATGAAGTGGAACTCAAACCCGTTCGACGTCGATGGCGGATCCGACGGGCGCGGGGAGGACGACGGCGCCGCATTCCTGCTGCCCTACTGGATGGGCCGCTACCACCGCTTCTTAACCGGCGAGTGAGTCAGGCTCCCGCTTCGGACGAGACGAGCGCGGCGTTCATCTTCTGGAGATCGCCCTGGAGGGTCCACTTCATCGCGATCACAAGCAGCACGGCTGCCATCAGCAACGCGGCCGCCGTTAGCGAGATCGCCAGGCCCAGTCCGGACCGCTGTGCGACGGCTCCGATGAAGAGTGGGGCGACCGCCGCGCCGATCCAACCCGTCATGTTCATAAACCCGACCGCCGCGCCACGGGCATCGGGACGGATCACGTCGATGGCCGCGGCGAAAATATTGGCGTCGTACATCCCTTTGAAGAGCCCCCAGGCGGTGAGAGCGATCATCAGGGATGTGACCGAGAGCGTCTGGCCGCACCAGATCACGAAGGGCGCGGCGCCGACGAGCCCCGCCAACTGGATCGCGATCCTGCCGCCCGCGAAACGCCGGCGTAGCGTATCGGCCATCCAGCCGCCCAGCGGAGATCCCAGCATGCTCGCCAGTTGGACGAAGACCGTCGCGGTGAGTCCGGCGACGGCGAGCCCCATGTGAAAACGGTCATAGAGGAACTTCGGCATCCACGAGAGCAGCACCATCGCCACGAAGTTGGCCAGGCAAAAGGCGCCCATCAGCAGCAGCGCCGTCGGCGTGGCCATCACGACGCGCAGGAATTCGAAGAAAGGCATCCGGGCAGGCGCGACCACCGCCGTCTGGCCCAGATCTTCCCGATCGGCGGCTCCCCGCACAGGCTCCTTCAGAAACCGGTTCAGGACAAAACCGAGCAGGACGCCGAGCCCGCCAAATACGATGAACGACCAACGCCAGCCGTAGCGCTGACCGATCAGGCCGCCGAAGAAGCCTCCGGCGATCGTTCCGATGTAGACCGCCGTCTGGTGCAGTCCCATTGCGCGCGACCGCGTGCGCTTGCCATGGTAGTCGCTGATCAGCGACATGGAGGCAGGGAAGTAGAATGTCTCGCCCAATCCCTCGGCGGCGCGAAAGAACAGCAACTGCGGGAAAGTGCGCGCTACCGCCGTCGCCATGCAGATGATGCTCCACGTGAACAGCCCGCCCAGGATGGCGGTCTTCCTGCGCACTCGATCTACGATGCTCCCGGCGAATGGGCCGCAGATGCCGTAGACGAGCGCGAACGACGATCCCAGGAGTCCGAGCTGAATCACGCTGAGGTGGAGTTCCCGCTCCAGCAGCGGGAAGAGGGAGAAGATGGCCTGGCGGTCGGCGTAGTTGAAGAATCCCGTGAACCAGAGCATGCCCACCACCTTCCACTTGTAGCTCTGGTCGATGGCGATGGAATTCGCCGGAATTGACCACTCTTTGAAATGACGGTTCATTTTTTGCTTTGACGTTCCAAACAATTACTATTATTATACAAAATTGAAAGTCAAGCTGAGTCCCGACGCGCCCGGCGCCCGGTTGAATCATGTTGAATCATTATGTCTGAACCCAAACACATTCGCGGGGTGATCGCCGCGCTGCTGCTGCCGCGCGATGACGAAGGCCGCCCTGCCTGGCAGGATTTCGATCGGAATGCCGAGTTCGCCCTCCGCGCCGGAGTCGATGGATTGTGCGTGAACGGCGCCACCGGCGAGTATGCGGGAGCCACCCGGCAGGAGCGCAAGGAGGCCGTGACCCGCGCGCGCCGGATTGCGGGTGCGTCGGGCCTGATTCTGAGCGGTGTTGGCTCTACCGTCTGGACGCGCGTTCTCGCACTGGCGAGGGACGCCGAAGAGGCGGGCGCCGACGCATTGCTTGTCCCTGCGCCCCATTTCTTCCTGTACGAGCCCGGCGACCTGGCTGAGTTCTACCGCCGCGTTGCCGCGGAGGTGCGAGTGCCGGCGTTGATCTACAACCTGCCGGCATTCACGGGCGGTCTGGAGACCGGCCTCGCCTTGCGTTTGATCCGCGAAGAGAAGGGCATCGCCGGAGTGAAAGACAGCAGCGGGCAGTTGGATCTGCTCGAACGTCTCGCGGCCGGCGACGGGGGTGAATCCGTTGGCCTGGTCGGGAACGACGCGGTGTTGGGCGAGGCGCTCAGGCGCGGTCTGTGCGACGGCGTCATCTCCGGAGTTGCCGGGGTCGTTCCCGAAATCACGTTGGCTCTGTGGCGCAGCGCGCAGGCGCGCGAGTGGGAGGCGTTGTTCTCCCGCCTGGAGTCGCAGCTCCGCGACCTGCTGGAAAAGTTGGACGCCTTTCCCACGCCGTGGGGACTCAAGATCATCGCCGAGCTGCGAGGTCTGGGCCGCGCTTCGTTCGCCTTGCCGCTCTCCGCCGAGCGCCAGGCTCAGATGGACGCCTTTCGGCTCTGGTTTCCCACGTGGTGGAGCGCGGCGGAGTCCGACCTGGCTCTGGCGCTTCAGGCCGAGGGCAATCTGCGTCTGGTCTGAGGAGTTATTGCCATGCGCCCGAGTCTGCCGCTCTCCCTTTCCGTCGTTTTGAGTATCAACGCCTTCGCCGGCGCTCTGGTTCGGGAACGCCTTTTCGGGCCGGAAGTCCCGACGGGCCGGTACAAGCATCCCGCATCCATTACGGAACTGGCGAACGGGGACTTGTTCGTCGTCTACTACGGCGGCAGCGGCGAATACGCGGTCAAGACCGGAGTGTTCGGATCGCGCTACGACCACGCGACGAAGCAGTGGTCCGTTCCGAAGCTGATTGCCTCGGACCCATTCCGCTCCGTTGGCAACGGCGTAGTGTGGCAGGCGCCCGACAGTGTGGTCTGGCTGTTCTACGTCGTTCGGTGGGGCGAGACCTGGTCCACCTCGCGGATCCAGGCGAAGATCTCCCGCGACAATGCACAGAACTGGTCGGAGAGCTTCGTGGTCTCTGAGCGCCAGGGCATGATGGTGCGCGGACGGCCCATCGCGCTGGCGTCGGGCGAGTATCTGCTGCCGGCGTACTATGAGACGGGCTTCGATCCCGAATTGGTGGCGCCGGAATCGAGCGGCTGGTTCCTGCGCTGGGATCCGAAGCTCGCGCAGTGGGTGGAAGCCGGGCGGATTCGTTCCAGGAAGGGGAACATCCAACCAGCGGCCGTGGAACTTACGCCCGGTCATCTGCTCGCATACTGCCGGCGTGGCGGCGGATACGGTCCAGTGACTGACGGCTACATCGTGCGTGCGGAGTCCTTGGATGGCGGACGAACCTGGAGCGAAGGTCAGGACTCGCAATTCCCCAATCCCAACGCCGCGGTGGACCTCATCAAGCTACGCAGCGGCAGCCTGCTACTGGTGTTCAATAATTCGATGACCGACCGCGACCCATTGACGGTGGCGCTTTCAGCCGATCGGGGCCGGACCTGGCAGTGGAAACGGGACCTCGCCGTGGGACCGCACGACTACGCCTATCCGGTCGCCATCCAGACGGGGGATGACAAGATCCACGTCGTCTACACTTCGGAGATGCGCACGGTGGTCAACCATGCGGTCTTCGACGAAGAATGGATCAAGGCCGGGAAATGATCCAGGCCCGGTCCCAGCGACTCTCGCCGCTCGATTGCACCCGTGCCGCCTGGTTCTCGTGCAAAAAACTGAATCACTGTTTCACTGTTGACAAATAACCAGGATAGATTGGACTCCGTGGCCCCACACCGTTTCACCCTCCTGCTTGTGATCGCAATGGCCGCCCCGGCCGCTCAGGTCTGGCCGGTGCGTGTGGAAGAGCCCACAGGGCTGTACCGCCGCAGCCGCGAGGTCGTCTCCGTGCCTTTGTCGAAGGTCGGCGGCAAAGCGGCGGGATTCACGGTGGTGGATCCAACGGGCGAGGAAGTGCCCTGGCAAGCGTCCGCCGGCGAACTGCTTTTCCCGGTGTCATTGATCCCTGGCGAACTGCCCGTTTATCGCGTGTCGTGCTGCAACGAGGGGCCGGAGCCGCGCTTCTCAAACCAGATCCTGCTGCGCCGTATCGGCATGCGCCGCGTGGAGTTCGGCAACGCGTCGTTTCGCGCCGTCATCGACACCGGAGTGCCGGCCTTCACGGAGGTCTATTCGCTTCGCACCGGGCCGCAGCGCATGTTGAACATGGTGGAATTGACGCCGGAAGGCCCGGACGCGCTGAAGGGCGATGTACACGAAACGACGCCCGCCGCCGCCACGTTCTCTCCTGCTCCCGTGCCTGGCGTGAGCGGTCCGAACTCGGGCTGGAGCACGCTCGGGGGCCAGGGTGCGTTCACTAGTGTCGAGTTGCTGGAGTCCGGTCCTCTGCGCGGCAGGCTGCGCCTGGTGCGCGAAGGAGAAACGTGGGAGATTACGTGGACCGCGACGAGCGCCTGGTTCCGCTGGAAGGCCGTTCGCGGATTTCGCTTCGCCGCCATTTCGGCATCGCCTTACGTGCCCTTCAATCGCTGCCTCGGCGGATCGGAGTACACGGGCCCCAGCGGTCCCGGCGAGGACGAACCGCTGCCGCGCGAGATCGGCCTGCGCGGCTGGTCCGAGTTGCCGGGCGGCCACATGGTTTACTACCAGCGCGAAGAGGACTACGGGGCGCTCGGCATCGTCGCCCTGGACGGCGCGCTGCGCTGGCAGGGCGCGGGCACGCGCCGGTTCATCGGCGAGAAGCCTTCGGGCGAGACCGAGATCGCGGTCACGTTCCCGGCGTGGGCCGGTGCGGAGACCGTGCTCGAAGCGCGCAAGGAGAATCGCCTTTTGCGCCAGCCGGTTCTGGTTCAGGTGGGCGCACCCTCCGAAGGCGCTGTGGACGTGCGCACACCTGCCACGCGGGAAGCCGTTGTGGAGGTGCGCCGCGCCGCGGCCATGCCCTTTCGTCAGGACGAGCTGAGTCTGAACGGCGAGTGGGAACTGGCGTTCGCGGAGAAGGGTGCGGGGCCACCGGCGACGGGTTGGCGCAAGGTTCGCGTCCCCGGAACGGTGCATACGCAGTGGCTGGAGCCGGCGAAGATCTACTCCCACGAAGCCGAGTGGCTGAGCACCAAAGAGTGGTGGTACCGGAGTTCCGTAAGCATCCCCAAACGCTTTCAGGGCAAGCGACTGCGCCTGCAGTTCGAAGCCACCGACTACTACGCCGATACGTACGTGAATGGCGCCTATGTGGGACGCCACGAGGGCTACATCGATCCGTACGAATACGACATCACGGACCAGGCTCGTGCCGGGGAAGACAACCAGGTCATGGTCCGAGTGTGGACTCCGGTGACGTACTATTGGCGCCACAGGCCTTACACCATCAAGGGCGCGTATGGCGCCGTCGACCAGAAGCCGGACGATATCACGGCGCTCGGCATCACGCGCCCGGTGCGAATCGTCGCGTGCGATGCGGCGGTCATCCGCGATGTCGCCGTGGACACGCAACTGGCCGGCGAGGCTGCGCGTGTCCGGGTCCAGTTGCAGGCGGAACTGCCGCCCGGCGAGTGGCAGCAGGGCTACACTTGGGAACTCACGCTGTCGCCGCGCAACTTCGATTCCAGCGAACGTTATCAGGTGCGCGCGCCGGCCGATGGAGGGGCCGCGCAGTTCGCGATTTCGGTCGACCATCCGCACCTCTGGTGGACCTGGGATCACGGCAAGCCGAACCTTTACACGTTGGAGGTCAGGCTTCTCGACGCGTCGGGCCGCGCCGTGGACGGCCAGTCCTGCGCCGTCGGCATCCGCGAGATCGAGAAGATCGGCTGGGACTTCTACCTGAACCACAAGCGGATGTTCATCCGCGGCACGAACTACTACGACAGCATCTACATGTCCGAGATGACGCGTCCGCTGTACGAGCGCGACATGAAGCTGATGCTGGGCATGAACGTGAATATGATCCGGCTGCACTGCCACTTCAGCAATCGCGAGTTCTACGACCTGGCGGACGAGCAGGGCGTCCTCATCTGGCAGGATTTTCTGGAGGCGTGGTACCCGCACGACCGGGAATTCGCGCAGCGGGCCGCCGCGCTCTACGACAACCACATCCGCTACGTCCGCAATCATCCCTCGGTTGCCATCTGGATCACCTCCGACGAAGAGGATTTCGAGAATTACCGCGAGATCACCAAGCACCTGGCGCCGCGCCCCTACCTGCTGGACCCGCAGCACCGGCCCGTCCATCGTTCCACCGGGCGCTTCGGCGATTCGCACGTGTATCACGGCTGGTACGACGGCAGCATCTGGGACTACACGGGCATGACTGAGAAGTTCGTGTCGGAACTGGGCGCCACCAGCCTGCCGAACTATGAAACGCTGATCAAGTTCATGCCGGACCAGTGGCCGATTCGGGATCACGCGGACGAATGGATCTGGCGCAAGCTGCAGATCCCGGAGGCGATGCGCGCGTGGGGCGACCCCGGAAGCCGGACGATGCAGGAGTACATCCCCGTGACGCAGGCCTACGTCGCGCGCCTGTTTCAGATCGCCCTGGAGCGCATGCGCGAACGCAAGAGCGAGGGCGCCGGCGGGGTGCTGCACTTCCATGCCATCGACATCTGGCCGTCGGTCACCATGGCCGCGGTCGATTTCGAGCGCACTCCGACCAAGGTGTACGACACGGTCCGCCGCAGCTTCGCGCCGGTCGCGGCGCTGTTTCAGTATGACCGCGACACCTGGAATCAGGGCGAGCCGTTCACCTGCGGCTTGTGGGCCGTGAACGACCAATGGGAGCCGGTGCCGGGGGCGGCTTTGCAGTGGGCGATCCGGAATTCGAGTGGGACCACGGTGCGCAGCGGGTCGTTCGCCGCTGCACTGGCTGCCGATTCCTCCCAGCGTCTGGGCGACGCGCAGTGGGCGGCCGGAGAACCCGGCGCCTACGAACTTCGGGCCTCCATCGTAAACAGCGCCGGCGAGGTGATTTCCGAGAACGTCTACGAGTTCCGGGTCAAGACGCCGTAGGCGCCCACCAGCGCCTGGGAACGCCGATCTCCAGATCGGCTCCGTCCAACTCCCACTTAAACCGCAGTCAACGCCCGGCCAGCTTCCCGGCGCATTGTCTCCATCGGGGTCTCCCTCGGGGTCGCCAGTCATTCGCGGGGGCCGGATTCGATCTGGAGATCGGAGATCCCAGGCGGGCATGCAATTTGTGAAACATTTGCGCGGTTCCTTGAATAATCCGTCGCAGTTCGCAAAAATTCGGCCAAGCAAAGGCCCCGCAAGCCCTTTTCGGATCTCCAACCCCTTCGCACGCGATCCAAAAGTGTAAGGCACCCCCTCGGAACCAGGAGACTCTTGACAATTGTTTGGTTGGGACGTAAACTTCTGATCTGAGGCTGTCAAAAACTGGAATGACGTTTCAGTATTGTGAATCAAGTTCTACTGGTTTACAGGCCGGCGAGCCCAGCGGCAGGATCCGCGTTCCGTCGCGATTCGTCGCGGGCTGCCAGGGGGGCCGCCTCGGGTTTCCGGCATACCGCAACCGCGGTGGCCGTACGCTTCAGGAACCGTTCGAAACGAATTGATGAGGACTTTGGAGAGCACTGCGATGAAGGCAACCAGCAAGGTCACACTTTGTCTATTGATGTTAGTCTCGTCCGGTTTGTTCGCCCAGGAGTTTCGCGCTACGATCTCGGGCGACATCACCGACCAAACCGGGGCCTCGGTCGTGGGGGCCAAGGTCATAGCCCAGAGCGTGGAACGCAACGTCCCCTATGAGGCTGTCACGAACGGCTCGGGGCGCTACCTGATTCAGTTCCTGCTGCCGGGCAAGTACACCGTCAGCGTGGAACAGGCCGGGTTCAAGAAGTACGTCCGCGAGAGCGTCACTCTTCTCGCGTCCGACCACTCGGTGTTGGATATCAAGCTGGAACTGGGCGTCGTCTCCGACAAGGTGACCGTCACAGGGGATCTCTCCGAACTCGAAACGGAGTCCGCCACCCGCCAGTCCACGGTCGAAAACAAGATCCTGGAGGACGTCCCTTCGGGCGGCCGCGATCTCTATGCGCTGGAATACAACGAACCCGGCGTGATCAAGACCAGCACGTACTGGGGCTCGATGGAGCTATACGCCTTCGGCAACGTGAACGGCGTGCAGATCAGCGGTGGTAAGCAGGGCGAGAATGAGACCGTCCTGGACGGCGTCACGAATACCAAGAGCGACCGCGGCGTCGCCTTCGTTCCGAACATCGCGGCGACCCAGGAGTTCACCATCCAGACCAACTCCTACGACGCCCAGTTCGGACGCGTGGGCGGCGGCGTCATGATGGTCAACCTCAAGTCCGGCAGCAACGATTATCACGGCCAGTTGTACGACTACTTCAAGAACGACAAGTTGAACGCGGGCGATTGGAACAATAACGCCTATGGAGCGACCAGCCAGCCCTTCAAGAACAACACGTTCGGCTTCGAGGTGGATGGCCCAGTCCGCATTCCGAAGTTGTTCAATGGCCGCAACAAGCTGTTCTTCACGATGTCCCTGGAGGGCCTGCGCGAACACAACCCCGGCGGCGTGCAGACCACTCTCCCGCTCGCCGAGCAGGTGAGGGGCGATTTTTCGCACCTGTACAACGACAACGGCAACCTGGTCACCATCTACGACCCGCGCACCACCGTGCTTGGTCCCGACGGCCAAACCTACCAGCGAACCCCGTTCGCGAACAATGTGATTCCCATCTCGATGATTAACCCCGTCGGCGCGAAGGTCGCTTCCTACTACCCGGCGCCGAATTTCCCTGGGACCGGTGCGTCAAACAGCAACAACTACGAGAAGATCCTGCCTTCGGTGAACGAGTACGATTCCTGGCTGGGCAAGATGGACTATGTCGTCAGCGACAAGAGCCGCGTCTCCTTCCACTATGGCCAGACGCCCTGGCTGAATTACTCCAAACTGGTGTGGGGTACCAACGCCGCCGAGCCGACCGGCGAGTATCCTTCCACCCGCGTGGCCCGCTCCTGGGCCGCCGATTGGACCTACACGCTCAACTCATCGATGGTGTTCAACCTGCGCGGCGGGCTCGGGCGCTATGAGGGATTCTCGGGCAACACATACGGCGCGAATTTCAACCCCACGCAGCTTGGATTCCCCAGTTCCCTGGTGGGCCAGTTCGCCGTTCAGGAGTTCCCCCGGTTCAACCTTCAGAACTACTCGCAGCTTGGCTCCAACGGCGTCTACAACTACACCACGCAGGACGTCTACAGCTTGCAGCCGAGCCTGAGTTGGATCAAGAGCAAGCACGTCATGCATTTCGGCGGCGAAATGCGGCGCTACAACGACAACCAGCTGTCCGCGGGTCTGGCCAGCGGCTCGTACAACTTCGACAAGGGCTGGACTCAGGCGAATCCCCTGCAGGGAGACAACGTGTCGGGCAACGCGGTCGCATCGCTCCTGCTCGGCTACCCGTCTGGCGGCAATGTCGACACCCTCGTGAATCCGGCGTTCCGCGCCAACTACTACGCCCTCTACTTCCAGGACGACTTTAAGGTGACTCGCCGGCTCACGCTCAATCTGGGGCTGCGGTGGGATTATGAGACGCCGCGTTTCGAACGCCACAACCGCATGGTTCGCGGCTTCGCTTTCTCTGACGCAAGTCCCATCGCAGCGGCTGTCAAGAGCTCGACAGCGGCCACAGAGTGCCCGGCCTGCGCCGCCGGCCTGGCGGGAGGCCTGCTCTACGCGGGCACTAGCGGCGACCAAAGGTACGCCTTTGACCCGCACAGGTTGAACTTCCAGCCCCGCATAGGCGTGGCCTTCAGCCTGACTCCGAAATTCGTGATCCGCGGCGGCTGGGCCCTGAGCTATCTCGGCCAGAACTCGAACGGTCCGCAAACGGGCTTCAGCCAATCGACGCCGCTCATTTCTTCGCTCGATGGAGGCCTGACTCCGGCGGTGACGTTGAGCGATCCGTTCCCAACGAGCCTTTATCCCAATGGACTCCTGAAGCCGATCGGCAGCAGCCAGGGCCTGGCAACGAACCTGGGGCAGGGCATCTCATTCCAATATCTGAATCGGCCGCTGCCCTATTCCCAGCAGTACTCGGCCGGTTTCCAATACGAGCTGCCCGTGCCCGGCAAATGGCTGGTGGACATCTCCTACGTCGGCAACCAGACCAAGCGCCTGCCCGTGAGCCTGGGATTGAACTTCATCCCAACCAACGTACTGACCAGCATGCCCGTGGCGCAGCGCGTAAACTATTTCACGCAACAGGTCGCTAACCCGATGGCGGGACTGCTGCCCAATTCCAGCCTCAACGGCTCCACCATCCCGCTCCAGCAATTGCTGGTGGCCTATCCGCAGTACACCGGCGTGACCGAGACGGACGTGCCGATCGGGAGCCAGCGCTATGACTCGGTTCAGATGAAGCTCACCCACCGCTTCTCCTACGGCCTTTCGATGACCGTCGCCTATACGAACTCGAAGAACCTCCAGCGCCTGACTGTGCTGAATCCGCAGGACGTGAATCTCGGCAACGTTCTGAACACGCCGCTGGAACATCGCCTGGTCGACTACGATGTGCCGCAGCAGCTTTCGTTCATGTGGACCTATGACCTTCCGTTCGGAAGAGGGAAGCATTTCGGCACCAGCATGAACCGGTGGCTCGACGGCGTGGTTGGCGGGTGGACCATCGCGGGCGTCTTCAACTCACACACTGGATTTGTGATCCCCTTCCCGAATGCAGCTCCGCTGACGAACCAGAGCGCCGCTTTCACCGACGCGCAGCGCAACGCCATCGCCAAACAGCGCGGCGGCACGCAGTGGGATCCCACGCTCGACATTTACTTCAACACCGCGCTCTTCCCTACCGTGGCGCAGGCTCCGTACACACTGCGGAACTTCCCGACGGTCTTCCCCGACGTGCGCACCAAGCCGCTGAACATCATGGACGTCTCCTTGTACAAGCAGTTCAGTCTCACCGAGAAGGTGAAACTGCAGCTTCACTGCGACGCTCACAACCTCGGCAACTTCCCCTGGTTCTCGCAGACCTGGGGCGGCCATCCCGATCCCACCTCCGACGTCACCAACTCGCAGTTTGGTACTCTCCAAAACGAGATGGGCAATGAGGTCAGGATGTTCGTGATGGTGGCCAAGATCGTCTTCTAGGCGATCCGGGGCGCTGGCGTCCGCTGCTGTGAGGTTGTTATGAAGCATGTCGTCGCTGGTGTCTTGCTGCCGTTGCTGACTCTGGCTCTGGCGGGCGCGGAGATACCGCAGATTGAGGAGATGAAGGGCAAGACCATACTGCTGTTCACTCCTCATCCCGACGACGATGCGTTCTGCTGCGCGGGAACTCTCTCAATCCTGGCGCGCAACGGCAACCGCATCTTCGTTGTCATTTACACGAATGACGACAAGGGCTCCTACGATCCCGACATGACCAGCGAGCGTCTGGCCCGCATCCGCAAATCGGAGGAAGAGGCGGGTAATCGCATCGTTGGCGTGCCGCCGGAGAACCTGATCTGGCTGGGACACCACGACGGCATGTTGGAGTACGTGGATAGCAAGACCCTGGTGGAACAGGTAACCGGGATCATCCGCAAGTACCGGCCCGATGTGGTGATGACAGTGGACCCCGGCGACGACCATGTGCGCTGGCACAAGACGGACCACCGCATGGCCGCCATGAATACGCTCGACGCCATTCGCGCCGCCGAGTGGCACCTGTATTTCCCCAACCAGCGTCTGCAGCAGGGACTCGAGCCCTGGCGCGTTCCGGAGATCCTGTTCTTCTACGTTCTGGATAGCGCCGCGAACGTCTGGGTCAACATCGACCCGGTGCTGGACAAGAAAATCGACGCTTCGCTCTGCCACGTCAGTCAGTTCGAGCCCGGTGTGCATAAGTACCGTCCGGACTGGGAACCCGCCGGCCGGAAGAAGGCCGAAGACGAAGTGAAGTCGATGATCGGACATCGCGACGGTCACGCTGTCGAGGCCTTCCGCTACGCCACCGAATTCAACCAATACTGAGGCCCGTCATAACTCGATGCTACGAACGCTTGCAGCCCGCCTACTCTTCGTGTGCGCACCGCTGGCCGCGGTTGCGGCCGAATTCCCTCCGGCTCCCGACACCCCCTTCATCCAGGAGTATCGCGATGAGGTCGCGTACCCCGCGGAAGCCAACGCCGCCGAGGTGCGGGCCATCGTCGTGGATCGGGATGACAACCTCTGGCTTGCCTCCAAGGCCGGCGTCTTCGAGCGCCAGGGGGGCGCATGGCGGAAGATGCTGTCAGGCTCCACCTACGCGCTGGCGGCGCGAAACGGAGATGTCTGGGCCGGGACCTGGCACGGGCTATACAGGATTCGTGCGAGCGAGGCCGGGCAGGATGCAGGTATCCCGGCAGTGCCTGTCGTCGCGCTGTGGGCCGATGAGCGAGGTGTGATTGCGGCGACTCATAGCGCGTTGTATGAGTTCGACGGAGCGCAGTGGCGCAGCTCGCCGTGGGCCGGTTCAAAAGCCATTCGCGCCATCACCCGCGACTCTGCCGGTGGCGTGTGGGTCGCAACGGGCATGGGCGCCTACTATCGCCAGTCCGGGGAGTTCCGTGAGATCTACAAAGAGGCGGACCTGCTTGCTGGCGACTTGCGCGCCGTGGCGGTCTCGCCCGTGGGAGACGTCTGGCTGGGCGGCACCGCGGGTCTGGATGTCTACCGGCAAGGCCGCCGGGCCGAGTGGCACAACACCTCCGACGGCATGCCCAATCAGGAAGTGCGCTGCCTGGCGGTGGAGCCCGATGGCACCGTCTGGGTGGGCACCGCGCTCGGCGCCGTGCGGCGCGCCGGCGGCCGCTGGTCGTTGCGGTACAGCCGGCGATGGCTGCCTTCCGACGACGTGCGGGCGATCGCCGTAGGCCGCGACAGAACGGTGTGGGTGGCCACGGCGTCCGGCTTGAGCGCCATTCACCGCAAGCGGATGACCCTCGCAGAGAAGGCCGATCACTACCTGAAGATCTGCCTCGCACGACATGTTCGTGCACCATATCTGGTGGAGCAGTGCGATCTGAAAGCGCCCGGCGATACGGAGCACTTCACGCCGCGCGACGACGACAACGAAGGCGGCTACACCGGCCTGTACCTCGCGATGGAGTCCTATCGTTACGCCGTGACGAAAGACCCGGGTGCGTTGGAGAATGCGCGCAAGGCTTTTCGGGCCATGAAGTTCCTGCAGGAGGTCACGGGCACCAGTGGCTTCTTCGCGCGCACGGTCGTTCCGGCCGACTGGACCAAGGTCCACGACGGGAACGAGACGATTCCCGCCGAGACGCGCGCCGACCGCGCGGTTCAAAACCCGCGCGATAAGCCGCTCGACAACCGCTGGCGGCGCAGTGCGGACGGCAAGTGGCTGTGGAAAGGCGACACGAGTTCGGATGAGACCACCATGCACATGTTCGGCTACTCGGTTTACTACCGCCTCGCCGCGGACGAAGCCGAGCGGAGCATCATTCGCGATCATGTGCGCCGGATCGTCGACTACATGATCGACGGCGGCTTCACTTTTCGCGACATCGACGGCAGGCCGACGCTCTGGGCCGTCTGGGCGCCGGAGAAGTTGAACGGCGACCCCGATTGGCGTGCGGAACGCTGGCTGAACGGCCTGGAGATGCTCGCGTATGTGCGCTTTGCCGAGTCTGTTACTGGCGATTCCAAGTACCACTCCGCCGCTCGCGAGCTGATCGAGAAGCATCATTACGACCGCTACGCGCGCCATCCGCTGGCCACTGAGCCATCGGAGCGCACTAGCTTCGACCAGGAACTGGCCGGCGCGGTGCTAGAGTTGGCCCTTCAAGAGCAGGATTCCGCCGTTCGGCCCATTTACGAAGAGGGCCTGGCCTTCTGGTGGGAGCATGTCCGTCCCGAGGACAGTCCGTTCTTCAACTTTCTGTGGGCCTCCGTGGCGCACCCGCGTTCCGGGAGCGAGTTGAACCTCGATCGCGCGGTGGAAGTTCTGCGCGACGAGCCGCTCGACCTGGTTCAGTGGACCGTGGACAGCCGCAAGCGCGAGGACGTCCGCCTCATCCACCAGCCCATGCTCGACGACACGCAGGTGGACCGCATCCTGCCGCCGAGCGAGCGCGCGACCATCCGCACTGACAGCAACCTCTACAGCGCCGTGCGCGGCGAGGACGGCATGTCGGAAAGCAGCGGCGTCTTCTGGTTGCTGCCCTACTGGATGGGACGCTACCACGGCTTCATCCAAGGGCCCGGGATCGCGGTCATCGCCCACCGCGGCGAACACCTGAGCCATGTCGAGAACACGCTGCCCGCCTTCCAGGCCGCCATCGACGCGGGCGCGGACTACTTCGAGTGCGACGTACGCACGACCTCCGACGGACGCATGGTGTTGATGCACGATGGATCTGTCGATCGCACCACGAATGGCAAGGGCCGCGTCGCGGACTTGACGTTTGCTGGGATCCGCTCCTTGGACGCTCACGGCAACCGGGTGCCCACTTTTGAGGAAGCGCTGGAACTCGCCAAAGGGCGCATCGGGGTCTACGTCGACAACAAGGAAACCCGGCCAGAGGCGCTGGTGCAGGCGATTGAGCGCGCCGGCATGGGAGAGCACGCCGTGGTCTATGGCGGGGAGGAACTGCGTGCCATACATGCGCTGCGGCCCGCGTGGAAGATGATGCCCGAGGCCGACAGCCCGGCGGATCTGCAGCGCGCCATCGATGCGCTGGACCTCTCGGTCGCGGCTTTCGACGCAAGCGACTTCAAGCCCGAGGTAATCGCGGTGGCGCGCAAAGCCGGCATCGACATCTTCATCGACAGCCTTGGCGCGCAGGACAACGAGCAGCACTGGCAGGCGGCCATTGACGCGGGAGCCACCGGCATTCAGACCGACCATCCCGCGCAACTGGTTCGCTTCCTGCGTGAGCACGGCCTGCATCGCTGATCGAAACCAGGCGCAAGCTCGGCCGGGCCAAGCAGAGCAAAGCGGCGGAAGGGGCGAGACTGGGAGCAGGTGACGCGGCAAGACCACACAAGCGGGCAGCGCGTGCGAGCGGCAGTGTCGCGGAGGCGGGTATTCGCGATCGGTGCGCTCTTGTTCGCGGCGGCGCCCTTTATCGCCTTGCGCGCTCTGGCCGGGCGCTCCGCGCTGACGTCGGCGATCATTGTGGATTATCCCTTGGAAGGTTCGCTGTTCCCGCCCGACATGGCGGCGCCGACGGTGCAGTGGCGCGACGCGACGGAGGGCGTCACACGCTGGCGCATCGAAGTGGTCTTCGGCGACGGCCAGGCTCCTCTGCAGGTCGAATCCGCGGGCGAGCGGCCGCGTCTCGGCCCCATCGATCCACGCTGCGTTTCCAAGACAAATGCTTTGCCCGAGCTGACGCCGGAGCAGGCTGCCGCCCATACCTGGCGGCCGCAGCCCGCCGAGTGGGCAGTGATCAAGCAGCACTCTGTCGAGCACCCGGCCGCGGTCACCATCACCGGCTTGCGCGGCGGACAGCCGGTGTCGCAAGGCCGGTTCACACTGGAGACTTCGCGCGATCCTGTGGGTGCGCCGATCTTTTACCGTGACGTGCCACTGATGCCCACGGAAGGCGAGAAGGGCATCATCAAACCGCTCTCCGCGCAGGCCGTCCGGCTGATCACATGGCGGTTGCGCGATGTCGCCCGCGTTGAGAGCCGCACCCTGATCGACAGTTTCCCGACGTGCGCGAACTGCCACTCGTTCTCCGCCGACGGCAAGACGCTCGGTGTGGACGTGGATGGCCCGCAGAACGACAAGGGGCTGTACGCGCTGGTGGCGGTTCAGCCTCACACCTCTATTCGCAATGAGGATGTGATTCGCTGGAGCGCGTTTCGCGGCCAACTCGGCGGGCAGTTCCGGGTCGGGTTCATGTCGCAGGTCTCTCCCGACGGCCGGCATGTGGTGACGATGATCAACGATCCCGGCGCGGAGAGCCGCGAGCGCATGGGCGATGTGCGCGGCAAGTATTACGCGGTCAATTTCAAGGACTATCGCTTCCTGCAGGTGTTCTTCCCCACGCGCGGAATTCTGGCCTGCTACAGCCGCGAGAGCGGACGCCTGACGCCGCTGCCGGGCGCCGACGATCCGCGCTATGTGCAGACCGGCGGTGTGTGGAGCCCGGACGGCAGCTACATCGTGTTTGCCCGCGCGAAAGCTCGCGATCCGTTTGTAGAGGGTCAGCCGCTGGCTCTGCGCGCGAACGATCCCAACGAGACACAAATCCAATACGACCTTTACCGCGTGCCATTCAACGATGGTCGCGGCGGAAGGGCCGAGCCCATCGCAGGAGCTTCGGCCAACGGCATGAGCAATTCATTTCCCAAGGTCTCCCCCGACGGCCGCTGGATCGTGTACGTGCAGGCGCGCAACGGACTGCTGATGCGCCCGGACAGCCAGCTCTACATCGTCCCGGCGCAGGGCGGCGCCGCTCGGCGTATGCGCTGCAATACGGCGCTGATGAACTCATGGCACAGCTTTTCGCCCAATGGGCGCTGGCTCGTGTTTTCTTCGAAGAGCCGGTCGCCGTACACGCAATTGCTCCTGACTCACATCGACGCGGATGGGTACGACAGTCCGGCGATTCTGATCGAGAACACCACGGCGGCCAATCGCGCGGCGAACATCCCGGAGTTCGTGAACGTCGCTCAGGACGGCCTGCTGGGGATCGAGTCGCCGGCGACGGAGTTCTACCGCTTAAGCGATCTGGCGCTCGAATTAGGCAAGCAGGGTCGGCACGCCGAGGCAATCGAGCAGTGGCAACTTGCGTTGAAGTTGAATCCCGATGACGCGGGCGCGGAGACCAATCTCGGAGTCTCCCTGGCCAAGGCGGGCCGGCCGCGAGACGCGATTGCGCATTTTGAAAAAGCGCTGGCCTTGAATCCGCAAGACGCGGGGGCTCATGCCAACGCCGGCGGAATCCTGGCACAGTTGGGCCGCATGGAAGAGGCGCTTCCGCATCTCCAGCAGGCCATTTCGCTTGCTCCGAATTCCGCCCACGCGCACTACAACCTGGGCGCGGCGCTATACGCAGGCCGCGGCGACAAACGCGGCGCGCTTGCGGAGTGGCGGACGGCGCTGCGCCTCGCCCCCGGCTACGTCCCTGCCGTGCGGCGCATGGCCTGGATTCTGGCTACGAGTCCGGACGCTTCGATCCGTGCGGGCGGGGAAGCCCTGTAGCTCGCCCGGAAAGCCGTGCAGCTGTCGCCTCCCGAGGACCCTGAGGCGCTGGACACGCTGGCCGCGGCTCTGGCCGAGAACGGGCAATACACCGAGGCCGTTCGCGCGGCGCGCCAAGCGCTGGAGGCAGCCACCAGGCAACACGATCGGCAACTGGCCGAATCGATCCGCGAGCGCATCGCACTGTATGAAGCGGGGCATCCCATCGTCGATCGGGCTTCCAGCCGGTGAACTCCAATTCTGTTCGACCTCAGGCCGCTGGCGGCAAGCCGGACCCGAAACCCCCATCGACAACCAGCGACGTTCCCGTAATGAACGAGGCGTCGTCACTCGCTAGAAAGACTGCGGCGCGACCTACTTCCTCGGGCCGGCCGATGCGCCATAGGGCGTGGAGTTTCCCGGCCGAGGCGCGCGCGGCGCCGGGATCCGGCTGAGCCAGGAAGTAGCCTTCGGCGAGGCCCGCGTCGATGTAGCCCGGGCAGATGCAGTTGACGCGGATCCCCTCCTTTCCGTGATCGATGGCCATGGCTTTGGTGAGCCCTATGATTGCCGCCTTGGTCGCGCAGTAGCCGGCGCAGAAGGGCTCGACGAAGAAGCCGTTCACCGACGACATGTTCACAATGCAGCCGTGCGTCTTGCGTAGCTCCGGCAGAAAGTACTTCGAGCATAGGAAGACGCCGCCGAGATTGACGGCAATCTCGCGGTTCCATTCCTCGAACGTCGTGTCTTCCACCGTCTTGTTCACTTGGACTGCGGCGTTGTTGAAGAGTACGTTGACATGCGAGAAGCGGTCGAGCGTGCGCATCAGGAGGCTCTCCACCGAAGCCGGATCCGCGACGTCGGCGGCGACTGCGAGCGCCGTGCCGCCTCGCGCTTCGATGAGCCCGGCGGTCTCGAGCGCGCCGATTTCATTGATGTCGGCGACCACCACTAGGGCGCCCTCCTTGGCGAATTCCAGGGCGCTGAAGCGCCCGATGCCCGCGCCCGCGCCGGTGATCACGGCCACTCGATTCTGCAATTTCATTTCGTATGTGCTCCTCTGCGCGCGGACGCTAAACTGCGCCTCTACTGCCTGCACGGTCGTCGCTCCGTAACATCACGCTACGCTGTGCACGCTGGCCACGCGGTCGAGCGCCTGAACTAGCGATCGCTCGATGAGCGAGAACATCTCGTCAATATCCGCCTTCTGCGCGATCAGCGCGGGCGACACGGCGAACCACGATGGATCGACACGCAGGATGAGCCCGTTTTCGAGCGACAGTCTGTTTCAATGCGGTCCCCAACTCGGGGAATGGCTGCGAGCGTCCGCGTGTCTCTCACAAGTTCCACGCCCCGCAGGATGCCACGGCCACGGACCTCGCGGACCACGCCGTACTTCTTCAACGACTCAAGACGGACGGCGAGATACTCGCCGATTTCCGCGGCGTTTTCCAAGAGCTTGCGCTCGACGATTTCGTCGATGACGGCAATTCCGGCGGCGCAAGCCAGGGGGTTGCCCGCAAACGTCTGTCCATGCATGAACTGCACGTCGTCCTCGGCCCGGCCCCAGAACGCGTCGGCCAGGTCCTCGCGCGCGACCATCGCGGCCAGCGGGATTGCGCCGTTCGAGATGCCTTTGCCGCAGCACAGGATGTCGGGCGTCACGCCGAAAGTCTGCGCGGCGAACATGCTGCCCGTCTTGCCGAAGCCGGTGATCACTTCGTCGAAGATCAGCAGGACATTGTGGCGGTTGCAGATGTCGCGGATGATTTGAAAATACTCGGACGTAGGCGTGATGATGCCGCCGGTGTTGCCGATGGGCTCGACGATGACGCCGGCCACGGTAGCGGGGTCCTCGCCGACAATAACGTCCTCAAACGCTTGGGCGGCGAAGCGGTTGCACTCGTCCCACGAGGAGAATTGCGAGCGGTAATGCGTCGGTGGAAAGACCTTCAAAAAGCCGGGCATTTGCGGCTCGAACTTCGTTTTCCTCGGGCCAGTTCCACTGGCGCTCATGGCCGCGCCCGTGGAGCCGTGATAGCCCTGGTAGCGGCTGATGAACTTGTACTTGCCAGGGTGGCCGGTTTGCTTGAAGTACTGCCGCGCGAACTTCATCGCCGCCTCGGTCGCCTCCGAGCCGCCGCTGAACGGCTTCACGTAATTCAAGCCCGCGGGCGTGACCGAACCGAGCTTCTCCACGTAGTCGAGCGTGACATCGGAGACTCCATGCAGCGGCGGAGCAAAGGTCATGCGCTCCATCTGCCTGCGCATGGCGTCGAGCACCCGGCGGTTGCCGTGGCCGAGCGTGGCGACGAAGATGCCGCTGATCGCGTCGAAGTAGCGGCGTCCCTCAATGTCCCAGCAGTAGAAACCCTCGGCCCGATCCAGGATCAGCGGATGCTCCAGGAATTCGGCGGTCTGGCGAAAATCCAGGAACGTGTGCTTGAGCAGTCTTTCTCGTCTCGAATCCAGTTTCATTTCAATCGTCCCGCGCCTCACTTGCCCCGAGTGTCCCGACGAGCGTGAACGCTGTTTCGTCCGGCATCTGTTTGCGCACCGCCTCGCCGATGGAATGAACGACGCCGGACTGCGGACAAATCTTTACCCGTCGAGGTCTCGACCGCGTTCGATTCGAGGTTCAGCATCGCGAACTCCCGCATCAGTAACTCGTGTCGTACTTGACGATCAGGATCGTCCCGGCCAGGACAATCGCGGATCCAAAAACAGCCATGGCGCTGAGCCGCTCGCCGAGCAAAACAGCGGCCAGAATCACCCCAAACACCGGAACCAGATACAACGACGTCGAGGCCACCGTGACGTCGAGATGCTGCAAGGCCGAGAAGAACAGCAGCATGGACGCGCCGTACATGAGCAGCGCCAGGAAAGCGAAAGCCGCCCAGGATTTCCAGTCGAAAGTGGTGAGCACCTGCCAGTGAAACGGCTCGACCCACAGCAGCAACGGGATGCTCGCGATCGAAGCGGTGATGTAGCTGAAGATCAGAATCTCGATCTCCTGGTAACGCGACATCAGTCCTTTGCAGTAGACGTTGTAAAACGACGACCCAAGGCAGCCGCAGAGAATCAAACCGTTACCGGCGAGGTAGCGCATTTCGCCGAAGGAGCTCTGGCGGAGGTCCTCAGCCGAAAGGAAGAAGACGCCCAAGAGCCCGAGCACCAGCGAGCCGATGCGTAGCAGCGTGATCCGCTCGCGCAGCATGAACGTGGCGAGCACTGCGGTCAGCACCGGGATCATCAGGTTGAGAATCGCGCCGTTGGAGGCGAGCGACTTGCTGATACCCCAAGTCATGCCCAACTGCGCCAGCACCTGGCCTCCGACACCCGCGATGGCGAACTTGCCCCAATCTCTCCAGCCGGGGCGCGGGGCGCCGGGCCGGCGCCGGCGCTCGCGGACAAGCAGCGGGACCATGAGCAGCGTGGTGACGTAGAAGGGGAGAAACGTGATGGCGACCGGACCGAGTTGGCGGTCCAGAAATTTGATGGCGCTGCCTTGCGCCGACCAGATCAGGCAGGCGAGCGAGAGCAGAAAGAAGTACCAGATGGTCTTGCGCCTCTGGGCCGGGCGCGGGGCGGTCTCCACTGCGTCCAATCGGTGCTCCTTAGCTCACTGACTCTCTATCTTCTCCGGTACGAAGCTGCGCGACCAGAATGGCCGGTCAAGCCTTGGCCAGCTCAGATAATTCATATGATCTTTTACCGCGCCACTTTGGGTCAAGACAATAGTGAATAGGCTAGCGCGGACGCCTGATCCCATCGTGATGGTCAAGCTCGTTCCCAGGAGCGGATTCGCCAACACACGGCCTCGTTGCATTGCGGAGAAGATCCAAGCGATGGCCGGCCGTATGTTTCGGGCTTCCGCCCGCCTGACGAGTTGTTCGGGGCGGAAGTGGAACGCGCGCCGGGAGCCGTCCTGGGACACACCGGCCACGCAGGCACCCATCTCCGACCACACTCCACACAACAGGGCCGGTGCCGTCTCAATGGCAGGCGCAAGCGAAACTACGCCCAAGTCTCTGGAAGCCGGTCGACGCTCGCTCGGGTAAATGCAGGAAAGAACTCAGCCGCAAGATGTGATCGCTTTGATCAGGTGATGGCCATTTGGAGCGCCGGCCGGGCCTGAACGGACTCGCGAGCCATGGTCTGCATCGATGTTACAAAGCATTGATAAGCAGCGAGATATTCTGCGATTGTGTCAAGGGGACAGCATCAATCAAGCGTCACCGTGCGATGACGGCCGCTCAACGCTACGTGTACGGGTGAAAACATCATACTTGACAGGCACCGGCAACTATGGCGTTCTAAGGTCTGGGTTCTGCCGGGAGCAGGGTCTGGAATGGCTGCTGGCGAGTTCGCGTCCCATCGGATGCCGAATGCGGGTGGCTTGCGCGTTGTGCCGGGCTTTAGGAGAAACCATGAGCATTAGTCCACGCTTCCCGACTGTAGTTTTGCTTGCTGTTTGCTGGCTCGTCCCGGCGTCCTCGCAAGAGACTCTGAATGGGCATCGGATCCGGCTCGACGCAGCGGGAAAGCTGCTCCCCTGGGTCACGCCCGAGGATAAAGCGTACGACCGGGTAATCCGCCTCGCGTGGGATTTCCTTTTGACAAAGGTTCCAACTGAGAAGAACGGCTTGAAGTCGTTTTACTCGTATTGCTGCATGGATCTGAAGACCCTGCACGGCACGGCGTGGCCGCACAATCCCGCGTTTGTGAATGCGAGTCTCGCCGACAGCGCGGCCGCTTACTACGCTTATTCAGGCGATAAAGCCGTCGTGAATCTGGTGCTGCAGTTGCTCGATTACCAACTCGCTCACGGCACGACGCCCGCAACGTGGACTTGGGGCAGCGTGCCCTACGCGAGCGCGAATCATGGCGACACCGAATACCGCGGCTCATTCGAGTTTCAATACGGCAGGCCGGGCGAGCAAGCGATCGGAGACGGCTATGGCGTGATTGAGCCGGACAAGGTCGGAGAACTGGGCTTCGCCTATCTCAAGTTTTGGAAGCTGACGGGCGAAACGCGATACCGCGATGCGGCGATCTCGTGTGCGAACGCGCTGGCCAGAAACGTCCGTCCGGGAGAGTGGGGCCAGTCGCCGTGGCCGTTCCGCGTGTACGCCGAGACGGGGCGCGCGCGGGAAGAGTACTCCAGCCAACACCATCGGCGCCATCAAGCTCTTCGACGAACTCGGGCGGCTGGGCCTGGGTGATACTAGCGCTTACAAGGAAGCGCGCCGTCAGGCTTGGGAGTGGACGTTGAATTACCCCATGAGCAACATGCTCTGGTCCGGCCTATTCGAGGACGTCTACCTGCAGCACTTTCCCTACAACCTGAACCAGTACAGCCCGATGGAGACGGCCCGCTACCTGCTGGAGCATCCCGAACTCGATCCTGAATGGAAGAATCACGTCCAGGAGCTGATCCGCTTCGTGGAGCGGACCTTCGTGGTCGATACTCGCGCGTTCTCTCCCACCGCGCCGCCTGGAACTGGCTGTGCAGTGGGGCGCCAACACGGTCTCGGAACAGATCATGGACATGAACAAGATGGGGAGCCACACCTCGCGGTACGCCTCGGTCTTGGCGTTGTGGTCTGAAACGACTGGCGACGAGGCGGCGAAAGAGAAGGTCCACAGGTCGCTTACCTGGGCGAGCTACATGTGCCGGGACGACGGCTTCGTGCATGTTGGACCCGTGGACCAGAGCTTGTGGTTCAGCGACGGCTACGGCGATTACATCCGCCATTTCCTGGCGGCCATGGGCGCGGCGCCCGAGTGGGCTCCGAACGGCGAGGACCACATTCTTCGTTCGACGTCCCAAGTGACGAAGGTGGAATACGCCTCCGGCCGCGTGTCTTACTCCACGTTCGACAAGGCTTCGACCGAAGTCCTCAGGCTCAGCTTCGCTCCTCAGCGCGTCGTGGCGGGTGGCGCCGCGCTTTCAAAGCGGGACGACCTGAACGGAGCGGGCTGGACGTTCGACGCCAGGCGAGGCGTGTTGCGGGTCCGGCATTCCGATTCCGGCGAGATTCTCGTGCAATGACAAGTGAGCCGACTCTGCAAAGGGCCAGGAGCTGAGAATGAGCAAGCGAATTCATATCGCGGCGTGGGTGGTAGTCGCCGCCGTTGGCGTAGTGTCGGCGCTGGCGCAAGACACTTTCAATGGCCACAAGTTGCGCCTCGACGGGGCTGGCAAACTCGAGCCTTGGACGGGGCCGGGGAGCAACGCCTACAGCCAGATCCTCACGGCCTCCTGGGACTTCTTATTAAACAAAGTTCCGGCCGATCCGAGAACGGGCCTTCCCGTCTACCTGGCCTACTGCTGCCTGAACGTCGAGAAGGGCGCGGGCACCGCCTGGCCGCACAACCCCGCCGGGCTTTACGCCATGTTCGCCGATTCAGCGGCGGCCTGGTATGCGTACTCGGGTGACGCACGCGTGATCGATTTCGAGCGCCGGTTGCTGGACTATCAGTTGGCCCACGGAACGACGCCATCCAACTGGCTTTGGGGCGGCGTACCATATGCAAGCTCCGATCACGGCTCGCCCGAGTATCGCGGCGCGTACGAGTTCCAATACGACAGCAAACAACCTGGACGCGGTGACGGCTATGGCGTCATCGAACCCGACAAGGTGGGGGAACTCGGGTTCGGCTATTTGAAGTTCTATGAGTTGACGGGCGACATCCGGTACCGCGACGCAGCCATCTCCTGCGCTAACGCGCTCGCGCGCAACATCCGTCCGGGCGATGAGAAGAAGTCCCCGTGGCCGTTCCGCGTCTATGCTGAACTGGGCCGCGTCCGTGAAGAGTACTCGGCGAACGTAATCGGTGCGATCAGTCTGTTCGATGAACTTGTCCGGCTGCGGCTTGGCGATTCGTCGAGGTACCAGTCCGCCCGCGCGGCCGCGTGGAAATGGTTGATGGAAGTGCCTATGCGCAACAACGTCTGGACCGGTTACTTCGAAGACATCCCCATCGCCCCCGATCTTTCAAATCTGAATCAGTACAGCCCGATGGAAACTGCGCGCTATCTCTTGGAGCATCCCGAAGCAGACCCGGAATGGCGCTCCCATGTCGCCGGCCTCATCGACTTTGTGGAGAAGACGTTTGGCGTGGATAAGGGCAAATTCCTGGGCATGCAGTTTGGTGCGAGGACCATTTCCGAACAGCTCGGCTACGTTCCCAAGATGGGCAGCCACACCTCCCGTTATGCTTCGGTTTTGGCGCGCTGGGCTTCGATCAACGGTGACGCCGCGAAAGCTGACGAAGCTTACCGTTCCTTGAATTGGGCGACCTATATGTGCAAACCGGGTGGGGCCTGCTATGACGCGCCGGACACCGAGCAAGGCGGTCTGTGGTTCAGCGACGGCTATGGCGACTTCATCCGGCACTTCCTGTACGCGATGGGCGCGCAGCCGCAGTGGGCGCCCGAGGGAGAGAATCACATCTTGCGCACTACCTCGGTGGTGAAGAAGGTTGAGTACGCCGCGGACAGGGTGTCCTATTCAACCTTCGATCAGGCAGGCACGGAAGTCCTGCGTTTGCGATTCGTTCCGCGCGACGTTGCGCAAGGCGGATCAAAGCTGGCCGAGGGCGAAAGCGTGGATCGCCCGGGATGGGCCTACGATCCGAAGTTGAGAGTGATTCGGGTGCGGCACGCGACCTCCGGCGACATCACCATCCATTAGAGTGACGGGGGAGATGCTACTTGAGCGTGCTTGATTCTTGTTCAGTGTGATTGATGCTCGCGGATTCCATCAGCTGGATCGCTTTCCGGCTGTACTCCAGCGTGTTCCGCATTAACCGGCGAACCGCCTGGCGCGCCCCCACCGGGTTGCCGTTGCGGATCTCATCGGCGACGCTACGATGCAGATCCACGCCGACGTTATAGGAGTTAGTCAGACGGATTTGTTGGATGAAGACGCTCGTCAAAGGATCGATCACCATCTCAAAATAGGGATTGTGCGCCGCGCGGGCTACTGCCATGTGGAAGCGCAGATCGGCTTCTGCCGTCTCCTCGTCGCCATGGCCGGCGTCCATTTCGATCAGAGCGGCATCCATCGTTGCAAGGTCCTCGGGCGTTGCTCGCACCGCCGCCAGTCCCGCGACCGTCTCCTCCAACACCCCTCGCAATTCGAGCATCAATTCCGCATCGCTTTGCGAGGGAAATGGATGGTCCTTAAAGAGCCGCTTAAGCGATTCCTTAACCTTTTCGATTGAGGGGGCCAGCGCGTAGGTCCCGCTTCCGGCTCGCACTTCCAACGCTCCCCGGTCTTCAAGCACCTTGATGGCTTCGCGCACGACGATGCGGCTCACGTGAAACCGCTCCGCCAACTCGCTCTCTTTCGGCAGCCGGTCTCCGGGGTTCGGAAACTCCTCGGCAATCATTCGCTCTAATTCGAGCACCATTTGCTCACTGAGCCGGCCGCGCCGAAAACTGCGCTGAGGAAGATGCGTCACCACGTGACATCATACCATTCCAATCTGGCAAACCGGCCGAAGATACGAGCTGGCGGCTCGCGAGTGTGCTGCCACCAGGAGCACCTCGTCCAGCGCTCCCCAGAACATGCGACGGCCGTTTTTCGGTTGAACGGAACGCGGAAGCCGGATTACTCGGACCAATTCAATCGAGCCCAAAAGTACGAGGAGTAGGCGAGATTGTCGAATCGCAGAGCACCGAGGTCGTCGGATTCAAGGCTTACGGCCGAAGCCCGGTTCATCCATCCAGTCTTGATCCGCTGCAACTCGTCGGGCTTTACGCGGAAGGTAACTTCCCGCATCTCCGGTGCACGAATTGTGAGCGTCACCTCGTGATTGGTCGGATTGTAGACGTCGAGGCCCATCAGCACGCGCGGAAAGGCAAATCGGAAGGCGCCGCGTGATGTCTTCGAATCTGTCGCGCAGAGGGAGAAGGTGCTCATGCGCCCACCCGGTGCGCAGACCTTCCACTCGCCGCCGCCCCAGTCGATCACCCCTGAAGGGTATTGCCCGCGCAACGGGGCGTCGGCTCCGACGTGAGGATTGTCGAAGTCGACAGTTTGCGGAATTGGCTCGGAAGCTACGCCGTGAACATCCACGTCGCGCGATTGGGTGTGCCGAACGCGGAGCACCCGCGTCAGCTTGTCGAAAGTGTAACCCTCTTGGGTCAAGTCCGCTCGCGGCGCCAACTTCTTTCCTCCACTCCAAACGGCTTCGGGATCGAATTTCAAGCGCAGCACATCGGTGGAAGCTGGGTCGAAAGTCGAGTAAGTGACAGAGCCCATTCCATAAGCGATCTTAGTCACGACAGAACTGGATCCCAGCAGATGCGATTCGTCGGCGGGCGCCCACTCGGGAACGGCCCAGAATCCGTCCATCAGGCGGCGCGGTCCATCGGCGAACTCGTCCGTAAACCACCACTGATTGCCGAAAGGCGCATGAGCCCCGGCCGGCATGCCCTGCCAATAGGTCACCCAGTTGTAGGATCGGTACGCCTGGTCGCGATAGTTCGTGTCGCCTGTTTGCGCATAATAGAGCGCCTCGACAGCGGCTAGCCGCGAGGTGTGACTATCGCAGCACTCATTGGGCTTATTGCAGCAGAACGTCTTTCCATCGCCCTGTTCTGTCGTAACAGTCGCACCATGGACGATGTATTTCGGCCACTTCGGCGTCGTCTTCACCCACTCGATTAACTTACGGGCGTTTTCGCGCCAGTTCGGGTCTTTGTCAGGGTTCAACAATACATAGCGAGCGTACTCAAGAGGAATCACCTGGTTCATGTTCTCCATCGTGGGTGGTACGTCCTCGAAGTAGCCAACCCATACATTGTTTTGCATTGGATACTTGTGAAACCAGTCCCACGCTTGCTGCCGCACGCGCTTGTAGGAGGCCACGTTGCCCTGGTCAAGCCTTATCAGTTCATCGAACAACATGATAGGTTCCACGACATTGGCCGAATAGGGCCCCATCCCCTTGCCCTCTACTTTGCCATCGCGCGCATAACAGCGAACGGGCCATGGCGACACATTGGCCTCTCCCGTTCTATAATTCTTTACGAGCGCTTCAGCGCATCGAATTGCCGCCTGCAAGTACTTTATGTTTCCTGTCACTTCATAGAAGCGCAGATAGGCGTAACCATCCTCGCCTACGACATGCGGCTCCAGGTAATCCTCGCCGTGCACACTCCAGCCCGCGTAGTGATGGTCGCCCGGATTAGCCGACGTGTAAGGAACGCCCGCCCAGGCATAACTGGATGGGGTGAGTCCATTCTCCAGTTCGTAGTCTATTAAGTCTTGCAGAAATATGATCGTGTTCGGGTCGCCGGTGTACGGATACAGCCGCTCGATAAACCCTTGCATCATTGCCCGTAGATACGCCGTAGAGTTAGCCCAATGGAAATCGGGCTGCATCTCGTAGCTAGTTCGATCAAAGTCAAAGCAGCAGTGGAAATTGTAATAGCGGTTGCGGTTGTATTGATCCCACAAGATGCTCCACTGTGTCAGGAAGTGCGAACTGTAGGAGTAGCCGATGTTGCCAGGCATCGGCCAAGGCAGCAATTTGCCTTCGCCGTCTCGCTGCACCGGCCTTCCCGCGATGGTGGGAGCGTTCACGGTCGACACCACGGGAAACGGATCCTCCGCTAAGCCAATGCTTGCGACGGAAAGTAGCAGGAAGGTTGTAAGGATGCGCATTTTATTCTCCCGGAAAGGTAGATGGCTCTGGGGTTGTTGAGCCTCGCGAACCCCTCAGGTGGCCGCTGAATTGTGAGAACCGCCGGGAAGTATAGCACAATCACGCAATCGCAAAGAATGGTGTGTGACCGGTTGCCTGCACAGGCCTACCCCTCCGCCTTTTGCTTGAGGAATCTCCTCAAGTTGATACTGCAGATGGCGGCGGCGGCGGCATCGAAACGGGCGCGCATCTCGACCTGCTTGCGGACTTGCTCGGCGAATCTGGCTGGCACGTTGAAGGCTCTGGGCTGGCCCGCGACGAGGACGGAAATCTGATACTGGGTATGCAGGTTGTGGCCATCGGCGCAATGGCAGTTTGGACGGCCACAGGCGCGTTTGCGTTCTACAAAGGAACCCGGCAGCATGTCGCGCAGAGAACCGAGACTGCGGATGAGTCTGCCGCGCAATTCGAGATCGGGATCGACGGACATTATCGTATGACACTTATAATCGTGTCAGAATCGGGCCGGGTCAAGAGGCATTTGAAGGGTGCTGGGATCCTCGGGACCGAAACCGCACCCGCAAGGCGCTGAAGACAAACGGCCTTTGGCGCCGGCCGAGAGGAACTTGAGCGACTCGCCGGCGAAGTCCAAACGTGTCTTGACAGTGAATCGCGTGAAAGGTATGATCACCCGTACGATTACTGGGTCTTAAGAATTCGACAGATAGCCATGCCAGGTCGTGAGGCGCGTGTGGAGTGCGCCTGATTGATCGAAGGATAGTGTGTCCGTCCCATGTTTCGGCGTAGGGTCCACGACGTACTTGATCGTGAAGTAAGCCAAAGGTATGATCGCGCAACCATGAGCATCGCTCAAGTAGAGGTGCGGGAGGTTTGCTTTGATGACTACATGCGCTCAACCCACATCGCGCCGTCTCTCACGGGCCGGCGTCGTTCTCTTCACCATCGCTGTGTGGAGCTTCTCCTCTCTCCTGGCGCAGATCAACACCGGCAAGATTACGGGGATCATCACAGATTCGAGCAACGCCAGTATCGTTCAGGCTTCGGTTCGCGCCTTGAACGCGGAGACCGGAGTCACTACTACGGCGCAAACGCAGGAAAATGGCGGCTACCTGCTCAATTTCCTGATTCCCGGGCACTACACGGTAGAGGTGGTTGCGCCGGGTTTTCGGAAAAGCGTCGAGAAGGGAGTCGAGGTCACCGCGGGAGGGACGGCACGAATCGATCTTTCGATGCAGCTCGGTGAGGTGCAGCAGGAAGTCGAAGTACAAGCGCACCCGGTGGCGGTGAATACCGAGAGCGCCGAATTGACCCAGACGTTCGGCTATAAGGCGCTCGACCAGTTGCCGAACATCGATCGCAATCCCTTGTACCAGATGAACCTTCTCCCCGGCGCGAACAACGGAGGGGGCAGCGGGAATTATGGGTCGAACGGAGGCGAAAACGGTTCCGCCATCGGCCTTACGCGTCCGCAATTGGCCTCGGTGGGCGGAGTCGACGCCAACGCGAATGGAGTCTACATCGAGGGCATATTCAACCGCGAGCCTCAGAATGCCTATGTCGGGGTAGTTCCTCCCATCGAGGGCGTCCAGGAGGTCCAGGTATATGCCGGCAAGTACGATGCGGAGTATGGGTTTTCCGGTAGCACCGTGATCAATGTCGTAACCAAGTCGGGCACGAACGAGTACCATGGAGCCGCCTTCGAGTATTTACGGAACAACGCCACCGATGCGACCAATTTCTTTGCGACGCAGGCGACACCTTTCCGGCGCAATCAGTTCGGCGGTGCGGTGGGTGGCCCTGTCCGGAAGAACAAGTTGTTCTTCTTCGGCGATTACCAGGGCACCTTGTTCAGAACGAGCAATTCCGAATTTACGAGCGCGCCCACGTCGAAGATGTACCAGGGCGATTTTTCGGAGCTTTACTCGCTGGCGCCGCCCCCAGGCACCGACGCGACCTACAATCAAATCTACGATCCGTTCTCGCGCGTGATCGATGCCAACGGCAACGTCACCTCCGTTACGCCTTTCAGCGGCAATATCATTCCCGGTGGACGCTTCGATCCCGCGGCCGCAAAAATGAATGCGGATAAGGTCTTCGGGGTATCCAATCTCCCAGGACTCACCAATAATCTGCATTACGGTTATGGGAACTCCCAGGATGCCCACGTGGGCGACGGCCGCGTCGATTTCAACGCTTCCGACAAACAGAGGCTGTTCTTCCGTTACACCTTGCTGGACTCTACCAATTTGAATTCGACGACCATCAACCAGTTCTTCCAGGACGGTCAGGCGAATTCGCACAGCGTCAATCAGAACATGCAGCTCACGCTGTTAAGCACTTTGAACGCATCAATGGCGAACGAAGCACGCCTTGGTTACAACCGTACGCACGTGAATACCAGCTCCAATTCGATGAATAAGAATTGGAACAACTACTACGGCATTCCGAACGGCAATCTCGGCGACCCGATCACGCAGGGCATGTGGGAGACCTACTCGTTGAGCCCAATTTCAAACTTCAGTCAGCCGGATTGGGTGGCGTTCATCATCAGCAACACGATTTCCGTTACCGACAACTTTACGTGGGTGAAGGGGAAACACACCATCAAAGCGGGAGTGAACCTCAATCACGTCGAAGACACGTCCGCGGACACGATTGGTGGCGACGATCCGCGCGGTACGCTGTCGTTCGATCCCGCTATGACTTCCTACGGTGGCGTTGCGCCTCCGTTTGCGTATCCTAGCTTTCTCCTCGGCACGATGACCAGCAGCGCCCGCGCCCGGTTCGTGAATGGTTGGCCGTACCAATCCTACTGGCAGAACGCCTTCTATGCGCAGGACGATATCAAGATTCTGCCTTCCCTGACTTTGAACATCGGCTTCCGGTACGAGTCAACCACGAGGCCGATAGAGCGCTACAACCGGCAGTCGAACTGGAACGATCAGAGCAATCTGTTGGTCGTCGCCACTAGTGGCAACCGAAGCCCGGCGTTAAACCTGGATAAGGGTGACGTCGGGCCGCGCATCGGTCTCGCCTGGTCGCCGGACCATGGAAAGACGAGCGTCCGCGCGGGGTTCGGCATCTCCTACTGGCAGGCCTACTGGAGCGGTCCGTTGACGATTCTGGGTTTGGGTTATCCAAACTACGCCAAGCAGGCGCTGCTCGCGACAAACAATCTCACACCGAGTCTCCTGCTGTCGCGCGACGGACTGCCACTTGCCGGCGCCGTCTACGATTCATCGGGCAAACTCGTGATCCCGCAGAACGCGGTGATCAGGGGAACGGACATGAATTGGAAGAGCCAGCAAGTGGCGCAGACGTCAGTGAACGTGCAGCGCGAGTTGATGCACGGCATGCTTTTGGACATCGGCTACCTCAGCGTCCGTGGCCTCCACAACAACCACACGACAAACATCAACCAGGCGCCGCCGCAACCTCTCGGCGTGGATTACAGCCAGGCCCGCCCTCTCGCCAGCCTGTATCCTCAGTTGGGCGACATCCCCATACAGTTCTCCAACACTGCAAGTTGGTACGACGCTGTAACAGCGCGCTTCATCGCGCAGATTGGAAAGGGCATCACGCTGAGCGCGAGCTACGCGCATGCGCGCAACTTTTCTAATGGCAACAATATCGACCAGACCAACCTCTGGCAGTATTACGGTCCCACTCAACAGGACATTGCGCATTCGTTCTCGGCGCAATTCGTGTACGAGCTTCCGTTTGGCCGCGGGAACCGTTTCCTCGCCAACTCAAACCGTGCAGTAGATGCGTTGTTGGGCGGCTGGCAATACTCGGCCTTCCTGACCGTGCGAAGCGGGTTGCGCTTCGACGTCACTTCCGGCGTGAGTCTGCTGAACAATGGCCAGGGCAATCGCGCCAACCGCGTCTGCAATGGCTCTGTTTCGAATCCCACAGTGAACATGTGGTTCGACACCAGTTGCTTCGTGGACAATCTGGTGGTGGATACTTACGGAAACGCCGGCATCAATCCACTCCACACCGACGGACTGCAACAGTTGGATTCGTCGCTCTTCAAGACATTCAAAATTACCGAGCGCGCCAACCTGCAGTTCCGGATGGATGCCTTCAATACCTTCAATCACCCGAACTTCGCGGCTCCCGATAATATCGTGGGTGATCCCAGCGAGGGTCAGGTCTTCTCCACGTCAGTCGATAACCGCCGCATGCAATTTGGCCTACGGCTGTTCTTCTAGTATCGAACTCAATGGGCGAGCAGCCCGTGACGCCGTAGCGCCGCGGCGAGCAAGGGCTCTACGCCGTCGCGGATGAACCGGTTCGCGTATCCTGCCCAGGCAACCTCCGCCTTGACGTTCAATGGAGCTTCGAGCGGACGCCCGTATTCGTTAGTAACAAAGACGCCGAGTTCGCGCGCGATGAGTTCCGTGCAGAGATCATAGGGATGGCAGCATAGCCCGAGCGTCAGGCCGCGCGACGCGAGCGTTGCGGCCAAGAGAGGCCTCAGGTCAGCCTGAAAGCGGTCGTGGCCGTTCATGAGTTCGTAGAGTTGCCCGCCGGTGGAGAGGTACTGGTCTTCGAAGCAATAGGCTTTGCCGCGCCCCCGCAACCCGACAGCCGCCAGCGTAATTTCATCGTCAATCGAAGCCAGGATGTCGCGTCCGCCGGAGAAGAAACGGGTCACCGAAGCGAACCCATGCGACAGATCCGTGGCCCTCGAAGGCTGCAGCTCCAGCGGACGGCGCTCACCGGTGATGCGGTTGTGCCGTTCGGCCCCCACTCCGGCGCCGCGAGCCGCCCACATGGAGTCTGAGAGATGCTGCTTCACCAGAGGGATTTCCGTCTGGACCGCCAGATCTATATCGGCCAACGTGGTGGCTTCGCCCAGGTTCGGAGCGACGCCTGTTAGAATCCAACCGCTGCGCTTCTGGTACATGAGGCAGCGCGTCCCATCCACCGGATCCGCGATAATTCTCCACTCAGCCGACTCCGCGCGAGTGCCCCGCGGGAGTACAACCTGCCCTCCCGGAAGTCCTTCGGCGATCAAGACAATTGGAGCGATAGTCGCGATTTCACGCTCGAAGAGTTCGACCAGCAACTCCTCGCTGACTCGGTCGACGGCATAGATGGTGTCGCCTTCATCGTCCGCGACCACTTGGGAGAGTTCGCCTTCCGATGCATGCTGGCACGCGTCGACCACGGCGTCGCGGATTCGCGCGTGGATGGACCGCAGTGGACCCAGGAACTGGCTGATCCGCGTCATTGTTCGATTCCTATTTCGCCACCAACACGCGAGTAATGCCTCGGAGCGTCTCCAACTCCTCAGCCTGGGCACCATTATCCGTGATGACCATGTCGCAGGAGCCCAGGCCGCAGAAACGATACAGGGCGTCCTGTCCGAACTTGCTGCTGTCCGCGACGAGGATGCGCTCACGGCCCGACGTCAGAAGCGCGCGCTGCGCCTCCGGGTCATTCACCATCACGCCATCGTTGAGAGAGAGCGCCGCGGCGCCGAAGAAGACCTTGTCGGCGCGGACGGAACCGAGTGCTTCGGCGACAGCGAGGCTGACAAAGTCATGGCTACTCGCACGGTAAACACCGCCGATCACTTCAACTCGCACGGTGCTACTCTCAGCCAGTTCCACCAGCGAGGCGAGCGAGAAGGTGAACACAGTGCATCGGCGGTCGCGGAGATGCCGCGCAATGTAGAGCGTGGTCGTGCCGGAATCGAGCACGACCGCCTCGCCGTCCTGGACGAGAGACGCCGCCAGTTTTCCGATCTTCTCTTTCTCGCTCGCCATTCGCTTCTCGCGTTCGAGAAACGACTTCTCCGCGGGGAATCCTCTGGCGATCCTGACTCCGCCTGGGACGCGTATGACTTGGCCGCCGTCGGCCAATTCCTCGATGTCCCTGCGGATCGTCATCTCCGAGACGCCGAACTCCGAGGCCAACTCGGAGAACGTCGCGTTGACCTTCTTGAGGAGGATGGCGACGATAGCGCTGGCGCGATCCGAGCGTCCGGAATGTGATAAATTCACAACCTGATTCTGCCACACTCTCGGCCGATGAACAACGCTTCTCAATTGAGTTATTGGGCCAAGACAAAGTGGTCCAAGGTCAAGATGGGATGATTGGCGCTATCATTGACATCTCCGAATCGGCGTGCGAAAATCTGACTGCATATGATCATTATGTGAAACTTTCACACAATATGCAGCGCTGCGAAAGTTAGCAGAAGGACGTTTTCGAACATCGGGTTTAGACGCTCTTCGAGTGGCTCTGCGTTCATCGCAGTTCTCATTGTCCGGAACGGGACGAATAAATGATGCCTGGACAGAAGCGACGACTCTTGATCATCGGCGCGAGTGGATTCATCGGCCAGCGTCTCGCGGCGATGGCGGCGGACGACTACGATGTTTTCCTGGCGGATCTTGCCGAGCCCGCCACAGTTAACGAAATCAAAATGGACGTCACCGATCCCGCGAGTGTGTTCAACGGCTTCGAAACGGCGCGCCCGCAAGTCGTGGTCATGCTGGCGGCCATCGCCGACATCGACCAGTGCGAGCGCCAGCCCGAATTGGCCAAGGTGGTGAACGTGGATGGCGCGGTCTGCGTCGCCGATCAATGCGCTCGTCGCGCGGCCCGATTCGTGTACACCTCCTCCGCGGCCGTCTACGACGGCTCGCGCCATGGTTACGCGGAAGAAGATCCGCCGACGCCCCTCAGTGTCTACGGGCGCACCAAGGCCCAGGCCGAAGTTGAGTTGAGGAGGGTCCTGCCGGATTCAATCATCCTCCGGCCGGCGCTGGTGCTTGGGTTCTCATCGGTATCGGGGACCAACGCCATGTTGAATAAGTTGGCCAATTCATTCCGCGCGGGACGGATTGTGCGAGTACCGGACTACGAGTACCGCAACCCGATCGACGCAGACACGATCTGCAGGGCCATTCTGCTTCTCACCGAATTGGAGCAAGCCCGAGGGGTTTATCACATCGGCGCTGTCGACTCGATTTCACGATTCGAACTCATTTGCCGCCTGGCGGACAGGATGGGTTTCTCCCTCGCTCTGGTCGAAGCGCAGCGCGAACCCTTGCCCGGTCGAGCGCCGCGCGGCTTCGATCATTTTCTTCTGACCAGCCGCCTGAGCCGGGAAACCGGCATTGAAATGCCAACTTGCGACGAAGTCCTGGAGAGGTGTTTGCATGCAGTTGCCCAAAGCGATCCACGAGCTTGAATTCAACCACGGAACGATTTACGGCGAGGAGGAAATCGCCGCCGTCCTGGAGGTGATGAAGGCCAACGCGCCCTCCACCGGCCCCAAGGTCAAGGAATTCGAAGAGGGCTTCGCCGCCTATTGTGGAGCTAATCACAGCCTCGCTGTGACGTCAGCGACGGCCGGACTGCATCTGGCCTTGATCGCGGCGGGGGTCGGCCCCGGCGACGAAGTCATCACCACACCGATAAGTTGGATCTCGACGGCAAATGCCGCGGCAGCTCTCGGCGCGCGCCTCGTCTTCGCGGACGTCGATGAGCGCACGCTGAACCTCGATCCGGTTTCGGTCGCCGCCAAAATCACGCCGCGAACGAAAGTGATTCTTCCGGTCCACCTCTATGGGCAGTGCTGCGACATGGGCGCTCTGAATGAGATCGCCCGTCCGCGTGGCATTCGCGTGATCGAGGACTGTGCCCACGCCGCGGGAGGCGAGTGGAAAGGCCGGAAGAGCGGGACGCTCGGCGACATTGGCTGCTTCAGCTTTCATCAGCAGAAGAACATGGTCACGCTCGGCGAAGGCGGCATGAACACGACGAGCGACCGCGGGCTGTACGAGAAGATGCTCTCCTTCAGGTCGCTCTGCTGCCGGACCTACGACCCCAAGGGCAAGTACCTGCCCATCGACGAATCGGTCACCCCGATGGGCATGCGCTACTGGTATCTCGATTTCGACGGCGTCGGGTTCAACTACCGCATGACGGACATGCAGGCCGCCGTCGGGATTGTGCAACTGCGCCGCCTCGACGGGCTCAATGCTCGGCGAGCCGAAATCGCGGCCATGTACAACGAACGCCTCGCTGACATCCCCGGCCTTGTTTTGCCCTACGTGTCGCCGGATGTAAAGCATGTCTTCCACGTCTACTGTGTCCTCGTCAAGCCGGAATTCGGCATGAGCAAGGAGGAGTTCATGTGGAAGCTCTACACCGAGAAACGGATCAAGGTCTGGTCCCACTACATGCCCATTCACTTGACGACCGTGTATCGCAACCAGGGGCACGGTGCCGGCGAGTGTCCCGTCGCCGAGCGGCTGTTCCACGAGTACGTCAGCATCCCCATCCATCCCCGCTTGACGGACGAAGCGATCGATTACGTGACCGGCGCGATCCGGGAACTCGCGAAATGAACGAATTCACAGCGGCTGTGGAAGGGTTGCGGCAGCCTGGCGGCTGCTTCGCACTGCCGGGACGGATATGCATCGCCCGCTCGCCAGGTCGCCTGGACGTGATGGGCGGAAACGTGGACTACACGGGTGGACTGGTTTTTCAAGCCACGATTAGGGAGGCGACCTGGGCTGCTGCGCAACTCCGGGACGATGGCTTGCTCGTCTTGCATAATCCGCAGATGGCGGAAAGCGGATGGCGTTCCGTGGTCGAGTTCCCTCTCTCCTCGTTAGTCGACGAAGCCGAGACGCGGCGCTTGGTGAATGCCTCTGCGGATGTCCGCTGGACGAGTTACGTGGCGGGCGTCTTCCACCTCCTGTTGCGCCGTTATCCTGAGAAGCTCGCGCGCGGAGCGACGCTCTACATCGAGTCGAATGTGCCACTCAATAAAGGCGTCAGTTCCTCGGCCGCCGTCGAAGTGGCCGTCATGAAAGCCGCCGTTGCGGCCTACGGCATCCCGTCTCGCTGGTATCGAGCTGGCCCAAGCCTGCCAGTGGGTGGAGAATGTCATCGCCGAATCCGGGTGCGGCATCATGGACCAGGCTGCGGCTGTGCTCGGCGACGAGGGGCACATGTTGCCGCTGCTGTGCCAGCCCTGCACGCCATATCCTCTGGTCCGCCTGCCCGATCAGGTTACAGTCTGGGGTATCGATTCGGGTGTCAGCCACATGGTGTCCGGCGTCGAATACGAAGCCGCTCGCGCTGCATCATTCATGGGCTACAAAATGATCTGCGACCTGGAGGGGCTCCCGGTTCGGCTCGATGAGAGCGGCAAGATCCCGCGCTTCACCGATCCGCGATGGAATGGCTATTTCTCGGACATTGATGCATCGCTGTTCCGGTCCAGATATGAAATGGAACTTCCGGAAATCATGACCTCGCGGGAGTATCTGGCAATCGCGCGCGAGCACGTGGACCCGTTCAGTACTATGCGCGAGGACGCTCGCTACAGGGTGAGAGCTTGCACTCGCTACGCCATCGAAGAGCATCTCAGAATCAGGACATTTGTCTCGCTGGCGCGCTGTGCGGCGAGCACGGACTCGCACGAGCCGTTCAGGATCATGGGCGAGTTGATGTACCAGTCCAACTGGGCTTACACCGAGTGTGGTCTCGGTTGCGACGCAATCGACCAAATTGTCGAACTGGTGCGTGAGGCGGGTCCGCGGAGTGGGCTCTTTGGCGCAAAAGTCTCTGGTGGTGGCGCTGGCGGCACGGTGGTTGTACTCGGACTCAAGACGGCAGCCGAAGCGTTTCGAAATGTAGTGCAAAAGTACGCCGCGGCGCGTGGTTTCGAGCCGTATGTTTTCGAGGGTAGTTCCGCCGGCGCGGACCGCTTTGGCACTCTGGTCGTAGGAAACTGACGACGGCCTGCCCATGATTGGCGACTTACGGAGCCGTTCCGCGAAGGGCTGCCGCTCAGTCTCTGCGAGGTAATGGGATGCGCACACTCGAATGGACCGCCGCACTGATAGTCGCCACCTGCCTTGGCCCGGTAGCCCGAGGCGCAGTCGCCCGAGGTCGGCAAACAACGCAAACTCATCTTCCATGACATCCGGACAGATCGCGACGGCAAGTTGCTGCCCTGGTATTCCGACGACCCTGGCACGGCCTACGACCACGTATTGGGGTTGCTCTGGAACTACTGGAAGTACATGCCGTCGTTTTACGAACTCGCTCCGGGTGGTAAGCCGTATGGCGGGCTGAACGTCAAGAAGTACCTCGTCTTTCGAACGCTGGAGGATCAAGGCGTGGGGGGCGATCAGTTCGCGATGCTCCTCTCGTCCTGGAAGTTGTATTACGCCTACTCGGGCGACCGCGACGTCCTGGACAACATGATCTACCAGGCGGATCACTACCTGGCTCACAGCCTTTCTCCCGCGTCGTCGGCCTGGCCCAACTTGCCTTATCCCTGCAACCTCACGCGGAACGCTGTTTACGACGGTGACCTGACCTCCGGCAAAGACATTACGCAACCGGACAAGGCGGCTTCGTTCGCCGCGGAACTCGTCGATCTCTACAAGATCACTGGCGAACGGAAGTATCTCGAAGCCGCCGACAAGATCGCCACGACGCTGGCTGTCCGGACCAAGGCGGGCGATGCCGACAACTCACCCCTGCCATTCAAAGTGAACGCGTTGACCGGTGAGGTGAAGTCCCGCTACACAACCAACTGGACGGGCGCCTTGCGACTTTTCGAGTCTCTCATCGCGCTGAAAACCGGAGACGCCGCCGCCTATCAAAAGGCATTCGATCTGCTGAGCGCATGGCTCAAGCAGTACCCCATGCAGACCAACAAGTGGGGACCGTTCTTCGAGGACATCCCTGGCTGGTCGGACACTGAGATCAACGAAGGCTCCATGGCCTGGTACATCCTGGAGCACCCATCCTGGGACGCCGACTGGAAGCGCGACGTGCGCGCCATGCAGGACTGGGCGATCGGCAAGTTCACCATCCGGCACTGGGAGCAGTATGGGCTGACCGTGATTGGCGAGCAGACTGTCTACAACATGCAGGGCAACAGCCACACTTCGCGTCACGCCTCGGTCGAGTTGCGATATGCGGAAGAGGCCGGCGACCAAGCGCGCGTCGAGGAGTCCATTCGCCAATTGAGTTGGGCCACCTACATGGTCGATTTCGATGGCAAGAATCGCTACCCCAATTTCGATACCTACGAACTCTGGTGGACGGACGGATATGGCGACTACGTGCGGCACTACCTTCGGGCCATGGCGGCTTGTCCGCGCGTCGCTCCGCCGGACCAGGATCATCTTCTGCGCTCGACATCGGTCGTGCGCAAGATCGAATACTCGCCAAACGAGATTCGCTACTCCACGTTCGACAGCAGCGCGACCGAGGTGCTGAGATTGAAAGCAAAGCCGCAACGGATCACAGCCGGTGGATCGTCTCTTCGTCGACGAACTGCAAGCGGGGATGGATGGACATGGGAACCCCTCAAACACGGCGGAATCCTGCACCTGCGTCACAGCTCTTCCGCGGACGTGATGATCCGCATGTGACCAGCGGGGAGGAATCGGTAATAGTCTTCGTGACAATCCGCATTCGGGAGGCGCAGAGAGGCTTCTATCACATTGATTTTGCGGAAGGCCCATCGACCAAGGCCTCCGCGGAAGACCCCAGCGTACTGGCACCAACTCGGCCTTTTGGAATGAATAACTTGCGTGAAACGGAGCAGAGGAGGAATTGATTCTGAAGGAGGAAGAAACTGGCTTAAGTCTAATGGAATTAATTGGTTGCGGGGGTAGGATTTGAACCTACGACCTTTGGGTTATGAGCCCAAAAAATGATTTGCCCTCAGTTCCCCTCCATTGCCCTGGCTTCCCCCAAGATAGTGATTTCATTGCCCTGGGGTGCCCTCAGTTTGGTGACAAAATTGGTGACAGTTGCCCTCGATTGCCCTGGGTTCCCCAACGGATTGGTGACAGAATTGGTGACGACTTTCGCCTCCTCGTTTGCGACCGACATGTGCAAGCTAGACTGCATGCAGGCGCCATTATCCACAGGCCGCTGCCCATCGTCAAGCTTGTATTGCTTGTCGCGCTCATTCGGAGCATTACCGTAGCACCCGGCCAGGGTCAATCGGACGCCGGTGATTGCAGCAGAGGATTGGGAAGACGCAATCAGGAGGACACCAAACTAATACTCCCGCCTCTCCGACGCGTCCTGGCACAACCTACTCCTCGGTCACTTCGGCCCGGTTGAACCCTCAAGATCGGTGGCCCAATCCACGACCGTCAGAAACGGAGTCACGTGCTGAAAGGCTTTGTCGTGGGAGACGAGGACTGCACCGGTAGACAGTGCGTGTGAGGCGATAAGCAGGTCCATGACTGCAAGGCTCTTCCCCGCCGTCTTCAAGCGGGACCGCAGTCTTCCGTATGCTTGCGCTGCGGCAGAGTCCCAGGAGCGTATCTCGACTGCATCAAACAGCGTCTCAACCGAGGCCCGAAGGCGCGTGGCTTCCGGCTTCGACTCCAGCCCAAACAGAATCTCTGCTTCGGTAATCGTAGAAATCCCCACGGCTGTATGTTGAAGCGTCTGCTTCAACATCTCTCGCGCCGATTGTGAGCGACCGCTGACGATGTACGCTGTGATATTCGTATCGAGCAGATAGAGCGAAGAGCCGGTCACATCCACTCCCGATCGACGGGCAGCGAGAGGTCGCGATCGAGCTCAAACTCAGCGGCACCGGCGGCATCGAGCGTTGCGAAGATTTCGTCCAGTGAGGGGCGGAGAGGCTTCTCTGAAAGAATAAGCACTCCGGTTTTGGGATTGCGCTCGATGTAGACTTCCTCAGTGTTGAACCGATATTCGGCCGGAATGCGGACTGCCTGGCTACGGCCATTGCGGAACACACGAGCCTTTGTGGTTACAGCCATCGGGATTCCCCTTTGATATCCATCATGATAGGCATCACGGCCGATGTCAAGATCTTGGGCACTCGCGAGAAATCACCGGTGTCGTGCTTCCGGAAAACAAGTTCCTTTCGGGCTGCACTCGAATCCCGGGCTCACACGAGGTTACTCCCCACGAATCCGAGTGCCTCTGAAAATGCAGCGTGGTGAGAGGGAGCGCCTTTGCCGGATGTGTTGCAACTTTGAAAGGGCAGCAAGTGACTCACTCGGTGGGTCGATTGGAGGCTACCTCGGGCAGCCAGATCGAACAACTTGTGGATGAACTGAATCTGCCTTGAAACATCCGAGCCGCTCACCCCCTGCGCCTGCCCCTTCCGGATCATATGCATCGCCTCGTAGCCCTCGATGGTTCGGCGCGCCGCGTGAAATTCGCGAAAGCCCTGCTCGGCTTTTACTCGTCGTTTGATCGCTCGATGGTCTTGCTCCAGCACATGATTCAAATACTGCACCGGGCGGTGCCGGCAGCGGCGACGAAGCGTACCTTCTTCTTTGACCCCCGGAATGGCGGGGTCTTAGATGCGGGCCTGGTCGGTGTCGATCACGCGAGGCTGGGGATGCGCTGGATCGGCGAGAGCCTTGCGGAATAGTCGTTTGGCGGCTGCGGCATCACGCAACGCCGAGAGCAGGAAGTAGATGGTGGCGCCGCAGGAATCGATGGCTCGATACAGGTAGCACCAGCGGCCCTGCACTCGAATGTAAGTCTCATCTACGCGCCAGGATTTGTTGGTCGGCTTGAAATGACGGCGCAGGCGTTGATCCAGTCCGGGGCCGTAGCGTTGCACCCAGTGCCAAATTGTCGTGTGGTCCGCCTCCACGCCGCGCTTAGTGAGCAGTTCTTCGACATCGCGGACCAAGAGCGAGTAGCGAAGATACCAACGCACGGCACAAAGAATGAACTCGGGGACCGTTTGCCGCCACTTGAAGATCGTCGGACGGATTACCTTCTTCCCGGTCAATTCAGGCTGCCAGCCCCCACCTGGCAAAGTTGCAACACAACCGACTTTGACCCCTCCAGGCTCCAATTTCGTCCTGGTGCGGAGGACCCGAAACCGGGAATTCCAGGCAATTCAAGGCGTTTTACAGACACCGCTGCGGACCCTCCATCCTGCGCAACCGGATTTCGCTGACTCGTTGCCCACGCGCTTCCGAAGAGCGTGTTTCCGGAACCGCCGAACGCGCCTCGTCGGACACCCGCTGGGCTTGGCGGCGGCACGCTCTGGAGGCCCAGATTCCGATACGCACGAAGGCGAAGCCGATATCGCCGTGGAAAAATTACGAATAAGTGAAGTTTAGATGTATAATCATCTCCGTTTAAGATTCAATATCGCTTTCAGGCGCATGAAAACCGCTGAAGAACGGTAAGGGGATCGTATGAAGCTTCTGCTTTGGATTGTGACGCTGACCGCGTGTATCGCTCCGGCGTCGGGTCAACGGAAGGCCGATCTTTCGAGGCTCGTCGTTATCGGCGACTCTTTGAGCGCGGGCTATCAAAATGGCTCGCTGCTCTCAACACAGCAGCCGCACGGCTATGCCAGTCTGGTCGCGAAGCAGGCCCAGGTGGCATTGTTCCTTCCTCTCATCGCTGCCCCGGGCATACCCAATGTCCTCGTTTTGTTGAGTCCCGGACCTCCGCCGATTATTCTCCGGGCTCCCGGTGTGTCCTCCGGGCGTGTCGACCTCTCAACACAAGCCACCGATCTGGCGGTGCCCGGCCAGAACCTGCAAGACGCGCTAACCACCCGGCCAAACTTGCCTATCGACGACATGACCGACCTGGTGCTGGGGCTCCCCGGTCTCCTGGCGGGGGTTTCCAAGAGTCAGGTGGAATGGGCTGAATCGCTCAACCCCACGACGGTCCTGGTCTGGCTGGGCAATAACGACGCCCTCGGCGCCGCAATCGCCGCGGACTCGAGCATCCTCACCCCGACCGCGCAATTCCAAGCGGCCTTTACGCAGGTCATGGACCGACTAGAGGCAACAGGGGCGAAACTCGTGGTCGCGAACATTCCCGATGTCACCGTGATTCCCTACCTGACCCCGGCGCTGAAGGTGGCTGAGACAGTGGGATTGCCCCTTTCAATAATTGGCCCGATTCTGGGGATCCAAGACGGCGATTTCGTTACTCCGGACGCGCTACCGCTGATTCCAGCCATCCTGCATGACCCAGCGCTGGGACCTTTGCCGGGCAACGTGGTGCTAACCGCCGCCGAGGTCGTGCAGATTCGCGCCGCCGTCGCCAGTTACAACCAGATCATCGAGTCGCAAGCTCGGGCCAAGGGAGCCGCTCTTGTGGACATCCACGCTCTTCTCAACCGAATCCACGCACAGGGATTCGTGATTGATGGACACAGGCTCACCACGGACTTTCTCGGCGGCATCTTCTCGCTGGACGGTATTCACCCTACAAACACCGGGGCAGCGATACTCGCCAACGCATTCATACACGCGCTAAACAGACATTTCGCAGCAGGCATTTCACCTGTCAACGTCGAGCAGATCGCCAGCACCGACCCATTAGTTCTACCCGGCGTCGGTCGCCCGGTGTCTTCGCTCGGGCACATCGACTCCGAGACCGCCGATTCGGTTCGGAAGCTGGTGGTTCACTGACTCGAGGAGCGGCCAGACTCGCTCCTCGAACGTAGCGCCCGTGAGTCGTTGGCCGCAGTGAGTTCTCAGGGTATGGACGGCGAGTGAGTTGAGCTTCCGAAGCCAGTGTTCCTGTGAGCGGAGAGGGAACGGAGAACGAGCGGTCGTACGGTTCTCGCGAGTCGCCTCCCTTGCGGGATTGGGCCAACTCAGTCACTAGACCGTATCGTCTCGGCACGCCACGTGCAAACGGGCTTTGAAAGAAGAATCCAGCTTGAACCAGCCTCGACTGCATGTTTCATCGCGACTCTCCGAGGCCGAGTGGTTAGTGTCGCGACTGGCCCCTTTCGGCGCGTATAGCGTGAGCTCGGTCGCACCAGGCGGCTTCCCCGCTTATGTCAGAGTCCTGCACCCGGCGCAAGGCATGCATGGCGAGCGTCTCCGTTGGGCCGAAGTTGCAGCCAGATCTGGTCGCAGGATGCATCCACTTGTCCAATTCCATGCCATCAATCGGCCGCCTGTGTCTGGCTTGGAGTTCGCCATCACCCCCCCGGAGCCCGGCAATCTGCCGTCTGATCTGCTCAGGGTCGCCTCCGCTATTCTGGCTAATCACACAGCCACCCCTGACCACTGCTGGTTTTGCTTGTGGAATGGCTACGGCTGGCTACGCAACACGGCCGCGAGCCGGATGGAGTTCACGCCTACCGGCGCGTCCGCTGCCCCGGCAGCAACCCTCGATGACGCCACTGACTCGATGTCGCTGTCACAACTATTGCCGGCCGCGGTGCAAAACGTTCCTTGCGTTCATCTTCCCAACCGGGATTACCACCTGCTTGAGGGCCCGCTGGAAGCCGCCACCGAGCTCGGTTGGAATTTGACCAGCGACTGCTTTTTCCCGCAATCACCGAATCTGTTCTGGCCAGACGACCATGCCTGGTGCGTCGCGACTGAAATCGATCTGTTCTGCACCCTGGTCGCCGGTTCGAACGCTTTGGCCGAGAGCCTGCTGGCTGACCCGCGTCTGGAGGTTTGGCGTGTCTTGCCCGACGACCCTGTGACGTGGGGCAGCGACGACATAAACACATGATCGGGGCAAGCCGGACAAGGTCCATGGGGTTACGCCGGATCAGAGTCATGCTTTCAGCACCGCGACGCAACAACCTGGAATTGTCGTCGCCACTGGAGCTTCGATGCAGCGCTTACGCCCTGGAGACTTCCGCGAGCAATGAACCTCCAAATGGGACTCACAGGCTTGTTCTCAGCGGCTGTGATTGAGGAAGACAGGTGTACTCTCAGGGAACGCTGGATGCCAAGATGGAGTCCTCTTTGAGAATCATGATCGATACAGTGCCACTCGCCGCGGTGCTGCTGGCCGCCACCGCGCTTGTGCAGGCGCAAGAGTCCGTTGGGCCTAGCGTCTCGGCGCCGCAGATTTTGTCGAAGGCCGAGCCACAATACACTGAGGAAGCGCGCCACGCCCGGGTGAACGCCACCGTAACGGTTAAGCTTGTCGTGGGGCCGGAGGGTAACACACACGATATCCGTGTCATCCGCGGGGCCGGGTTTGGATTGGATGAGAACGCCATCGAATGCATGAAGACCTGGCGTTTCGCACCCGGTAGGAAAGATGGGAAGGCCGTCGCAGTGTTTGCAACCGTCGAAGTGGACTTCCGGCTCATGGTGAAAGAGAACGAAGGCCAGCATGCGAGATTAGCCTTTACTCTGCCCCCCGGAGCCACTCGGCCGGAATTGGTCAAAGGCAGGATACCGGCAAACCCCGGTTCCTCACACCCAGACCAGCGCTTCCGCATTAGCATGACCGTCGATTCCACGGGAGTACCCGAGAATCTGACCGTCGTCGATGCTACCGACCCCAAATGGGCCGATCGGGCATTGCACGAACTCAAGGGCTGGCGATTCGTTCCCGCCAGCGCCAACGGTCAGGCGGTTGCGGTCGAGGGGGTTTTCGAGTTAGGGGCCGGCAACCTCCGCTACATGTTGCAATGAAGCCTCAATCCGTGTGCCACGACCCGGATGGGCCGGGTACGCAGCCTTCCACGTTCATCAGGCATTTCCGCGATCGAACCGATGCTGTTTGAGCTTCAACCATCCCTCTCTTCTGACAGAATCCTGACAAATCCCTGATCCGATCGGCACAATGGCGGCGCATACTCGATCCACTGTGCGTCCGCTGACGACCAAGCTGCTCTCGGTCCGCCGGAGCTTGCCGTTGTTCCTGGCAATCGTTGTCTGCTTGGCGATTTTGCAGGTGTGGCTCACGTGGCGTCTGATGGAACAGGACCGCAACCTCGCCGCGCAGCAGTCGCGCGAGCGCCTGGGGCAGATCGCCGACCTCGCTGTCGCTCAACTTGCCAGCATGCTCGGCGAATGGGACCTCAGCCTGCGTCAGTTGGACGCTCTGCCGCCTCCGGCCGCGTTAGCGGCCAAGCTGCCGCGAAACGGCGCGTTGTTACTGATGGCACATCAATCGGTAACTTCATACCGGGGCAAACCGCTCCTGTACGTGCCTGCGCCTCCTTCGGCTGCTCCGCTCCCGCGGGCTTTCGATGCCGCCGAGAAGCTGGAGTTCCGCGATCAGAACTACGCTCGGGCACTGGAAGCCTTACGGCCGTTGACCGAGCAGCCTGCAACGCGTGCGGAGGCCCTACTGCGCATCGCTCGATTGGAGCGCAGGCTGAACCATCCGGGCGAAGCACTGGCAACGTATTATCGATTGTCGCGGGAGACCGCCAGCAGCCCCGAGGGCGTGCCGTACGCGCTTTTGGCAGCGGGAGCGCGCTGCGAACTGCCGGGGCACGGCAATGCGGTGGAGCAGTTGCGTGCGGCGCTCCTCGAAGGCCGCTGGCCAATCCACCGCGAGACCTTCGAATACTATTGGGCCGAAGTAAATCACCTCCGGCACACTACTGAAGATCCCCCGAAGGAGTCGATGGAGTTCTCCGCACTGGTGTCGCGGCTATACGAAGAGTGGCAAAGGGCGGTGCGGTCCGGAGCCAGTTTCAGCGGTCGAGAGGCCGAGCCGGACGCGTCGCTGCTGATCTGGCACGCGACGCCGTCACGGCTCGCCGCATTGTCCGCACCCCCTGGCTGGCTTGGCGCCGGCCTAAAGCTGCCCGCCAACGCCAGCGACATTCGTTGGAAATGGATGGCTCCAGGCTTGTCAGCGTCAGGTTCAACAGCAGGCGCCGAGGCAGATGTGTCGCGTTCTCTGGCCGAGGCACAACTCACGGGCAAGCTTGAGTTCTCCAGCATCTCCGGCGTCTCATCTCGGGGGCTCAACCGCGCGCGGTGGCTGTCCGGTGTGGGACTGATGCTGGCATTGGTGCTGGCGGGCGCATACGCCATGTATCGGGGCGTAAGCCGGGAACTGCGCGTGGCAGTGCTCCAATCGGACTTCGTCTCCGCCGTTTCGCACGAGTTCCGCTCGCCGCTCACCTCGCTCAGGAGTATCACCGAGTTACTCGTGAACAACCGTCTGGCGGACGAGGGCCGCAGGCAGCAGAGTTACGTCTTTTCTGGAACGCGAAACAAGCCGGCTGCAACACCTGGTGGAAGATCTGCTCGATTTCGGACGCATGGAATCCGGGCGCAAGCAGTACCGCATCGAGCGGCACGACGTGTTTGGCCTGGTGCGGGGGGTTGTGGCGGATTTTCGCGAAGAGGCGCTGGCCAGCGGCTTCCAAGTGGAAATGAATCTCGATCCAAGCGAGGCGACCATCAAGGCGGATGACGAAGCGCTGCGGCGCGCGATCCGCAACCTGCTCGAAAACGCTTTGAAGTATTCACCGGAATGCCGCACCGTGTGGGTGGAAGGCCGGGTGAATCATCGCCAGGTAATGATTTCGGTGCGCGATCGCGGCATGGGCATCGATCCGCAGGAGCAGCGCGAGATATTTCAGAAATTCGTGCGAGGCGCGGCGGCGAAGAAGGCGGGTATCAAAGGCACGGGCATCGGGCTATCGATGGTACGGCAAATCGTCGATGCATGCGGAGGAGAGATCCGCCTGGAGAGTCAGGCAGGTGTGGGCAGCACGTTCACGATCAAGCTACCTTTGGCCGGTTAACGAGGAAGCGCGGAATGGTCAGAATTCTAGTTGTCGAAGACGAACCCGGTATCGCGTTTGGCATCGAAAATGACCTTCAGGCGGAAGGTTACGACGTTACTGTTGCGAGCGACGGCAACGAAGCGGTTCGCCGCGCCCGCGCAGAGACCTTTGACCTGATTCTGCTTGACGTAATGCTGCCGCATAAGGATGGCTTCGAGGTATGCCGCGACCTGCGCAGCGGTGGCCTGACCACGCCGATCGTGATGCTGACGGCGAAGACCGGCGAGTTCGACAAAGTAATGGGGCTCGATCTCGGAGCGGACGACTATGTCACTAAGCCGTTTAGCGCGCGCGAACTGCGAGCCCGGATTCGGGCGGCATTGCGTCACCAACCAGCCGGAGATTCCGCGGGCCCGGATATGCAGCGGCAACTCCGGGTGGCCTCGGATGTTCAGCACCGCTTATTCCCCCAGCTTCGTCCAGTCGTGGCGACTCTCGACTACGCGGGCTTCTGCCAGCCCGCGCTCGGAATGAGCGGCGACTACTACGATTTCCTGGACCTCTCGCCCGGCAAGCTCGGCTTGCTCGTGGCCGATGTAGTAGGCAAGGGCGTTCCTGCCGCTCTGCTGATGGCGTCCGTCCACAGCGCGATGCGCACGCTGGCGCCGCAGTTCGGAGAGCGTTGCGGCGAGCTGCTGGCCCAGCTCAACACGGTGCTCTATGAAGCGACGGCTGCCGATATGTACGCCACTATGTTCTATGCGGTCTACGACGACGCGTCGCGTGTGCTGACCTATTCGAACGCGGGGCATGAACCGCCGTTGTTGTTTCGCGCGACGGCGGCTGATGCCCGGCATATGCGATTGGATTCGGGCACAACTCCGGTGGGCCTGCTGCCTCAGTTGCCCACCGTACAGACGAGTGTCCAACTCGTTCCGGGAGACTGGCTGATTGTCTTTACCGACGGGATCACCGAAGCGCTAAACGAAAGCGGACAAGAATTCGGTGCGGCCGGCTTAATCGCAGCGGTGGACGCCGCCTCCGCCCGGAACGCGGAGCAAATGCGCGACGCAATCGTCGGCGAACTCCGCGGCTACAGCGGATCCATCCCGCAATCGGACGACATTACGCTCATCACTGCGCGCGTTCAATAGCTATGGAAAGCGAACGTATGGCCAAGATTCTAGTTGTCGAAGACGAACCCGCCATCGCCTTCGCCCTGGAAAACGATCTTCATACGGAGGGTTACGAGATAACGCTAGTGGGCGACGGAGTGGAAGCCGTAAAGCGTGCCCGCGCGGAGTCCTTCGACCTGATCCTGCTGGACGTCATGCTGCCCAATAAGGACGGCTTCGAGGTCTGCCGCGAGCTGAGGCACGGCGGTCTGAGCACGCCCATCATCATGTTGACCGCAAGGATGCAGGAAGCGGAAAAGATTCTGGGGCTGGACGTGGGCGCCGACGATTATGTGACCAAGCCGTTCAGCCCGCGCGAGCTGCGCGCGCGCATCCGGGCCATGCTTCGGCGAAACGTGGTTGAGACGGGCGGCGAGGTACATCGCTTTGGCCGTTGCGAGTTGGACCTGGCGCGTTTCGAACTGCGGCGGGAGGGCCGCAAACTGGAGGCCACACACACTGAACTGAAACTCCTGACCGCTTTCATCCGCAACCGGGGACGCGTGCTCACGCGCGAGGCCCTCCTCGAAAACGTCTGGGGTTCCGGCGTCTTCGTGACCGACCGTGTGGTGGACAACCACATTGTGGCGCTGCGGAAAAAGATAGAGGACGATCCCTCCGCGCCCCGGTACCTGATCAGCATCCGCGGTATGGGCTATCGATTTGATGGGTAGGTCCCCACGTGTCAGGAAATTCAGACCGAGTTCGTGCAAGATCCTGACTGAATCCCGATAACCCGCAAACATTGCCGCCGCATTCTGAAATCGCACTCCGGGAGGTGCGGCATGAAACTCGAAAGACTCGAAAACCTGGCGCTGGCCTTGACGGCAGTCTTTTCCTTAATCCTCTGCGGAGCTGCCGTCGTCAGTATGATCGTGCTCGCTAGCCTGATTCTGGAGTTCGCCGCAGTGCCGCTGCATGCGCAAACGAGCCCCGCGGTCGAGCTTCAGGCGGCGATGACCAAAGAACAAGTGGATGGCGACCTCAAGACCGCAATCGCCGCCTATCAGAAGATCGCGGCGGACAAGTCTGCTCCCCGCGACGTACGCTCCAAGGCGCTGCTCCACCTGGCCGGTTGCTACGAAAAGCTCGGGCAGCGGGCCCAGAGCGTGTACCAGCAGATTGTGCGTGATTTTGCGGACCAGCCCGCCGCCGCGCAGGCGCGGGCGCGGCTCGCGGCGTTGAAGCAGGATGACCGTTCCGCCGCGCCCACGGCGATGACGCAGCGCAAAATCCAGCCATTAGGCACTTGCCCGCCCCCGAATACCATCTGCATGGACCCCATCGACACCGACGGTCAACGAATGGTGTACTTCAATTACTCAGCCGGGGAAGTGGTTTACGGTAACGCTGCCCAAAACAGCAAGCGTGTCTTCTTCAAGTTCAAACCAGGTGCAGGGAGTAGTCTCTATCCGTCGAGGGACTTCTCGAAGGCTCTCATTGAAGTCAACAGCCAAACTGGCGAATTAGCCGGAGGCCAATTAGCCGTCGTTAACACGGATGGGACCGGTTATCGCGAACTCGGCAAGTTCGCCAGCCTCCAGCACGGAGCTGAGAGCTGGTCTTGGGATAATCGGTCCGTCCTGGTCCCGTGTCAAACTCCAGGGGGTAAGGGCCGCCTGCTGAGTGTCTCGCTCGCCGATGGCCAAATCCGCGAGTTGGTCAGTCTCGAAACAGGAACGGTAGCCCGTGCCGTGTTCTCTCCAGACGGCCGCTTCGTGGCCTACGAAGTCCCCGCGCCCTCGGTGGAGGATCCGGAGTCGAGGATGTTCGTGGTGCCTGCCCAGGGGGGACAACCGCAATTAGTCTACCAGCAGCGGCTGACATGGTTCTCTCCTTGGGAACGACCGGTCAAACTCCTGGATTGGACGGCTGACGGACGCTTTCTCGCCATTGCCAGCGATCGCACAGGCAAAGGCGCGCTTCACCTTCTGCCAATGAAAGACGGCAAATCTGCTGGCGCCCCAGTCTTTGTCAAGTATGGAGATTTCGAAGAGGGCGTCACGACTGCCGCCGGGGGATTGGTTTACCGTTCTATCAAACCTGGTGGCCTATTTTCGGTCTATCTGGCATCGCTCGATGCGGCTGGTCGCCCAGGCGATTGGAAACGCCTGGATCTTCCCCTTGGCAATACCCTCTTTCCGGAGACTAATTGGTCTATTGACAGCAATGAAATCGTCTACTCTGCGATGAACGAAGACTCGGGACAATCTGGTGGCCAGGTGGTCCATCTGCGTAACCTCTCCACGGGAGCGGATCGCGAGATCTATCACGCGCTCGGTTACTCCACTTGCGCATGGGCGTTTCAGCAACCGAAGCTTTTCTGCGGCGACTACACGGCCGCAAAGTCGGACATCTTTTCGATTGCGGTGGACTCAGGGGAAATTACCCGGCTCCACACCTTTCAAAGGCCGGCGATCGGGATGCCCTACCCCAGCCAAGACGATCGGGCGCTTTACCTTACTCGCATACTCGGGGACGGCAAGTGGGAACTCCTGCGATGGGAAATCGCGACCGGGCGGGAGACGATACTCGAGAAGTTCATCCCCACCGAGACCTTTGTGCTGTTATCGGCGGACACGCGCTGGCTCATCCGCGCGAACAGCGCCAATAAAAGCCTCGATATACGCCTCGCGGCAGGCGGCGATTGGAAATCGCTCGTTTCCTTCAGCGAATTCTGGGGGGTGACGCTGCTCGTCAACGACACGCCTGACGGCAAGTGGCTGCTGTACCATGGCGTCGATTCCACTGGAAAACACAGCCTGTTTCGCATCGCGACTGCGGGCGGTACGCCGGAGCGGCTGGGCGACTTCTCAACATCGGAGGCTTTGGAACCATGGTGGTCAGCCCCGATGGGAGCAAGATTCTCGTCGTCTCGCGGGCACGTTTTCTAATGACTACGAACTGTGGTCTCTCGAAAACTTCGTTCCTCCGGCGCCGAAACCGTGAGGAGTTGCGATTCGAATGTTGGGCAGAAGAGAGAAGATGATTCCTCCGCAGCCCGGTACCTGATCAGCATCCGTGGTATGGGATATCGATTTGATGGGTAAGATCTCGCGTGTCAGGAAATCCAGACCGAGTTCATGCAAGGTCCTGACCGAATCCCGATACTCCGCGAACATTGCAGCGGCATTCTGAAATCGCACTCTGGGAGGTGCGGCATGAAACTCGAGAGACTCGAAAACCTGGCGTTGGCCTTGACGGCAGTCTTCTCCTTGCTGCTCTGCGCAACTGCAGTCTTGAGTATTGGCATACTGATTGGCCTGTTGTCCCAGTTCGCGGTCATGCCGCTGCATGCGCAAACCAGCCCCGCGGTCGAGCTTCAGGCGGCGATGACCAAAGAACAAGTGGATGGCGACCTCAAGACCGCCATCGCCGCCTATCAGAAGATCGCGGCGGACAAGGCTGCTCCCCGCGACGTGCGCTCGAAGGCTCTGCTCCATCTCGCCGGGTGCTACGAGAAGCTCGGACAGCAGGCACAGAGCGTGTACCAGCAGATTGTGCGTGATTTTGCGGACCAGCCCGCCGCCACGCAGGCGCGGGCGCGGCTCGCGGCGTTGAAGCAGGGTGACCGTTCCGCCGCGCCCACGGCGATGACGCAGCGCAAGATCCAGCCGTTAGGCACTTGCCCGGACCCGGAGGCTACCAATTGCGCGGGCCCGGGGGACACCGACGGTCACCGCATGGTGTACGCGAATTTCGCAGCCGGAGAAGTGGTTTATGGGGATCTTGCGCAACACAGCGAGGTTGTCCTTTTTAGGTTTAAACCCGGAGGCTTGGGTTGGTTCATTCCATCGAGAGATTTCTCGAAGGTCCTACTCGGAGTCCCCGGTGCGTCCGGCGGTCAACTAGCCGTCGTTAACACAGATGGGACGGGTTATCGCGAAATAGGCAAACTCGAGGTCCAACTGCGAGGTGTGAAGTGGTCTTGGGATAATCGCTACGTCCTGATCTGGGGCCAGTCTCCAGGGGGGAAGGGTCGCCTGCTGAGTGCCTCGCTCGCCGATGGCCAAACCCGGGAGTTGGTCACTCTCGAAACAGGAACAGTGGCGAGTGCAGCGTTTTCTCCGGACGGCCGTTTCGTGGCCTACGAGGTCCCCTCGCCCTCGGTGACCGACCCGGAATCCAGGATGTTCGTGGTGCCTGCTCAGGGGGGTCCGCCGTTGCTGGTCTACCAGCAACGACTGAGATGGGTTTCGCCTTGGCAACGGCCCGTCAGACTCCTGGATTGGACGGCCGACGGACGCTATCTCGCCATCGCCAGTGATCGCACAGGCAAGGGCGCGCTTCACCTCCTGCCCATGAAAGACGGCAAATCTGGCGGCGACCCAGTCTTTGTCAAGTACGGAGATTTCGAAGAGGGCGTCACGACAGCCTCAGGGGGAATGGTTTACACTTCGGTGAAACCTGGCGGCCTTTGGTCGGTCTATCTCACGTCGCTCGATGCGGATAGTCGGCCGGGCGATTGGAAACGCCTGGATCTTCCCCTCGGCAACACCTACAATCCGTGGCCTCAATGGTCTGTTGACAGCAGAGAAATCGTCTACTCTGCGATGAACGAAGATTCTGGACAATCCGGTGGCGAGGTGGTGCATCTGCGCAGCCTTTCTACTGGAGCGGATCGCGAGATCTATCACGCGCTCGGTTACTCCACTTGCGCATGGGCGTTTCAGCAGCCAAAGCTTTTCTGCAGCGACTACACGGCTGAAAGGTCGGACATCTTTTCGATTGCGTCCGACTCCGGAGAAATCGCCCGGCTTCACACCTTTGAAACGCCCGCGGTCGCGTTGCCCTACCCCAGCCAAGATGACCGGGCGCTTTACATGACTCGCATACTTGGGGACGGCGCGTGGGAACTCCTGCGATGGGAAATCGCGACCGGGCGGCAGACGATCCTCGAGAAGTTCATCCCGACCAAGGCCCAGGTTCTAATTTCGCCGGACGAGCGCTGGCTCATGCGGGTGAACATAACCAAGAATAGCTTCGACATACGCCCCGTGGCAGGCGGCGACTGGAAATCTCTAGTTTCGTTCAGCGGCAGTAACGCTTGGAGGGGATCTGGGCACGTCAACGACACGCCCGACGGCAAGTGGCTGCTGTACCATGACGTCGATTCCACCGGAAAACACAGCCTGTTTCGCATAGCGGCCGCGGGCGGTTCGCCGGAGCGTCTGGGCGATTTCCCAACAAAGGAGAGGTCCGGCACCTTGGTGGTCAGCCCCGATGGGAGCAAGATCCTCGTCTCCGCGGGCGAGCCTTTTGATGGCTACGAACTGTGGTCTCTCGAAAACTTCGTTCCTCCGGCGCCGAAACCGTGAGGAGTTGCGATTCGAATGTTGGGCAGAAGAGAGAAGATGATTCCTCCGCAGCCCGGTACCAGACCAGCATTCGCGGTATGGGATATCGGTTTGATGTGTAGGATCTCGCGTGCCAGGAAATCCAGACCAAGTTCACGCAAGGTCCTGACCGAATCCCGATATCCCGCAAACATTCCCGCCACATTCTGAAATCGCACTCTGGGAGGTGCGGCATGAAACTCGAAAGAATCGAAAACCTGGCACTGGCCCTGACTGCAGTCTTTTCGATACTGCTCTGGGGAGCTGCCGTCGTCAGCATGGTCCTGTTGGCGGGCCTGATTTTGGAGTTCTCCGCAGTGCCGCTGCATGCGCAAACGAGTCCAGCGGTGGAGCTTCAGGCGGCGATGACCAAAGAACAAGTGGATGGCGACCTCAAGACCGCAATCGCCGCCTATCAGAGAATTGCGGCGGATAAGTCCGCTCCCCGCGACGTGCGCTCCAAGGCGCTGCTCCATCTCGCGGGGTGCTACGAAAAGCTCGGGCAGCAGGCGCAGAGCGTGTACCAGCAAATCGTGCGTGATTTCGCGGACCAGCCCGCCGCCACGCAGGCCCGGGCACGGCTGGCGGCGTTGAAGCAGGATGACCGTCCCGGTGCGCCCACGGCGATGACGCAGCGCAAGATCCAGCCGTTAGGCAACCGCGTGGGCCCGCGCCCGGCGGACACCGACCGTCACCGATTAGGAGAGTACACATGCGAAAGACAATATCTATTACACTCGCGTTGCTCATGGCGTTGAACTTGGTCCCTTCGGCTTTTGGCAAGGACAGCGTAGCAAGCCAGATAACAGCCATGCCAATTGGCGCGAAGATCGAACTTCACCTCAAAAACAAACAAACCATGCGGGGTACCAGAGGGCAGTTATCGAACGCCGGTTTTGCGCTGGTCGACGCAAGTAAGCAAGAACACCAGATTGCGTTCGACGACGTGGGCTCGGTAAAACGGCTCACCACAAAGTCGCACCTCGCGCGCAACGTGCTGATCCTGGTTGGCCTCGGTGTGGTCGTGCTGGGTGTCATGGCCCTCCTCATAGAAGCTGCTCGTCACAAAGCACCGTTTTAACATTTCCATATTGAAATGTCTGGACGGATTCCGCGGAAAGCATGCGTATTCCGGGCGATGCCGATCATGATTCCGGCTGATGGTCTGTCACTGTTTAGCTTGTCTTGCGCGAGGAATTTAGGGTAATCATCTGGCTTCACGCAACCCAGTGTGCACGGGCATATTCCCCCAATGAGCCGACTGCCCTTGGGCGGGGAATTGGTGACAGTATTGGTGACATTCCGCATTCAGTACGTTCGGAGAAGCGTATATCGCATTGATTTCGCAGGAGGTCCATGGGCGAGGGCTTCCGCGGGAGAACCCAATGTGCTGTCACCAATTTCGTCTTTTGGAATGAATAACTTGCGTGGAACAGAGCAGAGGAGAAATTGATTCTGAAGGAGGAGGAAACTGGCTTAAGTCTAATGGAATGAATTGGTTGCGGGGGTAGGATTTGAACCTACGACCTTTGGGTTATGAGCCCAACGAGCTACCAGGCTGCTCCACCCCGCACTCTGACTATAGCGAACCCGACCAGCTTCCGCAATGAAATCGGTAACGCCACTGTGACCGAATTCCGGACCGAATTCCGGACCCTTCGCCCCGTTCCTCGCGTATGCTGTCCTGAGAGGTGTCCGCGATGTTTCTCGCCGCATGTCCGCGTCCCGCCGCCAGACGGCCGGTGGCCCTCTCTCACGCCTGTCCTTTGCCATAGATTCCACACCGCTGGCCAGAAGTGCGCCTTCCGGGCGCCCGCCCGCGGCCGTCGTGGAATTCGATCGAGAAATAGGAGAAATTCATGTTCGAAGCGTGGTATTACGTCGTAGCCCTGCTTGGGTTAGTCGTCCTGCTGCTGTGCGCCAAGGCCCTGTTGGGCCTGGTCAGTATCCGGGAAATACAGGTCGGGATCGTTGTTAAGAAGTTCAGATTGGGCGGCGCCGGCCTGCCCAATGGGCGCATCGTCGCGCTCAACGGGGAACCCGGAATTCAGGCCGACACGCTTGCTCCGGGACTTCATTTCTGGTACTGGCCCTGGGTCTATCGGGTCGAAAAGGTTCCGGTCGTCGTCGTGCCGCCCGGCCACCTTGGATTGGTCAACGCGCGCGATGGCGATCCAATCCCGGTGAACCGCATCCTCTGCTCCGCCGTACCCTGCGACAATTTCCAGGACGCGCGCAAATTCCTCTCGTCGGGAGGACAAAGAGGTCGTCAGTCGGCCATGCTGACCGCCGGTCTGTACCGCATCAACACCGCTCTGTTCGAGGTCAAGACCGACATCCCGATCCGGCGCATCGAATCGAACAAAATCGGCGTCGTCACCGCGCTGGATGGCGCACCGATGCCAGCCGGCCAGATGGCCGCGCCCGAGGTGGCCGGACACAACAACTTCCAGGATCCCGAGGCCTTCGTCCATAATGGCGGCAGCCGCGGGCTGCAGCAGCAGATCATCCTGGCCGGAACTTGGAATATCAATCCGTGGTTCGCCGAAGTGGAGGAGTTCGATCTGACCGAAGTGCCCATCGGCCACGTCGGCGTTGTCGTCAGCTACGTCGGCAGCGAGGAGCAGTCCAAGGACATTTCCGGCGAGGGCTTCACTCACGGCAATATCGTCACGGTCGGCGGCAAGGGCGTCTGGAAGGACCCGCTGTATCCGGGCAAGCACCCGTTGAACGTGAAGATCATGCGCGTCGAGATCGTCCCGACCACGAACATCGTCCTGAACTGGGCCAACACCCGCAGCGAGTCTCACAAGCTCGACGAGCGTCTCTGTACCATCAGCGTGCGCTCCTTCGACGGCTTCACCTTCAACCTCGACGTCAGCCAGATTATCAACATCGGCGCGACCAAAGCCCCCTGGGTCATCTCTCGCGTCGGCTCGGTCCAGAACCTGGTCGCTCAGGTGCTTGAACCCATCGTCGGCAATTACTTCCGCAATTCGGCTCAGGCTTACACGGTCCTGGACTTTCTCTCCAACCGGACCGAGCGCCAGAAGGAAGCGCGCGAGCATATCGCCGGGGCCATTCAGCTCTACGACGTCCAATCCGTCGATACGCTGATCGGCGACATCACGCCGCCGCCTGAGCTGATGAAAACTCTCACTGATCGCAAACTCGCCGATGAGCAGCGCAAGACTTTCATAGTCCAGCAGACCAGCGAGACCACGCGCCAGGAGTTGGAGCGGCAGCGGGCGCTGGCCGATAAGCAGCGCGAGATCCTCAACTCGGAACAGGACGTGCGTATCGCCGAAATGCGCGCCAACGCAGTGGTCAAGACTGCCGCCGGTGAATCGGAAGCGGCCGCCAAGCGATCGGAAGGACAGGCTGCGGCCGCTCTCAAAGTCGGCTCGGCGGAAGCGGACGTGGTCGCCATGAAGGGCCGCCGCGAGGCCGAGGCGATTGCGGCCATCGGCAATGCGCGTGCCGAGGCCTATCAGGTCGGCGTGAAGGCGCTGGGAGATACTTTCGGTCTGCTCCAGATCTTCACGACACTCGCAGACAAGAACATTCGCCTCACGCCAGACGTGTTGGTCAACGGCTCGCAGGGATCGGGTGCGTCCGAGGGACTTATCGCGCTGTTACTGCGAGATCTGGTGACAAGTCATCCTCCGTCGCAGGCTCCGGGTCAGAAGTAGTTTGAGCGGTGCCGCGTGGTGGGGCAGAATTTCAGTCTGCGTGGAGCTTCAGCCCCGCCCTCTTGTCCGGGAGGACTGGTTGAAGCGGTCCGCAGACTGAAGGTCTGCCCACCACGCCCGGCGAACGAGCGCCTCGAACGTCATGCGCAGCGTAGAGGGAAGCGCGAAAGGGAACCTGATGTTCCATTTCTATTTGCTAAGTCACTGATTCTAAAATGTGATAAAAGACAAAAGGGAACCTGATGTTCCCTTTGGGCCACGACGGCGAGTGAATGCGAATGCCCAAGCGTGATGAGATTCCGGGCGTTGGAGCTTCTGCGGACGGATCATTTCATGCCAGTCTCTTACAGCTCTAACCGGCCCTTGTAGACCATCTCTTTGGTTTCGAACTTGCGTTCCAGGCGATTGCCGCCGAGTTGGGTCTGGAAGTCGAGTTCCTTGTCCTTCAGGGTGATCTCGTCTTCGCGCGAGAAGTGGAAGTAGATTATTCCCGTTTTGCCGGGAAGATCGAACTCCACCTTCACCGGCCGGAGCGAGCGGCCCGTCCCGCGCGAGATCGTGGTCCGCTCCATCAACTCTTCGCGGATCGATTCCGGATCCCGCCCGCCGTACTGGCTGCGGTCCCGGTCGTCGTTGCTGTTGGTTTGATCGCCGGTCTGCGAGGGATCGCCGGTCTGTGAAGGGTCCCCGTTCCGGCCTTGGCGCGAATACCGGCTGTTGCCCCCGCCAGTGAGCGGGAATCCGTCCACCGCAATGACGTACTCCGCGGGCGCGTCGGACGCTGGCTGGGCCTTTGGAGCCGGTCTCTCGCCATTCGCCGCAGCCGCCGGTGGATCGTCCGTCTTGCGCCAACCAACCGGCTTTGTCGAATCCGCCGAGGCCGCGGCGTCCGGATCCTGCTGCGCGTGGGCGAGCCGCAACGGCAGCGCGCTTTCCCAACGCACTACGGCTGTCGAGGTCATCGGATTCTCACGGCGATTGCCGCCACGCCCTCCGCCTCCACGCCCGCCGGGATACCCCATCCCGCCGCCACCGCCCGGGAAGGGAAGCCCAATCCCTCCGGGCATATAGATGCCGCCGCGCCGCGAGCCGCCGCCTCCGTTCGGGTAATTGCCACCATTCGGGTCATTGGGGTCGTTCGGGTATTGCCCGCCGCCCCGCCCGCCCTGAGAGCCCATCCCGTTCTGGTTCGCTTCCAGCGAGACCTTGCCATTGTGAGCCCAGGGCGAGTCGTGCATCAGTTTGTAGATATCGTCGTGAGACCACGACGCCGGATCCTTCGCATCCCATATGTCGGAGGCAGAACACACGCCCGCCAATCCCAGTACGGCTACGACCGCGAACAGTCTTGTGAGTTGCATGGTGTTACTTCGTGGACGGACAGCGAGGCGGGCCGGTTGCCGGGATCTCTAAGGATCTTTAATGGAATCAGGCAGGCAGGAACCGCATCGCGCCCAGCTCACGAGTAGGCCCGCATGCGCCGGCCCCTTCGGGCCGAGGGCAGTCGTCCACGTTTCCGAGAGGGCGGTTTTCCATCCGGCACCACCACCCGTGCTAAGTTACTTCTGGGTCACTCGCAATCTCGACGGAACTTGTGCAGCAGGTTTCGCCTATTCGCGCGCCAAGCAGTTCGTGCCTTGCCATGGCCTGTGATGACTCACAAGAGGGTCCTTCGGTAGACTGCCAATCGATGGTCTTGGCGGTCGTTCAGTCCCGGCCACTAAGCGTATGATTAGCCCATGCACGCCAAACTGAATCTCCGCCTTCTCGTGGGCTTAATTGGGTTTGCTTTGTCGGCCTTCGCTCAAGTTGACGGGGCTAAATTTGCGGCCGATTTACGCGCAAAATACGGCCCTCCGCTCGCCAGAGAGACCTTCACCGGCCGGCCCGGCGTCGAAATGGTGGTGGACTATGCCGCCAACGGTCACGTATGCCGAATCCAACTTCCCCCAGTAGGACCCAGCCGCGACCCAAACGTGAGAACGCCCCAAGCAATTGACGATTTTCTTTCTGATCTGGTACCGATGAACATCCGCGGAAAAGAGCAGAATCGCATGTTGGAGGCCACAGGTCTCCCTTCTGTATCGATTATTGAGTATGAGAATGTCGTGATCGCTGAAGAGTTCCAAGGGCAAAGGCGAACCGGAGTAAGGGTCACATTCAAGCACGAGACGTGCCGGGATCGGCCAGGATATTAGCCGTGCAATGCTGAAAGGTCCGCCGTAGACCGTCTCGTCCATTGGCCTCGGCGATGAGTGGCCCGGGCGAGCCACACTTCCGAATTGGCGGTTTTCCCAGCCCCGGCCGCAGCCTGTAGGTGGCTATCGACTTGTACGGGTGCCGTCGTATCTGCTTTTCACCGATTCGAACAGCGCCCAATAGTCCAGCGACCACGCCCTGGCCGCTTTCGGCTCTGGCGGGCACGGGCGTTTGCTGAACCTCCTCCGCACCTCAAGCGATGCCAGTGTGCCGATAGCCTTGTCTGTGGAAGAGCCGGCAGACGGAAGTGCCTTCTCCAGTTCCTTTTGCACGACATCGGCGTATTGAGACTCATAGATGCCCGTCGCGAATTCGGAGTTCGCGGGCTCGCTCGGTAACTGCAAGAACAAGCGCGCCAATGTAGCCGCTGCCGCGGGTGTGTTCAAGTATCGAAGGGCACGGGCGCCCTCAAGGCGGGTGGCATCCGATTCCAGTAACCGGCCGATTCGACCAAGCTCGGCAGCTTCCCATTGAGCGTTCGGCGCCAGAATCTCAACGGACTGGGCGTTCGATCTCAGGTCGCAAGTCAACCAAGGATGCCTGTTCTGTTCGTTCATCTCCAAAGGGACGATGTGCATCAACACGACGTGCAACACATACCGGCCCGGCCGCCGGAATTGGACATATTCATTTACTTCGATCTCCCGGTTTCGGTCTTCCGACCAGCCATCGCCGAGAGTGCTCCCAACGCGGATTCTGACGTCCTGAGCGGATGGGTCAATTGCGCCATCCCGAGGCTCCCAAACGACAATTTCCTTGAAGTGGCCTCGCCACGTTTCTGGGAAGGCGGTGAACCCCGGTTGCCCGTTTGCGCTCACGGAGAGCTTTGCCTTAATGGTCTCTCCACGGTGGAAAATCGGTGGCTGTCTCAAACACCGGAATCGAAGGGACACCTTCGAGCAACTGGGTTCGAAGCCAACAGCCGACAGGCCGCTCGGCCGGGCCGAAGGGAGCTGTCCAAACATGGCGACAACTGTGAGCCCCGTCACGACCAGAAATCGACCCAGCCGTTTTGACAAAGCGTGCATTGTCGTGAGTCTTTGACGCCAATGGCATCGAGAATGTTCCCCCGGGCCGCCCTCACTTCTTCGTAAGAGCGCATACCGGGCAATGGGCCACCCGGCTTCGGCTTCCATCGCTATCGCCTCCCGGCGCGAGCATTCCTGTACCCTGATCGAAGAGACCCTTATGCCATACTCCGCTTCCGACACCCGTTACGACGCGATGATCTATAACCGCTGCGGCCGCAGCGGCCTGAAACTGCCGGCCGTCTCGCTTGGTTTCTGGCACAACTTCGGCGGCTCGGACGTCTTTGAAAACGGCCGCGCCATGGCCCGGCGCGCCTTCGATCTGGGCATCACGCACTTCGATCTCGCCAACAACTACGGCCCTCCCTACGGCTCCGCCGAAGAGAATTTCGGCCGCATCCTGCAGAAGGACCTCGCGCCCTACCGCGACGAGATGGTCATCTCCTCCAAGGCCGGTTGGGACATGTGGCCCGGCCCGTACGGCGACCTCGGTTCGCGCAAGTATCTGGTGGCGAGTCTCGATCAGAGCCTCAAGCGCATGGGCTTGAGTTACGTGGATATCTTCTATCACCATCGGCCCGATCCAGGCACGCCGCTCGAAGAAACAATGGGCGCGCTCGATTTCATCGTGCGCAGCGGCCGTGCGCTCTACGTCGGCATCTCTTCCTATGAACCCGAGGAGACGCGCCGCGCTGCGGAGATTTTGCGCTCGCTCGGGACACCCTGCCTGATCCATCAGCCGTCGTACAGCATGTTCAACCGCAAGCCGGAGCAGGGCCTGCTCGAAACGCTCGAAACCGAGGGCATCGGCTGCATCGTCTTTTCGCCGCTAGCGCAAGGCATGTTGACGGACAAATACTTGCACGGGATTCCGGAAGGCTCGCGCGCTTCGAAGCATCATTTCCTGAAGCCCGAACAGATCACCGAAGAGAAGCTTGCCAGGATCCGCGCTCTGAACGAACTGGCCGCGAATCGCGGTCAGACCCTCGCGCAAATGGCGGTGGCGTGGACTCTACGCCATTCCGCTGTGACGTCCACCGTCATCGGCGCCAGCCGGCCGAGCCACGTAGACGACGCCGTCGCCGCGCTCGCCAACCTGCATTTCCCGGCCGAGCACTTGGCGCAGATCGACACAATCCTGGGCGCATAGTAGCTCGACGAAGCGGTCCCCTCACTGTAGCCGCCCCGTTCAACACAGTGCGAATTGCCGATATGCTGGGATGCACTCAGGACTCATGCTGAAAGGCGGACCCTCCATGAAACGAATTGCGGCCGTGATGGCGCTTGCGTCATTCCTGTTTGCACCGGGCTCGGGCCGCGCGGACGAAAGCGCAGTCCCTACGTTCCACGAACTCTTCAACGGCAAGGACCTGACCGGTTGGGTTAACGTCAACACTGCTGAAGATACGTGGAAGGTCCGCGATGGCCTGCTGGTCTGCTCCGGCCACCCCATCGGCGTGATGCGAAGTGAGAAGCAGTACGAGAACTTCATCCTGCACATCGAGTGGATGCACATGGAACCGGGCGGCAACTCAGGCACTTTTGCGTGGAGCAGTGCGGTCCCCAATCCGGAGAACAGGCTTACCGATGGCGTTGAGATCCAGATGCTGGAGCTCGACTGGGTGAACCTCAACAAGGTGAATGGAATGAAGCCACCCGATGCCTACGTTCACGGGGAACTCTTCGGAGTCGGAGGCGTGAAGATCGTACCGGATAATCCGCGTGGCCCGCGGAGCAAGTCTGTCGAAAACCGCTGCAAGCCTCGCGGCGAATGGAACGTTTACGACGTCGTCGCGGTGGACGGCGTGATGAAGCTGTCCGTCAACGGCAAGTTCGTGAACGGCATCAGCCACTCCGCACGACGAAAGGGCTATCTTTGCCTGGAATCCGAAGGAGCCGAGATCCATTTCCGCAATATCAGGATCATGGAACTGCCGCCCGGCGTGACGACGCCCGGGACGGAATAATCGCCTTCGGTCGCAATACTCATGTCCGCCAATGCGGAGCAGCCCAGGCGCGTGGTGGGGCGGACCTCCAGGTCCGCGCGGGCTCTCCAGAGCCCGCCCGCACAAGAGCGGGGCTGAATGCCTGCCCCACCACGCGCCCGCGCAGGCTGAAGGTCCACCACGCCCGGTGATCCACTACTTCACACCGAACACACGCTCCGCATACTCGCGGCTGCGCCTGAGATTCTCGCTCAGCGGCCGGGTCTTCTGCGTATTGGGATCCCACGCCAGTTCGACGGTGAGCCAGCCCCGGTAGTTGTTCTTCTTCAACTCGGCTGCAACCGCGCCGTAATCCACTTCGCCATCGGCCAGTTCTTCCAGCCACACGCCGCCCTTCGAATTGCGCAGATGCACGTCGCCGACGCGCTTTCCGGCCTCGCGCAGAATCTGCATCACGTCCTCGCCGCCGCGCAGAGTCCAGTGCGTATCCATGCAGATGCCCACGTTCTTCGCGGTTGTGTTCTTGACGAAATAGCGCCACTCGCGGGCGTGATCGGCCATCTCGGGAGCGTGCTGGTGCACAAGCAAACGTAGTCTCATTCGTGTCAGCGCTACGCCCAGTTGTTCTAGCGCCTGCGCCTCCGTCGCTAACTCAGCGTCAGTCTTGGACGCGTGCGCGGGCTTGGGGTCGCAGTTGAAGCTGATGGCTTCCAGACCCTTGTGCGGCTTCAACCGTTCGGCGTAAGCCAGCGCCGTCTCCACCGTTTTCTGCGACACGTCGTTGTGCATCGGACCGCCGATGTAAGCGATCGGCAGCGACAGGCCGTGTTTGTCAAGGAGAGCGAGTGTGCCGGCCGTCTTCTCCGGCGGGAAGAAGTTCGAAGTCAGTTCCACCGCCCGGTAGCCAGCCTGTTGAAGGGTTGCGAAGATCTCGTCAGCGTGGTCGAGCGTCTTCTGCTGCCTCTGTCCGTAATCCTGCTCGAAGATATAGGTCTGGCAGGCCAGGCGCGGCGCGTAGCCTTTCGCTCCCGCCAGCGGCGCGGCGGCAGCCAAGGCCAGCCATTCTCTGCGCGATAGATTCATCTGGGCCACTCCCGCAGTCACCCTATCACCGGCCTTCATCCGGCCGCAACGCCGTTCCTGGGAGCGCCGATCTCCAGATCGGCTCCGAACGCGCGGGCGAGTGACAACTGCAAATGCATCCAGGTTCACGTGCCTGCGCGTTCACTCCCGAAGACCCGCAGTCAGTCGCTGGCCGCCGAATTACGAATCGAAGGGAGCCGATCTGGAGATCGGCGTTCCCAGGGGAGGCGCATCTGCCGCAACATGAAACAACCTTCTGTAACCCGCGTGGCGAGCGGGGCGTATGCTATTCGGAGTCCCCGTGCTTGGTACCCAAGAGGCTCCCGGCTGGTGGCGAAAGATAGGCCATACGAATGAGGCCACGACTGCCAAAACCGGTAAGGGTTACGGTTTTTGGCCTGTAAGTGCTTGATTTCAGGTTCAAAAACCGTAACCCCTTACCGTTTTGGCCCATGTGTCATGAGGTGATATGACCAAGCTTGCTCTGTTGTTCAGCGTTTTAGCACCGCTCTCGTTCGGCCAAACCGCGCCTGCTCCGGCCTCTGCCGAGACGCAGAAGAAGGCCAGCATCGAAGGCGTCGTCATCAACGAAATTACGAAAGAGCCACTGCGCCGCGCGGATATCAAGCTCATGCGCTCTGGTAAAGATGGAGCGGTGATGGGCAACAATGCCGCCCTCTCCGCAGTCACCGATGCCGCGGGCAAGTTTCACATCGATAACATCGAGCCCGGCGAGTACTACCTCAACCACTTCAAAGCTGGCTACGTTCACAGCCGCACCACCTCCGGCTCCTCAACGAGTTTGTTGAAGCTCAGCGCCGGTGAGTCGTTGACGGATTTGCATTACCTGCTACTGCCCCAATCGGTCGTCGCGGGCCGGGTGATCGATGACGAAGGGGAACCTGTTCAAGGGGCGACCGTTATGCTGATGAGCCCACAGTACCGGCGCGGTTCCGCTCGATTGTCGCCAGCCGGGTTTGCGCAGACCAATGATCGCGGCGAGTATCGGATTATCGACGTCCCACCCGGCAAGTACTACATTCAGGCGAAAGTCCAGCGGATGATGATGGGAGGGGTAATGCCCACCCCCTCCGCCGCCGCAGGAGCGCCCAAAGCTGCCTTCGTTTCCACGTATTACCCAAGCGCCGCGGAGAGCGCGCAAGCGACCAGAATCGAGCCTCGTCCAGGACTCGAGCTTTCCGGCCAGGACATAATTCTGCGCAAAGAGAAAGTAGTCAGAATATCCGGTAAGGCTCTGGACTTGGACGGCTCTCCAGCCCGGCAAACCTACGTCATGTTGATGGCGGTAGATGAGTTCATGGGTTCGTCCAGTGACACGGGCTCTCCGGTGGACGACAAGGGGAACTTCACCATCAGTGATGTCCTCCCGGGGCAGTACAACCTCGTGGCCAACCGGACGGACGGACAGGACCGCCAGAGCGCTCATGCCGCCGTGACGGTTGGCGACGTTGACGTGACGAACGTCGTCCTGCAAGCATTGCCCGGTCTCGAAGTAAAAGGAGTGATAGTTCTCGAGGGCTCCGAGAAGAAGGATCTTGATTTCTCGATGTTCTCTATTGCTCTGAGTTCTAATGAGCCGTCGCCTATTGGCGTCGCCGGGACGCAGGCCAAATCCGACGGCTCGTTCACAATTCCACGGGTATCGCCCGGCCGCTACACGCTGATTGTCCACTCACGCAAGGGCGCGCATTACGTCCAATCGATTCTCGCCGGCCCAGAAGACGTTTTTGGGAAGGAGGTGGATGCTGTCGCACTCGCCGCCGGCACTCTGCGAGTCGTTGTGCGTACCGATTGGGCGAGCGTCTCAGGGACAGTAGAGATTTCGGAGGACCGCAAGGCGAGTCTTGGTTCGCCGACTGTTGTGCTCCTGCCCACGGACTTGCGCATGCGAAGCACAGACGAATTTAAGGTCGCCCAATTCCCCCAGATCCATGGATTCGAGTTCAAGAACGTCCGGCCGGGCGAATACCTTGCGTTCGCTTTCGAGGACTTCGACTATCGTTCTCTTGAGGACCCCGAAGTGTTCGCTGCCGTCAAAAGCAAGGCCACCAAGGTTAGCCTAGGGCGGGGCGAGTCCAAGGAACTGGCTCTGAAGATGATCCCCTGGCCGGAGCAGTTCGCCGACCGCATAGAGTAGCGCGCGACAATAGGACCATGCTGGATCTGTCCACGGCAGGCCGAGATTCATCCACGCCCTAATGGAAGCAAATTGGCTAATACACGAGTAGCTCTGCCCATTGTTTTTTTGGCCGCGCTCTTGCCTTGTCTCGCCCAGGCCCCGGCCGGTGCGCAGATCGACGGCATCGTGGTGGACACCATCACCGGCGCGCCCGTGCGACGCGCGGTGATCCAGCTCCGTATATCCGGCGGCGGAGGGGCGATCCTGCCATCCGTGGAGAACGCCGACTACGCCGCGGTCACCGGCCCGGATGGCACTTTCCATTTTGAACAACTCCCGCCCGGCACCTATTCACTGAGCTACTCGAGATCCGGCTATCTGCAGCCGCGCGGCTCTTCCGGATACTCACCCCGCGCGGTTCGCGTCTCAGTGGGACAGGCCGTGAAGGGCTTGCGTTACGGACTTATCCCCCAGTCCGTCGTCTCTGGACGCGTGCTGGATGACGAAGGCGATCCGGTGGAGGGCGTTCAGGTTTCGCTGCTCGCTTTCCGCTACTCCGGAGGCGTTCGCCGCCTCGACCGGCTCAGTGAGGTGGGCACCACGAACGACCGCGGGGAATACCGCATTGCGCATGTCCCGGCTGGCAAATACTTGCTGCAGGCCTCGCTGGACCGGCTGCCTCCGGGCTCGGCGCTGCTCACCGGGCCGCGCACGCCAGGCGCTCCTCTGCTCACCTTTGCTTCCACGTTTTACCCCGGCGCCGCCGATCCCGGCCAGGCTCTCCGCGTCGAAGTGCACGCCGGTCAGGAACTCTCGGGCATCGACATCCCGTTGCAGCGGACGACCATGGTGCGGGTTTCCGGCCGCGTGATCGGACCTGACGGCGCGCCTATGCCGCGGGCTTTCCTCACCTTGTTATCGGCGCAGTCGCATCTACCTGCCGGCTTCGGGGCGCCGTCCGACGCAGCCGGAAACTTCTCGCTGAACAACGTGCGCTCGGGCAGCTACATGCTCAGCGCGGTCTCCGGAACGACCAGCATCCTGGTTCCGCTGGAAGTCGGTTCCACCGATATCGCCGGATTCACGGCGCAAGCCAGCCCGACCGTATCCGTGCACGGCTCGGTGGCTGTTGAAGACGCCGTCCGGAATTTCAATTTGGCAACCGTGAACGTCCAACTCAGATTCGCGGACAGCGGCGCTCCGGCGGCTGCGGTCCGTGCCGAGTCCGATGGTTCGTTCAATCTGGCGAATCTGTCGCCGGGCCGATATATTGCCAGCGTGTTTTGCGGCACGCCGGGCGCCTACGTTCAATCCATTTCCGCCGGCGGTGAGGAGTTGCTCGGTCACGATTTCGAACTTGCCGTCGCTTCGGGCGGATTGCGGATCGTGCTTCGCACCGATTCCGCCACGCTCAACGGGACGGTCGAAGCGCCTAATGCCGCGGTTGGGCAGGCAGATCGGCAAGGCCGTCCATCGGTGATTTTCATTCCCGCCGACCCCCGCCAGCGCGGTGTGGACGCGATCACCTCGGCGCCGGTCTCTTCGAAGAACAGCTTTGAAGTTCGCGGTCTCCGTCCGGGCGACTATTTGGCTTTCGCCTTCGACGATGTCGATGAGTCGGTGTTGCAGGATCCCGAGTTCCTCACATCGCTCGAACCGCTTGGGACGCGCGTTCAACTCTCGCCCGGCGCGACGCAAACCGTTACCTTGAAGTGGAATGCATGGCCGCAGACGGCCGCCGGTAATTGAGGCGCCCGTCCGGACTGGACGCTTGCCGCCGAATCTTGAAAGGGCCGATCGACATGGAACGCACTCTGATCCTCTTCCAATGGAACGCCGAGGAAGCCGAGGCTCGCGCCGGGAAGATCCGCGCCATCGGATGGACTGTCGAGACCGAATCGGAAGACGGTGCCCGCGGCGTTCGGCGCGTGCTGGACCATCCGCCTACCGTCGTCGCCCTCGATCTGGCCCGCAGTCCCTCGCACTCTCTGCAGGTGGCCGCCGCGATCCGCAAATACCGCGACATACGCCACCTGCCGCTGCTTTTCATCGGAGGGTCGATGCAAAACGTGAGCCGCGCCCAGGAGGCCTTCCGCGGAGCGGCCTTCGTCGTTCCAGACATGCTGCTGACGCGGCTGGATGGTTTCGACGGGTAGCGCGAAGTCAATTTCTGGAGCAACCGTGGGGCGGCGCTCCAGCGCCGCGTGGGCCCTCCAGGGCCTGCAGGACCAACCGGAGCGGAGCCTGGAAGCTCCGCGCGGCGCTGGAGCGCCGCCCCACCAGAGCTTTCGTTGATTCACTCCGCCAGATCGGGCGTATTCTAAGGGCGGAGCGGCGTGGGAAGCGATGCGCCTGCCGGCCCTGATCCTGGCTCTGGCCTGTTGTCCCGCTGGAGCCTCTCGCGGGCAAACGGGTCCGCCATCCCCGCGCGCGTTGAAGATGCTGCACGAACAGATCGAAGCACGGGGCATTCATCATCCCGGCGTCCTGCGTGCAATGCGCGATACGCCGCGCGAACGCTTCGTCCCGCCGCTCGAACGCGAACATGCCTACGACGACAACCCGCTCTCGATCGGCTACGGTCAAACCATCTCGCAACCCTACATCGTCGCTTCCATGACCCAGTTGCTCGATCCCAAACCGGGAGACCGCGTTCTTGAAATCGGGACCGGGTCGGGTTATCAAGCCGCCATCCTTTCGCCCCTGGTCCGGCAGATCTACTCGGTGGAAATTCTCGAACCGCTCGCCAGGTCCGCGCGCGAACTGCTCACGGAGTTGGGCTACAAAAACATCACGGTGCGCTGCGCAAATGGATGGCTGGGATGGCCCGAGCTCGCTCCTTTCGACCGGATCATCCTTACTGCCGCGCCGTCCGACATACCGCCCGCGCTCATCCAGCAGCTTCGCCCCGGCGGCCGCCTCGTAGCGCCAATCGGCGATTCCTCGCAGGAACTGATCGTCGTGGACAAGGATCCGCTGGGCAAACTCCATCGCCGCACGGCGTACCCCGTCGCGTTCGTTCCCATGGTCGGCAAGCCCAAGTAGACTGGTCCCGCGACTCTCAAGGCTCCCCGGCTGCTATCCTCGGTCTTATGTTGTTCACCGGACTGGAGCACACGGCGATTGCCTCTCCGAATCCCAAACGACTGGCCGACTGGTACGTCCAGAACCTTGGCTTTGTCATCAATTTCGTATACGACGGGAACTACTTCGTGAAAGCGCCCAACGGCGCGATGATCGAGATTATTCCCTCCGAGGGCCCGGCGCTGGGAGCCCAGAGCCGCACGCCCGGCCTGCGTCATGTGGCCGTGACTGTGTCCGATTTCGATGCCGCATACGCGGATCTGAAAGAGAAAGGCGTCAGCTTCACGGGCGAGCCCTTCTCGAATCAGGGCAACCGGCTGGTGTTCTTCAAGGATGCCGACGAGAATCTGCTGCATCTGATCGAGCGAGAACATCCGCTGCCCTGACGGTACTTGCCGCGTGCTGCAACGAGTATTTCAGCCTTTCCAGTCACGGGATTTCCGGCTCATGTGGTCGGGCGCATGCACGTCCAGCATCGGGACGTGGATGCAGAAACTCGCCCAAAGCTGGCTCGTGCTGCTGCTAGGAGGCTCGCCCTTCTGGCTCGGACTCGATTCGTTTCTCGGTGAACTGCCGATCTTCACGCTCGCCCTGTTTGCCGGCGTGGCTGCCGATCGTTTCGATCGCAGACGGCTGTTGATCGGATCGCAGTTCGTTCAGATGAGCTGTGCCTTCGTGCTCTGCGCGCTCTTTGCAACGCATAGCGTGCACGTCTGGCACATCCTCACGCTGTCGTTCATCACCGGAACGGCGCAGGCCTTCGGCTCGCCGGCTTACCAGTCCCTGATCCCTGCCTTGGTGCCGCGCGAACAACTGCCGCAGGCCATCGCGATGAACTCGATTCAGTTCAACCTGGCGCGCCTCATCGGTCCGGTGTTGGGCGGCTTGGCGCTCAGCACGCTCGGCGCGGCGTGGTGTTTCGGACTCAACGGCGTCAGCTTCGTGGCCGTCATCGTCACGTTGCTGATGATCTCCGTGCGCTACGACTTTCCCAAGACCACGGACACGGTCTTCGAGAGCATGAAACAGGGCGTGCGCTTCATCCGGAAGAGCGACCAAATGGTGCTGCTGTTCGTCGTTTCGTTCGCCTGCACCTACCTCGGCATACCGATCCTCACGTTCCTGCCGGTGTTCGCCCGCGACATTTACCATGGCGACGCTAAGACGTTTACGCTGCTGCTCTCCGTGCAAGCCCTCGGCGCGATTGCGGGCGCCATTGTCGTGGCGGCCCGCGGCCGCAAGACTGGACTGGGACGTTCGGCCCTTTTCGGTTTGCTGGCGCTGGCGTTTTGCCTCAGCGGCTTCGCCTGGAGCAAGTCCATGCTGGTCGGTTGCGTGTTCCTGTTCTTCGGCGGTATGGCGCTCATCACCTGTTTCGCCATGCTCAGCTCGCTGGTGCAATTGATCGCTGCCGACGACATGCGCGGGCGCGTGATGAGCGTCTACAATATTGCCTTCCGGGGAGGCATGCCGATTGGCAGCCTGGTGGCCGGTGCGCTGATTCCGAAATTCGGCGCTCCCAACGTCGTAGGCGCTCACGGCGTCGCACTGGGGGTGCTTGCCCTGTATCTGTTGCTGATTCACCGGAAACTTGCGTCGATCTGAGTCCGGTTTTGTCGTTAGAGAAGCAACCCGCGCGTTGCCGGCCGACGTCTTTACAATAGGAATTCAACCTGCATGAGAAGACTGTTCGCACTAATGACTCCGATTCTGGCCGTCTCGGCCATTGCCCTGGCGCAAGACGGGGTGCCGCAAGACTGGCGCAAAGCGCGCGACATCCAGGACCGCGCGGCGCTGGAACGAATCAGCACGGCGGCACAAGCCGCCGCCGATAAGCGCGGCAACGATGCCAGGGTGCAATACCAAGCCGCTCTGGCGGAGAGCTTTCGCGCGGAGATTCTCGCCGAGCAGAAGGATAAAAAGGGCTCCGGATCGGCCGCCGAAAACGGGATCCGATTCGCCGAGAAGGCCGTCAATCTGAGCCCCAACACTGCCGAATATCACCGGATATGGGGTGCGCTCTGCGGCCAGACTATTCCCGCCAATATCCTGTTCGCGATTCGCTACGGCCACTGCGCCATGGACGAAGTCAACAAGGCCATCCAACTCGACGGCAAGTCTTCCATGGCCTGGGTCAGCAAGGGAGTAGGCAACTACTACCTGCCCGCGAATTTCGGCGGAGGTCCGGATCAGGCGCTCAAGGACCTGCAAAAGGCTGCGCAACTGGACTCCAATAACCCCGACGCCTGGCTGTGGCAAGGGATCGTCTTGCGTAAGCTCAACCGCAACGCGGAGGCTAGAAAGGCATTCGAGAAGTCGCTGGCCCTGGATTCCGCGCGGAAATGGGCCAAAGAGCAACTCGACAAGACCCCTCCGCAGTGACTCGTCCGCACTTAGCCACGGCTGTCGCTCTCGGCGCGTTCACGCTCCTGACTTATTTCCAATTCCCGGGCCACACATGGCTGCAGCAGGACAGCCAGATCTACGTCGCGATGCTCGAGCATCTCGACAATCCGGCGACGCTTGCGCGCGATCTGCTCTGCGTTCATCCGCATGTCAAGTGGACCGCCTTCGACGAGATCGCCCGGACGCTGCACGCCGTCACCGGCTTGGCTTATCCGGCGGTCTTCGCCGCCCAGATGCTGCTGTTCCGGTTCCTGGCTCTGATGGGCGTCTTCATGCTGGCCGGGTCTGCCGGACTGAACCGGATCGGCGCTACATTTGTCGCGTTCCTGTTTGGGCTCGGCCTGTTTGTGGGAGGCCCGGAGATCCTCACTGTCGAGTACGAGGCCGTGCCGCGCGGTTTTGCGTTGTCGCTGATTCTGGCAGCTCTGGGCTATGGGGTCTACCGGCGGTGGAGGATCTCGGTAGCGTTCGCCGCCGTGGCGTTGTTGTACCACCCGCCGACGAGCGCTCCATACTGGCTGGCCGTGGTCGTCTATGCGCTGGCGCTGCAGCGTCCGAAGGCGCTTTGGACGGCATTGGCAGGCTTTTCAGCCGCCTGCGCCATTTTGCTGGCCCTCGCCGCTCTACAAGCGGGTGAGCACGAGTCCCAACCGCTCTTTTCCGTGATCCCCTCCGATCTGGTCCCGCTTCTACGTCACCGCGGCAGCTACGTCTGGGTCGATCTCTGGAAGCCCGATTGGATGTGGCAGCATCTTCTGCTCGGGGTCTTCGCGACCGGCGCCTGGCTCCGATTGCGGCGCGAGATCACCAAGGAGCTGTCGGCGCTCAGTGCGACGCTGCTGCTCTATGGGATGTTATCGGTGCCGCTCTCCTGGCTCTTCGTGAACTACATGCAGTGGAGCATGATGCCGCAGTTTCAGCCCGCCCGCGCGGTGGTTTTCATCTATATCTTCGCGGTGACTCTGGGCGGCGCGGCCGCCTGGTCGGCGTCGCGGCGTGGCTTGTGGCTGGAGAGCGCGGCGTGGCTGCTGCCGCTATTTGCTATCACGGTCAACCGGCTTGCTCTGGGTCTGATCACCCGAGTCTTTTCGGATCCTGTCGCGCAGCGCCGTCTGTTACTAGCAATGGGTCTGGCGTTTGCCACGGCCGGCGCTGCCGCGCTTGCCGCGCGCTGGCCGAAGACAGCTTCCGCGGCATTGCTTGTCCCGGTCGCCGCGGCCTTCCTGATACCCGGCTTCGGCCAGCTCGGGAACTATCCGCAACTGCATACGCCGGAACTCGCGGCCCTCACCGGTTGGGCCGCTGCCCATACTCTACCCGACGCGATGTTCCACTTCGCCGACGCCGGCCATGCCACTACTCCCGGCATCTTCCGGGCCGAGGCTCGGCGCGCTCTGTACGTCGACTGGAAAGGTGGCGGACAGGTCAATCAGAACTGGGACTTCGCCCGGGAATGGCAACGCCGTTGGAATTGGGCAGGGGAGGCCAGGACGCCCCTACGTCCCGCCACGGAATACGCCACGGCCGGCATCGACTTCATCGTGCTAGGCACGGCGAACGACCTGCCCGGGTTGCAGCCGGTCTATGCCAACGCGTCGTGGAAGGTATTCGATGTCAGTTTGAGCGCTTCTCACTGACGCCGTTCGTTGACGAAGGCATCCACCTCATCCCTCGACGGAGCCGACGATTGCGCGCCTAACCGGGTCACGGAGATCGCCGCCGCCGCGTTGGCGAAACGCAGCGCTTCCCGCATCGGCATGTTCTCGCACAGCGCGACGCCCAACGCGGCGTTGAACGTGTCGCCGGCGGCCGTGGTATCCACTGCCTTGACGGGGAATCCCGGAGCTACGAACTCCGTGTCGCTGTGCGAATAGAGGCAGCCTTGATCTCCCAGTTTCACGATGACGGCCCGCGGCCCCAGCGCCCGGAGGGCCTGCGCCATCTCCCGCGCCTCTGCGAGACCTACACGGGCCGGCGGACGGTCCAGAAGGATGCAGGCTTCGCTCTCGTTCGGGGTCAGTACATCTACCAGCGCGAGCAGCGAGGCGGGCAGCGGACGCGCCGGCGCGGGATCCAGTACCGTCACCGCTCCGGCTTCTCGCGACGCCCGTAGAGCGGCTTCTACCGTCTCAATGGGGGTCTCCAGTTGGAACAGCGAGACTGCGGCCGACGCGTACACTTCGTGGAACGATTCAACGTCAGATGGAGACAATTCAGCGTTCGCGCCCCCAGCGACGATAATCGAGTTCTGGCCTGAATTCTCCACCCAGATTTCGGCGATGCCCGTCGCCTGGCCCTGCGTCGAAGAAACGCTCGACACATCCACGCCGGCTTCCGCCAGGCTGGATTTCAGGTGATCGGCGAACGTGTCGTAGCCGACCCGTCCCACCATCCGGACTCGCGCATTCCTGGCCAGCTTGCCCGCGGCGCAGGCCTGGTTCGCGCCCTTGCCTCCGGGGATCATTCGGAAGTCGTGCCCGAGCGCGGTCTCGCCCGGCGCGGGCAAGCGGTCCACTTGAACCACGAAGTCCATGTTGAGGCTGCCGGTGACGGCTAGGGTCTTGGTTGCGTTTGGCACGCTTCGTATTCTATGCGAAGCGCCGCGCACACATACCGAGGTCAGCGGAACACGAGCCGGAAGCCACTGCGGTCGTGGCTCCGGTTCGGCGTTAGCCGACCCCCCAGCACCGAGCCGCGAATGAAAAGAGCGGTCTCCTGGATGTGGCCTCGGCGCTGCATTGTTTTCGAACAGCAACGCGATCATGGAGTGGGAACCACGTCGCGGGGGTAATGCCCCGAGGGACCTGCTCGTTTCATTCGCGGCTCGGTGCTACCGGCGGCTCGGTGCTGGAGGGGGCTGCGTCTCTAAGGCCTACTGGTTCACGGAGCACGTAAACGCCCAGGAACGGCAGCGGCGTTGCCGTTTGACTCTGTGGGACCGCGGAAACTCAGTTGCCGAGATCGATCCCGAGGTTCCTCAGCTCTTCCGCGTAGTACTTCTTGTGCAGCAGATCCCACTCTTCGGTGCCGTCCAGAACTTCGCGTTTCAGCGTGCGGATCTTGGCGCGCGCGGCCTTCTCGGCCTTGTCCTCGTTTTGGAGCACATCCGACATCAGGCGAATGATCTCCAGCCGCAGATCGTTCTCGTTCTTCCTGATCCTGCAATCGTGCGACTTCTTCAGCGCCAGCAGCAGCTTGTGCGAGATCTCGTTCACCTTGTCGCGGCTGAGCTTCATCGCATCGCCGGTGTCGCGCCCCGAAGCCTTGACGATCTTGCGCTGTTGCACCAACTGGTTCTTGATGCGGCGAAACATCTCGGAGTAGCTGATGGCGTTGTTCGCCATGTAGACGCTGTACTCTTCGAGGATGGTTCGCACCTCGTCGTTCAGCTTGTCCTCCAACATCATCTCGTCGATGATGACGCCTACGAGAACCTCTCCGACGGCGGAGCGATCGGCGATTTCGATCATGTTGGCGGGAAGCCTTGCGGCCACCTGCCTTCCAAGGTACGCGATGAACTCTTTGGCCAGAAGCATTTGAGGGTTTGGAGGATCTAAGCGGAGTCCCCACTACCAGTCTAGGGAAGCGTGGAAACAAGTGTCAAAAAAACAACACGGCCCGGAAGCTCAGTGGACCCCGCCGCCGCCGTTGTTTTGCAGGAATTCGGCGTCGATCGGCTTTCTTCCGCGAGCACCCTCTTCCAGTCCGTGCCAGTGTCCGATCCTGGGTTCGCCGAGGCGCCAGCAGAGCAGCACCTCCTCGCCGCGATAGAGAGTAGGGAAATCCACCAGACCGACGTCCAGGTCTTTCACCTGCACACCCAACTCGTTGATGGCCTCGATGGCCTCTTTCAGTTGCTCCGCCCCGGCTTCCCGCGACTCCTGGAGCTGCCGCGCTCTCGCTATGTCCACGACGATTCCGCCCATCGATTGGACCCGCTGCAGGAGCGCGGAGATCGATTCGTCCGCCTCTTCGTACAAGCTCCGCGCGTGAATGGCCAGACGCAGCAGACGATCCACCTCCGGCAGCAACCGGGAGGCCTGTTCGTGGGAGAAATACCTGGGCATGGTCGCACGACTCCTGGGAGACCGCCCGCTTCGCGGAATAGATAAGCAGAATATCAGATGCCGCTGACTTGTACAGCGACAGATCGGCTGCGAGGGCCGTCGAACTCGGCCAGAATGATGCTCTGCCACGTTCCCAGCAGCACAGCGCCGTTTCTCACCTGCAGCAAAAGCGTCTGGCCGAAGACGCTGCCTTTCAGGTGGGAGTCGGCGTTTTTCCGCTCGCAATCGGAGAAAGCCGGATCGTTGTGCTTGTAGTACGCCTTCCGGTCCACCACCGTGCCGATGAAGTTCTTGAAGTCTTCGAGCAACGCGTCCTGCCATTCGCCGAGCGCGAGCCCCGTCGTCGTATGCAACGATTGCAGGTGCACCAGGCCATCGGCGATGCCGCTGCGGCGCACGATTTCGTTGATGCGCTCCGTGAGGTTCAGCAACTGGCTCCGCTCCGCGGTAATGAAGTCGATCACACGGCTCTGAATGCGGTAGCCGGGCACGGCGTGCGCCGTGAGAGCCGCCGGGCGTGGACTGTCCATCGAAAGGGCGCTCATGAAGTTAAAGATTGCCTCCTATGATTACTGATCCTTCATTTTGCGCGTTGGTTTCAAAAGAGTTACGGCAGGCCTGTGATATACTCCCTCCCTGAAATGAAGCTCCGCCCCCTGGGAGCGCCGATCTCCAGATCGGCAACTATTGCCGCGCGAGCGGCAAGGTTCGAGGATGACTTTCGCCGTAGCGGTCGCAACCCTGGGAACGCCGATCTCCAGATCGGCACTTGTTGACGCGAGCGCGGCAAGGCCTGGGAATGAACTTGGGCGGAGCGGGTGCATCCCTTTTCTGTTGAGCGTAAGCCGCACTTGCACGGAGCCCCTGCCGTCGATGTGCGGCGAATATGGAAGCCGGACCGATCTGGAGATCGGCGTTCCCAGGAGACGCGGGCCGGTTCGAGCGGAAATGCCTCTTCAGACCGCCGTTCCGGTCTCCTGCTTCGAGTAAGTCCGCTCGACGTACTCGTTCAACATTCCAATGAAATCCTGCACGATCATGTCGCCGCGCAGAGTCTTAACCAGGTGTCCATCGACAAACACAGGGGCCTTGGGCTCCTCCGCGGTGCCGGGCAGGGAAATGCCGATGTTGGCGTGCTTCGACTCGCCCGGGCCGTTGACGATGCAGCCCATCACCGCCACCTTCATCTCTTCGACGCCGGGATAGCCGCTCTTCCAGATTGGCATCTGGTGTTTCAGGTAGCTCTGGATCTGTTCCGCCAATTCCTGGAAGAACGTGGAGGTCGTTCGTCCGCAGCCTGGACACGCGGTCACCTGCGGCGTGAAACTGCGGATCCCCATCGACTGCAGAATCTGCTGGCTGACCAGGACTTCTTCGGTGCGGTCGCCATTCGGCGCCGGCGTCAGCGAAGCGCGAATCGTATCGCCGATCCCTTCCTGCAGCAAAATCGACAGCGCGGCCGTCGTCGCCACAACGCCCTTGGCGCCCATGCCCGCTTCGGTCAGGCCGACGTGCAGCGGGTAGTCGCCCTCCGCCGCCATCATGCGGTAGACGTCCACCAGGTCCTGCACGTTCGATACCTTGGCGCTCAGGATAATCCGGTTGTGCGCCAGGCCGTAGCTCTCCGCCAGCCGGGCGGACTCGATGGCGCTCACCACGATGGCGCGTTTCATCACCTCGTCGGCCGGCAGCGGATTCCGCATGCGGCCGTTCTCGTCCATCATCCGCGCCAGCATTACGGCGTCCAGCGATCCCCAGTTCACGCCGATGCGGACCGGCTTGCCGTACTCGATCGCCGCCTCGATCATCGTCCGGAAGTTATCGTCGCTGTGCCGGCCGATGTTCACGTTGCCCGGATTAATGCGGTACTTCGCCAGTGCCCGCGCGCACTCCGGGTACTTTTTAAGCAGGATGTGGCCGTTATAGTGGAAATCGCCGATGATCGGTACTTTGCTGCCGAACATGCGCAGCGTTTCCACCACCTTGGGCAGCGCTCGCGCCGCCTCCTCGGTGTTCACGGTGACACGCACCATTTCGGAACCAGCCTGCGCCAGAGCCAAGGCCTGATTGGCCGTGGAGGTCACGTCCGCGGTGTCGGTGTTGGTCATCGATTGCACCGCAACAGGGTTCGTCCCTCCAACCTTCACCCCGCCGACATCGACCACGACAGACCGGCGACGTTGGATCTGAGCCATTTCACCTCCAAAGAGTCCAGTTTAGCAAGCGCCGTTCCCGCTTTTCGTCCCTCTGATGGAAGTGATTGACGATATAAGGTTTTTCGATTGGTTTGGGAAACGGTTCCGCTTATACTGAGAGCAGGACCGAAATCAGAGCATTCGGTGCAAGTTTTTCCCCGCGCCCTGTCGGCGCAATTCCCCGTCCCCGGTCAGCCGCCCCGGTAGAGGCATTAGCGGCTGTTCCCCATTCGTGTCGGACGACAGACTCCGGTTGAGATTTAGCGCCCGATCCGTGCGAATCTCAGGCCCAGGGCCACCAGCGACCGGGAGGGTGCTTTGCCGGTCGCAGGCGTCGCGCGCTTTCATCCGGCTGTAAGGATTATGGGGTTAATATCCTGTTGTCAGAACGAGGTACATGCGATGGATTCAATTACCAGTTCCTCTCCCAGGGCCATTTTGTTCGGTTTGGATCCTGCCGTTGAAGCAGAACTCGCGGCCTGCCTGCGTGGCGCCTCTTATGTCGTTTCTCGCATCGTTTCCCAGTCTGGAGAGCGCTCGGCTGCGCAGGGCCGAGATGGCGGAATAGTCTTCTGCCCGCGTGGCGCGGCATTTTCCGCAGCCAAGATTGCGTTTCCCAATTTGCCGGTTGTGATCGTCAGCCGCCTGCCCGACACGCGCGAATGGCTCGAAGCCCTCGAACTCGGTGCCGCCGATTACGTCGCGGCGCCGTTCGAGTGCATTCAGATGCGCTGGCTGCTGGAGGCTCTTGGCCGTCCCGGACCGGCCGTGGCGGCGGCCGCGGCATCACAGAGTATTTCTATGCCGAAGTGCGCGTGAAAGCTCGCTGTGCGGTGTTTCTATTCGATTCAAGGCCGTTCAGTTCAGTTCGGTTCGTTCTGTTTGAAGAGACGGCGCCTCAACGTTCTCGGCAACGTCCGAACGCGCTCTCACACAGAGCCCGGAGGGCGGAAGCCAATTGCCTACAGCGTGAGCTGTGGGTGCGCTGAGCAGACCGCAGAGCCCCGGAACGGGGCGAAAGACGTTCGAATCGCATAGCTTTCGCCCTGTGCGACGGCTGACGCGTATCCGGAACACCCAGAGCTTCCGCTATGGGGTGCAGTCTTCCGCTCCCGCGGAGCTGTTTGGGCTTCGGACGCAGCTTGGATTTTCCACTTCTTCTCCCTTCACCTGCCCGGTCAGAGCCTGCTTGATTCCAAGCGCATGACGGCATGCAAACTAGCTACAGGCCATGCTCACCGACTGCCGGATTGCGGTTTAATCCCCCATACCATTGAGCCTCGCGCAGAGCGACTCCCCCATCCGCGCAGCGCTCCGATCCCTGGGCGCGAGTCATCGAGCCGGCAGAACCCAGTGTTTTCAGGCTATTTTCAAATTGGAGACTCGAGCCATGCTTCGTCTGCTGCTTGCCACGCTTCTGCTGCCCCTGCTGCTGCTCGGCGACAACTTCCGTCTCTACCTGACTGACGGCACCTGGCACCAGGTGAGCGAATACAAAGTGGAGCAGGACCGCGTCCGCTATTACTCCATTGAGCGCAGTGAATGGGAGGAGATCCCCACCAGCCTGGTCGATCTCAAGAAAACCGAGGCCGAGCGCGGAGCGGTTCTCGAAGCCACGAAAAAGAGCGCCGCCGCGGACGATGCCGAGGAGAAGTTCGAGCGCGAACAGGCCCGGATTATCTCGCTGATCCCGATGAATCCAGGCGTCTACTATCTGGAGGGCGATAAAGTCCTGACCGTCAAGCAGGCCGAGTCGAAGATCGTGACCGACAAAAAGCGGTCAGTGCTGAAAGCCATCTCGCCCCTTCCCATCCTGACAGGGAAAGCGACCATCGAGTTGGACGGCGACCGCTCCGCCTTTGCCGTCCGGGACGACCGGCCCACATTCTGGTTCCGGCTCTCTGCCTACGAGCGTTTCGGCATCGTGCACTGCCAGTCCAAGAAGGACTCGCGCGTCGTGGAGAAGTGGACCATCATACCCGGGAGCAAAGAAGTGGCGGCCGATCGGGAAGAAATCGAGATCTTCCGCCAGCAGGTTGGCAACGAGCTCTACAAGATCTGGCCGCAGAAGCCGCTGCCGCCCGGCGAGTATGCGGTGATCCAGTACACCGAAGGCGACCGCAACACCCAGATCTGGGATTTCCGCGCCGAGAGTCCAGCGAAATAGCCCAGTGGGGCGGGTCTCTTACTTCTGACTCACGAACAGAAACTCGCCGCCGCTCGCCTTTCTTGTCTCAGTGGCCCGATGAGTATATACTCATGCATATACTCTTTCAAATACCGGGAGGCGCCATGGAACGAACGCGTACCGCAAAACTCTTTCAGAACGGGAGCAGCCAGGCTGTGCGGCTGCCGGTCGACTTTCGTTTCGATGGTCAGGAAGTCTTCATCCGGCGCGACGAAGCTACAGGCGACGTTGTCTTGTCGAAACGCCCCGCCGCCGGCAGTTGGACCTCGTTCTTCGATCTCCTGCGGGAGCTTGACGTCCCGGCCGGCTTCATGGCCGAACGGCCGATGAACGTGCCGCCCCGGCGTCCCGGCATTTTCGACGACCAAATCAAGCCCCAGCGCAATGCCGGGCGCAAGAGACTCTGAGCATGCTGTATATGCTCGACACCGACACGGTGAGCTATATGTTGAAAGGCCGCAACCCGGGCATCGCGGCCAAACTCGCCGACATCCCCCCCGAACACGTCTGCATTTCCGTCATCACCTGTGCCGAACTGCTGTACGGACTCAAGGCCCTCCCGGCGAGCCACCGCTTGCATATCGCCGTCCGTCAGTTATTCCAGATTGTCCGGCTCCTTCCATGGCAGATCGAAGCCGCCCATTGGTACGCCGGCATCCGGCACCAGCTCAAGGGCGCAGGCACGCCTATCGGCGACATGGACCTTATGATTGCCGCTCACTCCCTTGCTGCCGGCGCCGTCCTCGTGACGAACAACACCCGCCACTTCAAGCGCATCGATGCCCCACTCGTTCTTGCCAATTGGGCTTAAGCCGAACCGCGAAGAGGTGACAAGCGAGTTCGCGACAGGTTGCCGGATAGGAGACGCCCCGATTCCGTCCGCTCCGTTCGCTATGGCTGATTCACGAACAGAAACTTGCCGCCGCTCTCTTTGACGACGTGCAGTTTCTCGCGTCCCAGAAGCCTCTCGTAACGCGCGACGGCGGGTCGCTCGGCGAGCAGGTACGTACGCTCGGACGAATTCCAGTAAGCGGGCACTTGAGCGTCGGTCAGGAAGACCTCCGGCGCGCCGGGAGCGTAACTGCCGTACTCCAGGTTATTGACGCGGCCGTTAACGATCTTTGCGCTCTTCACGTTCGCGTAGAAGAAGATCGAGCTGAAGGTGTAGTACTGATCGTCCATCGCCACGCGGCCCTTGGGCGCTGCATTCAAGGCCCGCGCGAGCGGCTCGGAACTCAGGTAGGGGTCGAACGCAATCATCGCGATGCGCGCCGCGTTGAGGAACAACACCATCGTCAGCGCCAGCATCAGGTAGCTCATGTGCAAATTCTTGCGGAAAGCCGCGAAGACGCCCAGCGCGAAGGCGAGCCCCGCCAGCATCAGCGGCGTTTTGAGATAGGCGAAGGAGGCCAGCGTCAGGTCGCCGGTGTGTCCCATCGAGAGCGTGTACATCTCGGGATGCTGCGCCAACGCCTGCGAGATATCGCCGGGTGCGGGCATGCCCCAGACCAAAACGAGGATCGCCACAATCGCCGTCAGAGCCAACGCGCAGATCGCGCCCGTCACGCGGTTGGCCCAGCGGATCCAACTCGACTCTTCGGCCATGGCGCAGCCCAGCAGCAGCGCGAAGGCCGGATACGCCGGCATCGAGTAATATTCCTGCGTAGTCGAAAACGTAAAGAACACCAGCACGAATCCGGCCAGGCACAGGCATAGCAGGCGCAGCCGCGAAGCCCGGTCCTCACCGCGATAGCCCAGCTTCAGGCAGCGGGCGAAGTAAGCGCTCCACGGGAAGAACCACAGCAGGTGCAGCAGCCAGAAAAGCGAACGCGGCACGGTGTTGTAATCGCGCGGCCAACGGCGGTTCAGGAAGCGCAGGATGTGTTCGTTGAAGAAGTAGAACCAGAAGAATCCGCGGTACTTGCCCGGGCCTGCGTCCATTGAGAAATCGAAGTAGGGCGGATTCCGCAGCGTGGCGATAATGTGCCACGGAGCGGCGATCAGCAGCATCAACGCCACGCCGCTGGCCGGCCTGCAGCCGCTGCCAGGTCCGTTTCACGAAGAGCTGCCGCGAGAGCAGCAGGTACACGAACGCGGCGCCGCAGGGAAAGACCGCGGCGATCAGGCCCTTCAGCAGCAGGCCGGCGCCGATCGACGCCCAGGCCGCGTAGATCCACAGCTTCGGCCGCGCCTCGTCTTCGTCCAGCGCCCGCAGCATGCCCCACAACGCGAGCGCGATCGTGCCCGTCAGCACGATGTCGGGGATCAGGACCCGCGTGAAGAGAAACAGTCCCAGCGACGTCGCGAAAACCAGCCCCGCATAGAAGCCGGCGCGTTCGCCGAAGCCCCAGCGGCCGATCGCTCCGATCAGCCAGGCGATGGCCAGGATACACAGCACGACAGGCAGACGCGCTGCCCAGTCCGACACGCCGAAGACAGCGAAGGAAGTGGCGATCATCCAGTACTTCAGCGGCGATTTTTCGAGGTAGGCGATGCCGTCCAGCCGCGCCGTCACCCAGTCGCCCGAGTCGAGCATGTTGCGCCCGATCTGCGCCTGCACGGCGTCGACGTCGTCCATCAGATGCGGAGGGGCAATCAACGTCGCCAGGTAAATGGCGGCGGCGAACAGGAGCACGATCCCTAGGCCGTAACGGCTGTTTCCACGTTCCATCGTTTCATCCAGAGAAATAGCGTTACCAGGCCCCACAGCGGGTATCCGAGGTTGGCGCGGCGCGTCAGGTGATCGCGCTTCAGCCGCTCCATCGCGTCCACGTTAAACAATCCCGTCGCCCGCACCGCTTGCGGAGAAAGAACCTCTTCCATCAGACCGCGCAGCGAGGTCCGGAACCAGCGCTGCGCCGGAATATCGAAGCCTTCCTTGGGACGCGTGAGCACCGATTGCGGCAGCTTGCCGTTCATCAGCTCGCGCAGGATGAACTTCAGCGAGTCGCCGCGAATCTTGAAGTCCTCGGGCAGCGTGGCGGCGAACTGCACGATGCGGTGATCGAGGAACGGCGGCCGTACTTCCAGCGAATGCGCCATCGACATACGGTCGCACTTCACCAGGATGTCGTCGGCCAGGTAGTAGCGCTGGTCGAGGAACATGAAGCGATTGAGATCGCCCTGCCTATGCGCCTCGGTGGGCAGCGTATTCATCAACTCGCCGGGCCTAGGGTAGCTTTCGGCCGCGTACAGCGAGCGCTTGTCGCGTTCGTTCAGCGTGCCGCCCCAAAACATGTGCGCGTCGGCCGGCGTCAACAGCGAGCCTTCCAGAAAGCGCTTCGCTTTGTATTCGAGGCCGATCTTTTCGTCCGAAGCCGGCCACAGTTTCAACAAACCCAGGCCGAACCTTCGCATCCACGCCGGATAGCGCCGCGCCCGCCCGGCCAGGCGGTCGGCTATATACGTCTGGTAACCGCCGAACAGTTCGTCGGCTCCATCTCCGCTGAGCGCCACGGTCACGTGCTGCCGCGTCATCTTGGAGAGGAACCACACGGGCAGCGCGCCCGCGTCGGCGCTCGGCTCGTCGGAATAATACGTCATCTCGCGGATGGCGCCTTCCAGGTCCTCGTCCGGGCTGAGGTCGAACTCGTGATGCTCGGTGCCGTACACCTTGGCCACTTCCTGGAAGTAGCGGCTCTCGTCGTGACTATGGCCCAGGAATGAGATTGAGAACGTGTTGAGCTTCGGAACGTTCTGCGCCGCGTAATGCAGGATGGTCGAGGAATCGAGGCCGCCGCTCGACCAGATGCCCAGAGGAACGTCCGAGATCAGGTGCTCGCGCACGGCGTCGTGCAACAGAAAATCGAGTTCCTGCTTGGCGCTGTCGAGCGTCCAGGAGCGGTTGACCTCATAGCGCAGGTTGAAGAACTTCTCGCGGCGGACCGAACCGTTTTGCCACTCGACGACCTCGCCGGGCTGCACTTTTTCGAGGCCCTCGATGAGCGTGTAAGGAGCGGGAATCCAGTTGAGTGAAAGGTAGTAGCTCAGCCCGTTCAAGTCGAGCCGGCGCGGGACTTCCGGGTGGCCCAGTATGCACTTCAGTTCGCTACCAAAGTACAGGTCGCGTCCGCGATGGTAGATGTAGAGCGGCTTGATGCCCATGCGGTCGCGCGCCAGCACCAGCCTGCGTTTCGATTCGCACCAGATGGCCGCCGCGAACATCCCGCGCAGATGCTCGAACGCTTGCGTATCCCATTGCACGAACCCGCGCAGCACGACTTCGGTGTCGCAATGCGTCTCGAAGCGATGACCCAGTTGTTCCAGCTCGCCGCGTACCTGCGTGTGATTATAGATCTCACCATTGAACGCGATCGCCACGTCGCCGCCGTTGGCGAACATCGGCTGATTGCCCTGGGAGACATCGAGAATGGCCAGGCGCGCCGTTCCCAGGGCGCACAGATCGCTCTCGTGCGAGCCCTGTTGGTCCGGTCCACGATGGCGAATGGAGTCGATTAAGCGGTCTATGCGGCCCCGTTCGACGGGGTGCTCAAGCTTGGTGTATCCTGCAATGCCACACACGAACTCCCAGGATAACATCCGGGTTCCCGTCGCCCTGCGCTGAGTAGGGCGGACGCCCACGTCCGCGCCGGACCCCCCAGGTCCGGCTTCCGGGACCAACTCAGCAGCTTCAGGGACTAGTCGAGTTCCGGATCCGCAACAACCCGCACAAACTCCCCGACGGTCTCGTAGCTCTTCTCCGCCGACAGTTCGTACTCCTGATACTCAGGGTTGTCCGAGTGCATCCGCAGCCGTTCATGTTCCCAGCCCCCGCTGGTCTGCTTCTTGTGGCTCTCGTAGCGCTTGATGGCGAAACGGCCCATCCCGCCTTCGTCCGTCATCTCATGCACCAGCATGATCTTGCCGCCGCGGCTGCCCGCATAGTACTTGCGGAACAGGCACAGCGAACCGTCCGGGATTTCGGGCTCCATCGAGTGGCCGTGGATGCGCACCAGGAAGTAGTCCTTGCTCATCCTCACACCGTCCACGTCGACCCACTCTTCGCGGTCCGTCTCGGGATTGTCGATCATCGGCCCGGCCGCGGCGAAGCAACGCACCGGCAGGTGGGTTTGATAAGGCTTCGCAGCGCTCCGCACGTCCCGGGCATAGAGCGTCTGGGCGGTGCGCTCCAGATCGATGGCCAACGACTTCATGGGAGGGCCGCAGCGGAAGGCATTCGAGAAGTCGGCGTCGATCCAGGCGAGAAACGCCCGCACGCCCATCTCCAGGGCTTTGTCCGTGAGATCGCCGGCAATGGCTTCCAAAACCTCAGCCTCTTCGCCCGCGTATTCCGCCCAATCGCGCCGGAAACGAAATGCGATTTCGTTTGCTTCCGGGTCCGCCACCAGCACGCCGCAGTTCTCGCCCAGGGCCTCGAAGACCCGGTACTCGACGTTCCGCATGGCGAGCACTGGCATGTTGGTCGTCACTCTCAGTATGGCCCGGAAGCGAACATCCCTGGCTCGCTGCCCATCTAACTGCTCCCGACAAAAAGGCGAAACGGTCTTATCGGCCGCCGAACGCTGCGCTGCACGCTTTCTCGCCGAAATTTACGGGATCTGCGGGAAATAGCCTTCGCGCGCCCGTACCTTCACGTTTGGCAGGCTCACGCGCACTTCGATCCTGCGGAACTTCTTCGCCACGTCGGTCTCCTCCGGCACGTAGCGCAAGATGTACTGCAATTGGATCTCGCCCGCCGTCGCCGCGATTGCGTCCACAATCCCGTTCATGATCGCCGAAGCATACCCGCCGGTGCCGACCGTTAACGCGAAGTTGCCTGCGTCCTGAGGCTTCGACAGGTATCCGTCCACGTCCTTGTAAATGTTTTCGAGCGGGTAGACCACGCGGCCGCCCGTGGCGTTGGTCAGCCGCCTCAGCCGCTCATCCCCTTCGGAATAGAAGCCGAACGAGGTCGTGGAAACGCCATAGATGGTCACCAGGTTGCGTTGCGCGATCTCCAGCACTTCGTCGAGCGTCTTCTTGCTCGCCGTGTCGTGGCCGTCGCCTACGATGACCAGCACGCGCCGAGGCTCGATCGGTTCGCCCTTCACCAGCGTCCTGCTCGTGCAGGCCTGGTAGACCGCGTCGTACAGTGCCGCGCCGCCGCCGGGCTTCAGCTTCCTCACCCGCTCCAGCAGCTTCTCCGGGTCCGTGGTGGTGTTCACCATCAACTCAGCTTCGGTCGAGTAGCCGATCAGGTAGCCGCTGAACCGGGGGTCGATCTTCCCGTCCGGGGACAGCGTCGCCAGGATCAGATCCTGAATCGCCTCGCGCAGTTTGTCCCATTGAATCCGATTTGTGTTGCTCAGGTCGATCAGGTAGCCGATCACCACGGGCTGATTCCGCTCGCGGCTGAAGAAGGCGATCTTCTGCTGCTTGCCGTTGTCGAACAACTCGAAATCGCGCTGATCGAGATTCGTCACGAACTTGCCCTTATCGTCCGTCACGGTCACTGGGACGATCACCTCGGAAATGCCCGTGCGGAACGACTGCGCCGCCTTAGGATCCGCGGGTTGCGCCGACTTGGGGACCGAGGCCGCCGCCTCGGGCGACGGCGCGGGCGAGGCTGGAGGCTGGCCCTGCCGCGCCATAGCTGGCGTCAGTAACATCCACGCCAGCGCGAACAGGCCTGCCATCGGGATTCTTGAAGCTATGAAATACATCAACTTGGGCTCGCCCTTCGATTATAGACGGGGCGCGTGCCCTACTGCGTTCCAGGCATCCGGAGCAAAGCCCGTTTTGAGCCGCTTCGCGGGGCCTTCGCCAAAGCGGAATTCGGTCTCCGGCCTCGGCGCCCACCGTGCGAGTGCTTGGGCATGGCGCGGTGCGCGAAGAGCCCCCGCCACGCCCGTGATCGCGAATTGTTCCGCGGCGAGACTCCGCCTAACGGCAATACCGGTCACTTTGTGGAACATCCCTCGCCTGGCGTCGTCTGGTACCCTGCCACACATGACAGACGACGCAAGCGATCGTCTGTCCTACTAGCGCTGGACCCGACCGCTGCCGCCGCCCTTGATCAGCGCTTCCACTTCGGCCTTCGTGAAGCGGTTGAAATCGCCGGGGATCGAGTGCTTCAGACACGACGCAGCCACGGCGAATTCGAGCGCGTCCTTAGGCGAACTCAAGTTCAGCAGGCCGTAGATCAGCCCGCCGCCGAACGCGTCGCCGCCGCCCACGCGGTCCACGATGTGCGTTATGTCGTAGTGCGAACTCAGGATGAACTCCTCGCCCGTGTGCAGGCACGCCGACCAGCCGTTGTGCGACGCCGAGAAACTCTCGCGCAGCGTAATGGCGATCGCCTTCACATTCGGGTAGGTGGTGAGCACCTTTTCCGCCAGTGCTCTGTACTTCTCCGATTCCAGCTTGCCCGATTCGACGTTGACGCCGGCCTCGATCCCCAAGGCCTTCTGCACGTCCTCTTCGTTGGCGATGACGTAATCGACGTACTTCGTCACCTCCGACATAACTTCCTTGGAGGTCTTGCCGTACTTCCACAGGTTCTTGCGGTAGTTCAGATCCACCGAGACCGTGACGCCCGCCTCGCGCGCGGCATGCACGCTTTCCAGTGTCAGGTCCGCGCAGCTTTGCGTCAGCGCGGGCGTGATGCCGGTGACGTGGAACCAGGCCGCATCGCTGAAGATCGCCGCCCAATCGAAGTCGCCCGGTTTGGCCAGTGCGATGGAGGAGTTCGCGCGGTCGTAGGTGACCTTCGACGGACGCTGATTCGCGCCGCTCTCGACGAAGTAGATGCCGAACCGTCCGGCGCCGGGCTTGATGGCCGAAACGTCGATGCCGAAGCCGCGCATCTGGTACAGGAACGCGTCGGTGATCGGGTTGTTCGCGGGCAACGCGGTCACGTAGCGCGCGGCCTGTCCGTAGTTGGCGAGCGATACCGCCACATTGGCCTCGCCTCCGCCGAACGTCGCCTGCATCAGCGGCGAGGTGAGAAAGCGTTCGAATCCGGGCGGGGCCAGGCGCAGCATGATCTCGCCGAACGTAACGACAGGCTTCTGGGACATAAAAGGAATACCTCTAATTCGGATTGGAAACTGTGGCGATGGCCTCGATGGCGAACGAGCCGTCCATCGCGGGCAGCCCCTCAAACACGATGGAGCGGATGCCGGCGGGCTCGCGGGCCGGGTCGAGATACGGCGCCCCCGTGCGGCGGGCTTGCTCGGCAAGCTGCGGGCTGAGTGGATAAAAACTCAAAAAAATGGCGTTTTTGAGCGTCGAATTGGCGCTTCTTAGCGTTTTTTCGAGCCTCTCGTAGGCGAGCTTCGCATCTTCATCCGAATACGAGAAGGCCAATTGCGCTCCGGTGAATACCAGTGGCTGCGCCTTGCCGGCCTGGCCCGCATTCCGCGTTACTACTTCGCACCAGGTCGCTGACTGCAAAGCCACGCGTTGCGGCTGGATCCAGGACACGTCTTCCAGGTGAAGATGCCCGCCGGCGCCAACGTTCATGGAACTCGGGGGCAGAATCGGGACGGCGATTTCCAGGCTTTGCACCAGCGGGACGTAGCAGGTTCCGCGCAGCAAATCTCCGCCCAGTTGCCTTAGCCTTGTCTGCGCGGCCGCGCTCGATTCCGCCTCAAACGACGCGAAACTGACGCCGGCCGGATCGACCGTGTGACCCTGTTGCAGCGTAGCTTCCAGTTGCACTTGCGCGCCTTCCAACGGGAGGGCGCCTACCTGAACCGTGGTCACTACGGGCAGGGACAAATGCTTGTCGGCGAACGTCTCGCCGACGAGTTGCGGCACTCGCCGCATGTCTCCAGTCCCCGCGACGAACGCGCGAATGCGAACGAATTGAGCGCCATGCGCCTGTCCAATCAACCACTTCAGCCCGTCGCGGGTCTGTTGGGAGAGCAGTCCGTTGTTCGATAGTGGGGCCAGGAGGAAGCTCAACCGGCTGCCGTCGGCGGGGAGCGCCAAAGGAGGCTGCGGAAGATTCTCCAGGGCTTGGTTCGGCAACTCGGCTTTCTTGTCTTTCTTCGGTGGACGGATCACCGGGGGCTTTTGGCCCGCGCCGATCTGTAGCGCCGGGCTGGGCGCCTGAGACAACAGGAATCCGAAAAGCGCGGGAAGAAAAACTGCAATCCGCCGGTGCATAGCGTGACTCAACATCCTATCAAACGCTCGCCCAAAAGGAGTGGATTGATCCAGGTAGGCCAAAGTGGTATGGTTTGGTTCTATGAGCCGGTTGCCGAAGCTCGACGCGATGCTCGAAGAGCCTCTCTACCGGCAGCTCTTTCAGTTCTTTCGCGACGAGATTCTCTCGCGCCGCTTGCCGCCCGGCAGCCGCATGCCGCCAACCCGCGAACTGGCCGCTCAAATCGGATTGAACCGCATCACCATTTCCTCGGCTTACGAGCTGCTGGAGAGCGAGGGGCTGATCCGCACCCATGTCGGGCGGGGCAGCTTTGTCGCCGTCCCCGGGCAGCTCTTCGAGGACGCGCGCGAGGCGGCTGCGAACGCCGGGATGGATTGGGAAGAGCGCTTGAGCGACTGGCCCGCCGCCGACCAGCCGGCGAGCGTGCCGGGCGAGATTTCGATCAGCTTTGCCACCGCCCGTCCGTCCGAACAGCTCTTTCCGGTGGAGGCCTTTCGCCAGACCTGCCGGGAGGTTCTGGATAGCCCGGAAGCTCCTTCGATTCTGCAACTTGGCTCGCCTCACGGCTACCCGCCGCTGCGTCACCGCCTGATGGACCAGGGCCGCTCGCGCGGTCTGTTCGGCGAGGACGACGACCTGCTGGTGACCAACGGTTGCCAGCAGGCGTTGGACCTGTTGCAGCGATTGCTCGTGAAGCCGGGCGAGACCGTGCTGGTGGAGGATCCGATCTATCCCGGCATGCGCAACGTCTTTGCGCGGGCCGGGGTCCGGCTGTTGGGCGTGCCGGTCGGCTCGCAGGGCGTAGATCTGGACGTCCTGGCCCGTCTGGTGCGTAGCGAGCGGCCGAGCCTGCTGGTGGTCACGCCGAACTTCCAGAATCCGACCGGCGTTACGATGCCCGAAGCCGCGCGCCGCGAACTGCTGCGGATTGCCGGGGCTTCGTCGCTGCCCATCGTCGAAAACGACATCTACGGCGAACTGCGCTACGTCGGCGCAGAAGTGCCGACGCTCAAGGCGCTCGACAATGCCGGTCTGGTGATTCAGGTGAAGAGCTTCTCCAAGCTGGCCTTCCCCGGCCTGCGCGTGGGCTGGGTAACCGGTCCTCGGCCGGTGATTCGGCGGCTGGCGGAGTTGAAGCAGGTGACGGACCTGCACACCGACCATCTGTCACAGGCCGTCTTGCTGCACTTCGACCGCTCGGGACGCCTGGAAGAGCATCGCGGCAGGATTCTTGAAGCGGGGCGTATCCGGCTCGCCGCCGTATTGGCGGCTTGTGCCCAATATCTTGCCCGCGGGCGCGAAGTTCACGCGTCCGGAGGGCGGCATGAATTTGTGGGTGAGATTACCGGAGCCGTTGGACGCGGCGGCGCTGTTGCCCGCGGCGCAACAGCTCGGCGTGGCGTATTTGCCGGCTTCCTTGTTCGAAGTTTCGCAGCGGCAGCCGGGCGGGTTCCGCTTGAGTTTTGCCGGGTTGGCCGTGGAGCGCATCGAGCGCGGGCTGATGCTCCTCGGCAGGGTTTTTCAAACAGGCCTGGAGCAGGCGCGAGCGTCTCGCCGCGAGGATCCCGCTCCGGCCATCGTGTGAGGTTCTTAAAGAAAGGGGCATTGAGCCATGAATTACCTGGATGACAGTTTTCGAGTGAAGATCGGCCTGGCCGAGATGTTGAAGGGCGGCGTCATCATGGACGTCACGAACGCGGAGCAGGCGGCGATCGCGGAAAAGGCCGGCGCCTGTGCCGTAATGGCGCTGGAGCGCGTTCCTTCCGACATTCGCCGCGACGGCGGCGTGGCGCGCATGTCCGCCATCAGCAAAATCCGCGAGATCATGGCCACGGTTTCCATCCCGGTGATGGCCAAGTGCCGCATCGGTCACTTCGTCGAGGCGCGGGTGCTGGAAGCCCTCGAAGTCGACTACATCGACGAAAGCGAAGTGCTGACGCCGGCCGACGAAGAGTTCCACATCGACAAGCGCAACTTCAAAGTGCCGTTCGTCTGCGGTTGCAGAAATCTTGGCGAAGCGTTGCGGCGCATCGCGGAAGGCGCGGCCATGATTCGCACCAAGGGCGAGGCGGGCTCGGGCAACATCGTCGAGGCCGTGCGGCACATGCGCACCGTCGTGAAAGAGATGAAGCAGCTCACGGTGCTGGGCCACGAGGAACTGGTCGCCGCGGCGAAGAATCTGGGCGCGCCGCTTGAGCTGGTGGAGTACATCCACGAGCATGGCAGACTGCCCGTGCCGAACTTTTCGGCGGGTGGAGTTGCCACTCCGGCCGATGCCGCGCTGTGCCGCCAACTGGGTGCGGAAGCGGTCTTCGTCGGCAGCGGTATTTACAAGTCGTCCGATCCCGAGAAGCGCGCCAAGGCGATCGTGAAAGCATGCACGCACTTCAACGACCCCATGGCCGTGCTCGAAGCGAGCGAAGAACTGGGCGATGCGATGCCCGGTCTCGAGATTGGGAAGATCCCCGAAGGCGAACTGCTCCAGACCCGCGGCTGGTAGGGGCATCCGCCCCTTTTGTGCCAAGCCAGGCCGTTGGCCTGGCTTGAGCGCGGCGCTGCGGCGACATGGCCGAAACGGAGCCGTGACCGTGAGGGAGCGGTTGTAGCGTTGTTTTTCGTCTGTGCAAGAGCAGCTCGTTGGCAAATGACGCAGGTCAATCATCGCTCTCTGACGGTCACGGCTCCGCCCCCTGGGAACGCCGATCTCCAGATCGGCTTAATCGACCGCGAGAGCGGCAAGTTAGTCTGAGGAGCCGGACCAGGCGGTCCGGCGCAGACGTGGGCGTCCGCCGTACTTTGCACTATTTGGGCAGGGACTCGATCTGGTGCAGCAGGTCTTCCAGACGGGAGACATCTCCGGTCTTGCTTCCAAAGCGCACAAGCTCGTAACCGATAGTGAATTCGGTCACTAGCGGGCTGGCCGCGTGGTTGGACAATCCAGCCGCGAATTCGCCGGCGGTCCAGAAGGGCGGCTTTTCGATACCCCGTTTGTGCAGCGCCGCAAGCATGCCGCGATAAAGCCGGGCCGCTTCGTGTACCGCGGCGGCGGTGTCCCCGTGCGAGCGGCCGCGGCCTGCGCGAGCGACGAGAGCGGCAATTTCACGGCGGAACAGGAAGACAGCGGCAACCACGATGCAGACCGCCATAACCAGCCCGACTCGCCAACCGCCGCCGGGCGTGCCCGGCAGACGGAAGGCCAGCAAGCGCCTGAAGGTCCGGACCAACCACGGAACGCCTACTCGCCGCGACTGATCCACTTGAAAGGCCAGCGTCAACTGCCGGTCGAGATCGTAGCCAACCACCCACTCCTGCCACAGCGTACCGGCCGCGTCGAGGTACAAATTGATCTTCGAGAGCAACCCCGGTGCCGCTTCGGACTCACCGGCCGAGGGCGTTGGGTCGAAGGTCGTCCAACCCTGCCCGGGGATCCAGGCTTCCACCCAGGCGTGGGCGTCGGAGGCGCGCAGCACCATCCACTGCGTCAACGGGTTGGGCGTACCGCCCAGGAAGCCGGTCACCACGCGCGAAGGAATCGACAGTTCCCGCAGCATTACGGCCATGGCGGAGGCGAAATACTCGCAGTGGCCGCGCCGTCCGACGAAAAGGAAATCGGCCAGCGGGTCCGCGGACTCGGCGGAAGCCGCATCCAGCGAATACACAAAGCGGGTGCGGAGGTATTGTTCGATGGCCAGGCCGCGAGCTTCATCGCCGTTCGCGTGAGCGGTTACCCTTTTCGCCAGTTCCGGGATGCGGTTATCCAAGGCAGGCAGACGCAGATAGAGACTGCGCTCTTCAGCGCTCAAGCCCGTTGGAGGCGCCTCGTCGAAGACCTCTCCTGCCGTGACAAAGCCGTAAACGGCGTAACGCAAGCCTTCGCTCTGGACGAAAGGCAGCTTCACGCCGCCCGAAAAGTCCCGCACCAGACGGTCCGTTCCAATCCGCAAGTTCTCGGGCAGTCCGGCGATGAACAAGTACTCCGAATTGCCGTTGAGCACCACCTCATAGGCGATACGGTCGCCCGGGCGTCTGCGCTGATCGTCCGAGACGAGTTGGACAAAGCCGTCCTCTTTCACTCGAAGCGACTCGCCGGAGCGCGGGGAGTTGTACCATTTCCAGCCGTCGAACTCCGCGAGTGCAGTGCCGCGCCAGTGCAGTCCGGAGCGCGGCTGCTCGTCCTGGAAGTACACGTGCAGCACGGGCGCGCTGCTGCGCGCGATGGCGCCGGTCCGGCCGAGCGTGACCTCGGAAGCGAAGCCGGAAACCCGCTGCGACACAGGCAACAATCGTTCCAGAGCGGCGCGCGCGGTTCTCGGCAGGACGAGGAACAGAGCGACGGTCAACAGCAGGATGGCCGTACCCGATAACGCGGTGAGCCAGCCCAGACGCCGCCCGATGGAGGCCGTTCCGGCGCGGACCACCTCACGGCCGCGCAGGCAGCGGCGAATCTCGGAACTCGCCAGGGCGGCCAGAGAAGCGCACACAAATGGGATCAGCAATAGCAGGAATGTCACGTTCGTCGAAAGAATGGATGCCGCCAGCATTTCGAGGAACGCAATCACGCCGAGCAGGACCGAGTCGCGTCCGGTGGAGGACGTCAGGAGCTTCACGGCCGCCACGAAGATCACCATGTGGACCGTCGCATTCGTAAAATCGCGCGAGAGCCAGAAGTAGTCGGCGGGAAAGAAGAGGAGGTAGAGAATGGTGCACGCATTCACCCACCGGGCGGGAATCGAGATGCGCACGAGGCCTGTCAGGTGCAACAGCCGCGCCAGCAGGGCCGCGGCGCCCACCGCCAGAGCGGCTGCATCGAGTTCTCCCGAGAACGCCACGGCGAGATATCCGCTTGCCAGCATGACCAGCAGCGCCGTCTGCAGGAACCGGTCGAGAGTATCCGGCAGTTCTAGCGGGCGCTTCCGAACCATGCCGCCTCCAGACTGCGGACGAATTCCCGCAAATCGCTCCGGCTTGCGTCGATCGACGAGTAGACGAGGAAGATCCGCCCGCGCAGGGATACCAGCGATCGTTCGGTGGTGCGCCACTTCTGGGCCGACTCGAGCGCGCCGGCCGAGGCGTCGAAACCGAACGCGCTCACTTCCACCGACATGCGCTCGCGGAAGTATCGGGCGCGCACCCATGTTTTCGGCCGCAGGCTGCGCATGGGCTCGGGCGCATCCGCTGCGTCCGCCGTCTCCAGTCCCCGCCGCACCCACCCGCCGGCGGATTCCGGTGGGACAGGCACCAATACTCTCTGCGGCACCCCCTGGCAGGCGCAGAGAGCGAGCGCCATCGAAGCAAGGGCGCAGCGGCGTCTCATGCCCTCACCATACCATCGCTAGATGCATGCGCTATCCATCCATTCCTGTGGTAGAAATGACGAGTGATCCTTCGCCTGGATAGCGACGTTCCCGCCTCAGTGCCTCTCGCCGATGAGTTCGCGCGGAAAAAGATCCTCGTACGGTTGCAGGCGCTGGACTCGAAAGCGCGAAGGCACGGCGTCGCCGATCTCGATCCCGCGCTCAACGAGTTGATTCGCATCGGCATGGAGATCGCTCCGGACGGCCGGGTGACGAAGAACGGCTACGGCCCGTTCCATTTGAGCTGGCTGGCGGAGAAGCACCCCGAGTGGCCGCGCCTGGTCCTGAATGAACTCGACGATATCAAGGACGGTATCAAAGCCAGGCACGGCGTCCCGCTCAAGTTTCTGATCTGGGCAGGCATGGGTGGCTCGGCCGAAGATAAGGCGATGTACCTGGCGTGCGGCCTGCTGAAACGCGGACCGAAGCTGTACATCCTGGACTCCACCGATCCCGGCAAGCTCAAGGCGATTCTCGCGGAGATCAAGCGCCATGCGGGTTCGCTCGAAGAGGGGCTGAAGTCGACGCTGGTGGCGGGCATGGCGATGGGCATGACGTCATATGAGCCGGTGGTGAATCTCGAAAAGATTGCCACGCTCTACGAGGAACTCGAAATCGACAGCACCCCAAACTTCATTTACATGACATTGCCGGGCTCGCTGCTGGACAAGTTCGCCGCCCCGCGAGGCTACCGCCGCGTGGAGTTGCAGCTCGACGGAGGCAATACGACGGCGGGCCGGCACAGCGCGCCTCTGACACGCGGCAGTCTTTACCCGCTGGGCCTGGCGGGCGTCCCGTTGGGAGGATGGATCGCCGGATCGTCTCTCACGGAGGCGCAGATCCAGACAGCCTTTCGCCTGGCCGCTTTCCTGCACCAGCAGGGCCTGGCCGGACGCGACAAAGTGACGCTGGCGCTTTCGCGTTCGCTCGCCGGCGCGGCGCTGTGGACCAAACAGGACTTCGAAGAGAGCCTCGGGAAGAGCGAGCAACTGGGCATCAAGATCGTCATTGGCGAACCGCTGCGTCTGGCCGATTACCGCGCTCCCAAAGACCCTCGGCAGGACCGGGTGTTTCTGCTGATCGAACACAAAGGAGAGCCGGTATTGGACCGCCAGAAGGCGGGGCTGATGCGCCGCAGCGGCTATCCCGTGGCCCGGTTGACGCTTTCCGCCGAGGCGCCGCTTTCGCGCTATCTGCAGTTCATCCATTATGTGGTCTTCGCGCTGGGCGTGCTGCGTGAGATGAACTTCGTCACCCAGCCGAGCGTCGAGTTGTACAAGTCGATCACGAACACGCTGTATCAGAACTCGGTTTTTCAGGGAGGCATCGCTAACACGGCCGAGTGGAAGCGGCTGCACGACTCGCCGCGCCAGATCCGCTGGGGCTCGGGCGTGGTGCTGCACTACGACCGCCTGCCCTGCGGATTTGAACTCTCGGGGCGCGATGCGGCCTCGGCCTACGCGGCGCTAGTGCATCAGTTGGCCGTCGCCGGTCTGGTGGAATACGGCGAGCTGACGTTTTTTGGCGACACGCGCTACAACGCGGCCGGAAAGAAACTGCGCCGCATCCTGGACGGAGCCGCCAGTCGCATATTCAGGAACGGACTCAGAATGCCCGCGGACGTGTACGAAGGCCCGGCGATGAACCACTCTTATCACGAGATGGTGATCGGCCACGGACGCTGCCTGTCTACGGTGCTGATTAGCGAGAAGGCGGAGTCGATTTCGGCGGCGAGCTACACGGCCGACTATCACAGAGCCCAGTTTTTGGCCACTCAGATGGCGTTGGAGCAGCGCGCGCGGCTGGTGGTCTCCATCACGGTGCGCGATCTTACGGAAGCTTCTCTGAAGGCTTTGGACGAGTTCTTTCACCAGGCGGCGGCGCAAGTGAAGAAGGCGCGCTGAGAGTGGAGTGGGGCGGCTCTCCAGAGCCGCGTGGGCGCTCCAGCGCCCGCCAATGCACTGAGTTAGTAGCGGGGTCTGGAGACCCCGCGCGTCTCTGGAGAGCCGCCCCACTCTGTCGCGCTTATTGCACCTTGACGGTCAGCTGGTTGACCACGTTCTTGACGCCTTTGACTTTATGGGTAAGGCGCGTGGCCTTATCGCGGAATCTCTCCCTCGATACGGTTCCACGCAGCGTCACCACGCCGTCCTTTACCTCAACGTCGAAGTTGTTGCCTTTGACGTCGGGATCGCCGGCCAGCTTCATCATGACCTGGTCATGGATCTTGTCATCGTTGGACTGCGCGGCCAGCGAGGGGCCGAACGCAAAAAGAAGGGTCAGAATAAATACGATTACGCGTGTCATAGCTGCTATTCCTCATTATGCTCATTCCCGGCGGCCTCGGCGGCCTCGGGAGCGTCGATCTCCGGCTCGGACGTGGAATAATTCGTTCTCCAGTCGAGTTCGTTTAGGAATTTCTCGCTATCGCGCCATTTCTCGCTGACCTTCACAAAAAGTTTGAGGAAGATCTTTTTGCCGAATAGGGCTTCGCACTCCAGGCGCGCCGCCGTGCCGATCTCCTTCAGCCGCGAGGCGCCCGTGCCCATGACGATCGGCTTTTGCCCGGCGCGTTCGACATGGATGGTGGCCGAGATCTTCGCCAGGCGCGGCGACTCGTCCCATTCGTCGATGGTCACCGCGATCGAATGCGGGACCTCCTGCCGAGTCACGTGCAGGATCTTTTCGCGCACAATCTCGGCCAGCAGGAACCGCTCCGGCTGATCGGTCAGATAGTCGTCGGGGAAGTAGGCCGGCCCGGCGGGCAGCCTTTCGACGATGGCCTTCCTCAGATCCTCGACGCCTTCGCCGGTGGTGGCCGAGACGGGGATCAGCAGGTCGAATTCGTGCAGCGCCTGGTACGCCGCGATGAGCGGCAGAAGTTGCGCCTTGTTCGCCAGCAGGTCGATCTTGTTCAGTACGGCGATCGCCTTGGTCTCGCTGCGCTTCACCCATTCGAGCGCCTTGCGATCTTCTTCGGCGGGCTCGTGCGTGGCATCGACGACATAGAGCAGCAGGTCGCGTCCGTCCAAAGCGTCGGCCACGGCCTTCATCATGCGGCGGTTGATCAACGATTGCGCGTCGTGGATTCCCGGCGTGTCCAGGAACACGATCTGCGTCTCGGGCGCGGTCCACACCCCTTGAACGGTGGTGCGCGTGGTCTGAGGCTTGTCGGCGACAATGGCGATCTTGGCCCCGACCAGCGCGTTCAACAGCGTCGATTTGCCCACGTTGGGGCGTCCCAGGATGGAAACAAATCCCGAGCGATGCGCGGTCTTGTTACGGGAGCGGTTCTTACTCATGAATCTCGATTCTCGTCCTCTTCAGGTTTGGCCCGGATGCGGACCCTTTCCACACGCATGCCGTCGGCGGACAGCACTTCAATGGCGAGCCCATCGCGCTCGACGATCGCTCCCGGCTCGGGCACGGCCCCGAGCCATTCTGTCACCAGCCCGCCCACCGTGGCGGACTCCGTCTCCTCATCGGGACGGTAGCTGAAGAACTCGCGCAGGTGGTCGACGTCGAAGCTGCCGGAAACGGTAATCGACCCGTCGTCGCCGCGTACCAGATCGCGCCCCGGTTCGTGCTCGTCGAAGATCTCGCCGAAGACCTCTTCCACCAGATCCTCCAGCGTCGCGATGCCCGCCAGACTGCCGTATTCATTCACCACATAGACGATGTGGCAGTTGTCGCGCTGCATCTCGCGCAGCAATTCGGCGACAGGTTTGGTCTCGGGAACGCCATCGATCTCACGCATCAGATCGCGGATCGTTTTCGTCTTGCGTTGTTCGTCGTCCAGTTCGTACAGGTCCCGGACATGCACGAAACCGATGATGTGGTCGATGTCGCCATCGCCAATGGGAATGCGTGAGAATTGCTCGTTCTTGATCAGTTTGCGCAGGTCCGCGAGCGGTCGCGAAACGTCGATCCAAACCACCTGCGGGCGCGGCGTCATCACTTCCCGCACGCGTTTGTCGCCGAACGCCACCACGCTATGGATCAGCTTGCTGTCTGCTTTCTCGATGATGCCTTCCTCTTCGCCGGCTGTGATCAACGCTTCGATATCCTCTCCAGGAAGGGGCTGCTTTTCAGAGCCGTTCTCCGGCGAGCCCATCTCGAATAGCGACTCGAAGAACGCCAGCACGGCGGTCACGGCCCGGAATGGCAGCACGACCAATTTCAGGAAAGGCGCCAGAGGTTCCACCCAGCGCGCGTTCGTCCGCCGGTAGAGGAGTTGCGGGCCGATGGAGGAGAACAGCAGCATCACCAGCCAGGCGAAGATGAAGCTCCGCGCCGCCGCCAGCAGGCTGCCGCCTTGGGCTAGCGCGAGGATGGCGAACGACGAACCGGCGCACACCAGCAAGCTATGCTTGGCCAGCGAATAGGCCAGCGTGTCCCGCTCGGAGGAGGCGCGCAGCTTGTCCTGCAGGCGTTCCTTGAAATACTCCAGCGCTTCGGAATCCCTGGAGCGCAGACGCATCGCCTCCAGGGCGAGCAACTGTACGAAGCTCACCAGCAGCAGCAGCGCGGACAGCACGAAGCCGACGACGAAAATCATGCCCGGCGTCCCTGGGTCGCGGCCGGCTTGGCTGCCCTTTCAATGAGACCTGTCGGCAGGCCGAGTTGCCTGCGCCACTTCGTCTCCAGCCGCCGCATGGTTCCGCGGTCGGTCTCGTGGTCGTGGCCGAGCAGGTGCAGCACGCCATGCAACAGGAGTACCTGAAGTTCGGCGCATAACTCATGGCCGAATGCGTCCGCTTGCTCGCGCGCCCGGTCGACGCTGATGGCGATGTCGCCCATGCCACCGCCGGGCGAGGGGGACGGGAAGCTGAGCACGTCCGTCGGCTCGTCCTTTGCGCGGAAGTCGCGATTCAGGCGCCGCAGGGTTTCGTCGCCGGTCAGCAGGCAGCAGAAGCGCCGCCCTTGCGCGATGCGCGCTGAGACGAGTTCGGCGAACGCGGTCAGCTCGCGCCGGCGAAGAGTTCGCGGCGCTTTTTCGAAGAGGATCAAGGGTTCGCGCGGCAGGTTGTTCATGCCTGCCTTGCTAGATTCAGAGGACATGATTTTCAATGGGCGATTTCCAATCGCCGTTTTTCTTGGACGGTTCTCAATCGGCGGTGGGGGTGAACGTCCGCTCGGTGTCGACCACTTCGGCCGGGCCGCCATCCAACACGCTTTCGGCCGGCTTGTCCAGCTTTAACGCCATCTGGCGGCCAGCGCCGTTCATGTCGCCATAGCGCTCGTAGGCGCGCACGATGCGCTGCACCAGCGGATGGCGCACGACGTCCTGCTGGCCGAAGTAAACGAAGCTGATGCCTTCCACGCCGTTCAGCACGTCCACTGCGTCCTGCAGGCCGCTGCGGCGGCCGATGGGTAGATCGATTTGCGTCAGGTCGCCGTTGACGACCATGCGCGAATTGAAGCCCTGCCGCGTCAGAAACATCTTCATCTGCTCGGGGGTCGAGTTCTGCGCCTCGTCGAGAATAATGAAGCTGTCGTTCAGCGTGCGGCCGCGCATGAACGCCAGGGGCGCGACCTCAATCACGTTCCGCTCCATGAACTTCTCGACCTTTTCCGCTTCGATCATGTCGAAGAGCGCGTCGTAGAGCGGCCTCAGATACGGATCTATTTTTTCCTGCAACGTGCCCGGCAGAAAGCCGAGCCGCTCACCGGCTTCCACGGCCGGTCGGGTGAGTATGATGCGCGAAACCTGCTTGTTGAGCAGCGCGGAGACGGCCATCGCGACGGCCAGATAGGTCTTGCCGGTACCGGCGGGACCCACGCCGAAGACCAGGTGGAGCCGCTCGATCATGTCGAGGTACACGCGTTGGTTTACGGTCTTGGGGACTACGGTCTTCTTGCCGAAATTACGGGTCTTGCCGCTCTCGAAGAGTTCGCGGAAAGAGGCCGTGGGATCCGCGGCCAGCACTCGCAAGAAGCTGTTCAGATCCGCCGGAGGAATCTTCAAGCCGTTGTCGGCCAGGTTCAGATAGTCCTGAACGATCCGTTCGGCGCGCGCCACTTGAGCGTCCTCGCCCTGGATTTCGAAGCCATCGGCCGTCAGGAGCGTTTGGACGCCGAAGCCCGACTCCAGGAGGCGCAAGTTCTCGTCGCGGGTGCCGAAAAAACTATCGAGCGTGCGATTCAGGGTGAGTTTGGTTTTCATCTGGCGAAGGGAGGCGCAGGCGATTCAGTCTGTTCGGGGAGACAACGCAAAGGGTGGCCGGCTTTGGTCTGGGGCAGGGCTGCGAGGCTTCCGCTTGGGGCGGTGCACATCCACATTAAGAATACCATGCGGCGAACCTGGGAGCGCCGATCTCCAGATCGGCTCATTTGCATGGTCAGAGCTTGCCCGTGACTGAGCTGCGCACGCTGCGGCCCGCGTCGCTGAGCCGTGTGACGTCCAGCGGGATCACCTTGCCCTCGACGCCGCCGATGACTTCGGCGGTGTGCTGGTAGGCGGGCACGCCTCCGGTGACGTAGTGTGTCACGCGGCCGCTGCCCTCCGAGCCATTGCCACCCAAGGCCGCCGCGACGACGTCCGCCGTTACTTCGGCGCTGGAAACCAGAGTAACCGCCGGGCCCGCCACCCGCTGGATCACGGACGCGAGCACCGGGTAGTGGGTGCAACCGAGAATCAGCGTGTCCACGTCCGGCATCTTCGCCAGGTAGTGGCGCGCCAGCACCTCGGCCTCTTCCGATCCGGCGAGGCCCTCTTCCACCAGGTGGACGAACATCGGACAGGCCTGCGCCCAGACCTCCAAGCCGAGCGCCTCCAATTTGCCCTGGTAGACGCCGCTGGCGATGGTGCCTTTCGTTCCGATGACGGCGACGTGACCGGAGCGTGTGACGCGGCGGGCTGCTTCGACACCGGGATCGATCACACCCCACACCGGCACGTCCAGTTCGTCGGCGAGTTGCGGCAGCGCCGAGGCCGAAGCCGTATTGCAGGCAATGACGATGCCCGAGACGTCCAACTGTTGAAGGAACCAGGCGATCTCATAAGCGAACTCGCGAACCATTTCCTTGGGCTTGCGGCCGTAGGGTACGCGCGCCGTGTCGCTGAAGTAGATGAAATCGCGGCGAGGCAGCCTGCTGCGCAGCGCTTTCAGGACTGTCAGCCCACCGACTCCGGAATCGAAAACGCCGATCGGCTGGCTCATGAATGCGCGTCGCTCCAGAACATGCACTTTCAGTATACGGTGGGGGTTGTTGGGAACCCGGCGCCTGGTGGGTCCGGCGTGGTGCGGCAGCTTGGCAAGCTGCGGCCGATTGGCAATCGGCCAACTGGCACTTTGGCGCGAGACGGCGGCGGTAGGCAACCGGTGCGCAGGCTGAAGTCCTGCCCCACCACGCCCACCACGCCTGCCCGCCCCACCACTCGGGGGAGCGTAGACTTGTCGTGTCCAGCACGATGGTGCGCTCGGCGCAATGCGATGGCTGGTGACTTCACAGTTGGAACGCCGCCGGTGCCGCAGGGAGGGTAAGCATGGCTCTGAAATCAGTGGCGATCCTGGTCTTCGCGGGGCTGCTGACTCCGCCTGGCGTGTTGCCTGTTCAGGAGACCCAGACGCTCTTTCATTGGCCGGCGGGCAAGCGGGTCGCGGTCAGCCTTTCGTTCGACGACGCCCGCGTGAGTCAGATTGACGTCGGCGTTCCTCTGTTCGACAAGTACGGCGCCAAAGTCACGTTCTTTGTGAACCCGCCTAACATGGAGAAGCGTCTCGACGGTTGGAAGAAGGCTGCGGCGCAGGGGTACGAGATCGGCAACCACTCCCGCTCGCACCCGTGCACGGGGAACTTCACCTGGTCGCGCAAGAACGACGTCGAGGACTTCACTCTGGCGGCGATGGCCGAAGAGATGGACAACGCCAATCGCGACACGGAACGCTTGCTGGGCGTGAAGCCCGCGACGTTCGCGTATCCGTGCGGGCAGAAGTTTGTGGGGCGCGGGGTCGAGACCAAGAGCACCGTTCCGCTAGTGGCACAGCGTTTCCTCGCCGGGCGCGGCTTCCGGGACGAGGCGGCGAACGATCCTGCCTTTTGCGACCTGGCGCAGCTTCTGGGCGTAAGCTCGGACGGAATGAGCTTCGAGGATATGAAGAAGGCGGTTGTCACCGCGGAAAAGGATGGCGGCTGGCTGGTTTTCGCCGGCCACGAGATTGGAAGCCCCGCCTACCAGACCACCGAGACCGCCACGCTGGAGCAGTTCCTGAAGTACGCCAAGGATCCCGCGAACGGCATCTGGCTGGATACCGTGAAGTCGGTTGCGAAGTACATTCAGGCACAGCGCGCGAAATAGCGCACGAACGTCAAGCTCATCACTGAGCACTCCGTTCCGGAAGCGTACCTCGCATCGATGGGACGTTGAGGCCCTGGAACGCTGATACGATATCGCCATGTCCCGCGAATCCGCTCCGGCAAATTCCGAGCCACAAACCACATGGCTCTCGGGTATTGTCGTCACCTTCCTGAACAAACTGGTCCTGCCGGTCCTCTGGTTCGCTTTCGTTGCCGGAGTGCCGCTTTGGGTCTACATCACCGTGGGACGGATTTCCGTCAGATCTGACTTTCAGTTCGTCGTCTGGTTTGCCCTGATCGCTTCCGTGCCCTTGACGTGGTTTACGGTGCACCTGCAGTTGGTTGGCTACTGTGGCAAAGAACTGGTGGTTGGGAACTACTGGCGCGAGGCGCGCATCCCGTTTGACCTCGTGGATTCGGTAGATTCGCCCTGGTGGTACCGCCGCAGGATGGTGCGGATCCGGTTCTGCGGCGACACGCCGTTCGGCCGGACGGTCTATTACCTGCCGAAGTGGGGCTTCGCTCGCGCTCTCATGCGCCGCCCGGAAGAGGAGTTGCAGGCAGTGATCGACGAGGCCCGGATGTCCGCCCTGTGACCTGGAATACCACCTGGAATACGGCATAAGATTAGTACAGATTCGCATTCGGGAGGTTCGATGAGGCGGTACGTGGCCGGTTGGCTCATTGCGGGTGGTCTGTTCCTCGCATCGGCGGGGCTCGCGGAGCGGCCGGCGGCTGGAGAACCGGCATCATCGGTGACGATTGACTATCCGTTGCAGGGTTCCATTTTTCCACCTGAGTTTCCCGCGCCGACCTTCCTTTGGCGCGATTCCAACGCACAGGCGACGGAGTGGCAAATCGAGATCGCATTCGGCGACGATTCGCGTGCGCTCCGTGTGAAGTCCGCCGGCGAGCGGATGAAGATCGGGGAGATCGACCCGCGCTGCGTCTCGGCGACCAACAAGCCGCCGGAACTGACGCCGGAGCAAGCCGCCGCGCACACGTGGACGCCGGACGAGAAGACCTGGGCGGCGATCAAGCAACACTCCGCCAGGGGCCCGGCCCGGATGACAATCGCGGCGGTGAAGAGCGGCAAGGGCAGCGGGGCGAGCGTCGAGTTCACAACCTCGAAGGACCCCGTGGGCGCGCCAATTTTCTACCGCGACGTGCCGCTGATGCCGTCGGAAACGAAGAAGGGCGTGATCAAGCCGCTGGCGCGCGGTGGCGATCCCGCTGATCGCGTGGCGCTTGCGCAACGTGGGCGAGACTTCGAGCCGGTTGCTGCTGACGGGCATGCACACCTGCGCGAACTGCCACTCGTTCTCGGCGGACGGCAAGACTCTGGGGATCGACTTGGATGGTCCGCTGAACGACAAGGGGCTGTACGCGCTGGCGGGCATCAAGAAGGAAATGTCGATCGGGACCGCGGACATGATCACCTGGAATTCTCCCACCGACACTCAGCCGGCTCTGGAGCGCGTGGGATTCATGTCGCAGGTCTCGCCGGACGGGACGTACGTCCTGACCGCGGCTGAGCGGGCGCCAGGGCAGCCTGGGCAGCGCGTATTACGTGGTGAATTTCAAGGACTATCGCTTCCTGCAGGTGTTCTATCCGACGCGCGGCATCCTGGCCTGGTACAGCCGGGCGACGGGACGCCGGCAAGCCGCTGCCCGGGCGCCGACGATCCACGCTACGTGCAGACCGACGGCGTGTGGAGCCCGGACGGCAAGTCGATCGTCTTCGCCCGCGCGGAGGCCAAGGATCCGTACCCCGCCGACGGAAAGATGGCCGAGCGTCTCCAACGACCCAACCGAGGTCCAGATCCAATACGACCTGTACCGGATCCCGTTCAACGAGGGCCGGGGCGGCACGCCGGAGCGCATCGAGGGCGCGTCGGCCAACGGCATGAGCAACACGTTCCCCAAGGTGTCGCCCGACGGCAAGTGGATCGTGTTCGTGAAGTGCCGAAACGGGCAGTTGATGCGTCCCGACAGCCAGCTCTACATCGTGCCGGTCGAGGGCGGCCAGGCGCGACGGATGAACTGCAACACGTCGCTGATGAACTCCTGGCACAGCTTTTCGCCCAACGGGCGCTGGCTGGTGTTCTCGTCGAAGAGCCGGTCGCCGTACACGCAGATGTTCCTGACGCACATCGACGAGCAGGGCAACGACAGTCCGGCGATCCTGATCGAAAATTCCACCGCGGCGAACCGGGCGGTGAACCTCCCCGAATTCGTGAACATCCCACAGGACGGGCTGATGAAGATCGAAGTGCCCGCGGTCGATTTTTACACTCAGTTCGACGTGGCTCACGAATTGGCGGAGAAGGGCGATTATGCCGCGGCGATCCCCGAGTGGAGAAAGGCGCTGCAAATGAGCCCCGGCAATGCCAGGGCGCTAATCAACCTGGGCACCGCTCTTGCGGCGACGGGCAAGACCGATGAGGCGCTGGCGGACTACCGGAAAGCGCGGGAATTGGAGCCCGAGAATCCGCTCACTCATTCGCGCCTGGGCATCGCGCTGGTGCGCAAGGGCGATTACCAGGAAGCGATCCCCTCACTGAGGCAGGCGGTGGCGATCAACCCGCAAGACATCCTGGCGGAGAACAACCTTGGCGTCGCGCTCTCGCGGACGGGACAGGGCGAAGAGGCGATGGCGCACTATTTGAAGGCGCGTGACATCGATCCGTCGGATCCGGTGTCGTACACGCACCTGGGAGTCGAATTGGCGCAGGCGGGCAAGGCGGACGAAGCGCTGCCCTATTTGGAAAAAGCCTCGGAGCTCAATCCGAAGGATGCGGTCGTGGAGAGCAACCTCGGCGCGGTTCTGGCACAGAAGGGCCGCATCGACGAGGCCCTGCGGCATTGCCGCAAGGCGCTGGAGTTGAATCCCGAGGATGCGCAGGCGCACACGAATTACGGGATCGCACTGACGTCGGCGGGCAAGATGGACGAGGCGATCGCGGAGCTGCAACGGGCGGCGGAACTGGCGCCCGGCAACGCCAGCTTCCACAGCAACCTGGGGGCGGCGCTGGCACAGCGCGGCAGGGTGAATGAGGCGATTCCGGAGTTCGAGAAAGCTCTGAAGATCCACCCCGAGGACGGCCAGGCGCAACTCAATGCCGCGATTGCGCTCGCGTCGGCGAACCGGTTGGATGAAGCGATTGCCCATCTGGTGGAGGCGGCGCGGCTGCTGCCCAACGATCCGGGCATCCAAGGCAACGCGGCGCTGGCGCTGGCGCAGCAGGGACGCATCGACGAAGCGATTCCGTACATGGAGAAGGCGCTGCGCCTGGCGCCGAACTCGGCGGAGGGGCGATTCAACCTGGGCGCGATGTATGCATCGAGGGGCCGATTTGCCGAAGCGCTGGCGGAGTGGCGCAAGGCTTTGGACCTGGATCCAAATCACGTGGGCGCTTTGAACCAGGCGGCCCAGTTGTTGGCGGCGGGACCGGACGCAACGCTGCGCGACGGTTCAAAGGCGATCGAGTTGGCGGAACGGGCCGTACGCGCAACCGGCGAGAAGGAGCCGTCCACGCTCGATACATTAGCAGCGGCGTACGCGGAGGCGGGCAAGTTCTCCGATGCCGTGCGCACCGCCAACCGGGCACTGGGACTGGCGATTCAGCAAGGCAACTCCCAGCAGGCCGAGGGACTTCGCGCCAGGATCGCCCTTTTCGAAGCTGGGAAACCGTTCCGCGCCGCGCCGGACGCTCCGCGGCCCTGAACTGCGAGTGAAGCCCCCAAGCAGGATTCCAAATTCGCTGGAACTGCGTGCCAAAAACTTCGAATCTCTCGTGCCCCGCAGCCGCTCTGCGCAGCGACCGCCTGAAACGCGCCGCGCCCAACTCCGATCCCTCAGTGACCGGCGAACCGGAAAGCGATAAGGCGGAGCACGCCGCGGCGCGATCCCGCACTCAACATACATGGAGCTAAGCGCCGCGGTGCCGCCTTGTGGAGCGGTACGTCGGAACTTCGAGCAATTAGGACATCTGTCGCTCGCAGGTGCTGCCGCATGCGGCCCGGCATCGGGTATCGGCGATCGTCCATCTTGAGGCGCTGGCTATGCGCGTTGGGGTTGCGGTTCACCAGGAAAACGAAACCGCGCTAGATTGCCCACGTCTCCGCGAGCGCACGCTCGAAATTGCCACCGAGAATGAGCTCGATGCTCCGGCTGGAATAGTTCCGCTTCACCAGGCCTTCGGTCAGATCGTAGATCTTCCTGGCATAGACGATTCCATCCAGATCGTATTTCCTCGTGGGCTGCACCCGGGGATCCCGGCCATCCAGATCGACGTCGCTCCCGATGCCGACGTGTTCCACCCCGGCCAGTCTGGCCAGATGGTCCATGTGATCCAGAACATTCTCCATCGTGACCCGCGGCGCGCTGCGGACGAAGGCGCGGACCATCGTGATCCCCATGACGCCGCCCTTTGCCGCCAAGCGCGTGATGGCTTCATCCGTCTTGCAGCGGGCGCTGCCCGGAACCAGCGCGCGACAGTTGGAGTGCGTTACAAGCACCGGCTTCCGCGATGCCTCGATAGCATTCAACGTGGTCAGGTCACCGCAATGCGAGATGTCCACGGCCATGCCGGCGTCATTCATGCGTTCCACGATCCGAACGCCGTACGCGCTTAGGCCGCGGTCTCGCGGGTCTGAAGATCCGCCGCCGATCCTGTTGCCGTCGTAAGTGAGCTGCGACACCCTCTGGCCCAGGGCGTAGAAGCGGTCCACGTCCTCGATCGTTCGAAAATGCGCGGAGTTTTGCTGGCCAATCAGGATGCCGATTTTGCCGCTCACCTTTGCCTGTTGGAAATGAGAGGCACGTTCGACGCGCTGGAACTGCTCTCCGTGCGCCGCGATGAACGCGTTCCAGCCAACGATGTCCCGCAGCGACTCCGAATAGACGTCCCCTTCGACATACCCTACGGCGGGGTGGAACACGGTGATCCCCGAATCCCTCAATCGAAGAAAATCGGCGTGCCCGAACCGGCCCGGATCGCTTTCCCAGGCCATCAGTTTCCGGTAATTCAGGGTCAAGAGCCCCAGCATGTCGATCACCGTGGAGCGCGGACCAGGTCCATGGTACGCATCGAGTATTCCAAGGGACCCTGGGCGAAAAGAGAAAATCGCCCACGGTTGAGCATCGGCGCCGCCAAGGCTGCCGTCGCGCCCTTCAGAAGTGAGCGGCGGGAGATCATGGGACCATCGAATTGGTAAATCTATCACGGACCGGGCAAATCTTGACGTAAATAATCCTTTTTAACGGAGCGACAGTCTGGCTTACGACCAAGGAGTGGATCCCCGCCGGGTGAATCGGAGGGAAACGCACTGGCGCGTGGTGGCTTTCATCCTGCGGACCGTCTTCAGACGGGCCTTCCGGACTTGCGGGGCTGAAAGTCCGCCCCTCCACACCGAACTGCCCCACCACGCCGCGGCATGGTTGAGACTCTAAGCCGAGGCTTCCTGAAGGCGAGGCTGTTTGTGCCAGACCACAGGCTCCACCCGCCCAACGAGGAAGACCCAGGCAGCCGCGCCCACCAATGCGACGGCTGCCACGATGGCGAAGGCCCAGTAGAAGTGCCCGGTGCGGTCCAGCACGTATCCGGTGAGTGCCGGAGCGGCAACGCCCGCCAGATTCCCGAGGAAATTCTGGAAGCCGGTCCAGCGTCCCGCCGCTTGCGGTCCCGCGAGCGTCTGTGTGATCACCCAGATGTGCGAAGCGTTGGCTGAGAAGGAAATCACGCCCAGGATCAACGCGGCGACGCAATACGCCGGCCCGCTGACTGCAGCGAGTCCGACGAAGATGCCCGCGCAGGCCAGCCCACCGCCGGCAAACGTCTTGCGGGCACGCGTGGGAGTCGCCCCGGCGGCGATCCAGCGATCGGAGAGCCAACCCGACAGCGTGGCCGTACAGGCTCCGAGCAGATAGGCGGCGCCGCCGATCCTGGCCATGTGGTCCATCGAGAAATGCCGCTCGCGCACCAGGTAATAGGGCAGCCACGTAATCAGGAAGTAGTTCACGTAGTTCGAACAGAACAGGCCGGCCGACGTCCCCCAGGCCGATCGCAAGCGCAGAAACTCGGGCAGGCTCGGCGCGCCTGCCGCGTCCGCGTGAATGGCCTCCCGCTTCTTCGGCATCCACTTCACCCAGGGAATGAGCCACAACATGCTGGCCATGCCGAGCACGATGAAGAACACGCGCCAGCCGAAGCGCGCCATCAGCATGCCACCCAGCAGCATGCCGAATCCGGGACCCAGAACGAGTCCCGACGAAATCACGGCATTGGCAAAGCCTCGATGCTCTTCCGGGAAGTTCATTGCGAGGATCTTCGAGTAGGAGGGGTAGGCGACCGATTCTCCCATGCCGAGGATCAATCGCAGCCCCAGCAACAGCGCGAATGTGTGCGCGAAGCCCGTCGCCGCCGTCGCGGCGGACCACAGGAAGAACCCTCCGGCGAAGACCCAGTTCACGTTCAGCCGGTCCACCAGCCAGCCGGAGAAGGGCAGCAGACAAGCGTAGGTCCAGAAAAACGCCGAGAGCAGGATGCCCAATTGCGAGGCTGAAATGTGAAGCTCGTCTTTCAGCATGGGCGCGGCGATAGAGAGGTTCCCGCGATCCACGTAGTTGATGAAGACCGAAATTGCCAACAGCACCAGAACCAGAGAGAGGGATCGCGAGAGTCCCTTGCTTCGCGGCAGCGTGGAGGTCGCCATGTGGGGTGGGGTCGATGGTACTCCGGCGAGCGGCTCAAAAGCAATTCATATTCCTGCGATCGTCTGTTGCGGCCACCGGATCGAGAGACCTTGCGGCACATGAATTCACTGCGACTATCACATACTCGAGCGGACGCCCGGCCAGCCTGATTCACCCTGCGTTGTAGCCGCAACCTGCCGAGGTCTGATGTACGTGGCCAGATCGAATTGAATCTGAATCCGCGTGAGCACCCGGACTGGAACGCCTCCGACTGTGGCCGGCCGGAAAACCCACTGCCGTGCAGCCTCCTGGGCGGCGGCGATGAGCAACGGGTGCCCGCTGATGCAACGTAGGTTCTCTACCCGCCCGTCTTTGCCAATGAGGACACTGAGCCACACGCTGCCCTGAATCCTATGTTGAACCGCGGCGAGCGGGTACACGGGACTCACCCTGCGCACGATTCGCGACTCCGGCATGGAGAGGACATGGAGCGGACGCTCAAATGCTCGCTGAGCGGGCTGCGCCGCGAGCATGCCGCCGAGGAGTATGAGTGCTGCGAACCTGAGGGCAGCCATTCAAGCGACCTTACTGTACGTGATTATGCACCATCGAGAAACCGGAGGGAACCCCGATGGCGCCTCACGACATCGATCGGCAACCCCAACAAGGGTCCGGCCCGCGGCTGTGAAACGGATGCCATGCCCACTGAGGCTCGAATCTGTGGGTGCGTGTGGACCATGGGTCAACGGAAGAGAACGACGCGCTAGAGAAAGCAGCGTTGCGCCACGCTCGCCAACGCGATGCGATCCCGGCTTACTCGGGTACACTCCGACCGTCTGAAAGGCCCCAACTCCGCTGTATTCGCGCCCCGCGGCACTTTTTCTCTTGCTTTTACTGTACTAGCTGTCATAATACACACGTGATCCCATTCCGGCTCACCTTCGCACCTGGCATTTCGCTTTACGAGCAGGTCGTCTACGCGGCCAAGAAGGCTATCGTCGCAGGCCAGCTCCGTCCCGGCGACCCGTTTCCTTCGGTACGCCTGTTGAGCAAGGCGCTGAAGATCAATCCCAATACCGCACACAAGGTCGTCACGCTGCTGATCGCCGAGGGCCTGCTCGAAGTTCGCGTCGGCGCCGGCACCGTTGTCGCCAAACGCTCCGCATCCACCGCCTCGGACCGCGCCAATCTCCTGAATAAGGAATTGGAACAGCTCGTCGTGGAAGCCAAGCGCCTCGGCCTTGACATCGACTCGGTGCAGGCGGCCCTCGCCCGGCATTGGGAGCGTCTGAATGCCGACCGTTTGGAGGACAAGAAGTCATGAGCGACATCCTGCGCACCGCCAGACTGACCAAGCGCTTCCGCTCGAACCTCGCGCTCGACGGTCTCGACCTCGCCGTTCCCGAAGCGAGCGTCTACGCGCTGGTGGGCCCTAACGGTGCTGGCAAGACCACCACTATCAAGATCCTGATGAATCTTCTTCGCGCGACGTCAGGCGAAGCCTCCGTTCTCGGCCGCGATTCCCGCGCCCTCTCGCCCGCCGACTACGCCTCTATTGGCTACGTCTCCGAAAATCAGCGTCTTCCGCTGTGGATGACGGTGGGTTACTTCATGGAGTACCTTCGGCCCTTCTATCCCACCTGGGACGGCGAGCGCGCGGCACAACTCCTCCGCCAACTGGAACTCCCCCTGGACCGCAAATTGAAACACCTCTCGCGCGGGATGCGCATGAAGGCGGCGCTTGCTTCTTCGCTTGCCTACCGCCCCCGGCTCATCATCCTCGACGAGCCCTTCTCGGGCCTCGACGCACTCGTTCGCGACGAACTCATCGAATCCCTGCTCGACTCGGCCGACGGCGCGACGATCCTCATCTCCTCGCACGACCTCGCCGAAATGGAGAGCTTCTCGAGCCACGTCGGCTTTCTTCACCGCGGACGTCTCCAGTCGTCCGAAGAACTCTCCTCGCTTACCGCGCGCTTCCGCGAGATCGAGGTCACCTGCCCCGAGGACGTGGCCACGCCCGGCGCCTGGCCCGCGGCTTGGCTGAACCGGGAGTTCTCCGGCACTGTCGTGCGCTTCACGGACTCGTGTTTCGACCCGGCGCTCACGCCGGAGCAAGCCCGCGCGCTTTTCGGCGCCGCCTGCAACATCGACGTGAAACCGCTGCCGCTCCGCTCCATCTTTGTCGCTCTGTGCAAAGCGAATCGGGAGGTCGCTAACTAATGCGTCAGGCACTGCATATCTTCCGCAAGGACGTTCGCGGTCTCTGGATCTACATCGCTCAAGTCCTTGTAATGACCGTCCTGTTCGCGATCGCGGGTTCGTTACGCGCCGCGCGTCCAATCGATCCGAAGCTCTCGGATTTCGATAGTGCCTTTGGCTTCTTAATGCTGTTGGTCTGGGCCATTCTCGTGGGCATGCTGATCCAGGCCGAGCCGCTCGTCGGCGATCGTCACTTCTGGCTGACGCGCCCGTACTCCTGGCGTAGCCTCCTCGCCGCCAAGCTCATGTTCCTCGGTGCGTTCATTCTGCTGCCCAAGCTGCTCGCCGACATGGTGATTCTGTCGTCGCACGGCTTCGCGCCGCTCCCACTCCTCCCTGGTCTGGTTTCGCGCGTCGCGGCCATAGCGGTTTACGATCTGCTGCCGGTCGCCCTCATCGCTGCACTCTCTCCAAACTTCCTGACCTTCGTGCTCACAACGTGCAGCGCCGTCGGCGCCCTTTTCTCTCTTACATTCGTGTTGACGGGTCTCCAATGGTCCGAAAGGATGGCGCCCCGTATCTGGACCGCCCAATATGCCGGTTGCGCCGCCCTCGCGTTGACTGGACTCGCGCTGCTGGTCTGGCAATTCGCTCGCCGCCGCACGCTCCGGACTCTCGCCTGCGCCATGGCGGCACTCGTCGTTTTTCCGCTGGTCGCTCACCTTGCCTTTTCCTGGACCAACCAGTTCGCCATCCAGTCCCGCCTCGCGTCGCTCCATCCCGCCCCCGGCTCTTTCAAGGTCTCGTTCGATCCGGCCGCAGTCTGGGAGAGCAACGTCATCAGCGGAACCGATGGCGACCGCACCATCGAACTTGCACTCCACATCACTGGCGCGCCGACGGGAACCGTGCCTGTCCTGGAGGGTGCCCGTTTCACGCTGCAGACACCCTCGGGCTCTTTCGCGCCCGGTGGCCAGGAGCCCTGGATGAATGTGGATAACCGCCCCAGGATCGCCGCTCCTAATCCCACGATCCAGTTTGTTCTCAACGCCTCGCGATGGCGCGCCTGTGCGTACCAGCCCTTGACAATCCGCGGCACGGCTTACGTCGCTGTTTACGGTAATCGCCGTCACGTCCAAATAGCCGAGTCTGGACGCCCGTTCAACCTCAATGACGTCGCACACTGCGGACTTTACGATTTCCACCAGCGCCTCCAAGGACCTGTTCTGCTGTACCAGGCCGCGCTCGGCTTTCGCCCGGGCCGGCTCAAGGCCACTACGCGTCGCTGGTGGCCCTCGCCCAATCAACGGGAACCCGATAACACAGACCGTCTCGCCGACGCGCCGCTGATCCTTTCCACCGCCTTCGACCCACTGCGATTCTCCGACGAGATCGACCCGATCAGCGTGCTTCGGTCCTACCGCTCCACAGGCGACGACGATCAGCCGCTGGTTGGCTTCGAGGAGCCGCTCGGTTACGTCGCGGTTGACTTTGAATTGCCGGGGGTCATCCTGGCCCAATATCAACCGCGTCAGCCGTTCTTCGATTCTCTCGTCGGCACGATCGAGGGCCGTGTCTCCTATGACGGCCCAGCCCGACCCAACGACATCACGGTGGCCTTGGTGAATCCGATGGCGTTTCAACTCAAAGGTCTGCCCGGGTTCGTTCGACGCGCTTCCCGATTCAGTGACGGCACTTATTCAATCTCGGCGCCCCAACTTGGCACCTACTATGTAGTCGCCGCTCCCCTCGGAACGATTCTGCAACTCAGCGACGGCATCGCCGACCAGCAAACGAAAGACCAACTCATGCGCCACGCGCGAAAGATCACGATCGGCAAGTTTGGCGAGAAGCTTAAAGTCGATCTCACAGCTCTTACCCGCTAACGCAGTTTGCCGCCGTCTCCAATCCGCATCCCCTCCGGAGTTCCCGCGGAGACCGCCATGTGGCGCATTCTCGAATGCCACGCGCAGAGTCGGTGCCCGGAGTAGCCATACGCCGGAGCCTGCAATCCATCACCGTCCGAAAATGATTTCGAAGCGCGCAGTGCCGGCATTCGTGGTCAAGACCGCGCGCGCTTGCCGCGAGTGAAAATACGATTCCTTGCCGCCGACGCGTGTCTCCTGCAGTCCCAATCCGTAGCGCCACTCCTATTCCCGCCCTCCGGCGATTACGCAACATTCACGCCGCCGGTCCCCGATTGACGTTGACAGTGGTCTGACATCCAAGGTAAAAGGATATGAAGTACCGCAAACGGGCTAGGTCTGGAGGAGGCCTTCTCTTGCGCGAGTTCGCGGTTGCCTTAACGGGATTGCTCCTGTTGGCGCCAGCGGCTTTGGCCCTCGATGTGTCGGTTCACCAATTCTGCGACGACGTTGGCGTCCGCCCGTCTCTCGAGGCCAAACCTGTCTCCATGCAGCCGGGGCGGATCATCGTCGATATGGGCGTATTTCAACCGCGGTTGACGGCTCGCAGGACCAAGTCGGCTACTGTCGGCGACACGGTGTCCGTTATTCACAACCGCGGCCAGTCCATCACGTTGGAGCACGTGGGATCTGGCAAGGACATAACAATACAGCTTCGATGAACTGATCGGGGACGAGTTGGACGTACCTGCCTGTGAGGAGGCTGCCTGTACGTAAGTCGTGCGGGGCGGCCGGTGGAAGGCGGGTTGAAGGAGCGGAAGCTTGCTATTGGCCTCCTACTCTGCTTACGGCTTGGCTATCGAGTCGGAATTGGTCTTGCCACAACTTGATGAGGCGTCCGCCAGGCCGGATCTGACGATCCGGCGCGGACGCGTCGAAGTGCCTTCCTCCTTGCCACTCGCGGGCAGGAGGGTTTGGTCGGAGAACGGCACAGTCTGGCTGTTCTGCGGCAGGCGCGGCGCGCTTCGCATCCACGAGGGGAAGGAAATCCTGGTGGATCCGGCTCCCGGCGCCGACGCGCGCATCGTCCAGAACTGGGTGATCGGCCAGGGCCTGGGCGTGGCGATGGCGCAGCGAGGCCTTTTCGTACTGCACGCCGGCGTGGTCCAGGTTGGCCACTCGGGCGTCGCGTTCATGGGCCCCTCGGGTTCCGGCAAGTCCACCATGGTGATGGCGCTGTGCAGCGCAGGTTGCGCGGTCCTGGCCGATGACCACGGGGTTATTGACGACCGGAATGAGCCGATGGTCTTTCCCGGGTTCCCGCAAGTGAAACTGCGAGAAGATTCGCCGGACGCTTTCCCGCGCCGCGGCGGCACTGCCGGATGCGTAGTCTCCGAGGAGAAGCTGGGCTGGAAGATTCACGGGAACTTCGCGCCCTGCTCGGTGCCGCTTCGCTGTGTCTACGTGCTGGCTGAAGCCCCAGAGGTGAGCGTCGCGGAGCTATCCGAGGATGAAGCGGCCGCGGAACTGGCGCGGAACGCGTTCCTTTCCTCCCTGTCGATCAAGCCCGTGTGCGAAGCGGCGCACCTTCAAAGATGCGCGCGCCTGGCGGCCCGCGTGAGCGTGCGCCGCCTTGAGCGCCCGAAGTTGCATACCGATCTTCCCAACCTGGTCGGCCTGATCGAAAAAGAAGTGCGTGAAATGGAGCGCCGTGAACAAGCCGTCGCAGTTAGCGCCTGAAGAGGATTACCTGCTTGAGTGTGGTCGTGCGATGGTGCACCCGGAGGCGCTCGTCCCGGCGCCGCCGTCTAACCTTGATTGGGATCGTCTCGTCCACCTCTCGCGTCGGACGCGCATGCTTCCACAGGTACATCATGCACTGCGTTCCCATGCCGGGCTGGTGCCAGAATCCGCCTGGCGGACTCTGAGCGAGCGAGCCGGCAAGATAGCGGCCAACAGCCTCGCCGCGACCGCCGAACTGCTGCGCCTGTTGGAACGCTTTCAGCGCGAGGGTTGCCCCGTGATTCCCTACAAGGGCCCCGTGCTCGCGATGCTGGCCTACGGGGACGTCACGCTACGTCATTATTCGGATCTCGATCTGCTGATTCCGCGCGCGTCGATCCCGCGCGCCGCGAGCCTAATCGAGTCGCTCGGCTATCGCCTCGAGCATCGCTCCGGGCGAGCCGCCCAGGCAGTGCACCTGGAAACCGAATACCACTATCAGTTTCGTCATGCGGAAAGCGGTCTGGCCGTCGAACTCCATGGCGAAGCTATCCCGTGCTTTTTCTCATTCCCGCTCACCAACGAAGAGTTGGGCGAGCGCATGGATACTGTGATGTTGGACGGGCGCCCGGTTCCCAGCCTGTCGCGCGAGGACCTGGTCTTGCTGCTCGCCATGCACGGCACCAAGCACGAGTGGCAGTGCGCCGAGCAGGTGCTCAGCCTGGCGGCCCTGGTCGGTCGAAGCCCCGGGCTCAATTGGGAGACATTGCTCGAGCGCGCCACGGCGCTGGGCAGCCGCCGGGTCTTGCTGCTCGGGTTGAATCTTTCGCAAGCCTGGTTCGAGTGTTCCCTCCCTGAACGCATCGTTGCCGAAATCGATGGGGACCCCGTAGTGGCGGAACTCACGGCACAGGTCTGGGACTATTTCCTCGGGATCCGCAAGCCGGCCACCTCGGTGATACAGACGGTTTGGTTCCAGGCTCGCAGCCGCGAGCGCCGTGCGGACCGTATGCGTTACTGGATACTGAAAATCTTCGCTCCGAACTGGGATGACGTAGAGTGGTTGCCGCTCCCGCGCAGGCTGATGCCGCTCTACTGGCTGATTCGTCCCGTTCGCATCGCGGTTCAATTCGGGCCGGAGTTGCTGGGAGTGAGGCCGCCACGCGCCGTCTCACACCACCATCATCACTGAAGCCACCCATGCACCCCGTCTCTCAGCGCCACGCATCCCGTCATTCGGAGGGGCGTCTCACACTCGATTGGATTCTCTCGAACCTGCACACGCTGGTGACGCTGGCCACCGGAGTTCTCGCGATACGTCTTCTGACGCAACACGTGGACCGGGCGGAGTATGGGTTCTGGGTGATGGCGGGCGGCTTCGCCGGCTACCTGCTCATCGTCCAGCGCGGAACCGCTGCCGCGTTGATGCGAGCGAGCGCCGAGGCCTGGAGCAGGCAAGACGGGCCATTAGCCGAACGGTCCTTTCATCTTTTATTGAGCCTGCTCGGGATGTACCTCCTGATGGGCGTACCTGTGAGCGCCGCCGCCGCGTGGGCCATGGGGCTGGCATACGGAAGCACCGTAGTGGCGCTCTCGTTCTGGACTTTCTTCTCGGTGTGCGGCTCTATGATGCTGGGGGCGCTGAGCGCGTACCTGGGCGGACTGGGCTGGTTCGCTCTGGGAAGAGTCGCCTTGATCGGCAGCGCGGTGGCGGGCCTTGCCCTGACGCTGGTGTGCGTGAAACTCCAGGCGGCATTGTGGATACTGGCTGGTCTGCAAGGCGGTGCGACGTTCGCGTTGGCGCTGGCTGTATGCCTTGCGGCGCTGTGGCGTTTACGCGGGATCGCGCACCCTACCCTGCGCCTGGCGGGCGGAAACGCCACGGTGCAATTGTTGGTGAGCAGCGGCGGGTTCCTGCTGGCCGATCTTGGGTTCATGATCGCGTACCAGAGCGACAGCATTCTGGTGGGCACTCTGCTGGGGCCAGCCCTGGTCGTTCCACTGTCGCTCTTGCAGAGGATCGCGGGCACCCTGCAGACGTTACTCGGTGCGCAGAACGCTCCGCTGCTGCCGCACTTGATGAGGTTGCACGCCGCCTCCGCGGACGCCGAGATCGCCGCCGTCTATCTCACCCAGATGCGCCGCTTCGGCGGCATCGCGGTGATCTTCGCCTGGGGAATGTGCTGTTGCGGGCGCGATGTGGTGGCCGTGTGGGTAGGACCCGGCCTATACGCGGGGACGGTGGTGAACCTGTGCGTGGCGGCCGCGTTCCTGACCGTGGCGCTGTATCGCCCGGCGGGCCTGGTTCTCTGCGCTATGGGCGAGGAACGGCGCTGCGGCCTGCACGCCATCGCGGAGGCCGTGTTGAATGTGATTTTGTCGATCGTTCTGCTCTCGCGCATTGGCGTTGCAGGTACCGTCTTAGCCACCGCCGTGAGTCAGTTCTTCGTCACACACCTGCCTTTGGCCGCGCGTCTTCACCGCAAGCTTGGCTTGACGCCACGCGTATACTTCACATCCGTGGTGCGAATCTGGCTGGGGAGCTTCGCGATTCTTGCGGCAGTCACGCCTCTTATCCTCCTGGGCCCGAATGTGCTCTTATGGCGCGTAGGTCTGGCGGGCTTGGCGGCGGGCGCCGCTTTGGCGCTCGGGTGGAGAAAAGGATGGAGCGCGGTGTCATCCGCCGGTCCGTCGCTAAGACCGGAGCCGCAATGCGAAAGCTTGTCATGACACGCCAGCCGCGCATGGCTAGCCGCAGGGGCGACAGATGTTCTGCCGCGCTCAGCGCACGACGATATTGACCAGCTTCTCCGGCACCACGATCACCTTCACCACGGTCTTACCCGCGATGAAAGTCTGAATCTTCTCGTCCGCCAAAGCGGCTTTCTCCAGGCCTTCCTTTGGCGTCCCATGCGGGACCGTCACTCTCCCGCGCAGCTTGCCGTTGACCTGCACCGGCACTTCGAGCGATTCCTCGCGCGCCATGTCTTCGTCGAACGCGGGCCAGGGTTGCTTGAATACCGGGCCGGTCCGGCCCAGCAGTGCCCACAGCTCCTCGGCGGCGTAGGGCGCGAACGGAGCAATCAGCAGCGTAACTTTTTCGGAGCAATCCTTGCGGATTGCGGGCGACAAGCCGGCCTCGAGCGCGTGCAACTCGTTCATCAGCTCCATCAGCGCCGCGATCGACGTGTTAAAGTGCCAGCGGTTCTTGAAGTCGGCAGTCACCTTGCGAATGGTCTGGTGTAGCTTGCGCAGCGCCGCCGCATCGGTTTCGCCTGTTCCGGCTTCAGAGTCATGATTGCGCGTCACCCAGCGGAACAGGCGGCTCAGGAAGCGGTACTGGCCTTCGACGCTCGACTCGTTCCAGTCCATGTTCTTCTCGGGCGGAGCCGCGAAGAGCGTGAACAGCCGGCACGTGTCCGCGCCGTACTTGACCACCATGTCGTCCGGGTCGACGATGTTGCCTCTTGACTTCGACATGGTCTGGCCGTTGAGCTGCACCATGCCCTGTGTGAACAGGTTTTTGAAAGGCTCGTCGACGCTGACCAGACCGAGGTCGCGCATCACTTTGCACCAGAAGCGCGAGTAGAGCAGGTGCAGAATCGCGTGCGTCACGCCGCCGATGTACTGGTCCACCGGGAACCACGGCTTCACCGTGGCCGGATCGAACGGCATCGAAGTGTTCTGCGGATCGACATAGCGGAAGAAGTACCACGACGAGTCGACGAACGTGTCCATCGTGTCGGTCTCGCGCTCGGCCGGACCTCCGCACTTGGGGCAGGTTGTCTTCAGGAACTTCTCATTTTGAGCAAGCGGCGACTTTCCCTCTCCGGTGAACTTCACGTCGTCGGGCAGTACGATCGGCAACTGATCGTCCGGCACCGGAACGATGCCGTCGACCGGGCAATGCACCATGGGAATCGGCGTGCCCCAATAGCGCTGACGCGAGATGCCCCAGTCCTTCAAGCGGAACGTAATCGACGCCTTGCCGAAGCCGTGCGCCTCGGCGTAGGCGGCCATCTGCTTGCGTGCTTCGGCCGAGGCGAGCCCCGACCATTCGCCCGAGTTTTCGACGACGCCGTAGTCCGGGAAACACTCCTTCATCTCGGACTCGACGGCCAGCGGACCGTCCACCGGACGGATCACCGGCACCACCGGGATCCCGTACTTTCGGCAGAATTCAAAGTCGCGCTGGTCGTGCGCCGGGACGGCCATGATCGCGCCCGTGCCGTAGCCCCACAGCACGAAGTCGCCGACCCAGATCGGGATCTCCTGCCCGCTGTAAGGGTTGACCGCCGCGTGACCAGTGAAGAAGCCGTTCTTTTCCAGCCGCTCCGGATCCTTGCGCGTCGGATCGTCGACCATCTTCTTCAGGGTCGCGGCCATCTCACCCGTGCAGAGTGCCTTCGCCACCGGATGCTCGGGCGCAAGAATCACGCAGGTCGCGCCGTAGATGGTATCGACGCGCGTGGTGAAGACGCGCAGCGTATCACCTGTCGCTTTCAGCTCCGCGCCCGTCGTCTTCAGCGTGAAGTCGATCTCCGCGCCCTCGCTGCGGCCGATCCAGTTGCGCTGCATGGTCAGCACCTGGGCGGGCCAGCCGGCCTCGAGCTGCGCCATGTCGTCGAGCAACTGATCTGCGTACGCCGTAATGCGCAGAAACCACTGGGTCAGTTCGCGCTGCTCTACAGGCGTGGACTCATGTCGCCAGCAGCAACCGTCCACAACCTGCTCGTTCGCGAGCACAGTGGCGCACTCGGGGCACCAATTCACCAGTGAGTTCTTGCGATAGGCCAGGCCCTTTTCGTACATACGCAGGAAGAACCACTGGTTCCAGCGGTAGTACTCCGGCGTGCAGGTGTTGGTCTCTCGCGCCCAGTCGTAGGCGAAGCCCATGCGCGCGAGCTGCTTCTTCATGTGAGCGACGTTCGAAAACGTCCACAAGGCGGGATGCTGATTGCGCTTGATGGCGGCGTTCTCGGCCGGCATGCCAAAGGCGTCCCATCCCATCGGATGCATGACGTCGTAGCCGCGCATCCACATGTAACGGGCGAGAGTATCGCCGATGGAGTAGTTGCGGACGTGGCCCATGTGCAGCCGCCCGCTGGGGTACGGAAGCATTTCGAGCACGTAGTAACGCGGCTTCGCGCCGTCGTCCGCGGCCTTATAGAGATCGGGCTGGGCAGCCCAGTTCTCGCTCCATTTCAGTTCGACTTCTTCGTGGTTGTACGGCTTTTCCGGCATAGAGATTTTAGAGTGTCCACATTGACCTGGTCGTCGCCCTCGTTGTCGATGGGCGTCTCCAGAACAAAGGCCTTGGTTCGCAACTTCGGATGGTTCAGAATGCGGCGGAAGCCTTCGAGACCAATGTGTCCTTTTCCAATGTTCTCATGCCGGTCGAGGTGTGAGTTGAGCGTGCCCTTGGAATCGTTGGTATGGATCACCGGAACGTGGTCGAGCCCGAGCACTTTTTCGGCCTGCTTTACGGTGTCTTCGAGGCCCGCTTCGGTGGAAACGTCATAGCCTGAAGCGAACAGATGGCAGGTATCGAGGCAGTACCCGACGGGGAACGGCAGCCTGGGCGCGGTCATCTCGCGCAGCGTCTTGAGATCCTCCAGCGTGCGCCCTATAGTGGAGCCGCCGCCGGCGGTGTTTTCGAAAAGCAGGCAAAAACCGTCGAAAACGAGCCCTTTTGCCGCGTTTTCGAGCGAATTTGCGAGCGTTTCCAGAGCCTGATCCAGCGAATCGTAGCCCTTCGCGCTGCCCGGATGCATCACCAGGTACTCCGCCCCGATGGCGCTGGCGCGTTCCAGTTCGCCGCGAAATCCGGCGATGGACTTGGCCCGAATCTCAGGATCGAACGCAGCCAGGTTGATCAGGTAGCTGTCGTGGATTACCAGCGGCGTGAGGTCGTGCTCCGCACGTGCGGCTTTCATTTCGAGCACTTGCGCCGGATCGGGCGCGGAGGCACGCCACATGCGCGGGCTGGCCGAGAAGATCTGAAAGCAATTCGCTCCGAGTTCGTGCGCCTTGCGGGCAGAGTTCGCCAGGTTGCCGGAGGTGGAAGTGTGGATGCCGATCCGCATCCCAATGAGTTTAGCGTGCCGGCTCGCGCGAAGCGGAAGCCGACTCCCGCCGGTGACCGTTCTCGGCTATCGGCCTGGGCCAGAGACGCCGGATCTCATCGGCATTGACGACCGCGCGCCATTGGGCGTCAAATCGCTCGGCAATGTCGGGCCTGTCTCTCAGAGTTTCTTCCAATCCCAGCCGCGCGTGCGGACTCAGGAACTCGTCGAGGATGTTCAAGCGGGCCTCAATGTCGGCCCAGCGGTTGGTGAGGCCGCCCGTGTCGAGCAGCACGATCCTGTCTCCGAGCACTCCGAAATTGTTCAGGTGCGCGTCGAGCGAAAAAACGCCGAGTTTCCACCCGGCCTTTCGGGTGGCCAGCAACCGGTCCAGCCACATCGCGATTTCGTCGAAGCGAAGCGAGCGGGCGAGGTCGTTGATGCGGTCGTGTAAGGTCATTTCGACCCGTTCCGTGGCTTCGGATACCACCAGCCAACCCGGCCAGTCTTTGACGCGAACGCGTATTGGCGGGAAAGTGACGCGTTGGGGAACCAGATAAGTGCCGGCAAGGTACTTGTCGGCCAGCACCGCTCCGCGCGCCTCCAACTTCGTGTACCAGCGCCAGTATTCTCCGGCGTGCGTGGTGAACCAGATGCCCTTCGGAATGCTCAGGACCACGCCCTGGAAGACGAGCAGCAGTAAGCGGTTTCGCTTGCCCGCGTCGGGTACGATGCGAAGCTTGAGCCAGGCGGGCAACAGCCGCTCCACCCGCCGAAGGAACTTCCAAACGGCGATCAGGGCCAGGATTTCGGACGGCCGGCGCTCGCGCTTGACCACCCAGTGGTCGGAGGCGTATACAACCTTGCCGACGCCCTCGCCCAGGCGAACCAGCCGTTCGCGCGTCAACTCCTTAGGCGCATGAGGAAGCACCCGGACTTTCGGGGGAGTGGTCCCGTTATGTGCTGGTTGCACCATCGGATCCTCGACGCCCACCCCCCTTATACGCGTATCGACTCCCGGTCACAAGGTCTTTAGCGGCATCCGCCAGGAGGAACGACTTCAGGGCTCGCCTCTCCAGTGGATCCCGGCTTCGTTTTCATTTTCGTATACGTGAACCAACCGGGCTTCGGGGCGGCGCGATGCCTGGTGCTACGATGAGTGTTCTTCCCATGAAACCCGCCCGACGTCTATTCCTGGCGCTTTGCGCCGCGGCTCTGTTGCAGGCTTCACTAAGCAGCGACGAGCAGTTCGTCAGCGACGCAATCACCGCCGGCGAACTCAAAGCGCACGTCTCGTTTCTGGCTTCCGACGCCTTGGAGGGGCGCGACACTCCGTCCAAGGGCCTGGACGTCGCCGCCGAGTACATCGCCTCAGAATTCCGCCGCGCGGGGCTGGAGCCGGCTGGAGACGATGGGTACTTCCAAAGCGCGCCGTACGCGACGGTGACGGAAAATCTCGCCGGTTTTCATTTCTCGATTGATTATCAGGGCGCAAAGGTGGAAGTGCCGGCGAGCATGGTTCGCGCGACGGCCGCGTCGGCGGTTGACTTCGAGGACTTGCCCGTGTTGAGGGTGACTCTGAACGCCGGCGAAGGCGGCGCGGCGTTAACGCCAGCGAGCCTGAGCGGCAAGGCGGTGCTCATTCTACGCTCGGACCTCGGGGCTGTGCCAGCCGACCAGAGGCGCGAGACCTACCTGCGGGCGGCGCGCATCCAAGGCAAGCTGCTGGAGTCCAAAGCGGCCCTGCTGATCGAAGCCACGGGAAGCCAGGGATTTCCTGGACCGCACTTGACCGATCTGAGCGGGCAGAAGCAGACACCGCCGCCATCTATCATCATCCGGGACCAGGCATTCCGGGAGTTGGTGGAGCACCTGCCCGCCGGAGAGACCGGCGCCAGGATCTCGGTCCACTGCGCGGCTTCGGATGTGAAGAAAATCACGCTCAGAAACGTCGCCGGATTGCTGCGCGGCTCCGATCCGAAGCTGAGCGAGACGTATCTGATCGTGAGCGGCCATTACGACCACCTGGGGAGTCAAGGCGACCGCATCTACAACGGCGCCAACGACGACGCCAGCGGCACCTCGGCCATGCTCACCCTGGCCGAAGCGCTGGTCCGCCTGCCCCAGAGGCCGAAGCGCAGCATTCTTTTCATCGCCTACTTCGGCGAGGAGAAGGGCCTGCTGGGCTCGCGCTACTACGGGGCCCACCCGCTCTTTCCGCTTGTCAAGACGATCGCGGACCTGAACCTGGAACAGTTGGGCCGCACCGACGACAGCGAGGGGCCGAATGTGAAGCGCGTCTTCGTCACGGGGTACGACTACTCAAACCTGAGCGACTGGCTGACGGCGGCGGGCCGGGAAACGGGCGTCACGTTTTACAAACACAAGAAGAACTCGGACGCGTATTTCGGGCGCAGCGATAATCAGTCGCTGGCCGATTCGGGCGTGCCCGCGCACACGCTCGGCACGGCATTCGTGTTTCCCGATTACCACCAGCCGGGCGACCATTGGGAGAAGATCGACTACGACAACATGACGACGGTGACCAGAGCCATCGGCGTGGCATTGGTGCGCCTCGCCAACTCCTCGAAGCCAGTGGAGTGGAACGAGGACAATCCTAAAGCGGCGAAGTACGTCGAGGCCGGCAAGGCTTTGTTGTCGGCCAAGTGATTCACCGATCGCCAGGCAAGGTGCATGAGCCGTGCACTGCTCGGGAAGGGCGGTCCCGCGGGAGAGGATATTGCTGCCGGTTTTCGGAGCGGTCCACGCTGCTACAACCGCTCCGTTTCAGGGTTGTGGCTCCATTTGAGGCTCCCCTAGGCGATTCGCCGGTCCAGGGCGTAGCGCTGTCGCAGGTAGGTGAGGTAGTCGCGATGCTCGTCGGCGTGCGCTTCTTCGACCAGCGCCGCCCACAACTCCTGCCAGGTCATGGACCAGACGTCCAGGCCGTCCCTGCGCGCCAGCATTGTGAACTCGTGCGTCTCGTCGCGGTGCCGGCGCCCCTCCGGACCTTGCACATCGAACCACATGTACAGCAGCGTGACCTTCCGGCCCGTGGTCCTCAGTCCCAGCAGATGCTTCAACAGTTGCGCGGCGTGCAGATGCCGGTGCAGCCGGTCCTCGGGAGAAATGCGCGCTGCGAGTTTGGCGAGATTGGGCCAGTCCTTGAAATAGGCGTGGCATGCGTGGCCGGGGCGCAAACCATGCTGCGGCATTCCAGCGTAAGGTTCTCCGAATTTGGCTTCGATGGCGCAGAGGAACGGCGACGCGCCTTCCGCCGCGAGCGTCACGTCGGCATGCGGCGGAGTGCCGAAGCCCGCCGTAATGGGGAAGCGGCACTCGAAGCCGAGCCACACTGGATGGTCCACTCGGAAGCCCAGTGCGCGCAGCAACTCGCGCTTGGGACGATGCCTCCAGTGGGCAAAGACGTTGACGGCGAGTGCGGCGGAGGAAAGCAGGGAATAGAGGTGACCTTCGGTGCCCGTGCCTTCCAGTTCGCCGCCCGAGCATTGGATGAATTCGCGCTCCGTGGCTGGGTCCAGCGGCTCACAGAACTGGTCGGACAGGCGGAACACCGCGCGCGAGGGAGATGACTGGTTGCGTGGCCGGAACGGGAGACCTCGACGTTCGGCCCACTGGGCCTGCCATTGCTCGAGTTGTTGCCGCAGAGTCACGAGAGCTTCACTGCGCCAGTGCGAGCGATGCGACCTCTTCGCCGATGGCCAGCGACGCTGTGGCCGCCGGCGAAGGCGCGTTCAGGACGTGCACGGCGCGGTCGCGAACGACGAATTCAAAGTCTTCGATCAGCCGTCCGTCGGGACGCATCGCCTGCGCTCGCACGCCGCTGCCTCCGTCGATCAGGTCGTCTTCGCGAATCTCGGGAACCAGCGTTTGCAGCGAGCGGCAGAATAGCGAACGGCTGAACGCTCGGCGCAGCTCCGAGACGCACATGCCAAGATGCTTGCCGGCGAATCGCCACAGGCCGGGAAAGGCCAGCGCTTCGGCGGCGTCGCGCAGGTCGAATGCGGTCTTGGAGTAGCCTTCACGCTTGAGCGAGAGCACGGCGTTGGGTCCGGCTTCAATGCCGCCGCGGATCATGCGCGTGAAGTGAACGCCGAGGAACGGGAACTTCGGGTCGGCCACCGGGTAGATCAGGTTGCGGACCAGGAACTGGCGCTCTGGCCGCAGCTTGTAGTAGTCGCCCCGGAAAGGCACCACCTGAACATCGGTGTCGACGCCCGCAAGTTTGGCGATGCAATCGGCATGGAGGCCGGCGCAGGTGACAAGTATGTCAGCCGCGAGGCTGCCTGCTTTCGTTTCTACGCGCCACTCCTGTCCGCTGCGATGGAGTCCAATGACGGGCGCATCCAGCAGCACCGTGCCGCCACGCGCTTCGATGTCGCGCTTCAAAGCCTCGCACACTTCCGGGTAGTCGACGATGCCTTCCTCGGGCACGCGCAAGCCTGCTACGCCGCTGGCGTGGGGTTCGATCTCTCGCATTTGGGACGGATCGACGATCTCCAGCCCGCGCAGTCCGTTCTGCATGCCGCGCTGGAGCAGGTCCTGAAGACGGGGCAATTCCTCGGCGCATTTCGCAACGACGAGGTTGCCACAAATCTCGTGGGGAATGGAGTGCTCGCGGCAGTACGCGGTCATCTGCCGGATCCCGCGAACCGCGAGTTGAGCCTTGCGCGAACCGGGACGATACGCCAGGCCGCAATGCAGCACGCCGCTGTTATGGCCCGTCTGATGCCGACCGACGGCGGCCTCTTTCTCCACCAGTGTCAACCTTACATCCGGAGCCTGTTCGAGCACTCGCAACGCGGAGGCGAGCCCAACCGCTCCACCGCCAACGACGACAATACGCCTCGCGTCCATCTGGCCGCTAACCGGGCAGCTTTGCGTCGAGTACCTTCTGCGTCTGCTTCACGCGATAGGCTTCCAGCCGTTCGACGAGAACGGGCCGGTGCAAGGCGACGATCGCCACCGCCAGCAATCCGGCATTCACGGCCCCGGCCTTCCCGATCCCGAGGGTACCGACGGGGATGCCGCCCGGCATCTGCACGATCGACAGCAGCGAATCGAGGCCGTTCAACGCCGCACTTTGCATCGGCACTCCCAGCACCGGCAGCGTCGTGTAAGCCGCGGTCACACCAGGCAGATGCGCCGCGCCGCCGGCTCCGCCGATGATGACTTCCAGCCCTCGCGCGCGCGCCGACTTGGCCCACTCGGCGAGCGCATCGGGCGCGCGATGGGCCGAGATGACCCGCTTCTCATAGTCCACGCCGAATTCGTCGAGGATGGCGCACGCGTGCTGCATCGTGTCCCAATCCGAGGCGCTGCCCATGACGATGCCAACCAGAGGTTTGGATTCCATAAGCCCGATCTCCTGCTTCCGTGCTCTTCCCTCTCCCAATGAAAAAAGGGACGCGCCGTCCGTTTGGTAGGCTCGTCCCTCTTATAGTCGCAATTCCAGAACTCTACTGGCCCTGGCTGAGCGAGAAGCCGGCCTTGCCGTCGAAGTTGTAGAGTCCCTCGGTCTTGATGATCTCGAAGCCCGCATGGTTGGCGCGCTGCATCAGGTCGATTATCTGCTGATAGGCGACCACCGGGTTCGAGTTGTCGCTCTGGAAGCGCACTCGCCAGTGATCGCAGGTCAGCGTGTCTTTCAGGCCGTCGGGATAGACCTTCACGCCGCGGTTGGACACCATGATGAGCTTCAACCCGCCGCCATTCAGAGTTTCCGCCCGCTGGCCGAATCCGACCGGGTCGCCCGGCGGATTATAGAAGAACAGGTCGATCCCCACCAGGTCGCGGTGGGGCAATGGCCGCGCTGCAGCCCCAGCGCGATCGGCCTGCTTCGGAATGGCTTTGTACCGGACGGGCTTGAACTTCTGCGGTTCCTGGCCCAGTCGCGCGACGATGGCGTCGCCGAACTCCTTCGTGCCGACCTGCTTGGTGGTGTGTGGGTTCTTGCCATCTTTGGCGATGTCGTAGGTGTGGATGCCGTCTTCGAGCGTGCGCAGAAACGCGTTGTGCACGCGCTCGGCGATGTCGTACTGCTCGATGTGCACGAGCATCATCACCGCGCCCAGCAGCAGTCCCGATGGATTCGCGAGATTCTGCCCCGCGCGCCGTGGCGCCGAGCCGTGGATGGCTTCGAACATCGCGTACTTCGCGCCGACGTTCGCCGAGCCGGCGAGTCCGACCGAGCCGGCGATCTGCGCCGCGACGTCGGAGAGAATATCGCCGTAGAGGTTCGGCATCACGATCACGTCGAACGCGCCCGGCGTATCGGCCAGCTTGGCCGCGCCGATGTCGACAATCCAGGCTTCGTTCACGATGTCCGGGTACTCGGGGGCGATCTCGTCGAACACCTTGTGGAACAACCCGTCGGTCAGCTTCATGATGTTGTCCTTCATAAAGACAGTGACCTTTTTGCGGTTGTTGCGAATCGCGTATTCGAACGCGTAGCGCACGATGCGTTCGCAGCCCGAGCGCGTGATGAGCTTCAGGCATTGCGTCACGTCCGGCGTCTGCTGATGCTCGATGCCGGCGTACAGATCCTCTTCGTTTTCACGAACGATCACCACGTCCATGCCGGGGTGCTTGGTCGGAATGTAGGGGTCGTAAGCGACGCAAGGACGGATGTTGGCATACAGCCCGAGCATCTTGCGCGTCGTCACGTTCAGGCTCTTATAGCCTCCGCCCTGCGGCGTCGTGATAGGCGCCTTCAGAAAGACTCCAGTGCGCAGCATCGACTCGATCGAGCTTTTCTCGATGCCGACCGTGTTGCCGCGGAGATAGACCTTTTCGCCGATCTCAATCTCTTCTATGTCAAGCCGGGCGCCAGCTTCCTTCAAAATATGGAGCGTAGCGTCCATAATCTCGGGGCCGATGCCGTCGCCTTTGGCGACCGTAATGGGAACGTTCTGGGCCATTGATTAAAATCCAGTCTAGGAGAATTGATTCACTCGTCACGCAGTCGCCGATAGATGTAGCCGACGTTATGGAGTGCGCACCACGGTATTAGAATTCTTCGCGTCCGACGTAGAGATCGCCGATCTCTTTGCGGAAACTCTCGATTGCCTTCGAGCGGCGCAGCTTCATGGTGGGCGTCAGTTCGCCCTGTTCGATCGAGAAATCCCGTGAGATGATCTTGAAACGCCGCACTTGCTCGAAGGGCGGCAGTTGGGCATTGACCTTTTTGACGATCTGCTTGACCTCTGTATTGACGGCCTTGTCCTCGGCGAGCTCTTCCAGGCTCCGGGCCGTTGCGGAAACGCCTCGCACGCTTCCGGCCGCCTGCTCGTTGATGCTGATGAGCGCCGTCATGTAAGGCAGCCTGTCTCCAATCAGCAGGATCTGGTTGACGATCGGGTGCATCTTGAACAGCCCCTCGATACGAGCCGGATAGACCTTCTTGCCGCTGGAAGAGACGATCAGTTCTTTCTTGCGGCCGGTGATCCAGATGTAGCCATCCTTGTCGATTTCGGCTATGTCGCCCGTGTGCAGCCAGCCATCGCGCAGCACTGCCGCCGTCGCGCCCGGGTCCTTGTAGTAACCCATGAAGACCGTCTCGCCCCGCACCAGCAACTCGCCATCCTCGCCGAGCTTCAACTCGGCGCCGGGCAGCGGTTTTCCGATCGAGCCGTAGCGTGGCCGATCCACAGGGTTCGCGGTGACCACCCCGCCTTCCGTCAGGCCATAGGCTTCAATCAGCGGCAGCCCGATGCAGGCGTAGAACTCGGCCAGGCTCTTGCCTAGCGGCGCCGAGCCGCTGCAAGGGATCCGAAGCCGGCCGCCCAGGCGTTCGCGAATCTTGGAGAACACCAGCTTGTCGAAGAACTTCAGTGAGGCGAGCTGCCAGGCGCCGGGCGTCTTCCCTTGCTGGCGTGCCTGGCTGACCGCGTTTCCGACGCCAAGTCCCATGTAGAACAGCTTGCGCACGGCCGCCGGCTTCTTGCGGATCTCCGTCGTAATGCTCGCGTACATGCGCTCCCAAACCCGCGGTGGCGCGATGAAGAGCGTCGGACGGATCGAGCGCAGCTCGCCCGGCATCTTAGACAGACTCTCGCTGAACCAGGCGGGCAGACCGAGCCTGACGAGAAACAATTCCAGCGCCAGACGCTGCGTAATATGGGCCGAAGGCAGGAAGACCAGCGTCGAATCGGAAGGGCCGAGGGGCAGCACCTTCGTGCCCATGTCACAATTCGCGCAGATCGCGTTGTGCGAGACCAGGCCCATCTTCGGTTCGCCCGTCGCGCCTGAAGTCAGGTAAAGAATGGCGGGCAATTCCGGCGTCACGCTGTCGCGCAGCCGTTCGATGAGCCGAGGGTCCTCAAGTAGAGCCTGGGATCCGAGTTCCCGTAACTGGTCCAGCGTGATCGCGTTCTCCGCCTCCCCGGTGAAGAGAATCCGCTTGGCGGCGATCTCGCTCATCCCACCGTCTTCCAGCGCCTTTAGCATCTTCGGATTCTCGACGAAGATCGCCTTGGGTTCCGCCGCTCTGAGAGTTTTTACCTGATCGGCAATGGGCAGACTGGTGTAGACGGCAGCCGCGATAGAGCCGTTCGTCATGATGCCGATGTCGGCCAGGAAGAACTCGGCGCGCGTTTCAGAGGCGAGCCCGCAGATGTCGCCCAGGCCAATGTTCAGCGAACGCAGTCCAGCGGCAATCTCTTCCACCGCTTCCCGGTACTCGATCCACGTCCAGCTTTTGTAGACACCATCGCCCTGAGGCTGGTGTAGGGCGGCGGCGCTGCCGAGAAAATCGGCAGTTCCGGAGAGCAGGTTGTAAACGGTCCTACGCTCGCGAGGAAGCTCGGGCGGCAGCATGGCCATACACTTCGGATTCTCCCAAAAACAGGCCGGGCAAAGCTATGGGGCTGCGATCCCGCGCTCCTCCAATTCTCGGTCCCAGTGGAAGAGGCGCCCCAGATGCAGCCCACTACAGAATAGACCAGGTGCCGACTATTCAAAAGTGGGAATCGCGCCTCGCCGCGCGTTTGGCGGCCGCTGATCAGTCCAGCTTGTATATGGCGAGTCCCGTGAGCAGCTTGGGGTAGAAATCCGTTGATTTTTGCGGCATAACGCCGCCGCTGAATGAGGTGGACGCTACTTGCTCGACTCCGGTCGGTTTCAGTAGAAAAGCGATTTGAGCCGCGCCGCTGCGGGCCTCGGCGACAGCCTGGTCAATTCCGCGAATGTAGCGCAGGTGCTGCTCGTCGCGCACTGCTTCCTCGGAGATGCCCAGCACTTTCGCGAGCAGCGTCTCGTGCAGAATGCGCACGTCGAGCTCTCCCCGGGCGGTGCGGTCCTCCAGGCGGAACAGCAGGTTGCCGATGGCCGCGCCGATGAGCGTGTGGTTGGGCCGCTCTTCCCAACTGGCCTTCAGAGCATCGGTCGAGTCGATCTGGTCGATATCAAAATGCGCCGCGGCGGCTTCCAGGAACCCTTCCGGAAGGCTCTGCGCGGGGATGCCGCTGACCAGCCGGTGCGTGGCCAAAATCTTCAATCCGGGCGAATGCATGTTGACGAAGGTCATCATGACGCGGTCAGCGCCGGGCATTCCGGGATTGTCGCGGTGGATCCCGAGCGCCGTCTCATAGCGGTGGTGGCCGTCGGCGATCAGAAGTTTCTTGTTGGCCATCAACTGTTGGATCCGGCTCGCGTCCGCGATCTTCCAAAACCGATGCACCACGCCGTACTCGTCCGTGATTTCAGCGAGCGGCGGCGCCTGCGCGGCTTCGTCCAGCAGGCTATCGATGGTGCGCGCCGGGTCGGGGTACAGCATGAAGATCTGTCCGAAGTGCGCATGGGTGGCACGCAGCAACTCGGTGCGATCCTTCTTGGGACCCGATAGCGTCTGCTCGTGACGGTGTACGATGCCCGCCGAATACTCCTCCAGCGCGCCCAGGGCGATGAAGCCCTTGCGTACCAGGCGCTCGCCAGTGTCCGGGACCGTGAACTCCTGGAAGTAGGGAAACACGCCGGACTCGGCGTCCTGGGCTAGAATGCCATTCGCGATCCACTCTTGCAGGTAATTCGCGGCGCGGGTATAGACGTTTTCAGCCTCGTTATCCGAGGGCAGTTTTTCGCCCAATACGACCCGCACGAGGTTGTAGGGGCTCAGCGAGAGGTAACGCGTCCGCATGGCCGGTGAAATCTTGTCGTACGGCTGGGTGACCAGATCCGCCAACTCGCCGGCTTTCTGCGTGTATCTATAGGGTTGGAAGGGGTAGATTCGAGCCAAGATTCAGGATACCAGACCCTCGCGGTCGCACATTGAGACCCGCCCGGCACGCTACGATTACCCCCATGGTGTTTGAAACGGAACTCGAGCTGGCCCGCGATCTGGGCCGGCGCGCTGGACTGCTCGCACTGGAGTACCAGGAACGCGGCGTCACCGCCGAGGACAAGGCCGACTCTTCGCCCGTGACCATCGCCGACCGGGAATGCGAAAAGCTGATCGCCGGGGAGATCCTGCGGGTTTTTCCCGACGATGGACTGTTGGGCGAAGAGGGCGCCAGCCGCGAGGGCACATCCGGGCGCCGCTGGATCGTCGACCCGATCGACGGCACCCGAGACTACGTTCGCGGCAACCGGCTGTGGTGCAACCTGATTGCCTTGGAGGCGGACGGCGTTGTGGAGGTGGGGGTGTGCACGTTTCCGGCCTTGGGCGAGACCTATTGGGCGGTGCGCGGAAAGGGCGCCTGGCGCAGTTTGAACGGCCACACCAGCCGCATCCATTGCTCTGCTATCGACAGCGTTTCGCGCGCCGTGCTGTGCGCAAACGGTCTGCAAAATGCACTGCAAAGACCTCATTCGGACAAGATTTTGGCCTTTTTTGACCAGTTTTGGACGGTCCGCAGTTTGGGCGGGGCGCTGGATGCGATGTACACCTGCGCCGGCCATGCCGACTTCTGGCTGGAGTTTTCGGCCAAGCCCTGGGACCTGGCGGTGATCCAGGTGATCGCCAAGGAAGCGGGGCTGCGCTACTTCGACTACACCGGCGCCGACACGATCTATGGGGGGAACGCCGTACTGTGCGTGCCAACGCTGGAGCCGGCCGCCCGCGAATTCCTGGGCATTTCTTAGTGCCTTTGTCTGGCGCGGTCCCCTTGGAAGGCGCCACCGGGGCAAAACACGTTTCCTGTTGCATGTTTGCGCGCTTTCCGCCGGTTTTTGGGGCAACGTGGGCTTTGGACGACGGCTATCCTTCGTTCAGGTGATTGAGAAAATTGGCTCTTTCCTCTTTTCTGCTTGCACTAGTGCTAGTATCATTTTGAGATAAAGGCGTATTTTGATCTAGGTCTCTAGAGGTTGCCCATGATATATTCGCGCTCCGCTGAGTACGCAATCCGCGCTTTTGTGCTTCTTTCTTCGGTCCCCGAAGGAAAGTACGCCATGGTGAAGCAGGTCGCGGAACAGGGCGATATCCCCTCGCACTTCCTGGCCAAAATTCTGCAGCAGCTTGCGCGGAAGGGCTTCCTGCGGTCGAGCAAGGGCCCAACAGGCGGATTCTGCCTGCGAGTTCCCGCCAACGAGCTGAATTTGCTCAAGATCGTCGATTCGGTCGATGGGCTGGCAGACTACGAACGCTGCATCGGCGGGATGACGGAGTGCAACGATTCCGCGCCATGCGGGATGCACGATAGCTGGAAGGCGCTGCGCCAACGTATCATGGAGTATCTGGAGCGCACGTCAATCGAGGACCTCGCCAAGGCTCTCGACCAGAAAAAGCGGAACCTGGAAAAGGTTCGCAAAGGCAAGCGCTCCACGACGAAGAAGGCCTAGAGGGGCTTCTTCAGACGAACACGGCTTGAGAACCAAGCCGAGGAGGCGCTGGATGCCGGTCCACAAGGGGGATCTCCCCACCCCACAGAATATGCTTGTGCCGATGGTGGTCGAACAAACCTCTCGCGGCGAGCGTGCTTACGACATTTACTCGCGGCTGCTGAAAGAGAACATCATCTTCCTGGGCACGCCGATAGACGATCAGGTCGCCAACCTGATCATCGCCCAGATGCTATTTCTGGCCTCTGAAGATCCCGAGAAGGACATCTCTCTTTACATAAACTCGCCGGGCGGGTCGATTACGGCGGGCATGGCCATCCTCGATACCATGCGGCTGGTCGAGCCGAACATCGTGACCTACTGCGTAGGGCAGGCGGCTTCGATGGCCGCGGTTCTGCTGGCTTGCGGGACCAAGGGCAAGCGCTACGCGCTGCCCCATTCGCGGGTGTTGATCCATCAGCCGTCCATGTCGGGATTGGCCGGTCAGGCCAGCGATATCGACATCTATGCCCGCGAGATCCTGCGCATGCGCGAGATCTTGAATGGCATCCTGGCGGATGCGACGGGGCAGGACGTCGAACGGGTCGCGCGCGACGTCGATCGCGACTACATCATGGAAGCCGAACAGGCCGTCTCTTACGGCATGGTCGACAAGATCATCGCCAAGCGCGAAAGGTAGCTCTCGTCAATTGTGGCGCACGCTGGAGCGTGCTGTCGCGAGATTCATCTCGACATCCGGAATGGCGGCATGAATGCCACCACAGCACGCTCAAGCGTGCGCCACAAGGCGTAAGTCGAATCGCCTAAGCCCGGGCGCTGACGATCTTTAGATACTTATCGTAAGCGCGGTCCCATTCCGGGGTCGCGTCTTTGGCTTCAAATCGCTCCAGTTCGAACGAATTGCGGACCACGGAGCGCAGACCCGCCAGTCCGTCGATCTCGCCCGCTCCCATGGCCTGGACCAGCAGGTTGCCGATCGCTGTCGCTTCCCCCGGACCGGCGACCACGGTGCGCCCCGTGGCTTCGGCAACGAAGCGGTTCAAGAGTGCGTTCTTAGACCCGCCACCGACGATGTGGATCGTCTCGATGCGCCGGCCGGTGACCCCTTCCAGACTCTCCAGCACCTGGCGATAGCGGAACGCCAGACTCTCCAGGCATGTACGCACAAACGAGCCCGGATTCTGAGGAGCGGTCTGGCCCGTGCGGGCGCAGAATGCCGCGATGCGCTCCGGCATCGAGCCGGGTTCGAGGAATGCGTCGGGATCGATGACCGCGGCGAACGGCTCCGCGCCAGAAGCCATCACGGTCAGCTCGTTGTAGTTATACTCCGTGCCCGCCAGTGCCCACGCCCGGCGGCACTCCTGCACCAGCCACAGCCCGGCAATGTTCTTGAGGAACCGGATCTTGCCATCCACGCCGACCTCGTTGGTGTAATTCAGTTCGAGAGTGCGCGCGTTGATGACCGGCGCATCGAGTTCCACGCCCATCAAGCTCCAGGTGCCGCTGGAGATGTAGCACCACGGGGCGTCGCCCGAAAATGGACCCGCCGCGGGGACCGCTGCCACCGCGGAGGCCGTATCGTGTCCGGCTGTCGCGAAGACAGGCGTATCGCCCAGGCCCGAAGTCTCGCGGATCTCATCCAGTAATCCGCCGAGCCTGGTGCCCGGCAGGACCACGTCACCCAGAAGTCCCTTCGGCAAGCCGAGCGCGTCGAACAACTCCGTGGCCCAGCGTGCCTCGGCCGGGTTCCAAAACTGCGACGTGCTGGCGATGGTCAGCTCATTCTTCTGCACGCCGGAGAGCCAATAGCTGAGCAGGTCGGGCGTGAACAACAGCCTGCTGGCGGCAGCGAGCGCCGGCGAGCCGGATTGCTTGATGGCATTCAGCTGGAACAACGAATTGAACTGCATGAACTGCAGTCCGGTGTGGCGGAACACCTCGGCGCGGGGGACGGTCTGGAAAGTCCGCTCCATCATGCCGTTATTGCGTGCGTCGCGATAGTGGCGCGGATTCGCGACGAGTTCGCCGTGCCCGTCCACCAGTCCGAAATCGACACCCCAGGTGTCCACTCCGATTCCGCTCAATTGCAGCCCACGATTACGTCCGGCGATGCGGAGTCCTTCGCAAATCTCGTGAAAAAGTCGGAAGGCGTCCCAGTACAGGCCGTCGGGCAACCGCACTGGCTGGTTCGAAAATCGATGCAACTCCTCCAGGGCGAGCCTGCCCGCCGAAAGACTTCCCAGGATCGCACGACCGCTTTCGGCGCCCAGGTCGAGGGCCAGATAGTGACTCATGATTGACTGCCTGCCTTATGAGATTTCCAGGACGGTCGCCCCGTCATGTCTGCCTTGGGACATAGTACCGATCTGTCGAAAACCGGTTCGCGATGAGAGATGAGCAATCCCACCGCTCCGTCGAAAGTCACTTGGGCGGCTCCGCACCTCGAACGCTTCAAACTCAACCCCCAGCACCGAGCCGCGAATGCAAAGAGCGGTCCAGTGGAACTCTCTCCCGCCTCGCGGTCTTCATTCGGCGTGGCGCCTCGGTTGACTTCGAAGCAGCGCGGAGGCCGCTTCCAAGGGACCGCTCTTTGCATTCGCGGCTCGGTGCTGAGCGGACTAAGCCCCGAAACGCAGCCCCGACCGTGAGGGAGCGCTTGTATCCGGGTCCTTCTCGTCGAACGCTTTCGGGAACTCAGCGCAGAGCGGGCGGGATCGGCGTCCAGATGGGGAACTGAGAGCATCACCCTACTCCGTAAAGTCGAAGACCAGCTTGCCCACGCCGTCGGCGTAGCCGCTCAGGAGTTCGAATCCCTCCTGCGCCTTCTCGATGGGGAGCGAATGGGTCAGCAGCGCGGCTGGAATCCGTCCGGCTGCGAGCAGAGTGGCGGCTTCGCGACCCTTGTGATTGGAACGCTTGATGGTCTGGATCCGTAGCTCCTTCGACATCGCCGCGTGCAAGTCCACGTTGAATTTCGGCGGGACGGGGATACCAATCAGGACGTAACTGCCGCCCGGTTTTGTGCAGCGCAGGCCGAGATCGATCGTCTCCGGGGTGCCGGCTGCATCGAAGACGACATCCGCTCCACGGCCGCCGGTCCGCTGCATCACGGCGTCGCGAAAATCGTCGGCAACCGCGTCCATCGCGAAGTCCGCGCCCATCTTTCGAGCGAGTGCCAGCCGGTGAGGGACCCCGTCGCAAGCGAGAACTTCGGCGGCGCCGGCGAGCTTGGCCATCGCGATAGCGATGCCCCCGATGGAACCACAGCCGAGCACTACGACGGTCTGCCCTACTTGCACGGGCGCGAGCTCGTAGACGTGGACCAGCACCGCGACCGGCTCGATGAGCGTCGCTTCGTGCCACGAAAGCCGTTCCGGAATGAGGTCGGCGTTGCTGGCCGGGATGACGACGTAATCGCGCAGGAACCCTTCGGCTTCCGGCCCGCCCATAAAGCACGCCTGCACGCAGAGATTGTGACGGCCGGCGCGGCAGAACTCGCAATGCCCGCAAGTGAGCGAAGGCTCCATGGAGACCCGGTCGCCAGGTTTGAAGTCGTGAATTCCCTGTCCCGTTGCGACAACCTCACCCACGGGTTCATGCCCGAGCACCTGCGGGTACGCCGCGCGCGTCGAGTGGATGTGACCCTCGGCCCACCAGTGCAAATCGGAGCCGCACAGGCCCACGGCGCGCATCTTCACGAGCAATTCGCCGTGGTGCGGACCCTCGGGCGACTTGGCGTCGACGAGTTCAATCCGCCTTGGGGCAACGAGTGGAGCGCTTCTCATGGGGCGACGGGATCAGCATATCGCAGGTGGACGTTCGCCCGTTTGCGCGGGCTGGTTGGCGCGGGAGCGCCGCCCCACTTTGGAAGAGGATTTGACTTTGGACGGCAGGATGGCCGAAGACAGAGGAGTCGGTTCAGTACCCACTTGAAACTCATGGAGACTCTGCCACTTTTCGACGATCCCGAACCCGGCGCGCGGTCGCCGCTCGCGGCGCGGCTGCATGAACTCGCCAGCCGGGGCATCTACTTTGGCACAAGTTCGTGGAAATACCCAGGCTGGATGGGCTCCATCTACACGCCGCAGCGGTACTTTACGCGCGGCCGGTTCTCCCAGAAGAAGTTCGAGGCCGAATGCCTGGCGGAGTATGCCGAGACGTTCCCGGCGGTCTGCGGTGACTTTTCCTTTTACCAGTTCCCCTCGGAGAGCTATTGGTTCCGGCTCTTTGCGGGCGCGCCCCAGGGACTCCAGTTCGCGTTTAAGGTCCCCGATGAGATCACGGTCAAGACATGGCCCACGCATGACCGCTATGGCGCGCGCGGCGGGTCGGAGAACCAGTCGTTTCTCAACGCGGAGCTGTTCGAGCGGATGTTCGCGAAGCCTCTGGACATCCACGCCGGTCGGGTGGGCGCGCTGATCTTCGAGTTCGGGACGCTGCCGAAGAGGACGTACGACGGCGTTCGGCGCTTTGTGGACGATCTCTCCAAATTCCTGACCGCATTGCCGCGCGGCTGGCGCTACGCGGTGGAGGTGCGCAATCCGGAGTATCTGGATCCGGTGTACTTCGATTGCCTGCGCTCGTTAAACGTGGCGCACGTATTCAACGCCTGGACGCGCATGCCGGAGTTGCCGGAACAGATCGCGATCGAAGAGGCATATACCGCCGATTTCATCGTCGCGCGGGCGCTGCTGCGGCACGGGCGGCCGTACGCCGAGGCCGTTGAAAAGTTTCAGCCCTACGAGCGGGTGCAGGAGCCTAACCCCGGTGCGCGCACCGCGCTGAAGGAGTTGATGGAGCGTGCCGCGCGGAAGAAGCAGCTCGCGTTCCTGTTTGTGAACAACCGGTTGGAGGGCAACGCGCCAACCACGATCGAAGCTGTGACCGCCTAGATTCGTTGTGGCTCAATCTCCGATTTCACGCTGCGATTCTCACGCGCGATCAGAGCGATGCCGGCAACCGTGACGATCGCGCCAAGCGCAATGTAGCTCCAGGGCAGATAGGTGTCGGTAGGCCGCAACCCAGGCACCGATTGGAACAGCTTGAACTTTGCCATGGCCACGATCAGTCCGTTGTTCAACAGGTGCACGATCATTCCGGCAACGATCGAGCGAGTGCGCCACACGGCGTAGCCCATCAACACGCCGAGCGCCATGGTCGGCAACAGACGGTAGATGGAGGCGTGGGCCAGCCCGAACAGGAAGGCCGTAGCGATAATCGCGGGCCACATTCCGAGGCGGCGGAAACCGCTCATGACAATTCCCCGGAAGAAGGCCTCTTCGCACAGTGCCGGGGAGACGGCGACCAACAGAAAGAGCACCGCGGTCGAGACTGGCTGGTCCTCCATCAGAATGACCTTCTGCATCGCTCGCGAGAACGACTCGGGAGGAGGGAAGAGCCGGACTAACAATCCGCCCGCGACGGTCCAGGCTGACACGCCGAGTAGAGCAGCGCCCAGCGCGCCGCCCCATCCCGGCAAGCGGAGTGAGAAGGTCTCCTTCAGGTCATAGCCCTTCAACGCTGCGATTCCAACCGCTGGAAGCAGGAAGAAGCCGTACTCCACAACCGTGAGTGCTACGGGGATACCTTGTTTCGCCAGCGCCAGGCTGCCATAGAAAGAGAACACGAGGACCAGCGTGAAGAGGAGCACCGACAACCCGGGGGAGGGCTTGTCGCCAGGCATGCGCTTGAAATCCAGGAAGCTGCTGAAGGACTCTTTGCCTCCAAGCAGAAGGTTGTTGCGTTCGTAGACACGCGCGGCAAATACGAGGGTAAGCGCGGCATAGCCCAGCGAACTGATCAGCGTGAGAAACAGCATGTCCGCATGCCATTCTCCGAGGAAGACCGCGCGCACCAACAAGGCGCTGTTGCTGATGGGCACGAACGACAAGTACGCATTCAGCTCGATACCCGGCAGGGTGGTGACGATCAGCGGGAACAACAGCAGCATGAAGATCGGCGTGAGATAGGCCTGGCCTTCCTTGAAGTCCTTGGCGAAAGCACCGACCGCGACAAACAGGGCGCTGATCATCATCGTCACGGGCATCAGGAGTATGAAGGCTAGCAATGCCGAGACCGGGTCCACCTTCATCTCAACGCCGGGAATCATGCGGATGCTCGAGAAGGTCAATGCCAGACTGCCGAGGTTCACTAAAGTCGAGAGCGCCACCACGGTCCAAACGGCTAGGAATTTTCCGGCGATGATTTCCAGCGAACTCACAGGCGCGCAGAGCAGCGTCTGCATGGTGCCGCGTTCCTTTTCGCCGGCAGTCATATCGATGGCCGCGTAGAGGCCGCTGGTCGCGCCCAGGATCACGAGAAGGTAGGGCAGCAGCATGCCAAGCAACATGCCCGCCTGGCGGCTTTCACCCGCCACATCGCGCGGCATCACTTGAATCGCGGCGGTGAAGCCATTCGGCAGCTTGCCGGCCAACTCCCGCCTCTTCAATTCGTCGTCGCGATAGGACTCGAGCAGATTCACGAGCCGCGATTTGGCTTTACGGGATTCGCTGCGAACCTCGTCGTAGAGGACCGACGTCCGCGCTACTCCGCCGCCTTCGAGTGCGCCGGCAAGGCCTGGCCACGGAATCAGCACGGCATCCGCCTGGCGTGCGACGAGCGCCGCTTGCGCCGCCTTGGACCAATCGGTCTCGGGCGGTCTTCTCTTTTTTGCCTCCTCGCTGGATTCGTCCGGATCCTTGGGAGGCTCGCGGGGCGGAGGCTCGATTGCTCCGCTCGATAATTGCTGCTTCAGGCCGGCCGGGACGCCCGCCCACTCGACCAACTGGACCTTTCCACTGCTTTCAAGGTGCTGCTTCAAATCGGGGGTTAGTGTGCCCCATACCGCCACGTGCGAGCTTGCCGCTTTTTCTCCGGCTTCCTGCGACTCCTGCAGGCGCGACATCAGCATGAACAACGCGGGGTAAAGCAGGATCGGCAGTATCAGTGCGATGAAAATCGTACGGCGGTCGCGCAAGGCTTCCAGAAGCTCTTTGCGTACAATGGCCCAGACGTAGTGGACTCTCATGCGGCAAACTCCTGGGACGAATCGATACGGGCCTGCTTCAGAAACGTGTCGGTCAAATTGGCGCATCCAGAGCGCTCAAGCAATTCCGGAAGACTGCCCTGGTCGACGACCTTGCCCTCGTGCAGCAGCAAAATGCGATCGCACAGGTATTCGGCTTCGCTCATGATGTGGGTGGAAAAGATGATCGCCCGGCCTGCATGCTTCTCTTCTCGAATCGATTCGACAATGAAGTGTCCGCTGACAACGTCTAACGCGCTGGTAGGCTCGTCCAGGATCAGCAGACCCGGTTCGTGCAGGAAGGCGCGCGCGATGTTCGCGCGCTGCTTCTGACCCGAAGAGAGAGTGGAGCAGCGGCGTTGCGCGAAGCTCTCCATCCTCAAGCGGGAAATCAATTCCTCTACTCTGCGTTTCAAACGCGTCTCGTCCATGCCGTACAAGCGGCCGAAGTACTCCAGGCATTCCTTCGGGGTGAGGCGCTGATAAAGTTGGGTGTCTCCGGACAGGAATCCGATCCGGCTTTTCGCCGCAATGGGATCGGAAGAAATATCCACGCCATTGAACAGGATTTGCCCCGCGTCCGGTGCGACGACGCCGGCGATCATGCGGAGAATCGTGGTCTTCCCCGCGCCGTTCGGGCCGAGCAGTCCCACGACTTCGCCGGCCTGAACTTCGAACGAGACATCCCGTACAGCCTGAACGGACCCAAAATTCCGGCTCAAGCCTCGAGCTGCAACCACCTCGCTCATCGTGTTTCACCTCGGTTACAAGCCAACTTTGGCTCAATTGCCTCTGCCCATCCTAGCGCGCCGTCCCGGCCTCGTAGCACCATTGGAGCCGCGCCATATTCCGGTTCGAACCTCCCCTATGCCACACTAAGGCTTTGCTGACATGAGAACCACGATGCCGAACGGGGTGAAGATCCAGCTCGATACCGAGCGGAAGATTCGTACCCGCAACAAGCTCTATTACCGCTTCAATCACTGGCCGATCTGGATTTTCGTCTTCTTCCTGATCCCCGGACCGATGACGTTCGATCTGTTCGCGCACGGCTTCCATAGCAACATGGCCTGGTGGCTGGCCGCCGTAATGATCGGGACGGGTATCGCCGGTTTGCGGGGGAGCCTGCCCGGTTGTGAGCCCGCGCCTTACATCATCCGCTTCACGGAAGACAAGCCGAACCTGCTTTACCGCCGTGTCTGTTACACCTTCGCCTGGAGCGCCGCCATCACCTATGGGGTGCTGAACCTGGCCGGGTTGGTTATTGCGATATCAACCGGCCATTGGATGATGAAGCAGATTTACCAAGCGGCATATTTCCCGCTAGCCGTGCCCATCTGGATCCTCGGCTTGTGCGGTCTGTTGCCGCGCGTGAAGCGCTCGACACAGGGCGAGGGCGACGAGCGCAGGTACTTCTATGGAACGGTCTGGGCGATGTGCATCGCGCAGCCGGTCTTGTGGTTCCTGTACCTGCTGCTGCCGCGCAACCGTACTACCGACATCCTGGAACTCGTGGTTTACGTCGGGCTGCTGGCGATGGTGGCTTACTTCAGCTATCGGGGCTACCTGCCGCGCACGCAGAAGATCGTTCCGGGCGAGATCGCCGCGCTGGACTAATAGCGATCCAGACCCGCGGCCTCAAAGCGATCGGCTAACCAGATCCTGAGCCTCTGCCACCAGGCGGTTCAGGTGGTCCTGGCCGAGAAAACTCTCGGCATACGGTTTGTAAGTATTCTCGGTGCCCGACGGGCGCGCCGCGAACCAGCCGTTCTTCGTGGTGACCTTCAGGCCGCCTATGGGCGCGCCATTGCCCGGGGCCTCGGTCAGCTTGTCAACGATTGGTTCGCCCGCTAGTTCGGATGCCGTGACGTTGCTCGGAGAGAATTTCTTCAACTTGCTCTTCTGCTCTGGCGTCGCGGACGCGTCGATGCGGGTGTAGTAGGACTCGCCGAACTGCGCGGCGATTTCGCGATAGTGCTCGCCTGGGTCCTTGCCGGTGACTGCCGTGATCTCCGCCGCCAGCAGGCCCATGATCGGCCCGTCCTTATCGGTGGTCCAGACGGTTCCATCGCGACGCAGAAAACTTGCCCCCGCGCTCTCCTAGCCCCCGAATGCTACCGTGCCGTCGAACAGACCGGGCGCGAACCATTTGAAGCCGACGGGCACCTCGTATGCCTTGCGCTGTTCCGCCGCGCAGACGCGGTCGATGAGTCGCGCGGCACGTGTAGTGACTTCAAGTGGCGTCCGTAGGAATGTCTCAAGCATGGCAGTCACTTGAACAAGATCGAGTCGCCCATCGCAGCGTTCTGAAGCGAACCAAGTCAGAGTGGAGTCTGTCTGCTGAGGGTAATTCGGGTCGTCCATCCAACATTTATCCTATTCAGGTCTTGTACTCTGTTACGGCATGTGATAAAAAATCAAGTCATGCCTGACAGTGACCATTCGACGAGCGCTCCCCCCCAAAATCATATTGAGCACCTGGCGGCAAAAATCGCGCACCCCCGATCTGGGCGCGTGCTCATTTTCGTTGGTGTTTTTTTGGTTGGCTTGCAGTTCCTGATTGTGGCCGCCTTCATGCCATCAACATTTCTGCAGGGGATTCTGATTCACATCGGGCAGGGGCTTGTGGCGGCAGTCGCCCTGACCTTCGCCCTCGAAGTTATGTTTCTTAAGGAGCGCGCACGAGCCCTTACCGATGCCTTCGCTCCATTATTTCACGACTCACAGAATATCCTCGGGAAAATCAATAAGTTGGAAGGTAGATTCACTGCGTACAAGAAACTCGGCCTCAATTATTGCTATGCATCTAGAAGCGAAGCCCTGGCGCACTTCAAGATCCATGCTGAGGCCGTACTGAAAGAGTGGGACAAGGACTCAACAAGCAGCTCATCTAGCTCAGACGGCCCTGGGGCTCAACAACGAAGAACTGATTCGTCGAACACCCCACACTCTAAAAGGCAGGGAGACAGCACAGATTCGCGCACTAGAATTGGTGGTAAGTACATCAATGTCGTATCTAGCTCGGCTCACGGATTGATTGGTTATTTGAATCAAGAGGATGATACGACCAGGGAGAGTTGGAGAGATCTAATCGCCAGCCACCCCGGCAGATTTCGCATACTACTGACCCATCCTGCATACGCACACTTCCGCCAGGCAGCGGAAGAGAGGGGGAACGGTCAGATCGAGTTGGAAATCCTGAAGGCGGCCATGTTCTTCCAAATGGATGCTCACATGGATGGGTCGCAACTTCGGTTTTATCGCGGGAGCCCAACGGCGTTCTTGATTGAGGCAGGTAAGCACGTTCTTCTTAATCCGTATTCGTACGGAATGATGGCGATGCACTCATTATCTCTGGAATTTGAAACACTGCGATCGGCGGATTCTCCTGACGGGCCCAAGGAATCCGTCTCCTACATAGAAGACTTTGTGAAAATGCACTTCCATCACATATGGGCCTTTAAAGGAGAGCCAGGAAAACAGGTGCACGGTAAGAACCTAGTGGTTGCCGTATCAAATTTTACGGATATCCTTAAAGCTTTTGGCGAATGTAATTTTGGTCACTCTTCTAAACGCCTACGCCTCACACAAGGTCAAGTTGAAGAATTGGACAGATCCGGAAATGAGATTGCAGAACGAGTATTGGCTAGGGGAGGGAGCATTCCTGTTGAGTTCGAGAAGAAAAAGGATGGATCAGACCCGACGCCATTTCAGAGCTACGCCAGAGGCAAGAATAAACGCGAGAATGACCCGCCGGATTTTACGTATTGCCTTGCGGACTACAGAGGCTCCTATAATCCAGTAGTTGATGGTGGCATGACAGGTTCCTCAACCATCAAGGCAGATAAGCCACCGGAAGCGCAGCCGCCTGCCGAGGATGACGTGGAGACGACAGACCGCGTAGACTTTGCAACGCAAAATCCCGGGCCCGATGGTGCTGAAGCCCAAACCATGAAGCCGTGAGGCGACCCTCCTGCGGTGGGTCTGGCTCCTAATGCTTATCGTTCACCTGTGATGTTGGCTTGACAGTCTCCAACTCTGTTCTCCCTATGTTCTCCGCCTTGGGAGAACAGTGTGATTGCGTCCAATACGCGCGCACGGAATGCGACGGTGGCTACCACTAGCAGCGGAGGGCTCCCTTTACGATTTGCTGAGCCTCCGCCACGAGCCGATCCAGATGGTCCTGCCCTAGAAAGCTCTCCGCATAAAGCTTATATATATTCTCGGTCCCCGACGGGCGTGCCGCGAACCAGCCGTTTTTCGTGGTGACCTTGAGGCCGCCGATGGAAGCTCCGTTGCCTGGGGCCTCGGTCAGCTTGCTCAGAATAGGTTCGCCCGCCAACTCATGATCCGTGACATTGCCTGGAGAAAGCATTTCTTCAACTTGCTTTCTGCTCCGGCGTCGCGGGCGCGTCGATGCGGGTGTAGTAGGACTCGCCGAACTGCGCGGCTATTTCGCGATAGTGCTCTCCGGGGTCCTTGCCGGTGACGGCCGTGATCTCCGCCGCCAGCAGGCCCATGATCGGCCCGTCCTTATCGGTGGTCCAGACCGTTCCATCCCGCCGCAGGAAACTCGCCCCCGCGCTCTCCTCGCCCCCGAAAGCGACCGTGCCGTCGAACAGGCCGGGCGCGAACCACTTGAAGCCGACGGGCACCTCGTATACCTTGCGTTGTTCCGCCGCGCATACGCGATCGATCAGCGCGCTGGAAACCAGCGTCTTGCCGATCTTCAGCGATTCCTTCCACTGCTTGCGATGCGTCAGCAGATAGCGGATGGCCACGCAGAGATAGTGATTCGGGTTCAGCAGGCCCGAGCTGCGCGTGACGATGCCGTGGCGGTCGGCGTCGGGATCGTTGCCGAAGGCGATATCGAAATCGTCCTTCAGGCGCACCAGACTCGCCATCGCATAGGGGCTTGAACAGTCCATGCGGATCTTGCCGTCGTGGTCCACGGTCATGAAGGCGAACCGCGGATCGACGGCGGGATTAACCACGGTCAGGTTCAGTCCATACACTTCGGCGACAGGCGCCCAGTAATGAACGGCGGCGCCTCCCAGAGGGTCTACGCCGATGCGGACGCCGGCTGCTTTGATCGCATCGATATCGACGACATGGGCGAGATCGTGAACGTAATCCCGCACATAGTCCCGCTGATGCGTCGTGGATGCGCGTAACGCCTGTTCGTACGGCGACTCGCTTGACGCCGGTTGTTGCCACCTCGGAGCAACTCGTTCGCGCGGTTCTGAATGACGTCGGTGATGTCCGTATCGGCCGGCCCGCCGTTCGGCGGATTGTACTTGAAGCCTCCGTCGGACGGCGGGTTGTGCGAGGGCGTGATGACGACGCCATCGGCCAGTCCCGTCTTGCGGCCCTGATTGTATACGAGGATCGCGTGCGAGATCACGGGCGTGGGCGTGAAGCCGCCGTCCGGCTGGATGACGGTCTCGACGCCGTTCGCCGCGAGAACTTCCAGCGCCGCACGCTGTGCCGGAGCCGAAAGCGCGTGCGTATCCATCCCCATGAAGAGTGGACCGTCGATGCCCTGCGAAGCCCTGTACTCGCAGATCGCCTGCGTGATTGCCAGGATGTGCGCTTCCGTGAAGCTGCCGTTCAACGAGGTGCCGCGGTGGCCGCTGGTGCCGAAGCTGACGAGCTGATTCGGGTCATCCAGATTCGGGGCTTTGTCGTAGAAGTCGCGCTCCAGGGCCGCGACGTCAATGAGCAGAGCTGCGGGCGCCAGCTTGCCGGCCAGGGGACTTAGCATGTAAACCTCAGATCATTTCGCGCAGCAATTCGGGGCGCGGGTTGGGGATGAGCACCTTGTTGACCAGCAGCCCTTTGCGCCCCACGGCCTGCGCGCCCGCTTCCAGAGCGCTACGCACGGCCGAGACGCTGCCCGTGATGGTGGCGAAGGCTTTGCCGCCCAGAGCCATGGCCAGACGGACCTCGATCAGTTGCACGCGCGCCGCCTTGGCCATCGCATCCGCGCCTTCGATGAGACTGGCCACGGAGAAGGCTTCGAGGATGCCCAGCGACTCCAGTTCGGTGACGTGCGAGATGCCGCTCAGGGCGGGGAAGAGATCGTCGTGCACGTTGGGGATGACGAAGGTGTCCACCAGCGAGAAGTCGCCCGTGGACTTCCCGGCTTGCACGGCTGCCTCGACGTCGGCGACGTTGCCGCGCACCAGCACCATGTACTTGCCGCTGCAAATCGTGCGCGCGAGCACCAGTTCCACATCGGCCGCTTTCAACATGGCGTCGGTCACGGCGAATCCCGCCGCGATGCTCGACAGCTCGATCAGCCCGATTGAGTTCCTCGCCAAGGTGCCAGCTCCTCTTACGCTTCGATCTCGACCTGCTCTGCCGTTACCCGCGTTACGCGTCCGTCGATGCTTGCGTGAATCCACGCGCCAAGCGCGCCTTCGTCCATTTTCGCGATCGCGTCGCCGACGCGCACGCGGTCTCCCTCGGCCACGACGGGCTTTGCTGCGACGCCCGCATGTTGCTTGGTCGGCAGCGTCACGCGCACCGGTTGCGGGCCATGCTCCGAGAAGGGTGTATGCGTGTCATACTGCTCTACCGCGAGCCGCCGGCGCAGCATCGATTGCGGGACGCGCCGGTATTCCTTCATCGGGTGGACCCGCACAGGCTTGTCCTGCTGGAAGCGGATGCCGGCGGCGCGCAAGTCGAGCTTGGCGGCGTCGCAAGCCTCTTTGGGAAACAGATCCTCCGGGCAGGCGTAGAGCGTGCAGAGCCCGCAGGCGCAGCACAGCGAGCCCCACTGGTTCCAGTTGTCCTTGCCCGCGAGCGTGAAGCCGAGGCTGCGCATCACTTTGTGCGGCTGCACGTCGTAGCCCAGCAGGTAGCGCGGGCAGAACTCCGTGCAATAGCTGCACTGGTCGCAGGCCGAGCGGCCGATCCGCTCCATGGACTCGATGGGACGGCTCTTACGTTCAACGAGAGGATGATCCTTCGGAAGGACGATCAGCCCGCAAGTTGTTTTCGTGGTCGTGCCTGAAAGATCGAAAGTCAAGCTGCCCATCATCATGCCGCTGACGAATATGCCGAACTCAGGTACGGTTGCGCCGCCCGCTGCTTCCAGCAGATCGGCGAAGCTTGCGCCAATGGGCGTCCAGAAACTGGAGGGTCTCTTCACGGCGCCTGAGACGCTGACGAATTTCCGCGTGACCGGCTCGCCTTGCGCGGCGCGCTCGACGTTGTAGAGCGTCTCCACGTTGTTCACGACGCAGCCGACGTTGAGGGGGATGCCGCCCGCCGGAATCAAGCGTCCGGTCGCGGCATAGACCAACTCGTATTCGTCTCCGGAAGGATAGAAGTCGCCGAGCAGGCAGAAACCGCAGCCCTCGCGCTCGGCGTGCGGACGCAAAGCGTCAATCGCTTCCTTGTTCTTTTCTTTCACCCCGAGAACGGACTGGGTCGCGCCTGTGGCCGCCGCCATGCGCTTCAGACCGGCGACGATCTCCGCAGGGTGGCGGCGCATCAGCTCGAAGTCCTTGTGCAGCAGAGGCTCGCACTCCGCTCCGTTGGCGAGCAGGAACTCGGCTTGAGACTCGGCCTTTACGGAGGTAGGGAAGCCGGCGCCGCCAGCGCCCACCACGCCCATCTCACGCAGGGTTTTCGCGAGTTTTTGATCGCCCGGCATCCTTAACGGCCCAGCATAGCGCACGGGCGCGGCGTAAGTGAAAACGGGCGGAGTCGCGCAAGCCTGTCGCAGGTTTTGGGGATGGTATCCTCGAAGTAGCGTATCCCCCACTGGCTTAATGAGTTCCGCATCAGAAACCATCTCCCTGCCGCGACCCGGCCAAGCTGCCCTTCAAGGCGGCGCAATGACCTTGCTGCTGTTCTCTTTAGGGCACTTTCTGGTCGATCTGTACAGCGGCTCGATGGGCATTTTCCAGCCGCTGCTCATCAACCGGCTGGGGATTACTCTGACTCAGGCGGGACTGCTGGGCGGACTGCTCGCGTTCTCTTCGTCGATTACTCAGCCCTTATACGGCTACCTCTCCGACCGCTTCCGTTCGCGGCTCTTCTCCGCGCTCGCGCCCGCCGTGGCCGGTGTGTTCATCGCCTCGCTGGGCGCGGCCGGCACGTACCGCTCGGCGCTGCTGTTCGCCGTACTTGGCGGAGCGGGAGTCGCCAGTTTTCACCCGCAGGCGTCGGTTTGGGCCGCGGCTGGGATGACCTCGAACCGGGCGCGCTGGATGAGCGTATTCATCACAGCCGGTACGCTGGGCATCGCCCTGTCGCCCGTGTTCTTCTCTACTTTCGTGGTGATCTTCGGCCACCAGCGCATGCTTTGGACCGCGATTCCAGGCCTGCTCTTATCTCTGGCATTGCTGGCTTTGGTCCGGCCGCCCCACAGTGTCGCCCATCGGCGTCAGAGCTTCGATGGGAAGGCGCTCAAGGCGGTCTGGCGCCCTTTGACGATTCTCTATTGCGGCGTATTCTTCCGCTCGGTGGTCCAGGTGACTTACGCGCAGTTCCTGGCGCTGTACCTGAATCGTGAACGAGGCTACCCCTTGTCCACCGCGGCCTGGGCACTGACGCTCTATCTGACTGCCGGAGCTGTGGGCGGATTCGCCGGAGGCTACCTCTCCGACCGTTACGGAGCGCGCCGGGTAATCCTGCTGTCGTTCGCACTCTCCGTCCCGTTCATGCTGTTCTTCTTTCTGAGCACCGGATGGTGGGCGATATTATCCCTGGCGCTGGGAGGGTTGATCCTGCTCTTCACCATCCCCGTGAACGTCGTGGTGGCGCAGGAGCTCGCACCGTCGCAGGCCGGGACCGTTTCGGCGCTGCTGATGGGATTCGCCTGGGGCGCGGCGGGTCTCCTGTTCATTCCGCTCACCGGGTTCGTCGCGCAAAGGACCTCTCTCCACACTGCGCTCTTCTCGCTGTTGATCTTCCCGGTCTTCGGATGGATTCTGGCGCACTGGCTGCCGCACGACTTGGGACGAAGAAAGGAAGCGCACCGTCTATGAAGACCGCGGTGTGTCTTCTCTCCGGCGGCCTCGATTCCGCCACGGCGCTGGCGTTCGCCCGGCGCGACGGCTTTGCCTGCCACGCGCTCAGCTTCGACTACGGCCAGCGCCACCGCATCGAACTGGAAGCGGCCGCGCGGGTCGCGCGTTCGCTCGGCGCGGCGGACCACAAGACCGCCGTCATCGACCTGCGCCTGTTCGGAGGCTCCGCCTTAACCTCCGAGATCGAAGTGCCCAAGGACCGCCAGGCGGCGGAGATGTCGCACGGCATTCCAATCACGTACGTGCCGGCGCGCAACACGATTTTTCTTTCCTTCGCTCTGGCCTGGGCCGAAGTGCTGGGCTCGTCGGACATCTATATTGGCGTGAACGCGGTGGACTACTCGGGCTATCCCGATTGCCGTCCAGAGTACATTGAAGCCTTTGAGCGCATGGCCAATCTGGCTACCAAGGCCGGGGTTGAAGGCGCGCAGAGACTCAAGATTCACGTGCCCCTGATCGCCCTTTCCAAGGCCGAAATCATTCGCGCCGGGCTCGCGCTGGGCGTGGACTACTCGCTGACGCACAGTTGCTACGATCCCGATCCGGCGGGACGCGCCTGCGGCCATTGCGACTCCTGCCAACTCCGGTTGGCCGGCTTCGCCGCCGCTGGCTCGGTGGATCCTGTACTCTATCGGCCATGAGGATCGCGGAAGTCTTCGCATCGGTTCAGGGCGAGGGACTGCTGGCTGGCGTACCCAGCCTGTTTATCCGCGTCTCGGGCTGCAACCTGCGCTGCCGCTGGTGCGATACGCCTTACACCTCCTGGAAACCGGAAGGCGAGGATTGGACCATCGCCCGACTGATGGGATGGGTCGGTGGCTTTCCCCGCTACAGGCACGTCGTCCTGACAGGCGGAGAACCGATGCTCTTTCCCGAAATCGTCGCGCTCTCGAAAGAGCTGCGAGCGGCGGGCCTGCACATCACGGTGGAGACGGCAGGCACGGTCTACCACGCCGTCGAGTGCGACCTGATGAGCATTTCGCCGAAGCTCGGCAATTCGACTCCGGAAGATTCCGTCTGGCGCGAACGACATGAAGAACGCCGGCTGCAGCCCGTCGTTTTGCGCCGTCTCACGAGAGAGTTTACTCACCAGTTGAAATTCGTGGTCGAATCGCCGTACGATCTGCCGGAGATCAAGGAGATCCAGGAGATCTGCGGCACCCCGAACGACCGCGTTCTGCTCATGCCAGAAGGTGTCGACGCGGCCACGCTGCAGCAGCGCTCGACGTGGTTGGTGGAACTCTGCAAGAATTACGGCTACCGCTTTGCGCCGAGGCTGCATATTCTGTTGTACGGCCACCAGCGGGGTGTGTGATCCAGCCTGGAGGGGCTGGATGCGACCAGGTGTCCGCTCCCGGTCCCAGAACAAGCGCCAACGAGCAGGCATCGCAAGAGTGTAGAATCTCCGTATTCGTGTCGAGGAGCTGAAACATGTTTTGCGCGAAATGCGGCAGTTCTGTTGTCGATGGGGCGGCCTTCTGCGCCGCTTGCGGAGCCCCTGTCGGAGGGCCGGGACCGGCAGCGCCCACACCTCCAGCCCCAACCCCGATTCCCCCATATACTCAGCCGGCGTACCCACCGCCAGTTCCGTTTGGCGGCTACGCGAGTTGGGGGGACCGCGTGGTTGGATACATCATCGATCAGGTGATCGTCGGCGGCGTCATGTTGCTGCTTTTCCTGGTGCTGGGAGGATTCTTCGGCGCGATCGCCGGCATGGCCGGAGACAACAGCGGCTTCGCGGGAGGCATGTGCTGCGTACTGCTGATCATATTCCCCGTGGCGTCGCTGATCGTCGGCCTCTATAACCGCGTGTACCTGGTAAGCCAGCGCGGCTACTCCATTGGGCAGGGCGTCATGAAGCTGAAGGTGATCGACGCCAACGGACATCTCCTGACGCAGGGCAACGCGGCGATACGGCTGCTGGTGCAGGTTGCGTTAGGGTTTATCCCTTTCGCTGGCATGTTGGACCTGCTGTGGCCGCTCTGGGACGACCGCAATCAGACCCTGCACGACAAAGCCGTCGGCTGTTTTGTGATCCACAATCCGGATGCACGCTAGCGCCGGAAGCGAGCGGTGGCGCGGCCTGGCTCCTCTCGCGGCGGCAGGCCTGCTGTTGCTGGGCCTTTGCGCGCTTAGGTTTCTCTTTGCAGCCGACGAGGAGCATGCGTGGTTCCTGGGCCGCACTTTCGGGTCCGCCTGCTGGGTTCGCGCCCATTTTGGCATTCCATGCCCGAACTGTGGCATGACACGCAGCTTGATCCTGGCGGCGCACGGTGAATTTGCGCGATCTGTGAGAACTGCGGCGGGCGGGGCTGCCATGGTCCTGGCGGCTGCGTTAGCGAGCGTGATGCTCGGAGTGTTTGGCTTGGCGATGCTGAGCGGCCGGCCGGTTGCGGCGCGAAGAATGGAGACCATGCTGCGCCTGACAATCCTGGCGAGTGCCTGCCTGACGGCGGGCGTCTGGTTTGGCGGGTGGGCGGTCGAAGTTGCGCGCAGCCTCAGGCACGGGTAAACCCCAAGCATCTTCCGCCAGAGAGGCGGGAGACGTGGCAGCCTTAGCCCGTTCAGGCCGTGGGCACAACCAGACCGGGCAAGACCTTGGGAACAAGACCTCGGGAATGGGCGCGCGGGCGGGGAGCCTTACGGCAGGGAATTCAGGCAGTCTTTTCGGGCGCGGGCTTCGCTTCGACCTTAGTGTCCGGCTTAGCCTGAACCGAGGCGGCGAGCTCCCGGCTTCTCATCCTGCGCTGAGTACGGCGCTTTTTCTGGCGGCCGCTACGAGCCTTATCTCCATTGCGTTCTGACATAACCCTCTGATTTTAGCAGGATTGCGCCGCCCGCCGCGCGTGTTTCAACCGGAATCCGACTCACTCATCGCGCAACTCGCCGCGGCGAGGGCCGTCCGGCTCCCGGACTTGCGGTGGGCAGATTCAGATTGTGCCCAGCCTGCCCGCGGGTTACAATCGTTCGCAATTCATGCTGACCGGTCGAGAGCCCAGGGGTGCAGGGCGGGTTGACAGCGCAAGGAGGGTTCAGGCACATGACATGGCCGTCGCGCGTTCGCCACAGCCTCGCGATGTCGAACTGGCTCGCCGTCGCAGTAGCTGCAGCGCTCCTGCTGTCCGCGTGCGCGGGACGCCAGCCGAGGCCCGCTCCCGCGCCTGCTGAGGGGCCATCGGCCAAGCAGACTCCCCCGCCGCCGCCCCCAGAACCCTCCCCGGCGCCAATAGTCACGACGGAGGGCGGGTCTGGGTCTGGGACACGTGCATGCGAAAAAGTCCAAACCGCCCGCGGCGGCTGATGGGCACGGGCCTCCCCCCACCTCCTCCTCCGCCTCCTCCTCCGCCTCCTCCAGTCAACGCTGAGGAGCGCGCGCCGGCGCCGGTCGCATCTGAGCGTCCCGCTCCGCCATCCAGTTCGATGCCGGCATTTGAATGGCCGCCGCCGCGAGCCTCGGAGGAGTACGTTCTGCCGAGAAGCGTTTTCGGCGACGAGTCCAAGGCAAAGTTGTTTTCCGACGTCGATCGAGTTCTGATCTCCGCTCTGAGCGCTGGAGGATACTCCTCGCGCAATTACTACTCGGTTCCCAACGGCTTCGCGCTCGCCACACGCATCGAGCAGATCAATGATGACGGCAGTCCCAAAATGCCGCCCGCACGCTTCGCCCTGGAGCCGGAACCGGTCTCGATGCTGCGGCCTATGGACTATCTCAAGGCGCTGCTCAAGGGCGTTCCCGGCTACTACCGCGTGATCGTATTCATCGTGACGGATACACCGTTTCAGGCCTCCGGCGAACGGCCCACGGAGGAGCAGGCGACTGCCTGGGTCAGTTCGGGAGTGAACGTTTTGCCTCGCGAGGTGGGCGATCTGCCCTTCACCCGCTACGTGAATTGCACCGCGCTCGTATACGAGTTCATGCGCGAGCCGGGCGCGGACTCCAATGCCACCCGGTTCGCCATGCCAGGCCGTCTGGACGCGATGACGCACCTGGTGAAGTCCGGCATCTGGGGTGGATTCCGCACTCCGTAATGCCCATCAAAGAATTTAGAAGGTGAACCTGAAGTGCCTCAACCTGCCGCACCACAAACCAGAAAAGCCGGAAACGACGACGCGCCTGAAGAAGGCCTGCGGCCGTTGGATTGGGTCCGCACAAGACTCGCTTTCCTTTGGTTGGCAGGGGCCTGCCTCATTCTGTCGTTGGTGGTGCTCCAGACGCTGAATGGCCGCTACGGCGACCACATACAGGAGGCCTGGACCTGGCTGATGCCCAATCTCATGCCAACTATGGGGACCATCCTGGCTGGGCTCGGCTATACGGCGCTCGATCCGCACCGCTCCCGCACAAGGGTGCGGTCCAGCTTCTACCATGTGGCTTATTGGTTGTCGCTCTTCTATCTGGCTCTCGTTCTGCTGACGATACTGATTGCGCCTACTCGGCCCGAGGGCGTAACCGGAAAAGGCGCGGTCGAGCTGATGCACACGGCGAATTTGTGGCTGGGTCCGCTGCAGGGGTTGGTCGCGACGGCGCTCGGTGTGCTTTTCGCCTCGAAACAGAAAAGCCAGGCAGACAAGCCCGCCGCTGGCACGGAGAGTGACGCGTCAGATGGTGCTTGACCGGCGGTTCCTCGCCGATGCCATCCCCGATTCGACTTAGTTGAGCGTCAGCCGGAAGTTGATGTCCAGCGCGCGGGCCGAATGCGTGATGGCCCCCGCTGAAACGAAATCCGCGCCTGCTTCGGCGTAGGCGCGAGCAGTCTCCAGCGTGATGCCGCCGGAGAGTTCGATACTCGCCCGTCCGTCGATTCTGGAGATCCATTCGCGGGCTTGCTCAGGCGTCAGATTGTCGAGCAGCAGCCGCTTGGCGCCACACGCCAGGGCTTCGTCGAGTTCGGCGAGCGTGCGTACTTCAATCTCGACCGGGATCTTTTGTCCAGCCACCGAGGCCAGCGCCGCGCGCACTCCACCGGCGGCAGTGATGTGGTTGTTCTTGATCAGAATCGCGTCGAACAGGCCCTGGCGATGATTTGTGACGCCGCCCGCCGCCGCGGCCATCTTCTCGAGCGTGCGCAAGCCTGGCGTAGTCTTGCGCGTATCCAGGACGCGGCATTTCGTTCCGTCGACGGCAGCGGCGAACCGGCTCGCGAGTGTCGCTACCCCCGACAGACGCTGGACGAAATTGAGCGCCGTGCGCTCGCATGTCAGCAGCGTGCGCGCCGGGCCGCGAACGCGGGCCAAGCAGTCACCCGGCTCGGCACGGTCGCCGCTGTGCTTTAGGACTTCCAGCGATTCCACGCCGCCGCGCAGTCGATAAACGACGGAGAGCAACTCAGTGCCCGCGACCACCATCGGCTCGCGTGCGTAGAACGCCCCGGAGGCGATTCACGGTCAGCGGCGACGGTCAATTCCGTGGTGACGTCGCCGGAGCCTATGTCTTCCTCAAGTGCGCGCCGGACGGCGCCCAGGACTTCTGGATGGGTGGTGTCAAACATGGAGCAAGCCTCCTCAAGTGGTGGTGGCGAATGCTGTGGCGCACGCTTCAGCGTGCCGTGGTGGCATTCATGCCACCATGCCGGACGTCGAGATGAATCTCGACGCTGCACGCTCAAGCGTGCGCCACAATGCCCGCTACGCTTCCCGCTCAGCCAGCGCCGCGCGGCTGCGTTCGATCTGCGTCTCGTAGTCGGCGAGCTTGGCGCGCATCTCTTCAATCACGTGGGCCGGCGCCTTCGCGGTGAACTTCTCGTTCGAGAGCTGGCGGCGCGTATTCTCCACCACCTTGGTGAGCTGTTCGATCTCTTTCTGCAGCCGGACCTTCATCGCATCGGCCTGCGCGCCGGAGAGCTTCAGCACCACGTCGAATTCGGGCGTCGAGCGCAATGCGCCGGCTTCATGCGGCGTCCCCGCATTGCCCAGACTGAACGTGGTGTTGGTGAGAGCTTCGAGAGCGGCATGTTCCGTCGCCGCCAGCTCGGCCGTCGCGTCATCATGCGCGTAGAGCGCGCCTTCGAGCCGCTGTTTCGGATCGAGCTTCTGGTCGGCGCGCAGCGCGCGCGTCGCGGTGATCATCTCCTGCAACAGCGCCATCTGACGGGCCGCCGTCTCGTTCAGCGCAGCCGGGTTCGCCTGCGGATACGCGGCGATGCAGAGCGACTCGGGAATGCCCTCGCTGCGCTTCACCAGCCGCTGCCATAGCTCCTCGCTGAGGAACGGCATCACCGGATGCAGCAGGCGCAAGAGCGCATTCGAAAACGCGCAGCAGATTCGACGAGATGAACCTGCGCGTCGGGGCTCTGAGCTTCAAGGGCATGGTTAATCCGCAGCTTCTTCAGCTCCACATACCAGTCGCAGAACTCGTCCCAGAAAAAGCCGTAAAGCAGGTCGGCGCATTCATGGAAGCGGAACGTCTTTTGCGCGTGATCCATCTTCGCGGCGACGTCGCTCAGACGATGGAAGATCCAGGCGTCTTCGAGCGCGACCGTCCCGCCTGCCGGAAGCGGCGTGGGCGCAGTGGCGTCGATCGAGTCAAGCTGGAGTTGTTCGACCTCCAGCTTCTCCATCTGCATAAAGATGAAGCGCGCGGCATTCCAAATCTTGTTGGCGAACGCCCGCGAACTGGTCATGCGTTCTTCGCTGAAAACGATATCCGTGCCGGGCGCGGCTCCTCGCAGCAATGCGAAGCGCACCGCGTCGGTGCCGTACTGCTCGGTGACCACCAGCGGGTCCACCACGTTGCCTTTAGTCTTCGACATCTTCTGGCGCTCGGCGTCGCGCACCAGACCGTGGATGTAGACCGTGCGGAACGGGATGTCGCCCATGCACTCGATGCCGAGCATGATCATGCGCGCCACCCAGAAAAACAGGATGTCGAAACCGGTGATCAGCAGCGAGGTCGGGTAGTAGGTCTTCAGCTCCTCGGTCTCGTCCGGCCAGCCGAGGGTCGAGAAGGGCCACAGGCCGGAGCTGAACCAGGTGTCCAGCACGTCCGTGTCCTGGGTGATCTTGTCCGAGCCGCACTTCACGCACGCTTCGGGCGTCGTGCGCGAGACGGTCACTCCGCCGCAAACGGCGCAGTGCCAGGCCGGAATGCGGTGGCCCCACCAGAGCTGGCGCGAGATGCACCAGTCGCGGATGTTGTACATCCATTCGAAGTAAGTCTTCGACCAGTTCTCGGGCACGAAGACGATGCGGCCCTCTTCGACCGCCTTGATAGCGGGTTCGGCCAGAGGCTTCATGCTGCAGAACCATTGCGTGGAAACCAGCGGCTCCACCACGGTCTTGCAGCGCTGGCACGTGCCTGCGTTGAGCTTGTAGTCCTCGGTCCGCACCAGCGCGCCTTCGGCTTCGAGGTGTGCCAGCACGGCTTTCCGAGCTTCGTAACGGTCGAGACCCGCGAACTCGCCGGCTTCGGCGGTCATCATCGCGTTCTTGTCGATGACGACAATCAACGGCAGCTTGTGACGCTTGCCGGCTTCAAAGTCGTTGGGATCGTGCGCGGGCGTGACCTTCACCACGCCGGTGCCGAACTGCGGATCGGCCAGCGTGTCGCAGATGATCGGGATCTCGCGGTTCATCAGCGGCAGGATCACGCTCTTGCCGTGCAGGTCCAGATACCGCTCGTCGTCGGGATGAATGGCGACCGCGGTATCGCCGAGCATCGTCTCCGGCCGTGTGGTGGCCACGGTGACGAAGCGTCCGGGCATGTCCTTCACTGGGTATTGGATATGCCACAGCTTACCCTGCGACTCGACATGGACCACTTCCAGGTCCGACAGAGCCGTCTGGCAACTCGGGCACCAGTTCACCATGTACTCGCCGCGATAGATGAGGCCCTTTTCGTAAAGCCGCACGAACACTTCGCGGACTGCTCGGGACAGCCCTTCATCCATCGTGAAGCGGTTGCGCGACCAATCGCACGAATCGCCAATCCGCTTCATCTGGCTGAGGATCGTGCCGCCATACTGCTCTTTCCAGGCCCAGACGCGCTTCTCGAACTCCTCGCGGCCCAGGTCGTGCCGCGTGAGGTTCTCCGTAGCCTTCAGATTGCGTTCCACCACCATCTGAGTGGCGATACCGGCGTGATCGGTACCGGGCACCCACAGCGTCTGGTCGCCCTTCATGCGGTGCCAGCGCGTGGTGACGTCGATCTCGCTGTGCTCCAGCATGTGGCCGATGTGCAACATGCCGGTCACGTTGGGCGGAGGAATAACGAGGGAGAAGACCTCGCGTCCCGGCGAGGTCAGCGCCGCCGGCGCCGTGAAAAAGCCGCGGTCAATCCACCATTGGGCCCAATGCTTCTCAAAGCGCTGGGGCTCGTACACTTTCTCTAACTGCATGGGAAATCACCAGTTTAGCATGGGGCGCGAGCCCGGTTTGCGGTTTAGAATGTGCGGTTTTGGCGTGGGTGCCGGTACAGGCGATTCACTGGAGAGAGGTAGATGGACCAGCCGTGTGAAGATTAACTCCCGGCAATCTCTATTAGGCGAGCCCTCCTGGGCGATAAGCTAGGAAGGCCACGGCTTTTGCTGCTGTCATGGAACTCCTCACGCGCCTCTCGCTATTTCTGGTTTGTTTCTTCGCTCTCACCGCGACTGCGGCTTCCCCCGCCGAGCCCAAGGACGTGCAAGCCATCGACCACGTGCAGCAACTCGCTTTCGATCACCAGAATGTGCAGGTTCTAGTTCGCGGCGTGGTGATCGAGGCGCCCGGCCGCCTGCCCGCAGACCCCCGTTTCTTTCACATTCAGGACCCGAGCGGTGGCATCGCGGTCCTGCCGACTACCCGCCTGGCGCTGAATCTGGGCGATTGCGTGGATGTCGCCGGGACCACCATGCTGTTTAACGACCTGGAGCCGCAGATCGAGGCGCCTTCCGTCAAGATCGCCACTGCGGCGTGCGCGCCGCCCGAGGCCCGCTTCCTTTCGGTGGGCGAGGTTCGCTCCGGCCGTGGTTCGGGCGGTCTGGTTCGAGTCCTGAGCCGCGTGGTGGACTCCAGCGCGGGGGATGATCGCGCTCTGATTCTGGTTGGCAGTGCCAAGCCGCCCCTGCGGGTGGTTCTGCGCCGGCCGGGCGCGGCACTCGCGGAGATCCGGCAAAAGGCCGCGGAAGGGGCACTGGTTGAGGTCGTCGGGGTCTCACTGCCTTCCGCCGATGGAAAGTCGAATTTCTTGCGTTTGCGGCGGCCATCGGACATCGTGCAAAAGGTACCGCCTCCCTTCCGCCCCCATCCGGGCGTGGTTTGGCTTTCATTGGCTCTGGTCGGCGTTGGAGGGGTTACCACCGCCTGGATCATCACGCTGCGCCGCGCCGTTGCGCGGAAGACGCGCGAGATCGGCCGCCTGCTTGAACAGGCCCAGGCCACCTCGCTGCTGAAGAGCCAGTTTCTGGCGAACATGAGCCACGAAATTCGAACTCCGATCCACGGAATCATGGGCATGCAAGAAATGGTTCTGCAGTCCGATCTCGAGCCGATACAGCGGGAGAGCCTGGAAATCGCCCACTCCGCGACGCGCTCGCTGCTCTCCCTGCTCAACGACATCCTGGACCTGTCGAAGATCGAAGCCAACAGCATGAAGATCGCTCCGGAGCCGATGAGCCTGCAGGGCTTGATGGCTGAGTTGGAGCGCCAGTTTCAGGCCCGGGCCCGCATGTCGGGTGTCGCATTCGAGGTTACGGTGGACCGGGACGTGCCCGAGTATGTCGTGGGCGATGCGTTGCGGCTCCGCCAGGTGCTCACCAATCTGTTGAGCAACGCATTCAAGTTCACCGAAGAAGGTTCGGTGACCATGAGCTGTTCGGTGGCCGGACAGGTAGAAGTGGGGAACCGGGCGAACGCCGCGCGGGTCTGTTTCGCCGTTCAGGATACCGGCATCGGCATCGCAACGGCGGATCTGGAGAAGGTCTTCTCCGCATTTCACCAGGCGGACGGCTCGATCACCAGGCGATTCGGAGGGACCGGGTTGGGCCTGACCATCGCCAGCCACCTGGTGGACCTCATGCACGGCAGCTTGAATTGCGACAGCACGGAGGGCAGAGGTTCGGTCTTCTCCTTTGAAGTAGAACTGCCGCTCGCCGAAAGACCTCCGGCGGATGAGCCTCAATCCGAAGACGGCTTGCCAGTCCTGCCATTGCGCCTTCTGCTGGCCGAAGACAATCCTATCAATCAGCTTGTCGTCCGCCGCCCGCTCGAGGCGCTCGGCCATGAAGTCGTGGTCTGCGAAGACGGCCAGCGGGCAGTGGAGCTTTGTGAGGAGACGAGCTTCGACATCGTACTGATGGACGTCCAAATGCCAGTCCTGGACGGGTTGGAGGCGGCGCGGCGCATTCGTCAAGGGGAGTTGCGATCGCGAGGTCCGCGAGTGCCGATTCTGGCCTTGACCGCGAACTCTCTTCGCGATCAGATCGACGCCTGCTTCGAAGCCGGGATGGACGCCTGTCTCTGCAAGCCTTTTCTTCCCGCGGACCTATTGAACTTGATCGCGGTTCACGGACGGCATCCGCAGAAGATGGCTTAGGGCCCGTCAAGAAATAATCATGCCGTTCGGTGGTTGCGCTGCTGGCGTTGCGGTGCACGCTTGAGCGTGCGGCGTCGACACTTTTGTCGACGTTCGGACTATGCCGCAGGAGTGCCGGCACTGCACAGTGAAGCGCGCGCGACAAAGCTCCTGGACTCCCCAATGCCGCGAACTCTGTCGAGACTGCAACTGTTATTTCCTGACGGGCTGTTGGCCGGTTCCGCCCCACGCATGCGAGCGACTGACCTGCTCGACTGGCGAGCCACTCGTATAAAGTAAGTGCATGGCTCCTATCGAGGCGATTCAAGAGGCACTGCGTGCGGAAGGTCTGGACGGCTGGCTGTTCTTCGACCACCACCGGCGGGACCCGCTGGCATATCGCGTCCTGAAGTTCGAGCCCGGCCAAATGGTGTCGCGGCGCTGGTACTACCTCGTGCCCGCCCAGGGCGAGCCGCGGAAGCTGGTTCATAAGATCGAATCGCACGTGCTAGATCCCCTGCCGGGCGCCACGACGCAGTACTCCGGGTGGCGCGACCAGCAGGTTCTTTTGCCTGCTCTCTTGGCCGGGTCCAAGCGCGTGGCGATGCAGTACTCGCCTAACTGCGCGGTGCCGTATGTCTCGAACATCGACGCCGGCACGGTGGAATTGGTGCGCGGCTGTGGCGTAGAAGTTGTGACTTCCGCCAACCTGATCCAGGTGTTTGAGGCCGTGTGGAGCGAGGCCCAGTACGCCATGCACAAGCGCGCTGGGACTCTCGTGGACGCGGCCCGGCGAGCTGCGTTTGCGCGCGTCTCCGACGTACTGCGCTCTGGCCACCACGTCACCGAATACGAGATTCAACAGTTCATTTGCGACACGTTCAAGAGCAGCGGGTTGACCTATGACCACGGTCCGATCGTGGCAGTCAACGGCAACGCCTCGAATGCCCATTACGATCCGGACCGCACGAACAGCTCCGAGATCAAGCGAGGCGACCTGCTCCTGATCGACCTGTGGGCCAAGCTCGACCAACCCGGCGCGGTCTACTACGACATCACCTGGACGGGATACTGCGGTACCGATCCCGCCGACAAGATGCTGAACGTCTTCGCCGCCGTCACGGGCGCGCGCGACGCCGCAGTGGCTCGCGTGAAGAGCGCCGTGAACGAAGGCACGCCGCTCGCCGGATATCAAGTGGACGACGCATGCCGCAGGCTTCCTGCGGGAGCGCGGCCTCGACGAGCATTTCTTCCATCGCACCGGCCATTCCATCGGCGAGGAAGTGCACGGCAACGGCGCCAATATGGACAACTTCGAGACCCACGACGAGCGCATCGTCATTCCGGGTACCTGCTTTTCCGTGGAGCCTGGAGTGTACCTTCCCGATTTCGGTATTCGCAGCGAAGTGAATGTCTATCGGGCGCAGTCCTCGGCCGAGGTGACTGGCGAGATCCAGACCGCGCTGCTGCGGCTGCTCTAAAAGCCCTGAACGGGGCCACCGCCCGGAAACCGAGCCGCGACCGTGAGGGATCTTTAGCATCGAGCCTTGTCAGATCCCCAGCACGGAGCCGCGAACGAAGAGAGCGGCCCCCCTCAAACCACCTCTCCTTTTCGGTCATGGCACAGATCTGAAACCGAGCCGCGACCGTGAGGGAGTGGTTGCAGCTTCTTCAGGCCCCCAGCACCGAGCCGCGAACGAAGAGAGCGGTCCCCTCTCGAACCACCTCTCCTTTTCGGTCATGGCTCACTCCTGAAACGGAGCCACGACCGCGAGGGAGTGGTTGCATCGAGCTGCTCGTCGCATGTCAGCACCGAACCGCGAACGAAGAGAGCGCCCCCCCCTCAAACCACCTCTCCTCTTCGGTCATGGCACCACCCTGAAACGGAGCCGCGACCGTGAGGGAGTGGTTGCATCGAGCTGCTCGTCGCATGTCAGCACCGAACCGCGAACGAAGAGAGCGCCCCCCCTCAAACCACCTCTCCTTTTCGGTCATGGCACCACCCTGAAACGGAGCCGCGACCGTGAGGGAGTGGTTGCAGCTTCTTCAGGTCCCCAGCACCGAGCCGCGAACGAAGAGAGCGGTCCCCTCTCGAACCACCTCTCCTTTTCGGTCATGGCTCACTCCTGAAACGGAGCCACGACCGCGAGGGAGTGGTTGCATCGAGCTTCCTTTTTGGCACGGATGCCGGTCCCGTCCGGAAGGCCCGCGCTCCCAGCGTACCGATACCGCTAAAATCAGTATGGGAAGACGGGCAGGGAGGCACGCCTATGGATGGGTACTATCACCAGGACGATCTCGCCCATTTCGCGGACATGGGCAAGGATGCGCCGGAGCTGTGGCGCAAATTCTCTGAGTGGTATGGCGCGGTGTTCGCGGAAGGCGCTTTGACGGAACGGGAGAAGTGCCTGATCGCACTAGGCGTCGCGCACGCCGTACAGTGCCCGTATTGCATCGACGCCTATACGCAAGCGTGTCTTGAAAAGGGCTCGAATCTGGAGCAGATGACCGAGGCCGTGCACGTGGCGAGCGCCATCCGTGGCGGCGCTTCGCTGGTGCACGGCCTGCAAATGCGAAATGCCGCCGAAAAGGTAAGCATGTGAGCGTCGCGTTCCCGTTGTTTCAAGATAAGCTCCAGGCGAATGGGCTCTTCCCGCTGACGGCGACGGGCATCTCCGTCTTCCAGATCAACGTGGGCAAGCTGTGCAATCAGACCTGCCGCCACTGCCACGTCGAAGCGGGGCCGGACCGCAAAGAGCGCATGACGCGCGAGACCGCGGAACTTTGCATGGCCGCGCTCGAGAAGACGAGCATTCCGACTGTCGACATTACGGGCGGAGCGCCCGAGTTGAACGCGAACTTCCGCTACTTGGTCGAGCGTTCGCGCGAACTGGGCCGGAACGTGATGGACCGCTCGAATTTGACAGTCTTCCTGCTGCCGTCACAAGCGGGCTTGGCCGAGTTTTTGGCGCATCACCAAGTCGAAATCGTCGCCAGCCTGCCCTACTTCCTGGAGCAGCAAACCGACGCGCAGCGCGGCCTCGGCGTCTTTTCGAAGTCGATCGAAGCGATCCGGATGTTGAACGGACTCGGCTACGGTTCGCCCGAGAGCGGACTGAGGTTGAACTTCGTTTTCAATCCGGCCGGTGCGTTCCTGCCACCCGCGCAGCACGCCATCGAAGCGGATTTCCGGCGGGAACTTCGGCGCCGCTACGGCATCGAATTCAACTCGCTCTATGCCCTGGCGAACGTGCCGATCGGACGTTTTCGTGAATTCCTCGACGCCAGCGGCAACTACGAGCCGTACATGCAGCGCCTGGTGAACGCCTATAACCCCGTCGCGGCGGCGGGGGTGATGTGCCGCTATACCTTGTCGATCGGCTGGGACGGAGCGCTCTACGACTGCGACTTCAACCAGATGCTGGGCCTCGAAACGAACCACGGAGCGCCGGCTCACATCCGCGACTTCTCATTGGAAATGCTCAACCGGCGTCAGATCGTCACCGGACAGCATTGCTACGCCTGCACTGCCGGCGGCGGGTCGAGTTGCACCGGCGCGAGCATCAAGTAATCGCGAGTATCGCCGGACTTGTCTCCGGATTAAAACACGCGTCGTGAGTTCGATCGCGAGTTTTAGCATCTGATACGCTCTTTCAAGGATGAAGCTTCCTAACGGCGCTGCGGCGATCGTCGAAATGTCCAAGCTCCGAGATTACTGCCTCGATCCGTATCATTCCCGCGGCCGGCACAAAGCCCGCATGTTCCAGTCCACACTGGGGATTTCCCAGGCGGACGCTGGCTGGCTGCGTGCGGCGTTGATTGCGGCGGCCGGCGAAGCGGACGCGGTGGAAGGTGTATCCGATGAATACGGCGACCGGTACACAGTGGATTTCGAAATCAGCCGAAGCGATCGCCGTGCAATGCTCCGGAGCGCTCGGATTGTCTTCCGGGGCGAGACGGCACCGCGTTTGACGAGTTGTTTTGTACTATTGAATTGAGGTGCGCTATGCGCGAACTCGAGCTGCTTTCCGTAGTTGCGCTGCTGGAAGACGTCTCCGGTAAGGGTCTCCTGCGTGGCCAGGTCGGCACCGTGGTCGAGCGGCTTGCTGCCGGTGTATACGAGGTCGAGTTCAGCGACGACGAGGGGCGTTCGTACGCGGAGCTTCCGCTGCGGGCGGAACAGTTGCTCCAACTGCATCACGAGCCGACTCATCGGGCGGCCTGAACAGGCGACCGGCGACCGGGGACAGCCTGACCCGTCCCATCTGCAACTCATTGAGCGCAGGGAATTTGGTGAATCAGAGCAGGTGAGTATCAGATTCCTCCCGCCCCCATGCTGCTTGCCCGCCGCTTGATCGTATATCCGATAACCCCAGACAGAGTCCATCGGCTGGGACGGAGCGCTCTACGATTGCGACTTCAACCAGATGCTGGGCCTCGAAACGAACCACGGCGCGCCCGCCCACATCCGCGACTTTTTCGTGGAGATGCTCAACCGGCGGCAGATTGTCACCGGTCAGCATTGCTATGCTTGCACCGCCGGCGGCGGGTCGAGTTGCACGGGCGCGAGCGTCAAGTAGTCAGCCGGCCGTTACTGGATCTTGGCCAGTTCCTGCTCGATCACACGCTTCATCTGCTCGAATTCCGCCGCTTCGTACCCGGAGGATTGGAATGCAATCCTGCCGTCGGCCCCGACCACGTAACTGCGCGGAATGCCGGCATTCGCAAACCGTTTGTAGATGGCGCGGTGCGGATCTGCGGCCAGCGGATAAGTAACGCGAAGCTTCGGCAACTCCTTGAGGATCACACCCTGCGTCTGTTCTCGCGCAATACCGACCATGGCGAACTTGCGGGACTTGAATCGGAGCCAGACTTCCTTCTCCAACTGCGGCATCTCCCCGCGGCACGGCCCACACCACGTCGCCCAGAAGTTCACCAGCAGGACTTTCCCCTTGAGGTTCTGTACATCGAACTTCTCACCCTTGATGCTGGACACCGTGAACGCAGGCATAGCTTGGCCAACCTTGGTGTACGTCTCCCACTTCACATCGGCAGGTGCAGCGTCCTGACCGCTGGCGAAGAACTGAGCCGTCAGTACCGCAATTGGCAACCAGCGGATCGATCTCATCATGTCGTCTTGCCCTTCGTCTGAATCGTACCGCACGAGCGGAGAAGAGGAGTTGCGCGTGCCCACTTTGGAGGGGTGTGCGACATAGAAGTGGACGCTAGCGTAATTCGCTGGCAAGGTGGCCGCAAGCCGGGCGTATGAGCAGGCCAGGCGGAAGGCGCGGTTGGGGCAGCTTGGTAAGCTGCGGCCGATTGGCAATCGGCCCTGGAGATTCTACATTTAAGCACGGCTGCATCAGGCCAAGATAGAAGAGGCGTGAGCGCGTTGTATCAGGGCATGGCTTCAGCCGTGCCGTAAGAACGCGCTCAGTCCAGGGCTTTAGCCGCCGCTGCTTTCCGGCTGCGCCGTTCACAGGGGCTAAAGCCCAATTCCTTTCCGCAACGGTTCGGCACGGCTAAAGCCATGCCCTGATACAAAGCCGGCCATGCCCAAATGCACCACCAGATGTAGAAACTGCAGGGCCGATTGTCAATCGGCCCACTTGCACTTTGGCGCGAGACGGCGGCGTTGACACGTTCCGCCGGTTTGTTATGCTACCGGCAGGGGTCAGGATTCCTGACTTCCGGATTTAGTGAACATTCGGCATTATGAACTCGACTACCAGAATTCAGCACAAGGGCCAGGTGACCATTCCCACTCGCGTCCGCGAACTCGCCGGGTTGTCGAAGGGCGACCTGGTGGAGTTTTCTTTTCAACGCGGCAAGATCGTCATCACGCCGAAGCTGATTGATTGACCGTTCGAAGTTTCCGAACGCCGGCAACGAGTACACGCCGGAGCAGCGCCGCGTGATCGACGGCCGCCTGGCTTTGGCCGACGCCGACATCAAGGCGGGCCGCGTATCCAAAACCTTCTCGAACGCCGGCGATTTCATCGCCGATTTGCAGAAAGCAGTCAAGAAGAACCGCAAGGCCGCAAGTAAACGCGCCGCCAAATGAACATTCGCCGAACCACTCACTTCGATCGCGCCTACGGCAAAGCGCCTGAGGATATCCAGGCCGCATTTAACAAACAACTGGTACTCCTGCTTCAGAACCTCCGCCATCCCTCGCTCCACGCCAAGAAATACGACGAAGGTCAAGACCGCTGGTAGGCTCGTGTCACTCGCGACTGGCGATTCTATTTTCGAATCGAAGATGACACGTACATCCTGCTCGACATCATCCCTCGCCCCAAGTAGTAGTCATTCAATCCTGCATCGACTCGCTCAGCCCACCAAGTATCTTTCGAACGAGGTGGCTGGCAATAACTGACGCTCCCCCTCCGTCCTGTTCGCGATCGGCCGCTTCCGCGATTTCCGGGATGCCAGCGGAAAATGCGAAGCGTACATGCAGCGGCTGGTGCAGGCGTACAACCCCGTGGCGGCGGCGGGGGTGATGTGCCGCTATACGCGGCCCATCGGCTGGGATGGAACGCTTTTCGACTGCGACTTCAACCAGATGCTGGGCCTATCGACCAACCACGGCGCACCCACGCACATCCGCGACTTTTCCGTGGAAATGCTCAACCGGCGGCAGATCGTCACCGGCCAGCACTGCTACGCGTGTACGGCGGGCGGTGGCTCGAGTTGCACGGGCGCGAGCGTCAAGTGATCTGTCCCCGGAATTACCCTTTTGCCGGATTTGCTGTGCCTGAATGCGAAAGGCTTGATTATACCGAAGATGGAGCATAACATGCATAGCGAGTAAACAGGCTCTCCACATAATTGCGAACTATACAGAAGACGCAAACTTGTGCGAGCCTTTTGCGTGGTTTTGGAAAACGTTCGTGAAACTGGATCATCATGTGGAGGATGAATGAAGTTACTTACTTGGTTCGGAACTAACGTAACATTACGATATGCTTTGCTGATGGTGTTGGCCGCCTCGGTCGGTCCGGGGGTCGTAGCCGCATATTCGCAATGCAGCGGGTGTGACTGCATGAAATCGTGCGGCGATGGAGCAACGAGCAGCTCGGGAACGCGCTGTAGTACGTGCAACGTGAATGGCTCTGGATCGACGCCGTGTTATTGGCGGAATTGCACCAACACGAAGACGTGTTGGACATGGAGCGCGGATTTGTCCATTTGCATTCCGACATCACACTGCGGCCCCGTAAACCCTCCTCAGGGATCCTGTACTGACCACTACTCGGATGCGTGCATCCAAAGTGGCAGCAATTGCGCCTGTGACCATATGAGCTGCGACGATCCTTTGTGCGGGTCGAAAACGTGAGACAAGCAACAAAGAGGTGGATCATGAAGTACAGAATTCTGCTACTTGTAGGCATCGTCGCTTTATCGACGTTCGCGTCGTTCGGCGTTCGGTCCTGGTTTCGAGGGCAAGCGGTAAGGGCCAATGAAAAGCGTGTGGCCGACACTGTTGCAGCTCTTCCGCCAATTGTGCCAGCCACCGTAACATTTAAAGAGATCCTCAGCGCCCCGGGTAAATCCGATATCCTCTCCACAGAACGCCAGTATGCTGTTCGTGTGGATGGATCTGAGGTGTGGACCGACCGGCAACATACCAATGCAGGCGACATATACCTCACTCACTGGCACATGCGTTTAAGTGATGGGACGGACGCAGAGGGCGACGATGTGACAAAAACGATGACGGCGGTGAGGGTGCCGTCATCCAGATCGGATAGGGTGCTAGAGAGATGGGATCCTAATTCGGGATGTACCACCCAGGCGAGCGGTTTCAACAAGACTCCTGCGCCAGTGGCTGAGGAGACACTCTTGGGCATCAACACGATGAAGATTGCATTGAGCGATTCGAAAACTGCGCGTATCACTGTGTGGCGAGCACCCGGCTTGAACTGTCTCGAACTGCGCCGTTTAGCGGAGTTTATGAACTCGGACGGTTCCGTGAAGGATGCCAGCGATCTAGTCGCCACCGAAGTACTGCTTGGTGAGCCAAACGGTTCGCTGTTCCTTCTTCCGACAGGGGAAGAAAACGTTAGCTATTCAGAACGTTACAGGCGCCTTGCTGCCGCCCAAGGTGGTCAACCCAACGAGAGTGATCTACAATCTCTTCAACGTAGCGACAAGGTATTCTCGAGATATGCGCTCAACCCCTAAGAAACGTGGCTGAGCCGCGCGCAATAGAGACCGCGACAGGCCGAAGGAGGGGACTGTGCAAGTTCTCCCCTCTCTCGGCCGAAAGCACGGGGCTCACCACGTTGTGCGGACCATTGGCTCCGTTCTAATCCGGGGACGCAAACACCGTTCGGCCACCTGGCGCAATCAAGCACCAAAGAACTCCAGACGACCACAGCCCGACGACAGGTTTCCAACGCGGCGAGTCATGCACTTGGCGCCACGCGGCGCGCTTGCGCCTGGGTCTATACCCTTGGCGGCGAAGAGAAATCGGCTGATTCGCGAAGCAAAACCGCAAGGCCTTACTGAAATTCCACTGTATCTTACAGATTCTAAAGAGGCGTTTCGGTAAGCCTTACGGTTTTGCAGTCGCGCTCGACGCAGTTTTCCTGTCCCGAAGCATGCGAAACACATAGCCGGAGCGGATGCCATGCCGCTCATGGAGGATACACTAATCCGGGTAAATCCGAGAATCCGCGGATAGGATAGGCGATTCGCTCAAATGCCTTCGTGATTTCCCCGAAGATGCCCGGCACGATGCGGGTTATCAACTGGACACAAGTACAGACAAAGTACGAGCGGGGAACAGCCGGATGATTTCAAGTCCTATGCCGGCCATCGGCAAGGGTGTCGAGGAGATTCGCGTTTCGGATGACAGCGGCGCTTATCGTGTGATCTACGTCGCCAAACGCGCGGATGCCGTGTACGTGCTGCACGCTTTCCAGAAGAAGACGCAGGCAACTCCGAAGCCGCATCTACGAAAGGACTATCGATGCGGCGAAAAGACGATTTGCGCAACTGCTGAGAGGTGCGAAATGAGCAAACCCGAGAGCTATTTGAGTGTTTGGGATGCGATCGCGGACACGCCCGAGCAGGCTGCGAACCTGAGGGCGCGCGCCGAACTGATGCAGAAGATCACGGCCATCGTAAAGCAGCAGGATTGGACCCAGGCCGAGGCCGCGAGCCGCTGCGGGGTGACGCAGCCACGGATCAACGATTTGCTGCGCGGCCGGGTCTCGCGCTTCTCGCTTGACGCGTTGGTAAACATCGCCACGGCGCTGGGGTGCCGCGTGCGGGTAGATCTTGAAGCTGCCTGAGCGGCCGCCGGGCCGGGATCGCGAGACGCACCAGCTTTGGCGGAGAGTAAAGGGCAGGACTCCCTCCTCGCGCTGGGTGACTTTCTTCTTGACCCAACGACTCAGCCTTCGGTGACAGTTTACGATCCTGGGGCAGTATGCTCAAATCCCAAGCCCGACGTGATCGGTCTCACGCGCCGATTCAGAGGCCTACCGCTCGATATGCCGCTTGACGGCATCTGTGAACTGCCGGGTTGTCGCAGAGCCGCCGAGATCGCACGTCAGCACGTCGCCCTGCCTGAACGCCACCATGACGGCCTTGGGCGTGACATCCAAGCACCGTGCGCTACAAGTGTCGTGAGCTACCAGCATTTGGATGGATAATGGGCCTGTGATGACCAAGCAGGAGACTATTGCCGAGATCACTCGCCGGCTCGTCGAATTCTACCGGCCGGCATGTATCTACCTTTTCGGCTCGGAGGCGAGAGGCGAGTCCGGGCCCGACAGCGATCTGGATTTCTGTGTTGTCCTGCCCGACGATGCGCCGGCGAGCTTATACCGCGACCGGAGTATCCACCGGCGCTTTTGGGGCTTGGGTGTGGCTGTGGATATCGTTCGTTTGCCCCGCAACGACTTTGAAGCGCGCGCCGCGCATGTTGTCGCTTCACTGCCGGCAACCATTCTGCGCGAAGGGAGGCTGCTCTATGACGCCGGACGAATTGCTGCGTAAAGAGGCGGCAAAGTGGCTCCGCGAGGCGGAAAAAGACCGCAACGCCGCGCGAGTCCTGGCGGACGTCGAGCCGTCGCGCTCAGTCTTTCACAGCCAGCAGGCTGCGGAAAAGGCCATCAAAGCGTTTCTCACGTTTCGCCAGATTGCCTTCCGGAAGACGCATGACCTCTCCGACCTGGGAGCGCAATGTGCGGCGTTGGACCCGACTCTCGAATCAACGCTGCGGGATGCCGAGGAACTGACCGACTATGCGTCGGCTTTCCGGTATCCGGATTCGCCATATGAACCCGATGCCGCGGAAGCGGCCCAGGCGTTGACGCTGGCTGCCCGGCTCGGCGAGGAAATACAGCAACGAATCGCCGCAAACGGGACCTTTTGATGTATCTGGAGGCAGCATGCTTAATCCCCAAGCCCCACGCTGATCAGGTTGCCCAGAGCATGTAGCGCAAAATGCACAGAGGGGCAAAAGGGCAAAGGTCTTAATTCCCGGGAACGTATGTGTTGCCCTAAAACTTGGTAGAGCTACTCGAATACGTGAATGCCGCTGGGATTTCTCCCTCTGCGATGTGGCGCGAGAAACTCGATGCGACAACCCGGGCGCGGGTCACGGTCGCAGTTCTCAGGCTGGAGACCGGCAAGTTCTCAACTGTCTAAGGCGCTGGGTCCTGCATTCTCGAAATGCGCCTGGATTTCGGCCCCGGCTATCGTGTGTATTTCGGCAAAGACGGAGAGCAGTTGACGATCCTGCTTGGCGGCGGCACGAAGAAGCGGCAAGAGTCCGATATCAAAGCGGCGCAAACGCTCTGGCATGAATCCAAGCGGACGAAAGGGGGGCGGGGGAACGATGGCAAACACGCGGAGATTTAGCGAGACGGTTAAGGCGGACCTCGAAAGGAATGTGGAGTTTCGCCGTGCACTCCTGAGCGAAGCTGTAGCTTGCATGGTCTCGGGAGATTTGGAGACGGGGAAAGTCGTTCTGCGCGAGTACGTCAACGGGACGGTTGGATTCCTCAAACTCGGGTCGGATCTTGGCCGGTCCCCGAAGAGCCTGATGCGGATGCTCAGTCCGGCAGGGAACCCGCAAGCGCGGAATCTATTTGAGATGGTCGCCTATCTGCAGAAGATTGAAGGCACCGTGCTCGAAGTCCGCCCAAGCAACAACAAAGTCGCGGCGTGACCCGCCGGGTTCTCGTTTGAACCGAGCAAGATCTCAAGGGCAGCGACGTCTGACCCGCGCTCAAGTGTCTGAACTGCCCCAAGTAGCAGCCGTCGGGCTTTCCAGGCTTGGTTCGATTCGTCGGACCGGGTTTGGCCCCCGAGGATGAGACCCCGGCCGATTGCCTACGCTGGTTAAATCGGCAGTAACCGAATTCTGTTCCGGTTCAGGTCTACGGTGACCAATGCGCCGGTTTCCAGGTGGGAGCGGCTGGCGTGCAACGCGCGAACGACAATCTCGCCGATCGCCGATGGAAGAACGTCCTGGGTACGGACTTGGATCACGCTCGGCCGGCGCAACTTCCGAGTTGCGAGGAGCGCGCCAAAATCCAGATCGTGAGTGAAGATCACCAGCCCGTTTGCACTGGCGTAGTCCAGTATTTCGGTGTCTGGCGCGGATGGCTGACCGATCTCAGACCAGTGCGTACTGTCGAAACCGGCATCGGCCAGGAACTGGACCCAAAGCGGGCTCAAATTCATGTCGATCAGGAGTTTCATGCCGCAGGTAGGGGGACTTCAAACTCCTCGACTCGCCAGGCGGCGTAGGCAAGCGCCTGTCGAATGTCCTCTTCTTCAAGGTAAGGGTATGCGGCGAGAATCTCAGAGTTGGATCGCCCCGAGGCGACGAGCCCGACAATCGTCCCCACCGTGACACGCATTCCGCGCACGCAGGGCTTGCCGCCCATCACTTCCGGGTTTCGCGTGATTCGATCAAGCACCATGGCAAGTACAGCTAATTCTACCTCGTGGCGATTGATACCGGGTGCCTCACCCGCCCTTAAGCAATTACATCCCCACGCGGCGCCCGGTCAACAAGGACGTGGGTTCTCATCGTGAACGACAACACCCCCTCGATCCGCGGGCAACCAGCATTATCGAAGCAGCCTCAATCCCACTACGAACAGCACACAAACGGCCCAGCCAGAAATCAGCGCAACTAGCCCCCAGGCACGCTTCCTCGGCAGCCGCCACCACATGTAGTAGCTACCGAAAATCATGACCAGCAGACCAGCCGCGACTGCATCCATCGACAGCGCCCAAATGCTGGTCAGAATCCAGTCCCGCTGGTTCCGGGAATCGCCGGCCCGGACGCCGGTGAACGTGTGCAGGATGCGCATCACGCCCCAAGCGTTTACGTCGATGCGCTGCACCTTGACTCGCTCTTGAACCAGGTCCGTTTTGATTTCAAACATGTGGCCCGGACGGCTCGCCCGGAAATTGAGTTGGCCAGAATCGTCCTGCGCCGACGTCCACTCGATCTCGCCCGCGATACCGAGCTGCGCCAGGATGTTCTGCGCGCGAGCGAGGTCGGAGCCCGCAGGCGGACGGCTGATTTTGCTGTTCGAAGGTCGTTTGCTTTCGTGCCGGCCAGAAGTCGGCAAAGGTCCACTTCGGGTGATTCAGCAGAAGGCCCGTGAAGGCGAACAGCCAGATGAAGAAGAGCAGGAAGAGGCCGATGTAGAAATGCAGCCTGCGATTCCATGTTTCAAAGCCCTCCGCGGCTCGCGCAGGCAGAGGCTTCTCCGGGAGGTTGTTAACCGGCGATTGCATAGAGCACCCCGAAGAAGCTGAACGCGCCGGCCGCCAGGAGGACAATTCCAATCCGCCTTTCCGATCGCAACACGAACCACAGGTAGATCCCGCTCATCGTTATGAAGAACAAGAGGTAGCAGGTGCCATCGGCCAGCCACTTCCAAACAATCGCGGGATACCAGTTCATGCGGATGTCGGCCAGGTGCGGGCCGGGGGACTTGTGGAGCAGGATGAAGGCGTCCACGAGCCCCGTCTTGCGTTCCGTGACCGTTGCGGTGCGCGTGGACAGGTCGAGATCGAGGATGGTCTCCCGCCCCGGTACGCTCACAGGGATGCTGAGTTCGCGTTTCTTTGGGGAGTATGAGATGAACCCGATCTCCCCGCGGATATGGGCCTGATCGAGCAGAGTACGCACCGCATCCACTCTGGCTCGTCCGGAAAGGCTCTCGATGCCCGCGGGGATTTGGAGATTCTCAACCTGTCTGGAGAGACGAGCCACCGAGCCTGGGGGAGCGGCGCCCGGCGGGTGAACCAGCGCAAACACGCTGATGGCGAACACGACCACGAACGGGCTGATAAACAGACCCGCGTACAGATGCAGGTCGCGCGTGACGAGATAGAAGCGTTTACTCATACTGCACTTGAGGACCTCGCAGGAATCGGCGCCATACGATTTTCAACGCGCGGGCGACTGGATCTAAGATTCGATGTGCCGCTTCACCGCGTCGGTGAACTGGCGCGTGGTCGCCCTGCCTCCCAGATCCCGCGTCAGCACGTCGCCTTGACGGAAGGCGGCCATGATCGCCTTCTGCAGCCGGTTGGCGGCCTCGCCCTCGCCCAGATGGCGCAGCATCAGGATGGAAGAAGACATCAGCGCCGTAGGATTTGCGACACCCTTTCCCGCAATGTCGGGCGCCGATCCGTGCACGGCTTCGAACACCGCGCACTTCTCGCCCATATTCGCTCCGGGGACTACGCCTAAACCGCCGACGAGCCCGGCGGCCAGATCCGACACGATGTCGCCATACAGGTTCGGCAGCAGCAGGACGTCGAACGTTTCGGGCCGCATCACGAGTTGCATCGACGCGTTGTCCACGATCAGTTCGTTGTACGCGATGTCGGGGTAATTGGCGGCAACTTCCCGGCAGCAGCGGATGAACAGGCCATCCGACAGCTTCATGATGTTGGCCTTGTGGACGGCCGTGATCTTCTTGCGGTTGTTTTTCTTTGAGTAGGCGAAGGCATAGTTCGCGATGCGCATGGAGGCGTAGCGCGTGATGATCTTCAGGCTCTCGACGACGTCCTTGATGATCTCGTGCTCCAGGCCGGAGTACAGGTCTTCCGTGTTTTCGCGGAAGATGACCATGTCGATATTGACGTCCTGAAAGCGTGTTTTCAGGCCCGGCAACGTGAACACCGGACGCACGTTGGCAAACAGATCGAGCTGCTTCCGGATGGCCACGTTCACGCTCTTGAAGCCGCCCGCGATGGGCGTGGTGACCGGTCCTTTTAGCGCCACGCCAGTGCGTTCGACCGATTCGAGAACATGCGGTGGCAGCGATACGCCGGCCTGCTCGATGATGGCTGCGCTCAACTCCACGCGCTCCCATTCGATCGGCACGCCGAGCGCGCTGAGGACTTCAACGGTCGCATCGGCCACCTCGGGCCCAATGCCGTCGCCGGGGATGAGGGTGATCTTGTATGCCACGGTTTCATCGTAACGCGCGGCGCAATCTGGAACACTTCCGTGCGAGCCTCCGGCCGCGACGTGTGAAAATGAGAATTCCATGGCAGTCATCAAACGCGTGTTATTGAGCGTCACCGACAAGAGCGGGCTGATTGAATTCGCCCAGGGGCTTGCGGGATTCGGCGCCGAATTGATCTCGACGGGCGGGACGGCGAAGCTGCTGCGCGGCGCGGGGCTGAGCGTCAAGGACGTCGCGGAGGTCACCGGCTTTCCGGAGATGCTCGACGGGCGAGTGAAGACGATTCACCCGCGTGTGGCGGGCGGTATTCTGGCGCGGCGCGATGTTGCCGAGCACATGGCCGCGTTGGCCGAGCATGACATCCCGACCATCGACATGGTGGTCGTGAACCTCTACGATTTCGCCACGGCCGCGGCGAAACCAGGCGCCACCATCGACTACCTGATCGAGAACATCGACATCGGCGGACCGACCATGATCCGCGCGGCGGCGAAGAATTTCCAGGACGTCGCCGTCGTCACGGCCGTCTCGGACTATGCGCCGCTGCTCGCGGAGCTGACGGCTTCCGGCGGGTCTCTATCGAAGAAAACGCATTGGGATCTGGCGCGCAAGGCTTTCGCTCTTACGGCCCGCTATGATGCGGCGATCACGACCCGGCTCGCGCATTTAGAAGTAGAGAACGGCGAATTCGTGGAGCAGCCCGATGAACTGCCCGCGAATCTGAGCATTGTGCTGCCGCGACGGCAGGCGCTGCGTTATGGCGAGAACCCGCATCAGAAAGCCGCGCTCTACGCCGCGGGCTCCACGGGTATCGCCGGAGCCGAGCAGTTGCACGGCAAGGAACTTTCTTACAACAACCTGGTGGACCTGGACGCTGCCTGGCAACTCGCCTGCGAGTTCAGTGGCCCGGCGGCGGCGATCATCAAGCACACCAACCCCTGCGGCTGCGCGCAGCAGGACTCGCTGGTCGAAGCCTACAAGAAAGCCTACGAAGCCGACCCGGTTTCAGCCTACGGCGGCGTGCTGGCCTTCAACCGTGAACTCGATGGCGAGACGGCGGAGGAAGCCGCGAAGCTGTTCGTCGAAGCCATCGCCGCGCCATCCTACTCGGAATCGGCGCTCGCCAAGCTCACAACTAAGAAGAATCTGCGTCTGGTGAAGGTTGCGGGGTGCTTGAGTCCCGGCGAGCTGTATGTGAAGGCGATCACGGGCGGAATCCTGGTGCAGTCGCCCGACACCGAGACATTCCGCAAAGAGACCGCGCGGGTGGTCACGCAAACTCAGCCCACCGAGGAACAGTGGCGCGCGCTGGAATTCGCCTGGAAGGTCTGCAAACACGTGAAGTCGAACGCGATTGTCTACGCGGGTGCGGGCCAGTTGCTCTCGGCGGGCGCGGGGCAGATGAGCCGCGTGTTTTCGGCCGAGATCGGCGCCAAGAAATCAGTGTTGCCGCTGGACGGCTGCGTGGGCGCGAGTGATGCATTTTTCCCGTTTGCCGACGGTCTGGAAGTGGTGGTCGCCAACGGGGCGAGAGCCATGATTCAACCCGGTGGTTCCGTGCGAGACGCCGAAGTGATCGCCGCTGCGGACAGGTTGGGCATCGCAATGGTGTTCACTGGCGTGCGCCACTTCCGCCACTAAAGATCTGTCAGAAAACAACCATTTCAGCGGACCTAAGTGGGGCGGACTTTAGTCCGCGTGGGACTTCAGTCCCGCTTCTGAAGTTTCCCCAAATGCACACAATCGGGACTGAAGTCCCGCGCGGGTTGAAACCCGCCCCACGTCTGGAGCGCCGCCCTACTCTCACTTCACCGCCGCGCCCATCGCAGGGCGTCTAATCTGCGTTCCAGATAATCGACGAAACGTGAGGTCGGATTGAAGCCGACGACGGTTTCCGCGTTGGCGATGAAGTTCGACAGCGCGTTGATGTCGTAAAACAGCGGCTCGCCTGTAGCGGCATCTTCCAGGTATTCCACGCCTCCGACGTCCAGCCGCGAGGCGCGCGCCAGCGATAGCGCCGCGGTGACGATCTCCTGCGATGGCTCGAAGCGCTCCACTTTGTGCGGGGTTAATCCACAGACGTCCGCGGGGCAGAGATTGAACGACTTCGCCTCGATCCGGATGGCGTACAGCACCTCGCCGCCGAGGACTTCCACTCGTTGAATGAAGCCTCCGCGCGGGGCGTGATACTCCTGCACCAGCGCAACGTTGTCTGCGCCGAAATCGATCTGCGCGGCGGCCCGTTCGAGATCGCCGAGGGAATCGAAGCGCTGCATGGCGCTCCCCGCGCCTCCGCAGTTCGGCTTCACCATGATCGGGAAGCGCAGGCCGGCCGCGGCGCCAGCTAGCAGCTTCGGGCAATTGACGGCGCGCGTGCGTGGGGCGGCGACCCCACAGCGGCGGAAGACCTCCAATTGGCGCAGTTTCGAGATTTCGACTTCGTAAGCCGCCGTACCGTTGATGACTTCGACGCGCCGCGCCTCCAGCAAGCGCAGCATTTCCAGCACCGCGAATTGCCCGCAGCCGTGCTCGCGCCAGCGGGCCGATGGACTCATGCGGTTCAGAACAAGGTCGGGCCACTCGTCGCGTTCGGGGTTCAGCGTCAGTGACTCGGCCTTCCACTCTTCAAACGCGATGCCGCGCGCGCGCAGTTCGGCAAAGATGCATTCAAACCAGCGCGGGTGTTCGTAGAGGATGGCAAGTCGAGGAGTCACAGGCACTGTTTCTATTGTGCCTTGCCTGGGCACAGGCCGGAGCGTGAATGCCTCCTTGGCCCCGACCTTCCAAAGGAACAAACCCCGGTCCCGGACTAATTCAACGCGCGCCTTCCTGGTATAACCCGATCACGTTTCCCGCCGGGTCGCGGAACCCGGCGATCCATTCGCCGCCTGGAGAGTCGAGTTGCTTTGCCTCGATGATCTCGCCGCCGTGGGCGGGAACCCGAGCCAGAGTGGCGTCAATGCTGTCCACCCAGATATAGGGCAGCAAGCCCGGTTCCTTGGAGATTGCGCGGCCAGTGACCCAGGCGCCGCTTACGATCCCCGAGGCGTCATCGAAGCTGGGATGATTGCTCTCGCGATGCCGGATGTTCCAGCCGAAGACCTTCTCGTAGAAAGCAATCGACTGGCTGAGGTTCACGGCCGGAATCTCCAGGTAGCAGAGGCGTGGACGAGGAAGCTGCGCCAGACGCCCTTGGATCTCCGATACTGTTGCGCCCCATGCCTCCGGCGCTACGTCGGCTATGGACTGCGAGAATGTCCACTGATAGCCGGCCAGGTCTTCAGCGGTGTATTGCCGTTCGCCAAACGCGCAGTCGGTGGGTGGTCTCAAGACTCGCGCGCCGAATCGCTTCGCACGATCGAAGTGCGCATCGACGTTCTCCACGGGCACGTACAAACCTCGGGTAGACTCATTTGGCGGCGTCGCGGAGCCTGGACCGCCCGGTCGACCGGTAAGCATCACTGCCCCTTCGCCAACCGCTAACTGCGCGTGGTGAATTGTTCCGTCCGGTTCGGGTGGCGTACGCAGCCTTTCCTTGAATCCGAAGGCGCGCGACAGCCAGTCGATCGCCTGCGCTACATCCGCGTAAACCAATACGGGCACGATCGGACCCGGCGGCGCGGAACGGTTTACGATCATGGCGTGACCTCTCAGCAAGCAATTTGCGAGCAGTGAAGCGATTGGGCCAGGACTCAATATAGGGCATTTTTGCGAGATAAGAAAACTCTTGAGCGGCGGCATCCTCGAACGAGGATGAATCGGATCCTGCAACTTCCCTGGCCGACGGAGTTGCTCGAAATCGGCGGGGAGAAGCAAGGTCACCAACTCGGTGACTGGATGCACTATCGATGGCGGGCCAGTGACCGCCCCGGTGGTTGAGGTGAGCCGCGAGCGGTGGAATTCAGCCACTCCCACATGGAACGACGCGTGGGAAGTCTATTGGCTGCAACGACTGGAGATTGGAATCTCGAATGCACAATCACTTCCGTAGATTGAAATTGGAGGCGGTTATGAATCGAGCATTGCAGATCCTCTCTTTAGGCACGGTTCTTCTTTTCGCGGGCGCGACGGTGGCCTCGGCTCAGCGTGGCGGCGGCGGGCACGGAGGGCGAGGGGGTGGAGGCTCGGGACACTCTTTTTCGGGTGGCGGAGGCCACTCCGGCGGCGGCGGACGAGGCTACTCAGGCGGTGGCGGCGGTCGCGGCTACTCGGGTGGCGGCGGTCGCGGCTACTCGGGTGGCGGCGGCGGACGAGGCTACGCCAGTGGTAACTCCTATGGAGGCGGCCACGGTTACTCTGGCGGCGGCCGAGGCTACTCGGGTGGCGGCCGCGGTTACGCCGGCGGCAACTCTTACGGAGGAGGCCGCGGCTACTCGGGTGGAGGCGGCGGCTATGGCGGACGCGGATACGCGGCGGCTATGGCGGACGCGGTTACGGCGGCGGCTACTACGGTGGTCGCGGTTATTATGATGGCCGCTTCTACGCAGGCCGTGGCTACTACTACGGCGGGAGCTTCTGGGCTCGCCCGTACTTTGGCTTCGGGATCGGTATCCCGTTCGGATACGGTTACTACACCAGCGCCGGTTGCGGCTACTACGACGGAGGGGGCTACTGGCATCCGGCTCCTTGCTACGACGCGCCTCCCGGCCCATACGCCTACTACGACCGGTGAGCGCTCAAGTACGCAAATTCAGCATCTTCTCTCCGCCCCGAGGCCGCACAAGCGCTCCTCGGGGCGGTTTAGTTTGTATGCAGCTTCGAGAACTCTCCAGCAGGAGGTCATCCGTAAACGCGACTGCACTCGTCCGATGCCCGGTCAGGGCGCGGGCGGGTGTGCGGATCGGCCTGTTGACATGGCCTCCTTAAGACTTTACACTGCAAAGTACTTTCTACTATGGCTCTTCTGAGCCCACGGCCGCGCGGAGGCTCAGATGAACGACTCACCGCTCAAGCAACCCACTGCCCTGCTCCCCATCGCAATGTCCCTGGCCGGTCTTGGCCTGGTGCTGGGTCACGCTGCGATATACGGCGTTGTCCATGAAGCCGATGAAGGCGCCGCAGCCCATATCTTTCAGATCCTGATGGTTGCGCAGGTACCGCTGGTGGCGTACTTCGCCATCAAATGGCTGCCCCGGGCGCCGGGCGAAGTCACTCCGCGTGCTCGCACTGCAATTGGGCGCGGCGCTCGCCGCGTTTGCCTCCGTCTACTGGCTCATTTAAGTAGTAAGATCCTGTGAAGGCCTGACGCGCGCGCCTGATGGCGAGCGGCGAGGCGTCAGGCGCCAGGAGCATCAATGAGCATCCACGGACCCGCTGAGATGGCCCCTGAAGCTGAGCCCGTCAGGGACTGAGGGTGCGTCCTTCGGACTATCTACGCAGGGTCGCCCTGATCGCTGCGCTGGCTGGGGCCGCGGGTTCGTTCGGTTTGATGCTCCGCGTAGGCCGTCGCAATCCTTCTCTGGTCCTGCTGGTGCTCTTCACCGATCTGGGTGCTCTCCCCGTTCGTCGCCCTCATCTGGGCCAATGCTTGTTTCCAAGCCTTGGCCGGTTCTTGCCCGGGCGACGCTCTATAGCGTGACGTTGGTTATCGCGCTCGGCCTCACTGGCCATCTATGGACGCGTCGCGTTCGGTCCCCACATGGCGCAGCCTGCTTCCGCGTTTCTTATGGTTCCTCTCGCCTCCTGGGTGGCGATTGCAGTAGTTGTATTGATATCTCGCAGGCAGTCGAAGCGAGATGAAGGGGCTGACACCACGCGGTTGCTCTGAAAACCTGGCTGTAGATTACGCGGCGCTTACGATCCGAATCCTCGCCAGCACCGAACCGCGGACGGCGGAGAGCGGCTATCGGCTCGGGGCTTGAACCCTCATGATGACAAGATCGATCCACCGGTCACCGAGGAGTTCGTGCTCGTCCGGGCCGCTCTCTTCGTTCGCGGTTCGGTGCTGGGGGCAGGCGCACGATTATCATCGTTTGGGTGTGCACGGCCGCTGGTCATGGAGAGATCGGTGGTTCGTTGCGTCCCGGGCCGCTGCCCGCCGTGTCGGCGTTCCCGGCGGTCCACGCCGATCCGGAAAACGAGCTATAGTTTCCAGTCCTCCGGCACCTGGCCTTCGGGCAGCAGCTTGCCCTTCTCCAGATGCCGCACCCGCGTTGCGTAGTGCGCCGCGTGCGGGTCATGGGTCACCATGACGACCGTTTTGCCGTATTCCTTGTTGAGCATCGAGAGCAGGCTCAAGACATCCGCTGCCGACTTCGAGTCCAGGTTGCCCGTCGGTTCGTCGCAGAGCAGCAGGTCGGGGTCCGTGACGATGGCGCGAGCTATTGCGACGCGCTGCTCCTGGCCGCCCGACAATTGCCTCGGATAGTGCTTCATGCGGTCGCCCAGCCCGACCAGTCCCAGCGCGGTGACGGCGTGCTGGCAGCGTTCGCCTTTCTTCAGGTGCGTCAGCTTGAGCGGCAGTTCTACGTTTTCGAACGCCGTCAGCACGGGAATCAGATTGAAGTTCTGAAAGATGAACCCGATGTGGATGTTGCGCCAGCGCGCGATCTGCCGCTCGCTGAGCTTCGTCAACTCGTGCCCGAGCACCGTGATGGTCCCCGCCGAGGGGCGATCCATGGCTGCGGTCAGATGCAGCAGCGTGGATTTGCCCGAACCCGAAGGGCCCATCAGCGCGACGAACTCGCCACGCTCGATCTCGATATCGGCGCCATCGAGCGCGAGCACGTGGTACTCGTCGCGGACATACTCCTTGGTCAGGCCGCGTGCTGAAACGACGACGTCGCTCACGACTGCCTTGCCCCCCGCACGGCGACTTTCGCTCCCGGCTTGAGATCCTTGGGAGGATTGACGATCAGTTCTTCGCCACCCTTCAGGCCCTCTTCGACTCGGATTCCCGCGGGCGTATTGCCGCCGGTCTTCACATCGCGCTGCGATGCCACGCCGCCCTGGACCAGCCACACCTTGCCGTCGGCGAGCGCAGCGGGCGGGATGTACACAGAAGCTTTGCCGGAAATGCCGGTCCCCGGCGTGCCCGGTGTGCCTGTCTCGGGCGTACCCAGGAACGCGACGCTCGCATTCATCTCGGGCCGCAGGAACTCGTCCGCGTTCGCAACCTTCACTTTCACCTGGACCGTTGCCTTTTGCCGGTTCGCCTCCGGCGAGAGCTCCTTGATCCAGCCGCTCCATTTCTTGTCGGGGTACGCATCGACGGTGATGGTCGTGTTCTGCTTCATGGCGAGCTTACCGAAGTCGTTCTGTGAAATGTCGAGTTCCACCTCCAGATCGTTCAGGTCGGCCAGCGAGACGACGTAGCCCTTCGCGCCGCGCTCGCCCACGAAACTGGTGGTGACGAACTCGCCGCGCTCCACGGCGCGTTCGAGGATGGTCCCGGTGACCGGCGCCCGGATGATGGTATTCGACAACTGCGTCTCGGCGAAAGCGACGGCGCCTTGCGCCTGCGCGACGGCTCCACGTGCGGCGTCAATCTGCTCCTGGCGTGGGCCGAGTTTCACCAGGTCATAGGTCTTCTGGAGCGAATTGACGCGGGCATTAGCAGAGCGGAACTTAGCTTCCGCGTCATCGAGCGATTGCTTGGAGAAGACGCCCTCTTTTACTGAGAGGCCGAGTCCGGTCCAGCGTCACGCGGGCGTTTTCCAGATCGGCCTTGGCCTGGTCGAGATTGGCGAGTGCGGTGGCGACCTCCTCGGGCCGCGAGCCGTGCTCCAGCTCAGCCAGACGCGCTTTCAGGTTTTCGAACTGACCCTTCGTTTGGGCCAACTGAGCGCGATACTCATCGTCTTCGAGCCGGACGAGCACCTGGCCCTCCTTTACGTGATCGCCCTTCTCCACGCCGATCCAGGCGACCTTGCCGACCACCTTCGCCGCCACCTCGATCTTGTGCGCGGCCACGATGTAGCCGGTGGCATTCAGCACCACCGTCTCGCCGGCGGTCGCAGTGGTTGCGGACACTTTGACGGTGTCCACCTCCGGAGCGGCAGCCACACGTTTGTAGATCATGGAAGCAGCGCCCAGAAACACCAGGACCAGAACGCCCGTCACGATCCAGCGCGAAGACCAGCGCGAGGCGCTTGCGGAAGAATCGATCTCGCCTTCCGATCCCAGGCCGTTGCCGCGTTTGATTCTCAAGTTCTTCAAGTCGGGTTCCACTTGGGTCCTCCTAGTGCAGTGCGTCCAAAATAGTGTCGATCACCGATATCGTGTGGGGCAGGATGGCATCCTGCGCGGCGGTTGGCAACCGCCGTCATTTGGCGCGGAAAGCGCACCAGGCCGATTGACAATCGGCCGCAGCTTACCAAGCTGCCCCACAATCGGCAGCGTTGACCGTCGGGAATAATCGTCGTTCTGCATGGCGCAGTTCACTAGATCTGTCTCAATGCGTCGAGGATTTGCTTGCGCGCCGCAGCGAAGGCGGGCAGGAAGCCCCCCAGAACGCCCATCAGAAGAGCGAACGATAAACCGCTGAAGACGACCTTCGGCGTGATCTTCAGTGCGAAAGAGGTCTCGGCAAAGGTGCTCATGTTTCCGACCCCTGTCGCCAGCCCATTCAGGGGCAAGACCAACAGGACACCCAGTGCTCCACCGAGCAGTGAGAGCAAGACGGACTCCAGGATAAAGCTCACCAGGATGCTGAATTGTGAGAAGCCCAAAACGCGCAGCGTGCCGATCTCTTGCGAACGCCTTGCCACCGCGGCATACATCGTGTTCATGGCGGCGAAGCAACTGCCGACTGCCATGATGATGGCGACAAATGTCCCGAGATAGCGAATCACGTCGCCCGAATCCGTCTGCTTGGAGAAGTAGTCGGGTTCCGGCATGACATCGAGCTGCAAGCGCTGCTCGACAAGGAATTCGCTGGTCAACGCTCGCAGCGCGATGGGGTTCGCGGCGCGCAGCAGCACGCTGGAGCAGGCGTCGTAGCGATTCAGATCCGCGCGCACCTGGTAGAGGTCGCCCCAGATTTCGCTATTCCGCGCCGGGTATGCGCTCTCGAAGACGCCGACGATCTCCCAATTTCCGCGTCCGAAGTGAATCGTGTTTCCCACCTGCGCGCTGGGGTAACGCGAGGCGATAGCCGCGCCGACCACCACCTCGCGCCGGCCTTGTTGGAACCAGCGTCCAAGTGTCAGGTGCGTCTCGTCGCGAATCTCGAGCCCCGTCGGGGAGATGCCTCGGACGTTGAGATTCATGCCGTCGGGCGCGTCCTTGCTGGGCAGATTCACGATCGTCACCAGTTCCAGCGAGGCCAGCGGCTCGCCCGAAGCGTCGCGGGCAATACCGGGGCGGTTCAGAATCACTTCCTGGAAGTCCGTGCGAGGAACGACGCTGCTCAATTCCGAGCCACCGCCCTTACGGATCAGCAACAGGTTCATGGCATTGCCCGAAGACGTGAACGCCACGCGCAGCCCTTCTACCAGCGACAGCACGGCGCAGAGTACGGCCACGGTCAGCGCGATGCCGAGCGCAGTCATCACGGTCGTGGTCTTGCGGACCGCGAGATTCCGCAGGTTGTAAGAGATGGGGATGGGCATGGGGAGCGTCTGCGACGGGGATCAATCCGCGTCTCTCAGAGCCTCCAGAATTGCCGTATGGGAGGCCTTCCACGCCGGTACCAGCGCGCTGGACAGGCCGATGAAGACCGAGAATCCAACCAGAATCGCGAGGACCGGCGGCTGTAGCGTCAGCGTCCTGGTCTGCTGCACGATGGCTGGCCCATGCCGCAAGACGCCGATCAAACCGTTGGCGAGCAGCAGCCCCAGTCCGCCGCCGAGCATCGAGATGACGGCGGACTCCCCCAGCAGCAGGCCCAGAACCATGCCCGGCGTGAAGCCCAAGGTTTTGAGAATCCCGACCTCCCGCACACGTTCCCTGACGGACATCGCCATGGTGTTGCCTGCGACAAGCAGGATAGTGAATGTGACCGCGCCGCAGATCGATATGAGCGCGAATTTGACGTTGCCGAGGAAGGACAGGAAACTCAGGCCGAAGGCATACTCGCTCTCGGTGTGCGTAGGCTCCTCGGCGTTTGAGAACATCTCGTCGATGGCCTTCGAGACGCGGGGCACATCTTCCGGAGTATCCACCAGGCTGGTGAAAGTGCCCGCGTAGCTGCGATTGGAGCCGCGGGCCTTCAGGGCCTCTTCGAGGTATTTGATGGGGAAATACAAGTTGCCGGAGTCGATCTCGGAATCATAGATGGCGCGGACCGTCAGGTCGAGGTCGAAGGGGAAGATGTTGCCCTTGATTCTGACCTTGTCACCGATTTTCAGACCGAGCTTGCCCGCCAACGACTTCCCTAGCATGGCGCTCGCGATGTCTCGCTGGAAGGCGAGTCTTTGGTCGACTGGCACGCGATAATCGGGATAAACATCGAAAAAACGGTCCGCTTCGACGCCGAAACGCGGGAAAAACTTAGACCGGTCGCGGTCTTCGTCCTTATACAGGCCGCCAAACCACTGCCAGGTGCAAACGTCGCGCACTCCCGGGATGTTCGCGATACGATCCCGGTAATAGATGGGCATGGCGAAGGCCAAGGCCACCTTGTGGCGCGTCACAACCCGCAGCATTTGCGACTTGGGGGCCTCGCCGTGGAACAGGGCGTAGTACAGCGCCATCAGCACGCCGAGCACGCACAGTGACATGGCGAGGGAGGAGATGGTCAGCAGACTCCGCCGGCGATTGCGCAATGCGTTCTTAAAGACTAGCCCCAGATAGCGCATCAATGTGTTCTTAGGCTCTATTCTACGGGGAGTGGCCGGAATCCCAATCGCCTGACCGACCACCGGCAGACCGGGACTGGATGAAATGACGCAAACGCGCGACGAAAAGTTCATGCGAGAGGCTTTGGCGCTCGCTCTCCGGGCCGAAGCCGCGGGCGAGGTGCCTGTTGGAGCAGTTGTAGTAGTGGGGGGCGAGATTGTCGGCCGGGGCTTCAATCAGCCGATTGGCCGGAAGGATCCGACTGCGCACGCCGAGATCCTGGCGCTGCGGGAAGCCGCCTTGAGAATGGACAACTACCGGCTGGAAGAAGCCGAGTTGTTCGTGACGCTCGAGCCCTGCGTGATGTGCGCCGGGGCGCTCGTCCATGCGCGCGTCCGCAGGTTGGTGTTTGGGGGGCGGGATCTCCGCTTCGGGGGCGTGCGCAGCAAATTCCGTCTCGCCGACAGCGAGTTGTTGAACCACCGGGTTCAGGTTGAGGAGGGGCTGCTCGGGGCCGACTGCGTGGAGCTGTTAGAGGGGTTTTTCGGACGCAAACGCCACTGAAAAAGAAAACGCGCCCGCTCCGGGAACAACCGGAGACGGGCGCGTGTTGCGGCTATCAGAAGCTCACGCAGCCGGGCGGAGAGCCCACACCTGCCGGATAGGCGGACGCAAAGCCATCACTCGCGGGACGGGAGTGGGATCCGGCGCGGCGCCGTTCACCGTGGCGCCGTGGAAGTATTCGTCCAGCGGGAACAGAGCGTAAGGTTGCAGCTCGCGGTAGACCTTCCCCAGCTTTTGCTCAACCCGATAAACCGCGTGGAAGAAGTTCCCGCGGTCCATTTGAAGGCGGCGGCAGCAAAGCCGCCAATCGGCGCCAAGCAGAAAGTGAAAGCTGAACAATCGATACTCCAACGGCGAGAGCGCTCTGCGCGAAACGAGTGTGAAATCGGCAACGTACTCTTCATCCTTCCGGCCCCATGTCCTGTGGCCGCCACGAGAGGTGTATTCGAGCGACACCTTGCTCAAGTATTTTTCCTTGGTAGCGCAATGGCGAAATCGGGCGTAGCAAGCCCGGAAAATTGAGCGATACACGCAGTTGCATGCCTGGGGAACACCACGTTTCATGCCGCGCATACCTGTGCCGAAACAATAAGCGCAGTTCGGCACCGCCAAAGCCAAGGTCTCAGATCGGGTCCACTCCATCTTCAGATCCTTTCGTCGGGCTTCTCTCCACCGCCTCACGCGGAAGAGGAAGCGCTCTGACAGGAAGTGTTGGCCCATAGCCGGTTTTCGTCAACGCGCCGAACCCCATTCTGTTAGTACTTCCGTGCCATTCAGTACCATTCGAACGAAATGCGGTATGTTTTTCAGCCATTTACGGGCTATCGGAGCATTGATTATTTTATGTTCATGGGTGCAGGCTTACTCGTTTGGCAGTATGTTCTAGTACGTACCTATTTCAATTTGCTATATGCCATGGCCCCCGGCTCCCATCGCCATAAGCGACCTGTGCATTCGCCTGATGGAAAGCCTGAGGATGAGCGTCGCTTCCGGTTCCCTGACGGTTCGACGGCTGGCCAGGGAGGTTGGCGTATCGCAGCCGCATATGCACAACCTGATGACCGGCAAGCGCGCGCTCACCATCGATGTGGCGGACCGATTGCTCGAGTTTCAACACCGCTCGGCACTCGACCTGGCTACGGCCTCCGAACTGGGAGAAGCGCTCAAACTAGCTGCCATTCATCCGGGTTTCGTTCGGCACGTCCCAATTCTTTCCGGGGTGCTCGGCCCGGCCCATCCATTTCCCGAACTGGGTGACGATGCCGACTGGACTCCTCTGCCCGTGCGGGCGGTAGTTCACGTCGTCCGTCCAGTATTCGTCGAGTTAGGCTCCGATGAGGAACTGGCGAGGGAGTTTCCGCGCGCCTCTTTCGCACTCATGGATATATCCGGCGCGGCCCGTACGACGATCGACCAGCGGCACTGGTATGCGCTTCGCTGGTCGGGGGGAGGCTGGATCCGCCGGGTTCGCATGGGGCCGGGAAGGATTGTCGTTTGCAGGCAAGAGGGGTTGCGCCCCACTCTAGGGCCGGATGCGATTCAACTGGGAACGTCCCGCGTCGAAGAGCACGTGCGAGCGCTCGTCGTCTGGATGGGGGAGGACCCGAGGCGCGCGAATCCGCTCAGGGATTCCGGCTATCTGGTTCCACCGCCGGCCGAGGATTCGTAAACCGCGTTTACCTCGCGCGCCGTGTTCTGCCAGGTGAAACGAGCCACCTGCGCATGGCCGCGCTTGATCATCCGCGCCCTCAGCTCCGGAGACAGCAGCACTTCGCGAATGCCTCGGGCGATATCGAAAACGTTATCGGGGCTCACGATCATGGCCGCGTCTCCGACGACCTCGGCTAAGGAAGTGGACTTGGAGCAGACCACGGCGGTCCCGGACGCCATCGCTTCCAACGGCGGGAGACCGAACCCTTCGTAAAGAGACGGGAAGACAAACGCCTCTGCGGCTCCAAAAAAGACCCGCAATGCATTGAGGGAAACGAATCCGAGAAAGCGCACGGCCCCATCAACCCTCGATTGCAGCACTGTCTGACGCACCAGCGGGTAGCGCGAGATCTCGTCGCCGATGATGATCAGCCGCAGGTCGGCATACTTCGGATCGTTCGCCAGCTCGCGCTTGACCAGCGCAAAGGCTTCAATCAGCCTGGGGATATTCTTCTGCGGCCGGATGGTCCCCGCGTAGAGCAGGAACGGGTAGCTGACCTGATAGCGCTCGAGGATGCGCAGCCGCTCGCGTTCCCAGGACTCGGGACCGGCCGCGCGGGCGTCTCCGCCGGGCATGTGATGGGCGAACCGCGGATCGGGAGCGCCGTAGATGCGCTGGACCTTTTCCGCGGGAATGCCCAGAATGTTTACCACGTCGTGCTGCGTCGAATCGGAGACGGCGATGACGCGCGCGGCCCGCTCAAGTGCGCGCCGCAAAGACATGATCTTGGCTTCGTGCCGCCAACCGGTCGGGGCTTCGAACACGAGCGTGCTGAGGTCGTGCACTGTCACAACGTACGGGCGCGGCATCAGCAGCGGCACCCGCACCATGGGAACGTGACTCAGGTCCGCCTTGAGCTTGCGAACCAGCCACGGGAACGCAATCTGATCGTCCTTGTCCGTATCGAGCTTTTCGTAGAACACGCGCTCGAAGTTTCCCGGCAACCCGTCGAACTCGTGCCGGTCCTCCTCACGAGAAATGAGCAGGAACCGGTGCTGCACGCCAATGGAGGCCAAGCCGTACAGCAGGTTGCGGATATAAGTTCCGAAACCGAAGTCCCGAATGTGGCGGGCGTCGAAGGCTATGCGAAGCGGCATCGTCCGCTCTCCCGGACGTCAGGCGCTCACTGGCTGAAGTTTCCAGCGATACAGCGGGAAACGATCGGTCAAGGTCTGAACCTTGCGGCGGACTTCGCCCAGATTGGCTTCGTCGGCCGGGGCGGAGAACACCTGAGCGATGAGCGCGGCCACCTCCTTCATCTCAGGCACGCCGAAGCCGCGAGTGGTCACCGCTGGGCTGCCCAGCCGGATGCCGCTGGGGTTCATGGGCGGATTGACGTCGAAGGGGATAGTGTTCTTGTTCGCCGTGATGTACGCCGCGTCGAGGGCTTTCTCGGCCTCCTTGCCACGCAACCCCTTCGAGAAGACGTCCACCATCGCCAGGTGCGTATCCGTGCCGCCGGAGACGATGCGGTAGCCCTCCGCGGTGAGCGAGCCGGCTAACGCCTGTGCATTGGCTACGACGCGCTTCTGATAGTTCACAAACTCCGGCGTCATCGCTTCCAGGAAGCAGACCGCCTTGGCTGCCATCACGTGGACCAGCGGTCCGCCCTGCATGCCGGGGAAGACCGTCTTGTCGACTGCCGCCGCGTACTTCTCCTTGCACAGGATGAGACCGGAACGCGGCCCGCGCAGAGTCTTATGCGTGGTGGTGGTGACGATGTCGGCCCAGTCGCAGGGGTTCGGATAGATGCCCGCCGCAACCAGACCGGAGAAGTGCGCCATGTCCACCATCAAGCAGAGCGCCGCAGGCGTCGGCGATCTCGCGGAACTTGGCGAAGTCGATGATCCGCGAATAGGCGCTGGCGCCGGCGACGATCAGCTTGGGCTTGTTTTCGTCGGCGAGCCGGGCCAATTCCACGTAGTCGATAGTCTCGTCGTCGTGGCGGACGCCGTAAGGCACGATCTTGTAGGTCTTGCCCGAGAAATTCAGCGGGTGGCCGTGCGTGAGATGGCCGCCGTGAGCCAGGTTCATGCCGAGAATCGTGTCGCCGGGCTGCAGCACCGCGGCGTAGGCGGCCTGGTTCGCTTGCGAGCCGGCGTGCGGTTGCACGTTGGCGTGCTCGGCGTGGAACAGCTTCTTGGCACGGTCGCGCGCCAGATTCTCGATGATGTCGGTGTACTCGCAGCCGCCGTAATACCGCTTGCCCGGATAGCCCTCCGCATACTTGTTGGTGCAGACGCTGCCGGTGGCTTCCAGCACCGCTTCGGAGGTGAAATTCTCGCTGGCGATCAACTCGATGCGAGAGTTCTGCCGCTCCAGTTCCTTGTGGATGGCGGCGGCGATCTCCGGATCGACATCTTCCAGACGCCGGCTCATCAATTGCTCATCGGTCATCGTTCATTCTCCTTAGGGGCGGCGGGCCTCTCGTCTTCCCGTTCGAGAGCCATCATCTTGGTGACGCGTCGTTCGTGGCGTCCGCCGCCTTCGAACTCCGTGTCGAGGAAAATCCGCATCATTTCGTCGGCTTCTTCCGGCCTGGTGTAGCGGGAACTGAACGCGAGAATGTTTGCGTCGTTGTGCTTGCGGGTCAGTTGCACTTCTTCCGGATTGACTGCCAGCGCCGCGCGAATGCCCTTCACTTTATTCGCGGCCATGGTCATACCCATGCCGGTGGTGCAGACCAGGATGCCGCGGCCGGCGCGGCCTTGCGCGACCTCATGCGCGACCTTCGCGGCGTAGTCCGGATAGTCGCAGGATTCAGGCCCATTCGTGCCCAAATCCATCACTTCCTGGCCCTGAGCGGCGAGCGCGGCCTTCAGGTGCTGTTTCAATTCGAACCCCGCGTGGTCGGAGCCGATCGCGATTCTCATGGGAGGATCCCAGTTTATCATGGAGGCCGAATCCGGTCGGCGTGCTACACTTATGAGTTTAACATCTGGAAAACATAGGACTTAGCATGCTCTGGAGCCATCTCTTCATCCCCACCCTGCGCGAGACCCCGGCCGAGGCGGAGGCCATCAGCCACCAACTCCTGCTCCGCGCGGGTTATATCCGGCCCCTCGCCGCCGGAGTCTACAACTTCCTCTATCTCGCGCAGCGCGCGGTTCTGAAGATCACCGCCATCGTCCGCGAGGAGATGGATGCCATCGGCGCCCAGGAGTTTTTTCTGCCCGCGCTGAACCCGGCCGAGCTGTGGCAGGAATCGGGCCGCTACGACGTGATGGGCGATAACCTCTTCAAGTTGAAGGATCGCTTCGGACGCCAGTTGTGCCTGGCCATGACGCACGAGGAGGACATGACCTTCATCGCGCGCGGCGAGCTGCGCAGCTACAAGCAATTGCCCCAGATCTGGTATCAGATTCAGACGAAATTCCGCGACGAACCGCGTCCCAAATCGGGCCTGCTGCGCGTCCGTCAATTCACGATGAAAGACAGCTACTCGTTCGACCTGGCGCCGGAAGGGCTCGACGTCAGCTACGAGAAGCATCGGGTGGCTTACTGCCGCATCTTCGATCGCTGCGGTCTTGAGTATCTGACCGTCGAGGCGCACTCGGGCGCGATGGGGGGCAGCCAGTCGCAGGAGTTCATGGTCGCCACCGAAGCGGGCGAGGACTACGTGGCGTTCTGCCGCGAAACGGGCTACGCCGCGAATCTCGAGAAGGCGGTCTCGCGCCCAGCCCCGCTCGGCGCGCCCGATCCCGAGGGCGATCTCGAGCCGGAAGAGATCCACACGCCCGGCGCGAAAACCATCGATGAAGTCTCCGCCTTCCTGAAACTGCCCTCAGACTTCGCAAATGAAGTCGCTGGTTTTGATCGCCGACGGCAAGCCCTACCTGGTGCTCGTGCGCGGCGACCATCAGCTCAGCGAGACCAAGTTCCAGACTGCGACCGGTTGCGTCGAATTCCGGCCCGCCGTACCCGAAGAAATCCGCGACCTGTTCGGCGCCGATCCGGGCTCGCTCGGTCCCGTGGGCGTAAAGAATCTGCGCCTGCTCGCCGACAACGAGCTGCGTGGCCGCAAGAACATGGTCTGCGGCGCGAACAAGAACGACTACCACCTCAAGAACGTCACGCCCGGTGAGGATTTCACCGCCGAGTTCCACGACCTGCGCCAGGTAGCCGAGGGCGACACGGAGCTTCAGACGGGCCTGCCGCTCGAGATCAAGAAGACGGTCGAGATCGGACACATCTTCAAGCTCGGCTACAAGTATTCGCACTCGATGGGGCTGAACGTGCTGAACCAGGACGGCGTCGAAACGCCCGTCATCATGGGCAGCTACGGCATCGGCATCGAGCGCATCCTGTGCGCGGCGGTGGAGTTGTACTCCGACAAGGACGGCATGTGCCTGCCGGTCTCCATCGCTCCTTTTGAAGTGGTGGTCACGCCGGTGAAAGCGAGCGATCCGAGTCTCAAGGAAGCAGCCGGGAAGCTGTACGCGGATCTGAAGACCGCGGGCATCGACGCGATCTACGACGACCGCGAACTCAGCCCCGGCATCAAATTCAAAGATGCCGACCTGGTTGGTATTCCGTACCGCATCACGGTGGGCAAGAAGCTGCCCATGGGTCTGGTCGAGATCGTCGAACGTCGCACCAAGACGATGACCGAAGTGCCCGTGGCCGATGCCGTGGCCTGGATTGCGGAACGCGTGCGGGCCGCCAAGGCCTATCCATTGGCATGAGCACAGGCGGCATGAGCACAGGCAATATGAGTACGGACTGGCCCGCAATCCGCGCCGGTTTTCCATCCATCCAGAAGCTGACGTTCCTCAATACGGCGACTTTCGGGCAACTGAGCGTTGCCTCCGAAGAGGCGATCGCGCGCCACCTGGCCCGGCGCCGCGAGTTCGCCTGCACCGATTTTCTCGCATGGTTCACCGATCTCGACGGCTTGCGCGTCAAGCTCGCGCAATTGGTGCGAGCCGAGGCCGAAGACATCGCCTTCACGCCCAATGCCTCCTGGGCGCTGGCGCATCTGCTGAACGGCCTCGACTGGCGCGAGGGCGACGAAGTCGTCACGGCCGAAGGCGAGTTCACCAACCATCTCTACGTCGCCGAGCATCTCACGCGGCGCGGCGTGAAATGCATCCGCTGCGGCTATGAAGAGGTGACGGGTCTGCTCACGCCGCGCACGCGCCTCGTGATGCTGAGCACGGTGAATTACTCGACGGGCTACCGCGCGCGCATCGACGAGATCGCCGCCGAGTTGCGCCGCAGGGGAATTCTCTTCTATCTGGACGCCACGCAGAGCCTGGGCGCGCTGCGGCTGGATTTCGGCGCCGTGCGGCCCGATCTGCTGAGCGTCGACTGCTACAAGTGGATGCTCGCCCCGAATGGCGCGGCGTTCATGGCCGTCTCGCCGGCATTGCGTCAACGGCTGGCTCCGCTTGCCGTTGGCTGGCGCAGCCATTACGAGTGGCGCAACGTGGACCGGCTGCACGAAGGCATGCCCGAGTTCTCGGCGACGGCCGAGAAGTACGAAGCCGGCATGCTCGCATCCTTGCCGCTGTGCGCTTTGGAAGCGAGCGTCGATCTGATGCTCGCGATCGGCCCGGACGTGATTGAGCGGCGTGTGCTTGAGCTGTCGGGCCTCGTCCGCGAACGTCTACGGGCGCTGGGCGGCGATCCGCTGCCGTACGACGACTCGGCGATCGTCGGGGTGCGCTTCGCCGGCAAGGACGCCTCGGCGCTAGCCGTGGAACTAAAGGCGCGAGGGCATCATCGTTTCGGCGCGCCACGGCCAGTTGCGCATCTCGACGCACTTCTACAACAACGAGGAAGACATCGCGCGGCTGGCGGACGCTCTCAGCGACTTGCTCTAGCATCGTGTGGGGCGGTGCTCCAGCGCCGCGCGGGGTCTCCAGACCCCGCCTGGAATTTCTACACTTCAGCGAGGCTTCATCGGAGCCGGATCGAAGTGGCGTGTATGCAATGTATCAGGGCATGCCTTCAGGCGTGCCGCAAGAACGCCCATAGTCCCGGCTTCAGCCGCCGCTGCTTTCCTCTTTGTCAAGCAGGCAAAACAACATTCGGAGAACCCGTGCCGCCAGATCTCTCCCATGTCGCCGCATGCCTTCTACGAGCGCTAAGAGAATCCACCCTGGACGAACTGCATGGCTCTTTGAGCCGAACTCAGGACATTTCCTCGCGCGCCATTACGAGCACGCTCGCGCCCTTCGCGGCGGCTGAAGCCGATTCTTTTCCGCAACGGTTCGGCACGCCTGAAGGCATGCCCTGATACAAAGCCGGTCATCGCCAAACGCGACTCCCAAATGTAGAAACTCCAGGCGGGGGCCAGACCCCGCTCAAGCTCGAACGTGCTCGCGGGCGCTGGAGCGGCAGCGCTCGCTCGGGAGTGTCTGGAATCTGCTCTTCTGGTAACATCCATGAACCATGCCAACAGCAGCGTGACTGGCGGAATGTCCAGGAAGGAACGCGTGCGGCGCACCTTGAGGCGCGAGCCGGTGGACCGGCTCCCCACACAATGCAACTACACGCCCGCTATGGGACGCCTGCTGGCGAGGCACTATTTCGGGATCGCAGAGGCAGAACTGCCGCGAGCGTCTCGGTAATCATTTGTTGCGCGTGGACGTCGACCATGCCAGCCACATCAGCCCTGACGGGTCGGTGAAATTCGACTGGTGGGGCGCGGGCTGGGACACCCATACGGAGGGGTATTGGCACTCGTTCGCACCTCTGAAGGACTCGCTCGATCTTGATGGCTATGCCTGGCCCGACCCCGATGATCCGGCGCTTCTTGGCAAGGCGGAGCAGGTGATTGCCAGCCACGGTGTGGACTCGTTCATCGTGCCGAATCTGGGAATGTGCCTCTTCGAGCGGGCCTGGTCGCTGCGCGGATTCGATGCGCTGTTGATGGACATGCTGGAACGGACCGAGTGGGTCGAGGAACTGCTGGACCGGATCACGGCAACGCAGGTAACTCTCGCGAAAAGGTTCGTCGCGGCAGGCGTGGACGGCGGCTATTTTGGCGACGACTATGGCGCGCAGCACGCGATGCTTTTCTCTCCGCGGCTATGGCGGCGGCTCATCAAACCGCGGCTCGCGCGGATGTTTGCCGTGTTTACCGATGCGGGGCTGCCCGTGATCCTGCATTCCGACGGGGACATCCGAGCGGTTCTGCCGGACCTCGTGGAGATCGGCTTGACGACATTGAACCCAGTCCAGCCGGAGGTTTTGGAGCATGCCTGGCTGCGCAATGAGTATGGCGCAAAGTTGAGCTTCTACGGCGGTATCTCCACCCAGGGAGTAATGCCAAACGGCACTGAGAAGGAAGTGCGCGAGGCGACGATTGCTTGCGCGCGCGCTCTGGCGCCGGAAGGAACGGGATTGCTGATGGGACCGTCGCATCGGATGCAGTCCGACATCCCTGCGCAAAACGTGGAGGCGATGATCAATGCCTTTGTCGAAGCAGGCAGATGACTGGACGCTGAACGCGCAGGCTCGCGTCGCGCGTATGACTGCGCGTTTTCGTGAGAGATTTGCGAGCGAGCCCGAACTGTGGGTGCGCGCGCCGGGCCGCGTGGACCTGATGGGCAGCCACACGGATTACAACCTGGGCTTCGTGCTCACGCTTCCTATCAATAGAGACACGTGGATCGCCGCGCGACGCAGGGACGAAGGCAGAGTGTGCGTGCACTCGATGAACCTTTACGACGAGGACGAGTTCCCGGTCCACCAGATCGATGCGCTCCCCGAATCGAGATGGCGCAACTACGTACGGGGTGTGGCGGCAACACTGCGCGACGAGGGGCTCGCATTGACGGGCTGTGACGCGGTGATCCACAGCACCGTGCCCTTGGAGAGCGGCTTGAGTTCGTCGGCGGCACTCGAATGCGCGGCGGCGACGCTGTTCGAGGCATTGGGCGGCTGGAGACTGACGCCCGAACGGAAAGCCTTGCTGTGCCAGAAAGCGGAGAACTCTTTCGTCGGCGTGAACTGCGGGATTCTCGATCAGTACTCCTCCTGCCTGGGTCAAGAGGAGTGTGCGCTGCTGCTCGATTGCCGCGACCTCTCGACGCGCGCCGTGCATATCGCAGATGGAATCCGCGTGGTGGTCTGCAACACGATGAGCCAGCGCCGGCTGACGGGCGGCGAGTACGCACAGCGCAGGGGCCAGTGCGAACAGGGCGCGGGCTTCCTGGACGTAAGTAGCCTACGCGACGTCACGCCCAGGATGCTGGCCGCGAGGAGGCGTGAACTTCCCGAGCAGGTCGCGAAGCGCTGCGAATTCATCGTTGCCGAGAGCGCGCGGGCGGAGACCTTGGCCGCGGCGCTGGAAGCGGGCGATCGGGCGGCCTTGTCAAGGCTCTGCCAGGAATCGTTCGCCGGCGCCAGGGACCTTTATGAGATCTGCTCGCCGGCCATGCTTGCGATGATGGAGGCTATGCTCGCCGCACCGGGCTTGCTCGGCGCTCGCCAGGCGGGGGCGGGATTCGGGGGATGCATGGTCGCTCTGGTGGATGCCGCATGCGCCGACGAATTCCGAGCCTCGGTATTCGAGAGCTACATGCGTTTGACGGAGGTCAGCCCCGAAATCTACCCGGTCGACGCCGCGCCAGGCGCCGCTGTTTTTGTGCCGTAGAGGGCAAGCCAAGGGGCGAGAAGATGCTGCCAGATCTCGATGCCAGCTACGACATCTCAGCCGGGCAGGCGACTGATTTCCAGCGTGACGGGCACATCCTCTTGCGAGGCGTTGCGTCGTCCGAGGAGGTCGCTGCCTACCGGCCCATCATCCTCGCGGCTCGGGAGCGATTTGGCGCGGAACGAACGCCGCTGGAGGATCGGGACACCTACGGCAAGGCGTTCCTGAAGGGGATGAATCTGTGGCCCAAAGACGAAGCCGCGAGGCAGTTCGTCCTCGCGCGCCGATTCGCCACAGTCGCAGCCGATCTGCTCGGCGTGGATGGCGTTCGAATCTATCATGACCAAGCTCTGCTCAAGGAGCCGGGCGGTGGAATCACCCCTTGGCATCAGGATCAGCACTACTGGCCGTTGGATACGGACAACACGATCACAATGTGGATGCCACTGGCCGATCTGACTCCGGAGATGGGCACGATGCGTTTTGCATCGGGATCCCATCGGGACGGCTACCTGGGAGACATGCCGATCAGCGACGACTCCGAGCGGCGGTTTGAAGACTACATACGAAGCCGCAACTACAGAATCGCGCCCGGTGGCGCCATGCGGGCGGGCGACGCGACTTTCCACTATGGATGGACTTTGCATGGCGCGCCGGCCAACGCCACGGATCGCGTTCGCGAGGTGATGACCGTGATCTGGTTTGCCGATGGGGCCAGAGTGACTGAGCCCGATAACGACAGCCGGCGGCGCGACCTGGAACGCTGGATGCCGGGCTTGAAACCAGGGGATATTGCGGCCAGCGAGCTGAATCCCCTCGTCTTCAGTCGCTAACAGGCAGTTCCTCGTCTTCCCGCACCAGCCCCGAAGTCCGTTGTAACATCCGGTATCCTCATCCGATTACCGGGAACAGTGGCGGCGAATTGGCGTCCAAAATGGCAACGAGCCGTGCGGCGGAATGGACAGACTGCGCGGCGAAAGAGGCACAATGCTAGAGATCCGCGCGCTGAGCAAACGCTATAGTGGCATCCCCGTCGTGGACGGCGTCAGCTTCGTGGCCCGGCCGGGCGAAGTCACGGCCTACTTGGGGCCGAATGGCTCCGGCAAGTCCACGACCGTGAAGATGATCACCGGCCTGATCGAACGTAGCGAGGGCGAAGTGCTCTGGAAGGGCCGTCCTGTGCACGCGGATTGGGAGGCATTCAAGGCGCAATTCGGCTATGTGCCCGAGGAGCCGCACCTCTACACCTATCTCAGCGGCGAAGAGTATCTCGAGATGATCGCGCTGTTGCGTGAAATCCCTCCCGTCGAAGCCGCGCCGCGCATCGACCGCTTCCTGCGATTGCTCGGTCTACACAGCGATCGCCTCACCTTGATGTCTTCGTACTCCAAGGGCATGCGGCAGAAGATCCTGCTCGCCGCCGCGCTGCTGCACGATCCGGAACTGCTGATCCTCGACGAGCCGTTCTCGGGGCTCGACGTGAGTTCCGCCTTGATTCTGCGGCGGCTCATCACCCTGCTGGCCGCCGAGGGCAAGACCGTCCTGATGAACTCGCACGAGATGGAGACGGTGGAGAAGGTCGCGCAGCGCGTCGTGATTCTTTACAAAGGTAAGGTGGTCGCCGACGACTCGGTTGAACACTTGCGGTCGCTGATGTCGCTTCCCTCGCTAGAGAGGATCTTTACTCAATTGGCGGTAGAGCAGGATCCCGCGGAAGTAGCTGCCGAGTTGATAGGAGCAATGCGCGCATGAGCAATCGACCGAGCCGGACTCCCAGATTCGGCCGGCTCGCCCGGCATTTCCTGTTACGGCTCTTCGACAACGAACTCGTAGCGCCGGGCGGCGAGCCGCATCAGACCGCCGTGACTGGCATGGCTTTGCTCGGAGCGTTGAACTTCGTTATCGCGTTCATTTTGGTAAATCGCGAAGTGTTGGCGCCGCCGGCGTTTGAGAAGGTGCGGGCAATTACCGTTCTTGGCGACGCATCGCTGCTCGTGGCGCTTACCATGTTGTTCACCGCTTTGGCCGGGGCGCTTGCGTGGGACGGCTTTTTCCCCAACAAAGCGGACGCGATGACGCTCGGAAGCCTGCCGATCCGGCCATCCCTAATGCTGAACTCGCGCATCATGGCGATATTAATCTATCTATCCGCCGTCCTCCTCTCGACCAATCTGTTCACTGCATTTGTCCTGCCTCTCCTAGGTTCGGCGCACGCCGGCATCTTCGAAATCTTCCGCGCATTCGTGGGGTGGGGCGTGGCGGTGAGTGCCGCCGCAGCCGCGGTCTTCTTCGCGCAAATCGCGTTGCAAGGGCTGCTGTTGTCACTCCTCCCCTATGCTGCCTACCAGCGTTTGAGCGCCTTCCTGCAACTCGCGATTGTGCTCGGGGCATTCCTCGGATTCTTCCTGATGCCCAGTGCGACTCAGGCTCTGACGACGCCCATCCATCGCGGGCTTTGGATCGTGCCGTGGTGGTTCGTCGGGCTGTTCACCAGCATCCGCGGCGGGACCGTGGCATTGCCGGGAGTCTACGCATCGGCAGCTCTCGCCGCGCCTTTGTGTGCGGGCTTGGTGGCGATTGCTATTTATAGCGGGCAATACCGGCGGATTTTGCGCAATGTGTGCGAACAAAGCGAGGCTGGGCCGAGGCGGAACGCGCCAATCCGCAGGATTGTGGAAAGGGCTCTCGGTTTCCTGCTCCTGCGCAACGCTCGCACGCGAGCGGTGTTTTGGTTTATAGCCCGCACGGTGACGCGCAACCGGCGGCACCGCATGCTGCTCGCAATTGCGGCGGCAATCGGGATCGCGTGGGCCGGCCAGACCCTGGCGCAGGCCGTCGGCGCAGGCTGGGCCGCGTTTCGGCAGCCTGGCGTCGCTCTGCTCGCCGTACCCCTCGAACTGGCGGGCCTGCTGGTCATCGGGCTCCGCGCGCTCTACGCCATGCCCGTCGATCTCCACGCCAACTGGAGTTTCCGCATCACCGAACGCGGCGGTATTGGACCCGTTCGTCGGGCGGCTGTGCGCTTCTTATGGACCGTGGCAATCTTGCCGGTGGCCTGGCTGCCGCTGCCCATTTGCTGGCTGCTTTGGGGCGGGCCCCAGGCCGTCTTTCACTCCTTGTTCCTCACATTGACGGGAGCCGCGTTGGTAGAGGTTCTGCTGCGCAACTTCGACAAACTGCCGTTCGCGTGCAGCATAATGCCGGGCAAGAACAACTTGCGGGTCACCTTCGGCGCGTACGTGGTTTTGTTTACATTCATGTGCTCGTTTGTCGCGGTCTTGGAGAGGGCGATGCTGAAAAGCACCACCGGGATGGCATGGGGTCTGGGCCTGTCGTCCGCCGTCTGGTTGACGATGAAGCTGAGGCGCAGAATGCAGGAACAGCCTGCTCGCATCCGCTTCGACGAATCGGGCAAACTAGGACTCGAATTGCTGCAAATCGATGGGTGAGGAAGCGGCGCATTGGCGGTTCTGGCGCGGGTGATAGGATGGAGCGATTTCATTCACGTCATGAACAGTTCCCTTACTCAACGTCCTGAAGGCTATGAAGATTTTCTACGCGACCTAAAGCAGCGGATTCGAACTGCTCAGGTCCGCGCGGCCCTCGCCGTCAACCGCGAACTGGTACTGCTCTATTGGCAGATCGGCCGGGACATTATCGAACGACAGGATCGGGCGGGCTGGGGCGCGAAGATCATCGAGAGTCTGGCCTCGGACCTCCACCAAGAATTCCCGGAGGTGAAGGGCTTTTCACCTCGCAACCTCAAGTACATGCGGGCTTTAGCCGAAGCGTATCACTGAGCCTGCATTTGTGCAGCAGGTTGTTGCACAAATTCCGTGGGGTCACAATGTCCGTATTCTCGACGGGACGAAGTGATCGCGTCGAGCGCGAGTGGTACATCCGGCAAACGGTCCAGAACGGCTGGAGCCGCAACGTTCTCGTCCTGCAGATCGAGTCCGGCCTTTACCGCCGACAGGGGAAGGCGCAAACGAATTTTGCCACGACGTTGCCGGCGACGCAATCGGACCTGGCGCAGCAGGTTCTCAAGGACCCGTATAATTTTGACTTCCTCACCATCGCCGAGGACGCACGGGAAAGAGATCTCGAATCCGGACTGCTCGAACACCTGCGGAAGTTCCTCCTCGAACTCGGCGTGGGGTTCGCGTTTGTCGGAAGCCAATACCCGCTCGAAGTGGGCGGCGAAGATTTCAGGATCGACCTGCTTTTCTACCATCTCAAGCTTCGCTGCTTCGTCGTCGTCGATCTCTTATGTGGCCGGCCACATAACAAGTCTTCTGTGGCGCACGGCGTTATGTGGCGCTGACGGTTGGCGAGCGCGGATCTGCGGGGAAGATCCGTAAGCAACGCCACATAATCCGATCGGGAGTCAACGGCCGACATCAGAATCCAAATAGTAGTACGCTTGCCCGATCCCGGGGACATCGCGAACCGTAAATCCGCGGCGATCAAGAACCCGTCGCAGTTTTAGGTTCGGTTTGGCGCAGGTTACGGCATGGATTATCCACTCAACGGTTTCAATGCGGTGGAGGCGGGCGTAACGCTTCACCAGTGACCCGAGAGATACCAGAACGCCTTCACCTCCTCCCTCAATTTGCGCAAGCTCGACAACGAGGCGATCCTTCTCACGCCGGAACTCGCCAAGTACCGTTGCCGAGCCTGCTCGAAAGACCATTGGCTGACCGGTGAGCACCAATCCTTCGATCTGCTCGACCGGCAGACCAAGAATCTCTTCTTCGGAGAATCCATCGAAAAGGATCTCTTTCCGATGACTTGCGCCAGGCATCTGAAGCCCAGTCTAAACGAAGCGAACACATTGGTTGAGACCAGTTCCTAACCGGATTTGATCAGGGCGGCGTATAGTCGGACCGGTTTTCATTTCCAACAAGGAGTCCGATTCAATGTTTAATCGATTGTTCGAGCGGGCCCATGCATTGGCCCGCCAGTTGTCGGGGCCGCTCGTCGAAGAACGCCGCCGATATCTGGCCCACTGCGCGGAACTGGGCATGGCGACGAGAACTCTGCGGCTGACAGCCGAGCTTTTGCTTGCCGCCGAAGAATACTTAAAGCTGGCTGATCGGCCTGATGCCATCGTCACGTTACAGGAGATCGAAGAGGCGGGTTCTCGATGGTCCAGCCGCAAGTCTCTGCCGCCGATCAGGTTACATCCAAAGCTGTCGCGTCAACGATTTATCCACCATGCGGTCGGATGGCTGTCGTTTCTCGATCGAGTCGAGATTCTCGTTAAGCCGGCGACTGCCTACGACCAGATGGTGGTCGAGTTCGCGGATTTCATGCAAAAAGAGCGGGGTCTGTCTCCAGCTACGATTGAACTCCGCTGTTTTACCGTGCGGGCATTCCTCAGTCGCCTCCGTTGCGGAGAGCGCTCTCTTGGCACGATCACCGTAGCCGATGTCGATTCCGTGCTGGCCCAGAAGGTGAACGAAGAACACTATGCTCGCGTTACGGTACAAACCTGCGCTTCATCGTTGCGGTCATTCTTTCGATACGCCGAAATGCGGGGATGGTGCCAAGCCGGTATCGCAGCCTCGATCATGGCGCCCCGCGTGTTCCAGCATGAGTCTCTTCCGTCCGGGCCGGCGTGGCACGACGTGCAAAAGCTTCTGCATGCCACCGCTGGGGACCAACCGGCGGCTATACGTGACCACGCGATCCTGATGTTGTTCGCGGTGTACGGCGTTCGCGCCGGAGAGGTGGCCCGCCTGCAACTCAACGACATTGAGTGGCAGAGGGAGAAGATAGTTTTCACGCGTTCCAAGTTGCTTGGAAGCCAAACGTTTCCACTTTGCCAGACCGTGGGAGAAGCCATTATTCACTACCTGAAGGAGGCACGACCCCGATCGTCCTCTCGGAAACTCTTCCTGACAATTCGTGCTCCATTTCGCCCTCTCACGAGTGGCGCGCTCTGCCAACTGGTCGCCCGGCAACTGAAACCGATGGGACTCCCCATCAAGCATCACGGCCCGCATTCTCTACGACACGCCTGTGCGACCCGACTGCTCAACGAAGGACTGTCTCTAAAGGAGGTCGGCGACCATCTTGGCCACCGTTGTCCTGAGACGACTCGGATTTACGCAAAAGTGGATCTTCTCCATCTGCGCGAAGTGGCGAGCTTTGATCTGGGAGGGCTGCTGTGAACCTCCAGAGCATAGTCGAACAATACGCCGCCTTTCGAAAGACACTCGGCGAGCGATTCGGCGTTAACGGGCGCCTCTTGAAATCGTTTTGCAGAGCCATGGGACGGGACCTCGATGTTGCAGACGTCACGCCCGAAAAGGTAAGCGCGTTTCTCGCCGGTACTGGTCCGCTGACAGCCAGTTGGCACGTAAAACACAACGCCCTGCTTGGGTTCTATCGCTATGCAATCAGCCGCGGGCTTGTCATAGCATCTCCGTTGCCGCTCGTCATTCCAAAACGCCCGCCGGCATTCCAGCCGTACATCTATTCGCAGATCGAACTCCGGCGCTTGCTGGATTCAACAGCATCGTACCAACGACACCGCGGTCGTCTTGATCCGTTTATGGTGCGATCTCTTCTTGTCTTGATGTATGCAGCTGCGCTGCGAACCTCCGAGGCGCTATCCTTGACCATCGCGGACGTCGATCTGACCAGCGCGATACTCACAGTTCGTGATTCGAAGTTCTTCAAGACCCGGCTCATCCCCCTCGGCCCCAAGACGGTCCAGATCCTCGCCGAATACGTCATTCAGAGGAACTCCTGTGGCCACTCGCAGGAAACGGGTGCTCCGTTCTTTGTGGGGCGCAACGGCAAGCGAGTGAACATCTGCACTCTCGAAAACGCGTTCCAGCTAATCCGTGTGCATGCCGGCTTGCGTCGTGACGGCGGCGTGCGCTACCAACCTCGCCTTCACGACCTGCGCCACACCTCGGCTGTGCATCGACTGACGTCGTGGTACCGCGAAGGCAAGAACGTTCAGAAGCTGCTGCCACAATTATCGGTCTACATGGGACACACGTATCTGGCGGCGACACAGGTATACCTCACGATGACGCCGGAACTTCTGCATGAGGCGAACCTGCGTTTCGAACGCTACGCCGAGCCGGAGGGCAAGCAATGACTGATACCCTACTTGGGCCGTGGATTCGGCGATTCCTTATTGAATACCTGGTGACCGAGTGCAATCTGTCCAGGAATACGCAGCGCAGCTACAGGGACACGCTGTGCTTGCTGATTCCCTTTGTTGCTCAGCACGTCCGGAAGGAGGTCGACCAGATCCTTGTCATCGATGTCTCCTCAGACGTGGTTCGGCTCTTTCTTCAGCATCTGGAGGAGGGCCGTAAATGCGGCGTGTCAACCCGCAACCAGCGTCTGGCCGCGATCCACTCGCTGGCTCGTTACATCGGCCTGCACAGTCCCGAGCACATTGTGTGGTGCGGCCAACTCCGCACCATTCCACCCAAGCGCGCGCCTCGATCGACCATCACATATCTTGAGAAACCGGAAATGGACGCGCTGCTAGATGCGCCGGAGCGGTCGACAGAGCAGGGACGCCGGGACCACGCCGTGTTGCTGTTCCTTTACAACACGGGCGCGCGCGCTGACGAGGCGGCACAGACCCGAATCTCCGATCTCGCTCTGGCCCACGCGCCGCGTGACCACTCCCTCGTTCAAGTCCGTGGCAAGGGCAACAAGCTGCGACGTTGCCCGCTATGGCCACAAACGGTGGCTGAACTTTCATCGCTGATAGGCGGTCGCCAGGCAACTGATCATGTTTTCCTCAACCGGTGTGGCGATCCGATCACGCGGTTCGGGATTCACACGATGGTCGAGAGATATGTTCAGAGGATCTTGCCCGCGATGCCCTCTATAGCCGCTAAACGCGTGAGTCCGCACACGATTCGGCACACGACCGCCACACATCTTCTCCGCGCCGGAGTCGACATCAATACGATTCGTGCCTGGCTGGGTCATGTTTCTCTGAACACGACGAATGTCTATGCGGAAGTCGATATGGAGATGAAGGCGAAAGCGCTGGCAACCTGCGAAGTCAGGCCGTCTCAACCACAAAAGCACTGGAGGGACGACGTGGCGCTGCTCCAATTTCTACGCTCCCTGTGAAAATAAATTATGTGGCGTTCGTGCCGATGGACATCGCGAAAACGATGGCCGACGATGCGTGCGCCACATAACGCCGAGCGCCACAGAAGATCTCAAGATGGGAGCCTTCAAGCCGGAGTACGCGGGGAAGATGAACTTCTACCTCTCGGCCGTCGACGAGTTGCTGCGCCACTCGGACGACCAACCGACTATCGGCGTCATCCTGTGTAAATCGCGCAACGCAATCGTGGCCGAATACTCGCTGCGCGACACGGCTAAGCCAATCGGCATCTCGGAGTATCTCTCGACGCTGAGCCTGCCGGCGAACCTGCAGGGCAGCCTTCCCACCGTCGAAGAACTCGCGGCGGAGCTTCAAGAAAAGGAACCAGCATATACGGCGGAACGCTGACGACTCCGGTCTGCGGAGCCCGATAGGTCCTTGCGCCGATCTCTCCATGACCGGCGGACCGTGCACCCCAGTCGTGAAAATGACATGTTCGTCTCCCAGCACCTCGAATGCAACGCGGACATTGATGCGGCCGCCGCCCACAACGAATAACCGGCGAGCACCGAGCCCCGAACGAAGAGAGGGGTCCCGTGGAAGCGGCCTCGGCGCTGGGTGGAAATCAACGGAGGCGCGCCGCCGAATGAGGACCGCGAAGCGGAGGAAAGTTCCGGGGGACCCCTCTCTTCGTTCGGGGCTCGGTGCTGGCAACGAATCGGAGTGCAAGCGCCGCATAATCAACAGCCAGATTTTCAGAGCATCAGCGCCCTTCGCAGTGGGTGTAGCGCGGCGGAAGTCAGGCCGGAATTCGCACGTGGCCGAGGCCGACAGATTGCCGGGCAGCCGGGTAACGCGCGTGGAATCGGCATTTGCGTGCCCCCTGATACTCGGATAGCCTCGCTGCTCAGAGGCCGTTTCCGTCTCCTCGCGAGAAGTCGTTCACACCAATTTGCCTTTTTCCCGATCAAGTGTTCTCAGTCGCTTAGACTTGTCTGTCCTGAGCCGCCTCTTGCCACGGCTGTAATCTCGCGGCGTGGAAGGGCGATCCGCCAAGGTTTGGCGGACTGCTTCTCTAAGTGACTGATTTTAAGGATGCAAAATCTGCGAGTCCGCCAAACTTTGGCGGACCGACGATTCAAGGCGAGATGGAGGAAGTTGGAGTCATGAGCGGGAAAATAACAAGCAGGAACAAATTGGAAGATGCGGTCGACCTGGGGACCTGGATGGGCCGTAAGCAGGCCTTTTCATTGATGGCCGGACGCTGCTCGGCGGCGGAGGCGGAGTGCATTCGCAAGCTGCGCACCAAACGGGCCTATCGCGCGGTCGGCCTCAACTGGGACAAGTTCTGCCGCGAGCGCCTGGGCATCAGCCGCTCAAACGCTGACTCAATTGTGCGCCAACTGGAAGAGTTCGGGCCGGCGTTCTTCACCCTGGCCCAGGTCATGCACATCACGGCGGACGAGTACCGGCGGATTTCGAGCGCGGTCACGGGCGAGAAGCTTCTGCACGCGGGGGAAGAGATTCCGATTGAGGCCGAAAACGCTCCACGGCTCGCGGCGGCGATTGAAGACATGCGACGGCAGCGGGAAGCGGAAGCCGCCGCCACACCAACCGCGGATCCTCAAGCGACGGGCGTCGATATCGATGCCGTGTTCGCGAAGATCGAAGGCGCTGTGGAGGCTCTCGGTCGGGACGTCGAAGAGGCGCGCGCCTTGCCTCTGGATACGGCGCGCCGAGCCAACTTGCGAACGTTGCTCCTGCGAGCCACAAACCGGCTTGGTGAATTGGGACTCACGATCAAGTTGTAGGGGGAAGACCGAACCGTCCTGGGGGAAGACCAAAGCGGGAAACCGAAAAACAGGATATTCGCGGGATTGCGTATGCGGTCCCCTGATTGCCGCTGATGGATCTGTCGCGGATGGTGTGAAAGGGGTGTCGTCGTGAACACCGTCGATCTCCTATCGGAGATTGATGGAATCAGATTTGGTGATCCAATCAAGCGACCTTCCCTGTCAAACGTGCCACGCCCAATCGGGCTCCGAGCGCCGCGAGAATCGCAGCCAAGGTTTGCACGCTCGGGTTGCCCTTCTTGGAGAGCGCCCGGTACAGGCTCTCGCGATTCAGGCCGGAACGCGTGGCGACCGCGGCGACACCTCCCTGAGCTTGCGTGACGTTGCGCAGCGCGATCAAGAAAACTCGCGGGTCTTGTTCTTCAAGCGCTGCATTGAGATAGGCGAGTGCTCGATCCTCGTCTTTCAGCATGTCCATAAGGAGATCGTCATAGGATGCGCTTCTAGGCATCTGGCCTCCTCCTGTAGTCTGTGAGATATTCTCTGGCACGGCGAATGTCCTTCTGTTGAGTCGTCTTGTCCCCACCGCAAAGCAACAACACAACCGCACTGCCTTCTACCGCGAAGTAGACCCGGTATCCTGGACCGGCATCGATGCGTAGCTCGGATAGCCCCTTCCCAAGGGATCGAGCATCCCCAAAGCCGCCCAAGCGTAACCGGTCCAGGCGAACTTGCACTCGCGCCGCGGCATTTCGATCCGCCATAGAGCACAACCACTCCGCAAATGGACGTTTTCCGTTGGCTGCGACGTAGTACCGCAGCGAATATGCATCTGCGAGCATTCAAAAACCCATTGTGGCTTATCGGCTACAAACGATCAAGCGGCACGCGCCGCCGCCGCCAGACGGGCGACTACAGGGGCAAGTGGACTTCTAAAAGCCCCAACTCGACGTGGGGCAGGGTATCGACCACCCGACCGGCGCGCTAGACCGCGATCTGACTTGAGAAATCGCGATTTCTGGGATTTCAAGCAGAGACCGAGCCGTCCCTGGGGGAAGACCAAGACGGGAAAGCGGAACTTTCCTGGCTCGAAATTGCGTGTGCGGGCACCGGCTTGTCACCGGATTCTGAGAGCACCGGCATTGACTTCAAGCCAGGCAAACTTTACTCTCAAGGCGATGGAACTCCATCTCAATCCTGAGCAAAAAGCCCGTCTCCTGCAGCACGCAACCCGTACCGGCAGAGCGCCTGCGCGGGTGGTTGAGGAAGCTGTCGAACTCCTGCTCGAGTACGAGACGCGATTCACCGCCGCTGTCGAGGAAGGCCGGGCTTCCGCCCGTCGCGGCGGCTTGCTGGAACATGACGAAGTGGTTGCTCGCATCGACCGGCTTTTCCAATCGTGAGCCGCGTTCGCTGGACGACCGACGCAGCCGGCGACCTGCAGGCACATCGTCGAGCACATACGCGCAGACAACCCCACGGCCGCACGGAACGTCGCAAGAACTATCTATGACGGGTGCGGCAGTTTGCGAGATTTCCCCCACTGTGGACGCATCGGCTTGGTACCGGGCACACGCGAACTGGTCTTTGCTCCATGGCCCTACATCGCCGTGTACGAAGTCATCGAGGAGGAAGTGCAGGTGCTTCGCATTCGGCATACCTCGCAGGACTGGCCATAGTCGAGCACCTTCATCGCGGCCAAAGCCAACGCAACCTGGATAGGGGCACAACGCGTCAGAGGGCAGCCTCGAGTTCGTGGTATACATGTATAGCGAGGTCATTATGCTAGCTATCCGGCTCCCTGACGACATCGAAAAACGTCTCGATGCACTTGCCCGGCGCACCGGGCGTACAAAGACCTTTTATGCGCGAGAAGCGATCCTCCAGCACTTGGATGAGTTGGAAGACGCCTATCTGGCTCAGCGTACGTTGGGACGCGTCCGAGCCGGCAAGGAGCGCACCTTCACCCTCGCCGAAGTAGACCAGCACCTTGCCCTGGGCCATTGAGTTTTCCGAGTCCGCCCTCCGGCAAATCGAGAAGCTGGACAAACCCGCATGGCTCCGGATCCGGAAGTTTCTAAACGAACGTGTTGCCAAGTTGGAAAACCCGCGCTCCATTGGAGAAGCACTGCATGGCCCGACGCTCGGCGACTTCTGGAAGTATCGAGTTGGCGATCACCGGCTGATTTGTTCGATTGAGGACACCCGCTTTGTGGTCTTGGTCCTCCGCATCGGCAACCGCCGTGAGGTTTACCGATGACTAGAGTAGCCGACCTGGGCACAGGGCACAGCCTGACCCGTCCCAACTCGGTTTCAACGAGAAATTAGCGCCGCACCGGGAGCCAAACGAGCCCGGAAGAGGGACGTCCTGGTCTGTCACTCCGCTCAAGCTATTGACGTGAAGAGAGTTATCCGAGCCACCACCCCGTCAGCCAGTACAAACGCCCCACGAAAGATTTGACATTGGCGTCGCTGCCAATGCCCGTAACGTGTCGTTTGTCAGTATCTTACGGCGAACCGGCGCGTGGCCCGCCACCCGATTCCGGAGAAGCGAGTGAATATTCCGTGATGCGCAAAGGCCACTGGGACACACCGTACCGCGCGAGTAAGGGGGCGATTGGGCGGGTTCATTCACGACGATCGCGCCCGACGATGCAGCAGGCCCTTGAGTTTTGCCAGGCCCAATGACAGGCACCCCTGGAGGTCTACCCGCTTCTTACGCTGGCGTGGTGTTTCTGTCCTCTCGGATCATCTCCAACCACAGCCGCATGGTTAGATCTTCTCTTTCAGGTACGCCGAGCTGGAAGCGCAACTCGGTCGTGTAGCGCGCCTGAAGAAGATCAAGATCAAACGGTACGCGCCGCGCGAGAAAGAGAACATCGTCCCGGTCCTTCTGGCTGTTTCGCTCGAGCTTCGAAAGGGCCAGATCGTAGGGGTCGAGAGCCATGATGCGCAGGTTCCCGTAGGCGCCCGGGAACATCTCCACGAGTCGTTCCTCATAGCTCTCCGGGATCGCTGCAACAGCGACGCGGTCCAAGTAGATACGGTGCTTCTCGTGCAGCGGCCCGCCGCGCCTGCCAAGCTGCATCAACGCCTGGCCGGCGTCGCGCGGCGCAAGCTCAATCACGTCGACATCCGCCGTAGGCCGTTCAAGTCCGTACAGCAGTGTGACGACAAAACCGCCAATGCAGTCGAGCCGTACTGTCGAATCCGCTGCCGCATCCAATTCCCCAAAGAACGAACGCCACGGTTCTGGCGGGCGGCTAGGCGACAACATGACCGAGATGCTCCACGCTGAGGTCAGTCAGCAGATTCCAGTGCTCCGCCGTCTTCGGACGATGGGCGCGCAGCCAGGCCCGCTCAGCGCGCGTCATCGATTCCTTGCACAGAGTGTCTTCTCGCGCCAACCGGGACGGTTCGAGCGCGGCTACCCGGGAGGCCAACTGTTGCTCCAAATCGGAATCCCCTCTCCGGCGAGCGGCCTGCCGCGCCAGCTCGACCACAAATCCCAGCCTGTTCTGGCGATCCCTCAATTTCGCATTTGAGGTCAGCCACGTCCAATCCAGTTGCGGGTAGGCTATCGGCAGCCAGGCGAGTGCCTCCGTAACCCGCGGATCCAGATCGTCCGTGTCTAGCGCATCCATCAGCAGCGCCGCCGGGTTGGGCCGGTCGGAGCCGCCCAGATAGGCGAAGCCCGGATAACCTAGGCTGCCCAGCATTGCCTTGAAATACCCGGCATCGCGAGCGCGAGCGTTGTACTCCGGGAGAGGCAGCGCCGTCGCCGGTACCTCAAATACCTTCATAACCCGCGCTGCGAGTTCCGGAGATACGGCCCGCCTTCCCCGCTCCACCATCGACAGGTAGGCCTGCGTGACGCCCAGCCGCTCAGAGGCATGCGCTTGCGTCCATGAAGACGCTCTGCGAACGCTCTTGAGTTCTGCACCGGTCATGCCTAGAATATAACACATCGAGTTATATTCGGAGTGATCCGATGCTGAAGGCCCTTGAAGTTTGCCAGGTCCGAAGACAGGCGCCCCTGGAGTAAACTCGGGTAGGAGGATATGACGTGCAGTTCGACCGGATCTCGATCAATCCGAACGTCTGCCACGGGCAGGCGTGTGTAAAGGGCACGCGCATGCCGGTCCACCAGATCGTGCGCATGCTGGCGAACGGCGACACGGTCGAGACCCTGCTGGCTGAATATCCCTTTCTGTCTCGCGAGGACATAATGGCATCCCTCGACTACGCCGCCGGCCTGGCCGAGGAGCAAGTCACGCCGATCGAAGTCGCCAACCTCTAACGGATGCGCATTCTTGTCGATGAAAACATCCCTCGGATGACTGCGGACGCTCTTCGCGCGCTCGGGCACGACGTGAAGGACATTCGCGGCACTTCCGAGCAGGGAATCTCCGACCCGGACCTTTGGAGACTGGCATTGGCGGAGTCCCGTGCCCTCATTACAACGGACAAGGGCTTCACGGAGTACCGGTCAGGGCCGCACCACGGCATCCTCATCGTGCGCCTTCGTCAGCCGAACCGGCAGAAGATACATCGTTCCGTGATGCACGTCATCGAGAATTTTGCAGAGGACGAATGGCCCAATCTGCTTGTGGTTGTGCGAGACACCACGATTAGCACATCGCGGACTGGCAGCGAGGGGAGTTAGTCTGACTGCAATCTGGCGCCGACCACCTCACGCGCTGTATCCGGCAAAATCCGGTGACAGGACACGCGAACCCGGCCCCCCTGCCCTCAGTATTTCCCGGCTTTCTTGAGCGCGGCCTCGATTGTCGCGAGCAGCAGCAATAGAGATAACGGCGCGTCCAGAAGCGGCACAGCGCCATAGCTGGCATACCATGCCGCTGCCGTTTCATTCTTGGCGTCGATGACCAGCACGACGCCGCCCACCTCCGCTGCGGCCAACAGACAGCGCCTGCCCGCCGCGAGCAGGAGTTGTCCGCCGATCCCTTGTCCTTGAAACTTGCTCTCCACGGCGAGGCGGGCCAGGCGGAAGCCCGGGACGTCATGGCGGGCCAATCCGCGCCGTGCTATCTCAGGCGTTCGGGCATAGTCAACCGATGCGGGGCTCAGGCTGTAGAAGCCGAGGATCGTCCTGTTGTCGGCATCGTCAATCGCAAGGAACGTTTTAGCACCGCCCCGCTCGTGGCTCTTGCGGGCGTAATGGCGCAAGAATTCATTCAGCGCCGGTTCGCCGCAGTCGAACGGTTCCCGATCATGCTTCTTACTGACCGGCTCTTCGTGCCAGGCAGGCACGATTATGACTGCTCCGGCAGCGCCCGAGCGGCGGCGAGCAGTTTCGCATTCGGCGCGGGTGGATGTTCCAACAGATCCAAGACTCGCAGACTGTCCCGTTCGGAGAGCCGGAGATGGTCCGCCTCTTCAATGGCGGCCTTGGCGGCGCGCAAGGCGTGACGAATGACGAAATCCGTCAGGTCGGTGTGCTTCAGCGCGACCGCACGCAAGAGCAGAGCTTTTTCCTCGGGTCGAATTCGCAACGACATCCGGCTGTTATCTTCAACGGCTACTCTCGGCATGGCAGTGGTTCCTAGGTCTGCGTGTACGCATTCAAATAGTACATCGGAAGCGGTTGGAGTTCAATCTGTACGTGTTGAAGGCGTACTGGATCGATGGGACTTCGGCGTTTCCTCGGAGCCATGACGCAGAGTTCGGTTGTGTGGGGACTGTGGCAAACTGGTTCGGACAAGAGTTATGGCTGCAAGCGACGGCACTGTTTTCAAGACACCGAGAGCCGACGATCCGGTCCTCGCCGAGGCGGTACGCCGCCTCGTGGAAGCGTACCAGCCCGATCGCATCTACCTGTTTGGTTCCGTGGCCCGCGGCGATGCAGGCCCGGATAGCGATTACGACCTGCTGGTAGTAGTTCCGGATGATGCGCCGCTGGAACGGCGTCGTAGCCGGCTGGCGTACGAGGCGCTTCGCGGCACCGGTACAGCGGCTGACGTGCTCGTCTGCACCCGTTCCTATCTTGAGGATCGGCGCGCATTGAAAGCTTCGCTTCCGGGCACGGTCCTACGCGAAGGGCGACTTCTACATGCCGCCTGAAGACGCCCGCCTCCAAGACGTTCGTGCTTGCTCTCCAAGGCTGAACTCGACCTGAAAGCAGGAGCTCACGAAATGGCGGCTCCCGCGGAGAGACTGTGGGTCGACGTCGTGTTCCACGCCCAGCAGGCGGCGGAGAAGTCGATGAAGGCGTTCCTCGCCTGGCACGAGGAGCCATTTCGGAAGACACACAATATCGAAGAACTCGGCCAGAAGTGCGTGGGGTTGGACGCGACCCTCGCTGCGGTGCCGGGTCGCGCGGAGCCGCTGACAGAATACTCGTGGAAGTTTCGATACCCCGGCCAATTGGACGAACCCAGTCCGGTGGAGTCGGAAGAAGCCCTGGCCGCGGCCCGAGGTCTCTACGAGGCGGTTCTGAGCCGGCTACCTCGCCTGAGCATTGAATCCGGTGACGGTGCATAGACCCTGATTCCAGGCCGCTGCCCTCAATATTTCCCAGCCCTTTTGGCGTGATATTACTCGAAAACCGCATTTGGGGTAGAATGGTGGAGTGCGGGCGGATTTACACCATGGCGTTGAACATCAAGAACGTGGATGTCGAACGGCTGGCTGCTCAGGTGGCCCAAATGGCGCATGAAACCAAGACGGAGGCCATCCGGCGGGCCCTGGTGGAGCGCCAGGCCCGTCTCCAGGCCAGGTCGGGGAAGCCCGGAGGCCGTAAGAGCTTGCGGGAGTACCTGGAGCAGAACGTTTGGCCCTTAATGCCCGCGACCGAGTTGGGGCGCGTGATGAGTCGCAGGGAAGAAGACGAGATCCTGGGCTATGGGCCGGAAGGCTTCTGAGTTATGGTCCTGGACAGTTCCGCTATCGTAGCCATTCACCTGCGCGAGCCCGGCCACGAACGGCTGATTGATCGAATCGACGCTGCCGAAGTCGTGGTAGTGGGAGTTCCCACCCTACTCGAAACCACTATGGTGCTGACCGCGCGGCTCGGCCAGGATGCTCGACCGATGCTCTTCGCTTTTCTGCGTCGCCTGGACGCCGAGGTAGTGCCTTTCAACCAGGAACACCTGGATGCCGCTGCAACGGCATTCATCCGGTTCGGACGCGGACGTCATCCCGCCGCCTTGAATTTCGGGGACTGTATGTCGTACGCGGTGGCATCGGTCGCAGGCATGCCGTTACTTTTCACAGGCGAGGATTTCAGCAGGACCGATGTCGTGCCAGCCTGATGGGGATCCGCATGCTGGGACAACGGGCGATCCCCGATTCGCGCAACTCTACCAATCTCCGCGCTTAAGTCGCGCCATAACTTTGCTTCCCGCCCGGAACGTGACGATTCTATGGCATACTGGAGATTGTCTGCTTCCTGACGGCCGTGCCATAGGCGCGCCACCACGCGAAATCCTCTTGGGTTTGGTTCCTGTCGCGGGCCGTTCGTAGCATGGTTAGGTTTTTGAGTTTACGCACGGAGATCGTCTGTCTATGAAGACCGTATTTCCGTCCAAGAGCGAGATTACGCGTTCCTGGTTCGTACTGGACGCCAGCACTGCGCCTCTTGGACGGCTCGCCAGCGAAGCGGCCCGGATCCTGATGGGGAAGAATAAGCCGATTTTCACTCCCTTTTTGGATACCGGCGACCATGTGATCATCATCAACGCCGAAAAGGCTGTCCTGACTGGCCGCAAAGAGGACCAGAAGGTTTATCATCACCACTCGGGATACCCCGGTGGTCTGCGCGAGGACAAGGTCGCGCGGGTCCGCCAGGTTCGTCCCGTGCGGATGGTGGAAGAAGCGATCCAGGGTATGCTGCCGAAGACCAAACTCGGCAAGCAGATGTACCGGAAGCTGAAGGTCTACGCGGGCGACAAGCACCCGCACGAATCCCAGCAGCCGAAGACTCTGGTCGCGGCGTCGGCTCGCTAGCGCCGGCGCGTAAAGAAAACTGAGGAACAAGAATGGCTTTGATTCAGTACCTAGCGACAGGCCGCCGCAAACGTGCGGTGGCGCGCGTGTTTCTTCGGCCCGGCACGGGCAAAATCACGGTGAACGGCAAGCCCGTGGACGACCACTTCAACACTTACACGTCGAAGAGCATCGTTCGCCAGGCGCTGCTGGCCACCGAGACGGCTGATAAGTTTGACGTCATGATCAACACCGATGGCGGCGGGCTGACCGGCCAGGCGGGCGCTGCCCGTCTCGGCATTTCGCGCGCCCTCATCGAGTTCAACGCGGAACTGCGCGGCAAGCTGAAGACCCTCGGCTATCTGACCCGCGATCCGCGTGAGCATGAGCGCAAGAAGTACGGGCAGGCTGGCGCGCGCGCCCGCTTCCAGTTCTCCAAGCGCTAGAAGCTCGAGCGCGACGAATTTCCGTGCATTCGGGCCAGCCGCCCTCTTTCGCCGCAAAATCCCGCTTGGGACCGACGGCGAATCTCCTGGGGCGGCTGGTCTTGTGTCAACACCGGGCGACGACAAGCGCCCAAAAACCAATAGATTAAGGAGACCCCTTGCCATCCATTTCCATGAAAGAACTGCTCGAAGCAGGCGTTCACTTCGGGCACCAGACCAAGCGCTGGAATCCGAAGATGAAGGAATACATCTTCGGCGAACGTAACGGAATCTACATCATCGATCTGCAGAAGACCCTCAAGCTGTTCAAAGACGCAATGCGCTTTGTCGGCGAGCAGGCGGCCCTCGGCAAGACCGTGATGTTTGTCGGCACCAAGCGCCAGGCGCAGGAAGCCGTCGCCGAAGAAGCCACCCGCTGCAACATGTACTACGTGAACAGCCGTTGGCTGGGCGGACTTCTGACGAACTTCGTCACCGTCAAGCAGTCGTTGAAGCGGCTGAAGGAACTCGACGAGTTGTTCGCCGAGGATTCGGGCGGGCGCGAGCGCCGTACCAAAAAGGAATTGATCCAGCTTGAGCGCGAGCGCGGCAAGCTGATGCAGAATCTGGCCGGTATCAAGAACATGACCGACCTGCCGGACGTAATCTTCGTCATCGACTCGAACAAGGAGTCGATCGCCGTGAAGGAAGCCCGCAAGCTGGGCATCCCGGTGGTGGCCGTGGTCGATACCAACTGCGATCCGGACGAAGTGGACTGGCCGATCCCCGGCAACGACGATGCCCTGCGCGCCATCCGCCTGTTCACCAACAAGATCTCCGACGCGGTGGTCGAAGGCCGTGCGCTTGCCAGCGAGCAAGATTTCACGCCCAAGGAGATCGTCACCGAAGAGGGCCCCGTGGAAGACATGTCGCAGTTCGCGCACTATGTCGACCCGCGCCTGAACGAGGACGTGTTGACTGAGGGCATCTCGGATATCGATCTGCCTTCCATGTCGCTGCCGAAGGGTGCGAAGGAAGCGGCCGAAGCGGCCGAGCCAGTCGCCGAGAACTAGTTATAGCGATAGCCTCGGGACGCCCGGGAAATGGGCGTCCCGAGGCCGGATGTCTCGACCTAGTCGGGTTTTTATCAGGCAACAGAGTTAATACTCAAAGGAATTTTCCATGGCAGAGATCACTGCGCAGCTTGTCAAGCAGCTCCGCGAAAAGACCGCGGCGGGAATGATGGAGTGCAAGAGCGCTCTGGTAGAGGCCATGGGAGACTTGGCCGAAGCCGAAGTCGTTTTGCGGAAGCGCGGTTTGGCGAGCGCCGCCAAGAAAGCGACCCGATCCACGAAGCAGGGCCTGATCGGCGTGCAGATCGCCGCGGACGGCAAAGCGGGCGCCCTTATCGAAGTGAATTGCGAGTCCGACTTCGTAGCCCGCACCGACGAGTTCCAGCAGATGGTGGCGAACCTCGGCCAGCAGGTGGTCGCGCAGTCGCCGGCTTCCGTTGAAGCTCTCAAGACCTCTGTATATGCGGCCGATCCCAGCTTCACCGTCGAAGAACTTCTCAAGGCCAAGATTGCCAAGGTCGGCGAGAACATGAACATTCCGCGGTTCGGGCGCCGCGCCGCCGCGGGCGTTCTGGGCAGCTACGTTCATCCCGGCTCGCAGCTTGCCGTACTGGTGGATGTCACCTGTGGCAAACCGGAGACGGCAGCCAGCGAGGCGTTCATCGAGGTTCTGCACGATGTGGCGATGCAGGTGGCCGCGGCCGATCCGCGCTTCGTGCGCCGCGAAGAGGTTACCGAGGAGTTCCTGGCCAAGGAACGCGAGATCAATCGCGCCCGCGCCCTGGCCGAAGGCAAACCCGAGAAGATCGTCGACAAGGTGGTCGAAGGCCGCATGTCGAAGTACTACGAAGAGGTCTGCCTGCTCGACCAGCCGTTCATCAAGGACAACGCCATGACCATCGCGCAATTCATTGCCGCGAAGGGCAAGGAACTGGGCGATACGCTGGACGTGGCCGCATTCATCCGCTTCAAAGTGGGCGAAACCGTTGCAGCCGAGGAGCCCGCGGCCGAATAAGGAGACCAGCCCATGCCCGAAGCCGTTCCTGGGGCCGTTCCACGGTTCAAGCGGGTTCTGCTGAAACTGAGCGGCGAGGTGCTCGCCGGAGGGGCTGGCTTCGGCATCGACGCCGAACGAGTCCAGATGCTCGCGGCGGAGATCGCCGAGGTGGCTCGGGCCGGCGTTCAACTCGGTCTCGTGATTGGCGGCGGTAATTTCTTCCGGGGAGTCGCCGCGGCCGCGCGAAATATGGACCGGGTGGCCGCGGACAGCATGGGCATGCTGGCCACCATCATCAACTGTCTGGCCATGCAGGATGCGCTGGAAAAGCAGGGCGTCCCAACTCGCGTCATGACGGCCATACAAATGAACCAGGTGGCGGAACCGTACATCCGCCGCCGCGCGATCCGGCACCTGGAAAAGGGCCGGATCGTTTTGTTTGGCGGCGGCACTTCCAACCCATACTTCTCCACCGACTCGGCGGGCAGCCTGCGGGCGCTGGAGATTCAGGCCGAGGTGCTTGCCAAGGCCACCAGCGTGGATGGCGTCTATGACAAGGACCCGAAGAAGTTCCCCGACGCAGCGAAATTCGAGGAAATCGCCTACAGCGACGTCCTGGCAAAGAACCTCGGAGTGATGGATGCATCGGCCGTGGCGATGTGCCGCGACAACAAGCTGCCAATTCGGGTATTCAAACTCACCGAGCGCGGCAATATAATGCGAATGTCGATGGGAGAACCCGTCGGCACCCTGATTCATTGATCGACCGACTTCACTCGACGGAAGGACAAACGGATGAAACCTGGACAGCAGAGCGCAGCGCCAGCGGCCCAAGGCCCCACTCTCAAAGAGGTAGAGGCTACAGCTAAGCAGCGCATGGAAAAAGTTATCGCTGGATTACAGCATGCGATGACCAGTCTTCGCACCGGGCGCGCGTCCATTAATCTGTTCGACGGCATCCAGGTGGAGGCCTACGGCTCCTTGGGGCCGATCAGCCATGTAGCCACTTTGCACGTTCCGGAACCTACGCTGGTCACGATCCAGCCCTACGATGTTTCTCAGATTGGATCGATAGAAAAGGCGATTCGCGCCTCGGACCTCGGGCTGAACCCCAGCAATGACGGCAAGCTCATCCGGGTCCCGATCCCGACCCTCACCGAGGAGCGCCGCCGGGAACTGGTCAAGCGGCTGCATCATGAAGCCGAGGAACACCGCGTTCTGGTGCGCAACGTCCGCCGGGACGCCAACGAAAGCTTCAAGAAGCTTTTGAAGGATAAGGCCATGAGCGAGGACGACGAGCGGAGAGCGATCGAAGAGATGCAGAAGCTGACCGATTCTTATATCGCCAAAGTGGATCAACTCGCCAAGGCGAAAGAGAAAGAAATCATGCAGGTCTGAGGTCTTTGCGATCTTCCGCCAGCGTGTGATTGGAACGCCGGGCGATGATCAGCGCTTCTCCGCACCACCAGCGTAGCGGGGGGATGGCGCCGATCATCGCCCGGTCCGCTTTTTCGAGGAGCGAGAGCGCGGCGCGCGCGCTACGCGCCTGGAACCGGCCGCGAAGCATCCGCTTTGTCATTGCCAGCAGGTGGAAGGTCTCGATGCGCCAGCCTTCGAACCAGGGCTCCAAGCGGCGCAATTCGCGTCTGGATAGCACAATCTCCTCGCCCTGATCCTCGTCTTCTCCCGCCATACCGGCTCGCACGCGGCGAGCCAGGCCAAGCAGTGGATTCTCGCCCCAGGTCTCGCAAAGCACAAGGCGGCCGCCGGGCCGAACCACCCTCGCCAATTCGCTCACGGCCCCTTCGTACTTCATGGTGTGGTGCAGCGAGGCGCAGGCGAAAACGAGATCGAAGGAAGCGTCGGGCAACTGGGGCAGGAGGCTGGCATCCGCGGCGAGGCCGTACACCCGGCTGCCGACGCCACTTGCCGCCGCGCGCAGAACGCCCAGGTCCACAGCCGTTTGCGAAATGTCGAGAAGCGTCACCTCGGCGCCTTCGGTTGCCATCCACACGCCAAAATCCGCCGGTCCGCAACCGTAATCGAGGACTCGCAGGCCGGACAGCGGGATTTCCAGTAGCGCTCGGAGGGTAGCTTCGTAAAGGCGGCGGCGCTCAAAGAACGGATGCAGCGGATTCTCGCAATTGCCGCACAGAGTGGCCCGGTCGATCCGTTGCTCGTGATCCGGCGCGAGCAGGAGTGGCTGATACTGGCGGTCGTAGAACGCCTTCTCGCGATCCGCTTCGTTCACGGGCGTCCCCCCGCGGCAGTCGGGGCTGCTCTGAAAGTGTTCCGCAACGGAGCCGCGACCGTGATAGAGCGGTTGCTCCTATGTCCCCGAACGGACCTCTGGCGTTGGCCGCTCTCTATCGTTCGCGGTTCGTTGCCGAGGGACTGGCGCACCATTTTCATTCCTTGGGGAGGAAAGGTCTGCCGGTCATGGTGAGATCGGAGCTGCTTTAACAATGGCGACTCAGAGGCAGTCGCTTGCGGATAGCGGCCTGGTTCATTCCTGACATTCCCATGTGTCATTTGGACGCAGAGCAGGCTTGTTTCGTCAGGATAGCCGAATTCGACGGCGAACCAGGCCGGTCCGCTACTGCTCAGCGCGGCAAACCTGTTCCATGCGCATGAGTGTAAGCCAGGACCTGGACAGTTCGTTGCGAAGTTTGTCCAACTCGCGGACAACTGACGTGCGGCGTCTGAACGATGTTGGGCCAGGAACGGCCGTCCGCTGGGAGCGGTTGACTTGACGGTTTGCAGGTGATTGCCAACCCTGCAGGGTCGAGCCGCTTCGGCTTCGTAGAAGCACGCCTCCGCGCATACAGGGCCGCAAGCGTGGCCCGGACAGGACGAAAGAAAATGCCCGCGCATGCAGGCTATTGTACGCGGTCAGGACTGCTTGGCCTCTTTCGCGCTAGTGGTGCCCTGGGCGACCGGCTCTTCTCTCCGGGGAGACGATGACAGCATCGTAAAGAAGAGCCCCAGGACCAGCAGGCCCGTCAACACGCCTCCGATCAACATAATCGATTCCTCCTATAGCTCTCTGTCGAGGTAGATTCCCCGAACGTGTTTTCGGTGTCGGTCCCCACTCTCTCTACGTATGAGAGACCGATTTAGTTTTCGACAATTCAAAAATATGCACGCGGGATTCCAAACTGTCCTGCCGATCGTCCAGCTTGGCAGCGGTTGCACTCGGAGGCGTCGCAAGCACCGATCTCCTCATGATTGGCAGACCGATCACCCCCAATGATGAAAATCGACCATTCGTTCCCCAGCACCGAACCGCGAAAGAAGAGAGCGGCCAACACCAGAGAGCGGTGGGCGCGCCCAATGGCCGCTCTTTCCATTCGCGGTTCGGTGCTGGCAGTGACTCCGTGCACAAGTGCCGCGAAACGGAGCCGCGACCGTAAGGGAGTGGTGGGTTCTCTGCGTGATGGCCGCTCTCTATCGTTCGCGGTTCGGTGCTTGGGGATAGGCGCACGTTTTCTCCTTTGGGGGTTCACGATCTGCCGGTCACGGAGAGATCTGTGCAAACGCTTTGACGCCGCGGACGGCCGGAATCCGGACTTCTGTGCTAGGTTCAGGGCATGCGAGTAGAAATGGCATTTGGAAAGAGCGGCCTTTCCCTCGATTTGCCCCAGGCGCCAGATCATCCCGGCGCGCCGCATTGGACTGTCATCGAGCCTCGCTGGGCCGCGCCGCTCAACGACGAAAAGGCCGCCATCGCCGCGGCACTGGATAAACCGGCCGCTGGACCGCCTCTGGAGGAATTGGCTCGCGGGAAGCGCAGTGCGGCCATATCGGTCTGCGACATCACGCGCCCCGCTCCGAACCATGTCACTCTGCCGGGTGTGCTCGAACGCCTGGAGCGCGCGGGCATTGCGCGGAAAAACATCACCATCCTGATTGCGACCGGGCTGCACCGGCCCGCTCCTCCCGAGGAGATCGTGTCCATCGTGGGGCACGAAGTCTCCCAAAATTACCGGGTAGAGAACCATTTTGCCCGGCAAAAGCCGGACCACCGGTATCTGGGAGACACCCTACGGGGAACCCCGGTCTGGATCGACCGCCGGTTTACCGATGCCGAACTGCACATCACCCTCGGGTTCATCGAGCAGCACCTGATGGCGGGCTTCTCCGGCGGCAGGAAACTCATCGCTCCTGGCCTGGCTTACCAGGACACCATTCGAAACCTGCACAGCCCGCGGTTCATGCGTGACGTGCGCGCGGTGGAAGGCTCTATCGAGGACAACCCGCTGCACGCCGAGTTGCTGGAGATCGCCAGTCTGGCCCGGCACGACTTTGCACTGGACGTGGCATTAGCGCCGGGGCGCAAGATTTGTGGCGTTTTCGCGGGCGAACCGCGATCCTCCCACGCGCTGGGAGTTGCCTTTGTACGCGAGCGGACTACGGCCTGGATTCCGGCTCTATACGATGCAGCCATAACCAGCGCGGCGGGATACCCTTTGGACCTGACGTTTTATCAGACGGTGAAGGGCATCACCGCCGCTTCGCACGTCGTCAAGCCGGGCGGCTCTATTCTGGTCGTCGCCGCATGCGCGGAAGGCGTGGGTGCGGAGGAATTCTCGCGGATGCTGGTGGAATTCGACTCGCCTTCGGATCTGCTCAACAAGCTTGGCGCGTCTTCTACCGTTGTCGTCGATCAATGGCAACTCGAGAAACTGGCGCTCGTCTTCCAGAGCCATCGGGTCATGTTTTACGTCCCAGGACTCCGGGCGGAGTACCTGTCCAAGCTATGGGGTCCTTCGTATGATTCGGCGCGTGAGGCAGTTGCCGCCTTTGTCGCCACTTTGGACCCCGGCTCAGAAGCCGCGGTGCTGCCAGAAGGGCCGTACGTTTTCGCGCGGACCCGCAGCGAGGAAATGGCGCTCGCTCAACGCTGAGCGCGCCCTCGCCGATTGGCTGTGGTTGACAAGGCAGGGAGCCTCCGCTATAGTTCTGAAGTGTTGCACTTTCAACGGTTTGTCGGGGCGGTGTGAGGCTTCTGAGCGGTGCGTAAGGCTGCAATGCTAAACCCACCAATCGGCCTGGGGGCAATCCGAGAGCTGTTCGCTCAACCGGTTCCCGGTTTGAGGCCCTCACTGTCCGCGCGCCGTAACGTGAGTTGTACTGGGGAGACCTGGAAATGAATACCAACCAGGACGACCGTCCGGTCGACCTGCCGGCCGGCGAGGAAAGCTACGAGCAACTGCTCGACGACTACAGTCACGCCGGCTTGCCTGCCGAAGGCGAGGTGATTTCCGGGCACGTGCTGCAGGTGACGCCCCAGGGCGCCATCGTCGACGTTGGATTGAAGCAAGAAGGCGTAGTTCCGCTCCCTCAGGTCACAGGCGCAGACGGCAATCCTCTCTACCAGCCAGGCGATCCCATCGACGTCATGATCGATCGCCGGCATCAGCCGGCCATCGAAGGCTACATCTCCCTTTCCCACGAGCGAGCCAGCAAGATTCGTGCCTGGGACACTCTGGAACAGGCGTTCAACGAAAAGCTCCGCGTTCTCGGCCGCGTGCTGGGCCGCGTCAAGGGCGGCCTTTCCGTGGACGTCGGCGTGGTGGCGTTTATGCCCAGCACGCAGGTCGACATCCGCCAGATCCATAACCTGGACACCTTCACCGGGCAGGATATCGAGGTCAGGATCATCAAGTTGAACCGGCGGCGCGATAACGTCGTCGTATCGCGCAAAGCCGCTCTCGAAGAGGATATGGGCGCGCGGAAGTCCACGCTGCTCGAGCACATCAACGAGGGCGACCTGGTTCAAGGCGTAGTCAAGAATCTGACCGAATACGGCGCTTTTATCGACTTGGGCGGGATCGACGGGCTGCTGCACGTCTCCGACATCTCCTATGGCCGGGTCGGGCATCCCTCCGACGTTTTGCAGGTCGGCCAGGAAGTCACCGTCAAAGTCCTGAAATTCGATCACGAAAAAGAACGCATCTCCCTCGGGCTGAAACAGGTGGTGCCGGATCCCTGGGAGACCATCCATGACCGCTATGCCGACGGCATGCGTGTCGTGGGCCGCGTCGTCAGCATCAAAGACTACGGCGCTTTCCTCGAACTGGAAGCCGGCGTCGAAGGCTTGATCCACATCTCCGAGATGACCTGGTCGCGGCGTATGAAGCACCCGTCCAAAGTCGTTAAGGTCGGGGACAACGTGGAGTGCGTCGTACTGGAAGTGAAGCCATCCGAGCGCCGCATCTCGCTCGGCATCAAGCAACTCGAACCCGATCCGTGGACCACCGTGGATCAGCGCTACTCGATCGGCAGCGTGGTCGAAGGCCGGGTGCGCAAGCTCACCGACTTTGGCGCTTTTATCGAGATTGAAGAAGGCATCGACGGACTCGTGCACGTCTCCGATCTGAGCTGGACCAAGCGGATACAGCATCCTTCGGAGGTCCTGAAAAAGGGCCAGGTCGTGCAGGCCGCGGTGCTCCAGATCGACGCCCACGATCGCAGGCTTTCGCTCGGCGTGAAGCAATTGCAGCCGGACGCATGGGAGACCTTCTTCCGCGAGCATGCCGCCGGAGACATCGTGAAGGGCCGTCCGAGCCGGGCAGTCGCCTTCGGTGTCTTCGTGGAACTGCTCCCCGGCGTTGAAGGCTTGTGCCATAATTCTGAGATTCCCGCGGAAATGCGGGCGAACAATCCGCCGCTGCCGATCGGCGAGGAAGTAACTTTCAAGATCATTAAACTGAACGAGATGGAGAAGCGCATCGGATTGGCGCTTGCGAGTGCCTCGGCCGAGCAGGAAAGGCAACGTCTGGACGAGTACCAGCGTCAAGCCGAACAGGCCGGCCAGGGCATCGGAGAAGCGGCGCACCCGGATGCGTCCCCGGAGTCGGAGTAGGACGTCGGCTTAAGCGGAGTGAATAAAGAGGAACGGAATCCCTGCCCATGACCAAAGCGGACCTGATTGAAGAAGTAGCTCGTGTGGTGGAGTTTACCCGTAAGGAATCGGAGATCATCGTCGAGGCGATTTTCGATTCTGTTGTCAGCGCACTACGGGAAGACGACAAGATCGAAATTCGCGGCTTTGGCAGCTTCCGGACGCGGCAGCGCCAGTCGCGCATCGGGCGCAACCCCAAGACCGGCGCGCGCGTGGATGTGCCAGCGAAGCGCGTGCCCTATTTCAAGCCCAGCAAGGAATTGAAGGATCTGGTCAACGAACAGGACGCGATGCCGGCGTCCGAGCCGTCGTCCTCCACCGGCGCTTAAAGCCGGACCTTGGAAGGCGGACAGGGGAAAATGGACAGGCTGTGGAGTCCTTGGCGCTATAGGTACGTTTCGCGTACCGCCGTCAACGAAGGCTGCGTATTCTGCAACAAACCGGGTCAGAGCGACGAGGAAAGCCTGATCCTCTTTCGGGGCAGGCATAACTTCGTCATTCTCAACCTGTTCCCTTACACCACCGGCCACCTGATGGTGGTTCCATACGAGCACACCGCTGCGTTGGAGACGCTGAACACCGAAACCGCCACTGAAATGATGGCGCTCGCTCAGCGCGCCGTGAGTTGCCTGAAGAGGGTCTACCGGCCGGAAGGCTTGAACCTCGGCATGAACCTCGGCGAGTGCGCCGGAGCGGGCATCGCCGAGCATTTGCACATGCACGTCCTCCCTCGCTGGACGGGCGACGCGAACTTCATGACCACAGTGGGTGAGACGCGCGTGATGCCGGAAGATCTCGGCGATACCTGGCGGCGCATGTCCGCCGCTTTTCATGAGGCGCCGGAGCCCGCTCTGCCGCAAGATTGAAGCGTGATCGTCTCGGCCAGTTGCCGTACCGACATTCCCGCCTTTTACAGCGAGTGGTTCTTCCAGCGTCTCAAGAGCGGATACTGCCTCGTGCGGAATCCGTACTCGGGGAAAGCCTACCGGGTGGAGTTGCGGCCTTCTCAGGTGGATGGGTTTGTCTTTTGGACGCGCAACTTCGGTCCCATGCTGAACCGCTTGTCCGAACTCCAGGATTTCGGGCGGCCGTTCGTCGTGCAGTACACGGTGACGGGCTATCCGCGAGAAATCGAAGCGGCGGTGATCGAGCCGCTGCGCGCCATCGGGCAGATCCGCGATCTGGCGGAACGAGTACACCCTGCGTGCCCGGTGTGGCGATACGATCCTATTCTCTTCACTACCCTCACCCCGGCCGAATACCACCTCGAGAATTTTCGCGATCTGGCTGGACGGCTAAAGGGATCCACCGACGAGGTGGTCGTGTCCTTCGCGCAAATGTACGCCAAGACACGGCGCAATCTGGACGCCGCCGCGTCGCGCGGCCATTTCGAATGGCAGGACCCGCCGGCCGGGCAGAAGATCGCGCTGCTCTGTCAACTGGCGGGCATCGCGCGGGAGGCCGGCATGCAGCTTACCGTCTGCACGCAGCCGGAACTCGTTCGTAAAGGCGCGCCTGGCCGTAATGGAGCACCTGGCTGTCAGGGAACAATGGAGGCGCGCTGTGTCGATGCCCGCCGCCTGGAACAAATCGGCGGGTTTCGGATAGCCGCTGCGTCGAAGGGCACCCGGCCCGGTTGCGCCTGCCACGAGTCGCGCGACATCGGCGACTACGACACCTGCCCGCACGGATGCGTCTACTGCTACGCCGTCCGCCACCGGCGTATCGCGCTTGGCAATTACAAGAGCCACGACCCTGCCGCCGAGTCTCTCCTGCCGATCCTCGACTGACAGTCCAGCGTAGGGCGGCTCTCCAGAGCCCGCAAGACCAAGCCTCTTGCCGAGCTGGGCGCGGAAGCTCCGCGCGGCTCGGTAGAGCCACCTCACAACATACTGGGAACAAAGGGCGAATATAAAGATTCTTGCCCTCGCGATGCACATACCCCTTGAAAGCTCCGTGCGGGTGGGGTACGCTGCATTTTGAGGCTTACGGGCTAAATCGGAGCGTAAAAGTAACGATCGGCCCGATTCGGACGACAAAATGGAAGAGCAAGTGGCAGGGACGTCGCCTCGGCCGACCCGCAATCCGCGGGGCTACCATGCCACACGTGTGGACCCAGCCGGGCGTTTGAAGCTTCCTGCACGCTTCCTAGAGTACATCCGGACGCTGGAAGATCAAATCCTCTTTGTGACGGTCGTCAAAGATTTGGCGAAGATCTACGTCAACGGCGCCTGGGAGCGGGAATTGGACAAGCTCCCGGCGGATGAAGTCGACGTTCGGGACCGGATTGCACGGACTGCGGAAGCGCAGGGCGGAGACGTGGAATGCGACCCGCAGGGCCGCGTGACCCTTCCGCAAAAGGTCCGGGAGTTTTTGAAGCTGGAGAACCAGGCGGTTCAGCTCCGTTTTTCGGAGGACATCATCGCGGTTTACACGCAGGAGCGCTACGAGGCTGAGCTGCAGGGGAATCTGGCTAAAAACCCGATGGACCTGGTGACGGCCGAAAGGCGCGGATTCAACGTCCGGTAAGGCATGGAGCATGTACCTGTCCTTCTTGCGGAGAGTCTGGAGTTTCTCGCCATTCGGCCGGATGGCAGGTATGTCGACTTCACTGCCGGATTGGGTGGACATACGCGGGCGATTGCCGGGAGACTGACCACGGGCAGCGTTTTGGCGCTGGACCGGGACGCGGAGTCGCTCGAGCAGGCGAAGGAGAACACGCAGGGGCTGCAGGACAGGATCGTCTTCCGGCAGGCCGCGTTTTCGCAGTTGGACGAGGCGATACGCGCCGAAGGTTGGGATTTGGTGGATGGAATGATCGCGGACTTGGGTGTTAGCAAGGTTCAGCTAACGAGTCCCGAGCGGGGTTTTTCGCTGATGAACGCGGGGCCACTGGACATGAGGATGAATCGGCAGTCGCCGACCACCGCCGCCGACATCATCAATGGATCTTCCGAGCAGGAACTAGTCCGGCTCTTCATGGAGCTGGGCGGAGAAAGGAGGATTCCAGCCGAGAAAGCCGCCAGAGCAATTCGCGCACGGCCGATCCGGGACACACGCCATCTGGCGGAAGTCGTGGCTTCGGCCGTACCGCGATTCGGAAAGCTGCATCCGGCAACCCGGATTTTCCAGGCTCTGCGAATTGCGGTGAATGACGAGTCCGCGGAGTTGGACGCGCTTCTCGCGCACGCTCCAAGGCACTTGAAACAGGGCGGTCGATGGGTAGTGATCGCATTCCATTCCGGGGAAGACCGGAAAGTGAAGAACGCATTCCGCGACATGGGACGCGCGGGATTGGCGAAGGTATTGACCAAGCACGTGGTGCGACCGGGTCCGGAAGAGACTCGGCGGAACCCGCCCTCACGCAGCGCTGTGCTGCGCGCACTCGAGATGGGGCCGGGCGGGTCTAACGAAGAACAGGACGAACTGGATAGCAAGGATGAAGCGGTATGAAGAGCCTCTCGGCACTCTATGATTGGCTGGGCGCGAACCATCCGGCGGCGGGCGGGTCGCAGCGCACGGAACCACCCAATTACCATCTCCGGAGTCTACCCGGGGAAGATATCCACCTGTATGTCAAGAACATCGACAACTCAAAGCTGATCCGCGTAGTCGACAAAAAGGACTGGGCAACCAGCGTGTCCGTCACCGGAGCGGCACTGGTTTGCAGTCTTATCGTGAGCGCGATGGTTGGGCCGTCCTGCTACGGAATGCTCGCCAGCCGTCGTATCGAATACTTGCACGAGGAACGCATACGGCTGCAGAACCAACTGCTCGAACTCAAGGTGCAGGAAGCCCGCCGCCTCAACCCGCAGAACGTCGAGGAGTGGGCGGGTACCCAGTTTCTGCCCCCGACCGCGGAACAGGTTCTATACGCCCCGCCTGCCAAGGAAGCTGTCGCCAGCCTCGGCGTGACGGCACAAGAGGACCGCTAACCGCCGGCGGGCCGGAGTAAGCGGGGCTGCCTGATGCGATTTCCAGTAGAGAAACTGTCTGAACGGCGCCTGCGCATCGTAGCTGGCGTCGTTCTGCTTTGGGCCATCGCGATCTCAGCGCGCTTTTATGAGTTCCAGGTCCTCAAGCACAAAGAGCTGAAAGCCGCGGCCGAAGCACAGCAACAACACGTCTTGCCCATTCGCGTTTTGCGAGGTGACATCCGCGACCGCACGGGGCAACTCTTCGCTATCAGCATCCCCACTTTGTCGGTCGTCGTTTATCCGCAGAAGGTCAAGAACCCCGAGTTCTTTGCCGGCCAGGTTGCCGTTACGCTCGGCCTGAACGCGCAGGAAGTCCGCACGCGGATTGAGGAGTTGCAGGCCCGCAAGGGCAAGGGGAGCAGGTATCTGCTTCTCAAGAGGCACATCTCCCCGCAAGAGGCGACTGACCTTAAGCGCCTTCCTTTCGACGTCAACTCCATCGGAATCGAGCCCGACGCGCGCCGGGAGTATCCCAACAACCGGGTGGGCGCCCACGTTGTGGGCAGCATCGACGCCGAGGGCGACGGAAATTCCGGTGTGGAACAGAAATTGAATTCCGATCTGAAGGGCCGCCCAGGCAAGATGAGGGTGCTGAGCGACTCGCTCCAGGATCCCTACGTCACCTGGGTCAGCGATCCCGGCGAGCAAGGCGCAAATGTAACCCTCACCATCCAGAACGTCATCCAGCACGTCGCCGAGCGCGCCTTGGAAGAGGGCATCCAGTCAGCCTCCGCCGAGCGGGGCAGCGCCGTCGTCATGGACCCGACGAATGGCGAGATCCTGGCTCTGGCCAACTATCCGAACTTCGATCCATCCGTGGAGAAGCCCACGGAAGAAGACATCGGCCGGCGCATGAATACCGCCGTCCAGGCGCCCTGCGAACCAGGCTCGGTGATGAAGATGATCACCGTCAGCATGGGACTGGAAAGTGGCAGATTCACGCCGGAAACGCCAATTTTTTGCGAAAATGGCCACTTTGCGCGACCCGGCAGAAAACCGATCCACGACGTGCATCCCAACGGCACGCTGGATGTAGCGGGCGTGCTGATCAAGTCGTCCAATATCGGTGTGGCGAAAATCTCGATCGCTTCCGGGCCGGATCTGCTTTACAAGTACCTGAAGAAGTTCGGCATCGGGGACAAGACCCACGTCGAATTGCCGGGCGAAACGGGCGGCATTCTGTGGCCGTTGGAGTGTGGCGGCAAGAACAGCAAGGGCCAACCGACGCCCTGCTGGAATTCGTCCTCTCACGAATACATCGCGTTCGGCCACGAAGTAGGTGCGACCGCGCTTCAATTGGCGCGCGCCGTTTCAGTGATCGCCAACGGCGGCATGCTGGTATCGCCGCACATCGTGCTGAAGAAAGAACGGCCACACGCCGACGGGACCGTCGAACAGTTGCCTTTGAATCTGGCGCCTCCGACCCGCGCGCTGGAGCCGCAAACCGCTCTGACGGTGCGCCACATCATGCAACGCGTCGTCCTCGAAGGCACCGGCAGGCGCGCGAAGGTCGCCGGTTACACCGTGGGCGGCAAGACCGGCTCTGCCCAGATCTTCATCAAGGGTACTGGCTGGGTGAGCCACACTAACTCGTCCTTTGTCGGCTTCGCTCCGGTCGGCAATCCGCGCATCGTAGTCGTCGTGACGATAAACAACACGTCGCAACAGGGCGGCATCGCGTCGGCGCCGGTGTTCTCGAAGATCGCGGAGACTGCGCTGCGCGTTCTGCAGGTGCCCAAGGACGATCCCGACAACGACATTCACAGTCTGCCCCCGCTGCCCAAAGAAATGAACGAAGAGCCGGAAGAGCCGCCCAAGAACCTGGCCGGCAAAAAGAAGGAAGAAAAGCCAGAGCCCGAAGCCGCTCTGGCAACCCAGACTGGGCCGGTCCTTCTTTCCGGACCGCGGGTGCCAGACTTCCGCGGCAAGGAGATGGTCGCCGTGCATGCGTGAGTCGACCGCCTTGGGGCTTCCCGTTGAGATCGTCGGTACGGGCGTCGCACGAGATCAGTCTCCCGCGCCAGGAGTGATTCTCCCCGCAGGCGGGCGAATCCATGTTCAATTTGCGAGGCCCCGATGAAGTTTGTCCAATTACTCGAGGGCGTGGCGATTGTGGGTCCCGTCCCGGCCGGCGTCCACGAACTCGAAGTACTGGGGCTGGAGTACGACTCAAGACGCGTGCAACCGGGCGGTGTCTTCTTTGCATTCCCGGGGGCGAAGGCGGACGGCAGGCAGTTTGCGGTCGATGCAGTTGCTAAAGGCGCCTTAGCGGTGGTTTGCGAATCGCCAGCGCCCGCGGACTATAACCGTGCCGTGGATTCAGGTGAATCATGGGCGCGAGGCCCTGGCGCGCATGAGCCGGACTTTCTACGGCAAGCCCGACGAAACGCTGAAGCTGACCGGGTTGACCGGCACCAACGGCAAGACGACGACGGTGTATCTGATCGACCAGATGCTGCGTGCGACCGGCGCGGTGACCGGCATGGCCGGCACCATCCACTATCACGTTGCGGGCGAGGATCGTCCGGCCGTGAACACGACGCCCGAGTCGCTCGACCTGATGCGCCTGATGGCCGAGACTCGCGACCGCGGGGGCAGCTACTTCAACTTCGAAGTCTCTTCGCATGCCCTGGCGCTGCGCCGCGTATTCGGTCTGGCATTTCACACGGCCGTTTTCACGAATCTCACGCGCGATCATCTGGACTTTCATCAGACAATGGAGGCGTATTTCGAGGCCAAGCAGCTTCTGTTCGAAGGCGCGGGCGGCCCGCCGCCGCAAGGCGCGGTGATCAACGCCGACGATGAGTGGGGGCGCAAGATTCGCACGGACCCCGCGACGCGCAGGCTGACCTATGGCATCAAGTCTCCGGCCGATCTGCGCGCCGTGCGCGTGGAAAGCGGCTTCGATGGCGTCGATTTTCGGGTGGCTTTCAAAGGGCGCGAGACGCGCCTGCGTTCGCCGCTCTGCGGGCAGATCAACGTCTACAACCTGCTGGCAGCCTTTGGCGCGGCCATCTCGTTGGGCCTGGAACCCGAAGAAGCCGCGCAAGGACTGGGCCAACTGACCGCGGTCCCCGGCCGCTTTGAACGGGTCGACGAAGGCCAGCCGTTCCTGGTGGTGGTGGACTATGCGCACACCGACGATGCGCTGCGCAACACCATCCTGACGGCTCGCGCGCTGAAGCCGAAGCGCATCATCACGCTGTTCGGCTGCGGCGGCGACCGCGACCGCGCCAAGCGCCCGTTGATGGGCATGGCGGCCGCGGAACTCAGCGACATGGTCGTGGTAACCAGCGACAACCCGCGTTCGGAAGATCCGCTCTCGATCATCAACGACGCGATGGTGGGCGTGCAGCGCCATTCCACGCGCGCCATCGTCGAGCCCGACCGTCAGGCCGCGATTACTCGCGCCCTGCGTGAAGCGGGTCCGGGCGACATCGTCATCCTCGCGGGCAAGGGCCACGAGCCGTACCAGGTTTTGAAAGACAAGGTCATCGACTTCGACGACCGCGTAGAGGCGGGCAAAGCGCTGCGAGCCTTCGGCTACGTTCGCAAGTCTCCGCCTCGCGGGGGTGACCATTCGTGAACTTGTCACTCGGGTTCTGCGCCAGCGCCATGGGCGCCGGCTGTAATGCCTCCGCGAACGTTGAATCTACACTGACCAGCTACAGTACCGACACCCGCACGCTGCAGCCGGGCGCGCTCTTTTTCGCATTGCTGGGTCCGACGCACGATGGGCACGACCACGTCGCCGCGGCATTTGAACGGGGCGCTCTCGCCGCCGTCGTAGCCCATCCGGTCGATCATCCTGGCGCTCAACTCGTCGTGGACGACACGCTCGTCGCATTGCAGTACCTGGCTCGCGCGGCTCGCGAACGGTGGGGCCAAGACAGCTCCCGCCGCGTGGTAGGCATCACCGGCAGCGCTGGCAAGACGACCACGAAAGAAGCCATCGCGGCGCTGCTCTCCACGGCATTCCACGTTGGCAAGACGAGCGGGAATTTCAATAACCACATTGGCGTGCCGCTGAGCATCCTCAACGTGCCCGAGGGCGCCAGTGTGGCGGTGCTCGAAATCGGCATGAACCATCCCGGCGAGATTCGGGATCTTGCCGGCATCGCCCGGCCGCACATCGGAGTCGTCACGAACGTCGGCACGGCTCACATCGAGAGCTTCGACTCCATCGAAGGCATAGCGCTCTCCAAACGCGAGCTGATCGACGCGCTGCCGGCAGATGGCATCGCGATTCTCAATGCGGACGATGAGCGCGTGCGCCGGTTTGCGGAAACGCATCCCGGCCGCTCGATCTCGTACGGAACTCGCGAAGAGTCCGAGGTTCGCGCTACCGAAATCGCCTGGCGCGCGGACGGTTGCGAGTTTACCCTGCAGGGCGTGGGACGATTCCAGTGCCCGCTGCCGGCGCGCGGCGGACTGATGACCGCTCTGGCCGCGCTCGCCACAGCGCACGCGTTCGGTCTCAATCTCGAAGAACTGAAAGACGCCGTGGCCGCGCTGGAGCCGCCGAAGATGCGGCTTCAGAGGATCGAACGCAACGGCATGGTGATCTGGGACGATTGCTACAACTCGAATCCCGAAGCGGCCTGTATGATGCTCGACCTGCTGGCAGTGACGCCCGCCGTACGGCGGATCGCCGTGCTCGGGGAGATGCGGGAGCTAGGCACATGGGCCGAAGAGCTGCATCGCGAGGTCGGCCGTCACGCCGTACAATGTGAAGTATCCGTGCTCGTAGGAATACGCGGCGCGGCTCGCCACCTGGTTGACGCAGCCAGGGGCGCTGGCCTTCCGGCCGGCGGCGCGTACTTTTTCGAGGAGCCCCAGGCCGCGGGGCAATTTCTGAAGACCGTCGCTCGTCCGGGCGATTCCATTCTCTTCAAAGGTTCGCGGGGAACACGGGTGGAACTGGCACTTGAGGAGTTCCTGCGCTAGACATGCTTTACTGGCTTTTTTTCGAAAAACTATTCCCGGCTTTCCCCCCGTTCCGCCTCTTCGGATATGTGACGTTTCGCACGCTGGCCGCCAGCCTCTGCGCTCTCCTGGTCACGATCCTCGTTGGCCCGTGGATGATTCGTCATCTGCGCTCGATGCAAATCGGCCAGCACATTCGCGAAGACGGACCGCAGTCGCACCAGAAGAAAGCAGGCACGCCGACCATGGGCGGGCTGCTGATTATCACCGCCTCCGTCGTTCCCACTCTGCTCTTTTCAAACCTTGCTAACCCATACGTCTGGCTGGCGCTGCTGGGGATGCTCGGCTACGGCGTCATCGGCTTTCTCGACGACTACGCGAAAGTTAAGAAGGCCCAGAATCTGGGTCTCACGGCAAGGCAGAAGATGATGCTGCAATGCCTGCTGGTTTTGATTCTCGGATCCATCCTGATGGCCCTGGAGCGGGAGCACATGTACACCACGGTGATGAACGTGCCCTTCTTCAAGAACTTCCGCCCCGGGCTGCTCATCCATTCGCTAAGCCACAACCCGTGGACTTATCCTCTGGCCGTCGCCCCGTTCTTTATCTTCCTGTGGCTGGTCGTCGTCGGCAGTTCGAACGCGGTGAACCTGACCGACGGTCTGGACGGGCTCGCCAGCGGGCTGATGATCATCGCCTCGGGCGCCATGACGGTGCTCAGCTACGTCAGCGGCCACGCGCAGTTCGCCCGCTATCTCGAAATCACGCGTCTGCCGGGCAGCGGCGAATTGACCATCTTCTGCGCGTCGCTCACCGGCGCCTGCCTCGGCTTCCTCTGGTATAACTGCCATCCCGCCGAGGTGTTCATGGGCGACGTTGGCTCGCTCGCGCTCGGCGGCGGACTGGGCGTGGTGGCGGTACTGCTCAAACAGGAATTGCTGCTGCCCTTCATCGGCGGAGTCTTCGTTTTGGAGGCTAGCAGCGTCATCATTCAGGTCGCCAGCTTCAAGAGCACGGGCAAGCGGGTCTTCCTGATGGCGCCGATTCACCATCACTTCGAAAAACTCGGCTGGCCCGAGGAGAAAGTCATCATTCGATTCTGGATTGCGGGGTTCGTCCTGGCGCTGTTCGCCCTGACCACCCTGAAACTGCGTTAGAGGCTTTGCCTGTCATGGATGTAAAGGGACTGCAATTCGCGATTTTCGGCATGGGCGAGTCGGGTATCGACACCACGGAGTTCCTGCTGCGCCGCGGAGCGCGCGTGCGGGCCGTGGATCGCAAGCCGCTCGAAGCGTTGAAGCCCGAACATGCCCGCCGTCTGGAAGCCGCGCACGTTCCGCTTTTCGCGCAGGACGAGGCCGCCCTCGCGGATGTGGACATCGCATTGCTCTCTCCTGGAGTGACGCCGAAACTCCCGCTGTTCGATGAAGCGCGCCGCCGCGGTATTCAGGTGACCGGCGAGCTCGAGTTCTGCTCGCGTTTCCTGCGCGGGCCCATCCTCGGGATCACGGGATCCAACGGCAAGACCACGACTACGTCACTGTGTGGCCATCTGCTGAAAGAGAGCGGCATTCCCGTCCAGGTTGGCGGCAACATCGGAACTCCGCTCGCGGCCATGCTCGACAGCTCGCGAGAGGACCAGTGGAACGTGCTCGAACTCTCCAGCTTCATGCTGGAACTGGCCGACACGTTGCACGTCACCGTCGCCTCGATCCTCAACATCACGCCCGATCATCTGGACCGCCACGGCAGCCTTGAAAACTACGCCGAGGCAAAGCGCCGCATCCTGCGCAACCAGACGGCGTCGGACGCCGCGGTGCTGAACGCGGAGAACGATCTGTCACGCGAATCGGCGTCCTTCACTCAGGGCGCCGTGCACGAGTTCTCCGCGGGCGGAAGCGTCGCACGCGGCTTCTGGATGGAGGGCACGGATCTGATCGCCAACGGCGAGTTCTGGATGCCGCGCGGCGAGGTGCAACTTCAGGGCCGCCACAACGTCGAGAACGTGCTCGCGGCGGGCTGCTGCGCGCATCTGGCCGGCGCGCCGCTCTCCGCATTGCGCCGCGCCGTGGCGAGCTTCCCCGGCGTCGAGCATCGCATCGAGTTCGTCCGCGAACTGGATGGCGTCCGCTATTACAACGATTCGAAGGGTACGAACGTCGACGCCACCGTAAAGGCGATCGAGAGCTTCGAGTCGGGCATCTGGCTGATCCTCGGCGGGCGCGATAAAGCGAGCGACTACTCGCCGCTGCGTCCGCTGATTGAAGCGCGCGGACGCGAAGTGCTGCTGATCGGCGAAGCTACCGGGATCATTGCCACTCAACTAGCGGGTCTTGCGGTTCCAGTTACGCATTGCGGAGACATGGCATCCGCCATCGCTTACGCCTCGTCTCGGGTTGTGCCCGGAGACGTCGTGCTGCTATCGCCGGCCTGCGCGAGTTTCGATCAATACAGCGGCTACAACGAGCGCGGCCGCCACTTCAAGAGCCTCGTTCATGATTTGGGAAAGAAGGAGTAGGAAACGATGCCCGCGCGCATTCAGACCGACTGGCCGATGTTTCTCGCCATCCTGCTTATCCTGGCCTTCGGCCTGGTGATGGTGTTCAGCGCCTCCAGCACGGTGCCACATCTCCAGAACCACATGGAGAAGTGGCAGCCGGAAAAATCGTGGGAATTCGCCGAGCGGCAGTTCGGCGCGGCCATCGTCGGTCTGCTCCTGATGTTCGCTCTCAGACGGCTGGACTACCAGAAGCTGCAGCATCCCTTCTATGTCTTTGTTTCGATCAATCTCCTGTTGATCCTGCTGCTCGGCGTGATCTTCGCCGACCCGAAAGCGCACCGCTGGTACCGCCTGTTCGGCCAGCAGTTCCAGCCATCGGAGCTGGCGAAGCCCGTGTTGATTCTCTTCCTGGCCTGGTTCGTGTCGCGCCGGGAGAATAAGATCAACGACCGCTACACGTTGATGCCGGCGCTGGTGGTGGTGGGCGGCATGGCGGGTTTGATCGCGTTTGGCGACCTGGGAACGGCGCTGGTGGTTCTGACTCCCGCCATAACTGTTTTCTTCGTCGCGGGCATCGAGCGCAAATACTTCTACTTCACGGTGCTGTTGGGCATTCTGATTGGTATAGGTTTCGTTCTGCAAAAGCCGTACCGAATTCTGCGCATCACCAGTTTTGTCGGCATCACGCAGGAGAAGATCGAAAAGAATCCACAGAAGTACAAATGGCTGGCCTCGCGCCTGGAACAGACCAGCGCCACTCGTGACGCACAGCATCAGCCGCGCCAGGCGAAACTCGCGGTGGGCAGCGGCGGCATCACAGGCGTCGGACTCGGACAATCCACGCAGAAGCTTGGTTTCCTGCCGGAGGCGCACACGGATTTCATTCTAGGCGTCATCGCCGAAGAAACCGGCCTGATCGGGTGCCTCGCCTTGCTCTCGGCTTACGTGTTTATCTTCTGGCGCGGTCTGCGGTTGTACTGGCTGACCCCCGACGCGTTCGGCCGCTACCTGGCGCTGGGCTGTGTCGCGCTGATCACGGCGCAGGCGCTGTTCAACATGAGCGTGGTCTTGGAAATGGCTCCGACCAAGGGTATACCGCTGCCCTTGATCAGCTATGGCGGCAGCGCGGTGGTCTGTACGTTGGTGACGTTCGGTCTGCTGTTGAGCGTCAGCGACCGGGCGACTTCGCGTTGAGCCGAGGGTTTTTATGGCAATCTCGCCTGTGGTGTTGGGTGAAGACAAGCGGCCAGCACGGAGCCGCGACCGTAACGGAGCGGTGGTCTCGCAGGCTGTTTTGAAGGGATGGTAGGAAGATTTTAGTCGTTTATGCGGGAGGAGGGACAGGCGGCCACGTCGTGCCTTCGCTGGCAGTCGCGAACGTGATGAGGGAACGTGGGCATGAGGCGCTCTTCATCGGGACGCGGCGCGGCCTGGAGTCGAAGCTGGCGCCGCAGGCCAGCTTTCCCATCGAGTACATCGAGATCGGCGGACTGAACCGGGTGGGTGTAGCCCAGACTCTGTGGACGCTGTGGCACCTTCCGCGCAGCGTATGGCGCTCGTGGACGATTCTGCGCCGCGACAAACCGGCGGCGGTGTTTTCGATGGGCGGTTATGTGGCGGCGCCGGTGGTGCTGGCCGCCGTTCTAAGGCGCGTGCCGGTTGTGGTGATGGAGCCGAATGCAATGCCGGGACTGGTTTCGCGTTCTCTGTCGCGATTCGTCTGGCGTGCGCTGGTGGCCTTCGACGAGGCGCGGGCCTTTTTCCCGGAAGGGCGCAGCGAGGTCTGCGGTCTTCCCGTTCGGCAGGAGTTTTTTGAGGTGGGCGAGCGACCACAGACCGACGTCTTTACCGTGCTGCTGACCGGCGGCAGCCGGGGTGCACGCGCGCTGAACCGCGTTGCGCGCGAATGCTGGCCCTTATTGAAGCAGGCAGTGGTTCCGGCGTCCTTGCGCTGGATCCACCAGAGCGGATTGGACGAGTACGAATCGATGCGGGCTGGGTTCGCCGAATCGGGTCTGGAAGGCCAGGTGGCACCGTTCTTTCCCGACATGGCCACTGAGTACGCCAACGCGGATTTGATCGTTTCGCGCTCCGGCGCGGGAGCCGTTTCGGAAATTGCCGCCGCGGGGAGGCCGGCGATTCTAGTGCCATTCCCATTCGCCGCCGACGATCATCAGAAACACAATGCTCAGGCGTTTGAGAGAGCCGGCGCCGCGCTGCTTTTTGAGCAGAGCGCGCTGACGGGACAGATCCTGTGTGATGCCATCGTCGCGTTGGCGAAGGATCCGGCGCGCCGCCGGGAGATGGGCCGAAAGAGCCCGCACTCTGGCGCACCACGGAGCCGCCCGTCGAGCCGCCGACGTGCTGGAGGAGGCCGCCGCCGCGCGGTGACGCACGGGGACCCGCACATGGAAATAATGAGGGTTGAGAATGCCGGATAGGGGACAGACGATACATTTCACCGGAATCGGCGGCACGGGCATGAGCGGATTGGCCGAAATCATGCACCAGCTCGGAGCCTCTGTCCGCGGCTCCGACCTGCGCCTCACGCCGGTGACGGAGCGTCTGGCGCGGCTTGGCATCCCCGTCTTGCAGGGCCACGCCGCTGCGAACCTGCCGTCCGATTTGGACGCTCTGGTCATCACGTCCGCGGTGGATCGGGACAATCCGGAACTCGTCGAAGCGCGGAGGCGCGGCTTGCCCGTTTTGCTGCGCGGCGAGCTGCTGGCGGAACTCATGCGGCCCAGGCGCGGAGTCGCCATTGCGGGCAGTCATGGCAAGACCACCACCAGCACCATGCTCGCGAGCATCTGCCTGGCGGCCGGCCTGGATCCCACCGTAGTGATCGGCGGCAGCGTCCCCGCGCTCGATGGGGCCAACGCCAGACTGGGTTCGGGAGATCTGCTGGTCTGCGAAAGCGACGAAAGCGACGGATCGTTCTTGTGGCTGATGCCTCGCTTCGCGGCCATTACCAACGTCGACCGTGAGCACCTGGATCACTACGGCAACTTCGAAGGAGTACGCGACGCGTTTGCCGCTTTCGCCAATCGCGTTTCGTGGGAAGGCGCGGTGGCCGTGTGCATCGACGACGCCGAGGCGGCCGGCATTCTGCCGCGCATCCGCCGCCGCGTTGTGACCTACGGCCTTTCGCAAGAAGCCCGCATGCGCATTCTGCGCCCGCTCGCGTCCACATCCGGCATCTCCTTCGAACTGGAAGCTGGCCGGAAGCGGTCTGGGCAGATTCGAATTGCCAGTGCTGGGCGAACACAACATCCTCAACGCGACCGCCGCTGTCACCCTGGCGCTGGAACTCGGCATAGGTGTCGAAACGGTCCGCGCCGCGCTGGCCGCATTCCGCGGTCCGGGACGGCGCATGGAACGTAAGGGCCAGGAAGCCGGCATCTCCGTCATCGACGATTACGGCCATCACCCGTCCGAGATCCGGGCGACGCTGAAGGCCTTGCGGCCCGCGGCGGCGCCGGGCCGTCTATACGTGATTTTCCAGCCGCATCGCTACACTCGGACCCGCGACCTGATCGGTGAGTTCGCGACGAGTTTCCAGCACGCCGACGTCCTGCGAGTAGTGGATCTTTACGCAGCCTCGGAACAACCGATAGAGGGTATTTCCGCGCAGTCCCTGGTGGACCGCATTCGCTCGGCGGGCCATGCGGACGTGACGTACGCAGGCTCGGTCGCCGATGCCGCGGCCGCCGCTGTCCAGGAGGCACGATCGGGCGATACGATACTGACACTGGGCGCGGGCAGCATCACGCAAGCCGCCGATCTCATCCTGCGCGGCTTGAGGAAGGGAGGGGATGCTTGGCGAGACGTAAAGCGCAGGATTCCGATTCCGCTCCGCAGCGCACTGAAGAAGAGATCCAGCGCCGTCGCGCGTATTGGAGGGCCGCTGCCAAAGTCTCGGGCTGGACATTCGCATTCATGTTCGTGCTGCTGTGCATGGCGTGGCTGAGCTGGCAGGCCGAGTCCTTCCTCAAGAAAGACCCGCGCTTCACCATCGCAATGCGGACCATCGACGACAGCGATGAGGCCATCCGCATCACCGGCGTGCACAACGCATCGAAGGCAAAGGTCATGGCGGTTTTCGACCGTGACCGGGGGCACAGCCTCTACTCGATGGACCCGGAGAAACGCCGTCTCCAATTGAGAGGCATCGACTGGGTTCGCGAAGCTTCGGTGCGCCGGGTGTGGCCCAACCGCGTTGAAGTCGAGATCTTCGAGCGTTCTCCCGTGGCGTTCATTCGGGTCGCCGATGGAGCCACGGGAGACTTCAATAATCCGGTGAAGTTCCGGCCGATGATGATCGACGCCGAAGGCGTAATGCTGCCCGTCCAGGGCGCCGTGCCTCAGGCTCTGCCGCTGCTCACCGGCATTCGAGACGACGCCGATGTCGAGTCGCGTCGCCAGCAGGTGGACACGATGCGCAGGGTCCTGCGCGCGCTGCGTCAATACAAGTCGAAAATTCTTGAAGTTGACGTGAGCCGTCCCGACGATATCCGAGTGACGTGCTCGGTGGGCGGGCAGAACTACGCTCTCATTCTTGGCCACGAGCAGTTTCTGCAGCGGCTGGAAGTCTTCTTGAAGCAGCATGAGACCATGCGCGATCAAATGGATCCGCGCAAAGAGTACGACTTGACTAACGAGGGACGCATCCTCGCGATTGAGCCCGAGCGAAGCTCGGGAGCGGCGGGAAAATAGGGAAACGGACAAACGGAATTGGCGAAAAAAGCTCCATTGGCGGTGGGACTCGACGCGGGAAGCGGGTGGGTGCGCGTGGTCGCGCTCGGCATCGAGGATAACCAACTCTATTACCGGGGCCACTCGCGCGTTGCGGCCAGGGGCTGGCATCGCGGCCAGATTGTGGATCAGCACGCTCTGGCCGAAACCGTCCGTCAGGCGGTGCGCGAAGCGGAGGGCCGCGCGGGGGAAGGTATCGGCTCGGCGGTGATCGGCGTGGGCGGGCCGCGCGTGCGCTGCCAGCAGGGCCGCGGTCTCTACGAATTCGGCCACAGGCGTCCCATCGAGCGCGGCGACATGGTTTACGCCGTCGAGATGGCGGCACGAGCGAAGTTCGAAGTGGACCGCGCGCTGCTCCAGGTGCTCCCCCAAGACTTCACCGTGGACGGCCAGGCTCCGCTGGTGAACCCCATGAACATCGAAGCGCTCCGGCTGGAAGCGCACGCGCTGCTCATCACCTGCTCCGAACAAGAGCACCAAGCCCTGGTCAGCGCCGTCCACCAGGCGCATCTCAAGGTGGAAGAATCGGTTTTCGAAGCCATGGCGGCTGCTTACGCGAGCGTCCTGCCAGATGAACGAGAGGGCGGTGTGGTGGTCGCCGACTTGGGCGCGCAGTCCACCAATCTCTGCTACTACGATGGCGACTCGATGCTCTTCGCGGTCGGTATCCCGATCTCCGGCGAGCATTTCACCACCGACGTCGGCAAGGTCCGGGCCCTTTCGTTTGAAGAAGCCGAGCGGCTGAAGCTCGATTACGGCTGCGCACTCACCGGGCTCTCCGCCGACAACATGGTAATTGGCATTCCCGGCGAGGGCGGACGCACGGATCGGGAGGTCAGCCGGCGCGAGCTGGTCGAAATCCTGGAGGCGCGGGCGCTGCAATTGTTCGGATACGTGGAAAACTTCCGCGGCCAGTTCGCCCGGGGCATGGCGCTCAACGAGGGCATCGTGCTGTGCGGAGGCGGCGCCGAGCTCGATGGCATGGTCGAGGTTGCCGAGAAGGTGCTGAACTGTCCGGCGCGTCTGGGCGTGCCGCGCGGCGTCGGGCAATGGCCCGAGGAAATGGCGACTCCCCAGTGGACCGTCGCCGCGGGCCTGGCCATGTATGCCGCTCGTCTGGGCCAACGGCGCGACAATCGACGGCAAGGACCGCACTTCTGGGATTTGTTTTCCGGGAGTTAATGGCGGGCGCATCATGGCAAAATGGAGTCTGGCGACGGTAGTGGTGCGCGAAGGGGTGACACATGGCTGAGCTGGATGCGCTGAAGTTCGAAATTCAGGACGAATCGCTGGGCGGCACGCGCATTAAGGTGATTGGTGTCGGCGGCGGCGGATCCAACGCAGTCAACCGGATGCTCGAGGTCGGCGTCGCGGGTGTCGAGTTCTATGTGATGAACTCCGACGCGCAGGCGCTACGAGCTTCAAAGTGCTCCAACCGCATCCCCATCGGCGCGCGCATCACCCACGGCTTGGGAGCGGGCTCCGACCCCGTCATTGGACGGCAGGCCGCGCTGGAAGACACCGATCGGATCGTGCAGGTGCTGGAAGGCGCCGACATGGTTTTCGTCGCCGCCGGGCTCGGCGGAGGAACGGGAACCGGCGCCGCGCCCGTGGTTGCCGCGCTCGCCAAGGAACTCGGAGCCCTCACAGTCGCCGTTGTCACGCGCCCCTTCAGCTTCGAGGGCCCGCGGCGCATGCGTCAGGCCGACCACGGTCTCGCTGAGCTGCATGCCACGGTGGATACGGTCATCTCGATTCCCAATGACCGGCTGGTCGAACTGGTCCCGCGCGGGACCAGTTTCTATGAAGCCTTCCGGCTGGCCGACGACGTTCTCCGTCAGGGCGTGCAAGGCATCAGCGACATCATCACCACGCCGGGCCTGATCAATCGCGACTTCGCCGACGTGCGATCGATTATGACCGGCATGGGCTTTGCCATCATGGGCACGGCTACGGCGGGCGGCGAGCATGCGGCACTGGAAGCCGCGCGCGCCGCCATTCTCTGCCCGCTCATCGACGAGGCTGGCCTGACAGGCGCGCGAGCGATCCTGGTGAACATCTCCGCCTCTGGCAAGCTGCCCTTGCACGACATGTACGAGGCTTGCGAACTGATCCGCGCCGCTTCCGGCGTCGAGGATGTCCAGATCAATTTCGGAGTCGTGCCCGACGAATCGCTCGGCGACCAGGTGAAAGTCACGGTTATCGCCACTGGCTTTGAGCGGCAGGGCCTGCCGCAAGCCGAAGCGCCGCATGTGTCGTTCAACGCTCCGGCCGAGATCTCAGCGGCCCCGGCTTCCAGAACGCATACCGACCCCGCATCGCCCGCCGACGTGCCAATCGTGGCTTACGCGGAAGAGCCGGAACCCGAGCTTGAGGACGAACCTGTATTTGAATTCGAAAATGAACCCGAGCCTGCCGCAGGTAAGCAGGAACCGCTGGATCTCGAATTCGAGCCGGCCGATGTACGGTCTGCTTCTCCGCCGGCGCCCACTCGCCCAGCCCCGCCGCTCCCCGCGCCCATGCCAGAGCCTGAGCCGATCGCGGAAAGCGACGACATTTTCTCGCTCGACGACATAGACACGCCCCCAATCTTGCGGCGTGAGCGAAAATCGTATTGATGAGTGTCGCAACCGCTGTTTCCACTGGCCGTATGATCCTGCGCGGCGGACAGCCGCTGACAGGCGAGGTGACACTGCGCGGCGCGAAGAACTCGCTGCCCAAAATCATGGTAGCGGCGCTGCTGACAGGCGACCGCTGCACGCTCAGGAACGTGGCGGGCGTCGCCGACGTCGCCATCGTCTCCGACCTGATTCGCGCGCTCGGCGGAGAAGTCAGCGAGTTGGAGCCGGGCGTGCTCTCCATCTGCGCCGCCAACGTGCGACCCATGGAGCGTTCGGTCCTTAAGACATTTTCGGGCAAAAGCCGCATTCCGATTCTCGCTTGCGGGCCGATGCTGGCGCGCTTCCACGAATCTCCGGTGCCGAGTCTGGGCGGTTGCCGCATCGGTTCCCGGCCCGTCGATTTTCACATCCGCGCTCTACAGGACCTTGGCGCGACGCTGCACGACGAGGCGGGTGATGCGCACCTGACTTGCGACGGCCTGTACGGCAACAAGATCCATCTCGAATACCCCAGTGTCGGCGCGACGGAGCAGGTGATTCTGGCGGCGGTGCTCGCACAAGGCAAGACCGAACTCTCGAACGCCGCAACCGAGCCTGAGATTATGGATCTGATCATGGCGCTGCAAAAGATGGGCGCCATCATCAGCGTAGACGTGGACAGGGTGATCACCGTCGAAGGCGTACCGGAACTGCACGGCTACGATCACGCCGCGGTTCCGGATCGCCTGGAGGCGGCCTCCTGGGCCAGCGCCGCGGTCGCTACCGGCGGACGGATCTTCGTTCGCAACGCCCGCCAGTTGGACATGATGACGTTCCTCAACCAGCTCCGCAAAATTGGCGGGGACTTCGAGGTCAGCCACGATGGAATTGCCTTCTGGCGGCGCGAGAGCGGTCTGCGCTCGACGGTCATCGAGACCGATGTCCACCCGGGTTTCATGACGGATTGGCAGCAGCCTTTCGTCATCGCGCTCACCCAGGCGGCAGGCGTTTCCATCGTCCATGAGACGGTCTATGAGGAACGCTTCGGCTACGTCGAGGCCCTGAACCGAATGGGCGCTCAGATCCAGATTTATCGCGAGTGTCTGGGCCGCATTCCGTGCCGCTTTGGCCAGCGGAACTATCAGCACAGTGCCGTGATTGTCGGTCCCACGCCTCTGCACGGAGCCGAGATCAACATCCCGGATCTGCGTGCCGGTTTTTCGTACGTGATCGCGGCCCTCACCGCCGAGGGCACGTCGACGCTGACGAATACGAACCTCATCCGGCGCGGATACGAGAATCTGATTCCCAAGCTGCACGCGCTCGGCGCCGAGATCGTGAGTACGGAATAGCCCTGGGAACGCCGATCTCCAGATCGGCACCTATTATGTATTTCCCTCCTAAGCCGCGGGTCGAACTCCACACGCCGCCACACGCGGGATAATAGGGTGTTCTATTCTGTTTTCCAGGAATCATACGCGTGAAGGTTGTTGCGTTCAATGGCAGCGCCCGCAAGGGCGGCAATACGGCGATCCTGCTCGGCTACGTGTTGCGTGAATTGGAAGCCGAGGGGATTGAGACCGAGCTTGTGGAGATGAGCGGCGCACGCATCCACGGCTGCCTGGCGTGCCGTGAGTGTGCGGCGAACAAGGACAAGCGCTGCGCACAGGCCAAAGACGAGGGCAACGCGTTCATCGAGAAAATGACGGCAGCGGACGGCATACTGCTCGGCTCGCCGACTTACGTCACGGACGTCTCTCCGGAGATCAAGGCGCTGATCGACCGCGCCTGTATGGTTTCGGGCGCGAATGGCGGGCTCTTCCGCCGCAAGGTGGGGGCCGGAGTGGTGGCCGTGCGCCGCGCCGGCGCGATCCACGCCTTCGACACGCTCAACCATTTTTTCCTGATCACCGAAATGATCGTCCCCGGATCGACCTACTGGAACATCGGGATCGGGCGCGAGATCGGTGAAGTGGAAAAGGACGAAGAGGGCATCCGCACCATGAAGACCCTCGGACGGAACATGGCCTGGCTGCTCAAGAAGATTGCGTGCTGAAGCTACGCCCTGAATCCGTGGATGTGCTCTTTCACGTAGTAGCGCGGATCGTCACTGCGTAAAACGAGCGAAAACCCCGCATTTTGGAGCGTTCTTAGCACGAAATCGTGCGTTTTGAACTCATCTCCCTCGCCTCGCGCGGCGCGAAAGTCGTGGGCGGCGATGCAGGCGCACCGGGCGAGTCGCAGAGCCCTGGGCATCCCCGGCAGAGCGAATCGCTCCGCCCCTTCGATGTTCATTTTCAGGAAATCGATCCGATCGATGCCATGCCGCTCGCAAACCTCATCGAATCGGAACGCCTCCACGGCATGGCTTGCCGCCGTCGCCGGTCCCTTCATAAACGAAGTTCGATTCCCAAACCGGCAGCGTCTGGATCCGCAGGGTTCCGCGCCGGTCCATCGCGGCGCAATTCAGCAGGCGCACATTCGTGAGGCCGTTCTTCGCGCAGAATCGTTCCAACAACTGGAAGCTGCCCGGATGTGCCTCGATGGCCCAGACGGTTCCCGTTGCGCCCACGGCTTCGGAAAACGCGAACACGTCCTCGCCGCGGCCGGCGCCGATGTCAACGATCACGTCGCCTTGCGATGGCTTGTAAACGTGGAACCAGTAGTCGGCGGCGTCGCGGCGGAACTTTCTCTTCCCGGCCGGACCACTTTGCCCAGCAGTCTTCCTCATAGTTGAACCGCGGGCCGTCGGGAAACCACAGTCTTCCAGCGCGGTGCATCCACAGTCCGTCTTCGAAGGCGATCTCAAGATCTTCGCCGGTCAAGGCGCGCAACGCTTCGGTAGCCTCTCCGGCCAGTTGCGCGTGGGCGCCCACGCGCTCCATCTCCGCGGCCGGCTGCTCAGCAATCCACATGGTCGCCGAAGAACCTGTCGATGGAAGCACGCAACTGCGCTGAGACGCCTTTGGGCAAGGTCTGCATCTCTTCGCGGGTCAGAGGGTGGAAGCTCTTGGCGGTCGCAAGGTTCGCCTTGAGGAAGTCGAGCTTGGGCATCCCGACCACCGCAGCCGTAATGGGCAGCGTCATGGCGTAGCGGATGAGCATCTCCGGGGCCGCTTTGCCAACGAGTTTCTCTTGCGCGAAGACTTTCATCGCCGTGAGTCCCATGCCCTTGCGGACGGCTACCGGCATGGCGATGGCTTCAAATCCCGACGCGCCGGTCATGCCTTCTCCGGCTTTGTCCGAGGGCGATGCGTTGCCGATCTGTCCGATGTTGAGCGCCATCTGCGTGGAGTCGAAGTCGTGACGTTCCAGCGCCGTCTTGAGCACCTGCGGATTCTGATGGCAGGTGACGCCGATGAAGCGCGCGACTTTCTGATCGCGCATCTTATGCATCAACTTCAACACGCCGTCCGGAGCCTCAATCGCAGCCAGATCGTCCTCGTTGCCGAGTCCGTGAATGTGCATCAAATCCACCTGCGAGACGCCCAGGTTTTTGAGCGAACGTTCGATGATGCGCATGGCGTCGTCCGCCTTGCGGGGCTCGATCTTGGTCACCAGGAAGAAATTCTTCTTGTGACCGCGGAGGTACTCGCCGATCCAACTCTCGCTCTGTCCGTCGCCATAACTGGCCGCGCTGTCGATGTAGTTGATACCTGCCTTCAGCGCGGTGTCGAGCGCCTCCAGCCCCTTCTCCCGCTCCTTGTACATCAGGAAGCGGCTGCCGCCGCCAAATCCGAGAATTGACACCTTTTCGCCCGTCCGGCCGAGCGTGCGCATGGGCATGCCGGTCACTGGATCGGGCACTGCCGCCACGGCCTGCATCGCGAGGGGCGCGAGAGCGGCCGATTCGAGGAAATTCCTGCGCGTGAGTTTCATGGGTAAATCCTGCATCGGTTGCCAGAATTCGAATGCGAAGCGCGTGGGCCTCCACGGCGCAACTGCTGTCTCCCATGTTAGGCACATCCGGCGCTGGATGGTTCCCGAGTTTGGTCGACACGGTGCGCCGGTCTATTCGTAAGTTGCCGGCCGGAGTGCGCCATCCATCCACCGCATGTAATCCGCACTACCTTCAATCACCGGCACGGCGAGGATCTCGGGCGTCTCGTAGCTGTGCAGCCGGCGAATCTCCGCGCTGAGTTGCGCGAAGAGATCGTGCCGCGACTTGATTGCGAGCGACCATTCCTCGGTCTCTTCAATTGCGCCATTCCAGTGGTAAACGCTGCGAATGCCCGGAGTGATCGCCACGCAGGCCGCCAGCCGCGATTCAATCAGATAATGCGCGATCCGCGCGGCCTCCTCAACCGAACCGCACGTCGTCAGCACAACTATTTTGTCTGTCATAGGCATTATCATCGAGAATTTCGACCTTCTTCTGGACTGGCTAAGTGAAACGGATTATAAACTAAGATAAAGATCCGCGTCGGCGCTATGCGAAGAATCGTCCGCAATCTCGGTCTGATGGTAGCTTTCAGCCTGATCACGTTCAGCGTTGCCGCATACCTGCGCAGTCCCGCGGGGGTCCCTGCAGCGGTCGAAAAGCGCGACAAGGTGCGTGCGATGGAGGACGAGAATCAGCGGCTTCGCGAGGAACTGCAGAACCACAAAGAGTTCATCCAGAAGCTCGATACCGACCAGAGGTTCCGCGAGAAGAAGGTCCGCGAGATATATGGTCTGCAGAAGCGGAACGAGCAGACCATCATCGTCCCCACGCCGGCGCCCGCCAAGACCCGCTAACTTACTGCGCGCTTCTTCCCGCCCTCTAACGCCTGAGCTGTGCGCGGCAGCATTACTAAGACCGCTCACTGCGATCTTGGTCTCCGCCAAAATCTGTCGATCCGCCCGCCAACATCGAGTCCGAATTCGGCGCCGTTTTCCGCTCGTGCCCTGGGGGCGTTAGGGTCGCTTCCGTGTGCGCAGTTCCGGACTCGTTCCGGTAAGTCCTCAACGTTTCGCCCGCCGATCCTCTCGAACTTGCGGGCCCGTGTTCGCACGCTCCGCTGGAACCTGGGGCCAGTGGTCAATCGCGCCTTCGACGCGAAGGTGAGGGGAGGAGCGCCGCCGATCATACCGCCCTGCTCGCCAGGAAGCGTCGAATGATGGCAAACATCCGCAGAATCCGTCGGGGAAGTCGGGTTTTCCCAGCAACGGGGGGGCGCCCGCATTGGCCTTTTGGAAGGGGGTCTCGCCGCCGGAGGTCCTCAGGGCTGGAAACGAAATGCCATTCAGAGCGGCAGGCGGCCGATCAAGACGTAGGGCCGGCGGCAAGGTGGAACGTCCCCCGCGTCGTGCGAAGACACTAATAGGTTGTATTTTCAATGAGATGCGGCTTGCCGTACAACTCTTTGGAGGGGCACGGTTCGAACTTCCGGCAGGATGTGAGGATCTGAGGCGAGGTGCGCGAGGCAGTCAATGGGGTCCATAAAAATGGAGATCACAAATGAGCGATGGCAAAACAAGAGAAATTTGAAACGATTATTGCGGAAGTGTTGCAGATCGAAGGAAGTGGATGCTAACCTAACTCTCGTACGGCAAGCGCGGCAAGGCGAGGCGAGCGGCCAGGAAAAGGGCTTGCGGAGCAAAGCCGGGTTTGTTAGTCTGGCAGATGGGCGCTGGCGAAAGTGAGCGGCAGCGAGGACGCGCAAGCGACCCGCCGCTTGGCCGGAGAGCCCGAGTCGAATTTCCCAAGTTTCGACAATTTTGCATTAGTTTTAAGCAAAACTGAGGCGAAATGTTGTCGATAAGTTTTCGAGGCCAACAAGGAACAGATCTTCGCGAGATCGTCTGTCTTTGTTCAGATCTTTGACAGTCTAGTTGAACGCAAAGTCAATTTTGAGTCAGACTTGAGTTCCGACCGGTCCGATGATCGACTCTACAAATTTAAATGAGAGTTTGATCCCGGCTCAGAATCAACGCTGGCGGCGCGCCTAACACATGCAAGTCGAGCGAGAAAGGGAGCAATCCTGAGTAAAGCGGCGCACGGGTGAGTAACACGTGGATGATCTACCCTATGGTGGGGAATAACCTTGGGAAACCGAGGCTAATACCGCATAAGTTCGAGAGAAGAAAGCCGAAAGGCGCCATTGGAGGAGTCCGCGGCCGATTAGCTAGTTGGTGAGGTAAGAGCTCACCAAGGCGACGATCGGTAGCCGGCCTGAGAGGGCACACGGCCACACTGGCACTGAAACACGGGCCAGACTCCTACGGGAGGCAGCAGTGGGGAATCTTGCACAATGGGGGAAACCCTGATGCAGCGACGCCGCGTGAGTGATGAAGCCCTTCGGGGTGTAAAGCTCTTTCGGCAGGGACGATAATGACGGTACCTGCAGAAGAAGCTGCGGCTAACTACGTGCCAGCAGCCGCGGTAATACGTAGGCAGCAAGCGTTGTTCGGAATTACTGGGCGTAAAGAGTGCGTAGGCGGTTTGGCAAGTTTGGTGTGAAATCTCCCGGCTTAACTGGGAGGGTGCGCCGAAAACTGTCGAGCTAGAGTGTGGGAGAGGAAAGTGGAATTCCTGGTGTAGCGGTGAAATGCGTAGATATCAGGAGGAACACCTGCGGTGTAGACGGCTTTCTGGACCACTACTGACGCTGAGGCACGAAAGCGTGGGGAGCAAACAGGATTAGATACCCTGGTAGTCCACGCCCTAAACGATGCAGACTTGGTGTTGGCCCTTCATTGGGTCAGTGCCGAAGCTAACGCGGTAAGTCTGCCGCCTGGGGAGTACGGTCGCAAGGCTGAAACTCAAAGGAATTGACGGGGGCCCGCACAAGCGGTGGAGCATGTGGTTTAATTCGACGCAACGCGAAGAACCTTACCTGGGCTCGAACGGCTGGTCAACGACGGTGGAAACATCGTTACTCCGCAAGGGGGTCCAGTCGAGGTGCTGCATGGCTGTCGTCAGCTCGTGTCGTGAGATGTTGGGTTAAGTCCCGCAACGAGCGCAACCCTTGCCCTGTGTTGCCACTCCGAAAGGAAGCACTCTCAGGGGACCGCCAGCGATAAGTTGGAGGAAGGTGGGGACGACGTCAAGTCATCATGGCCTTTATGTCCAGGGCTACACACGTGCTACAATGGCCGGTACAAAACGACGCAAACCCGCGAGGGGGAGCAAATCGGCAAAAACCGGTCTCAGTTCGGATCGCAGGCTGCAATTCGCCTGCGTGAAGCTGGAATCGCTAGTAATGGCGCATCAGCATGGCGCCGTGAATACGTTCCCGGGCCTTGTACACACCGCCCGTCACATCACGAAAGTGGGTTGTACTAGAAGTCTGCTAGCTAACCGTAAGGAGGCAGCGGCCCAAGGTATGACTCATGATTGGGGTGAAGTCGTAACAAGGTAGCCGTAGGAGAACCTGCGGCTGGATCACCTCCTTTCTAAGAGAACAATGAGCAGCGCCCTGGTGTACTGGGACGCCGCTGCTCGACGAAGCGCTCCTACGGCGCTTCGGGACCTGGTCTCTCTTCTCATTTCAGATTCAAATTTGATTCGTTCCGGTGAGCTGGACTCCCGGACTTGCGTTCAACTGGCCTCGAAACCTGTTATCTGTCTGAGGTCCAGACATGGTGTGGAAACACAATATGGTGTGGCAAGCACGATGTGGAAGGCCAGGGCAGGCAGAGCAGGGGCTGTAGCTCAGCTGGGAGAGCGCCTGATTTGCACTCAGGAGGTCGTCGGTTCGATCCCGATCAGCTCCACCAGTATGCTGGGCCTGTAGCTCAGTTGGTTAGAGCGCACCCCTGATAAGGGTGAGGTCGGTAGTTCGACTCTACCCAGGCCCACCAACCCACAACCAGACCGCCGGGAGGCGGGCAAGCAGCGGAGCCGCCGGGCGGCGGCAGGAAGAAAAGCGCGGAAGCAAGCCTTTATGCGAATGAAGTCTTTCTCCTGAGCTTTTCAGGCCCGTGCGCGAGTGCGGGAAAGTGCGCAAGCACAACAGGATCTTTGAAAACTGAATATTGACGGGCGTAAAGAAAAACAAGACGCCGAAGTCAGTGTCTGTGAAGGCGCTGGCAGGCATGGATGAAAGTCTGTGTTCGGTGTAAGTCTTATGGTCAAGCTACTAAGGGCATGCGTGGGGATGCCTTGGCGCAATCAGGCGATGAAGGACGTAGCTAGCGGCGAAACGCTTCGGGGAGGTGCAAGCAACCTGTGATCCGAAGATATCCGAATGGGGAAACCCACACGACGTGAACGTCGTGTACCATACGCTGAATACATAGGCGTATGGAGCGAACCCGGGGAAGTGAACCATCTCAGTACCCGGAGGAAAATAAATCAACCGAGATTCCGAAAGTAGTGGCGAGCGAAATCGGATCAGCCCAAACCAGGCAATCCGCAAGGAGAGCTTGGTGTTGTAGGGCCACATTTACTCCCCCGCCGTTTGCAGCCGACGAGAGTTGGTTGTGAGGGGTGAGGGAGTAACCAAACGGGATAAGAAAGCATTAGTCGAATGGTCTGGAAAGGCCAACCATAGAAGGTGACAGTCCTGTAAGCGAAAATGCAATCTTCCTGTAGTGGTTCCTGAGTACCGCGGAACACGAGAAACTCTGCGGGAAACCGCCGGGACCATCCGGCAAGGCTAAATACTCGATTGCGACCGATAGTGAACTAGTACCGTGAGGGAAAGGTGAAAAGCACCCCTGCGAGGGGAGTGAAACAGTAACTGAAACCGCATGCCTACAAGCAGTGGGAGGGCGTTAATGCCTGACCTCGTGCCTATTGAATAATGAGCTGGCTAGTTTTTCTCAGTGGCGAGGTTAAGCGAAAGCGAGCCGAAGCGAAAGCGAGTCCTAAATGGGCGTATAGTCGCTGGGAAAAGACGCGAAGCGGGATGATCTACCCTTGGCCAAGGTGAAGTCAGTGTAACAGCTGATGGAGGCCTGAACCGGTGTTGGTTGAAAACAGCTCGGATGAGCTGAGGGTAGGGGTGAAAGGCTAATCAAATTCCGTGATAGCTCGTTCTCTCCGAAATAGCTTTAGGGCTAGCCTTGCGTGGTCCGTCCTGGTGGTAGAGATCTGAATGGACTAGGGGCCTTCCCAGGTTACCGAATCCAACCAAACTTCGAATGCCGGGAACGAAAGCGCAGGAGTCAGACAGTCGGGGCTAAGCTTGATTGTCAAAAGGGAAACAGCCCAGACCGCCAACTAAGGTCCCAAAATCTACGCTAAGTGGGAAAGGAAGTCGGAAGGCTATGACAGCCAGGAGGTTGGCTTAGAAGCAGCCATCCTTTAAAGAAAGCGTAATAGCTCACTGGTCGAGCCGTCCGGTGCCGACAATGTAACGGGGCTGAAGCGTGGTACCGAAGTTGCGGGTCTGTCGCAAGACAGGCGGTAGGAGAGCGTTCTGTTCAGCTGCGAAGGTGGAGCGGAAGCACCACTGGAGCGGATGGAAGTGACTCTGCCAGCATAAGTAGCGAGAAACAAGGTGAGAACCCTTGTCGCCGTAAGACTAAGGTTTCCTGAGAAAGGTTAATCCGCTCAGGGTTAGTCGGAGCCTAAGGTGAGGCCGAAAGGCGTAGCCGATGGACACACGGTTAATATTCCGTGACCTCCGTAGGAGATACCGATGCGGGGACGCAGCTCTAAGGTCGAAGCAGGCAATGGTTTCCTGCGAGGCTGAAGAGAGGACTGGAGAGGCAAATCCGCCAGTTCGTCTGCCTGGAAAAGCCGCTAAGGGCCGAAGGAGTCCGTACCACAAACCGACACAGGTGGTCGAGTTGAATATACTAAGGCGCTCGGGTGATTGTTTGTTAAGGAACTAGGCACATTGACCCCGTAACTTCGGGAGAAGGGGTGCCCACGCAAGTGGGCCGCAGAGAATAGCGCAGGGCGACTGTTTAACAAAAACACAGGTCTCTGCTAAGTCATAAAAACGACGTATAGGGGCTGACGCCTGCCCGGTGCCGGAAGGTTAAAGGGAGTGGTCAGCGCAAGCGAAGCTACGAACTGAAGCCCCGGTGAACGGCGGCCGTAACTATAACGGTCCTAAGGTAGCGAAATTCCTTGTCGGGTAAGTTCCGACCTGCACGAATGGCGTAACGATCCTGCGACTGTCGTAACAAGCAGCCCGGCGAACTTGTGGTCCCGGTGAAGACGCCGGGTGCCCGCCACTAGACGGAAAGACCCCGTGCACCTTTACTGCACCCTACCACTGAGTTATGGGTCAGTCTGCGCAGAATAGGTGGGAGGCTTTGATACCGGACTCTCGGGTTCGGTGGAGCCAACTGTGAGATACCACCCTGATTGTTCTGTGACTCTAACCTACCTCCGTAATCCGGAGGAGAGACAGTGATAGGTGGGTAGTTTGACTGGGGCGGTCGCCTCCTAAATTGTAACGGAGGCGCTCGAAGCTTGGTTCAGGCGGTTTGGAAATCCGCCGACGAGTGCAATGGCATAAACCAGGTTAACTGCGAGACCTACAAGTCAAGCAGGTGCGAAAGCAGGACATAGTGATCCGGTGGTTCTGTATGGAAGGGCCATCGCTCAACGGATAAAAGGTACGCCGGGGATAACAGGCTGATCGATGCCAAGAGTTCACATCGACGCATCGGTTTGGCACCTCGATGTCGGCTCATCGCATCCTGGGGGTGTAGAAGCTCCCAAGGGTTAGGCTGTTCGCCTATTAAAGCGGTACGTGAGCTGGGTTCAGAACGTCGCGAGACAGTTCGGTCCCTATCTGTGGTGGGCGTAGGAGATTTGAGGGGGCCTGTCCTTAGTACGAGAGGACCGGGATGGACGAACCTCTTGTGTTCCAGTTGTCTCGCCAGAGGCATAGCTGGGTAGCGAAGTTCGGTTAGGATAAGCGCTGAATGCATATAAGCGCGAAACCTGCCTCAAGATGAGATCTCCCAACCGTAAGGTAAGAAGGGCCCAAGTAGACGACTTGGTTGATAGGCCGGATGTGGAAGCGCAGTAATGCGTTGAGCTGACCGGTACTAATAGCCCGTTCGGCTTGACCATAAGATTTACAACGCACACAGATTGGAATCCAGTCTCGTTTTTCCGCTCGCTCCGTCAATATTCAGGATCCTGCAGCTCCGTGAAAAGGGCTCAGGGAAGGATCCGCCTGAAGAGTTTAACGACTTTTGGGTGATCATAGCGAGAGGGACCCACCCGTTCCCATCCCGAACACGGAAGTTAAGCCTCTCAGCCCCGATGGTACTGCGTGCGCGAGTGCGTGGGAGAGTAGGACATCGCCCGAATATGACAGAAGGCCTCGGTTACCCCGAGGCCTTTTGCCTTTTCTGCCCACCCTTAATATTTATCCCTTCTCTTCGCTCCACCACTTACCCTGGATCTGACTGACAGCCGCAATCGCAGCGGTTTCCGCCCTCAGGATACTCTCCCCTAGCGTGGCCGCCGTCCAGCCCGCGGTTAATGCACGCTCCCTTTCCTGGTCGGTCCAACCGCCTTCCGGACCAACCAGCAGCGTCCCCTCCCCGAATACCGGCCGGAAGGCAATTGAGTAGTGGAACTCCGCCACCCTCATCCAACAGCAGTCGCTCACGCAAAGTACAACTGACTGCCTGGTCGAAGCCGAGGCACTCTCCAATTGCCATCGGCCGCAGGCGCCGGCACTGTTGTCCGCTTTCTTCGCAGATGCGCATCCATCGCGATTGACGCTTGACCGCAGCCTTGTCGAGTCCCGCCTCGGATCGTGCCGAGACGAGCGGCGTCAAGGTGTCGACTCCCAGTTCGGAGCATTTCTCCAGCATCCATTCGAAGTGGTCGAATTTTATCAGCGCAGCCAGAACTGTGATTTGGGCGCCCTGGCGTCTGGCCGGGAGTGCTTCCAACAGGTCGAACTCGATGGCGCCTTTGGAAAGTCCCGATACCGACGCAAGATAAATGCGCTGCTTATCCGAAATTTCGAATTGTTGGCCCACTTCCACGCGCAACACACGACGCAGGTGCTCCGCCGTCTCATCGCGAATCCAAGCGCGGCCGGCGCGCACCTCATCGGCATAGAACATTCTTCGTGCCACGTCTTCAGACTACCGGATCACTATCGAGGCAAGGGGTGAGATGGCAGAATGCGATTAATAGCGTGGGCAGGTACGCAGAATCCGGAGGGAAGGTGTGCGAGAAGAGCTAACGTGCGTTGTCGCTCGCGCCCGTTTCTTGACGCGTCAGAACCTGGCGAATGGCATAAATGCGGCGGCCCTGGCTCTCGAAATACGTGCGCATCATCATCTCGCCGAGCAGACCGGTCGTGAACATCAGCATGCCCATTCCCAGCAGAAGGCCGCCGGCGAATAGCAAGGGGCCGTGCTGAAACACGATCTCCTGGCCGAAGATCTTCTTGACCAGAAGAAAGGCGAGGATGCCCCCTCCCGACAGAGAGCTCAACAGGCCGATGCGGCCGAAGAAGTGCATCGGGCTGGTGAAGTAGCGCAACAGAAACCGGATGGTGAGGATGTCGAAAAACACGTTGAACGTGCGGCCGATGCCGTAATGCGAGGCCCCACCCTCGCGCGGAGGATTCGAAATCGGCACTTCCGCTATGCGCGCTCCGTAGAAACTAGCCAGCGCGGGAATAAAGCGGTGCAACTCACCGTAGAGGTTGACGTCTTTGAGCACGTCTTTGCGGTAAGCCTTGAACGTTGTGCCAAAGTCGTGCAACTCGACGCCGGATATCTTGGACATCATCCAATTCGCGATGCGCGAAGGGAAGCGCCGCATAATAGCGTTGTCCTTGCGCTCCTTGCGCCAACCGCTGGCGATGTCGTAGCCTTCTTCGATCTTCTGCACTAGTGCGGGCAAGTCCGCGGGATCGTGCTGCAAATCGCCGTCCATCGCGACGATCACGTCGCCGCGGGCCTCGTCGAAGCCGGCTGAAAGAGCTGCAGTCTGGCCGAAGTTGCGCCGCAGCCGGATCACTTTCAATCGATTGTCCGTCTCGACCAGATTGGCCAGCAGGTCGAAGCTGCGGTCCGTTGAAGCGTCGTCCACGAAGATGATTTCGTAGCGTTTTGTGACTGCCTCGAGGACGTCCGTTAACCGGTCGTAGAGGCGAAGAATCGCCCTCTCTTCATTGTGGATCGGGATAACGACGGAGAGCATGCGCCTAACTCCATGATAACGCGAAAACTACTGATGTTAAAGGAGAAACATCGGAGGCTGGATACCCCGATCTATGTTGAATTTGTTAAAATCAAAAGAAGTCCGAAATGCCGAATCCCCAAGATCCCCAGAATCCTCAAGGCCCGCCGCCTCCGCAGGGCGGAGGCTCGCAACTGCCTCTCGGCGAACGCCGCAACATCACGCCGGTCAACATCGAGGAAGAGATGCGCCGGTCGTATCTCGACTATTCAATGTCGGTGATTATTGGCCGTGCGCTGCCGGACGTGCGCGACGGGCTGAAGCCTGTCCATCGCCGCATCCTATTTGGAATGAGCGAGATGGGCCTAACGCACAATCGCCCCACTCGCAAGTGCGCAAAGATCGTAGGCGAAGTGCTCGGCAAGTACCACCCCCACGGGGATACTGCCGTCTACGACGCGTTGGTTCGCATGGCGCAGCCGTTCTCGATGCGCTACCCCCTCATCGAAGGTCAGGGTAACTTCGGTTCGGTGGATAACGATCCGCCGGCCGCGATGCGGTACACCGAGGCCCGGCTGTCCAAGATCGCAGCGATGCTGCTCGAGGACATCGACAAGGATACCGTCGAGTTTCGAGCCAATTACGACGACAGCGAGCACGAGCCCGAGGTTCTTCCTACCCGTGTCCCGAACCTGCTTGTCAACGGCAGCGAGGGCATCGCCGTAGGCATGGCGACGCGCATCCCGCCGCACAATCTCAAAGAGATCATCGACGCCACGGTCGCGCTGGTGGAGAACCCGTCTCTCACGCTCGACAAGATCATGGAATTCGTGCCCGGGCCGGATTTCCCGACCGGCGGCATTCTACTGGGACGGCAAGGCATCTACGACTACTTCACGCGCGGCCGCGGCAGTCTGAAGATCCGCGCCAAGGTCCGGCCGGAGAAGTTCGGCAAAGACCGCGATGCCATCGTGATCGATGAGTTGCCCTACCAGGTCAACAAAGCGAAACTCGTCGAGCAGATCGCTTCGCTCGTGAACGAAAAGAAGATCGACGGCATCAGCAACATTCGCGATGAGAGCGACCGTGACGGGATGCGCGTCATGATCGAATTGAAGCGCGGCGAGCAGTTCGACATCGTTCTCAACAATCTCTACAAGCTCACTCAGATGCAGGTGAGCTTCGGCGTCATCCTGCTCTCCATCGTCAACGGGCAGCCCCGCGAGTTGGGCCTGATTGACGTTATCAAGCGCTTCATCGAACACCGCGTCGAGGTTGTCCGCCGCAGAACCGAATTCCTGCTGCGCAAGGCTCGCGATCGCGAACATATCCTGCTCGGGTTCCAGAAGGCCCTCCAGAATCTTGACGCCGTTATCGAGACGGTGCGCGCCTCCCGCAATCCAAGAGAAGCGCGTGAAGCCCTCATGGGCAGCACTGCCTTCCCTGAGAACCCCGGCCTCGAGACGGTGATAGCCAAGTGGTCGCCCACCATCGCATTTAGCGGCGATCTAGTCGCGCGCTTCGACTTCAGCGAGCGCCAGGCCCAAGCCATCATCGAGTTGCAACTCCAGCGCCTGACGGGCATGGAGCAGCAGAAGATTCTCGACGAGTTGGCCGAGATCGAGCGGCAGATCGCCGGTTATCTCGAGATCCTCAATAGCGACGTCAAGCTGCGCGCGGTCATCGTTCAGGAACTGCGGCAGGTCCAGAAGGACTTCGGCGACGAGCGCAAGACGCAGATCATCGACGATGAGGGCGACATCAACATCGAAGACCTCATCAAGATGGAAGATGTTGTGGTGACCGTCACGCGCGGTGGATACCTCAAACGGACCGCCCTCGACACCTACCGTCGCCAGACCCGCGGCGGCAAGGGCCGCATCGGCATGACGACCCGCAGCGAGGATGTCGTCGAACACCTCATCAGCGCCTCGACTCACTCCTATCTGCTGATCTTCACCAATAAGGGACGCCTCTATTGGCTGAAGATCTACAACATCCCCGACGCCGGCTCGGCCAGCAAGGGCAAGAACATCAGCCAGCTCATTTCCTTGCAGGAAGAGGAATCCATCAAAGCTTTCCTGCCGGTGAAAGAGTTCACGCCGAACGAATTCGTCGTGATGGCCACCAAGCAAGGAATCATCAAGAAGTGCGAGCTGACTGAGTTCGACAATCCGCTCTCTCGCGGCATCATCGCCATCGGGCTCAAGACCGATGACGACGAACTCATCTCCGCCAAGATCAGCACGGGAAACGACCTCGTTTTCATTGCTACCCGCGACGGCATGGCTATCAAGTTCCTTGAAAGCGATGTGCGCCCGATGGGCCGCCCAGCCGCCGGCGTCATTTCGATGAGGCTGGATGCGAACGACGCCATCGTCGGCATGGAGGTGGTGACCGAGGAGAGTCTGATCCTCTCCATCGCCGAAAACGGCATGGGAAAGCGCACTCTCGCGGGCGAGTACCGGTTGCAGAGTCGCGCGGGCCGGGGCGTCATCAATATGAAGCTCAGCCGGAAGACCGGCCCGGTGGTTTCCGTCCTTGAGGTGAAAGAAGACACCGACGTCATCGTCATCACCAAGAACGGCCAGATCATCCGCACCGAAGCAGCAACGATTCGCAAAACCGGCCGCTCGGCGCAAGGCGTCAAGTTGGTCACGCTCGACGAAGGCGATGTGGTCGCGGCGGCTTGCACAGTGGAAGAAGCCGCGCCCGACGAAGAAGGCGAAAACGGAGACGACAGTCAGGGTAATCTGCCCTTGGTGTAGGGTTCTCTTACTCGCCGCCGCTGAGCGCAAGTTCGTGGAACTCAGACCGGGTCACGGTCGTGAATCGGCTTATTATCGACTTAAGTGCGGCCCACCTCCCGGGTGAGGCCGCGCAGGGCATTGCGGCAGAACTCGGTTTCCTCCTCCGCCTCTCAGGGATCGCCCACCGGGTCGGATTCTCTGCATTGCTTCAAACTTCTGGCCACTGAATCACTTGCTGAAACATCCATAGTTGCCGTGGCTCCAGTCGGCGAGTTCGCTGCCGGTTCGGGGTTGCGACCCACGCCGCCTGGCATTTTGTAGCTGGAATTCGTCCAAGATTGTCCTAGACTAGCGTGTGACGCCGCGGTGGGTCCGCAGGATGGCGAAGGAGTTGAGGAGGCCATGCGTCTGTTGATCGTCGAGGATGAGCGGGACGCCGCGATCATGCTCGCGAAGGGCCTCCGCGAAGCTTCGTTCGCGGTGGACCTGGCGTTCGATGGCCCCTCGGCAATTGAGAAGATGCACGTCAATCCATACGACGCCGTGATCCTCGACCTCTTGCTTCCTGGCAAAAGCGGCTTGGAAGTGTGCCGTGAGATCCGCGCAACGGGGGCGCAAGTTCCCATCCTCATGGTTACGGCCCAGGGCGCGGTCAAGGACCGGATCGTCGGACTGGACAGCGGCGCCGACGATTACCTTACGAAACCCTTCGATTTTGGCGAGCTTACCGCCCGCATCCGGGCGCTCCTCCGGCGCGCGCCTGCCGTCCAGATGGGGATATTGCAAGCAGCCGATCTCGTCATCGACACGCGCACTCGCACGGTGAAGCGCGGGGATAGAACGCTGGATCTGACCAGCAAGGAATATGCGCTGCTGGAGTATCTGGCGCGCCGCAACGGCGAGGTCGTCGGGCGTGCTGAGATCTCAGAGCACGTTTGGGACGAATCCTACGACGCGTTTTCGAATCTGATTGAGGTCTACATCCAACGTCTGCGCCGGAAGGTGGATTTTCCAGGCGTCCGCCGTCTGATCCATACGCGCCGAGGGGAAGGCTACCAATTGGTGTGCCTGGAGGACGAGGGATGATCTTGTCGATCCGTGGACGCCTGACACTCTGGTACGCCGGCATCCTGGCGGTGATCCTCTTACTGTTCAGTGCGGGCGTCTATGCGGGTTTGGCGCGCACTCTTCAAGAGTCGCTGGACAGACGCCTCTCGGCCGGCCTCGATGAGATTAGTGTGGCATTACGGCATGAGCTCTCCGAGCGGACTGGCAAGGCTGAAGGGGAGCAGTACTTCCAGGAGGTTCTGATCTCGGATCACCAGACCACCCTGCCCGAGCAGCTCGTCCTGGTGTACGAAGGGGAACGACTGGTCGGTCTGAAGCCGCCGGCTCAATTCGTCGGGACCCCGGCATCCTTGCTCGAAAATCCGCCCAACCGCCCGCTCCAGGGCACTCAGTTCTGGTCCGAGCGCAAGTGGCGGGTGGTTGCCCGCGAAATGTGGATTGCCGCTTCGAAGACCAGGTATCGGGTCGTCCTGGCGGAGTCCGAGCAGCCCATGAGTGACGAACTAGCGCGCCTTCGGCGTGTCTTTCTGCTCGTGGTTCCGATCGGTGTGCTGCTCTCCGCCGTGAGTGGCTACCTGTTGGCGCGCAAGAGCCTGGCGCCGGTGGTCGCGATGTCGGATGCCGTGGAGCAAATCTCCTCGCGGAACCTCGAGCGGCGGATTCCATCCGGCAATCCGCGGGATGAACTGGGGAAACTGGCGGGGACGTTCAACGATTTGCTGGGGCGATTAGAGCAGGCCTTCGAACAGCAGCGGCGCTTCATGGCGGACGCATCCCACGAACTTCGAACACCGCTCTCCATATCGCACACCGCCGCGCAGGTGACCCTGGAAAGGCCCAGCCGCGAGGAGCCTGAATACCGCGAAGCGCTCCGGGTCATCGACAAACAAGTGGTCAGGCTCACTCGGCTGGTGGAAGACATGTTCCTGCTCGCCCAGGCCGACGCTGGTGGATTTCCGCTTCGGATGACCAGCTTCTACCTGGACGAACTGCTGCTGGAAGCCTCGCGGGAAGCGGAGGTGCTGGCGAACAGGAAAGGCGTGCGCGTCAGCGCAATCCGGACTGCGGAAGCGGCATTCCGCGGCGATGAGTCGTTGATCCGGCAGTTGATCTTGATCTTGCTCGACAATGCCATCAAGTTCACTCCGCCCGGAGGGAGCGTCGAGGTGACGCTGGAGCAGAGTCCAAGCTTGCTCACCATCCTGGTTTCCGATACTGGCGCCAGCATCCCGATGGAGGCGCGCCCCCACCTCTTTGAACGCTTCTTCCGCGTGGACGGCTCCAGGTCCCGATCGGGCAGCGAGATGGACGGCGCTGGATTGGGCCTCTCTATCGCCCAGTGGATCGCGGAAGTCCACCACGGCGAGGTGTCCCTGCGGTCGTCGGGCGACGGGGGCAACGTCTTTGCCATAGTGCTGCCGAAGCCCGAGGCCTGAACCGGGCCAAAGGGCGGCGCCGGAAGAAATCCTCGCGCCGGGATGCAGATTTATCCTGCATTTATGTGCGATCTAGTATTTTTAGGTAGTCAATCGACGCGACTACCGGCACCCAAGAGAACTTGGACCATGGCACCCTCCCCCCGCTAGGGTCCTAAGGCTTGTTCGGTATGCTTGCACTTGCCGCCCAGCGGTGCAGGCTCCCGGTAGTCAAAGAATTCCTCGGACCAGGGCTCCCCTCGGGAGATGGTCCGGGGATTTTTCGTTTGCGGCGTAGACTCCGGTTTCGTGGGTACCGGGCACATTCCTCGCGAAAATGCCCTATCTCCCTAGCATCATTCCGAGTAGTAGCCCTCTCGTGCGCGTACGGTCACTCCCGGACGGGTAACCTTCACTTTGAGTTTGTGATAGCTCCGCCGGCCGCGTTCCGCCGAAGGCGTATATCCGAGGACGTACTGGCTGCGCAGATCCGCCTCAATGCGCTTGAAGATCGTCGGCAATTCGTCCTTCGACGCGTCGAACTCCAGGCCGCCTGTGTCGCGAGCGATACGACGCAGCTCGGACCTTCTCCGGCCCGCCCAGCGTGCGTACTCCTCGAATTTCGACTCAATCGCGGCCTCGCCAGGATCGTCGGATCGAATCGAATAGACGATCGCATCGGCGCCTTCGCAGGCGGCGATTGCCTGTTTCGCTTCATAGTCGGAGCCCGTGTCCAGCCCGTCAGTGAGAAGAAGCATTGCTTTGCGTCCTGCTTGCGGCCGCAGCTTTAAGGTCGCGCCGAAATACACTGCATTCCACAACGCTTTGCGTCCGCAAGGGATGTCTTGGGAGGTCGCGGAGGACATGTAGGAAGGGTGCTTTCCGGAACATGCGTCGCCCAGGATGCCGTCCTCGTCTCTGCTAAGAAGAAGGCGTTTGGCCCCTTCCTGAAGCTTCTGGCGGGAATCGGTCATGTCGGTCACGAGTCTCGCTTGTTCCGACACCGACACGAGTGCCGCTCGATCATTCCTGGAAAGAACGCGATCCAAAAACTGCTGTACCGATTTCTGGCGTTGAATCAAGGTATTAGGCCGAGAACAACTGATGTCGCCGACCAGCACGAAAGTGAGCGGAAGGTCTCGTTCCCGCCATAGGTGCCGCACTTCCTGGCGAACGCCGTCTTCCAGCACGACGAACTCTTCGCGGCGGAGGTCCTGCACCAGGGCGCCGTTCGCCTGCGTCACCGTTAAGGGCACGCGAACCAGGTTTACATCCGTCCGGAAGTTCGGCGGTTCCTGCGCCAGCAAAGGAACGGCGAACCAAAGTACCACCCGAGGCCATTTCATACTGAATGCCGTCCACATCATACGCCCACTGCGGAATACTCCGTTCCAAGCGCCGTTCACTTGAGTCCAGTTTGGCTGCGCTCCAGCATCCGCTCCTGTAGGATATTGAGGTTTGCTTTTTGTATTACCAGGCGTTTCTCCCAATGGAGACCCCTTCCACCCCGACCGCCTCCCGGTAGTACCGCGTGATGCGGTGCTGAGTCGAGCCAGGCGCAGCGTAAGCGTCGATTTCGTTGGACCCAAGCGCTATTTTCCGCGGCGGAACGCCAGGTATCCCGCGCATCATTTCGAGTAGTAGCCTTCGCGTGCGCGGACGGTGACTCCCGGACGGGTAACCTTCACTTTGAGTTTGTGATAGCTCCGCCGGCTGTTTGTTGTCGAAGGGGTATACCCAAGAACATACTGGTTGCGCAGATTCTCTTCGATCCGGCCGAAAATCTCCCCGAGCGGTTTCTCCCCGCCTTGAAACGCCAGACCGCCAGTGTCCCAGGCAATCGATGCGAGGTCGGGCTTCCCCCGGTCTCCCCAATGGGCGTATTCGCCGTACATGGAATTACTCGCTCGGTCAGCTCTCGACCAGCAAATGGAATACACGACCGCATCCGCTCGTTGACATGCGGCGATAGCCTCTTTCAAATTGTGGTCGCTGCCCGTATCCCGGCCGTCGGAAAGAATCAGAATTGCTTTGCGCGCTTGCTGAGGGCGCAGTTTCAGCTCCGCTGAGAAGTACACTGCATTCCACAGCACCTTGTAGCCGCAAGGAGCGATCGAGGCTGAAAACAGACCGGGATTGAGCCCCCGGCAATAATCACCCAGGACGGCGGGCTCCGGGTCGACATACGGATGCAGAATGCGGGAACGCAACTCGTCTGCGGAGCGGGTCCAGTCGCTCACGAGCAACGCCTGTTCCGCGGCGGCCACGATTCCGGCCTGGTCGTTTCCGGATAGAACGTGTTCCACGAAATGCTTGAGTGCCTGCCGATGTTGAGCGACAAATTCCGGTGACTCGCAACTGCTATCGTTCACCAGGATTACCGCAAGTGGCAGATCCTTCTCGCTCCAGAGATATCGCACCTCTTGGGGAACTCCATCTTCCAGCACCACGAACTCTTCGCGCCTGAGGTCCTTAACAAGAGATCCGTTGCGCTCAGTTACAGTGCAAGGCACTCGGACCAGGTTCACGTCCGAACGAAAGGTGGGTAGGGATTGTGCCGCCAGTGAAATAGCGGATAACCATGCAGCCAGCCAACAAAGCTTCATTGGAGCGCCCTCGATTTCCCATTTACCGCAAAACGCGGCGAATTGTCGAAGTGGACAATCTACTTAGAGTGCTGTCCACCCTCCCGCATCTTAATTATGCGCTTCTCGGGTTTAAATCCGATTCGCAATAAGGCTTCCGCAATGTCCATGCCTCAATCTAGCGAACCGAGGAACCTGAGGTGCCAAGCCCACGAAAACGTGACTCTGGCCAAGCTGTTGGGATTCAATGTGCTCGCGAATATTCGGTCAAGCCGCGAACCCGTGGTGTCTCTGTCGATAGGTAAGCGCGAGCGGCATTTATACCCGCTTCGAGTTCTTCGGGAGTGCGGAAGCCGGTGCTGCGAATTCCATTTATGAATATGGTTGGGACCGCATCTACGTGGTACGCGTCCGCTAATTTCTCATCGCGCAGGAGCGTTTTTTCGGCCGTCCCGTTCTCCATGCAACCCCGCAATCGCCCTGGGTTCAGCTCGTTGTTCTGTGCTCCGAACGCAGCGATCCTCTCATCTAGGTTTGCTAGCGTGATCTTGTCTTGGTCCGCGAATAGGAGCTGCTCAAAGCGCCAAAAGGCTTCCTGACTTTGAGAACTAACACAGATCGCGGCGAGGGCAGCCCTTCGCGCCCAAGTATGCATAGCTAGCGGGCGCTGCTTGAATACGACTCTAATGTCCTGCCGCGCCTTCTCGGGAAGGCGATTCAGGATGTCTTCAAAGCGCTTGCAGAATGGGCACTGGAAGTCCGAGAACACAACGAGTGTGATTAGCGCATCTCGCGGGCCTTGGAACGGCGAAACGTCGGAGTTCAGTACTTGTTCTGTCTCCTGCGCAACACGCTGACGCTCAGCCTTCGGGCTGAGCGTCGTGTCCATGAGAGCTTCGGTAAGGAATCGTTGGTCGGGTGACAGAAATAGCTGCAGCGTTCGCTTTGGAGCCGCCACATCAACAGCAATCCTTCGAAAGCAAGCACCTCCCACCGTTCCTTCATCGCGCACCATCAAATCCGGGGCGAATCCGTACTGTTCTGTCACGTAGGCCTCAAGTCTTGATCGCAACTCCGTCGTTAAGGCGGGACACGTTTGAGCAGCGACATTCCCCGCCACGGCGATGACGATGTAGGCCTTGACTATTTTGGCCAGTATTGTAAGTCTCTTGTGTCTATGAAGCATAGGTCCTCACTGCTACCTGGCAAAGTCAAAGACTTCTGGCTCCGAATGACATCATTGGGGACACGATTGCAAACAATTCGTATGACCATTGGTACAGGCCGCTATGGTCCCACTATAGGCACTGTTGCAGCCATCTTTTTGACCGCTGAGGGCGCTATTGCATCCCCCTAACCTATTGTTCTCTTCCGTACTGCACTTCGTCAGACAGCCATTTTGTTCATTGTTGCAGCCTGGTGCGCAATTTGATCCGGCACGGCAGTCGCAGCAGCCATTGCCGCCGCTAGTGCCGGTGCAGGTCCCGCAGCAATTGATACACTGAGTATGCTCGAAGCTGCAATCCGAGTCACAAGAATTCTCGTCTGCGAGCGCCTGTTGATAACACGCACTATAAGTGTTATTCGCGTTTGCTAGACAGGTCGATTGGGCATTGCTGGCCGATGTTTGGCAAGCGGCGTAGGCGTTATCACAATTTGTCCGGCACTGGCTTTGAGCGAATACCGAGGCGCTGGAATAGATGCTCAGCAATAAGCCAAGCAATGCGATCCGAATTGTGGAGAAGCTAGGATCTGATTTGCACATGCCCTGGATTGTAGGAGCATTTTCCACAAAGATGAAGCACAATTGAGTGCCCAGAAGGGACTTCGAAGTGCTCAAAGGGGACGTTCGCGCCGCATAATTCTCGGTGCTGTACGCCCTCTCTATGACACCTGTGGAGCTCTACGCACTCGGCGGGCGTACAACCAGTGCGAGAACGGAACTCTTTGTGGAAGTGACTTCGACTGAGATAACCTGTCATTGCGGCTACAGCCTTAATCGCTTGCCGTCCATTTCGCAAAAGTAGAAGCGCATTCCCGATGCGTATGTCTACAAGGTATTGCCTGAATGTTCTGCCAGTAAAGCGCTGAAACAAACGCCCCAAATGGCGCCTTGAAAGATGTACCTGATTCTCGATAGATATTAAGGAGAGGCCGGGGTCGGCGTAGCGCTCCTCCATGATGTGAAGCATTCTATCGACCACCTCCGAGTAGGAGAATCGTCCGGACATACCATCGTGGGCCGAACCCAGGTCGCTCCTCCCCCCAATAATTGATCGATTCTGAAGCGCTATTAGCATTTGCTTATCAAATCCTCTGCTCCACGTGCTGTCGCTGCTGACTTCTTGTCCTGATCCGGCCAGCCCTAAAGTGAAATATTGTCGATTGCCTGATGGGTATGCTTTTTTTGGGCTGGGTATCATTGGATAGTTCGTCTATACCAAGAGGTCGAAGCCGCCGAGAAGAAAATATAGCCTCAATCGGTGGTTAAGGTTAATGTTGCTTAATCCACGTTGCCATGAAATGGAATGGAAACGTGGGAGGACGAGGAGTGGACTTGGATGCCATCGGCGGACCATCTCCCTCGCCCCAGGGAATCCTGCGTTGCTGTAGGATATGGGGGTTGGCTTTTGTGTATTACCAGGAGTTTCTCCCAATGAAAACGCTTTCTGTTCGTCATCTGTGTTTCTCTTTGTCCCTACTCGTACTGCTAGCCATTCCGGCCGCCGCTCTCGACAACGGCTTGGGGAAGACCCCGCCGATGGGCTGGAACAGTTGGAACAAATTTGGCTGTAACGTCTCCGAAAAGCTCATCCGCGAGACCGCGGACGCAGTGGTTTCGTCGGGCATGAAAGATGCCGGCTACAAGTACGTAGTCATCGACGACTGCTGGCAGGTGAAGCGCGACGCTGACGGCACCATCGTTGCCGATGCTGAACGGTTCCCCTCGGGCATCAAGGCGCTCGGCGACTATGTCCACTCGAAGGGCTTGCTGTTCGGTATCTACTCCGATGCCGGCGTCGAAGACTTGCGCAGGCCGGCCTGGCTCGCGCGGCTATGAATACCAGGATGCCCGGACGTACGCGTCCTGGGGCGTCGACTACTTGAAGTACGACTGGTGCAGCGCCGAGCGCCAGGATTCCATTGAGTCCTATACGCTGATGAGCAACGCGCTCAAGGCCACCGGCCGTCCGATCCTTTTCTCCCTGTGCGAGTGGGGTTCCACGAAGCCCTGGCTGTGGGCCAAGAACGTCGGCAACATCTGGCGCTCCACCGGCGACATCGTCAATTGCTGGGACTGCAAAGAGAAGTGGGGCGGCCTGGGCGTCGTTCACATTCTCGATCTGCTCGATGGCACGGAATCGTATGCGGGGCCGGGCCATTTCAACGATCCCGACATGCTGGAAGTCGGCAACGGCAAGCTGACGCCTGATGAAAACCGCGCGCACTTCGCCATGTGGGCGATTCTGGCCGCGCCGCTCATCGCGGGCAACGACATCCGCAGCATGGATGCGGAGACGAAGGCCGTGCTGACCGACAAGGAAGTCCTCGCCATCGATCAGGACCCGCTGGGCAAACAGGGCCGCCGCGTGGCGAAGGACGGCGACAAAGAAGTATGGGCACGCGAACTGCAGGGCGGCGACCGCGCCGTCGCGCTCCTGAATCGTGCCGCAACGCCGCAGACAATCACGGTGAAGTGGGAGGACCTCGGCTATCCCGAGCACCTCTCCGCGCAACTTCGCGACCTGTGGCAACACAAGGATCTCGGAGCCAAGACCGGATCTTTTACGGCCACTGTCGCTCCGCACGCGGCCGTGCTCGTGACCGTGAGGCCGTAGGTTCGCGAGTCCTGTTTTGTGGAGCGGCCAGGCCTAGGCCGCTCCACATTGATCGCCAAGCATCCCATCGCATCACCCATGCTTCAGCCGTGTGGTCATTCAAACCGTGCCACACCATGGGCTCCTGTAGGATATGAAGGCCGATCTTGGCGCATTACGAAGGATCGATCCAAGTGAAATCTTCTTCTGTTCGACATCTTTGTCTCCTCGTCTCTCTTCTGATTCCAACCGCGATCCCGGCATCCGCGCTCGACAACGGCTTGGGCAAGACCCCGCCGATGGGCTGGAACAGTTGGAACAAATTCGCCTGCAATGTCTCGGAAAAACTGATCCGCGAAACTGCCGACGCGATGGTTTCTTCGGGAATGAAAGATGCCGGATACAAGTACGTCGTGATCGACGATTGCTGGCAGGTGAGGCGCGATGCGGATGGCACCATCGTCGCCGATCCAGAGCGGTTCCCCTCGGGCATCAAAGCGCTCGGCGACTACGTTCATTCGAAGGGTCTGCTGTTCGGCATTTACTCGGATGCCGGTTCGAAGACGTGCGAGGGACGCCCCGGTTCGCGCGGCTATGAGTATCAGGATGCCCGGACCTATGCCGCCTGGGGAGTCGATTATCTCAAGTACGATTGGTGCCACGCCGAGCGGCAGGATTCTATCGAGTCCTACACCTTGATGAGCAAGGCGCTCAAAGCCACTGGCCGTCCAATCCTGTTCTCGATTTGCGAATGGGGCGCGACCAAGCCCTGGCTCTGGGCGAAGGACGTAGGCAACGTCTGGCGCTCCACCGGCGATATCACTAATTGCTGGGAGTGCAAGGTAAGTCCCGACGACAACATTGGCGTCATGCACATTCTCGATTTGATGGACGGCACCGAATCGTACGCCGGCCCCGGCCACTTCAACGATCCCGACATGCTGGAAGTCGGCAATGGCAAGCTGACGCCGGATGAAGACCGCGCTCATCTTGCGCTGTGGGCCATCCTGGCTGCGCCGCTCATAGCGGGCAACGATCTGCGCAGCATGGATGCGCATACGAAAGCCGTTCTCACCGACAAGGAAGTCCTCGCCATCGATCAGGACCCGTTGGGCAAACAGGGACGCCGCGTCGCCAGGGATGGGGGCAGGGAAGTGTGGGCGCGCGAGCTTCAGGGCGGCAATCGCGCCGTCGCCCTCTTGAACCGTGAAGCAACGCCACAGACCATCACGGTGAAGTGGGAGGACCTCGGCTATCCGGCGCACCTCTCCGCGCAGCTTCGCGACCTGTGGCAGCACAAAGATCTCGGCGCTAAGAGCGGGTCGTTTACCGCCGCAGTCGCTCCGCATGCTGCTGTGCTGGTGACCGTCAAGCCATAAGTTGCTAGAGGAATCTTCTGGAGCGGCTCAGTCAATAGCCGCTTCATTACTCCAACGCGAATAGACGGAAAAGGCTGACGTTCCTTGGCTGCAACGCACCGTCTCGCGAGGGCTTACGAGGCTCGATGGAATTTCAAGAACCGGTAAGCCTACCGGTTTTTGAACGTGGAATCAATCAGTTACGGACGAAAACCGGTAAGTGTACCGGTTTTGGCCTCCTGCCGCGCTCGCCTAAGGCAGCGCAAACGCGTGATACGTCCCGCCGCTCTTGCCGCCGAATTTGCCCCCTCCCGCGCCGATCAGTACGAACTGTTTGCCCCCCGCCTCGTAGACTGCCGGCGCCGATGCGGCCGCCACTGGCAGCGTAGTCTCCCAGAGCAAGTCGCCCGTCCGTTTATCGAAGGCATGCAGCTTGTTGTCGAAGAGCGTCGCACCGATGAACAGCAGCCCGCCCGCAGTTGCTACTGACCCGCCATAGTTCTGGCTCCCCGTATTCGACATCCCCTTCTGCACCAGCTCCGGATATTCGCCAAAGGGTTTCCGCCATGCGAAATTCCCATCGTCGAGGTTGATCGCGGTCAGCGTGCCCCACGGCGGTTGAACGGCCGGATAGCCCTGCTGGTCCTGGAACCAGACGTAACCATCCAGGGTGTACTTCAGAGAAATTCGCGGATCGCGTTCGACCGCAACGGCCTCCTTCGCCTCACCTGTCATCAGGTAGCGCGCGATGGCGGTCACAGCCGATTCGCCGATATCGTTGAACCCCGGCATGCGCGCCGAGCCTCGCCGAATGACCTTGATTACGTCGTCGAACTTGCGCCGCGAGGCGATATTCTTCAGCGCGGGAACTTCGTTGCCGCTGCCGCTCAAATCGGGACGATGGCACGAGGCGCAATTGCGCAGATACAGCGTGCGGCCGGTGCTCTTCTCCGCGGCCTCGGAGCGCGGGATCAGCCGGATAATGCTCGGCATCTCGTTCGCGTTCACATAGAGCAGGCGCGCTTCGGGATCCCAGGTGGAGCCACCCCACTCGCCGCCCCCGTCGAAGCCGGGCATGATCAGCGTGCCTTCGAGGCTCGGCGGCATGAACTGCGAGCCTTTCTTAAGTTTGTGGAAACGATCCAACGCGTCCTGGTGAGCTTCCGGAGTACGCTGCGTCAAATCGGCTTCGGTGATGCTCTGACGCGTGAACGGCGGCGGGGACGTGGGCAGAGGTTCGGATTTCGCCGGCACTTCCCCGTCCACTGCTTCCTGCGGAACGGGTACCTCTTCGATGGGGACAAGCGCCTTGCCGGTCTCCCGTTCGAAAACGTAAACGTGCCCGCTCTTGGTGATCTGCGCGACCGCATCGATGTCGCGTCCTTCGCGCCGCACTGTCACGAGCGAAGGCGGAGCAGGCAGATCGCGGTCCCACATGTCATGGCGGATCACCTGGAAATGCCAGATGCGGCGCCCGGTTTTCGCGTCGAGCGCGATCAAACAATTCGCGTACAAATTGTCGCCGGCTCGATTCGCGCCATAGAAATCGAACGCGGTCGAACCGGTCGGTACGAATAGCATTCCGCGCTTCTCGTCGAGCGTCATTCCCGCCCAACTGTTGGCCGCGCCGAGGAACTCGCGCGCGTTGGGAGGGAACGTCTCGGACGCCAGGCTCGTTCGGATAGGGGATCGTGTGGAAGGCCCACTTCTGCGCGCCCGTGCGAGCGTCATAGGCACGTATGTCGCCCGGCGCGGCGGGCAAGCCCTCGCTGTTCAGACAGCCCAGGATGATCAGATCTCCATAGACAGCGCCGGGTGCAGTTACCGTCACCGGCGTATTCTCAACGTTACGTCCCAGCCCCTCCTTGAGGTTGATGAACCCGCGCTGTCCGAAACGCGGGTCGGGCTTCCCGGTGCGAGCGTCGATCGAGTAGAACTTCTCGTCCACGGCGAAATACAGCCGGCGCGTCTTGCCCCGCTCCGCCTTGCTCTCCCAATACATCAGCCCGCGATTGCGGTACTTGCTCTTCACTGGTGCGCCGCCGTGCGGATCGAAGCGCCACAGCACGCGCCCTGTCGCTGCGTCGAGAGCCACCAGCCGCAGCTTCGGCGTGGTGACGTAGGCGATACCGTGGGCGATCAGCGGCGTGCATTGCATCTCGGACCCGTCGAAGGCGTCTCCGGTGTCGTAGCTCCAGGCCTGCTGAGCGTGGCCACGTTCGTCCCGGTTGATCTGCGTCAACGGGCTATAGTGTGTGTGGCCGAAGCCGCCGCCGTAGGCTCGCCACTCTCGTCGGCGCGCGTGCGTCGGTGGCAAGACGAACAGACGCTAAGCGTCAGTCCCAGTCCCAGAACCAGCAGTACTCGCATCGTATGTTGTTCAATGATACGCGAGACGGCGGGAATCAAGAGGAGTAAAGTGGGGCGGCGCTCCAGCGCCGCGCGGGGCTTCCAAGCCCCGCTCCGGAAAGTCAAGCGGACTCTGGAGTCCACGCGGCGCTGGAGCGCCGCCCCACCAAACTGGCAACTCTAGCCGAACGGGCGCAGCCGGCCCATGGCCAGCCTGCGCACGAAATCGAGATCGCCATCAAGGAAGTCGTACTCAGGCAGTTTGGCCGGGTCTTCCCAACGGATTTGCTCGAAGGTGATGCCCTGCGGTTCGCCCACATAGCTCTCGATGGAGTGGAACAGCAGCAATAGCGGGCTGCGGCGGCGCGTCGCCTGCTCATACCGTGCGATCTCCCGGCCGATGACCGCCTCGATGGCGAGTTCTTCCCGCAGTTCTCGCGCCAATGCCTCTTTCGGCGTCTCGCCGATTTCGACCTTGCCGCCGGGGAATTCCCATTTCAGTCCGTGCCGGTCGTCGGCCATACGCTGGCCGATGAGCAGCTTTCCATCCCGATGGAGGACTCCCGCGACAACGATAAGGGTGCGATTCATGAGGCGGCTGGCTGAGAATGAAGGAGGGCTTTGCAGCCAACTTCCATATTCCATTGAAACATAGCGGCATGAGCTTGCACTCGGAACGTCTGCTCGATCACTTCAAAAATCCGCGCCATGCCGGCATTCTCGCCCCGCCTGCACTGGTCGTGCAGGTCGAAAACCCTGCCTGTGGCGACATTCTCAAGCTCAGCGCCCGCATAGAAGGTGGACGTGTGGTGGAAGCGGCGTTCCAGGTGCGAGGCTGCACCGCGTCGATCGCCGCTGGCTCCGCACTGGCCGAGTGGCTGCACGGCAAGTCTCTTGAGCAACTGCGGGCTTTTCGACGAATCGGCGATTGAAGATGCGGTGGGTCCTCTGCCCGCGGCGTCCCGGCATGCCGCGGCGTTGTGCGCGAGTGCAGTGCAGGCGTTGCTCGCCAGCTTGCCCTGATCCCCCCTGGGAACGCCGATCTCCAGATCGGCCGGTCGTATAGAGCCGATCTCGAAATCGGCGTTCCCAGGGCAGGTGTAATCCCGAAAGAGGCACTCTCCCCGAGGTCTCCAGCTTGTGATGAACACCGAATCTCCGAACAATCCTCCTAGTGTCTCGACCGCAGTAGAAGACGCCCCCGCATGGCACAGCAGGGGCTACCTACCGCACTTTGAAGGGGCAGAGACGGTCCAACACGTGACGTTCCATCTTGCCGACAGCCTGCCGAACGAAGTGTTGGGCCGGTTGGATGAGGAGGCGCGTGAGTTCCCCCTGGATCGGCGCGCCATCGAGTTCCGGCGGAAGGTAGAGGCGTGGATCGACGCGGGCCATGGCTCCTGCCGGTTGCGTGAGCCGCCCGCCGCGGACATTGTCCAGAGCGCACTGCTCTTCTTCGACGCTGATCGATATCGACTGATGGCCTGGACGATAATGCCGAATCACGTGCACGCGCTATTCCAGCCTTTGCCCGGGTGGACGATGGCGCAGATCGTCGCCTCCTGGAAGAAATTCACCGCACGCAGGATTTCCGCGGGCAGCCCGCCTGGGAACGCCGATCTCCAGATCGGCAGCGGGTCCGGAGCCGGTCCCCAGATCGGCAGTTCGGGAAGAGCCGATCTGGAGATCGGCGTTCCCGGGAAGACCGCGAGCCGGTTTTGGCATCGCGAGTACTGGGACCGCTATATCCGCAATGAGCGCCATTTCCGCCAAGCTGTCCAGTATATCCACGAGAATCCGGTTAAGGCCGGTTTGGCCACGAAAGCGGAAGATTGGCGCTGGAGCAGCGCCTTCAGAGATGAGGACGCTACCTGATAAGAAGTGCCGATCTGGAGATCGGCGTTCCCAGGGGGCGCTACTTCTTTATAAACAGCGACACCGCCATGGCGAAGCCGATGAAGATCACGATGCGGCGCACTGCCGTACGCCCGAGTTTGCGCGCCAGGCCCGCCCCGCCGACTCCGCCGGCAATGGCGCCCACGGCCATGATCAGTACGTCGGGCCAATACACCATGCCCGACACGATGAAATAGATCGCTGCCACGCCGTTGATGCAGACCGCGAAGAAGTTCTTCAGCCCGTTCATCTGGTGGATGTCGGTCAGCCCGATCACGCTCAGCGCGGCCAGCATCAGGATGCCGATTCCCGCGCCGAAATAGCCGCCATAAAGCGCGACCAGAAGCTGGAACGCGATCGCGCCGGCTAGCCATTTCGCCGACTGGTGCCGCGCCGCTTCGGCGGTGTTGAGGAAGCGCTGCACAGCCTCTTGCACCATGAACAGGAGCGTCGCAAAGAGGATCAGGAAGGGCACCAGCTTGTCGAACAGAGTGGGCGGCGTGAACTTGAGCAGCCATGCTCCGGCGAGCCCGCCAATCAGGCTGGGCACAACCAGCGCCAGCATCCGGCCATGGGCGGTGCGCAGTTCCCGGCGATAACCCCACATACCACCGAGCGATCCCGGACAGATGGCCGCCGTGTTGGTGGCGTTGGCGGTGACGGAATTCAGCCCCAGCCAGATCAGGGCTGGGAAGGAAATCAGCGTGCCACCCCCGGCCACCGAATTGATGCTTCCGGCGGCGAAGGCCGCCGCGAAAGCAATTAGTGCGTGCGTGATCTGCGGGGAAAGCATGCGAAAAACCGCTAAAAGACCCGCCTTTTGAGCCTCTCGACGGTGAATTTGGCGGTGTTGGCGATGGCCATCACAGCCATCACGCCTGCCTGCACCGGATCCGTGACTACCAGGTCGGCGGCATCGGGCACGCTGCCGGCCATGTTCAAACTGATGACCAGCAGCCCCTGCGCGCGCACTTCGCGCACCGCGATTTCGATGTCGCCGCCCATCAGCGACCCGGCGAGTACCAGAGCCCGCGCTCGCGGCAGACGGGCCACGGCGCGAACGGCGTCTGCGAGCGTCTGTTCACCCACCAGTGGAATGGTGTCGATGGAGATGTGTTCGCCGCGGATGTTATGACGGTCGGCTTCGCTGATGGCGCCGAGCGCCACCTGCCCCACCTGCGCGCCCCCGCCCACGATAATGATCCGCTTCCCGTAGATCTTCTGAAGGCTCTTTTCCGCCGTAGCGGATTGCACGCAGGCCAGCCGGTTCAGGTCTTCGAGCAACGCTCCGGCGCTGGGAACTTCGATCTCGAAGTAGAGCCGCGATTCCGTGGAGTTTGAGCGTTTCCAGGGACTCGACAGACAGGATGTTGCCCCGGTGCGCGGCGATCGCTCCGGTGAGTTCGTGCAGCACGCCCGGCTGGTTGTCGGCCACGACGGATAGGCCGATTCTCTCGAAGGACTGGGCAGCTTCGGACACTTTTGATTCAGCCTTTCAGTCTGCGTTCGCCGGCAACTCCACTTCGTAATGAGCCAGGATCTCCGGCCAGACTCCGCGCGCGTCGAAAAGAATCTCGCTGGCCTCTCTCAACGCTCCCTCACCGCCGCGCGCCATAGTGACATAGTGCGCCATCGCCTTCACTTCCGGCCGTGCGTTCGCTACTGCCACGGCGAACCCGACGCGCTTCATCAGGATGGCGTCGGTCAAGTCGTCGCCGAGGTAGGCGACTTCCTCGGGCTGGCAGCCGGACTTCTCGAGGATTTCGTGGAATATCCCGAGCTTCTCCGTACTGCCCATGTAAACATAGTCGAACTTGCCCTGCCGTCCGCGCTCGGCCGTGGCTTCCGCCGTGCGTCCGCTGATGATTCCGGTCAGGTAACCATAGCGCTTCAGCCAGTGCATTGCGATTCCGTCCTGCGAATCGAAGCCCTTAGTCTCAAAGATGCCTCCTTCGGGATTGGGCAGGAACCACACACGGCCATCGGTGAGGACGCCATCCACGTCCATCAGGACCATGCGGATCTTGCGGGCGCGTTCGGCGAGTTCGGCGGAAACGACTGGAGGCATATGCTTTCGGGAGGAGCGCTTTCTTCTAGGATGGCCCGGTCCGCCGCGCATTGCCTTGGAGTGGAAGTAGAACCAAAGCTTGGACTTACAATAGAGATCTCGGAGCGCGGCCAAGTGATCGAGCAGGTACTCAAGACCATTTTCCGTTATAGCATGTTGCCCGGCGGCGCTCGCATTGGCGTGGCAGTCTCCGGCGGCGCCGATTCCGTCGCCTTGTTGCATGCGCTTCATCGACTCTCGAGCGTTAGAAACTGGTCTTTGCACGTCCTGCACTTCAATCATCTGTTAAGAGGCGCGGAGTCTGACGAAGATTGCCGCTTCGTGGACGACCTTTCGGCCAGCCTGGGTCTTCAGTGCTCCCGCGGATCGGCTGACGTGCGCGCCGCGGCCCTCGGCGGGAACCTGGAGCAGACTGCGCGGCAGCTACGTTACCGGTTCTTCTCTGAGATGCGCGACAGGCACAAACTCGATGCAGTGGCGACGGGCCACACGGCGTCGGATCAGGCCGAGACGCTTCTGATGCGGCTTCTACGTGGGGCCTCGCCCGATTCCCTGGCCGGAATCCGCCCGGTCAATGACGGCTGGATCATCCGGCCATTACTCGACCTGACTCGCGACGATGTCCGGGAGTGGCTGCGCGGAGAAGGCCTCCTTTGGCGCGAAGATTCGTCGAACAGCGACAATTGTTACGACCGGAACCGGCTGCGGAACGAAGTTTTGCCTTTGTTACGAAAGCAGTGGAATCCTCGGGTGGACGGCGCGTTAGCCCGGCTTGCGGAGGTAGCCGCCCGGGACGAGGAGTTCTGGCAGTCCTCCGTTGAGGCGGTCTGGGCGGAGGCAGCGGCGCCTCACCGCTTTGGCCTTGTTCTTGACGTGGAGCGCCTGCGTCGTGAGCATCCTGCATTGCAGGCGCGCGTCCTCAAGCGGGCCTGCGCCGAGGTCGCGGGCGAGTCATTTCAAATACGCCATCCCCGGATCACCCATGACCACATGGACCGTTTATTGAGTCTGGTTGCGCAGCGGGAAGGCGATGGGCGTCTGAGCCTGCCAGGGCTCGGAGCATGGAGATCGTTCTTGCAAGTGCTTCTGCATAAAAGGGTTGTAGATTTCTTCAGGCCGGAAACGGCAGTCCTGACGGTGCCCGGAATTGCCGCATTGGACTCGCGTGGACCTCTCGTCCGCGCGGTAACGGCGAAGACTGGCGCTGACGCCTATAATGAAAGCAGTAACTGGCTGGAGGGCAGCTTGGCTCCAGGCCCGTTTTTGCTGAGACCTTGGCGGGCGGGTGATCGTTGTGGGCTGGCCGGAGAGCCAGGCGAATGCTCCTTGCATCGACTCCTGCAAATCGGAAAGATCCCGGCATGGGACCGGCTCGGGTGGCCGGTTTTGGAATGGCAGGGCCATGTCGTTTGGGCCAGAGGGTTCGGGGTGGCGGCTGGCTGGCGTGCGGTGCCCGGCAGCGCATATCCGATCGAGATTGCCGAAGAGCCTGCAGCCTCGCGGGGTTGAATCAAACTGTGCATAGAGTGCGTCTGAACAGTTAGAGATAGAATTGAAACGTCCGGAGTACCTCGAGCTAAGCGAATGAACGCAAATGTAAGGACCGGCATTATCTGGGCAGTTTTGTGCTGCCTGGGAGTCCTGTTGTATGTCGTGGTGAAGTCCAGCAACGCTCACCCGACCCAGGAACTGACTTTCACCCGCTTCATTGACCAGGTCAACGGCGACCGGGTGAAGAGCGTTCTCGTTACGGGCAATGAGGTAACCGGGCAGTTCAAGGAAGACAAGTCCGAACTGCACACGACGGTTCCTCAGAACTACCCCAAGCTTTACGACATCCTCGGCGAACACGGCGTCGACGTCAAAGTGAAGGACGCGAGCAGCGGCAACTGGACGGCGTTGATCGTCAACGCGATCCCGTTCGTGCTGGTGATCGCCTTCTGGATTTTCATGATGCGGCAGATGCAGAGCGGTGGAAACAAGGCCATGAGCTTTGGCAAGAGCCGCGCGCGCATGCATAGCTCGCAACAGAAGAAGGTCACGTTCAAGGACGTCGCCGGCGTCGAAGAGGCCAAGGACGAACTGCAGGAGATCATCGAGTTCCTGCGAGAGCCTCAGAAGTTCCAGAAACTCGGCGGCCGCATCCCCAAAGGCGTGCTGCTCATCGGACCTCCCGGTACCGGCAAGACGCTGCTGGCGCGAGCCATTGCCGGCGAAGGCAACGTACCGTTCTTCTCCATCTCGGGTTCGGACTTCGTGGAGATGTTCGTCGGCGTCGGCGCAAGCCGCGTCCGCGACCTTTTCGAGCAGGGCAAGAAGAATGCCCCGTGCATCATCTTCATCGATGAGATTGATGCGGTCGGACGCCATCGCGGCGCGGGCCTCGGCGGCGGACACGACGAGCGCGAGCAGACACTCAACCAGTTGCTGGTGGAGATGGACGGCTTCGAGTCGAACGAAGGCGTGATTTTGGTCGCCGCGACGAACCGTCCCGACGTACTCGATCCGGCGCTGCTGCGGCCGGGCCGCTTTGATCGCCGCGTGGTGGTCAGCCTGCCCGACGTACGTGGCCGCGAGCAGATCCTCAAGGTTCACACAAAGAAGATCCCGTTGGCCGACGATGTCGACATGTCGATCATCGCCCGCGGAACGCCCGGTTTCGCCGGCGCGGACCTGGCCAACCTGGTCAACGAAGCTGCCTTGCTAGCCGCCCGCCAGAATCGCAAGGTCGTCACCATGTCCGACTTCGAAGTCGCCAAGGACAAGGTGATGATGGGCGCCGAGCGGCGTTCCATGATCCTTGACCGAGGAAGACAAGGCGGTTACGGCCTGGCACGAAGCGGGCCATGCACTGGTCGCCTCGCTGCTGCCCGAGTCCGACCCGTTGCACAAGGTCAGCATCATTCCGCGCGGCCGCGCTCTGGGCGTCACAATGCAATTGCCCGAGGGCGACGTATTGAACCGCACGGAAAAGCAATTGCAGGCTCGCCTCTGCGTGCTCATGGCCGGACGCATCGCCGAGATGCGCCATACCCACGAACTCTCCACCGGTGCGAGCAACGACATCGAACAGGCTACGGAAGTGGCTCGCGCGATGGTCTGCGACTACGGCATGAGCCGCCTGGGACCGATGAGCTACGGCAAGAAGGATGAGCAGATCTTCCTGGGCCGCGAGATCGCACAGCACCGCGATTACTCGGAAGCGACCGCGATTCAGATCGACCAGGCCGTCCGCATGATGGTCGAAAGCGCATACCAAAGAGCGGAAGGCGTGATCGAGGAATACGGCTGGGCGCTCGAAAAGATCGCCGCCGCGTTGCTCGAACGCGAAACTATGGACGGCGAGGAAGTGCGCGCCATCATCGAACGGCGCGAGAAGATTGGCCCCGGTTCCGGATCGGCCGTCGCCACGGCGAGCCCTGAAACGCAGGCCGTGATTACACCCAACTCCGAAGATCGCTCCATCGGTCGCGGATTCGTCGATGGGGAGAGTCCCGCGCCAGCGTGAGTATCCCTGCTTTTCAGCTCTATCTCTTCGATATCGACGGGACCCTGCTCGACTCCGCGGCCGACATCTGCGGCGCTGCGCGAGACACTTGGAAGCGGCGGGCGCCTTGGACCTGACCGACGAGCAACTTCGGTCATACATCGGCTACCACTTGAAAGAGCTCTTCGAGGACGTCTTTCCCGGTATCAGTGAAGAGCGTTCCGACGAGTTGCTGCGCAACTACCGCGCGATATACCCGCTGCGCGGACACCGCTCCACCCACGTCTACGACGGTGTTCCGGAGATGCTTTCGGCTTTGGGTGGATTGAAATCCACGGCCACGACGAAAGGCAGCGAGACCGCGCGCATCGTGCTCTCGCAGTTTGGCCTGATCGATTTCTTCGACCACGTGCAGGGCACCGACGGGTTCCCCTGCAAGCCCGAGCCGGACGTGCTCTTTCGTTCCATCCAGAAATTCGGCGTCGCTCCGGAGGACTGCCTGTTCATCGGCGATGCCGCGCCGGACATGGAAGCGGGCCGCCGCGCGGGTGTGAAAACATGCGCTGTGACGTGGGGATATGGCGACGTTGAAGCCATGCGCGAGCATTCCCCTGACTTCTGGATCGCGAATCCTCACGAACTCACATCCTGACTTGATATGATGGGTATCTGGAGATAGCCCAATGCCTATCGTGAATCGCCGCGACCTGCTTCGCGCGCTCAGTATGACCCTCCCGTCCATCGCTCTTGCCCAGAGCGACAAGTCGTTGCGCATCTCGCTCGCCGAGTGGTCGGTGCATCGCGCCATACAGTCGCAGAAGATGACCAACCTCGACTTTCCGCGCTACGCCAGCGAAATGGGAATCGAGGGCCTGGAGTTCGTCAACGCACTGTGGGCCGCTCCCACACAAGGCTATATCGGGCGTCTTCGCACCGCGATGAAGCAAACCGGGACCCGTTGCGTTCTGATCATGTGCGACGACGAAGGCATGATGGGCTCTTCTTCATCAGCCGTGCGCAAGAAGACCGTGGACAATCACCGCAAGTGGATCGACTACTGCGCGGAATTGGGCGGCCACTCCATACGCACGAACATGCACTCGGACATCACGCCGAAAACTGCGGCCGAAAGAGACACCGTTCTGGGTTATTGCGCCGACAGCTTCGCGTCGCTGGCCGACTACGCTCGCATGGTCGGCTTGAACGTATTGATTGAGAATCACTGGGGGCTGTCCTCGGACCCCGACGCAATAGTTGCGCTGATGAAGAAGGTCGGTAAGGCTAATTTCGGCACGCTGCCAGATTTCGGCAACTTCCCCGCGGCAGTGGATCGCTATGAAGCCGTGAAGAAGATGATGCCCTACGCCAAGGGCGTCAGTTTCAAGTGCAACGACTTCGGAGCGGACGGCAAAGAGACCTCCATGGACCTGGACCGCTTGATGAAGATCGTGGTGGATGCAGGCTACAAAGGCTTCGTGGGCATCGAGTACGAAGGCAAGCGCCTCAGCGAACTCGACGGCGCCAAAGCGGGCAAGAAGTTCCTGGATAAGTACGCGGCGTAATGGCCAACGCATTGATCCGTCGGCAATTCTCGTGTCGCTTGGCAATGGGCCGTAGAATCGAGGTATGCCCATTCTGCGCCGTCTGACTGCGTTGATTGAGCGGCAGGGAGATGTATACCTTGCCCTTTGCCCGGAATACGACATAGCCAGTCAGGGAGACACACTTGAGGAGGCGCGCGCGAATCTGGCCGAAGCCTTAAGCTTGTTCTTCGAGACTGCCGATGCCTCTGAGGTCAGTCGACGATTAGGCCAAGCTAGGCGTTGCGATTCAGCGATTCACTGATTCCGCGCAACTCTCCCAGATCCAGCCGCCCCGTGTAAATAGCCATCCCTAGCGCGGCGTGAATGTCGAGCGCTAGCAACTCGCGGATCTCTTCGATGGTCGTGATGCCGCCGGCGGCTGTGATCTCTTTGCACGTGGCCGCACGCAGGCGTCGGAACCACGCGAGATCGGTGCCTTGGAGCATGCCTTCTTTGTCGACGTACGTGCAGAGGTATCCGCCGCAGTAGGGTTCGAGTTCCGCCAGGATCTCCTCGGCGGAGATCTCCAGCGATTCGGTCCAGCCCTTCACGACGATGCGTCCGCCCTTGGAGTCGAGCGCGACCAGGATCTTCTCCGCGCCTGCCTCTCCGGTGATAGCGCCGAGCAACTCATGGTTGACGCCCGCCTTCGTAAACGCCGATGTTCCAACTATGACCTTCTCCGCTCCGCATTCCAGCAGTTTATTGGCACGCTCTGGAGTGCGCACGCCGCCGCCGGCGCGAATGCGGGCGCGGGATGCCAGCAACTCGACGATGGCATTGTTCTCGCCTTTGCCGAGCGCAGCGTCCAGATCGATCACTTGAATCACTGGAAAGCCGCTGAAGCGCTTCAGCATTTCGAGCGGAGGCGCGCCTTCCAGCGCCTTCTCGCGGCCTTGCACGAGTTGGACAACCTTGCCGCCCATCAGGTCGATGCAGGGGATGATCATGCTTCCGCCCCTCCGTGGTGGGGCAGACCCCCAGGTCTGCGCCGGACCCCCAGGTCCAGCTCAAGAAATGTCAACTGCGGGGTCTGGGGACCCCGCGCGGACGTGGGCGTCCGCCCCACTTCAGCACATCTCATGCCGTCCTCCGGACGGGGATTCCAGCTTTCTCCAACTCTGCCTTCAACTGATCCACGGTGTAGGTCCCGTAGTGAAAGACTGAGGCCGCGAGTGCAGCGTCGGCTTCGCCTTCGGTCAGGACTTCGATGAAGTGCTCGGGCGTGCCCGCGCCGCCTGAGGCGATGATCGGGATCTTCGTCGCGCGTGAGACGGCTCGGGTCAATGGGCAGTCGAAGCCGTCCTGCACTCCGTCGGTGTTCATCGATGTCAACAGGATCTCGCCAGCACCCAGAGACTCTCCGCGCGCGGCCCATTCGACGGCGTCAATCCCCTCGTCGACGCGACCGCCCTTGGTGAATACGTTCCATCGGCCCGGAGAGACTCGCCGCGCATCGATAGCCAATACCACCGCTTGCGCGCCGAATTCCAGGCTCAGTTCCGTGATGAGTTCGGGGCGCCGCACAGCCGAAGTGTTGACGCTGATCTTGTCCGCGCCGGAGTGGATGATGCGCCGGGCATCTTCTACACTGCGAATGCCGCCGCCGACCGTGAGCGGAATGAAGACTTCGCGCGCCGTCCTGTCGACGACATCGACCATCGTGTCGCGGCCGTCGCTCGACGCGGTGATGTCGAGAAAGACGAGTTCGTCGGCGCCCTGTTCGTTGTAGCGCGCGGCGAGTTCCACGGGATCGCCGGCGTCGCGCAGACCGACGAAGTTGACGCCCTTGACCACTCGTCCGCCGGTGACGTCGAGGCAGGGGATGATACGTTTTGCAAGCACTGGTCTTAGATCCTCACGAAGTTCTCGACGATTTTCAGCCCGAGCGGTCCGGACTTCTCCGGGTGAAACTGCACGCCGAAGATGTTGCCTGCTTCAAGCACCGCCGTGTAGCGGACGCCCGTGTACTCGCACGCTGCCGCCGTCTGCGGGGTAATGGGGCAGTAGAAGCTGTGCGCGAAGTAGACGTAAGGCTTCAGGCCGAGGCCGTTCATCAGCCGCGGCGTGCCAACCGGCACGATCTCATTCCAGCCCATGTGCGGTACGCGCGCGTCCGAGCGGAAAGCGTTCCACGCGTCCAGGGAAGAGCGCGAGACCCTGCTCCTCCGGCGCTTCTTCGCTCGATTCAAACATCGCTTGCAGGCCGAGGCAGATTCCCAGAAACGGTGCGCCGGAGCGTGCCTTCGCAATCAAAGCGTCACGCAGGCCAAGTGTGTCCAGCGCTCGCAGCATCTGTCCGAAATGCCCGACGCCCGGCAGGATCACCTTCTCGGCGGTGCGAACTGCTTCGGGATCGCGCGTGATCTGGTAAGCCGCACCCGTCTTGGCCAGCGTGTTCTCGACGGAGCGCAGGTTGCCCGCGCCATAATCGACGATCGTGATCATAGCAATCCCTTGGTGCTCGGCAACTGGTTCTTCAGCCGCGCGTCCTTCGAGCATGCGTAACGCATTGCGCGCGCGAAGCACTTGAAGATCGCCTCGATCTTGTGGTGGTTCGAGCGGCCGTCCAGAATCTTCGCATGCAGGTTCGCACCGGCGTGCGTCGTGAAGCCGTGGAAGAAATCTTCCAGCAACTCGCTCTGCAGGTCGCCGACCAGCCGCGTCTTCACCCTGTCCGTATAGACGAGAAAGGGTCGTCCGCCGAGATCGACTGCGACGACAGCCAGCGTCTCGTCCATAGGCAGCACGAAGTAACCGGCGCGGTTAATGCCCACTCGATCTCCCAGCGCTTTGGCGAAAAGCTGGCCGAGCACGATGCCCACGTCCTCGACCGTGTGATGCTGATCGACGTCGAGATCGCCCTTGGCGATCAGCGCCAGGTCGAAGGCGCCGTGCTTCGCGAAGAGCTCGAGCATGTGGTCCAGGAACCGCACGCCGGTCGAGATCTCGTAACGGCCTTTGCCGTCGATGTTCAGCGACGCGCGAATCTGCGTCTCTTTCGTGATCCGCTCGATGTCAGCTTTTCGCATTGCTTCATCTTCTCCAATCGGAGCTGTTTCTTAATCAGGGTAGATCACTGCAATACAATTCACGGCTTGCAGACAGCGGCTTCGCACGATGTCAGCGACGATCTCTGCATGACCGGCGAACCGTGCACCCCCAACGATGAAAATGACATGTCAGTCTCCCGGCACCTCGAATGCGACGCGGACATTGATGCGGCCGCCGCCCACAACGGATACCGCAGCCTGAGCCCACGAAGAGAGGTCCCGTGGAAGCGGCCTCGCGCTGGGTGGAAATCAGCGGCGGCGGGCGCCGATGGGACTGCGAAGCGGAGGAAGTCCGGGACCTCTCGTCGGGCTCGGTGCTGGCAACGCCTGGAAGCGGAAGCGCCGCATAATCAACAGCCAGATTTTCAGAGCAACCGCGAACGTACAGAGCGGCCAACGGCAACAACCGCTCCCTCACGGTCGCGGCTCCGTTTGAAGGGGAGCGCCATCGAGCACCCCAGCAATCTGATTGACGTCATCGAGCACCGCGAAGGCTCCTTCGGCTCTGAGCAGCGCGGCGAGTTCCTTGTTCCACGGATTCGACGCTGCGGCGATGCCGATGAACGGGACTCCAGCCGCCATGGAGCTTCGCGCGTCATCCACCGTGTCGCCGACGTAGATCATCTTCTCCGCACCCGTCCGCTCGCGAATCAGCAAGAGCCCATCGGGCGCGGGTTTGCCTTCCGTGACATCCTCAACGGCGATGATCGGCGAGAAGTTGATACTCGATGCATAACGGCGCAGCGTAATGGCCGCTTCGCTTTGCAGGCGGCCCGTGAAGATCGCGAGTTGGAACTTCTCCGCGAGAGATTCGAGCAAACCTGCTTTCGGAATCCAGATCTCGCGCGTAATCAATCCATCGTCGCCGCCGGGTCCAAAAAAGATATCGCAGAAGTACTTCACAACGGAGTCATACGGCACCCGCACGCCCAGGTCCGCGCAGATCTGTTGCGAAAGCAGCCAGTCGTTGTTGAAGCCACCGCGGTTCTTGTACTCCTGAATGCTGTCGCGCTCGATGGTCTTGCCCGTGAAGTATCGCACCGTCTGAACGACGGCTTCGCGATAGCTCTCCGTCACCTCCGCGAGCACGCCGTCCATATCGAAAACCAGGTACGGCGCGCTCATCCCCGCACCTCGTCGAGCGCCGCGAAGAACCGCTCCACTTGCGCCGGAGTCCCCGCCGTCACGCGCACGCAGCCTTCGATTTCATAGCTTCGGTCACGCACCAACACGCCGCGTTCTCTCAAGCCGTCGCGAATCGCCAACGAGGCGTCGCCCAGCACGGAACAGGACGAAGTTGCCCTGGCTCGGATAGTATGGGATGCCACGCTTTTCGAAGCCGCTGTACAGGAGATCGCGCGCTTCCAACGCCTTGCGCACGAACTCGCTGACATAGCTCTGGTCGGCGACTCCGGCGCGCGCGGCTACCGCTGCCAGGATGTTCACGCTGTAGGGCGACTGCGCCTTGTGCAGGAACTTCACGTTCTCCGCTTGTGCAAACAGGCAGCCGATGCGCAGGCCGGCGAGGCCATACGCCTTCGAGAATGTCCGGCTGACGAACAGGTTTTGATAACGCTCAATCAGCGCCAGCGCCGTGACGCCGCAGAATTCGTAATACGCCTCGTCGATCAGAACCGCGGCCTGCGGCGCGTGCTGCAGAATCTTCTCGATGGTCTGCAGATCGATGCCCGTACCGGTTGGGTTATTGGGGTTCGAAATGAGGATCGCGCGCGTCGCGGGCGTGATCGCCACGAGCAACTCCTCCAGCGGGAATGCCAGGTTGCCTGCGCGATAAGGCAGGTTGCGAACGTTCGCGCCAGCCACCTCCGCATAGAAGCGGTACATGGCGTAGGAAGGCGTCAGGACGATAACCTCCTGGTCGTCGTCCACGAACGTGTTGACCAGCACCTGGATCGCTTCGTCGGTGCCGTTGGTCAGCAGGAATTGCGACTGAGGCATCGCGAAGAACTGGCTCAACGCCTCGCGCGTCGCTTCGTATTCGGGATAGATCGTCAGCCGTTCCTGCGTGATCGCCTGCACCAGCGCGCTCACCACGGCGGGCGAGCACCCCACGGTGTTCTCGTTAAAATCCAGGCGCAGCTTGCCGGCACGTCCCGAGGTCGGCGGCGAGTATGGCGCCATTTTCACTACCGCGCCGCGCGGCTTCAACGCTGCATCATCCACGTCGCACCTCCACCGAACGCGCGTGCGCTTCCAAACCCTCGGCGCGGGCCAGAGTCGTAATGGCCGGTGCCAGCCGGGTCAGCGCCTGCGGGCTCAACTGCTGAACGGAAATCACCTTCACATAGTCGGCCGCGCTCAACCCGCCGCGCAGCCGGGCCGCGCCTGACGTCGGCAGAACGTGGTTCGGGCCGGAAGCGTAATCGCCCGCCGCCTCGGGGCTGCCCGGTCCCAGGAAAATGCCGCCGGCGTGACGTACGCCGGGCAGCAGCTTCGCGTCGTGCAGGCTCAGATGTTCGGGTGCAAAGCGGTTGGATAACTCCACTGCTTCTTCATCAGAGCGAACCAGGATGATCGCGCTGTTCTTCTCGATGGCCTTGCGCGCGGTTGGCGCGGTCGGCAGGGTGGTAAGCTGCGTCTCGATCTCCGCCGCAGCAGCTTCGGCCAGAGACCGCGACGTCGTCAACAGAATGGCCGATGCATCCACGTCGTGCTCGGCCTGAGCGAGCATGTCGGCGGCGAGCCAGCGCGGATTGCCCTCCGAAGCAATGATCAGAATCTCGGTCGGTCCAGCAACGAAGTCAATACCAACCTCGCCGGCCAGCAGCTTTTTCGCGGCTGCCACGTAGATGTTGCCGGGGCCGACGATGCGGTCGGCGCGGGGCACCGTCTTCGTGCCGTAGGCAAAGGCCGCTATGGCTTGTGCGCCGCCCATCTCGAACACATGCGTAGCCTTCAGAATCGACGCGGTGCCGAAGATCGCATCGACGGGCCGTGGTGTGGCGACCATGATATTTGCGACACCCGCAACCTTTGCGGGGACCACCGTCATGATGACCGTCGAGGGCAGGGGATAGCGCCCCGAAGGGATGTAGGCGGCGACGCTTTCCAGCGGCAGCACGATCTGCGAGAGTTTCAATCCCGGCGCGGGCTGAGCCTTCTTCGCGACTGGCAACTGGAGTTTCGCATAGGCCCGGACATTCCTGGCCGAGGTCTGCACTGCCTTGCGGAATTGCGGCGACAGACGGCGGGCGGCCGCGTCCAGTTCAGCTTGCGGCACGGCGACGCTCTTACGTCCCAGCTTGTCGAACTTGCGCGCGTATTCGAGCAGGGCTTTGTCGCCGCGCTTGCGCACGTCTTCGAGGATCGGGCGAACGATCGCCTCGGCCTCGTTGAACCGTGCCGCGCGCCGGCGCAAGAGTCCGGCGGCGGCGGAGCTTTCAAGAATGCGGATCATGACAGGCCGGTCCTCACAATACGATCTTGTTCAATGGATATTCGACAATGCCCTGCGCGCCGGCCTCTTTGAGCCGCGGAATGATCTTGCGCACGGTGGACTCGTCGAGAATCGTGTTTACCGCCAGCCACTCGCCGTCACTGAGCGGCGAGATGGTCGGATTCTTCAAGGCGGGCAGGACGCCGAGCACTTTGTCCAGATCGTTCTTGTGCACGTTGAGCATCAGGCCCGCCTTGCCCAGCGCGTTGATCGCGCCCTCCAGCAGCATCGCCACGTCTTGAATCTTGAGGCGCTTCCAGTCGTCTTCCCACGAGGCCTTGTTGGCGATGAACTGTGTATTCGATTCGAGCACGGTATCGATAATGCGCAGCTTGTTGGCGCGGAGTGACGAGCCCGTCTCGGTGACTTCGACTATCGCGTCGGCCAGCACCGGCGGCTTCACCTCCGTCGCGCCCCAGGAGAACTCGACTTTCGCGGTAACGTCGAACTTCGCCAGATAGCGCTTGGTGGCGCCCACCAGCTCCGTCGCGATGATCTTGCCCTGTAGATCCTTGGCGCTCTGGAACGGGGACGATTCCGGTACCGCGAGAACCCAACGAACTTTACCGAAGCTCTGCTTGGCGTAGATGAGATCTGCGACCTTCACCACGTCGGCGTCGTTTTCCACCACCCAGTCATAGCCTGTCAGTCCTGCGTCCAGCACGCCGTCTTCGACGTAGCGGGCCATCTCCTGCGCACGGATCAGCATGCACTCGATTTCGACGTCGTCGATCGAGGGGAAGTAGCTCCGGCTCGACACTTGGATGTTGAATCCCGCCCGGCGAAACAGATCGACGGTAGCGTTCTCGAGACTGCCTTTGGGAATGCCTAGCTTGAGCTTCATCACTTGCCTCCGTACACTTGCTTCGGATCGTAGGTCTGCTCTTCGGTGACCTTCCAGTCTCCGCTTTCCAGCGTGCGGAAGAAGCAGCTTTCGTAGCCCTCATGGCAGACGCCGGGTCCCCTGGCTTCCACCTGCAACAGGACGCAATCCTTGTCGCAGTCGGTTTGAATCGACTTCACAACCAGCGTGTGTCCGGAGCTCTCGCCCTTCATCCACAGCTTGTTGCGCGAGCGTGAGTAAAAAACGGCGCAGCCGGTCTCGACGGTCTTTGCGAACGATTCCTCGTTCATAAAGCCGACCATGAGTACCCGCCCGCTTTTGGAGTCTTGAATGACGGCGGGAATCAGCCCGCCGGTTTTCGCAAAATCGAGATCCATTCCAGTCGATTCCTTCAAAGTAGAGATCCAAAAGGGAAACGGCCCGCTCCCCGGTTGGGGGCGGGCCGTTTCGCTGAAGTCCTTCAATCCTCGCTCAGGACACAACGAGACCGCCCATCCCATGATGATGGTGATGATGGCGGGTGCTGGTGAGAGCGATTCGCATGAAATTCGAGGATAACACGAGGGGCGGGGTCGCCGCCAAGTCAGCTCCGTCGCATCCCTCAGATGCTTCTCGTGACATCGGCCAAGGCTGCTCGCGTTACTGAAAGGCTTTGGGAAGTTCGAGGTATCGTGGCGCTAATCGGATAACGCACCCCCAGCGCTAATCTGGGCGATCTGGGTGAGTTTGGGCCAATCGTTCAAGCAGATCAGGCCCACTCGCCGACGGGTGGGCGGCAAACGGTTGCGGGTTTTCGGGCGAAAGGGGGGACTAGTCGGCTCACCGGCTTAACGAACCCTTCGCGCTTCAATGTCTCGGAAACCCTTAGCGAATCGGCCAATTGAATACGGTCTATTCTCGGGTTCTTTCTGACTATTTCCTTTATTTTCATCGGCTTACGCACTGGCATGCTCCCCTACTACGATAATGTCATAAATGATCTGTATTCGCCAGCAAAATGTATTGACCCCGCCGATCTGGTCTTCGCCATGTAGTCGGCAAGCAGATCCTGGTACTCCCGGATGCATTTGCTCAGGTTGGGGTCCTTCTCGAAGTCGTCGATGATGATGTTCAAATCTCTATCAAGAACATCTTTCGAGATCCCGAAGCCGTGGGAATGCCATTTGCTTGTCTTATTCAATTCCCGCGCGATGCGTTCGGCGCTTGCCTTCTTCATTTCAGACGTCACACGCTTCTTCCGGGTTCTGGTTATTTTCCAGTTCTTGAACTTGTACATCGCCAACCACTCCTTTAGGAGCGAGACGGACAATTCCCTCGCTTGTTCATATTGATAAAGTTCGCCCTGGTCGAAGCTGTTCAAGAGCACTTGGATTTCTGCGGTCGAAATCTTTCCCGCATTGGCCTTCTTCACCAATGCATCGTAACGCTCCAAATACCCCAGCGCTGAGACCATTCGACCACCTTGCGTCTCGACCTGAGGGTCGATTGGCCCGAGTCGCGAGTAATAATCCATGTAGATTGCGTCGCCCGACATGGCGAGCACCGTACCCGCCGAGTAGGCGTAATTGGGCACGATGAAGTCAACCAGCGTATAGTGCTTGCGGAACGTATCTACGATTCTCTTAACCACCTCGATATACCCGCCGGTGGTAGTGAGGATTACGACTAGCCGATCCCGGCCGCTCGCCTTATGTTTCTTTCTCTCAACGGCAATTCGAATGATATCGTCAACGTTTCCGACGATTGGTCCAAAGAAAGCGATCGCGTCAGCGGACAGAACGCCCTCGATCGCCGATATCCTTTCGCCGAGTTGGCTCTCTATGAAATCGTTGGCATTGCCGGACTTGGGCGTTGATGTTGGGTTCGAGTCGGCCACTGCTCCTCCACTACGGAATCCGCGCTACCTGGGGTCTGCCTAAGTGCCAGAAGCGATCCAATTCTACATCAGTTGGCAAGCCCATCGGGGCCAACCCCATCCTTAGTCGCGTCATTGGAAAAAATCCGCCTCCGGTCAGTCTGCAGCTCGAACTGACCCACTATCTTCACTTCAGCCGAAGCTCGTGCCTGCGGTGGGTCCGGAAACCTACATCGGCAGCGGGCTGCGCAGCGGGATGTATTCGAAATTGCATCCATCCAGTCCCTGCGCGGCCACGGTCCGCATGCACTCCTCCGCCGACGCGCCGAGCGCCTGGATTCTCCGCAAGGGAGTCGTCTGGGGGCTGTAGATCTCGTATGCCGCCCAAAGACCATGGATGGCGCGCCATTCCGAGGGGTTGAAGCTATCCGGAGAGCGGTTCAGGAAGCGTTTGGGATCAAGCTGGCGTGGCACGTCTCCCAGTGTAGTCCGCATCGCGAGGTGGGGTGGCCCTCCAGCCGGCATCTCTATGCGGCTGACAGCGTCGAAAGCTTGGACTCACGCTTCGCTTCGTAGGCGGCGATGGCGTCCGTCTTCTTGAGGATGTAGCCGAGTTCGTCCACACCTTCCAGCAGGCAGTTCTTTGAGAATGGATCCACCGGAAATTGCGCCGTCATCCCGTCGGCGTAAGTCAGGGTCTGCGTTGCCAGGTCGATCTTCACGGTGCTTGACGCCGCGGTTTCCAGCAACTTCGCGTGCACGTCTGGCGAGACTTCCACGGGCAGCAAGCCATTTTTCAACGAGTTGTTCTTGAAGATGTCGGCAAAGCTGGTCGAGATGATCGCGCGGAACCCGTACTGCGTCAGCGCCCACGGAGCATGTTCGCGCGAAGAGCCGCAGCCGAAGTTGTCGCCCGCCAGCAGCACCTGGCACTGCTTTGCACTTGGCTGATTCAGAATGAAGTCGGACTTCGGCTTGCCCTCGGCGTCGTAGCGGTAGTCGTAGAAAAGCTGATCGCCCAGGCCCTCCTTGGAGATGGTCTTGAGGAATCGCGCGGGGATGATCTGGTCCGTGTCGATGTTATCGACCGGGAAGACGACGACTTTGCTCTCGAATGCAGTGAATGTTTCCATGATCTGAATCCTCTGATAACTCAATGTCCGGCGGTCATAACAAAGCCCCGTGATGCAACCGCTCCCTTACGGTCGCGGCTCCGTTTCCAGTTCCGGATCTAGCGGAGCAGGGTGCGCGGGTCCGTCACCACGCCGTTGACCGCGCTGGCGGCGGCGGTCAGCGGGCTGGCGAGGAACGTCCGCCCGCCCTTGCCCTGGCGGCCCTCGAAGTTGCGATTCGAAGTCGAAACGCTGTACTGGCCCGGTTGGAGCTGGTCGCCGTTCATCGCGATGCACATGGAGCAGCCGGCCTCGCGCCACTCGGCGCCCGCCTCGCGGAAAATCTTGTCGAGGCCCTCGGCTTCGGCGGCGCGCTTGATGGGCTGCGAACCGGGCACCACCAGGACTCGCACGTTGGGGTTGACCTTGCGGCCCTTGAGAATGGAAGCCGCGGCGCGCATATCCGAAAGCCGGGAGTTGGTGCAGCTTCCGATGAAGACGACGTTGACGGCATGGCCGAGCAGCGGCTTGCCGGGTTCGAGGTCCATGTAGCGCAGCGCCTTCGCGAGCGTCTCGCGCTCGGCGGCGTCGCCGATGGCCGCCGGGTCGGGCACGGAGCCCGTGATGCGCCATGCCCATGCCGGGGTTGTTGCCGAAGGTGATCATCGGCTCCAGCGCGGATGCGTCGATGGTGGTCTCCACATCGTAGGTCGCGCCTTCGTCTGTCGGCAGAGCCTTCCAACGCGCCAGCGCGGCGTCCCAATCGGCGCCCTTCGGCGCGGCGGGGCGACCCTTCAGGTAATTGTACGTAGTGTCGTCCGGGGCAACCAGGCCTGCGCGCGCGCCGGCTTCGATGGACATGTTGCAGACGGTCATGCGCTCTTCCATCGAAAGCGCGCGGATGGCCGAGCCGGAAAACTCGAAGACGCAGCCTGTGCCGCCGCCGATACCGATTTTGGCGATGAGCGCGAGGATGATGTCCTTGGCCGCGACGCCTGGCCGCAGCGTGCCATCCACCTTCACCGCGAAGCTCTTCGACTTGCGCTGCAGCAGGCATTGCGTGGCCAGGACGTGCTCCACTTCGCTGGTGCCGATGCCGAAGGCGAGCGCGCCAAACGCCCCGTGCGTGGCTGTATGCGAGTCGCCGCAGACCACGGTCATGCCGGGCTGAGTGAAGCCGTTTTCCGGGCCGACGACGTGAACGATGCCGTTCCTGTCGCTGAAATAGTCGAACAGCGGGATGCCGAAATCCTTGCAGTTCGCGCTGAGCTGTTCGACTTGGGCCCGAGCGATTCTGTCTACGATGGGCAGCGACTTATCGGTGGTCGGCGTCGAGTGATCGCAGGTGGCGATCGTCAGGTCGGGCCGGCGCACCTTCAAGCCGCGCTGGCGAAGACCGGAGAAAGCCTGCGGCGAGGTGACCTCATGGACCAGGTGGAGGTCGATGTAGAGCAGCGCGGGCGCGTCTCCGTTGGAACCTGAAGCGGCTTGAGATTCGCCCACTACGTGCGAATCCCAGAGTTTCTCGATGATGGTGCGTGGACGGGACATGGTTATTGGTGCCAGACTTTCTGATTTGCTCGCGGGGCCTGGAGGCCCCACGCGGCTCTGGAGAGCCACCCCACAATTGACTAAATCGCCTCGCAAATGGCGTCGCCGACTTGCGCCGTCGTCGCCGGAGCGCTTTTCGGTTTCAGGTCTGCCGTGACATGGCCGCTGTCGAGAATCGTCTCGATGGCGCGGTTCACGGCCGCCGCTTCTTCCATCAGGCCGAAGCTGTATTCAAGCATCGCCGCGACGCTGCCAATCGCTCCGAGCGGGTTGGCTTTGTTCTGACCGGCAATGTCCGGCGCCGAACCGTGCACGGGTTCGTACAACCCCGTGAACGCGCCCGATGGCCGCTTTTCACCGAGCGAGGCCGACGGCAGCATGCCGATTGAGCCGGCGATCACGGCGCCCTCGTCGCTGAGGATGTCGCCGAACATATTCTCCGTGACCACGATGTCGAACCGCGTCGGATTCAGAACGAGCTGCATGGCGCAGTTGTCCACCAGCACGTGCTCGAGCTCGACGTCCGGATAATCGGCGGCGACCTCGACCATCACGCGGCGCCAAAGCTGCGACGTTTCGAGCACGTTCGACTTATCTACCGATGAGACTTTCTTGCGGCGCTGGCGCGCAAGATGGAACGCCATGCGGCCGATGCGCGCGATCTCCGCGCGCGTGTAGGTCATCGTGTTGGTGCCGCGCTCGGTCTCGCCCGAGCCTTCAATGCCGCGCGGCGTGCCGTAATAGATGCCGCCGGTCAGCTCTCGGACGATGATCATGTCGGTGCCCGCGACGCGCTCATTCTTGAGCGGCGAAGAGTCGATCAGCGAGCGGTACGTGCGAACAGGCCGCAGATTCGCGTAGACTTCCAGGACCTTACGGATGCCGAGCAGTCCGCGCTCCGGCCGCTGTAGCGGAGGAGCATTATCGAACTCGGGCAAACCGACCGCGCCCAGCAGCGTAGCGTCGGCTTCTTCGGCCAGGCGCGCCGTCTCATCCGGCATCGGCTGACCCGTCTTGTGAATGGCGATGCCGCCCAGCAGGCCCTCGCTGAGATGAAGCGAGTGGGAGAACTTGTCCGCGACGCGGCGGAGCACCTTCACGGCCTCCCGAGTGACTTCGGTGCCGATACCGTCTCCGGGCAGCGCCAACACATTCAACTGCATGTATCTATTGTCGACTCCTCAATAATTCCCTGCCACTCACCACGGACAGGTGGTGGCAAACGGAGGGTATATCGAAATGCGCAGAGCGGGTGCGGAGACCTGCTCCACCAAATATCTAGCTTTGGAACGGCGTCTCAGTCGCCCATGACTGCCGCGTCGGATTTCATCCGCTCGCTGGCTTTCAATGTCAGGAGGATGGCCAGAATCTCCTGGTCGGAGACGTTCTTCTTGCGATCGGCGATCTCGATGAAGCCTTTGTAAACCACGTCGAGTTCTTCCTTCGTGACGTGATAGCCGAGGTGCTCGCATTTCGACCGCAGTGCGTGGCGGCCGCTATGTTTTCCGAGCACAAGGCGGCCTTCGGGGATGCCGATGCTCTTCGGATCGATGATCTCGTAGGTGGACTTGTTCTTCAGGTAGCCGTCCTGGTGGATGCCCGCTTCGTGCGCGAATGCGTTCTGTCCGACGATCGCTTTGTTCGGCTGCGGTCCAAAGGCGATATATTCGGTGAGCAGTTTACTGGCCGGGTACAAGATGTTGAGCGTGAATCGCGGTGGTATACGGAAGCTGATCCTGCCGGACGCGGAAGGCCATCACTACTTCTTCCAGAGCGCAGTTCCCCGCACGCTCGCCGATGCCGTTGATGGTGCACTCGATCTGACGCGCTCCGGCTACCACGGCCGCGATGGAATTGGCCGTCGCCAGGCCCAGGTCGTCGTGGCAATGCACGCTGATGATGGCGGTATCGCCGACTGCGGCGACCATGCGGGCGATCAGTTGTCCGTATTCCTGCGGGACGGAGAAGCCGACCGTGTCGGGCAAGTTGACTGTGGTCGCGCCCGCGGCTACCACGGCGAGGGTGATCTGTTCCAGGTAGTCGTAATCGGTGCGCGTGGCGTCCTCGGCGGAGAATTCCACGTCAGGGGTAAAGCGGCGCGCGAGTTCCACAGCCGCGCAGGCTTCTTCGAGAACCTGTTGGCGCGACTTCTTCAGCTTGTACTCCAGATGAATGTCGCTGGTCGCGATAAACGTGTGAATGCGCGGCCTGCGCGCCGGTTCCAGCGCACTCGCGGCCCGTTGCACGTCGAGCGGGCAGGCTCGAGCGAGCGCCGCAACGCGAACCCACGGAAGCTCGTTCGCCACCGTGCGCACAGCCTCAAAGTCACCTTCCGAGGCGATAGGGAAGCCCGCCTCAAGGATATCCACCCCAAGCTCAGCCAACTTGTGCGCCATTCGAAGCTTTTCGGGGACGTTCATGCTGCATCCGGGCGACTGTTCGCCGTCCCGAAGCGTTGTGTCGAAGATGTAAACGCGGTTCTTGTCCTGTGTCTCCGCCATGGGTAATGAGGCTCTCCTTCTTGCCGGATTGCGGAAGGTACTCTCGCCGTGCGGCCAGTTTCTCCGACGAGGCGGGAGTCCTTCCATTGTCACCACGGCTGTCGCGATAGGGCAAATTTATAGTACAATGGCTTCGTATAAGCAAATCGAATCTGATAAACTCCGTAAATGCGTGGTCTTGTCCATATTCGATAACTAAGGGCCGACGATGGAACTGTATCCTCTTAAGGTTTTTTTGACCGTTGCGACGGAGCGGAGCTTCTCCCGGGCTGGGGAGAAACTGCTGAGAACGCAACCCGCGATTTCCCTGGCGGTACAAAGGCTGGAGCACGAACTCGGCGAGAAACTGCTGGACCGCACGGGCCGGGAGATGATTCTCACCGATGCCGGCAAGATCGTTCTGGAGTTCTGCAGGCGCTTCGAGAATCTCGAGCGCGAGATGGAAAACTCGCTGGCCGAGTTGCGCGACATGGCGTCCGGACGGCTGGTGGTTGGCGCTAACGAGACGACATCGCTGTACCTGATGCAGCACATTGTCAGCTACCGCCGGCAGTACCCCAAGGTGAAGGTGCAGGTCCGGCGGTCGCTTTCAAGCCGTATTCCGGCGCAACTGATCGACGGCGATTTGGAACTCGGTGTGATCACCTACGATCCGGAAGACGACCGGCTCGAATCGCGCGTTATTTTCAGCGATCACCTGTGCTTTCTCGTGAGCCCGGCGCACCGCTTTGCCCACCGCGAATCGGTCTCGATCCGCGAACTAGGCATGGAGACTTTTATCGCGCACAACGTCTTCTCGCCCTATCGCGACGTGGTGCTGAAGGCGTTCCAACGGGCCAAGGTGCCGTTGAACATGGACGTCGAAATGCCGACGGTCGAAACGATCCGCAAAATGGTGGCTCGCAACGAGGGAGTCGCGTTTCTGCCCAAGATGTGCGTGGAAAACGACTTCGAGCAAGGCACTCTCAAAGAGGTGCGGGTCGAGGAATTGAGCATGGAACGCAAGATCCGGCTCATCTACCCGGCGCGCCGGGTGTTGAGTCACGCGGCGCAAGCATTTCTGGAGATCGTGATCGGCCATGATGGGACGGCCGCCTGAGAATGTTCGGGCATTCGGATGTGCCTTTTGTGGCGTACGCTTTAGCGTGCTGCGTCGACACTCATGTCGACGTCATGGCCAATGCCGGCAAGAATACCGCCACAGCACGCTAAAGCGTACGCCACAAAGATCTTCGTCCCTCCAGCGGCGCGGGCACCGTCCAGGCTTCACCCGCTATTTCCCCACAGGCCCTTGCCGCTTCTTGAGCCACCCGCTTTTCATTTTCCAGAGCGTGTAGCCGATGATGGTTTTGGCATCGACGATCTTGCCGTCTTCGATCATCGACGCGATTTGCTTCAGCGTGAACCACTTCGTCTCGATGCGCTCGTCTTCCATCGGAGTCGCCGTTCCGGCCATCAATTCCTGCGCGGCGAAGATGGTCATCTTCTCGGCGACGTAGCCAGGGCTGCCGTAGAAGTGGCATAGCCGGGTCCAATTCTTCGCGCGATAGCCGGTCTCTTCAATCAGCTCGCGCTTGGCCGCCTTGAGCGGAGTTTCGCCGGGGTCGAGCCGTCCGGCCGAGAGTTCCCACAGGTAGGCACGCGCGGGCAAACGGTATTGCCGGACCAGCAGTACGCGGCCCTTCTCGTCGACAGGCATCATCACGGCCGAGCCGCCGTGCTGCACGATGGCGCGCTTGATCTCGAAGCCGCCGGGATCGACTGCATAATCCTGTGTGACCCAGAAAATCGGGGTGCGGCAAATCTCTTCGCTCGAAATCTGTTTCATTGGCATGGACAATTGACTCCTTAGAACGGATGGCCGAGGCCCCTGGGAACGCCGATCTCCAGATCGGCTCCGAACGTCCGCGTGAGCGGTAGATTCAACGCGCGCCCGGCGGGCCTGCCGGCAGTCGAAGTGTAAGCCGAACGAAGCCGATCTGGAGATCGGCGCTCCAAGGGCCCGCTCACGCTGCTCTTCGCGCAATCGCGGAGGCGAACCCGGCAGCGTCCCTCGTATTCATCACATCATCTTTCGTGAGCCAGCCGCGACGCGCCATGGTCACGCCGTAGCGCATGTTCGCCAGATGCTTGGGATGATGGGCGTCCGTGGAGATGACGAACTTCACGCCGAATGACTTCGCCCGCCGCACCAGCGTCGCATGCAGATCCAGCCGCTCGGGGCTTGCGTTGATCTCCATCCAAACGCCTCGCCGCGCCGCTTCCGACGCGATGCGGTCGAAGTCGTACACGTAAGCATCGCGATGCAGCAGCACGCGGCCCGTCGGGTGGCCGAACGCCTTCACTGACGGGCTCTCGAAGACGCGGAACAGCCGGTCGGTCATTTCGGCGCTCTCCAGATTCATGTAGCTGTGTACGCTCGCAATCACATAGTCGAGTTCGGCCAGCGCGTCCTCGCTGAGATCCATGCGGCCGTCTTTCAAGATGTCGCATTCCAGGCCTGAGAACAGCCGGATGCCGCGCTCTTCTTTGTTGAATTCGCGCACCAGCGCGGCAAAGTCCACGGCGCGTTTTTCATCCAAACCATTTGTCATTGCCAGCGACTTGGAGTGATCTGTGATGGCGATGTAGCGATAGCCGAGCGCCTGCGCCGCGTTCACCATTTCCTCCAGCGTGCCCCGTCCGTCGCTCTCGCGGGTGTGCATGTGCAGGTCGCCCCGGATGTCGGATAGCTCCAACAACTGAGGGAGTTCGTGCCGTTCCGCGGCGTCGATCTCGCCCACGTTCTCGCGCATCTCGGGCGGAATCCAGTCCAGACCAAGCGCATCGTAGATCTCGCGCTCCGTGCGCGACGCCACCACTTCGCCTTTGTCCACGCGCGCCAGCCCATACTCATTCAGCGTCAGGCCCATACGCTGGGCCCGCTGGCGCAAAGCCACGTTGTGCTCCTTGCTGCCAGTGAAGTACTGCATCGCGGCGCCCCGGCTCTCTTCGCTCAGCGCCCGCACATCCACCTGGATTCCTTCCAACCCGAATCGCGCACTCGCCTTGTTCGAGCCGTGACCGAGCACTTCATGCACGCGCGGATGCGCAACAAAGCGGTCGAGAGCGGCTCCGGCGCCTGGTCCCGTGACCAGCAGATCGAGATCGCCGACGGTCTCTTTGCCTCTGCGCAGGCTGCCTGCCGGAGTTACATCGGTGACGCCCGGGGTCTCGCGCAGATAGGCGGTCAACTCCTCGGCCGCCTGTGTCGCGAAGCCCAGCAGGAAGCGTCCCGCGCTCTGCCTGTAATGGCTCAGCCCGCGCAGGATCTTCTCCTCCAGCTTCAGCCCCATGCGCGGCAGATCCTGCAGCCGGTGGTCCTTGCAGAGTTGTTCCAGTTCTTCGAGCGTCGAGACGCGGAAATGATCCCACAGAATGCGGATGGTCTTCGGCCCGAGACCCTGGATTTTCAGCATCTCCAGCGCCGTGGGAGGATAGCGTTCCAGCAGTTGATCGCGGCGCTCGAAGCTGCCGCGGCGGGAGATCTCTTCGAGCACGCCGGCGAGCCCCTTGCCTATGCCGGGGATGTCGGTCAACTTCCGCGCCGGGTCTTTCAGAATCTCCTCGACTCGTTCGGGATAGCTCTCAATGACGCTGGCGCCATTGCGATAACTTCTGATTCGAAAGCCGTCCTCTTCGGCGATCTCCATGAGGTCGGCGGTTTCGCTCAGCAACCGGGCGATTTCAACGTTCTCCATTTGGATTCCTCGCAGCGCCTCTGTGCCTATTGCTCGATGGTAGTGCGGTTTTCAGCCGCGGTCACATGGAGCAGCTTTGGCTCGGTCCCGGCCCATGCGGCTCCACATGCACCAGCACGTCGGCGACCCAGGGCAGATCGGCCTTGACCTTATTTCGCACCTGCTCCGCGATGGAGTGCGAGTCGCGAACCGTCAGGCTTGGATCGACTTCCAGGTGCAGATCGACGTGGTATCTCAGGCCGGTCTTGCGCGCGAAACACTTCTCCACTGCCAGCGCACCGGCGACCGATAGCGCCGACGTCCGGATCTCCTGCATGGAGCCGGACTCCGGCATGGTGTCCATCAAGTGCAAGGTCGTTTCGCGAATCACCTTGTAGCCCAGGACCACGATGATGGAGCCGACCAGAACGCCGCCGATCGGATCCGCCTGGCGAAACAGAACCGGGCTCAGCACGGACATGGCTACCGCGATGAGCGCGACGCTCGCCGACAGGATGTCTACCGCGTCGTTCCAAGCGTCGGCGATCAGCGCCGAACTGCCGATTTTTCGCCCGGTACGCATCTTGTACATCGACAGGAAGAACTTGAGGACGATGGAGACCGCCAGCGGCCAGATGGCGTAGGGAGCCGGCGTGCCGTGGGCACCGATCATTACGACCACCGACCGCCAGGCGATGATCACGCCGGTGAGCGTGAGGATGTGGCCCACCATCAGCCCGGTCAGAATCTCAAACCGGCCGTGGCCATAGGGGTGATCCTCGTCGGGCGGACGGATGGCGACGCCGATACTGATCAGCACGGCCAGGGACGTGAGCACGTCCATCGCGCTCTCAGCGCCGTCGGCGATCACCGCCTGGGAGCCTGCATGCCAGCCCACCAGAATCTTCAGCACCGCCAGGCTTCCGCTGATGATCATGCCCGCGAGTGAAGCCCGCCGGCCCAACTGTTCCGAATCCACTAGCCACTCAGGATACCCTATGGCTCGCGGAAGAACGATGAAGCGAATTGACAGGGATTGCGCGCTGGCGCATTTCCTCCGCTGTGAAACCTGATTACATTTGCAAGACACCGCGGCGCTCTGGTTGCCCCATTCCATTGAAAGCATTACACTCGAATCACAGCTTGAGCCGTGAAGGGCAGGGTGTGTTCACTGGGACCGTCCAAGAGCGCTACATTGGGTGTTCGGAACCAGCCTTACTCTGCGTCACTTTCAGGCTTTCGGCGGTGGAGGCTCCTTTGCTTAAGAAGGCGCCGATGTGGCAGGTCCGCGACGAGACCAATCAAACTTTGTAAGGAGGGGCAAACACATGGAAGAAATCAGAAAAGCCCCGGCGATCCCGAAGCGTCCTGGCGGCGACAAGCTCGCTCAAAACATCCAGGAAGCGTTTCTCAATAACGCCCGCAAAGAGAAGATTTTCCTGACAATTTATCTCATGAGCGGAGTCAAGCTCTCCGGTCGAATCAAGAGCTTCGATAAGTACTCCGTGATCCTGGAAACCAACAACCAGGAGCAACTGATCTTCAAACACGCCATCTCTACGGTGGTGGTTTCCCGCCCGGTGTACACCGGTCCGCCACAACATGTGACTTCAGCAGCGCCTAGCGTGCCCGCGCCGGCTCCAATTGGCGAAGCTCCGGAGGCCTGACACGGCAGGCGGCGCCAACGAAAAGGCAATCCTGGTCGCGGTGGAGTTGACGGCTCGCCGCAAGAGTTCGCCTCCAGCAAGTACGGCACTGTCCGCGCAAGAATCGCTCGCCGAATTGGCCGTTCTCGCGGAAAGCGCGGGCGCCGTTGTGCGCGAGCGCATCCTGCAGCAAAGGCCGTCGCTCGATTCCAGCACTCTGCTGGGCTCGGGCAAGCTCGCAGAGCTTCAGTCGCTGGTCACCTCGCGTGAGGCCGATGTCGTCATCTTCGACCGCGAACTCGGGGGCATGCAGCAGCGCAACCTGGAGAAGGCTCTTGGGTGCCGCGTCGTTGACCGGACGCAACTGATCCTCGACATCTTCGCCCGGCGGGCGAGAACGCGCGAGGGGCAGCTCCAGGTGGAACTTGCGCAGCTCAACTATCTTCTGCCCAGGCTGACCGGGCGGGGCATTACCATGTCTCGGACGGGCGGTGGAATAGGCACGCGCGGTCCTGGCGAAACCCAGCTCGAAACCGACCGGCGGCGGATTCACAAGCGGATCAAGCGGCTGGAAGACGATCTGGAAGCCGTGCGCGGATCGCGCGGCGTGCAGCGCCGCCAACGCCAGGCCGTTCCGCTCCTCACGCTCGCGCTGGCCGGCTACACCAACGCGGGCAAGTCCACGCTTTTCAACCGGCTGACGACGGCCGGAGTCCTCGTGGACGCTCGCATGTTTGCAACGCTCGACCCGACCGTCCGGCAGGTGACTCTGCCCTCGCGCCGCCGCGTTCTGCTGAGCGATACCGTGGGATTCATCCGCCAGCTTCCGACGACGCTGGTGAAGGCCTTCCGAGCCACTCTGGAAGAGGTGGTGGAGGCATCGCTGATTCTGCACGTGATCGATGCCTCGGCCCCCGGGGTCACGGAGCACTGTGCGCACGTCCGCGCCGTGCTGGCTGAAATCGGGGCGGAGAAGACTCCGCAGTTGCTAGTCCTGAACAAGTGCGACACGCTCGCGCCGGAGCTTGGAGATCGCGATGCCATTCTGTCGCGCTTGCAGGGCGAGGCCGGCGGATTGCCCGCGGTATGGATCTCCGCACATACCGGAGAAGGACTGGCCGATTTGCTTCGGGTGATCGACCAGACGCTGCCGGACGATCCAATTGCCCTCGCCGTCTTTCATTTCCCGCCGGACGAGTACGCGCGCGTTTCCTTTCTGCATGAGTACGCCCAGGTGAGGGTGGAACGCTACGCCGGCGACGGTTGTTATGTCGAGGCTGAGGCGCCTCTCTCCGTGCGGCGCCGCCTGGTTTCGTTCGAAGTTCCGTCGGGAAAGTAAATAGCTTTGGATGTGAACGACGCACAGCCTGTGGAAATCGCTGTGCATAACCCTGTGACATACGCTGCATTGGACTGATTTTGGAAGACTTGCGATTCTTACAATTCCCACAGGCTAAAGAAAGACCAACGGTTTGGAATTGTGAATGGCGGGTGATCAAGGTATTCTTCGGATGAGACGATGAACATCCCGAACGCACTCACGCTCCTTCGGATTTTCTTCGTGCCTGTTTTGGTGGCCCTTCTCGTTCAGGAGAAGATGCAAATCCAGGTCGGCCCCTGGTATGTGTCCAATGAGTTGGCGGCCCTGGCCGTCTTCCTGGTGGCCGCGTTGACAGATCTGCTGGATGGCTATCTGGCGCGCCGTTGGAACCAGATTACGACGGTGGGCATGCTGCTGGACCCGATCGCCGATAAGTTGCTGATTTCAGCCTCATTGATCGCCTTGGTCCAGGTCCATCGCGTACCCGGCTGGATGGCCGTGCTGATCATCGGCCGGGAGTTCGTCGTTTCAGGCTTGCGCAGCATCGCCGCCGCCGAAGGCTACATGATTTCCGCCGGGGAATTGGGGAAGTCAAAAATGGTGGCCCAGGTCGTGGCCGTCGCGCTTGTGCTGCTGAGCGTCGACTTTCCGGTCTACGAAACGGCTGCGAGGGGTTGCCTGTGGGGCGCCATGGCCTTCGCGCTGGCATCCGCCGCCCAGTATTTCAGACAGTTTTGGCGCAAAGTCGACGAGGGCGTCAAGGCGCGGCGTCGGATGGAACTGCTGCAACTCGAGGGCGAGCGGCGCAAAACGGTGATGCGCGCCTCGGCCGAAGTCGAAAAGAACCGGCTGTAACCCCGTGTGGGGCGGACCTCCAGGTCCGCGTGGGGCCTCCAGGCCCCGCATGCTCTTCCGGAGCGGGCTCTGGAGAGCCCGCGCGGTCCTGGAGGTCCGCCCCACACGGAAACGGAGCCGCGGCTTACTGCTTCGGCTCCGCCGGCCTGCCCCGGTCCAGCAGCCGGTAGGCCCCGTCCCTGTACTCCATTGCGCGAACCTCTCCTTTGGCCCCGATCGGTGGAAGGGCCTGACCGTCGACTTTGACCGCGACGTCGCCCGAACTGCCAAATTGCAGACGCACCACCCCACCGCCTTCCACGATCCGGACATCGCCCGCGCGTAAGGTGATCGCCAGAAACTGCTTGCCATTGCGCCAGCCGCTGACCCAACTATCGCCAATCGCGCGGATTTCAATCGAGCCATGCGGCTTCACGCCGGGAGGGGGAGCGTCAACTTGGGGCGCCGTTGAACCGCTAGGTTGCGACTGTGCGACGCCAGATTCAACGGCCGGAAGAGCGGCGGCCGAGGGAGGGGTCGCCTGGGCTTGAGTGACGTTCGGCGGTGAGGCGGCAGGTGGCCTTGCCGCAGGCTGGGTCTGGGGTGCGGGCTGAGCGCGCCGGGACGCCACGGACCGCCAATTCTCGTCGAGGAATCGTTGGCCCCATCTCTGCCAGGAGAAATAGACGATCGAGCACAGGACCAGCACGGCTGCCAAACCGGACAGGCGGACCATCCAACGCCGCGTCTCTTCGCGCAGATTCGTGCGCCCGGTGGGCAAGGGCGGAACTTCAGGCTTGAAGTCGCGGATCCTCGCCTCGCGTTCCGCAGTTTCGGCCCGCTCGTCCGCGAGCGATCGCTCGATCTCCGGGCGGACCACCGATTCGGGCAGCTCCAGCAAGGCGGCGTATTGGCGCAGGAAACTGCGGTAAAAGAACCTTCCGGGGAACTCCTCCGGCCTGTCGGCCTCGATCGCTTCGAAGAACATCGCGCGAATGCGTGTCCGGCCAGCTAGTTCCGCAATGGAAAGCCCCTTCTTCTCCCGCTCGGCGCGAAGCTGCTGGCCCAATGTTTGCATATGATTAGGAAGCAGAGGCCTTGCCTATCTGGTAGCATACCTCAAATAGGCCGCCGGCCCTTGCAGGGACGCGCGGCTGCTACAGTGAAACGGAGAGAGCCGATCCGGCTCCGGGACGCGAACCCTTGCAGGAAAGCGCAGAAGTCTCTCAATTCAAATCCGGTGAAACGATCTGGGCCGATCCCTCCGAATTCCCCAGCGGAAGTCATTCGTTCCAGGACGCCCTCCGGACCCTTCCATCACCCGGGTCGGGGCCGCGAATCTCTGCCCCGGATGCCAATCCGCCTCAGTCAGGACCCTGTGCCGCGGCGAGGATTTTCTTTATCGCACCACCGAGAGGCTGTTCCTGATGGTCGAGTGCAAGGAGTGCCGGATGATCCGGCTCTATCCTCGGCCGGACCCCGAAGAACTCCGCCACTTCTACCCTCTCGAAGAACGGACGGACGGCCATTCACCGGGCTTCTGGCGGAAACTGCTTCGGCGGTTCATGTTTAGCGACCATGTTCGCTTCGTGCGGCGGGCTCTCGCCGAGGCGCCGGCAGACGGTCCCGTTCTCGACGTGGGCTGCGGCGTAGGCCTGTTTCTCCGCGAGTTGAATCTGCCGCAAGAGCGCATGGTGGGGCTCGATTTTTCGCCGGATGCAACTGCGTCTGCCTGGGGACGCAACGCGGTGCCTACAGTATGCGGAGCCTTGCCCAGCGCTCCGTTCCCTCCCGGCACGTTCTCGGCGATCACGATGTTCCAGGTTCTGGAGCATCTCTACGATCCCTCCGTCTACATCCAGGCCGCGGCACAGTTGTTGCGTCCGCAGGGACGTCTGATTGTCCAGGTGCCCAACGCCAGTTCCTGGCAGTTCCTGCTGCTGGGCGAGCGCTGGAGCGGGCTGGACATTCCTCGCCACCTGCTCCTTTTCCGGCAGTACGATCTGGATAACCTGCTCGACTATTGCGGTTTCGAAATCGTGCGGCGAAAACGTTTCTCGCTGCGCGACGATCCGCTGACGCTTGCGACCAGTCTGGCGCCAGGCCTGAATCCCGAGGTGCGCCGCGCACGAGGCGCCGACGAAAACCGGGTGGCCACTGTCGTGAAACACATGCTGTTCGGACTCGTGTGGCTGCTCGCTTTGCCGATTGCCGCCCTTGAATCGACCTGCTGCGGCGGGGCTAGTTTGACCGTTGAAGCGCGCCTCAAGCACGTCCCGTCCGATCCCTCATAAGCCGGACGCCCTAGACTGGTCACATGCTCTCTCGCACCGCTTCGCTGCTTGCCGCGTTCCTTCTGACCGGCGCTCTCCATGCCGCCGACTTCAACGGCCAGCGCGCTTTGGACGACGTCAAACGCGCCGTGGCGTTCGGACCCCGTCCGGCCGGATCCGAGGCCTCGCGCCACATGCAGGAGTGGATTGTCCGGGAGCTGAAGGCGCAAGGTTGGGAGGTGGTCGAAGACCGATTCACGGCGCGGACTCCGGCGGGAGAGATCGCCATGACCAACCTGATCGCGAAGAAGCCTGGGCTGACCGGCCGCACCGTCGCAGTCTCCGGACATACCGACACAAAGCGATTTCCGTTCCGCTTCGTGGGCGCCAACGACGGCGGCTCTTCCACGGCCGTGTTGCTGGAGCTGGCGCGCTGTCTGAAGGACCGGACCTTTCGCAACGACATCTGGCTGGTCTTCTTCGACGGCGAAGAGGCCGTGCGCGATTGGAGCGAGACCGACAGCCTCTACGGCAGCCGGCATCTGGCCGATGGGTTGGCCTCCGATGGACGCCTCTCTCAATTGCTCGCATTGATCAACGTGGACATGATCGGCGATCGCGACCTGCACATTCTCGACGAGGATGCGTCGTCGCCCAGCCTGCGTATCAAGCTGCACGCGGCCGCGGCGCAACTCGGTTACGCGGGGCATGTCGGGAGCCAGCCCTGGGCGGTTGAAGACGATCATGTGCCGTTTCTCAAAAAGGGCGTGGAGGCCATCGACCTGATCGACTTCGACTATGGTCCCAACAACTCCTACTGGCACACGGCCGAGGATACGGTGGACAAACTGTCGCCCGAGAGCCTGAAGATTACCGGTTCCCTTGTCGTGGAGATGCTTCGGAGGCTGGAGCCGCGCGAGGGTGGGGCCGGGCGCTAGAGAGGTTTCGCCTCTGCCGAGAGCCGTGGCCGGTTCGCTCGTTACCACAGCCAACGACAATCTCTCCATAACCGGCAGACCGGTCACCCCCGATCATGGCCCCAATCATGGAGATGCTGCGCACGTTCCCAGCACCGATCTCTCCATGACCGGCTGACCGTTCACCCCCAACGATGAAATCGACCACTCGTTCCCCAGCACCTAACCGCGAACGAAGAGAGCGGCCAATACCAGAGAGCGGTGGGCGCGCCCGATGGCCGCTCTTTCCATTCGCGGTTCGGTGCTGGCGGTGACTCCGTGCACAAGGGACGCGAAATCAGCATCCGCATTTTCAGAGCAACCGCGAACGACAGAGAGCGGCCCCGCTTCAAACGAGCACTTGCTCACGGTCGGGGCTCCGCCCCCTGGGAACGCCGATCTCCAGATCGGCTCAATTGCCGCGCCAGCGGCAAGTTGGTGGAACACACCAAGTTCTGGATTCTGGCGCGTCTTGTATTGGCCGCTCTCTTCGTTCGCGGTTCGGTGCTGGGAGAAGCGGGGCCGCTCTCTGTCGTTCGCGGTTGCTCTGAAAAACTGGCTGCTGATTAAGCGGCGCTGGCACTTCCAGTCGTCGCCAGCACCGAGCCCCGAACGAAGAGAGGGGTCCCCCAGAACTTTCCTCCGCTTCGCGGTCCTCATTCGGTGCCGCGCCTCCGCTGATTTCCACTTGAGCGCCGAGGCCGCTTCCTCGGGACCCCTCTCTTCGTTCGGGGCTCGGTGCTGGCCGGTTATTCGTTGTGGGCGGCGGCCGCATCAATTTCCGCGTTGCATTCGAGGTGCTGGGAGACGGACATGTCATTTTCATGGTTGGGGGTGCACGGCCCGCCGGTCATAGAGACGTCCGTCCGATAGCATAGAGTCACATGATGGAATCTGGGCGTGTGCCGCACCACGCGAGTATGTTCCAAGGAGAAGCATGAAACTCGGATTCGTTACCGCCATCCTGCCCGATCTGGGCTTTGAAGAAGTCGTCGATTTCGCCGCCGCGACGGGCTACGCCTGCATCGAGGCGATGTGCTGGCCGAAGGGCAAGGCGGAGCGCCGCTACGCCGGCGTGACGCACATCGACTGCGCTGCGCTGACGGCCTCGGAAGCCGAGCGCCTGGCCAACTATTGCGCCGACAAGAAGGTGACCATCAGCGGTTTGGGCTATTACCCCAACGCCCTTTCGCCGAATGCGGACGAGGCCAAGGTCGCGGTCGAGCAGATCCATCGCGTCATCGACGCATCGAAGACCATGGGCATCGGCGTCGTCAATACCTTCATCGGACGCGACTGGCAACTCAGCGTCGATGAGAACTGGCCGAAGATGGTCGAGACCTGGACGCCGATTCTCGAACACGCCAGGCTCGCCGGCGTGAAGATCGGCATCGAGAATTGCCCCATGCTGTTCAGCCAGGACGAGTGGCCGGGCGGCAAGAACCTGATGACCTCGCCGGCCATCTGGCGGCGCATGTTCCAGCAGTTCGCCGGCTATGAGTTGGGACTAAACTTCGATCCCTCGCACTTCGTCTGGCAGCGTATGGATTACCTGGCGGCGATTCGCGAGTTCGCCACGCGCTTCTGGCACTGCCACGCCAAGGATGCCCGGTTGGATCTCGACCGGCTCGACCAGGTCGGGATCATGGCCTACCCGCTCCAATTCCACACGCCCAAACTGCCGGGGCTGGGCGAAGTGAACTGGGGCAAGTTCTTTTCGGTGCTGGCCGATTCCGGCTACAACGGCGCAGTCTGCGTCGAAGTGGAGGACCGTGCCTACGAAGGCTCGCTCGAAGCCCGCAAGGCCTCGCTCGTGCAAAGTTTCCGCTACCTCAGCCAGTTCGTCGAGCCCTACTGATTTGTGTTTGTGGCGCACGCTTCAGCGTGCAGCGTCGACGACTCTTGTCGACGTCCGGCCAATGGCGGCATGAATGCCGCCACGGCACGCTAAAGCGTGCGCCACAACGGGGGCTGAGCTTGCCGTTCGGATGAACTGGTGGGATCTTCTTAAGCGCCGGTAACGGCTGCTCTTTGATCGGTCCGCCAAGTCGTTCGGAGGTCGTCAAGACATCATGTTCCACTCACTCGCGCGCAATCGGGTTCCTGCTGCTGGACCTTCTCGCCGCTCAGTCGCGCGCCGAGACCAAGCTGAAGGTCCATATGGACCAGGTGCTTCAGCCGGATTACCTCGGCGTGAACCAGGTCTACCATGGCTTCGCGTTCATGCCCGAAAACGAAGCGCGCGGAATGAATGACGCCGATCGGGCGCGCGAGTTCGACCGCGTTGCGGAGATGCGTCTCAACATCGCGCGTACCTGGTTCCGGCCCGACTGGAGCAACGGCGAATCGCTCGCGAATCCCGCCGATTGGGATTCTCCCAAGATGCGCGCCTTCTACAAATGGCTGGCTGCGATGCAGCAGCGCAACGTCGATGTCGCGCTCCAAGCGGGCTGGTGGTTCACTCGCGACACATACTTCGGCTATCCCTCGCCCGATCCGGCGCGAGATATGGAGCGCTTCTCGCGCTGGGTTAGCGACTCGGTCCACGAGATCGTCGAGAAGCGCGGCTTCCACAACGTCAAGTACCTGATCCTGCTCACCGAGCCGACCTCATACGAGACCGGCCACGTGCCCAAGGGCGAGACGCAGTGGTCCTATTACGTGAAGATGATGCATGCCGTGGACCGGCAACTGCGCGCCGACGGCCGTCGCAATCTGGTGAAGCTGGTGGGTCCGAATAAATCCTACGGCGGGAGTCATCTTAAAGAAGCCGCTGCCGAGTTGAACGACGTTATCGACATCTACAGCGGCCACGACTACAACAAGCGCGGCTACGACGAGTGGTACGCCATGTGCCGCGCCATGGCGGCGACGGTCGCCTCAACCGGCAAGCCGTTCTGGCTCGACGAACTGGGCAAGCAGGACGAAGCCTACCGGCTCACTGCGGACTACGGAAACTACCTGGCGCAGATCATCGCCGCCTCGATCAACGCCGGACTTCAGACCTCGATGGACTGGCTGCTGTTCGATCAGTTGTACGTCGCCCCCATCGATCGCGGCGACGGCAAGGACGGCTTCCACCTGGGCGTCCACCGCTGGGGCGCCTGCAAATGGCCGCACGACTCCATCGACGATCCCACCTCGTGCTATCCGCAGTGGGGCGCCGTCCGCATGCTGTCGAAGTATCTCGGCGGCCGGAATGGGACCAAGACCTATGTAACCGAGAGCGCCGGCGTCCTGAAGGTCTCGGCGACCTCACCATCGGGCAAGGGCCTGAGCGTGCTGGTAGTCAACACGTCCGGGAAACGCCAGAAGTTCTCGGTCAACGTGGCCGGCGGCGAGGTCCAGGGGAAGCTGCACCGCTATCTCTACGATCCTAAGAGGCCGCTGACGCCGCAGCCTCCAACCGGTTTCCCCGTACGCGTGCGCGACACGATTCCGCCCCGAGGCGTGGCCATCTACAGCACGCTGCTGCCCTGAACGAGTCTGTCATTGTTGGCCTCCGGGCCCAGCCGGTTCGGCGGCCCCAAGGCGGTGCCGGTCAGTAATTGCTACCCGGCGTCCCGCCCCGCCAAGTAGTTCCTTCAGGGTGATGGCACTGCAACCTGTTGCTTATAAAGGTTGTTCCCTTTGGTGCTTCGCGTGCTCTGCGCAAGATTATGAGATCGCGATTTCTCCCGTGGGCATTCCTCGCCTTTTCGACCGCATTGAGTGCTCAGGTTTCCATCGGCATTCAGATCGGAGCGCCGCCTCCACCACGCTTTTACGCGGTGCAGCCGCCTTGCCCGGGACCCGGTTTTCTGTGGGTAGCTGGCTATTGGTATCCCGTCGGGCATCGCTACCACTGGCATGCGGGTTATTGGACCATGCCTCCTTACGCCGGAGCCTATTGGACGCCTTCCTACTATGACGGCGGACGCTTCTTCGGTGGATATTGGGCCGGCAGCCGCGGGCGCTTCGAGCATGACCATCGTTGGGACCGCGACCGCAGGTTCCGCGACGGTGGCCGCGGTGAAGGCCACGGCAACGGCCATGGCCGCGGCCACGACCGCGACTGATGCCGGAGCTTGCTTGCTGAGAAGTCAGAAGCAAAGCGAGCGGAGCGAAGTAGAATAGAGACCGTGCTTGCTCGCCGCATCGCCTGTCTCGTCGTACTCAGTTCGGTCTGCCTGTTCGCCGAGTCCCCGAAGAACCGCGATTACAACCAGCCCTATCGTCCCCAGTTCCACTTCTCACCGCGCGTCAACTGGACCAACGATCCCAACGGGCTGGTTTACTTCGAGGGCGAGTACCACATCTTTTTCCAATACAATCCGTTTGGCGACCAGTGGGGCCACATGAGCTGGGGCCATGCCGTGAGCCTGGATCTAGTGCACTGGAAAGAGCTGCCCGTCGCCATTCCCGAAGGTGATGGCGTCATGATCTTCACTGGCTCCACAGTCGTTGACCGCAACAACACAAGCGGTTTCTGCACCGGCGGCAAGCCTTGCATGGTCGCCGTCTATACCGGTCACACGCCACAGGCGGCCAACGGCAAGCCGCTTCAGACGCAGAACCTGGCCTATTCGAACGACCGCGGGCGCACCTGGACCAAGTACTCGGGCAACCCGGTGCTCGATCTCCACATGAGCGACTTCCGCGATCCCAAGGTCCTCTGGTCTGACCAGGCCAAGCATTGGGTGATGGCCGTTTCGTTGCCCGACGAGCACAAGGTCAGCTTCTACGGATCGCCGGACTTGAAGAGATGGGAGCACCTCAGCGATTTCGGTCCCGAAGGCGCGGTCTCGGGCCAGTGGGAGTGCCCCGAGTTGTTCGAACTGCCCATCGATGGCCATGTGGCGCACACTCGCTGGGTGCTCAAGGTAGGGCTAAATCCTGGCGCCTTGCAGGGCGGCTCGGGAGAGCAGTATTTTGTTGGGCGCTTCGACGGCACGCGCTTTGTGAACGACAATCCCGCCAAGCTGCAACTCTGGACCGACTACGGTAAGGACTGCTACTGCGCTCTCACCTTCAACGGGCTGCCGAAGACTCCGTCGCCGGTCCATCCGCAGACTCAGCCGCTACTCCCAGTCCAGACCATGATCGGGTGGATGAGCAACTGGCAGTACGCGGGTAAGCTTCCAACCTCTCCCTGGCGCGGCCAGATGACTTTCCCGCGCAAGCTCGCCTTGCGCACTACCGCTGACGGTCTGCGTCTCATCCAGCTTCCCTCCGACGCCCTCGCGAAACTCCACACGGTTCCGTTTACGCGCTTCATCGGAACTGAGAAGGAGGTCAACAAACATCTCAACGGAAAGACGCGCGGCGACAAGATGGTCGATCTCACATCCGCCATCACGCTGGGCAGCGCTAAGGTGGCCGGTTGGCGGTTGCTCTCCGGCGACGGCGCCTATACGGAAGTCGGCTACGATCGCGAGCGTGGGGAGTTGTTCATCGATCGGACGAACTCGGGCGAGACCGAATTCAGTAAGGACTTCCCGGCGCGCGTCAGCGCCCCTTTGACGCTCACTCGTCAAGGGCAGTTGCAGCTTCGGATCCTCGTCGATCGCAGTTCCATCGAAGTCTTCGCGGAGCATGGGCTCCTCACCATGACAGAGCTGATCTTTCCGAAGCAGAACGGCCGGCGAATCTCTGTTTATTCCGAGGGCGGCAAGCTCGGCGGAGTCTCTGTGCGCATCTGGACCGTCGCCTCCATCTGGTGAAAGTTGGGCGACACTCCAGCACTCACCAGTGACCGGCCAGCTGCCACGCACACGACTTGGTATCCTAACCCCGAAAGGCGCATCTCATCTCGCCAACTGGTCGTCGGATTGGGACAAGCCGATCGGTCCTCTGGGGAATCCTCATCCTCCTGCCTACCCTCCGCCTGCCGGCGGAGGAATCGCCGCTCGCCGGCGACTGGATCGGCAGGCTCGACGTGCCAAACGCCCGGATTCATCTCGCACTCCACGTAACAAAGCTCGAAGACGGCACGTTGAAGGGCACGCTCGACAGCCCCGAGGAGGGCGTGAAGGGTGCGGCTCTCGAAGAGATTCGCCTCGATCTCAATCTGGTCCGATTCCGCTGCAAAGTCCTCGACGCATCGTACCTTGGCAAGCTCAGCGGCGACACGATCGCAGGAACGCTCAAGCAGCGGGGCTTCGCCATGAAACTCATCTTTCAACGCGGCGTCGCGGATCCGCCAACGCGCAAGCAGACGCTCGCACGACCCCTGCCTGACCCGAGCGACGAGACTCCAGCTTTCGCATCGCCTGCAATCGTGGCGATGCGCACCCGCCAACACAACGGAACGGAGAATTGGCAATGCGACTGACGCGATGGTTAGCGTGCGCAGGCACGCTCTCGGCCCTGTTTCTTCCCACGCTGCTCCAGGCCCAGATGGCGAAGCCTATCGCCAGCTATGATCTGAAAGCGTCGCTCGATGTAACGGCCCACATCATCCATGGCAGCGAAACGCTCGTCTGGTTGAACGATTCTCCAGACACCGTCGCGACCCTCCGCCTTCACCTCTACATGAACGCCTTCAAGAACGAGAAGAGCACCTTCATGCGCGAATCCGGCGGACGGCTGCGGAGCGACGTTTCCTCGAAGAAGGAATGGGGCTGGATCGATGTGAAGAGCTTGCGCCTCGATGGTGGCGCGGATCTCACCAAGTCCATCCACTTCATTCAACCCGACGACGCCAATGGCGACGACCAGACCGTGATCGAAGTCCAATTGCCCGAACCCGCCAAGCCCGGCGCGACGCTCACGCTGAAGATGGACTTCGACACAAAGCTCCCGGAGGTCTTCGCGCGCACGGGCTGGCACGGGACGTTTTACCTCGCGGGGCAGTGGTTCCCCAAGATCGGCGTGTGGGAGACGGCCGGCTTCCGCCATGCTCCCATGAGTGCCTGGAATTGCCATCAATTTCACGCAAATAGCGAGTTTTTCGCCAATTTCGGCGACTATCGCGCGGAGATCACTCTTCCTTCGGAGTACAAGATCGGCGCGACCGGCGCACTTACCGGCACACACGAGGACGCCGCCCGCAAGACGACCACCTGGACGTTCGTGCAGCACAGCGTGATCGACTTTGCCTGGACGGCTCAGCCAACCTACCTCAAGCTGGAGCGCACCTTTGTCGCCGCGGAACAAACCAAGGCGGAAGAGATTGCCAGGGCAGCCAGGCTCTTCGGCATCTCCACCGAAGACGCCCGGCTCAGCGACGTGAGGATTACGCTGATGCTTCAGCCTGAACACGCGGAGCAGGCCGACCGCTATTTTCGAGCGGCCATGGCGGGCATCAAAGGCTTCGGGTTGCGCTACGGGGAGTATCCCTACAAGACTCTGACGCTGGTGGACCCGCCCTTTGGCGGCGAGGGCGCCGGCGGCATGGAGTATCCGACCTTCATCACTTGCGGGACGTCCTGGAAGCTGCCCGCCGACGTGCTCAGCTTGGAGGAAGTTACCGTCCACGAATTCGGCCACCAATTCTGGATGCAACTCGTGGCTACCAATGAATTCGAAGAGTCGTGGCTCGACGAGGGCTTCAATACCTATTCGACCTCCAAGGTGGTCGAGGAGAATTATGGAGCATCGGCCTTTTCGCTGAAAGTGTTCGGTCTGCAAGTGGCCGGCCTGTTCGGTTTGCCCAAGTATACGGGCGACACGGAGAATCGGCTGGTCTATCAGTACCAGCCGGACTCGGATCCGATCCTGCGCAACGCCTGGGGCTACGCGGATTCTTTCAGCTACGGCGTCAACTCTTACATGAAGACGGGCGTCTTCCTGCTGACGCTGGAGCGGCTGATGGGCGAGGACACGATGGCCCGCGTGATGCGCACTTACCACCAGCGCTATCGTTTTCACCATCCCGACACCTACGATTTCCTGAAGGTGGTGAACGAGGTCTCGGGCCGCGACTTCACGTCTTTCTTCGATCAGTTCGTGTTCCACGCCCGCCGGCTCGACTACAAAGTGGACGATGTTCAATCGCACAAGCTCGGCGCCTGGGCCGGCGTCTTTGACGACAACGGGAAGCGCCTCACCGTGACGCCCGAGCAGGCGTCGCAGGCCGATGAAAAGGCCTCGAAGGCCAAAGGGCACAAGGACCTCTATGAGACCACGGTGCGCGTTCGCCGCGAAGGCGATGCGGTCTTGCCCATGGAGGTGTGGATTCACTTCGACGACGGCTCGCTCGAAAAGCGCCAGTGGGACGGCGTGGATCGCTGGGCCAAATTCAAGTTCCAGAAGACCGCGCAGGCCGACTGGGTGCAGATCGACCCGTACCAGCGGCACGTCCTCGACGTGAACCGGACCAATGATAGTTGGGAGTCCAAGTACCCGATCAGGCTGGCCGCTCTGTGGGGCGGAGAAATTGCTTTCTGGCTTCAGAACCTGGTGCTCACTCTGAGCGCGTTGGTATAGGGGGATTCCTATGACCGCATTCCATGCATTTCGTCGCGGGTGGACGGCCGTGGGCCGTTCAAAATGGCGCTCTTGCTGATGTGGTTCACTTACGCTCTGATCGCCAAGATGGTTGCCGCGCCGGCGCTGCTCTGGCTTCTTACGCCTCTGTCTCACAGCCGCATGGCGGACAAACTCCTGTCCCATTTCGAGTTGTC
>CAWGKI010000020.1:0-20267 GCA_963823095.1 Terriglobia bacterium
ACACATGTGCGGCTTCTGCATGCTGTATGGGGCCCTGAGTACGGAGGCGAGTTTGAGTACTTGAGAACGTTTGTCCGGCAGTTGCGCAAGAAACTCGAAATCGACCCAGCCGATCCCGAGTATCTGCTGACCGACAGCCACGTCGGCTACCGCTTCGCCGAGTCAAAGCCGGAGCCGGTCCACGAAAGTGCCTGAGTTGCACGCTCGGCAAATCCGATCGTTAATGTTGCGGCGCTTGCACTCCGGCATGATGGCGCTCACGCCACAGCTTCAACGGGGTAGCCCGCTTCCATCCAGGCGTCGAACCCGCCCAGGAGAGCTGACGTGTTCGGGAAACCGGCCTCATGGAATTTCAGCGCCAAACTGGCGCTGGATGCTTCGTTCGGTCAACTGCAGTAGAAGACGAGATGGGCGCCGGAGGGTAGCTTGCGGAGGTGGATATCCAACTCCTCTACTTCCAGCACGAAAGCTCCGGCTATCTTGAGTCCCGTGCGGAGCACCGTACGCCCTGGTCGAAGATCGATCACGACGGGCGGCTCCTCCTCGGCCAGCATGCTCCGCAACTCCTCCGGACCGATCCGGAGCGCCGAGACATGCGCAAACCAGGCGCGCCGCTGTAGATACTTCCAAACGAGCCACACGACCAGCGGACCCACCAAGACTACAAAGAACCACAAGCCAAACTGGGTCAGCAGCTCCAGCGCTCGCTCCGCCTCGATTCGAAAAAGCCAGCCCACCGCCAGAAACGATCCCGCCCAAAGTCCGGAACCGGTAAGATCCAGGGCCATAAAGCGCCAGATCGACATGCCGGAGCTGCCCGCCATAGGCGGCGCTACCGTGCTCAAACCAGGGACGAACTTACAGAAGAGCAGGCTGGCCTGGCCGTAGCGGTCGAAGGCTTGATGCGTCAGCCGGACGCAGCTATCCGGCTCCAGCGACAGGCGGCAGAGCAGACCGAGGACCGAATCCCCTCGGCGCCGTCCAAGCTGATACCAGACCAAATCGGCCGAGAGGGCTGCCAGACTCGATAGGGCAAAGGCCGTCAGGAGGTTGAAGTGGCCGAGACCCGCCAGAGCGCCCATTGCTAGCAGGAGAGGCGCCGCAGGCAAAGGTACACCCAACTGCTCGGCTGCCACACCGGAGAGCAACAGGAGGTAGCCGTGCTGGAGTAACCAGCGTGTCGCTTCGTGCACGGCTCCCTGTTGCGCCATCTGTACGATTCTCTCAACCCCTTTTCAAAATAGGCGCTCACTTCAGGTCGAAAACAAGAACCTCGGACGGCTCTCCGGCAAGAACCTTCAGGACCGCCTCGTTGCTGAGAGCCGCGCCATCGCCCTCTTCCAGGGCCAGCCCATTGACACTCACTGCGCCCTTCGCCACCTGTACCCAGGCCGAGCGGCCGGATTCTATTTGATGCTCAACGGACGCACCGGAGTCGAGTACACCATCATAGATGACGGCATCCTGCCCAATGGTGACAGAGCCCGCACGCCCATCGGGACTCGCAATCACGCTTAGCCGGTTGTGCCGGCCAGCCTCTGGGAAATCCTTCTGCTCGTAGGCTGGCGCCATTCCCAATTCGGCGGGCTCAATCCAGATTTGGAGGAACCGCACCCTTTCGGTTGCCGAACCGTTGAATTCACTATGCTGAATACCAGTGCCCGCGCTCATTCGCTGGGCCTCGCCAGGACGAAGCTCACCCTCGGAACCAGTTGAATCGCGATGCTTTAATACACCGTCCAGCACCCAGGAAACGATCTCCATGTCCTGGTGCGGGTGCCTGCCAAATCCACCCGACGGCGCGACGATATCGTCGTTGATAACTCGCAGGTCTCGGAAACCCATCCACTCCGGGTCGTAGTAGCGGTTGAACGAGAAGCTGTGGCGGCTGTCGAGCCAGCTTGTCCGCGAGTTGCCTCGCTCAGAAGCCTTGCGGCGGACGATCATGGTTGAAATCCTTTCTAGTGACCAATCATCAATTGACTAATCATTCTAAATAAGGATAGATGCGTCTGATCCAGAAAGGATTCAATGTCCCGGCCAGAGCATACGGGGTAGCTTCGTCAGGAAGTGGACTTCGGTACTTAGCGAGATCGCTATCAGGCCTCGGTTTCTGGCAACCTCGACGCGCCAACCGGCACGTTGAGAAATTCCAGGACCGTGCGAGTCACCAGGGCGGGCTGCACGAAGGTCAAGTCATGGCCTGCGCCCGGGATGACCTCGACTTTGATCTGGGGCGCGACGCGTTTGAGGCGGCTCAGGACCTTCGGGACGGGGTAGATGGTTTCATGCTCGCCGATCAGAAAGAGTGCCGGGACATGCAGGCCGCGCCATTGTGCATCCGTCATCACCGGTGGAACCGGAGTCTTGTGCGGCGCAAGGATACTCATGCTGATGAATAGCTCCGCGACGGCCTCATTGAACCACTGCGGTTCTTTCCGGGCAGCATCGGCAAAGATCCAGCGCGCGAACTTTGGAAGATACCGTTTCCGGTTTACGATCATGAGGATCACCCTGGCGAAGAACTCCGCGGTGCAACGAAGAATCGTGTTTCCCGGGGCGACCAGCACGACCTTATTCAGCCGATGTGGATAATGGACCGCGAACTGTGCAGCCAGCGCGCCGCCGTATGACATCCCCATCAGGTTGACGCGGTTTCCAAGTTCCATTGCTTCGAACAACTCATCCAGCCAATGGAGCAAGTCTTCGAGATCGCGGATCGGCTGCGTGCAAGTGCTCCTGCCCATCTCACCCATCTGGTCGACCGCAATGGTTCGGTACTCCTCGGATAGGGCCTGGATGTTCGGAGCCCACATGAGAGAGGTCGTCGCCGCGCCATGTAGGAGCACGAGTGGCGGCGCGCCCACCGGGCCACTAATGCGAACGAACGTGCCGCCTCGCATCGTAGGGACCATTCGTGTTTCCGATGCGATGGGCCACTGCCTAGCGGCCAGCGCATCGTAATGTTCGAAGTACGAATCCCTCACCGCAGAGGATTTATATGGATAGTATTCCGGAACGCCCATTTTCCCTCCCGGGATGACGGCGCACCCTGAAACGACTCTCGGCCCAGCGATGCGCCGTCGTTACGAGATCATCAGGCCGGCCCGTTCAACTCCGGGCCAGAGCCTCTTTGACGCGCGCGGGCGTCATCGGAAGCTGTAGCAGCCGCTTCCCCGTAAGGTCGAAAATGGCGTTGGCAAGCACTGCGCCCACGGTGACCACTGGCGGCTCGGCACAGCCCTGCGCGGGCGCTCCAGGCGTTTCCAGGATGATGCACTCAATCTTCGGCAGCCACGAGAATCGAGGCAGCAGATAAGTATCGAAATTGCGGTCGTGGATTTCGCCGCCCTGAAAGCGCAGTTCTTCCGTGAGCGCGTAACCAAGCCCCATCGTCGTGGCACCCTCCATCTGCTGGAGAACGCCATCCGGGTTCACCGCGAAGCCCGGATCCATCGCGACGACCATACGGTGCACTTTCACCGTGCCGGTCGCTTTGTCAATCGAGATCTCGGCCACGGTCGCGCAATATGTGCCGACATCCATGCCGAGCGCAACCCCTTGTCCACGTCCGGACGGACTTTTGCCCGCTCTCCATCCGAACTGCTTGGCTGCGGTTTCCAGACAGCGCCTCATGCGCACGTCGGTGAGATGGCGCAGGCGGAACTCGACCGGGTCCACACCCGCCTTCGCTGCCAGTATGTCCATGTGCGACTCGCGCGCGAAGGTGTTGGTGTTGACCGAGGGCGCGCGCCAGGCGCCAACGCCAAAGAAGTGCATGCCCTTCGGGTTGCCGCCGCCCCAACCGCCCGCCGAGACGGTGCGCTGATTGGCGAACGCGTAAAACGGAATTGCCTCACGTTCGCCGCCGGCGATGAGTTTGCAGTCCCAGGACGAAATTTTGCCGTCTGAGGTCAGGCCGGTCCTGAGCTTGATGAGGGCCGCGGGACGGACGAAGTCGTAGAAGAACTCCTCGGCGCGATCATAAACGACCTGTACCGGCGCACCCGCGAGTTTGGACAAGCGTGCCGCCTCGACAGCCTGGCCCGAGGCGCTCTTGCCGCCGAATCCGCCGCCGACGTAAGGCACGATCACCCGCACGTCCGTCAGCGGCAGTTTCAGAGTCTGCGCGATCTCCTCGCGCAACGGGAACGGCGTCTGCGTGCTGGCCCAGACCGTGACCTTGCCGTTCTCAACTGAAGCAATGGCGGAGTGCGTTTCGATTGGTGCGTGAGCCACATAGCTGTTCAGGTAGGTCTCTTCGACAATGCTCGCGGCTTGCTTCTCGCCCTCGGCGATATTGCCGGTTTCCTTGACCATCCTGGGCGGCGGCGCCATCTTCTCCAGATGCTGAAAGATCGACTTTTCGTCGACGTTCGATTTCGGAGTGTCGAACTCGGCCTTCACCAGGCTGAGCGCCTGTTCCGCCACGTCCGGATGAGCGTGCAACACGGCGATGAAGTCACCGTCGCGGATCACGCGGGCTCCGGCCTTTTCCGCCGCATCCGTGTTCGCGGATTTCAGCTTCGCACCGTGCGCCGGCGGCCGCAGGACCCGCGCGTACAGCATCCCAGGCAGTTTCACGTCGGCGGAATACTCAGCCTTGCCCGTGACCTTAGCCAGCGCGTCTTTCCGTTGCAGCCTCTGTTTGGGGAACCGCATCGACGCGTACGCCTTAATGGACACTTTGGGCAGATGGCGTTCGATCTTCTTGCCATTGACCAGTTGGCCGTAGCTGACTTTCTTGCCTGGCGCGGTCTTGTCCGAGATCACCCCGGCGCTGACAATCAACCTCTCGACCGGCACGCCCAATTTCTCGGAGGCCATCTGCAGCAGCACCGCGCGTGCTTCGGCCACCGCGGCACGCACCAGCAGCGAGTATTGGCGGACGTTCAGAGAACCGAACGTGCCCATGTCCCAAGGGCAAACCGCCGTGTCCACCATCACCATTTCAACCGAGTCGTAATCGACATCGAGCTCGTCGGCAATCAGTTGCGACAGGACGCTCCGCGAACCCTGGCCCAACTCGACCTTGCCCGCAAAGCCCGTCACCTTGCCGTCGGGCGCGATGCGCAGGTAGGCATTGAAATCGGTGGGGAAGGTCGGCCGCTCGGGGACCTTCTCCTCCTGCATGTTCGCCTTGGCGTCTTCCGTAGAGAACAGGACAAATAGGCCCGACCCGGCAAGCGCGAGCATGTCGCGCCGGCTCACCTCGGTCGTGGGCTGCGCGCCGGACTCGACTACGAGATTCGGCTTCATCGCGCACCTCCCTGCATCGCTACGCCGGCTTCCTCGATTGCCTCGAGAATTCGTACGTGCGCGCCGCAACGGCAGAGGTTGCCGTCCATCTCCTTGACAATCTCGTCCCGCTTCAGGCGCGGATTCTTCGCCAGAACCGCGTACGCGTTGATGACCATTCCCGGAGTGCAGAAGCCGCACTGGAAAGCGTGATGCTTCACGAAGGCTTCCTGCAGCGCGTTCAGATGCCCGCCCGACTCCAGCCCCTCGATTGTCATGACCTTCTTGCCGGCGACGTCTTTGAGCGACGTGACGCAGGATCGCACTGCCTCACCGTCCACGATCACAGTGCAGGCTCCGCACTGGGCCTCGCCGCAGCCGAACTTCGTTCCGGTCAGCCCCAAGTCGGAGCGGAGCACCCACAGCAGCATCCGCTCGCCATCCGCGGTGACGCTGGCCGGTTTTCCATTGAGCGTGAATGAAATGGTCTGTTCCATCGAATCGATCTCCTCAGATTCCGGAGACACTCGCCGCCGCGCCACTGGCTGGACGGCGGGGATAGCGGTTTCCAGGTCTCATAATCTCATTGCGCGCGCTCGGATGCCATGGGGTTGTGCGAGGGCACCCCTGGGAACGCCGATCTCCAGATCGGCTCCGTTCGGCTCACACTTCAACCGTCAACAACTGCCTGTCGGCCCTTCGGCTAGCGAACGCGCATGATGGCCTGCGGGTCAGCTTCGATGCAACTGAGGACGTTGGTTTGCCAGCACCGAAGCATTTGACTCGGCCTCACCCCGCGTAGCTGCAGTGAGTTTTCGTTCACACGCCGGCGCACTGAGCCGATCTGGAGATCCGCGTTCCCAGGAGGCCAGCCGCCCGCGACAGCCTACTCGATAATCGACGCCGCGCCCATCTGGACGAACGTTTCGCGCGGGATCTTGCCGTCAGGACCGTTCCATTGCGTCATGTAGACCCCGACCAGGTCCTTCTTGGGATCGATATAGCCGAACGTCGAAAACGCTCCGCCGTGATGGAATGACGCCGGCTCAGTCCCGTCAACGTGCCAATCGGATCCTTGGTGACTTCCCATGTCAGGCCGAACCCATCGCCGATGTCCCAGCCCGACTTGACGTCGCCGGATTGCACCGCCGACATCGTTGCGACCGAGGCCGCCGACAACAGCCGCTTGCCGTTGTACGTGCCCTTGTCGAGCATCATCTGGTAGAACCTGGCGAGATCCGCCGCGGTGGAGTAGACAGAGAACTCGGGACCGGAATAGACCGCGCCCTTGCGGAACTTCATCGCGTCTCCGGCCAGCGCACTCGGGCCATCCTTGACCATCTTCCCGTTCTCGAGCGTGTACAACGCCGCGAGTCTCGCGTGCTTGGACTCGGGCAGGAAGACGTGCGAATCCACCATGCCGAGCGGCTCGAAAATGCGCTTCGCGAGGAACTCCTCGTACTTCATGCCGGACAGGACTTCCACGATGCGGCCCAGCGTCGCGATGCCGGGATTCGAATACTGCCATTTCGTTCCGGGCTCGAAATCGAGTGGCTGTTGCGCATAGATCGCAACCGCGCGATCGAGCGGCATGCTCATATCGATCAGCAGCGGACCGGTGGAGGCGGGCGGCACGCCGATCATGCCCGAAGTATGCGTCATCAGGTCGCGGATGGTAATCGGACGCGGTGGCTTCTGCAGCACGATCTTGTCGCCGTCCCTCGAGGCGATCATCATCTGGCCGCGAAACTCGGGCAGGTGGCGTTCCACGGGATCGGTGAGGCGCAGCTTGCCCTCCTCGGCCATCATCATGATGGCGACGCCGGTGATGGGCTTGGTCATCGACATGATCTGGAAGATCGTGTCGCGCTGCATCGGCTTCTTCGCTTCGATGTCGGCCCAGCCAGTGGCTTCAAAATGAGCCAGCGCGCCATGGCGCTGCAGCAGCGTGACAGTCCCGGCGAGTTGCCCCCGCTCCTCGAACTCCTTCATGCGTTCGGGGATCTGCGCCAGGCGCTTGGGATCCATACCGGCCTTTTGCGGGTCGGTGACCGGCGGCGCGGCGAACATGAACAACGGTACGAATAAAGCGGCAATGAGAAGACGCATCTGCATAACTCCTGTTTACGCGGTGGCGGCGGCTTCCGCCAATTCGATAAAGCCTTCCTGCGCGGGGCGGATCTCGCGTCCCATTTCCTGGGTGAAGAAGACGGCGACGAGTTTGCGCTCCGGATCGACCAACCCGAACGTGCCAAACGCGCCGCCATGGCCGAACGCCGATGCCGACTTCAGCGTCAGCATCCCGCGGGGTCCGCTGACGCGGTTCCAGGTAAGCCCCCAGCCGCTGCCCGTGCCGGCCACGCCGGGAACGGAGGACTCCTGCAAGGCAGTCATGGTCTCCACGGCCCATTTCGAGAGGATTCGTTTGCCCTGATAGACGCCACCATCGAGCATCGTCTGGTAAAACCGCGAGAGGTCCTCCGCCGTGGAAAACAGTCCGCCTTCGGGCATCGGATAGCGCGCGCCTTTTCTTTCAACCCAACCCGGCATCGGATCGGTCTTGCCTTCCTTGTTGGTGAAGTAGACCATCGCGGTCCGGTCGCGCTTCTCCGCGGGCGGGAAGAAGAAGCTATCCTTCATTCCCAACGGCTCGAAGATGCGCTCCGCGAGGAACTTCTCGTAGCTCTGGCCCGAGCAGACTTCGATGATGCGGCCCAGCGTCGCCAGTCCCATGTTGCTGTACTGATAGCGCGTTCCAGGAGCAAAGATCAGCGGCTGTTGCGCGTAAATCAGCACGTTCTCGTCGAGCGGCCGGCGCAGGACATCGGTGGCGAAATCGCCTGCCGACTCGGGCGGCATTTCGGCCATGCCGGAGGTATGCGTCATCAGATCGCGGATCGTGATGGGGCGTGGCGACGGCACCGTAACCTGCTTCTTGCCATCGACGCTCTCAATCACGCGCTGGCCCCGGAACTCGGGCAGGTGGCGCTCCACGGTATCCGTGAAACGCAGCTTGCCATCCTCGGCCAACAGCGCGATACCCGTGCCCGTGAAGGGCTTCGTCATCGACATCATCTGGCAGATCGTGTCGGTCTTCATCGCTCGATTGGCTTCGCGGTCGGCCAAACCGAAGGCATCGAGAGCGATGCGCTTTCCGCCAATTTGCAGCAGCGTGACGATTCCGGTGCAAGGCCCGTTCGAAGTGAATTCGCGCATTCTCGCCCGGAGAGACTCGATGATCTCGTCTCGCGAAGCAGCCCGCAAACTGCGCGGGACGATCAGCGGAAGTGCGGAGGCGGCCAGGAATGTTCTGCGTAGCAAGGCGATGGAAGTCCTCCCGGAGATTATACAGGGTGTATGAGACGGTGTATCCGTCTGAGAGCGACTCTTGCCCGCGCCGGCGGCGCCACGCCCGGAGAGGACGAAAAAAGGGTCTAAAAAGGGGTGATTGGGTGTATATTCACTGCTGATCGGGCAGCCGGCACGAAATTGGGAATAATCGTCGCGGCTGCGTCACATTCCTAAAACTTCCATCGTGCATACTTCGGCTGATTGCCGGAGCAAATTGGTTTTGCCTGAGTAAGGAGGTCGCGCGTGCCAACGTTCAAGTTGTCCGACGAGTTCAGCTTCAGCACCGACATAGAAGCCGGTCCCGAGGCCCTTTCCAGATACTTCAAGAGCCTGCCCGACTATGTGGCGCTCGGCATCAACCTGAACGCTCTGAGGACCACGACCTGGGACGACCCGGAAGTAGCAACGACACACAACGAGCTATCTTTCAAATCGCCCATCGACATCGGAGGGCAGGCTGCGGTCTTGAAAGTGGACGCGGGAGTGAACGGGACGCTTTCCGTCTTCGTGCCTCAAACCGACAACGCTCCGCTATTCATCTTCGACCTGTTCGGCGACAACATCCCGGTGCGGCTGAATGAACGCTACGTCTGCGCGAGCTTGCAGGCAAGCGTAACGACCACCGTAGGAGCCCCGGTAGATAAGCTGCGGTTCGGGTTCACGGGCGAATCGGGCGTTAATCTGACTTACTGCCAGCGATTCAGTCTGGCTGACGTAACTCCGCCAGTGCTTGAATCCATCAAGCAGACGCTCGCAAATTTCGCGATTCCCGCGGACGTGGACGACTTCACGGCCATGGCGGAAGGCAGCGTGGCGTCCGTGGACAGCACGGGCAGTTTGAAGTTCTCGGGCTCGGTGAACCTGCTGACGTTCGTCAACCCGCTAGCGACGGTGAAGATGCCGATTGGGAGCGACCTGAAGGTGACCGCGGGCGGATCGATCAACGTGGGCGCGGGCTACGAGTACTCGGGCGACTACCAGATCCGGGTACAGAGACTCGCCGGCTCTCTCTGCCATCTGGGTTTCTACCGGAAGAAGAAGAACGACTTCTCCATTAACGCGAGCGCCTCGGCGGGTATCTCCACCTCGCTCGATTCCAATCCGCTGTTCAAGCCACTACTGGAATCGATCAGCTCGGATCCGCAGCTGGACCAGAACGAACTCGCGGCGGCGGGCCTGCCCCTGATCACGATCAACGCGATTCAATGCGCGTTGAAGTCGGCGATCGACCGCACACTCTCGCTCGGGGTCGGCATGGAATTGCACTCCATCGACGAAAACGAGGCGATGTTCCTCTACGAAGTGGACCTCGACGCGGTGACGCCGGACAGCAAGGCCGTGTTGGAGAGTGCGCTGCAAGGCGACCTCAGTGAGTTGGTCGCGCGCGACCACACGCCGGGCGCGGGCATCCAGGCGCTAAAGTCTCTGATCAGTTCGGAGAAAACCCTGAAGCATGCCTTCAAAGTGAACCTGCTGGGCATCTACAATTCGATCAGCATCTCCAAGCTGCTCTGCGACGGATCGGCGGCCTGGGACGCTACCACCGGCGAGTACGTGTTGACGGATTCGGTGACTGCCTCGCATATTGGCATCGACAGCGTTAACTTTGGCGCCAATTCGGACAAGCTGCGAAATGTGCTGGCTGAGAACCTGATGATGACTGCGGCTTACCGCGCGGGCGCTTGCGTCTCGGGTCAGCCGGCGCTGCAAGCACGCCACAGCTATTTCGAACTCAGCGACAAGACGGGCCGCGATGACATGCTGCACGATCTTCTGATCGGCGCGGGTCTGGGCTTTGACGAGGCGACGGCCACGTCCGGAAGCCTTCCTGCCGAGTTGCAGCAGTTCGGCCGGACGACGGTGCTCGCCGAGGCGTACTACGACGACGATGCCTTCGGCGGCTTGTTCTTCAATGGCGATCAACAGCGCGGAGAGTCCGAGTACGATCGGGCGGGCCGCAACGCGCTGACGTTTTTAACTTACCCGGGGGATTCGTTGGATTACCGGCTGCGGGCTGCTCAGGATGACGCGCTGTGGGCCAGCATGCGCGCCATTGGCAATGTCCAGTCGGGGCAATTCCGGGCGCTGTTTCCGGATCTCAATCCCCAGGCCGTGAGCAATATTGGCGTCGATTACCTCAACATTGTCTGGTGGACTGACTCGATGCTGAAGACCGGTCAGAAGCTCCTCGCAATCCGGCAGTACCTCAGCCAACCCGGCGTCAGCCGCACGGATCCGGAATTCCTGAAGCGCAAGGGTGATCTGGCGAACCAACTCAAGGACCTCGCCGGCCACACCAAAGAGGACTTTGGCGGGCCATGGGGCCTACTCGCGATGAACCTGGTCGCGCCACGGCCAGGCCGCAGATTCCTGCTGTCTAGTCCGGCGACCTCATTGATGTGCGAGACCGCGCTTCCGGCTCCGCCGTCCAATCTGAAGAAGGTGGCAGGAGTATGAGCTCCGGGGATACGCCCAAGCCGCCCCAAGGCAAGCATCCGGGCCAGATGATACGGCTGGACATGATGCGCTCCATCGTGACCGAGCCGCTGTTGGGCAAAGTGCAGCAGCGCCATCTCGGACCCGGCGCTGCCGCAGGACTTCGAGGTGATCATCGCGCTGAACGAGATGTACCAGGGCGGTACAGAGGCGGCGATGGCGTGGGTGAGCAAGACAAGCCCAAGAGTGGAACGTACCCTTTTCCACGGTGTCGGGCTACGTGGTGGCGACTCTGACGGCGCAGCATATTCTGGACCTGGCGGAAGGTGCGCGCGCCCTGATGAAGATCGACCGGCGCACGGCGAGCGTGGTCTACCGCATTTGGGAAGACACCGAGGTCAGCACAACGCTCACGCGCTCGCTGGTCACGGTAAAGGCCGACGCGGCGCAACGCGCGTTCCAGGCGCGGGGCGAAGGCATCGTCTGGGGCGTGCTCGACTCGGGCATCCAGGGCGATCATCCCCATTTCAAGGGGATTTCGCCCCAATTCGGCCCCTACGACGCGCTGAGCATCACAGCTCCACTGGCGCACACCGACTTCACTCCGGACGGGTCCGTCGCGCCGGCGCCGGTCGTGACCGCGCTGATCGACCGGCTGGGTCACGGCACGCATGTGTCGGGCATCATCGGCGGTTACTGGGAATCGCCCAATCCTGCAGGCGAAGAGATCGTCGGCACAGAACTGCGCGTGGAAGCAACCGACGACTCCATTCCGCAGCGCGAATCGCTGCGGGTGATATCGGGCGTGGCGCCGAAGGTCAGCCTGCTCAGCCTGAAGGTGATCGCGGACGTAACGCGGCGCGACGCGGCGAAGCAGACCGCCGGGCAAGGCAAGGTGAGCTGGATCCTGAAAGCGATCGATCAGATCCAGACCTGGAACCAGAACGGCCGGCGGCTCTTGATTCACGGCGTGAACATGAGCCTCGGCTACGACTTCAATCCGCGCTGGTTCGCGTGCGGACAAAGTCCGCTGTGCGTGGAGGTGAACCGCCTGGTGCGCAGCGGCGTGGTGGTGGTGGTGTCGGCGGGCAATGGAGGATTCGCCACCTTCGTGGATGCCGACAACCAGGTGCAATCCCGCTACAGCGACCTGTCCATCACCGACCCTGGCAACGCGGACCTCGCCATCACGGTTGGCTCCACGCACCGCGAGATGCCGCACACCTATGGCGTATCGTACTTCTCGTCGCGCGGACCGACCGGCGACGGCCGTCCCAAGCCGGACCTGCTGGCTCCAGGAGAACGCATCATCTCCTGCGCCGCCGGCCAGGAGGCGGCGAAGTACGGGACGACGAATGAGGCGGGCGTCGAGGTCGGCCCGGTGCGCTATTGCGAACTCAGCGGCACCAGCATGGCGGCTCCGCACGTATCCGGGGCGGTAGCGGCATTTCTCTCGGTACGTTCCGAGTTCATCGGGCAGCCGGAAAGGGTGAAGCAGATTTTCCTGGATAATGCGATCGATTTGCGCCGCGAACGCTCATTTCAGGGCGCGGGGCTGTTGGACCTGATGAAAGTACTGCAAGCCGTTTAATCGGCTTGCCGCAATAGGAGGCATCATGGAGACCATCGCCGGTTTCGATTATTATCGGCTGCACTATGACGGCAACGGGAATCTGCCCGCGGCCGACGAGTTCAGCGCTCTTTCGGACGCCGCGGCCGCGGCAACGGACGTCGTCTTTCTGGCGCACGGATTTCGCAACGACGAGAACGACGCGACCACTCTCTACACGAATTTCCTGACCACCTTGCGCGGCCACCTTGGCAGGCCCGAGTTCCAGGGCGTTGCGGCGAGGAATACTTTGGTGGCAGCCGTTTACTGGCCCTCGAAATCGTACCAGGAGACCTTCCCGGGCAACGCGGGAACGGTGCAGGATGCGGACGTTTCGGCGGCCCAGATGGAAGCGGTGCGACAGCAACTGCAGGGACTCCAGGAGGATGCCACCGACGCGCAGAAACAGGCGCTCGACCAGGCCATCGCCCTGCTCCCTAATCTGGCGCAGGACACCGACGCCCAGGATCAGTTCGTCAGTCTGGTGCTCTCCACCATCCCATCCGGCGATGACGCGGGCGATGCGATGGAGGGACTGTCCCTGATTCGTTCGCAGGCGGGCTCCGATTTGCTGAACCTGCTGCGGCGGCCGGTGTTGATGCCTGCCGCTCGGGCGGCGGCGGGTGGAGGCGACTCCGGCGGAGGGGTAGCGTCGGTGGGCGAGATAGTCACGTCCAACGGTGGCGGCGGAGTGCAGGCCTTTGGCCCAGTGATCGGCTCGATCCTGGGTGGCGCTGGGAAACTCGGGAATATGACCACCTGGTACCAGATGAAAAGCCGCTCCGGCGTGGTGGGCGAGACCGGCGTCGTGCGGGCGGTGCGTGCTCTGAAGAGCGATCCGCTGAACGTGAAGGTACACCTGGTCGGCCACAGTCTCGGCGGCAGGTTGATGGCAGCCTGCGCCCGAGGCTTGACGCAGGATCCGATGGTGCAGCCCGACTCTCTCACACTCCTGGAGGCGGCCTTCTCGCACTTTGGATTCAGCGCAAACAACGGCGCAGGCCAGATCGGCTATTTCCGTGACGTGATTGCCAAGCAGGTGGTGAAGGGGCCCATGCTTGAGACGTTTTCCGCGCAGGACACCGTCGTGGGTTATGTGTATGCCATCGTGTCGCGCCTTGCTAGCGACAACGTTCGGGCCATCGGCGACGCCAACGATCCGTTCGGCGGAATCGGACGGAACGGCGCCCAGAAGACCACGGAAGCCGTGTTCGACACATTGCACGACGTAGGAACTCCGTACAAATTCCAGACCGGTGTGATCACAAACCTGGACGGCTCGGGCGGCCTGATCACATCTCATGGCGACGTCACCAACGATCACGTGACGTATGCGTTCGCATCCGCGCTGGCAGCGACGTAAGAGTCGGATGGAATCGCCGCCCGGCGGCGTAGCTTCCGCCGGGCGGGCATTCCTTGAACGGCAGCGCGGAGCGTGATACAAACAAAGCGCATGGACAAGACCGTCCGCAAATACACCAGCTACAAGGCGATGAAGGCCGACGAATATCGGTACTGGCAAAGCCGCCCCGTGCACGAGCGGATGGACGCTGTTTCCGAACTCACCACCGCCGCCTACGCGTTGAAAGGCATAGTCCCGGATCTACCAAGGCATCAATGGCCGGTCGTCCGCCTTCCACGCCACAATATGAAATAGGCTGGCGCTCAATCAAAACCACGGCGAGACATGAAGAACACTCAAATCCTCATCGATAACTGGCCATCGAGCAAGGGAGTCTGGATCTCATGGCTCGTTCTCGGGCGTGCCGTGGAAACGGCATGTCTCCCCCTTTCCCGAAATCCGCTTTTCTCAACTTCGGTTGAGCCGATCCTTCAAATATTGGGCTGCCGGGCCGATATGTCCCGGTAGCGACGTCGCCCGACGAACGCAACTTGCCGATCGAATGGGAGGTGGTCCCGAGTGTTGTGCGCTTCACAACTACAGCGAAATATAGCCGTGTGGGCTCCCGGAGGATTCGGGGCTGAATGCAATGCCGAGGATGCAGCGCCGGCCGTCAAGAGAATTGGTCCGGAAGAAATGGGACGCGCCCTGGCCGAAGTCCTGAATCGCTTTGGCCTGACCGACGCCGCTCCCGAAATGCTGCGCGATCTGGCCGCGAAGGATCCGCGTCTCTTTTTCGCGGCCGGCGTGGCGCGGCTTCAATTGGAGGGTGGACCGCCGGGGCACAGAAAGCGCAGCTTGCGCCTGCTGGACACGCCTGCGTTCCTGCTGGAACTTGTACGCTCGGATCTTTTCAGCTCACAGGAACTGAAGGATTTTTGCGGCAAGTACGTCTATGAGGATCCGCTGCTGGACGTCAAACTGGCGCGGCTCATGCCCGGACGCCAATCGGACGAATACCACTTGGAGACGGACCTGACACTTCGGGTCCTCGATGTGTTGGATGAGATATCACCGGGGCCGCGGCTGCTGATGATCGTCGGTCACTTGACGCGCCATCCGGAGAAACATGTCGCTTCGAAAGCTGCCTTGCTGGTCGGCCGACGCCTGCAAAGCCGCGAGTGGGTGGAGCGCCATCTTGCTTCGACCGACTCCAGAGTGCGTGCGAATGTCGTCGAGTCGCTTTGGAGCGTCAACTCCGCGCTCGCGGCCCACACATTTCGCAAGTGTCTCTGCGATGAGAACAACCGGGTGCGCGGCAACGCGTTGGTTGGGATGCACCTGCTGGGCGATCGAAGCGTTGGTTGGCGCGTTCGACAACTCACGAAAGACAGCCGGCCGCGATTTCGACAGACTGCCGCGTGGGTGATCGGCAGGCTGGGTGAGCCCGAGCTTGTTCCGGCGCTTGAAGGATTGCTGATCGATTCCGACCGGGGAGTCCGGCAAGCGTCGGCAAATGCGCTGGAGAAACTACGTGCGAAGGCGGGTAGTGCTGCCGAGTCGAATTTCGGCCACGACACTGAAACCGTCTCTGCTCTCGTCTCAGATCAGGCGGGGGACGAATTGCCCGAACCAGCCGCAGCGGTTTCCGAAACCACGCCAAGCATTTCAGGAGAGCCAGGTATGTCAGGCGAGAGGGTCCCGCCGGTGCTCGATCGAGAGGGACCGGACGACAATGCCGCGCCGGGAGACAACTCGACCCGGGCGATGTTCAATCTCCGCCTTGACGGCCGCTACATCACCGGCGACTGAGCGGCGGCCGCACGGCGTCAGTTGTTCATTTGCGCTTCAACATCGACCGGCGCCGCCTCGATATACAGGATGCGGCGGCAGTTCTCGCAGGCCAGGATATCGTTTCCAAGCTTCAAGTCGGCGAGAAACTGCGGGCGAATGGTAATGTTGCAGCCCATACAAGTGCTTTCCGTCACCTTCGCGACCACGCGGCCGTCGCGCATTCGTTTGTGAAGGCGTTCATAAGTCGCCAGCACCGTCTTGGAGATGGTGGTGGTCAGCGCAGCGCGTTCGGCGAGAAAACGAGCGAGGTTTGCTTTGGCGCCGTCGGTCTGAGCCGCGGCTTCCTTCTTTCGCCGATCCACAACCCGTTTCTCTTCGCTCAATGCCGCCTCACCGGCCGTTACGTTCTTGGTGAGAGTGTCGGCTTCTTCCATCAACTGAAGCCCTTGATCCTCACTCTTGCGGATCTCCGTCTCGCAGTATTCGATTTCCTTCTGAAAGGCCCGGTATTGCTCGTTGTTCTTAGCCGAGAGCATCTGGTCTTTCAACTTGGAGATCTTCTGCTGGTGGTCTTTGCCTTCACCTTCCAGCTTGTGACGGGCGCGCAGGTTGGCGGCGAGAACACCCTTGTCGGCCTCCAGTTTCCTGAAATGACTGACCAGGGCCTTTTCGATTTCGGCGATTTGCTTGGGAAGCGAGGCGATTTCCGCTCGCAGTTCAGAGATTGTTCGGTCCAGTTCCTGCAGATGCAGGGCCTTTCCCACGTCAGGGTGCATTACAACCCAAGTTTAGCAGTCAAGGCGGGGAACCGATGGAGAATCGGTCCTCCGAGCGCGCGAGTGGCCATTTCCAGCTCTTCCACCTTCATAATTCGGCAGAGGGCATAAACGATAGCGGCTCCGGCCGGAATGGCGATTCCGATGTCGAACAGGCGGGCCACACCGACGCGTTGGAACACCGCATGGAAACCCTGGCTTAGAACCCATACGGCTAGTCCCATCGCCCCGGAGGCGACGCTCACTTTCCACACAACGCTTCTCAGGCGTCTCCCGTAAACTCCCGCGATTCTGCCGTGCATCAACGAATACAAGGCCAGGAACCCCACGTTCGCCACAAGCGCGGTAGCCAGAGCCAACCCAGCCTGGCCCATGCCCCAATGGAAGGCTAGCAGCCAGCACAACCCGGCATTCACCGCGATCGACGCGAGGCTGGTAAGCATCGGCGTGCGCGCATCGCCGAGCGCATAGAACGCCGGGCTGAGCACCTTGATCGCGGAATAGCCCACTAGCCCCAAGGCGTAGTAGCTCAGGGCAAGCGTCGTCTGGCTGGTGTCGTACGCTTTGAAATTCGCGCCCTCGTAAATCAGCCCGATCATCGAGCGTCCCAACAGGATCAGCCCCACGGCGGATGGGACGGTCAGCAGAAAGGTCAGTCCCAGGCTCCTGGCGAGCGTTTCGCGGAACTCCACCGTGTCGCCTAAGGCGGCGCTTCTGCCGATGGCCGGGAGCGTCGCCGTCGCGATAGCCACGCCGAAAAGACCGAGCGGCAATTGCATGAAGCGGAATGCGTATCCGAGCCACGCGACCGGTCCGTCCAGTCCGCGAACGGGATCGTAGATCAACGTGGCCAGGACCGTCGTCACCACCACGTTGATTTGAACGGAGGCGTTTCCAATGATCCCAGGGCCCATGAGCGCCATGATGCGGCGCAGGCCTGGATGATGGAAGTCGAAGGCAAACCGGAACCGCATGCCCGATTTCCAAAGGCTGGGGAGCTGCCACACGAGCTGCAGCGCCCCACCGATGACGACGCCGAGGGCCATGCCGGCAATGGGAGAAAGGCCGATCCGCGGTCCGAGCCAAAATCCCAGCGCGACGCCGCTCACGACGCTGCCTACGTTGAACAGGGTCGACGAAAAGGCCGGGACAGCAAACTGGTTCAGCGCGTTCAACACGCCCATCGCCTGCGCGGCCAACGCCACCAGCAAGAGGAACGGGAACATGATCTGCGTGAGGACGACTGCCTGCGCGTACTTCTGCGGCGCGGCGTGAACCCACCCGCTTGTGAGGAAGCGGACCAGCCAGGGGCTCACCAGGACTCCCAGCGCGCAGAGCCCGCCGATGACCACGATGATTGCCGTGGCCACGAGATTCGCCAGATGCGCCGCTTCCTTCCTCCCTTTGGTCTGGAGGTACTCGACGAAGATCGGAACGAACGCGGCCGAGAGCGCCCCTTCCGCAAAGAGATCGCGGGTCAGGTTCGGGATGCGGAACCCGATCAGGAACGCGTCGTAGGAGGAGCTTGCGCCGAACAACCGCGCCATCGCGGCTTCGCGGACGAGTCCGCTGACACGCGAAGTGAGGACCGCGGCGCTAGCCACACCAGCGCTTCGAAAGACTTTCTCGGACTGCGACTGTGGTGCTGGTGGAGACACTGATTCTTGGGGCGGGTGACGCACTAGGTACTGGAACTCGTCACTGTTGCACGGCCTGGAGCGTGCAGCCAGTCGGCGTACACCAGCGGGTGCCGCTCAGTTGGAATGATCTCAATATGTTCCAGGCCGGCGTTCCTCAAGCTCTTGGTGACGAAGAGCGCCGCTTTCCGCACGCCCCCCTCATGCTCCGGCAGAGTCGAAACGCTGGGGATGCGGACGAAATCCTTCAGCTCTTCGAGGAATCGCTCCTCGTTCTGATTGGCGTATTGGTCAACGGCCTGCGACAAGAGGACCTCCCCAGCAGACGATCCTCCAATTATACGGTTCGGCGAGTCCGCACACCCATTCGGAGCGCTCACCCGGGCGTCTACGGGGATCGAGCGGGGAGGATTATTCGTGAGAGTTTCAATGGGACCGGGAGAGGTTCCATGAGACGAGCCCGCCGCGTTCGCAGCGCAACTTTGCAGCGGATGGAGGCTAGTCCCTCCAAGACAAGGATTGACCTGGAGGAGCAGGCTCAGGGCTTCTTCCGAGACTGGCGCTATACTCGCTCTCCGTGCATCTCTCGTACCCTCGCTTGCCGTGGAAATGGATCAGCGTTGCGGTGTCCGGTCCTCGCTAACTGCACAGCCAGCGCTGCCAAATCCGAACTGGCGGAGGCATTCGAAAAGGGCATGACCGCGGATTGGCGGCGGCGTTCGAGGCGCAACCGATCCACGAGATGCACGATGGCCCAAAGCATGCCGACCATCAGCAGTTGCTGTATGAGGATCACGGCGATGTAGCCGAACGGGTGCGGGTTCATCGTGGTTGCTCCATTTCTCTTGGCGTTCTCTTTGAGAAGGGTTTCGAGGCCCTCTTTGGCCCGAGTCGCATTTCGCAGTCTGATGGCTGGTGCGTCAGCCATCTTTGCGGAACTGCAAATTTACATCAGGCCCACTCTTTCTATCGGCACTTTGGCGGCACACATTAGCCTTTTTGCAGCGAATTTCCGCAAAAGCCGAATCGCGTAGTAGCATGGCTTGGGCACCGGCCTCCATGGCCAGGGCTGAAGGCGAGGATTGAAGTTCCAATGCAATCGATGACAGACTTGGGTACTGAGTCACCGGCCGCCGGCGGGAGAGTTCTTTCTCTGGACATTTTCCGGGGACTGACGATGCTCGTGATGATTTTCGTCAACGACCTGGCGGAGGTGCGAGGGCTGCCGTGGTGGACTTACCACATGCCGTCCGGCATAAACGGTATGACGTACGTGGACGTCGTATTTCCTGCGTTCCTATTCATCTTGGGCATGGCTATTCCGCTCGCGGTTCGGAAGCGGCTCGCGATGGGGGACTCCATGCCGCGCTTGTGGGGTCACATCCTCGTTCGCACGGCCAGCCTGGTGGTACTTGGAATCCTGCTCGCGAATGCCGGCAAGGTCGATCCCCGTCTCACCGACCTTGGTTCGGGGCTGTGGGGCGTGCTGGCGTTGATCGGGGCGATGTTGTTTTGGATCGTGTATCCGCGCACCGGCGACCGCCAGTTGGTTTACAAGATCCTGAAGTACGCGGGATTGATCCTGCTGGTGGTCATGTTCGCCCTCTTCCGCAACCACCAGAGACGGCCAAGCGGCCTGGTTCGACTTCAAGTATCTGGGAAACCTGGGCTTATCGGGCGAGCGTACCTGGCCGCTTGTCTCCTCTACATCCCTCTGCGCAAGAAGCCCTGGGCCCCGATTACCCTTCTGGCGGGCCTGACGGTCCTCAGCGTCGCTTCGCGGCTGGGTTCGGTGAGCTTCCTGCACCGCATCCCATACGTCATCTGGCCATTTGACGCAGGTCAGCTTCCGTCGATCGCAATGGCTGGTATTGTAGCCTCCACAATCTTCCTCGATTCGTCTCTCGCGCAAACCTTCAGGCAGAAGGCGCTCTGGGCCCTCGGCTATGCCGCGATTCTATTGGGCGCGGGTTTTATTCTTTTGCCGTGGGGGTTTCGAAGAACGCCGCTACTCCGTCGTGGTGTCTGTTCTCCGCCGGCATCAGTGTGCTCCTATTTCTTGCGCTCTACTGGCTGGCAGACGT
>CAWGKI010000021.1:0-56160 GCA_963823095.1 Terriglobia bacterium
ACTCGGACTCTCCGCGCTGTTGATCGCCATTGAAGAACAAGCCGCCGAAGGCATCGTCGTCGTAGTACGCCTCGGCGAGCACCGTCGTCCGGCCGAACTGCTGCAACTCGGCAGGAAGGCTTCCGGACGTGGCCGTCGCCTCGTCAAAGCCCAGACCCGCGCCGATCAGAAGATCGTGCAGCATGTCATCGCGGCCCGTCTTGTCGCTGAGTTCGAAATAGCTGTGGCGTGCTTGCAGCGCCGGCTGACCCGAGACGCAAGCGCCCGCGCGGTAAGCCGCAGTCATCATCAGGTTCTCAGCCAGCACATTTCGCAGCTTGTCCGAATTGGCGCCAAAGTTAACGCTGTCGATGCCAATATGCGAGGCAGTCACCGAATCCGTCAACACGTACTCGCCGGTGGTAGCGTCCCAGGCCGCCGATCCGTCGCAGAGCAGCTTGGAGATGCTGATCGAATTGTAGATGCCCAGCAGGTTCACTTTGAAGGCATGCTTCAGGGTTTTCTCCGAACTGATCAGAGACTTTAGCGCCTGGATGCCCGCGCCCGGCGTGTGGTCGCGCGCGACCAACTCACTGAGGTCGCCTTGCAGCGCACTCTCCAACACGGCCTTGCTGTCCGGCGTCACCGCGTCGAGGTCCACTTCGTAGAGGAACATCGCCTCGTTTTCGTCGATGGAGTGCAATTCCATGCCGACCCCGAGCGAGAGTGTGCGGTCGATCGCCGACTTCAACGCGCATTGAATCGCGTTGATCGTGATCAGGGGCAGGCCCGCCGCCGCGAGTTCGTTCTGGTCCAGCTGCGGATCCGAGCTGATCGATTCCAGCAGTGGCTTGAACAGCGGATTGGAATCGAGCGAGGTGGAGATACCCGCCGAGGCGCTCGCGTTAATGGAGAAGTCGTTCTTCTTCTTCCGGTAGAAACCCAGATGGCAGAGAGAGCCGGCGAGTCTCTGTACCCGGATCTGGTAGTCGCCCGAGTACTCGTAGCCCGCGCCCACGTTGATCGATCCGCCCGCGGTCACCTTCAGGTCGCTCCCAATCGGCATCTTCACCGTCGCTAGCGGGTTGACGAACGTCAGCAGGTTCACCGAGCCCGAGAACTTCAAACTGCCCGTGCTGTCCACGGACGCCACGCTGCCTTCCGCCATGGCCGTGAAGTCGTCCACGTCCGCGGGAATCGCGAAATTTGCGAGCGTCTGCTTGATGGATTCAAGCACTGGCGGAGTTACGTCAGCCAGGCTGAATCGCTGGCAGTAAGTCAGATTAACGCCCGATTCGCCCGTGAACCCGAACCGCAGCTTATCTACCGGGGCTCCTACGGTGGTCGTTACGCTTGCCTGCAAGCTCGCGCAGACGTAGCGTTCATTCAGCCGCACCGGGATGTTGTCGCCGAACAGGTCGAAGATGAATAGTGGAGCGTTGTCGGTTTGAGGCACGAAGACGGAAAGCGTCCCGTTCACTCCCACGTCCACATTCAAGACGGCAGCCTGCCCTCCGATGTCGATGGGCGATTTGAAAGATAGCTCGTTGTGTGTCGTTGCTACTTCCGGGTCGTCCCAGGTCGTGGTCCTCAGAGCGTTCAGGTTGATGCCGAGCGCCACATAGTCGGGCAGGCTCTTGAAGTATCTGGAAAGGGCCTCGGGACCGGCTTCTATGTCGGTGCTGAAGCTGAACTCGTCGGACAACTTGAACGTTGGCACGCGCGACCTCCTTACTCAGGCAAAACCAATTTGCTCCGGCAATCAGCCGAAGTATGCAGGATGGAAGTTTTAGGAATGTGACGCAGCCGCGACGATTGTTCCAGATTTCGTGCCGGCTGCCCGATCAGCAGTGAATATACACCCAATCATGCCTTTTTAGACCCTTTTTTCGTTCTCTCCTGGCTGGGCGCCGCCGGCGCAAGCGAGAGCCACACTCAGACGGATGCACCGTTCATACACCCTGTATAATCTCCGGGAGGACTTCCATCGCCTTGTTACGCAGAACATTCCTGGCCGCTTCCGCCCTTCCGCTGATCGTCCCGCGCGGTTTGCGGGCTGCTTCGCGAGACGAGATCATCGAGTCTCTCCGGGCGAGAATGCGCGAATTCACTTCGAACGGGCCTTGCACCGGAATCGTCACGCTGCTGAAAATCGACGGGAAGCGCATCGCTCTCGATGCCTTCGGGCTGGCCGACCGCGAAGCCAATCGAGCGATGAAGACCGATACGGTCTGCCAGATCATGTCGATGACGAAACCCTTCACGGGTTCGGGTGTCGCGCTTTTGGCCGAGGAAGGCAAGCTGCGTTTTACCGACACCGTGGAGCGCCACCTGCCCGAGTTCCGGGGCCAGCGCATGATCGAGAGCGTGGATGGCAAGAGGCAGGTTACGGCGCCGTCTCCTCGTCCCATCACGATCCGCGATCTGATGACGCATACCTCCGGCATGGCCGAGATGCCGCCCGAGTCGGCCGGCGATTTCGCCACCGACGTCCTGCGCCGGCCGCTCGACGAGAACGTGCTGATTTATGCGCAACAGCCGCTGATCTTTGCGCCGGGAACGCGTTACCAGTACAGCAACATGGGCCTGGCGACACTGGGCCGCATCATCGAAGTCTGCTCGGGCCAGAGCTACGAGAAGTTCCTCGCGGAGCGCATCTTCGAGCCGTTGGGAATGAAGGATAGCTTCTTCTTCCCGCCCGCGGAAAAGCGCGACCGGACCGCGATGGTTTATTTCACCAGCAAGGACGGCAAGACCGATCCGATGCCGGGTTGGGTTGAAAGAAAAGGCGCGCGCTATCCGATGCCCGAAGGCGGGTTGTTCTCCACGGCGGAGGACCTCTCGCGGTTTTACCAGACCATGCTGGATGGCGGCGTCTATCTGGGCAAACGAATCCTCTCGAAATGGGCTGTCGAGACCATGACTGCCTTGCAGGAAGCCTCCGTTCCCGGAGTGGCCGGCACGGGCAGCGGCTGGGGGCTTACCTGGAATCGCGTCAGTGGACCGCGCGGGATGCTGACGCTGAAGTCGGCATCGGCGTTCGGCCATGGCGGCGCATTTGGCACGTTCGGGTTGGTCGATCCGGAGCGCAAACTCATCGCCGTGTTCTTCACTCAGGAGATGGGACGCGACATCCGCCCCGTGCAAGAAGGCTTCATCGAATTGGCGGAAGCCGCCGCCACCGCGTAAACAGGAGTTACACAGATGCGTCTCTTCATCGCCGCGCTATTCGTCCCGCTGCTTGTGTTCGCCGCGCCGCCCGCCACCGACCCGCAAAAGGCCGGCATGGATCCGAAGCGCCTGGCGCAGATCCCCGCTCGCATGAAGGAGTTCGAGGAGCGGGGGCAACTCGCCGGCACGGTCACGCTGCTGCAGCGCCATGGCGCGCTGGCTCATTTTGAAGCCACCGGCTGGGCCGACATCGAGGCGAAGAAGCCGATGCAGCGCGACACGATCTTCCAGATCATGTCGATGACCAAGCCCATCACCGGCGTCGCCATCATGATGATGGCCGAGGAGGGCAAGCTCCGCCTCACCGATCCCGTGGAACGTCACCTGCCTGAGTTTCGCGGCCAGATGATGATCGCCTCAAGGGACGGCGACAAAATCGTGTTGCAGAAGCCGCCGCGTCCGATCACCATCCGCGACCTGATGACGCATACCTCGGGTATGATCGGCGTGCCGCCCGCCTCCACCGGACCGCTGCTGATCGATATGAGCATGCCTCTTGATCGCGCGGTTGCGATGTATGCGCAGCAGCCACTCGATTTCGAGCCGGGAACTAAATGGCAGTATTCCAATCCCGGCATCGCGACGCTGGGCCGCATCGTGGAAGTCCTCTCCGGCATGAAGTACGAGGAGTTCCTCGCGAAGCGAATCTTCGAGCCTCTGGGCATGGTGGATTCGCACGTGTTCCTGCCCGAGTCAAAGCACGCGAGACTCGCGGCGTTGTACACGCTCGAGAACGGGAAGATGGTCAAGGATGGCCCGAGTGCGCTGGCCGGAGACGCGATGAAGTTCCGCAAGGGCGCGGTCTATTCCGGTCCCGAGTTCTCTGTCTACTCCACCGCGGCGGATCTCGCCAGGTTCTACCAGATGATGCTCGATAAGGGCATGTACAATGGCAAGCGCCTTTTGTCGGCGGCCTCGGTCGCAACGATGTCGGCGGTGCAAAGCGGCGACGTCAAGTCGGGCTGGGACATCGGCGATGGGTTCGGCCTGACATGGGAGGTCACCAAGGATCCTATCGGCACCTTGACGGGATTGAGCCAAGGATCATTCCATCACGGCGGAGCATTTTCGACGTTCGGCTACATCGATCCCCAAAAGGATCTGGTCGGGGTCTACATGACGCAATGGAACGGTCCTGACGGCAAGATCCCGCGCGAAACGTTCGTCCAGATGGGCGCGGCGTCGATTATCGAGTAGGCTGTCGCGGGCGGCTGGCCTCCTGGGAACGCCGATCTCCAGATCGGCTCAGTGCGCCGGCGTGTGAACGAAAACTCACTGCAGCTACGCGGGGTGAGGCCGAGTCAAATGCTTCGGTGCTGGCAAACCAACGTCCTCAGTTGCATCGAAGCTGACCCGCAGGCCATCATGCGCGTTCGCTAGCCGAAGGGCCGACAGGCAGTTGTTGACGGTTGAAGTGTGAGCCGAACGGAGCCGATCTGGAGATCGGCGTTCCCAGGGGTGCCCTCGCACAACCCCATGGCATCCGAGCGCGCGCAATGAGATTATGAGACCTGGAAACCGCTATCCCCGCCGTTGCGCCAGTGACGCGCCGGCGAGTGTCTCCGGAATCAGAGGAGATCGATTCGATGGAACAGACCATTTCATTCACGCTCAATGGAAAACCGGCCAGCGTCACCGCGGATGGCGAGCGGATGCTGCTGTGGGTGCTCCGCTCCGACTTGGGGCTGACCGGAACTAAGTTCGGCTGCGGCGAGGCCCAGTGCGGAGCCTGCACTGTGATCGTGGACGGTGAGGCAGTGCGATCCTGCGTCACGTCGCTCAAAGACGTCGCCGGCAAGAAGGTCATGACAATCGAGGGACTGGAGTCGGGCGGGCATCTGAACGCGCTGCAGGAAGCGTTCGTGAAGCATCACGCTTTCCAGTGCGGCTTCTGCACTCCGGGGATGGTCATCAACGCGTATGCGGTTCTCGCCAAGAATCCGAGCGTCAAGCGCGACGAGATTATCAAGGAGATGGACGGCAACCTCTGCCGTTGCGGAGCGCACGTCCGGATTCTCGAGGCAATCGAGGAAGCGGGCGTAGCGATGCAGGGAGGTGGGCGATGAAACCGAATCTCACGGTTGAGTCCGGCGCGCAGGCCACCACCGAGGTGAGCCGCCGCGACGTGCTCGCGCTGGCCGGGTCGGGCCTCTTTGTCCTGTTCTCTACGGAAGACGCCAAAGCGAACATGCAGGAGGAGAAGATCCCCGAGCGGCCGACCTTCCCCACCGATTTCAACGCCTACCTCCGCATCGCGCCCGACGGCAAGGTGACGGGCTTCGCGGGCAAGGTCGAGTTGGGCCAGGGTTCGCGGAGCGTCCTGTCGCAACTGATTGCCGACGAGCTAGATGTCGATTACGACTCGGTTGAAATGGTGATGGTGGACACGGCGGTTTGCCCGTGGGACATGGGCACGTTCGGATCCTTGAACGTGCGCCAGTATTCACTGCTGGTGCGCGCCGCGGTGGCCGAGGCGCGGGCGGTGCTGCTGCAGATGGCCTCCGAGAAATTGGGCGTGCCGGTCGAGAGGTTGATTGTCAGCGCCGGGGTGATCTCGGACAAGACCGCGCCAGGCAAGAAAGTCAGCTACGGCCAACTGGTCAATGGCAAGAAGATCGAACGCCATCTGCCCAAAGTGTCCATTAAGGCGTACGCGTCGATGCGGTTCCCCAAACAGAGGCTGCAACGGAAAGACGCGCTGGCTAAGGTCACGGGCAAGGCTGAGTATTCCGCCGACGTGAAACTGCCTGGGATGCTGTACGCGCGGGTCCTGCGGCCGCCGGCGCACGGTGCGAAGCTGAAATCCGCGAACACGGATGCGGCGGAAAAGGCCGGAGCCCGCGTGATCCGCGACGGTGACTTCATCGCCGTGTTGCACGCTCATCCGGACGTGGCGGAACAGGCGCTCAGCCTGGTGCAGGCCGAGTTCGACACTCCGAAATCGAACGTCGACGAAAAGTCGATCTTTCAGCATCTGGAGAAGATGGCGCCGCCGCCCAGGATGGTCAAGGAAACCGGCAATATCGCCGAGGGCGAGAAGCAAGCCGCGAGCATTGTCGAAGAGACCTACCTGAACAGCTATGTGGCTCACGCACCAATCGAAACGCATTCCGCCATTGCTTCAGTTGAGAACGGCAAGGTCACGGTCTGGGCCAGCACGCAGACGCCGTTCCCGTTGCGCGAGGAGATCGCGCAGACTCTGAAACTGCCGCTGACGGACGTGCGGGTGATCGTGCCTTACGTCGGCGGCGGATTCGGCGGCAAGAGCGCCTCGGGCCAGGCTGTCGAGGCGGCACGCTTGTCCAAACTCGCGGGTGCGCCGGTACAGGTCGTTTATGATCGCGCCGAGGAGTTCTTCTACGACTTCGTCCGTCCCGCGGCCCTTATCAAGCTCAGGACCGGCCTGACCTCAGACGGCAAGATTTCGTCCTGGGACTGCAAACTCATCGCCGGCGGCGAGCGAGAAGCAATTCCGTTTTACGCCTTCGCCAATCAGCGCACCGTCTCGGCGGGCGGCTGGGGCGGCGGCAACCCGAAGGGCATGCACTTCTTTGGCGTTGGCGCCTGGCGCGCGCCCTCGGTCAACACCAACACCTTCGCGCGCGAGTCGCACATGGACATACTGGCAGCGAAGGCGGGTGTGGACCCGGTCGAGTTCCGCCTGCGCCATCTCACCGACGTGCGCATGAGGCGCTGTCTGGAAACCGCAGCCAAGCAGTTCGGATGGAGAGCGGGCAAAAGTCCGTCCGGACGTGGACAAGGGGTTGCGCTCGGCATGGATGTCGGCACCTATTGCGCGACCGCGGCCGAGATCTCGATTGACAAAGCCAGCGGTACGGTGAAAGTGCACCGTATGGTCGTCGCGATGGATCCGGGCTTCGCGGTGAACCCGGATGGCGTTCTCCAGCAGATGGAGGGTGCCACGACGATGGGGCTTGGTTACGCGCTCACGGAAGAACTGCGCTTTCAGGGCGGCGAAATCCACGACCGCAATTTCGATACTTATCTGCTGCCGCGATTCTCGTGGCTGCCGAAGATTGAGTGCATCATCCTGGAAACGCCTGGAGCGCCCGCGCAGGGCTGTGCCGAGCCGCCAGTGGTCACCGTGGGCGCAGTGCTTGCCAATGCCATTTTTGACCTTACGGGGAAGCGGCTGCTACAGCTTCCAATGACGCCAGAGCGCGTCAAAGAGGCTCTGGCCCGGAGTTGAACGGGCCGGCCTGATGATCTCGTAACGACGGCGCATCGCTGGGCCGAGAGTCGTTTCAGGGTGCGCCGTCATCCCGGGAGGGAAAATGGGCGTTCCGGAATACTATCCATATAAATCCTCTGCGGTGAGGGATTCGTACTTCGAACATTACGATGCGCTGGCCGCCAGGCAGTGGCCCATCGCATCGGAAACACGAATGGTCCCTACGATGCGAGGCGCCACGTTCGTTCGCATTAGTGGCCCGGTGGGCGCGCCGCCACTCGTGCTCCTACATGGCGCGGCGACGACCTCTCTCATGTGGGCTCCGAACATCCAGGCCCTATCCGAGGAGTACCGAACCATTGCGGTCGACCAGATGGGTGAGATGGGCAGGAGCACTTGCACGCAGCCGATCCGCCATCTCGATGACTTGCTCCATTGGCTGGATGAGTTGTTCGAAGCAATGGAACTTGGAAACCGCGTCAACCTGATGGGGATGTCATACGGCGGCGCGCTAGCTGCACAGTTCGCGGTCCATTATCCACATCGGCTGAATAAGGTCGTGCTGGTCGCCCCGGGAAACACGATTCTTCGTTGCACCGCGGAGTTCTTCGCCAGGGTGATCCTCATGATCGTAAACCGGAAACGGTATCTGCCAAAGTTCGCGCGCTGGATCTTTGCCGATGCTGCCCGGAAAGAACCGCAGTGGTTCAATGAGGCCGTCGCGGAGCTATTCATCAGCATGAGTATCCTTGCGCCGCACAAGACTCCGGTTCCACCGGTGATGACGGATGCACAATGGCGCGGCCTGCCGGTCCCGGCACTCTTTCTGATTGGCGAGCACGAGACCATCTACCCCGTCCCGAAGGTCCTGAGCCGCCTCAAACGCGTCGCGCCCCAGATCAAAGTCGAGGTCATCCCGGACGCAGGCCATGACTTGACCTTCGTGCAGCCCGCCCTGGTGACTCGCACGGTCCTGGAATTTCTCAACGTGCCGGTTGGCGCGTCGAGGTTGCCAGAGACCGAGGCCTGATAGCGATCTCGCTAAGTACCGAAGTCCACTTCCTGACGAAGCTGCCCCGTATGCTCTGGCCGGGACATTGAATCCTTTCTGGATCAGACGCATCTATCCTTATTTAGAATGATTAGTCAATTGATGATTGGTCACTAGAAAGGATTTCAACCATGATCGTCCGCCGCAAGGCTTCTGATCGAGGCAATTCGCGCACAAGCTGGCTCGACAGCCGTCACAGCTTCTCGTTCAACCGCTACTACGACCCGGAGTGGATGGGATTCCGAGACCTGCGAGTTATCAACGACGATATCGTCGCGCCCTCGGGTGGTTTTGGCAGGCACCCGCACCAGGACATGGAGATCGTTTCCTGGGTGCTGGATGGAGTGCTAAAGCACCGCGATTCAACCGGTTCCGAGGGTGAGCTTCGTCCTGGCGAGGCCCAGAGAATGAGCGCGGGCACTGGTATTCAGCATAGTGAATTCAACGGTTCGGCAACCGAAAGGGTGCGGTTCCTCCAAATCTGGATTGAGCCCGCCGAATTGGGAATGGCGCCAGCCTACGAGCAGAAGGATTTCCCAGAGGCTGGCCGGCACAACCGGCTAAGCGTGATTGCGAGTCCCGATGGGCGTGCGGGCTCTGTCACCATTGGGCAGGATGCCGTCATCTATGATGGTGTACTCGACTCCGGTGCGTCCGTTGAGCATCAAATAGAATCCGGCCGCTCGGCCTGGGTACAGGTGGCGAAGGGCGCAGTGAGTGTAAACGGGCTGGCCCTGGAAGAGGGCGATGGCGCGGCTCTCAGCAACGAGGCGGTCCTGAAGGTTCTTGCCGGAGAGCCGTCCGAGGTTCTTGTTTTCGACCTGAAGTGAGCGCCTATTTTGAAAAGGGGTTGAGAGAATCGTACAGATGGCGCAACAGGGAGCCGTGCACGAAGCGACACGCTGGTTACTCCAGCACGGCTACCTCCTGTTGCTCTCCGGTGTGGCAGCCGAGCAGTTAGGTGTACCCTTGCCTGCGGCGCCACTGCTGCTGGCAATGGGCGCGCTGGCGGGTCTCGGCCACTTCAACCTCCTGACGGCCTTTGCCCTATCGAGTCTGGCAGCCCTGTCGGCCGATTTGGTGTGGTACCAACTCGGACGCCGCCGTGGCGATTCTGTCCTCGGTCTTCTCTGCCGCCTTTCGCTCGAACCCGATAGCTGTGTCCGGCTGACGCATCAAGCCTTCGACCGCTACGGCCAGGCCAGCCTGCTCTTCTGTAAGTTCGTCCCTGGTTTGAGCACGGTAGCGCCGCCTATGGCGGGCAGCTCCGGCATGTCGATCTGGCGCTTTATGGCCCTGGATCTTACCGGTTCCGGACTTTGGGCGGGCTCATTTCTGGCGGTGGGCTGGCTTTTTCGAATCGAGGCGGAGCGAGCGCTGGAGCTGCTGACCCAGTTTGGTTTGTGGTTCTTTGTAGTCTTGGTGGGTCCGCTGGTCGTGTGGCTCGTTTGGAAGTATCTACAGCGGCGCGCCTGGTTTGCGCATGTCTCGGCGCTCCGGATCGGTCCGGAGGACTTGCGGACGATGCTGGCCGGGGAGGAACCTCCTGTGGTGATCGATCTCCGGCCGGAGCGGACGGTCCACCGCACCGGACTTAAGATCGCGGGAGCATTCGTGCTTGAAGTGGAGCAGTTGGATATCCACCTCCGCAAAATGCCCGCCGGCGCCCATCTCGTCTTCTATTGCAGTTGACCGAACGAAGCATCCAGCGCCAGTTTGGCGCTGAAATTCCATGCGGCCGGTTTCCCGAACACGTCCGCTCTCCTGGGCGGGTTCGACGCCTGGATGGAAGCGGGCTACCCCGTTGAAGCCGTGGCCGGAGCCCCATCGACCCCATACGGCGGCAAAGCATAACGGCCTATCGCGGAGCGAGCGGGCACGGTAGAGTGCGACCCGCCTTTACTGGTCCAGCGGCTTGCCCTCGGAGAGTGTCCGGACCATCTCTTCCAGGCTCTTCTTGTTCAGCGCATCGGGCGCTTGGGCCATGGCCTTTTTGGCGTGTTCCAACGCCTTGGGGATGTCTCCGGTGGCGGAATAGCCGCGAGCCAGCCCGACGTGCACCGGCCATGCGTCGCCGTTGCGTTGAGCGTTGAGCTCGAAAACGGCCAGGGCTTCCTTGCTCTTCTTGGCCGCCAGCAACTGACGGCCGTACTGGTGAATATCCAAGGCCGAGGTGCCTGGGCAGCGGAGCGCGGCGTCCATTGCCTGCTTCGCGTCAGCTTCGCGGCCGAGTTTGGCCAGAATCTGCGACTTCGTACTCAGCGTCGCGAAGCTCTCTTTCCCGATGAACGGCATGCTTACGGCCGCCTCAGCCCACTTCAGCCCCTGCTCCAGGTCGGTGCCGGTGGTCAGGCAGAACTGCGCTGCGAGGTCGTACGCTCCGGAGTCGAATCCCTGGGCTCCGGTAAGCTGGCGGCGCAGCGTGACGAGATAGATGTCATTGGCGTTGTTGACCTTGATGTTCCACGCAACGGCCAGGTCCTCCCACTGCATTTCGGCGGTCGCCTCGCTGGGCTTGCGTGTTGTGAATTCGTACGTTAGCCACTCGCGGTAGTCGTGCTTCTTCGGCTTGACGGTGACCCGCAGGGCATCGTCGCCGTCTTCGTAGAAGTAGCTGCCCCAGGCAGACGAGTTCTTGTTGAAGATCAGTGTCCACTCCTCCGGACCGGGTATCATGTGCAGTCCATAACGCCCGGCGCGGAGCGGCTTGCCCTCGATTTCCACGTCGTGGGAGACCGCGAAAACCGTGTTCTCGTTGGCGCCTGCGCGCCAAGGAGCGCGTTTCGTATTGAGGAACCCGCCAAGATTGTCCAGCCCATACGGGACGAGTTTCCCCCAGATCTTGCCGCGCCGGTCTTCCCCGGTTGGACTGTGAACCGCCGGGCTGGAGTAGTCGATGCCGACTTGAACCGGGCCGATGTGCTGGATGACGGAAGCCTTCTGGTTGTTACCGCTGGGCGGAAGGGTCAGGTTGGGTACTTGGGCAGACCCGGCCCCGCACAGGGCCAAAGACAGGAGAGTCAGAAGCGTTGCGCGCATGGTTGAATCAGACGCAGAAATCAAGAAAAGGTTCGCGTCTTGCCGAAGGATTGTTGGCCGCAACTTGTCCGTGCCGACGAAGGCCGGCACACTTATCGAAACCGGCTGACCGCAACCTGCACGCCCTGCCCTCGCGCTGTCGCACGGCTGACACTCGCTACGATTGGTTACCCACCCCGCCCCGCCGGCTCCGGAGTGAGGGACAATTGGGTTTCACCCAATGTCATGTTGTTCCTAGAACGTCTGTGGCACGAGCAAAACCGCACTCCGGTTCTGTTAGCCAGCGCCGCGATCATCCTGGTGATTGCCCTGGTGGATTGGTGGACGAAACCGTATGTCTCACTTGGTTTCCTCTACCTCTTCCCCATCATGTTCGCCGCCGCCTTCCTCCCGCGCTGGCTTGTCGCACTGCTGGGAGCCGTGTGCGCCATTCTCGCCGAGGTGTTCAGTCTGTTGGAGCCGTCATTGGTACGCCTCAGTTTTGAGACGCTGGCCCTCGCGGGCTGCGGCTTGTTCGTCGGAGAGATGGTGCGCAACCGGCGTCTCACCGAGCGATCCGAGGCGAGGCTCAAGGCCCTGGTGGAAACGAGTCCGGCCGCTATAGTGACCGTGGATGAGCGGGGATTCATTGAACTGGCCAACCGCGCCGCCGTCGAACTGACGGCCCCCCGCGAGGGAGACCTCATCGGCGCCCCGATCGCCGCGTTCCTGCCCGAACTCCACCATGCGCTTCGGTGGGAAGAGGCGCCTCAGTTTCGGGCTTCGATGCAATGCCGAGGGCACCGCGGCGATGGCGGGATCTTCACCGCCGACGTATGGTTCTCGACGTACAAAGAGGGTCTGGCCCCCAAACTCGCGGCGATCATTGTCGGAGTGGCAGAAGAGGATGAAGCCGACGCGGCGGGAGCGGCCCAAGCAGATTCGAGCGCCGGGGAACTGCGCGAGCATTCCGCGCTGAGCAGCCGCGAGACCGAGGTCCTGCGTTTTCTGGTCCAAGGCCTCGCCAACAAGGAAATCGCGTCCCGGATGGAGATCTCGGAGAGCTCCGTCAAAAACACGATTCAGCAGTTGTTCGCGAGAACGGGCGTCCGCACGCGCAGCCAACTCGTTCGCGTCGCGCTTGAGGAATACCGCAGCATCCTTTAGTCAGGCGACCACCCTTCGACAAGCTCCCCCGCCACGTTTCACGCGGCAGCGGCGCACCGCCACATTTCACGCTCCGGATGTCGCGGCGGCAACTCCCGATGGTGCAGCGACAGAACTGATTCCGCGCACCATCGGGAGGCGTGGCGGTCCACACTGGGAACCGGAATGGCCGGAACCGCGCGAGTTTTCGCAAGCCATTGATTTTGTGGTATTTTATCGTTCGATTGGCCTGATGATTAAAGACAGTTAACCGACAATCCGTCGATTATCGAAAGACTACGGCGATTGAACCGGAAATGCGTAGTAGCGATGCGGCCGGCCGCGCTACAACGTAACTTCGGCGGTGCAGGCCGCGCTTACTCGTAGTGTGCGTTAACCCTATGATGAACCAACGAACGACCATCCTTGGGAGAACAGCGAGGTCGCTGCTCAAACAAGCGTGTTGCGCAATCGCGGCGTTCGCGATCGTGGAGGCGTCCGGCCTCGCCCAGACTGCCCTTTCGTGGCAGCAGATCAAAGAGAAATTCGAAGCCGCGAACCCAACGCTTAAGGCGGCTCAGTTGAACATCGACGAGTCTCGCGCGGTCGAGACAACCGCCTTCCTGCGTCCCAATCCGACGATCGCCGGAACGCTGGACCAGTTTACGCCCCTCAGCGCGGTTCCCTCGGCGACTCCCGGCAACTCTGTGTACCGGCCGTTTTCCAGCGTTCTCCCCTATGGCGCGGTCAGCTATCTGCACGAACGCGAGCACAAACGCGAGTTACGGCTTGAGAGCGCAAAGCAGGCCACTGGGATCGCCGGCTCGATGTACGCGGACCAGGAGCGCTCTTTGCTTTTCAACCTGCGCGGAGCGTTCGTGCAGACCCTGCAGGCGAAGGCCGTCCGGCAGAACGCCCAGTCGAATCTCGAGTACTGGGATCGTGTCCTGGCGGTGAGCCGCAAGCGTTTCGAGGCCGGTGACATCGCGGAATCGGACATCGAGCGACTGGAGTTGCAGCGTATCCAGTTTGAGTCGGATTTTGAGACGGCTGTCGTCAATCTGCGTACCGCCAAGATCCAACTCCTCACCCTGCTCAATGACCGGACACCGCTGGAACAGTTCGACGTCGACGGACCCTATGAGTTCACCGAGAAGCTGATGCCGATGGAGGAGTTCCATACAGCCGCGCTGGCGGCGCGGCCGGACCTGAAAGCGGCGATGCAATCGGTGGAATTGGCTAAGACGAATCACAAGTTGGCGATCGCCAACGGCTCCGCCGATCCAACGTTCAGCTTCGACTTGGCCCGCAATCCGCCGATTCCCGTCTATTTCGGAGTCAGCGTCTCGTTTCCGCTGCGCATCTTCGACCGCAACCAGGGCGAGAAGGAGCGCACGCGCATCGACATCGGCCGCAACGAGCGAGTCCTCGACGCTACGCAGGCTCAACTATTCAGTGACGTCGATTCGGCTTACGTCACGCTCGTCAGCACCGTGAATCTGTTGCGGCCCTATCGTGACAAGTACCTGAAGCTCGCCGAATCGAGCCGCAAACGCATGGCCTTCTCTTACCAGAACGGCGGCGCATCGCTGCTCGATTACCTCGATGCCGAGAAGGCATACCGCGATACGCGGGTGGCGTATCTGAATCTGATTGGTCGTATTTGACCGCCGCGGCCCAGATGAACCTGGCGATGGGCCGGGAGGTGATTCAATGAAGCGCTCGTCATTCATCCGAAATATCTGGGGTGCGTGGCAGGGCGTGGGGAAAGCAGTCGGACGCGCAAGTCGATGCCGAGAAGACATACCGCGATACGCGGGTGGCGTATCTGAATCTGATTGGATCGTATTTGACCGCCGCGGCCCAGATGAACCTGGCGATCGGCCGGGAGGTGATTCAATGAAGCGCTCGTCATTCATCCTGATAATACTTCTCGCCTGCTGCCTGCTTTCCAGTGTTGCTTGCAGCAACAAAGTAGCCGCGGGGGCTGGCGACACTGGGCCAACCAAGGCCACCGTCGAGCCTGACCTCGACGCCAACAACTTCAAGGTGGAGCATCCGGAGCAGTTCCCATTGGCGGAGGCCGGCAAGTCCTTTGGCGCGCCCGATCTGAACGTAACCGGCGCCGTGAGCCCTGACGTCTCGCGCCAGGTCCCCGTGCCTTCGCTCGCCTCCGGCCGCGTGGTGGAGATCAATGCCCGTCTGGGTGACGAAGTGAAGAAGGGTCAACTGCTGTTCAAGGTCCGCAGTTCCGACGTGGCCGGCGCATTCTCCGACTATCGCAAGGCGGTGAAGAACGAGGAACTGGCCAGGATCCAACTGGATCGCGCGAAGCTCCTGTATTCCAATGGGGCGATCCCCAAGAGCGCCCTCGAAATCGCACAGAACGCCGAAGACAACGCGAATGTAGATGTTGAAACCACCACCGAGCACTTGAAACTTCTGGGTTCGGACCCCGACCATCCTACGGGAATCGTTCCGGTCTACGCTCCAGTGGCCGGAGTGATCACCGACCAGCAAATCACGAACGCGTCGGGGGTCCAGGCGCTGACGCCTCCCTTTCCGTTCACCATCTCGGACGTGACCCACGTTTGGATCGTCTGCGACGTCTACGAAAACGACCTTGCGCAGGTTCGTCTGGGTGAAGCGGCCGAGATCCGCCTCAACGCCTACCCCGACCGCACGCTGCGCGGACGCATCTCCAACATCGGCCAGATCATGGACCCGAATCTCCGTACCGCCAAAATTCGCATCGAGGTCGACAACCCTGCCCTGATGCGCTTCGGCATGTTCGTGACGGCGACCTTCCAGGGCGTGAAGAAGGAACGGCGCACGACCGTACCCGCCACAGCGATCCTGCACCTCCACGACCGCGACTGGGTCTATATGCCGATGGGGGGCGGCCGGTTCAGGCGCATAGAAGTAACGGGTGGAAAGACACTCCCAGGGAATGTCCAGGAGATTGTCTCCGGCCTCGCGCCGGGCGCGAAGGTGGTCGCAAATGCACTCGTCATGCAGAACACGGCGGATCAACAATGATTCAGCGCATCGTCGATTCTGCGCTTAGCAATCGGCTGTTCATCCTGGCGCTTGCAGCCGTACTCTTCGTCTGGGGCGCCATCGCCTTTCGGGCGTTGCCAGTCGAAGCTTATCCCGATGTCGCCAACAACTATGTCCAGGTGATCACACAGTGGCCCGGCCGCGCGGCGGAGGAGGTGGAGCAGCAGGTCACCATTCCTATTGAAATCGTGATGAACGGCATTCCGCATATGGAGCATCTGCGCTCGACCTCGCTCTTCGGCCTGTCGAGCGTGACGATGATCTTCGACGAAGAAGCCTTGAACGAGTGGAACCGGCAGAAGGTGTTGGAGCGGCTGGCGCAGGTGAGCCTGCCTCCAGGGCTCCAGCCCCAGATGGGGACTGACTGGAGCCCTGTCGGGCAGATTATGTTCTACACATTACGGAGCACCAATCCGCGGTACGACGTCATGGATCTCAAGGCACTCGAGGATTGGACCCTCGAGAAACAGTTCAAGTCGGTGCCCAATGTCGTCGACGTATCCAGCTTCGGCGGCATCACGCGCGAGTATCAGATCCAGCTCGATCCCGCCAAACTGATTGCATACGGCCTCACCATCGGCCAGGTGGAACAGCAGCTCGCAAACAACAACATCAACGCCGGCGGAAGTTTCATCGAAGCCGGGCTACAGCAAATCAACGTGCGCTCGGTCGGCCTGGTACGCAACGTCCAGGACATAGAGGACACGGTCATCACCGCCAGGAACGGTACGGCGTTGCGTGTCAAAGACATCGCCCATACCCAGCAAGGAGCCAAGATTCGGCTGGGTCGCTTCGGCAAGTCAATTCATCGCGCCGACGGCAAGATCCTCGACAACGATGACGTCGTAGAAGGCATCATCCTGTTGCGGAAGGGCGCCGAGGCCGATGCGACGCTCAAGGGGCTTCACACAAAAATCGAGGAGTTGAACAGCCGGATTCTCCCGCCGGGCGTGAAGGTGGTGCCGTTTCTGGACCGTAGCGACCTGGTCCACTTCACGACGCGCACGGTCGAGAAAAACCTGACCGAGGGAATGATTCTCGTTTCGCTGATCCTGTTCCTATTCCTTGGAAACATTCGCGGCGCGCTCATCATAACGCTGACCATTCCCTTTTCGCTGATGTTTGCGTCGATTTGTCTCGACCTGAGCAAGATTCCGGCCAATCTTCTGTCGCTCGGCGCGCTGGACTTCGGCATGGTGGTGGACGGCGCCGTCGTCATGGTGGAGAACATCATCCGCCACCTGGGCCAGCAGCAGGATAATGGGCGCCACCGCAGCGTTATGCGGAAGATCAAGGATGCGGCTCACGAGGTAGAGCGGCCGGTCTTCTACGCCATCACGATGATCATCACGGCCTACCTGCCGATCTTCACGCTCCAGCGGGTAGAGGGCCGCTTATTCCGGCCCATGGCCTGGACCGTCGCCTTCGCCTTGCTCGGCGCGCTCGTTTTTTCAATGCTGATCGCGCCAGTGCTCGCGAGCTTCGTCTTCCGTAAGGGCGCGAAGGAGTGGCACAATCCCGTCGTCGAATGGATCACAAGGCGCTATCGCGTGGCGGTCACCTGGGCCGTAACCCATCGCTGGGTTGTCGTAGGAACTTCTGTGATCGGTCTCGCGGTGACCGCCCACTTGATCGTCGGCGGCTACATCGGATCGGAGTTTCTGCCGCATCTCGATGAGGGCGCAATCTGGGTTCGCGGAACGCTCGCTCCCAGCACCGGCCCCAGTGAGGGTATTCGTCTGGCCAACCAGACCCGCGTGATTCTTGCTTCGTTCCCTGAAGTCACGGTGGCTACCAGCCAAGTCGGCCGCCCTGACGATGGCACCGACACCACTGGTTTCTTCAACACCGAGTATTTTGTCGACCTGAAGCCAAAGGATCAATGGCGGCCCATCTTTCACGAAGACAAAGAAGCACTCATTGTGGCGATAAATCGCGAGTTGAGCAAGCTTCCCGGCGTCTTGTGGAATTTCTCTCAGCCCATCGCCGACAACATGGAAGAGGCCGTGAGCGGCGTGAAGGGGGAACTCGCACTGAAGCTGTATGGCGACGATCTGAAAACGCTGGAGGCGAAGGCTGAACAAGCCGTCGCGATCATGCGTGGCATTCAGGGCATCGAAGATCTGGGCATCTTCCGCGTAATCGGCCAGCCGAATCTGAATGTCACCATTGACCGCCAACAGGCGGGCCGGTATCAGATCAACGTAGCCGACGTGCAGGACGCGATTCAGACGGCAGTCGGCGGCAATGCATTGACTCAGGTGCTGCAAGGGGAACAACGATTCGACTTGGTATTGCGCTACAAGCAGGCGTACCGCGACACTCGCGAGTCCATCGCCAATATCCGCCTGCTCGCGCCCTCCGGCGAGCGCGTGTCGCTCGCGCAACTCTGTCACATCGAGGTTTCCGACGGAGCCTCGGAAATCTATCGGGAAGCCAATCAGCGCTACGTCGCGGTTAAGTACAGCGTGCGCGGCCGCGACCTGGGCAGCACTGTCGAGGAGGCGATCGGGAAAGTAACGAAGCAGGTCGTGTTGCCGCCGGGCTACAAGTTCGACTGGGCAGGGGAATACGAGAGCCAGCAACGTTCGATGCGCCGGCTGATGTTCATCGTGCCGTTTACCATCCTTTTGATTTTTGCCATCGTTTATCACGCGTTCAGCTCGGCCAAATGGGCCGCACTGATCTTGATGAATATCTTCATAGCGCCCGTCGGCGGGCTCTTCGCGCTCTATTTCACCGGTACGCACTTCAGCGTCAGTTCGGGCGTCGGCTTTTTGGCGCTCTTTGGCGCTTCGGTGCAGATCGGCGTGATTATGGTCGAATACATCAATCAACTCCGTGCGCGAGGTCACTCGATCGTGGACGCGGCCGTCGAGGGAGCCGTGCGGCGCCTGCGGCCGATCATGATGACGATGTTGGTGGCTACCCTCGGCTTGCTACCCGCTGCGACATCACATGCTATCGGCTCCGATTCGCAGCGGCCCTTCGCCATCGTCATCGTGGGAGGGTTGGTCGCCGACCTGGTAGTGAGCGTCTTTGTCCTTCCGACTCTGTATGTCTGGTGGGCGAGAGCCGAGGGGGACAGACTCCCCGAACCGGAGGATCACTTTGAAAGTTAGCCATCCGGCTCAGCGCTCTGATGACAGCGGCAAGGTCTGCGCCAGCGCAGCCGCAAATCACGTGATGACATCACGGGATTCCGCGCTCGGCGAGACTCGTGATGGCCATCTTGCGGCCTGCGTGGCGGGGCAGGATTCATCCTGCGCGGGGCTTCAGCCCCGCACGGCCGGACCACCATCGTCTTCCACCGTGGTGACCACAAGGCCACAGCGACGCTCCGGCGCCTCGTGGCAAGCTCAATTTGGCTGTGGGAGCCAGGAACCGGTTATGTTGGCTGACTTCCGGGAACTCGCAGCGAGGCTTCTATGACGAAACAAGAAATCTGCGCGCGCATTACAGAGATCGGCATTATCCCCGCTGTTCGCCTCCACTCAGAAAGCGAGGCGCTATTCGCGGCGGAAGCGATGTGCGGCAGCGGAATCCCCGTTGTCGAAGTAACCATGACGGTACCCGGCGCGGTGAGGATCATCGGCGAATTGGCACGGCACGGCGGAGGGATGATCGTGGGCGCGGGGACGGTGTTCGATGTGGATACGGCGGCTCGCTGCCTCGATGCCGGCGCCGGATTTCTAACCAGTCCCGGTCTCGATCTCGAAATCGTGGATTTCGCCTTGAAACGCGATGTCGCGATTCTGCCGGGGGCCTTGACGCCCAGCGAAGTGATGGCGGCGTGGAAGGCAGGAGCCGACTTCGTCAAGGTGTTTCCGTGTGCAGAGGTCGGTGGCCCCGATTACATCCGGGCCCTGAAAGCGCCGTTCCCCCACATCCCGCTGATCGCATCCGGACGGGGTGAATCAGAAGAACGCGGCCGATTACATTCTCGCGGGCGCGGCCGCGCTCGGCATCGGCCAGCACCTGATCCACCAGAATGCAATCAAGCGCCGTCAACGGGAGTGGATCCACGAGTTGGCCCGGCGATACATAAGCATGGTAAACGAGGCGCGCAAACAGATGGCAGCGTGATCTGGAGGCGAGTTGTCGATAGTGCGGGTCCTTGCCGATCTCTGCGCTGTCTCGAAATCCGCGCAGGGAGAAGCATTGAATGACGGGCCTGACGCTTTTTGGACTTGTGGCCGTGACGCTGATGCTGGTCTTCTATGCTCTTGAGAAGCGCAGCCACTGGTTCCTTTTGGCGTTCTCCAGTTCCTGCGTCCTGGCGTCGGTCTACGGCTTCATGCAGGGCGCTTGGCCTTTTGGGTTGGTAGAGGCGATCTGGTCCGGCGTCGCATTGCGGCGCTGGTGGCTCGAACGACACGCCGAATTAGATTTACCCTCCTACGATGGCTTACTTCACTTCGGGAAACGCGGTGATGCGCAGCTTCGCCGCGCCGTAGGGGATCGGCACGATGCTCTCTTCGGCCGCGGCGCTTTGAGCGGGGCTCTGCGGCAGCGGCCCGGCCGAGTCGTTCACCAGTTGCCATTCGGCAGTGCATCTGCCCTTCGCTCTGAGCAACACCGGCGCGCCTTCGCGGCTGATGCTCGCACAATTGGTTCAAGAGCAAGTTCACGCTGACACCGGAGACACTGTGCCGGCCCGGCTAGTTCGGCGGCGTCACCGTTGAACCGTAGACCCGAGCAACGACCGTACCTTCGTCAGCAGTTGCTGCGCCGTGAATGGCTTGGCCAGGAACGGCAGGCCGGGCTCCAGGACGCCCTGGCTGCTCATCACCTGCTCCGAGTAACCTGACATGTACAGCACCAACATCTGCCGCTGCAGTGGCTTCAGTTCTTCAGCAAGCTGCCACCCCGACATTCCAGGCATGACCATATCCGTGATCAATAGATCGACCCGCTCACCGCTCCTCTGAAGAAGCTCCAGCGCCAATGCGCCGCTGGCCGCTTCCAACACCTTGTAGCCGTGCGCCTTGAGCACTTCTACCGCCAGCCGCCGCACTTCATCCAGGTCCTCGACCACCAGCACGGTCTCGATGCCATCCAGGCTTCGCGGCGTGTCTTCCGTTGCGTCATCGGAGGTTAGAGAGTCCGCGGTGCGTGGCAGCAAGACTCGGAATGTCGTTCCGCTTCCTGCGACGCTTTCCACCTCGATAGAGCCCGAGTTCTGGCGCACGATTCCGTAGACAGTCGCCAACCCCAGGCCCGTTCCACTACCGCGCTCTTTTGTCGTGAAGAACGGCTCAAAGATATGCGCCCGGGTCTTTTCGTCCATCCCCAAGCCCGTGTCGGCGACCTCGAGCAAGACGTACTCACCTGGGTTGACCTCCGGGTGCGCGGCGGAATAGGAGGCATCCAGCACTACGTTGCGAGTCCGGAATCGTAGCTCCCCGCCACTCGGCATCGCGTCTCGCGCATTGGCGGCGAGGTTCATCAGTACCTGGTGCACCTGACCCGGATCGGCGGTCACGATTGCCAGACCGGGCTCGCTCGAAACGATCACCGCAATGTCCTCGCCAACCAACCGCCGCAGCATGTCCGCGGTTTGATTCAGCAGTGCGCCGAGGTCTATTGGCCTGGGTTGAACCAGTTGTTTGCGGCTGAAAGCGAGCAGTTGTTGGGTCAGTTCGGCTGCGCGCTCTCCGGCGTGTTGAATGGCGGACAACGGCGCGCGCATTTTGTCGCCGGCTTGGGTCCTGCCCAGCAACATGCCCGCGTAGCCGTTTATTACAGTCAGCAAGTTGTTGAAGTCGTGCGCTACGCCGCCGGCAAGCCGCCCGATGCTCTCCAGCTTATGAGCCTGCGCCAACTGCCCTTCGAGTTGCGCTTCACGTTCTAACTTGACTCGGATCAACTGGGTTTGCCTTAACACGCGGTTGCGAAGCGTGAAGTTCCACAACATGGACAGCACGATCAGGAGCGCGCACGAGCCAGCCAGTACCATCGTCCGCTGTGGAGTCCACCACGGGGCGCGCTGGAGCAGTTGGATGTCGTCGGGACCCTGAAGCAAAAGCTCGAACTGATCCGGCACGGCGCTACCGACCGGATCGGTAGCAAAGTGGCACACGCCAGTCAATTTCAGCACCGAGCCCACTTGCAGGTCGGGCGTATTGCCAGCGCCGTCGGTGCGTGCGGTAAAGAGAACGCCTCGCGAAGCCATCACTACCGTGGCGGCGCGCAAGCCAAGCACAGTGTTTGCCACCGTGCCCTCCACCTGAATCAACTCCGAAGCATGGTCTCCCTCAATCACCTCATCGGCGGCGGTACGGACCGCTTGCGGTTTGGGGCCGTGACTCAACAGGACAACGTGGACGTTGTCGAGTAGCGGGCCAAACTCGCCTGGAATTACCACACCCTCGGCGCTAATGCGATCTCCCTGCCGAAGTCCGATTCTCTCGTGGTTCCGCAACAGAATCCCGCCGGTGGCGTCCTGCGCGAAGGTCGGTCCTCCGGGACGAGTGAAAGTGACAGTCGCCTCCACTCGCGCCCGGTCATCGGCTGCATTCGGAGTGAACTGGAGGACTTGGCGGATCGGACGCGCCGGCAGTTGTCCCATCGACTTTTTCAGCACGCGCAAGTAGCGTTCGGAGGGGACGTTCAGATTGACGCCAAGCAGTTGACGCCGTTCGTTGAATTGGGTACCGCAAACTCCCTCAAACCGTACCGTTGCGCCGACCAGACGATCCGGCAAGCGCGCGCTCGCGGGCATCAGGACCAGGAAGGGATGCCGGCCATAGTTCATGTCGAGCAGCGGGCGCTCGTCTTCGTACCGTACTGCCGACACTACGCCTTCAAGCGCGGCCCAGTTGCCATCCTGGCTGCCGCTGAAAACCTCCTCCGCAGTGACTGCCGCGGGAAGAGGAATCGCGCCGCGGCCGACTTTCTTAATGTGTGGCCAGTCGACGATCGGCGCAAATTCCCCTGGACCGGTGATGCCCTCTATATCCACCAGATCTCCAGTTGACAATCCCCGTTCAGCCGGCGGCAGATGTTCGAGCGGCAAATAAATGCCGCCCGTTTGGTCCTGGACGAAAAGGAAGCCCGTCTGCCCGTCGACGTAAGTCACCACGGCATGCAGGTGAACCGGCCTCTTCGCAAGCGCCTCCTCCATGTTCAGCGCGTGCACTTGTCCCACGGTTTGCAGCGGGTCTCCGTTCCCCGGCGTGTCTTGTGCCGGCCCGCTGTCCGTCCGCACGAACGCGCCTGTCAGCGTCATCTCGCCGGCTGACCGATCGAGGAATCCGTAGACGGTTTGGGCAACCTTGCCATACCTGGTCTCTCCGCTCTCCGCCGTCGCTTTCACCGCATCGGCTCCATCCCGTACGATCAGGCCGCCCGTCTTTTCATCTACGATCAACTGGCCCTGCAAGCGCACTCGGTGCATTTGCAGTTGCCGGCCATTTTCCAAGACCGATTTCAATGTGGTTGTGGGCAGCGTGTTCAATTGGGCCGGCGGGCGCAAGACCTTCAAATCGTCCGAGCTACGGGCCCACAGCTTGAGGGAGATCTCCTCTCCGCCGTCAGCCGGGGATCGGCCAATAATTCCAGTTAGTGCGATCTCTGCGTCGACATGGGTGTGCAGATCGCGATTCATTGCATCGGCGACCCAGGCGGTGAGTCTTCCCTCCGGTGTCACGAGCTTCAGGCGGTACCGCCCCGCTCGATTCGGTTCAGCCGATTGGAGCACCCCTTCCACGCGAACCAATCGAAAGTCGTATCTCCCGCCCTGCAAGTCCGAAAACTGTACTCTGGCCGGCGCCACATCTCCGTTTCCACCCAGCAGAACTACCACTCTCGGATTAATCAAGACCGGCTCAGGCCCGCCCGACTCGGCCTGGGCGTCTATCTCGACCCGCTTGCCCTGCTCGAATACCCGGTTGCCAAATATCGCCGTCGGCAACTTCAACCCGCCAGTCTCATCCTGCAGGAACACCAGGCGCCAGCCCGGATCCCAATAAGTGATTACGCCGTTGATGTGCACCGGTACGGGCGAGCGGCCCGGACTCGCGGAAAGCGCTTTCACCCCGGCGATTGTCCTCACCACTCCACCCGGCGGACGGGAGATGCCACATCCGGCCAGCCCCAACATCACAAAGGTCAACAGACCTAGGCGCGCGATTTGGCTGGGAGTGCGTGACATGGTATTGCCGATCGACCGAGATCCTCATCGCCCCTGAACGCGATTTGAGGCATTCAGGGCGATTTACCTGTTTAGAACTCTAGTCTACGAAAATCTGTGGCTTGGTACGGTATGCTCTGGCGTCCTCCCAGCCAAAGATAGGTTCGGGATGCCAGAATCCCGGAATCGAGATCCCAACAGCAAGAACGAAATGACGGGGCTGGTGTGACGCCGTCACGGCCAGGCGAGGTTCACCGCGTCTCCATTTACGGCTGCTTCGCTTCTTGTGCTCCCGGCCTTGAGGTAGGTTTCGGATGGCTACCGATGGTTCCCAATAGCGCTCAGAGTGGCGTCACCGAGTCACTGCGACGCGCTGTACAGCCGCACACGATACGTTCGAATCTCTCGCGGGTCCATGCTCAGTTGTCTGCCCTGGTTACTCTGATCCCCATTCAATCTGGCGGAGACGACAGCTATATGCCATCTTGAACTCTTACCGCTCCGGGAGTTGTCTTAAGATTGGGCACCCAGGCCCATCAGCGATTTGCACTGGGATCTCCGGTGGCCGGCGGGGCGTGATCCACGGCGGCGGGAGGGCCCAGCAATTCCGTCAAAACCGGCTTCAGCGCATCTGCCCAGATCTGATATGCCTGGACAGTCGGATGCAGCTTGTCGCTGGCGTTCATCATTCCCTCGAAGAGTCTGCCGTCGCGGCCGGCCAGTTTGTCGTTGATGTTCAGATAGCGGACGTTCGGACCGCCGGCAATTCTGGAGAGATTGCCGTTAATCCTGTCGATGATGGGCATGAAGTCCATGTTGTCGTTCCGCGGGAAGATCCCTGTCACGATAATTGTGGCCACAGGCGCCTTGGCCTGGATAACTCGCACAATTTCCTGCAAGCCTTGCGTGATATCGTCTGCCCTCGCATCCGCGTCGCCTTGCGCCTGCGGACTGCCGACGTTATTCGTTCCGGCGAGCAGCACGACGACCTTGGGATTCACTCCGTCGAGTTCCCCGTTTTCCAGCCGCCAGAGAATGTTCTGCGTCCGATCGGCGCCCCATCCGAAATCAGCCGCGTTCCAACCAAAGAAATTCCGCTTCCAGTTGGCTAGCAGTTCGGGATAATCGGTGGCGCCCCAGCGGCGTGCAATCGAGTCGCCCTCGAAGTAGACGTCGATTCCGCCTTGCTTCGCCTTCGCGACTAATTGGGAATGCGCGACCAGCGAGTTCGGATCCGTCCGGAACACCGGCTGATCCGCCGGAAGCTGCCAGGCGGCCGCGCGATAGTTCAGGAACCGGTCCGCCCAGGGAATGAAGTACTTCCAATTCGGAGCGTCGGTGTGGCCGCCGTCATGCTGCCGCCACGCGAGCTGGCCATCGAGGAGCCCAGAATTGACCGGCGGCATTTTCGCGGAATGATAGTCCTCCGTGACTCCGAGATCCTTCGCGCCAAGCAGACGGAACACGGGACCCGCGGCCACGGTTGCGTTGTAGCTGCCCTGTTGGTCCAGCCACTTCGCATCCCCCTTCTCCGGGATGCCGTAGCTGATGAAGGTCAGTCGGGGAGCACACAACGCGATCAGTTCATTGGAGTCGACCGGCAGGTCGCCTGCGTTCTTGCTCCCAAAGGAAGCCTCGGCCGCGCCGTACTTCAGGAAGTTGCCGGCCATCCAGTGGTATTCTCCCGAGCCGGTGAGGTTCTCAACCGCCTCGCCGAAGTTGCGCCGGTGCGGTTTGGCGCCGCCTTCCCCGGAGGAACCGACCAGCACAACCGCAAAGCGAGTGTCGAACGCCATGGTCACCAGCGCGGCTTTCCCATACCGCGAGACGCCTTCGATACCGACGCGCTTTGCGTCCACTGCTCTGTCGGTTTCGAGATAGTCGAGTCCGCGCGAGGCGCCCCAAGCCCAGGCCCGCAGCCCGCCCCAATCTTCCGGCTTGCGCGGCTGACCCTTATTCGTGAGACCGATGATTCCTTTCGTGAGGCCTGCGCCGTTGTCCGCTTGAACGCTGCCCGGATCGATGAAGGCGTAACCCCAGCCGTGAGCGATCAATTGTTCGGTCGCGGGCGGATCGGTCCCCAGCATCTCCTTCAACTCGGGCCGCTTGGCCATCATCTCGGCCATGCGCCGCAGAAACGCCGTACTGCCGAACATCATCATTACGGGCACCGGGCCGTTCGCATTGCCCGGCGTTACCAAGGTCATCTGGATATCGACGCCGATCGACGGACACGACGAATTGTCCACGTGTCCGGCGAGTTGTTTCTCGATGACCGGGAAGACGCCTGCCTTCGAGCTGGCGGTACTCGTGACGGTCCAGGTCACCTTGGGCACATCGGGCGGGACACGCCCGAGCACCTCGCGCTCGAAGTCTTCGACGATTTCCGGACGTCGCTGGCGCCACCACTCCGTGGCCGTCGTGACCTTCCTGCCACTCTTGAGCGTCAGTGCGTCGGGCAGTTCCGGGAACGGATTAGCCTTGGACTCATCGAAATTGGCGTGGTTGGGCGCTTTCTCATCGCCGCTCGGACCCGGGCGAAGCGCCTTGATGCCGAGCTGATCCATCATGTTCCGATGGTCCTGTTGCGCTGTCCAATTCATCGGTAGCGGCACATCGGTCGTGGAGGCGGGAGATGCCCCCGCAGGCGGGCGCGGAGTTTGCTGCCCCGCTGCAAATGGAGAAGCGATGGCGGCCAGGAGGCTTATCGCGAAGACTCGCCGTGCCGCTCGTGTCGAGCGCGAGAAATGAATCATATTCGACTCTCGAACAAATATAGGCCGACGATGAGTAGGCGCGCCAGTCCGGGGTCCCTGGCGGGCCGGCACGCCAAGCTTCTGAAGAGAAATCGAGGCGTGAAGCAAAAACAGCACCGGCTGCCGGTGCCCTTCGTGCATTATAACTGCTTTAGAATCTTATTGGTGCGGATGAATGGACTTGAACCATCACGAGGTTGCCCCCACTAGAACCTGAATCTAGCGCGTCTGCCAATTCCGCCACATCCGCACGACGTGGGTTACAGAATCATTGTCGCCAGTGGCCCTCGCCGATGTCAAATGAATGAAGCCGCGTCCAGGCTCCCTCAGACGCCGCGCAGCTTGGGAGTCAGCCTCGGCCGCTCCACGCGTTCGCGCGTCCGGCGCTTTTCCAGTACCAGCCCCATCACCAGGCTCTCGATCTCGTCCCGCACCTCGCGCAGAGCGGAGTCTGGCTGGCCCACCGGATCGGGCACGATCCAACTCCGTGTATTGGCGGGCGGCAGGCTCGGGACCGGCAGACCCGTCATGTTGACGATCAGATCGTAGGCTTTCAAGTCCAGGCCGAGAGCCGCTTTCGGATACTGGTCCGAAATGTCGATCCCCCTCTCCTGCATCACACGGACCGTGCTCTCGGGTAGCTCGAACACCGGGGTCAGGCCAGCGCTCTCAGCCATGAACAATCCATGGCTCAGAGTGCGAGCGAACGCCTCGGCCATCTGGCTCCTGTACGCATTGCCGATGCACACAAAAAGCACGCGTATGGGATGCGAAACAGGCATGTTTCCACTTTAGCCGAGTCGCCGAACTTTCCGTCCGCGGGAAGAGTCGCCAATCGTTCTATGGCCATGCGGGCCTTGGGCGACTAGCGAACCCTGGACAGGAACAGCGTATGCACGCGGCTGTCTTCCGTAAGTTCAGGATGGAAAGTCGCCACCATGTGCCGCCCGTAGTCCACCAGGATCGGGGAATCCATGTAGCTGGCCAGAACCTCGCCGCCCGTCCGGCGGATGATGGGGGCGCGGATCAGCACGACTTCCAATTCCGGATCGCCCCCCAGCCCGTGCTCTTTCACCTTCACTACGCGGCTGTCGAGCTGTCGCCCGTAGCCGTTGCGTTCAATGCTGAGGTCCACAAGATTCAGCGAAGCCTGGGGCGGGTTCAGCACTTCGCTTGCTACCAGGATCGCCCCCGCACAGGTGCCAAAAACCGGACGTTCGGCGGCGAACGCTTTGAGCGGCTCGAACATCTCGTAGTAGCTCATCAGCTTCAGCATCGTGGTGCTCTCTCCGCCGGGGATGACGAGAGCGCGCACGGAATCGAGCTCGGCTACCGTGCGGACCTCCACCGGTTCGGCGCCGGCGCGAGCCAGAGCCTTTGCGTGAGCTTCAAAATCTCCCTGCAGTGCGAGTACGCCAACTCTCATTCCTTCTCCACTTCTTTCTGAACCCTCGGCCAGATCGATTCATGAGCGGCAGATCGTCGACACAAATCATGACCCACACCTACCACCGAGCACCGAACCGCGAACGATAGAGAGCGGCCCCTTCTCAAGTGACCTCCGCCTCACGGAAGCGCCTTCGCCTGCAATCGGAGCGGCGACCGTGAGGGAGCGGTTGTATCAGGCCTTTGCCGCTCTCTTCGTTCGCGGTTCGGTGCTGGCAACGACTCAGACTGGAAGCGCCGCATGATCAACGGATAAATCCTCAGAGCAACCGCGAACGACAGAGGGCCGCCAATCCGAGAGGTCCGTTCGGGGATATAGGCGCAACCGATCCGTACCGTCGCGGCTCCGTTCCGGGGGTATCACGCCGATTTCCAAATTCTCGCCACGCGGTGAGCCTGGAGACCGCCGGAGTCTCTACTACTACTCTTCTATAAACATCTCACGCTTTGCATCGCCAAGTCCGTGTTCCCGTCTGCCAAGCGGATCCCGGCTCGCGCCGGTCGCCTGAATCACCCCGCGCACTTCCACGCGCCCCTGTGATAGATTGCAGACCTCGAAGCAAATCACCGATTGGATGGAGGCATTCATGAGCAACGAAACCGGGTCAGGACGTCGCGACTTCGTCAAGACGGCGGCGGCGGGTCTTCTTATCCTCAAGCCAGCGACCGTGTTCGGCTCGCAGGCAAACTCGGCTGTGGAAGTAGGCATCATCGGTTGCGGCGGACGCGGCAACTGGATCGGTCCGTTCTTTCCCGAATACACGGGCGCCCGCATTGTCGCTGTTGCCGATGTGATGCAGGACCATCTGGATTCGACGCGCGACAAGTTCAAGGTGGATGCCTCGCGCGCCTACTACGGACCCGACGCGTATAAAGAACTGGCGCACTCGAAGCTCGACGGCGTCGTTATTATGACGCCACCGTACTTTCACCCCGAAGAGGCAGAAGAAGCGATCAAGGCCGGCAAGCATGTTTACTGTGCCAAGCCGATTGGCGTGGACGTGCCGGGATGTCAGTCTTGGGCGGCCACCGGCAAACAAGCGGCGCAGAAGAAGCTTACGTTCTGGACCGACTTCCAGACCCGCGCCCAGGAGGTTTACCAGGAAGCCGCCAAGCGTGTCCACCGTGGCGACATCGGCAAGCCCGCTTTCGCGCAGGTCTTCTATTACGCAGGGCGTCCGTCGAAAGACAAGGGCACTCCCGGCATGGACCCCGGCCAGCGCCGCGAGCTCAATTTCTACATGGACAAGGTCCTCGGCGGCGACATTATCGTCGAGCAGAACATCCACGTCATCGACGTTGCCAACTGGTTTCTGCAGGGCCATCCCACGAAGGCCACCGGCACGGGAGGACGCGCTGACTGGAGCGGGACCGGGTACGATGCCGGCGACGCGTGGGATCACTTCCAGGTGACTTACTGGTATGGCAACGACCTGCAGGCGGACTTCAGTTCGAACCAGTTGACCAACAGTTTCTCCGACCTCTGTGTGCGCGTATTCGGCATCAAAGGCTGCGCCGACACGCACTACGGCGGGTCGCTGCGAATCACGGGCGAGAACGAGTGGAAAGGCGCGGACAAAGACGACACGTTCAAGCAGGGAGCCATCAACAACGTCAAAGCCTTCATCGCCAGCGTCCGCCAAGGCACGGCCATCAACAACGCCGACCAGGCATCCGAGAGCACTCTCACCGCGGTGCTCGGCCGCATGGCGGCGTACCAACAGCGTGTCATTACGTGGGAAGAAATGATGAAATCGAAGGAGCGCCTCCACGCCGACCTGAAACTGAAGTGGTAGCGCTCTGGAAAAGATGACAGCACGTAACGTCCAACTGGGCCTCGGCCTGATCAACATCGGCATGACGTGGGGCGCCCGCCCCGTGCCCGTGCCGGGAGAGGCCGAGGCCGTAGCGTTTCTCGAAGCGGCATACGGGCTCGGATTCCGCTTGTTTGACACGGCCCCTTCGTACGGCAACACCAGCGAAGTCAAACTCGGGATCTTTCTGAGAAGTCTCAGCCACGAGGAACGCGGACTGGTTACCGTCGCGACGAAGTTCGGCGAACACTGGGACGACGAAAAAGGTGTCGCGTATGGCGACCACTCTTACGACGCGCTCTGCCGCAGTGTGGAGCGGAGCCTGCGCCGACTGGGCAGCATCGATCTGCTGCAACTCCATCGCACGACCGTCGACGTCTTGCGTAGCCTCGATCTCGCCAAGGCGTGGAAGTTCGCATTGAAAGCGGGCGTCAAGAAGATCGGCGTCAGCGCCAGCACGCCCGAGCCGGCCGCCCTCGCGCTCGAGCTCGGCTACGGCGTGATGCAGATGCCGTACAACGTGACGCGCGAGGACATGGGCCCGGCTTTTCGGGAAGCGGCCGCGCGCGGCGTCGAGTTGCTGATCAATCGTCCCTATCAGGCGGGTGCGCGGCTCTACGACTCGGAACCCGCCGATCGCTCCGCGCTTTTTGCGCATGTCTTGAAAGTCCCATTTCATGGCTGGGTCCTGACGGGCACCCGGTCAATTGAACATCTGAAGGAGAACCTCGACGCGTTTCGTCGCGGCCTGGCTTTGGTGGAAGGTCTTGGTGGAAAAGAATGAGCACTAGACGCATTGAGAAGATCGAGACCGCGTGTGTGGCGCCCCGCTGGGGCCTGGTCCGCCTGCTGACTTCCGACGGGCTTGAGGGCTTCGGCGAGTTCACGCTTGAAGGCCATCTCGAGAGCACGCGCGCCGACGTTCACGCCATGGCGGAGTGGTTCACGGGCAAGCCTACCGACAACTTCAAAGGGCTGGTGCGCGGCTTCTTCGATCGCAGTTTCTATCACGGCGGCGGCGTCTACATGAGCGCGCTCGCAGGCATCGAAATCGCGCTGTGGGATATTGCCGGAAAAGCCGCGGGGCTGCCCGTGTACCGCCTGCTGGGCGGACGCGTCCGCGACCGCGTGAAGGTCTATCGCTGGGCCGGAGGCAACAACAATGCGCCGGAGGCCGCGGCTGAAGAGGCTGCCCGCGTAGTGTCCGAAGGCGCGAGGGCGATCAAGATGAACGCCTGCCCGCCGCTGGCCGCAATCGACACCTACGGCGGCATTCGCGCGGCCGTCGCGCGGGCCCGCGCCGTCCGCGACGCCGTCGGTCCCGAGGTCGATATCGCCTACGACTTCCATGGGCGCGCGAACGTTCCGATGGCCCGTCGTCTGGCCAAGGAACTTGAGTTCTCCGACCCGCTCTTTTACGAGGAGCCCGTGCGCCCGGAATACAACCGCTGGCTCAGGGACGTCACCGAGATCACGCACGTGCCGATTGCCGTCGGCGAACGCATGACGACCGTGGCCGAGTTCAGCGACGTAATCGCCGCGCGCTCGGCGCACGTTCTGCAGCCGGACGTGGTCCACGTGGGCGGCGTATCGAATTTAGCCGAGATCGCCGGGATGTGCGAGGCGAACGCCATCTCAATCGCTCCGCATTGCCCGCTCTCGCCTATCGCTTTCATGGCCTGTCTGCAGGTGGTGGTGCAATCGAGGGCCGGCTGGATTCTGGAGTGGGCCAAGGGCATTCACTACAACGCTCACGGCGCTACCGGCCGCGTCGATCCCTGGCTGCGCTACATCCATCCGGATGACTGGTCGCATTTCGACGTCGATTCCGACGGCCACCTTGCGGTGCTCGATACTCCGGGGCTCGGCGTGCGCATCGCTTGGGACGAAGTCGTAAAGGCCGATGGCACCGGCGAGAGCTGGAAGGACGAGGAGATGCGCCTGCCGGACGGCACGCTAGCCAACTGGTAAGCGCTGCGGCGCACGCATTGTGGCACACGCTGTGGCGTACGCTTTAGCGTGCCGTGGCGGCATTCATGCCGACATTCAAATCAAGATTGAAACGCTCCGATCGCCTCGCCCAGACGCCGCAGCTCCTCGGGCTTGGAATCGTTAGGAACCGAGCAGCCCGGCGTGACAATCAAGCGCTTCCCGGCATCGGCCACCGCCAGCCGCACGTCCTCGCGCAGTTCGCCCACCGAGCGGTTCCGGTATTCACGATGGTCGATCCCCCCGACGATCGCGCCGCGGATGGTGTGCCAGTTGTGCCGCGCCAACCGCATCGAGTACCCCGTCTCGTGCATCGAGTAGTTGAATCCGGAGATCTTCCAGCCGGTGGCCTTCGAGAAGTAATCCACATAAACCTTGGGGCCGTGCAGGTGGATGATGTTCAGCGGCGCTTCAGCCACGGACTGGAAAATCATCCTGTCGAAGGGTTCGCTGAACTTCGCGTACTCCTCGCGAGTCAGGATTCCGTCCTGGGCGTTCGCGACTGCCAGGAAGATACCCGCCGCGCCTCGCTTCATCGCTGCCTTGGCGTGGTTGATCTCCGACTTGGCGATCGCCAGAAGCGCGTCCAGCAGCTTCTGCGGCTGCTCTTTGCGTAGCTTCTGGACCTCCGCCGGAGAACTGAGCTTTTCCGCGACGTTCCAGGGATTGAAGAGCGTTTCGACGAAGTACGCGCCGTTCTTGCCGTCCTGTTTCAATCCTTCGCGGATCAACTCCAGGGCCTTCAATTGTTCGGGAAACGGACTCTCCGACCGGCTTCAGTTCATACCACGCGCCCAACGGCTTCGGGTAAGGGAAGTCGCTCATCACCTTGACCAGGTCGGTACGGTAGTCGCTGTGGAATTGGAGCGTCGCACGGGCGTGCGCCTCCGCGCCCTGCTTCTCCAAGCCGAAGTGATGCCACAGCGTAAAGGGCGGACGATCCGCGCTCGCGTCTCGCAGCGCGGCTTCGATGCGCTCTTTCGAAGTCATCGTCGCTCCTTGCAGTAACGCTGGCGCGGCGGACGCGAGCAGGAACGAACGGCGAGTCAATTCGGACATCTTTGGCGAACCTCCCGAGGCCGGGTTGCGGAATACTGCAGCCCTCAACGAGAGCTTAGCGCTGGACTGTCCCCTCATGGACGGTGCGCGTTCAGCCCGGGAGTGACTAAGCCTTGTGGCGCGCGCTTCAGCGTGCTGCGTCGACACTCATGTCGACGTCCGGCAAATGGCGGCATCAATGCCGACACGGCACGCTGAAGCGTGCGCCACAGACGGGGAAGGCGGCGCGAGCGAAGACTCGCTACCGGGCGGAATTCAGTTGCCGGTCGACCTGCGCTTCACGGGAATGTCCAGACGCTTGATCTTCTGGTTCAGGGTCGACAGCGGAATCTTGAGCTGAGTGGCCGCTTCCGTCTGCGAGTAGCCGCAATCCTCTAGCGCTTCGATAATGGTCTTGCGCTCGTAGTCGGCCACCGTTTCAAACAACGACGCCCCGGCGGGCAGTTTTCCGTCGGGCCCGGGAGCGGTGCGCACGCCCGTCGAGTGCAGCACTTGCTCGGGCAGCACGCTTGCTGGAACCTCTTCGCTGATCGCCAGCACCACCGCGCGCTCGATCGCGTTCTCCAACTCGCGGACGTTTCCGGGCCAGGTGTAGTCCATCAGGATGTGCGTTGCTTCTGGCTCAAAATACAGCTTCGACCGTCCGTTCGGCGCCAGGAATTTCTCGTTCTCCCGGCAGTACACGTCGAAGAAATGTTCGACCAGACGGGGCACATCCTCCTTGCGGTCTCTCAGCGGAGGCAACGGAATGTTGATGACGTTCAGGCGGTAGTACAGGTCCTGGCGGAATCTCCCGTCGTCCACCATGCGAGACAGGTCGGCGTTGGTCGCCGCGATGACGCGCACATCGACCTTGATCACGTCGGCCGATCCCACCGGCATGAACTCGCGCTCCTGCAACACGCGCAGCAGCTTCACCTGCATGTCGGCCGAGAGGGTACCGATTTCGTCGAAGAAGATGGTCCCGTGGTTCGCGGTCTCGAAATATCCTTTGCGATTGGCCACGGCGCCCGTAAACGCGCCTTTCACGTGGCCGAACAGCGTACTCTCCAGCAAATCCGGAGGCAGAGAGCCGGAGTTGACTCCGACGAAGGGCCGGTCGGCACGCGGCGAGTTGGCGTGGATCGCCTTGGCGATCAGCTCTTTGCCGGTGCCGGTTTCGCCCGTGATAAGGATGTTCGATTTCGACGGCGCGACCTGGCTCACCAGATCGAGCACACGCTGCATTCGATCCGATTTCCCGACGATGTTCGGGAACGCGTAGCGCTGTTTCAGGGCGCGCCGCAGCTCGCGATTCTCGCGTTCCAGGCGGGCGCCGGCGATCTGCCGGTCGATCTCGAGCACCAGCTTGTTGTTGTCCCAAGGCTTCGGGATGAAGTCGTTCGCTCCCGCCTTGAGCGCCTGCACCGCCACATCGATGGAGCCGTAGGCCGTGATCAGGAATACCGGTGTCTCGATGTCTCTCGCGCGGATATCTCCCAGCAGGTCGAGCCCCGAGCGGTCCGGCATCATCAGGTCCAGCAGGATCAGGTCGTAGATCCCGCTCTCCAGTTTGCGCAGGCCATCCATCGCGCAATCCGCGAGGTGGACGGTGTATCCCTCCATCACCAATAGCGTCTCCAGGCCTTCGCGGATATCGGCTTCGTCGTCGATAACTAGAATGCGCCCGCGCGTCGGCTTGTCGGTCGCCGACGCCTCAGTAAGCTCTATGGGTTGCTCAGGCATTCACTGCTTTCTTGACAGCGGGAAACTCCAGGCGGAAAACCGTCCCCTCGCCGGGCTTGGATTCCACCTCGATCACCCCGCCGTGCTCTTCCACGATGCCATAGCTGACGGATAGTCCGAGGCCGGTACCCTTGCGGGCGCCTTTGGTCGTGAAGAATGGATCGAAAATCCGGGCCAGGTTTTCGCGCGGTATACCCGGTCCGCTGTCGCTAACCTCCACGCGGACTCCGATCGGGCCGGGTGCTGTCGCCACCCTGAGCCGTCCGCCGGACTCCATCGCGTCGCGCGCATTGATAAACAGATTCAGGAACACCTGCTGCAACTTGCCGGCGTTGCCGCGAATGAGCGGAAGCGACTCCTGCAGATCCACCTCCACATCGATGGAAGCCTTCTGGAATTGATGCTCCAACAGGGTTACGGTCTCCCGCAAAACCCGGTTCAGATCGATATCCTCGAAGGCCGTGGTCGAGGTGCGCGAAAAGTTGAGCAGCGAGTTGACGATTTCGCTGGCGCGGAAGGTCTGCCTTGCGATCTTGTCGAGCAGTTTCGACTTTTGCTCGTCTCCCGCCACTTGTTTCGCCAGCATTTGCGCGTAGGTCGAGATAACCGCCAGCGGTGTATTCACCTCATGCGCCACGCCCGCCGCGAGCAGTCCGATCGAGGAGAGCTTGTCGGCCTGCACCAGTTTCCGCTCCAACTCCTCGCGATCCGTGATGTCGTCGAGAATCACCAGCCGGCCGATGCACGATCCGTCTTTGGTCACCAGTGGGGCGATGGCCACGTTCACCGTCACCTCGCGCCGCGGTTCTTCGCGTGGGGCCGAACCGTTCTCGCCTGAGGCGATTGGAACCACCGTGCCCGGCGTGCCGTTCCCGTTTCGGTTCGTATGCGACTCGAGGTCCTGGGCCCGCCCGATTCGGTCGAGTTCGATCGGCATCAGCGGAATCCTGTAGAGCTGGTGGACGTCCAGGCTGCCTTGCAGCGCCTCGAAGTGGCTCGCCAGTTCCGCGGGGAATAGCTCCGAGAGCGGCCGGCCGACTGCTTCGCCGCGCGGTATGCCGGTCAGCCTCTCCATCTGCGAATTCCAACTCTCGACGCGATCGTTCAGGCCAGCCGCCAACACGCCCACATTGATCGACTCGACGATGTTCTCGCTGAATTCCTTGAGCCTTTCATACTGCTGCATCTTGTCGGCCAGCGACTTGTACAGCCCCGCGTTCTCCACGGCCATGCCCACGTAGCCCGAGAGCGTCGATAGAAGCTCGATGTCGTCGCTGGAGAGGAAGTCGCCTTCATCGGTCCGGCTTAAGCCCAACCAGGAGAGCGTGCGTCCCCGGTATGTGCAGGGGATGTAGTAGGTCAGATCGAGCCGCGCAATGGTCGAGCGAACGCTCGACGGCATCTCCCTCGAAACGACGTCGAAGGCGTGCTTCGTCCGTTCAAAGAACAGGTAGGGCGCCGACGGCTCTACTTCCAGGAAGCCGAGATCCAATTCGCCCTGCGGCAACTCGCATGGACCATTGGCGTTGTAGAGACTGTGCAACTGGAACTCATCCACTTTCGACTCGCTAGCCAGGAAGAAGGCTACCTGCCGCACCGAGAGAGTTTCAATCAGCCTGACGCCCACGCTCGCCAGCGACCGGTCGAGATCCATTTCGGTGCTCAATTCGCGAGCGAAGACAATCAGGGTCTGGCGGTAGTCCCAGCGGTCTTTATAAAACACGTAGCGGTCAAAATGTTGCTGAATCCAGCCTCGCAAAGGCTCAAAGACGAACGCCGCCACCAGCACCAATAAAATCACTGCCGTCGGACTGAGTCCGTCGCGCTGTGCCAGGGCGAACACCAGCATGCTCACAACGCCCAGCACGGCCAGGGTGGAGAGGAGGTAGACATAACCCTGCTGGAAGATGATGTCCACGTCCATCAGCCGGTAGCGCAGAATGGCATAGGCCCAGGTCACCGGAATCAGCACTAGGAACAGCACAGCCAGCCGCATCTCAGGCGTAGGCACCATGCCGGCGAGAAATGGCGCCGCATAGAACACAGTGAACGGAACCATGCCGGCCAGCGTGCCGTTACGCAACCATTTGATCTGCTGGCGAATAATCGGATCGTCCGCGCGCCTGTAGCTGAGGTGCAGCAGTACCGCGCCCACGAGGTACGAACCGCAATAAACCAGCAGCCAGACCTTATCGAGCAGCCAGCGCAGCATGATCTCTGGCAGCGCTGTTCGCACCAGTCCCGAAGTCACGCCCAATTGCAGGGTGATCAGCGAAATCGCCGGAAGATAGACCGAGAGCGCCTTCCACCGCGTCCAGCCCGGTCTGGGTTCCGGGAATGTCAGGCAGAAATGGAGAAACAGCGCGGACGCGATCATTCCCGCCGCGACATTGCCTAGATAGATAGCTGTGTCGAAATTGTTCAGCTTCCCCGTGTAGTGGAACGTGTGCAGGACGAAACTCGACAGGCACAACAGGTAGAAATGCAGGGCGTGAGACGCACGGTTCCGGCGGAAGAACAGGAACAGCCCGATCATCAAATACGCGGCGCCAACAGCATACTGATATAGCAAAGCCTGATCTGTGCTCGCGTCCGAGACGATCACCTTCGCGGTGATTTCCACGCCGTTGCGGTTCAGCGCGTACTCGGCCGCACCCCATGCTCCCACCGGCTTTAGAACCTGGGGCACGTCGGTCGCCTGGTGGATCGGAATCCCAGGCTTATTGAGCCGCCCGCCAATCCGGATCAACTCATCGCCGAGACGAATTCCCGCCTGATCTCCCGGACCGCCTGGCTGCACATACATCGCGATGACGCTGATGGATTTATCGGGCGAAGAAGCGTCGAGGTAATCGGTCCAGGTGACGCCATCGTCCGGCAGACGGAACAGGTCCTGCTGCTGGTAATTCTCGACTGCGCAGACCACCAGAGTCGCGGTCAGAATGACCAACAGCGCTCCGCCGATTTGGGCTTTCAGATCCGTCATGCCAGGCCGGCTCGATTCGCTGGGAGAGAATATACACCTCTCCCCTGCTACTCAGCTTAGCAAGCTGGATACCAAACCTTTGGGTTCGACCAGACCCCCAAATTGCTGGGTTTTCTTCATTGCCCGAACGCCCGTGCTCGCCGGAATGTTAGATCTTGTAGTAATTGGCTACCGAATATGGGAGTTTGGTGCCCCAATTCGGCACAGGATTTGTCCTGACCGGCACACCTTGCAGCCCCCAATGATAAAAATAGAGGGTGTCAGTGAGCACCGAACCACGGCCAGCGTGGAAGCCTCGAATCCGGAGAGCGATCTCGCCGCTGCTGAGCAACGTGTACCTGCAATATGTGCCCGAGCGGTGGACCTGCCGGTGGAGGCAGTCGGCGCGTCGCGAGATGACCATCGTGCGCTACGCTGGCGATGCCATACTCGGCTTCGAGAACCTGTCAGGTCCGGCGACGGTTCTACTCTCTGTTCATCTCCATGATGATATCCGGCCGCCTCTTCACATGCCCCGTGGCGTCTTCCAGGGCCGCGCCAATCCGCAGCAGTTCTTTCTCTCCGAACGCCCTGCCGATCAGTTGCATGCCGATGGGCATACCGCCGCGCGTGAACCCCGCCGGCATGGCCAGTGAAGGCAGTCCGAGCGCGTTGATGCCGCGTACCAGTCGCGTGCTTGCGATGCGTACGTCTTCGGCCTCGCCTCCGATAGCGACCTCGGCCTGCCCGATGTTCGGAGCCGTGATCGGCGTCGCAGGCACCAGCAGGCAATCCACCTGCTTCAGGATGGAGCGGTAGACGCCTCTGGGCGCGCCTCCTCAGCCGCTGCGCTTGCACGTAGTCCACGCCCGGAATCACGCGTCCCATGTCGATCAGAGTTCGCACATCCTCGCCGTAGAGCTTGCGCTGCTTGCGGATGTAGGGCTCGTGCACCGCCGCGGCTTCCACCAGCAACGTGACCTGGGAAATCGTATTCAACTGACGCCCATCCGGCACGCGCAGGGCGACCAGCTCCGCGCCGAGATCCTGCGCTCGGTAGGCCATGAAATGCACGGCGTTATCCACTTGCAGATCGATCCGGTCGAAGAAGAAGTTTTCCGGAATGCCGATCTTCACCCCGGCGAGCGAGGGGATCTCGTCGGGCGGCAACAGATCTTCCGCGGGCCGTCGAACGCTATTCGGGTCGCGCCTGTCGGAACCGGCCATCGCGGCCAGGGATATGGCCACATCGCGCACGGTGCGAGCGATCGGTCCCACATGGTCCAGGCTGAAGCCGAGCGGCAGCGCGCCGAACTTGCTGACCAGACCGAAGGTCGGCTTGATGCCCGTCACACCGCAGTAGGACGCAGGTACCCGGATCGACCCGCCCGTGTCGCTGCCGGTGCGCCATCAGACAAAGTCCCGCGGCGACGGCCGCCGCCGAGCCTCCGCTGGATCCGCCGGGGATCCGCGCCAGGTCCCACGGGTTGTGCACCGCGCCGTAGTGCGGATTGTCGCAGGTAATCCCATAGGCGTGTTCGTGCATGCTCGTCTTGCCGAGCATCACCGCGCCCGCCTCGCGCAGCCGTTCCACGATCGCGGCGTCGAACTTCGGTACGAAATTCTCGAACAGCTTGGAACCCGAGGTCGTCCGTACGCCTTCGGTGCAGAACAGATCCTTGTGCGCGATGGGGATGCCGTGAAGAGGTCCGCGATCCATGCCGGAGCGGCGCTCACTGTCGGCCTTCCGTGCCTGAGCCCGCGCGATTTCCGCCGTGATGGTGAGGAAGGCGTTGAGTTTCGGATTCAACTGCTCAATCCGTTCGAGGCACTGCTCGGTCAGTTCGGCGGATGAAACCTGTCCCGCGCGGAGCGCCTGCGCGGCTTCAATCAAAGTCATTGACGTCACTCCGCGTCGTCCTCCGGCTGGGGTACGGCGCAGTGCAGGATTGGTTCTTCCTGCCAGTCGATGAGCCCGCGCAAGCCGAGCATGTTTTTGTCGAGACCTTCCAGCGCCTTCTGCATTTTTTCGGTGATCTCGATCTGTAGACCCGCCGCGGTTGTTGTCCAGTCGCGCATGGTCTAATGATGGCATGTCCAAGGAGCTTGCCAAATCGGAGGGGCAGGTGCTCCCTCTCACGACACTCAGCGCAGACGACGAACTCTTTCGCACGACGGTAAAACGCTTCGCGCGGGAGCGGATTGCGCCCAAAGTGCGCGAAATGGACGAGAAGGCCATATTTGAAAAGGGCCTGATCAAGGAGTTCTTCGAACTCGGCCTGATGGGGGTCGAAATTCCCGAGGAGTACGGCGGCGCGGGCGGGACGTTCTTCCAAGCGGTGCTGGCCATTGAGGAACTCGCTGCCGTCGATCCGGCCGCGTCCGTGATCGTCGACGTCCACAACACGCTGGTGAACAACGCCGTCCTGCGCTGGGCTACCGGAGAACAAAAGCAACGCTGGCTGCCGCGCCTCGCCTCAGACACGGTCGGTGCCTATGCATTATCGGAGGCTGGCTCGGGTTCTGACGCCTTCGGGCTCGCTACCCGCGCCGTCGAGGACAGCGACGCGTATGTGTTGAACGGGCGTAAACTCTGGATCACGAATGCCGCCGAGGCGGGAATCTTTCTGGTCTTCGCGACCGTCAACCCTGACGGTGGTTACAAGGGCATCACGTGTTTTGTGGTGGAGCGCGGCGCCGCCGGATTCGGCGTCGGAAAGAAGGAAGACAAACTCGGCATTCGCGCGTCGTCCACCTGTGAACTGCTGCTGGACGGCGTGCGCGTGACGAAGCGCGACATTCTGGGCGAAGTTGGCAAAGGCTACAAGATCGCCATCGAGACTCTGAACGAGGGGCGCATCGGCATCGGCGCTCAGATGACGGGCCTGGCTGCCGGCGCGCTGCAGCACGCCATCGCATATGCCAAACAGCGCAAGCAGTTTGGCAAGGCCATCGCTGAGTTCCAGGGGATTCAGTTCGAGTTGGCGAGGATGGCCACCGACGTCGAGACGGCGCGCCTGCTGGTCTACAACGCCGCCCGCTTGCGCGAGGCTGGAGAGCCGTTCCTGACCCAAGCCGCCATGGCGAAGTATTACTCCTCTCAGATTGCCGAAACCGTCGCTTCGCGGGCCGTGGAAGTCCTTGGCGGGGTCGGCTTTACCAAGGATTACCCGGTCGAAAAGCTGTATCGGGATTCCAAAATCGGGCGCATCTACGAGGGCACCAGCCACATGCAGATGCTGACTATCGCGAAGCAGATTCTGGCCTGAGGCGCACCCTGGGAACGCCGATCTCAAGATCGGCCACACTTCTCTTGTTCGCAGTAGCGCGCAGTAACCTGCGACCAGGCTCCCGCATCGCTACTCTAAGAAGAGAGGGGATTCCCATGACTCGACTCGCCCTGTTCGCTGCGATGCTTTGCACCGCTCCGTTATTGGTTGCCCCGCTTTCAGCTCTGCCCGCCGACGACCTCTCGCCGGCGCAGCAGCAGGACATCATCACGAAGTTCGCCGCGAAAGAGGCCGATTTCGCTCGCGCCCGCGAGAATTACACCTACCGCCAAAGCTACAAAGTCGAAGATCTCGGGACGAATGGCCGCGCCATCGGCAAACAGGAGATGGTGACCGACATCGTCTTCACCGCCGATGGCAAGCGCACCGAGCGCGTGGTCTATGCACCCATCAGCACGCTGCAGCGCTTCATGATGGACAAGGAAGACGAACAGGACTTGCGCAGCGTTCAGCCCTTCGTCCTCACCACCAAGGAGATCCCGAATTACGAGGTGAACTACATCGGGCGCGACAACGTGGACGAAATCAGTTGTTACGTCTTCGCCGTCAAGCCGAAACACCTCGCCGAAGGGCAACGCTATTTTTCCGGCCAGATCTGGGTGGACGATCGCGACCTGCAGATTGTGAAGACCTACGGACGCGGCGTCGGCGTTCACAAGAAGGACTCCGACCACAAGTACCCGAAGTTCGAGACTTACCGCGAACAGATCGACGGGAAATACTGGTTCCCGACCTACACCATCGCCAACGACATGCTGAACTTCAAGGAAGGCGCCATACCGATCAAGATGGTGGTCACCTACAAGGACTACAAGCAGTTCAAGTCGGAATCCAGCATCACCTTCGAGGGCGTTGCCGAGGATCCCAACAAGCCCGCTCCGCCGAAGCAATAGGCACAATCCTGAAACGAGGCCGCGGCCGTCAGTCTGGTATCGATGGCCTAGCCTTCAATAGCCACCGTAATCAACGAAGAGTTCCTTGCGATCTTGTGCGCTGCAACCCCATGGCCGCTCTCTGTCGTTCGCGGTTGCTCTGAAAATACGGATGCTGATTTCGCGGCACTTGTGCACGGAGTCACCGCCAGCACCGAACCGCGAACGAAGAGAGCGGCCGACACCGGATGCCACACTTACGGTCGCTGCTCCGTTTTCGTGTCGGTCTCTGGATCGCTTTTTGTTACATGTTGCGCCTCTTTTCCTCTTGACCTTATTCCATAATTCCATAATCATTGAAATATGGAAGCAAGAGGAACCCAGCTCGCGCGGGATGTAGCTCAAGAACAGGTTGTCCGCTACGCCGACATGCTCACCGCCATGGGCACCGAGTCGCGGCTGCGCATCATGCGGCTGCTGCTCGCCGCTCATCCGGAAGGGCTTGTCGTCGGAGAGATTCAGAGCGAACTCGGCCTGTCGGCATCGAACCTCTCGCATCACCTGGACAAGCTCAAGAACGAAGAGCTGGTGCAGGTGAAACGAGAGGGTACGTTCCTGCGATACACCGCGAACGCCGAAGCGTTGCGCGAACTGCTGGTATTCCTCTACGCCGAGTGCTGCACGCGCAGTTCGGCGGTGCAACCCGATTGGATCAGTCAGTGCTGTAAGAAGGAGTAGTCATGAACGCACAAGATACGCAATCCATCAAAGAAGTGGTCAAGGAACGGTACGGGCAGGCGGCTCTGCGCGTCACCTGTGGCGGAAGCAGTTGCTGCGGAGCGGCCCCGGCGGACCAGCACTCCGTCGATCCGATCACCAGCAAGCTGTACGACGACGCGCAGTTGGGCGAACTGCCGGACACGGCGGTGCTGGCCTCCCTCGGATGCGGCAATCCGACGGCGCTGGCGGAGCTGAAGGCCGGCGAAGTGGTGCTCGACCTCGGCTCCGGCGGAGGCATCGACGTGCTGCTTTCCGCCCGGCGCGTCGGCCCCACGGGCAAGGCCTACGGTCTGGACATGACCGACGAGATGCTGGCGCTGGCCCAGGAGAACAAGCGCAAGTCGGGCATCGAAAACGTCGAGTTCCTGAAGGGCGAGATTGAGAGCATTCCACTGCCCGACAACACCGTGGATGTCATCATCTCGAACTGCGTCATCAACCTCTCGGCCAACAAGGACAGAGTGATTGCCGAGGCGTTCCGGGTGTTGAAGCCGGGCGGCCGCTTCGCGGTTTCCGATGTGGTCACGCGCGGCGAGATCCCGGCGGAGATTGCCAAGAACGTGCTGCTGTGGGCCGGTTGCGTTGCGGGCGCCCTTGAAGAGAACGACTACAAGGCCAAGCTCGCGAAGGCGGGGTTCGAAAACGCTGACGTCGAGCCCACCCGCATCTATCGCGTCGAAGACGCTCGCGCGTTCCTCACGCAGGAGGGCATTGACGTGGATGCTATCGCAGCGGAAGTGGACGGCAAGTTCATGAGCGCCTTCATTCGCGCGTACAAGCCCGCGGCGAAGTCGTGCTGCGGCCCCAAGTGTTGCTGATGTAGGAAGCTCGGGCCGCGCCGACGCTTGATCGTGCGCGGCCCTAACGAAAACTCGAGAGTGCAGTGAAGATGCAATCGACAACCAATCCCCGTCTATCCTTCCTCGACCGCTATCTGACGCTTTGGATCTTCGCGGCCATGGCCGCTGGCGTCGGACTCGGCTACCTCGTGCCTGGCGTCGTGCCGTTCCTCGATCGCTTCAATGTCGGCACGACGTCGGTCCCCATCGCCATCGGCCTGATCCTGATGATGTATCCGCCGCTGGCGAAGGTGAAGTATGAGGAAATGGGCCGCGTCTTCCAGCACCGTAAAGTCCTGCTGCTGTCTCTCATCCAGAATTGGGTGGTCGGCCCGCTCCTGATGTTCACGCTCGCGGTGTTGTTCCTTCGTGACAAGCCCGAGTACATGACGGGCCTGATCTTGATCGGACTGGCGCGCTGCATTGCGATGGTCATCGTCTGGAACGATCTGGCGCGCGGCGACCGTGAGTACGCCGCGGGTCTGGTGGCCTTCAACTCGATCTTCCAGGTTCTGTTCTTCTCGGCTTACTCGTACTTCTTCCTGGCCGTGCTTCCTCGCTGGCTGGGCCTCAGGTCGGTCGAGGTGGACATCTCCATGGCTTCCATCGCAAAGAGCGTCTTCATCTATCTCGGCATCCCGTTCATCGCCGGCATGCTCACTCGTTTCGTCATGCTCAAAGCCAGGGGCCGTGAGTGGTACGAGACGCGCTTCATTCCGAGAATCAGCCCGATGACGTTGATCGCCCTGTTGTTCACCATCGTGGTGATGTTCTCCCTGAAGGGAGAAATGATCGTGCAACTGCCCTTCGACGTCGTGCGCGTGGCGATTCCCCTCACCATTTACTTCGTACTGATGTTCTTCTCATCGTTCTGGATGAGCAAGAAGGTTGGGGCCAACTATGCCGAGGCGACCACGCTCTCATTCACCTCCGCGTCGAACAACTTCGAACTGGCCATCGCGGTGGCTATCGCAACTTTCGGTATCCACCATGGCGCCGCGTTTGCGGCCGTGATTGGGCCGCTGGTGGAAGTGCCGGTGCTCATTTCGCTCGTTAATGTCGCTCTCTGGATCAATCACAAGTGGTTCGGCGGAGTGTTCGTTGGGGCGGGGATGCGTAGCGCGCAGAGGGCTTAACCACGCAGGTGACATCAACCATGAAGACCAGTGTTCTGATTCTCTGCACGGGCAACTCGGCCCGCAGCCAGATGGCCGAGGGCCTGTTCCGACATGAGGGCGGAGACCGGTACGAAGTCTTCTCGGCCGGCACGCGTCCGAGTCTGGTGCGGCCCGAGGCGATTGCCGTGATGAAAGAGATCGGTATCGACATTTCGGGCCATCGCTCGAAGTCCGTCGACGAGTTCGTGGGTAAGCCGCTCGATCTGGTCATCACGGTCTGCGACAACGCGAGGGAAGCGTGCCCGGTGTTTCCTGGACGGACGCACCGACTGCACTGGCCGTTCGAGGATCCGGCGCATGTGGAGGGGACCGAAGACGAGCGCAAGGCCGCATTCCGCAGAGTCCGCGATCAGATCCGGCAGCGGATTCAGGCATTCCTCGCCGAAGAGGGAGCGGGCAGGAGCTAGCCGCAGCATGGCGGTTCGCCCTCGATAGCACCGAACCGCGAACGAAGAGAGCGGCCAAGGCCAGCCATCACCGTTCCGTCAGAAGTCATTCCCAAGTGTTGGTGCTCGCGTGGCAATAGGTGCCGATCTGGAGATCGGCGCGCCCAGGGCGCATCCGCCTCTATGACGGTCGCGACTCCGCTACGAGAGGCGGTTACGCTCTGCACTTGCGGAACGCGGTCTCAAATCCGGGGATCGATTTCACGATCATCTCCCTGGGCACTGTGAGCGACAGCCGAATGTAACCGGCCCGTCCGAAGCCCACGCCTGGCACCGCGAGCACGCCCTCCGCCGTGAGCATGCGCACGAACGCAATGTCATCGGCAATCGGCGTTTTCAGGAAAACGTAGAACGTCCCCTCGGGCTTCGTCACCTCGTACCCGATGCGCGCCAGTGCGTCGCACAGCAGATCGCGCTTCTCCTGATAACCGCCGATATCGATCTTCGCGTCATGAGCTTCAAGTTCCGCGAGCTGCCAGATCGCCGGCGCGTTGATGAAGCCGAGGATCCGATTGGCAAACGTGCAGGCCGCGCGCAACGCGGGACGATCCGCGAGGCGCGGGCTCAGCGCAAGATAGCCGATGCGCTCGCCCGGCAGTGCCTGCGACTTCGACCAGGAGTTGCAGATCACCGTGTTGGCGATGAGTGCGGAGACCTCGGGCTGCCGGCCTCCATCGAAGACCAGATGCTTGTACGGCTCGTCGCTGATCACCAGAACCGGATGGTCGAGACTCAATAGCAAATCGTTCAGCGCGCTCAAGACTCTAGCGGGATAGATGCGCCCGGTTGGATTATTGGGCGTGTTCAGAAGGATGGCGCGCGTACGTGGCGTAATGGCGGCGGCGATGCGCTCGATATCAGGCAGGAAGTTCTCATCGGTCTCAACCGGAACCAGAGTGCCTGCATGATTCGAGACATAGAACTGGTACTCCGAGAAGCAGGGCATCAGTACGATGACTTCGTCGCCCGGGTCGAGGATGGACTTGAGAATGACGTTGCAGGCGCCAGCCGAGCCGACGGTCATGAAGACGTCGTCCGCCACGAAGTCAAGGCCCGTCTCGCGCTGGAGCATCGCGGCCACGGCCGCACGAACCGCGGGGAAGCCTGCGTTCGGCATGTAGCCGTGCATGTTGGCGCGGCCATCGGCGACCACGCGTTTCAGAGCCTCGAGGAGCCGTTCCGGAGGCTCGACATCGGGGTTACCAAGCGTGTAATCGTACACGTTCTCCGCGCCGCGTTCGCGCTTCAGCTTCGAACCTTCCTCGAACATGCGCCGGATCCAGGAGGAATGTTCCATCTGGCCGGCAATGGTCTTCGCAATGGGCATGGGCTCGATCCTATCGGTTATCCAGCGCGCCGCTGTCGAGCACGTTGATGCCCGCCACTCCTAGCCGTTCGATGGCGGCATCCGGCTGGTCGAAGCGGAAGATGAGCACCGCCTTCTCGCCGCGCAGGAACGGGAATGCGTACATGTATTCGATGTTGATGGACGATCCTTCGAACAGGCTGAGCACGTCGGCCAGCCCTCCGGGACGGTCCGGTACTTCGACGGCCACGACCTCGGTGACCTTGACGGCCGAGCCCGCGGCTTCCAGCACGCTCTTGGCGCCCTGCCAGTCTGAGACGATCATGCGCAGAATGCCAAAGCGTTGTGTGTCGGCCAGGGACAGCGCGCGAATATCGATGCCTTCCCGCGCGAGCAGTCGGCACGGGGCGATGACATGGCCCGGTTTGTTTTCCGAAAACAGGGAGAGTTGCTGGAGCTTCATGGTTGCAACCTGCGGTCGATCACCCGCTTGGCCTTTCCTTCGCTGCGCTGGATCGTGTTCGGCTCCACGAGTGTAACCTGGACGCGGATGTTGATGACGTGTTCGATGGCATCCGCAATCTTGTCGTTGAGTTCCTCCAGCGCGCCGATCTTGTCGCTGAAGCTTTCGGAGGTTACCTCCACCTGGACTTCCATCCGATCGAGGCCGCGAGCGCGCGTCAGGATGATCTGGTAGTGCGGCAGCGTGCCTTCCACGTCCAGCAGCGCGCTTTCAATCTGCGACGGGAATACGTTCACGCCGCGGATGATCATCATGTCGTCGGTACGCCGGCCGACGCGCCGCATCCGCCGCAGCGATCGTCCGCAATGGCACGGCTCGGAGATAAGGGCCGTGATGTCGCGCGTGCGGTAGCGGATCATCGGCATGGCCTGCTTGCTGAGCGTTGTCAACACGAGTTCGCCGTCCTCGCCGTCGGGCAACACCACGCCCGTGTCCGGATCGACGATCTCCGGGTAGAAGTGATCCTCGAAGATGTGCAGACCATCCTGGCAGGGACACTCGACGGCCACGCCGGGTCCGATGATCTCGGAGAGGCCATAGATATCGAAGGCTTGAATGCCTGCGAGGTTTTGGATGCGATCGCGCATCGCGCCAGTCCAAGGCTCGGCGCCAAAAACGCCAACGCGCAGAGGCAGATCGCGAATGTCGATGCCGAGCTGATCCGCGCGGTCGATCATGTGCAGGAAGTAGCTCGGCGTGCAGCACACAGCGGTCACGCCGAAGTCCTTCATCAACATGATCTGCCGGTCGGTGTTGCCGCCGGACATCGGGATCACCGTCGCGCCGAGACCTTCCGCGCCGTAGTGCGCGCCCAGTCCGCCAGTGAACAGGCCGTAGCCATAGGAGTTCTGGATGATGTCTCCGCTGTGCAGGCCGCAGACCGCGAAGGCGCGCTTCATCACCGAGGTCCAGACGTCGAGATCGTCTTGCGTATATGCGACTACGATGGGCTTCCCCGTAGTCCCGCTGGAGGCGTGCAGACGCACGACCTCCTCCATAGGACTGGCGAACAGCCCGAACGGATAGGTGTCGCGCAAGTCGGTCTTGACCGTGAAAGGCAGCAGCGCGATGTCGGAGAGCGAGCGAATGCTGTCGGGCGTCAGGCAGCGTTCATCCAGACGCGCGCGGAACAATGGCACGCGTTCCCAGGCCCGCGCCACGATGCTCTTCAGACGGTTCAATTGAAGTTCGCGCAGCAGCGGCGCGGGGACGTAATCCGGAGCGCTGGCCGGATGATAGGCCGCCTGCGCCGCGGCCTTGGGAAGCAACTCTTTCACTGCTGCCATGCGTTCCTTCCGATCTGGAATGACTCCCTGTTGAGCTGATGAAGCCTTGGAGCGAGATGGCCGAGGATCGCTTCGATCCAGGCCTCTTCGGGAAATTGCAGTTCCGCCTCGCGAGCCGCCAGCGCGACGGCCTCGTCTCCACTCACAGTCTGTCGCCGGGAAGCAACGGTGGGTGCCAAAAATGCCATCCTCACGGGAAAAATCCGACAAAAGAGTAGTTTATTGGAAATCGACCGAGGGGGGCAAACGCACTCCTTTATGCGCAGTGTGCACGCGACTCACGCGCAGCGCCCGCGGCCCGCAGGGTTGATACCATTGAAGGTTTCATCCTCCGATTTTCCGTTGCAGTTGGGGAGTGGCCATGAGCGACAAGGTCTTCGTATTCGACACGACGTTGCGAGATGGAGAGCAGGCCGCCGGAACTCGGCTAGGAAGCCGGGACAAATTGATGGTGGCCCGGCAGTTGGCGCGTCTGAATGTCGACATCATCGAGGCCGGGTACCCCGCTTCTTCGCCCGACGACCTGCAAGCGGTGAAACAGATCTCCGAGGAGATCGACGGGCCAGTCATTTGCGCACTGTCTCGCGCGGTGGCGGAAGACATTCAAGCTTGCGGCAAAGCGTTGGCCAAGGCGCGCCGCCCTAGAATCCACACCGGAATCGGCGCCTCCGACGTTCACATTCTGGGTAAGTTCCGCGATGAGAAATACGGCCGCGATTTGACGGAAAAGCGGGTTCGGATTTTGGAGATGGGCGTCGAAGCCGTGAAGCTCGCGCGCCAGTTCACGGACGACGTGCAGTTCTACGCCGAGGATGCGGGCCGGTCCGATCCCACTTTCCTGTTCGTCATGCTGGAGGCTGTTATCGCGGCGGGCGCCACCGTTGTCAACATTCCGGACACCACCGGCTACTCGGTGCCTGAACAATTCGGAGCATTGATTCGCGGCATTCGCGAAAACGTCCCGAATATCGACAAGGCGGTGATCAGCGTTCATTGCCACAACGATCTGGGGCTGGCCGTCGCGAACGCGCTGGCCGGCATCGCTAATGGCGCCCGGCAAGTCGAAGGCACCATCAACGGGATCGGCGAGCGGGCAGGAAACGCGGCGATCGAAGAAGTGGTGATGGCGCTGCGGACGCGCGCCGATTTCTACGCCCTGCAAACCGGTATCGAGACCCGCGAGTTCCACCGCACCAGCCGCATGGTCGCCGATATGCTCGGCATGGCGGTTCCACCGAATAAGGCGGTGGTGGGCGCCAACGCGTTTGCGCACAGCTCGGGCATCCACGTCGACGGATTCCTGAAGAACCGGGAAACGTACGAGATCATGCGTCCCGAAGACGTCGGGCTGGATGAAAGCCGCGTCGTTCTGACCGCGCGTACCGGCAGGCACGGCCTGCGCGACCGTTTGGAGAAGCTTGGCTACGCGCTCTCCAGAGAGGAATTGGATCAGGCCTACGAACGCTTCCTGCTGGTCGCCGACAAGAAGCAGGAGGTCTTCGATGAGGACCTGGCGGCAATCCTGCACGAGGACCTGCGTCCCGTTCCCGACGAGTACCATCTCGACTACCTGCAAATCTACAGCGGCACGTCGGCGATTCCCACGGCGACCGTGCGGCTCCGCGCCAAGGGTGAAGTGCGGCAGGGCGCGTCCATCGGAAACGGTCCGGTCGACGCGGTTTACCGTGCGATCGATTCCGTCACGAAGACTGCCGCGAAGCTGGTGCGCTATGAGATCCGCGCCGTCACCAGCGGCACCGAGGCGATGGGCGAGGTAACGGTTCGCCTGGAGATTGGAGACAAGGCGGCCACGGGGCGCGGCGCTTCCACCGACGTGATCGAAGCCAGCGCCAAGGCGTACGTGAGCGCGCTGAACAAGCTGGCGAGCTTCAGCGAAGTGGTGCGGCCGAGGGACGAGTCAGAGCCGTCTCTGTAGACCGGGCAAAACCGCAAAACGAAAAGGCCTTTTTGTTTTGCGGCTGTAAGTGGTTGATTTCCTGTGGCAAGTTGAGCGAAAACGAAAAAGCCCTTTTCGCTTTCGCCCCTCCACTACGGTCCGCTAGGCGATTCCCGCCTGGTGCAATCTGCTCTTCAGCGCGTCCATGTCGTAGCGCATCACCGTGAGCAATTGGTCCTTCGAAATGGACAGTTCGCGCTTCCCGTCGTTCGCGCCGCCCAGCTCCGGATGCTCCATGTGCAGTTGCAGCGGGCCGTGGAATCCGCTTGCCTTCAACATCGGCAGAAAGCGTTTGAAGTCCACCATGCCCTGGCCCAGCGGGCACCAGCCTACTTGCCACTTGCCGGCGTCGTCGCGCTTCCAGTAAAAGTCCTTGACGGCCACGCCGCGCACGCGCGGCTGCAGCAGCCGCCAGCTATGCACCCAGCCACCGAGCCCGCCTTCCACCGTGGCATGCGCGATGTCGAAATTCACCGCCACCGCATCGGCGTCGAAGCCTTCCAACAGCATGTGCAGATCCCAGAACGACGCGCCCAGTTGTCCTTCGCCCGAGTGCGTGTGGTAAATGGCACAGACGCCGTACTGCTTGTTCAGCGCTACCAGGTCTTTCACACGCGTGCGGAATTCGGCAATTTGCGACGGCAGGTCGCGCGTCAGGTCATAGACGAAACCGCCCCAGCGATAGGTGCGGATGCCGAGTGACGCCAGCGTCTTTACCACTCGCTCCGCGTTTGGAGTACGGGCGTCGATGATTCCGCTGGTCACCATCGGAGTCGTCAGCCCGGCCTTGCGGATGATCTCGACCGCCTTGGGCAGGTCGTCTTCCACGCGCGAGGGCAGGACGTGGCCGCCGTCGCGCACGGTCAGGTCGATGCCGTCATAGCCGAGCTTCGCGCAGACATCGGTCATCTCGGCGATGCCGGCCCACTGGAAATGCTTCGAGAAGGCGCAGATCGGCGGGCGCGCCGATTCATAAGCCGAGGATTCTGTGGCAACGGCGGCCATCGCGCCGGCGCCGGTAAAGAGGAAAGATCTTCGATTCATTGGGCTTCTCCCACGCATTTGCTCCGACCCATTTGTACCACCACGAATCATTCGCCCGGCGCGACCGCGCCCAGTCCCGGTCCGGTGATCTCGCTGGTCGCCATGGTTCCATCGCGAATCGTGAAGAGCCCCGGGAACTTCGCCGTCCACGGCTGATTCGCGGCTGGCACGTACTCGCGCGCGTTCGCTTCGAGCGTTCCTGCGCCGGGAACGTGCGCGGCCAGCGCGGCGGAGTGGATCAGCGCGGCTCCGGGACACGTCAGGTCCTGCACGCACAGGAACATCTTCCACACCTGGGCCGCCGCGGCCATCAGCACCGCCTGGGTCTGGCCTTTGCACGCTTTGAGCGCCGCGCCGGTGTAGCCCATCTGCCGGGCCAGTGCCAGGCTTTCGAGATCGGTGAGAGACTCGTCGATCACGACGGGGCGCAGCTTCGCAGCCTCGTGCATCGTGTTGCGGCGATCCGCCTTCAGGTCGCGTGCGGTCGGCTGCTCGACATACTGAATCATCTCGAAACCGCGCGGCGATTTCTCGCGCACCTTACGCAGGATCTCGATCAGATAGCCAACGTTCTGGCAGCGCTCGTTGAAGTCGAGGGAATAGTACCAGCGCGACACGCCGCGCTTCGGCAGGACTTCGCCCGCGATGCGGTCTACGGCTAGAATCCGCTCGCGGTCCCAATCGCCGTCGTCGCCGTTGAGTTTGATTTTGAAATGCGTCAGGCCGTTGTACTCGATCCACTGCGGCAGTGTTTCGGGCAGGTCGTCGTTGAGCCTTGTCTTGAGATCCTTGTCTTCCAGCGGGTCGGCCGCGCCGACAGAGTGATAGACCTGAATACGTGGCGCCGGCTCCTGCGTGACGAACTCATCCAGGCGCCGTCCGCCGAATTGCGCGCCGAGGAAGCGGGCGAGGTCGTCGCGCAAATAGTCGCGGCCATAACACTGCCAGACGCTCCTGCCGTGCAGCTTGCCGTAAGCGTCGTGCAGGGCCGCGTCGAACGGACTCGCCGTGACCAGTGTGCAGAGCTTCGGAATCGTGGCGTCGAGATCCAGTTCGCGGCTCACTTCGACGGCAGCCTTCAGCCACGCGGGTTCCAGCAGCACGCCGAGTTCGACCGGATGGCCATACTCCTGGCAATCGACGGTGACCGTCTGGATCCGCTTGGCGAGGGTCCGCATTGCGCCGAGCGTTCGCTCGTACGGCATGGTGCGCGATGGAAAGCTCCACACGTTGCCAAGCGGCATGGAACCGAAGCCTTCCGCCCTGCGGCCGGCTCTATCCCGCACGCGAATTCGCGCATTCAACAACGTGACGCGGTCCACCTCGACTCCGCCGAATTTGTACGGCGTGCGATAGCGGTAGCTCTCTTCTGCGCTGGAAACGGCCTCAATGCGGATGTCGTTTGGGTTCGGCTGCGAGAATCTGCGGCGCGGCAGCCAATGCGCCTAGGAAAACGCGGCGCGAGTGGCCGGGACGAGGCATCGTGCATCCAGTCTAGCGAACGGAACGCCCTGGGAACGCCGATCTCCAGATCGGCACCAATCTCTGTCGTGCAGTATGGTGGCCGATCTGGAGATCGACGTTCCCAGGCGGAAAGTGGGATCTTGAGGGTTGGAGGAACTACCGCGATGGCTGTGAAAAAGATCCTGATCCTGGCCGGCGATTACGTCGAGGACTACGAGTTAATGGTGCCCTTCCAGATGTTGGAAATGGTCGGCCACCAGGTGCATGTTGTGTGCCCTGGCAAGAAGGCGGGCGACGTGGTGCGCACCGCGATCCACGACTTTGAAGGCGACCAGACGTACTCGGAAAAACGCGGGCATAACTTCGCTCTGAACGCCGATTTCGACAAGGTAAAGGGCGAAGACTACGACGCGCTGGTGATCCCCGGCGGGCGCGCGCCCGAGTACATCCGCCTGACGCCGAAGGTGCTGGAACTGGTGCGCCATTTTGCGTCCACGGGCAAGCCGATCGCCAGTATCTGCCATGGCGCGCAGGTCCTTACGGCGGCGGGCGTGGTGAAGGGTAAACGCATCAATTGCTACCCGGCGGTCGCGCCCGAGGTGGCTCTCGCCGGCGGCACTTACGTCGAGCTGAAGATGACCGAAGCGATCACCGATGGCAACATCGTCACCGCGCCTGCGTGGCCCGCGCACGCGGCCTGGATCCGCCAGTTCCTCGCGGTGCTTGGGACGAAGATCGAGGCCTGACGCCTACTGGTACAGAAACGCGTGCAAGGCCGCGGCCACTTTCGCGCCCTCGCAACCCGGTGCGCTGTGGCCGCAGTCTCCTTCGAGGCGCACGATCCCGGCACGCATGAGCCGGCCGAATTCGAACGAGGGCCCCGGCGTTACCACGTGATCCTGCACGGCGGAGATCACCAGAACCTTCGCTCTTACCGTGGCCGCCGCGGCCTGGAGCGATCCGCCGAACTTTTCCGATACGTCCATCGACATCATCGCCTGCACCTGGCGGATCTTATTGTTGGCGTCCGATCCGGCTCCTTCCTTCTTGGCCTTCTCCAACATTTCGACGACCTGTTGCCGCGTCGTGTGCCGGTTGAAGCGTTCCGGCGTGGTAAGCAGCAATGCGCCGAATTCGGCCTCGGCCACGCGAGCCGGGTTCTTCGTGTAGTCGCCGTGGTTCCACGCCGCGTCGTTCTCGATGGCGTCGATCTGCGTCTGCCAGTGCAGCAGGTCGTAGGACGCGAGTTGCGGCGAGCCGACGATCGGGATCGCGTAATCCATGAAAGCGGGGTACGAAACAATCCATTGGAACGTCTGCATTCCGCCCATGGAGACGCCCATCACGGCCTTCAGGTGGTTGATGTGCAGAACGCGCGTCAGCAGCGCGTGCTGCGTCTCCACCATGTCGCGCATGGTGAACTTGGGGAATTTCATTCTCGGTTGAAGTTGGCTATTCGATGGGGACGAAGACACGCCATTCGCGAGCGGATCGACCACGATGACGAAGTCCTTTGTGATGTCCAGTCCCGACCCCGGACCGGCGCTGGAAAGCATCTGTCCGGTGTTGCCGCCGGCCCAGGAGGGAAACAGTATGGCATTCGATTTGGCGGCGTTCAATTTGCCGAACGTGCGATAGCCGATGCGGCAGTCGCGCAGGATTTCGCCGCTCGAGAGTTTGAAGTCGCCGAGAGCGGCGAACTGCTGCTCTTGCGCGGGAGCGAATCCTGCCAGACCGAGCAAAAGAAGAGAAATCGAAGCCAGACGCGAGAGTGCCATATGGGGCATTCTTTCACTCTTGAGGTCCAACCGTGCGCAGGCGGAACCTAGGGCGAGAGCCGATCAAGAGACTCTATCGCACGTATTTGTTAAACTAATGGTTTCCCACTTCCAGTCAGGAGACTTTCGTACATCCATGTTGCAAGCGACCCAATTGCGTCCGGGAATGGTAATTATCTTCAACGGCGAACTGCATACCGTCTTTTCGATGACGCACCGGACCCCGGGCAACCTGCGCGGTTTTGTGCAGGCCAAGATGCGCAATCTGCGTTCCGGCACGATGTTCGAGCACCGCTTCTCTTCCGAAGATCACGTCGACCGCGCCGTTCTCGAAGAGGTGGAGATGGAGTACATGTACGACGACGGCGAGTACTACTACTTTATGAACACCGAGAATTTCGAGCAGACCCACCTCACCAAGGAGACCCTTGGCGATGGCGTCGAGTACCTGATCCCGAATCTCAAGGTGAATGTCGAGTACTACGAAGGCAAGCCGGTTAGCGTCGAACTCCCGCCAGGCGTGGTGATGAAGGTGATCGAAGTGGAGCCCGGCATCAAGGGCGGCTCGGTGTCCAACGTCGGCAAGCCGGCCAAAATGGAAACCGGACTGATCGTCAGCGTGCCGCAGTTCGTCAAAGAGGGCGACAGCATTCGCGTCAGCACCTCCGACGGTTCTTACCAGGAACGCGTCAACGCGTAAGTCCCTGGGAACGCCGATCTCCAGATCGGCACAACTTCCTAGACGCGATATCAACCGCTCCGTGATGATCGCGGCTCCGTTTCATCATTGTCTTGCTCGGCGCGCCATAATTGATCCATGCGGGTTCTTTTCATCGGCGGCACCGGCATCATCAGCACAGCTTGTACGCGGCTGGCGGCGGAGCGGGGCATCGACCTGACGCTGCTCACGCGCGGCCAGCACCACGCCGCGCTGCCCGCCGGCGTGAGCACATTGACCGTGGATATCGATGACGAAGCCAGGGCCCGGAAGGCGTTGGGCGGGCTGGCGTTCGACGCCGTGGTGGACTGGATCGCCTACACACCCGAACAGATCGAACGCGACCTGAAGCTGTTCCGCGGCCGCGCGGCAATACATCTTCATCAGCTCGGCCAGCGCCTATCAGAAGCCTCCGACGAACTACCTGATCACCGAATCCACGCCGCTCGCCAATCCGTTCTGGGATTATTCGCGCAATAAGATCGCCTGCGAGGAGCGGCTGCTGCGCGCCTATCGAGAAGATGGATTCCCGATCACCATCGTCCGGCCGTCGCTCACCTACGGCGAAACGCAGATGGCCCTGGCGATCAACAGCTGGGCGAAATCCTACACGGTGGTCGACCGAATGCGGCGGGGCAAGAAGGTGATTGTGCCGGGCGACGGTTCGTCGCTGTGGGTCATCACGCACAACACCGATTTCGCCAAAGGCTGGTCGGGCTGCTGGGCCTCGAGCAGGCCATCGGTCACGCCTTCCACATCACCAGCGACGAAGTGATGACGTGGGATCAGTATTACCGCATCACGGCCGAGGCGGCGGGCGTGGAGGCGCGAATCATCCACATCCCGTCGGACTTCATCGCCGCCTGCCTGCCTTCAACCCTGGGCGGGCTGCTCGGCGACAAGGCGGTCAGCGTGGTGTTCGACAACACGAAGATCAAGCGGTTCGTGCCCGGCTATTGCGCCACGACGCCTTTCGGGCAGGGCATTCGCCGCACTCTGGCCTGGTTCGATGCGGACCCGGCGCGGAAACAGATCGACGCCGAGGCCAATGCCACGTGGGACAAGCTGATCGATGCGTACGAGCGAGGGATGAACGCCGCGGTGCGGGAATTTC
>CAWGKI010000022.1:0-129379 GCA_963823095.1 Terriglobia bacterium
CATCCTGCAATTGACCGGGCATCCGGACTTCGGGTTGCCCTACGGCCAGGACCGGCTCGTTCCGATCTTCCTGGCGACCATGGCCGTTCAACAGAAGAGCCAAGTCGTACGCTTCCGAAGCGAGGCGGAGATGCTCGACACGTTTGGACTGGCGAAAGGCGGCAAAGAGTACCGCAGACTTGTCGCCGGCTTCGAGCGGATCTTCGGGGCGACCATCTTCTTCGGAACGGACCAAACTCGTGGCGCCGCTAGCGTCGTCCATCGCTCTCGTTTCAACTTCCTCCGAGAAGCACAGATTTGGTGCTACCGCAACAAGGGCGAAACGCTGTCGTCGGCAGAATTCGCGAACGTCATCGTGCTGAGTGACGAGTTCTACCAGGAGATCAGCGAGCACCCGATTCCGACGGACCTGGAGGCGGTCAAGGTGTTCGCATCCGCGCCCGCAGTGCTGGACCTCATGATGTGGCTCACCTATCGATGTTTCATCGCGAGGTCGGAGGAAAAGATTCCCCTCTTCGGGGACTTCGGCCTGGCCGCGCAACTCGGGTGCGTCGAGTACTCGCGGCCCAGGAGATTCCGCGCCATGCTCGAACAATGGCTTCGCACGGTTCGTGCCGCCTGGCCGCAGTGCCCTGCCCTCATCTGCACGGATGGACGACATCTTCGCATCGCCCCAGCCTCGGCGGTACTACACGGGATGGTCGAATACTTGCTCCCTGGATACGCGCGCCGGTGTCTTCTCGAGGTGCTCTGTAGGCCTCGGTCTTGGTTTCACAAGCCGTCGTGCGGGGATTCGGCGACAGCGGAACCTGCGGGCCGCATCTCGGAAGAAGATCCGGCGCGTGATCGATGACGAGCGCCCGATCGCTTGCGACAGCCGGTCAAAACGCATCACGCTCATGAAGTCCTTGACCACTTCCCTCGACTGGCTGATACTGTCGCTAAAACCTCGCGTCCCGGATTTCGAGGAACTATGACAGATGTTGGCCGGCGTGTCTTTCTGAAAAGCTCGGTTGCCGCGGCATCCGCCGCAGGATCGATACTGGGCGCGAACGATCGCATCAACCTCGGAGTGATCGGTCTTCGTGGCCGCGGACGCGACCATATTTCTACCTTCGCCAAGATCGCTGGTTGCCGCGTTGCGGCCATCTGCGATATCGACGAAGCTCAGGTCGGACGGGCTCAGGATCTGCTCTCCGAACTTCATAGCCCGCCTCCGAGCGCTCACAAGGATCTTCGCCGCATGCTCGAGAGCAAGGACATCGACGCGGTGACGATCGCGACGCCGAACCACTGGCACGCTCTCGCGACCATCTGGGCCTGCCAGGCGGGCAAGGACGTGTACGTGGAGAAGCCGGCGAGTCACAACATTTGGGAAGGCCGTCGAGCCGTCGATGCCGCACGCAAGTACAACCGGATAGTGCAATGCGGCATGCAGGCGCGGAGCATCGAGCACTATCGCCAGGCGATCGAATTGGTGCATCAAAACGCCATCGGGAAGGTCTACCTGGCGAAGGGGCTCTGCTACAAGCGGCGCCTTTCCATTGGCCGGAAACCGGATGGCCCGGTACCCGAGGACGTGGACTACGACTTGTGGACTGGGCCAGCCGCCAAACTTCCTTTCAACCCTAATCGGTTCCATTACAACTGGCACTGGTTCTGGAACACGGGCAACGGCGACATCGCCAACCAGGGCGTGCACGAGATGGACATAGGGCGTTGGGGACTGAACAAGAGCACTCCCCCAGCGAAGGTGACTTCCCTGGGTGGCAAGTTCGTTTACGACGACGACCAGGAGACTCCGAACACGCAACTCGCTGCCTTCAGCTATGGCGACGCTGAGCAAGTGTTCGAAGTACGAGGACTCATCACGGGCGCCGAGGGGAATATGGTGCTCGAAGAAGACAAGCACTATATCGGCGTGATCTTTCTCGGCAGTGAAGGATATCTTACGGTCGACTGCAATGGCTTCCAGGTCTTCATGGGAGAGAAGCGGGAACGAACACAACACGTCCAGCATGCCGAGGAGGAGGTGTGGAGCACACGCCCTCACGCCGAGAACTTCTTGAAGGCGGTGCGAAGCCGCAAGTGCGGCGACCTGAATTGCGACATCCTGGACGGCCACATTTCGGCTACGCTGTGCCATATGGCGAACGCCTCGTATCGGGTGGGCAGAAGTTTGGCGTTCGATGCGGAACGGGAGTCATACGGAACGGACTCCGAGGCGAACCAGTTTCTGTCGCGAGCTTACCGCGCGCCCTTCACAGTGCCGTCCGCGGTATAAGCTAATCAGCAATGACTCAAGAACTCGTCCTGCATTCAGTCAGCTATTCAGGCTCGTGGGGGCAGCACCCGCTTTCTATAGAGCAGTTCGCGGACAAAGCCGCTGAACTTGGATTCGACGGCGTGATGCTGATGGCGAAGCGGCCGCACCTCTCCGTTCTGGATTGGCCGCCGCCCGCGCGGGCGCGCCTACGCTCGCGGCTGGACAAGCTAGGGTTACGCGCCACGTGCATGGCCGGCTATACGAATTTCACGGCAGACTTGGAGCATGGAGACATACCGAATCGCGAGTTCCAGATCCGCCACGTCATCGAACTCGCCGAGATAGCGAGAGACCTCGGATGCAGCCTCATCAGAGTCTTTACCGGATACGAGCAGCCCGCGCCGGCGCCTGCGGCACAAATGAAGCTCGTGGTTGAATCCCTACGGGAGTGCGCACAGCGCGCGGCGGAATTCAGCGTGACAATCGGCGTGCAGAACCATCACGACCTGGCGTGCGGCTATCAGAGCCAGTTCGACCTCATCCAGGAAATCAACGAACCCAATTGCAGGGCCATGTTCGACGCGTGGGCTCCCGCCCTCCACGGCGCAGACATCGTGGCGGCGGCGGCAGTGATGGCGAACAAGACGGTTTATACGACAACGGCCAACTATGAACTGCGCCCCAGATATCGCTACCACCCCGCTCAGGTGAATTACGAGAAGCTGCTGCCGGAATTGCAGGCCGTTCCGATCGACGAAGGGTTCATCGACTATCGTGCGTTCCTGACGGCACTCACGGCAAACGGGTATTCGGGACCTGTTGCGTATGAGATGTGTTCACCTCTGCGGGGCGGAGGGAGTCAGGCCAATCTTGATTCTTACGCCCGCCGGTTCGTTGAATTCATGCGGAATTTGCCGCAGGCACCCTCCCAGCACTTGCAGCGGCCAGTCGATATTGCCCCCTAGGGGATCACATCCATGAACAAAGCGAGAATCATAGTTCTGTTGCTCCTGTGCCTGATCGTGCGCGCTGGCGAGTGGAAGGATCTGCTCAACGGAAAGAATCTCGACGGCTGGGAAGCGATCGGGACGGGAGTCTGGTCCGTGATGAAGGAGGGGACTCTCGTCGGTCAGGCGGATCCCCAGGCGCCATTCCAGCAGCAATCCTGGCTTTACACCAAAGCTGAATTCCAGGAGTTCGATCTGCGTCTGGAGTATTGGATGCGGCTCGGCTCGAACAGCGGCGTCTCAATCGGCGACAAATCGAGAGCGCGGTACGCGGTTTCGGGGCCGGAGTCGGATGGACATCGAACGCCGGCTCGGATTGCATACGAGATCAACATGGACAACGGACAACCGGTCGATTACGACATCACGGGTAGCATCTATCTCATCGCCAAGGCTAAGGCGGGCATCCAAAACAGAACGGACTGGAACACGCTTGAGATTCAGGTTCGCAAGAACCTGATTCGCGTCCTTGTGAACGGCAGGGTCGTGGCCGAGCACCCGGGCTTGCCGGATCGCCCCAAGGCTGGACCGATCGGACTCCAATTGCACGATAGCCGCGACGTGGTGATGTTCCGGAACATTCGACTCAGAGAGATGCCATGACTCGATCAAGCACAGACGCCATGCAGCAAATCCGCCGGCGCGGCTTCCTGGCGACTCTGGCCGCCAGCGGATTGGCTGCCCATCCTGGAATCGCCGTTGCGGAGTCCACGCCGGACGGATTCAAACTCGGGGTAGCGAGTTACTCGTTGCGGAAATTCAACCGGACTACGGCCATCTCGATGATCAAGCAGTTGCACACGCCGTACGTCAACATCAAGGAGTTTCACCTGCCTATCCGAAGCACGCCGACCGAAGTCGTTGCCGGCAGGAAGGAATTCGAGGACGCGGGCCTGATCATTCTGGGTGGAGGCAACATCTCCTTTCAAGAGGACGACGAAGACGACTTTCGGCACAAGTTCGAATACGCGAAGCTGGCGGGAATGCGGGTGATTGTTTGTGCCCCGACTGCGCAAACGCTGCCTAAGCTCGAGAAGTACGTCAAGGAGTACAACATCAAGATCGCCGTGCACAACCACGGTAAGACGGACAAGCACTTCCCCTCTCCGCAGAGTGTGTTGAAGGCGGTCAACGGAATGGATCCCCGCTGTGGCCTGTGCCTCGATGTCGGCCACACAGCGGAGTATGGGGTGGACGTGGTGCGGTCCGTCCGCGAATCCGGATCGCGTCTGCATGACCTCCACATCAAGGATCTGCGCGACATGTCAGACGCCGAGACTCAAGTTCCGGTGGGGGAAGGACGAATGCCCATTGCAGCGATCTTCCGCGAGCTAGTTCGGATGAAATACCGCGGCGGCGTCATGCTCGAATATGAGGCGGAAGAGAACGATCCGCTGCCGGGAATGGCGAAGAGCTTCGCCTATATGCGCGGCGTGCTTGCGGGAATGCAGGCCTGACCCGGTCAGGCGCCTGGGACTATGATCTCTGGCCCCACCACCGGTGGCAGGCACGAATCGCGCTTGATCAGCCTTGCTGGAATGGTCACCGACTGAAGCGGTTGCGATTTGCCCTCGATCTGCCGCAGCAGCAGTTCGGCGAGCTGCCGGCCGATCTGTTCAGAGTGCACTCTCACCGTGGTTAGCGTGGGATGCAGGACGACGGCCTCGAGCGTATCGTTGAAACCCGCGACGCTGACTTGCTCTCCAACTTTGACACCGCGGTCGCGCAACGCGTCGTACACGCCTTGGGCGATGTGGTCGTTGCCAGCGAAGATCGCGGTCACTGGATCGCCTTTGTCGAGAATAGACTTCGCCGCAAGATATCCTACCTGCCGTTCATCGTCGGAGTCGAACTCGCCGAGCAGCGGTTGCAGACCGGCGGCTTCCATCGCAGCGCGGTACGCCTCAAATCGCCGTCTGAACCAGGGCAGCCGCGTATTGGCTACGAAGGAAATCGCGGTGTGGCCCAAACCCAGCAGATATCGAGTAACATCAGTCACGCCACCCGTCTCATCAGCGCGAACGGCGGCATACCCATCCGCCCCTTCCTCCATGACCGTGTCGCCATAAACGACGAATGGACGGCGGGTTTGAGCCAGCAGGTCGAGGAAGCTCCGGGTGTTCACGCCGGCGACAATGAATCCATCAACGGTGCCGGGCCGCTCCAAAACGCTGGGGATCGGCATGTGCGACAGCCTCACATGCAGTGGATATCGCAACGTCGAGATCAGCATCTGGTAATCGTGCTCGCCGCAGTAGGCCTCGGCGCCCGACATCACCTCGGAATGGAACGGGTGGGTGATCGGCCGGTTGCTCAGCAAGAACGCAATCACGCGGCGCTGTTCCCGGCCGCTCAGATCCCAGCCCAAGTTTCTTGGCCGCGTCGCGAACCCGCTTTTCGATGTCCGGGTTCACCTTCGCGGAGCGCCTGAGGACCCGCGACACGGTGGGAATGCTAACGTTGGCCGCTCGTGCGATCTGCCGCAGTGTGATTTTCCTTGCCATAACCGACCAGGCTGATATGGGAGCTTACCCATTCTCTACGGATTCGAGCAAGATTTCAAGAATCTCTGAAAACTTTCAGAGAGCAGGGCTTTTCGCCCGTTCAGTTCCACTAGAATCAGTCGTTTTAGTAGGAGCGAGATGCATCGTCAGAAAATTTTCATAAGTTTTTTCTTGACGGTGACAAGCAACTTTCGCATACTTCCTGTCGATTGGTCTCTCGCCGCTTTGCGTGTGAAAGCTAGAGGTATATCGCAGAACTCCCAGTTAGTCCGGAGCGCGACTCCGGAGGAGAGCAGCAGAGCATGTCCCAACGAAACAATCGAGCACTTCATGGGCCTATGTTCGTCCCGGCCCTCTTGCTACTATTCACCAGTCTGTGCATCGGCCCAGATCGGGACTGGCAGCATAACAGGAGTGGTCTACGACTCGACAGGCGCGGTGGTGCCGGACGCCGAGGTCAGCGTCACCGACGTCGATAGGAATTCGCACCACACTACGCGAACCGCCAGCACCGGCGATTACACGGTCACGGCCCTGGACCCGGGCCGCTATTCGGTTACGGTGAAGCACGCCAACTTTCGCATTTCAACCGTGGCCGCATTCCGGCTGGAGGTGGAACAGAAAGCTCGCGTCGATGTGACCCTCGAACTGGGACAACTTGCGGAATCAGTGACCGTCTCCAATCAGGCGCCGATACTCGAAACCGAATCGAGCACCGTCGGGCAGGTGATCGACAACAGGCGCATCATCGATCTGCCGCTGAATGGCCGCAATTTTCTGGACTTGGCCTCGCTTGGGCCCGGCGTTACGTCCACCAAGGACGGCAACACAGCATTTCAGGATGCGCGCAACATCGGCCGCCGATCCAACGAGCAATTCTCCATGGGCGGGGCTCGATCCCAGGACACCAACTATCTCCTCGACGGGGCTACGAACACCTCGCCGGATTCGAACACGATCGCTGCCATCCCTTCGATCGACGAGATCCAGGAGTTCAAGGTCCAGTCCAACTCCTACACCGCCGAATTCGGCCGGGGCGCGGCCCAGGTGAACGCCGTGACTAAGGGCGGGACTAACTCGTTGCACGGGACTGCGTACGATTTTCTGCGCAACGATGCCCTGGACGCCAAGGACTACTTCAACGACATCAACAGCTATCCCGGCGCGCCCAAGCCCCCTTTCCGGCGCAACCAGTTCGGAGCCACCGCGGGCGGGCGAATCGTGAAAGACAAATTGTTCTTTTTCACTAGCTACGAGGGCCTGCGGGACCGCACGAATTCGGCCCAAACCACCACGGTCCCCTTAGCGAACGCGAAGGCGGGCAACTTCTCGGATTACGGCATTCCCATCTACATGCCGCACTCTGCGAATGCCGACGGCTCATCGAAATTCCTCGCCGGTAATACTCTTCCCGCCGGCTGCTTCAATCCGAATCCAGCCACCGACGTGCTGTGGCCGAACATGACCATCCCCCAGCAGTGCTGGAATTCCGCGACCTCGAAGTTTCTGGCCTCGCCGTATTCTCCCAACCCAAACCGGCCGGGCTTGCGAAATAACTACGTCGGCGTGTTAGGCAGCCCAACGGACTGGGATCAAGGCGCTGGGCGAATCGACTATATCCTGACGCCGAACATGAACCTGTTCGGGCGGTACTCCACATCGCGCGAGGATGAAATTATTCCGGGGCTGCGGCCATCCACCGGCGTCACGAATTCGGTGAAGACCGACACGGTGATGTTGCATCACGCCTGGACGATTGGCCCGCGCATGGTGAACGAAGTGCGTGCGAGCTTCGTCCGCGCCAATGCCAGCAGTCTGGGCGATCTGTCCGGCACGCAGAACTTCGCGGGCTCCACCCTGGGGATCCCAGGGGTGTCCGGAGCGGCCATCGACTTTGGCCAGCCGTCGTTCGGCGGGGCCGGTGACAACTTCTTGAGCCTCGGCGAAGGTTCTTTTGGCCACCCGCTTCAGAAGATCCAGAACACACTCGAAATCGGCGACGACTGGTCCCTAATCAAGGGCCATCATGTTTTGAAAGTTGGCGTGGACTTCCGCCAGGAGTACTTGAACATTCTCTCTCACAACCTGTCGCGTGGAGCCTTCGTTTCGCCCGTGGCAGCCACGGCTGCGCTGGACGGCAGCGGCGGTCTATCTCTCGCTTCGTTCCTGCTTGGAATCAGCAACGATTCCGAGGTGGCTACCGGAGACGCCCACGACCACCTGTTCCGCTGGACGCAGGCCTACTATGTCCAGGACGACTTCAAGGCAACGCGGAACTTCACCCTGAACATCGGTCTGCGCTACGAGATATCTCCTTACTGGTATGACAACCGGAACCAGATCACCAACCTCGATATCATCGGCGGCATCCCCACCATTGTTCGTCCGGGTAGCGGCGACCCCTATGCCGGGTTCCCGCCGGCGCGCTTTGTCTCCGACCCGAGTTCGCCCTACTACCTGCCGTTCATCCGCAGCAACATGCTGGGACGCAGCCTGGTGTTCACCGATTTCAGCAACTGGTCGCCGCGGTTGGGATTCGCGTGGTCGCCGTCCTGGGGCCATGGAAAAACAGTGATCCGCGGAGGAGCGGGTATTTTCTACTCACCCATGAACGCCGACCCATGGTTCGACTTCGCACGCAGCGCGCCTGTTTCGGCGAAGCTGATCCGGAAGGGAGCCTACACTGTGGTGAACCAGGTTTTCAACAACACAGCACAAATCATCACGGCGCCTTCCCAATTCACCATAGATCCGCACTTGAAAACGCCGCGCATTCAGCAGTGGAGCCTGGGAGTGCAACAACAACTCGCGCCCTCCCTGGTCCTGGAAGTGTCCTATGTCGCATCGGCTTCCACGCATCTTCCTCACCTCACCGATCAGAATGAAACGCTGCCGGTGTTCAACGGGTTGTCGGTGGCGCAGCCGGTGGTCTACCAAACCCAGCGGTACCTCTCGCTCTCGTCCTACTACAACCAGATCCAAAGTGTGACGTCGGCGAACTACAATTCTCTTCAAACCAAGCTTGAGAAGCGCTTCTCACAGGGCATCGCGTTTCTGAGTTCCATGACCTGGAGTAAAGCGCTCGATACGGCATCGGCCACTCGCGATGGCGGCAATGGCCCATCGACGCCGCATGTCTGGAACTATCGCCTGGATTACGGGCCCTCCGCCTTCGACGTGAGACTGAATTGGGTGAACAGCGCGATCTACGAGCTGCCCTTCGGCAAGGGGCGCCGTTGGGGCAAGAACTGGGCGGGTCCCGTCGATAAACTGCTGGGTGGATGGCAGATCGGAGGCATCGGCGTCGTGCGCACCGGATTTTCCGCGTCCTGTCTCACGAGCAGCGACCCGGCCGTGAACAACGCCAACCTTGAGCAGGACAACTGCGACATCATTGCCAATCCGAACAACGGACCGAAGGACATTCTAAACTGGTGGAACCTCGGCGCTTTCGCAAACCCGACCGCGGCCGAAGTGTTCGGCAATGGCGGCCGAGGAATTCTTCGCGGTCCCAAACAGGTCAGCTTCGACTTCACCGTCCAGAAGACGGCTAACCTGACGGAACGGATGAAACTCCAGTTTCGCTTCGAGGCCTTCAATCTTTTCAACCACCCGATGTTCTCCATGCCGAATCAGTACGAGGACCAGTATCCGCAATACGATGCGACGGGACATCCGGTGGGACCGGCGACGCTTGGTCAGATCGGCTCGTTCAACACGATCAGCAGCACGGCGGCTGCGAACCGGCAGCTTCAGTTCGCCCTGAAACTGCTATTTTGAGAATCTCGACTGAGTGATCGTCAGGAAATAATCATGTCAGCTCTGAGCGGCGGTACAAGCGTGTGGGGCAGGCTGGCAGCCTGCGGACCGATTGGCAATCGGTCCACGCGGCGATCGCCAATCGCCGCGCAGCTTGGCAAGCTGCCCCACAAGATGAGACGGTTGTCTGCTGACAGTCCCTAAAGTTCGGGCGTTACAGGGCCTCGCCAGCCCCACTTCCTCCAGGACAAACCGCAGTATGAATCAGCATCATTCAGCGTTCCCGAGATTACTCTTGATCTGTCTCGTGTCTTCACTGCTCTCCGCGGGCTCCGTGGAATTGAAGCGTAGCCAGGACAAGATCGACGTGGTCATCGGAGGCAAGGTCTTTACCACCTACTACTTCTCCGCTACAACCGCAAAGCCTTATCTGATGCCGCTGCAGACTGCTTCAGGAGTCATCATTAGCAGAAGCTTCCCTGTCGGCAACGACGTGACGGGCGCCGACGTACGGAATGATTCGTTTGAACCCCACCAGCGTCCTCTGTATTTCGGACACGGCAATGTAGATGGATTGGACTTTTGGGGCGAACAGATATTTGACCGCTTCTTCAGCGACCATGCGCACCAGGCGTACGGTCACATGCTCCTGAAGACCGTGGAAGAAGCGGCAGAGAGTCAGAATCGAGCTACGGTTCGCGCCCGCTTCCGCCTGCTCGATCCGCAGGAGCGCGAGGTCGGCGAAGAAACGCAGGCATTCACTTTCCTTGGGGACGATCGCACGCGGACCATCGATTGCGAGTTCACCCTCTACGCCACTGCCGGTCCGCTGGTTCTTGGCGACACGAAGGAGGGCACGTTCGGAATTCGCCTGACCGCGGAGTTGAGCGCTCCCCACGATCAAATGCTCAACTCGCAAGGCGGCCGCGGAGAACGCGCGATCTGGGGGAAGCACGCCGAATGGGTGAACTACTCCGGGGTGGTCGCCGGCAAGCCCGTGGGGATCGCCGTTTTCGACTCGCCGTCCAGTTTCCGCCATCCGACCACCTGGCATGCTCGCGCCTATGGCCTGCTGGCCGCCAACCCATTTGCGACACGTGAGTTCACAAAGGATCGGAACCAGGATGGAAGCTGGACTATTCCTGAAGGCCAATCTCTGAAATTCAGATATCGAGTCTTGATCTTCGACGGTGAACTCAGCGCCGCGCAGCTAGCGGCGATGTACAGTGAGTACGCCGCCGAAAAGTAGAGTACTTGTCCATTCGTCAGCCCTATTAAGAAGGAAGAGTTCATATGGAACGTAGACAATTCTTGTTGACGTCGGCAGCGGCCTCATTGTCTGGAGGCGGATCCAAAGCCAGCCCGAGTGACACGGTCCGGGTGGCATGCGTCGGTGTACGCGGACAGGGCCGGGAACATCTCAGGCACTACGGAAAGATGCAGAACGTCGAGATCGCCGCGATCTGCGATATCGACGAGTCGGTTCTCAACTCGCGTCTCGGCGACGTCGAGAAGATGGGGCGCAAGCGGCCAACTGGCTACACGGATTTGCGCAAGCTGCTCGAAGACAAGTCCATCGACGCCATCTCGATTGCGACACCCAATCACAATCACACGCTCCAGACTGTTTGGGCGTGCCAGGCAGGCAAGCACGTCTACGTGGAAAAGCCGTGCTCCCACGATATGTTCGAAGCGCGTCAGATTGCCGCCGCCGCCAAGAAGTACGACCGCCTGGTGCAACACGGCACGAATAGTCGATCATCCGCCGCGGCGAGGGATGCGGTGCGGCAGATCCACGAGGGCCTGATCGGCGACGTCTACATGGCGCGCGGCCTTTGTTTCAAGTGGCGCGACACGATTGGGCGGAAACCTGTTGAGCCCGTGCCCGCCGGTGTGCACTACGATCTGTGGCTAGGCCCCGCTCCGCTGCACGATTTCACGCGGAATCGCTTTCACTACAACTGGCACTGGTTCTGGGAATACGGCAATGGCGATTTCGGCAATCAAGGCATACATCAAGTCGACGTCTGCCGCTGGGGGCTGGGTGTCCAATACCCGACGAAGGTGAGCGCGATCGGCGGCCATTTCATGTTCGACGACGACCAGGAAACGCCCAACACGCTGATTGCCTCGTATGAATTCGACAAGGGCGGCAGGAAGGTGATGATGGAGTTCGAAGTTCGTCATTGGATCTCGAACAAAGAAGCCGGCCTCGGAGCCGGCGACTCTGGCTGCGTGGGTGCGACCTTCTACGGCTCGAAGGGCTATGTAGCGATCGACTCCGAGGATTTCGGCAAGTATCGCACGTTCCTCGGGAAAGCACAGGAGCCAGGTCCGTCCAGCAGCGACATCGGGGATAACTGGGCGAACTTCATTAGCGCGGTACGGAGCGGCAAGCATGCTGACCTGAATGCGCCCATTGAAGAAGGGGCTATCTCGACGACGCTTGTTCATCTGGCGAACATCTCATATCGCGTCGGCCGGACATTGCATTTCGACGCGGCTTCGTACTCTTGCGTGGGCGACGAAGAGGCCAACGCGATGTTCCGCCGTAAGTACCGCGAACCCTTCGTGGTCCCGGAGCAGGTATAGCTGTGCCCGCCTCTATGGAATCGCTCTACGGAACCGCTCGGGTCCGGATCTACCCTTCGCCCGCGGAGCTTGGCGCGGCAGCCGCGGCAGATGCCGCACGCATCATTCGCGAGGCGGTCGCGGCGAACGGACGCGCGCGCATCATACTGGCTACCGGCAATTCGCAGCTCGGCATGATCGGCGCACTTGTCGAGATCCCCGGCGTCCCCTGGTCGGCGGTCGAAGTCTTCCACATGGACGAATACGTCGGAATGCCGAACACGCATCCGTCGAGTTTTCGTTGTTGGATCAGGACTCGAGTGCAGGAGCGCGTGCATCCGGGTGTTCTGCAATATCTCGCCGGGGACGCATCGGACCCCGAGGCGGAAATGGAACGTTACTCCCGGTTGCTGAACTCCGCTCCCATAGACCTCGCGTTCGTTGGTTTTGGGGAGAACGGCCACATTGCTTTCAACGATCCACACGTGGCGGATTTCGAGGATTCCAAAACGGTGAAGCGAGTCCTCATCGACGAAGCATCGCAGCGCCAGCAAGCAGGCGAGGGCCACTTCGACAGGCCTGAATCTGTTCCGAGGGACGCGTTCACCATCACCTGCCCGGGCCTATTTAGGGCCGAAGCGTGGATTTGTTGCGTGCCGGATCTCCGCAAGGCACAAGCTGTTCGAGATGCTTTGGAAGGACCCATTTCGACGGTCTGCCCTGCCTCCGTCGTCCGCAGGCATCCGACTGCAACCGTCTATCTGGACACCAGATCTGCCTCCCGCCTCACCCACAGCAGCCACTCAGGGGAGAGTGCGCTTCAGCGATAAAACCTGGTGGTGCTGGTGTGGTTCTACCCGCCAGTGCGCTTCGGCACGCACGTCGTAACTCGATCCATAAGACGCGATCCATACCCATTTGTCGTTCTCGGAAATTGGATGAGTGCCGAGCTAAGCCTTGCCGCCAACGCGGCAATCGGTGCCGATCTGGAGATCGGCGTTCCCAGGCGAGGAGGGGAAGCTGAGAGGAAAAGGCGACGCGGTGCGCCCGCACTTTGCCACGTGGGATGAATCTGCGACCGAACGGCGTCGCACGAAGTGAATCGCTCGAATACCGACGCTCTGGCGAGCTTCAATCCTAACTTTGTACTCAGCCATTTCGAGCATCATGCCACATTCAACTCCGAGGCCAACAGGGTCGAGATGCTCATTCGGTCGCTTACAAGGCAGACCGTCGCCGTCTCCAGAGCCGGTCTGTACGCCGAGTTCGAATCGGGCGAGACGATTTGGACGGAGAGTTGCCACAAGTACTCGCTCGAACAGGTGAGGCAAGAAGCCCAGGCTGCGGGATTCGAGATTGAGGCGCGGTGGATTGGTCACGAATGGCCCTTCGCCGAGAGTTTGTTGGTCGTGAGTGAGGAGTGACGCCCTGTCATGCCACGGGTCGACTTTCGAGAAGTCGCCTTTCGAGTCGCTGGCAGACAGAACCTATCCGAGGTCAGCATCTCAATCGAGACGGGCGAAACTCTCATGCTGCTAAGCCGCAGCAGATCGGGTAATAGCACGGCTCTGAAGCTAACCAAGGGGATGCTGTTCCCAACCGGTGGTGCTCGTGGATAGCGTCATGCTGCTCGCGACCCTGATCGGCGTTCCCCTGGGAATCCTGATGACCCGGCGCCAGAGAGTACACGCGTGCTCGATTCGCCGCGGCCGGGCTCAAGCTCAAACGTCCAGCGGTCCCCTCCGCTGGCCCGGTTCCATTTCTGACCCAGATCCGCTCGCGCTGCCCACGGGTTAAGTGATTTCCGTCGGCTTGCTTGAGATATGCTTTTTGGGGAGCGCAATCCTTCGATGTGGACAAGGATGCTCAACATAGCAGTATGCCCGGCGAGGCGCTGGACCCTGGCCGTTGTCGTCAGTGTAGCCGGTTGGAGTGGGGCCTCCTTCAGCGCCCAGGATACTGGCTTGCCCGAGGAGATCGTTGCCCTCAGCCGGATCTCGCGCCATGTAAATGAGGAGTTGGCGCGGCTATCCAATTTCACCTGTCTCGAAACCACCCAACGCTGGAGCCGCTCGTCAGGTAAGCGCGAGTATGAGCGCATCGATACGGTCCAATTCGAAGTAGCCCACATCGGCAAGCGCGAGCTGTATTCTTATCCGGGCGCGCACGCGTTCGAAGCGGACAGCCCAGCGGATCTCGGCAGTTTCGGGCTGACAGCTTCAGGCGGGTTTGCGGGATACCTTCGCACGGTTTTTGTCCAAACAAGCACTGCTATTCATTTCTCCGGGCGGGAAACTATCAACGGACGCGAGACTCTCCGCTACGACTACCTTGCCTCGCCGCTCTTCGATCGGGTCACAATCAGTTTTGGCCGTCGGCGAGGCGTCACCTCAACGAAGGGCCGGTTTTGGGCTGATGCAGAGACGCTGCGTCTGGTGCGGCTGGAGGTACAGGTTGCTTCAGTCCCGCCAGAGATCCCCGTCTCCGATATCGTGACCACTATCGACTATGCCAAGGTGCTGCTCGGAGACGACGAAGCGTGGATGCCGCAAAGCGCGGATCTTCTGATGTTCTATTCGTCCGGCAAGCAGGACAACAACCGCACTGTCTATACGCAGTGCCGCCAATATGTCGGCGAATCCCACCTTGACTTCGACACCGATTCTGCGCTGAATCCTGCTGGAGCCGTGGCCGAGACTCAGCACTTCGTTGAGGTTCAACTGCCCCAGGGCTTGAAAGTGCCACTCCAATTGGAAACAGACGTCGATTCCGACCGCGCCCTAGTCGGCAGCGTGGTTACTGCGACGGTGCCTGAACGGCTGGTCGCACACTCGGGGCTAGTCATCCCCAAAGGGGCGATTCTGCGAGGGCGCGTCCGGGTGCTGAGGAAGGAAGAGCGTCCAGTCCCCCACTTTCTGGTTGGCCTCGAATTTGTCGAGCTGGAGTTTGGGGGAACTCGCGCGCCGTTCTACGCGCGAATGATCGATCCGCCGCGAATTCCCGGTCTCCAAGTGGTATTAAGTGGCCGGGCCACCGCGCGCACAAAGGACTATGGGGCTTTCAGAACCGAGACTGCGTTATGGGAGACTGCGCGTGTTCCGGTGCTGCCTGGCGTCAGTCTTTTCTTCATGGAAGGCCCGTCGTTTCGCCTCCCGGCAGGCACGCGAATGACGTGGCAGACCGGTGTTTCTTCTGCAAGACAATAAAGGCTGGTGGCATCGCACCCTCGGAGAAACCTGTCAGCATGGCGGTGCCGGCTTGCCAGGATGCATGCAGCCGCGATACTAATGAGATCGGCGTTCGTGTCAATTGCACCTGCCGGCAAGGGATGACTTAGCCAAATCAAACATGGAGATCCCAGCAATGAAGCAACGTCCTCCAGTCACCGCGCGGGAGCGATTCCGGCAGCGTGCCGGCGAATTGAGCAAATTGCCGATGGACCAGGTCTTCCAGGTGATCCATGACACCAACCTGTGGGGTGCGCCGGAATCCGTCTCCGGTTTGGGCTCCGAACTGGATGCCACTGAGAAGCTCCGCGCCGAGTTGCCGGAGTTGCTGCGCGATCTCGGGACGGAGGTGCTGCTCGACATCCCGTGCGGCGATTTCGCATGGCTTAGCAAGGCCGATCTCCCAGTCGCCCGTTACATCGGAGCTGACATCGTTCCAGCGATCGTCGAGAGCAATCGCGAACGATACGGTCGCGAGTTCCTGCACTTCGATCTATGCTCGAGCGACCTGCCCAAGGCCGATGTCGTTCTATGCCGCGACTGCCTGGTGCATCTGTCGTTCGCGCTGGTCGAGCAGGCCATCCGCAACATCAAGCGCAGCGGATCCATGTGGCTGCTCACTACTACCTTTCTCGAATGCGATGAGAACATCGACATCGCCACTGGCGACTGGCGCATGCTGAATTTCGAACTGCCGCCCTTCCAATGGAAGCCACCGGTTCGCGTGTTGCTGGAGGGCTGCACCGAGGCCGAAGGGGGATACGCGGACAAAGCTTTGGGGCTTTGGCGCATCCCTGAACTCTAGGCGGCGATAGTGCCCCAGCGGAATTCCGGAGAGGGCGAATCGTGAAAAGCAGGACGCCCCCAAACCGCTCCGGCGCTGCTCCGAGGCCGCGCATCGGCACGGGACCAGCTTTGTTACTCTGTGGAGGCTGCAGCGCGACGATGCTAGTGTGGGAGACTCAACCGGTAGCATCTTGGAGAGATCCGTAATGCAAATACCAAGATTCTGCATTCATTGCGCCGCAAAAGCGGTTTTCGCTCTTGGATGCGGCCTGTTCCCGTCCATGGTCCCTATGCTCCACGCGGCGGCGGCTCCGTCGAGAACAATCCTCGCCATCTTTGCCCACCCCGACGACGATGCCACGGTAGGCCCATTGCTTGCGCACTACGCGAAGCTGGGCGTGCGAGTCCACCTGGCGATCGTTACCTCCGGGCAACAAGGAGTGACGCCCCACGCCAAGATTCCCGCAGGCAGGGAACTCGCCACAGTGCGCGAGGCCGAAGCGCGGGCCGCGTGCAAGGCGTATGGCATCGAAGAACCAGAGCTGCTGGGTGAACAGGATGGGACGCTTGGCACTATGAAGCGCCATGACGAGATCGTCGCCCGGCTGCGCGCCATCATCGAGAAGACGCAACCTTCGGTCGTAATTACGTTCGGCCCGGATGGAATTACGGGGCACCCCGACCACCGCGCCGTCGGCAATATGGTGAGCGAGATATTCCAGGGGCTCGATGCGGAGCATGCTTCGGGTCCGGTTCCCGAAAAGCTGTATTACGTTGTGGTTCCCGCCAGCCGGCTTGCGAAAGCTCCGCCGAACATGCCTGTCATGGCTTCCGCGAGCGTCATCGACGGCTACATCACGACCGTCGTCAACGCTCAAGATGGGCTGGAGGCGGCAGCTCGCGCGGAGGAGTGTTATAAGAGCCAATACACGCCCGAGGGGATGAAGCTCGTGAACGGGATCATTTCGAGTGTGCTCAACGGCCAAGTGTCGCTCCGGCTGGCCTTCGTTCGCGCGGGCCATATGAATGCGCGGGAGAAGGATATCTTCCAGAGCCTTCCGTAGCTTGCGCACCCGGGTCACGTTCTTATCGATCTTGGGACTTAGCTTGGTTTCCTGGAATCGTTAATCCGCAGCTCCGATAATCGTGGCGCGCGGCGCGGCTGAGCCGGAGTGTCCGAGGACTGGTATAAGGGATAAAGCGCTAAGGGGTTTCTTTGATTCGCCGCTTCCACCTGCTGGTGCTTATCGCCGCGTTGCTGAGCGCCGCGCCGGCGCCGCCAGTGCGCTTTCGCGACGTAGCCGAGGCGGGCGGTCTGCACTTCGTGCTGGATAACTGCCCGACTCCGGAGAAACGTATGATCGAGACGATGGCCGGCGGCCTCGCCGTATTCGACTACAACAACGACGGCCGTCCCGACATCTTCTTCACCAATGGTGCTTCCATCCCGTCGATGGAAAAGGACTCACCCAAGTACTGGAACAGGTTGTTTCGCAACGACGGCGGTATGAAGTTCACCGACGTCACGGTTGAGGCGGGATTGGCGGGCGCGGGCTACGGTATGGGCGCCGCCGCCGCCGATTTCGACAACGACGGCAATGTGGATCTGTTCGTGGTCGGCGTTGGCCGCAACATCCTCTATCGCAACCTTGGGAATGGCAAGTTCGAGGACGTTACAGCGAAATCGGGCATCGTGGACGATCAATGGGCCGTCGCCGCCGGGTGGTTCGATTATGACAATGACGGACTGCTGGATCTGTGGATCAACCACTATGCCCGGTGGCCCGCCGAAATCGACCGCTTTTGTGGCGACAGGGTGAAGAACATCCGCGTCTACTGCCACCCCAAATACTTCCAGGGTTTGCCGAACCGGCTCTTTCATAATCTCGGAAACGGCAAGTTCGAGGAGGTGACCGTGCAATCGGGTATCGGGAAATACCCGGGGCGCGGCATGGGCATCGCGTTTGCCGATTACGACGGCGATGGTTTTATGGACGTGTTCGTGACCAACGACAACGAACCGAACTTCCTGTTTCACAATCTGGGGAACGGTAAGTTTGAGGAGGTCGGGATGCAAGCCGGCGTGGCTATGCTCGACAACGGCAAGCCGGTCGCCAGCATGGGGGCCGACTTCCGCGACTATGACAATGACGGCTGGCCCGATCTGGTCATCGTCGACCTGTTCAGCGAGACATTCCCGCTGTTTCGAAACACAGGTAAGGGAACTTTCCGCGACGTGACCTATGCAAGCGGTTTGGGCCGCCTGAGCAGCCGCTCCAGCGGTTGGGGACCGGGCCTGTTCGACTTCAACCTGGATGGCTGGAAGGATCTATTTGTATCCTGCGCGCATGTGAACGATCTGGTGGAACAATTCGAACCGACGCAATACAGGCTGCCCAATCGGATTTTTATCAACGAGCATGGAATCTTCCGCGACGGCTCCCCGGAAGCGGGCGCAGGTTTTCAGACCAGGCGGGCGCACCGCGGGGTCGCCTTCGCCGATTTCAACGGCGATGGCAAGATCGACGTCGTGGTCTCTGCGCTCGGAGATCCTGCCGAACTCTGGGAGAACATCACTGAAACCGATGGAGACTGGCTGATTGTCAAGCTCCAAGGTGTGAAGGCGAACCGCGACGGCATCGGGGCACGCCTCAAATGGGGCAACCAGTGGAACGCCATGACGACGAACATCGGCTATTCCTCCTCCGGTCACTCCGGCGTCCACTTCGGCGTTCCGAAGGGACAGGCGCCCGATACCCTCGAGATCTGGTGGCCCGGCGGCAGGAAACAGGTGGTCAGCGGCGTGAAGCCGAATCAGGTGCTTCTGGTGAAACAGGAACGGTAGGCATGCATCCCGTTCCATTGTTTGGCACACCGCGAGGTTCGCAACCGCGACTGCTCCCTGCTATGCCAGGAGAAGCGATCGGCCAAAGGGCCAGCACGCGGCGTTGTCACGCGATAAGCTGTCACTAATGAATGCTCCGACGCGCGATGAGGTGATGGCACAGATCGATCGGATCCTGTCGAGCAGGGGGTTCTTCGGATCCGACCCGATGCGCCAAATGTTGCTCTACCTGGCATCGAAGAGCGTCGAACATCCTGGTGAAGGAGTCAAGGAATTTGAGTTGGCGACCAGCGCCCTTGGCAAGGGAGACGACTACGATCCACGCACGGATTCGGCCGTGCGCGTCGTTGCCTCCAGGCTGCGCGCGAAATTGACCGAATACTACGCTCAGGACGGAGCGCACGACCCGGTTGTTGTCTCGATACCCAAGGGTGCTTATCTACTTTCCAGCGCCTGTCGTCCGGCGGAGCATCCGGAGACTCTGCCGGCGGACGTTCCTCCTTTACAACCTTCTGCCGCGAAGGGGACGCGGCGGCTTTTCCTGGGAGCCGGAGCGAGTGGCCTGGCTGGACTCCTTGCCGGCTATTACGCGGGGCGGCGATCGGAGTTACCTGTCGTGCCCAGCGCGAGTAGAAGCTTCTGGCGCAAATTCGTCGAAGATAGCGCGCCGATCATTGTTTACTCCAACCCTCGCTTCGTGAAGAAGCTGGACGACGGGCTGTGCCTTACTAATCCCGCTCTGGCGGCGGGCCCCATCAATTCGCTGTACACCGGAGTCGGCGAAGTAATGGCGGTCCGCCAGATTTCCAGGCTATTGAGCACAATGGGCAAAGAGCCTCGGGTCAAGCGCGCCCAACTCTTCACTTGGGACGACGCCAATTCCAACGATTTGATCTTCATCGGCGGGCAGCAGCAGAATCTTCCGATGTCCCAGATGCCAAGGTTTGAGAAGTTTAACCTCAAGCCCGAGGCGGAAGAACCGTATCTTATCCACGGCGGCGTTCGCAACGATCAGCCGTCCGCTGGCGAGCCGACGTTCTACATGTCCAGCGACGATCAGGATAACGGTGTGGAGTACGCCGTTATTGCTCTATCGCGCGGAGTGGTCCACGAAAAGCACGTTCTTGTCCTGGCCGGGGTGCGTACCTTAGGGACCGAAGGTGCCGCTGCGGCCGCATGCAATCCGAGCTTGCTCGAGGAACTCCTCAGGCGCCTGGGCGTAACCGGCTCTTCTGGCGTCCCACCCTTCGAAGCGTTGATCGAATTGCAGGTGCGGGGTGGAGCCCCCATGGCGCCGCGGCTGTTGTCCGTTTACAAGCGTGTCGGCGACTCCAATCCGAAGTAGGCAGTAACATCCCGGTCCGATGTGTTCATCGCGCATTAAAGAAAACTAATAAGGCATTAGGGATGGCTTTCTCGACGTTCGTGATGCTTCTGAAATGAATAAGCTACAGGTGTTACAACACTTTGTAACGTCCACCGCGCATGTTTTGACTTCCCACCCTTGACAGGTGCTCGTATAATCCTCGCAATATGTACCGGCTTCAGAGGGCCAAGCCGACGCGATCTGCCTCGAGACTCCGTAAGAGGAGAGGGCAGAAAGCGGTCATGCCCAACGAAGCAATAGCCACAGTCACCGCCCGGCCGCGAAGCTGGGCGGCTCAGTTGCCATCAGCGTTGAGGTTGTTGAAGAAAATGGATCGCTGCCTCGACGAATGGGGAAACGACTCTCTCTTTCCTCCGGCAGATCTCCGAACACCAGGGCGCGGCAGCCTATCCATGCATCTTGGGGCTTCGCTGCGGCCCAGGATGGCCGGAGTTTCGGCCATCGGGGTGTTAGCCGATCTGATATTGAGTCGGGTGAAACAACCGAAACGCAGGATCTAAACGAAATAACCAGGGTTAAAAGAGGTGGTCTCGTGAAAATTCATCGAATAACCAGCACGCTGGCTTGTTTGCTGGCCATGCTGGTATTGTTTGTCGCCTCGGCAAACGCTCAGGTGATTTACGGGTCAGTCGTCGGCGTGGTTCAGGACTCATCGAACGCGATGATGCCGAGCGCGAAGGTCGTACTGATCAACAAGAACACGGCACAGGAGCGCACGAGCACGTCGGACGGGAGCGGCCGTTATAGCTTCTCGGACGTCGTGCCCGGCACCTACGATTTGAAGGTCACCGCGCAGGGTTTTCGAACTCTGACCCAGACCGACGTGGTGGTCACGGCCAACACCGTCACGCGCGGCGACGTGGTGATGGAGGTCGGTTCGCTGGCCGAGCAGGTGACTGTGTCGGCGGAGGCGACGGCTCTCCAGACCGACAAAGCCGATACGCACACTGAACTCAGTTCCACGGACGTGGCGAACATGCCGCTGCCTGGCTACCGGAACTATCAGACGTTGATGAACCTGGTCCCCGGAGCAACGCCGGCCGCGTTTCAGAACTCGGTTACGGACACCCCGGGCCGCTCGCTCTCAACGAACGTCAACGGCACGAACCGCAACAACAACATGACGCGAATCGACGGCGCATCCAGCGTCAACCTGTGGCTGCCGCACCACGCCGGATACGTCATGCCGGCCGAGATGGTGGATACGGTGAACATTACGACGTCGGCGGGCGATGCCGAGCAGGGCATGGCCGGCGGCGCGGCAATCGCCGTCATCACGAAATCGGGAACAAATCAATTCCACGGCAGCTTGTTTGAATACCACGACGACCAGCACCTCAAGGCGCGGAACTTCTTCCAGGCGCCGGGTACTGACAAACCGATAAGCATCTACAACAACTACGGCGGTACGATCGGCGGGCCGATCCTCAAGAATAAGCTGTTCTTCTTCTACAGCTTCGATGGCACTCGCCAGCGCCAGGGCCAGAATGGCACCTTTTCCGTGCCGACCTCAGACCTCAAGGCCGGCAACTTTGCCGCCAGCGGCACGACGATTTACGACCCGAACACGGGTAATCCCGACGGTACGCTTCGCACGCCCTTTGCAGGAAACCTGATTCCCGCGAACCGGATCACCGATCAGGCCAAGAAGATCCAGGCATACTATCCGGATCCCAATGCGGCCGGCGCCTTGAACAACTGGAATGGTTCGGAAACTCCGCTGTTCAACCGCGACTACAACGACGTGAAGCTTAACTATGCAGTGAATGAAAAGCAGCAGGTTTTCTTGCACTACGGCATCATGACCGCACTGTCGGGTGGTCACGGGCTGTTCGGAGACGCCATTGGGCCGTCGCCGGGTTCCGACCCGGGTCTCGGCGACACGCGTGTGATGAACATGTCTGTCGGCCACAATCACACGTTCTCGCCGACTCTGCTGCTGGATGGCATCATCGGCTATCAGAGAATGGACCAAACGGTCACCGGCCAAGGCTTCGGCAAGGACTTTGGTCCGATTCTGGGCATTCCAGGCGTCAGCGGCACCGGCGCGGCTAGCGGCTTCCCCAACATCTCCATCGGGTCGTACCAGGGCTTTGGCGTCCCCGGATGGATGCCGGCCATTCGTACGGAAGAGTCGTACACGATGAGCCACAATCTCTCCTGGATCAAGGGCGCCCACACCTTCCGTTTCGGCTTCGACGGCGTGAACCACCGCATGTCGCACTATCAGCCGGAATTGGGAGCCGGCCCTCGTGGCTCCCTTAGCTTTAGCGGCAACACTACTTCGCTGGCTCCCAACGGCAGCCCCGACTCGAACAACGCCTACGCGTCGTTCCTGCTTGGCAACATCGACAACATGCAGAAGAGCCTGCAGTACATTCTGATGACTCCCCGTGAGTTCCAGTTCGGCTGGTACGCTCAGGACCGCTGGCAGGTCACCAACAAGCTGACAGTCAGTCTTGGCCTGCGATATGAACTCTACCCGCTCATGACTCGTGCCAGCGGCAAGGGCATCGAGCGGCTGGATCCAGCCACTGAACTGGTTTACCTCGGTGGACGTGGCAGCGTTCCGACCAACGTCGGAGTGACAGTCAGCCACAAACTGTTCGCTCCGAAGCTGGGCATTGCGTACCGCCTCGACGACAAGACTGTCATTCGCACCGGCTACGGAATCAACTACGATCCGCTCCCGTTCTCCCGTCCGTTGCGCGGATTCTACCCGCTCACGGTCAACTTCAACATCCAATCGCCCACTGGCTTTACCCAGGCGGGCACCCTCGCCTCCGGCATGCCGCCCGTTTTCGGCCCCGACCTTTCCTCCGGCATCGTGACGCTGCCGAGCGTTGCCGACATGCGTAGCCCGTGGCTCGGCGAGATCCACCGCGGCTATGTCCAGAGTTGGAACTTCACCATCGAGCGCAAGCTCCCGCAGGAAGTGGTCATGTCCGTCGCCTATGTAGGAACGCAGAGCGTCCACCTGCTGGCGGACCGCGACATCAATTCGAGCGCTCCGGGTACTGGTCAAGCCGGCCAGCCATACTTCCAACTGAATGGCCGGACCGCTGCGACCAACATGTGGGATGGCTACCTCAGCTCTCACTACCATTCCCTGCAGGTCGCTTTCCACAAGTCGCTTTCCAGAGGGCTTTTGCTGAAAGGCTCTTACACCTGGTCGAAAGCCATTGACATGGCCGATGACGACGGTTGGACAGGCGTGAGCTGGAACTATGCCCCCGTATTCGGTCGCAACCGCGCTCCCGCCGGCTTCGATCACACGCAGATCTTCAACGTGGGCTGGGTTTACGAACTGCCGTTTGGAAAGCACGGTATGTTCTTTAAAACCGGCATCGCGGAGAAGGTGTTCGGCGGCTGGAACGTCAACGGTGTGATGGCGTCTTACACCGGCGCGCCGTTCACCGTGGGCGCCGACGGCAGTTCGCTGAACTCCGTGGACAACACCCAGACGGCCATGCAGGTCAAGTCCAGCGTGGCTTACCTCCATGGAGTCGGATCCACCGGAACATGGTTCGACACCTCCGCTTTCGCCCCGGTGACGGCCGCCGCCACCTTCGGCAGCAGTGGACGCAACATCCTTCGCGGCCCGGGCGTGTGGAACACGGACCTGATGATCAATCGTAAGTTCCAGATCGCGGAGAAGGTCGATCTGGACTTCCGCACTGAGTTCTACAACCTGCCCAATACGTCGCATTTCAACGGTCCGGACTCGTATGCCAACGACTCGACATTCGGACAGATCAGCAGTTCGTTTGGCGAACGCCAGATCCGTTTCGGCCTTCGACTCGGATTCTAACCGCAAACGTTTGAACCACGGGAGCGGGGTCCGCGCAGGCTGGCCCCGCTCTTGTTGCGAATGCACCTGCCCGCCTGAGTCTCCTGCAACGCGTGCCGCCGGTCGCGATGGGCGTCTCAGTCGAGCACAAGGTGATAGGCCTCTCCCGGATGGACCGATTTCATAAAGAGGTAATGCAATGAGCACACTTGCGCGCCGCACGTTCATTCAACTCTCCGCGGCTTCCCTCGCCAGTATTGGGGCGGGAGCCCAGCCCGCCGCCAAGCCGTTGCGGTTGGGTGTGATTGCGGATGGAAAGACTCCTGACGCCGCCATCGCCCGAGTGCGGGATCTGGGTTTCGCCACCTGTCAGATCTATCTCGGCTCCCCAGATATGGCGACAGCCGGTCAGTTGAAAGCGGCGTTGAAAAAGCACCGCATCGAACCCACCGCCCTGATCGTTACCGGCCCGGGACCGGAGGTCTACGACTTTCAGCGCGGTCCCGAGACCATCGGGTTGCTGCCCCGGAAGTACAGGGCTGAACGCATCGCGCGTATGAAGAAGGGCTCCGATTTCGCCAAAGCTGCGGGAATTCCTGGCATCCAAGGCCATTGCGGCTTCTTGCCGGAGAATCCGAATGACCCGCAGTTCGCCGAGGTCGTCCAGGCGTTGCGCGAGGTGGCTTCCTACTGCAAGAGCAACGGCCAGACGTTCCGCTGCGAAACGGGACAGGAAACGCCCATAGCGCTGCTGCGGGTGATCCGCACCGTAGGGCTCGACAACGTCGGTGTGAATCTCGATGCCGCTAATTTGATCCTGTACGGGAAAGCCAATCCCGTGGATGCGTTGGACGTTCTTGGGCCGTTGGTAATGGGCGTCCATGCCAAGGATGGGCTGTACCCCACGGACCCGAACAAGTTGGGGGAGGAGGTGGCGATCGGGAGAGGCAAAGTGAACTTCCCGCGCTTCATCCAACGGTTGAAGGAGGTCGGCTATCGAGGACCGATCACGATTGAACGCGAGATCTCGGGTCCCAAACAAACCGAGGATATCCGTGCATCCAAGGCCTATCTCGAGAAGTTGATCGGTTGAGGAGAAATGAAATGCAAGGGATGGTTGACAGCATGAACCGGCGCGCATTCCTCGGAGCGAGCGCCTTGACCATAGTGGGTTCGAGCCTGGTGCGCGGCACGCAGGCGAACTCGGCGGTCAGAGTCGGGTTGCTCGGCTGCGGAGGGCGCGGCACGGCGGATGCCACCAGCATGGTGGAAAACGCAGGCGCCCAGGTGGTCGCTTTGGCGGACCTGTTTGAAGACCGGATTGAGAAAGCGCGGAAATACTTCAACGATCTGGCCGCCAAGAACGGTTACGGAGCCATCAACCCCGCGATGCTATTCAAAGGCCCGAAGGCCTGCGAGCAGATCGTCGCGGCGAAGGACATCGACGCCATCGTAATCGCCACGCCGCCCTATTTCCACCCACAGCACCTGAGCGCCGTCGTGGACGCGGGCAAGCACGTTTACTGTGAGAAGCCTGTGGCCGTCGACGTGCCGGGCGCCAAGCACGTTCTCGAGATAGGCAAGAAGGCGGAAGGACGATTGAGCCTGGAGGTCGGGTTCCAGATTCGAAATGCGCCTCCGTTCGTGGAACTCGTCAAGCGCATTCACGCCGGAGCGCTCGGAGAAATCGCGTTCGGCGAAGCGCATTATGACTGTCCGTTCCTCGACATGGGACACCAGGGTGTTCCGCCGGCGCAGGCGAGAATCCGCAACTGGCTGTATGACCGGGTTCTTTCGGGCGACATCATCGTGGAGCAGAACATTCACGCCATCGATATTTGCAATTGGGTGTTGCAGGGTCATCCGGTGAAGGCCATCGGCGCGGGTGGACGCAAAGGCAGGACGGAAACGGGCAACTCCTACGGCCACTGCTCGGTGACCTACACGTATCCGAACGACGTTCACGTGAACTTCAGCTCGAAGCAATTTGGCAAGGGCGGGTTCGACGTCAGCGAGAACTTCTTCGGCACACGAGGCAACTCCTCGTCGCCTTACTCGGGCTTCCTTGGCATAACGGGTGACGAGCCCTGGACCTGGAAGGACAGCGAGAAGAAGCAGGACGCAAGTTTCTCCGCCGCTGGTACGTTCTCCGACAACCTGGCCCAGGCCGATTCGGAGAAGCACAAATCGTTCATCGAGAGCATTAAGTCAGGCAAGCTCCATAACCAGGCCGAGCTGGGCGTGGAGTCGTCGTTGAGCGCCATGCTCGGACGCACGGCGATGTATACCGGACATGAGGCGACCTGGGACGAGTTGCTACGTTCGAAGGAAGTCTGGGAAGCGCACCTGGATCTGAACAAGGTCGTCTGAGGGCTGCCGGCTTCAGGCAAAAGCGGAATCGCCGTCAAACGGGCTCGATCTCGTTTGGGCCCACTGCTTAGGGGCATGGTTGTCGGAGGGTGGCTTCGCCGCTCAAACTTAGGAGGCATGCTGTCTCGAACTTCAATCCTGCTTCTTGCCGCCCTGTTGCTGAGCGCGTCCGCCTGGGCCCAGACCGATAAGCTGGCCCTGGATTCGCAGCGGGCCCGGCAGCTCATGGCGGAAGGCCGCTTTTCCGACGCCTTGCCGATCTACGAACAACTCCTGCGGGCCATGCCCGGAAACGCGGGACTGCGGCTGAATCTCGCCATGGCGCTGCATTTTTCGGGGCAGGACGACAAGGCGATTCCACAGTTCGAGGCGGTGTTGAAACAGCAGCCCGGCACTCTGCCGGCGCTCATGCTGCTGGGCGCCACCTACTTGCGGACCGGGCAGCCGGCCAAGGCGGTGTCGCACTTGGAGAAGGCCGTCGCGCTGGCTCCCAACGACGTGGAAGGCCGTTCCATGCTGGTGGACGCGTTGCTGATGCTCGACCGCTACGAGGCGGCGATACCTCACTTGCGGAAGCTCACCATCGCCCAACATGACAACCCGCGCGCCTGGTATGGCCTGGGACGCGCCTACGAATTCGAAGCGCAGCGCGCCTTCGGGTCTCTGGGGAAACAGCAAGTGGATTCGCCCTGGTGGCTGGCGCTTGCGGCTGAAGTGCGCTTGAAGGAAGGCAAGTATACCGCGGCTTTTGCGCTGTACCGCGCGGTGCTCGAAAAGAAGCCTGGCTTCCGCGGCGCTCACCTGGGTCTGGCAGAGGTCTATCGCAAGACGAACCACCCGGACTGGGCGGCAAAGGAGGACGAGCGCGAGAAGAAACTGGGATTACTCGCGTGCCCAACGCCGACGGCGGCCTGCCTCTTCGCCAAAGCCAACTACGAGCGCACTCTCATCGCGGCACGCGCGAGCAATACTGCCGAATCGCTGTATTGGCGGTCACGCGCGGCGAACGAACTCGCCGCAGGTGCGTTCGCTCACCTCGCCAAGCTGCCTCCGTCGGCAGAATTCCGCCAGTTTTCGGCGGAGGTCTACCGCAACCAGGGGCGCTATGCGGACTCCATCCAGGAATGGCAGGAAGCCATTCGTCTATCGCCGGACGATCCGCAACTGAAGCTGGAATTGGCAACGACCATTTACCTCAATCGCGACTACGCCGGCGCGGAAAAGATGGCGCGCGATCTGTTAGCGCAAGATCCGAACGCCGCCGATCTGCAATTTATCCTGGGCGACTCGCTGATGAACCAACAGCGGCCTGAAGAGGCCATCGGGCCTCTCATTAGGGCCATCGGTTTGCGCAAGGACTATGCGACCGCGCACGCCGTGCTGGGCCGCGCGCTATTGCAGCTCGATCGCTCCGGTGACGCAATTCCGCACCTGAAGGCCGCGCTACCGTCCGACACAGACGGCAGCCTGTATTTTCAGCTCAGTAGAGCTTATCAGGGCGCGGGCCAGCAGGCGCTCGCGGAGCAAGCGCGGCAGACTTACCAGAAGATCCGGCAAACATCCGCGCCCGCGGACATTTCCATTTCGGCTCCAGACAAATGATGCTTGCACGCGGGAGAAACTCGGCCAGTTCGTATGCAGCCTGGGCACTCCTGCTTCTGACCTTCCAGGCTGCAGGCGACGGACAGGCACCTGCGAGCACGGAGGCGCCCAAGCCGGAAGTGCGACAGGAAGCGCCGGAGCATGAGGATGCGCGGGCGGCCGCACAGCGAAAGCGAATCGAGATGAACCTTCTGGGCGCCGCCGACACAGAGGCAGGCGAGAGCCGGCGCAACGAGAACATCCACTTCAACCTGGTCGATAACAACGCTCTCAAAGAATTGAACGTGCGGTTGGGCGTTTCAGCCACCATGGTGCAGGAGTTTCGGCCGGACCGCAGTTACTTCGGCGCCGAATTTGGGACGGTCCCCGCGGCTCCGCCTCATCTGACGCCGCGATCCTCCGCCGGATTGCACGGCGATGCGCATTGGTCCCATGTCAACAGTGTTTTCAGCGCACGCTCGTTTTTCCAGGTAGGAGGCGTACTGCCGGCGCGCGAAAACGAATATGGCTTTCATGTCGGCGTCAACGTGTGGCGCGGCGGCTCCATCCTGCTGGAGGGCAGCCAGCAGAAGATCCGTGGGCAGGTGAACGGCAACGTGCTGGTTCCCGAGCCTAGCGAGCGCACTCCGCTCACGACGGATCCGGCCACGCGCGCCATCGTTCAGAAGTACCTGGACGCCTACCCTAAGCAACTGCCTAACCGGACGGACATCGATCCGCGCATGTTGAACACCAACTCCCCACAGGCCATAAACAACGACACGGCAGGACTTCGCCTAGACCAGGCGGCGGGCTCCAAGGATCGCATCGCCGCGCACTACCTGTTCAGCGACCAGAACGTGAACGCATTCGAACTAGTGGCTGGCCAGAATCCGGATGCTCGCATCAAAAGCGACAAGGCCCGCCTCACGTGGACGCGCGCATGGACCGCAAGAACGGTGCTGGATCTTACAGCCGGATTTGACCGCATGACCACGGTATTGACGCCGGAGCCCAACGCCGTGGGACCGTTGGTATCCATCTCTGGCCTGGAGTCGTTAGGGCCCTCGGGAACCATACCCGTGCGCCGCGCCGTTAACCTCTACCGCTACGCTGGTGCGCTGCGCCACACGCAAGGCAATCACAACTGGAGTGCCGGTTTCGAAATCGACCGCCGTCAGTTGAACGGCATCGAGACCGACGCGCATCGCGGGTTCTTTTCATTCACGAATGACTTCGGTCACGACGCCATCACCAATCTGCGCCTTGGTCTGCCCTCGCAACACATCATCGCAATAGGCAACGTGGACCGCGGTTTCCGTAACTATGAGATGCAGTTCTACGCCGGAGACTCCTGGCGCCTGAATCCCTCCACCACGATCACCTACAGCCTGCGCTACGAGCCTGTCACCGTGCCCACGGAGGTCAACAACCTGAACCGGATGCCCTACAAGAGCGATTGGAACAACCTTGCGCCATCTCTTGGCATCTCCCGCAAACTCCCGCGCCGCTGGGGTATCCTGCGCGCCGCCGCCGGCGTTCAGTTCGGCGAGATCTTCCCGGTAACTTACCAGCAAGTGCGCTTCAGCCCGCCCGGAAGCGTCAAGATCGTGATTCCGGCGCCGAACCTGGTGAATCCCCTGGGCAACGCCAACGGCTCGGCCAAAGGCAACCTCTACTTGCTGGACCCGAACCTGTGCACGCCGTACAGCTACCAGTACAACTTCTCCTGGGAGCCCGCACTCAACGAGACGTTTCACTTGCAACTCGGCTACATCGGCAGCCGTTCGCACAAGCTCCTGATCATGTGGTACACCAACCGCGCGCACGTGGTGCCGGGGATTCCGCAGATTACGGCAACCATCAACGACCGGCGTCCGGATTCTCGTTATGCCGACATCCGCCGCGTACTGAACGGGTCGCAAGGTTATTACGATGCCGCCCGCGTTGGCCTGGTGATGCGAAAGAAGAAGGGACTCTCGTTGGACGCGGCCTACTGGTTCAGCAAAGCCATGGACCTGGGCAGTTCCTACACCAATACCGCCTACGACGTGGATTCGCGTCTGGCGCGTGGGCAATATGAATACAACACGCGAGCCGACATGAAAGGTCTGAGCAGTTTCGACCAGCCGCACGCGTTCCTGGTGCGCGGAAGCTACGAGACCCCGGGCCACCATAAGCCGTGGGGAGGCTGGAATCTGTCGGCGATCCTGCTGATGAAGAGCGGCACCCCCTTCACAGTTGTCTCAGGTTCGGATTCCCCCGGCTACGGCAATGTAGACGGCAACGGCGGCGACCGGCCCAATCTATTGGATCCATCCATCCTGGGTCGCACGATTGGTAATCCGGATACCTCCGCCAGCCTGTTGCCCCGCTCGGCCTTTGCCTTCATAGGACCTACCGACAACTTCGGAAACGTGGGGCGCGACACTTTCCGTAAGGGCGGCATCCGCAACGTCAACGCCGCGGTGTCGCGGACATGGATGGTGCTGCCCGAGAAACGGCTTACGTTCAAGGCAGAGTCGATCAATCTCACCAACACTCCTCAATTCGCGGATCCCGGCGTGGAGTTGGCGAACAACAACTTCGGCAAAATCACGAACACTCTGAACGACGGCCGGACCTTTCGTCTGGGGTTGCAGTTCGGATGGTAGTTCACATCCCACATTCTGGTAACGCCGTTTCTTGCGGGTCGACTTCCGGATAGCTGCCAACCGCTCGAAGGCCACTCTTCGTCTGCGCGCCAGTTAAGCTATACTTCCGTTTTCTTCTTTCGTCTGAAGACCGAGGCTTTTGAAATCATGTATCGGCGCTCATTTCTTAGAGGCGCGTCCCTCGCCGCCTTCACGTCCATCGCTAACAATGCACAAACACCCCCGCGTGATCTGCGGATCGCCTACGGCGGCATCGGCATCGAGTGCAGCACTTACAGCCGCCTGCGCACCCGCATGGATGAGTTCACCATCCTTCGCGACGCTGAACTGACCGCTAGCGCCCGATTCCAGTTTCTGAAACGTTACCCGGTCACCTTCATGCCGACGCTGGTTGCCAGTGCCGTCCCCGGTGGCCCGATCGAGCGGAAGACCTACGACACGATCAAAGCCGAGTTTCTGAAGCGCCTCGAAGCGCTCTTGCCTCTCCACGGCCTTTACCTTCCCATGCACGGGGCGATGTTCGTCGAAGGCATGCAGGATGCGGAGGCCGATTGGTATCGGGCCGCCCGGGAGGTGGTTGGGAGGGACTGTCTCCTCTCGGCCAGCTACGATCTCCATGGCAACATCAGCCAGCCGATCATCGACACGCTGGACATGCTGTCCGCGTTTCGCACGGCTCCGCACATCGACCGCGAAGAGACCATGCTCCGCGCTACAGACATGCTCCTTCAATGCTTGCGCGCGAGAATCCGTCCGACTCTCATGTGGGCGCCGATCCCGGTCCTCATGCCAGGCGAACGCAGCAGCACGGAATGGCAGCCCGGAAAGCGGCTGTGGGCGCAATTGCCCGCTCTTAATCGCGAGCCCGGCATTCTCGACGTCAGCATGCTTGTTGGCTACGTCTGGGCCGACGAACCCCGCTCAACGGCGGCGGTGGTCATCACGGGCACGGCCCCCGGCACTCAGCGCAGGCTCGCCACCGACCTGGCACGCCAGTATTGGGACGCACGCACCGAATTCCAATTCGGGACCGAAACCTGCACGGTGGACGAATGCGTCCAGCGTGCGATCGACGCTAAGACGCAGCCCGCGATTCTCGCGGACTCCGGTGATAACCCAACCGGGGGTGGCAATGGCGATCAAGCCACGGTCCTGGAATCGTTACTGCGCCACAAAGCGCGGAACGTCGTGTTCGCCGGCATCACCGATCGCCCCGCAACGGAGGCCTGCTACAAGGCCGGTGTGGGTGCGCGCATTCCTCTCTCCATTGGAGCGACGCTCGACCCCAAGGCCAGCCAGCCCGTCAAGGCGGAAGCCGTGGTCAAGTTCCTGCTTGAGGAAACAAATCCGGGCCGACGCGAAGCTGTTGTGCAGATCCAGGGGATCACGCTGGTGCTGGCGGCCTACCGCCGTCCCTACCACGACATCAAGGACTTCACGCGTTTCGGATTGGCCCCGAAGTCCTTCAAGATCATTGCTGTGAAGTCCGGCTATCTTTCGCCGGAACTGGCGCCCATCGCCAACCCGAGCCTCATGGCGCTCTCCGATGGCGCGATTAACCAGGACATCGTCCACCTGCCCGCGAACCGATACCGCAGGCCAAGTTACCCATTCGTCGCGAACCTCAGTTTCACGCCGAAAGTTTACGGGTCCGCGCGGAATCGACCCTAACCCAAGTTCCTCACGAGCGCGCCTAAGGGGCGGCTAAGTTGTTCAGAATCTGTATACGCGTCTTGTGAACCCATCTGGTGAGCCGTCGAATTGACGGGCACACGGGTGAGGATGAATCCATCTCCCCGCAAAGTGGCGATGCTGGAGAGGCGTGGGCGGTCAGATCCAGCGCTTCGTTCAGGGAAACGAAACCGACTCCGAGATGTTCCAATTCCTGAAGTGTCGTCAGCAGGTCCGTCACAGACCGGCCCCACCGGTCCAACCGCCAGACGAGCACCATGTCGATCTCGCGGCGACGTGCAGCATAGAGCACTCTTTCGCGCAGTTCTCGCTTAGATGTGCCGGAGCCGACCTCTTTCACCTGCAGGACTATCGTCCAGTCCCGCCGGGCGGCGTACTCCCGCAGGGCGCGAATCTGCAACGGGATGGTCTGTCGATCGTTGGTGGAAACCCGCGCGTACAGGCCGGCGCGAAACATTTTTGCCAGCTTGCGTGCCTGGCCAAAAACCCTTGGCGATTCTGCTTTCTCAATGGCCCGTTTTTCGGCCATTTCGAAGAGTCCGATCCGCATGGCCGAAGACTATCCTTTGCGGCCATGCGGGATCCAGCATAACTCTACGAAGAATCCGAGAAGGTCACAGTCCGTGCGATTACGGTCCGTGCTAGCGTCTCGAGGTAGTCCCACGGCATCCATTGTGGGCTGGCCACCAATTCCTGGGCGTGCCGTCGCGGCTCGCTCAGGTGGTCCGACGAGCAGTTGGCAGGATGCTGAGGGGCCTGCTGCCAAGCAGCTACCTGTCGTTGAGTGGTTGTGCAATCATGTACAGCATGAGTAGAAATGACAGTAAACTATTGATAATAAAAGCTTTAATCTGGTGAGCCGGGTGGGTCTCGAACCCACGACCCTCTGATTAAAAGTCAGATGCTCTACCACTGAGCTACCGGCCCAACACGTTGGAAGGCAAGAGGGAACGTTTCGTTTTAGTCTAACATGCGCGGCTGCCCCTCCTCATCGGGTGCGCCATGTGATTGAATAGTGCGCATATGGCAGAGCCAATCCTTGTAATCGCGAGCGGCGACTTACGCCTCTCCGCCAACCAGCAATGCTGGGCGGCCCAGCATGCAGTCGAAGAGCAGGTGATGAGTGCGGTGCGGGGTTTCGGCTGCACTATCGAGCGCGGCCACCCTTATGACGAGGCTGCCGGGCACGGCTTCATCGCTTCCCAGCAGCAAGGAATGGAGATCTTCCGGCGCATTTCGCCGACCGCTCCACTCATCGTCGTCGAGGCCGTCTGGCAGTACACTCACCACGTGCTCGCGGGCCTCTACACCCACCAGGGACCCATCCTGACGGTCGCCAATTGGAGCGGCCAATGGCCCGGACTGGTGGGCATGTTGAACCTCAATGGCTCGTTGACCAAGGCCGGCATTCCCTACTCCACCTTGTGGTCGGAGAAATTCGACGACGAGTTTTTCTTGAGCGGCTTGAAGCGCTGGCTGCGCGGCGAGAAACTCGTGCACGACGCCTCTCACGTCCATGCGCTGGGCGGGTTGAAGCTGCCGCGCCAGGCCGAAGAGATCGGCACCGCTTTAGCCAAGAAACTGCGGCACGACAAGGCCATCATGGGCATCTTCGACGAAGGCTGCATGGGCATGTACAACGCCATCCTGCCCGACGAACTGGTGCACAACCTCGGCGTTTTCAAGGAACGGCTGAACCAGTCGGCTCTCTACGCCGAGATGCTGGCGACTCCAGACGAGGAGGCTCTCGCCGTCCGCTCCTGGCTTGACGCAAAGGGCATGAAGTTCGTCACGGGTCCCGATCCCGAGACCGACCTGACCGACGAACAGATCCTCGGCCAGTGCAAGATGTATATCGCCGCGATGCGCATGGCCGACGACTTTGGCTGCTCCGCTATCGGCATCCAATATCAGCAAGGCCTTAAGGACCTGGTTCCCGCTTCGGACCTGCCCGAAGGACTGTTCAACAATGTGGACCGTCCGCCCGTCACCGCTCGCGGAAATGGCCGGGTGTTGTATGAAGGCAAGGCCCTGCCGCACTTCAACGAAGTGGACGAATGCGCCGGCCTGGATGCCCTGGTAACCAACCGGGTGTGGACGAAGCTCGGCTACGATCCCGAAACGACTCTGCACGACGTGCGCTATGGCTTGCCCTTTGGCGACGACTACGTTTGGATCTTCCAGATTTCGGGCGCGGTTCCACCCGCTCATCTGGCCGGCGGATATGCCGGAGCCATCAGCGAGCGCCAACCGTCCATGTACTTCAAGCTCGGCGGAGGCACGCTGAAGGGCGTCGGCAAGGCAGGCGAGATTGTCTGGAGCCGCGTCTACGTCGATGCCGGCATTCTGCGCGTCGACATCGGCCGCGGCAAGGTGGTCGAGCTGCCCGCCGAAGAAAACGAGAGGCGTTGGGCCGCCACGACGCCCCAATGGCCTCTGGTGAACGCGATTCTTTACGGCGTCACGCGCGACCAGTTCATGGGGCGTCATAAAGCCAATCACATCCAGGTGGCCTACGCTCCGAACGCCGAGGCGGCAAACAAAGCGCTCGCAACGAAGGCCGCGATGTTCCGCGAGTTGGGCATTGAAGTGGCTGTCTGCGGGACTGGCAACGGCCTCGAATAAAACACGGAAAACGAAGCCGCTGGCTGTGTCTGGGAACCTGCTCTCAGATGCGTCCAGCGGCTTCGCCGCGCGAGTGCCTGCCCCATCTAGCTTTCTTGGAGGAAGATCATGCGAGTCGGAATCATCGGCACCGGCGCCATCGCGAACATGCACGCCCAGGCGTACAGGAACATCGGTTACCAGGTGACGGCCTGCACCGACGTTTACGTGCCCTCGGGTGAGAAGTACGCGGCGCGCTGGGGCTGCGAGTTTGTGCCGGATTACGAGGATCTGTGCAGCCGCGCGGACGTCGACTACATTGACGTTTGCACCTTCCCCAACTTCCGCCTGGAACCGGTGGAAGCGGCCGTGAAGTACGGCAAGCACGTCCAGCTTCAGAAGCCCATCGCGACCAACCTCGCTACGGCACGGAAGATCGTGGAGACCGCGCGCGCCGGAGGCATCGTGCTCGGCGTGGCCAGCCAGCATCGCTTCGATGACTCGACCAAGTTCGTAAAGAAAGCCATCGCCGAAGGCCGCATGGGCAAGATCCTGCAGGCCGACGCCTATGTGAAATGGTGGCGTACTGAGGAGTATTACTCGCGGCCGATCAAAGGCAGTTGGGAGGTCGAAGGCGGCGGCGCGCTCATCAACCAGGCCGTGCATCAGGTGGACATCCTGCGCTATCTGATCGGCGGCGTCGACGAGCTCTTCGGTTACTGGCAGCTCGCCGCGCGCCACAAGATCGAGAGCGAAGACGTGGTCAATGCCATCCTCAAGTACAACTGCGGCGCGACCGGAGTGATCCAGGCATCCACCGCCTTCTGGCCCGGCTACAGCGAACGCATCGAGATCCACGGGACGAAGGGCACGGCGATCTTTACGGGCTACGCGCTGACGAGCTGGGACGTGATGGACGACTGCGGGCGATCCGGCTCCGGTCGAAGCGAACACGCTGAGCGGATCCTCCGACCCGATGGCGATACCGTTGACGCCGTTCGAACGCCAGTTCCTCGACTTCGGCGCGGCCTGCCGCGAACACCGCGAGCCGCTGACCTCCGGCGAAGAGGGTTTGAAGGCGCTGGAGATCGTGCTCGGCGTCTACGAGTCCTGCCGCAGCGGCAAGCCGGTCAAGATGAGTGCTTGAGCGCGCAGTGGGTCGGACCCCCAGGTCTGCGGGCGACCCCCTGGTCGGCCTCTTGGACTAGCTTTGGCGCGGCCCTCGCTACTCCTCCGGAAGCGGGTCCAGAGGGAGACCCGCGCGGACCTGGGGAAGGCGTCCGCCCCACAGACGGCGCTCAATCGGCGTGGAAGACTTCTTCCATATCCGCCCACCATTCGCCAGGCTTGCGGGTCGGCAGAGGATCCTGCATGGGCTCCATGATGGCCCACCATTCCTGCGTCTTCGGGTCGGCGGCCATCTTCGCCATGTCCGCCGCGAAATCGCTGCCGATGTACTCGAAGTAGCTGAACAGGAACCCGTCCTTGAAATAGATGGAGTAGTTGCGGATGCCGCACTTCCCGATCATGTCCAGCACTTCGGGCCAGACCGCCGCGTGGTACTGTTTGTACCGCTCCGTCGCCTCCGGCTTCACTCGCAGAACCATTCCGTAACGCCGCATAATCTGACTCTCCTTCCGCTGAAGCGATGCCCCGCTGGCGAGGCCTCGAACGCACTATGCTATCCGCGCGGCGCGCGTTCCACAACCTTGCCGTGCATGTGGCTCGCGCGCTACCCACAATCAGTCGAAAAATGCCGTTCTCCTGAATCTGAACGAGGCCGGCGGCTGCGGTCTCATTCGTTGGGCAGAGCAACTCAACATGCCGCCCGGAAGCGCCCCCTGGGAACGCCGAACTCCAGATCGGCTCCAACCTGAAACGGAGCCGCGACCGTCAGGGAGCGGTTGTAGCAGGCTCCGTTTCAGGGCTTTCGAGGTCGCGGCTCCGCCGGCTTCGGGCGTAGGCTATAGGGATCATGCGAAGCCTTGTTCTTCTTGTTCTCTCGATTGCCACGGCATTTGCGGGCAGCAGCCCATTCGACGGCCGGTGGGATATTACCATCACGGGCGACACGACCCGAGCCTGGTGGCTGGGCCTGGATGGCGCGGGCACGCCCGCCGCCAAAGGAACGTTCATCAGCGCCTACTACGGCGACCTGAATAAGGTCGACGAAATCGCTGTCCAGGACGGGAAGCTCGTTTTCGGATTCCGGCACAAGGAAAACGGCAAGGAGATCCACGACGTTTTCACGGCCCAACTGGAAGGCGGAAACTCGTCGGCACGGAAGCTGTCGAGGGCTCGACGAGCCCGGTGCGGCATTGGGTCGGCGTACGCGCTCCGGAAATCACGGAGAAGGATGACGCGACCTGGAAGGAATCGAAGCCGGTGCAACTCTTCGACGGCAAGGACACCCAGGGCTGGAGGTCTCTGACTCCGGACAAGCCGTTCGGCTGGACGATCGAAGACGGCATACTCAAGAGCACCGGCGGCGCGAGCAACCTGGTCAGCCTGGGGAAGTTCTGGAACTTCGCGCTGCACGTCGAGTTCCGCCTCGGCAAGAACTCGAACAGCGGACTCGGCCTGCGCGCCCGCTACGAAGTGCAGATCCTCGACGACTACGGCAGGCCCGCCAACACGCATGGCAACGGCGCGCTCTATAGCCGCATCCTGCCGAGCGAAAACGCCAGCAAGCCGGCAGGCGAATGGCAGACCTACGATATCCGGCTGGTGGGTCGCCAGGTGACGGTCGTGCTCAACGGCAAAACCATCATCGACAAGGGCGTGATCGAAGGGCTGACGGCGATCGCCGCCGACGCGAACGAAGGAGAGCCCGGGCCGCTCATCCTGCAAGGCGATCACGGCCCGGTGGAGTTCCGCTCCATCGTGCTGACGCCGCTCACCAAGTAGCTCGCGTGGTGGGCCGCGTGGTGGGGCAGGCCTTCAGCCTGCGCGCCGGTTTCAACCGGCTCTTCCGGGCAAATGGGCAGGGCTGAAGCCCTGCGCAGACTGAAGTCTGCCCCACCTGGTTCGTCAGTGAGCCTCCGATTCCGCCTTGCGCTGCGCGGCACGCGCCGACAACACCGCACCCGCACACGAGCAGGCCCACGAATACCCGGACAAGACGAACATCGTGAGCGCCGGAATCCACTTGTGGACGACAATTGGCACGGCCAGCGCGAACGCCGTCAGAATGAAATTGAAACTCAGCAGCAGGAGCCACTGCTCCCGCAATGGTCTCGGATCGCCGCGGGACAAGACCAGTTGACAGGCGAACGCATACAATCCGAGAACGCCCGCCAGAGCGACTATGCCGGCGGCTTCCCCACCAGCGCTCGTCGTGCCCCTGGAGCTGAGATATTCGCCGATTCCCCAGAAGAGGAAGAACGAGCCCAACCCCAGCAGAAATGCAATCAGGTACTTCTTCATTCGGCTACACCCCGGCGCGGCAATTCCGCGCGGAATTGTCGCAATCCACCGGAGGGGACGTTACGACCGCGACTCCGCGTTGGCCCGATCCAGCAGCGCGCGCATATAGGCGAAGCCATACGCGGTTTGCGTATAGCCTCCGCCCACCATCGCACGGACTGTGATCGAGAATCGTGATGCCGTCGAATTTCACGTCGTGCAGAGCTTTCATGATCTTGTACATGTCGTAATAGCCGTTGTCCATGAAAGTCTCGACGAAGTGCGGCAGCGGCGCATCGACGTTGCGGAAATGAATCTTCCAGATCTTCTCCGCCCCAAAGTAGCGGATCATCTCTTCGGGGTCCTTGCCCGTGAGCTTGCGGCCGCCTTCAAGCCAGGTCCCGCAGCACATGCAGAGGCCGACATTGGGGCTGTTCGCGATCTCCATCGCGCGTTTGTAGCCATCAAAATTGGAGAAGATGCAGCGCGGCACTCCCGCGAGCACAGGCACTGGGGGATCGTCGGGATGAATGCCGATTCGCACTCCAACCTCTTCGGCCACAGGCGCGACCTTCTTGATGAAGTACGTGTAGTTCTCCCAGATCTCTTCTTTCGAGAATTCACGGCCGTGCGATAGCGGTTCGCGCCACCTCTGGTCGCCCCACTGCCCGTATTTGTCGGGGCTCGCCATATCGAACTCGCGCGCCGACGTTCCGCGCATCTTGGCGCGTCCGCTCGACCAGATGCCGTTGCCCATGTGGGCATAGGTGGTGTACGAAATGCCGGCCGCCGCCAGATTGCGCAGGTATTGTTTGTACTCTTCGATCTTCGCGTCGCGGCCCGGCAGGTTCAGCGTGACCTCGGGCATGTTGTGGACGCTCATGTTGCCGATGTTGAACACTGTCAATGCCGGCACTCGCATAGCGCTTCTTAATGCTCAGGAATCCCTCGGCCGTGCGCAGGTCGGGCGTCGATCCGACGCTCACATACTTCGAGCCAATCTGTTGCAGGAAGAGCAACTCGTCGTCAGACGGTTTTGCGGCAGCCTGCGCGCAAAGCTTGATGCCCGTGGCGCTCTTCGAATCGGCCGCCGACGCCTTCCGCGCGGAGCCGAGCATCGCCGCCCCACCGAGTGCACCGGCCAGCGCCAGCTTGCCGAACTCCCTGCGCCCTGGGCCATGACGGCCGATCAGTCTCTTCCGGATTCGCTTCCATTGCTCATATGCATCTCCCGCGCCGGCGTTTGTTGCTGTCCGAACCGGCGTTATAGAGCCTACAACCGGAGGGCCCCGGAAGGAAAGCGCGCGGCATCACGCGCGTTTATGCTGAGGAAGAGGCCCATGCGCGGCGCACCTACCGAACCCCTCATCACGCTGCTCACTGACTTCGGCTTGAAGGATCATTTCGCCGGTGTACTGAAAGGCGTGATCGCGGGCATCGCGCCGCGAACGCGAGTCATCGACATCACCCACGAGGTCGAGCCGTACTGCGTGGCGCAGGCGCGGTTTCTGCTCGGCCAGAGCTGGCCTTACTTTCCGCAAGGGACCGTCCACGTAGCCATCGTCGACCCCGGCGTCGGCAGCGAACGGCGTCCGATTCTCGTGGAAGCCCACTGGCCACCGCTTCGTAGGCCCCGACAACGGCCTCTTCAGCGACCTGCTCGCCGCGCCCAAAGCCAAGGTGCGCCTGATCTCCAATTCCAAGTTCTTTCTGCCTTCGGTCAGCGCAACCTTTCACGGACGCGACGTCTTCGCACCTGTCGCAGCGCATCTTTCGCTGGGTGTCGCGGCCTCGCGGGTCGGCCCGCTGATCCACGACGCGGTCAGCAGGCCGACCGGCCAGGCCGTCGCAGGACTCGAGACGGCGCCTGGTCAGGCGAGATCGTGCATGTAGACCGGTTCGGAAACTTGATCACGAATCTTCCAGCGAACTGCATTCCCACGGGCGGCCGCTTCGTCCTTAAGACCGCTTCGCGCGAGCTTCGCCAAGTAGCAGCAAGCTATTCCGCGATCGAACCTGGCGAGTTTGCGCTCGTCGCCGGTTCTAGCGGATTGCTGGAGATCGCCGCCAACCAGGATTCGGCTGCGCGGCTCCTGGGACTGGGCGTTGGCGCGCGCGTCGAACTTTGGCGTCGAGTGAGTGAGTGCGGCGGGGCTCCACTTGCATAGCATCAGACCAGTTACGCTGGAGATATGGTGATTGCCGGCCGCAAGAAGTCGATCGCGTTCTTCATCGCGCTCGGCGCCGGTCTCATCCTGGTCACCCTCACGCTTTACATCGGATGGGTCTTGCTCGATTGGCGCAAAGGCATCCTCCTGTTTTTGGGCATCGTCCTGCTGGCCTTCATCGTCTCGGGCGTGGTACTGAACACCATTTTCCTGGTGAAGGAAATTCGCAGAAACGCCCAACACGACGCCTTCATCAACGCCGTCACGCACGAACTGAAAACACCGGTGGCGTCCATTCGCCTCTATCTCCAAACCCTGCAAACGCACGCGGTCGACGAGGAGAAGCGCAAGGAGTTTTACGCCATCATGCTCCAGGACAGCGACCGGCTGCTGACGACGATCGAGCAGGTGCTTCGTACGGGACGCATGGGACTATCGGGAGCGAAGCCGAATCGAATTCGCTTGGACCTGAACGAGCTGATCCAGGGTTGCCTGGAGAGCACCGTGAAGCTGCACCAGTTGCCGTGCGATGCTCTGCAATTCGCGCCCGGCCCGGCAATCACGGTCTTTGGGGACCGCGAAGAGATAGAGTCGGCGCTCTCGAACCTGATCGACAACGCGGTGAAATACTCGGGGAAGGTCCTCGGGATTTCGGTCCAGGCAGAACTACTCGACGACCGATTTGTCTGCGTTCGTGTGCGCGACCAGGGGCCAGGCATCGAGAAGACCGAACTGAATCGCATCTTCGGGCGGTTTTACCGCGTGCAGGGGCAATTGGCGGCGCGCGTGAAGGGCACCGGGCTCGGACTGTTCATCGTCCGGTCGGTTGCCAAACGTCATGGTGGACGCGCCTGGGCGGAAAGCGAGGGACCGGGACGCGGGAGTACGTTCGTGCTGCAGCTCCCGATAGCAAGATGAGCCGAGTATTGGTTGTAGAAGACGAGCACCACCTGGCCGAAGGGTTGCGGTTCAACCTGGAGGCCGAAGGATATCAGGTGCAGGTGGCGGAGACGGGCGAGGCCGCACTCGCCATGCTGTCCGCCGATTCTCCCGGCTTCGACGTCGTCGTGCTCGACGTCATGTTGCCGGGGATCGACGGATTCGAAGTGATCGCGGACATGCGTCAAGGCGGGCAGTTCACGCCGACTCTCATGCTCACCGCCCGCAGCCAGCCGGACGACGTGTTGCGCGGGTTCACCGCGGGCGCCGACGACTACCTCACAAAGCCGTTCGAGCTCCCCATCCTGATCGCGCGCATCCGCAGCCTGCTGCGCCGCACCGATTGGATGCGCGCCGCTTCTAAAGAAGCCAAACCGCTGCCCGAGGAAGCCGACCGTTACGAATTCGGCGAGAAATCGGTCGATTTCAATTTGCTCGAACTCCGCGTGCGGGGCCAGGCCTTTCCGCTGACTTTGATGGAGGCCAACCTGCTCAGGCATCTGATTCAGCATGAAGGCAAACCCGTCTCGCGAAAGTCGATGCTGGAGGAGGTCTGGGGCCTGCACGAGGATACCGACACGCGCGCCATCGACAACTTCATCGTGCGTCTGCGGCGCTACCTGGAGGACGATTCGGCAAAGCCGCGCCACCTGCTCACCGTGCGCGGCGTGGGCTACAAGTTCGTGGCTTCGCCAACGTAGGCCACCGGCCGCCGATCTCGATTCGCGGACGCCGGAAGCGCAACTGAACGGTGCTTCGCTCCGTCCGAGAAGTAGTGGATGTTCCCCGCCGCCCGGACGGCTACAATTCTCAGTGGGATCTCAGTGGGGCGGCCGTCCACGGCCGCGCGGGCGCTCCAGGGCCCGCAAACCAGTTGATGGCGAGTCGCGGCGCCGTTCCGAGAGTCTATGAAGGAGTGCCGAATATGCGAAAGTACATGGTCCTGTTGGCCGCATTGCTCTCCCTCGCTCCTTTCGCCAGTGCGGACAAGAAAGAGAAAAAGGAGAAGGTCGAGCAGGCCGGTCCGACAAAGAAACTGGTGGCGGATGGCGAAGCCTCGGACGACAAGATCGGCATCTCGGCGAAGGCCTTTCTGGATCGCGATTCCATGAAACAGGTGGTCGGAGGGGATACCGGTCCGGGCTACATCGTGGTGGAAGTGACCGTCACCCCGAAGGGCGACGAGAAGGTTGTGCTCGACCTGGACGACTTCCTGCTGCGCAGCGACAAGGACGGCCAGCATTCCCGCCCGCTGACGCCTTCCCAGGTGGCGGGCAACGCGGTGATGGTCGTGAAATCGGTCGGCGGCTCGCAAGGACGCGGGATGGGTCAGCAAAACCCGATGCCGGGAGGCTATCCGGGCGGTTATCCAGGAGGCTATCCCGGTGGCGGCTACCCAGGAGGCGGTTACCCGATGGGATATCCGGGCATGGGAAGCCCCACGGCCGGATCGGCGACCGCGGACACTTCGGACGCCGCGGCGAGCATCGAGGATAAGGGCAAGGGCAAACCGAATCCGCTGTTGGATTCTCTGAAAGCGAAAGTGCTGAAGGACGGAGAGATCGACCACCCGGTCACGGGTTTGTTGTATTTCCAGATCGACGGCAAGGTGAAGCCCAAGCAGCTCGAACTGGTCTATCGCAAGGCGCCGCCACGCGTCAGCGTCCGTTTCGTCGACCCCGACGCCAAAAAGAAGTGATGCATCTCAACGAACTCGACACGCCCGCCCTCGTCATCGATGTGGACGCGATGGAGCGGAACCTGCACCGGGCGGCCAGTTACGCCCGGCAGCATGGACTGCGGCTGCGACCGCATACCAAGACTCATAAGATACCGGCGCTCGGCAAGCGTCAGCTCGAACTTGGAGCGGCAGGCCTGTCGGTGGCCAAGACCACCGAGGGCGAAGTCATGCTCGCTTCTGGAACGCAGGATCTGCTGATCGCCTACCCGGTGCTGGGCGAGGCCAAGCTCACACGCCTGGTACAACTCGCCCGCCAAGTCCAGGTGACGGTCGCGCTGGATGACCTGAACGTCGCCCAGGGCATCGGCGCGGCAGCGGAGCGTGGAGGCGTCGAAATCGGAGCCCTGGTAGAGGCGGACCTGGGGCTGCATCGCATGGGCGCCGCACCCGGACCGAACCTCCTCGCTCTCATCCAGGCCATTCAGAAGCTCCCCGGCTTGCGCTGGCGCGGCGTGGCGTTCTATCCGGGCCACATCAAGAACAATGCTTCCGAGGGCAGGCTGGCGCTGGAGCGGCTGCGCACGCAAGTGCCGGAGATGATCGCAGCGCTGACTCGCGCCGGAGCCGAACCCGAGATCGTGAGCGGCGGTTCGACGCCCCTGCTGTGGGACTCGCACACGATTCCGGGCATGAACGAGATCCGTCCGGGAACTTACATCTTCAACGACCGGAACACGCTGCTGGGCGGCGCGTGCGGCCGTGCCGATTGCGCGGCCACGATGCTCTGCACAGTGGTTTCGGTCCAGGGTGATCGCATGATGATCGATGGAGGCTCAAAGACCTTCTCATCCGACCGCTCGTCGGCGGACGGTGACACGCTCTTCGGCGATATCGAAGGCGACGCCGGAGCGCGCTTCCACAAAATGAACGAGGAGCACGGCTATGTGGACCTGTCCCGGGCCGGGCGAAACTACCGGCCCGGCGATCGCGTCACAGTTCTCATGAATCACGTCTGCACCGCCATGAACCTGCACGAGCGGGTCTGGGCCGTGCGCGGCGACGAGGTCATCGAACCCTGGACGGTCGCGGGACGGGGCAAGCTGCAATAACGGAGCAAAATGATTTCTATTCAACGTTGCCTGAAAGTGAGCGTGGCGGGGCTGCTGGCACAGCTTCTGCTGCCCCTCGCAAGCCTGGCGCAGGAGCCCACGTTCCGCAGCAGCGTGCCCGTCGTGCTGGTTCCCGTGACGGTGACGGACCGCAAAGGCAACTTCGTGGAAGGTCTCACGGCGCAGGACTTCGCTCTGCTCTCCGACGGCAAGGTAAAGCAGTTTCATTTGGACTCGGCGGAAAGCGTCTCCTCGCAACTGGCGATCGTCATCGCGATCCAGACCAATGACCTCTCTCTGGCGACGAACCAGAAGGTGCGCAAAGTCGGTAGTCTGATCCAGCCGCTGATCGCCGGAGACAGGGGCAGGGCGGCGGTGGTCGGCTACGGCGACACGTCGGTTCTGCTGGCGGACTTCACCAGGGACCCGAACGTCATCGCGGAGGCCTTCGAGCGCACCGCTGCCTCACAAGGGGGCAACACGGCACGCCAGATCGACGCCGTCGCTTATGCGGCCCGCTTGCTCAATGGACGTCCCCAGGGCGAGCGGAAGGTTTTGATCCTGCTAGGCGAGAGCAAGGACCGCGGCAGCATGACACCGCTCGGAAGCGCGTTGAAGATCATCCAACAGGACGCCGTGACCGTATTCGCGGCTACCTGGTCGCCATACCAGACCGCGTTCACGACCAAAGCGAACGACATGCCCAATGCCTCGGGTCCGGGCGGCCCTCCGCCACTTCCCAGCCCGCCCAACCCGTACAATCCCCCTGGCGCCGCCAACACCACCGGCAACGTCAATGTTCTGGCCGGCATCGGCGAAATAGCGCGGCTAGGCAAGGAGGATTCGGCGAAGATCCTGGTACAGACGACCGGCGGCGAGAAACTCGGCTTCGCCACTCTGACAGGTCTGGAGAGCGCCCTCACCCGGCTTGGCGAAGAACTGCACGGCCAGTACCTGCTCAGCTTCCCGGCGCAGGACGCCGAGCCCGGCTACCACCCGCTGGAAGTTCAGGTGAAGAACAGGAAGGGCCTGAAGGTGCGTGCGCGCGACGGATTCTGGGTTGCGGAGAAGACGGACTCCCGGCCGTAAGCGACAGACCCGATTCTGCCCTGACCATAGTGTGACTTGGATAACTCCCCCAACCGACGCCGGTGGCGCCGTTTGGTTGCCTCTTCATCTCGATCAACGTTCGTGGCGTCCTGTTCGCCTGTTCCAAAAGTAAACTCTCTCGCCTTCCCCTTGAATACCGAGTGGAGTTGCCCGTACACTACTCTCGGTAACCGAGGGAAGACGGAATGCGCGGCTCATCAGCCGCTCACCGTGGAATTGAAGCAAGCATGAGTAAACCACCCGATCTCGTTCTGGGAACGCTGAACCTGCTGATCCTCAATATCCTGGCGCTTCAGCCACTACATGGCTGGGCGATCTGCCAGCGCTTGAAACAGGTCTCGGGCGATGTGTTGCAGGTCAGCGATGGGTCGCTCTACCCTGCGCTGCATAAGCTGGAAAACGAAGGCTGGATCCAGGCGGAGTGGAAGACGACGGAAAACAATCGCCGCGCCAAGTTCTATTCACTCACCGGGCCCGGCCGCCAGCAACTGGAGAAAGAAAGCGCGGACTGGGCACGGCTCTCAGGCGCGATTACGCAGGTCATCAAACTCAACGAGGTGTAGAGGCGTCGATGGTTCGTCTGATGCACATCACGCCGCTGCGCTTGCGCGCATTGTTCCTGCGCAGGCAGGCCGACGCAGAGCTCGATGAGGAGTTGCAGTTTCACCTGGACCTCGCGGTAGAGCAAGGTCTCGCGCAAGGCTTGAGCGTCGAGGATGCACGATATGCGGCTCTACGATCAATGCAGGGACTACAGCAGCGCAAAGAGGAATGCCGCGAGGCTCGCGGCGTCGCGTTCATAGAGAACCTTATGCGAGACATCATTTACGCCGCGCGCGTGCTGCGCAAGAGCCCGATTTTTACGACCACTGCCGTGCTTTCCCTGACACTGGGAATCGGCGCGACCACTGCCATTTTCCAGTTGCTCGACGCCGTGCGGTTGCAGACGCTGCCGGTGCGCGACCCGCAGCAACTGGTCGAAGTGCGGTTCCAAAATCCGCAGTTCCGGGATGGCAGTTTCGATGGCGCGTACGCGGAGATGACCGCTCCGCTTTTCGCCGAGATCCGGGATCATGCAGCAGGTCTCACGGGTATTCTTGCGTGGGGCACGGCGGATTTCGCCGCCGGGTCGGGGGAGAGCTTCCAGCCCATTAACGGCCTGTACGTTAGCGGGAACCTGTTTCAGACACTAGGGGTTCAGCCCTATCGAGGCCGCCTCTTCACGCCCGACGACGACCGGCGCGGCTGTGCTGCTTCGAGCGTCGTTCTCAGCCATGCGTTCTGGATGCGCCGGTTTGGAGGGCGCGACTCGGCCATCGGGAGCACGCTGATCGTGGATAGCCAGCCGCAGGTGGTGATCGGCGTGACGCCACCCGAGTTCTTCGGCATCGCGGTTGGCGAGCGCTTCGACGTAGCCTCGCCGCTATGCACGTACGACTTGGAACGGCGCGACCACTGGTGGTTGAAAGTCATGGGACGCCTGAAACCCGGCTGGACTCTCCGGCAGGCGACCGCTCAGCTCGAAGCAATCTCGCCGGCGGTGATGCAGGAAACGCAACTCACCGGTTACGAACCCGACGTTGTGCGCCGGTATGTGCAGCTGAAGATGAAGGTGGACCCCGCCAGCACGGGCTCTTCGGTGCTGCGCGAGAATTATCAGGATCCTCTCTGGCTCTTGCTGACGGTCAGCGGCATCGTGCTGTTGATCGCCTGCGCCAATCTAGCGAACCTGCTGCTGGCCCGCGCCGGCACCCGCGAGAAAGAGATTGCGGTTCGTCTCGCGCTCGGTGCGTCGCGCGGCCGGATGATTCGCCAGTTGTTGACCGAAAGTGTACTGCTGGCCGCCGCTGGCGCCATCCTCGGAGGCGTGCTCGCGCAGTTGCTCAGTCATCTTCTGGTTACGTCCTTGAGCACCGCAGACAACGCCATCATCCTCGACATGCATCTGGACTGGCGCGTGCTCGCCTTCACTGCGCTGGTCGCCGGCTTGACCTGCGTCCTGTTCGGGCTCGCGCCCGCGCTCCGAGCGACGCGCGCGGCCTCTGGCACGGGCGTGAACGCGAGCGCGCGCGGCAACACCGCCGGGCGCGAACGTTTTGGACTGCGACGCATTCTGGTTGCTTCGCAGGTGGCGCTCTCGCTGGTGCTGGTCGTCAGCGCGCTGCTGTTCATCCGCAGCCTGAATAATCTGATGACCATGAACGTCGGATTCCGGCAGGATGGGCTGCTGGTCGCGTTTGCGAACTTCAACTCGCTCAAGCTGCCGCCCCCGGAACGGCTCGTGTTCATGAAGGAAATTCTGCGCCAAATCCGCTCCGTACCGGGCGTTGACGCCGCCGCGGATACCAGCAATGTTCCACTCAGAGGCGGGAGCTGGACGCTCGGCGTCGACGGTGGGGGAGCGCGTGGGCGGGTCAGAACCTGGTCGAAGTTCACGTGGGTCAGCGACGAATACTTCCGGACGATGGAGATCCCCCTGCTCTCGGGCCGCGACTTGAACGACTCCGACACAGCGGCGTCGGCCAAGGTCGCCGTCGTCAACGAGAAATTCCTCGGCCAGATCATGCCCGGCGTCAATCCACTGGGTCGCACCTTTACTACGATTGCGGAGCCGAACTACCCCGCCACCACTTACGAAATCGTAGGCGTCGTCAAGGACACAAAGTACGACGCGCTGCGCCACGAAGAACCGCAGATCGCCTACATTCCCTCGTCGCAGCACCCGGCTCCTGGTTCTTGGGGAAATTTTGTGATTCACACTCGCGCGCAACCCACTACGCTGATTCCCGCCGTTCGCCAGGCCATACTTCGTACGCATCCGCAAATCAATTCGATGTTTTCCGAGATGAAGCGCCAGGTTGCCGACTCGCTTGTGCGCGAGCGTCTGATCGCGCAGTTGACGAGCTTCTTCGGAGCGGTCGCACTGCTGCTCGCGGCTATCGGCTTGTATGGTGTGCTGTCCTATCTGACGGTCCGCCGCGCCAAGGAAATCGGCATCCGCATCGCGCTGGGCTCCACGCGCTCGCGCGTCGTCCGCATGGTTGTCGGCGAGGCGTCCGTGCTTGTTGCGGCCGGTCTCGTAGTTGGGGTCCTTCTGTCGCTGGCGTTGGGCAGGCTGGCCGCATCGATGCTCTACGGTTTGCGCCCGAGCGATCCGCTCACGCTCGCAGCGGGAGTAGTCGTGATGGCCGCCATCGCTGGCGTTGCCAGCGGATTGCCGGCGCTACGCGCGGCGCGGGTCGATCCGATGTCGGCCTTGCGAGAGGAGTGACGGCTTCAGGCGCGCACTGAGATTCAGGGCATGTCGGGGAAAGGTAGCATTCCAGAGCGTATAGGATCTACACTCCCGAAGACGCCAAACCCGGGGCTGCCCCCGGGTCTGGTCCTCGTTTGACAATCAGCCGAGTCTAGACGGCGACCTGCGGGTCGCGCTGGGCCAGGACGCCGGCCAGGTCGCCGCGCCGGTGCATCGGAGTGACCGACCGCAAGTCGTGGCCCGTATAGATTTGCCTCGGCCGCGCGATCTTCTGCTCCGAATCGAGCAGCATCTCCTCCCACTGCGCCAGCCAGCCGACCACGCGCGGAATCGCGAACAGCACCGTAAACAGGTCGGGACGGAAACCCATGGCCTCGTAAATGATGCCCGAATAGAAATCGACGTTCGGATACAGCTTGCGCTGCACGAAGTAGTCGTCTTCGAGGGCGATTCGCTCCAACTCTCGCGCCATCTCGATCTTGTGGTTCTCGCCAGTGACCGTGAACACCTGATACGCCGTGCGCTTGATGATTTCGGCGCGCGGATCGTAGTTCTTGTAGACCCGATGGCCGAAGCCCATCAGCTTGTGCTTTCCGGCTTTCACGTCGTCGATGTAGCTGGGAATGCGGTCCTTCGTCCCGATCTCGTCGAGCATCCGAAGCACTTCTTCGTTCGCGCCGCCATGCAACGCCCCGGCGAGCGCGGAAGCCGCGGCCGTCACGCACAGATAGGGATCGGTATGCGCGCTCCCGACGCCGCGCATAGTGTTGGTGGAACAATTCTGCTCGTGATCCGCGTGGAGGATGAACAGCACGTCGAGCGCCCGCTCCAGGATCGGGTTGGCGACGTACTTCGGTTCGAACATCTTCCACATCATGTTCATAAAATTCCCGGTGAAGCTCAGTTCGTTGTCCGGGTAGATGTAGGGCAGTCCGAAGTGGTGGCGGTAGCAGTACGCGCAGATGGTCGGCATCTTCGCCACAAGGCGCGTAATCTGCAGCTTGCGGTTCTTCGCGTCGAAAATGTTGCGCGCCTCCGGGTAGACGGTGGACAGCGCGGCCACGGTGGAAATCAACATCCCCATGGGGTGCGCGTCATAGCGGAACCCTTCCAGGAATTTCTTGGTGGTCTCATGCAGCATGGTGTGCCGCTTTACCTGCGCTTGCCACGCGGTCAGCTCCTGCTCAGTGGGGAGTTCGCCATTAAGCAGCAGCCAGGCCACCTCCAGGAACGAGCACTTTTCCGCTAGTTCGTCGATCGCGTAGCCGCGGTAGCGCAGGATTCCCTTGTCGCCATCGATGTAAGTAATGGCGCTGCGGCACGAAGCCGTGTTCAGAAACGCCGGATCGTAGGAAAGCAGGCCGAACTCCTCGGCGTTCGTTTTGATCTTCCGCAAGTCGATGGCGCGGATGGTTTCATCCTTGATCGGCGCCTCGTATTGCTGGCCCGTTCGTTCGTCCGTGATTATCAGCCGTTCAGGCATATTTCTCCCTTTGCGGTTCTGCGGCGTGCTGGAACCTCTGGAAGCTATTCAAGCCCGCTTTGCCTCATTTGTCCAGTATGTGTTTTTCCACAATACAAAAAAGTAAAGACCGGCACATCCCCGAGAGAGGACTGTGCCGGTCTTGCGAATCGAATCAACTCAAGGAAAAGAGGCTATTTGGCGGCGTGAATGGACGCGATCTCCACGGACTCGCCTTTCATCTCGCCCTTAACCTTCACCTTGAGGCCGTAAAGGGCCTCCGGCACCTTGGCAGTGTTGGCGATGGGGACGACCTTGCCGTCCACTACCAGGACAGGCTGGGCGCCACCCTTAATACAGCCCTTGACGCAGCTAACGGAAGCGGCCGAGCCGTCGTTGTGCTTCGCGCCGCACTTGGTCTCCGAAATGTAGCCAGTCCAGTCACCCGCAAGGGCGGCTGCAGCAAACAGAACGAAGGTGATAACGATCTTTCTCATTGCATCTCCATGTGTGGTGTCAACCAGATCTTTTGGGCTCACCGATCCGGGATCGGTCCCAGTAGCCTTCAAAATTAAGACCATATTAATCTAGTTCCACCACGGACACAATCCTCCCCTCCTGGTAAAGATCGCCAGGAAGTGCCCACGAAGCCGTAGGCGGCGCGCGGCAGCCTTCGGGTTTTGTTCCAGGCAGGCGATCACCATCGCCTTTATGACCGATGTATGGAATTGCGGCCTTCGCCGGTCGAGACGAAACTGCGGCCCTTGGCGGAGACGCGCGTCTCATGCGGCGATGCACAGAAAAGTTCGCTGCCGGCGCCGTGGGGCATAGGATGGCATCCTGCGCGGCGGTTGCCTACCGCCGCAGTCTCGCGCCAACGTGCCAGTTGGCCGATCGCCAATCGGCCGCAGCTTGCCAAGCTGTCGTCATATCGGCGCCCTCTGCCTTGCGTGCTCATACGCTCGGCTTCCGGCCACTTTGCCAGGCAATCGCCACGGCGCCCACTTCTATGTCGCACACTCGCGGCTATTGCACCACGCGAAACGACACGCTGCGTGTGATCGTCTGCTTGTCCTGCCGCACGGTCACGCGCGCCTCGTATTGGCCTGCGCTGAAGCTCGCGTCGCGAATTGCGGCGATGTATGGGAATGATCCTTTCTGCTCGCCATTCTTCGCGCCAGCCCCCGGACCGACGTCCTGGTTTTCCCTCGACGTATCGCGAATACTGTCGTTGAATGCTACTTGCGAACGCCCCACGGTCTGCCCGTCTCGCAAAATCTCAATGCTGATCTGCGGCTGCCCGCCGCGCAGATCCGGATACATGATGAAGTACAACTCCAGATCGAACGGCCGGCCGGATGGGAAAACCGGATCGAGCAGCGGCGCGAGCGCCCGGCCCTCGTAATTGAGCCCCTGGTCGCCCTCGAACTTGTCCGCGGATTCGTTCAGCTTCCGTACGAAGAATGCATCGCTCACCGAGAAACCAGGCAGGTTCGAAGTGGCCTGCAGCGGCTCGCTGAAGTTCCAGGTCTTACCTGAGTTCAGGTCCTGAACAACGGCTTCAAGCGTATACTTTCCGCCTGGCAACTGAACCTCGCGGATGAAATACAAGTTACCGGCACGGCGCTCTTCGACTTTGCGTGGCGGCACCTTCAGGTTGAATTCTCTTTTTGCCTGCCAAACCGATTTTCCGCCGTCATTCTTCACCTCCGCAGACAACAGGGCGCGTAACAGGAAGTAACCATCCTTGTCGTCCAGTTGCAGGGCTGCGATCGGGGTCTCGACCAGCATCGCGCCTTGCATGGGACCCAGGTCGGACTCGATGGAGCCCGGTTTCCATTTCGCCCGCCTGCGGATTAAGCGCGCATGGACGGGGACGCTGGCGGTCGCGGACGCGGCCGGCTTCGCGGCATCGTTCTCTGAGCCCGCTTTTTCCACCGGCGCCACAATCAGCAAACTCGAATCCAGGGACTGCGGATCAGCAGCCAGAATGCCACCGGTCTCAGTGGCAAGCGCCTTGAGCGCCTGTCCACCACCCGGCTGTCCTGCCGCGGAAGGATCGAGCACCACGACGCGAACTCCGTTGGACCGGCAGAATTCGATCGTTTGTTTCAGCCGGTTTTCCGCCTCGCCTGAGAGCGCGGGGTTCTCCACGATGACTATCAGCACGCGCTTCCCCGAATGCCGCGCGGCTGCGTACGTGGCTTTGTCGAGGATGTTAAGAAAGGTCATGACGTCGATTTGGGCCGAAGCCCGTGCGGCGTCGAGCAAAGCCGCCTCAACGTCTTTGGCCGTCATGAACGGGAGTATTTCCTGGCTTTCGCCGGCGTCGCGCCGCCGGATTTCCGCGGTGGCGCCAGGGGTCTTCAGCCAGTTTCGGGAGCTGGCGGCCGCTGCCTGCGCCGACGGCTGCAAGTGGTCGGCACTGACAGGACCGAATAGGAATACGAGGGAGCGATCGTCGCCCCGAGCTGGCGTGGAGAAGATCGCGAGGGACAGGAGCGCGAAAGCTGGAAGACACACATGATTTCGCATGGCGCCATTCTAACGAATTCGAACGCTGGTTCTAAGCCCGAGTACCCGTTTGGCGCTGGTGATGTTTATGGTCACCGCGCGGATGCTGGTTTAATGCGTCCAAAATGCCGTCGATTATCGTGATCGTGTGGGGCAGGATGGTATCCTGCGCGGCGGTTGGCAACCGCCGCCCTTTAGCGGAAAAACGCACCAGGCCGATTGACAATCGGCCGCAGCTTACCAAGCTGCCCCACACTCGGCAGCGTTGCGCGCCAGGAATAATCGTAATTCTGCATGACGCAGAACACTAGGGCTGAACCGAAAACTCGCCGCGCACCCCGCGCACGGAATCCGGCGCTACCCACGCTTCGTACTTACCCGGCTCGGCTGCGAGCTTCAGTGCGACATTGTAGGCCGCGATGTCGCCGGTGTCCAATTTAAAGGAGACCGTTTGCTTCTCGCCCGCCTTGATGTGCACGCGCTGGAAGCCCTTCAACTCGCGCACCGGGCGCGCCACGCTACCCGCCGGAGCGTGGATGTAGAGTTGCACGATCTCGTCCGCGTCCCGGCTGCCCGTATTGGCAACGTCCGCGCTGACTTCAATCTTCGAACCAGTCCGAAGCTGCGGCGCGGAGACCTTCAGGTTCGAGTAGGCAAAGGTCGTGTAGGACAGCCCGAATCCGAACGGGTACTCGGGCGTGAAATCGACATCAAGGTACTTCGAAGTAAAGCCCTTCGGATCCACCGGCGTGCCGGCCGGAATGCCGAGTTCGCTCTCCGACGGCGGCCGGCCGGTGTTGAGGTGGGCATAGTAGATGGGCACCTGACCCACAGTGCGCGGGAAGGTCACCGTGAGTTTGCCCGACGGCACGGCGTCGCCGAAGAGCACGTCCGCGATTGCAGGCCCGCCCATGGTTCCGGGATGCCACGCGTACAGCACCGCGCGAGCCTTCGCGGCCACGCCCTGGAATGTGAGCGGACGGCCGGCCAGAATCACGGCGATGATTGGCTTGCCCGTCTTGGCAATCTCGTCCACCAACGCTTCCTGCGCGCCGGGCAGGTTCAGATACGCGCGGGAATGGGCCTCGCCCGACAGGATCATCTCCTCCCCGAGGAACAGCAACACGGCATCCACGCCGCGCGCCGCGTCGACCGCCTCCGCGAATCCGGCCTGGCTCATGTCGCGGCTCGTCTTCAGCCCCGGCGCCCAGACGACGCGCGTTTCGCCGAGTCTGGCGCGCAACGCGGCGAGCGGCGTTCTGACTTCAACGTTTCGGCCGTCCATCACCCACGATCCCATCTGGTCCACCGGGCTATTCGCCAGCGGTCCGATGACGGCGACCCGCCCCACGGATCCGGAGAGCGGCAGCGCCGAGTCCTGGTTCTTCAGCAAAATGAGACTCTCGGCAGCGAGCTTCTTCGCCACGGCCAATGCATCTTCAGCGGGATACCCGGGCACGGGAGCGGCAACCGGAACGCCCTTGTCGAACAGCCCCAGGCGGAGCTTCACCCTCAGGATGTTGCGGACCGACTCGTCGATCAGTTTCTGGCTGATCTTGCCCTCGGCGAGCAGCGCCTTCAGGTTGTCGTGATAGCTGGTGCTCACCATTTCCATGTCCACGCCGGCGCGCAGGCCCTTGAAGGCGGCGTCTTTCTCATCCGCCGCATAGCCGTGAGGGATCATCTCTGTGATCGAATTCCAGTCGCTGACCACGAAGCCGTCGAATTTCCACTCGTCACGCAAGACCTTGCGCAGCGTAAACTCGTTGCCGCTGGTGGGCACGCCGTTCAGGTTGTTGAAGGCGCTCATAAAGGTGGCCACGCCGGCTTGTCGTGCGGCCTCGAACGGGCGCAGGAAGACCTCGCGGAGCTGGATCTCCGGGATCCACGTGGTGTTGTAGTCGCGGCCGCCTTCCGCCGCGCCGTAGCCGACATAGTGTTTGGCGCAGGCGGCGATGGAGTCTGGCGCATCCAGGTTGGCGCCCTGGAAGCCGCGCACCATGGCCGCGCCGAGCCGGGAGGTCACTAGCGGATCTTCGCCCATCGTCTCGGCGATGCGGCCCCAGCGCGGATCGCGAGTGATGTCGAGCATTGGCGCGAAGGTCCAATGGATGCCCTCCGCCGCGGCTTCCCTGCCCGCCACGCGCGCACCGGCCTGGACCAGCTCGGGATCCCAACTCGCAGCCTGGCCCAGAGGAATCGGCAGCACGGTGCGATAACCGTGGATGACGTCGCGGCCGAAGATGAGCGGGATGCCCAGGCGCGATTCCTTGAGGGCGATGCGCTGAGCTTCGGCCCGGTCAGCCGGCGAGCCGGCGTTGAGGAACGAGCCCCAGCGGCCCTGGCGAATCTCCGCCTTGTTCTGCTCCGAAAGCGGAGACTGCAATGACGTCGACTGCGACATCTGGCCGATCTTTTCGTCCAATGTCATCTTGGCGAGCAGCGCGTCGATGCGCTTTTCAAGATCGGGAGGAGGCGCGGCAGGCAGCGTCATGGAAATCACGGCGATCAATCCTATGGATGAGGCGAGGGAACGGCACTTCATGGCGTCTCGATTCTATCGAAAAGGGGAGGGCCGAGAAACAAGTGCGTTGCTCGGCCAACTCAGCCAAACACGGACGGTTGGTCACTCTCTTTCGGGACTGCGAGTAGGTACGGCTCAGGACTCCGGTCACCCTGCCGCGATATCCCGGAATTCGGCGTGGAAGATCGCATCGACCTCTGCGGCCAAGTCGGGAGCAAACACCGTGACAACCTGCGAAAGCAGTTCGTAGTCCAAACCCAAGTAATCGTGGACAATCCTGTGACGCACGACGGTGACGCGCTGCCACGTAACCTCGCTGTAACGTCCTCGCAGCTCTGAGATGATTTTCGAACTCGCCTCACCAATCACCGTTAGTGCGTGGAGCATCGTATACCGCAACGCCTTGTTAGCGCAGAACTCCTCGAACGAAGCGGAGCGCGTAAACTCACGCAGGTCGGCCGCCGCCGAGAGGATGTCGGAGAGATATACCGCGTCACGCTGCATACAACGTCACAGCGTCACGAAGAGCACTCGCTCGCACCAGTGGCTTCAGCAATGATTTGCGCCCCAGGTCGACGCGCCGAGCGAATAGGGCGGTGAGTTCTTCTTCCAGGTCAAAGAAACCCAATCCCGGATGCGTCCCAGGCTCGAACTCAACCAAAACGTCGACGTCCGAATCGGATCGCATGTCGCCTCGCGCCGCCGATCCGAAGACCGCCAGTTCGATCACCCGGTACCGGCGACAGATCTCGGCCAGTCGTTCAGGCGCTACCTCAATGCCCGATGCCAATGTCATGGCTGCCCTCCGGCAAACTCCATCGATTCATTATCGTGCGGTGAGGAGGTCCCAGCGCGCCAAGTCCGTTCTGGATGGGACGTGAGCCGGTGCTTAGGCGCCTTAGTTGTGGCATTCAGGGACGGTGGCATCCTCTCCTCCTTCCAGCTTGGCTAGCCAGGCGTCGACCTCCGCGGCGGTAACGTGCAGGCCTGTCGCCTGATAGTGGGCCCATGCTGCAATTACGTCCCGCCGGAGTTGCTCGCGGATCTCTGCATTCGTAATCCATTTCCGATGAAGGCTTTTCGTTTGGGTCACTGCAATAACACTCTTGCTTTCCTCGGTTGGCGCTCACTTGCCGCGCGGTTTGCCAATCATCTGCCAGGATTCCCGGATGTGCGCGGCGAGTTCTTCGTTGCCGATCTCGCTAAGTTCGATTCCCACCCATCCCTTCACGCCGACATATGGCGGCCTGTAGTAAATCGCAGGGAGACTCGCGACTAGGGACTCCTGTGCTCCTGGTTCCGCCGGAATCCACACCGCGATGTGACCATCGTTGTGGTGATTGTTCGAGAACATCGCAAAGACTCGCTTCTTCACGAAGAAGGTCGGCTCTCCATGCGAAAGCTTTTCGGTCGTGCCTGACAGAGCCAGGCAGATCCTGCGGACTCTCTCGATTTGTTCCTCATTGCGCATGCCCAGAGCCCTTTTCGAGAGGATATCGCGAATTGACGAAGCAGGCTCTGGTGCGACCTCTTGGCGCCTTTGCAGTCGGTGGCTGGTCCAGCAAATCGGGCAGCGCGCCAGAGCCTCAGGTGGAAGTTAGTGGCGGGGCCTGGAGGCCCCACGCGGCGCTGGAGCGCCGCCCCACACCTGCGCGCCGCCCCGTTCGCGGCTCTACAGCAGCTTCGTGACGCCGGGCGTGAAGACCGGATAGATCCCGTCCGGACCCGGTTTCACGGGCGGCTCCATGTCCATGTTTACGCTCTCCGGCAGCGGAGGATAGAAGAATCCCGACTTCTCGAACTCGTCCCAAGTGACCTGTTTGCCGGTGTAGGAGGACAACTGGCCCATGATGCCGATCTGCGTGCTGCGGGCCATGTACTCGCCGTTGTTCACGGGCTTGCCCGTGCGGATGCCATTGAACAACGCGACGTGCTCTAGGTCGTAGGCATCGCGCTTCGATTTCAGGCCCGAGGATTCCCAGTTGGTCTCGCCGGTGATGCGCAGCTTCAACAGATCGCAGCGGCCCTTGCTGCCGAGGATCAGGCTCGAATTCTCTTCATAGCAGTTGTCGATGGTCCGGCAGAACGCGTACACGCGCACGCCCTTGGGGAATTCGTAAACCACGGCGTTGTGGTCGAAGGTGCTGCCATAGATCTCGCCGTGCAGCGTCGAGCGCCCGCCCATGGCGTAGCAACTCAGCGGCGCGGCGTTGTGCTGCGCCCAACTGGCGCGGTCCAGGTTGTGAATCAGCGTCTGCGGCACGTCGTCGCCCGAGAGCCAGTGGAAGTGATACTGGTTGCTCGCCTGGTACTCCACTTCCTTCATGCCGGGCCGGCGCTGGTACATGCACATAAGGCGGACGCAGCCACGTCTCCTGAATGGCGACGATATCGCCGATGGCGCCGTCGTGCACGCGCTGCATCGTTTCGATGTAGCCGGGATGGTAACGGCTCTGCAAGCCCGAGACGAGGCTCAGCCCCTTCTGCTTCGCGAGCTCGATGGCAGCCTTCAACCGTTGGATGCCGACCGGATCGATGGCGTGCGGCTTCTCGACAAAGACGTGCTTGCCGGCCTCGATGGCGGTCTTGGCATAGAAGGAATGGAATTTGGCGGCGTTCGCGATGATCACCACGTCGGAGACCGCGATCACATGCTTGTAGGATTCGAAGCCGGTGAAGCAATGGTCGTCGGGAACTTCCACCTGGTCCGGATACTTCAGCTTCAGCGCGGTCCGCTTCTCCTGAATCCGGTCGAGCAGGATGTCGCCCATCGCTACGATGTGCACGTCTTTACCGGCATTCATGGCATTCATCGCGGCGGCTTCTCCGCGTCCTCCACAGCCGATGATGCCGACCTTGATGATGTCGCTGCCCGCGACGTGGGACGAGGCGGGAATGGCTGCGAGCGTGACGGCCGTTGCCGAGAGCTTGACGAAGTCGCGCCGGGATGGGGCGTCAGGAGTGGAATGCGATTGAGGCATGAGGATAATCCTCAATGGACGCTATCGCACCTGGGGCTCCGATACAAGTTGCCCGAAAACGGGTGCCTGATCGAGCTGCCTGACGATTGAACAGCACATGTTCCCGTCACGTTGAGGGCTGCGGCGATGCTGGAGCCGTCGCCGGCTCGGCATGAACGGTGACATCGGCGCCAGGGGCGATCTCTTGAATGGCCGCCTCCACCTCATCGGTCAAAACGTGAGCCTGGTTGAGCGACTGCTCGCCATCCACCAGGACATGCGCATCCACGAAGAGTTGCGCGCCTGAGTAGCGCGCCCGGATGTTGTGGCAATCCAGAATCCCCGGAACGCTCTCCGCGGTTTTCTTGATCCGATCGTTGAGGCCCTTGGGAGCGGCGTCGAGCAATGCCTGGACCGTGCGCATCCCCAGCCGGCCACACACGAAAAACACGATAGCCGCGACGCCGATGGCCGACACCGCATCGGAGCTTTTCAAAAAAGCAAGCCCTGGATAGATCTCACTTAGCTTCACTCCAGCCAACCCGATGATCACGACGCCGGAACTCCAGATGTCCGTGCTGAAATGCAGCGCGTCGGCTTCGAGCGCCTGACTGTTGTGCTTCTTCGCGGCTTTATAGAGCATCCTGGAGCGCGAAAAATCTACGATCATCGAAAGGGCCATCACTCCGAAGGACCACACGGTGACATCGATATCGGTCTTGCCCTGAATCAATCGATTCGCCGCGCTGTAGACCACCCAGACGCAGGTAATCACCAGCAAAAGCGTTTCAATGAGAGCCGAGAGGTTTTCGACCTTGCCGTGGCCATAGAGGTGGTCGTGGTCGGGCGGCTTGCCCGAGACGCGCACCGCGAACCATGTCATCAGCGCAGCCACCAGGTCGAGCGCGGAGTGCGCCGCCTCGGCCAGGATGCCGAGCGAACCGGTCAGCAATCCGACGACGATTTTCAGGCTCGTCAGGCCGATGGCCGCGAGTACGGAGTTCGCCGCCGCTGCATTCTTCTCTGTATAGGCCGCCGTCTGTGCACTCAAAAGATAGCCCTCAAAGTTATCATGGCACGCGGGGCGCGCCTCGTACTTTCCGGACGTTATGTATGCGACATGGAAGTGGAACCGCTTCCGTCGCCGTGGGGCAGGCTGGTAGCCTGCGCGGCGGTTGCCTACCGCCGCCCTCTCGCGCCAACGTGCCAGTCGTCCGATTGCCAATCGGCCGCAGCTTGCCAAGCTGCCCCACAACTGCGCCCTCTGCCTTGCCTACCTATATGCTCGGCTTCCGGCCACTTTGCCAGGCAATCGCGCCGGCGTTCACTTCTATGTCGCACGCCCCCGGACGTTCGGAAGTTCGGCACGAATGCCGCCACGGAGTTAGTGCAGCCTTCAGCGCGGAGCTTGAACCAGTTCCAGCACCCGAGAACCCAGCGAGTCGATCGGTTCAGTGCCGAGCAGGACAAGATCGGCGTAGGACTGCGCCGGCAGGACGTGCTGATGCGCCATAGGCTGGACGGTAGTTTCAAATTGCCAGCGCACGCTCTCCGGAGTGCGCCCGCGTTCCACCACGTCGCGCGCCAGACGGCGCTCGAAACAGACCTCGTCGGGCGCGGAAACGAACAGCTTGGTCTGCATGAGATCCCGAACTTCGGGCCAGTGCAGGGCGAAGAGCCCTTCCAGAATTACGTAGCGCTCGGGGACGATCGATTCTTCCGAGTGCGTGCGCGTGTGCGTCGCGAAGTCGTAGCGCGGAGCTTGGATGGGCTCGCCCGCGGCTAGGCTGCGCGCGTGATCGATGATGAGCGTGTGTTCCAAGGCGGCGGGCTCGTCGAAGTTCCTCTTGGCGCGTTCTTCGAGCGTCAACTCCGCCATGTCGACGTAGTAGTGATCGAGGTTCACGACCGGCGCGCCCAAGCGAGCCGCCAGCCAGCGCGCGAGTTCCGACTTCCCGGCGCAGGAGGGACCCGCAATGCCGATCAGATGCGGCCTCACGCGCTGCCTTCCCGCCTGAAACGGAGCCGCCACCGTAAGGGAGCGGTTGTAGCCTGCCGCTCCACATCGTTATCCCTCTTCGTACAGCAAGGCACACCACCGCGCACCTGCCTTCGCCCCGAGTCGTCCATCATCATCCCCACCCGTCAGACCCTGGGCGCCGTTTGGACGCTGGCAGTGACCGGGGGAGGTGGCGGCGCAGACGATAACCGCACGCTAACCAGTTTCGAGACGCCCTGCTCCTGCATGGTCACCCCATACAGGCCTTCGGCCGCCTCCATCGTCTTCTTCGCGTGCGTGATGACGATGAACTGCGTCTGCGCCGCCATATCTTTAATAAGCTGTGTGAACCGTCCCGTGTTGGCTTCGTCGAGCGGAGCATCCACTTCGTCCAGGATGCAGAACGGGCTCGGTTGGTATTGGAAAATGCCCATCAGCAGCGCCATCGCCGTGAGCGCCTTCTCCCCGCCCGAGAGCAGGAGAACGTTCTGCAGGCGCTTGCCAGGCGGCTGAGCGACGATTTCGATTCCTTGATCGAGAGCATCGCCCTCTCCGGTGAGTCGCATCTCGCCTATACCGCCACCGAAAAGCTTCTTGAACATTTCCCGGAAGTTCTGGTTGACGATCTCAAAGGCCTGAGCGAAACGCTTGCGGCTTTCGGTGTCGATCTCGTTGATCGCCTTCTCGGTGTCGCGGATGGAATCGAGCAGATCCTGGCGCTGAGCGTTCAGGAAATCATAGCGTTGCTGCGACTCCTGGTACTCCTGCCAGGCTTCCGGATTCACCGCGCCGAGCGCCTCGATCCGTTTGCGGATTTCGACGACGCGTTCTTCGGCTTCCACCACCGCGAACTCGTCCATCTTCGCGGCCGGAGTGGCTTCAACCGCCGACGCTTCTGCGCCTTCAACGCCCTCGCCAGCAGCGTCGACGCTCTCCACTGCCGGTGTCTCGGAAGCTTCTGCCTTAGCGGCCTCAACCACCGCATGCGCCATCTCCGCGGCCAGTTCGGCCACCGGGATATTCAGGTCCTTGCGGCTAGTCTCATCCAGGAACTTCAGTTCACTCTGGCGGCGCACCAGTTCGAGTTCCACCTGGCTGCGCGCTTCCACCGCGACAGCGGCGCTCTGACGCAGCCGCTTCAACTCTTCCTCGCTGGCGGCCAGCGACGCACGTTCGACGGCTTCCCTTTCGGAGAGCGTAGCGACGGACTTCTCGAAGTGTTCCTTCTGGTCCTGCAGCGTAGTAGCTCTCTGATCGAGTTCCAGGTTGTTTTCGAGCAGCCGGGTCCTGGCGATGCCAACCCGTTCCATCTCGCGAGTCAGGTTCTCACGCCGGTTGACCACTTCGCGAGTCTGTTGTTCCAGCCGGGAGACGGCATTCTCAAGACCGCGGCGTCGCTCTTCGAGTCCGGCCAATTCGACGCGCAACACGGAGTGCTCTTCCGACAACAGGGCCACGCGCGAGCGGAACTGCTCCAACTCGGAGCGTCCTTCTTCCAGAGCCGCTTCGATTGCGCTGCGCGCTTGTTCTTTTTCGGCAACCAGCGCCAGCTTGCGTTCGCGTTCTTCCCGCGAACGGGAAGCGTCGCGAGTCAGCCGTTCCAGCTCCATCCGCGAGGCGGCGAGTTTCTGATTGGCGCGCTTGGACTCCTCGGCGATCTTGCGCATCTCCTGGTCGAGCAGGAGCGTCTCTTTCTCCTGCTTCTGCAACTCAGTGCGAACGGTCTCCAACTCTTCGCTGAGCAGTTGGATCTCTTTTTCGAGCGTTTCCACGCGCTCCTGAGCGGCAGTGGTCTCAACCTGTTTTTTCTCGAACAGCGCCGAGAGTTCGCGCAACTCGCGCTTCAACGCCAGCGGTCCGCTGGTGGCGCGCTTGCCGCCGGTCATGGCGTGGCCGTGATAGCACACGCCGTCGTCGAGCAGGAAGAACAAATCCGGGTACTGGAAGGCCAGCCGCTCGGCGCTCGAGCGCGACTCGGCCTGATAGCAGCGCGCCAAGCGCGGCAGCAGCTCCGCCGGAGCGTTCGTCAATCCATTGGTGAAGCGGATACCGTCGCACAGGCGTCCGACAATTCCCGTCTCAGGGCCAATCGGCGGCTCGGGAACCGGCGCGGAGTGAACGTCCGCCGGATTCTCCGAGAAGTCGGGCTCCACCAGGAACGAGGCCCGCCCGTCGAGTTCTCCCCGCAGCAGGTCGACGCCTTGCTGCGCTTCGTTCCAGTCGCGCACCACCACGTATTCGAGTTCTTCATGCAGGAACTCTTCCGTAGCGCGCTCGAAGCGCGGGTCCTTCAATTCGATGAAGTCGGCCAGCACGCCGACGGGTTTCAGTCCCTTGGCCTGATTCTTCTCGATGGCGGTGAACAGGCGCTTCACCGACGAGTTCGCGTAGGCGCGATGCTGCAGGATCTCGTCGAGCGAATCGCGGCGGGCGCGCACACGCTGCGATTCGTTGCGCAGCGCATCGAGGTCGCGGCGAGTCTGTTGCGAAGCCAGACGCTTCGCCTGCAAATCCTCATCCACCTGCTTGCGCCGGGCGGCGAGAGACTCGACTGTGATCTGGCGCTCGGCCAGCTTCCCGCCGAATTCGGTCCGCAGTCCTTCGAGGCGTTCCAGCTCGGCCGACGCGCTCTCTTCGTCTTTCCCGACGCGCGCGGTGTCGCGATCCATGGAGGCGAGATAGGCGTCGATCTGGCCCAACTGGTTGCGTAGGGCGGAGACTTCCCCGAGCATCCGGACCACCTGCTGCCGCGAAGACTCGAGACCTCGTTCGCGTTCGCGGAGCTGGTTCTGCAATTCGTCGCGCTCGGCCGTTTTGGTCTGGAGCCGCTCACGCGCCTCCACACCGGCCTGCTGCAACTCGGCGAAGGAGACTTGCAGGTGTTCGCGTTCCTGCTCCAGCGACTTCAGCCGCTCGCTGGTCTGGGCGATTTCGGTCTCGCCCTGCTGCAGACGCTGCTCCATGCCGCCGACTTGCTTGGCCTGCGAATCGATCAAGCCGCGCGTGCGCTCGAATTCGACTCGGATCTCGGCCAACCGTTTACGCGATTCGGTCAGATCGGCCTCGGTCTGATAGGCCTGCTCGCGAGCCAGGGCCAGCGATTTCTCGCCCGTCTCCACGGCGGCCTGCAGTTCCTGGCATTCCTGAGAAGCCTTGTGCAATTGATCGGCGACGCGTTCGGCTTCCTGAGCCAGCAGGAAGTAGCGTCCGGTCAGCGCGAGACGGAGTTGCCCGTCGAGTTCGGCCTTGAGTTCCTGGTAGCGGCGAGCCTTCCCGGCCTGGCGCTTCAGCGAGTTCACCTGACGGCCGACTTCTTCCAGAATGTCGAAAACGCGCGTCAGGTTCTGGCGCGCTCCTTCGAGCTTCGCCTCCGCGAGACGCCGCTTGTTTTTGAACCTGCTGATCCCGGCCGCTTCCTCGATGATGTTGCGGCGGTCCAGCGGCTTGGAGGACAGGATCTGCCCGATGCGGCCCTGCTCAATGATCGCGTAGGACTCCGGGCCCAGGCCGGTGCCCATGAAGAGGTCCTGGATGTCGCGCAGCCTGGACTGGCGGCCGTTGATCAGGTACTCGCTATCGCCCGACCGGAACAGGCGCCGGGTGATGATGATTTCCTGCTCGCGGCGTGGTTGAGCAGCTTCCGAAGCGGCGTGCCCATTCGCGCGTCCGTTTCCATTCGCATAGCCGTTCGAATGGCCGTTCGATTCGCCGTTGCCGTTAGCGGAATCCTGCTCCAGATGCTCGATGCGTAACTGCTCCGCCACGAAATCGGCCGGAGCGATCTTCTCCGTACACCATCGCGGATTCGGCCGAAGCGGCAACTTCCGGGGTCTGCCCGGTGGACGAGGAGCCAGCAGCTTGAATGCCCTTGCCAGTCTTGGGAGCTTCCGGACGTGTGCCCGGGATCACCATTTTCCCGGTCGGGTCGACGAGAGTCATCGTCACCTGCGCCATGCCGACCGGTTTGCGGTCGCGAGTGCCGGCGAAGATCACGTCTTCCATGCGGGCGCCGCGCAGGCTCTTGGCCGATTGTTCGCCGAGCACCCAGGTGATGGCGTCGCTCAGGTTCGACTTGCCACACCCGTTCGGTCCCACGACAGCCGCTACTCCGCTCCCCGAAAAACGCATCTCGGTGCGGTCGCAGAACGACTTAAACCCTTGGATTTCAATACGCTTTAGAATCAGCAAAAGCGTGTTCCTCTCGGCGGTATGGCTATGGGTTTAGCGCGCCTGAATCGCAACGGCGATCAGACGGCACTCGGGGGAAGTGTGACTTCAGAATAACCAGCCCTCCCCGCTGTGTCAAGAACTATGCCACACGATTCAGTGCCCGGCTAACAATCAACCCTACATCTTGTGGCCGGATCACAATCGGCACTCTCCAAAGGGCTCATAGCTGCGCCTACACAGACAGGATAAGGGGTCTGACGCGAATCCGTACCCAGAAGGTACCGGGCCACGGTCTACACGTTACTTAAGTAAGTGTCGAGAACTCGATGGCGGCGAAGCGGGAAGCCGAAAAATCCGCGAAAATGGCGTGGAAACCGGAACTGGACAGCTCGAATCCTTACAGCCTTTGGGTTCCCTCAACCTTGGCCAGGTCCTTGTCGAAAGTGCCAAGCGGCGAATGCCCTGCTTTCCGAGCAGATTCGATGATCAAGCAATCCAAGAAACCCAATGCCGGCCTTGCGCGAAACAACCCCAACGCGGCTGACACAACCTCGCGGTCGTGGAGTACCAGATCGTGGTGATTGAGCAGCATTTCCACGGCGCTCGCTTGATCCTTCGGACTCATTTCGTAGACTTTGCCGAGTCTCCAAACTGCCTCCGCGAGCACCAGCGGCGACACCCAGGCGCCCTTTTCGATGAAGCTCTCGGCCGCGGCCGTCTGCTGGGAATCATCCCGGGTGATCAGCCGGACCAAGACGTTCGTGTCAACCGCGCGCATAGCGTTTCCTGGCGTAGCTCGGGATGCCTTCCTTCAGTTCAGCGAGACTTCTCCGTTTCGGCTTGTTCGCGCCAAACAGCGCCAGATGGATGTCTTCGGAACTGAAGCGGCCCGCCCGGCGCACAACAATCTTGTCGCCTTCCGTTTTCCATTCCAGGACTGAACCGGGCCCCACGCCGAGCTCTCGACGCACGTCCGCGGGGATTGAAATCTGTCCTTGTGCGGTGATCTTTGATTGGGCGATGGCCATGGCTCATAGTACCACGGTAATGGACGCCAGAAGCGAAGCCGCGACCCTGATGGAACAGTAGCATCGGGGCCAGAGCTGCTCAGCAGAATGGGCTCATTCAGAGCGGCGGTCGGGCAAGATTGCACCAACGCCGCCAGGTCAGAAAATCAAGCCAGAATGCCGTCCACGACGCTCGCCGGTTCCACGCCAGTCAGCTTCTGATCCAGCCCTTGATATTTGTACGTGAACTTCTCGTGCTTGATGCCGAACTGGTTCAGGATCGTCGCCTGCAGATCGCGCACATGCACCGGGTCCTTGGTGATGTTGTAGCTGAACTCGTCGGTCTCGCCGTAAACGGTGCCGCCCTTTATCCCTCCGCCGGCCAGCCAGATGCTGTAGCAGCGGGGATGGTGATCGCGGCCGTAGTCGGTCGCGGTGAGCTTGCCCTGTGAGTAAATGGTGCGGCCGAATTCCCCGCCCCAAATCACCAGCGTATCTTCCAGCATTCCGCGCTGTTTCAAGTCCTGCACCAGAGCCCATGCGCCCTGGTCCACGTCCTTGCACTGCGACGGCAGAACCTCGGGCAGGTTGCCGTGCACGTCCCAGCCGCGATGGTAGACCTGCACGAAGCGCACTCCGCGTTCAAGCAGACGCCGGCCCATCAGGCAGGTATACGCGAAGCTGCCGGGCTTCTTGGCCTCGTCGCCGTACAGCTTGTAGACGCTCTCGGATTCCTTGGAGAGGTCGGTCAGTTCGGGGACCGAGGTCTGCATGCGGAACGCCATCTCGTACTGCGACATGCGCGTGCGCGTCTCGGGGTCGCCCAACTTGTCGAACGTCATCTGGTTCATCTCGCCCAACCCGTCGAGCATGCGGCGGCGCATTTCCGGCGGCACGCCGTCCGGATTGGATCACGTAGAGCACCGGATCGCCCGACGAGCGCAGTGCGACGCCGGAATACTGGCCCGAGAGGAAACCGGAACTCCACAGCCGCGCGGAGATGGCCTGCACGTTGGCTTTCGGGTGGGTGTGTTTGGCGTGCATCACGACAAAAGTCGGCAGGTCCTGGTTCATGCTGCCCAGCCCATAGGCCAGCCAGGAACCGATGCAGGGTTTGCCGGGAATCATGAAGCCGGTCTGGAGGAAAGTGATGGCCGGCTCGTGATTGATCGCCTCGGTGTGCATGGAGCGGATGATGGCGATATCGTCCACCATGCTGGCCGTGTGGGGAAGCAACTCGCTGACCCAGGCGCCGCTGTTGCCGTGTTGGGCGAACTTGAAGACCGACGGCGCGATGGGGAAGCGGGTCTGGCCCGAGGTCATCGTCGTGAGGCGCTGGCCCTGCCGGATGGACTCCGGCAGATCCTTGTCGAACCACGAGGCCATGGTCGGCTTGTAGTCGAAAGTCTCCTGCTGCGGAGGAGCGCCGAGCATGTGCAGATAAATGGCGCGCTTCACCTTGCCAGGGAAGTGCGGGAGACCAGGGAGGCCGCCGATGCCCTTGCCGTCTTTCATGTCTGCGAGGGCCGTCTCGCCAAGCAGCGAGGCGAGTGCGATCGCGCCAAATCCCGTCGCGCCGCGCGAGAAGAATTGGCGCCGCGTCTCCATCAGAATCCGTTCTCTTAGCGGGTCCATTTCGGATCCCCCTTCATTAGTGTGGCGGCCCTCCAGAGCCGCGTGGGGCCTCCAGGCCCCGCCACTAACCCAGCGGGCTCTGGAGAGCCCGCGCGGACCTGGAGGTCCGCCCCACACGATCTCTCACTTCACCAGAACTTCATCCAGGTTCATCACCTGGTTCACAACCATCGTCATGGCGGCGAACTCGGCCTGATTCAACTTGTCGTCCGCCTTGGATTCACCGACCGCCAGTAGCTTCTTCGCGTCCTGCGGATGCGCGTCGTAGTAGCCCAGGAAGTCATGCCACGCTCCGCTTAGCACCTTCACTTCGCGATCGTCGAATGGACGCGCGAGCAATTCCTCGCCCACAAAATCGAAGCGTTGTTCCGGCGTCGATCCGCCCGAGGTCAGCGCCAGTTCCGCCAGATGCCGTGCCGCCTCGACAAACTGCGTATCGTTCATCGTCACCAGAGCCTGTAGCGGCGTATTCGTACGCTCGCGCCGCACCGTGCAGATCTCGCGCGTCGGTGCGTTGAAGATATCGAGCGAAGCCGGCGGCGCGCTGCGCTTCCAGAACCAGTACAGGCTGCGGCGATAGAGCTTGTCGCCGGAGTCAGGTTTATAGACACGCGTGTTCGATTCCTGCATCGCGACGGCTTCCCAGAGCCCCGGCGGCTGATAGGGCTTGACGCTCGGGCCGCCAATCTCGGGATTCAGCAACCCACTCGCGGCCAAAGCATAGTCGCGCACCATCTCGGCGTCCATGCGGAAGCGCGGTCCGCGGGAAAGCAGGCGATTGTCTGGATCGGCTTTCAGCTTCTCCGGCGTGGCGACGGCCGATTGGCGGTACGTCGCGCTGGTGACCAGCATGCGGAAGAACTTCTTGATGTCCCAGCCCGATTCGCGAAACTCGACGGCCAGCCAATCGAGCAGAGCCTGGTTCGAAGGCAACTCGCCTTGCGACCCAAAGTCATCGGCCGTGCGCACGATGCCTGTGCCGAAAACCTCCTGCCAATAGCGGTTCACGGTGACGCGCGCGGTGACTGGGTTCTCCGCTGAAACGAGCCATTGCGCCAGACCCAGCCGGTTGCGCGGCATGTCGGGTTTCAACTGTGGCAGGATGATCGGCACGGCTGGCTCGACCTTGTCCCTCGGCTGGTCGTACATGCCGCGATTGAGCACGTTGGCGAACGGTGTCTGGTCGGTGCGTTCCTCCATGACGTGCGTCACGGGGCTGCGCCGAGCGATGACGTCCCGCTCTTGGGTGGCAGTTCGAAGTTTGGCGCAGAGCGCCTGGTAGCGCGCGTCCGAGTGAAGCACGTAATAGAGGCGAAGCGACTGTTTCTCTTCGCCGCTCAGGTTGGCGAAAGGGGTATCGAGGGCGGAAGCGATGCGCGGCCAATCGGCCAGCAGCCGGGCCTCGTTTTCGTCCACTTCGCGGCTGAAGATGCGCAGTTCCCCGATCGCACCGCCAGTGAAGGAACTCTCGCCGTCGCTGCCGATCCGCAGCGGTGCCGAGTTGGCGATGTTGCCCACGAGCGGCTTGCGGTCGCGATCCCCTTCGGTGGAGATCTGGCGGCCGTTCCAATACATTTTCAGGCCCAACTGATCGCGCGAGCCGTCGTAGGTGACGGTGATGTGGGTCCATTCGCCGACCTTCGATTGGTCGAGCGTGCCGGGCGAGATGCGGACGGAACTGTCCTTGTCGCCGGTCAGGCGGAAGCTGGGCACACGGCCTTCCACCGAGAGCCGCCAACCTCGGCCGTGGTCCTTTGAATCGTGTTGCTCGGCCAGCACGGAGTAGCCTTCGCCTTTCGGAGTCAGGTACCAGACCGAGACGGTGAAAGGCTTGTCGGCGTCAAGCGGCTTCACGCCAGGCTGTTCCAAGCCTGCCTTCTCCGCAAAGTGATAGGCCGGCACGCCGGCGAATGGCGCTCTCGCCCAGGGTGACGCCTGCCGGCAGGGTCGCCTTCGAGATCGCTCAGCGAAAACACCTCCGATTCGGCATCGAGCGGTCGAACGGCTGTCTTCCTGGCAGCGCCTTTCAGCCACTTGTCGAAATGCTTGTCCGTCGAGCTTTCAATCGCGTGCAGGCTCTGCCTGAGAGCCGCCCGGTTCGATTCAATCTCCGTCCAGCGGGCAAGATCCTGCTTCGCCGGAACGGGGATGACCGGCGGGCTGTCATGAATGTTGCCGTCCATGGCGAGTTGCGTCGTGTTGCGGAAGAACGCGGCCATCGAGTAGAAGTCGCGCTGCGTCAACGGATCGAATTTGTGGTCGTGGCAGGTGGCGCAACCCAGCGTCAGGCCGAGGAAGACCGCGGCGGTGGTGTCCACGCGATCCTTGGCATACATCGCCTCCACTTCGGCGACGATGTCCCCGCCTTCGTTCGTCGTGGCGTTGCAGCGATGGAAGCCCGAAGCAATCTGCTGGTCGATGGTGCGGTTCGGCAGCATGTCGCCCGCGATCTGCTCGATGGTGAACTGGTCGAACGGCATATTGCGGTTGAAGGCGTTGATCACCCAGTCGCGATAGGCCCACATTTCGCGATAGTTGTCGATGTGAATGCCGTGCGTATCGGCATAGCGCGCGGCGTCCAGCCAGTAGCGGGCGCGGTGTTCGCCGTAAGCTGGAAGCGCCAGATAGCGGTCCACCATGCGCTCGTAGGCGTCGGCGGACTTGTCCTTGAGAAAAGCCTCGACTTCCGCCGGTTTCGGTGGCAGGCCCGTCAGGTCCAGCGCGACGCGGCGAACCAGCGTGCGCCGGTCCGCTTCTGGCGCGGGCGTCAGGCCCTCGGTTTCGAGCTTCGCCAGAATGAAGCGGTCCATCGGGCTGCGCGCCCAATGCTCGTTCTTCACGGCCGGGAGGGCGGGACGCTTGGGAGCGGTGTAGACCCAATGCTCCTTCCACGTTGCGCCCTGCTCGATCCAACGCTTGAGCGTCTCCTTCTGATCGGCAGTGAGGACCTTGTTGGCGTACGGAGGCGGCATGCGCTCGGCAGGCTTTTCCTGCGATACGCGCTGCCAGAGCAGGCTCTGTTCTGGAGATCCGGGCACCACGGCCGTACCGTGCTCGCGCTTTGCTGTAGCCGCTTCGCGCAGGTCCAGCCGCAGATCCACCATGCGCGTCCCGGGATCGGGCCCGTGGCAGCGGAAACAGTTGTCCGAAAGAATCGGCCGGACGTCCCGCTGGAAGTCGATCTTGGCCGGAACCACGGCTAGCGCGGCCGGCGCGACGATGCACAGGAAGGCGAACAGACGGATAGCTTGCATACGAACCGCCCCTCTGAAGGGCATTGGATCCAAGATACCTCCCTTTTAGGTACAGTTGTGAACCGTTTTCAGCAGGAACAGCAAGTGGGCTGGTGGGGCGGCTTTCCAGAGAGTGAGAGCGCCGCCCCACAATGCGCGCTTCCGGCTGCGCTAGCATGGAGTTTTCCTCGCTATGCCCAAATCCAAGGCCCCCGCACAGACTTTCGAGGAGCCAAAACATCTGGCCCATCTTGTCGACCGCGCGGTACTGGTGTGCATACACCTGATCTCCGGCGAAGAACACCGCGGCGTCATTGAGTATTGGGACGCGGATTTTGTGCGGCTCACGGCCGAGCACGGTCCCAATCTGTTCATCTACAAGCACGACATCCGCTACATCGCCGAACTGTAGAACCCCCTCATGGCCCAATTCCTGGAATCCGCCCGTGACATCGCCCGCGAAGCCGGAACTCTGATCGCCGGGCATTTTCATCGTGGCGTTCAGTTTGAACTCAAGGATCAGTACGACCTGGTGACCGTGGCAGACCGCGCCAGCGAAACCCTGATCGTCGAGCGGCTCTCGAATCTGTTTCCCACGCACTCCATCCTCGGCGAGGAGGGCGGACAGCGCGAGCACGCCTCCGAATATCAGTGGTATGTCGATCCGCTGGACGGCACAACCAACTTCGCGCACGGCTACCCGATGTGGAACGTGACGCTGGCCCTGGCGCGCGCCGGGGAGCTGATTTGCGGCGTGGTTTACGATCCGCTGCGCGACGAAATGTTCTCGGCGGAGCTGGGCGGCGGGGCTTATCTGAACGGCAGGCGAATCCATACCAGCCGCGCTCCAGGTCTGGACTCCTCGCTCCTGTCCACCGGCTTTCCATCGCGCAAACGGCACGAGAGCGTCAACGTGCACTTCTTCCATCAGGTTTCGATGTGCACGCACGGCATACGGCGGGGCGGCTCGGCGGCGATCGATCTGTCCTATGTCGCTTGCGGGCGGCTGGATGGCTTCTGGGAATTCGGCCTGAAGCCATGGGACATGGCCGCGGGATTGCTATTGATTCGGGAAGCGGGAGGCAGGACCACCGACATGCGCGGAGGTCCGGTCAGCCTGCTGGGACCCCACCTCGTCACGACGAACGGCCCGATCCACGACGAACTAATCGGCTTGTTCGGAGAAGTTTTTGCGGGAAATTATCGCTATCCGTTGACGCTGATTCAACCGAAAACATAGGGATAGCGAAGTAAAATCAACGATTTCCAGCCGCGTACCGGGACGAAGCGAGCTTTACGAGCGTGGTCCCGAGGTGATACCCTAACAGATTGAAAATGCGTACAGTAGACCTCATCCAGAGGAAGCGCAACGGGGAGGAACTGGCCCCCGAAGAGATTACCTGGCTAGTGGAAAGCTACACTCGCGGGGAGATCCCGGACTATCAACTGTCCGCGTTCCTCATGGCCGTGTACTTCCAGAGCATGAGTGACCACGAATGCACGGCTATGACCGAGTCCTTCATCGCCTCGGGCGAGAAGCTCGACCTGAGTTCCGTGCCAGGCCCGAAGGTGGATAAACACTCCACCGGCGGCGTTGGAGACAAGACCAGCTTGATCGCGGCGCCCCTCGCAGCCGCGGCCGGCGTCAAGGTCCCGATGATCTCGGGACGTGCGCTGGGCCACACGGGCGGCACGTTGGACAAGTTGGAATCCATTCCGGGCTTCCGGACCGAGATGACCGCCGACGAGTTCCGCGACCAACTGGTGAAGGTGGGTTACGCGGTGATCGGTCAGGGTCCCCTGGTGACTCCGGCGGATGGCAAGTTTTACGCTTTGCGCGACGCTACGGCAACGGTTGAGTCCATTCCGCTGATCGCCGCGTCGATCATGAGCAAGAAGCTCGCGCTGACGCTGGACGGCCTGGTGCTCGATGTCAAAGTCGGCTCCGGCGCGTTTATGAAGCGGCAGGTGGACGCCCGCCGCCTGGCTCAGATGATGGTGACAATCGCCCGCCGCGCCGATCTGAAAGCGCAGGCGCTGATCACCGACATGAACCAGCCGCTGGGCTACGCCATCGGCAATGCGCTAGAAATCATGGAGGTCTCCCAGACGTTGCAGAACGCGGGTCCGGCCGACCTGACCCGGATCTCGCTGGAACTGGCTGCGCGCATGATCTTCCTCGGCAAGGTGACCGAAACGCTGGAGGAGGCGCGCGACCTTGCGCAGCATCGCCTGCTGGACGGCTCCGGATACCGCAAGCTGAAGGAAGTCATCGCCGCGCAGGGTGGCAACCCGGCCGTGCTCGACAAGTTCGAACTTCTGCCGAATGCGACTGGGGCCATGGAAATCTCGGCTCCTCGAGCGGGTTACGTCTCGGCGATCGACGCCGAAGAGATCGGCCGCGCGTCGACCATCATCGGCGCTGGCCGGGACACCAAGGAATCCACCATCGACCCCGCCGTCGGCGTCATTCTTGAAGTCAAAGCAGGCCAGCGCGTGGAAGAAGGCAGCGTCCTGTGCCGCCTCTACTACACGCACGAGGAACAACTGGAAGAAGCCTCCGGGCGCGTGGAAGAGGCCTTCCGCATTTCCTCGAATGCGCCTGAGGGCCGTGAGCTGATTCTCGAAGTCGTCAGCTAAGGTTTCCGCATCGATTTGTAAGAGCCGGACGCAACAGCGTCCGGCTCTTTGTTTTTGATAGCCTTTCTCCTTTGGATTCTCGTTTACAGGGGTCAGTTGTATGGAGCGTTTTACCGGACTGCTCGGACTTGTCGCGATTCTCGCACTTTGCATTCTCGTGTCGAAGAATCGCAGGGCCATCCGCCCCAGCCTGTTCCTGTGGGGACTCGGAATGCAGTTCGGCTTCGCCTTCCTGGTGTTGAAGACCGACTTCGGCAAGCTATTCCAGATGGCCAGCGTCGCGGTGAACGCGCTTCTCAACTACGCCGAGGAAGGTTCGCAGTTCGTCTTCGGCCCGCTCGGCGTGAAGAGTGGCCCCTTCGGCGTCGTGTTCGCCTTCCAGGTTCTCCCCATCGTCATATTCATCGCCAGCCTGTTTGCAATCCTCTACTACTTCGGGGTCATGCAAGTGGTCATCAAGGCCATGGCGTGGGTGATGCAGCGCGTGATGGGCGCAAGCGGAGCGGAATCGACGAACGTGGCGGCCAGCATCTTTATGGGCCAGACGGAAGCTCCTTTGACCATCCGTCCGTTTCTCGCCAACATGACCGAGAGCGAACTGTTCACCGTGATGACCTGCGGCATGGCGCACGTTTCCGGCGCGGTGATGGCGGCCTACGTGAAGATTGCGGGCGTGTCCATCGAGCACTTGCTTACGGCTGTGATCATGACCGCTCCGGCGACGCTGCTGCTCGCCAAGATTCTGGTGCCAGAAACCGGCACGCCCGAGACTGCCGGTACGCTGAAGGTGGATGTCCCCAAGCCCGGAGTGAACATCATCGACGCGGCGGCGCGCGGCGCGGGCGATGGTCTGCAACTCGCATTGAACATCGCCGCCATGCTGATTGCCTTCATCGCCCTCATCGCTCTCGTCAACGGCTTCCTGGGGTGGGTCCACACCGTTCCTCTGCTGACCTGGGTGCCGCCGTCGCTGCAGAAGATCTTCGGCATCGTCTTTGCGCCTGTGGCCTGGATGCTGGGCGTCAGTTGGAAGGACGCGGCCAGCGTGGGCGACATGCTCGGAACGCGCATGGTGCTGAATGAATTCATCGCCTTCCTGCGCCTGGGCGAGTTGAAGAACACCCTCGACCACCGTAGTTTCGTCATCGCGACATTCGCTTTGTGCGGCTTCGCCAACTTCTCTTCCATCGCAATTCAGATTGGCGGCATAGGCGCGCTGGCGCCGTCGCGCAAATCCGATCTGGCGCGGCTCGGCCTGAAGGCGATGATGGCGGGAACTCTGGCCAATTTCATGTCCGCCTGCATCGCGGGGGTGCTGCTGTGATCGGCGACGCTCCTCAAGTGATCGAGGCGGCGGCGGCGTATCTGCGCGAACAGCGGACAGTGTGGCCCTCGGTAGCGGTGGTGCTCGGCAGCGCGCAAGCGGCGTTCGTTTCGGCCCTGGAAGATCGGAAGGAGATCGCCTACACCGACATCCCGGACTGGCCCGTGCCTTCGGTGCCCGGCCACGCGGGGAAGCTGATCGTCGGCAAAGCGCGCGGCAGGTTGGTCACGGTGATGTCGGGCCGGGTTCACCTCTACGAGGGCTGGACGCCCCAGGAGGTTGTTTTCGGCGTGCGCGTGCTGGGCCGGCTGGGCTTGAAGCATCTGATTCTGACCAACGCAGCGGGCGGCATCAATCCGGCTTATCATCGCGGACTGCTGGTGCTACTCACGGATCACATCAACCTGCAGGGCACGAATCCGCTGCTCGGTCCCAACGACGACGAGATCGGACCGCGATTCCCCGACATGACTCAGGCGTATTCGCTGGCGCTGCGCGATCTGGCCAAGGCCGCAGCCGCCGAAGCCGGCGTCGAACTCGGCGAAGGCGTATACGCCGGACTGCTTGGCCCAAGCTTCGAGACTCCGGCCGAGATCCGGTACTTGCGAACGATCGGCGCGGATCTGGCGGGCATGAGCACGGTGGCCGAGACGATTGCCGCGCGTCACATGGGGATCGACGTCCTGGGCATTTCCACGGTGACCAACATGGCTTCGGGCATGCAGGCCGAGTTGAGCCACGCGGAGGTGCTGGAGATCGGACGCAGCGCCAGCGGCGGGTTGATCCGCCTGCTCAACACGCTGATCCCGCGGCTGCCGGTTTAAGATCCGGCGCACCTCGGCGCAGTGGCGCACGCGTGGTGGGGCAGACTTCAGTCTGCGCGGGACTTCAGTCCCGCAAGTCCGAAGGGACCGGTTGAAACCGGTCCGCAGACTGAAGTCTGCCCCACCACACACGCCTGCGTTATGGGATCTGAACGCCGCGTTTCTGCATGTCTTGGACACTCTCCCCGCCAGACGGTCCGGAGGACCAGTCCACGGTCTTCTCGAGTGCCGTATACCCAGTCGGACGAACCAGCTTGAAAGTCAGGTGCAGCGACGTAGCGCCGGACGCTTTGAAGGGGATCTCAATGTGGCGCGGCGAACCGATGTCACCGAAGGCTCTCGCGCCTCCGGCGACCAGGTTGCGAGCGTTGTCGCGCACTTCCCACACGGCCCGGTAGCCATGCAGCGGATACGACGGCAGCGTGTCTTCTCCCCGTCGCGAAATCGTGGCGGAGAATCCCGAGGGCGCATAGCCGTCGAACAGGAAGCGGAGGCGCGCCTCGGCCGGCGAGTTCTCTGTCTTCCACAGGTCGAAGGACGGATAGCGCTGCCGGTTCTCGTCTACGATCCCCATCTCCACCAGACCGCTGATCTCTCCCGGACGCAGATTGCGGTGCGAGCGATAGTCCTGGTAGCACCACAGAATCGCCCCGCCAATGAAGTCGTACTTGCGGAAAGTATCGAGGTGCTCGCTAATGATCTTGCGGCGGAGGGTGTCGCCCTCTACTTTGTCTTTAGCGAAGATGCCGGCCGCGCCGAACTCGCTAATGATGATCATCTTGTCGGGGTATTGGCGGCCCACGCTTCTCCAACGTGGGTGCGAGGTTCGCGGGGTCGCCGTGCCAGGTGCCGAAGTACTCGTTCATCATTACGAAGTCGGCCAACGATGAGGCGTTGATCTTGGGGTCAGCCATCGAGATGCGGTCGTCGGCATAGGAGACGTAGCGGTCCGGGTCGAGCCCCTTCACCATCTCGTACATCGTCTTGAAGTACTCGCGACCGCCGGGCGTGTGCGTCGAACTCTCGTTGCAGACGCTCCAGCCGAAGATGGCCGGGTGGTTCCAATTCTGCTCGATCATCTCCGTCATCATCTGCTTCGCCAGCGCGATCACTTTCGGGTCGGTGAACTGCTGTTCGCTGAAGTGCCATATGGGGATCTCGGGCACCAGCAGAATGCCGTTGCGGTCGCAGAAGTCGAGGATGAACGGATGCTGCGGATAATGCACGGGGCGCGTGAGCGTCACCTGCAACTCCTTCATCTCGGAGTAATCGTGGAGCATGGTCCCGCGCGTTTCGGCCAGTCCTTCATAAGGCGATTCCTCGTGGCGCGTTATGCCCGTGAGGCGCACGCGCTCGCCGTTCAGATAGAGGTGGCGGTCGCGCAATTCGAGCGTACGGAAGCCGTAGTTATCGCTGAGCGTATCGATGGGCGCGCCGCTCGCGTCGAGCAGCGTCGTCTCCACGCGATAGACCTCGGGGTGGTCAAAGTGCCATAGCCGCAGTGAGTCGACAGTGGTCGCGATCTTCACGCTGCTCTTGCCTGGCGCCGCCGAGACGTCGCGCGTTGCCAGCGAAACGGTCTGTTCGTTGTCGGGCGAAATGAGCGCGACCTTCAGCTTCAGGTTCGCCGTCCGCTTCGAGAAGTTCTCGATGAAGATCTCATCGGATACTTCCGCGCTGACCTGGTCCGCGGCCGGATTCACCTTGCTGCGGATGTGCTGTTTGCGCAGCAGGACCGGCTCGTTCATGGTGACCCAGACATCGCGCACGATGCCGCCGTAGTGCCACCAGTCATACCAGATGTTGCCGCCTTCCTTGAGGTCCATCGCATAACCCGGGATGGTGGCAAACCCGGGCTCGTTATTGATCTCCACCGAGATCGTATTGCGCGCCTTCAGGTAGGGCGTGATGTCCACGAACCAGGCGGTGTGCCCGCCTTCATGCGAGCCGGCTTCGGTCCCATTCACCCAGACGCGTGCTTTGTAGAACGTTCCGCCGAAGTGCAGTTCGACGTGCTTGTCCTGGGTCCCGGCCGGCAGCGAAAAAGTGCGGAAGTACCAGGCCGTGCCCTCGAAGTCCTCATACCGGCCAATGTTCCAGGTGTGCGGTACATTTACGGTGTCGAGTGCGATAGGAGCGGCCTGCGTCCAGCCGTGTTTAGCTCCTGTCTTGTCGGGATCGATTCTGAATTGCCACTGGCCATTCAGGTCGATTCGTTCGGAGGCGAGACCTAGAGAAACGAGTGCGAAGAGTAAGGGAGCGACGCGGCGAAACTGAGGAGACATCACCTATACAGCCTATAGCAATGACCCGAAGAATCGCGCCCTGGACGTAGTCCGGCATGGATAGGAAGCCCCTGGGAACGCCGATCTCCAGATCGGCTCCTATCGCCGCGGCAGCGACAAGCTGGTGGAACATCCCTCTTTGTGGCGGCTGAGACAGACGTGTTCTGTAGAAGTAACAATGGAACTACCGCTCCGTCGAAAGTCATTCCCAAGCGTCGCCGCTCGCGCGGCGATTGGTGCCGATCTGGAGATCGGCGTTCCCAGGGGTGGCTGCGTTTAGAGTATTTTCGGTTAGGGGCGAAGATTCTGCGTCCTCGCGGCGGGGCGCCGCCGTATTAGCTGATGAAGGCGAAATGAAAGAGTGAGAGTGCCGGCGGCGACAGTTCCGGGCAGAACGATGAGCGAAAGCGGAACATCGCGCCAGGCTGAGGACGAGAGCGAGTTTTCCGCTCTGGTTCGCGAGCACCAATCGATGGTGTTCAGCATCGCCCTGAACTACCTGCACGACAGGGAGTCAGCCGAGGAAGTGGCGCAGGATGTGTTCCTGCAGTTGTACCGCCAGCGGGAACGGCTGGACGGTCCGGGCCATGTGACGGCCTGGCTTCGCCGCGTATCTTGCCACCGCGCGATCGATTATGCGCGAAGCCACCGGCATGAGCCGAGAGTTAGCATTGAAGACATAGGCGAGCCGGCCAGCGTCACGACGCAGGACGACCCGATGTTGCGGGAGAAATTGCGCAAGCTGATTCTCTCGCTGAGTGAAAAGGCGAGGTTGGTGATGATTCTCCGTTACCAGGAAGATCTGGACCCGGAGGAGATTGCACGAGAGCTGGAAATGCCCGTGCCCACCGTGAAAAGCCATTTGCAGCGATCCCTGGCTCTGCTTCGAGAGAAGTTCGGCCGGGCGCTCGGAGAGAAATTGGGATGAGCCGTTTGGACGATGAGTTGAGAAATGCGTTGCGCCGCGAAGCGCCGCCAGAGGGCTTTGAAGCCCGTCTGATGGCCCGCCTGGCCTCTGAGCCGAAGCGGGAAATGGGGCTCGCGCGGTGGTTCAAACTGCCGGACTTGCGCATGCCGCTGATGACGCGACTGGCGTTCAGTGCCGCGCTGTGTCTGATGGTGGTGGCTGGAGTTCGCTTCGAGCGCGAGAGACAGGAACGCGTAGAAGGCGAAGCCGCCAAGGCGAAGCTGATGCAAGCGCTACGCGTCGACCGGAACGCAGCTTCAGGCCGTCCACGAGAAGGTTCGGGAATCGACCGGGGATTATTCCGGCGGGCAGTAGCCGCGGTCAGGCTTCAAGTCTGACAGGGCACGCAATAAGAGCACGCACAGAGCGCGTGCAAAACACGACAGGTCGCAGTTGTTTGAGGGAGAGACTATGAAACTCGCAGTGTGTCTACTCGTCTTGGCCGCAGGTTCGGCCCAGGCCCAGATGTTGCTGAAGATTCCGGATTCGTTTTCCAAGCTGGCCGACAAGGCGGAGGAGGTAGTGGACGTCACGCTTGACCCCAATATGCTCGGCCTGGCCAGCAAGTTCCTGTCCGACAAGGATCCGGACGAGAAGGCGGCCAAGAAAGTGGTCTTGGGGCTGAAGGGCATCTACGTTCGCAGCTACAAGTTCGCCAAAGAGGGTGAATACTCCGACGCCGACGTCGAGTTGCTGCGCAATCAGCTCCGCGGCTCCGGCTGGTCCTGCATCGTGAACGTGCGCAGCAAGAAAGACCGCGAAAACGCGCAGGTTTGCTTCTTCTCGCAGAACGGCACTGTCGCCGGTCTCGCCGTGGTGGCCACCGAGCCGAAGGAGCTGACGATTGTGAGCATCGCGGGCTACATTGACCCTGAGCATCTGGGCTTACTGGAAGGCCAGTTCGGCATTCCCAAGATCCATACGGATGAGAAGCAGAAGAAGCAGGATAAGGACGACGACTGAGCGAGTGCGAACCAATCGATGAAGTGGGATGGAGGCAAGTATGCGAAGCAAGTGCATCCCGGTAATCGGCCTGCTGTTCGGAGCGTTGTGCCTGCCCGCGCGCGGAGCCGAACGTGATTTCGAGGCGGTGGTGGGAGCGATCGAAGGACATTTGGGAGTGCACCGGACGCACATCCCGATGATGGGTCTCGCCAAGTTTTTCGTGAAGGCCTCTTCTCCGTCCGGGGTCCACCAGTTCGAGTTGGCGACGTTCGAGAATCTCAGCTATTCGCCGGAGAGGCTGCGCGATTTCCGGGCTGCGGTCGGCGATGCGCTGGCAGGTTCATGGCAGCCGATGGTTCAGGTCCACGCCCAGGGGCGTCAGGAGTACACCGGCATTTTTGTGAGGGGACAAAAGGGGAGATTCTACCTGATGATCGCGACCATCGAAGCGCACGAGGCCACGGTGGTCGAGATACAGGTCAGTCCTTCGCAATTGTTCGACTGGTTGCGCTCGCCGAGTACGATGGGACAACGCGCGGGCGGGTCGGAGCGGAACACGGCCTACGCCATGGAAGAGTGAAGGCGAGGCGTCCGGATGAAAGCCTGAAGTGGAATCAAGCCCGGAATGGGTGTCCGGGCGATAGCGGCGAGAAATGCTGAAGATGAGGCGGGTGCCCCAGTTCAGTTTCTCGCCGCTTTTTTTGTACTGAGTCGCGCTCGGGCGCGAAGCGGAAGCCTCCGGGAGCCGCGGGCGCAGGTTACGGGCGGCGAGGACGCTCAGTCGCCTTGGCCTTGGTGGTCACCACTAGCGGCGGCGTTGCCGGCGAGACATTGAGCGCCGCATCACACGCGCTGACCGTGTAGGAATACTTGGTCTGCGGGGACAGGCCGCTATCGGTGAACGCAGTCGCCTTCGTGAATGCGATTCGCTTGCCATCCCGGAACACATAGTAACCGAGCACGCCGCTGGCTTGATTAGTCATCGAGTATGGATCGGTGGAAGCGCCCCAGCCAAGTGTGACTTGCGTTGCGGTAACTGCGCTGGCATTGAGGTTCGAGGGAGTGGTGGGCGGCGTCTGGTCGGGCGGCGGCAGGCTGGTGTACTCATAGGCGCCGGCGGCGTTCGAGCCCGAGGCAGGCCGCTCGTTGCCATCGAGGTCGGTCGCCGGGGCGGATGGGCCGGCCTGGTCGGGCCGGGCAGATCCGACCGCCGGGCTACTCACCAACAAGTGGTAATTCCCCGACTCGGCATTCGCCAGGACGCCGTCGGCTGAATCGCGCGCGACATTGGAGGCGCTGATCGATCTACTTCCGGCTTCATCGAGCACGGGCCGGCGGCTGATGAGGACGTTGTTGGCGATTAGCGCGCCGGTTGCTCCGTCCGAGGCGCGGACGGCGGCCATTTTGGGTTCTACAACAGTGTTGTAGACGACAATCGCATCGATGCTGGGCAAGCCGCAATCCGGCTCGTCGGTGAGATGGATTCCGCCCGCTCCGCCCGCGGCACCATTGTTGAAAATCAGATTATTGCGGATCAGGGCGCCCGGCGCGGAAATAATGCTCAGGCCTTTCATGCCATTGTCGTGGACGATGTTACCCTCCACCACGGCATCCTCGATCATCCCGTCAGTGGTCCCGAGCGCGCTCTTCGTGGCGCAGTCGCCGTTCAACTGGATTCCATTCATCGCATTTTGGTAAGACTCATTTCCGCGGACCACGTAGTGGTCGTGCGGAACGCTGCTATTGGAGAGGTAGATTCCGTGCTGCCCGACGCTACCGAAAGTCTTGTTGTTTTCAACGAGGATGTCAGGGGAGAACCCGGACAGGATTCCCCAAGTCCGGCTCTGGCCGATTACGTTGTTCCTGACGATCACATCGTGTGCTTCGATGACGGAAATTCCCGCGCGTGGCGCATCCTGCACGATAAAGCCATCCACCACGACGTAGCCGCAGTCCTGGACTTCGATGTTGTCATTCCATACCGCGACAGGGCTCGGCGTGCGGATCACCACGTGGTCGCCCGCCGCGATGAAGGTGATCGGCGCGGCCGGCTCGCCCGAAGCCGTGACGCGGAAGCCGTCGTAGGCGCCGTTGAACACCTGGACGATGCCGCCAGGCCTCACCCGGTCCGCGGCTTGCTGAATGGTGGCGTACTCCTTGCCCGCGCCGACGCAAAGCACGCCGGTGCTATCGCAGGAGTGAACAACCTCGGCGCCGGTGTGGCCTTCGATCCGCATCTCCGTGGGGTCGCTGGCGGCGACGGCAGGCGGGAGCGCGCGAGGTTCCGCGCCCAGGGCCCAGAGTGCGATCAACGCGATAGTCGAGGCGCAACGCAGTGGGAGAGAACGCGTGCTGACTCGTCGACTGGACATGGAGTTCCTTCGGCTCATTGCTCGGGTTGGCGTGGCTCGGAGATCCCGCGCTCGGCTGCCGAGCAATGAGGGTTGCCGCAAACACTCGCGAGTATATCAGGGGCGTTCGGCAGGGCGGATGTATGAGTGGTGTGGCGGGCCGCTCACCAGCCGAGCAGCAATTCGGCTTCGCGAACGATGTCGTCGGTTTTTGGAAGGATCGCGTCCTCGAGTTCCGGATGGTAACCAACCCAGGTATCCATGGCAGCGACGCGGCGCACGGGCGCGTCGAGGTATTCGAAAAGATCGCTGGCGATGCGGGCCGCGATCTCGGCTCCGAATCCGAAGCTGAGCGTGTCCTCATGGACGATGAGCACGCGCGAAGTCTTCTGGACGGAGGCTGCGATCGAGTCCCAGTCGTAGGGCGCGAGCGAGCGCAGGTCGATCACCTCGATGGAAACATCCTTGCGGCGGCTCTCGATCTGCGTGGCCGCCTGCAACGATTTCTGGACCGTCGCTCCGTAGGTAATCAGAGTCAGGCTCTGTCCCGGCTTGGCGATGCGCGCTTTGCCGAACGGGATGGTGTAGTCCGGGCCAGGATGGGGCGTCCGGTTGTAGGGCTCGCGATAGAGCCGCTTGTGTTCCAGGAAGAGAACCGGGTCATCGCAGCGGAGCGCGGTACGCAGCAATCCGCAGGCGTCCAGCGCATTCGACGGGAAGATGACGCGCAGCCCCGGAATGTGCGTGAAGACGACCTCGCCGCACTGGCTGTGATAGATGGCGCCCCCGTTGAGGTAGCCCCCTACGGGCACGCGAATCACCATGGGGACGCTCCAGGCGTTGGCGGAGCGCCAGCGAATGGTGGCCAATTCGTCACGGATCTGAAGCATCGCCGGCCAGATGTAGTCGAAAAACTGGATTTCGGGCACTGGCTTCATGCCGCGCGCCGCCATGCCAATGGCGCGGCCAATGATGTTCGCTTCGGCGATAGGCGTATTGAAACAGCGCTCATAGCCGTACCGCGTCTGCAGGCCCTGGGTGGTCTTGAAGACGCCGCCCTTGCCCTTCACTTCTTTGAGGTTTTCGCCGCGGGAACAATCGGCCACGTCTTCGCCAAAAACGACGATGCGCTCATTGCGCGCCATCTCTTCCGACAGAGTCCGGTTGATCTCGTCCACCATGGTGCGAGGTTCGCCATGGAACCGGGGTTCGGATTCGAAGCGCGGCCCGCAGGGGTCGACATCTGGGGAGTAAAGGAACTCGAGCGCGGCCGAAACGGCGGGCCCTTCCAGATGCAACACGCGGTCGGTGATCGCCTGGATCTCCTCATCCACTTCGTGGCAGATGCGTTTGTAGGCGTGCTCGTCGAGGAGTCCTTCAGAGATCAGCCAGCGCGGATAAGTGACGATAGGGTCGCGCAGAGCTTCGGCTTCCCGCTCGGCAGCCGTCTTGTAGAGCCGTTCGTCGTCGGAGAGCGAGTGGGAATAGGGCCTGATGACGTGCGCGTGAACCAGCGCGGGACCGTGCCCGGCGCGAACCCAATCGATGGCCTGGCTCATCGCCGCCAGCGAGTCCATGAAACCGTTGCCGTCGCACTCGATGGTGAACAGGTTTGGGAAACCCGGAAACGAGCTTCGAGATGCTGCCGCCCGCGGTCTGACGCTCCACCGGCGTGGAGATGGCGTAGCCGTTATCTTCGACCAGGTACAGCAGCGGCAGGCCTTCCAGGCAAGCGACGTTCAGCGATTCCCAGAATTCGCCCTCGCTGGTGGCGCCCTCGCCCGTGCTGACCAGCGTCAACTCGTCGGAACCGGGCTTCAGAAAGCGCCGGGAGCCCGCCGAGCCAACAGCCTGCCCGAATTGAGTGCCAGTTGGAGAAGACCCGGTGAAGATGTGGAGCGCGGGATCCGACCAGTGCGAAGGCATCTGACGCCCACCCGAAAACGTGTCCGCCGCCGCGCCGACGCTAGCCATCAACATGGTCTCCGGCGTGATGCCGAGAGCCAGGGCCAGGGCGCGATCCCGGTAGTAGGTGAAGAACCAGTCCTCGCCGGGCTTCAAGAGCAGGCCAGCCGCCGTCTGGATACATTCATGGCCGGCACCGGAGATCTGGAACCAGACCCGGTTCTGGCGCTTCAGCAGCATCTCGCGGTCGTCCAGGCGACGGGCGGTCTGCATGATGCGAAAGGCACGAATCAGGGTCTCACGGTCGAGTCCGTGATAGCCTTGAGCCAATTTGCCAGTGCGAAGGCCACTCCGTGCGGAAATCGCCATCGAATCCTATCTCCCTTGCCAGTTTAGCGGATGAATCAAATCGGGATTAGGACGCAACGGCTTCCGCCCGGAGGGCCGCGGGCGCACAAACACGCATCGGGAGGAAACGGCCTGGGCTAGTCTGCCGAAAGTGGAGCGGTTCACGCCTGTGTGTGCCCGGCGGGCCTTACAATGAAGGATCATGAACGCGGCGGCAAAAGGACTGGAAGGCATCATCGCCGCCGAGAGCTCGATCTGTTTCATCGACGGGCAGGCGGGCGTATTGGCCTATCGCGGCTACGACATCCACACTCTGGCCGACAACGCCTGCTTTGAAGAGGTCGCCTTTCTGCTCTGGCACGGACGGCTGCCCAAGCAGGCCGAACTCGAGCAGGTGCGGCGTGCGCTCTATCTGGAGCGCGGACTTCCCCGCTCCGTGGTCGAATTTCTGAAGAGCGTCCCGCAGGTGAAGCCCATGGAGGCCTTGCGGACGGCCGTGAGCCTGCTGGGCTCGCTCGACCCGCATGCGCGTGAGACATCGGTTGAGGCGAATCTGCATAGAGCGCTGTGCCTGGTGGCGCAACCTCGACCATCGTCACGACATTCGACCGGGTGCGCAAGGATCTGCACATTGTCGAGGGAGATCCGAAGCTGGGGTTCGCGGCGAACTTCCTGTACTGCCTGACCGGGCGCCGGCCGGACAGCATCAGTGAGAAGGCCTTCGACATCGCACTGACGCTGCACGCCGACCACGAGTTCAACGCCTCGACCTTCGCGGGCCGCGTTGTGGCGGCAACGCTGAGCGACATCTACTCGGCCGTGACGGCGGCGATCGGCGCGCTGAAGGGCCCGCTGCACGGCGGCGCGAACGAGGACGTCATTAAGCTACTGCGGGAGGCGGGCGGCGCGGATCGCGGCGCGGCGATGGTGGAGTCGATGCTGGCGGCGAAGAAGAAAGTCCCAGGCTTCGGCCATCGAGTCTACCGGACGCAGGATCCGCGAGCGACGCATCTCCGTGCGCTGAGCGAGGAACTGGGCAAGAGGACCGGACACGAAAGCCTGTATCTGACTTCGCGCCGAATCGAAGAGACTGTTGCGGCGCGGAGACCGGGGATTTATCCGAACGTGGACTTCTACTCCGCCTCGACTTACTACTCGCTGGGCATTCCCGTGGACCTGTACACGCCCGTGTTCGCGGTGAGCAGGATGTCGGGTTGGACGGCGCACATTCTGGAGCAATACGCGAACAACCGGCTCATCCGGCCGAGAGCGGACTACAAGGGCGCGACGCCGCCGTTGGCATGGGTGGGGGCCGAGGGGCGATAGTGGCAATCGACGGTCGCTTGGTAGCTCTTCGCATGGAGATACAACCGCTCCCTCCCGGGAACGCCGATCTCCAGATCGGCAGGAACTGCGATGCAACCGTTCCCTCCTGGGAACGCCGATCTCCAGATCGGGCAGGAGCTGCGATACAACCGCTCCCTCCGGGGAACGCCGATCTCCAGATCGGCAAGAGCTGCGATACAACCGCTCCCTCCTGGGAACGCCGATCTCCAGATCGGCAGGAACTGCGATACAACCGCTCCCTCCTGGGAACGCCGATCTCGAGATCGGCAAGAGCTGCGATACAACCGTTCCCATACGGTCGCGGCTCCGTTTCTGGGTTGTGGCTCGGCTTAGGATTTTTTGGAAAGACTGTTTATATGCATGATTTGAGCTATTTTCGATCCAATCTCGAAGCAGTTGCCTCCAGGCTGGCGGACCGCGGTTTCTCGCTGGACGTCGAGGTCTTTCGCGCCGCGGATGCCAAGCGCCGCGCGGCGGTCACTGAAATCGAATCGCTGAAGGCCCGGCGCAACGCGGAGTCGCAGCAGATCGGCAAGAGGAAGAAGGCCGGCGAAGACACGGAGGAGTTGCAGGCCGCGGTGCGCGAGATCGGCGAACGGATTGCGGCGCTGGACGACCAGGTGAAAGGGATAGACGAGGAGTTCAGGCTGATGCTGGCCGGAATTCCAAACCTGCCGCACGAATCCGTGCCGAAGGGGCAGTCGGAGGCCGACAATGTCGAGGTCTCCCGATGGGGCGTCATCCCGCAATTCGATTTCGAACCGAAATCGCATTGGGACCTGGGCCCGGATCTTGGAATTCTCGACTTCGAACGCGCGACGAAGATCACGGGCGCGCGGTTTGCGGTGTACTTCGGGTTGGGCGCAAAACTCGAACGCGCACTGATGAACTTCATGCTCGATCTGCATACGAAAGAGCACGGATACACCGAGGTACTTCCTCCGTTCATGATCAACTCGGCCAGCCTCTTTGGGACCGGTCAGTTGCCGAAGTTCGCCGAGGACCTGTTTCACTGCGAAGGTTGGGACCTGTGGCTTGCGCCGACCGCCGAAGTGCCAGTGACCAACCTGTTCCGCGATGAAACGCTGGATCCCGACCGGCTGCCGATCCGGCTGACGGCGTACACGCCGTGCTTCCGCAGCGAGGCGGGGAGCCACGGACGAGACGTGCGCGGCATCATCCGGCAGCACCAGTTCCAGAAGGTGGAGATGGTGGCATTCACGAAGCCGGAGGATAGCTACGCGGAGCACGAGCGGCTGACCCGGTGCGCGGAGGAAGTACTGGAGCGGCTGGGGCTGCCGTACAGGCGCATGCTGCTGTGCACCACCGACATGGGTTTCTCCTCCGCCAAGACATACGACCTGGAGGTTTGGCTGCCGGGCCAGAGTGTCTACAAGGAGATCTCCTCGTGTTCGAACTTCGAGAGCTTCCAGGCGCGCCGGGCCGGGATCCGGTACCGCGCCGGGAAGAGGAACGAATTCGTGCACACCCTGAACGGCAGCGGCCTCGCCATCGGCCGGACGTGGCTCGCCATCGTCGAGAACTACCAGCAGAAGGACGGCACGGTTGTGGTGCCCGAGGCGCTGAGGCCGTTCCTCGGAGCCGAGACGATCACACGCGACGGTGGGCTGAAGTAGGCTCGCTCCTAAGGCGTTCGCCGATTGGAAAACCGCCGGCCGGCAGCACTGGGTCGGATCGAATTGGGCCGCGGGATGCGCTGACTGGTACTGGGTCGTGAGGCGCACACGGAAATCGGCCACGGTGCGGCGCCTGGACCCCACGCGGCGCTGGAGCGCCGCGTATCAACGGCATTGCGATATTCTTCTGTGTAAGCGTTCACAGACCGGCGAAAAAAAGCGTCCGTCCGCCAAGCCGCTGATTTCATATCGTTTCAACGCACTTGCAGTACCTCCACGCCTCCCAACCGTCTTGCCCAGCGGGAGTAGCTTGATGTCGCGGGATAGATAACCCGGCGATGTTCAGTTGCGCGAGGAGGCGAAGTAGAGAGATGAGAGTAATTCGTACGGCGGCAAGCCGGGTGGGCACGGTCCTGACGGCGCTGCTCTGGGCTGGAACAGGTGTGGCGTGGGCTAGGCCTCCCCTGACGACCATTCAGGATCAACTGTTCCGCGCGGACGGCACGGCGGTGAACGGGACGCTGCTCATCTCGTGGAAGGCTTTTGTGGCGTCGGACAATTCCAATATCCCCGCGAACACCTTGCGGGTACCGGTGAGTGGCGGATTGTTGCGCGTGAAACTGGTGCCAACTACCACTGCGCTGGCGACGGCTAGCTACACAGTGATGTACCTGGTGGATGGCAAGCTGACGAACACCGAGGTGTGGTCCGTGCCGGCCAGCGGCTCCCCCGTCGCGGTCAGAACGGTGAGAACCTCTCCATCGCCCACTACACCGCCTCTGGCCGATACCGTGATCCAGATCGCAGATATCTTCGGGCTGAGCGATGCGCTATCGGAACGGCCGGCAAGAGGGGTTGGCTACATGCCCGGACGGGTGCTGGTCCCCGACATCAACGGCGATCTCTCCGGCTTGAGTGGATCGCCGGACCAGTGCGTGCGCGGAGACGGCTCGCTCGGACCTTGCGGATCGAACCCAGTTTTCGTCGACCTGGAGAACCCGAACGGCACCATGAATGGCTCCAACGCAGCCTTCACGCTCACGATGGCGCCCAATCCGGCAGAGAGCCTGCTTCTGTTCCGCAACGGCATGCTGCAGAAGGCGGGCGTGGACTTCAGTTTGACTGGCTCGTCCATCTCGTTCCAGCCAGGATCGGTGCCCCAGCCAGGAGATCTGCTGCAAGCCAGTTTTCGCGTGATGCAGTAGGCAGCTTCGCCGGGAGGGCTTCAGGAAACCAGCGCTCCCGAAGTTCGAGAGATAGTTGTGAGCCCGGCGCGTCGACCGGGGAGCCGGGGGCAACGCAATGAGGCGGTCTCCGCCCGGCCATCTTGTCGCAATCCGGTTGGAATGTGATCGAAACAGCGCCAACTCTCCAGGCGCAAGCGCACCCAGGAGCGTGCGGTACAGGGGGTGAATCCAATTCCGCGTGGCCCGGGAAAAAGGTCCGCACACCGAACCAGGCTGAACGCGATCGCTCTCAGCAGAATCGCAGGCTCATTCGTCGAGGCGGAGTGAGAAGGCCACAGAAGGCCGAGTAACCCTACCGTCCGGCCTGCCGCTGGACGCAACTATGACGAGCAGTGAGTACCTGTTTCCGCGAGGAGGCCTACTTCCCGCTAAGAGCGGCGGCGAAGACGGCCCAACGCAAGCAGGAGTATTCCACCGGTCGCCATCATCAACTGGGTCGCTGGCTCTGGGATCGCCGCGGGAGGAGTATCCTTTGGCCAACTCATGAGCTTTCCGAGATCGACGGACCCGCCCACGAGCGCAACCATGATCTCGTTACTATCGTTGATGCCTGTCAAATAGGTGCCAACGCCCGGCTGGGGCTCAATCGAGGTGTAGTTGCCGGATGCGTCGCGGATAAATCCGATTCCCGTTTCCGGAGTGCAGTCGGGACACGTTGTGTACCAGCCCACGATGACCCCGGAATTGTTGATACTCGCGGCTACAGTGGCTCCAGCACCAGGGTAATCGATGGTTGTGAACGTTCCACCATCGATCAGGAACGCGTGCGTGTCGGTGCCGTCGAAATAAGTTCCGACCAGTTCGCCATCGTTGTTCACGCCCATCACGTATGTGGCTACCGCGCCCGGTGCGTCAATGCTGGTGTAGGTTCCGTTTATCTCCGTGAAGCCGTGCGTAATGCCACTTGCGTCCGCGTAGTATCCCACGACCTCATTGGAATCGTTTATGCCATAGACTATCGTAGATGTGGCGCCAGGGAAGTTCACGGAACTAAAGACGCCGGACTTATCAAGATACCCTTGATATACGCCGCCAGTTAAGCTGGGAGTCTCGTAAAATCCAACGATGGAATTGGAATTGTTGATGCCCGTCGCACGAGTGAGCAGCGGGGATTGAGGCCCGACATAAGAAAAGCCGCTGGTGCCGTCCCTGAACCCAAAGTAGGTTCCAGAGTATGCGGACCAACCGACATAGTCACCGGCATTATTGATGCCATAACGAAGCGTGTTGCCGCTTCCTCCCGGAGGATCGGTGAATAGCGTATAAGTCGGTCCCGCCAGAGCGGACCCACCGGTCAGGAGCGCAAGCCCCAGACACGCACACGAAAGCCCTACGCGCTGCATACGAGTCCCTCCTCCTCACGACGACCACACCCACAAACGACGCGCCATGCTCTTTGAAGAGCAGGGCTCCTTCCTCAGAATTGTAAGTGGATAGAAGACGGGCGTCAATCGCCAAATGCCCCTGCGGACGAGTTAAGCACGATTTCAGAGCGAATTATCCACATTGAGTGGCGCTGAAGGTGCAAAACGAGAACCAGAGCAGTCGATCGCGGCAAAAACGCGTCTGCAATAGGCCCTCGGGCGAATCGGACAAAACTGACTGAAATACCACTTCGAGTCCTGCTTGCGCTGGGCATATAAGGCTTCGAGCAGGGTACTTAAGTACTACAGCACTATGGCCGAGTCTCGGGGGCGCGCAGGTTTGCACTCTGCAACTCGGCGATGAAGACGAGGGGGTGGCAGCCTGTTCAAGAGATCCCGAGCGAGACGCTGTGAGATGGGAACCACACCACATTATGAGCGTGGAACGGCCCGTTCCCTCGACTGGCGGCCGCTCACATGCCCATGACAGCGCTGAAGCGGACGTGTTTGTTACGAATCAGATGTAACTGACTGCATGGAGAACGCATCCCTAGCTGCATACAGACGATTCCGAACTTGGCAGAAGAAGCGGTCAAATGGTCTGTCGCGACCTGAGTTTCTGGGAGACTCGATCTTTGCGAACACACACGCTTGAGACTGACCGGCGCGAAAGCTACAGCAGTTCCGTCAACCCGCAATGGACCAGGCTGCTGGACGTGCTTTCAATGAACGTGCGCTATGTGCGCTGTGAGGGCGCCGGGCTGATAACGGACGATGGACGCTCGATCCTCGATTTTCTGTCGGGTTACTGCGTCCATAATGTCGGTCACAACCATCCACGCATCATCGCGGCGCTAGAGGACGAACTCGAGCGGCGCGGCCCCGCCATGCTGCAGAGCCACGTGCCGGAGAGCGCCGGTAGTCTGGCCGAACGGCTGATTGAGAGCGCCGGCGGAGATCTGAAGAAGGTGTTCTTCGCGAGCAGCGGCAGCGAAGGCGTCGAAGCCGCGATCAAGTTTTCGCGCGCCCACACTGGGCGACGCCATTTACTGTACGCAAACGGTGCATTCCACGGGTTGACGTGCGGAGCGCTGTCACTAATGGGCGATCCTTTCTGGCGCGAGGGCTTCGGTCCGATGTTGCCTGAGACGGCCAGAGTGGAATTTGGCGACATCGAGGCTCTGGAGCGGCAACTCAACACACGCCAATATGCCATGTTCATCGTGGAGCCCGTTCAGGCGGAAGCCGGGATCCGGCTGCCGGGCCCGGAGTATCTGCGTACCGCTCAGGCGCTTTGCCGCCGAACGGGAACGATGTTCGTGCTCGACGAAGTGCAGACGGGCATGTACCGTACTGGGCGTTTTCTGGCCTCCCAGAGCTACGGAGCCGAAGCCGATATGGTTATCGTGGCCAAGGCGTTGAGCGGCGGACTGGTGCCCGTAGGCGCCGTGCTCATGACAGAGCCCATCTATCATTCGGTCTACGGCTCTCTGAAGCGGTCCATTATCCACGCTTCGACCTTTGGCGAGAATGCTCTGTCGATGCGCGCGGGGCTCGCAACGCTGGATGTGCTCGAGGACGAGCGACTGGGCGAGCGGGCCACGGCGAAAGGCGAAGCGCTTCGTTCCCGGCTGCGCGAAGCGCTTTCGGGATACGAAATGGTGAAGGACGTACGCGGTCTGGGTTTGCTCTGCGGCATTGAGTTCAGCGCGCCGCGCAGTCTCGCTTTGCGTCTGGCGTTTGAGTCCTTCATGGCGATCCATCCAGCGATGTTCGGCCAGATTGTCGTGATGCGCTTGTTCCGCGATCACAACATCCTCACGCAGATTTGCGGAAACAACCATCTGGTACTCAAGGCAGCACCGCCTTTGATCGTTGAGGATTCCCAGATCGACCGTTTCGTCGCCGGCATTAGCGGCGTCGTGAAGCAAATGCACGAGTCGACGTCGTTCTGGACCGAGGCTCTCGGTTTGGCCCGGCGGGTTGCGAACATTTGAGATACAACATTCGGGCGGGCGCTGGAGCGCCCATGCGGCCCTTCAGAGCCGCCCCGCGCGCGCTTTTCGATTGGAGCCGTGTGCGCTCCGCTGGGAAACTCCGAAGTCAGTGAAAAGGGGTGCATGCAGACATCCGATCTTCTTGTCGCAGGCGGCGGTCCAGCCGGCCTAGCCGTAGCATTGGCAGCACGCCGCAAAGGGCTGCGGGTCATCGTGATGGACCCTGCGCGTCCGCCGATTGACAAGGCCTGCGGCGAGGGCCTGATGCCCGACGCACTGGCCGCCCTCGGCAGGCTCGGCGTGAACCTTTCGCCCGAGGATGGAGCGCCTTTTCGAGGCATCCGCTTCCTAGGCTATGGTGCGGCCGTGGAGGCAAGGTTTCCGCGGGAAGTGGGGCTGGGAATTCGCCGCACGCGCCTGCATGAAATCCTGGTGGAACACGCCCAAGCCGCGGGTGTCGAGCTGCGCTGGGGGACGCCAGTCTCCGCCATTGAAGCCGGCAGGGCGTATGCCGGGAACACGCCTGTCGCATTTCGTTATCTTGCCGGCGCGGATGGCGGCAATTCCAACGTGCGCCGCTGGGCAGGGCTCGACCAGTTCTCCCGGGATGGCTTCCGATTCGGCTTCCGCCGCCACTACCGGGTCGAGCCATGGAACGATTCCGTAGAAGTTCACTGGGCGCCGGGCCGCCAGATCTACGTCACCCCCGTCGCTCCGGACTGCGTCTGCGTCGCGCTGCTCGTGCGTCAACAGGACCTGCGCCTGGACCAGGCCCTACCACTGTTTCCGGAGGTGGGGAGGCGACTTGCGGCCGCCATCTCATTTGGTCCCGAGAGGGGGGCCACGTCGGCTTTCCGCCGTTTGCGCCGGGTTGTGAAGGACAACGTAGCCCTAGCCGGCGACGCGTCAGGTTCGGTCGACGCAGTCACCGGTGAGGGATTGTCGCTCGCGTTCCGACAAGCGGTCGCGTTGTCCGAGGCGCTGGCCTGCGACCGGTTGGAAGGGTACCAACAAGCGCACGAACGCATCCGGCAAGGTCCCGACTGGATGGCTTCGCTCTTGTTGTTGATGGACCGTTCGGATTGGCTGGGCCGCCGCGCTCTGCGGGCTCTCGCGGGCAGGCCGGATGTGTTTTCATCCATGCTGGCGGCGCACGTCGGAGAGAGTTCTCCCGCGTCCTTTGCAAGCGCAGTATGCTCTCTCGGTTGGGGCTTGTTGACCGTTTAGAGAGGCCTGTTCAGTCATGCGGAAGACTACTCTCAGATTCGCTCTGGCGCTTTCCATGCCGCTGGTTGCGCCGCTCTGCGCGGAGGAGACGAACCTCGTATTCGCGCCGGCCCAGGCAGGCATCCATTGGACGCTCAACACGGTGCTCCACACGGTGCACGGCACGTTCAGATTGAAAGAAGGCAGCATTCGCTTCGATCGGGCCACAGGTAAAGCTTCGGGCGAGATTGTCATCGACGCGCTAAGCGGCGAGAGTGGGAGTTCCTCACGCGACTCGCGGATGCACTCGAGCATTCTCGAGAGCAAGTTCTATCCACGGATTGTCTTCCGCCCGGACCATGTGAGCGGCCAGATCCCGGCGCAAGGCGCGGGAAGGCTCGAGGTGCACGGTGCGTTTGAGCTGCACGGCAAATCCCACGATTTTACCTTGCCCGTTGAAGTCCAGGTGGACGCAGCCCAGATTGCCGTGAAGTCGCAATTCCTGGTGCCATATATCCAATGGGGTCTGAAGAACCCGAGCACATTCATTTTGAGAGTCGACGACAGAGTCCTCGTCGACCTCACAGCCGCGGGGTGGGTGGCGGCACAGGGAGCGCACTAATCGCGAATGTGTATCTCTGGTCTCCCGGACCTTGAGACTCGCACGCCGCACAGAGCTTATTTCAATAGTGTTTCCGCCTGTATGGAAAGCGAGAATTGCGCTTAGTCTACTTCGCGAACAAGAGCGGCAGACCGTGGAATCTCAGAACGCAATAAATGGTACTAATCGCCAGGCAGTACCATCCCAGGTTCACCATAATTGGGATCCGGGGCAGCTTGATTCGAGGTTGAGTTGACGCGTGGCCGGGAGACGGGTGTAGCGTAAGGAGGTGCTAAGACGATAAGTTAATACAGTCACCCCAATGTCTGAACCCATCCTGCAACCACGCTTGATCCCAAAAGCACCAACCAACATAGAGTCGATAGATCTTCCTTGGTCACTGGCGGCTGACTTGATCGCGCGGCGGATCAATCTCGACGGCGTCACGAGCAATGCTTCACTGGCACAGAAACTGAAGCTTCCTGGCGCCGTGGTCGAATCCGTGTTCCGGTATTTCCTGAAGGAAAAACTGGTGGAGATCAGGGGCAGCGACGGTGAGGCCTTCAACCTTAGCCTGACCATCGCCGGCCACAAGTTCGCGGCGGAACGCACCAAGATCAGCCACTACGCGGGTCCCGCGCCTGTCTCGCTGCAAGCTTATTCGGCCGCGGTGCGGGCCCAGTCCGCGAGGCCCAAGGTCAACCGGCAGAATCTGCAGCGCGTTTTCGATGACCTGGTTGTGGAGAATGAAGTCCTGGACCAGGTGGGCCCCGCGCTGATTTCCCAAAAATCTCTCTTCTTGTTCGGCCCCTCGGGAAACGGCAAGACGAGCCTGGCGGAAAGACTGGTGAACATCTACGAAGACGCAGTGGTGATCCCTTACGCGGTGGAAGTCGACGGACAGGTCATCACCGTTTACGATCCGGTTGTCCACCAACAGGTCGGCTGGGAAGGCTTCGACATGGATCCCCGCTGGGTGGTGTGCCGCCGTCCCGCCGTTATCGTGGGTGGAGAACTCACGGCGGACATGCTGGAATTGCGGCTCGATCCCGCCACCAACATCTACTCGGCGCCGGTCCAAATGAAGGCCAACAATGGAATCCTCGTTGTCGACGACTTTGGACGCCAAGTCATTACGCCGGCCACCCTTCTGAACCGTTGGATTCTGCCTCTGGACCGCCGGGTAGACTACCTGACCCTGAGCTACGGGCTGAAATTCCAGGTCCCATTCGAGCTGATGCTTGTGTTCGCCACGAACCTGGATCCGGGCGCACTGATGGATCCTGCCTTTCTGCGTCGCCTCCCGAACAAAATCATGGTTCGTCCCGTCAGCGACAAATGCTTCCTCGAGATCTTCCGGCGGGAGGCTGGAAAGCGCGGCTTCGAGTACGACCCGATCATCGTCGAGAGCCTGCTCAGCTCATGCCGGCGATTGGGGGGGAATGCGTTGCGTGCCTGCTATCCGCGCGACATATGCGGAATAGCCCGGTGCATCAACGAGTACGAAGAACTGGCGCTCAAATTGTCACCGTCGGTTCTGGAGCGCGCGGTCGAACTGTACTTCGCGGGCGGCGCCGCGACGAAGCCTTGAATCTGGGCCATGAATCCGGGCCGAACCGGTTAGCCCCAGGAGCGATCGGCTATTGCGGCTCGGACGACGGGACCAGGAGCAGGACCTCAACCTCAACGGGTACTCGGTCCAGTTTCGCCGGGCGGAACTGCCATTGCTCCAAGTACGGCAGCAGTTCCAGGCCAGGTCTATAGCTCGAGTCCATCACAGGGCGCAGGCGCGCGAACCGGCCGTTGGCATCCAGCGTTGCTTGATATAGCGCCGGCTGCGAGCTTTGGAGCATCTTTTGAGGCGGTACGAACGCCTTTTGGATGAAAGGAGCGTCCAGCTTCGGCTCCTGTCCAAGCGTTACCACCATGCCCGACTGGCTCGACGTCATGTGGGCTGCCGGGAGGCAGTATTGCAGGACCCAATCCTGACCCGTACCCAGCGTGAGGTAGACGGTTTGCACAGGGCGTCCGGTGAGGAGCCGCTCCGCATCGGCGATGGTGGCGTCGGGCGTAGGCTGGACGATGACCACGTCGAAAGAGCCTCCCGCAGGGAACTGCCACTGCTGTGCCCCGCTGGGCAGATCGAGAATCTGAACCCGTCCGAGAGGCGTGAGGCGCGTTCGAACAGGGCCGGGCAGGGCGTTGGAAGCCTGCGATCCTACTCTGTCCCCCCCGGCGGAAGTTTCGGCGTGTGACGAGGCGCGCGCGGCGGCGTCCCCGGTCCGTTCCTTGGTTGCCTCGGAAGAGGGATCTTGCCTGCTTGTGGTTGGAGGCGCGGAGGCCTGACGTCGATCGCTTGGCGATGCCTGCTTAGGCCCCGAGGGGTGAGCGCCTCCTGGCGCAACCGGCTGGCTGACTGGAGGGACCTCAACCAGTTGCTTCGCCTTCGGAGGGGTCGTGGCAACTGATAAGACAGCAACATCCGCACCAGTTTCCGGTTTCGTGTCTTGAGCCGGTGCTTCTGCGGTTTCGCCGCCCGACACGAGCGACCACGGGCTGGGCGGCGGAAGTGCGGGAAGAGCGACGGCCTTGGGCAGTAGTCTCCGGAGTGGCTTGCTTAGCGGCTGACAAGGCGCTTCGCTCCGGGCCTGGAGTATGGAGCGGCAACTCGGCCGCAGCTTTCGAGGATGGCACCGGCTGTGTCTGGGCGCTGGGAACTACGGGCGCCGGCGGAGCGGGCGTTTGCGACGCCGACAGGTACAGCAGAGAGGGCAGGCGCAGAGTCCGGGGGTCGGTAACGACGGGTTTGCCCGGTTGGATCAGCAGGGGTAACAATTTGGGCTGCCGGTTTGCCCGGGTGGTCAATGCCCCAGTTCCCGAGGTCCTCCCTGCCGGCTGGGCCGAGTGATTCTTGTCACCCGAGCCGGGGGCGGAACGCGGATCGGCGAGCAGCGTGCTGCGCATGGGGAGGTAGATCCGGTCCGGCATGCGAAGGATGAGTGCGGCCTGCAGCGATGACATGCGGCGCGCGTGGACGGTCTCGTCAACGCCTTGCGGCAGGCTCCGCAGTACGGCGGGAAGGCATAGGGCGCACAGGACGTGGAGTAGGGCAGAAGCGAAGAACGATACTGGAACTCCCGCCCTCTTGATTGGCAGGCAGGTGAATGAGGGAGGTCTGAGTCTTTCCTCTCCCCAATCTTCCGGCGGCCCGAAAATGGCGGCTCGCGAGTCGGGCAACACCTCAGTTATCTATCGTAGCGCAACCCGCAACGGGTCCGGAGCTCGTAGATAGAGGGTCTGCGGACGACGAGCGAGCGGGCGAGGGCGAGCCGGAGAGATCTCTCGAACATTGCCGGCAGGGATGGCTTCGGGATGGCTCATCATGTTCTTCAGGCCGAAGAGGGCCAGTTCCAAGCGATCGTTGGCGCCGACCTTCTGGAAGAGCTTCGAGAAGTAGACCTTGACGGTCCCCTCGGCGATCCCCAAACATGTGGCAATCTCTTTGTTCTTGAGTCCGCGGCTCACGAGCTCGACCAGTTGGCTTTCCCGCCTGGTGAGACGGACGGCGCGCGCGGGCACTCTTATCTCCGTGCAGGGCGGAATCAAAGACGCTTTCGCCCGCGTCGAACCCGATCCAGACAGGAGAGCAGAGCGGTCCGTGGAGAGACTCGTCGGGAGCAGCGCGGAGGCGCCGACCTCCCGCGCATGGTAGGTCATTTCGGCCGTAGCGGTTCGCGCCAGCAGGATCAACTTGCAGTGGGGAGCGACCGAGACCACATCGGCGAGAGACTGAAAAGAGATATCCGGACCGATATCTATGATGGCCAGTTCCGGAGAAACGGCCGGGAGCAGGTTGAGCAACTCGGCTGCATTCGAGTACACAGCGACCAGTTCAAGGGCGCCGGCTTTCTCGAAGACCGCATTCAACCCTGCGGCCAAGAGGGGCTGATCTGTGACAAGAGCTGCCCGCATGAATCCTCCCACACCCAAAAATCCCCGCAGTACGCGTATAAGGGTTCGACCCTAAATCGCTTACGTTCGTGTTCTATTCTATCCCGCAAAGACTGGGAGTCAATACGATTTGGTACTAGTACATCCGAAACACCGAAAACAGCTTCATTTCTGTTCCCTGAATGCGAGTCTGACGGGAAAGCGCAATTGCGAATCGAAGGGGATTCTCGCAGGCAATCCAAGGCCGTTTGTGAGTCGACAGGCGAGGGGGACTCCGCGGAAGCGGGCCCTGGAGGGCCCACGCGGCGCTGGAGCGCCGCCCCACATTGGGGTGGGTTCGATCCGGGTTCATTTGAAACGAATGAATCGATGTTAAGGCGCTCGCGTGTAACGACTTAGCGATGATTCTCGGCCGGAAAGAGTTTTTCTCGCAGATCGCGCGGGACGCCGAGCGCGAGGCGGCCAGGTGGGATGGGGAGATCAGCCGCCCGAGTGGTTGGCAGGATGAGGCCAACGGAGTTAGCTACCAGATACTCATCGGCGTCGTGAGCTTGATTCGAGAGGTATTCATCATCTTGTGGATGTAATGGCTGGCCTGAAACATGAAATAGTTTTAACTTGCGAGAAACTGGCTTTGCGGCATTCAGGGCCATAGCAGCGGACAGGATCGATGTGGAGTGCATTATGTGCGTTGGTCTCCTATGTGGAGCGGATTCGGCGGCGTTTGGCCGAAGTTCGCTCAAGGCTGGAAGGTAATGCGATGGCAAGTGAGAGTCCGTCGACTCGCACGGCAAGTCGCTCAAAAGTGGGACGAACTTTTTTGCGAGATATTGTGACTGTTCGTTCCGTGGCTGCGTTGCGGGAGCGGTGTGCCGCGCGCGAGATGTTCAGAGAGTGCGCGGGGGCGGAGCTGTGACCGCGAGCAAGTGGTCGCTTGAGGCGGGACCGCTCTCTGCGTTCGCGGCTCGGTGCTGAGGGGCGGGAAGTAGCTGGAGGTGGAGCCGCGACCGAGGGGGCGGTGGCTGATGGCGTCGACCGCTCCGTGGATATTCATTGCTGAACGTTGCCGGTCATGCGGCGAGAGGTGCCGATCTGGAGATCGGCGTTCCCAGGGGGCCGGACTCAAGAGTGAGGAGGCCGACCATGGGGTCGGCCGCAGACCTGGGGGTCCGCCCTACTAAAATGCGGCGAAGGCGCGGGGGACTACGCCTGCTCGAGCGCGCTCAGTGGCTCAGGTGCAGGATCTGCGATGCGAGTTGAAGAACGCGCCCTGAAGTTGATCCTGCTGAGTCGTGCATGATATAAGTGCCCGTGGGCTTGTTCTTGTCGTAGAGATCGTTGGTGATCGGGCCGCCGTTGTTGTCCAGGCCGACGGGCGTGTTGGTGACGCGCAACATGAACATCGGATCCGGCTTTTCCCCTATGGCTTGGGTGAGGGTTATGCCATACACCAAGGGAACGATTGCATTGATGTCGCCGTGACGCCAACGCTGAGCAGCGAAATCCGCCGCATTCTGTGATGCGTAGCCCAACTTCTGGGGAGAACTCTTCATGGCACTTACAAGATCGGCCTGAGTGATGGTGTTGTAAGCCGCTCCTAAGTATGATGCCTTCTTCGGATCGTCCCAGGTTGGCGTCCCGTACCAGTCGTAAGCAGGAAACTGCTTGAAATCCTGACCAACAGTTGTTTGGTCGGCTGTAAACTTGCAGTTCTTGTAAGTCGTACCACTCGTCAGCACATTCGGCTGTGAGCCGTCTTGGGTATCGCCTACTGTGGTTGTCTGGTACTTGTAGAACCCGGCAATAGTGCCGGTTGGCGCGAATCCGCTCCATTGTGCAAACCAGCCCACCATCACGTTCGCGGGAGGCGCAGCGGGAGTCCCCACGTTTGCGGGACCACAACTCGCGGGATTTTGGCGGTAGTCGGCGGCGACTCCGGTGGATGGCGTAACCGTATGGATCATGTCAGCAGTCACACCGTTGGGCAGACCATCGGTGAAGAACACGATTACGTTGAGCGCTCCCGGTTGGTTCAGGTTGGCCAAGGCCTGGTAGGCGACCCAAAGCGCCGTAGCGGCATTGGTGTTGCCATTCGACTTGATGTTGTTGATTTCGTTCACCAATGGGTCCGAGGATGTCGTGCCGAAGTTGGAAGTCGGTGGATAAAGGTAGTAATCACCACCGAAGACGACCATGCCCAATACGTCGCGTTGGGGCGCGAACTCGCCGACAAATGTCTTGGCGGCCGCAATCGTTGGAGGCATCGCGCCATTCGTGTTCATCGACGATGAGCGGTCGATGATCAGCATGATGTTCACATCGCGCCGCGCGGCTTGGCCGGACGCGCTGAGATTAATCGTGCTGTAACCTAGCGCACGAAGGAAATAAAGCGGTGCGGTGATGCTCGCGTTGATCGTGACGTAACGCGTCCTGTAAGTAGTGTCCTCGGTGACGGCGATCGTCGGAGCCGCCACTGTGCAGCCCCAAAAGTTGTTTGGGAAGTTGGCGCTGAAGAAATTTGCCGCCGTAGCCGTAGCACTCGCTGTCTGGGAAGCGAGGTCCTGACCGCGCGCCAAAGAGCGGGCGCCAGCCAGCGCTCCCGCATCGACAGCTTGCGATAGTCGCGCCTTCAGCAGGTACGCGAGTCCCATGTCGGTGCCCAATCCGACCATTCCTATGACGAAGACCAACGTAAGGGACATGAGGAGGACTGCTACCCCTCGTCTCCTCATGCTGGGACCGCCAGGCTTCCTTGACTCCTGCATATTCGGCAACCTCGTTTCCTCCGCACGATCAGAAAACTGCGCGGGCATATGTGCCGGCAGGGCTGGCGAATCCTGGGACAGCCAAATCCGCCGATGAGAAATATGTTTCAGACAGGTAAGCGCGATCTCCATCCGCCAAGGTCAGGTAGGTTTGAACGCCTGTGGCGCGTGCGGCCGTATCCGTGGTTGGATTCGTGACCATACCGTCAGTGCCCATGCTGCCCGATGGAACCGTGCCGAAGACGCTGGATTTGAGCGCCGCATTGCCAAGAGTAATCTGCTGAGTGAAGACTACATAACCCTGGTTGGCGCAGCTTGTGCAGGTGTTCGGGCCGATATATTGAACGCTGGACAAAATGAGCACGGCGGTCCCGCTCGACGACGTCGTCGTCAGTTGCGGAGCCATCTTGAAGAGAACCCCCCGGTTCACCAGGCCGCTCGAACTGCCCGAAAAGTCGACTCCACGCGCGAACATATGGCCCGCGTCCCTGTTGATCTGGTTAACCTGCATCGCGCGGACCAGATTGAGTCCAATCGTGCCAACACCGAGGAGCAGTGGAGTCATCACGAGGCTCATTACCAGAGCGCACTCGACAAGCACGCTGCCGGCCGGTCTAGTGGATCTTGGTGCTTGCGATTCGAGTTCAAGTTCTCTTGCATCTCAGGCCTGCTCTCAAAGCGGCGGCGGGGTCGCGCCCGTGCCAGTCGACTCGATCAAATCTCCAGCGCTGACGCTCATGGTGACCGGGGCACCGCTGTAGAGCAACGGAGCGATGGGATAGTACTTCCAACCGTTCACGGAGACAATCACCAGGTTGCCGGCTGAGTTGGACCCAGTACCTGTAACTTTCGTCGGCGGATTCGAGGAGACGGAGTAGAAGGAAACGTCTACGTACGAACTCATATCGGAATTGGACAAAACCCCCATCGCCGCGCTCTGCACTACCGACTTGATAGAGGCTACCTGGCCGAGTGGGTTTCCGCCGGACGTCATCGTTTGCGACGTGATGGCATAACGCACCCCAGTCCGTACCGCGTGCTGCAACGTAGCCTTCGAAAAATGGCCCAGGAAATATCGAAGATCAGGAACAGGAAGCCGAAGAAGACGAGTCAGGACAAACGCTGCCTCGAACATCGCAGTGCCAGAGGAATGTGGGCTTGTCATTTGCGAGGAGAGATAGCGCGGATCATGATGGCGAGAATTCTCCCAATACCGACGACATGTAAGTTATCACTCCCCTTCAGCAGCGTCAAACGGAAGTACGACCGAGATCATATTACTATAATGCACCTGTCCCAAGGGAGATTTCTAGACATAACATTGCGTACTAAACAATAAAGTTTTCATGTTCGGCCTCCTAAAGAGTCCTGCTGCCTGGATGTGTTCGAGAATGACCGGCTCCGGGATGTTCTTACGCAGCCGCGCCGAGGCCTAGCGACAGCTTGGGATCAAACCGGCACCCAAGAGGATGCTCCTGTGCGCCAGAAAACTGGGAACGCGGGTAGTGCCTGGCGGGGACGGTTTCTCGGCGACGTTCCGCGGCCTAGCCTCAACGATCCGCCCGAATTTGGTAAGTTCCCAGGGAGGACCGCGTCTTGCAGCCGTCAATGCTGAAAACGATTCCATGAGAACATCACCTTCAAAATACAATCACTTCTGTACACCGGTGAATGCAGAAACAAAATCTTGACCTTGACAGGAGTGGTACGATAGTGCTTACAGTACCATACCCATGTGAGGTGGGGGGAACGACCATGCGCCAGCTCGCCGAGTTCGGTGGGACAAATAAGGAGTTAGTGGTATTAATACCCCTAAGACCCGGTATGGATGACGGGGCGAGTCCGCCGAACATCAGCGGGTGGCTGGCCAAGCTATTGAGAGAGAAGTACCTGGTACCCGGACGGTCGAGGACTAGGCCTTCCGTATACTAACCAAAAGGAGGATTGACCAAATCACAATCATTCCCGACACTTGGAACTTACTAAAGCTGGAATCGAGACGAACGAGTGATCCCCGAGTTGAGATTGCCATCCCGGTTGAAGTTTGGGCGTCTTGCTCCCGGAACGCTCCCGGTTTGGACGGAGAGCATCAGTCGGCATTTGGCGGTGATCCGTTTGCGGGAATCGACGGTTTCCGCCGGCGCCATTCAGGAGAGCGACGAAATCGCTTTAGAGATCGATCTGCCCGAACGGCGGCCGTTCTCTCCCAGGTGTCTTCGATGTGAAGGCCGGGTTGGATTCGTCTCGCGCATGGTTGACGATGGCATTCGATTAGGTATGATCGTGGATCGGATGCAGTTTCGGATAACAAGGCCCGGTACGATGAATGAATCAAATATTCATTTCTCGGGCTGAGGCCGCTGGACGAGGCGGGGGTGCCCTATGAGTTTCGCCTATGCAGGGTGACGCTTCGTGCTGCCGATCTCGCGATGTGCGGTTTTCGGGTGTCGGCATTGCCAGGTTGTCCGGTTTTTGGGATTTGCCTATATTTTCCGTTTTGCTCTCGTTCCTCAATTGATGGTGAAGGACGAAAGCGTTCGTGGTCCTTTGGCCATGAAAAACGTTCATTTAGAGTGGAGTACTCGCTTAACTGAACTGAAAAAGGAACTAAGACATGACGTATTTGAAGAGTTTCATTCGTGACGAAGAGGGGCAGGACATGGTGGAATACGCGCTGCTTCTCGGTCTTATTGCGTTGGTTGCCGTGGTCGCAGCGACTGCCCTCGGCACCTCGATCAACACTAAATTCGGAACGCTCTCGACCGCAATCAGCTAGAGATGGAGAACAAGCAGGGCAAGACCAGCCGGTTTTATCCTGTGTTGTTCCAAGTCTTGATATTCTGGGGGTCGCGGAAGGATTGACGACGGTGTTCGATTAGGTATGATCGTGGATCGGATGCAGTTTAGGATCACGAGGTCTGGAAAAATGAATGAGCAATCGTTCATTTCCCGGTCCGAGGCCGCCGGAATCGGCGGGCGGGCCAGTGGGGGTTCGCGCGCCGGCATGGTCAGATTGTCCGGCTTTTGGGATTTGCCTATATTTTCTGTTCTGCTCTCGTTCCTCAATTGATGGTGAAGGGCGAAAGCGTTCGTGGTCTTTTGGCCATGAAAAACGTTCATTTACGGTGAAGAACTCACTTAACTCAACTAGAAAAGGAACTAAGACATGACGTATTTGAAGAATTTCTCAATGACGAAGAGGGGCAGGACATGGTGGAGTACGCGCTGCTTCTCGGTTTCATCGCGCTGGTTGCCGTGGTCGCGACCACAGCCCTCGGCAGGAGCGATCAACACTAAATTCGGCGAGCTCTCGACGCGGTCAGCTAGCGACTAGAGATGGATGAACAACGCAGGGCAAAACTGGCGCGCTAAACCGCCGGTTTTGCCCTGCGGTTCGCCGAGGTACACGTGTTCCCAAGGCTGCTTGACGTCAATGCCTGTACGACGATGAAGAGGGGCAGGATCTTGTGGAGTACGCATTGCTCGTTGCGGTTATTGCCGTAGCATGCGTGGTCGTTGTGGGGGCGCTGGGTAGCGGCATCAAAACCTTTTTTGGACGTCAGTTGCCACGAAACTATCCTAAGCCAAACACAGCCGCTCGTCCCGAAGGGGAATCAGCAGCCGAGGAATTATGAACAAGCGGTTCTTAGCGGTGGCGGCCTTCGCATTCGTGGTTGCCTTGATTGCGAGTTATGTCGTTTACCGGCAGCTTGAGAAGGGCCTCCACGCCGACGCGTCGAAGAGGGCTCCCAAGGTGCTGGTCGCCGCGCGCGATTTGCGGGTGGGCACGCTGCTGAAAAGCGAAGATCTCAAGACGATGGACTGGCAAGGCACACCGCCGGCTTACGCCGTGGCGAAGCCCGACGAAGCCGTAGGCCGCGGCGTGATCGCCAACATCTACGCCGGCGAGCCGCTGAATCCCGCCAGGCTGGCCGCCACGGGCGCCGGCGGAGGTCTGGCTGCCACGATTCCAATGGGCAAGCGGGCCGTGGCGGTCCGCGTCAACGACGTCGTGGGCGTGGCCGGATTCGTGAGCCCCGGGATGCGGGTGGATCTGCTCGCTTCCGGAACCCCGCCCAATGCGACCGGCAATCTGGGAACGCAGACCCGTACAGTCCTGCAGAATATAGAAGTGCTTTCGGCCGGGCAGAACATTCAGAAGGACGCGGAAGGCAAACCAGTCGCGGTGCAGGTGGTAAATCTCCTGGTGACGCCGGAGGAGGCGGAAACGCTCAGCCTGGCCAGTTCGGACACCAAGATCCAGCTCGTGCTGCGCAACCCGCTGGACACTGAAAAGACAACGCCCCCTGGCACGGCGCTGGCCTATATTCTGGAAGGCGTGGGCCGCAACGCCGAAGCCTACGGTGGCTAAGCCAGCGGCCCCGAAGCCCAGGCCACCCGCGCCGCCCACTGTGGAAATCATCACAGGCTCGAAGAGGAGAGGCGGCGCCGTCGTCCACGAAGGATTCGTCGAAATGACATCGCGCACTTGGACCGCCATCCTATTCGTGACCGCCACGACGGTGGCGGTTCTGGCGCAGCAGAGGCCGGAAAAGCAGGCCGCGCAGCAGCGCAGCAGCAGATGGACCTGCGGCCGTCCGCGGAGCTCCCCGCCGGGCCGCCGCGAGTGGCCGCATCGAACCAGCCGAGACTGCTGGTGGTTACCGTTGGAAAATCACTGGTTCTGGAGAGCCCCGCGGACATCCAGCGAGTGTCCACGGTGAGCGAGGATATCATCGAGGTGGTGGCCATCAACTCGCGGGAACTAATACTTAACGGAAAGGGCGCGGGCGAGACCAGCCTGATCGTGTGGCAGACGGGCGGAAACCGGCTGATGTTCGACGTGAGCGTACAGCCGCCGCCCGTGAAACCAGTCAAAGACGAAAAGCTGGCGAAGCTTGTCGATGGGCTGCAGAGCGAGATCCGCAAGGAATTGGGAGATCAGGATATTTCCGTCAGCTACGAGAACAAGGCGGTCTTCCTGCGCGGCACGGTGAAGGATCTGACCAGCGCACAGCGGGCGGCGGCTATCGCCGAGGTTTTTGGCAAGCCGGTCAACCTGCTGCGAGTCGCTACGCCTCCGGGCGCGGCGCAGATTCTGCTCAAGGTGAAGTTCGCCGACGTGGACAGGTCGATGGGCTCGGATTTCGGCATCAATCTGCTGAGCACTGGAGCGACGAATACCGTCGGGGGCATCTCCACCCAACAGTACACTCCGCCCACGGTCACTGTGAACCAGAGCCAAGGCGCGGCCAACACGAGCTTCAGTTTGTCCGACGCGCTGAATCTGTTCCTGTTCCGGCCCGACCTTAATCTGGGTGCGACGATCAAGATGCTGCAGAACCAGCGCGTGCTGCAAATCCTGGCGGAACCCAACCTGCTGACCTCGGATGGCAAGAAAGCCAGCTTCCTTTCCGGCGGTGAGTTTCCGTACCCGATCGTGCAGAGCTCGGCAGGGTCGGCCCCCACGGTCACCATCCATGTTCCGCGAGTTCGGCATCCGGCTGGATTTCACGCCCACCATCACTCCGCGCGGCACGATCAACCTGGTTGTGGCTCCCGAGGTGAGTTCACTGGACTACACCAACGGGCTGGTCTACCAGGGGTTCAATATCCCGGCGCTCAGCACGCGCAAGATCTCCACCGAGGTGGAACTGAAAGATGGGCAGAGTTTTGCGATCGCCGGCTTGCTCGATAATCGCGTGCTCGAGAATCTCAACAAGATTCCCGGGCTCAGCAGCATCCCGCTGTTTGGGAAGCTGTTCCAGTCACGGAGTCAAAGCCGGAGCAAGACGGAACTGCTGGTGGTGGTAACGCCGGAGATCGTTCGGCCTATTCCCCAGGGCCAGGCGCAGCCTGAAGTCAAGATGCCAATCGATTTCCTGCAACAAGGCGCGGCAACCGCCCCACGGACGCCCGGCATTGAGAGCACGGGAGCGGAAAACGTGAAGCCGATGGTGGATAGCGTACCTGTGGAGAATCTCCTGCCGGACAAGCAGAACGCAGCACCCGCTCCGCCGTCTTATCAACTGGTTCCAATGCCTGCCCGCACGGACGCCGGCAGAACCACGCCGCCAGCCGCCGCGCCTCAGGCCAAGCCTGGGGAGGGCGGAAACTGATGCTCAACTACGTCTTCGGAGGCCGGGTATGTATCCGTTAAGCCTCGCCATCGCCATTTCGACCAGCGAATTGTGGGAGGAGGTCAGTTCCTGTCTGCAGCAGCTCCCGGTGCGGGTGGTGTACGAACAGGCTGGCGTAGAAGATCCGGCAAGTTTCCTCGAAAAGATCGAGCGGTCGGCTCCCGACGTCGTTCTGCTCGACGTACGGAATTCTTCGGAAACACTGCCCGAATTGATCCGGCAAATTCGGAGCTGCTCCAGCCAGCCCGAGGTTGTCGCAGTGAGCGCGACTTCCAATCCCGAGGAGATTCTGGGCGCGATCCGCGCGGGCGCCCGCGAATTCGTCTACCCCCCTTGCACTCCCAGCCTGCAGCAGGCTTTGGAGCGGCTCTCGGGAGAGCGGCAGAAGACGGCGGAGACCACCCGTCCGGGAGGCCGCACCGTTGGCGTCGTGTCGGCCAAGGGCGGACTTAGGCGCAACCACGCTGGCTTGCCACGCGGCCACGGAGATCCATCGGCGGACGAACCAAGACACGCTCATCATGGACCTGGATCTCTCGGCCGGGCTGGTGCGCTCCTTCATCAAGACCAGCTCCAGGTATTCGATCCTGGATGCGTGCAGTAATATCCATCGTCTCGACAAGAGCTTCTGGAGAGCGCTGGTTACCAACGGCCATGTAGGGCTGGAAGTGCTGGGAGGACCTATCGAGTCGGAAGTGAAAGAGGTGCCCAGCGCCTCGCAACTCCGGCACGTGCTGCGGTTTGTCCGGACTCAGTACGAATGGGTGATCGCAGACTTGGGCAGGGGACGTTCCGAGATGCTCGCCGGGGCCCTGGACGAACTGGACGAGTTGCTGGTGGTTACTACGATGGAAGTGCCGGCGCTGCTGCAAGTGAAGCAGTTGCTGCAGTACTTGAGAGACCGCAGGTTCAGCCCGCACCGCATCAAGCTGGTTTTGAACCGGGTGGTCCGGCGGCCCGAATTGAGCATCCCGGACCTGGAGAAACTCCTGGGGATGAGCGTGTTTGCGATCATCGGGAACGATTACAAGACGCTGTATGAGGCCTCCGTCGGAGGGCCGGCTGCTGATGCCGGAGACACAATTGTGCAAGCAGATCGGAAACATGATGGCGAAACTCGCCGGTCTGGAAGAGGCCCCTACTCCCAAGCGCTTCTTCTCGACGTTTTTCTGATCCGGTAGCAAGCTCTCATGGCATCCTTCCCCAATCAATCTCCCTTCGGACCGGGACAGTCCGGGCCCGGACAGTCCTCCGTGGCAAAGAGAGAAGCGGCGTGGGTGATCCGTCTTTTCAACCGGGAATCGTACTCGAAAGAGCACCAGGAGCTGAAGTTCACGCTCCACCGGAAGATGCTCAACCGGGTGAACCTCGAGGCCCTGAGCGCGCTGCCGGAACAGCGGATGCGGGAAGAAGTACGCATCGCCGTCTCGCGACTGGTGGACGAAGAGGACTCCCCGCTCAGCCTGGTTGAGAAGGAACAGGTCGTCAACGAGGTCCTGGACGAGGTCTTCGGGTTAGGCCCGCTGGAACCACTGCTGCAGGATCCGACCATCTCGGACATTCTGGTCACGTCACCGAAGCTGGTGTACGTCGAGCGAGCCGGAAAGCTTTACAGGACGCCGGTGGAGTTCAAGGACAACGCCCACCTGATGCGGATTATCGAGAAGATCGTCTCACGCGTTGGACGCCGGGTGGACGAGTCTTCGCCGATGGTGGATGCGCGCCTGCCGGATGGGTCGCGCGTGAACGCGGTGGTTCCGCCGATCGCCCTCGACGGCGCGATTCTTTCCATTCGACGGTTTGGAACCACACGCCTTACCGACAAGGACTTCGTACAGAACCTGACCTTGACTCAGGGGATGATGGACCTGCTGCATGCGTGCGTGCGGTCGCGCTTGAATATCATCATTTCCGGCGGGACGGGTTCGGGCAAGACTACATTTCTGAACGTGCTTTCCGCAGTGATCCCGGAATCGGAACGAATCGTAACGATAGAGGATGCCGCCGAGCTTCAATTGCGCCAAATCCACGTCGCGAGGATGGAGGGCCGCCCCTCCAACGTGGAAGGCGCCGGAGCCGTCACTATCCGGCAAATGGTGATCAACGCGCTGCGCATGCGGCCGGACCGAATCATCGTCGGCGAGGTTCGGGGCGAGGAAGCCCTGGACATGATGCAAGCGATGAACACGGGGCACGACGGCTCGCTGACGACCGTTCACGCCAACAGCCCGCGCGACGCTATCGCGCGCTTCGAGGTGATGCTGGGCATGGCGAACTCGAACATGAGCATCCGATCGATCCGGCAGCAGATCACCTCGGCCGTGGATGTTATCGTTCAGACGGCCCGATTCAGCGACGGGCGCCGCCGAGTGACCTACATCACCGAATGCGTGGGGATGGAGGGCGAAACGGCGACCACGCAAGACATCTTCCTGTTCGAGAAATCGGGCATCACTCCGGACGGCAGAGTTACGGGACGATTCCGCGCAACGGGCGTCCGTCCGAAATTCTACGAGAAGCTGCGCGCGGCCGGGTTTACGCTGCCCGCCGAGATGTTCCAGACGATTGTGGAGCTTTCCTAAAGGGAACCGATGCCGGGGCTTATCATCCTGCTTTTCCTTGGGTTTTTCGGGGTCATGATGCTGGCCTGTGGAATAGGCTTCAAGCTCATGGAAAGCCACCAAAAGCAGCGGGTAGAACAAATGCTGAAGACGGTTTCATCCTCCGCGATGACCGTCGAAATCAAAGCAGCACCGGCGCTGGAATTGGCCCCGGAAGCGGGGGACAAATCCTCCCTGGCCGGGAGATTCGAGCGTCTTGCGGAATCTGGACGTGGCGATCCGCGGCGCTGCGCTCGGATGGCAAGTCGAGGGGGTGCTGTGCGCCATGGCCGGAATGGCCCTCGTGGGAGGTTTCCTGGGCTACCGCTTCAATCTTCTGGTGTTTCCGTGGCTGAGCATTCCCGTAACAGCCCTGGTCCTGGGCATGTCACCGGTTTGGTATATCTACAGGAAGCGGGACAAGCGCATGGCAGAGTTCGAGCGCCAGTTCCCGGAAGCGCTGGATTTTCTGGCCCGATCGGTCAGGGCCGGACATGCACTCTCCATCAGCCTGGAACTGCTCGCCAACGATGCGGAAGCTCCGTTGGGTCCGGAGTTTCGGCGGCTCACGAACGAACTGAATCTCGGCACGCCTTTCGATGTCGGGCTGCGGAATCTGTCCGAGCGGATCCCTCTTATCGATGTGCGCTTCTTTGTTTCCGCGGTGCTGATGCAGCGAGAGACGGGCGGAAACCTGGCGGAGATCTTGAGCAATCTTGCCACGTTGATCCGAGGGCGATTCCGTCTGAAGGGCCACGTCAAAGCGCTGTCGTCCCAGGGCCGCATGACCGCCCTCGTTCTGCAGGTTCTTCCGATATTGCTGGCAGTAGCATTTACGTTTATTGTCTCCGGGATATCTGCAGAGCATGGCCGAGGACCCAACCGGGCGTTATTTGATTCTTGGCGCGGTGGTCGGGCAGGTGATGGGATACCTGATCATGAAGCGCATCGTAAACATAAAGATCTGACAGAGTGCCTATCCTGATTGCAGTTGCGTTGTTTGCTTTCATCCTGATCTTGATCATGGGATTCGGCTACGTGTTCTTCGTCAGGCCGGCCAATCTCATGCGCCAGTTGGAATCGATGACCCGGTCGTCCTCCCCCGACGAGCAGACGCTCGAGAAAGCCGAAGCCGGAGGGTGGACGGTGGTCAGTTCCCTGCAATGGCTGGGAGAGAAGATGCCGCTGTCGCCGGAGGAATCTTCCTTCACCAGGAAAGAGCTGGCCGGCGCAGGATACCGGGGAGACCACGCGGTTGCCGTGTTCATGGGCATCAGGATCGCCTGCATTGTGCGCTCACCCTACCAGTACCGCCTTCATCTTCCGCAACGAAATAGCTCCCAGCAATCTGATCGGGCTCATACTGGTTGGCCTGGCTGCATTGGCAGGGTATTTCCTGCCTGGCTATATGTTGGGCCGCCAGGTTGACGCGCGCAGAGAGAGGCTCAGGCTTTCTCTGGCGGACGGCCTGGATCTGCTGGTAGTCTGCGTAGAGGCGGGCCAGGGAATCGATCAGGCGATTCGCATCGTGAGCCGCGAACTGGAGCACTCGCATAGAGAGTTGAGTGAAGAGTTGTCGCTGGCGTCCCTGGAAATGCGAGCGGGAACCAGCCGCTCCGACGCACTCATGCACCTGGCCGAGAGAACCGGCGAAGCCGAAATGAGAAAACTGGTGAACGTCTTGATCCAAACAGACCGGTTTGGCACCAGCGTCGGAGAGGCATTGCGGTCCCATACGGATTATTTGCGCGTGCGGCGTACACAGGAGGCCGAGGAGAGAGCAGGCAAGGTCGGCGTCAAGTTGATTTTCCCTATCTTTTTCTGCATCATGCCTTCTATCATGATTGTGGCCGCAGGTCCCGGAATGCTCAAGCTTTTCAGGGGAATCAGCGCATGGTGACAATGGGTCCGAGTTCAATTCAATAGGAGAGTGACATGGATAAAACCGTACTTCAGACGATTTGTTTGGTTCTGGCAGCTATCTTTCTCGTGCTTTTTCTGATGCGCCGCCGCAAACGGAGAATGGCAGGCAAGTAGATCTGGCCTTGGTTTGGCTGGCTGCCCAGGATTCTGGCGCCGGCCAAGCCTTGGTATGTGTTCGTATTAAAGCCTGGGGAGAGGGATGGCGCATTGGACAATGCGGGCGTATCTCTCTCTCCAGGTCATGATTGACTGCGCCCGCTTGAAAGACTGCACGGCCCCATTCAAGGGGTCGATAGCGGTGGGGTTGTTTTATTCTTTATACCGCCCAACGCGCAAGATTCATTACTTGACGCATCTATTTGGCACCCGCTTCCCCTTCATTCAGAATTCGACTGAACGCGCCGTTCGCCCGATTGGGCGTCCCTGCCGGGCGTGCGCCGGTGGATACTGGTGGTGTGTTCCGAAATGCGCGCGGTCGTTTCGGGAGCAGACTGAAGGAGCCCGGTGGATGGAAGAGAAGGCGTTCGTCGATTACTACGAGCTGATGCAGATCAGCCCCAACGCAGAGCCGGAGACGATCCGACGCGTCTACCACCTGCTGGCCGCGCGCTATCACCCGGACAATCCGGAAACGGCCGACTACGACCGCTTCGTGCTGCTGAACGACGCGAACCGCATCCTTTCCGACCCGGCCACCCGCTCCGCCTACGACCTGACCTACAAGGCGAAGAGTCAGGAACCGCTGAATATCTTCAATCTTAAGGAATTCACCATCGGGATCGATGGCGAGAGCAATCGCCGCATGGGCATCCTGTGCCTGCTGTACACGCGGCGCCGCAGCAACGACGAGCACCCGGGGATGTCGTTGCTCGAATTCGAGAAGCTGATGTCGTTTCCGCGCGAGCACCTGATGTTCACGATCTGGTATCTGCAGTCGAAGGGGTTCATCCAGCGCGGCGAAGAGAGCGATTATTCGATCACGGCAGCGGGCGTGGACCATGTCGAGGCGAACTTGCCAAGCAACAACGTGATGTACCTGCTGTTGAAGGCGGCGGAGACGGGCACGACGCACGCGGCTAATGCCACTGGAAGCGGACAGGGAAACGCGGGCTGATTGTGCGTTGTGCCGCTGAAAGCCCGGTTTCGGAATCCTTGCGGAAGCGGCTTGGATAGTGTCACCCACTTGCTGTCGCCGCTTCGCTTCGGTGTGGAGGGGCGGCCATGAAACAGTGGCCGGTCTTTCGAGCTTGGTGCGTACACGCTGCAATTGAGGGCGCGCCGACTCGGTGGGTTACTGCGCCCGTTGGTGGTCGTCCGCGAGGGGAACGCGCTTTGCATTCGCGGTGCTGCCTGCGGCTGGTGCTGTTGCAGCCGCTGCGGCTGGTGCGGGTTGTATTCCGGGGCGGAAGTGCGACCGAAACACGGTGGGTGAATCCGCCACCTGGCGATTGTCCGCGAGGGGACCGCTCTTTTCATTCGCGGCTCGGTGCTGGCTGGCGGCGCTTCGTAGACGGACAATTGCTCACCTTGCCCACTGACGGTGTAGCGGATGGCCGCTGAGAGTTGCTCCTTGGTCCAGATGTAGCGCGTACTGCCATGTCTGGCCCAGCGGCGGCGTTCCGCTTGCCCATCGACGCCGAGTTCGTTCAACGCCCGGCTCGCCGCGCGCTTGAGCGTGCTCATCACCCATTCCGCAGGCGCTTCCGATTCGACTACAACGTGGACGTGAGTGGTTCGAACATGAGCGGCCAACAGGGTCCACGATTTCTTATTGCACACCTCCTGGATCGCTGTCAGCGTGACGGATCTCCTGATTCCGTCCAAAGTGTATGGGGGCTGGTCCATGAGTTGTCGCTGGTAAGCCACGAGCCTGGCGTTTTCCTGAATGCGAGGCGTACCAAGAACGTTGTGCCATCGGTCCACGGTGCCGGCATCACCGTGGAGCTTAGCTCCGTAGCAGGAGAAAGTGAGGAGGTAGGTCCCAGGGAAGCGTTCGCTTTCATTCGGTGCTGAGTTGAGGGACGACTGCACGAAATGATAGTGGGCGGCGCGGCTATTTTTCTCAGCGGGGAATGCAGAGATTGGCCTGACTGAAGAACACATTGGATGGGGTGTTACCCGATGACCATGTGGTCGTCCGCCGGGGGACCGCCATCTTCATTTGCGGTGCTGGGGGCGGGTTGTATGCCGGAGTGGAGGCGGGGGCGAGACGCTGTGGGTTGCTCGATGACCAAGTGAGTGTCCGCGAGGGGACCGCTCTCTTCGTTCGCGGCTCTGTGCTGGGGGTGGCTCGGTGCTGGGGGTGGCTCGGTGCTGCCGCAGGCGGTGGCCCGGAGTGGGGGCGCGACCGAGACGCGGTGGGTTGCTCGATGACCAAGTGAGTGTCCGCGAGGGGACCGCTCTCTTCGTTCGCGGCTCTGTGCTGGGGGTGGCTCGGTGCTGGGAGTGGCTCGGTGCTGGTGCGGGTGGGGGCGCGACTCACGGGCGACGGTCAGAGAACTCGTGCGATTGCGAGCAGCACGGCGGTGACGGCGATGATGGTGCCATGCGGGGCCCTCAACGCGGCCTTGTGGTGAAGGTCCAGTTGAGGCTGGTTCTTGTAGGGCGCGCGGAACAACGCCAACTCCTTCACGATCTGGCCGACATTCCAGAGCGTCGAGTAAAAGCGCCCATGGGCGAGGGTGAGGACCACCGCAACCAACCCTCCGAGAATGGCCGTTCCCAGGAAGAGGACGAGCCAACTCATCGGGCCGGCGATGCAGCCCAGAGCGGCCATCAATTTGACGTCGCCTGCGCCCATCCCGCGGAGCAAATAGAGCACAAAGTAAATGACAAACGCCAGTCCGAAGCCCTCGGCGGCAATGACGAGTCCGGCCACGCCTTGCACATAGCAATGGCAGGCAAAACCGGCGATCAGACCCCAGGAGGACCAGCCAATTCGGGATTCTGCGGAATTTCCAATCGAAGAGGCCGGCGACGATTGCCACCGAGAGGAGCAAGACGCGAAACAGCAGTGGCAGTGGTACGAGATTCAGTGGTGTGAATGGCATTGGAATTAGGGCAAACTTCAGCGCGGATCCGAGCAACGGCTTGCGCGCACAAACGATCTCAATTCTCGGCATCTCGCCGAATCCGGCATCAGAGATCCAGAGGCGGAACTCCCGTCGGCTGAAGAACGATCTTATCACCGACAGCCGTAGTGGTAGCGTCAATGACTCCTTCCGGGAACTCCATGACCGATTCCGCTTTCCAGCACATCGCGATCCGCCACGGTTTCACGGAACGGCGAACTTGAACGACGCGGAGATCGCGATCCAGAAACACGACGTCAATCGGAAAATGCATGAAGAAACAATGAATTGCCTCGCAGGGCAGTATCCAGATTGCTTCTCCGAGCGGTGCGGATGTCCGTCCAAGCCACCCCTTGCGGCGCGACTTGCTATCGTGCGCGGAAACCAACGATTCCGCCAAAACGGCTCCGGATCTCTCATTGACGACTCTGATCTGTTCCGACATGTGCCGCGCCCCCTATGGCTAGATTACACACACGCGATCTCCGCCATGGCCAGGACGAGAATTCAGTGTAAGGGTCGAATGAAGAGGGCGCGTATCCGCAAGCGACTCGGGCAATTCACAGTTGACTCCGCGAGGTCAGGCAAGTGGCGACATCCAACGAGTTGTGGGTAGATCAAGCAGCTGCTCCAAATTGCGCTGGACGCCCAGATCCCCTCAAGGTGGAAATCACTTCGGTTCACTGGAATTTGGAGTGAGCGAGTCCTCGCGCCGGAACACGACCAAGTGGTAATCGGAACGCGGCCGGTATCCGTCCGCAGCAGAGTCCCAACGGTAATCGGTTCGGTCGTCGGAGATCTTGTCCGCGACTCCCACTTGGCGGTAGCGCTGCGGATGGTAGCCGGACCACCACGCAAATATACGAGTCGGCGATTTCTCATTCCGTAGCCACGACTTGTTGCCGGCGACCTCCACGACGAACTCAGGCGCGGCGAGGGTTATTTCTCGGATCATGTCCTCTTGCATGGACAGCGCATACGGCTGAGACTCCATCAGACCGTACATATAGATGTAGGACGTGGCAGAGTGGCGATGCGCATAGAAGTAAATCTCCGGCTCGGATCCCAGGATGGCAATTCGGGAGCTCTTCTGCGAATGAGCGCGGATGTAGCTGGCAATAGGGATGGCTTCTGGGAAGGGATTCCGCCCATAAATCTGGCGGCTGACTTCGAGAGGGTTCAGTCGGAACAGGAAATCGCGCTGAATGAAGACCGATAACAGAAGCGCGACGCCGAATACACAATACGAAAGCCTTTCTCGGACGGCAGCGCCCGCCAGTATCGCGACCGCCGGAAGAAGCAAAATGAAATAATGGCCGCGGAAGTGCAAGCCAGGGCACACCGACAGAATAGAGAACGCGAGCAATGCACTGGCGAAGACCGCGGTTCGCCCGGATGCTTCCTTCCGCCAGCGCACCAGACCTACCACAGCGAACATCCAGAGGGCGGCATTCTGTTTCAGGATGGGGAGAAATGCCGCCGCAAAAAGTATGATCCCATCGACAGGAGAAACCTCGGACGCGTATGCGCGGGCGTAAGTGAAAGTCCAGAACCAGAATTTCTCGAACACTCCCGCACGCCACAATAGCAGACAGGTCGCGCCGAACGGTGCCGCCAGAGCACCCAAATACACCATCAGTTTGACCGGCAGGTGCCGCCGGCTACGCCACTCGGTTCCGACAAGATATAGCAAGCCGAACGCCCCAAAGAAGATGCCGGGTTGCTTCATTAACAATGCAAAGCCAAGCAGGAGCCCACTCCCGCCCAGTGTTAGGATTCGCTGGGAATCATCGTAGCGAAGAAGCAACAGCACACCACCGAGCGCCGCCAGCACGACGAAATGCGTAGCGTGTGCCTGTGTGCCCAGCACCCCCGCACCCAAGGACATCAGCGCATAGGCTGCGCAGGCGGCAATGCCGGAGGCCGTGCCGAAGATGCGCCTGCCAATCAGTGCGACCAGAACGATAGCCGCGGCGTTGACCAGCAGTAGGCCAATGTGAATGCCGACGACGGTCTGGCCGAGAGCTGCCATTAACAAGGCATAGGCCGCGTAGGTTCCGGGCAGCTTCATGTTGCAGGCGATCTGGTACGGAGGAATGCCCTCAAGCATCAACTTACCGACATAGGCATATTCACCTTCGTCGCGCTCCAGCGGCGTTTCCAGCAGTCGGATGCGGATGGCAGCAGTGGCCAACAGCACGAGCAAAATCGCGGCCCAGAAGGCCGTTTTCACGGCCGCAGCACCTGACTAGGCGGGCGGGGACTAGGGAGCGGAATCCGCGCAATGCGCTCCATGACCTGATCAGAATAGACTCTGATCAAGGCTGGTCGAACGAGGGCGAAGTGCTCATCGGCCATCATCTCTCATATGGTGACACGATAATTCTCTGACCGTTTGAAAAGGTATTGCGTTGCATCCTCCACTGAAAACGCGCTGAGCGGAACTCAGGATGGACGCGCTCTTTTGGTAGTGTAGGGAGTGCAGACTTTATGAGCGCCTTTTTCTTGTTCTTCTTCTTGTCCGGCTTCTGCAGCCTGATCTACCAGGTCGTATGGCTGAGGGTAGCCATGGCGAGCTTTGGTGTGACTACACCGCTGGTTTCTATCGTTTTGTCGGTTTTCATGGCTGGATTGGCGTTAGGGAGTTGGGGTGGGGGCCGTCTGGTGCGTTCTTTCGAGAGCTATCCGGCCTGGTTCTTTATCTCCCTCTATGGCGCAAGTGAACTGGCGATCGGGATTTCGGGCCTGACGGTCGCGCCTCTGTTTCGCGCGGGAACCAAAGTGCTATCGGATCAGGGTGCAGCCTGGGGGTCCACGGGGTACTATCTCGCCTGCGCAGCCTGGGTGGGATTCGTTATGCTCCCGTTTTGCACATGCATGGGCGCGACATTTCCGCTGGCGATGGCCGGAATCCGGACTGCGTACCGCAACAAATCCTCCACATCTTTCAGTTACTTGTACCTGGCGAATGTCCTGGGAGCGGTGGCGGGAACCATCGGATCAGCCTATGTGTTTATAGAGTTGCTAGGTTTCTCAAAGACCCTGCTAACAGCCGTGGCGCTCAACGCGGTAATTGCCGCAATGGCGTTTGCCGTAGCGTTTACACATCGGAAATCACCAGGCGACAACGTGCCCGCAGCCACTCCTGCATCCGGTCTGAACGCGCCCGCCTGGGAAGTTGCGGATTTCGCGCCGGCCGGACCGATTTCCCTGCCCTTGCTGTTTACTTCGGGCTTGGCCTGCCTAGGGATGGAAGTTGTCTGGACGCGCCAATTTATTCGATCCTGGGGCCAATGGTGTATTCGTTCGCGGCCATGCTGGCAGTGTACCTGGGCGCTACGGCGGTGGGTTCAAACAGGTATCGAAACTGGGTCCGGCGCGAGCGCGACGTAGGGGAACATCTCGCCAGCGGGGTGGCTGCCATTCTGGCCGGCGCTTGCGCGTTCTTGCCCTTGCTGGCCACGGATCCGCGGATTCGCGCCCACGCCGAGGTAAATAGTATGCTGCTAATAGTCTGCGGTATTGGGCCGTTTTGTGCCGTGGCAGGGTTTATGACTCCGATGTTGGTGGACCGCTGGTCGCGGGGGATCCCGAACCGCGCCGGGAGAGCCTATGCGGTCAACGCGTTGGGCTGCATCCTGGGCCCATTGCTGGCCGGGTTTGTCTTGCTGCCGGCCGTCGGTGAACGCTGGACGCTGGTGGTTCTGGCGCTTCCGTTTTTTGGCTTTGGAGTTTGGTCTCTGACCGCCGGAGCCATCACCCGAGCGTGTGAGTCCCGGCGTGCCTTGGGCATGCTTCTCGCTGCAGCGGCGGTTGCCTCGGTTCTGCTTGTAGCGCTTACGCGCGACCTTGAAACTCTTTATCCGGGGGCCCGCGTGCGGCGCGATTACACTGCAACCTCGATCGCTACCGGGCAGGGTATGAGGCGGCGATTGCTCGTCAATGGCATCGGCATGACTGTCCTGACACCCATCGCTAAGATGATGGCCCACTTGCCGATGGCATCGCTGCCGGCGCCCCCCCGAAAGGCGTTGGTTCTGTGTTTTGGCATGGGAACTTCATTCCGTTCAGCCTTGTCGTGGGATGCTCCGGTTACCGCCGTGGAATTAGTACCCAGCGTGCCGTCACTTTTCGGCTATTTCCACGCGGACGGAGAGCAGTTGTTGCGCTCCCCGCACGCCAGGGTTGTGATTGATGACGCCCGGCGGTTCCTTGAGCGCACGCCAGAGACTTTCGACGTGATCATCATTGATCCGCCGCCGCCGATAGAATCGGCTGGGTCCAGCCTCCTCTATTCCACCGAGTTCTACCGGGTAGCACGTAGCCACTTGCGTCCAGGCGGCATTCTGGAACAGTGGCTGCCCGGTGGGGACGCTACTGTCACGTCCGCGTTCGCTCGATCCTTATGGTGCAGTTTTCGGGATGTGCGGGTGTTCGGTTCGATGGAGGGATGGGGCTATCATTTCATGGCCAGCGCGTCACCCATGGCCAGGCTTCCGGTATCGACCATTGCGAAGCGCTTGCCTCCCACGGCGGCTCGGGATCTGATAGAGTGGGATCCCACATCGAGCGTGGTGAGCCAGTTCGAATCCGTATTCGGTCGTGAGCAGCAAATCCAAGATCTGATCCGGAGAGACCCTTCGGCGCCGCTACTCACCGATGACCGGCCGGTCAACGAGTACTTCCTCTTGCGGCAGATAGCAAGGCGCTGGGCTTCTGCCACCGGTGTGGACAATCGGTAGAGCAGGGGTCAGTCTCAATCGCGTAAGGGCCTCTCTTGCTTGACCATGACTTGCCAGAATACTGTAAATCTTGAGTACGTTTGTCATCCCGCTGCTCGGGCACCGCTGCCTACGTACGCGCATTTCGGTGTGGCAGGCTCCGCCAGGCTGGTTAGTTCAAGGCATCAACGGCACCAGCGCCAGGCTTTCGCGATATACGATGTTGACTGTCCGCCGCCCCCCCAACCACTACCGTGCCTGGGCCTGCTCGACCGGTTGCCGCGGATTGATATCCGCATTGAGCCGCCAGACGCGACGCCCGGCGTAATAGGCCAGCAGCCGCGCATTCGTTGCTGGATCGAGGTCGTGCGCCCAAATCACCTTCGCCTCATCGATTCGGGCCTCGTTGTAGACCCACTCGACTGAGGCCAGGTGATCGGGTTCATAGCGAACGAGCACCAGATGACGTCCAGGAGCGTGTTCGAGACGGGCCTGCACGGCGGCGCGATCCTGGTTTCCGGCGGGAGTGTTGTACCAGGGCAGTTCGAACATGACGTCCGGGAAGTTGCATGTGCATAAGCGGCATCGCCGCGCGAAAGAGGAAGACTGCGACGCAGATCGCGGGCATCGCCCGGACGGCGAACGCGAACGGCCGCTTGCTACCCAGCTCTGGCGGCACAGACTACCCGGGCCGCTTGGATCAACGCCAGCAGCAAGAGGCCCATTGCCGGAGCGGCGTAGTGCGGGAAGAAGCACGGATTCAGGCCAGGCCGATCGCATAGAACACGCCGGCGATCAGTATCCAGCGCCAGCGTTTGCTGTATGCCAGCGCGGGTATCGCGAGAAGAGGAAGGGTGAACAAGGGACCAATGTAAAACGCCCAGAATCGCCCGAAAGCGACCAAGCCGTGTGGCGAGAAAACCGATCGGTGTGAGGTGCGCCTGAAACCACTGGTGCTGAGCCGTCGTAGAACTTCGCCAGGTTCGCGGTTCGCGGGTGGGTTAGCAGCAAATGTCGATTGCCAGGGGAACACCGCCCACCCGTAGCGCTGCATCGACAGGTTATACCCCATAACCAGAGGGTTACCGGTGACGCGCCAATTGTAATAGAGCAAACTCGCGCCGCCAAGAGCAAGAATCGCGGATGCCGTGGCGAAGGCGGGCAGCGAATGCCTCCAGCCCAAGAACGTGCTTCCCGCGGACCGCCGGGGAAACCAGCAGGGCGGCAACTGCGGCCAAAACTCCCTCGTAATGGACGAGTTGCGGCCAGCAGGACCAGCCCGAAGGCAACCAGCGCCGCATCGCGAATCCGCGGCTTTCGCAAGACCCGCGGCAGACCTCCGAAGAGGAGCATGCCCCCGATAGCAGGCAGAGCGCCGCCCCAATAGCTGTTTGCCCAGTAGCCGAAGACGCCGAATCGCAGGGCGACCAAGAACGCGCCAAACACCGCCCAGCGCGCCGGTACCCACGCGAGCGAGCATCCATCCGGCTATGCCCGCGAACAAAGCCGACGTCAACCAGGGACCGGCCAGGTAATCGCCGAATATCAGTTTGCCGGCGGCCAGTAACAGGCCCTGACCGGGCGGGTACATGGAAGCGTAATGCGGCCAGAAGAGTACGTGCGCGGTCTCAAAGCTGCGCCATAGGGGATGGGGCGGGTTCGCCACGCTGCCGTGCAGAAACGTGTCCGCCGCGAGCAAGTAGCTGAACTCGTCGTGAATCTCCGGAGCATGCCGTGTCATCGAGGGCGCAACCATGAGATGGAGTGCGAGCGCGAGAACCGAGCAGATCGCGAATGCAGCGGCAGGCCGCTTCGAGCATCGCTGGATAATGCGGTCCATCACGGCCAGCCGGAAGCCTCCCATCCCTATCGCCAGTGCAGCCAGCACCAGGACCAGCTCCAACTGCACGACAGGGGAGTGGAGCAGACCGGGGAACACGACTTCAACCATGGAGTGGTTCACTTCTTCCTCCGGCCCAAGTACTGAGAGATGCAACTCACGTTAGCGTCTGAATTCAATTCTCCAAGTCCTCGCCCGACTGACACTGCGTTGACTTACCTTCCGACTGGCATAAGGCAGATGATCTGGCCGCGCGCTTGCCGTTCGGAATTCGTACTCTAAGGCGAAGGAAAAGCCGATCTTATTCTATCTTGCAGGCAGCATGCGACAGGATGGGGCTTTGGGTGTGCGACATAGAAGCGGAACCGCTGCCGGCGCCATGGGGCATCCTAAGAACCTGCGGGGCGGTTGCCTACCGCCGCCGTCTCGCGCCAAAGTGCCTGATGGCCGATTGCCAATCGGCCGCAGCTTGCCAAGCTGCCCCACAACACAAGCTGACGCACACCGGGAGCCTTCCGCAAGGGTCCGATTCCGGGTGTGGAAGGAGCACCGATGCGTAGCGTCGTGACAGCTATCCAATCCCTGGTAATGGAGTAGTCTGATTGAGACGACGGCCCGGACGCCGGGACTTTGGGGAGATACCCGATGAAGATGACTACTGCCAGACTGCTGCTCAGCTTTACCGCGCTGGCCGGAATGCTGTGCGCCGAACCGGTGAAGACGGATCCGGCGAATCCGCACTACTACTCGTTCCGCGGGCCGACCGATCCTGTTGATCACGTCCGCCGAGCATTACGGCGCGGTGCTCAACAAGGCCTTCGACTACGTGGCGTACCTCGACGCGCTGAAGGCCAACGGGCTGAACTATACGCGCATCTATCCGGGGGCCCTGTTCGAACCGGTGGGCAAGTACATGACGGGGAATACGCTGGGGCCGAGGCCGTCGAACCTGATTCTGCCGTGGGCGCGCAGCGGCGAGCCGGGCTACATGCTGGGCGGCAACAAGTTCGACCTCGACCGCTGGGACGATGCGTACTTCGCCCGCCTGAGGGACTTTCTGCACCAGGCGGACGTGCGCGGGGTGGTGGTCGAGATCTGCTTCTTCAATTCGCAATACTCCGACACGTGGCCCATCTCGCCGCTGTATCACGAGAACAACGTGCAGGGCGAGGGCAAGTGCGACTGGCGCGCCGCGCAGAGCCTGAAGGACGCCGACGTTGTGCGCCGCGAGGAGGACTACGTCCGGAAGATCACGCAAGAGGCCAACGCGTTCGACAACGTAATTTTGGAGATCTGCGACGAAGCGGCGAGCATCGGGACCGGCATCACGCTGGCCGGACCGTGGGTGGCCCGCATGGCCGATGTCGCGATCGCGACCGAGAAGAAGCTGCCCAAGAAACATCTGATCGCGCAGGAGGTGGAGGGCCCGTTCGGCGGCGCGATGGACTTCTCCGCCGATCCGCGCTTCGACGTGGTGGTGGGCCAGTACATCAACGGCTGGATTGCCGGCGAGGCCGGAGGCGAGATGGGCGGCATTCGCGGGCTTGGACGTGAAATACGGAGTCAATAAGCCGATCGAGCTGAACGAGACAGACTATTACCCGCTGAACTACCGCGGCGACAAGATCGCGGATTCGCGCGTGGAGGCGTGGGAGTTCATCGTGGGCGGCGGCGCCGGGTTTAATCAACTGAACGGTCTGTTCACGGTGGAGAATCCGGCGGGCCGACATCCGGACAACGAAAAGATGTTCGCGGCGCTGCGTCATCTTGAGCGAGTTCATGTCGAGCTTCGAGTTCACGAAGATGCACCCCGACAAGCCCTTCGTCGCGGGCGGACTGGGCAAGGACGCCTACTATCGCGTGCTGAGCGAACCGGGGCGGCAGTACGCCGTGTACATCCACCACAGCGGCGAGCGCAAGACGGGGTCGTATGAAGTGGCGCCGGGCAGCTATGGGGAGAGTCTGGTGCTGGATCTGCCGGCAGGGAACTATCAGGCCGATTGGGTGGATCCGGCGAGCGGGAGCGTGGTGGAGTCGAAGAAGATCGAGCACCAGGGCGGGAGCTTCACGCTGGTGGCTCCGAGGTACAAGGTCGATATCGCGCTGAGGATCAGGCGGGCAGGTTCTTAATTTTGTGGTAGGACCGGCAGGACTCGAACCTGCGACCCTCTGCTTAGAAGGCAGATGCTCTATCCACCTGAAGGCTGAGCGGGGGTCTTCTCGACCGCGGAATGCAGGCGGCCACCGGGCAGATCCCACTGGTGTCCGCGCTGTCCGCAAGTTCGAGCTTTGGGCTAGACATCCTCCGAAGCGTGCAGGATGAGGCTACTGGCGATGGATCGCCGGAGCCTTGGATGTTCCGGCGCAGGGCCATCTCTTCTAATTCCACATTGGGCGGAACGCGCCCATGCACGGGTTCAGTCGTGCAGAACGACATTCAAAAGTGAATTGTGGATCTTCAGGCCACCGTTGTACGTGATGAATCCGAGTTTGCGGAATCGGTTCATAAAGAAGTTCACTCTTGAACGCGTCGTGCCAACGATCTCAGCGAGGGTTTCCTGGCTGATCTTTGGAATCACGGCTTGAGGAGCGTCTTCCTTGCCGAATTGTGCCAACAGGAGTAGAACCCGGGCCAACCGCTTCTCGCTGGAATTGAAGAGTTGATCTACGAGGTCGTCCTCGATCCGAATGTTGCGGGAAAGCAGATAAGTGACGAACGCTTCGGAAAACGTCGGCTGATCGTGGAGCGTCCGGATCACTTCCGACTTTTCCAGTTTCATGATGGAACACGCGGTCATTGCGATCGCAGTACCCATGCGAATCGCCTGCCCGGCTAAACACGCCTCGCCCAAGAAGTCTCCGGCCCCGAGTATGGCGACGACCGCTTCCTTCCCTTGCCTGGAAAGGACGACGAGCTTTACTTTTCCCTTAAGAACGTGGAAGACCGCGTCCGCGGGATCGCCCTGGGCGAAGATCACCCGGTTTTCTTCGTAGTCCGCGATTGTCCGCCCGCCGTTGGCCTTTGACAGAAATGTCTTCAGATCGAACGCCGGTTTTGACTTTCCCTTCCGCTTCATACCTTACGCGCACCCCAAACAGTCAGGCGATGTCGACTCCCATTTCGTGGAGGGCGGGCATCAATTCAACAGGCCGCTCAACAGGCCGCGTCGTCCTCCGCTCAATCATCGCTCCGCCTACCAGCCGGACCAGTTCTCCGAGGGCGCAACCCTTCAGGAACCCCGCCTCGCCTGCGTGAAGCGGGAGTCCGGGCATCGACGGCACCCATAAGGCAGGGTCGTATAACCTGGACTCGGATTCTTTCCAGGATTCGCCGATCCGAGTGGTCGATTCTGATTTTGTAAATGTTTTTGCTCCCCAAATCAAGCGCCTCGAACGTCGCGATGAATCGGCGCAAGCCCCGTTAAACGACGCGCCAGGCGTTGCAGCGTGCAGGACGCGCGACTCTCTTTCGATATATGGTCAGGCAAACCTGCCCGCGGCAACGACTTGCGGACGCGAGAGTCAGCGGAAATCGCTTCACAGTGTGCAGTTTTGAACAGACAAACAAAGTACAGATTGCTAGCTTAATGACTGCAGACAGGCTCTGATGCCCGAAGCGCACTCGGCAGAAGTTTCGTTCGTATTCAGTGGCCTCGGGTTGAGGGTGGTTGTAGTGCATGACGCGGGCGGGCGTGATGGCCCTTCATTACTCCTCTTCCTATCAGGGGTGAAACACGCCCGCGCGCTGGGAGGGAGGTGCACGCAGGGAAGCGTGGGAAGAGTCCAGCGAATCCCGATAGACAGAGCTGTGAGATGACTGGCCAATCTCCCGGCGATCCTGCAATCCCGGTCTTGGGCCACCAAACAACCAACCGTGCCGCTGATGCCAACTTCACGAACTGAAAGACGGGGGACGAATCGATGCAGATACTCGAACTAGACATCTCCGACTCGACATTAGATCGATTGCAGCGCATACGGCGCTTACTTGGCTTACGTACAACCAGAGAGCTGTTTCAAAACGCGCTGGTCATCTTGTGCTGGATTGTTTCAGAGAAACAGGGAGGACGAGCCATCCTTTCGATTGACCGGAAAACGGGTGCACAGAAGGAGCTGACTCTCCCTTCCCTCAAACGTGTGGCTCGGAACCCCGTATTCGATCTCGAGATCGACGGCGGTCTGACCGAGTTGAAAGATGAATTCGCCGCTGCTCTAAGGTAATGATCGATCCTGGGGGTTCATTATTGCCACAAAGAAGACCCCGCAACACGCAACGCATCGCCTGGGGGCTCATGACGGCTTCTGGGCGAAACTGGTACGCCACGCATGCGGACTGCGCTGCGGAAAATGTCGGGCGAAATTGTCCTGCGTGAGTTCAACAGACGGCACGAACGCAGGATGACATGGTTCATGCGGCCGATGGGCTACGGCGCCCACGGTATGGAGTAGCGGTGGGAAAGGTGGGGCGGCATGGCTCCTGTTACTCCCGTCGGATCGAACGGCGACAAGTCCAATCACCATCAAGATCTCGCGGGACTCAAGATTTCTCGGTCCCCGCGGTTCGTCGTTCTTGTTGCTGACGACGAGTCGATGTCCCGCACGCTCGTCGTCTCGCTGATGCAGGAGGACGGGCATTCGGTTCTATCCGCCGCTGACGGGCAAGAAGGCTTGGAAGTATCGCGCCAGTACGCTGGGTCGATTGATCTGTTGATTACAAACGTGCGCATGCCTCGGCTGAACGGTACGGTCCTCTGCGCTCATTTGCTAGAGGAGCAACCGGGAATAAAGGTGCTGTTCATGTTGAGTGCAGACCTGAGCGCAGTCCGCAGCAGACATACCAGCCTGCCGTTCCTTCTCAAGCCGATCGACGCATGTGAATTACGCGGTAAAGTTCGAGAGATCCTGGGTGCTCCGGTATCCGAGCCGCTGCACATGCTCCCTTTCGCCCAGCCGGAATGAGCTCGGAATAGGGCCTACCGATCGCGATTACGGCCGGCGGGACATCTCACCTCTTAGCGGGTCCGGTGGCAGGATTCAATGTCGGCTTAATGGAGGAAGTGTCAGCCAACAAGCCCTGGAGTGGCTCATATGACCAACTTAGAACTCGCGGGATTCAGAAAGCTCCTGGTGGCGAAGCTCGCGGAACTGGCCCGAGCCGTTCAGAACCGCGAAGGCATTGAGATTGAAAGGAACGCCGATGCGCTCGACGAAGTGCAAGGCGCCGCGGAGCGGAACTCGTCATCCGCAATCTGGATCGCGAGTCACGGCTCCTGCGCAACGTGCGAGGAGCCCTTGCGCGCATCGACGATAGCACCTGGGGCGTTTGCCTGCGTTGTGAAGAAGACATCAACCCGAAGCGGCTCAATGCCGTGCCCTGGACCTCGTACTGCCTTTCTTGCCAGGAATGGGCCGATCGGCAGGGTGACCGCGAAGACGAATACGTGTTGTTCGAGAACCAGCCGATTCTGGTTTTCTAGCAGTCAAAATCTTGAGTCGGGAGGCTTAGTCAATCGCGGCGTAGTCGGCCCATGTGACAAACACTGTGACGGTGTCTCAGCATGCTCTTGGGGTGACCGCCACCACGCGAGGGCTTGATCGCCGACGGTAGTACGACGAGTGGAAGGCCGCCTGATTCGGCTCAGGTCACAATCCACGCCACAACGTCGCAGCAAAGCCTTGAGCCGAACTCGTATCGTGCTGATTCTTATGGTAGGACCGGCTGGACTCGAACCAGCGACCCTCTGCTTAGAAGGCAGATGCTCTATCCACCTGAGCTACGGTCCCACAATAACTTACGGGTGGCTGGTGGGCAATTGGTTTGCAATTGAACACGAAAACCACCTTTCTGCCCCTTCATTATACCCACCCATCCGGTTCTCCTCGCGCGCTCCTGCTTTCCGTCGTTCTTAGCGCTTTTCGCTTTCGCGCCGCACCAGAACAATTCCTCCGCTGCTCAAGACATGGGCGGAAGAGGGGTGCCACCACGGAGGCGTGGTCTTCGTCGACGAGAAGACCATCTCACCAGCGGATATCGGCGGGTTGGTACGTGCGTTAGCCCAACTGGCAAAGGAAGCTCAAGCCTGGGACTGGACGGACGGGATTTCTTTCCTGCGATTTTGAAGCAATTGTCCCCGTAGCCAGGAACTGGCCCCTGATGCCGGCATGACGTTCCTGGCTGATCATTGTGTCTAGCCCGAACGCCTCCAACACCCGCCGCCGATGCATAAGCAGTCCAGATTGAAAACAGTCCGCGCGGGATTGGGCCACGCGTAGCGGAACCGCCAGAGGTTGGGCCGGCCAGCAAAGGCTGCACTCAAAGCGGATTAGACCCGGAAGCTACACCGCGCAGGCGTCAGCAAGGCCAGACGGCCCGTCAGCTGCAAGTCGGACGCGCCCCGATGGGTCGTCTGCTGGTGATGAGTTCCAACAGGAAGCAGGGCGACTGATCCGACTCCGCCATGCCGAAGGGGCACGATCTACAGCGTAATCGGAACAGCCAGACTGAAGGGGCTGGACCCTGAGGCCTATCGCCACGACGTGCTCACACGCATCTGGATCCATGGATTTGGAGACTCGTGAATCGTCTCCCCTTCTGCCGCAGAGATCCACCCATCGGCCACAATAGCCTGTCCTCTGATTCCCGACAATGCAAATGCGTCGGGCGAGAGAAGTCGCTGGCGGGCCGTTAGCGCCGTACCCAGCTAATCGCGGGAGGAACGGACACTGAGCCAGTCGATAATGAGTCGCTCCATGGCGCCCCCGACCAAGTCAATTATCGACGCCGCCATCGCGGACGGCACGCCTGGTTGGGAGACGATCAGCCGCGCCCGATAAAGGGCATATTGGTGGCCATGACGGTCATGAACTGGACGTTCGCCTCGAGAGGCAGGCTGGCGACGTAAAGAACCGCTTGGGCAACGTGCGCAACATCCATGCGCGGTTCGACGCGTATCGTGCCGTCTGCCTGCGGCACGCCAGCCGTCATTCTCTCAGTCATTTCCGTGGCGGCGTTGCCAATGTCAATCTGACTGCACGCGATGTCGTACTCGCGGCAGTCCAGGGAGATCGACTTGGTCAGGCCGGTGATCGCGTGCTTCGTCGCGGTGTACGGCGCGGAGTTGGGACGCGGCGAGTGCGCCGAGATGGACCCGTTGTTGATAATGCGCCCACCCCGCGGCTGTTGCGACTTCATGAGCCGAATGGCATGCTGCGCGCAATAAAAGGCCCCCGTGAGATTGATCATCACGACCGTGTTCCATTGTTCCGGAGTCAGGTCTTCCACGGGCACCGCCGGGGCACCGACTCCGGCGTTATTGAACAGCACATCGAGCCGACCGAAGCGCGCGGCGATCTGGGAGAAGAGGCGCCCGACGGAGGCAGCATCGCTGACATCGGTCGACACGGCAAGGACGCGAGCGGCGTCGGCGCTGGACAGTGAGGCGGTCTCTTCAAGCTGCGCCAGGCGACGACCGGCGAGCACCACCGAGTATCCAGCATCGAGGAACGACAGGCTGACCGCGCGGCCGATGCCGCTGCCGACCTGTTACCAATGCAATAGGGGCTGGCTGAGGCATTTGATTTTCATTGTCTCCCTAACCGAGTTGAGGCGTCCGGGACTGCCTGGATTGGGAGGTGCAGCCGCCTGCGCTGAGAGTCGATTCCGAAATGAATCGGAAGCTCGCCCATAGTTGCGCAGTGCCGGAAGCGGTTCAGGGATATCGCCCGGAGACCGTCACCTGACTTTTCAGGGACGTGATTGGAACCTCCTCGATTCTCATGAGCGCGCTGGGCCGCTGAGGCGATCCTATTAAACGGTCTGGACTCGCCAGTGACTCTCGCGACCTACTTCAGATTTTCGTTGAACCAGCGGATCATGCGCAGCAGCACGTCCTTTTGGTGCGCTGGGGTGTGGAACGCGTGACCTTCGTTGGGGTAAACCACCATCTCGCGTCTTCACGCCCAACGTTTTGAGCGCGCGCCAGAACTCGTAAGATTGCGGCGCCGGGCATTCGCCGTCGCGTTCGCCCACCACGACGAGTGTCGGCGTCTTCACCTGCTTGATGAACTCGATGGCCGACATCTTCGCGTACACCGCCGGATCGTCGTAAACCGAGGCGCCGAAGTACGGGATCATCCACGTGTCGATGGAGTTCTGGCCGTAATAGCTCTGCCAGTTGGCAATACCGGCTCCTGCCACGGCGGCGCGGAAGCGGTTGGTCTGCGTCACGGCGAACATGGTCATGAAGCCGCCATAGCTCCAGCCGGTGAGGCCGATCCGCTGCGCGTCTATGGGCGCCGTCGCGGATGGCTTCGTCCACGCCGGCCAGGATGTCCCGCAAATCGCCGCCGCCGAAATCCGGACATTTGCCCTGGTGAACTTCTCGCCTTGCCCGTAGCTGCCGCGCGGGTTGGGCATCAACACGAAGTATCCCTGCTGCGACAGCAGCGCCGGGTTGAAGCCAGGACTGGGCCAAGACGGTTTCAGCGAAGAAGCCGGCCCGCCGTGAACCGCCACCACCAACGGGTACTTGCGGTTGGGATCGAACGTCGCTCGGGATAGAGCAGCCAGCCCTGGATGTGGAAACCTTCGTTGGTCCAGTGCAGGCTCTTGGCTTCGCCCCACCGCGGCTTGCGCAGCCGGTTTTGCTGTGTCACCGGCTTCCACTCGCCAATCCGGCCAGCCCAAATTTCCGGTGGCTGTTTGAACGAGTGGCGGATGAGGGCACACGACTTGTCCATCGGAGGTCATGGAGATTCCGGAATCGTCGAACGGCGGGTTGATGCTCTCGTCGCCTTGCCACAGGCGTCGTTTCTTCCCGGTGGCGGGGTCGAGTTGCGAGATCGCGCTGCCCCCGTCGTAATGCTCCGTGAAGTAGAGCTGCTGAGATTTCCTGGGCCACGTGATGTTGCTGGCCGAAGACGACATGCCACTGGTGAGATCGCTCACGCTGCCGCCACCGGCGGAGATCTGGAACACGTCACCGCCCGTCGAGCCCTCGTCGCTCATCAGGCCGCGCGATGAACACGATGGACTTACCGTCCGGGGACCAGCGCGGCGCTGCGATTTGTTGATCGGCCGGCGGCTTGTAGATCGACAGCATGGCGCCGGTTTCCGCCGATACGGTGTAGAGCTGTGCTATGTACCAGTTGGCATCGCCCTCGCCG
>CAWGKI010000023.1:0-5710 GCA_963823095.1 Terriglobia bacterium
ACTGGACCCTTAGCAAGAAGCTCCGACGGCCAGTATGTCGCGACAAGCAACTCTGCCGGCCCGGTGACAGGGCCGAGTTGGAGAACTGTCGCGCGCTGGCCCATCCACCGAATTCCCTGCTCCGCCGCAAACCACCCATCCCCAAAATGCTCTGGAAGCGCACCCAGACCGGCGTCAATCGAGGGAACGGGCTCAAGGCCGCGGACATGAAACTCGATGTAGGCTTGCAGTCCGTCATAGACAGACCGACCATAGTCGAGCCCGGCGGCTTGGGCGAGCGACTTGAACTTCTCCTCGTTAGCGCGATAGACGGCGGCATTAACCGCACGGTCATCCTGCTTCACATAGAAGAGGACGGCGGAATCCAATCCGGCCGTTCGCAGAACACCGGCGAAGTTTATATAGAAAGAAGGATCGAAGAGATCGAAGTTCCAATCGTCGCGGTTACGGAGGAACTCGAGGTGTTGTCCCGCGGCGTTGGTGACCCGATAGCTGAGAACCTGCCGGCCCTGCTGCCGGAATGTGCGCTCGTAGTGCCAACCTTGGTCGTCAGTGTGCATGAAGTACAGGAACGTTGAGTAGAAGTCCGAATAGACGACCTGGGGCGCGAATGATGATTGGAAGGTACCGTACTGCGGAAAAACTACATCCTCCGGCACGACAATGTAGCGGCGCCAGGACTGGATAAATGTACCGGCGATGCAGAACCCAACGACGGCCAGCAGGCCGATCCTCTGCCACACGTAGCGAGATGCGTCAAGGACCCAATCTAGGAATAGAAAGCCGGTCAAGGTGAAGAATGGCGCGATGATGGACTGCTGCCGGAGCAGCCCCCCAAAGGGGTAATGGCCGGTGGCGGCGGCTGCCATCAGTTCGAGCAACAGAAACAGGAGTATCAGGGCGGGTGAGCCGCGCAGGCTTTCCTTGGCGGCGTCGCGGCGAAGGATCAGGCGATTCACGAGAACCGGCAAAGTGAGCAGGAGCAGCAGCGTCAGCCCGGCCAAAGTCAGAACGGATGCCGGAAAGAAGTAGCCAAGTTCGTTGGCCAGGTTCTTAAAGAGAAAGTCACTCAGAGTTATGCCGGAGTGCGGCGCCCAGTAGAACTCGCGCAAATGGCCCTGCGGGCCGGACGCCTGGAATCGAATTTGCAGGCGGTACATCGTGAAGGTGACGAGCAAGGGCACGCCGACGGCGGCCAGCCAGCCTGTACGCCGGCGCCGGATAGAAGCGGCGAGCAGTGCGCGGTATTGGCGGGCGCGAAGCGCATACAGGGCAGGCACTGCCAGGCAACTCGCAAAGAACAGCAGAGAGTAATATTCATTCAGAATCGCAAGCGAGACGAACAGGCCAAAGCAGAAGAGTGGACGGGAGTTGGATGCCGAGGCGGGGTCGTGGATGATTTCGAGAAAGACGTAGAACGCCAGCAGACAGAAGAAGATCGCCAATGGATATGCGCGGACGTCGATGGTGAGGTCGATGATGCTCATCGCAAAGCCGTACGACAGGGCGGTTAACAGCGCGACGGCCTTGTGGCGGAAGAGCTTCGCTGCGATCAAGCCAATCACGAAAGTCGAGCCGACTCCGGGAAGAATACTCGGAGCGCGATAGAGCAGACGCGAATGGCCGAGGAAGGATAGCAGGTACTGAATCAGATAGTAGAAGGGAGGATGGCCGTCCGCCCGGACTTCCCTCCACCATGTGGACCAGTCGTTGTGGCGGGAAATGAAGAGATGCCAGTAGCCGTCGTAGGAAATGAACTGCGCGGCTCCGAACATCAGGCGGGGCACGGCGGACGCGAGGTGATGGCGAGCAGCAGGATGAGAAAGATCCGTCCCAGGGGGGCGCTGTGCCCATCGGAGGAGACATGTTCCGTGCCGGATTCTAGATCGAACAGCATTTCGAAGGGATACTCCAATCGAGAAAATCTTGAAGCCGCGTTGTAGAGAGTGGGCAGTTCATCGTGAAGCGCGAGGGAAGCGGCGCGGGAGGTCAATCCTGTGCGCGATGCACGCTGGCCAGGGGAGAGTCAACTCGCCACCGCGATCGAATTCGAGCTTCCGGCAAATGGCCGGGCGATCAGGTGCGAGGACGACCGGGCTGGCCTGCGGCCAAGTCTAACAAATCGGGTTATCCCTGTCCAAGACGTTGGGATGCCTGGCGAAGTGGAACTGGTATTGGACGCCGATCCTTCGCGCGGCGGAGGCAAGTGCGGCGGCGGGCTTGTTCGCGCGGCAGACGGCCCGATCCAGCCCACGCGTGCGCTTGGCGCGTCAGCGCGATAGCATGTTTGGCATGAGTTACGGCCTCTTCCGCGCGATTGCTCGTCATCTCTTCCTCGCCAGTCTCGCTTTCACCCTCGCCACCACGACGCAGCAAAATGCGACGGCGGCGCAGCAGAAAGATGAAAGCCCCCAGCCCCGGGTTGTGGATCCAGGCTCGCCGGTTAAGGCCCCGTCCGACGCGGTGGTGCTGTTCGACGGGACGGACGTTTCGCACTTTGTACGCGAAAAGGATGGCGCACCGTGCCGGTGCACCGTGGAGAAGGGCGTGATGGCCTGCATCACGGGAGTCGGCGACATCGTCTCCAACGAGAAGTTCCGGGACGCGCAGATCCATCTCGAATTCATGCCGCCCTACATGCCCGAGCAGCACAGCCAATTGCGCGGCAATAGCGGCGTCTACTTGCAAGGCAGGTACGAGATCCAAATCCTCGATTCCTACCAGAACACGACCTACGCCGAGGGCGTGCTCGCAGCGCTATACGGCCAAGCCGCTCCGCTGGTGAACGCCGCCCGCCCCCCGCGCGAGTGGGCGAGTTACGACATGATCTACCATGCGCCGCGGTGCGATGCGAAGGGCAACGTGACGGATCTGGCTACGGTCACGGTAATCCTGAATGGCGTGCTGGTGCAGGACCACATGACCATCGCCAAGAGCGGACAGACCAAGGGTTGCCCGGATGGGCCCCTGCTGTTGCAGGACCACAGCGGCTTTCCGGGCGCGCCCGTCACCACCATGAGCTTCCGCAATATCTGGTTCCGGCATTTGGGCGAGGGGCCAGTGGTCTGGAAATAGACTCCCCTATCGGCCTACATGTCGATCCGTTCGACCTTGTTCCGGGAGACGTACCAGCAGGGGTTGTTACCGAACTGCGGAAAGAGCGAGTTTACGCAGGGGCGAGTCTCCGGGTCGGTCGGTACGAACTCGACGCGCTGGTCCTTGTGCCGGATGGCAAGGTAGCGTTTGACCTGGACAGAGCCGAACGGCTCCCGGTTGGTCTGGATGCGGTAGCGCACGACGAGGTTGTCGCCGATGTCGGAGGCGAGCAACGCCGGGATCAATACGAAAGCAATGCGGGTGAGGGTTCGTTTCATTCCAGGCCGCCCGGGAGTCCCAGTCACAGTTTGACAGGACTGAGTGGGAACGCGTTCATTTGGAATGTCGAAAGACCGGCGGAAGAAGTTACGCACCAGCACCGTTGACACGAGTGGAGCAAACGCGTTGTGGGGCAGATGCGTGGTGGGGCAGACTTCAGTCTGCGCGGGGCTTCAGCTCCGCCAGTTCGACCGGAAGGACCGGTTGAAACCGGTCTCTGGAGATTCTACATTTCGGCGCGGCTGCATCAGGTCAAGATAGAAGAGGCGGGTATGCGTTGTATCAGGGCATGGCTTCAGCCGTGCCGTAGGAGCCATGTATCAGGGCATGACTTTAGTCGTGCCGTAAAGACGGTTCAGTCAAGGGCTTCAGCCCCTGCGGTTTTCCTCTTTGCCAAGTACGTAAAACAATAGGGATACGCTTCGGGCGACTCGGCCAAGCCCGCCTACACCCGGGTTCGCCGCGATGTACTCCCTATGCCCCACGAAGCTCCGATGATCTTCGACGCGAGATTCCGAAAAGCCGCGCTGCCAGATCTCTCCCAAGTAGCCGTACTCTTTTCTTAAGCGGCACGAGAATCCGCCTTTGACGAACTGCATGGCCCTTTCAATGGTCATGCCTTCGCCTGCCGTCAACAGCAAATGCGGATGATCCGGCATGACGACGAAGTCGTGCAGTCGAAACTTCCTGGCCGCCACGCAGGAACTCAACACGTCGATCGGCAAAGTGACGTTCCGCTCCGACTGCAACAAAGCGCGGACTTGGCTGGTTTTGGTGGTGGCGAAGAATGTGCGCGCGGAACTCAGGATATTTTCGGGCCGGGCGCTGCGGGCGGGTCGCGCCAATCACGGGGGCTGAAGCCCAACTCCTTTCCACAACGGTTCGGCACGGCTAAAGCCATGCCCTGATACAACACCGACCATGCCTGATACAACACCGATCATACGCAAATGCACTACCAAATGTAGAAACTGCAGGGGCGGGCCCTGGAGGGCCCGCGCGGCGCTGGAGCGCCACCCCACTAACGCGCCATCGCGTTGAAAAGCAGCTTCAGCGTCAAGTAGCTTTGCGCCCGGTACTGCGGCCGCATGCCAAACAGGTATACCCGGCCCTTGCCCGCAGATACTTCCAACAGCGCCGGTTTTCCCGCGTAGTATTTCTCGCCCAATAGCCAGCCCGAGGCCAGCACGCCGGCAGGCGCGTAGCGCAGCAGCACCTTCGCCTGCGCTCCCTCCTGCGGTTCCCACACCGGGCTCGATTCGTTCCATACCGTGAACTCATCGGGCATGCCTGCCAACACGGGATCCGTCGATTCGCTCTTCACATTGAGCAGCGAGCCGGGACAGTACACGTCGCGATTGGACTTGCCCTCCAGCGCATCGCGGACCTTTATCCCAAGTTGCGAGGCCGCGTAGCCCCCAGATTGGTTGAGGAAGATCAAGCGTCCTCCATCGGCGAGAAACTGCTTCAACGCCTCGGCGCCTTTCGCACCCAGCCCGCCGGCGTACTCGTCCGGCATGGTGCCCGGCGCGTAGCCATTCGCAATCATGTTGGCTCTCTGATCGGGAAAGACGATGGCGTCGAACTTCTCGATGAGGCGTCCACTCTGGATGACCGCATTGCCAACGGACTCGAAAGGCCAACCGAACTGTTCCAGGATCCAGCGCGTCCAGCCCTCGTCCATGTTCGGAACGAAGCTGCGGTACAGTCCTACCCGCTGCTTCTTCACGAGATCGAAGCCCTCGGCTGGCGAGAGCCGGAAGTCGCCGTTGGAGGAATTGCGATACACGTCCGAACCGTCTTTCCAGGCCTTCGTAACCTTCTTCCACGTATCGCTGTCCGACGCGGAAAGTATGCCTTCTTCTGGTAATCCGGGCGGTACACCCACTTCATCTGCAGATTTTTTACGTTGCCGCGGTTGACCTGGGTCAGCGCGCTATAACGCTGGCCTGCGTACCCGCCGGAATATGTTAGCCAATTCTGCGGCTCGCGGTCAGCGTGCAGAAGATTGTCGTAGGTCACCTGGGCAAGCAGGGAGCCGGTAACGAAGAACAAGCGGGAGCAAAATTCGATTCGTCATGAGCCCTCTCCGGGAGCGCGACCGGATTATATACCGCCCATATCACCGTTAATCCGGAGCAGCGGTCATTTCGTCTTTCCCCTCATGGAAGATGGTTCGCCAAATAAATGAGCGCTAAAAGCCCCCTTGTCATGTGCCGGCTCCTTGTTTAACTTGCGCGGAGATGTGCGAACTCCAGCGAACGAAGTCACCACGGCACCCTTTTTCTAACCAAGAGGTCAGCAATCGAGTGCTTCATCCCACTCAAGCCCAAAA
>CAWGKI010000024.1:0-7883 GCA_963823095.1 Terriglobia bacterium
CGATAGGTCCGATCTGGGCCAGTTCCCTACAGGCAGGCTAGATATCTTCGGCGCTGATTAAGAACAAACAGAGCGGAGTGTTTTGCGCATGGCGCGGTGTGTCCCACTGGCAATTGCGCATCAAAACAACTTCACTGATGTCTCAAGAATGAGGCTGCGAAGCATGCTGCGCATCGCCGTACGCTCTTTAAAAACAACATTTTACAGACGCGAGTGACGACCTCAAAGCCCAAGCGGCCAAGGTGAGGTTTTACTCGCAGATATCGTACTGTTTGTGATAACTCTTTACGTGTCAATAACTTGAACGGAGTGACAGGCCAGGACGTCCCTTCACTCAACCCGCGTGTCCGCTCTCATAGCGCACCAGGGTCCAGTCGTCCATCGCCGGAGGGGCGGGCGGCGCGGGCGGTGGCTCGTTCGGTTTCTCGCCGGGCAGATGGTCCTGCGGATACCCGGACAGCAGCAGCCAATCGTCGGGCACCGCAGGCGGCGGACCTGGGGGCGGCGGCGGAATCTTGGGCTGCTCCATCTTCTTTTTCGCTGCCTTGGGCTTCAGCGCCAACTCCTCCAACAGGGGAGGCGGATCCCACGGCAAGCGCTCGAAGCGCTGGTGCGCGAGGATCTCTACGGCTGTCTTCGGAGGAACCTGAAACAGGGCCGGGGCCTGGCGATAAGGCGCCGAGTGAACGGTCACAGCGTCCAACACCGTTGCCTGCCCGAGCGAGGGCGCAGCGGCGGCGCGGTCCTGTAAATCCTGAAACTTGTCGCGGGCGTCGGCGGACAGCAGCAGACGAGAGTCGGTCCAGCCCTCCGCTCCATTGGATGCCCGGATCTTGACGAACCGCCGCCGCCGGGCGAGCAGATCGACCTTGTCACCGTGGCTCAGGGTCACCGAAACCGGAGCGCGCAAGGCGAGTTCCTTCCGGACCTGCAGCGTGGAGGGCGCGACCCAAGCCTCGCCAAACGAGGGCTCGTGCTCGCCGGTCGGACCGCAAGCGGCCAGGCTGAGGACTGCGAGACAGAGTAGGAACGCTGTGAAGTTACCGCGGGAGCACATCAGGAGGGAGCCCGAAACCTCAGGATACCAACCCTCGCTCGAGCATCGTCCGAATTCGAAGTAACAGTTCAGCTTCCAGGTGCGCCGCGATCAGGGGGAAAGACAGGTTGTCGCACATTGGCGCTTGCACGCGCCGGTAGCCACGACGCGCCGCCTGTGAAGATTTGGAGCGTGCCAGGTGCTTATGCCGGTCCTCGCTCCTGGCGCTTCTGCCTGGCGAGGGGTCGGGTGGAACCGTTAGTGTCCGTCGCGAAGTGTGCAGGGTTCGTTTTGAACTTCTGTTTGCACTCTTGGGAACAAAAAGTGTAGGTCTTGCCACCGTGTTCAACCTGTACGGCTCCGGCCCTCTTCGGATCGACATTCATACCGCAAACTGGATCTTTGGCGGCAGTCGCAGCAACTTGCGCGGCGGAATTCGTCGCGGCAGCCGACTGAAGGCGGCTCTCCGAGTCGAGGAGAAAGGTTCCGGAAGCCGCTACCCGTTCGCCGGGCATCAAGCCGTCAGTGGCGACCACTCGGTTGCCGAGGACAGCGCCGGTCAGGATCGTGCGAGGCTCAAAAACCCCGTTGCCACGGTCGACGAACACTGTCTTGCGCAGACCGGAGTTGATCACCGCATCGATGGGGACCGTAATTGCGGCAGGCACGTTGACCTGAAAATCGACGCTTACGAACATGTCGGGGCGGAGCGAGAGATCCGCATTGTCCACTTCCAGACGGACGCGCATTACCCGGGAGACGGGATCGAACTGCGGCAGCGTTGCGCTCAGATGTGCCGAGATCGACCGATCCTGGTAGCGCACTGTGGCTCTCTCCAGCCGGGCCAGGAATCGAGCTTCATTCTCGTAGAAATCGGCGACCACCCAGACATGGCTGAGATCGGCGATGCGAAAGAACTCCATCCCCCGATCGAACTTCAGACCATCGGCGATATTGCGTGCTACGACGAAGCCCGTCGCGGGAGCGGTAAGACGGATGTTCTCAGTGGACTGCCTCGTCTTGGCGACTTCCTCGATTTGCGCCTCGCTCATACCCAGCTTTCGCAGGGTGAGCCGGCTCTGCTGGACATTCGTCTTGCTCTGCTCGATCTGTGCCGCGGACTCCTGGCCGGACGTCTGGTACTTGTCGGCCGAGTTAAGCGCGAACATGTACGCCCGTTCCGCCGCTAAGAACTCGACGTTGCTGAACACCGCCAGCGTCTCGCCCTTCTTGACGAGACTGCCCGTGGTGACCTGCTTCAGCTCCTGAATCAAGCCGTCGGTCGGCGCCACAACCCGGAACACCCGCATCTCATCGGCGACAACTCGACCGGCGACCCGAATGGGCAATGCGGCAGCGGCTTTCTCCACCTCCACGACCTTGACCCCGATCTGCCGCTGCTGGTCCGCGCCGATTCGAACGGTACCGGGTTTGTAGCTCTGTATGTTTTCGGGCTCCATGGACGCGCTATCGGCGTACACCGGCTCGAGTTGCATGCCGCAATCGGGCGCAATTCCCGGCTTTTCCGATCTGTAGGCCGGGTGCATCGGATCGGAATAATACAGAATACGTCTGGCTGTAGAGGCCCCTTGAGGCTGGGAATGGCCCTCGCCGAACCACAGGCCGGCCATGAAGGCAGCGGCGATACAAAGGAAGATCAGAGTTCCAGCGCGAGGCGACATTGGAAGGATCCTTGATGTGCAAACGGCCTCGAGGCCGAATTCGGTCCTCGGGGCCGCATACACGAACGAAACGGGCTACGACGGACCCTACGGCAATATGACGAGCGGCCGCATCATATCATGCTCTTCGTGCTCGAGAATGTGGCAGTGCCACACATACTCATGGCCGGAGGCGCCCGCTGGAAGTCCGAGCCCTGCTCTGCTGCTAAGTGGCGTTGTGAACGGCAGGCCGGTTGGCAGGTTGAACTGCATGATGACCGTTGTCACTTCGCCGGGATTGCACTTTACCGTTTCTTTCCAGCCGTGCTCGACAGTTGGCGGATTGACGGCAGGGCCCAGGAAGGCGGTAACCGGACCGCCGACGTAGGTCTCCCAATTGAAGGGCTGCCTGGCGAGAATCTGAACATCCACCAGATGGAAGTGCATCGGGTGCGTATCCGCGGTCAGGTTGATGATCTGCCAGATCTCCGTGTCGCCCGCCTTGGGCGTCTCGGTGGCCGCATCCATGTAGGCGCGACCGAACACGCCGCTGCCTGGAACGGGTGCGACTTCGGTGCCCATCCTCTGAATCAGCCGGCCATAGGCGTCGAAATCCTCGTTCAGCGTCATGTAGCGAATCCGTGTGACGGGCTTTCCCGCCAGGGTCTTCGTCGGCAGCGTTAACACGCCTCCGGCAACGGCGCTCCCGGGAGCCACCAGGAATGGGTCGAGGCCAGGCTTCATGTTGTAACCCGGAACGACACTGAGCGGCAGATCGGCCGGCGCTGTCGCTGCGAGCCCCACGGCGAACCGCATGATCTGGCGTGAATTCGGCCCGAAGCCGGGGCCAACGTTCGTTGGATCTCCGGGTCCGTTGAAATAGTAGTCGTTGGCGGGGTCATTCGACGGGAACGGGGCGGGAGCGTCGTTGTAAAGAACGATCTTCTTCCCCGCGAAGGCGCTGAAATCGATGATCATGTCCCACCGCTCCGCGGGAGCCGTGATCAGGCTGCCCTTCAAAGTCACCGGGTTGAACGGAATGTTGGCTTTGACCAGCACGGGGGTCTGCAAGAAACCGCCTTCGGTCCCGATAACGGTGAAATCCGGGCCGGGCAAGTTCGTCGGATTCCCTTTCGCGTTGAGTGTGATGCTGTCGGGGCTGCCGTCGTCGACATACAGTTGCAGATTCAGGTAGCGGGCGTTGCAGGCGTTCAGGAAACGGATCCGGTAGCGGCGCGGCTCGATCGCGGCTTCGGGGTACACCGTGCCATTGGCGAGCATAGTGTCGCCGAACATTTCGGGAATGCACGACGACGGCTGAGGCGGAAAGCCCGACGTATTGGGCCCGAGCGTCCACTTCTTGTAGTCGTAGAAGTGGGGGTACCACAGCGAGCCGCTAGTAATGGGGGCGCCCGTCTGGCGCCAGGTCGGGTCGAAATAGTCGATAGTGGCCGGGTCCACGAAGATCTTATCCTGAACGACGATCGGAATCTCGCGACCGCCCTTCTCGATGAAATCCGGCAGCCCGAGGGGCACCAGGCCCGCTTCGAACGTATCTCGGATAATGTAGGCCGACGCGATTCCCGCATACGCATTGATGCGGGTGATGTCGTGCGCGTGGTCGTGATACCACATGAGCCGCGCGCTCTGGGTGTTGGGGTAGTAGTATTCAGCCTGGCTCGCCAACGCCGTTGGGTTGAGGACCGCGTTGTTCACGAAGCTATCCCCATGCAAGCCATTGGGCGTCCACCAGTCGAACGGGCCCCCGTCGCTGATCCACGGCACGAGACCCCCGTGGAGGTGAACCGCGGTACGGTTCACTATTGCCGCATCGGGGAAGGACGAGGAAGTGTCCACCGGGATGATATGGGTGCCGGGCAGGTTGTTCTGGAAGGTGATTTGTATCGGAACGCCCTTCTGCGCGACGATGATGCCTCCAAGATGCGCCTGGCCTGCGCCCGTCAGCGGCACGCGGGGATGATAGCCCCATAGTCTCGTCGGCCCCATACTGGGGTGCAATGTATCGGAAAACTCATTGATGTCTATTGTGTAGTGCGTAACGCCGGTGACCGGAGCGAGCGTAGCATCGGGTTTCGCCACCGGAATTGCGCCGATTCCCCGCAGCGGCTGGGTGAACTTGGACAACCCAGGGCTTTGATAGAACCCATACAATTTCTTCCGCGCGGCCAGGAAAGCGGCAGCGCCTGCCGCGAGTTTCAGAAAATTCCTTCGTTCCATGAGTGCCTTTCAATATTCCCTTGTGAAGTAATCTGTCTCTGAGGCTTGGATTGAATTGGGTTCAACGACTCTTGGCCCCGCGGCCCAGTCCCGGATCTCTGATAGGCGTCTGGGTTGGAGGAGCCAAGGTTTCCCTGAAGTATGCCTGCAGCGTGAAGCTGCCATCAGTGCCGGCCCAAGGCAGTACAACCACCTTGAACCCGCCTGCGGGAACGTTCACCTGAATCTCCGCGGGAGTGGAGTGTCCGACCGCCGAGCCCAGCACTTCGTCTAGGGCATCGACGAGTTTGACGACCACCGTTGTGTCGGCGGAGGTAGCCGACAGACTTAGAACTCCAGCCGCCGGCGCATTGAAGGAGTACTGCTTCGCCGCCACAGTGCTGTTGGAGCCGACGAGCAGGTCGGAAGAAATGCAATCCAGCTTGGAAAACGTTCCGCCAACGGGGACGTTGGCTGTAAGAGCGACGACCGGGCAGTCCGCTCGGGGCGGCTGGACGACTGTATCCAGCTTGTATCCGCCCGCGCTCGCCCCTTCCAGACCCACCAGCACTGTGTAATCGCCCGGGAGCAGCAGCGTACTCAGGAGAGCGTACATCGATGTCTCAGTGCCTTTGGCGGTGTTCACGAGCCCCATATTTCCGTCGTAAAGGCTTATGACGGGTAGTGCGCCGCCGGTCGCCGCCACTTGCAGGCGGATGGCGCTCTTCTGTGAGACGACGACGTTGTGCCGGCCAATGGGCGTCGTATCGCTGCTGGGGATGACGACATCCATTACCCGGCAGCCGTTGCCGTTGCCCACCGTTCCGATGACCTCCGCGCCCGCATCGGTGCCGGGGCACGGCCGAAGGTGCGTGGCGGTAGCGCGGATCTTATAGTCCCCCGACCCGTAGTTCACGGTGCTCGCCAGCACCGAGTACTTACCGGGATTCATGCTGGTCGCCAGCTCGGCGACGGAGTCTGCACCCCCATTGGCGGAGTCGGAGTCGAGGTCTTGCCCCTTCTCGTCGAGAACTTCGACGTAGGAATCGAATGCTTTCGTCGCCATGTCGATCTGCACTCGCTCCGGCGCATCCACCATCAGCGTGTACGGCGTAACCAGGGAAACGTCCGCGCTCGGCACAATCAGGTCCAGGTAACGGCAGCTCGTCGCCTGGTTCAGAGTGCCGTTCTGCGGGAATATCGGATCGAGTGAGAGGACGGCCGGCGCGCAACTCCGCAATCCGCCGAACGCCGAGGTCAGCGAAAAAGCGCCCAGATTTCCGTCGTTGGTGGAGACGTAGATCAGGTAAGTGTCGGGCTTGAGGCTGACCGTCATATCGGTTTCGGGGACTTCGAAATCCGCGACCTGTGCGTGGATCTCGACGTTGTTCTTGTCGCGGACTTCAAGATCCGTGGCAAATGCCGCGGAGGACAGTTTCAAGTCGAGTGCGCCCAGGCTTGGAGTGGTGACCCGGTAACGCTTTACTCGCTCTGTATCGGTGGAAGGCGCCACCAGGTCGAGTAGCCGGCAGTCTGCCGCCGCCAAAGTGGCGTTCACTACACCGGATGTCGACAGATCGTCGATCGTGCAATTGGGAGGAGCTGTCCAGCCGGCTTTCAACGTGAAATCGCCAAACCCATCGGGCGATGATGAAGTGGCCAGAATAAGGTAAGTGCCCGGCATCAGGCTGATCGTGAGTCGTGAATTATTGCCCGGCTTCAAGCTCGCGGGATCCTCCGGATCCGGTGCGTATCGATAGAAGTTCTGGTCGAACAGATATACGTTTGTATCGAACGAACCCGCCATATCGAGGGTTAAGATGCCTTGTGAAGTTACGTTGAGGGAGAACGGTTGGACGTTCAGCTCGAGTGTGGAATCGGGTACCAGGTCCTGGTAGGAACAGGAGGTTTCGGAGAGGTTAGAACTGACAGTAGTGTTCAGGGCGATGGCCGGGACCGGGCACGTTTGCCCCTGGGCCGGCATAACCCCGAGAAGAACTTGCGCGACGAGGTAAACGGAACACGGTACACAAGCTCCCAACGCCCTGAATTGCATGACACACCCCCAACACACGTAGCTCTTGTGGATAGTGGCCTATGATCGTTGCGATCCTTCGACAGACACCCAAGTTCCCAGTTGAACTGAGGCTGATCTACGAGTGAGCATCGTCACGGTCTACCCCGCATAAATTAATACAAAAAAATCTTAAGGTACGAAAGTGTACTTTAACCGACATCGCGGTTCATTGCCCCAGATCTTTAGATATCCAAAAGGTCTTTCGAGCCCGTCTTCCGCATGCTCAAATTCCAGATGACGCAACAACGGCCAGCAATGGGCTGAGTGCACCTCAAGATGTCCGAGGCGGGCCAATAGAGCGGAGGTATTCTAGCTGAGATGGAATGTCTGGGATTCGCGGGAAGCAGGAGATTTCCATGGCACGACGATCCTTCCTTTCGCACGTAATCGCTCTGCCGTTTCTCGGCACGGCGGCCTGGAGCGAACAGACCGCACGCAAACCACTCAACATCATGATGAAGAGTGCATGGGGATCGGACGATCCCACAAAGGCGGCATTCCCGTTTTTGCACGGACTCGCACTTGCGGAAGCAGGCCACTCTGTACAGATTTTTCTGTTGGGGGAGGCGGTCTCGGTAATGCGGAAATCGGTTGCAGCCGCTATCGTGCCCGTCGGCTGGCCTCCGCTGGCGGACACGCTCGCCAAGGTTGTCGCCAGGAGCGTTCCGATTTACGCCTGCGGCGCATGCTGCCGCGCCCGAGGTGTTACAGAAGCTGACCTGACCCAATGGAGAGCCAAATTCGGCAACCCTACGATCTTCGTTTCTCTCGTCGAATGGGCGGATAGAGCCATCACCGAATAGCGCACGTTGAATCGGTGCGAACTGCTCATTCTGCCGCCACACATGCCTTCCCCGCCGCGTTGTTTCAGGCTATGGGTTGGAATGCTCGC
>CAWGKI010000025.1:0-8787 GCA_963823095.1 Terriglobia bacterium
TCCAAACACCTCAATCCGATTGCCGGCGTCCATTTCCCCCTTCTCCCCCTAGCGGCGAAGAGCGTGGCGACGGACCAGTGCGCGCATGGCGAACAGGCAGATCACGACAAGAACAATGACGGTCGTTCGAGGATATGTGTGGCTGAGACATGACAGCAGCGTCGAATCCACACGGCAGCCGCCAATGGGTGTGCTCCTGGCCGCAGACAGCGCATCCCCCGAGGCCTGCGTGGTGTACTCGGCGGCTGCCTGCGCGCGAAGAACAACAGGTTCGGATAATACGATGATTACCGGCAGGAGCGAGCGAGCAGTCATCAGTGCCTCCGTGTGGAAGTCTAACACCGCCCGCTCCGCATGCCCCGGTTTCGCCGGGGACGTCCCGCGATTTCGCCCCACCGATCCAGACCCTTGCTATGCAGACGCCAGTTCACCCCCTTCCGGCTTGACCGCGATCAGATCGGAAACGGTCTGCTGGCGTCTGAAAGTCCGACTGCCGGTCGACATCACACAGGGCGATATCATGCGCCACGCGGGGCGCTACGTATGGAGCGGAACGAGGCATTCTGCTCATTCAGTACCGGGAAGACACATATTTTTCGCGGCGAGTACCAGTGGGGCACACCAGGACGCCCCTTCGCACCTTTCATCTTGCGAAGTCTAACAGGAGCGAAAGAAAGGAGGCGTGCCAAGCCCGAATAGCGGTGCTCCTGGCAGACGCCTCCTGTTGCAACCTAAAGCAAGAGTCGAGCGGTCTGCGTCACGAGCTTCCAGGCTCGTGACGCATGCCGCCACTTTGGCGAGCGATGGCTCTTGGGGTCAAAGGCCATCGCTCCCAATCAATCGGCGTCTGAACAGAGACTCGTGCCACGGGTTGAGCCCCCAGCGTGAGCCGAAGGGGGTCAGAAATAGAACTTGATCGCGGCCTGAACGATGCGGTGACCTTGCTTCTGCGTGGCCGTACCGAAGTTGGTGTTCTGATTGACGCCCTGGGCGTTGAAGTTCAGGGTCAGGTTCTGGTTGGTCGGGAACGACCATAGCGGGTGGTTCAGGAAGTTGTATGCGTTGAAACGCAGCTGCAGCTTCTTGGATTCACCCATCTGGAAGTTCTTGAACAGACCGAGGTCGGCGTTGAAGAACGCCGGGCCGTAGAGGGTAGGACCTACGGTTGGGCCGTTCAAGCCGCGGACCATGCCAGGCATCTGGTAGCAGGATCCGTTGATGTACGAATGGCTGCCCAGACCGGATGACGGGTTGCAGGTAACAATCGGGTTCAACTGCATGTCGGTGGTGCCGAGGATCGAGGCATTACTGATACCCACATTGTTGGCAGTCACGTAACCAGGGGCAAGAATGCCGCTGGGCAGTTGCATATTCCAAGCGCCATAGCCGGCGTTCCCCGTCAGGTTCGCACCGCTCTGCCATTGAGCGATACCCGAGAGCTGCCAGCCGTTGATGAAGCCGCTCCCAATCTTGTTCTTCGTGAAATTGCCTAACTCAATCGAGTAGGCCACGTTGAAGATGTGCGTGCGATTCTGCGCGGCGACGCCGTAGTTGTTGGCCAGATTGAACTGATCGCCCAGACCGGAGTTCAAGATGCCCATTGTCTTGCCAAAGGTGTAGTTGGCGTTGATGTTGTAGCGGCCCTTCGAACGTATCCAGGTCATCTGCAATGCGTTGAAGTTCTGGTATAGGTTGTGGTTCACAATGGACAAATCACCGTATACCTTGTACGGACGCGACGCGTTCTGCTGGCCGGTGTCGGTCGGATTGGCGACGCTCCAAAGCGCGCCGTAAGGGATCGCGTTGATGTTGTTGCCTGCGCCCGCGGTAGTGTTGAGCATGTCGTTGGACTGGTTGCCGACATAGGCGACTTCCAACAGGCTCGACCACGGCATTTTCTGAGCGATCGTGAAGCTATAGCTGTCGGTGGATGGCATCTTGTCATCCTTCGTGTTGAGGCCCTGGATGCTGATCGTCCCCTGACCGCCCAGCGGATTGGTCGCATCGAGAGCGGATAGCGTTGTGTTGCTGACGCTCGATATGATTTCGCCGTTGGTCACGCCTAGGCCCGTCGTGCCCATCCCGCTGGGGTGGTAGTAGAACCGGCCCCATCCGCCACGCAGCACGGTGTTGCCTTTGCCGAAGAGATCGTAAGCTACGCCGAAACGCGGTGCCCAGAAGATACCGCGGGTCGGGAAAACACCATTCGGGATGGACGAATTAATGGCATGCCAAGTGAATCCGTCATACGCACCAGCCGAACCGGCCGGGTTATATAGCGCCGGAAGGAATGCGGCATAGCCTTTGCCAAGGCCGTCCTGATCGTGTTGGAAGTGCGAGAAGCGCAGGCCCAGATCGAGGGTCAGTTTCCGGTTGACCTTCCAGGAATCCATGACGAACCCCTCAGTGGTGTTGTAACTCTCCTTGAGGGCGGCGTTCTTGTTCTGCTCGGAGTCCGAGGCTACACGGCCCGTCATCAAATCGCCATAGGTGCTTCCGGTTGAGTTGCTGGCCCAGTTGGCGAATGCCAACTGCTGGTTCGTGTTGCCGCTGTCCGGCTGGGAGTTTTCGATATACTCCCAGGAAAAGCCGGCCTTGATCGTGTGCGTGCCCCACACCTTTGTCAGGCTGTCAGTGATGGTGGGCAGCCATTTGTCGGCGTACAGGCCCTGGCTGGGGCCGCCGACCTCGAAGCCGCCGGGATTCAGCAGGGTGGCCAACTCCCCGCCCCACCCGGTGATCGATGGGATCTGGGCGACGCCGTTGTGGAACATGCCCTGATAGGGATAGCCAACCTTAGTGCGATCCACCTTCGCCGGATCCTGGAACACGTTCGGGAAGCCGATGTAGGTATAGCCGAACACGAACTCGTTGGTCATGGTCGGGCTGAAAACATGGGTTAGCGACGCCGTCCAGGAGTCCGACTGGTTCTTGCCCAGCACCGGGGTCGGATACGGAACCTGGTTGGCGTTGCGCCACCACAGGCCGACCGGGAACTGCTGCGTTTCGCGCTGCATGTTATAGCGCAGATACAACTTCGTGTTGTCGCTGATGTTGTAATCGACGCGCGTCATCCACTGCGTGGAGTTCTGGTCGAAGATGGAGTCGTTCAGGTAATTCGCGCCGCCCGTGGTGGAATTGAGAGTCCGCGTGGGGCCAGGTATCAACTTGGCCATTGCCACGCCGCCAGGATCGAGTTGCGCCGACGGGATGATGGAGTTGGGGAACTGCGTCAGGTTAAGCGTCTGAGCCGGAGCGCCGCTGGTGGTTTGATTGCCGAGTTTGGCGAGTTCGGCGGGAGTGAAGTTGCCGCCGATCATGCCCGGGGTCGGCACCGTCACCTGCAACAGGCCGGTGTCGAGGGTCTGCTGAAAATATTCGAAACCAGTGAAGAAGAACAGCTTGTCTTTGTTCTTGTTGAACTTCGTTCCGGGGATGATGACGGGACCGCTCAAGGTGCCGCCGGGGAAGTAATACTTGCTCTCCGGCCGGCCCAGGCCGACTGAATTGTTTAGCCAGTCGTTTCCGTTCATGGCGTAATTTCTGGCGTAAAAGAATCCGGAACCATGGAAGTCGCGGCCACCGGACTTGGCGACTGAACTGATCACCGCCGGGCCCTTCTGGCTGTCCGCGCCGTAGTTCGACATCAGCACTTTGAATTCGGAGATCATTTCCGAGTTCGGGTTCACGGGAGTCGCGCAGTTGCAGCCCGGGTCGGACACGTGAGCGCCATCCGCCGTAATATCCAAGCTGTTGCCCTGCAGTCCGTTGTAAGAGTATGCATTGTTCAACGGGCTCTGGCTGCCGGCATCACCGTTGCCGTTGATGCCGATTACCTCGCCGCTGAAATTCGCCCTATTTGAAGTGCCGTTGTTGATACCGAAACCCGGCATGATCTTCAGGAATTCCGCCGCGTTGCTCCCGACGATAATGAAATTGTTCAATTCTTTTGTCGTCAGCGTGGCCGACTTCTCACCGGAGTCGACCGGCACCAACTGATCGGCCATGCCCGTCACTTCGACGGTCTCCGTCGTGGAGCCGACTTTCAACCCGACGTTGATGTTTCTCCTTTCCGAACCGCCCAGAGCAATGCCCGACGCCTTGTAGGTCAGGAAGCCTTTGGCCGTTACGGTCAGTTCGTAGGTGTAGTCACCAACCGGAACGGAGGAGAACGTAAAAAAGCCCTCGTGGTTGGCGATGGTTTCACGCTCCGAACCGGACGATTCGTTGCGTAGTTTCACTTGCGCATTCGGTACAACCGCCTGCGACGGATCGGACACGACGCCTGTCAGAGTTGCATAAATCGACTGTGCTGGCAGGCTTGGCGCCAGCATAGTCAGAGCAGTCAGCCCGACGAGGATTCGATTCCATCTTTTCTTCATAGTCTGTTAATAACCCCTTCTCATCTTGGAGTAACCTCATGCCCGGAATGCCTCATGGCACCCTCCGGAAGTACTTGGGCAACACCTTGCAGCGGAGTCGTCGCGGCTTCGGTTCGGTGCAGGCCGTTTTCGCGTTCGCGTGTACGCATTGAAACCCCTCGGCGCTCCCACCTGATCAAACGAGAACCTGAACTTCTCCCGCTCAAACACGAGCGAGTGAAGTCCGTTCGATTCGGTGCATCCAATTTGAACCGAATCCATTTCGCGGTCAAGAGAACTAGCCGTTAGCATCACTGTTAACCGCCCGTTAATTGCAAATAACCAATTCATTCTAAGAGGCCTACAGATTGTCCGGGAGTACCGTGAATCGGTCTGTGAATGGTTACTGGCCCCCCTGCCAATGGAGACTGTCCACGGTCGAGTCCCTCCGCTCGCATACGCCCGGGGAAATCGCGCTCGGCCACCGGTTCCTGTAGAATTGACCCAAGACTGGCGAGGTTCGGCTCAGCCCAGTTCGAAGCGACCGTACGAGTAGAACCGCTCGGGAGATGAGTCTTCATAGTGGGTGCCAAATATTCCAAGGAAGATGCCCAATGGCCTCTCGTCGAGCGGATCGCCGATAGCTCACTGTTCCAGAAGCCGTCTCGACTGCGGGATCTGTTCCTCTACATCTGCGATAACAGCCTGCACGGACGGCACGAAGAGCTTAGAGAGCAGCGAATCGGAGAGTTGGTATTCGGGCGCGGTCACGAGTTTCGGCCGAACGACGACACGATCGTCCGGGTGGAAATCCACAAGCTGCGCAAGCGCCTGGAAGAATACTTTGCCACGGAAGGCAAGGAAGAGCCCATCGTCGTCTCCATTCCGAAGGGAGCTTACATCGCCGGATTCGAGGCGCGAAGCGCTGGCGCGGCGTCGCCAGACCGCGTAAGTGACGCACGCCCCCTACTGGCGGACGTGTCCCTTCCGGTCCCTTCGAAAAAGACGAAGCAAACGGACGCGGCCCTCGTTTGGGCAGTGGTACTCGGCATCACGACCGTGTTTTTCGGGGCGCTGGCGATTGGGGCATTCCTGCGCGGCCCCCAGGATTCGCGCGTGCTGGCTCATGGCGCCAACGGGCCTTCCTTAAAGAATCCGTTATGGTCCGCACTCTGCGCCAAGGACCAGCAAACTTACATCGTTTGTGCCGATTCAACATTGGTCCTGTACCAGGAAATCACCGGAACGCAGGTTAGCCTCGCGGAGTACACCAGCCGCCGCTATCCGGCGGGCCCGCGCGGGGTACCCCTCGGAATGGCGGAACTCCTGAAGATTCTGCCCCAGCGCCAGTACACAAATATGTCGGACGTCCGCCTTGTGCAGGATATTCTGAAACTCAGCCAAGCCTACTCCAGCCATTCCACGGTTCGGCACGCACACCATATCCAGCCCATCGATTTCAAGAGCGGCAACTTCATCCTGATTGGCGCACGAATCGCCAACCCATGGGAGGAGCTATTCGAGCCATCGTTGAATTTCCGCTATGTGTACGACGGGAAGCTGAAACGCCCCGGATTTCGAAACGTGAATCCGGGACCGAACGAGAAGAGTGTTTACTGGCTGGAAGGCAACTCCGCCGAAGCCGGCATCACCTATAGTGCGATCTCGTTCGTACCGAATGTGGCTCACAACGGCAACGTCCTCATGATTGCCGGCGCCACGGGAGAAGGCACGGCGGCTGCTGGGGAGTTGATCACTAATCTGGAGCGTTCAGAGCAGATGCTGGAGACGATCCGCGCCATCGATGGCGACCGCGTCCGGTATTTCGAAATACTGCTGAGATCCGGAACTCTGGGGGGCACATCCTTGCCCGCCCAGCTTGTTGCCTATCGATTGTTGCCGCAAGAAAAGTGATTCGTGCGCCGTTCGAAAACAGAGGCTGCTCGAGTAACACCCGTCCGTCATGACACATTAACAAAGGGGATGGTGGAAAATCCGGGGACGGTGCACGCAAACCCTTCGGCCGCCCCCTCCGTGCCAACATTGATGAGACAGTTCTCCCGGTCGTAATTACTGAGCAGGGCGAGAATCGGAATCAATGTGAAGAATCATGGAATCTCTTCGGCTCCTTCCACGGCTTTGCCCGCCGCGGAGCGTAGGGAGGCCGAGCGGAGCGAGGCCGACCGGAGCGCAGCGGCGGGCAAAGCCGTCGCGCCTTCGCCGCCTGCTCCACCGCGGAGAGACCCGGAGGTCGTCGCCTTCGCCAAGCGCCGCAGCTTCACCGCCGAATACAAGCTGCGCCTCCTGGCTGAGCTCGATGCCGCCACCGAACCCGGCGCCATCGGGGCACTGCTCCGCCGTGAAGGCCTCTACTCCTCGCACCTGGTCACCTGGCGTCGCGAGCGCGAGGTCGGCAGCCTCAAGGGTTTGACGCCCCACAAGCGCGGCCCCAAGTCCAAACGCAATCCGCAGGAAGAGGAGATGCAGAAGCTCCGCCGGGAAAACCTGCGCCTGACCGAGGAACTGCGCAAAGCCGCGATCGTCATCGATGTTCAAAAAAAAGTGGGCGCGCTGTTGGGCTGGCCCCTGCCGAAGGTGGACCCCGAGGAGCAACCCTGATGGACGCCGTCACCCAACTCGCCCCGACGGTCGGCGTCGTGGCCGCCTGCGATTGCCTCGGCGTGGCCCGTGCTTCCTTCTATCGGCAGCGTCCTGTCCTCGGCCCGCCCACAGTGTCGGCACCAGGGCCGGCGCTGCCCTTTGAGCGGCCGGTCTCCGCGCGCGCTCTCACTCCGGACGAACGCTCCAGCGTGCTGACGATGCTCCATGCCGAACGCTTCCAGGACCGCTCCCCAGCGGCCGTTCAGGCCACCTTGTTGGACGAAGGCCAATACCTCTGCTCGACCCGCACCATGTATCGCATCCTCGAGCAGCAGGGCGAGTCTCGCGAGCGCCGCGATCAGCTCGTTCATCCGCCCTACCAAAGACCCGAGTTGCTGGCCACCGCGGCCAACCAGCTTTGGAGTTGGGACATCACCAAGCTGCTGGGCCCGGCCAAGTGGACCTACTTCTATCTCTACGTGATCCTCGACGTGTTCAGCCGCTACGTGACTGGCTGGATGATCGCGCACCGCGAAGGCGCTGAACTGGCCAAACAATTCATTGAGGCGACCATTGGCAAACACCAGGTCCCCGCCGGCCAACTCACCATCCACGCTGATCGCGGCAAGGTCATGACCTCCAAGCCGGTCGCCTTTCTCATGGCCGATCTGGGCGTCACCAAGACCCACAGCCGGCCGTATGTCTCCGACGACAACCCGTATTCGGAAAGCCACTTCCGCACCCTGAAGTACCGTCCCGAATTTCCGGATCGCTTCGGCTGCATCCAAGACAGCCGCGCCTTCTGCCAACGGTTTTTCCAGTGGTACAACGACGAGCATCGTCACTCGGGCATCGCCATGCTGACCCCGGCCATGGTTCATTTCGGCGAGACCCACACCGTGCTGGCGCACCGCCAGGCGGTGCTCGATGCAGCCTACCAAGCGCATCCGGACCGCTTCGTTCGACGGCCGCCAAAACCAATGTCATTGCCTTCGGAGGTTTGGATCAACAAACCACTTCCACCCGGCCAAAAGACAAAGGAAGAGGGTCACTAAACTCCTATGCCGGGTGTCTCAAAGTTGTTGACACGCGCCGGCCCGCCGCCGTCAAGCGCTGGAGTGGTCCAAACAACTCACAGCCTCACGACAAGTTTCGAACGCGGCGGGTCATGCACTTAGCGTGATGCGGCGCGCGGCGGATTTGCGCCCGGGTTTACGTCCTTGGTGAGGCTGGAAATCGGATGATTCGCGAAGCAAGACCGTTAAGCCTTACTGAAATTTCAACGTATCTCACAGATTCTAAAGAGGCGTTTCGGTAAGCCTTACGGTTTTGCATGTTCGCTCGAAGCAGTTTTCCCACTCCTGAAGCGTAAGAAAGACCCGGGCGGATCGGATGCCATGCCGATCATGGAGGACACATTGAAGATCGAAGCCAGGGACGGTACACGCACCCTCCCGTTAGCGGATCAACTCTGCTCGCTTCAGCGCATTCGGCAGCCTCTCGCGGAACCAGATGTAGTCAATTCTGCATCTACCCATTGCCTCTGAGTCCACCAGGATGCCGAGACCACTAGCAACATGTCCGCATTCGTTGGACGTGCATCCATTGCGTACTGCGGGAACTAACTGTCTGAGGCACTTTGGCGGATGGGCGGATCGGTCCAGATGGGTGAAAAGCAAGAGAAAACGAGGGTGGGCACAAAAAGAAACGACCTGGCTTTTCAGCAAGGCCGTCGACCCAGCGATGCTATCGCCGGGGGAAGGGGGGAAGAGCCCCGGTTCAGGGCCGCGAAAGAGGGTGAAGGGGTGGGAGCGTTGTGAAGAAA
>CAWGKI010000026.1:0-43706 GCA_963823095.1 Terriglobia bacterium
GTACACATTGTCCCACGGGAAGACATGGACGCCTGTATAGTCGTCTATGCTCTCGCGCGGGCCGACCTCATGCGCATAGAACACCTTGCGAAGCCACTGAATGCCAGCACCGCCCATGTTGAGCGATAAGAACATCTTAGAGCCGTTGGAAGCGCGGCACGCCTTCTTCATTTCGCGCAATTCCCACTCTAAGAACTGCTCGGCTTGGTCAACAAAGATATCGTCGTAGTTAGCTGAGCGGAAGCGGCGCTCGATATCCGGCAGGGCCTCGCCATAGCTGAAATCAATCTGAGACGCCGTCTTGCCACGCTGCTTGACCACCAGCGACTTATCGCCCTTGCGGTAGCCTGCCGCAAGCTGCGGCCATGATCGAAGCATCGGCTCGATGTGATAGCGAAACACTTGATCGTAGTTGCGCATCACAATGCAACCAAGTGAGCCGGGACGCTCAAGGCGCCGGCGAAGCATGATCGCTTGTAGCGCGAATGACTTAGCGCAGCCGCGGCCGCCCCAGGTGCCGATCCAAGGAGCACGGGAATTGGCGATGAGATCGTAAATCTGGCCCTGCTTGGGTTGCAGCCAGATCTCGGACATGCTCTAATTGCCCTCGATTTGCTTTGTGGGAGCGCCGATGATGCCGAATAGGAAACCGGTCGCGTTTCCTTCTGCATCCGTGATTGCGACCTGCGAGCGGTCGCCGTAACGCTTCGAGAATCGCTTGCTGGCGCGCCATTGCATCGAACTAAGGACCACGGATCCCGCCTTCGCATCGATGCTGCCGGCTCTCACTTCATCCTCAATCTCTCTCATTTCATCAACTTCCGACTCAATTCCACGCTCAATCGCACGCGTGCACTTGCTATCGAAATCAGGATCGGCTGCTCTCCACCTGTCAATCGTGGTGCAAGCTGGCATTTCGGGATCTGATGCGATCCTGCGCAAGCTTTCGCCGTTTGCGAGTCGTTCCGCAATGATTTCAGCAATTTGAGGATTGAATGAGGATGGGCGGCCGGCTGGCATTCGCTTGAACTGTAAACCTTGCGTGCTGCGCTGTCAAGCGGATAGACAGGTCCGAAGTCCTGAGGCGCCACTACGCACTACGTGCTTTGTTCCAGCCTTCGGCAGAAAGGAATGCAGCCTTTTACGTCGCGCGAGGCGTTTTTCGTTATTCGCTGATCGATTCGAGCTTTAATCCTGCCTGATCCCGGGATGTCTGGCTGCCCAGGTCCGGCCCGCGTTTTCGCTAGGAACTGCTTGCGCAGCCGGATAGTGGAGAAGTCGGCACTCCAGGAGATTTCAAGCTCAATCTGCTTTTCGGAGTAACTGCAACAGCTGCAATTACTTGAATCGGCTTCGCGTCTGGCTCGCAATGCCTTATTCGATCAAACAAATCAATCATTTTGCGTTGGGCTTCCAGGCTTACCAGCAGCTTCGGCTCACCTGTTACGGGATTTCTCGTCTGGAAGATTGAGTTGCATTCGGGGCACACAATGAAGCCGAATCGTCTGAGGTTGCGGCTTACCATGTATTGCCCGCAGGGGCATCCGAATTTCGTTCTGGTTCGAGGTTTAAGCATTCCCATGCCAGCATCCGCTTGGTTTGAGATGGGCCGGAGCGTTGCAACACCCACAGCCCGGAGGCGAATGCTCAATCGCATCTTGCGCCCCTTCGCCTTTCTTGTCAATTTATTTTCGTGCCTCCCCTCATTTTTCTCTTGCATCGCATTACGTAAGGTGTAAGATGGGATTGTAAGCAAGAGCCACCCGAGAGGCGGAAACCGGGAGGAGAAACAAGATGAAACCACAAACGATTACCCTTTCGAACGACTTCCACAACACCGAAGCGCATCTCGTGCTTCAGCCCATCACCGATGGCCGATACAAGGGCTACTTCTCGGTGAGCCGCAAAGTTGCACTGCGTGTGGCGAAGCAGCTCTGCCCGCACGCCGACTGCACCTGCGGCGGAAACTTTGGCGAGCGTGGCGGAACGCCCCTGTATGTGGTCGAGGATTTGTACTCGCGCGGCATGATCGTAAGCCAAACCTGCGAGTAGCGGCCTCCGGGCCGCATGTCCCCACGGCTGCCGCCTCCACGCGGCGGGGATGGATCAACCGAGAGCAGCCAGAAGGAGTTGAGATGAGAGAGCCAACCGAAGATCATATCGCGGCCGACTTCGCGCGGGACCGCTACACGCACAAGATCAAACCGCAGCCATCGGACTACAACCAAGTGGCCCAGTGCTGCATTGGACTGTTCCTGATCGTGCTTGGCTGTATGGCGGCTTTGGCTCTGGCGCTGCAATTGGAGTGGCAACCATGATCCTCTCCCGCGTCCCCACCCCTGCCCTGGCCGAGGAGTTGATCTCCCGGCCCGACGGACGAACCGAACTGGGGCGCCTCATGCGCCCTCCAGCCCCCCGCGCGAAAGCGCTCAAACCCTGCCCGCATTGCTCGCAGCCATTCGGGGCTCGGGACATGCGTGCTCACATGCACCACTGCCCGGGCAATGCGAACCGGCGCACCTTGCGAACTGATCAACCTGCCCTGGATGAGCCGTAGGCGCGTCGGCACTAGGAAGTATGGCCTGGTGCCTTTCGGATTTAGGAAGGGCCATTCCTAAATCATTGCGGCCATGTCCAGCCTTGCAGCCTTTGCGCCGGCACGCCTCCCGGTCGGCATATTCGCGGGCGGTCTCGCCACGGAGCAACGGAAGTTTGGCGTGGCAACGCTCGCAGCTGGATGCTCTTTGCGCACGAACGCGGTCGGGAGTTGGCGCACGTCGGTTTCGGGCGTCTCGTGTTCGTCAACCCACGGCGATAAGCTCATGCGGCACACTCCTGCGGTTTGTAAACTTTCGCGATATAGCGGGCAAGCTCGGAATGGAATCTTAGCAATTTGGGCGATCGCGCGCCTTGCGGGAAGTGGACTTGCGCGATGAGCGCCTGCCGTGACAGTTCGGGATCGGATGCTCCACCCATGCTTGCGCACTGGCTCTTGCACGCCGCAAAACCGTCGATTTTCTGTATCGCCACGTGTCTTTCGTGCATCGGGACTCCAAACGGCGCGATCCATGCCCATTGACGGCTGTTGGAGCTGGGCCACAATGAACACTCGCTATCGCATGTGCTGTCGCGCTCGATTGAGCACGCCGAAACAACTGAGCGATTCCGCATCGATCCCGATGTCGCGCCAAGTCTGCGAGAACGATTCCCAGCCCGTCATCAAGCAACGCTGCCACGTTCTCCATGAGCACGATGTACGGTCGTACCATGCAAACGAGCCGGAGCATTTCTCGATACAGTCCCGACCGCTCTGCGTGAATACCTGCGTCCATATCGCAGCACGGCTAACGTCTTGCACGGGGATTCCTCCCGCGAGTGCAGCATCGACTCGCGCTCCATTCCGTGATCCTGTGCATTGTTGCTGCATGTCGCGCATACTTGCGGAACTCCGGCCAATGATTCGTTAGAACTTTCCGGCAGAACCGGCGTCGCAGTCTCCACTGGCCACTTGCAAGTCGAATCCCGCGACGCCATCCTTCAGCCACAGATCCGACTGCCGCCGAAACCCGCAAAAAAGGTCGATAGCGAGTGGTTTCACTTTCCGCCCTTCCTCAGCCGCTCGATCTCCCGCTTCGCCGCGCCAAGCTCGCGCTCCAGCTCCGTGATGCGCAAGCACAGCCGGACGTGTTTCGCCGGTAGGCGTCTTTCTCCTCCCGCGTCATCCGATCCACTTCAGCCGCTGATTTCATGGCTTCCGCTCCCCGACGATTTCGATCAGCGCCGCCGCCAGGTGGATCAGGTCCATCGGCCCGATGGCGTGCAGGTTGTAGGCGACTTCCATCGCGGCGGGAATATCGGCCATCGTGCGCACTAACGCGGGCGACACCCTGCCGCCGCTCTTGCGGTGAAGCAGCACCGCGCCGTCTTCGATCCAATTGCCCCATTTCCTCATTGCTCTCTCCTCCAACTCTGACTTACAAACCGCGTAAACTCATCAAACCAAACCAGATGCACCTTGCCAGTCTTGCCGTCGCGCTGCTTCGCCACGATCAGTTCCGCCGCGCCTTTCAGGTCTTCCCGGTCGGGATGGTAAACCTCGGGCCGGTAAGGGAACAGGATCACGTCCGCGTCGTTCTCGATGGCGCCGGACTCGCGCAGATCGCTCATTCGTGGCTCGTGGTCCTCGCGGTCCTCCGGCTTGCGGCTGAGTTGCGCCAGCGCCATCACCGTGACCTCAAACTCCTTCGCCAGCAGCTTCAGGCCGCGTGACAGTGCGCTCACGTCCTGCTCACGGCTGCCGTTGCGCCGCTCACCGACTATCGGCATGAGTTGCAGGTAATCGACGCCAACCAGGGCGAGCGGAGGTTTGCCGGCCGTCGTCAAGCCCGCCTGCAGCCGTTGAACCTTGCAGCGGATGTCCACGAGCGAAGCCGCCGGGGTGTCGTCAATAACAATCGGCGCTTCGTAGATCCGCGCCGAGCTGTCGGTCAGCCGCGCCCGCTCGTCAAAGCCGATCAATTGCGCATGGACTTTCGACAAGCTCACATTCGAGTCAGCGGCGATCATGCGGGCGATCACTGCGGCCCTCCGCATTTCGAGCGAGAATATCGCCACGGTTTTCGGCTCGGTCGCTAGTGCGATATTAGCTGCGATGTTGCCGAGCAAGGCCGACTTTCCCATTCCGGGCCTGCCACCGACCACGATCAATTGCCCCGGCCCGAAGCCGCCCGTCAGGTCGTCTAGGTCATCGAAGCCGCTCAGCGTCCATTGCCCGCTGTGCTGCGGATTCAGGATGCCGTCTAAGCCGCCCGGCGCGCTGTCCACGATCTCGCGGGCAAATAGCAGACCTTTGCCGGGATCGTCCTTGCCGATCTCCTGGACCGACGTCATCAGCCCGCGCAGCACCGAATCCGAGTCGTCCTCGCCGATGAAAGCCCGGTTCATCGCGCTATTGGCGTGCCGGATAATCTGCCGCAGCCGCGACTTCTCGCGCAGGATGTCAACGTAGGCTGGCAGATTCGCACCATCCGCCGCCCACGCCGTCAGGTCCGCGAGAAAGCCAATGCGCCCGACGCTCTCCATCTCGCGGCGCCGCCCCAGTTCGTTCGTCACCATTGTGATGTCGATCACGGCTTGGGCGTTGAATAGATCCGTCATGCGCCGCCAGATCGTGCGGTGATCCGAGACGCTGAAGTCTTCCGGCCGCAATGCCGCACAATCGATGTAGCGCCGCCCGTCCATCAGTAGCGTGCCGAGGATGGTTTTCTCGGCGTTCGGGTTGGATGGGAGCGGGCGGTCGTCGGGGATCACTGCTCGGACTCCTTGCGAATCAGTTCCATCTCAACGAACCAATCGCCCCAAGCCATCAGAGCGCCAAAGTCATTCCCGCCGTTCAGGATGTAAGCGCGAGCGACTTCCATCTCGCGCTCGCATCGCTCAATCTCCGAATCCATACAACGTCCCCTGATCGCGCAACTTCGTCGCAGCCGCCAGGTTCGCGCACGCTTGCCGATAATACGTGTCTTTCAACTCAGCGCCGATAAAGCGCCGACGCTCCTCGATTGCAACGTATCCCTCGGACCCGATCCCGGCGAACGGGCTGAATACGATATCTCCTGGGTTGCTCCACAGTTCGAGGCGCGTCGAATGACGGTCAATTGAAGCGGGCAGATATGCCGCGAATCGTCTTCTGCGCGGGCGCTGGCCGCGTTGCAGCGTGTCGCTTGGGTCAATATCGAACCAGACAGGGGAAGCGTAGCGCTGCCAGACGTAGTGGGAGTACTTATTCTTGCCGTGCTCGCGTTTCTTCTCGGCTTTCGGCTCATCCTCTGGCCGTCCGATCCAGCGGTCGAATCCCGCTGGCTTGTGGCTTACCGGCTCCGGGTTCGTTCCCGGCTTGCGCATGGTCACAAGATAGTCGGGGATTCCAACGCGGCATCGCGAAGAGTCTTCGACAATCTGCTTGTGCGCCAGCCCGAGAGCATGGGTGCGGGTAGCGGCGATGAGCGGGTCTTTCCAGATCACGACCTCGGAGTGATAGATAAACCCGTGCTTCTGAAAAGCCCGTATCAGGTCGCCGCGAAAGTCCCGAATCCCGATCACGCCATCATGTTCAATCGAGAGCGGCAGATTCATACAGTGGAAGCTCACCAACCGCCCCGGCATCAGGATGCGCCGCATCTCAGCCACCATGAAGTCCAATCCAGCGAAGAACTCGGCGTAGTCGCGGACATTGCTCATATCCTGTTGCGCATCGGTGTAGGAATACAACGACGCGAACGGAGGGCTGAACACGCTCATATGGATCGAGCCGTCTGGGATGCCCTGCATGACCTTTACGCAGTCGCCTTGGTAGATGGCGTACTCATCTGTGATCGTCTGGTCGATCACTTTGGGATCTTCCGACCCGAAATGAATCAGGGCCTTTCGGTCTGCAACAGCGCTCGCATTTAGCAACCGATCTGTGTCGTTAGCCATGCCGGGATCTCCATTCTCATTTCGTGAACGTAACTTGTAGACTTATGCCGCGCGGCAAGTTGTTCTTCCCGCATCGCTTCGTTCATTTCCACCTGCAACTCTTCGTACATCGCCTCTTTACGCCGGATGTTGGAGAGGACCGCGCCCTCGGTTTCAGCGACGACGATATGCGCGTTGACAGTCTCAGTTTGGCCGAATCGCCAGCATCTCCGGATGCCCTGGAACATCTCCTCAAACGAATAGGACAGCCCGATGAATGCCATGTTTCGACACTGTTGGAGGTTCAACCCGTAGCCGAAAATCGAGCACTTAGACAGCAACCATTTAATGTCGCCATCCAGGAATCGAACCACGGACTCTTCCTTCTTTTCCTGGGAATCGGAGCCTCGCACTTCAACCACGCCGGGTAGCGCTGCTCTCATCGCATCTGCTTCATAGTTCGTGTTGCACCAGAGAATCCATTGTTCGTCGGGCTTCTCCATGACAAGCTCGGCAACCTTGCGTGCCCGGTCATCGCACGTGAGCCGCATCTCTTTGTGCAGCCCGGTGGCGCTCATGATCGGGGCATCGGAACAGCATCCCGTCAGTACTGACGCTCTGGTCCACTGCCACGATATGCTCGCGCATGTTGAGTGGAGGAAGATTGAATCCACCATCGTCGTACCCGAGATCGGACGGTCGCAGTACGCAGACGGCCCACGATGCCACGAACTTGAAGAATGGCTTCTTGCCGTGCCCCTTCAGGGACCACTTGGAAGTCTCGCCGCCGTCGTGTTCGAAGAACATGGCGAGCATCGCAGATCGCCGCATCACGTCCAGCAGTTCGGCATGTGTGCCCAATTCGGCATGGTCGTTTGGCGATGGCGTTGCCGAGCAGCACAGTTTGAACGGTGTATCTGCCAACCGCGCGATAAGCGTCTGGCAAGTACGCGATGTCCAATCCTTGATGCAGCTCGACTCGTCCATCGACACGCCGCCGAACACGCCGAGGTCGAACAAATCAAGACGCTCGTAGTTCGTGACGTTGATTCCCGGTCGTACATCCGAAGCATCCCGGCAGACCGTGACGTCGTAGTGGAACTTCGCCGCTTCGCGTTTGAACTGTTGAGACACCGCCAACGGCGCCAGAATCAACGTAGAGCGCCCGGTGTGACGTGATACGTGCCGACACCACTCAAGCTGAATCGGCCCCTTCCCAAGCCCAGTATGGGCGAAGACGGCCCGCTTCCCGCCACGTAACGCCCACTGGCAGATGTCCTTCTGGAACGGAAAGAGCATCGGGTTCAATTCGGACTGATCGACCTCGAATCCGCACGGCTCCGATAGAATCCGCTTACTCTCCAAAAACCTCTGGTAATCGCTCACTTACTCTCCCCCTTCGGATTCTCAAACTTGAATTCTTCCGCGTTGGCTGGCCGTGGCTTGGCGACGTGGGTTTCGTAGTGGGGTTTGACGCCGTGGTCAGGCTTTGTCTGAACTGAAGACGACCGAACCAGCACCGGGCCATCTTTCGCCTGCTTCGCGTAACGGTCGAATCTCATCACAAAGTCTCCCGCGTCGGCATGATACTTACGTGCAGCCGCAACATAGTCTTGTAGTGCCTGTGCAGTCTTGCCGTTAGCTTTAATCTCATGGCGTAAGAATGCCAACACTCCCGCCTTTGTAAAGTGCCTGCGATCTGGCATCCAGAAAGACCAAATAGCGTCTCGGGCTTGTTCATATGGGTCCGGCCCGATGTCCTCAAGATCAAACAACACCGCGTCAGCGGGAATAGGCGCACTCATAGGAGTAGGCGTACACATGGGCAGGGAAGAAATGTCTGGCACGCTGGACGGTTCAGGTACGACATTGTCCGAACTTTGTCGCGACATTTTTTCTTCAACCTGTTGCAAAACAAGAAAGTCGTGCTTTGTCTCTGATTAGCCTTTTCCTGACGGTACCGTCCGCGTGCTCCGGCCAATCGTGGATGAGTAGACGATGTGTGGCACACCTGTCTATCCATCGCGCCTGTACCAAGGCGTTAAGTAAGGCTCCGGGCTTGCCTCCCCAATCGCAAGCGCCCTCGATTCTGGTGTCTGTGAATCGGCCTATGTCGCCCCGTGGAGCATATTTAGCGGTGAATTGCCAGAGTAATTCTAAATATCCCAAGACTTCAGGACGACGCCTTTTAAGTATGTCCATGAGGTCATAGACTTTGGGATGTTCGGGTGTACCGCGTTTCATTGTCAGCCCTCCAAGGCTGTGCGGGGAGGCGCGGTGGAGCGCCGCCTCGGGGTTCCCGCGTTAGTTGGGACCGAGCGGGAGCTAGCCGCTTTGTTTGATCCCAACTCCAGTATGCAGGCAAAACGCCGCGAAAATTCAAGATAAACCGTTACGGTCATTGCGTTAGTTGAAAATCTCGTAAATGAAAACCAGGATCGCAAGCGCGACCCAAGCCAGGAACAGAAACGCCGCAACGTGAATAGCTATCGAAACCATGTCATTCTCCTGTGGAATCGCGCTCCATCGCCTTCTCGACAGCCCGGTAGTGCGCCTCGGCCACGCCGGAGAGACCGACGTCGGCGCCCAGCCACACATCAGCCCCGTGCCTACGCTCCCAGCGCTCTTTGTTGCGTGCGCGCCAGCCGCGCCAAACTTGCGCGTAGGCTGCGGCGCGGGAGCGCAGCGGGCGGGCGGTGAGGGACTTCATGCGAAATCATCCTCTCCGGGTGAGCACAGCGGGCAGTACCATTCCGCGCCCTGAAGGTCGATCCCATCAGGCAGCCCACACTGCGAGCAAACCGGCGTAAGGATTTGAGGTGTCGGGACCAGCCGGTCGTGCCGAATGCCAACGATGCGGAGTAGTTCATCTGGAACCTTGGGTCTGATGATGAGTTCCTGGTCGGGCAGGAACACTATCACGGCTTTCGTCTTCGCCGGTGGCCCATTCCAGTGAGTGAACACTGCCGAGAGATCGACCAGCCGGTCATGCTCATAATCGAAGAGTTGGGCGCTGACAATCTGTCCTGGCTTAAGGTCTTCGCGTTGTGTGGGGCATGGGAATGTGATTGAAGTCAGCCCAACTCCCCGAATGGCCTTCAACTTCTCGGCCTTGATTGCGCAACCCTCGCGCAGGCGGCAGTGATAGCACGGTTTACAGGTCACTTCGCTCCTTTCCGCCGGCCAAACGATGGCGATCAGTTCGCCGCATTTCGGGCAGCAGGCATCTTTGGTCTCAGATTCGATCTCCCGATGGCAGCGCGGGCATTCCAGGATGTAGACCGAGTGGTCACGCATTTCTCACCGCCTTTCTCCGCCGCTTGGATCTTTTTACTCCAATTTGTGTCGAAGTCCCGCATCGCCAATTCCGGGCTATCGCCGAAGCCAGCAACTCCGTCCTGAAGGTTCTCGCCATACAGGGCGCACCACTGGTTTCCGTCGATTGTGAGAGCCGGACGCATAAGCACCGATGGCCTGTACTGTTCGGCGGCGGCGATTGACCATTCTTGCGCTACCACGGCGGCATGGTGGGAAAAGTCGAAGGCATTCCTTGCCGCGTCTCCCACCGCTTCCCCAACATTGCAGCCGGAGAGCCGACTCCGTACCGCATCATAGACGGCCTGATAAGAATCGCTCATCCTCTTCCGCCTTTCTCGCAGTCCCGCAACTCAGCAACAAACGCCTCGTCCTCGGGGTAGTCCTCGAAATGCACGAGGCGATCAGCCGCCGCTCCGCACAGCCGCCGCGCCGCCGCGAGTTCATCACAGCAGCGGTTCAACTGGGTAGTCTTGCTCGCTCGACTGCGTGGCATCCAAGTCCGCTTCCGCATCGATCGGGCGTGCGGGCAGCGGATGCCGGTCTGCGAGGTCGAGAGGCGCGCTGCATTTCGACGCGATCACTCGTTCAACGCATCCTCGTCAGCGCTGCAGCCGTCTGCTGAGCAGGTGTGCGTCGAGCTCGAGTGCTCGCAACGGATCTGGCATAGCTCGGTCGCATCTCCCGGATCGACTGGTCAATCGCTCGCGTCAACTGCTTCGACGCTCCAGTGCTCTCGCCGCATCCGGCACGCCGCCGCCTCCGCAGCTCTCGGCCCGCGTCGTCGGCGCAGGGCCTGCGCATTCTCTAATGATCGTCTGTCATGCTGCCTCCACGCTCCAAACCTCGATCACGCATCCCGGCGTATCCAGCGCGTCGGGGTGTTCCCCGGGAAAGACCTTGAGCAGTTTTTCATAGCCGATCACGCGGGCGTCATCCTCCCACACTCCGGCGTCGGTCAGCGCGTCCTCGGTGGACCGCAGGAGCTTCGATAGGTCCGGCTTCGTGCTCGGGTAGGTCTTGCGGCGTTTCGGTGCGCTGGCAGGCTTGCGGACGGTGAAGACCATCGAACCCATAACGGGGCCGTACAACCCGCGAGGGTATCCCCGCTTGGCGGATTCTTCGAGCGCCGCAAACTTGACAGCCTCACGCCAGGGCTTCAGGGTTTTGCAGGATTCGATCATCACACCGTGCCCGACGTGGCGCTTGCTTCCTTGGGGCGCCGGAGCGCCCCTCACTTCGATGCGGATCTTAGTTGGCATTGGCTCCCGAGCCTTGGAAGTCCAGCACTTTCTGGCGGTCCCGATCCGTCATCTTCTCGGTTTCGACGATCTCGTTCGTGTCCGTGCGGACGATAGATTTCTGTCCCATCAGTGGGAAGTCCATCACCCACGAACAATCAACATCGACCATCTGCCAGCCGTTGTTCAGCGCGATCTGGCAAGTGTTGGCGGTAGCCCCTGAACGTGCAATGCGGTTGTTGTAATCCGCCTTGATCGCCTTCAGTTCTTCCTCTGCGGCAACCTGTTTTGCAACCGCTTCGGCCAACTCTGAGCCGATGCGGAGCTTGTCTTCAATCGTTAGCGTTTGGCGAACCGAACGCTGAAAAGTCAGATTTTCCATATTCCCCTTCCTATTCACCTCCCCGTCAGAAACACCACGGCCAAAAACCCGAGCACCACGAAGGCGCAGATGAGTTGCCCGAATCGGTTCTCGCTCATAGCAGCCCCAGCCCTGCGGCCAGCAGGACGCCGAAGCAGCAGCCGGCGGCGATTAGGATCGTCGCAATGCAGCACTGCGCGATGAGGTTGCGGTCGGTGGTTGTCGTCATGCGGCGGCCTCTGTCTTGTCAAGCCGCTTTGCTACGGTCCATGGGCCAACGTCGCAGTACGAATAGCCCTCGACGGGTTTTTCCACCGGCCATTCAATCACGACCTCAATAATCTCCGTACTGCGAGCGAGCGTTATACCGTCGTACCCGCAGGCCGTCACTTGTCTCGAAAGTGTTACCGATTCCCTTGTCATAGCGAGCACTCCCAGAGCCCTAGGGCGCCTTTCGCGAAGACTGGAGGCTCAACGGGCACGATGTCCTCCAGTAGCCACCCATAACGGCCAGGATCATAATCGCCCAACCGCCGCTCTTGTTCAGTGAACGGCTGCACAAAGCGCTCGATCAGATTCACATCGAGGCAATTCGCGACCTTGCAACAGGCGATGATTTGCCCGAGCGGGAGGGTCTTGATGCGCCTGGAGTTGTCATCAATCCACTCTTGGGTGGGGGGATTCGGGCACTTCGGCCAGCCGAGCAGCCCCGTAACGAGATGACTTCCGCACATGTCTTTTGCCCACGCGGGGAAGCCTTTGGCCGCGTGGATGGCCAGCGGGCCTCGGTACTTGGTAGGCCATGAGCGGGTTTCGATTCGCTTCGCGCCAATGGCGACGAGCGTAGCCCACGGCTGAGTCAAACTAAGAGCCTTCACTTCGAACACCTCCACAACTTCGGCCTGCTCCCCGCCACTGCCTCGACCAGCCCCTTGCGCTTGAGCCCGTAATTGATCGCGTTCACGACGGCCCGCTCGGGATCCTCGCTGACGATGGGGTGGTCCGCGTCGGTGAGCCGCGCCACGATCCCGGCCACGTCGATGCCCTTCTCGTCGGCGGCTTTGATCGCCTCCAGCACCAGCGCGGCGATGCTATCGGCGGGCGGCCGGATCACCTGCACGGGCTTGGTCGGCCAAATGTGCTGCATGCCCGGCCCGGCGAGCACGCTGAGCGGACTTTGCGGGGGCGCTGTGAGGAGCGCCCCCGTTGGCCCCGGCCGGGGAGGAGGAGAAAGACCCGGCGGGGGAACTTGGAATAGCTTTGGCGCGGGCGACGATGGCGGCGGGCACCGTCAGCGCGTCGTCGAGGAGCGATCTGAAGCTCCTGAATCAGGGCAATGACGTGAGGGCGCCGGAAGCCGATGTACTCCTCGCCGTCGAGGGTGTAGGTGGCGATGGCGGCGGGCTCAGCAGCAGGGGCGCTCACTGCTCACCCCGATCCGGGTCTTGCGCCTTGTCGAGGATGGCGGCGACGGGCTGAGGCTGCGGCGAGTGCTTGTTGCGAGCATCTGGTAGGCTGCGTTCCAGTCATTGCCATGCAGTCTTCCCTCGGCGTCATACTCGGCGTCAACGCGGTCCTGCAGGTAATCTTCGAGTTCCGCGAGCGCGGTCTTCAGCCGCGCCCGCTCATCGGCGCGGACGGCGGACTCGACGCGCGCCCAATTGCCCTTGAAGCAATCTGGTTCCTCTGGCTCCATCCCCGGAATGGCCACTGACGAATGCTTCAAACGCGATCTGCCCCGGCTGCTTGGAGGTCGGCATCACAGTTTCCCGCTTGGTTTCGTTCATTGGTTCCACCTCGGATCCGGCTTCCGCTCCTCCCGCCGCCCCTGGAACCAGAGGACGGCGAGAGTGGCGAGGGCGAGGGCGATCAGGAGAGGCATGGCTACTTACCCCTCTTGAGTGCTTCAAGCGTTTCCCGCTGCATATCCATCTCGGACAGTTGCGCCTTGGCCTGGTCGTCCATCTGTGTCTTGAGGCGGTCGTGGTCTTCCTGCGTCCCGGCCTCGATCATTGGGCGGTCATCGGCGGGCTCGATCTCGTACATGATCTCCGCCAATTGCGGAGCGATGGGTTGCCGCTCGCCTTCCACTTCATTGCTCTTGTCGAGGTCTTGCGAGACGGACATTTCCGGGGTGCAAGGCAAGCCGTTGAAGCAGCGGTGAACTACGGTTTTGAGCGCCATGCGGTCCCAGGTCTTCGTCCATGCGACGTTGCGCGAGTCCTTCATCCCCATCGCGTCGAAGTCCGCTTCCCGGATCTCTTTGAGCGTCATTAGGCGCTTCTGGGGCTTCCGGTCCACCCATGTCGTTTCAACTCCAGGGTTGCGTGAGCGTTTGCGAATACGCTCAATGTCGTCCACGCTCATGATTTCGATGTGCCGCTTGTTGCCGCTCTCACAGTAGGCGTAGGCGAGCACCACTTCGCCGCGGTCGTCGCCAACTGCCACCAGCCTGCCGTCCACTTTTTTTAGGTAGTTAGGCTCGTGCATAAACCCGAGCCCGGTCCCGCCCGCTGCGTAACGAAATTCGTCCGTCTCGCGAACCAGATCCGGCTTGATGGTCCAGCCCGCCCGCGCCGCCAGATCGATCTTAGCCCGGTAGTCGAGTAAGAGCTGACATTCCGAGCCGAAGGGAATCAGGTACGCGCTGCGGTCGCGGATTTCAACTTGGAGGTTCGCGGCCAGCATCACCGAATTGATGAAGCTCGTCGGCGTCGTCTGGCAAAGCGCCGGCGTCTTGCGGATGCTGTTCACGATGAGCCATTGCCAGCGTTGCGGCGTGAACTCCTTCGGCAGAACACTCGAAAAACTACGCTCGTATTTCTTCAGCAGCCCCATGAGTTTCTTCGAGGCATCCGCTTCTAGTTCGCTTTGAGGCCGTGCGATCAATTCTTCAGACATTCGTCCCCTCTTTCCGGCTTACGCCGCCCTAAAATTCAATTGCTGGCGTGCGGGAGTCGAACCCGCTCAGTCTCTGGGTGTGGCCTATAATGCACCGGAGAATCCGCGATTGCCCTGTCTCGCGGATTGCACGTTTTGTATTCGTGCCCGCTCGTTTTCGGCTTTGTTTAAGGAGCCGCCATCCCAAGGGCGGGACTGACCGCCGTTGGAAAGTATCTGCTGCCTGCCGTACTGATCTCGACAGGCCGCGTCCATATAGCACCCTGATTGGCGTGTCACCGTCCACGCCGACGCCAGCAAGCTAAAATTCGTTGGCCCTACCACGTTCGAGGGCCTAGAACCCGATCCCAGCCCGTTGGCCAGTTGGAGTGACGTTTGATCGGCTACGCTGTTGATTGTCTTCAGGCAACAGCCCTGGGTTTGCTCCACCGGGCGATGCATATCGGCCCTAAGAGCGGACACCACGAGAAGCGGTGTCTCTGCTGTTTCGAACGTAGACTCGGACAAGTTCAGCTCGGCCATTCGATTAAGTGAGCCCGCCTCCAGGGTCTGCAGCCCTGTGCGCCGCTCCTCAATCGCCGGTTGGCCGTCTATGGTGCTAACTGGGCATAACGCCTCCAATTTGCCGTCGAAGTGTCCCAGGATGGACACGCCCAAATTCTCTGCGATGCGTGCGAGATTCATGCCGCGCGCTCCAACTGCTCTTGAACCCCGCGCTTCAGCCGGTCGAGCTTGCGCCGCAACTCCATCAGCTCTTGCAGCGCCGCCGTCCGCGCGGCCGGCATGCACGTCTCGCACGTCCCGAGGGTGTAGGCATCCTCGGACGCCCGCTCTGCGTCGCAGACCGCGCCGCATTTACAGGCGTAGGTCTCGCGCTCGTGCCGGGAGGGGCATCTGCCGCCGGTGAGGTCGGCGTTGTTGCAGCCGGGTGGAAGTGACATCTCAACCCTTTCTTTCTCGCGTCGGCCTGTAAATCGTTTGCCATTCGCCGCTCGGCATCTGCCAGGCGTGGTTCACCGTGATCTCCTGCCGCGTCAGCAGATCCCGAAGGCGGGCCAGCTTGGAAGCGTGCCGTGCGTCGTGCTTCGCCTTGCGAGTGGAGCGCAGGACCAGCAGCAAGCCGATAGCCAGGGCCACGAGAACCAGGTAGTTGGTCATGCCGCGGCCTCTTTCTTCGCCTTGGGTAGCGGCTTGCCAGTGACCCGGCCCAGCCTTGCGCTGAGAGCGTCAATGAAGAACTGGCGAACGGTGATTCCGGCTCCGAGGCAATACATCCTGACGTTGAGATATAGCTCGTACGGAAGGTCCAATCCGACAGATGTATCCACCTGCCGCCTGTCTGTGCTTTTGTCCTTGGGCATGTCTGAAGCGTAGCGTATAGAAAACTAGATTTCAAGAGAATAATGCAGACCGCCGCATCTTTTTCTTGAGTAGTACGAAGGTACTGTAAACTTGGTGTACAGTGGCAAAAAGTACTACACCTAGTGGCAAAATCTTCCATTGGAACAAATTGCCAACTGTGGCATTTTTTGCAACAGTTCGTCGCAAACTCTACACATTCACAGACTTACGGGACAGGCGTATTCTGTGGCTTGCGGGTCAGTCCCCGCTCCGATGCGGCCTATGGGCTAAATACATTCTCTGCATCGTTTGAAGCCGCTAGAAGAAGCGCACCACAGCGGCGACTCAGGTGAAGGGCGGACGAGTCGGTGCGGCGAGACAATGGTGACGCCCCTCTGTTACGTGGGCCTGACGACTCAAGGTAATGGAACCTCCTGCCCTACGGGGTTAGGGGGTTCTCTGCCCGCTTAACCCTCGGATCTAAGGTAATGAGCTTTTCGGGTGGTCAAAATTGCACACTTTTGAAACCGTCGCGGGCATACACTGTTTTCATGGAACACCGCCACGACGAGGCTCCGCATTGGGTTGTAGGCATCATCGAGCGGCTGGACCGACTTCACGCGCAAGGACACAAACTCATGAGCAAAATCACTGACTTCGCGACGGCGGTTCAGGCCGCATTCGATCACGTTTCAACCGACCTCGACACCATTAAGGCCGGGATCGCCAACCTGGACGCTATGATTGTGGCGTTCCAGAATAGCCCCGGCACGTTGACGCCGGAAGATCAGGGCGCGCTGGACAAGATCGAGGCCGCTAGCGCCGCGTTGGTGGCGAAGGTTGACACTATCGACGTGACGCCGCCGGCGCCGCCTACGGGAGTCTGAACGCGAAAGGGGCCGCCCGGCGTGGACGGCCCTTCATTCTGATTGAACTTCCCGCCTCAGCAGTCCCCGCCAGAATCGTCACTCGACTCCGAGATGATCTTCCCCGCCAGGTCGAGCCGCGTGAGATCTATGTCCATGTCTTTCAGGATTGGTGCCAGCGAGCCGGTGAGCCGGTTGAAGGCATCGCGTAGCTTGTTGTGACGCGACTCGACCATGGCAGCGCGGCGCTCCAATGCGGCCACGCCCAGGTTCAGGACGGTGATCTCCTTGTCTACCATCGCCCGGCGTAGGATCAGATCCTTCTCGATGTCTGATCGGTTGTGATCGAGCTGCTGTGCGATCTTCGCCAGAGAATCCTTGATCTCTTTGATGTCCTGGTAGTCGTTCGCCGCCTTAGACTTCGTGGAGAGGAAATCCTTGTAGATCTTCCCGCCGTAGAAGCCCGCGAAGAGCGCGAGCCCCAGAACATAAGCGATGCGTTCCGGGGTAGGATCGGGCAGCGCAATACTCGCGGTTGCTGGCTGCAAATGCAGGTGGAGGTACAGGTAGGAGAGAGCGCCTACTTCGGCGATTGGTTCCAGCAACCGGTATGGCATGTTACTTATTGACCTCATTGGGAGGGGTGGAGTCTTTCGGAGGATTCGGCGGCGCCGGCGGCATGTGGGTGAAGAACGATCCCGAAGCGCTGCCGAGAAGTCCCGAGATCGCGACAAACAGCGCCATGTTCGCGGGCAGCAGCCATGCGACCAGGACTAGGGCGGTGACCAGGAAGACCATTACGCCGGCCAGGAGCAGAAGCAGGGGATCGACGCGCCAGTCCTGCTTCACAGGTGCGCCCGCCTTCCGTCCGCGGTAACCACCTCCACGTCGATGGTTTCGCTCGCTTCGTCGTCGTAGCCGTCAGAGAGCGCATAGATCAGCCGGCCAACGGCTTCCTCTTGGTTGGCGTCGCTGAAGGCTTCGGCGACAATGACATCCCTGCGCTTGACGAAGGCGCGAAAGGGCGCGGCTTTGGTGACTTCGATAATCATCGCGGTTTCCGCTCCGCATATTGCTGCAGTTCGAAATCGTCAACTACCCGCTGGAGCGGCGCCGTTGCCTGGTTCTCAATGTTGCGGCGGATCTCCTCCAGTTTGCAGTAGATGAAGCGGAAGGCGAATTGGCTCATGTTCCCGCTCCCCGCGAATTCGCCCAGCGTCACCTGTTGAAGGTATTGGATCTGTTGCCCTGGAGAGGCTGGAGCGGGGTAGGCTGGCATCCCGGTTGTGGTGAATTTCACGTCCATGGCTACCTCTGCGCGAGCCCGATCTTTTCCGTCACATTGAAGATGCGATCCCCGAGGTGCTTGTACTCGCTCACTTGGAGTGCGGGCGACGTTGGCCCCGCCATCGCCTTGGATGTTGCGACCGGGTACAGCGCCTTCAAAAATGCGTTGATGGCGTTGACGATCGGCACGGCGTAAATCTGAGCGGCCGGAGGAAGCGCCTTCAGCCGGACCAAGGTGTCGGCGTAGTAAGCTGTGATCTTCGCCGCCTTGACGCCCGCTGAATCCGTGGAGTCTAACTCCCTTGCCGTCAGTTGGAACGCCTGGGGCAGTTCGGCAACAGCGGCAGAGACGTTGGCGCGAACATCTGGCGGGATGTTTGGCAGGGTATTGACCAGCACCTCGGCGGCGGCTACGGACGCCTCCAGCGTGATCAGGATCTGGTTAGAAGAACAACCTCCGAGGGCGAGGCAGAGAACCAAAGGAGCGATCATTGAGATTTTCATACCGTTACTTCTTGTTGCAAAACGTCGATCAAGAGAGTCGATGGTGAGCACTTCATACCCGCGCAAATTCGTTCAAGGCATCCGTGCGGGATCGGACGCCCACCCGTGTAGAACCAACCCATGTAGCCCGTGGGCATGCCGCATCCCTCGACCAGTTGCGTGATCGTCAGACCGGGATGCTTGGCCGCGACGTGGAGGCAATGCTCAATGAAGGCGGCATCGTGCGTCGGTGCCGTGTCTTCGAGGGCGAGGAATTGGGCGAGTTTGAGCATCGGGAATCCACGAAAAGAGTGCCTAATACGGCTTACACGAAAGGTCGTAGTTCATGGCTGCGGCGACAGTATGAGTTACCGTTACTGAATTCACCGGCTTTTGCTGATATGTATGTACCAGCTATATCGTTCCAGCTAGTGCATTTGTTGCGCTGTAATACACAATGTCCATAGGGAGTCATCCCTGGCACTGCTATCAGATCAGACGTGGCTGCTGTGGTTGTGAAAGATGTCACGATTGTAAGCGGGCTGACTGGCATATAGCTAAAAGGCTTTCGTGCCGCGATGAACTTGTCAATGATCGCCTGCGCAATGATCTGATTGCCAAGAGCATTTGGGTGAACGAGATCGCCGGCTAATATAGTGGTATTTGAGGCCGCGTAGTTTTGCAACCCGGAGTCGATGATGTTCGCAGCCGGATACGTAGAGTTTATGAAGTTTGTTAGCGGGGTTTGGTTTACGCCCGCTGGTTCGTACAGCGGCAGTAAATGATAAACTACAATTCCGGCAGTTTGCAGTTGTGTTACTATACTGGCGTAATTAGCGGAATAGGTTGCAAATGGTATTGACCCTATTACGATGTCGTTGCGACCAATATTCAGGATAACTGACTTCGGCTTTAGTGAGATGATTTCGGGTAAGCTAGAGCTAGAACATCCGCCGTCTCCCCAGAGACGATTCCCGTCTATCGTAGTTCGCATATAGCTCTGCATAATCACACCAAAGCCATTCGTGTAAACTCCCGCGAAATAGGGAACGGTTTTAGAGTCTCCGACAATCATGAGATCTGCGCCAATGGGTGCTTGAGACGACACGGTGAGGCTATTCACCAACTGAGTTCCACCAAAGTTGTAAATCGCAAATTTTCCCCTATTGGGCGTTACGTTCAACTGCGGGTATGCGAATTGAAACTGATACTTAACGAACACCGGATAGCTCTTTGTGGTCACATTATAGGCAGTAACAGACATGCTGTCATTGTTACGTTGGACTGTCAGGGATATTACGTCTCCGGCAGATAGTGGGAGCAGTGACCGGACCCGTAGCAAAGACTGTACCTACTATGCCAGCTATGTAGATAGTGCCAGTCCCAGCGGTTGCTAATCCAATATAACCTACGATGTCATATAGGTTACCAGTCCCCGCGTTCGCGTTACTCCGTATGCCAAGCCCAAGTCCGTAGGAAGACGCTGAGATCGTGCCTACTGTTATAGTCGCAGTCATCGACCATTGGTTGAGGCAAGTATCTCCGTTGAGATCCAGTGTTTGGCCATAATTTCCAGCGCCTCCCGTAAACTGCAAGGAATTAGAGACTATCGTTGGCGTAACTCCATTCGCCGTGAAGCCAGACAGTGATGAGACTAATCGACGCGCTGTAGATCGTGCCGAGTGGCACAGAACGCGGATCGGGAGGCATTATCGGAGGTGTCGAGAGATTCCGGCAGACACCGTTTTCCCCACCGTAAGCGTGCCCGGCAGGGTCACGTTTCCGCTCCCATCCGTCACCACGCTGCACGGATTCTGCCCGTTGGCCCCACATGGCGCGGGCGGCTGCGGCTGCGCAAAGGCGAGCGCGGCGAAAATGAAGAGAATCAAGATGTGTTTCATGACTTGCTCCTATTGCCGCTGAACTGTCACGACGGGCATTCCGCCCGCACTGTAGGCGCTCAGCACGGCGCGATAGAACTTAAACTCCGAGTAGTCCGCAAACCACGAACCGTTGACGGCGGGCGTCAGCGGGAACGTCACCGTCGAGATCGTGATGTAGTTCGCGTCCGTGTCGTCGTTCGAAGCCTGGATCTGGACCGTCGCCGTGGGTGCCGACGCGAAGTTGATCGCGAAGACCATCCCGTTCGACTGCCCGTTGCCAGGCGCGCGGTTGAAGGCGACCGACTTGAGGCCCGCCGATGGGCTCTCGGTGCCATCGAAAAGCGTGTATTTGTCGCCGGGGTAGACCGCCGTCCTGACGTTGCCCGCTTGCGGCGTGGTGAAAAGTGGCATGGTTATTGCTCCTGATTTGGATTAGTCTTAGGCATGATCATTCTCGCGACGGCGCTGCTTTTCTGCTGTCTTGCCGTCAATGGCATTGAATCGTGGGCAGAGAAGGATTGGCCGCGCGACACATTCAAGTTCACGTTTTGGGTCTTGGCCATCCTGTTGATCTGCATCACTTAGCGCTCTTCTCTTTGCCTGGTTAACGCAGGAGCAACTTTCGCCCCATATTTCGTGATCGGTGATTTCAGGACGTTGGCTCCTGCGTTCAATCCGCGCGCCCCGATCATCTGAACCGTGGGAGATGCTGCAATCTCGGGGATTACAAGTCCCGCTATCCCTCCAGGAAGACCGCCGAAATGAGCGCCCAATGCGGCCCCCGTGAGCGCTCCTGTATGCGCCCCGATGCGCCCGAGAACGCGCTGCCCAAGTCCCGCATTCAGGTCTGTCGATGCCCCGCGCTGAGTGACGGGGATCAGTCCTGCTTCGCGCCCACGCAATGCCTGGATCTCTGGCGGAAACTCTTCGCCCAGTGTGTGGTAAACTCGTGCCGCCGTTCCCTTAACGCCGTGCAACGTTTCGGGATTCCAGTTGTGAACGTGCTCCGCTCCGAACCCTCGCTGAAGTTCGAGCCCCCTGGACATGGGGACTTCGCTCGGTAATGCTTCGCCGGTAGCGAGATCGGTAGCCAGATGAGCTTGAAGCGGCTTCAGTTGCTCCACGGTTTTCGCTTCATTCCGGCCCAATGCCTTTGCTGATGCGCCTTGAACCTCGGCGCGTGCTGGAGCCAAAGAGAAGGGGTCTTGCGATGCTGCCGCTGCTGCGTCAACTTGAGGAGTCAGTTCATTGAGCCGCGATTGGGCGGATTCCGCTACAGTTCCCGGTCTTACTCCTGCCGTCTCATCAAGCGCCGCCGCTCCTGGCCGCTTGCCGAATGCGCGATCTACCTTTCGGATACGCAGGGCGTTTTCTGCCAGCGGCTCCGCTCCCGCCCGCGTCATCCGCCCCAAACCCTCAGAGACAAGACCGCCTGTCGCGATTGGTATCCCGAAGCCTACGGTGGTTCCCAGTGCGCCGCGATAGTTGCCTTGCTTTATCTGATCAGAAACCGTATCCGCGAAGTTTCCGGCCGCTGGACCGACCAGCGGGATTGAGCGCAGCGTCTCATCGAGCGCCGTGCCAGGCAGGCCACCCTTCAGCGCAGTGAGCGCCTTGGGGCCGTGCTCCCGTGCCGGGCCGGTGACGGCGTTTATGATTCCTCTCCCGATTCGTGGCAGAGCATCTGGAGCAGTGACGGTGTCGTAAGCCGAGCGGAGCGCGGGCATCGGATTGAGTTGGCTCCCGACGCTAGACCAGAACCCCTCTTGCGCTGGAGCTTTCGGCGCTGCTGATGGCGTCGGCGCTGTTCGCTTGTACTGCGCAAACTCGTCATCCGACGCCGCTGGTTTCCGTTTGTACTGATCGAATTCGTCAGCCATGTTACTGCCTCTTCGCCTGCGGGTGAAGTTCTTGGAAGCGTTTCAGCTTATCCGGCGGGATGTCGTACGAATCGGGGCCATCGACGAAATGGACCATTCCGCTCCCGGCCATGCGTCCGCTCCCCATCCTCGCTTCCGACGCCCCACCGGTTCCTGGGACAGCCGCGTTCAGCCGGGTGATGACGGCTTCCAGTTTGTTCAACTGCCCCTGCATGTACTCCTTCGATGGGCTCTTGCCGCTTGGCAGTGTGGCTTGGATAGCGGCTCGTAGATCATCAGAGCCTTGCCCCATGCCAGCGACACCGCGAAGAGACATCGCGTTCTCTGAGAGCAATGCGAGCGATTGTACGAATTCCTGCTGCTCCGGCGTCATATTCGTAGCCGCCGCACCAGTCAAGAACGTTTGCATTGCGCTGCCAGGATCACTATGCCGCAAAGCGTAACTCAATTGCGCCCGTGTTCCAGCGTCGAGAGTCTGAAGCCCGTTGATTGCTTTACGGGCCGTATCGACGTTGAAGTACAGATCCTTGAAAACGGCTTCCTTGGTCATGGCCGTAGCGCCCTGCCCGGCTGGCATATACTTGCCCTTATTGGCATTGATCTCAACGGCGCTGCGCATCTCTAACTGGCCAGTTTCTCGGTCAATGACGGGGTACTCACGCATCGCGCCCATACCCTCGACGCGAATCCTGGTATTCGTTCCTTGAGCCGCTGGAGTCGTATTCGCGGCAAGGTAGGCTAACGATTTGTTTTTCTCTTCTGGCGTCAGCGTTTGAGACGACGCGATATGCTTGGCGAGTTTCGTTACGTCCGTGAGAGCATCAGCGGGAAGACCGCCTTCAGATGCGATCTTGGCAACTGCACCCTGAAACTCGTCTTTGGCCTTCGCCGCTTTTTCAGGAGTACCCTCTGCCTTCATCTCGTTTTCAAACGTCCGGTATTCCTCCGGTGTTCCGGTCGGGTGTACTGACCGCCACCACGACTGCATATTCTGCTGAGTGGCCGTCTTTTCGATGGGCTGCGCCTGCTCGCCATTCACCATGAACGGCTCGCCTTCTGGCGTCTGCTTGCTCGGAACCACAAGGCCGCCAGATGTAGCGATAGGCGTTCCGTACTCCGGCTGTGGATTCTCCAGCCCCGCTGTTTCCGCTTGCGTGTGCCGCGTCATAGCCGCTTCCTGCTCTCGCTTCGCCGCGTCGTTCTCTCCACCTTCGACGTCCGCAAGCCTGCCGGCCTGTTGGTGCATCAGGACGTCGTGGTGGCCGCTCGTGCCGGGGATACCCATCTCGATACCGGGGAAGAGGCCGCGGCCGAGAGCGTCGGCGATCTGAAGTGGAATCCGGGCCCACGGGCTCTTGATCTGGCTGATACCGCTGCCAGTCGTAGCGAGCCGGTTCATTTCCGCCTTCTCGCCTCCAAGCGTCCCGCGCTCGTAAGCGGGCGGAGCGATAGCGTTCAGAGCGGCAGTGGGCGACGGCAGAAGCGATTCGAGATGCGGCTCGCGCGCCGAGGATGCCATCGATGGAATCGGGCCGGAAGTGCGCAGCGTCGGTGGCGCTTCGGCAAGTTCAGCCTGCGGAGCCGGTGGGAGCCTTGAACTTGTTCGGATCGCCCTGCCCGTAAGCGAGCGGCGCAATCGGCCGCGGTTTCGAAGCGTCCACGATGGGCAACGGCGCGGGCGGCGGGGCCGGAGGCTGCCCCGACAGGCGGGCGAAGAGTTCGGGGTCTCTCGCCAGGAGTTCTTTGAGCTTCGGATTGCCGTTGGTCGGGTCTACTGCTGGTCCCATGGATGCCTCATTTTTTGCCCAAGTAGCCGGAAGCGGCTTGACCGGAAGCCTGCATCATCGGGTCGAGGATGTATTTTGCCCAGTTCCACGACGCGTTCTCGGCGTTCGTGTTCGCGTTCGTATTGTTCGCTACTTCTCCGAGAGCATTGTTGGCGGCTCCAGTGTTCACGCCATACAGTCCTTCAAGTCCGCGCTGCGCATTCTCGACTTGCTGCTGCTTCATGCCCGCGTTGGCAATGTCGGTCTTCTGGTTCGCCGTGCTGAGTTGCTGACCGGCTCCGCGCGCGCTCTCGGCAATCGCGGCATCGGCGCTGCCAGCGTTGCGCGTCCGGCCTGCGAGCAACGCTCCGGCGCCCGCCGCTGCGCCCTGCGTGCCGCCAGCCGTCTCCGCGTTGGAGGTCTTCATCTTGGCGAGTGTCACTGGGTCGATGCCGGCCGGATGCGCCATCTGCGTCATCAGTTCCGGCGCCAGCGCTCCGTAAAGGGATTGGCCGCCGCTGAACAGCGCCTTATTCTGTTCTAGCCCCGCAGTCGCGCCGGATTGAGCTTGTTTGTTGCCACGATCAGCCATGCTAAAACCCCTTTACCCACGTATTCCACGGATTTTTAACCCATCCGAATGTGCGTTCAAGACGGCGGCCAAAGCTCTTCTCTATAGCCGGGGGGAGACACGCCTCTGCGCTATGGTAGCCTCTCGGCCTAAGAGCATCGCTCATACACTGATGCAAGCTGCGAATAATACTTAACTTTGCTGCTGGATAATCTATCTGCCCAACAAACATATAAAGCTGAACAAATCTCTCCGCTGCGACCGCCGCGAGAATCTTCCCGTTTTCGTCCACGACCACCAGCACGGCTTCCATGAGCGGCCCTGTGAGGTCGGGGAATTCGTATTCGAAGCCCTGCGCCTTGTACATCGCCCGGAGAGCCGGAATGTCGCCGGAATGGAGATGGCGGATTATCATCGGCGCATCCAAAGGGCCATCGAGACCCGCAAGCCTAAGCCCGCCGCATCTGTTGGCGGATTGATCTTCGCATTCGCGTTTGACAGCGTGTGGCTGTGTGGGTTCGGGGAAGCCGAACCCGATGGGGAATCGCTCACAGCCGTAACGACCGTGGTCCCAACGCCGGTAAGGGCCGTGCCCGTAGTCACACTCAGCCCAGTGCTCACACTGATTGACAAACTCTGCGTGTCGGTCTTCGCCGCTGCGTCCCAAGTTGGCGCAACCGCCGCATGTTGCGAGGTATCGCCCGCGCCACCTTGCAGCGTCGGGTTGTTGCCGCCCGTCGCTTGCGCCGGCGTTGCCGTCAGGTTGCCAGTGGTGCAATTCTCAAGCGCACAGACGACGGTAGAGCCATCGCACGCCTGCCAGAGCCCGCCGGACGGTGCAGGGCCGCTGGTGGACACCTGGGCGCCCGCGCCGATGCTCCAGTTGTAGCCGTGCCAGTTCGCGCCGTCGTAGATCCACAACCGGTCGAAGAACGAGTTGTGGTAGAACATACCCGGCGTCGGCGCGGCTGGCTTTCCAGCGAGTGAACTTGACGAATCCTCGATTGTGATGACGCCCGGCGTGGTGCTGGTAGCCGGAGCATTGCTACTACCGAGTGCGTGAGTGGGAACCGGCGCCACGCCGCCTCCGCCCGTCAGCGCCCGGTTCGTATTCCCGACACGTTGATAAAGAGTCGGGCCGACAGTAAAGACGGTTCCCTGCCGCACTGAACTATCGCCCGGCTCGGGTAGCTTCGGCAGATCGGGCACGAGCGCCGGCTGAACCTGTCCGGCTTCGCCCGGTAGACCGCTGAGCGCCAGCGGGGACGTTCCGCCCGCGCCAAGTTCACGTTGCATGACCTGCGGAGAGTAGAGTTGATCGGCCAACTTCCGCGAGATCAGCGGAGAACCTTCGGCGGCCTGCAGCAGCCGTTCATGGCGGTCGATAAGCCCCGTCGTGCCTTCCACGGTTGCGGAGAGTTGGTCGATTCTGGCCATAAGCAGTTCGAGGGTTGGCGTCATGTCGCGCTCCCCCGTACCGGCGTGCGCTGATTGATGCGCAGCCCGACCACGAGCTTGTTCAGCAGGAACCAGTTGTCGGTTTCGTCTTCCAGCGGCTCGGACGTGATTTTGAACGCCATGCGCTGTGCCGTGACACTGCCGCCTGTCCACTCCAGATCAAATCCGGGATTCGAACCGAGAGGCCGGAGGCAATCGAGCGGCCATGGATTCACGACGTCGCCGTTGGGCGCCGTCACCGTGTTGAGCGTGTCGCATAGTGCCGTGATGCGCAGGTTGCCGAGGCCGGAGACGAACGCCGTGAGGTAAGCGAGCATCTTGCGCCCGCCGCCGAGTTGCAGCGCCTGCTCCTGGTCGTGGCCGACGTAGAAATAGGTCGTGTACATCGGGCTAATCATGCCGTAGTCGTCGTCGGTGAACATGGCCGGATTCAGGGTGTAAGCCTCGCCGAAACCAGCCGCATTCGCGCCTGGAGTGACCGCATTCCCGCCAAGACCCACGAACGCGAGTTGGCCGATGCCGCGGTACATCAGAGCCGCGCCATTGAGCCGCATGAACCAGCGCGTGCTCTTGCGCGTGTTGTCGGTCGCAACCAGCCGCCCGGTGTAGCTCGTATGCACCGGCGGCGATTGGGCAATCTGATACGCGGTGTCGAGCTGGCGGTAATTGATCGGGTAGACGATGGTCGGCGCCGTGCCGCCCGCGATGGGCAGGCCGAAGTACAGCATCCGCGCATTCGGGTCGTTCAGGGCCCAGACCGTCAGGAAAGCGGCAGGATTGACGGAATCCCAGATCGGCTGGTTTTCCTGGCTGATCTTCCACGGCTGGTTTCCGTCATATATTCGAGCGCCCGATGCCGAGGCCCAGGCAAACCACTCCTCGCCGCCCGAAGCCGTCGAATCGTCGGCCTGGCTCTTCGTGGTAGCGAAGGCCGAGAGCACGCCGCAATTCGAACCAACTTGTGCGATGGGCCAGAAGGCCGGTTCCGTGGTGCCATTGTTGATGATTTTGTGTAGCCGCCCGGTCGGATCCTGCGTGAGTAGATAGAGCGCCGTCTGCTGGCTCACGGTCTGCGTCACCGTCTCCATGATCTTGCGCGTGTCGTCGGACGGCCCGAACACGCCCGTCACACCGTCGAAGGCCTCCGGGTTGTTGACGTAACTGGCGTAACCGATGGTGTCCCGGTAAGGCGTCTGAGCGTAGATGACGCTGCAGTCGTCCACCTGGAGTTCACCTGTGCCGCCCACTGTGAGCGTAAGGATCAGGTCGGACGGGATGGTGGTAGGAGTCGCGAGCGAGAACGCGCCCTCCTGAAAGGGGAACCACGTCACGGGCGTGAGCGTAACCGTGGAAGTAAATGATGCGGACACGCTGGAGATCGTCGCCGTGAGCGTCGGGGAGCCGCTGACGACCTTGATCCAAGCCCGGAAGCGGTACAGCGTGGCCCCCGTGGCAATCGGCGCGCCATAGGAATCCTGATACATCGGCTGCGTGATCGAAACGCCCGTTGCAGCGTCCCAGAGCGTTCCGAAGTGCGCGTTGACCAGCGTCCCAAGACTTCCAGACCATCCAGCCGGGACGGTCGGCGTCAGCGCATTGTAGCCACCTTCGAAGCCCATGTTCAGCAGGTTCTGGATGCGGTTGCGCTGGCCGTAAGCGATCAACCGCGCGGCATAGGAACCGAAGCCGAGAGCACCGTCAATGACCGTCTCTGCTGCCAGATTGTTGCCCGGAATCGAGACCGCGATGGAGGCGAATAGCGTTTCGTCGCTGAAATCAATAATGGCGCTCGTGGTCGTATTGTCGTTGATCTGCGTGGCGGTTCCGACCGCCTGGCCATCCACCTGCGGAGTCGAGGGGATATAGAAGTAGAACGCGCCAGCGGCGCCAGTGAAAAGCAGAATCCGTGCGACGACGTTCGGCGGACCGATGGGGATATTCGAGATCGAGATGTACTGGCCGCCGTTCGATGTGAACTGCGCGACCGGCGAGGGTTTGGTGATGTAGCCCTGGCGCGTCAGGAACGCCACCTGGCAGCGATGCACGCCGGGGCTGGCCTGCCCGAAGGGGATGACGGTCCCGACCGAGGCCGAGGTAGCATCGGGGCCGGGCTGCTTGTACTGCAACTGCGTGGCGCTCGGTGTGGCCCAGACGAAGAACGTCCCGTTCCATGCATAAGTGACCGTGCCGCCCGCGCCCCATGTTCCGTCCGAGTAATTAACCTGAACCTGGAATGTCGTTGACGAGGGCGCCGTCAGCACTTCAAAGTACGTCGGCGTGCCGCTGTTCGGAATCGGCCAATTGACCTTGACGGTTCCGCTGCTGCTGGCAGCGTCCACATCCACCTGGGAGAACGTGAACACCGTGGGCGACGTCACATTCAGCACGGTAGCCGTCGTGTTGAAGCTCCCGATGCCGACGCCAGCGGTGGTGATGAGCGCCCCTGGAGATAGACCATGCGCCGTGCTCATCGTCACGGTGACGATCTGGCCGGCGCGCGTGATCGAAGAGATCGCACCGCCCACGGCCGCCGCCACGATGCCGGAGAGCGAGACAGAAATACCTGGAACGAGCCCGTGCGCCGTGGCTGTCGTGACCGTGGCGATGCCCGGCAGATCTTCGTTATTGATGACAACCGAAGCAATCGACGTTCCGACGATGCCCGCCGCTACGTTCGTGATCTGGACCTGTCGGCCTGGAACGAGTTGATGCGGCGCCGTCGTGTTTACCGTGACGATGCCGTTCGCCCGCGTCATGGTCACGCCGGTGAAGCCCAGATTCGCCACGATGCCAGCGTTGACGCAATAGCCGGTGTTCGCCGGCAGGTTTACCTGGAGAATCACGAGATTCGCGTAACCGCCGCCGCCGCCAGTGTAGATTGCGATGATTGGAGCGTTCGTGACGTTCAGCGGAAGAGCGCTATGCCCACCCACTGGAGTCGTAACGCAGCCGGTGATGCTGACCATCTGGCCGACCGAGAGCGCCGCTACGCTCGATCCGGTCCACCAGCGCAGGTTGACGAACGTTCCTCCCGGCCCCGGGTCGCCCGGGTCCACCTCCGTGACGGCGAACGTCAGCGGCGTGATGGAGGTCAGCGCCATCTGCGTCGGGGCGAGAGTGAGCGAGTTGGCCGTCGGCGGTGCGCCCGGCCCATCCTGCGTCACGCGGTCGATGTTGGTCCCATCGTATTGAAGCGCGCACTCGGTTCCGTGGAGTTTGTCCGAGATGGCGATGTACTCGCGTCCGAACGCCGTCACGCTCTTGCAGTAGCTGCCCGGCGTCGATGTGATGAGCGTCACCAGCACGCCAGGAGCCGAGATGGGGTTCTCGACCGAGAGCGTGCCGTTGGAATCGAAGTACAGATTGCGGATTGTGCCGTCCGGCGAGACGTAGCTCTTGCCGTAAACGAGCGTCGGGACTTTGTTGTGCGGGCCGCCGGCGGGAAGCGCGGCGGTGAAGACTCTCTGCAACGCGGGACGGCTGCCCACCGAGCCGGGCAGAAACACGATGTCGTTGCAATCCGGTGAGACGCCCTCGGGAAGATCCATCGGGGACGTTTCAAGGACAAGCGAGCCGAACACCGTGAGCGGGACTTGCGCCGTCCGCGTGAGATTGAACGCCAAACCGGGCTCCTTACTGGAACGGGATGAAGGTCGCCTTGAAGAACAGTGTGTAGCCGGTCACGTTCGACGGGCTCGCGCCACTGTAAGCCGCGCCCGGCGTGAATTCCGTTCCTGCCGTCCGAACCTGCACGACGCCGTTGGCAATCGTCGTCCCCGCCAGATAGGTATAGAAGTCGTCCAGCGGCGCGCTGCCTTGTGGAACGGAACTCCAGAGTTGCACGTTGATCGGGATCGTATTCGACTGGCAGACGCCCGTCAGGTCGAGAGTGTCGCCGTGAGGCAACGCCCCACCACTGGTTCCATAGTTTCCGGAAAGCGTGACCGTGCCGTAAACCTGGAAGGTTCCTTTGGTGTGATCGACGCCGAGAACGACTGCTTTCATTGCCATTGTTTTGCTCCTAATACCAGCCCCATCCGCCGCCGTCACCGCTTCGCGGTTGGCGTCTCACGTTCACGCGCTGCTTGGCCTTGACTTCGAGATTCATCCGCTTTTTGACAGCCGCCTCCGCCGCTTCCGTGTAGGCTTGCGCCGTCGCCGCATCCGGTGCAAATTCCGCGCAGATGAATAGCGAGAACGCTTCCTGGCAGCGGATGATCGGGACATCTGATTCAAACCATGGAATGTTCATAGCTACCCTGGGTGCGTTACAATCAAGTCTGCGAAGTCTGGGAAAAACTTGATGAACTTGATGCGCAGATCCATTGCCATTACTGAGCCGGCAAGCCAAACTGCATTGTTGCGCCATTCCCAGCAGCGGTTCCAGCTTGTCTTGGGGAAGGTCGGAAGCCCGTCGAGAATCATCTCCATCGGCTCTCCGGGAAACTGCGCATTCTGTCCGCTCGCCCGCTCCCAAATCTTCAACGGCTGAATGCAGTTCGATGGCAGCACCGGGCCGCCCGTGAAAACATACTGCTTCAGCACAGCATTATAATCGTCCGTGCCCGGCGTGTTGATCGTGCCATCGAAATAGCTTGTCCAGTCGATGCGGCATTGCGTGGCCGGGTCCAAGTTCGTAACGGCCGGGACGTTGAGCAGAATCACTTCGTCAGTCAGCACGGTCAACCCGAGATTCGCTAACGACTCCTGCATCTTGCGCCATGCATTGTTTACGCCCTGCTGCGTTGCCGCTTGAGTCCGGTCGAGAACACGCCCGCTGACTGGGTAAAGCGTCGGCATGTCGCTTTGTAGCCGCGTCCGCGCCGCGTTCAGGATTGTGTTGAGGTTATCAACTGGAGCAATTGACATCGTGGGACTGACTCCAGATACGAAGTTTGCCGTAACTGATTTGTCTGCGTCTAGGGTTATTATTGTCGGGTTGTCGGTGCCGGAGTAATCTCCAGACCATGTCGTGAAGACGTATCCGCCGTTTGCGATGGCCGTGATGGTGACGAGTGCATTGACCGGATACGATGCGGTCGTGGGCACAACTGAGCCCCCAACCCCGGCTGCTGTTGTAAGGGTGAAGCCAGGCGCGAAATTCGCCGTAACTGACTTGTCCGAGTTCATGGTTATCACCGTCGGATTGTCAGTGCCGGTATAGTCCCCAGACCATGACGTGAACAAGTAACCGGTACTCGCGATGGCTGTGACGTCGACGGGAGTATTGACAGGATAGGATGCAGTCGAGGGAGTAACCGAGCCCCCAACCCCGGCTGCTGTCGTAAGAGTGAAGCTAGGTACAGGTCCTAATACGGTAACCGTTCCAACATAATTTCCCGTCTGAGTAGAGCCACCGTCGATTTCTCCATTGCCGCTTGATGGCGTGGAGTACGCTAGCCCAAGGGAGCCAGAGGCGGGGCTGGGCCCATTAACTTGGTCTATGATGTCGCCCGACGTAGTAGAAAACACGCAGGTGTTATCTATTGAGTACAGTACAGCGAATGCCACATCGTCTGGAGCGAGCGGTTGATTGGTCGTGAAGGTCGAATCGAATGCAACGCTCGCGGGGACTGACAGGTTTATCGTCAGCCCGCTAAACTCCGCAACTATAACCTCTTGCGTGGAACTCCCCGGAGATGCGTCATTCACCGTAATGGTGTCGCTCCCGGAATTCCCGATGCTCGCGGTGCAGAGAACAGCCGCTGCTGTGTTGAATATCCCTACCTGGAACGGGGCCTCATAGTAAAAGAAACTCGATTGAGTATCGCTAATGGCCGCCCCGATGAAACTGTATGAATTGTTATGATTGAATAGCGCAACGACTACCAGCGTATTCCCCGCAGAGATCGGATTGTCTAGCGTGACGTTGTTCCCGATGGCGGATTTCCATTGAATTAGAGCTGGGACTGGCATCTGTCGCTTATGCTCCCGCCTGCGGCGGCGCTGGTTGCGCTGGCGGCAAGACTGATGGATTCTCGCGCCCGACCAGGATCGTGGCCGCCGCATCTGCTGCCGTGATCAGGGTTTGCGCCGTCAGATCGCCGCGTGGGGCTGCGATCTCAGCGGCAAGATAGAGTGAGAAAGGATCAAGCGCCCGCATGATCGGAACCGGCTGACTTGCAAACACCACCAATGGCGGAGTTGACCCAGAAGCAACGAAATCAGGCGCATAAGACCAGTAGCGAATCCAGAGATCCATGCTCTCCTGAGAACCGGTCAGCCATATTGACTCTCCGCGCCATGTCCAGTACTTGTTCCATGCTGTTTTGGGAACAAGTGGAAGACCGGATGGCATAAAGTCCATCGCGTAGAACTGACCCGCGCCATTGTCGGACTGATTTCTTTCTCTCAGTTCGATGGGGGCAATGAAATCCTGCGGGAGGAAAACGGTAGGATCAGAAATTGCTCCATTCTGGTAAAATCCAGTCCAATCAAGATTATTTGTCGCCTCTGGGCCAGATAGTGGCACGAGAGATCCTTGAAACAGAATGACCTCATTCTTGAACCGCAGGAACCCGAGGCTCGTGAGCTTTTCCTGAAACTTCCGCCAGGCAGCGTTGATCGCCACGATGGTGAACGGCTTGGTGTCGGTCAGCACCTCGCCCCCTACGGACGCAATCATGTCGTTCAGCCGCATCCGGGCGGCGTTGACGACCTGCTCGAGCGTATCGTAAGGGGCTGTTGGTGCTGGCATGGCTTACTTCTTCGCTGGTTCGCGTACGGCCCGCCGCGCTTCATCCTGACGGGCAAGCTTGGCCTTGTACAGACCCATGTCGAGCACGTCTCCGCACTTCTGGCATTCGCCGAGCGGTGGCTTGTAGGCCGCTCCGCAATTCGGGCATTCGCTGCGCCCGACGCCCTGTGTGGCGTTTCCGAGCCATGGCGACTCCGCCGCCGTGCGCCCGATCTTGCGGGCCGCGAGATAATGCCGGCCGTCGCCGTTGCTCAGCACGTCCTCCAGCGCCTTCGGACCAGCCGAGAACGCGGAATCGGCTTGCGCAACCAACTGGCGATAGTAGGTATCGAGCGCCTTGTTCGCCGCGGCGAGTTCATTGTCGGTCGGCTCGATACGCTCCGAAGAGAACACGCCGCGAAGCGTGAGAGCGTTGCGAGGATGCAGATGCGCCCCGATGCCGAGAATCTGCTGCGCCACGTTGCGCCCGCTCTCGGCCTTGAGAAGCTTCATCTGGTTGTCGCCTTCGGGGTACTGCTCCTGGATGATGCCGGGAATCTTCAGCGGTCGGGAGAAGCGTTGCCCATCCTCGCAGGCAGGGATGTAGAACGTCCCGAGCGAGCCAAGCCCGACCGAGAAGGGCCAGGGGCTCACGTTGAAGATGTAGACGCTCAACTGCTCACTGAGCGCTTCGATCTCCGGCAGAGGATCGGGCGCGGGGTTGTAATCGTTTGCGCCGTGAGCGAATTGGCTGGCTCGCTGCGCTGCTTCCTGGGCGGTAATGGAAAGACCTGGCATGGTTAAACCTCAAGCGGAACTTCGTACTGCATTCGTTCCCGCGACTTCGCCGCGACCTTGGCCGCGATCTCTTGCGCGGATCGTTCAAGTTGCGCGGTCTTGGTGCCGCGAATGCCGCCCCGTCCAGCGATGGCGCTGGTTCCGAAGGCTGGCAGAAGATTAGCGATACGGTCGCGCATCGTGCCGCGGCGCGCGTTCTGTTCGCGCTCCTGCTCGGCTTTGATGGCTTGCGCGATTTCAGCCGGCGAGTTGCGCTGGCCTGCTTCGATCCAGGCGATCAGTTTCTCGATGCTCGCGTTGTCCGGCGTGCAGGCTTCGAAGATGTGGCATAGCTCGTACTCGCCGCGTGACGGATACGGGCCGAGAATCGAATTCTCGCGGTCCCACGTCTCACGGTCGCATCCGGCGAACTGCTCGACGCTGATCCACTTTTCGAGCACCCATTGCCACGGCTGCGCGTTGTACTTCATCAGCCAGCCTTTGCCGTCAACGAAGTTCTTGCGGGTGCGCGAGAGCACGATGCGGTAAAGGTTGTCGCCCCATGGATTCAGGCCGAAGCGGGCCATCGGAACGGGGTAGTGCTGCAGGCCGTCAGCTTCGCAGTAAGTGCTCATCAAACCTCCAAAAATCGGGGCAGGTGCCACGCTGCCCCGTTTAAGCCGCCCATCACCGGCGGATGCTCAGGCCTAGTGGCCCAATTGGCCAGCCGGGATCGTGATTCCGGTCGCGAAGCAGCCACGGCGCGGCTGTCCGTTTCCGAACTGCATCAAACTCTGCAGATAGAAGATCGCCGAAGAGACCAGGCCGCCGTCGTTGCCGTACACCGGGAACAGCGTCTGCCCGCCGATCTCGAAGTAGTCCACCGGCGTGGTCTGAATGCGGAACCAATGCTTGAGCCCGAGGCCGTCGAGCCGGCCAGGAATGGCGCGGATGTTGACGACCAGTTCGCGGCCCGCGATTTCCTTCGGCGCCTGCTTCTTGAGCATGTCCTCGGAGTAGTCGCCCTTGATCTGGTTCGCCACTGCCACCTGAACCTGGAGGTAGTTCTGCTCCCAGGCGGTCTGGACGTCCGTATTCGCATGGAACACGATGTCGTCCTTCATGGCCTCTTCGACGCCGATGGCCTGCTTGATCTGCGCTTCGAGTGCGCGGATGGTGGCCGGGGTCAAAGCGCCGACTGTGCCGACGAACGGGGTGGAGAACTTGCCGCCGTAAGTGGAACGGCTGATCCCCATGTAGTTCCCGGCATTGCCTGCTACCTGGTAGTAGGGCAGACCGAAAACTCCGCTGTTCGCCACGCCGGCCGAACCGTTGAACAGTAGCACGTCGCCCGCGATGGAGCCGGGAGCGATGGCGCCAGTGAGCCAGATCGAATTGGTCGAACTGTCCACGGACTGTACAGTCACCGTGCCGCGGAACACGCCCGAGAGGGCGCTCCACACGTCGATGTCCTGATTGTCCTGGAAGGCGTTCGCGTTGTTGACGACGTACTGGCCAGCCGCCGTTGAAACGATGGTGTCGATCTGGTTCGCGCCGCTCGAATTGCAGACCAGCGAATCCCAGTAGCCAGCAAAGGTTTCGGTGGCTTCCTGATTCACGCGGCTGACGTAGTTCTCGATGGCCTTTTGCGATGAATCGGTCGCAAGCTCCGATAGCTTGGTGTACTCAGTTGCCTGAATCACGCAAACCGTCGAGAGATTGCCATAGGCCATCGTCGGCGCGGAACCACGGCCCATGCCCTGACCGTCCAGGTTGCCGATGCGCGCCTTGTTGCCGAGTTGGACTTCGAAGGGGATACGCGCGGGACGGTTGGAGACCGCCTTCACGTCCGTCCGCTCTTCGATCCGTTTCCAGAGAGTCGCGGAGAAATAGGTCAACGCCTCAAGCTCGGGGCGGACGAATTCCTGTTGCAGTGCGATGTTTTGCGCTACAGTGCCTGCTGGCATATAAAAACTCCTGAAGTGAACTTCGGGTGTTCTTACCGGCCCTTTGTCCCGTGGGACCAGCGAGGCGCTGCTGACGCTTTGCGGTGTGAACTACTTCGGTCTCGGTCGCCGGTTTGCGCTTGCGGTTTGAGGGTTTCCGTTCCCTGAAGCGCGCGCCGGGTTGATGATTTAACGCTCTAGGACCAACTTATCCTTTTTCCATCTCGAAGGATAGCCTTCTTGTCCTTAAAAAACATATCGCGCGTGGTTCGTTTGAAGTCCACGTTCTTAATATCCGGGCGGGAGCCGGGCACGAACTGAGAATTCTGGCTTTGCGGCTGGCCCGGCTGCCTCGCTGAAGCTGGGGCGGTTTTCGGCGGAGGAGAAGACGCCTTAGACCGCCCCACGACGGCATCGACCGCCGAAGACAGAGCACGTGGCAAGTTCTGCTTGTACCAGCCAGCCATGTAGCGCTTATAGCCGTCCACGTCGTTTGCTGCGAGGAAGCGGTCCACGGTCGAGCGATGCTTCGGATCTTTCGCCTGGCGCTCCATCGAACTCATGTAGAGCGTGCCGATGGCCGCGCGCTGCTGATCGTCGGGCTTGGCCTTGCCCGCCATGATGCGCTCCATGGTCGCATTGAAGGCGGAGCGGTGGATCTGCCCGCGCTCGGTGTCCCATTCCTTTGTCTTGAGCGCCTGCTCGCGCTGATTCAACTGCGTTTCGCGCTCTTCGGCCTGCGCTGCGGGCTTCGCGGCGGCGGCTGGCTTTCCGGCCTTCTGGCTGAGATCGAAGATCGAGTTGTAGTAGGCGATGAGCGGCTGGAGATGCCGTGCGAGCTCGGGGTTATCCTTTGCAAGCCCAGCAAGCCCCTCGATGGCGTCCCGCACCCCGCCACGGGCGTCCATGCCGGCGAGAATGTCCGGCGCCACCATCGAAGCGTAGGCTTCGAAGTTCTGCGCCTTGAACTTTTCGAGAGCCACCGGGATCAAAGCCTTGAACGACTCGGGGTTCGACTCAATCATCCCGTCGATGAAGGCCGGATCCGCCGCGTCGTACAGTTCATCAATGCGGCTGAGTTCCGCCGCGCCTTCCGCGATCTCAGGCAGTCGGTCGAGCCCGCCGAATTGCTCAATCTGCGCCATTGTCTCGCGGATAGCCTTCAATCCCTCGGGGAACTCGGAGCGCAGCGCGTTCTGCTCGTACAGCGCCGCCTTGAACGCCTTGGCGAGTGCCGGATCTTCGCTTTTGAGCTTCTGGAGGGTCGCGGCTGCCTTCTGGCTCAGCTTGCCATTCTGGATCGGCGGCTCGAAGGTCTTAGTTTCTGCCGCTTTCGTCTCGGTTCCAGCGGCTTTCGTTTCGGATCCGGGCGTTTCCGTTCCGGTTTCGGTCCCGGTCGTCTCGGTCCCAGTTTCTACCGGAGTTTCTTCGATGGGCGCGGCAATGGCTTCTTCTGGCGAACATATGGCGCTAAAGACCGATTCTGTTGATGAAATTTCGAAGCGAGCCATTAAATCGTTCGACAGCGGCTCGCTGTGCTCGAATCCGGTCGGTGATTTCCGTGTTCGACGGAGGCTCACACGCCCCATTTGCATCTTCCGGATAATCGCCTTCCAGAATCGGGCCGATGCAGTCACCCAACTCGTGCAAAAAATCATCCAAGCATCCAAATGCCTTGTCGAGCCTGTCGAGCTGCTGAAGGATGCACTGTTCCTTGCCTCGGCTTGCTTCGATGGCTACGCACAATCCTGCCGGAACGCGCTTGCGTTTTTCGACCATCTAAGCGTCTAGGAGTAATATTCGAAGGCATCTTCGATGGCGGCATCAATGTCTGAATTGAGTTCGGCATGCTCTGAGTGAATTTCATATTTTCTCCTATACTGGCGGCGCTTCCTGCGCCTGTGGTGTCGGATGTTCATTCATTGGCGGTTTACCTGGACCGGCTGGCGGGCCGGGAGGCGGAACGGGCATCGGAGGAGGCATCGAAGCGACGGCGGCCATGCTCTGCTTCTTCCACGAGAGCACGACATTCTGAACGCCCTTCGGATTGGTTGTCATGGCCGTGCGGCAGGCTTCGGAATTGAGCCAGGACTGATACTCCTGCGCCATGTACAGGTGGTAGTCCCAATCGTTGACAGGGATCGACGGCTCCATCAGCTCGGCCATGCCCGCTTGCGGATCGAACGGCGGAGGAAGCGGTCCGCCTGCGGTATGAGCGGCCATCGTCGCCTGAGCGTGCGCCTGGACTGCCTGTTCGATCACCTGCGGTGGCGGTGGAACCGGCGAGCCCTGCAAGAGCTTGTCGATGTTCACGCGGGCGGCACGCCGGCCTTCGACTTGTTGGAACTTGAGGCCGGGAACGCCCATCAGGTCCGAGATTTCCATCCAGTTGTCAGGCTCCTCGAATAACGCGGCGCCCATCGGCGATTGCGCGGCCATCGTGACCAGACCGGTGAGCGTCTGACGCTTCTGCGGCGTCGATTCCGGAAAGCTCGAATCCTCGTCGGGATAGCAGCCGAAATGGCCCTTGCGCAAAGAGGCAATCTGGATCGCGCCGCCGCCGTCTTCGTCCGAGACTTCCAGCGTCTCGCCGTGATCGGGATTTGCTGCGGCAAGCATGGCCGCCTGCTCGTAGATCTTGGCGAAGAGCTTCTTGATCGCGCCCCATGTCGGACCCTGCATTCCCATGGCCTGCGCGCGGGCTTGCGCGTAACCGGAAGCGGTCTTCAGATCCGAACTTTCCGCGCCGAACAGCGACGGCTGAACCGCCAGAATGAACTGCGGCAACTCGCCCGAGAGCTTTTCAAGCCACTGCATGAAGGAAGCGGAGACTTCGGCGTCGGGCTCCCGGTAGAAGTTCTGCTCCATCGTCACGCCGGTCTTGGACTTCAGTGCGCGAAACGTGCCAGGTAGCGAACGCTGTGAATTGACGGTATCCAGTTCCTCGGCTTCGATATTGATCCAGGTCGAAGGCCAGCAGTATTCGAAAACTTCCGCCGCCGCGTTCATGCCATCGTTAAAGCGGTCCTGAAAGACCACCATCGGCTCCATCATCGCCATACGGCCCATGCCGTCGCCAGGGAACGGGAAGCCAACCGTGATCTCATCGTCCATGCAACAATCGCGCGAGCCGACGTAGACGTCGCCGAGATAGGTCGCGTGGCAGCCGTGCGGGAAAAGTTCTTTCAGCTTCTCGCCGGTCGTCACCGAGGAATCGTCGTCCATCGGTTGATTGAATTCGTCTCCGGTGAACGCTCGCGTGCGAACGAAACCGTCCATCTTGGGGATAAGATGGTTCATCGCTTCGCCTACTTGCGTGTAGCCGCGAGAATTCATCAACACGCCGAGGCGCGCGATGCGCTCATAGGCCGATTGGCCCAGAACGCCAGTCGATGGCTTGATGCGATCCGCGAATTCAGGGTACTTCGACTTTGCCGTGCGGATGTCGATGTCATCCATCAGCAGGACATAGTTCGCCGCGCTCAAATCGTTGACAAATAACGAGATTTTGCTCTCAATGCAGCCGTAAACCGTGGCGATTTCCTCGGATTTCGGCTCGCTCTGATCGTTCTCACCGAAGCGATCCGCGTCGGTCTCCCGCCGCGTCCACGCGACCGTGCGCCCGGACAATCCCATCGTCCGCGCGACCTTCTTTTGCAGCGCTTCGCAATCATTCACCCGGTCGAAGTGATGGCGGAACTTCTCGGCCGCCTGCGATGCCTCTAGATCCTCCTCGGAGTCCTTCGACTTAGGCCGGAAGACGACGCCGGGCGGATTCTGCGAGTGAACCGCGACCAGCGCTCGCAGGAACGGCTGAAAGATGTTGTAATCGTCGATGCGCGCCGGGGCTTGGATCGAATCGCCGCCCGCGCCGGCATACAGGCCCCCCGCTGTGACCATAGCCCAGCCGCCGTCTTTGCCTCCGGTCTCGCGCAGATGCTGATAGCCGCGATCATAGAGCCGATGCCGCCAGTCGCGCAGGATCTCGCGGCGCCGCAGATACATTTCCTCAGTTTGGAACTTGCGCAGCGTGGCCGATAGCAGCGTCACCAACTGTTCTGGGAGCTTCTCGTTGTTCGGGCCGTAATCCTGCTCGGCTTGCGGCTCTTGCGGCTGCTGCTGGCCGTCGAGAATCGGGAGTGTGTCAGGGAAGGTCATTCGTCATGCAATGGCTCTCTTCATGGCGATGTGAATCGACGTGCATTGCCCATCGCTCAATAGGTACGCACTTAAGTCTCGATGCAGCGTCTGCCGCCTATCGACGGTATACAGCCGTGCCCATGGAGTCCATGAGCGACTCGACAGACTGGCATTTCGCTCAGACCTTCAATATCTATCGGCTGAATTGCACGACTCCGTCAATTTGCCGCCGCCTTTTCAGCCGCTTCCGCGCAGCGCTTCTGCTTCTCGAAGTCGATCCGCATCAGGACCGCCGCGACCGCGTTAACCATGAGCAGGCAGCAGAACTCCTCACCGGCGGGCGTGATTGCTCCGCAGTAGGGGCAGGCGAGCGCGTTCAGTTCCCCGCGCGTCAGGAGGATGACTTGGGACTCGACGGATTGAATCTGCTCTTCGCCGGTCATTTCTTGTGCATCTTCATCAGCGTCAAAGCCAGCGTCCCGCGCTTGCGCTGCGTCGGATTCGAGGATCCGGCCTCGTGCTCGGCTTCCTGGTGCGTGGATTCGCCATGCTTTTCGGCGGCGCGAGTGAGGCTGCCAGGATGTTTGATACGGCCTTCGCGATCCAATGCTTTTCTTTCGGCGCGCGCAACGGCATCACTTCGCCCCTTTCTTCGGCATCCGCAAACCCTTCGATTTCTTGACCTGCCTTCGGGCAAGCGATCGGCTCTCCGTAGCAACTCGCCACTTCAGAGATCTTGTCCTTCTGCACCTGGGTTAATGGCGTGCCGGACGAGTAGCCGGAATCGAGCTGCGCTTTGCTACGGATAAGGCATTAGTTACAGTCCTCGGTGCACGCGATAGGTCACCTTGGCGATGGCCGTCGAGCGCCCCGCGCCGGCATTGGTGAACTCGGACGTGGCTGCCTGCAGCACCAGGTCCTTGTTGAGCGTCGAAGTGTTCGCCGTGACCGCAAGCGCGCCCGCCACGAGAACCGACTGCGGGGCTGAAATCGTCGTCAGCACCGTGGCCGCGACCGTGGCCGCCGCCGCAGTACCCGCCGCGCCGTACTTCAGGCCGAGCGCCGAACCGCCCGCGAACGCGCCATCGGTTACCCACTTGACGTCCAGCACCATTGAAACAACTTCGATCAGCGTGCCCGCGCCTTGAGCCGGGACAATCGTGATCGGCGTGGCGTTCATGGCGAGCAGGTTGGCGTTCGTGAGTGCGACAGTCGCAGTGTTTTCCTGCGTTCCACCGCCGCCGCGCTGATCTTCGATATTGACAGTCGATGCGACCGTGGCCGCTGCGAGCATCGCATTCGTCCCGCCGAGCTGCGTCCAGCGTGCGCCGACGATCACAGTTCCGCCGCCGAGCGAGGCCGCGTAATTGATCGCTTCCTGCAGGCCCACCGTACCCGTCGACAGCAGATCGCCCTGGCCGTGAATGTTGGCGAAGGCCGCCGTGACCGTCTGCGAGCCGTAGATCTCAGGCGTTCCGCCTACCGCGGAAGGCGTCAGCGTTTCCGCATTCGCGCCCACGCCGAAGATCACCGGCGCGGTGGTTGCCAGCGGGTTGAACTTGATGCCGTCCTCGGTCACGACATAGCCGTAATCAAGAGCGAGCGCCGTTGTCCCGGCGGCTGGGTTGCCAACATTGACCACCAGCGGGCCGGGAACGCCCGGCGAGGAAAGGCCGTAAGCAAACGCCACGGCGTTGAACTGGGAAGCAAATCTCGAAACCATCTGATTGTCCTTTCGCCACTGCTACTGCGGAGTTGACACAAGCGCCGTTGGCCAGCGCGTTACAGATACAGACTCGCGTGATCCTTCGACTCTTTCGAGCCGCCGAAACCGCGTTCGCCCTTCTCTTCCGGGCCGCCCTCTTCGCCTTCGTTCTCCTCTTCGTCGAAGAACTTGCCCAGGTGCTCTTTCACGGCCTCGATGTTCTCGTGGTCGTGCGGGCCCTGGACCTCGCCATCCTCGCCGACGTGGTGCGTGGTGTGCTCCACGCCGTCGCTCATGGCGTGCATGTGCTTGGCTTCGGGCTCGTGGTGCTTGGCCATCGTCATCAAGGCATGGCCCAGATGCGGATGCTCCGCGCGCTCGCCTTCGGGCGACACGGTATGAAACGTGCCGTCGCCGTGCGCGTGCAGTTCGTGGGGCTTGCCGCCGCCCTGGCCTTCGCCGGCCGGAACGGTGCCCTCCAGTTTGTCGCGGGAACTCGCTTGCTGCGAATTGATATGGAATTTACCCTTGCCGTCGAGTGGCATTTACTGGACCTCCTGGTCTGAATCTCCCGCGAGACGCTGGAAATCGGCCCAGTTGCGGGATTGAATGACTTTCTTGGGGACGGCTTGATTGGCTGCTCGCGGATCGCCCCTGGCAGTCAACTGCTCCAATGCCATGATCTTCTTGTCTAACTCGTAGATGCGTGAGCCATGTTCACTGAGTGCTCTTGCAATCTCCGCGAAGTGCTCGCCCATGAGCCAGACGAAGAGCCACGCCTTAAATCGTTGCACTCGGCCTCCAATGCGCCCGGCCCGGCTGCTTCTTGTTCTTCTGGTAGAATTGCGCCATCGCCATGCCGCGATCATGAGCATCGCTAATCGAACTGTACACTTCGTTTGCACGCACCGCAAGAGGCGCAACAGTGCGAGGGGAAAGAAACGATTTCAGACCATAGCGTGCGGATTCGGAGCTATCTTGCTCCAGCCGCGCCGCGCCTTTATCAGTTTTGAGAACGACGTCCAAATCCTTCGGGTCGCGCATCAACAGCGGTATCGACTCGAGCAGGACCGGGCACTCGGCGCCGATCAGCCAGCAATCTCCTCCGGTGGCAGCGTGGCGCTTGGTTGACTGCATGAGGTCGTAGAGGAGCATCCAGCCGTCGGCGCGGGAAGTGTCGGCCGGTTCTGGCTCGGGCAAACCAGCACGTCGTAGTCCAGCCCCAAGATTGTCCGCCGTCGTATTGTCCGAATCGCGCTCGCCAAAAGCGTCAGGAGAGAGGAAAAATGACTTGACCAGTTTTCGCTCGGTTTCGGGTGTGGCATCGACGATCCTCTCTGCAACCTCTTGACTCGATAGCTCATTGACGACAAGTTCGCGGTAAGTGACCACAGCCTTGAATGGTTTCTCAACGTCCCAACCGAGGATACGCTTCGCTCGCTCTGGGCTCACCTGCGTGACCGCGTGCCAATAGGTGACGTTATAGTGCTGCTTGCCCCAATCCTGTGAGAGCCAGCGCACGTCCCACGGCTGAACGAGTTGTGAGACTTGCGTGCGGTCCAGCAGCATCGAAGCGCGGTCGAACACGCGGGCGTAGTAGGCGCCCTCAAGCGAGTCCCAGGAGCCCAGCCAATCGCGGTTGCGGAGGGCGTCATCTTCGCTGCTCAGGGTGCGGCCAAACGTGGAGCGAGTCGCGCAATACTCCATGCGCTCGGCGTCCGACCAGGAGTAGTAATCCTCGACCGTTAGGCCGTCCTCACGCAGCGCGTCTTGCGACCAGTACACATTGTCCCACGGGAAGACATGGACGCCTGTATAGTCGTCTATGCTCTCGCGCGGGCCGACCTCATGCGCATAGAACACCTTGCGAAGCCACTGAATGCCAGCACCGCCCATGTTGAGCGATAGGAACATCTTAGAGCCGTTGGAAGCGCGGCACGCCTTCTTCATTTCGCGCAATTCCGACTCTAAGAACTGCTCGGCCTGGTCAACAAAGATATCGTCGTAGTTAGCTGAGCGGAAGCGGCGCTCGATGTCCGGCAGCGCCTCGCCATACCAGAAATCGATCTGAGACGCCTTCTTGCCCGCGCTGCTTGACCACCAGTGACTTATCGCCCTTGCGGTAGCCTGCCGCAAGCTGCGGCCATGATCGAAGCATCGGCTCGATGTGATAGCGAAACACTTGATCGTAATTGCGCATCACGATGCAGCCAAGCGAGCCGGGACGCTCAAGGCGCCGGCGAAGCATGATCGCTTGTAGCGCGAATGACTTAGCGCAGCCGCGGCCGCCCCAGGTGCCGATCCAAGGAGCGCGGGAATTGGCGATGAGATCGTAAATCTGGCCCTGCTTGGGTTGCAGCCAGATCTCGGACATGCTCTAATTGCCCTCGATTTGCTTTGTGGGAGCGCCGATGATGCCGAATAGGAAACCGGTCGCGTTTCCTTCTGCATCCGTGATTGCGACCTGCGAGCGGTCGCCGTAACGCTTCGAGAATCGCTTGCTGGCGCGCCATTGCATCGAACTAAGGACCACGGATCCCGCCTTCGCATCGATGCTGCCGGCTCTCACTTCATCCTCAATCTCTCTCATTTCATCAACTTCCGACTCAATTCCACGCTCAATCGCACGCGTGCACTTGCTATCGAAATCAGG
>CAWGKI010000027.1:0-6082 GCA_963823095.1 Terriglobia bacterium
CGCACAAAATCAAACCGCAGCCCTCGGACTACAACCAAGTGGCCCAGTACTGCATTGGGCTGTTCCTGATCGTGCTTGGCTGTATGGCGGCTTTGGCTCTGGCGCTGCAATTGGAGTGGCAACCATGATCCTCTCCCGCGTCCCCACCCCTGCCCTGGCCGAGGAGTTGATCTCCCGGCCCGACGGACGAACCGAACTGGGGCGCCTCATGCGCCCTCCAGCCCCCCGCGCGAAAGCGCTCAAACCCTGCCCGCATTGCTCGCAGCCATTCGGGGCTCGGGACATGCGTGCTCACATGCACCGCTGCCCGGACAATGCGAACCGGCGCACCTTGCAAACTGATCCACTTGCTCTGGGTTGACCGTAGGCGCGTTCTCAGCCTCCCGAATGTCTGGATGTCTGCCTGGAGCCTTGCCAACCGCTCTCAGCCTCACCGGGCGCAAAAGAGCGGGCATTTCGCGGTGTAGCTGCTGGCAGCCGGCGCAATGGTGGCGATGGCTGAACTCGCCGTCGCTCTCACCGGGCCGCTGGATCAGTGGCGCGCCGCAACGGTTCCCGAGGCATTTCCTGCCACTGCGTTTCACCAGGCCGAACGATTTGATTTTCATTTCTGCCCTTTCAGCCGCGCAATCTCCCGCTTCGCCGCGGCGAGCTCGCGCTCCAGCTCGGTGATGCGCAAGCACAGCCGGACGTGTTCCTCATGCCGGTAGGCGTCTTTCTCCTCCCGCGTCATCCGATCCACTTCAGCCGCTGATTTCATGGCTTCCGCTCCCCGACGATTTCGATCAGCGCCGCCGCCAGGTGGATCAGGTCCATCGGCCCGATGGCGTGCAGGTTGTAGGCGACTTCCATCGCGGCGGGAATATCGGCCATCGTGCGCACTAACGCGGGCGACACCCTGCCGCCGCTCTTGCGGTGAAGCAGCACCGCGCCGTCTTCGATCCAATTGCCCCATTTCCTCATTGCTCTCTCCTCCAACTCTGACTTACAAACCGCGTAAACTCATCAAACCAAACCAGATGCACCTTGCCAGTCTTGCCGTCGCGCTGCTTCGCCACGATCAGTTCCGCCGCGCCTTTCAGGTCTTCCCGGTCGGGATGGTAAACCTCGGGCCGGTAAGGGAACAGGATCACGTCCGCGTCGTTCTCGATGGCGCCGGACTCGCGCAGATCGCTCATTCGTGGCTCGTGGTCCTCGCGGTCCTCCGGCTTGCGGCTGAGTTGCGCCAGCGCCATCACCGTGACCTCAAACTCCTTCGCCAGCAGCTTCAGGCCGCGTGACAGTGCGCTCACGTCCTGCTCACGGCTGCCGTTGCGCCGCTCACCGACTATCGGCATGAGTTGCAGGTAATCGACGCCAACCAGGGCGAGCGGAGGTTTGCCGGCCGTCGTCAAGCCCGCCTGCAGCCGTTGAACCTTGCAGCGGATGTCCACGAGCGAAGCCGCCGGGGTGTCGTCAATAACAATCGGCGCTTCGTAGATCCGCGCCGAGCTGTCGGTCAGCCGCGCCCGCTCGTCAAAGCCGATCAATTGCGCATGGACTTTCGACAAGCTCACATTCGAGTCAGCGGCGATCATGCGGGCGATCACTGCGGCCCTCCGCATTTCGAGCGAGAATATCGCCACGGTTTTCGGCTCGGTCGCTAGTGCGATATTAGCTGCGATGTTGCCGAGCAAGGCCGACTTTCCCATTCCGGGCCTGCCACCGACCACGATCAATTGCCCCGGCCCGAAGCCGCCCGTCAGGTCGTCTAGGTCATCGAAGCCGCTCAGCGTCCATTGCCCGCTGTGCTGCGGATTCAGGATGCCGTCTAAGCCGCCCGGCGCGCTGTCCACGATCTCGCGGGCAAATAGCAGACCTTTGCCGGGATCGTCCTTGCCGATCTCCTGGACCGACGTCATCAGCCCGCGCAGCACCGAATCCGAGTCGTCCTCGCCGATGAAAGCCCGGTTCATCGCGCTATTGGCGTGCCGGATAATCTGCCGCAGCCGCGACTTCTCGCGCAGGATGTCAACGTAGGCTGGCAGATTCGCACCATCCGCCGCCCACGCCGTCAGGTCCGCGAGAAAGCCGATGCGCCCGACGCTCTCCATCTCGCGGCGCCGCCCCAGTTCGTTCGTCACCGTCGTGATGTCGATCACGGCTTGGGCGTTGAACAGATCCGTCATGCGCCGCCAGATCGTGCGGTGATCCGAGACGCTGAAGTCTTCCGGCCGCAGCGCCGCACAATCGATGTAGCGCCGCCCGTCCATCAGGAGCGTGCCGAGGATGGTTTTCTCGGCGTTCGGGTTGGATGGGAGCGGGCGGTCGTCGGGGATCACTGCTCGGACTCCTTGCGAATCAGTTCCATCTCAACGAACCAATCGCCCCAAGCCATCAGAGCGCCAAAGTCATTCCCGCCGTTCAGGATGTAAGCGCGAGCGACTTCCATCTCGCGCTCGCATCGCTCAATCTGCTCAGTCGAGTTCCGAGACATCGGCGGTGTCTTCCTGGGTGTCGAACACAAACTGTTCTTGTCCGTCATCGTTCCAGTCCGTGTCGGAGCATTCGGCTAGGTTCTTGACAGCCTGCCGGAAGTAGGACGGTTTCAGTTCCGCCCCGATCCCCCGCCGCCCATTCGATACCGCCGAACAGACCTCGGACCCTACTCCCATGAATGGAGTGAGCACCGTCTCTCCGGGGTTGCTCCAAAGCGTCACCACGCGCTCGATCACATCCAACTGCAATGGGTGCAAGTGCTTTTCATCCTCTTCGTCTCTGGCTTCGCGGTAGGGCAGAACGCCTTGCGCTTTCGTCCCGGTGTTGCCCCGGATGTCATCCCAAACCGAAGAGGCATACTGACGCCAGATCCAATGCGAGTATCGGTTCTCAATCTGGCTGCCCTTCCATCCTCGGTACCGGAGCAACTCGGCGGGGATCTTGCGCTCTCCGGCATATCGCAACAACCCATGTTCGTGGGTCACGGGAACAGGGTTCACTCCGTCGCGCCGGAAGATCAGCAGGTAATCCGCTCCCGCAACCGTGCAATCGCAAGAGTCGTCCACTATGGTCTTATGCGCGAGTGCTTTGGTTAGGGTTCGGTTGCGAACCGCCAGCGGCTCTTTCCATATCACGATGCGGGGAGATGCAAGTCCAAATCCGCATTTCTTGTGCAGCCGGATTATGTCGCCGGGGAAGTCGGTGTAATGGTCGCATCCCGTGTTGCCTGTCGGAACGTCCATGCAATGCACGACCGTCATGCGCCCCGGCATCGTGAGACGGTGGATCTGCCGGACCACAAACTCGTAGTGGTCGAAAAACTCTTCGTAGCTTCTCGCGTTCGACAGGTCGCGCTCGCTTGAACTGTAGTGGTAAAGCGCCCCGCCGTTCTCGGTGGCGAACGGTGGCGAATAGATGGACAGGTTCACGCATCCATCCGGCAGCGCCGACATTACGTCGATGCAATCGCCGTTATAAAGTGCGTAGCGGTCGGTTATCTTCTGATCAATTACAACCATGACGGCGTCTCCTCTTCCTTCTCAAACCTGTATCCCGTTTCCAATCGAACCGATTCGTTCATATGCTGGACGATCCGGCTGAACATCCTGTCGGCGTTCTCACTCTTGCGCCGCATGTTCAGGCTGGCCCCACGTTCGCCCTCGGTGGCGATCAGATCGTTTATGACTGGTTTGGTTTGCCCGAACCTCCAGCAGCGTCTAACGCCTTGATAATGCTGCTCGAAGCTGTGTGATGCGAATTCCAAAACATGTGCGCAATGCTGCCAGTTCAATCCCCACCCGCCGATCTTCTGCTTCGTGATAATGCCCCGCGATTGCCCGGACGCAAAGGCCTCGTACCGTTCTTCTTTCGCTTCGTCTGGATCGGAACCGGATACCTGAACCGCGTCCGGGATGATCTTTTCGAGCAAGTCCCCTTCGGTGTTCAGGTGACACCAGATCACAAACGGTTGGCCTGTATTGGCGACCAACTCCGATGTCATTTCGCAACGCTCCGTGATGGTCCTGCGCCGTTCCTCGCGCTCCTCCGCCATGTTGGTAGCCGGAGCCGCAAACAGCATCCCAGGGGCAAGCGAGCGAGTCTCTACGATATGCTCGCGCTCGATCAATGGCGGCAACACAAACCGGGAATCATCGAACTCCCCGAAATCAGAGGGACGGCGACCAGCCCGCGCCCAACCGCAAACGAACCGCCAGAATGGAATCTCAGCGTGCCCTTTGAACCGCCATCCCGCACTAATCGGTCCGCCCTGTGCTGGTGACTTCCGAACCATCATTCGTGTGTCGCTGGTATTCTGATCGTTCTTGAAGAACCGGTTCAACATCTCGACTTGACCCATCACCCCCAGGGCTTCGCATGTTGTGCCTAGTTCGATGTAATCGTTTGGCGCTGGAGTTGCTGTACACATCAGGCGGTACGGAACCGTCCGCATAAACTCGGTGACTTGTGCGCGCCTTTGGCCGTTGAAGGCCTTGATGCAACTCGATTCGTCGCAGACGACCCCGGCGAAGTCTCCCGGCTCGAAGTGATGGAGTTTCTCATAGTTCGTGACGCAGATGCCAGACTGAACCTGCGCCCCATCAGCCCGGCGAGCCTCCAGCCCAAACTTATGGGCCTCCCGGATCGTCTGGGCCGTGACCGCAAGTGGTGTCAGTATCAGAACCGCCTTGTTCGTCTTGCGTACCACGTTCTCAGCCCAGACGAGTTCGATGGCCGTCTTTCCCATTCCGCAATCTGCGAGTGTGGCGGACTTCCCTTTGCGGAGGTTCCAATCAACCACAAACTTCTGAAAGTCGAATAAAAAGTCAGGCATGAAGATTGGAGCGAACCCGCGCATCGAACCTTCTTGCGCCTTACTCTCCAAAAACCTCTGGTAATCGCTCATTTACCCTCCCCCTTCGGAATCTCAAACTTGAATTCTTCCGCGTTGGCTGGCCGTGGCTTGGCGACGTGGGTTTCGTAGTGGGGTTTGACGCCGTGGTCAGGCTTTGTCTGAACTGAAGACGACCGAACCAGCACCGGGCCATCTTTCGCCTGCTTCGCGTAACGGTCGAATCTCATCACAAAGTCTCCCGCGTCGGCATGATACTTACGTGCAGCCGCAACATAGTCTTGTAGTGCCTGTGCAGTCTTGCCGTTAGCTTTAATCTCATGGCGTAAGAATGCCAACACTCCCGCCTTTGTAAAGTGCCTGCGATCTGGCATCCAGAAAGACCAAATAGCGTCTCGGGCTTGTTCATATGGGTCCGGCCCGATGTCCTCAAGATCAAACAACACCGCGTCAGCGGGAATAGGCGCACTCATAGGAGTAGGCGTACACATGGGCAGGGAAGAAATGTCTGGCACGCTGGACGGTTCAGGTACGACATTGTCCGAACTTTGTCGCGACATTTTTTCTTCAACCTGTTGCAAAACAAGAAAGTCGGCTTTGTCTCTGATTAGCCTTTTCCTGACGGTACCGTCCGCGTGCTCCGGCCAATCGTGGATGAGTAGACGATGTGTGGCACACCTGTCTATCCATCGCGCCTGTACCAAGGCGTTAAGTAAGGCTCCGGGCTTGCCTCCCCAATCGCAAGCGCCCTCGATTCTGGTGTCTGTGAATCGGCCTATGTCGCCCCGTGGAGCATATTTAGCGGTGAATTGCCAGAGTAATTCTAAATATCCCAAGACTTCAGGACGACGCCTTTTAAGTATGTCCATGAGGTCATAGACTTTGGGATGTTCGGGTGTACCGCGTTTCACTTGTCAGCCCTCCACGGCTGTTGCGGGTGAGGCGACGGTGGGAGCGCCGCCTCGGGGTTCCCGCGTTAGTTGGGACAAAACGGGAGCTAGCCGTTTTGTTTGATCCCAACTCCAGTATCAGGCCAAACGCCCGAAAATTCAAGTCTAAACCGTTACGTGTCATTGCGTTAGTTGAAAATCTCGTAAATGAAAACCAGGATCGCAAGCGCGACCCAAGCCAGGAACAGAAACGCCGCAACGTGAATAGCTATCGAAACCATGTCATTCTCCTTTGGAATCGCGCTCCATCGCCTTCTCGACGGCCCGCCAGTGCGCCTCGGCCACGCCGGAGAGCCCGACGTCG
>CAWGKI010000028.1:0-36101 GCA_963823095.1 Terriglobia bacterium
GCGAGGATGTTGTTCACTGTGCAGCCGCGCAAAGCGACGGTCCCGGCCAGGCTGGTAAGTGCGTGGTGTCGAGTGCCGTAAGGAATGCGCGCAGGGAGTTGAAATGGCACGGAGTTGCCGCGTGGGGCTTCGGAGAGGAGCCAGGCGAGCGTGTCGTTATGCTCTTCGAGCACTAAAGGGGCATCCTCGAAAGCGCGACCGGTGACGGTGAAGTATCTGGCCTTGGAGTAGATCTCAACGCTGCCGTCACCAAGTTGAAAACGGGCTTCGGTGGCGGGGGTACCGATGACGAAGGCCTTGAGACCGTTGCCCGAGGGGGAGATCTCAAGGTAAGTGTTGCAGAGACGCTCAATGATGGGACGTGCCCATGGCTTGGGAGTAAGGTTCGTGAGGCAGTCGTCGAGATCGATGCCCGCGTAGGGGTCGTCGTCCGCGAAAACGTATCCGATCCCTGACCAACGATCGGGATGTGCTTGCCATTCGCGCAGCACGGGGTCGTAGGCGGCCCAAGTGGATGGATCGGTTGTCTTGGCAAAACGGCCGTTGATCTGGAAAGGGCATTTTCTGCCTTCATGGGAGCGCCAGAGAACCCATTGCGGCAATTCGGTCAGTTGCTGCGGCGCGCGGAACGGCAGAAGGCTAGAAGAGATAGGTGTGGGTGTCATGACTGGAAGTGAGGCGTTTGCGCGTGCCGTGGTTGTGCTCGACCAGGAGCGTGGGCAGCGCCTGCTCCCAAGGCGTCGCCGGAGGCGTCGCGTACGGCGAGCAGATTTCCAAAGGAAATAGCGCAGCCGGCGCAGGGCGCGGCGCGAGGGCCCACGCCGAAGGCATGGCCACGGCACGCGCAGGGCGCGTCAGTTGGCTGCGTGGGTTGAGCTGCTGGGCGCATCATAAAGAGGTTACGGATTGCCGGGATGATTGGGAGCGCCGGGAGCGGACAGCAGCAGCGGAGAAGCTAACCGAAATGTGAGTTTGGTTTCGGATGCCAGATTCACTTTCTGACCCGGCCGGAGCACCGAGGCGGCAGCGCCGACAACGGCGCCGGAACCAGCTCCGATGGCTGCGCCTCTTCCTCCACCGGCTATTGCGCCAAGGACCGCACCGGCTGCGGCTGTACCGCCTGTGATCTTGGCTGAAGTGGAACCCCTGTTACCCGAGGCTTCAACAACGTCGGTGGTTGAGACATCGTAGGCAGTCCCGCCGACTTCGACTTTGGTTAAAGCGAGAATCAGCGAAGTGTTGCCGGTCATGTGACCGGAGGCGTTGCGATCCACGATCTGCACGACGGCGGACGAATAGGCGGGAATGACGACGCGGCCACCGCCGTAAATCGGAACATCCACACTTGCCCGGTAGATAGAACCAGGCGCGGCGGTGGCGGAATGGATCGGATCAATCAGGCGAACACTGATCGGGGTGTTTGCCATGATCTGAACCGCCGGCCGTACAGGGCTCGGAACTGGGGCGGTCGAGGGTACGGGAGTGGAGGCCGCGCCGGATGTGAAACGCACAGAATCAACATCAGCGACGGGGTACGAGGCCACATGGTCATTGGCCTCGAATTTCACGGTTCGGGAGTCGCCGCCTAAAAAGATGCCTTCCAAGTGACTGCCGTTTTTCAACACCAGCGTGTCGGCAGTCGCGAAAACGTAAGTGGAGAGGGCAAGCAGGACAAGCTTAGTCATGGGGTCTCCTGTTTGAATTCGACTCTTGTGCTTCATTGGCTCAGCGCGTTCACACGGCTGCTAAACGACCGTTCCATAAGCGTGTTGGTTGTTCCGGATTTGGATGGCTTGCTCCCGGTAGGTTTGGACTTCTTCCGGCCGGAGGGCCTGGGTCTTGTCTTGCCTCTGTCCCAGTGCCTGTGCCAGGCGCTCGGCGTTATCGGTGTAAATCTGCGCATCAGACTCGGCGCGGGATACGGCAACGTAGGCGAACCGTTGGTCGATCAGTTTTTGTACTCGGGAGTCCTGCGTACTGACGTTCACCAGCACCTTCTCAACAGTCGCGCCTTGCGATGAAAAGCTGGTGACTGCGTAGCCGTAGTCCAGGTGCTTCATTTCGCTCAAGTTGAAGCGGACGCGCCGTGCGTTCTTGTCCCCATCGGGCCGCATGGCAGCGTAGCTTTTTGCGTCGACTTGCTCCGTTTCTGGCAAGTTGACGCGGTGTTGTGCGTTATCGCCGGCAACCTGCTTCATGGTGGCGAGCTTCGTGGAGGCATAGCTTTCTGCGTCAACTTGCTTCACTTCGGGCAAGTTAACGCGGAGGCGCTGTTGGTCCTGTTCGCCATCAAGCCGCATGGTGACGTTGCCTTTAGCATCCACGCGTTCGAGCGTGCCCATCTGGCGGTTCGCGAGTCCTTTGGATTTCCAGGGTGCGGTGAGCTGCACGCGCTCACCCTCGGCGAAGGTCCGTTCTCCCCGTTCGTAGACTTGAACGCCGTAGGCTCGTTCCGGGTTGTACGTTTTGATCTGGGCACCGGCTTGGACGGTGATCAGATTGTTGATTCTGTCCACGGCGATCACCGAGAGGTAGTCGCCTTTGTCGACGCCGAGGGTCTTGTTGTTCTTGTGAAACTTGATCACGTCACCGGCTCTGTAGCCGGCCGCGATCTTGCGGTCCTCTTGGGTCAGGTCCTGCCGGGCAATGAGAATCTGTTGACGGTACTCCGGCCCGCTGAGCTGCAGGTGCTCGCGGACAACCTTGTTAATAGCTTGCCGCGATTCATTGTCCGGGGACACGATCAGGGTTCTGCCGGCGCTCGAAGCGTACTCCTTCGCTATGGCCTGGTAGCGCTCGTTCTTGTTGCTGAACTCGTGTACGCGCCCCTGATCTTGAAGCAGTTCAACGGCAGCGTCGATGTTGCCGGTCGATAGGTTCTCGACGGCCCTCTTCAGCTCCGGGTCTTTCTGGCGGACGATCTGCCGGAGGGTCGTTCCCGCCATGCCCGCTTCGCGCATTTGAGCATAGATCCGCCCTGCCTCGACCGATTCGTGTTGTCTGGTATCGCCGACAAACAACACGCGGTCCTCGGGCTTCAGCTTCTGCATCAACTCATGGACCATTCGGGTGGAAGCGAGACTCGCTTCATCCACGACGTAAGTAGCGCGGCTGCGCGCTGGGTTGGTCCTGTACCAAGTGAAGCTGGATCGTCCGGGCTTCCACGCCCGCGGCTTGCATCGCTTTCACCGCGCCGCTGGTCGCCGCGAGGCCGATCACCTCGTAGCCGTGCTGCTCTAGCGTTGGCTGGATTGCCTTCAGCGTAGTGGTTTTTCCGACACCGGCCATGCCCCGCATGGAGCCGAAAGCATCGCGACTGCTGAGCACGTTCGCAACGGTCTGGCGCTGTGCTTGGTTCAGTTGCGGAAAGCGCTCGCCTACGTCGCTTGCGGTCCAGTGCTCGAGCTGCGGGCAAGTCTCCTTCGTCTGGATGATGTGCCGCAGGATGTCGCGTTCCATGGCGATGGTTTCGGCTGTGGCATACCTCTTGCCGGGCGCGAACTGGCGCACGTGGTCGATCTTCACCAGGTGCTGTTGTTCTTCCCGCCGCGCAACTTCCTCTTTAACGTCGGCGAGACCAAGCTTGCCCTGGCCGTGACGGAGTGCTTCGCGGTAGGTTTGCCATTGGTCGAAGATGGCGGTACGCTCCGAGAGTTTATTCAGCGCGAAATCGACCGATGCCTTGGCTTGGGTTTGCGCTTCCCCGGCGCGCAGGTGAATCCCCTTCCGGGTGAGCGATTGCGCGTGCACTTTGTCCGCCTGGTCACCGAACAGGGCCTGATGTTCGCGGTGCGCGGCATGGACCTGCTCGGGGGTCCACTTCAGTTTGTTTTCGCGGGCGCTGTGCGCGATCTTCTCTTCGCGCTTTTCGGCCTTCGAGACCTTGTGCCTCCATTTCCAATTTGATGCGCTGGGTGCGCTGGCTCTCGGCTTCGAGATACTCCTTGCTGAAGCCTTGGATGTCGGGGGCGTGGTTGGTGCCGCTAGTCAGTTCATACCCCAGCCCTTTCAGCCGGACGGCGAGTTCGTTCTGGTAAACCGCGGTCAGGTAAGACTGAATCCGAAACATCTCGGCCGGCTGCATGGATCGAACCTGGCCGTCCTCGGTTGGGGTCATGTTGAAGACCACCACGTGAGTATGCAGGTGAGGCGCCGGATAGCCGTTCTCCGGTCGCGCGGTATCGTGTTCGAACAGCGCCGCGGCCCACTTGCCGGTGGTCTGCGATAGCTTGTTGCCTCCCATGCGGGCTTGCATGTATTCCTGGCCGGCATCGAGCGCGGCGTGAACGGCGGCGGCATGTGCCTGCCGCACCCGGTCATCGTGGCCCGGCAGCGCAACCAGGGACACGGTTTTAGGGGCGTTGAAGGTCAGGTCAAACCCGGCGCGGTGCTCTAACTCGGCCCCGTTCTGCGTCTTTTTGGTGTTCCGGTGTTGAATCCACTGCTCGCCCGTGGCGGGGTTTTGGCCTTGCGCCATTCGCTCAAAATGCTCTTGTGCGACAGCCCCGGTCAGGCCCAGCTCCTCGGCAAACTGGCCGTGCCAGTGGCCTTGCAGCGTTTGCCCTTGCGTGTAGTAGCTGTTGTCCGCGGCGGCGTATTCTTGCCGAAAGTAGTTCACGGCTTTGCCGGCCGTGAGGGGCTCGGAGATGTGGAGCATATTAGAGGTTTCCTCCGTAGGCGTTGTTGATAGATGATGCCTCAGCCGCCGGACGCCGGTAAGGTGTCCGGCCGGAGCTGTGCGCGGCGGCTCATCCGGTTGCCCTTGCCGCAGGCGGTGCGGCCCAGCGCAACGGGATGGGAGCGGGCAGGTAGGGTGGCGCAATCGTGGTTTTGGGCAGGATCGCGAACTGGAGCGGAACCACTACGTCCTCATAGCGGAGGTAGCCGTGCAGGTCTGCCAAAGACTGAATCTGCGAGGGCAATACCAACCGCTCCTCGCGGCGCTCCGACGAGTAGTTGTGGCCCCGACCGTGGGAAAAGAATTCGTGTGCCGGGCGCGTTTCGCGGATGCGTTCCACCTCAACCGACCCGATCAGCTGGCTGGCCCATTCGGCGGCTTGAGACTCGGAGGTGCGCAGCAGGATCTTCATCTTGGGTTGCGAGAAAATCGTGTCCGCATCCTTGCCGTAAATGCCTTCGAGTTGGCTCTTGCCGTGGAAGCCCACGATGATCGACAGTTTGGCCTTCCGGTTTTCGGTGATGGCTACTTTGAGCTGCGGCAGGTGCTGAAGCGCGGCCAACTCGTCGAGCACCATCCAGACGAAAGGCAGATCGTTCCTGAGTCCCATCGAGATCACCCTGGCGATGAGCAGATCGAGCCACATGCTTTGCAGCGGCCGGAGAGCGGCGCGGGTTTCCAGAGTGTTGGTGACGAAGATCCAACCTCGCCGCTCCCCGGCCCAATGCTTGGTGCTGAAAGCCGGCTTGTCGCCCTGGTTTGGCAACAAGCGGAACGCCGGGCCGGCTTCGTTGATGGTGCCGATGATGCCCGCCCGCTGCCCCGCGGAATCCTTAGTCAACGTCCGCTCGAATTCGGTCCCTTTCACCTTCTTGATCGAGGATCTCGTCGTTCGCCATCCACTCGCCCAGCTCCCGGCCCGTGGGCCGGTGATAAGCGACCAGGAAGGCAAATAGACTGGCGGCCTGGCGCTTAAAAAAGGGTTGGTCCCCGGGCTGAAGCGGGTACAGACTCTGCCCCAACATGAGCGCCTGCGCCTCGTCGCCCTGCTCGACTTCGAAGCCCGGCGACCAAAACGGAAAACGGCTGTCGAGCGGATTCAGAATCACGTCGCCGCGCGAGGGCGTGTAAAACTCCTCGACGAATTCGCGGTGGGGATCGTGAACGATAGCGACGTCGCCGCGGGCCTGCACCTGATGCAGAACGCCACGCTGAAAAGTGCTCTTGCCGGCGCCGATGTCGCCGATAATGAGCGCGTTCTGGGCCTCATGTTTCCGCTTGATGGAGAGCGGAAACACTTTCGATTTGTCGAACCGCAAATCAGGCGTGATGTGGGGCATGTGGAAAGCAACTTTCTACTTGGCGTTCGGCTCCAGGAACAGTGCGATACCGTCCCCTTTCAGGTACTTCCGCGCCTCGCGCGGTTGCATCAAACGCGGTCCCCGGATCAGCACTCCCTGGCGCGCTTTCTCCTGGTGGCGTTGATCGAAAAACGCGCCGCCGATCATGCCGGCGGCCAGCGCTATTCCGAACACACACAACGTGAGGCGGAATGCGGCGGGGACCGTTCCGGCGTAAATGCTTTTTTCAAAGAAGCCGCGGATTGCGGATCGGCGCTACGGCCGTGCACCGAGAGCACTCGAGGGCCGCGATAAACCGAGCCGGAGTCCTTCATCGGTGAGCAAAAACAGCGTCTGATTCTGGTGCTGGATCACGTTGATCCAAGGGTCGATTGCCATCACGTAGCCACTCACCGCCGTCCGGCCTCGAAGATCCTCTGCCTGCCGTCGTGTGCACCTCGACCAGCTTCAAATCCTGCCTCATTGGCAGCAGTGAACTCTTCAGGAACGGAACGAGATAGTACCGCTGCAAAGGCCGCATCATTTTGATTTGCAGGTAAGCGGTGGCCGCTGTCAGACCCAGCGCAAGCACGACTCCGAAGAGCATGCAAAGCGGGTAGGTGTGCGGCCATGGAACGGCTGGAAGTCGCTTAAACATGGGCGTCCTTTGCGGGCGTGGTGTGCTTCGCTAATTGCTCGTCGGCCTTGCGGAATTGAACCGCTTCGGCGCGCTCAAGAGCCTGCACAAAATGCGCTTTCTCGAACGTGATCCGGTCGTTCAACTGCGAAAATAAACCGCCGAAAAGGAGCTGCAACATGGCCTCCACTTTGCAGGTTTTCGCGAGCAGCAGGCGCTCGATGGGGGATGCTTGAGTGGACGATAAAAGGACCGCTCGCGCAAACCCTGCGGGCGTCATGTTGAGCCGCTTGGCGGTCTCAACCAACAGCGTTTGCTCCTCGGTTGTGAACCGCGCAGTGAGGCGGAAGGGCCGATTCGAATTATTCTTAGTTAAACGTGGCATATCGATAACCTCAATGAATTCAATAGGTTGGCAAGTGCTGGCAGAAGCCTCTAAGTGACTGAAATTCCAGGTGGTTGGCAAGTGCCAACCCTACAAGGGGTGTCCTATCGATAGATTTCAATGAATCGTCGCGCAGCGACGTGCTGGACAACGCACATAAATCACTGACTCCTCTCACCCTCCAAAACGACGAACATCTCGCCCCGCACAGCAGCGCACCGGACCGGATTCAACGCGGTCACAACGCGTGCGCTACGAAGTTCTTCCCTACTCCGTTTTTCCGCGCCTTCGGCTCACTGTTGCGACGGGCTTCATGCGCTTGGGCGATGAATGCGTGGAATATCTTTCCGGCAACATAGGACTTGTCGCTGTCGAGTGACTCGGAATACTTGATGAGCATTTCGTTTTCCTGGGGCGTGAGCGTGAGCGTGACCGGCGACGCTCCGCTTGTCTTCCGGCGTGATGGAAAGCAGGGATGAACGCTGCATGGAATTAATCTCCTGGAATGGAATCGGGTTAGGCTGGGGTCGCCAAAGCAAGGCGTGGTCCAGCGGCGGCCGGTGCGCGGTACAGCGCCTCGGTCTGGAAGGACTGCTCGGCGTGCGAGTAGCCCGTGACTCTCAGCAACTCCCGGACGCGGCGGTGCCCGGCAGTATCGCGTTCACAATGCAGCACGAAATCAATCGCCTCGGCTGTCTCCGAACGAACAAATGCATGATTCAAATTCGGGCCGGGCACTGAGGGCCAGATTGGACAGACGGTTCAGGGCATCCACTGCCGATTTCGCGTGAATGGTGGAGAGTGTCCCGCCGTGCCCAGTGTTCATGGCTTGCAGCAGGTCGTAGCCGCATTCATTGCGAACTTCGCCCATGATGATTCGGTCCGGACGGTGGCGCAGGGCGGCCGCCAGAAGCTCGCTCGGTGTGATCGCAACCTGACCGGGGATTGCCTCCACCGCTTCCCATCGGACGGCGTGCGGATGGAGCACCTGAAGCTCAGCCGGTTGCTCGATAATCAGCAGCCGTTCGGTAAGCGGGATGTGATCGAGGAACGCTTTCATCAGCGTGGTTTTTCCAGACCCGGTTCCGCCGCTAATGAGGCCGTTTTTCTTCTCGTTCATGAAACCCACAACCGAGTCGCAAACCGTCTCCGAAAGAGTGCCCGACGCAATCAATTCATCGGTGGAATACCAGCGGTTGAACTTCCGAATGGTGAGAGTCGGACCGTTGATGGAGGACGGCGGACCGACCACGGCAACGCGCGACCCGTCCGGTAGCCGGGTATTCAGGATGGGGTTCTGAGTGGTGAGGTCCTGCCCGAGAATGCGCGCCACTCGCTCAATCGCCGCCTGCAACCGGTCATTGGTGAAGGGGCAAGCCAGCGGAATGGATTGAACAACGCCATCTCTGTCCGCATACACTCCGGTCGTACCGTTGATCATCAAATCCGAGATGGAAGGATCGAGCAACAAGGCGCGGAGTTCCTCGGGAAAATACGGGAGAATCAACTCGAAGCTCAATGCGCAACTCCTGTCGGCGCAGAGCCGAAGGTCGCCGGTGGTGTCGCGGCGCTTTCTTGACCGAATGTCCCAACCGAAACGCGGTTTTCGTGGAACTCGGTGATGGTCATTCCAAGGGGGTTAATCGTTTCGAATTGCGGGAAGACTTTGGCCTGGTCGCTGACCTGTTTCGGATTCAGATAGTAGGTGATGCTGAGAACCCAATGCTCCGTTCTTGGCTCGCGCGAAAAGCGCGGGGAATAGAGCCGGTCCATGTTGACCAGGGCCGTTCCTCGCGCCAACTTGGACCCGGCAACATTCTCCTCCGACATCGATGTGATGGTGACGCCCTTAACCTCCACCTCTCCCTGCTCGATCTGGCCTCCCAAAACCTGAGAAACGAAGTGGCTGGTGTTGTCCTCGCCCATCAATTGGGAAGAGAGTTGCTGTGACAGGAAGTAGTAGTTCAGGGGGTACTTCTTCGCCACGGTCTCGCGGTGGATGGTGTAGCGGTAGTTCGCCCAATCGGTCAGGTACGTTCGGATTTCACCCTCCCGTGGACTGTAGTTCAGGTCGTTGTACGCGATAGCGGTTGCCCGGCCCATTTCATCGATGCGGATGTAGCGATACGGGACCTTTCGAGCCGCCAGAAAGGCGATGACTAGCAACGCGCAGACGAGCAAGAAACTTTCGAGACCGATGATAAACCGGCTGAGCTTTCGCTCGGCATAGTGCGAGGCGTAAACCTCATTGCCGACGTGATCGATCAGGACGGCCTGTTCCGGCGTCCATGGGCGTTCTGAAGGTTTGGCTTCAGTGGGCGTGATGAGTGGCATGACGAGGGGCATGGTGAGGTGTAACCGGCATTTTTAGAATTTCATCCAAGAAGAAAGCTACGTAAACGCATACGACCAGAACGAAGGCGCACATAAGCCACTTAAGGAAGCGGCGCACCGCAGGCGGTAGTGGTCGAAGTGGACCGTAAAAGATGATGATCATGTCGTCCATGTTCTAGCGGCCTTTCGTAAGGAGAGCGCCCTCGGCGAGCTGGCCGATTCGACCGGCCATTGCTGCACCCCCGCCGAATAGCAACTGTGCAATGCTCGGCACAAACACCATGTTGAGGATGAAGGCGATGAAAACAGCGAGACACGGGATCAGATGCGTCATCCATTTCTGGATTGAATAGTCGTGCTTGAAGGTCTGCAGAATAAAGCCTTCCAGGAATCCCGCCCAAACAAAAATGAAGGCGGCGGCGACCGCCCGGATCATCGCGAAACTTAACAACACATCCAGAAAATGGAAGAACTTGTGGCGGGTCGGCGCCGCCATGTAAAGGGGGATGAAGATCGGCCCAAACAGCGCGGCCACCCCGTAGAAGATGAACGAGCTGACGTTGATCAAAAACAGGATGGCGGAAGCCAGCGAGAGCAGAATGACAACGAGGACGTAGCAGATCCACTCTGCGACGGCAAAGACCGCGGGGTGGAGCGTATTGTCACCGACGGTTTTGAAGAGCATGTTGAGCTTCTGGATGGAATTTTGATCCATCGCGGCAACCATCACTTGGGCGAAATAGGAGAACAGGTGATTGAGGCCAAAGCTGACACCCGGTAGCGGGTTGATCCAGTAGTTTTCCAGCAGACAGCAGAAGATCAATCGCAACAAAAACTGGGTCAAATCGCCGACTCGAACAGGCTGGGTATGAAAACTGAACGACATGGTGGCAGTGCTCCACCGGACGACCATACTGATCAGGACCATCAGCGAAATGAAGCTGAGTTCGACGAGCCCCAGGTGTGTCAGGGCGCCGCCGTTTTGAGTAGTCAGGTTGGTTAGATTGTTTGAAAACTCGTACAGCCAGTCCACACCCGCACTCCCGGAAGATCCGAGCGGTGCGGCGAAGACCATGCCGGGAAGGAACAGAGAGCCGACGATCAACAGTCGTTTCATACAATCCCCTTGCGCTGCGGATAATTACGGCCTGCAGGTGTGCCGTGTTCGGGATTCCGGGTTTCGTTGCGCCCTGGTTGAATACCATCTCTACCGGTCTCGAATGCGGCGATGATACAAACAACTACGAGCAGGCAGGCGAAGATTGGCGTGAATGCCCGGTCAATGGAGTCCGTCAGATCGTTCAACAAAAGGTTGATCCATCCCGCGCCGAGGGGCTCCTGTCGACCTGGGGCATTCCGCAAACGCCAATCTGGGAAGCCACCAGATAGGCAAGTATGAGTAGCTGTCTCATAGACCTTTGCTCAAGCAGCATTTCCTCGTTCGACTACGGAAGGTAGGTTCTCCACGTCTTGCCCTGGTCCGCGGGCATCTTCGAATCCTTGCGCCTCTCGGCTTCTACCTTCGCCATGAATTCCTCGTAGTCCTTCTGCCGTTTCTGTTCGGCATCTTGCTGCTGTTTCAATATGGCGGCGGCTTGCGCGGCGGCTTTGGCGGTTTTCTCGGCCTCGATTTGCTGGTGGACCAGGAGCGCGGCGATGGTCCCCAGAGCGGCAAGAATGGCGACAAGGAGCTTGGTGTTGATTGCGCTGGTGATGGTGTTGAGCATGGGAGAGCCTCGCTTTCGTTTACGGAAGGTACGTTTGCCAGGTATGCGCCTGGTTGTTCGGGTTGACGTTGTTTACCTCCCGCTCTTGCTGGACGTAGGCGGCGTCGTTGATCGCTGTCGCCGCCGCGTTGCGCTGGGCCATATTGGCGACGGTTAGTTGAGCGGCCTGACACGCCTGGATAACACCTTGCGCCTGAAGCTCATTCATCTTCTGCGCCTCCGATGCGTTCAACAGATTGAGCTGTTGGATTTCGGAATTCGTGGCCGCTGTCGTGTCGAGCTGGTTGTTTTCGAGGTCCATCTGGGCGGCGGCGTTCTGGGCGCGTAGCGTTCGGTACTGGGCCAGGGCGTTGAGGCACTCCGGCGAGACAGAATCGAACGCTTCCACCATGGCAAGCGAGGCGAGCTGCGCACTGCTGCCGGGTGTTTGTCCAGTCATGGAGCTGCCGGGATTGACGGCAACGTTCGCCATTCCCCAGGCCATAGTCGCGGCGGCTGGGAGAATTGGTGTTCAACGCGGCGTTCCACCCGTTGGTTTCCCCGTAGCGATTCTGAACACTGGCGTTGAGGATCGCGCTGTGCGCTGTCTGCCACAGCCTCTTGAATGTGAAGCTTTTCAGGTTCGCCTGGATCGTGTTCAGCGACAGCTTGGCGGTACTGACCATCTGAATGGCCTGTCTGACCTGCGTGACGGCTTGGGCGTACACGCTGGGATCAAATACGATGAAGCCAAACGCGAAGCCAGGGGTTGCGAGGATTGCCACGGCTGCGGTCGCAATCACGACTCTGCGGTGGTTGTGCGAGCTGAGTTTCATAAAGCCTCCTAAGGCGAACAAGGGTTACAGGGTTGGATCAACCCGGTGGTCGGCATAAGAGGGAATCAGAATGTCCCTGGCGATGTACACCCGGGCGCGGGAACCCTCTTTCAGCGTGATCACGGGCAAACGGTTCAAAAAGTGGTTCAGGATTTGTTCGGCCTCTTGGCCCATTTGCTGGGTGATGCCGTTGCGGATGGCGACGCTCGGATCGCCGCCCAGGATGCCGATTCCGCCATTGCCGATTTGTGCGAGACCACCCAGACCGCCGATGGCGGCGGCGGCGGCGAATGCCGTAAAGTAGCCGTGGTTCACCTTCGTCGCCAGGCCAGTGGTGCCCAACGGGTCAAGGCCGATGAACTTGTCGAAGTCCACGGAGAAGCCGTCCGGACAGATCGCCCGGTGAAACACCACGAACAGCTTGCGTTGTTGGCCGCTGGCGACACTCTGCACATTCCCGATCAGGCGCGTACCCTGCGGCAGAAGCAGCTGCTGATGATCGTGCGAGTAGTAGTCGGTGGTCAGCATGATCAGAATCGGCCCGCTGAATCCGCCGTCAATGTGGTTGGTGACGACTCCTTCGAAAACGTTGCCCTCAAACACGCGGTACAGACGGCCCTGGTAGGCGTCGAAATCGTAACGGCTGAAAGCGGCATCCTTCGACTCGGGCTTGGGCCGCTGGGCGGAAATAGGTTGCATGCCGGCCTGCTTGCTGTCCGGTGCCGCCGTTACCCGCCTGACCGTTTGGCCCCTCGGTGCCGGGGACATCTGCGGGCTGCTTCTGCGGCAGATTGTGACGCCACCGGCTCCACTCCAGGGCTCGATGGCGATTGCGCGCCTGCGTTCACTGCGGCGCCGGCCGCCGTTTCGGCCGGGTGTGCGAAGTCGATAGCCACGGTGTCACTGTTGATGGCGTCCTGGTGCTGTTTTTCGCGTGCGAGGGCGCGTTGCTTCGCTTCGGCCTGAGCTTGGGATTGTGCGGAGGTCCGCTTGGGCGCGTTGGGACTGTCGCCGTAAATGGCCCTGCGCTGGGCCGGTGTCATCGGCGCGGCATCGTCGGCTTCCGGTCCGGGGACGATAGCTTGTTGTTCTGCCTGTAGCTGGTGCATCTGTTCCGCGATTTCTTGCCGGCGCTCGCGCTCCTGGGCGTCGCGCCTGGCGTCGAGCGCCTGTTGCGTCTCGAAGCTCGTCACTTGTTGCGGATTCGCCGTGGCGGGCCGCATCGGCAGTGCGCTAGTCGGTGCGTTGTCTCTCTTGCCACCTGTCACCAGACTGATGAGGTTCGAAAGCCCGATCAGCAGAACGATACCGGCTAGCACCAAGACCAGCGGAAAGCGCTTGCGCAGTGGCGGGGTAGCCTCGGGCTGCTCGGGCACGATGGGGGTTTGACCGGGCTCCTGCATAGGTCTAGTTCCCTTCTCCGGCCCGGCGGAAATCCATGCGCTGCTTCCCAATCGCCAGGTATCCCTGGTAGACGGTCTTTGGAACCGTGTAGAGCCCCGCGTCGAAGTCCCAATTGATCAGGCTTCCTTTGCCGTCCTTCAGCTCATAGAGCGCCGGGGTCTCCTGGAACTGGCCGCGCAAGTAGGTGAATTTGTCGTCGCGCCAGATCTGCTGGAGGCCCAGTTTGTTTCCGGTCTGGCGGTCCCAGACGTAATCGAAATGCAGCCTGCCGGGGTAGTGGCTGCGGTACTGTTCTGCTTCGGTCTCCACCGCTTTGCGCCCGGCGGCCTCTGCCGCTCTGGCCGCCTCCGCCTCTTTCTGCAAGCGTTCGATCTTCTCCTGAACTTCCGCCGCGGGAACGAACACGGGAAGCTGGATGAGATTCTCTTTTGCCTGCTTGTCGCCGGGGCTGACAAACACTTTCGAATCGAAGTGGGGATCGGCGTCGCTGGAAATCTCCTTGAGCTGAAAGGTGTAATCGTTGCCATGATCGGAAACGATGTGCACGTCCGTGCTGGCATTGGCAGTCTTGGGCTTAATGCTGACGAAGCGGCTGGCGACGTGGCCGCCGTCGAAGACCCACCCCACGATGTCGCCGCCGAAAAGGGTAGCAACCTTCTCCTCGGGTGGAAGCACGATCAGCGTGGATTGCAAGAGGCCGGTGCGAATGATGGGCGGCGTTTCCGTCTCCACAATGACCACGGTGCGTGGGGCATTCGGTTGAAGTTGCCGGGCGGGGTCTGCAGCTATGGCAAGCCCGGCTGTGACGAGCACGAGCAGAGATGTTTTCACGGCTATTCCTTTTCGCGGGTTAGTGAATGCTGGTTGTCATGCGACCTCGCCACGGGTGAAGCGTTCGAGCCCTTCCGTGAGGCCGTACAATTGCACTAATTTCGAGCGCCGGACTTTATCCTTTGGCTTGGTAGAGAACTTGGCGTAGCTGTTCGGGTCGAGGTTCAATGTGATCACCTTCGTGATGCCGTCGCGCCGGACGTAGAGCGCTTCGCGGTCCCGGAGGTCGGCCAGCAGGTTCAATTGCTGGCTGTTGAGTTTGAACAGGTCGCCGTAATAGGACTTGTTGAAAGTCGCATCCTGCAAGAACAGGAACGAGGAGCATGAGTTCACGATGATGTCGGCGTTCTCGCCCAGATCATTCGCGGACTGGCCGATCAGTGTTACGCCACCCAGGTTCTTGCGCACGGTCTTGATGGAGTCGAGCGCCCCTTCAAGTAGTTGCCGGTTCTTCATTGAGGAGAATATTTCCTCAATCAGCAGGTGCTTCGGAACACCAAGGTTCGCGGGATCGTACAGCACGTCGTCGATGCGACGGAGCAACCAGACCATGAGCGGCTCGATCAAGTCCGCATAGTTCTTGTTGTTGTTGAGGCGCTGGAAGTCAAAACACTGCAGCCTTCCCAGGCTGAGCGTGTCTTCCACGTTGTCAAAGATCTGGTGGTAAACGCCCGTTCCCACCCACTTCGACAAGTAGCGGTCAAGATGTTTCGGCAGAAAGACGTTGGACAGACGCCGGTTCTCCCGGTCCAGTAAGTAAATGCCCCGCACGGCCTTGTGGATCACATCATCGTCTTCGGGCTGCAGCTGCGCCCCGCCGTTGACCAGCAGCAGCCGAATGAACGAAAACAGGAAAGTCAGGTTGTGGTCGGTCGGCTCAAGCGAAAACGGGTTGACTCGCGGTCCGTCGATTCCAACCCGGTCGACGCGCCCGCCATAGAGTTCGACCGTGCTTTCGTAGCTGCCGCCGATATCGAAGATGAAGGTGAAGCCGCCGTACTTTTGCTCGAGAGCGATCATCTGATTGCCGTGAACCGATTTGCCTTTGCCGGTCGGCCCGATCATCAACATGACGCGCACGCCGTCTACGTAGGCGTCCTGGAACAACGGCGTACGGGTACGCGTCTCGAATACATTCAGGTATTCCGCGTCCAAGTCCTCTGAATGCGGATGCCCGATGTAGGGCGCGAAGATCGAAGAGAGCCGCGCATGGTGGTCTTCGCCTAACCAGAGCGGATACACATTGAAGCGCTGATTGCCGGGAAACATTGCGTAGTAGCCCGAAAGGTTCCCGAGGGTCTCTTCCATCACCGGGGCGCGGGCATCGACGAAAATCCGATGAACTGCTGGGATGTTGTCGTAAAGCTGCGCTGTGCTGTGCGCGGCCAGCAGCAAGCGCAACGAGTATTCCCCTTGCGCCTTTCTGTCGAGTGACCGGATCACTTCGCTAAGTTCGTCTACCTTGCCGGTAGCGGCCTTGGCGCCGGCTGTGGTGTCCAGTGCGCGGATGTCGTTACCGCTGATGGCCCACTGGAGCACGCTGTGCTTGAAAAAGGAAATGAATTTTTCCTGAGCGTTCACCTCACTGCGTGCGGCCTCGGCGGATTTCGGCCGCCAGGTCGAACACAATACGCTGTCGCAATCGAGCGTGAGCAAGCCAGAGAACAGGCACGGCCTCGAAGCTTCGGGCGTGTTGGTAAGCGAAAACAACTGCACGAAGCGCTTTCCTACCCGGAGGTGGTCGCTGTGCCACGACACGGCGCTCTTTACGATCTGGCGATCTATGCCTTCGTCGGATCTGAGGTGGTCTTCTTGGGCCCACGGCTCAAGGTTGAACAAATAGCTGAAGAAGCGGAAGGTCTCCCCCTTGTTGAGCAGTTTCAAGCCGATTTGACCGCTCAAGTGAGATTCGAGAATGGTGGCGGTCTTCTCCAGTTCGGCCAATAGCCTCGCATTGTCGTTGGCATTTTGTGGTGGCCGTTGCAGAGGGCTGGCTGTCGGCGGTTCGAGCGTGAGGCACCAGTGCAAATGAATGCGGCGGAATCCAGCGTTGTGCTGGAGGAACGAAAGGCGGTCGTTGACGAACGTCTGTGTGACCGGGTTGGCGTACGTTTGTTGCCGTGGAAGCTCAAAGCCGGAAGCGACCCGCGTGTATTGGTACAGGCAAGAGCCTTCAGGAAGCCCATGCAATGCGCCTTCGATAGAACGTACCGCCGCTTCGAGCTCTTCATCTGTGCGGCCTTCTTCGTCAATGCCGGTCAGTGAGAACAGGCACCCGTAGCCGCCGCCCTTCAGGGCAAAAGCGTTGGGACCAACGAAGCGGGAAAGCGGAACAATGCTGCACGCGGCGCCCGGCCTTCGCAAACCACGGGGTGTATTTTTCATGCTTGTTTGCGCGGATCATAGTAAGACCTCTGCATCCAGCTCAGCCCCCAAAGTTGGAACATCTTCGGGTGTTTGCGGACAGTCAGCCACGTGCCGGCCACAAGCATCGGGAAGCTCAGGATTGCCAGCATGCGGAAGCCAACGAGGAAAACCGTTATCGTCAAGAACACAATCACCATCCAGGCTGTGAGGTCCAAGCCCAGTTTGGAGCGTGGCTTGTTCAATGCCTGGTTGATCGACAACGGTTCTCCTCGCTTGGTTGTGTGCATCAGAGTTAAGGAATCGATTGACCGGTGAGAGAGTTGATCCAGCCGGCGCCCCAACCGAGCACGGCAGCTCCGAACAGCGCGCCGAAGAGCCCAGGCACGGCCTCGTTGAAGCGGCCACCCATCATGCGGATTCCCGCGAAGATGAGGCTGCCGAACGCGATGATGGCCCCAGCGTAAATAGCGAACGTCTTGAAGGTCCCCATGAGCGTGTTTGCTCCGGAGAAATCCATCGTGCCCTGCGCGTGGGCAATAGCAGCAAAGGCCAGAGTTATCCAAGCAGGCGCTAAACCACGCCAGCTTGATGGCCTTGTTAGTTTCATATATCCCAATACCTTCGTACTGGATAATCCGGGAACATGCGATGTGTTCAAGTTGGCTCCTTTCGCCAAGTCACAAATTGCATAAGTGATGGGGGTAAGGCCACGCCTCGTTGAGCGCATGTGGTACATGGCGTTGCGGGCGTGGCCTTTAGTGGTGTTGTAAGTGACCTCCAATTCTATTGGCTTTTATTGGGGTTAGGCGCCAATACGCAAAATCGTAATGCCGGTGGGACGCTTATGTCAAGCTAATTAATGCGCCGTGCAAACATTCTACTAACAGTGCCGATCTGCAGCTTCCGCCATGTATACTGTCTTGGGAATGTAGATAGTGCTAATGAAGTCACATCGTCTCTATGAGCCTAAAAAACTCCTTGTTATTACTTGTACATCATGAACGCAATACTTCTGTGTCTCAATTGGTGTTTGAACTGTGAATCCGATTTCGATAGAATGCCCAGGGTCGAAGGGGCGACCACGATGACAGTTCATGGATGGTGCCCGTGAAGCTTCAGCGAGATAGCCACGACATTAAAGCTTTGTCACTGATCAGCGAAAAGGTCGCTCGTGGGGTGCGACGTTTGGCCGACCAGTTCAACCTCTCCGTCGTCGAAGTTCTTGACCAGGCAGTCGGCCTCTTGGAGCGGTCCGGCCTGGAAAAGCAGCGTAAGGCTGTTCGTGAGTTCATGGCCGGGCTTACTCCGGAAGAGAGATCTGCGCGGGCATCGCGAGCATCAAGAGCCCGGTGGGACGCGGAGAGGGCTCGGAAGGGGCAGGCGCACGGAAGAATTGAAACCGAAGCCTGGTCCAACCCAAAGCGGAGCCTGAACTGTGGCCCTAACCGTGAATCACTGCCACTGCATGCAACTTCCCGTCAGCACATGAACGCAGCATCGTCCCGATCCGGTCAAGACGGGACTGAAGGCCTGCCGGGCTTGCCTTGGTCATGCGGCTTACCCAATGCCGCTACACGGGGCAGGGAAAGGAACTGGTACCGCTCTTCGGCCATGTCGGGCCGATCAGCCAACCAGATTCATTGAAGATCCCGGCCGCGAAATTTTCGTGAGAAGTTCGTGGGGCGGTCGAACGTAGGCGCGCGTAATGTGGCCTGAGTGCCCATCATTCCTCGACGAAGGTCGCGCCCGGCTCGGAGCGGACTACGCGAACGGTTCAACCGCCGGCGGGGTCGGTACGAAGAAAATGACTGGGGTGGCGCTACCCTCCATAGGCGGCTTGGTTTCCGGACTGTCGCAGGATTCATTGGACAGATCACCTCCCGGCGAGTTTCATGCTCGTGGTAGCAATGAACTCCTGTCCGTGCAGACATCAACTGAACACGACCTAAACCGAGAGGGCCGGCCTTTGGCCGGCGTGGAACGGCGCCCGGACTGCTGCGTGAATGAGATCAGATGAGCAGGTTCCGGGAAGGCTTCGAAGTTGCTGTCTAATCCGGGTGCCAGTATGGACTCGGGAGCCAACGTTCTCCTACCCCAAATTGAAGCGCCGCTTTTGTTGACAGCAGCGCTTCTTCAAGGCGCGCGTATCCCAAACATTCTGCGAGTACTTAGGTCCGCCCCATTCTCCGTTTTCAAAAACCCGCCGCTTAGGGCGCAACGCGAACCCCCTGGGTTCGGGTTGGAGGCCACGGGTTTTCCCTCGAATTCTCCGTTTTCTCCGGTTGACAGGTTACGTTTGTGGACAGGAGGGTCCTTGTTGGACTCCCAGGGCTTATCTCGCTCGAAACGAAAACGCCGGGACCGGAAAGACGGTCCGCGTAGAACAGCGAGTGAGTGCTATGATCACGCCAGCCATTCTGCGGCTAAAACTCACTCGAAACTCGGCCCGCCTCTCACGATCGCGATGGTCTCCAGCGCTGACCCGCCTCACCCGTTCGACAATGTGCACAATGTATTCCGGCTCATCCGCACGGTTGTGCTCGCTTGTGATTCCGCTGCACTTTTCGGGCGAGACCTGGTACTGATCGACGATCCACTCGAGGGTGGTAGCGGTTGCGGGCTGGGCGGGCCCGGGCTACGACGGCGTGCAGGTGCTTTCACCCGCGGGTGAGCGACACGGCATGATCCTTCTGCCCGAGATCTGCGCTAACCGTTGTTTCGGCGGCGTCAAACGCAACAGCCTCTTCATGGCCGCCAGTCAGTTTCTGTACGCCGTCTATGTGGGCACTCGCGGCGCCCACTGGTGCTGAGCCAGGAGATGCTGGACTCTGAGTCGCAGTGGCGCGTCCGTTCCTGTTAAACGCACAACGTCCGGCGCCTTCCATTGCACGATTGCCGCATCACGGCCCGCCGAAGGCTCGCTTGATACGTGCCAGCAGGCCGCCTCCCTCCGGGGTGGGGGCGTCAGTTGGTCGAATCGACACGGCGCTCTGATAGCGAAGTGGACCCTTACCGGCGTAAATCCTTGCCTTGCCCTGCATGTTGATGCTGGTCTTTAGCGCCGGGTATACCCACGCTCAAGCGCGGTCCCGCTTTTCGACAAGCTGATCCGAATCCCCCGGCAGCAAGCGAAATTGACTTCCTAAAGGACCATCCCATGGATCATTCCTTTTAGGCTACGCGCTCAGCCAACCGTTCGAGTTCGCCCTTGAGCTGAAGGTTTTGGAACGTTCTCAGTTGCGGAAGCCTCAGTTCGCGCAGTGCTTGAAACGCGGCCTGGCACTGGCCTATCAACCCGGCAACGTCGAGACTTAGGCGTACGGTCTTGTAAGTGTTCACTGCATCCGCGAGCGTTCGCTGCGTTTCCCTATTCCTATTGGCGATGGCGCTCCCCTGGCTCTGGAGCGTGTCCGCAAAAACACGGCACGCTTTGACCGTCCCCTTCACCTGCTGAAATGTTTGCCAACAGCAGTTCTCTGGATCCACCATTGGAGATTCGCGCCTTGGGCCTCGGCGATGTTCTGTCTGGCTTCAGCTTCGAACCCTCGGAGTTTCGGAATGAAGATTCCTGATCAATCTCATTCACAAAGTGCCTTTCGATTCGGTCGACAGCAAGAACCAGGAGGAGATAGACGCCATAGTATTTTCTTGGTGTGGGATGGACTCTCTCTTACTTCGATTTGACAAGAGACTGCAATTGCGCTGTCAAAAGCCCAATGTTTCTAATGACCGCGGCTATCGAAACGACGTCGTCCTGTACCGGTAGCAGAAATGAGTCGGCAACTTCTGGTGAAACGTCAATAGCAATCTCTTGCAGGTGTTTGCGAAAGGCGATCTTGAGGCTTTCAATTTGCCCCTCCCTTTCCGCTACGCGATCGTTCTCGTCGGCAATCTGGTCGACCAAGCCTTCACGGCTCCCGGTCCAGAGCCCCTTCAACGGGATTCAGTGAGGCCTCAGTCGGGGCTCCGAGCATATGTTCTCCCGGTACTCTCCGACAAGACCCATCCATGTCGCGATGTCGGCCTGAAGACGCCGGAGCGCCTCCCGTATCTGGCTGCTCCGCACGTCTCAAGGACCTCCAGGAGCGCATCGAGGATTTCGTCGAGTTCCTTCAGGCTACTTCTCCTTCGAATCGACAAAGGGAATCCTTGTGGAATCGCGGGTTGCCGGAGACTCAATCTTGGCGTAAATTGTGAGGGCCTTTTCGACCACGCGGGGATACTCTTATCCCACAACACGCCTGCGGTTGGCTCCGCGGTCTTCTGAGCCGTTTGCTCAAATAATCGTGCGCCTTGTCGCCAATCTTCCCAATCAGACGACGGATCTGTCTTCGCAGAAATCATGAACGTTTATTTTCATATCCGTACCAATCGACTCCGCAAGGCCAGCAGGATGCTGCCCATACTATCAGGCCTCTTTCATCGGTTGCTGTCAAATCGGAACAGATTCGTAACATGCAGCGTTGAAATCAATCAAACTGTTAGAGCGCTTTCGATTTTCTTGGGGTTGAGGTCTCCGGTTTCGAGAGCAGCAGCCTGTCCAACTCACTCCGAAAAGCCTGCAAGTTCCTCCGACGGTAAGAACGTAAAGATCACCGCCGCGCGCAATCCTACAGAGAGGGAGGGTCGCGTACATGCCCAAAAGGTGTTCGATGCGCCGAATCCCCAATGGCCGTCAAGTCCAGAGATTGCTCAGCGCAACCGCGACGGGTGGCCTTACGACAATCGCAAGAGCACCAGCGCTCGCAGCACAACGCGGACCGCCTATACGCCACAATGCAACAGCGTCCCTACCTCCTCCTTCTCCTCCTCTCAGAGCCTCAAACTCAGCCGGCGGAAGCTCGGCATACGCCTGTGTATGGAGAGAACATTTCAGTGGACCAGGTCTTGAAGCAATTCTTCGAACGGTCAGAGAACGAGCGGAGCAGCGCGGCGTGCCCGACGCTCCATGACAGTCACGTACTCATCGCGGAGGGCAGACACGCCACTCCCAAATTGAACGATCCCTCGCTCCCGCCGATCAGTGCCATCGAAGGAAAGCCAGTTATAGCTGGTAACGACGCAAAACTCATCGTCACAGATGAGAATCTTCTCGTGGGTGCCGAGATTGTCTATTCTTGTAAGCCCTTCCCCGAACGAATCAAGTAACTCTAGGGCTTCAGGATCAGAACCATCCTTGTGAAATGCGTTCGGGGGCATACCATGGCCAATCCAGATACGACAGCCGCGACCGATGGCACTTGCGATGGACGGCAAAAGTGGTTTCAGCACGCGCTTCTTGATCCACGGCGAAACGATTACAATTATCTGAGTGGCCTTTGTAAGAGCTTTACGTAACCACTCAGCATGATCTGGCGTCCGGAGATGATGAATTACGGGAGCGCAACGGATACGCGCTTCAATATCCTGTATATATTTCTCGTCTTCCGGTGACAGCCCTGGGCCGGGGCTGGGCTTCCTCAACGCATTTTGCTATATCCCCCATCGACATATCGAATCCAGATTGTTTCGCCATGTCGCACAGGCGCGAATGTGCCAGACTCACGTATTCCATTTCTGAACGACGCTCGGCAAGATCTACAAGCAACTGCAGAACAAACTCTTGCTGCTGCGCAGGGATCTTATCGGCGAATAGCTGTTGATCAACCAGCGTCGTAAGTGCCATACGATCCAGCCCCCTCGATGCCGGTTCACAAAGAACCCTGAGAAACTCCTCAACCGCTGCCTGATAGCTCGATCCAGCATCCTGATACCGACCATCATTGGGGCGGAGTTCACAATCCGTCAAATATTGAAATAACAGTGTCCTCGGGTTGTGTTGAGAAGACGTGTGTATAAGTTCTGGAACTTCGGCAAACGATGCCTTGAAGTCAGCCAAGTCATCAGCCAAACCTAGCGTGTGAGACTGAGATGCCAGACCGTACCAAAAATAACTTGCAGTTGAAATCGGGTCTGGAGGGTAGTACAACGGAGGAATTCTTGTTTGAAGCAACTCCTCGAAGAGGAGGCTAAGATCATCGAGCGGGCGGTCACAATCTTGGGGGTCGAAAAGGAGGAAGCGCCCGAGTTTCCCTGCTTCGCTTTCATAGCAGGCGAGTATAAGTGGAATCCAAGCGAGCTGGCCGTCGGAGGCTAAGCTGTTCCTGACGATTTCACGGCTGCATGCCTTCGACATACGCACAATATCGGATGCGATCGATATGCGGATTGCTAGCTTTGCCTCCGCCATCGGTCCAAGCCAAGAGCCGCCCGAATCGCCGGCGGCGCTCTTGAGTATCTTGAATCGACCGTCGCAGTAATCGATGGGCCGGTCAAATATCCCGTCCCGCACGAATTCCGCTTCTCGGTCACAGAGCGTAATCTTCCGTGCCATCTCCACGGCCTCGGCTATCCCCTCGCCCGGCGACATGCGGCCCTCTGAGTCTCGCCGTAGTGGATGCGGCCAGGGCCGGGTTGGCACTTGGCTGAGCGAAGCGGCGATCTGTTCAAAATATGGCCTACCAATGCCGAGCAGTTCATAGGCTTCCTCCGCCGTACTTACTCCGGCGGCGACTATTCGCAACAAGGCCTCTTCGATAGCGTTCAGCGGCACATACTCGGGGTACGAAAAGTTGAAAGAGTGAACAAATACCGGCCAGTAGATCTCATGAACCGCGCGCCATGCGGAAGCCGTCAAAACGGGCACCGAAGCGCTCCTCCAGGGTGTGTTCACTGAAGATGTTCAAATTGTCAGTCGGCATGGTAGACCTCGGCTAAGACCGTACCCTCACCAATGCCGGCGAATATAGTAGTTCGCGAAGTCGATGGAGAGGGTTTGCGGTTGGACTACTTCCAGGGATGGTTAGTTTGCGACCGAGGACATCAACTTCGCCGACGATGACAGAGCAGGCTACGTGATCGCGATAGCGCGACATTCATTCGTCGAACGTCGTAGAAGAAGCGCCGCCGATTCGGGTCAGTTTCCACCAAACTGACGATAACACCGTCTGTTTCTCGGCCTTGGAACGCGTCCACTGTTCCTAGTTCAACGCGCAAAGTCGGATGTTGGCTGAGGCCAGCGGAATTGATAGCTCGCTCCAACGCCGAGACCTGACCACGGTACATTGCGATTACGCCAATGTGATATCCGGGATGCGAGTTCGGCAATGCATCCGCTAACTCCTTTAACTTCAGACGATAGCGCAGACTTCAGCCGGATTGCACGGGCTTCTGTCTTGCCCGCTGCCTGCGGACGCGCGGTTGTTCGGGCCGGTACAGCTTATCCAGGAGATTCTGGTTGGTAGAATCTGTTCGAAGGGATGTCGTCGCGTCAGAGCGCTTCCCGCAGGTTTTAAAGCGATATCTGGATATGAAAGCCCTTTTACAAGCTGCGATATTTCTGGCGCCATCCCTGTTACTGTAGTTCCATGGCCTCAGTTCTCGAACTGTGCGCGGAAGTAATTATCTTTTCGAACAGGCTCTGAGAAATTGCAGGATCGTTCAGCCCTTGTTCTCGCAGCAGATCTTCCATCTCCGGGTCCAATGTCGGTGGCAACTGGCGATGGTCTCCGACCAGTACGAGTGATTTGCCACGCACCATCGGAATGAGCAGGTCGAGAGGCATCGCCCGTCCGCACTCGTCAATGATCACCATGTCAAAGTGTCCGCCAAATTGTCGTGCCGTCGCGATCCCGGTGCACGTTGCGGCGATAACATTGGCTTCGGCAAGCACCCCTTCTTCGAGATCTACATTCGGGGAGTCAGCAGGCGGTGATAATGACTAAGTGCTTCCGCAACTGCAGCAAACCGGCTGACCCGAGTTTCGGCATTTCTGCATATTGCAATACGTCTGGCCGCAGAGGCATACAGAGCGTCTTCATCGAACGTGTTCTCCAAATCGGACCCGGAAGGCAAGCAACCGTCAATGAGTGTGGAGAAGTGAAGCAATTTTTCTCTACCCCTGCTGGTGTTGCAGTCCTTCGAAACGCGATCTACATGTCGCAAAGGCTTCCGTACACTCGGCTTTTATGCGATCGGCATTTACACAGTAGCGCGCGCGCCGTTGAGAAGTTTGTCTCTCTGAGTTTAATCCCATTTAGATGGACAAGCTTAGAAACAAGTGTAAGTCCGCCATTCGCAGCCAAGAATTCTGCGTACTTGAGATTGACATCCAGCTCTTTAAGCTTTGCAAGCGCAACACTCTCGCTTTTAGCGGCAAAGATTCCGATGCAAGAAAGACCTTCGAAAATAGCTTCACTAGTTTCAGTATGTTGCCTCCCGAGGGCGCTCGACTGGGTCTTCGCCGCTTGTAAGGCGGCCATTATGCTTGCCTTGTTAATACTAGCGATCTCGCTTCGCAGGAGCGCAGTTTCCGACTTTTATTCCAGGTCAGAACGTTCAATGCCAATTGGCCCCAGAAACCCTTCGCAGATGCACGATTTCTTTCAATTTCTGCATTTCGAGCTTCCCGGCGAATAAGCTCTGTTTCTTTCTCTTGCCGAGATCGCAGTTGTCCTCGATAAATTTCTGAAACTAGCTCGGTCTGCTTGATTGATCGTTCAAGTTCGGTCAAACGATGAGAGCGGCCGATCAACGACGCGATTCTGTCACGGTGTTGGTAGGCAAACGCGAACTCGCGAGAGTTACTTGCGAGCTTTCCAGAATCCCAGCCGGCCGCGCCGATCGCGAGATCGAGTTTCTTGAGGGGCTCGACTTCGTTCCAGTTCGACTGCAGCATTTGCCAAGGCGTCGTTGAAGTCCTGGTGCGCCTCCGTCAGATTGCGGAGTGCCCTCTCCGCGGCTCCAATCGCAGAATCGAGTCGTTTCCCCGCGTCGGCGGTCTCTCGGGCCGCTGGGCCTGATCGACTGCGATATCGACGGCAGCCTGAATCTCCACGGGCGAGGGCCATACGCCTGCGATTTGATCTCGCCACTCCTGTTCGCGCTGCCATCTGGCTTTGCTCCGTGAGAGAAGTCGAAGGCGGTAACGTTCAGAGGCGCGGTCTAGGAGGAGTTCTGGGTTGAGCTTTACAGATTCGGGGCGTCCTATTCGTACTGCGAAGATACTCTCGATCGTCGCGATGCGTTCCAGCGCATTATCGACCGCAAGATTGGCCTGGGACGCTACAAGTACTCGATGTCCTTGAGAAGCGGCCTGTGCCGCAATTTCAGCGATAACAGCGGTCTTGCCAGTGCCCGGCGGGCCTTGAATGCACGTCAATGCGTTAACGCTAGTGCCTTCTCTATCGCTGATCGTTGCTGTTCGTTGTAGTCGTCGCGGAGTTGTCCCTTGAACGAATGTCCAGGTTTCTCTGTTTGAGGCCCGTACGGAAGTAGTGTTCCGAGATCTGCCATCGCTGCTTCGCCGCGTTGCAGAACGTCTAGTGCCTCCGGCGCCGATTGAAAAGCGATTGGACGCTGGACCAATCGGGTTGAATTACGCCGGTCGTAAGTACATTTTCCAACTTCACCCGCGAGTCCAACGGCACTCCACCAATCCAGCCAACGCAGAAGATGCGTTGCGAACCTCGAACACATCCCCATGACGGTCTTGACAACTTACGAGGAAACGGCCGCGACACTGACATTGGAGTTCCTCGGACGCTTCGGCCACATGGAACTCGATCGTTCCGCCGGCACCATAACGCCGACGGTCATAAGGCCATCCTGGGTGCTTTCGAGCCACTCCAGTATCTCCCGTTCGAGATCGAGATACTCGCCCCAGAACCCCCAAAATGCGGCCGGAGGAGCACGTTTGTCATTTCGGAGATTAAGTTGCCCCATCAACGTTTCGAGGCCAAATAGTGCCGCGATCGGCTCACCTCGAGCGCCCAAGAGATCTTGATTTGAGTACCTCGGCTGCACTCTCGCCTCCACTCAGCCATGCTGCTGGCTTGGATACGCTTAATCAAGAGTGTTTGTCGATGACGGCGATCGACAAAACCACGCAGCCGAAACCGCGGCGTTGCCATTCGAAGTTTTTCTAGACCGTCCCCGTTGTGAATAAGCGAAAACACGGTGTGTCCGCTGTCCTCTGCAAGTCGGGCCCGCAATGCCGCAGCAGGAGAGCCCGATTGAGGCCACAGGCTTTCGATGTCTTCATTCACGCGGGAGCCTGGGAAGATCCGAAGGAAAACTCACAATATCTAAGGAATTCTGTTGAGTCGTCATCGATGGAGCGAGGGCTACTTTACGATACCGCCTTGCCATACTTGCCGCTGGGTCATTTACGGTGCGGTCTAGCCGAAGCACTTCGTGCGGGTCATTCCGCGACGCAGGCCCGGACGTCGATTGCGAATCTTAAGCGTGCATCCGCATCGACAAGGCGATGGATGATGATTCCGGGAGACTTCAGGTCGCGAATCCGGAAATCCTGCGCAAACCGGGGAACGGGACATTCATGGTAAGACTAGAAGTCCGGAGACGGTAGGCGCTGACAGTATTCGCTACTTCTGGCTCACTCCGGAGGCGGTCGGAGCAGCATAGAGACATACGGAATGGATGCGGACGACAGGTGTGGCGCGCACGTGACTGTTGCCGCCGTCGAATCGGGATGAAAGGACAGCAGATGATCAGGAGCGCCCGAAATCCGCTCGCCGATCCTTCATCGGCAGCATGAGGCGTAAGTCGCCGGTCGGAGATAGCTCAATTCCGAAATGCCGGTAAACGGTGCCGCCGCCTCATCGACCGCGTGCACGCGGACCGTGCGAGCACCGACGATATCGGCGGCATCCGCGATTCTCCGCAAGGCGTCCTTGAGCAGCGCCTTGCCAAAGCCGGTGTCTCTTTCAAATAGGGATTTCGGCGAACAAAGCCGCGGCTGGACAGCCGTGAGAATGCCTGGCTGCGGAAAGCGAGGCAATCAAGCGCCACGACGAGAATTCGCCGCCGCGGCTCATCAAACGGCGGTAGCACGAGCTTTTTTCGTTCGCGAACAAATAAGTAGGCGCCAAGCCTGTCCTATTTCGAACTTCCGCGAGTATAGATAAGTAGGGGCGCGCGCGCGCCCCAATCACCAGACATCTGGAAACCCGAAACGGACAGGGTCAACCGGATCGTCGTCAAAAATGCACGAGGCCACGCCTTCTTTGAATACGGCGAGCCGATGCTCGACGACCCCGCTTCTGTTTGGTCGGCGCCCCTGGAGGGTCTGACTATGAGCCAGCGGCAGCAATTTGAGAATGTCGGATGAGTGGACTTTGGCCGGAAGTTGGAAGTCGCATGCTAACACGCGTGGTGACCGGCCAGGACCTTTCCGGCAACTGGGTGATCGTGCAAGATGGAGTTTATCGATATTCTGTTGTGCAACGCGACGGGTTGCTGGTGAGAACCGTCCTATTCGAGTATCTGGCAACGGAGGTGCATTGGAGGGGATGAGCAGTCGCGACCGGGCAACTGCACGTCTTGTTGGAGCCGGGGAGCCATGTTTCCAGCCTTCACTTGCCATTACCAATCGCGCTCCCCGCTTGACGGGCATTTTCAGTTCATATCCGCGTTGCAGTTGAATGTCTGCACGGGCGCATGACCGGATTCTGAAGGTATCGCGCACCATCGCCGACCTGGACGGGAGCGAGCAGATTCAGGCCTAACACATTGCGGAAGCGGTTCAATACCGGTCGCTCGACCGGGAGTATTGGAAGTGAGGGCACTGCTATCGCGCAGAGCCAGCAGTCCTGGGACAACGAGTATGGCCCCCGCGGGAACCGTGGGCAAATCCGGAGGGATCGCAATTCGGGTGGCGAACCCTCATGCACGCGTTTCGGCCGGCAGACTGGCAACTAGACGGCGGCTTCCGCTAGAACGAGGAGTTCTTGAGCATTGACTCCGAGCTTTTTGGCGAGGTCCCGGATTGCCCCTTTGGTGATTCCTCCGCGGCGATAGGATTCAATCGCCAGGTACACAACTTGACTAGTAAGCAGACGAGTGCCACTCCCGTCTCCCTTTGAATCGGAGCTGGATTGCTCGTCCTCCATCGACTGATCGAACTTGAGCAGTTTGAGGTAATCGTTCCCAAGCTTCTTCTGCTCCAACAATGCACTTCGTTCTGGCGGCGTAATGACACCAAGGGATCCCAATCGGTAAGCCGCGGCCTGATAGCTCGCGCCAAAATAGCGCGCAAGAGATGCCACGTCTTGGAAGGTGATTTTCTGCGTGCCGGGAGCGTTGCGATCTTGTGCGGCCGTGCTGTCCTCGGTCGCGGCGCTGTATACCGACTCTGTGACTCGGCTTGAGCCGCCTTTGTTGAGCGATGAAAGAAAGCTACGCACCCCCGCTTCCGTCATCAAGAACCCCGCCGCGAAGGCATTCGCTCTGGTTTCGGTGAGGTTTCTGGAGTTGCTGGACGTGCTCACAATCGCGGCGCTGCTACGATCCAGCACTGCATGCGCGTATTCATGCGCGTATGAAAACCTCTTTCTAGCCCTGGGGTGACTTCTGTTCACAATTGCCAACGTTCCTGCGGATGCCTTTCGCAAGAGAAGCCCCGAGACCTCGTCCGGCAAATCCAACTCGGCAACCCAGATGCCTTGGCTTGAAATGATGTCAGCGACTTGGTGAACTGGCCCGTCCCCCATTCCGATGCGCTTTCGTTCCTCTACAGCGGCCAGGTATCCCTGCCGCATTGCCATTATCGGAGTCTCCGGTTCTGCTTCGTAGTAGACAGGGGGGCCACTTCTGGCGCGGTTGCCCAGGAATTTAAGGAAGGTCGTCCCTTCCTTGCAGATTTCAACGGCTTTGCTCACCTCCCGCTCCATCGACGGATGACCTTTGAACTCATCTCCGCTGCGGTATAGGGTGACTGCGAGATCTTCTTCCGCTTCAGGCCCCCCTGCCTCTTCGACGAAGAAATCAGCAATCGGGCGATGGTACACGTCGGCCAACGTGGAAAGCTCGATCACGGAGATCGACCGATTGCCAGCTTCCAGATGCACGATGGCTGTGCGCGGAACACCTAGCTTGGCTGCCGCCTCCTCCTGAGTCACGCCGCAGTTGGTACGGGCTTCTCGAAGTCGGCGCCCGAGAGTGCCTAGGCTGATCATCATGACTCTCCTTGTCACGCTCTGCCATTTTCGCGCCTATCCGGTTGAGGGCGTCGGTGTCCCCATTCGCGAATTCCCATGGCGAGTCAAAATCGCAATAACACGGATGACGAGTTTAATTCCGAATGTTACTTTACGCACATGTACGAATTTGTTTGCCATAGATGTGCGAATTGGTGTAATGTTGCTCTTGCAGCATTGCAATCGCCCCTAACGATCCCGCCGATGGGTCGTCGATGCTCGAACAATCCCATTTGGGCCACGTCAGCCTGTAACCTAACGTGCCGGTGCTCGACAGCGAGAGCGGGTCAGTTCCGGCTGGCACAGATGCATGGATCCTATAGCTGGACGCTTTAGCCATAGGCATTTTGGTCTTGCGCCGAATATGAGTGATCTAGCAATTGGTTTAGTTTCGCAGAAATGGCGAGCACACGGAAGCTCTAGTGAGGAGCATTTCCGACCGCTACACGTCGAAGCGCAAGCGCCGGATTGGCGGAGCAGTCTCGCCGAACGCCGCCTCCGAGTCGCGCGACTGTGGGCAACTCAATGGAGCGATGCTCCGATTGGGCTGCCTGCACCGACCGGCGCATTATTGGCCGAGATCAGCCCTCGCAATCCTGGTGCCCAGTCGACGATCAGGATTCCGGTCGGCTACATGTTAACCATCCGCGTGAACCAGGACATTCTGTTCGGGGCGCCAGATCAGCCACGTCAGTCTGTGCAATGAAACGTTCGAATTCCCAAAGAGGATCAACATGCAGGAAGTCGCAGAGCGTACAGATATCTTAACGATCGACGAGGTCGCCCGGATTCTTCGTTGTTCGAAGGCACACGTCTCCAACGTAATCAACGGCAAGGTTGTCGGCACCCCGAGAATGACGCATCTTTGCATGGGACGCCGGAAACTCGTCCGACGTGCCTGGCTCGATCAATGGATGGAAAACAACAGGCAGCGATGATCTAAGCAACACCACTCCCAGCGAGGAAAGGAGAAAACGACATGAACCCAGTTGCTTGGGACAAGCAGATGGAGCCGGTCACGGTGGATCCAAACGAAATCCTTACTGTCCAGCAAGCGGCGCGAGTACTGCAGGTTTCCTACTCGCACATGCTCCGACTCATACGCGGCGACGTAACTGGCATGCCTCCGGTTCACCACGTTCGTGCGGGAAGGAGCGTACGAGTTCGCCGCGGCGCTCTCGCTCAATGGATCACAGCTGCAGAGCATCGCTGCGGGAGCAGCCCGGCCCAAGAGGCGCGGCAATGAGCACCGGTTGGGCTCGATCGCCCAAGTCAGCATGGAGGGCTGAACATGGTGGTAAGCTCGGAGCACTCCAAACCGACACCTGCGGATCAGGAGAATCCCTTGAGACGCAGAAGATTTCAAAATGGAAGCCTCCAGCTACGGAGGCGTGGAAAGGCCAAGAGATGGGTTGTTCTGTTCTACGACGATGCCGGGCATCGCCGTTTTCACACGCTCGGCACCGGAAGCATGACCAAGACCGCCGCGGAGGAACTGCGCGACGACTTCATGCGCACGGTGAACGGAAGTGACGAGCCGGAAGAGGGCAGGATCCGACCTCTGCTGCTGCGAGAGTTCATCGATCAGAAGTACCTGCCGTTCCAGCACGGCAAGTGGAAGAAATCGACCCGCGGAACCTCCGAGAACCGGATCAAGCACCACGTCGTGAAGGGTCTTGGGGACATCGCACTAAAGGATTTCTCGCTTACCTCTCTCCAGGAGTTTCTGGACAGCAAGGCGGATGAAGGATTGTCGTTTTCCGTGGTGGACCATTTGCGCTGGGACCTAAGCGCCATTTTGGAAATGGCTGTCGCCGAAAAGGTGATCGCGTCAAACCCGGCGACTCGCCTCTACACACCCAAGCATGCGCCAAAGGGCAAGACCCGGGCTATGTCGGTGGAAGAGGTGAAGATTGCGCTGGGCGCGGTCGAACTTCGGGAGCAAATCCTGCTATATATGGCGATATTCTCTGGATTTCGGCCCGGAGAAATGCTCGCGCTTCAACGTCGCCATGTATCGGAGGACGCCACGGTGGTCAAGGTGGAGCAGCGGGTCTACCGCGGCGACATCGACGATCCGAAAACCAGCCCTTCCCGACGTGAGGTCGCAATCCCGCCGCGAACGGCCGAATTGCTCCTGCAGTGGATGAGGATGGCCGTTGGGCCGGAGCCCGATGACTATCTGTTCGCCGGGGAGAAAGGCACGCCCGTCTGGAGGGACACTCTGCTGTACGACCACATCCGTCCGAAGCTGAAGCTCCACGGATTAGAGTGGGTTGACTTTCAGGTTATGCGGTCAACCCACGCCAGCATAGGTCATCGGCTGAAGCTCGATCCGAAGGTAACGGCCGATCAGCGAGGACACGGAGTTGGCGTGGCGATCGAAGAGTACACGAAAACGTCGGTGAAGGACCGGGCCGTGGCGGCCAACAAGTTGGAACAGGAGGTTCTAGGAAAACCGAAAACCATCAAGATGCCGAAGCGAAGAATTTCTTAATGGAGTGCAGTGGAGTGCAGCTTTTTTGAGTGTCGCTAACTTGTTGAAAATGGAGCGGGAGACGGGGCTCGAACCCGCGACGTCCAGCTTGGGAAGCTGGCATTCTACCACTGAATTACTCCCGCTTGCCTGCGTTTGCCGCTACTTAGCTGTCCTGCAAGGGCTTAGCCGGTTTCCCGGCCAGTCTATACCGTCCCTGCATTCCATCCAGCACCATGGGGTCTGATCGCAAAATGGACAGTAAACCTGCACCGAAACCGGGGGGCGAAAACCGATCGCTCGATTTGGCCCACCACTTCACGACAACATCAACATAGCACAACGCGCCGCGACGCGGCTCCGGTAAAGATGTTGTGATGTTGCTACGCAAGGGACTGCGAACGGACGGGCGTGGAGAGCGCCAAGAAGTCGGAGGTCAAGCGGCTTCGGCTCGGAGCCGCGGGTACCATCAACGGAACACTTCTTCCAGTTCGTTGTTTTGAACCTCCGTCCGAGTATGTAGCAGGAGGAGGGGCCGTTCAATGTCCACCCCACCTTTTGTTTTTTCACAAACCTTCTGCTGACGAATTATGATCGCCTGCTCCAAACGCTGTATTAGTTCTATACGCAAGTGCCTGTTATCAACAACTTGGGGAAGCTGCGTATTCCGGCGAAGCCGATCAGTGATTCCGATCTGATGGCGATCAGGATTCAGGAGGAAGCCGATCGCCTTCGGAGCGAAGCGAGGCTGGGCAGTTCTCATCATCCTCAAGTCATCGGCATCCGTTAATCAAACTGCTTCTGAGCCCGGGAGTGGGGTGTGGGGCGAGGGGGCGGCGTTGAGCCCCCCTTGCCCCACTCAATCTCGTAGGAGCCTCGTCGTTTGCGCCGCTTCATGCGTTCTCCTTTCCGCTTTTTGAGATGCGCTTCTTGCGCAGGCTCTCGCCCTGCAATTCGAGGCGATGCGCGTTGTGGACCAGGCGGTCGAGGATGGAATCGGCGATGGTCGGATCGCCGATCTGCGCGTGCCAGCTCGCGACCGGCAGTTGGCTGGTCAGCAGTGTGGAGCGTGCCTGGTAGCGCTGGTCGCAGATCTCAAGAAAGTCCCGGCGCTCGTTTTCGGTCAGCGGAGCCATTGCCCAGTCGTCGACGATGAGCAGGTCGACGCGGCCGAGCCGGTACAGCACCTTGGTGTGACTGCCATCGGCGCGTGCTGTTGCGAGATCGCGGAATAGTTCGACCGCTTTCAGAAACAAAGCCGTGTAGTTGTCGCGGCACGCTTTCTGCGCAAACGGTCGCGCCAGCCAGGTTTTGCCGATCCCCGTTGGGCCGATCAAAAACAGGTTCTGGTGCGCGCCGACCCAGGCCGATTCGGCGGTGAGCGAGCGCACCACCTGGCGGTCCAGACCGCGCGGCGTGCGGAAGTCGATGTCCTCCACGCACGCAGGACCTTGCAGTCGGCCGTTGCGCACGCGGCGGTCCAGAGCGCGGTTCTGGCGCCAGTTCCATTGGCGGTCGATGAGCAGCCCGAGCCGCTCTTCGAAGCTGAGTTGTTGCAGGTCCGCGCTCTCGATCTGCTCATGGAAGGCGTCGGCCATTCCTTTGGGCCGGAGCGTGCAAAGTTTCTCGACGATCGGTTGTGTCAGCATGAGTCCTCGTTTCTTTCACTGCAGGGTTGGCGGTTCGTTCGAATCGAAATAGTTGGGGCCGCGCAGATTCGGGTAATCGAGCGGCGGCTTGGGGGATGGCGCCGACGAAATACAGCCTGTGCGATCTGCCGCCAGTTACACGTTGCGGCGTTTAATGCGGATCATAAAGTGCCGCTAAAAGATTGAGCAAGACTCACATCAGATCAACGAAGAACTCGGCCTGGACCCTTACGTGGGACGCAACTGGCAAGGCTGGCATCACGAAGTCACGATGGTCATGCTCGCGCACGCATTTCTGACATTGGAAAGCTCGCGCACCCAAAAACTTCTGGGTGGACCCTGTCGAGGATCCGTCGTGAGATCCAGTATCTGCTGTTCACCTGGACCGGGAAATGTGCCTACTGCGGAACCGAGGTGCCGTGCTCGCGTGACACTTAACTCATCTTCTACACCATGTTGGCGGAAGTTTTTCATTTCCGACTGGTTGCAGTTTTGAAAACGGCCTAGTGACACGCTTTCTCTCCGCCTGAGCCGAACTGGAAGATAAGTTCAGCATGGGCGTAGCGCCGGTGGCAGGGCGACGCCGCAGGCTTGAAACACCTTGCCCGCCACGCCGGAAGTCTGGCCGCGAAAAACGTAACCCTTGCCGCTGATCGCGACTTCCATCTCAATGAGGTTATCCAGATCCCGGATCACGTCGGCCCATTCCAGCTTCCACTCCTTGCGCGCCAAACGGTCTTCCAGTTCCTTGCGCAACAGCAGCGCCAGGAACGAGCAAAATACATGCCCGCGAATCGTCTCGTCGCACTTGTGAAAAATCGGCCGCGTATCCAGCAGCGATTTCATCGAGCGGAAGACATCCTCGACCATCCACAGTTGTTTGTACTTCAGCGCCACCTCACGCGGCGGGAAATCCATGTTCGTCGTCAGCACCCACTTGCCGTCGTAGCGCGCTTCCTCCTTGATCTTGTCCTCGTCAACGGCGAACTGTTTGCCTCCCCCGCGCAGGTATTTGCGATACCCTTTGTTGCCCACCAGCGACTTGTCTCCCTTGCCCAACGCGTCGCGCAGCGAGGCCACCACGGCTTCGCGGTCGTGGCGGTCCTTCGTGGCTTGATCCTCGTTCACGCACACCACATACCGGCGCGCATCCTCGACCCAGACTTCTTTCACCTTCAGCGGCGAGGGATCGTCCCGGTCGTCGCTTTTGGGATGCACTTCCGCATAGCGGCCGGCGCGCGCCACCACCGCCTTGGCTTCCGTCGAACTCCGCATGCGCACGCCCAGGATGTACTTCCACTCCCGTTTCTCCACTTCCGCCAGGGTCGCGGCGCTGATCATCCCCCGGTCGGCAACGATGCAAACCGATCCGATTCCGAACCGGCTTCTTCAACCGTTCCACGATGGGCACCAGGCTCTTCACATCAGCCGTGTTGCCCGGCCACAGTTCGGTGCAGAGCGGATTGCCGTTCTGGTCCAGCACCATGCCCACCACCATCTGCTTCAGGTCGGGACGATGATCTTTGGAGTGCCCACGCTGGCCGATAGTCTCGCCTCCTTCGCCCTCGAAGTAGATCGACGTGGTATCGAAAAACACGATGTCCAAATCGGAGAACAGATCACGGCGCCGCGCAAACAACGCCTCCTCAATGAGGTCCTTGTTGGTGCGGGGAGCGAAAGGCGTAGCCCCGTCCTGCTGGTCTTTCGGAAGTACCTCTCCCAGCCAGGCCATGGCCCGGTAGAGTTGGTGCAAGCCCAGATCGCCGACGCCTGCGATGGCGTAGTCGTCCTTCCACTTCTCGGCGGCACGGTCGCTGCCGGGCGCGAAGAGGCGATGCAGCACGGTGAGGAAGATGGCCCGCTCGACGGAGAACTCGAAGCGCCGGCCTTCGAGCAAGGTCCGTCAGGACTTTGTCGATCGAGCAGGCCTGCCAGAGTCGTTGGAAGATCAGGGCCGGCCCGATCCTGGCGCTGCGAGTGGTGATGCTGTCGCCGCGCGCATGGGCGCCGAGGACGGCGAGTTTTTCGGAGAATCGTCCCAGCGACTGGATCAGTGAGTCGAGCTGGCCGCTGGCCAGCAACTCATCGAGGCGGCCAAGACGAAGCAGGACGCGCTGCTTGACCTTGCCGTCCACCCACTGGTTATCCACGATGAGCAGATAGGTTCGGGAACCGTTGGTCTGCGTGCGAACGAACAAGTCGGCGCTCCTATGTCACTATAATCGCGCACTATAATTGCAGATAACAAGACACTGTTTACAGACATTTGCGAGAAATGGCGTGACACTAGGATTTCGCGCGGGAGGCATCGCCTTGTGTGGAATCAACAAGTTGCGGCCACTTTCCGCCGCAAACTGTAGAAGATGAGCTTAGCGCTGTAATTCTAAGCGAATTGAGGAACTTTGTTTAGAAAGGAGAACA
>CAWGKI010000029.1:0-21169 GCA_963823095.1 Terriglobia bacterium
ATTGCAAAAACGCGGGGGGCGAAATCCTATCGTCCCACGAGAGCATTTTAACAATGGGTCGCGCAGAACTAATGAGGGGGGGAAACACTGCCCGTTACCTCCAAATCACTGGTGCGTGGTGCCAGCCCTTGGTTTTCACCGCCAGTCAGTCTTGTTTCTCAGGTCGATCTAAAACACCATATAACCCTCTAGAGCTGCGTTGACACGTACAATCGGTTTCACGTGCAATCGGCTTATTGAGGGGGGAACGCCGACGACGAATGGCAAGGAGGGGTGCCTGATACCGGACGCGAGCGGCGTCGAAAAGGTCCAGCCAACAAGTTGGATACCGCCGGAGGCTACAGAGGCGCACTTGGGGGCAGGCTGGAGGAAAGTTTCATGTCTGACTCGTCCGTCGCTTTCGTTTCGCCGATACATGAGTCCAGCGCCGGCGATGCGCCGAATTTGCTCTCGCGCATAGTGCGCGAATCGCCGGACGCGGTGGCACGTGCAGCGATTGTCGCGGCGGCCGGCACGCTCTTCTGGCTGACCTGGGCGCGTTGGGGCGATTTTCAGTTGGACAATGGACGCGAGCTGTACGTGCCCCTGGAGATTTGCGCGGCAAGCTACTGTACCGCGATATCTTCTACGCGTTTGGGCCATTGGCTCCCTATGCAGAGGCACTTTTGCTGGGCCTCTTCGGGAGACTATATGTTCTGTACATATTTGGGCTGGCGACCACGATCGCCGACGCTTTGGTCCTGTTCAACATCGGAACAATGGTTGAGGGGCGCGCTGTCGGCCTTACCGCAGCGGTGGCCGTGCTGCTTCAAGGGTTCCAACCCACAGAATTCAACTACGTATTCCCTTGGTCTTATGCGGGTTCTTTGAGTCTGCTGCTGGGCTTCTATGTTTCTGCTTTACGCTCAGGCACATCATACATGGGACGGGCGCGACCTTTGTGCTCGCCGGTCTGGCCGGGGGACTTGCCCTGCTCTGCAAGCAAGAGTTTGGCCTGGTCTGTTACGTACTGCTCGCCTTTGTGCTGCTGATGGAGACTGCGCTTCACCGCTCAGTGCGAGTATTACTACGCAGTATTGCCTTGTGTACTCCAGGCGTCGTGCTGTGGGCGTTGGTCTATGGGTGGATCTTTTGGTCGCTTACGCCCAGTTTTATGCTTTTCGACAACTGGGTAGAAATTCCAGGATCGTACTACATGCGCATCTACGGCGCTCACTGGGCTGCCTTCGTTGGTTTGCGTTTTAACCCATTTGAATTGGCGGTCTTGGTCATCAGCGCGACCATATACCTCGTTGTTTGGTTCTGGATCGCTTGGATGAGCCGTAGCCGGATCGGAATTAGGCCATTTGTTGCCGCGGTAGTATTGCTCGCGTTGGCGGATCGTGTTGCGCCAGTTCTCGCCACCGACAACGTACTTGATTCTCACTTTATACATTTTCCCACGCGGGATGTTCTTCATCGGCTGCGCCTTTCTTGCGCACACACTATACAAATTGCGCAGGAACCGTGACGACCGCCGTTTACTAGCCAAAGCTGCGCTCGGCCTTTTCGCCTTGATTCTTGCGACTCGCGTCCTGGCGCAGATCCTACCTGCCGGGTACAGCATTTTTTATGACGTACCTCTTGTTCTGATCTTTCTCATTGTAGTAGCCGGATGCCTCGATGCAGGTGCGCGGTCGCTCGCGGTCGAGCAGCGGCGTAAACTGATCAAATCATTGCTGACGGTCGAGGTCCTTATGCTTGCAATTGTGCTCATTCCGGGCCACAGTGAACGCACTGTGAGACTGCAGACAGCATGGGGCCCGATCTACCTAAAGCCAGCTGACGCCGGTGTCGCTCAACAGATTATCAACTTCATGTCCGAGCAGAAACGACAAGGTCGACGGGTCGCTCTGTTACCCGAGTTGCCCATGGTCTATGCATTTACTGGAATGGAAGCGCCGAGCCGATGGTACACGCTTGTTCCCGGCTGTCCGTCACCGCAGCAGGAGCAAGATTATATCTCCGATTTGAAGCATGTCGCTCCAGACTACATTATACTGACTAACCGCTATACTGGCGAATACGGCCCGGCCTATTTCGGAATTGACTACGATCGGCAAATCGTTCATTGGATCGAGACGAACTATCGAATCGACAGACAGTTTGATTCTTTCCGTCGCGATCGCAGCCGCACCCTGGCGGCCCTGCTTTACGAGAGGCTGCGAAGACCGCCAAGTGCACCAGCGATCAATCCAAGTCATATCGAACAGAGATGACAAACGAGGATCCGAATGTGACGAGCACTCTACCCGCTGTCGATGGGACGACAGCTCTCGTGACAATGGTTGCACCGTTCGGTAGGAATTTAGTTCGAGGGAATAACGATGCGATCAGTAGCCGAAACACCGCGAGTGGGCAGTCTCGATCCGCGAGTGATTCTCGAGTATCAATCGCGCGGCTATATCCTTCTCGAAGACGCAGTCGATCACACTCAGCTCGACGCAGCAGCGCTGTCGCTCCAGAACCTTGCGAGCGGTTCTAGCAAATTAGAGCGCAGCGATCGCTATAACAAGTCCGACGAATCGATCGAGAAAGTCCCCGAATCTGGCGAAACAAAGTGAACCTTTTCGACGTCTAGCATCGGCGCCGCGCCTGTTTTGAGCCGTAGAATCGCTTCTAGGACAACAGGCGCTGATCTTCCGCGACGTCGCGATTGTCAAACCGCCGCACGACGGAGCGCCGTTCACGTACCACCAGGATTCCGAGTACTGGGACGTCGAACCGCGAGCATTGATCTCGGCTTGGGTTCCTTTAGCGATGTTGGGGTGGAAGATGGCTGCCTCCGCGTGATCGAAGGCAGCCACCGGAGACGCTATCGTACGATCTTCTAATCGGCGACGGACATGCTCTGCCCTACTGGCTGACCGCGCTGCTTCGAAGAATGGCGAGTTTCTCTGGAACGGGCGATAGCGATGCCTCCGGATTCACTGCAATGCGTAAGTTGAAGCGGTCTCTTCTCGGCAACCTGACGCGCCATTTCAGCTTCCTCGCGAAGTTGCAGGAGTTGCACGCGCAAGTGCCTGATGAAGAGAAGCACCGCGAGGTCAGTCTGCCTGTACGCGCAGGAAGCGTGATCCTGTTCCACAGCATGCTGCTCCATGCCAGCAATCCGAACACGAGCGCCCGAGAGCGCTGCGCTTACATAACGAGCTACATGGGCGACGAGTACACCTTCTGTGGAGTGGGACATCCGGAGTTTCTGGTGGCCCGCGAGTTGACGACGAAAGCCTTCAAGAAAGCCAGGGTTGCTCATTTCTAATATTCCTAGCACTGCAGAGCGATTGCTCGCCGGCAAACCTCGGATCCCCACGGACGACGTTGAGGCTTGCTTTGGCGATTCAGGGTCTGGTTGGACCGTAGTCGGCACCGGCTATGACTTTGAGTACCGCACATGCTCGAATGAGTTCGAGATCCGTCGCGCCAACGATTGCCAGCTTCTGTATGTTCACCCACAACCTGCGGCGCAGGCACTTGACATCATTTATCCGTCCAATTACGTTCCGTTCCGATTCAACCAGCTGCGCGGGCCGGCGCGTTGGGCGCGTGATTTTCTACAAGGTGGAAAAGCGCGCGCGATTGTGAAGCTGGTGGGAATGAACGGAAAAATCCTCGACGTTGGTGCGGGATCAGGAGTGCTCATTCGTCAAATCGCGCGCGTCAAAGGCAACCGGGAAAATCTATGGGCGAACGACTTTTCCGAAGAGGCTCTCGCTTCTCTTCACCGAGAGGGCTTTCAAACGATCGTGGGGCGCGCAGAAGATCTAAATCCGGACGAACGCTTTCAGGCTATCACGCTCAATCAGGTGATTGAACATTTGCAGAATCCGAAAGCGGCTGTGGAGCGATTGACCCAGCTTCTCGCGCCCGGGGGATATCTATTCCTTGAGACTCCATCAACTGATGGACTCGACGCGAGACTATTCCGCAAGCGCTATTGGGGCGGTTATCACATTCCGCGTCATTTCTGGTTGTTCAATGAAGCGAGCCTCCGTCAATTGCTTGAAGGAGCAGGATTGCGTGTCGTTGAATTTCGCTACCTGGCCAGCCCGGTCTTCTGGATACAATCGTTCCATCATCTTGTACTTGACCACGGATGGATCCGTCTCGTCCGGCTGATTTCCGAGACGAACCCTCTCCTTTTAGCGCCATTTACGGTGCTAGACATGCTACAGATCGTGCTAGGCTGCAAGACTTCCAATGTCCGCGTGATTGCGCAAAAATCACCTTAGCTCTTCGCTCATCCAGTCGCAGAAGGCCGTGTAACACTATAGTTCAGCGTCGTAATGCTACCAAACCCGAGCGCTCAAGTGTTTGAGCGGGTCTCTCCGAATGAATGCAATCCGTTCGAGAACTCAACAAGGTTTGCGGGCCAGCAACTGATACTGTCCGCCGAGGGGTAAGCGCGACATACCTGGCTCCAGAACGCGGAACCAACCAAGGATTCGGGGAAATACGAATAAGAAGCTGGTACTGAGAATTTCGAATCCGGCTGCCGAGAGTAAATTTCGTCCTGCGACCGGTCCCAGAAGGATTGCGTCCCGATCAAAGCTTACCCGGTTCATTACATAGCGCGTCCCGGGATTCCATGGATTGTTCTCCCATAGAGCAAACGAATCCGCCTGGCTTCAGGCAACTCTTCACATAGTCAAGCACAGCCCCGCGGCCTTGCGGCAAAATGTGATGAAAGACACCATTGCAGAAGACGAGGTCGATTTGGCTAGTTGGTTGGTATCCGCCCGGCAAGTGGAATCGCACTTCATCTGAACCGACTGAACGTGTTGCGACTTCCAACGACTTTTCGGAAATGTCTATTCCGATGACTGACTTCAGCCCGATCAGTTCGATCAGGAAGGGTATATTTAAACCCGTTCCGCATCCAAATTCTATTGCGGACTCAGGCCCAACTTCGAGGCGATCGAGACAGCGTTTAAGCCATTGGATACGACCGCGCGCAAAATGCTTCCGATCCTCTCCTGTCGCAGAGAGTCCGTGCGCCAGCGCGTCATCGTAGGACGTGGCGAATTCGTCGAAGTTCGACTCGTGGCTCAGCACAACTATCCTCAGCGCCGGCGCAGATCAAGAATACTAAGAAGAAAGGCAGACAGAATGGTTTGAAACCCTAAGGCAGTGAGCGTGGCCCCTGGGATTACGATGCGTACCATGTGCGCATATTGTAAGCGCCCGAAGCCGGCCAGACGCCACTGATTCACGGCGACGACGAGCAACCCCAACCCAACAAGCAATGCGAACCCAGCTCCGAGCAGCGCGACTTCGAGATTGAAGGTTCTCACGAATCCTGAAATGCGCGAATCCTCGGGTAGATATGCCCTCTCTGGCTCCCAGCATCTTTGCAAATATCGCAAAGAAAATTGCCTCATAGCCACACAACATCGGCTAGGCTGCCGAACAATAGTGTATTAACATCGAACCCCACTCCGCGCAGCGTTAGTCGCGGCAGCGCAAGAGTGAAGGCGAGAACGCCAAGCCCGATCAAAATCGCACCTGGTATCAAAAATAGCCATCGCGGGCTGCAAATCAGATAGAAACGCAGGTGCCGCCAACCGTCGCTGAAGGTTTTCAGGTGCGGGCCATGAGCCTTACGTCCATCAGGATACAGGGTAATTGGTATCTCGGGAGCCTTGCCGCCGAAAAGACTTGACTTGATGATCATTTCGGTGGCGAACTCCATGCCCGTACATCGCTGTCTGATCTGCTCGTAATGTGCCTTAGTGAAGCCTCGCAGGCCGCAGTGAACATCATGGAGCGCGATTTGAACCAACGTCGGGCCATCAGCGAGAATAGCGGATTTCCGATCCAGCGATGTGTAAAAGGCATCGCTCCCGGCGCTATTGTTCCACCGCCTGCGGGGAGACGGCACCCTTGACGAGGTCGTAGCCTTCCCGGAGCTTCTCGACGAATTGCGGAATCGCCTCGAAGTCATAACTCCCGTCGGCATCACCCATGATGATGAATTTCCTCGGGCCGCCGCTATCCCTCCCATGAGAGCATTTCCATAGCCCTTTTCTGGAACGTTGATTACGCGAACGCCTATCCTGCGTGCGATTTCGATCGAACCGTCGGTGCTGCCGTTGTCCGCCACGACGATTTCGCCCGCGACGCCAGCCGCCTGCAGCCCACGTTCGGCTTTCTCCAGGCAAGACTCTAGGGTATCAGCCTCGTTGAGGCAGGGAATGACGACAGTGAGTTCTATACCCTCGTCCGCTCCATCAGTCTCGGCGTTTTTGCCCACGGCATCGATCCGCGACCAAGATTCGCGATCGCCTGCTGGTGACTCAACAGTCGCGTGTTGGCTATATAGATCCTGGCGCGACAGTTTGTCGACATCGGAGAGAATGTGGCGTGCCTGAGCCATATTACTGTCGCCGTTCCGTTCGAACTATTGATTAGCGCTCAGCACCGGCACGCTCGAGTGCGGCTCGATCGAATCCCTCAACAAGAGGCCAGCGATTGCCACGGTCAATATTTCACCGCGGCTGGCACGTTGAACTGCGGTCTCGGCCTCCAGTTCGGCGGGCATCGGTTTGCGGACGGTAGACATCACCGCCGACATTCCGCTCTCTCCTCTATGCTTGGAATCCCGCCCTTGATCGGTCCGCCCCACCTCAACAGTCAATCCGCCGGTGGGATGCTAGCAACGGGTCTATCGAAAGGCAAGGTACTTCATATCATTACAAAACACTTCATGGTCACCAATTCTCGCCTCAAGTCAGTAGGCTGATGTATAATTGGCAAGTGACGTACATTGGCTATCAGAACCCTCCGGAACGAGTACTTGACGGGTTGTCAGCCCCATCGTCGACACGCCGGCCGGAGAGCCGACACGCCAGCCAGAGGCGAGCAGGCACGGTAGATTGTCTAGAAAGTCTCAGCGCCGAGCGATAAAGGAACTGACTAGCGGCCGGCGGCGCTTTCCAGCGCCACGTTGGAGTGGTGCTCAGGCGTTGGCTCGGCTTCGAGACGGCGCGGGACCATCCGCGAGCCCTGCTCGGCGCCGCTCTCTTCTTCGAGATACTGCGCGTCCGAGTTCACCCGCCACAGATCGTAGGATGCGCCCATGATGTTGCGGGCGGCCATCAGCCCGGTCATCATCGCGTGGTCCTGGTTGTTGTACTTGTGCATCCCATTGCGGCCGACCAACTGCAGATTCGGCATCTCGCGTTCGATGAATTCCCGAATCACGTCGACCGCCTGGCGATACTCCCCATCGTAGACCGGGTACGCGGCGCGCTGGCGGACCACGGTTCCGTCAATTACCTGCGCTTCCTTGGACAGCCCCAGTTTCGCCAGTTCACGCGTGCCCAACGCGACCAGGTCCGCGTCGGCCGAACTCCACATCGAATCCGAATCGAAGCAGAAGTACTCGAGCCCCAGCACGGTGTAGCGCTGGTCCGGGACCATGCCGGGACTCCAGTTCTTGAAGTTCTGGATGCGGCCGACACTGACGCCGGGCTCGTGAATGTAGATCCAGTTGTCGGGGAAAAGCTCCGGCTCGTCGATGATGAGCGCGACGGTTATGAAATCGCGATAGCGCAGACTGCGAGCCGCCTGCGCAACCTCGGGCGGCGCCGGAGGGTCGAGCGCACCGATAAGCTCGCGTATCGGCATGGTCGAGATGAAGTGACTACCCGTGTAGGTATGTCGACCGTCGGCGGCGGCGGTGGTGATCGAGTTAACGCCGCCCTTCCCGCGTTGAATCGCAACCACCGATTCGCCCATTTTAAGCGCGGTGCCGCGGCTCTGAACGGTTTTGGCCAGCTCTTCCCACATCTCGCCGGGCCCGTGCATCGGATAGCGGAAGCGATCGATCAAGGTCTTGATGACCTGGCCCCGATTGCCGAATCCAAGCGCACGCTTAATCAGTACGCGCATCGAGAGGTCTTTGATCCGCTGGGCCGCCCAGTCGGCGCTGATCTCGCTGCACGGAATACCCCATACTTTCTCCGTGTAGCTGCGAAAGAACGTCTCATAGAGCCGCCGCCCGAAGGCGTTGACCACCCAATCCTCGAAGCTGCGAATTTCGCGCTTGGGCCAAACCCGAGCCGCCATGTAGCTCAGCATGCAGGCGGCCGACTGGAACAGGCCGAGCTGGCTCAGCGCGTCCCACGTTTCGAGCGGGTATTTGAAGAAGCGGCCGCGATAATAGATGCGCGAGAGCCGTTCGCGCTCGAGCATCCGGTCGCCCAGGATGTCACCCCAGAGCTTTTCGATCTCGGCGTTCTTGGAAAAGAAGCGGTGACCGCCGATGTCGAAGCGAAATCCCTTGTAGCTGACGGTGCGGGCGATGCCGCCGACGTGCTGCGGATCCTGCTCGACGACCACCACCGGCCGTCCGGCTGCCGAAAGCTCGTGCGCCGCGGTCAGCCCGGCAGGACCCGCCCCGATTATTACGGTCGTGTCAGCCGCGCCGACAGTTCTCGATATTGTTGATGCGGAATCCGCCCCTTCTCTGCTCTGCACCGTCATGGCACGAGAGTTTAGCCTAAGACGCTGACACGACACAACACGCGGTTTCGCATGTTTACGCACAGTTGAGCGGAAAAGCTCGTACGAAGAAGCTCTGCCGTTGGTACGGCTGCCGCTTGCCCCCTGCGCAATGTGCCTCGAATTCGCGACCGCCTTTAGCGCCGACTCCAAACGCGCTATGGGAATGGCAGAGGCCCGGGGAGCCCGCGCAATATGCGAGTGATCGACGGAGACAGCCACTTTATCGAACCTCTCGACCTGTTCGAGCGCTACATCGACCCGGCCTGGCGCGACCGCACGGTCCGCGTCGATATAGATTCGAGCGGCCGCGTCATCGGGCTCATCGTCGACAACCGGCCGATGCGGATGGCCGACCTCGACGAGCTGATGAGCGCATGTGCCGGGTACGGGCAGAAGGAAGAGGGCCGCAACATCAGCGACTTCGACCTTTACCGAATCGCGAGCCGGAGGTGGCAGGACATGGACCTGCGTATCGGCTACCTCGACGAGGAAGGCTTCGCCGCGCAGGTGCTATACCCGACGATGGGTCTTTTGTGGGAGAGCTCGGTCGACGACCCGCAACTGGCCGACGCGCTCTGCCGCGCGTACAACACCTGGGCCTTCGAACTGGTGGCCGGCCACAAGGATCGATTGTTTCCGGCCGCGCACATCTCGATGCGCGACGCGGCGCTGGCCGCGCGCGAGATGGCACGAGTGGCAAGGCTTGGCTGCCGCACCATCTTCGTCGGCGCCGCGCCGATCGGTGGGCGCAGCTTCGGCAACCCTGACTTCGATCCGATCTGGGCCGCCGCGCAGGAACTCGACCTCGCCGTCGGCATCCATCTGGTCGGCCATCCCAACTACACCGGCAGCCAGTGGTATCGCACCGGCAATCCCGGCTTCATGTACATCACGATGATGAACGTGCAGGACCCGCGTATCGCGCTGACCTCGATGATGTACGACGGCGTGTTCGAGCGCTTTCCGCGGCTGCGCGTCGGCACGATTGAGTCAATGGCGGGATGGGTTGGCGAATGGCTCGAGCGCGTTGACTATCGTTACAAGTACCTCGGCCATACGTCCGGGATGAAACATTCGGCGGCCGAATATTTCGCGCGCAACATCTGGGTGAGCGCCAACCCCGAGGAACGGATGTTTCCGCTGATGGTCGGATTCGCCGGCGACGATCGCTTCTTCATCGGGTCGGACTATCCGCACGCCGAGGGCTTCGTCCATCCGGTTCGCACCACGCGCGAGCTGCTGGGGGCCTTGCCCGCGCGCTCGGTCGAGAAGATCCTGTGCGACAACGCCGCCGCATTCTATAAGATCTGAAGCAGCCGCTCCGGGCATGGAGGAACATCGTATGGCAACCAACGTCGCGGTATGCCTGTCGTTCGATTTCGACGCGATCTGCGTATGGCTCGGGAGCCTGAACGCAACTTCGCCGAGCGCAATCTCGCGCGGCGAGTTCGGCGCCGTGGCGACCGAGCGCTTGCTGAATATGCTCGCGCGATGGGATATCAAGTCGACCTGGTTCATCCCCGGCCACACCATCGATACCTACCCCGACCTGGTGCGCCGGGTGGCGGATGCGGGGCATGAGATCGGCCATCACAACTACTGCCACGAAAATCCAATCTCGCTCTCGCTCGACGAGGAAAAGCGGGTGCTCGACCGCGGAACCGAAACGATTCGGCGGATAACGGGCAAGGCGCCGGAGGGCTTTCGCTCGCCGGCCTGGGACCTGAGCCCGCACTCGCTCGGCCTCCTGCTCGAGCGCGGGTTTCTCTACGACAGCAGCCTGATGGGCAACGACTACACGCCCTACTACTGCCGCGTCGGCGACGTCGCGGCCAAGGACGGTCCGTACATCTTCGGGCGCGAGGTGGAGATGGTGGAACTGCCGGTGACCTGGGGACTCGACGACTTTCCCGCTTTCGAGTGGCTTTATGGGGTGAACCAGGGACTCTCGGCGCCGTCGCAGGTTTACGAGCGATGGGCGGGTGATTTCGATTATCTGTGCGATTTCGTCGGCGCGGGCGTGTATTGTCTGACCATGCATCCGCAGGTCATCGGCCGCGGCCATCGTTTGCTGATGCTCAACCGGCTGGTGGAGCATATGAAGGAGCGCAGCCGGCGTGAGCTTCCGCACGATGGCGGAGGTCGCGCGCGAGTGGAAACGCGGGCATCCGCTCGGAGCGCGCAGCCGCGATGAACGCGCGGCGGGCGGCATAACGATGGCCTCGGCGATGCAACTCTATGCCGGCTTCGCGCTGCTGGTGATCGCGATCGTCGCGATCATCACGATCGTGGCGCTGGTGAGCAATCTCATCGGCGCGCTGCGGCGCCGATTCGGGAGGACTGGAGCATCCCGTTCGGCCACCCCCGCATCGCGTTCGGAGAATCCGCGCGCTTCGCGCTGACGCCGCGATCTAGCCGGCTCCGCTACGCGTCATGTTGGTCGAGCAGCACCCATGCGTCTTGAGATCGGCGTGTCGAAGCCCTCTGTGAAACAGGCTTCGTCGCGGCGGCCCTGTTTCCCCAGCATTTGCGCTAGACTCGATTGATCAGCAGGAGCAATTCGTCTTCGCGCCCGACGAATGGAGTCAGCCCACGCGCTGCCGCAGCCGCTTTCGAGCCGCCCTCGTACTCCGCTGGGCTGGACTACCGGTAGAAGCTGGACCGGCCGATCGATTCCCTTGAGCGCCTGCTCTCCCCGATGCTCGACCGCGAACAGCCGGTGACCCTCGAGCATTCGCTCGTTCATCCCGAGGGTCTGTTATCGCGGCGGAACACCTTTCCGACAGGACAGCTCCAGCTCATGGACGCCCACAAGTCTATCCGTTTCGTCGCGGCCTGTGGAAAAACGCCGTCAGTTGTCGTCAGTGATCGTCAGTAGCCAAAAGCAAAGTGTATGGCCGTTCGGATCACTGACGGCTACTGACAGCAACTGACGGTGTTTTCCGACTCTGCGCAGCAGCGACCACGGAGACCACGCGTCTGCCCTGCACATCGTTGCGGCTGAACTGAAGCTCCACTCCTGCGGCGCGGAGATTGGTGGCCATGCGCCTGAGCGCATTACCCAGGCCGTTGGGCGCCTTGGGCCAGCGCACCGAACGGCGCATGGCGTCGCTCACCATGGAGTCAAGGCGCGCATGGAGGTCCGCGACCGTTCCGGTAAAGCCCTCGCGGGCCAATTCGGCCAGCGGCCCGTAAAGCGGGGAGGCCTCGAGCGCGAGGTCGCGCGCCTCGGCGCTATTGGTTTGGCAGGCCGTCACCGCCTCCCCCGGCTCCATGCCCAACGCTTCCTCGCACGCGGTCACCCACAGCGCGAAGTCCGCCAGCCGTGGCGGGCGCTCCAGCCTGACCTGCGGGAGATTGCGGAGTGCCGCCACCGCCGCGTCGAGCAGGGCACCCAGGATCCGTGGCTGTCGCTCGGAGAATTCGCGCCAGAACTGCGCCTCGTCCCGCCGAACCTCGGGCGTGATACTCAGAAACTCGACTATCAGCGCACGGTCGAGAAAATCGGGCCTTGTAGTGCCGAGATCAGGAATGGCGTTGAAAACCAGCGGACGGGTAGCATCGAAGATGGCCTCGTCATGATCGCTGTAGAGTTGCCGGCCACCGAAGCCGCCGCCGGTCGCCAGCCGACAGGCAGCATCGGCCAGATCCTCCGGTAAGCGGCTCAGGTTATCGAAACACACGAGCCAGGAGTTTCTGGCGGCGGCAGTCAGGTCACGTACTTCACGAGGGACGCCTCTGAGCGCCGAGGTGCGAGGGTCAATGAGTGAACTGATCACGCGGCACGCGGTCGACTTTCCCGATCCCTGCTCGCCCTTGGCGACCAGAATAGGTAAGGGGAAGCCCGGGCGCAGCGCGGCGACCAGAAAGGCTCTGATTAATATCCAGCCGTGGTGATCGACATTGAAGAAGGGCCGCAGCTCCTCGAGGCTGCCGCCGCGCTCCGGTTCGGGCAGCGGTTGCGCGCCGCGCGGGCGGCGAAACTTCGCCGGCGGTCGATCGACTACCCGCCAGCCCTCAGCATCGATCTCGACCGCCCGCCAGGCGCGATCGCAGAGGTCAAGGTAGAGCCTGCCCCCGTGCACGGCCACGCGCAGGTGGACCGGACACTCTTCTCCGTCAAACAGCGCTCGCGCCTCGAACAACTCCGCCGCGGCGCGGATCGCCCGACTCCCTGGGCTCTCGCCGGTATTGAGGTAATAGATGCGCAGCAGAAAGAGCTGAAAGGCGCGCGCACGAATCGGATAGTTCTCCCAGTGAGTGTCAACGCGAACGGAGGCCCAGCCCTGCTGGTCGGGATCATGAAACAGCTCAAGCCCCGCGTCCAAAGCCAGCCCGATCAATCTGTCGGCCCTTGATTGCCACTCCAGGTCTTCGCTGCGCGCGGGCTGGCGAAGCATGTATTCGATCAGGTCCGACTTCTCGTACTTCTCAAGAATCGCCCGCCAGTACTCCCACTGGACCGGATCCGCATGCCTGATGGCGGCGAAGGAAAGCACCGCCTCGGTTGAGACCAGCAGCTCCGGATCGTCCGGCACTCGGGGTTCAAGCTCGCGCAGGAAGAGCAGGGCCAGCTCGGCGGCGATGCTGCGGGGCTGTGGGGTTCCGTCGTTCATCGGTAGTCAGAGCCGGGCAACCAGCTTCTTCCATTTGCGCCGGTTACAGCGCCGGCAAAGCGTCTGCAGGTTCGACTCTTCGGTTTTCCCGCCCTTGCTGACCGGAATGATGTGATCGACTTCAAGATTGACTGCGGTCCGGCACCTGCGGCAGCGCGCTCCGTCGCGCAGCAGCACCTCCGCCCGCACGGGGTCGGGAATCCGTCGCTTGGCCGAGCGGTCCTCGTAATTGGGTTGTTCAACCTGGGCGAAGGCGACAAAGTCCGCAAACGCGCTCAGGTCCACTGAATCCGTGGCCCCGATGAGCTGCTCCAGCTTTATCGGGTTATTGGGCAAGACGTTGTCCATGCGCGCCGACAGCAACAGCAGACAGATCAGATGCGCCTTGCTGGCGTCGGGCAGCTGGCGAAAGCGCAGGTCGTTGAGCAGGTCATAGGGCAGCCTGATCTCTTTGCGACTGCGCTCGAACTGGCGGAAGTTACGGAAGCCGAAGAACTGTTCCATCGATGTCTTATGCAGGCTTATTGAAGGCCGGGCTCGAGAAAGTTGATCCTGACGACCGAGACAGGCGGCTTGCGGTAGGGCTCCAGATTGACGCCACGCAGCTCCGGAATCGCGGCGTAATCTACCGCTCCCCTTCGAGAGCTTCTCAAGAGCTCGACTCCGCAACCAAAGGTCCTGCGCGCGGTTGCGAGGCTCTCGAGCATCGCGCGCAGCTTGTGCTCTTCCGCGGCTGCCGTCTCCAGCCGCACCTTCGCTTCGCGATAGCGCAGCGCGACCTGGCGCCATTTCGGATCGGCGCTCAAGTCGAGTTCGCCGCCCGCCGGCTCGGGCCAGACGTTGTCCCTGACCAGCTGCCAGAACGCGCCTCGGCATCCAACAGCCGCTTCAGGTATTCGCGGTCGGGGCGTACTCTGACCAGGCTTCCCGCGCTGCCATCGAACGACCAGTAGTGGACCTCCGCCGCCCGCGAGACCTCGAGCTCGTGCTGCAGTTGCGCGTAGTACTGCGGAGGCACGCTTCCCTGTTTAGCGGCGGTCTGGTCGCGCACATTCATGGGGCACTTGATCTCGAGTACGGTTGAACCGTCGAAGCTCAGGCCGTCGAGCGATGCACGCATCCATTCCAGTTGGTCGTGCACCAGGCACAGCGGCTCCATCTGGATGCCGACCTCCTGCTCGTAGACCCGCCGCGCGAGCCGCTCCAGCTCGCGCCCGCGCCGCGCCGCCGGCCCTGCCGCATCTTCCTGCGCCCGTCCGGTTTTTATCGACCACAGCATGCGCGGCGTTTTGAAAGCCGCCTCGCCCATGATGACCGGAGCGTCGCTGGCGCCGAGTCCCTGCTGCCGCCAACGGTGCCAGTCCGCCGTGTTCTGTTGCAGCCGCTCAATTCTGGGCATGGGCTCCGTTCTCCTGGCTGCTCTGTTTGGCGAGTTTGCGGTTGAGCACCTCGAGCGCGCGGCGGTACGAGCCCTCGGTCATCTCGCCAAGCGCCGCGACCCGGTAATAGGCCAGCACCCGCTCGAGCTCGGTTCCGGTCTCCTCGATCAGTCCCTGCAGCTCGCGCACCTGTTCCGGCGTGATGACACGCTCCGAGCCGAGCGCGGCCCTCGAATCTGCGCGCTCGTCCTCGGGATCATCACCGGTGCTCAACAGGAATGACTGGAGCAGGGCGTACTTGAGCGCTCCGGTCATCGCCTTGTAGGGTGCCTTGTCGCCGGGATCCGCCCCTTCACCAGCCACCCTCACGTTCAACTCCTCGCCGGACCTCGCATCGACGAACCGGTAATTCATGACCACCCGTGCGATGCGGTCGGAGGAGCTGCGCGGGGTCTCGGTGGAGATCGACTGGAGCTGCGGAATCACGACCACGCCGAGTTCGGCCAGGATGTCGCCCACCGAGCCCGCCAGGTCGGCGGCCGTCACGTAGCTGTAGTTATGCCGCTCGTTGTGCCCGCGCTTCTGGACATAGCCGAGCCGGCGGCGGACCTCGGCAAACTTCTCGCGCAGATTCAGTTCTTGCGAGCTCTGCTCTGAAAACGGATCGTCCGCAACGGCGGCGGGCCTCTCCCCTCCTTTGCGGCGTCGCCGTCCTGGCAATCCGTTACCATTCCCGCCGCGCTGTTTGATCGGCATCGGCGCCGCGCCCGCCTCCAGCCGCGCACCCGGCCCACCCTCGACTGGAATGACCTCAGCGTGGAATGGCTCAGCGTGGCCGCCACCCGCCAGCCGATAGCTGTTCCCCTCTTCGTCGACGAAAAGCCCCTCCTGTGGGTCGATGCTGCGGACCGGACGCCCGGCGACCAGCGCCGGGTCGCCGTCGGGCTCTTCGACCCGGAACCATTGCCGCATCCCTGGGGAAGAAGCCTCGGACGCGCCTGCGCTAAAGGGCGTTTCCACGACGATGCACAGGATGCCCTCGCGCGCCTCCAGGCGGCTTTGCGAATTTTGCTTAAGCATGGTTTTCATGGCCTATTTGGACCTCCTTTAGCCTGGATGTCAGATAGCTCTGCTTTGCTTTTGTGTCAACTCGGAAAGACATCAAATTAAGCCTCTAAAATACTGCATAATGGCCATATCTGATTACGGGTTTTATGGTCTTGCGACAACCATAGGATCTAGGGCAAAATATGTCGTTCATAACAGACAGTCCGGTGACTTGCTACGATTTTCGCGTTTGCAACTGATCCGACCGGCGCCTAAATGTGCTCACGTGCAAAAAGGACCAGCGGCGAACGAGCGTGAAACGGATCGGGGTAAGCAAGCCCAATCTCGTGGCTGCGGCGGTCAGGCTGGCAGGCGGGCCGGGAGCGGCAGCGACCATCTGCGGGGTATCGCGCCAGACCATCTATGACTGGATCAACGAACGGCGCGTGGAGCGCCTGATCGACGCGCTCAGGCTGTCGCGCGCCTCCGGCGTGGCGATCGAAAACCTGGCCGGCGACGATGTTGAAAAGCTGGCCGCCCCCGTCCAAACATCGCGCCCAAAGCGCCGGGGAAGGAAGAAATCATCCGATTCTCCGGATCGCTAGTTCACACGTGATTCGATGCGCGATCAGAAGGTCAAATAGAAATTGCGCCGCTCGCGCTGATCGTAAGAAAAGGCGGAGGCTAGTAGCGCGCTATCGAGCTGACGCCATCGCGCTCACGTGGATCGGCCGTCCGTTGCGCCGCGCGCCACGCTGCGGCGACTGGTTCGCGCTAGAGAGCGTCGAGCACCACCGCAATTTCGCGCCGCCCGTGTTCAGTCGGCTAGCCAACGCGATCGTCGAAGAGTCGGACGCGCATCGATAGCTCAGACCGTCTCGCGCTTCAGCAGCGCGCAAAGCGCCCGAGCCTGGACGGCCGGCTCTACGCCACCGTCCCGGCCGGACCGAGTGCGAGCAGCGCAGCGGGCAAGCCGCGACCCTGCTCGATCCGTTTGCAGTCCACAGCTGTGCGGTGCAGATCCGCCAAGATGGCCGACGTATTCGCAGGACTTCTTCCAGCGCCCTCTTAGGTACGCGCTCGGCCAGTGCGTCGAAGGAGCTTACCTATGGAAACACGATGGACGACCTAGCCCCGTTCTCCATCATCATCGCGCTCACCTCGGGCCCTGTTCGTCTCGAGCCTCAGTCTCCTTCACGTACTCCTGCTGCGATATCAGAATCGTGTGCCCATTTCGCCGTTCTGAAATTAACACCGCTGGATGACCGGGCCGAGCAGGAGACGCTTCGTCCGCGTATACTGACGGCCAGTCTCCCGGCATCGGCTGGGGGTCGATCCAAGTGCAAGAAAAGGGAGCCTCTTTGCTCCGCTTGTGGATCCAGTCAAGAAATTGAGACAAGCTGTCAACCTGATCGTCATACCGTCCGTTGGGGAACTGCAGCAACTCCGGAAATCGTCAAGCCATATTGCCTTACGTGGCAAAAACACCTGACCTGATTCAATCTTTGCCGACTGCGTAGCCATGCGCGTGACTTTGTCGTTCTCAGGGTCGAAAGCGATCGTCATCGGCATGCCCGCGACACCACCTTGGCGCAGGTTGTCGATCAGGGAAATGCCCGAACCCTTATTCTCGATAATTACGACATTGACCTGGTGTAATTGCGCGTGCTCAATCACCTTCTTCTTTAGACCGGGATAATCGAGTTTCTCCCGGAAAACATGAACTAAATAATGCTGGTTGCCACGCGCGGCCCAGGTCGTGCATATCGAGTAGTCACTGAGTTCTGTCGCCCGTTGATGGAGACGTTGTAGGGCGGGTCGATGAAACCGAGAGTCTCGCCGTGACGGCTGGTTTCATAGTTTCCGTGCGCGCGATTAGGTTTGAAGGCACATTCCGTTCTTGAAACATGTTTCGTTATCGCGGTGGTCTGCCCGCCGACGATCTTGCCTTCTACAACATTAGAGAGCCTTGACGATCTAACTCGATTGAAGCCGCAAAACATTCGGACTCTGAAGGATGGCGGCGGCGAGAAGAAGTCTCACCGCCGCCACACTTCTCGCTTATCAACCAGGCCAGTTTACCGTGGGCCAGCGGGTTTTCCAGCTCTTTTGAGACAACGCCGCTTTCGCCTGATTTATGTACCAAATGGCCCCACCGGAGGAATTGCCGTCGTACCAGTCGCCGGAATAGTGAAAGCCAACGCAACCCCACAGCATCGTGTTGATGTTGCCGCTTGCGATGTCACTAGAATAAGTATGGCCGTTGTTCCCGACCTCCCCGCGAAGTATCCCGCGAGGTCGCCATCCATGCAGGCGCGCATCGAAGCGAAATGGAAGTCCGTGGCAAAAGCGGTGGAATTGACCAGCATCGGCCAGGTCTGCCAATTGTATACCGCTTTGGTCTGGAAGATGCTCCATGATTGATAGCAGCAACTCGGACACTGATAGTTCCACAGGCTCGTAAACCCACCGTTCACACATTGCGAATACGACGTTCTCTTATCGCCGCCGCTCTGTGGCTGGTTCCATGCCAGACTTCGACTGTCGCCAGGGCGCGCACCAGGTCTTCGTCGATTCCCCATTTACACGCGGCCCAACGAAAAATCATATCCGTAGTACCCGTATATTGCCCATCGACGCGCCGATAGGCCCAGCTTCCACCATAGACATTGGGAGCAAAACCATGGGCTTGGTACGCGTAAAGCTGCCCTGGGTGGGCTTCGTACTGTTGGTGCCCGAATTCGCCGAAACCATTTCCCGTTCCCAGGGAATCCGCGATGCACAGGACGCATCACCGGGCAGGGAAGCTCCGGGAGATAATGTGCCAAAGTGCCCCGAACCACCGCTCGAATCCGTGATTGTTGACTGCCACCGTAATGGTTTCAGAGGCATTGGCCTGGATTGACCAGAAGGATAGGATTTGACCGTCAGAACATGGGAACCATCGGATACTGATCTCGAATTCCAGGTGAAAGTGACAATTCCTGCCGGGGCCGTCGGACCTCCATTGCCGTCGATCCAGAGCTTTGACCAACAGGCATAAGTGATCTGAGCTTTAACGGTGACGGTTCCATTGACAGTGGCGCCGTTGGAAGGAGAATTAATCACTACCCGCACCGGCCGATGTTGTTAATGTGAGAGTCAGCAATGACATCATGAACGCGAATCTTTTACAGCTCTTCAAGCGACATGCCTGCCGAGAAAACACTGGAGATGTTATTCTTGCCTCATGCAATTCTATCCACATTCGTCCTTCCCCCTTCATTTTCTGATACTTCCTGATCTGGAGACACACGACCCCCTCTCGGCCCAATAAAGACTCATAGGAGTCGCCCTGCGCTTGATTCTCCGCAGCACACTGGTCCGTAGGCATACCTCAGCGGAGATCCCGGGGCGTTGCTGTACACAACGTTGCTGGGCGAACCGAATGCGACTCAGATAAGGGGCAAACTCGCCACGAAACAGCGGCTATGCTCAATGCGGGATTGTCAAGAAGAGGCGAGCCACGACCACCGAAGCTATGAACGAGGCTCGATATGATCCCGTTGAATAGACGGCCTTCGCCGCTCATGGGAATGAAAAAGCGATCGCGACGTTTGGGATAACCGGCCATTTCCCGCCCCCCGATTAACGGCCTCAGGATACCCAAGAATGCACACCTTGATATAGGCTGGTGGTTGAAGTGTCAAGGGGCTGACGTGCAGGATGCGAAGCTGCGAAAAATACTGCTCGACGCAGTTGCTCATTTTTTGGCGGAATGAGATGCCAGGAGCAACAAAGCCGCGCGACCTGAAATGCTGCTCGCTCTCACGGCTTCGGTCTCGCCTCGCCGCTCCCCGCGGTACGTGGAACCCGACTTGGCATACCGGAAGTTGCCTGCGGCCACGCACCCACGAATGAGGCAAATCCCGCATCTTGACTGCCTGCGTTTAGAGCACCAGAACCTGCCCTAATAGTAAACTCTCCAGGAGGTTCGCAAGCGGTGCTTCGTATGTGGTGGTATTCCGCTGCGACTCATGGCGTGATTGTTAACTACAGGCGACCCGGCGCTAGTCAGTCCGATTAGATTATACTTCTCGGCATAACCGCCTGTATTAATACCACGAGAATCGTTAAGATTATGGACAAGATTATTTGTGATACTTCCGGCGCCTTTCGAGTTGTCCATCGATATCGCATAAGCAGCTGACTGACCGCCACCCCAAATAGTGTTGTTGAAGACTTGCCCGGCGCCCATGCCCCAAGTGTGTAAGTAAACACCGTGCGCGTGCGCGGCGATGTTCCAGATCGTATTCCCATAGATTTGCCAACCTACGGCCGCGTATGGTCTGGTTGACATGGCAGTCAGGTCAGCGTTCGTCCAGCTCCCAAGATTGTTGTCATAGTTGGATTCCATATAGATTCCATCATAGTATTTGGGGCTGCGATATTCAGTTGGAGCGGGAATAGAATCGTGAGATAGACTGAAGCGAACGACTGCCATGTCGCATGACTTCAGGTCTGGTGCGTCATAATCATCGTGATTTAGGTCGCTCTCCTCCACAATGCTGAATGCGACAGCGTGGAACTTCGGGTTGTTGCCATGCCCACCAACATAGGTCTCCGTCACGTGCCTTATGAGAGCGTTGGAGCCTTCGCGGATGTCTATACCACCGGTATAGCAAATAATCGTCTACCTCGCCGTTCCCCAGGTGATCCGCGGTTAAATACTCGACAGTGATGTAGCGGTCGTTGAGCGGACTATTGGCTGGACCGCCATCTTGGTAGGTACGGCCAAAGCGCGGAGGCTCACCTCCATGAGTTAAATGGAGGTTGATAAATGTCAGATAGCTCTCAGTTGCTGCTAAATATACGTCAGCTCCGACTATTGGATCGCTGACAGCGGCTTCTATTGTGGCCCTATTTGGGGCTGAGCTGTCACCCATCCATACATAGACCCGGCCTAGGGTTACATCCGGTGGTGTCCAGCAGCACCCTATCGGATCGAAAAGCCAGGTGCCAGGTCGCATCTTGGGCAATAGCGCGGCCCCACGACCGCAGAAACCGCAGTGGCTGTTCGGATTAACTCGGGGTCCGGGAACAGTGCCGGAGCCAGCGGGCAAGTCCCCAGCGCGAGCTAGGCCCCACCCAGGATCGTTGTTAAAGGCGGGACAGGCTGGACCCGGACAGGAATTCGAGCTGGTTACGTATACTCCTTCGATATAGCGATATGAGACGTCCTTGTACCAAATGCTCGTACTGTCCGCGCCGCACGCTGCGAGAGTGCAGTTAGTCCATTGCACAATGATGTAGCACCGGAGATGATCGGCTTCGGACCAGTGCCGTAGGCTCCAAACACAATTCTTGCTCCAGGAGTGCCGCTCTTCCAAGGGTTAGGGTTTTCACGCCAAGTGTCTCCAGCCTTGAACAAAACTTGATCACCGGGGTGCAAGTTCACAATGTTGACACGATGAATTGTGCACCAAGGTGAAGCAGGATTTGTACCTGATCCTTTGTCCGCAATCGAGCACGCGTCGGTCGCAGCCCAAGATAGACCCTTTGTACCCCACCTGTTTACTGTCCACGTAGTACACCGTTCCA
>CAWGKI010000030.1:0-214796 GCA_963823095.1 Terriglobia bacterium
TCTCGCCTGCGCGGATGCCAATCACTTCAGGCACCGACACTCGCCTCAGCTTCCCCAGGACCTGAATCTGGCAATCGAGTTTGTGGCTCCCGCTGCGCAGCGTCGCGGTGTTGCCGGGGGCCTCCATCGTGAACTCGCGCACGGGCAGACTGCCGTGCAGCACTTCGACGACGGCCTTCGTCCGGCCGCCCTCCAGCGCAAGCGTGTAGCGGCCCCAACCCGTCCCGGTTGCCCACAAACTGCGGAACGGCTGCGCCTCGGCCTTGCGCTCGAAGCGCAGATGATGCTCCGGTCCGTCATAACGGAAAGCGGAGAGGACCGCCATGCCGGACCACGAAGACATGGCGCGTGCGTAGTGATGGCCGCACTCGGGTTCGTTGAACGGATTGCGCCGTTCGCCGTCGTGCCTGCGGCGCGATCCGGCAAAGGTCTCGGCGCCCTCGCGCATCATTCCATATTCGAAGAACAACGAGCCGACCAGATACTCGATGCCGGTCCACGCTTCGGTGGAGTAAGGGAACGGAATCCTGGGCCGCGGCGCGCTGCCATAATTGCAGACCACCAGGGCCTGCTCGTCGTTCATGATGTAGGCGCGCTCCACCGAGTCGCGGTCGAACAGATTCTCGTAGTGGTTGTAGCGCCAGAGCGTGTTGAGCGTCTTGCGGATGTGCGCCGGGTCGAGCAGATCGCCCAGACCCGCGAGGTGCGCCAGGTACTCGCCTATCAACTGGTCGGCCAGACAACCCTCGCCCAACTGGAAATCGGGGTGTTCGGGATCGTCCGCCCCCATCGGCCCGGTGAGCCCTTTGGCGACGTCCTCCTTCTTGATGGCGCGGATCTTCTGGATGTAGTATTCGCCATTGAAGAGGTTAGCGTCGATCCACTTACTGCCGCTCTCGAACAGCCTCCGGCACTCGGCGGCGAAGTCCTTGTCGCCCATGGCGAGCGCCATGTCTTCGCAGGCGCGCAATCCACCCAGGTAGTAGATGCCGCAGAGCGGGTTTGGCCCGTAGAACTCGATGTCGTAGGTGTTGTGCTGCACGCCCTCCATCACGCCGTCGCGATTCGCGTCCCAGCCGCCGGGCACCCAGCAGAACTCCATTGCCTTGCGCGCTTTCGGCCACACCGAGCGGAGCCACTCCATATCGCCGCAGAGACGCCAGTCGAGGCAGGTCTTGATGATCTGGCCCATCTGCCCGTCGGCGGCGGCGAACCCGCTGCGGCCCGACCCCTCCGGCAAGTTGCTGGCGGAAGTAGATGCAGCCGCGCTCGTCCATCGAGTGACCATACGCAGCCTTGCGCAGCGAGTGCGCGAACTGCGGGAACAGGAACTGCGTCGCCGTCTCGTAATTCCAGACGTGCGTGCAGTTGCCTTCGCAGCAGCCGCCGTGATCGCCGACGCCCTCAAAACCGTGGAACTCGCCGTCGGCCGTGCGGAAGCAAGTCTGGCTGACCAGCGTGGTCAGGTTCGCGGCCGCAGCGTCCTTCACCGCCGGAGGCAGCGTAGATTCCTTCAGGACCGAGGCAAACTTCTGCGACTCTTTTTCGAGGTGCTCCAGATTGCTTGACCAGATGCTCCGCCACCGCCCAGGCGTCGGGGAATTTGGTCGCGTACCAGTTGCCGATGATCTCGTTCTCGCGGCCGCTCCCGGATGACCAGCCGCACCACGCCGGCGTCCGATGCGGGAAGTTCCAGGCCAGGATGAAGGTGAAGTCCGCACTCGCGCCGGCCGCGATCTCGCGCGTCATGCTCAGCGCGCCGACCTCTGTGTGTTTGTCGCTCTCCGGGCTCAGCTCGCCGTTCGCCTTGAAATCGTCCCAGTAGAGCATCGGGCCAACCCACCACTTGGCCTTCTGCCAGCCGCGGATTCGGGTCACTTTCGCGCCATTGGCAATGGCGGCGAGCGCGAAGCTTCCATTGGCGGGATGCTCTTCTGCCATGCCGGGATTGTCCATAAACAAGCCCTGGAGCCCGCCAGAGTCCCGCAACTCGTTGCGCCGTTCGTCCTTCGAACCGGAGTGCGGAGTCTTGCCGTCGCGCGGTTTCACGGGGTTTTCAATAGCCCACGCGATCGAGACCTTCGCCGTCTTCGAATTCGGATTGGTGACGCGGTAGCGCAGAACGGTGCCCGGAAGCCCGGAGGCGTCTGCATCGTGCGGGATGAATGGGGAGAACGCCGTCAGTTCAATCTTTACCGGGACTTTGGGGTCGCGAAAGGCGATTTTCGCGAACGGGAATTCACTGGTAAACGTCGCCGACTGGAGACGCGTGAGGCCCGGTGCGTTGCGCGTGCCGAGTCCCGAGTTACCTTCGTATGGCGGAGCGATCCGGGCTTCCAGGACGCGCGCGACAGGCTTCGATCCGGCGAGTTCGACTCGGATGCCGGGAAAGGCATATTCGGGGTTCACGCCTTTGTCGGGGCGGTTGAAAATCTCCCAATCCCGCAGTTGGCCGCGTCCTCCGAGGCTTAGCGATCCGGCGCAGACTCCGCCGAGGGGGAAGGCGATGCACGCCAGTTTGCGGCCTGTGTAGACACGCGGGTAAGCAATGGTCTCCCGGACGGCGTGCTCCGCCGCAGGCGTAAGTGAAGGCGCAGGCTGAACCGGCTTCTCAGGTTGCGGCGCTGGTTCGGCTGCAGTGGCGGCAGCCAGCGCGGGGATTCCCGTGGCGGCGACGGCGGACTTGAGAAACGACCTGCGGGCCGGGCCCGAACTCTTCGGCATTACGATTTTCTCCCGTCACAGCATACACCGCTGGAACGAAGAAATGTGAACGGTTCACGCGAAGAAGTTACGCAGGTGGGGCGGCGCTCCAGCGCCTCGCGGGCTCTCCAGAGCCAGCTCCGAGTTACTCATTGGTTGGCGGGCCATCGAAGGCCCGCGCGGCGCTGGAGCGCCGCCCCACTTAGGCAGCAGAATCGCGCGCGATGGTCGCGACGGCCTGGGCCTCGGCGGAACGGCCTTCTCCCACGGGTCCGACTTTTTCCGCCGTTTTGAATTTCACGGAAACGCGGTCCAGTTCCAGGCCAAGCGCAGCCGCCAATGATTCGCGAATCGGCAGACGATAGTCCTTCAGCTTGGGCCGCTCCAGGATCACGCTGGAATCGACATTTAGAATCTCGAAGCCGCGTTGGCGGACGAGCGCAGCCGCGTGCCGCAGAAAAACCAGTGAATCGCAGCCCTTCCAGCGAGCGTCGCTGTCGGGGAAGTGCATGCCGATGTCGCCCAGAGCGGCGGCGCCCAATAGCGCATCGGTGATGGCGTGCGAGAGCACGTCCGCGTCGGAGTGGCCTTCGAGTCCAAATTCGCTCGGGATCGAAACGCCTCCCACGATGAGAGCGCGTCCGCTAACGATGCGATGGTTGTCCCAGCCCAGGCCGGTGCGAACGTCGATCACTCAGGCGTCCTGTCCGCGCCAGGGGCCTCCGCCTTGCGCTTCTCCTCGGCGAGAAACAACCGCGCCAGTTCGATGTCCGACGGTCGCGTGATCTTGATATTGCGGTCGGTACCGGCGACAACAGTGACCTCCACGTTTTCCAGCCGCTCGACCAGGCTGGACTCGTCGGTGCCGATGAAGCCATCCTCGCGCGCCTTGTCGAACGCCCTGCGCAGCACATCGGCTTGGAAGACCTGCGGGGTCTGCGCCAGGACAAGCCGATCGCGGTTCAGCGTTCCGCGAACGGTATGCCGATGCATCTGCTTCACCGTGTCCACCGGGACGATGCCCACGATAGCCGCTCCTGTGCTGGCAGCCTGCTGGATCACCTGATCGATCGTATCGGGATCGACAAAGGGCCGGACAGCATCGTGCACGGCGACGACATCGACATCCGGAGCAAGGGAAGCGAGCGCGTTCTCCACGGATTGCTGCCGCGACGCGCCGCCCGCGACGCAGCGCACTGGCTTCGCAAAGGTCTCGGTACTGAGCAGCGACTCGACCCATTCGAGATCGTCCGCACGCAGAGCGATCACTACTTCGGTGACCAGGGGGCGCGAAACGAACTTGCGCACCGTATGCACAAGCACGGACACGCCGTCGATCTGCATAAATTGCTTACGACTGATGCCGGTGGACTCGGCGGCCGCTTTCATGCGGGTGCCGAGTCCCGCGGCGGGAAGGATAACTGAGACTTTCATAGTTCACACTGTAAGAACTCGGGCGAATTAGTGGCCGGGCGGCGCTACCACTGGCGGCCCAGGCGGCGGAGGAGCAGGGCGTTCCTGCGGCCGCTCCAATGGAGGCGGCGCAGCCTTGTCGTAAACGTGGTGGACGCGCTCATCGAACCGCCCGAAAATCATCTTGCCGGCCGTCGTCTGGAGCACGCTGGTTACCGTGATGTCGATGGTCTTCGAGATCATCCGCTTGGCGTTGTCGACAACCACCATCGTACCGTCATCCAAGTAGGCAACGCCCTGGTTGTATTCCTTGCCCTCCTTGAGGATGAAGACGCGCATGATCTCGCCGGGCAGGACGATGGGCTTGAGCGAGTTCGCCAGCTCATTGATGTTGAGCACCGTCACCCCGTGGAGTTGCGCAACCTTATTGAGGTTGAAGTCGTTGGTGACGACCTTGCAATCGTACAGGCGGGCCAGCTCAATCAGCTTCAGGTCCACTTCTTTAACGTGGGGGAAGTCCTCTTCGATGAGCTGGACATTCAGGTGAGCCATTTTCTGGATGCGCTGGAGCACGTCCAGTCCACGGCGCCCGCGGTTTCGCTTCATCGAATCCGCCGAATCGGCGACAAGCTGCAATTCGCGCAAGACGAACTGGGGAACCACCAGGATGCCATCCAGGAAGCCCGTCTCGGCGATATCGGCGATCCTCCCGTCGATGATGACGCTGGTGTCTAGGATCTTGAAGGATTGTTTGGACGCCTTTTCGCCCCCAAACAGCCCCCCGAGCGCGGCTAGGTTGAGCATTTCGCCCTTGTTGGCCCCAACCACCAGACCGACATAGGACATAAGCAGAAGAATCAACAATTGCAGAAATGCGAGAGTATTGGGCTCGCCGGTCAATGCCTGGGAGAGGATCAGGGAAATAAGATAAGCGCCAACGATACCCAGCACCGAACCAGCCGCCGCGCCAATCAACCTCTTCAGACTTACTTGCCGGATACGCAGTTCGAAGAGAACCACGACCAGGCCCAGTCCCAATCCCGCACCACCGGCAGGAAGATTCTGGAGTCCAAAAGGCCTGAAATACCACGCGGCGACCGAGAGAGTGAGGATGAAAAAGGCTCGAAGAAAGAGTAAGTCGTACATTGGAACACCTCACGCCGATGACGTGAAGCGTATGCTGCATGCGCGTGCACACAGCCCGCTCCGCGCCACCGAGTATACCACCTGGATGGACGGGGAGATGCGGGAAGGATGGGAGATAACGCTCGCTGACCGGAGCGCCTGGTGCGCTCCGGTCGCTGGAGAGTTCGAGGAAGCCGAAAAACTAAAGAGCCTTTGCGAGCTCTTCGGCAAAAAGCGTTTGAGGAGCCTGTGACTTCCTCGCGTGCTTCTTGCCACCGCGCCGGTTGCGGTCCAGCGCTCCGGCCGTAGGGGCGGCCGTTGCACCGGCGGCAGGGGAGGAGGAGTTGGTCGTCGTCACCGCAGGCGCTCCCGAACGAACGTAGGGCGCGGGCGGACCTTCACGGCGGACTGGGCCGACGCTGCCAGCCCTGGACTTGGGCGGCTGGGCCGGGTTGGCCCGCAGGAGGCGATCCTCGAGCGGAGCCCGGTCGAAGCGCTTGATGATGAGGTTCATTTCTTCCTCATTCGGCGCTTCAATAAACGCGAAGCCTTTTGATTCCTGGGTCTCCGGGTTACGGATGACCTTGACTGAATCGGATACCAGATTTTCCGCCACAAGCCATTGCTTGATGTCATCAGCAGTGACCCACGGGGGAAGGTTACCAAGAAAAACCGTCGAACTCATGTAGGTTGGGAAGGGCGCTCCGTCGGGGATTCGGACTGGTTCAGGGAACCGCAGTCCTTGAGGCTCTTCAATCATAACACGCAGATCCGGGTAGGGCAACGCGAGGGGCCACCGAAATGCTTGGCTTTTCTTGCTTTAGCAGAGACTTTCGCAAAAATCGCAGGCCGAGCGGCCTCGCGTCTATGATTTTCCGGCTCCCCTGATTGCCTGCAGGGTGAACAACAGCGCTCTCGGGATGTGGAAGCAGCCTTTGTAGTTGCCGCCTTTGAGGCTCAGCGCCGGTTCGCCCTGCCGGTCCAGATACCCGTACCATTCTCCAAACTGCTTGTCGGGAAAGTGCTTCCAGGTCCACTCCCGGACGCGGGAAAGCCATGCGAGCCACTTTTCGTCGCGCGTGCGCAGATACGCATTGACCAGAGCGTAGAACGCTTCGACGTGCACCCACCACAACTTCATCGCCCATTCGAGTTGCAGAGGAGAATGTCCATTTACGTCGAGGAAGTAGTAAAGACCGCCGAACTTTTCATCCCATCCGAATTCCAGCCCGCCCTCCAGTGTGGATAGCAGCATACCCGCGACTTCGGCGTCCGGCACAAGATCCAAAGCCCGGGAGAGCAGCCAGTTGATTTCAAAAATGCTGCCTGGACAGATGAGCCGCCCATCCGGCGTCTCGGCCGATTCCCGATCGAGCGGGGCGTTTTCGTAGAAGAGGCGGCGCTCCGGATGATAGTGGAGCTTAATCTGGCGCAGACAGCCGCGCAGAACATCCAGGTATTCCGCATTCCGCGGATCGTCCTCCAACAGGTCCAGCGCCATGGCGCAGAGAACATAGATGTCCGCCAGGCCGCTGAGCCGAGGAGCCCCGGCAACCACGGGCCGCCCCAGAAGCGCGGGCTCCTGGATGTATTCGCTAATCCGCCTGAACAACGCCAGCGCCTGCTCGCGATAACTGGTCGTCGCCGCTGGCCTTGGAGTATTCGAGAAAGCCAAGCATCACGAAGACTGCGCCGTACGGTTTGCGCTGGTACCCGGCCGGGCGGCCGTCGGCGGTGAGGCTGAACCAGCAGCGCTCTTGCTCGTCGAACGCGTGACGCCGGAGGAATTCGGCCCCTCCGCGAGCGGCGTCCAGCCATTCGGTGCGTTTGTCGAAGGTCCGGTACAGGCGGCTGAGCATCCAAACCTGGCGGCCGTTCATCCAGACGTACTTGCGCGTGTCGAACACCGTGCCATCGCGTTCCAGACACGTCCAATAGCCGCCATTCCGTTTGTCGATGGAATGCTTCATCCAGAAGGGGATTATGGATTCCCGCAGTTCGCTTTCGCACAGGGCGGCAAGGTCGGTCAGCATGTCCCGCTTAGGCTCCTGATGGATACTCTCCGGCGTTCATTTCCGGCGTGAATCCAGTGTAGCCTGACTGTGAATGACGGCTGTCTTCGCATATGGGACGCTGATGCGGGGCGAGCGCCTGAGCCATCTGATCGAGGCGGCGGGTCCCATTCGAGTTCTTCCGGCCCGCACTCCGGGGCGTCTGGTGGACCTGGGCAGCTACCCCGGTCTGATTCCCGCGCGCAGGAGCGGTCAGTGGGTTCTGGGCGAGTATGCCGAGTTTGAGACCCTGGAAGCCGTCCTTCCGAAGTTGGACTTCGTCGAGGAATACCGGCCCGATGCAGAGGCCCAATCGCTCTACCTGCGGCGCTCGGTGCCGGTGATATTGGACGATGGGAGTGAACGCTGGGCGTGGGCCTATCTCTACAACCGGCCGTACGATCCGCGGCGCATCATCAAGAGCGGTGACTGGCGTCGCCGGTAACGCAGCGGTGGTATTCCGGTCGTCGCGCCCGGCCTGGGAACGCCGATCTCCAGATCGGCTCAATTGCCGCGCGGGCGGCAAGTTGGTGGGACATCCATGCAACATTCGTACCCAATCCCGCCGGTCGCGGGCAACCGGTGCCGATCTGGAGATCGGCGTTCCCGGGGCGCAGCCGACGATCATTGATCGCGGCTTTCGGCTTGCCCTCCGTCGCCCTTCGGGCTATGGCGGGCTAGCCAGCCGAAGCCTTGGCGAAGGCTGGTGGGCCCTGCAGGATTTGAACCTGCGACCAACGGATTATGAGTCCGCGGCTCTAACCGCTGAGCTAAGGGCCCCCGCGCGAATCTGCCCGCGCTTTTGAATTTATCACGCCGCCGGCCGATTATGGCAGTGGCGTCGCGCGTTCGATGAGATGGAGTATGTTGCCTTCGGGGTCGCGGAAGAACACGACCTTGTTTCCGCCCTTGATCAGAGGCGGATCCAGGAAGGTTATTCCCGCGGCGGTGAGACGTTCGCATTCGGCCTCGAAATCAGTCACGCGCAGCGCGAGGTGGCGGAGCCCAGGAGTCTTCGGCGTAGCCTCAGTGGGATCGCCGTCCGCCGGAACGATCTCGATCATGCTGCCATCGCCCGCTTTCACGAAAATGGCGGTCTTGCCTCGATAGTTGATTTCAAACCCGAGAGTCCGCACGTAGAAGTTGGCGAGGCGCTCTACGTCCTTGGCCGCGATTGCGGCGTGTTCGATGCCTTGAATCATGCCCGCATCGTATCACTACTCGGGCCTCCACCTGGAGGCTATGACGGTTGCTCGGCGATTGGAGCCTCCCTGGCGTGAGGAACGCCCGTACACGCGCACGTTAGAATTGTTTCATGAGTGAGCAATTGACCATTGCCGGGCGGACCTTCCGCTCGCGGCTGATGATCGGCACGGGGAAGTATCGGACCTTCCAGGAGATGGTTCGATGCCACGAGGCCTCGGGCGCCGAAGTGGTCACGGTGGCCGTCCGGCGCGTGAACCTGACGGATCGCTCCAAGGAGTCGATGCTCGACCACATCGACCGCACGAAGTACTTCATCCTGCCCAACACCGCCGGCTGCTATACCGTGGACGACGCCGTCCGCACCGCGCGGCTGGGCCGGGAGGTCGGCCTTTCCAATTGGGTCAAACTCGAAGTGATCGGCGACGAGAAGACGCTTTACCCCGACGTCGTGGGCTTGGTGGAAGCCACGAAGATCCTGGTGCGCGAGGACTTCGTGGTTCTCCCCTACACCAACGACGACCTGATTACTGCCAAGCGGCTGGTGGATGCCGGGGCAGCCGCCGTAATGCCGCTCGCCGCGCCCATCGGAAGCGGCCTGGGCATCCAGAACTTCACTTCGCTACGGATTATCCGGGAGCAGATCACCGAAGTGCCCCTCATTGTGGATGCGGGCGTGGGCACAGCCTCGGATGCCTGCCAGGCGCTGGAACTCGGCTTCGACGGCTTGCTGCTGAATACCGCTGTCGCGCTCGCTGGCGACAGCGAAAAGATGGCGGCGGCCATGGGACGCGCCGTGGAAGCCGGACGGCTTGCTTATCTCGGGGGCCGGATGGAGAAGAAGCTCTACGCGTCGGCCAGTTCGCCGATCCAGGGAGTAATCCGCTAATTTCGGCGCGGAAGTTTTTTCTTTGGCTGCAACGTCTTTCCCGGGCTCGGGGTTCGTCTAACCAGGCAGAGGGACTATGTGCACTCTGCCCGTCAGACTCGAAGACCTCGCGCGGCTTGGCGGCGCTCGGAAATGCCTTGCCGGCTGCAAAATCCTGGGAGCGAGCCGGTGAACCATCCCCGGAAACGTCTCGTCCGAGACCGCCGGAACAGCGCGGATCCGCGAACTTCCGGCGCATTGATGACGCCCCTCCAGCCCTGTGTTATATTGAGTTTTGGCCTCACTGGGAGGTCGTCTAATGGTAAGACTGCGGCCTCTGGAGCCGCGTATCGGGGTTCGAGTCCCTGCCTCCCAGCCAACGCTCCCTCCTCCATCTCAAGTTTGAGGTTCCCAATATGAAAATGTTCCTGTTTGTGCCGTTCCTGCTATCTTTCCATGTGTCCGCCCAGACGGCTCCGCCATCCCCCCTGCCATCCGCCCCGTTATCCGATGACGCGACCGACAAGCAGAAAGCGGAAGAAGCGGTCCGCGCACAGGCCAAACGCTTCTACGACCTGTTGGTCGCCGGCAAACCGCGCGCCAGCGAAGAGTTGGTTTGCGAGGCGAGCCGGGAGGCCTATTACGGCAAGGTGAAGCGGAAGCCCATCAGCGCCGAGGCGGGCTCGGTTGAACTCGCTCCGGATTTGAAATCGGCAAAGGTGGCCGTGCTGGTGGAGGACGCATACGCGGTTGGCCTGGAGCAGAAGGTTATAAAGATGCCCATTCCCACTAACTGGAAGCTGGAGAACGGACAATGGTGCTATGACATTCCGGTGGACAAGGACGGAGTGAGCACGCCCTTCGGCAAAATGCACCTCGGCGCAGGCGCGAGCGGCCCTCCCGGAACCGGCCCGCGCATAACCCCGGTTAAGCCCGAGGAAATCGGCGCGATGGCCAGGAAAATCAACTATTCGAAACAAAGCTTCCAACTCCGCGACGACGCGGATGGGAGAGACGAAGTGGTGATCTCCAATGGAATGCCCGGTGTGATTGGACTGGATTTCACTTGTCCGGTGGTTGACGGTCTGGTCTGCAAATTGGACAAGAAGAACGTTTCGCAGGGCGGCGAGGCTAGATTCTCAGTGGAGTTCAAGTACTCCGGAACGAAGCTGCGAGACCGGGTCCCCGTGACGTTGTGGGTGCTTCCCTTTCGGAATGAAGTGACGTTCTGGATCGTGCGCCCGCCGGCCGCTTCCAATTAGGAAAGAGAGTGCGGCGGCACATCGCAACCACATCCTTTGTGCCACCACTTTGGACGCCGATCTTTCGTCCTCAGACCTCCGCATGATCGGCCGGCCGTTCACCACAGATGGATGAGAATCTTGTGCCTGTCCTCCAGAATTGAACTCTCCCTGATCGGCTGCGCGTTCACCCCCAAGGCTTGAGCAGGGATCGGTGCTGGCGGGGGCTGCTCTGAAAATCTGGCTGTTGATTACGCGGCGCTTACGATCCGAATCCTTGCCAGCACCGGGCCGCGAACGGCAGAGAGCGGCTATCGGCTGGGGGCTTGAACCCGCATGATGACAAGACTGATCCCGCCGGTCACTGAGGATCTCGTGCTCGTCTGGGCCGCTCTCTTCGTTCGCGGTTCGGTGCTGGGGGCAGGCGCAGGATCTTCATCCGTTCGGGGTGAACGGTCTGCAGGTCACGGAGAGATCGGTGCCGAAGAGCGGGAATGGCTCGACCAGTTCCAGGGCATTCCCCGGTTCGCGAAACTCTCACGGCTTACGCGGTAGGCGAAATTCCTGCGCTCCTCCAGAGCCATTTTGGATTGGACTCACCCGGATGTTGAACTTGCTCCGCATTCCACGTTGCGCGTGAGAACCGGCTTCCTTCTGAACGCTTCGGGCACGGTGGTTAGAGCATGGAGGGGCAGATGCCGTCTTTGGGGTGATCTGGGCTGGTGGAAAAGCCGCTGGAGGGTTGGAGGAGAATTGTGTGTAGACGCGAAGAGGGCGGGGCTTGCGCCCCGCCCTCGCTTTCATTCAATTCTGAGGATCGTCTCAGAATCCGAGAACCAGCTAGCGTCTGACGCTGGCGATGGACTTGAAGGGGAAGAACCCGAACGCGCTTCCTGAGGTGTTGGTGCCAAGCAAACCGAGATAGCCCTGGGCTACTTCGTTGCCACCGACGCTGCCAACGATGAAGGCATAGCCGTAGCCGCCTTGGAAGTTGCAGCTTGCGACACCGAAGCCGGTGAGGCCAGGCGCCAGGCCGGAAAGAAGGGCGGTTTGGGTGGTGCCGGGAGCGATGGCCGCAGTAGGCGCCAAAGCGGTTGTCGGAGCGTTATCGCCGTAGAACGACCACTGGCATGTGCCGGACTGGCCACCATTCTTGTTCAGATTGCCGGCATTGCTGATAGCAAGACCGGTGTCATAACCGGGCTGGTTGACGATGTAGGGGAACAGAATCGTCGAGTTGCACGGAACGATGACGAACCCAATGGAGCTCGAAGTCTGAGCGGCTCCGAGGAAGCGCGGAATGAGATCCTTAGATCCAGAGGCGCCGCCATTAGTGGACTGAGGAGCGTACATTGCGCTTACGGTGACCGGAGCGGCCGAGGTCGTTAACCCCGGAAGCTGGCCCGCGTTATAAGATACGTAAACTTTAACCGCAACCGTAGTGCTGGCGTTGGTGGCGCTGATCACTTCGTAAACCGCCCCACCGGCGGGAACGGCCGCATACGCTTTGGTCTTGTCGAGCGTTGGCGAGGTGGCTACAAGATTCAGCATCACGCCATTGTTGTTGAAGCTCACTGGCAAGTAAAGCGTGACATTCGCCGGAACGTTCGTGAACGCCAGATTAAACTGGGTGCCTTGCGTTGCGCCGAGACCTTCGCCCGCTTCGTTCTGCCAAGCGGTGGTGAAACCCTTGGTGAGGAGAACGGTGTACGCGTTATCCGCACTCTGGTCGGCCGTGCTGGTCGGGTCAAACGGGGTCGACTGGCACTGGGTATAATCCGCGGAACTGCCATCCGTGCTGCCGCTGGCATCACCCGTGGCGACAGTCAGGGACTTCACCGCGTAGCCGAGGCCGGTAACCGTGGTAATCGGAGAGGTTCCATCGAATGGCGCCGCAAAAGGTGCGCCAACGTTGGAAGACATAACGATGATCAGGTTCTCGCCCAGGCCAGTGGTCACACCGCTGGACAGGCTAGGCAACTGGGTCGCGTCGATCCGCAGCCCTGCGATCGTAAAGGACGTCTGGTCGCTCGTGAACGGAACAGCCGAAAACGTCGCAAGGTTGCCTACGATTGTCGAAGCCGCTTTACCGTTGAACGTGAGGGTGGCTTTCGACGAAGTAATCGGCGCACTGGAAACGATTGTTACGTCGTAACTGGTTGTAGCCGCTGTAGTAATTTGGAACGAGACTGTCGGCATCGCTTCGGTCACACCTTCGTTCCGCACGAGTGCTGCGGTGAAAGTGCCCGGGGTGGCGATTACGAATCCCGCGGTTGCAGCCGAGACGAGACCGGCACAAACGGCCAGAAGCGCCACGACCATCAAAGTCTTGCGAAAATTAACCATTACCTTCTCCTTGGAGATTCGGATTGAGATGTGAATTGATGAAGGGTCTCTGACCTGAGCCTGAAGTCAAGTCAAATATGTGATTTTGCTCTGGCCCCTTACCGCTCTTTATGGCGGTGGGGTTCCCTTGCCCTGTTCCGGGATCCGGGAATCCGGAGTCAAAATATCTTGTCTCTACAGACAATCGATTAAAGTCTCTCTCTGCCCGCAGGATCTACGCCAGCACAATTGCCATTCGGCCTGGCATAAGCCAGTACCATCATGTCACAATCCCACATCCACCGCTTCGCGATCAGACGCAGGAGCCTGACAATAAACCCTTGTTTGGATTTAATCACGCGCCGCCGCCGGCTGTCAACAGCATTCAGATGGACTTAGGGGCGGGGCGGAGAATGGGACCCGATGGGATGCAACAAATCCTGCGCTTGGCCCACGCGGAAGAAGTCCGGCGGATCTGGAAGGGACTGTCGCACGAGCCCCGGGCTGCTGGGATAGCTGCATATTCCGCTAGCGCACCAGCTTCTGGAGCTTCTTCATCCCGTGCAACAGATCGTCGTTCGCTTCGCTCAAACCGTTCATGTCGTAGATGACGCGGGGGGTAAGAAATACGACAAGTTCCGTGCGGTCCTTGGTCATGGTCTTGTTGCCAAACGCCCCTCCGATGAACGGAATCCGGTGAAGGATGGGGATGCCCGATGAGGATTCCGTTCTGGTCTCCTGGATGATGCCGCCGAGGGCGACCATATCGCCATCCTGCACCGTAACCTGCGTCTTGATCTGACGGTTTTGGAAACTCGGCGATTGGATGGTGCTGCCCGAAGACGGAGCAACCGGCGTGCTGACCTGCTGGTCGATCTGGAGCGTCACGATGCCGCTGGGATTCACCCGCGCAGTGATGTTGAGCGTGGTGCCGGTAGAGACATTCTGAATCGTGTTCGCGAAAAGGGAGGAGCTGTTGGATACGGCCCCGGTGACTGCCTGCGACGCCAGCGTGGGCACTTGCTCGCCCACGTTGATGAAGGCGGGAATGCTATCCGTGGCGACAATGCGCGGAGTAGAAACCACTTTCGTCCGCCCATTCTGTTCCTGTGCGGTCAGCAATCCGAAGAGCTGGCGGCTCTGCCCCACCAGCATGCCGGCGGACAGCATCGTCGTCTGGCCGTCGAATGCGCCGATCAGTTTTTTGCCGACGTTGCCGGCAGTTCCGGTAACCGTACCCGGGTTGGTGGCGCCGCGCTGCTGCAGCCACGCCTGAATCCCGCTGGAAAACTGGCCGGTCAGACTCACTTCAAAGATCTGCGCTTCAATCAGCACCTGGCGCGGCGGGACGTCCAATTCCTGAAGCAGTTTGGTCACGCTCTCGTATTGTTCGGGGGTTGCCAGAATCAACAAGGAGTTGTCGCTGGCGTTGGCCATCACACGGGGACCGAACTGCGTCATTCCGGGCATCATCATACCCTGGCCCATGCCCATGCCAAGGTAGTTGCCCGTGAGGTCGCCCGATCCGACGCCCGATGTGGTCGCCACCCCGCCGGCGATCGCACCGAGCGAGGAAATCCCTTGCTGAGGCGTGGCGACTCCGGAGCCGGCCGCCCCGGAAAGTGCGGAGGCCCCGCCAATTCCGCCGTACGCACCGGACATTCCTCCGTAGCCCCCCGCGCCGTACATACCCCCACCGTATCCGCCGCCGCCGTACATGCCGCCACCGTACATGCCGCCGCCCGCCATGCCGCCACCGTACATCCCTCCGCCGTACATGCCGCCGCCGTATCCTCCCCCGCCGTACATGCCGCCACCATACATTCCACCGCCGTAACCGCCCATGCCAAACGGGGAATACATCGAGTAGTAGAGGCTCATGATCGACTGGGCGAGCAGGTCGGCGCGACCGTATTTCACGCGATAGACATAGCTGTCGCTCTTGCCGGCCTCTCCCTTTACCTTCACGTCGAGCTTCTTGATCCAATCCTCGACCTGCGTGAATACGCCGGGATTGGCGGCGATGGCGATCAAGGTATTGATGCGATTGATGGGAACGAAGCGAACGCTGGCAGTATCCTTGCTGAGCGAGATGGACTTGAACAGGCTCTCCATCTCCCGCGCAAGATCGCTGGGCCGGCTGTTGACGATGTCGAAGGTCCTCACGCGCTGTTTCGCAAGAGTGTCGCTATCGAACATGGCCACTAGTTCCATCAAGCGCCGCATGTTGCGGCGGCTGTCGAGAATCAATAGCAGGTTCGCGGGAGGATAGGTCCAACCTTTGCCATCGGGCCCGAGAAAGTTCTCAACGAGTTTACCTAGATCCTCGACATTGGCGTACTTCAGGAAGACGAGGTTCAGCATCGGCCGCTCGTCCTCGGGGATATCCTTCTCCTGCGATTCCGGGCGGAGCGGCATGTGCGCCAAATCGACGAGTGGCACGATGCGGAACAGGTTGCCCGTTTGCACCATCGCCGCGCCGTTGATGCGCAGAATCGTCTCGAGCATCTCGCGCGGATCGACGCTTTTCGTCTCCCCGTAGGTGTTCAAAGTGACGCCGCCCTTCACTCTCGGGTCGACGACGTAGTTGATTTTTGCCGCTCGGGCCAGCTGGTCTATCACTTGGATCAGATCGGCGTTCTGCAATGAGAGCGAGCCAAGCGGAGGGGCCTTCTGAATGGCGGCGACAGCCGCCGGAACCGAGGCGTCTGTCTGTGGGACCGGCTCGACAGCCGGCGACTGTGGTTTGCCTGTTGCCGGGCTGGCTTCCGAACTGGCGGGCTTCGACTCGTGACCGGCCGCCGCGGCGTGCCCACCTTGTCCCGCGCGCATATCGCGGTCGTACTTTTGCTTTGCGTCGGGAGGCAAGAGGTCACGAAGGTTGGGTGGCAACGGTGCAGGCTGCTGGGCTGGCGCCGCAATCGCGGCGAGGAACAGGATGGCCGCGGGGAAAACGAGAGCGCGCCAGCCCGTTTTTCTCCCGCCCGTTATAGCTGTGTTCCGTAACTCGCCGGCGGAATCACCAATGTCGAAGCTCTGCATTAATTCACCTTCTCCCAATGACAACTCGCTCCCATGGGCGTTTGGACAGACACCTTCTTGTAGCCATCCGCCACGGTGCCGGCGGGAGCATTGTCTCCCGGCTGGCAGGCCCGAAACGCCCCAGTGCCCCCCGCCGGCTTACCTTGCACGTTCGCGTTCGAAGCCACCGCCTGCATCGCGCCCGAGTTCGCCGGTGCGGCCGGCGCCGCGGCGGATTGCATGGACGGAGCTTTGGGTTGAGACGCCGTTGCGACCGTCTGCTCACGCACCGCGGTGTCTTTCATCTCGTCGTAGCGAGCCGCCACCGGTTTGCCATCCCATTCGAAGACGACGCCCGCCTGAGTGATGGTGATCACTTTGAATTCAGCGATGGTCTGACCCGGCGCATAGGGACGCTGCGGGGCACCGGACTTCGGGGCCAGCACAACCCGTGGCCCTTCGCCGAGATCGAAAGCGCCGTACGCGCGCGGGAACGCCGGCATGATCTTCGGCGGCACGACATCCAGGATCACGGACGGATTTCTGTCGGCGCTGAGCAAGAGCTTCTGAGCGACTTCCACGTACGGGCCGGCCGTTACTGGCGCGAGCTTGGGCGGCATCAGCACTACCGGCGCGGGCACCGCTACCTCACGATGTTTCAGAAGACTCGCCTGCTCCGCCAGGCGCTCCCGCCGGGACTCCGCGAAGCGCCAGACGCCCAGCCCGCACAGGGCCAGCAAAAGAAGGTCGAGCGCAAAAAGATTGCGTCTCAAAACGACACTCCAATCTTCTTCGCGGGAGCAAGCCTCTTGGGCACCAGCCCGCTGATAGTCATGCGGACCGGTAATGTTTTCTTCTTCGGATTGGCTTGGCCGAGTTGCATGGTCGATGTGGCCACCAGCTCGGGCTGATTCGAGAGGTCGGCCATGAAGTTCAGGATCTGCTCGATGCCGCACTCCGCGGAGATAGTGACTGTCACCTCACCGTAGGCGTCGCCGAACGGCTTCACCGGGGAAAACTCCGAGCCGCTCATTTGCAGCGGAGGCGATTGCATCTGCCCCACGCGGCGAACGATCTGCAGCAACTGCGCCTGCGCTTGCGCTGGGGTCTCGGCATTGATCAGGCCCTTTTCACGACCTGCCAGTTCGGCTCCGAAGCGCCGGTCGATTTCCTCGCGCGCGGGCACCGCCGCCGCTAACCGGCGCAAGCTCTTGAGCCGCTTCTCGGCCTGCGGCACCGTCCCCGTGACGCCCGAGGTCTCGGACGACGCCTGTGGCCAGAACCAGATGGCGCCAAAAATGACGCTGAAAAGCCCCACCGCAACGACCAGAACTTTGAGAGCCCGCTTGTTGCGCGCCTGTTTGTCGAGTTCGCTAAGCTGCGTCATTTCCCGCCTCCCGCGGCGGCCTTTTCGCGCTCTCGCTGCGTGCGCAGCCGGAAGTATTCCGTGTCGCCATTGCGAGTGAGCTGGTTGGTGAACTCGGAGGAAACGAACAGCGGCGATTCGTCGAGCTTCTTCAACAGCCCCTCTGCCTGGCCGCTCTCCCCCCCGATCTGCACTTCGGCGCGCGTGATCGAGACCGAATTCAGGACCGCGGGTGGCGGGAGTTGCTGGGTCAGTTCCAGCAAGACGTCCAGGTCGTCGCGGGTACGGCGGCGGAAGGCGTCGATCGTCCGAATCCGCATTGCGGAATCGGCGATGTGGCGGTCGAGTACTTCCACCCGGCGCGCCACCGGATCCAGCCGGCGGATCTGCTGCCGCAAGGACTGCAGATAGCCGCTGTCGAGCCACGCTGCTTCTCCCAACAGAGCTCCGCAAATGCAAAGCAAGGCCACGCCCAGCACCAGCGTGGGAACCAGCGCAAGCCGCGAGGACTGGACGCGCATCTCAGGCGGCAACAGGTTGATCGGCGCGCCCAGATGCGAGCAAGCCGAAACCAGGGCTGCCGCCCAAACCAATGCGAGACGCGACCGGCCCGCGTCGGACAGGTCCAGAGAATCCGGGGCCGAGTTCCAGGCCGGAAGAATGTCCATCCAATCGGCAGTCTCTCCGCCGTCTTCGAGCCGCGTCTCCGCGCGCGCCAGCGATACGGCCCGGTCGAGCGGCATCGAGAAAAGCGCATTGTAGAGCGGGTGCGAAGCGCTCTCCGCGTACACTTCGATTTCACTGTCGTCCGGACTCGCCTTCCATCCACGCACGGCCAAAAACTCGGAGGCCGGCGATCCGTCTCCGAGCCGCGCGGCGTAGAACATCGCACTGCCCGAACTGGTGAAGCCGGCCAGCCGGATACCGGCCTCGGACAGCAATGAAGAGTAGCGATCCACGAGTGCCCGCTGGGCAATGACGACGTTGAAGCTCGACGATTGCCCGATGCGTTGCCAGGCCCATGCCACGTCATCGTCGCCCCACGGATGCAGGCTGTCCAGTTGGAACCCTAAGGCCTGCGGCGCATCCGCGTCTTGTACTCCCGGGAGTACGACGATCCGCGAGATGATCTGCGCTCGCGGCAAGACCACGACCGCGGCGACGTGTTGAGCCCCTCCGCAGCCGGCGAGAAATCGGTTCACCTCGGAGCCCCAATCCGCCGCTGCCGCGTGACCGCTGGTTTCAACATGGAGGTACCCGGCGATCGCGGGGCCAGTGGGCCGCGCCCGGGCGACCAGGACATCGAATCCCCGCTCGCCCGCAACAATGCCGACGCCCGTGCCGAACCGCAGCCATTTTCGCAATCCGGGGGGAACTACCAGGGCCATGTCTCCTCCAAAGGCCGGACGGCCGGACCGGATCGGGCGTCGAGAACGCGATATCCGGTTTTGTCGTAGCGCGGCCCGAACATTACAGTCAGCGTGGCGGTACGGCGCAGGTCGGACAAATGCCCGTTCGGTGCGCGGACGCGGGCCGTGGCGCGGATCGTGTAGATCTTGCCCCCGCCCGGCTGATAGCGGCCGGCCGCGTCGCCCAGCAATGGCGCCAGGGAGGCCAATTGTTCGGCCTCAATGGGCCGCTGCCGGCGCAGTTGTATTACAGCGGCGATGCCCTGTGGCGGAACGCCTTCCGCGGCCATCACGGCTGGCTGAACGGAATTGATATCGTGTCCACCCGGCCCGCCGTAGACCGTGAGGCAGTCCCGCAGGCCCGCGCGCGGCGCCCAACTTCCGTCGGGCGTTCGATCGATTCGGCCAAAAAACAGTTCTGGGGTAATACCTGGCACCGACAACAATTCCTCGATCTGTTGAAATGACGCGTGCGGCGGACGAAAAGTCGGATTCGACTGTTCGTACAGCGCTTCGAGCCCTGCCTCGGGGTTGAGCGGGCTGCGCCACTGAACAACCAGATCTCCAATCCGGCCCGCCACAGCCGGCGCGGCGCCGAGCGCCGACGCCAACCGGGCGATCAGTTCCGGCGGCGCACCGTTCACATCTATTTTCGACGATTCCGGGATGATCTCAACCAAGGCTTCGCCGGATGGAAACGACATACGCACATAAGGCATCCCCGGCCTCCAGAAGCGCGAGCGGCCGTCGGGCAATTGTGCCGACGGTCCCCAGAGCACGTAGAGAAGCCCCCGCTCGGCGGCCGAGGAGGCAAGCAACGATGCCTGGGTCCCCTCAATCAGGTTCTGGGTCCGTTCCCGTTCGGCGCGTACGGTTTGGGCGGCCGAAAAGGCAATGGCGGCCAGGGCCGCGGAAAGCCACAAGACTGCCAACAGGGCTCCGCCGCGGCGCCTCCGAGGGGAAGCGTCGCCAATCCTTCCTATGGAGATCGTTGGTGCGGCCGGCATGCGAGGCCATGCCGCAACCATGCACGGCGACGCGGCCGGAATATCAGTTCTCGATGCGTTCATTGATACTCAGGTTGGTTTGAATGCGAGCGAAAAAGGGCAGGGGCGGCAACCCCGAGGGATCCGTCTCCAATGGGACCATCTCAATTCGGACCGCGGAAGGGAGCACGTCCGTGCGAGTCCACCTCGGACCCCACCGCTCGTATGGCTCGGCCGGAGTAAGCTCCTGATAAAGGAAACTCACCCGAGCCAGACGGTCCGCCAGCACAAAGCTGCGGGGAGACGATTGAGGCGGCGGGAAGACGAGGATCATGGCTCCACCCAGCGGCTCGCTGCTCTGCATGCTGCACATCATGCCGGCGGTGAGAGGACTCCCGTAGGGGATCTCGTTCACCACCAGCCGCACTCCGCGTCCATCCGGCATTGGGATCGCGAACAGTTCGAGAATCTGCGGATGGCCTCGCCCGGCTTCCTCCAGCGAGTAAGCGGAAACGAATCGCATCACGCCGGGCTCCCCGTCGAAGAAGGCCGCCGCGGCGCCAAAATCTTGCGCTGCGCCGGTCCTGCACGGAGCGGCCACTGGCATCAAGCCCGCGAACTGCTGTTCGAGGATCCTTTGCGCACTGCTCGCTTTTCGGACGGTTTGCACATGGCGATTGATGCTCTGCACCGAGCCGATCCCCGCCCGCAGGGCATAGAGCATTCCCGTGCTCAGCAGCGCCACCAGCGACACCGCGATCAGCACCTCCATCAGAGTCATGCCGCGAGGATGCTTCATGGCGTTCCCCCCAGGCTGGTTTCGTTCGGATGAGCCTGCATCCACTCCGCGTCTTGGGGTGTGAGAACCGTGCGGCGAAAAGCTTCGAGGCGCATCGTCTTGCGGCCGGTGAGCGTTTTCCACCAGATCTCCAACTGAATGCGCTCCAATGCCTCGGCGCCGGGGCCGGGCGGCATGACTGCCGTCTCGTAGGGGGTCACCATGGCGGTCCACCCAGCTTCGACGCCGCCCGTATAAGCCACCGGGAAGACGCCGCCGAATCCCTGGCCGCGCGGGCTCAGACGCTCCGCGAGCAACTCGTCCATCTTGCGCCGCGCCAGGTTGCCCACCTTGTCGAGTTCCATCTGCCGGTCCGCGTTCCGCAGCGAAGTGCGCAGCGCGGAGACGGCCGTGGTGACCGCGATCGCCATGATTGCGGTTGCTACCAGGACCTCGAGCAAAGTGAATCCGCGATGCCTCATTTTCCCGCGGGCTCCGTTTGCGGACGCGCGAACTCGTCGATAATGGGCGTACTTGTGGCCGGATCGATGCGAACCGCGCGCTTGCCTCCGCCCTGGCTCGTAAGTTCGATAGTCCAGCGCGGGAACGGCGCTCCCGGCATCAACAGAACGCTCCGCTCGATCTGCGCGTCCCCGGAGGCCGCCGGATAGATCTCGCCGATATCGATTCCGTCGGGCAGTTTGAGCGTCTTCAACGGCGTGTTCGGGCCACCCATCTCGACCGTCCGCTGCGCTTTCAGAAACCGCAGTTCCACCGGAGATTCCAATTTCTCTACGCGATTCATCGCAAGCGAGATGAACGACGCCAGGTCGTCGGCGGCCATTCGCAGGCGGACGCTTTCCAACCCGCGCGCGACGCTGGGATAAGAGACCCCCACGATGAGCGAAATAATAGCGATCACTACGAGCATCTCGATCAGGGTGATGCCGCGCCGGGCCGGGATGTGGGAGATTCGCAACATGAAGTTCTTGTGGGGCGGACGCCCACGTCCGCGCCGGACCCCCAGGTCCGGCGCTTGTCAGAACTTGGCCGACCTGGGGGTCGGCCGCGGACCAGGGGGTCCGCCCCACCTTAAGTTAGCTCTTCAAGTCAGTTCTTCCAGCTTTGGATGTCCGCGTTGATCCCCTCGCCGCCCGGCTGCCCATCCGCGCCGTAGCTCTCGATGTCGGGCTCATCGCCGTGCTCGCCCGGATACTTGTAGACAAACGGGTGGCCCCACTGATCCAGCGGGACGTCCTTCGGCAGGTACGGACCGTTCCAATTGTTCACGCCTTCTGGCTTGACCCGCAGCGCGTTCAATCCCTGTTCGGTCGTCGGGAACAAGCCCGTGTCCAGCTTGTACTGGCCGAGCGCGTCCATGAAGTTGCTGATTTGAAGCTTCGCGGCGGTAACGCGCGCCTGGTCGGTCTTCTTGAACATCGTGGTGCCCACCACCGCCGCAAACAAGGCGATGATCGTCACCACCACGAGCATTTCGATAAGCGTTATGCCGGCGCGGCGCCGGTCGCGGAGTCTTGGCTGAATGGCGGTCATGTCCTTAGGTTCCCACTTTGCTCGAATTCTTCACATTCCCACGTCGTTCAGGCTGGTGATGGCCATCATCAGGCTCAGAATCAGCGACCCGATGACAACGCCCATGAACAGGATGATCAATGGTTCGAAAAGCGACGTAAATCGCTTGATGGCGGATTTCGTGTCGGCGTCGTAGATCTCGGCGGCGCGATTAAACATGGCGTCCAGGCGTCCCGTTTCTTCGCCCACCGCCAGCAAATGCGAAAGCAGCGGCGGAAACTGCCCGCTGCGCGCCAGTGGAACCGAGACCCCCTCGCCGCGTTTGATGCCTTGCGAGACGGCTTCGAGCGCATTGCCCATTCGCCGGTTGGTCAGGATCGCTCGCGAGATGGTGAGACTCTGCACCAGCGGCACGCCATTCCCGACAAGCGTTCCCATCGAGCGCGCGAACTGAGCCGACTGTGACTTGCGCAGCGCGTCGCCAAGCACGGGCAGTTTCAATTTGAATCCGTCCCACCACATGCGGCCCGCGACCGTAGCGATATACGACCGCAATCCGAATGCCGCCGCCGCCAGCGCCAACAGGACCCAGCCGCCATAAGTTTTCACGATGTCGCTGGTCTGAATCAGAATCAGCGTCGGCGTCGGAATCTTCATCCGCGATTCGGCGAAAACGGCCGCGAAGCGTGGAACGACGAAATACAGCAGCAGGAAAATGGACGCCGAACCCACCGTCGCCAACAGCGCCGGATAGACCATCGCACTGGTGACGTAGCCGCGCAGTTCGTCACGGGTTCTTTCATACTCGGAGAGCCGTTCGAAAATTGCCGCCAGCGATCCCGAGGCTTCGCCGGCGCGCACCATGTTCACGTAGATCTCCGAGAAGTAGTCCGGCCGCGTGCCCAATGCGTCGGCGAACGAGCGGCCGCCCTTGATGGCCCGCAGCACATCGTTCGTTACCGTGCGAAACTCTTCGCTCTCGCCCAATTCGGAAGTGATGGACAAGGCGCGGTCGAGCGGGACCCCAGCGCTCAACAGAGTGGCGATTTCCTGCGTGAAGAAGAGGATCGCCCGCCGTTTGCCGAACTGAAAATTGGGCAGCTTCAGTTCGCTCCGCGACTGCGGCCGCACGCCAACGTAGACCGGCAACAAGCCCTGCCGCTTTAACTCGGATGCTGCCAGCTTCTCGCTCTCGGCCGTCAGCTTTCCTATGCGGCTCTTGCCGTCGGCGGTCACGGCGCGGAAATGGAACGTGGAAGCCATGGGCCTTAGAATTCCTGGGTCACGCGGATCACTTCATCCGCCGTCGTCACGCCCGATGCCACCTTCAACCAGCCGTCTTCGCGCAGCGCCCGCATGCCGTTCTTGCGCGCCGCCTGCGTGAGATCGCCCGCGTCTGCATTGGCCATGATGCGCTTGCGGATGTCTTCGTTCAGCTCCATCATCTCGAAGATGCCGACGCGTCCTTTGTAGCCGGTGCCGAAACATTTCTCGCACCCGACTCCGCGAAACGATGGAACCATGTCTCCCATGGGAGACATGCGTTCGCCCGCCTCCACCTTGCATTCTGTGCAGATCACGCGCACCAGCCGCTGCGCCAGCACGGCGACCACCGACGAGCTGATGAGGTAGTTCTCCACGCCCATGTCCGTCAGACGGGTGATCGCGCTGGGTGCGTCGTTGGTATGCAGCGTTGAGTAAACGAAGTGACCGGTCAGGGCGGCGCGGATAGCGACGTCGGCGGTCTCGCGGTCGCGGATTTCGCCCACCATGATGACGTCTGGATCCTGGCGTACGATGTGGCGCAGCCCGGCCGCGAAAGTCAGGCCGATCTGTGGATTGACGTGGATCTGATTGATCCCGTCCATCTGGTATTCCACCGGGTCTTCGATGGTGATGATCTTCTTGTCGGGCTGGTTGATGAGCTTCAGCGCGGAGTACAAGGTCGTGCTCTTGCCGCTGCCTGTCGGTCCGGTGACCAGAAAGATGCCATGCGGCAAAGCGGTGAAATGCTCCATCCGCTCGAGCATCAGCGGGTCGAAGCCGAGGTTGTGCAGATCGTAGAAATCGCTCGCCGAACGGTCGAGCAACCTCATCACCACGCTCTCGCCGTACAGCGTCGGCAATGTGGAAACGCGCAGGTCCACCTCACGTCCCAGAGCCTTCACCTTGATGCGGCCGTCCTGCGGCAGACGGCGCTCGGCGATGTTCAGGCGCGCCATCAACTTCAAGCGCGAGATAATCGCAGCCTTCAGTTCTCGCGGCGGCGCTTCCTGCTCATGCAGGACTCCATCAACGCGATAGCGGATCCGGAATTCCTTTTCGAAGGGCTCGATGTGGATGTCGCTCGCGCGCTTCTCCACGGCTTGAGCGATCATGGCGTTCACCAGCCGGATGACGGGCGCTTCGCTCGCCATATCGCGAAGCTGTTCCAGATCGGCCGCGGACTCCTCGCCATCGCGCCCGAGTTCGGCGGTCTCCTTCTCTTCCTCGCCGTAGTAGCGCTCGATCGCGTCCAGGATCTCGGCTTCGGTCGCAATTTCAGGCTGGATGGTGAGCCCCGTGGCCAGGCGCGCGACGGACAGGGTTTCGAAGTCCAACGGGTCCGCCATGGCCAGGCGCAGCGTCGTCCCATCGATGGCCATTGGCAGGACTTTCGCCTGGCGCAGGAAGCGGCTGGAGAGTTGCTCGGTTTCGGGCGTAATGGCAGGCGGGCCGTCGATCTGAGCGATCGGAATTCCGAGCTGTTCGGAGAGCGCCAGCAGCAGGTCTTTTTGCGCGATGAAACCCAGGTCCATCAAAATGCGGCCGATCTTATCGCCGCGCTCGCTCTGGATCTCCAGCGCACGGTCCAGGTCTTCGCGCACAAGAATGCCGCGATCCATCAAAATCTCGCCCAATCGCTTCATGCGGGTCTCTTCAACCAGCCTTATCTCAGTGGAATTCGCAGCCGTCGCCCACGCCGCCCGTCAGCGGCTCTAATCTACCCTCACCTTCAGGATGCCTGAAACTCCCTCGGCAGGCACCTTTCCGGCGGCAACGTCCAGTAAATCCTTCTTCTTCCCTTGGACCGTCATGGACTTAGGCAGCCCGGTGCGGTCTTCCATACTCATGTAGTAGAAGTTGAAGCGCAGCAAGATGCTCTCCTCGGGGGCCAGGTGGGGCATGCTTTTCGACGCGTCCAGGAGCATCTGGATCATCAACTGGCGGACCGCCGGCAAGCGCTTCTCCTTGCTGTCGTGAATGCGCTTCATCTCGCCGGGAGCTATATGGCCGCCAAAGCCCCACAGCGGCGAAAGCGAGATGAGGTTCACGTCGGTAATCAGAACGGCGCCAAAGCCTTCGGCGTAGACGCCATGCGTCGGCAACAAGTGGTCGATCGGCGCATCGATACTGTAACCGCGGATCGCCGCGTCGCAGGCCTTCTGCACGGCCTCAATCTCGGCGGCAGGCGGGCGGCCCGTCGGAGACGCCGGTTGAGCGGCAAACGCGGCCGTCAGGCACACGGCCGAGCAAACTGAGAGACGCCTCGCCAGTTGCCTCATTATTCGCCTCCCTGGGGGCGCGCCGAGGAGAGCGTGGCGTAGGTGAGCCGCCGCTCCAGCCGTTCGAAAGCGTAGCGGACCGCCTTCTGGTCGGCATCGCGCCTCTGTTCGAACTCAGCCGCTCGAAGCTGCTCGTCCTGCGACAACTGCCGCTTCATGCTGGCCAGCGCGGGGTTGAGTTCTGTCCGCAGCCTCTGATCCATCGCATCCTTGAGAGCCGCGTCCATCGCCTGGGGCAGCATGCGGTTGACCTCTTTCAACGCCTCTGCTTGGATCAGAGCCTGCATCTGCGCCGGAGCCGGTGAAGCGGGGATCCTCGCCAACAAAGCGTGAGACACGATCGCCAGGGCTAGCACAAAGGCCGACGCGAAGCCCAACTGCGGGGTGGAAGTCCACATTCGCCGCCACCATGGGGCTTCGGCAACCGGCTCGGGAACGAACACGATGCGCCGCGGAGGTTCCGCCTGGGGCAGGTTCCGCAACGATGCAACCGTGGTCTGCCAGCGCGCCATCTCAACGCGGCAGCGCTCGCAAGCACCGGCGTGCCGGTCACACTCCGCGGTTTCGGCGGCGCTCAGCTCTCCAAGCGCGAAACCCTTCCAATCGAACCGTGCGCATTCCATTGCCGTCTCCTTCATTCCCGCGCATCCCGCGTTTCGCTCGCAGGGGCGAGCACGCCCCGCATGACCTCGAGTGCCGAGTAAACGCGCGACTTGATGGTCGAAGCCGGCGTATCCAGAATCGAGGCGATTTCTTCGAACTTGAACCCTTCGCACACCTTCAGCACGACGGACTCCCGTTGCTCCGCGGTCAAGACGTTCAAAGCCTGCCGGACCGCGAGCGAGATCTCCACACCCGCCATTCCAAACGCCCCGGGCTTCCCGGTGGATTGCTCCGGCGGATCGCTCTCCGGCCTCCGCCGCCTCAGAAAGCTGATCGCTTCGTTGTGCGCGATCCGGTACAGCCACGGGCCAAAGCGTTCGGGCGCATCCAGACGTTTGAGGTTCTGAAACGCCTTCAGGAACGTCTCCTGGCTCAGATCGAATGCCTCGGCGTCATCCGGCGAGAGCCGCAGGAGGTAGTTGTAAATCCTCTTCTCCCAACGCGATACAAGCACGTTGAAGGCCTCGACGTCGCCCTTCTGCGCGCGCGGCACCAGGTCCCGTTCGTCTGCCTCGCGGAGGATCAACCAGCTCTTCTCCTCGGCCTCCGGCCGGATCTGTCTGATTCTAGGACGTCCATCATGGTTGGAAAGTCGGATCGCCCAAAAGAAATGCGTGCCGGCGTTCGTCGGATAGCCGGCACTTCCGTTTTCCCAGTCTGTCATGGAATCAATCGTCTGGCGGATTTCGGTCTCGCTTCCGGCAACTCGTTGGAAACCATATAGCCGGACGTTTCGCTGTGGCGCCCGGCGCGAGTCCGATACGATAAAAGATGGACGCCCCGGGAGCTTGCGGATTCGCCTTGAAGCTCTATTTCAGCACGCTGGCGGGGCGCGTTAGGAGTAGTCCTGAGCACTTCGTATCCCGAATCCGTCCGATTCCTCTACGCGCTCGGTAACGAATTCAAGACCTTCAAATTTGGCCTGGAGCGCGTTCGCACGCTGCTCGATGCCATGGGCCGGCCGCAGGACGAGTTGCGCTTTGTCCATGTCGCAGGCACCAATGGCAAGGGCTCCACGTGCGCTCTGATTGAGCGCGTTCTGCGCCAGGCAGGACTCCGGACCGGTCTGTACGTCTCTCCCCATCTGGTGGAGCCCACCGAGCGCATCCGGGTGTGCGGAGAGCAAGTCACGGTGGACGAATTCAGTGCGGCTTTCGATGTCGTGCATTCGACCGCGGAGCGCCTGATAGCCTCCGGCGGCATCGACATGCACCCGACCTATTTCGAAACCATCACCGCCATGGCGCTGCACTTGTTCCGCGAGAAGCGCGCCGAACTGGTGGTGCTCGAAACGGGCATGGGCGGACGATTGGACGCCACCAACATCGTCGATCCACTGATCAGCGTCATCACGCCGGTCGATTTCGACCACGAAAAGTATCTCGGCTCGACCATCCCGCAAATCGCCTTCGAGAAAGCCGGAATCCTGAAGCCGGGCCGCGCTGCCGTGTTCTCGCGACAAAGGCCGGAGGCGCTCGAAGTGCTGGAACGGCGGGCGCTGGAGACCGGCGCGCCCGTGATGCATGCGACGGATTGGCAGGCGCGGGATCTTACGCTGCACGCGCTCGGCAGCCGGTTCGTGGCAACCAATGGCGCAATGCAAATCCGGGTGGACTGTCCGCTGGTCGGCGAGCATCAGGTGGACAACGCCATTACAGCCATTGCAGCGCTAACCGTCCTCTCCAAGAGCTTCGCAAGCATCACGCCCGAGACCATCCATGACGGCGTCGCTGCCACTCTTTGGCCAGGACGAATTGAATTGGCCCGCACCTCCCCCAGCGTCTTTCTCGACGGAGCGCACAACCCCTCGGGGGCCCGCGCACTGGCCGCCTACATCCGCCGCTTCCACTCCGGCAAGCGGATCTGGATGGTCTTCGGCGCGATGCGCGACAAGGACCTGCACGTCATTGGACCGGAGTTGTTCCCGCTCGCTCAGGAATTGATATTCACCACGCCTAACCAGGCTCGAGCCTTCCACGCCCAGGAGATAAGGGACATCAGCGGGGAGACCCGCGCGCGCCTCATCGATTCCCCCGCGGAAGCCCTTGCGTATGCCCTGAAAGCTCCGCCCGAAGAAGTCGTTTTCGTCACCGGATCGTTGTATCTGGTGGGTGAAGTCCGACCCTTGCTCGGCTGCGTGGGATAATCTCGATTTGTTCATTCTCCGATCACGTCCAATGTCAATTAGCTACCTCATCGCCCTCCTGATCCGCGACCCGCTGATTATCGTTTCCACCGCGATCATGGGCAGCATCAGCTTGGTGGTGGCGCTTTGGGATACCAACGGCAACGCGCAGTTGAAAGTGGCCCGCGTCTGGGCGCGCATGGTGTTGTTCATTGCCGGCGCCAGAGTTAAGACAGTTGGCCTTGAGAAGATCCAAGGCAACGTCAGCTACGTGATTGTGTCCAACCACGTCAGCTACATGGATACGCCTGTGTTGCTGGCTCACCTGCCGGTCAACTTCCGCTTCATGGCCAAGCAGGAACTCTTCAAGGTGCCATTTATCGGGCCGCACCTGACCAAGGCGGGACACATCTCCGTCCCGCTCGACGATTGGCGCGCGGCGCTGAAGGTACTCGGCAGCGTGGGCGTCGTTCTGGTAGAGAAGGGCCAAAGCGTCCTCATGTTCCCTGAAGGCGGACGGTCGTTAGACGGCGAGCTCCAGGAGTTCAAGGATGGCGCCGCTTACCTCGCAATCAAAGGCAAAGTGAAGCTCCTGCCGGTCTGCATCATAGGCATACACGAGGTGTTGCCAATGCACTCGGGGCATATGCGGCCGGGGAAGGTGACCCTGCGCATTGGCGAACCGATCGATGTAAATGGGCTGAAGACGTCGGACCGCGCCGAACTCACGGAGCGGCTCAAGAACACCATCCTCGAAATGCAACTGCTCGGCCGCTGAGGAACTTTCCCATTGCGCCCTGGCGGCATTCGTCAGTCGTGCCGCTGCTCTCAGCACCTCCGTAGACGTTTGAGTAATCGTCAGTCCAGGTCTTGAGCCACGGCGCGGGCTTGGGCGGCAAACCTGCCTTCATCTCCCCCCGATTGAAGATGGCCGGATCCGACGCGAGCAGCACCCATGTGGTTCCGTAACACGTCTGGTCATCGTTATCTTCGGTTTCAAAGACTCGGGCAGTCTTGCCGAGCGCGACCGCGCCCCGCTCGAGCACTGGCTCCAGATTCGCGTAACGGTTGGAGATGTGCACGGCGAGAACGCCCTGCGGCGCGAGGTGCTTGAAGTAAAGCTGCAACGCCTCGCGTGTCAGCAAGTGAACCGGAATCGAGTCGCTCGAAAACGCGTCAACGGCAATCAGGTTATAGTTCTGAGGGTCCTGCCGTTCCAGCGAGAGCCGGGCGTCGCCCATGCGGATGTCCACGAGAGCGTCCGAGTCTTTCAAGTACGTGAAGTAAGTGTGGGCAATCGCCGGCACCATCGAGTTGATCTCGTAGAAGCGGTAGAAATCGCCGGGGCGGCCGTATACGGCCAGCGTCCCAGTGCCAAGCCCGATGATCGCGACTCGTTGCGGGGTTCCGACCACGCTCGAAGCCAGAAAGCGCCCTGGGCCAGTGTCCGGGCAATAGTATGTGGTGGGCTGTTTGTGGCGGGCCGGGTGGGTGTATTGTTCGCCGTGATTGATGGCGCCGTGCGCCAGACTGCGATAGCCCTCCCAGTCGTAATACTTGTTGTACTGCGTCACTTTCAGCCCGCCGTAAAAGTTGCGGCCGACGAACAGGCTGCCCTTTACCGCGTTCCTCATCATGCGTCCCTCGTAACCGACGAGAGACGCGGCGAGCGTGAAGACCACAATGGCGGGCCACCCGAGGAGATCGCGCCGGAAGGGCCATTCCTTCTCCCGAAACAGAACCGCTACGGCCAGCAATCCGCATAAGCAGACCGCGATGGGGAACTCGTAGTAAGCATGGAAAACGGCAGGCGCGATCAATGCAACGAACACGCCGCCAACCGCTCCGCCCACCGAGAGCATCAGGTAGAAGCCGGTGAGATAGCGCGGGTGTGGCTTAAGCCGCGCCAATTCCCCGTGGCAGACCATGCAGCAGACAAAAAAAGCGAGCGAAAAAGCGGCAATCGGCACGCGCACATTCGGCAGATCGGCCGGTGACATGTCCATCAAATAGGCGGTACCGCCGAGTGCGATAGGCAGCAAAACCAGGAAGACCTTACGGCGGTACCATCTGGGTGCGTCGAAGCACAGGATGAAGCTGAGCAGATAGATCGCCAGGGGCACGATCCACAGAAACGGCATCGGGGCTACATCCATGGTCATGTGACCGGTGAGCGCGAGCAGCAGCATGGACGGGCAGGCGGCGAGTGCTACCCAGAACAGCCGCAGTCCCCAGGATGGCGGCGCTTCGACGGTCTCCTCGGTTGCCTGCGTTTGAGCGGGAGGATTCGGCGGGTTAACCGCACTCTGGCTCTTCCAGCCGGCCCAGGCACACAGCAGCGCGAACGCTACGAACCCAACGGACCAAATGACAGCCTGATGCTTCAGCGTAAAAGTCGGCTCGATCAGAACCGGATAGCTGAGCAGGGCCAGCATTGAGCCCAGGTTCGATAACGCATATAGGCGGTAAGGAGTGCTTCCGGGTTTGACCCGGACAAACCAAGCCTGGATCAGCGGACCCGTAGTCGAAAGCAGGAAATACGGCAGTCCGACCGTCACCGCCAGCAGCCCCAGGATGTGCCACACCGGAGCCGACGGGTCCGCGGGCTTCCACGCCGCGCTCGGCACGATCGGCAAGAAGAGGAGGCACAACGCCAGCAATGCCGAATGCAGCATCCACTGCTGCTTCGGCTTGAGCCGTCCAACGATGCCGTGCGAATAGCCGTAGCCAAGCAGCAGCACGCATTGGAAGAAGAGCAGGCACGCCGCCCAGACGGCCGCGCCACCGCCGAACCATGGCAGAATCATCTTGGCGATGATGGGTTGAACCTGGAAGAGCAGGAACGCACTCAGGAAGATGGTTAGAGCGTAGAGAATCATTGGCGAATGAACGATTCTACTGAATCCAGCCAGTCAGAGTTGGGGCGGATGGCCCAAGGCCCAATAGGATTCTTCAACGGGGCGAGCCGATTGTCGGCGCCGGCTTGCGTTCAGCGATGGGATTCAAACAGGCTAGCTTGGGCCGCAGAAGGGAATGAGGTTTGCAGAATTGCGGAATTGCGTTCCTCAACCAGGAGCCCAAGATCGCACTCCGTTTCCTCTGGAGGCTTTAGCGGCGACGCTATCGCAGCACTTTGTAAACGTTCGAGAAGTCGTCCGTCCATGCCTGGAGCCAGGGCGCGGGGGTAGGCTGCACACCCAACTTCAACGCGGCGTGTTGGAAGATTGCCGGGTCTGACGCGAGTAACATCCAAATCGCGTTGTGGCATGTCCTGTCCTTGTTGGCCTCGGTTGTGAAAACGCGGGCGGTTTTCCCAAGCGCGGCGGCGCCGCGCTCCAGCACTGGCTCGAGGTTGATGTAACGGTTGGAAATGTGCACTGCTAGCATCCCGGCAGGTTTGAGGTGCTTGAAGTAAAGCTCCAACGCCTCGCGCGTTAGTAGGTGAACCGGGATCGAATCACTCGAAAACGCGTCGACGGCCATGAAATCGTAGTTCTGCGGCTCCTGCCGTTCCAAGGAGAGCCTGGCGTCGCCCATGCGGATGTCCACGACCGCCCCGGAGTCTTTCAGGTAGGTGAAATAAGTGTGTGCAATGGTGGGCACCATAGGATTGATCTCGTAGAAGCGGTAGAAGTCGCCGGGGCGCCCATATGCGGCCAAGGTGCCAGCCCCCAGCCCGATGAGGGCCACCCTTTGCGGACTGCCAACCATTTGCGAAGCCAAGTATCGTCCGGCTCCAGTATCTGGACAGTAGTATGTAATGGGCTGTTTGCGGCGAGCCTTGTGGATGTATTGTTCTCCGTGATTGATGGAGCCGTGTGTGAGGGAGCGATGTCCTCCCCAGTCGTACTCGCTTCCAGACTCTCGCACCGTGAGTCCACCGTAGAAGTTGCGGCCGGCGAAAACACAATCTACCACCGCATATGTCATGATGCGCCCTACCTCGCCAGCCAGTAGTGCGACGAACAGGAACACCGCAACAGCAGGCCACCCGGTAGGATCCCGCCGGAAAACCCATCCCTCCTCGCGAAACAAGACCACGATCGCAAGCACGGCGCATAGGCAGACGCTGATGGGAAGCTCGTAGTAAGCGTTGAAGATGGTGGGCGCAATCAGTGCCACGAAAATGCCACCGATTGCTCCTCCAACTGAAAGCATCATATAGAACCCGGTGAGGTAGCGCGGATGAGGCTTCAGCCTGGCCAATTCACCATGGCAAACCATGCAGCAGACAAAAAACGATAGCGAGAAGACTGCAACAGGCATTACTACATTCGGCTGATTGGTGTGTGACAGCCACGTAATGACGGCCAGAGCGACAGGCAGCAATGCCAGATAAACCTTACGCACGTACCATTTAGAGGCGTCAAAGCACAGGATGAAGCTGAGCAGATAGATCGCCAGGGGCACGATCCACAGAAATGGCATCGGGGCTACATCCATCGTCATGTGACCGGTGAGCGCGAGCAGCAGCATGGACGGGCAGGCGGCGAGTGCCACCCAGAACAGCCGGAGTCCCCAGGATGGCGGCGCTTCGACGGTCTCCTCGGTTGCCTGCGTTTGAGCGGGAGGATTCGGCGGGTTAACCGCACTCTGGCTCTTCCAGCCGGCCCAGGCACACAGCAGCGCGAACGCTACGAACCCAACGGACCAAATGACAGCCTGATGCTTCAGCGTAAAAGTCGGCTCGATCAGAACCGGATAGCTGAGCAGGGCCAGCATTGAGCCCAGGTTCGATAACGCATATAGGCGGTAAGGAGTGCTTCCGGGTTTGACCCGGACAAACCAAGCCTGGATCAGCGGACCCGTAGTCGAAAGCAGGAAGTACGGCAGTCCGACCGTCACCGCCAGCAGCCCCAGGATGTGGAAAACCGGAGCCGACGGGTCCGCGGGTTTCCACGCCGCGCTCGGCACGATCGGCAAAAAGAGGAGGCACAAGGCCAGGAACGCCGAATGCAGCATCCATTGTTGCTTCGGCTTGAGCCGTCCCACGATGCCGTGCGAATAGCCGTAGCCCAGCAGCAACACGCATTGGAAGAAGAGCAGACATGCCGCCCAGACGGCCGCGCCGCCGCCGAACCATGGCAGAATCATCTTGGCGATGATCGGTTGAACCTGGAAGAGCAGGAACGCACTCAGGAAGATGGTTAGAGCGTAGAGAATCATTGGCGAATGAACGATTCTACTGAATCCAGCCAGTCAGAGTTGGGGAGACGCGTCAGAATCGCTTCGAACTTGACCGGGAATTGAACGGGGCTCATGCGTCTTCGGAGCGAACGTGGCACCGCCGCTTCCGCGCGCGTCCGGCCGCGTTTGATCAGCCCATATGCCGCACTGCAAACTCGCCGCATGCTCGGCAAGGGCAGGTGGCGCTATGTCCGCAGCCCTCGGCAGAAATGACAAGACCGCTTACCGTGAGCGGTTTCTCTTTCCAAGTAGTTGAATCCTAATGGGTTATTTTCTAAGACAGATCATTTGAGCGGTTCTTGTGTTTTTGCGACAGACTATAGAGGCTACTTGATCGCCGCGTTGGAGGAATAAAGAAAACTCCCGCCGGGCACTGCTCCTATGCCCGGCGGGAGTTAGATGTTCACTGCTCGAAGTGGAGTCGGAATTCAGTGAGGAGAAGCAGGCACATTAGTAATCTGCCCTGCCAAGTTTCTTAGTTTTGCCGTTTTCTGGCGGCTGTCCCGCTCTGCGGCGGGCGATAGGCGCAACGAAGATCCCCATCCCCGCTGCGCCCCAGGGGAGAGACTCTTAGCTCTTATGTGTGGGCGGGTTCTCCACCACGAGATCGTTCTTTACCGCAAACACGTTTGGAATCGAGTTGACGCGGATGTTCAGCGCGTCCTTGTCCGCTTGCGTCGGAACAATGCCTACCAATGTAATGTCCCCGTTCTTCACGATGATTCGCACCGGCGGAAGCGGCATTGTCGCCACGCGCGACATGCTCGGCCAGGAGTAGACCGTTCGCCAGGCCGCCAGCCGGATCTGGTCGTCAAATCGCGAGAGCGGCAGAACTTCGATCTTATTCTCGACGCTGGTGACTCCGGGAATGCTCTTCACCACGTTGACGGCGTCGCTGGCGAGCACAGGGTAATGGACTGCGCCGGTGAGCGTCACCATATTGCCGTTCACTTCGTAGCCGATCGCGTCGAAGACGCCGTAGTACGGCAGCATGTTGAGTTCGTGCCTTACCCGATCAGTGAGCGAGACGTCCTTTGCCATCAGACTGCCCGCCCCGAAAAGCGCGCCAAGAATAATCGCCAAAACACTCCGATTTGCTAGTTTAGTCATTGTCTTCTTTGCCTCCCTCTATTTCTCCGCTCTCTGCCTATAAGTACGCAGCCGAGCGGTAAGAGGTTGCGAAATTAGCAATAGCTCGAAGGAGCCATATCATTGCAACTACTCTTAGTGATGGGAACTCGGGCGGAAGGTGGATGCTAATTAGACGGAGAGGCGCTAAGTTTCGTTTCGCTTTTCTGATTGGATCATTGGAGTCCGGCTGATTTGACCGCCGGTTTCGACCATAGACTCAAACCGGCGGGGGCTTCCCGGCGGGAGTTTCTTTGGATAAGCGAGTCGCCCCCCCGGGTCTTCGAGCACGCGCCGGAGTGCGGGAGCGAACCCAAAGCTTCCGGAGGCGAGCATCCGCTACATCAGGCGGCTCAAAGCCGCTTAGGGTCTGTCAGAAAGTAACCATTTCAGCCGACCTATGTGGGGCGGACTTTAGTCCGCGTGGGACTTCAGTCCCGCTTCTGAAGTTTCCCCAAATGCGGACAATCGGGACTGAAGTCCCGCGCGGGTTGAAACCCGCACCACAACCGGAACCAAATGTAGCGGTTATTTCCTGACAAGCCCTTAGCCCATGCAGTCAACTTCGGATTCCCTGGGATCCTGGCTGGCCGCCAGTTGGCGTGCAAGCTGCAATCCTCCGCACAACGCGGCCAGGCTTCGAGTGGCGGCATTCTTCTCGGAGATGGCCCGAAGCCGCACTTCTTCGCCAACTCTGAGGATGACTTTCAGCCGCTCCAAATCCTCAGCCCTTAACTCCGCGGGCAAGGCGGTGCTGAGCCCCTCCACCTCTTGTTCGCGAAGCGCCGCCAGGTGCGCCTGGTTCTGCGCGCCCGAGTCCATTGACAGCAGCAGCAATGCACTCGTGCGCTCGCAAGCCTCCAGGATTTCAAGAAACTCCTCTCGTCCTCGCATCGCGTGCCGATCCTTTCTCGTGCCTTCTCTCACTGCGGCGCCTATTCGCCGGCGGTGTGCGCCTATTGGACCTGTGAGACCGCCAAATGGTCTGCCCCGGCGATTAAACACCTGATCCGGAGGAAGAAGTCTGCGCGCCATAAAGTGTGTAGTTCAGGCTCTGGATGGTCGAAGTCAGCATGCTCTGCTGGCTGGTCAACTGAGCCAGCAGTGCATCGGCGGCCTGAAGCTTCGCCATTTGGGTCTTTTGGGCCGTCTGGATCCTGACGTTCATGGCGTCTATCTGGTCCTGCAAACGCTGTTCCGAGGCCTGCTCCTGCGCGATGCTCTGATGTATGACTCCGGTGGTGGAATCGCCGAACGTGCTAAAGCCCTTGGATAGCGCCGAGAGCCCCTTCGTGCCGTCGCCTATAAAGCCGAGCACGTTGCTGAGCTGCCCGGGGGGCATCGCCGTCAGGACGCTGGAATCGACGGTCATGGTGCCCGACTTGTCAAAGGAGACGCCGAGGTTCATGAGCGAGTCCGTGCTTCCGGTTGCCTGATAGAAGGCGAATTCCCGCATCAGGGTCCGGACGGATCGAACCACCTGGCTGCCCGCGAGAACGCCGCTGCCCGGAGCCGTCATGGTGTCGATGGCGCCGGCGAGCGCGTTGTAGGCCGCCGCTACGTTTTGGAGTGCCGTAGCGACCGTGCCGGCGTTCCCGCTGACGGTGACTTTGGCCGTTTCCCCGGGCTCCGTCGTGCCTTTCAGAGTCAGCGCGATGCCAGGGATTACACCGGTGATCTGGTTGGAGTTGGAGGTTGCCGCCTTCCCGTTCACTTCAAAGTGAGCCAGATCCCCGGTGTTGTTCAGCGCAAGGAGTTCGGCGCCGGAATCGTCCGCGGCCGTCTTCAGCGTAATTGCGGTGGCGCCGGCCTCCGTGGCCGTGAGAGTCAGATACGAACCCTGAGATGTCGTCAGAATCGACGCCGTGACACCGGCGTTCGCCCCGTTGATCGCGTCCCGCAAGCCGTTGAGATTGTTGGTCTGGCTGGTCAGGACGATCGGGATCTGCGCTCCCCCGGCCTGTAGGTACAGCGTATTCGTGTCCGTGGGAGCCACCGCAGTCGCCACGGCATCGGCCGCCGGGTCATTCATCGTGGCCGTCGACACCGAGGCCAGGGACGTAATGTTTCCGATCGTATACGTTCCTGCCGTCGCGCCAGACCCGCTAACGGAAGCGCTCACAATGTCATTACTAGACGATGCGGACAGGGCCCCGGCCGACGCGAGGAAGCCCAGAGAGCCGATTGTAGAGCTCAAGGTGCTAACGGCCGACTGCAAGCTGGTGAGAGCCGTGACCTCGCTCTTCAGCGTAGCCTGATCGTTCTGGAGAGCCGTCACCGGGATCTGGGCGATCTGCTGAGTACGTTGGAGGATACTCTGCATATCCGAAGAGTACTTGCTTACGCCCGTGAAGGTCTGGGGGTTCGCGATCAGGGCTAGAGCACTAGCGACAGTAGTAGTTGAGGCCATTCCCGGTTGTACGTCGACGCCAGCCCAACGCAATTGGGTTGACGGACGCCTCCGTTACTGGAATCGGCAGAATCCCTGGAAGCTTTAGAGGAGTGCCAGAAAAACCGCAAAAAAGAGCGCGAATCGCGCCGTTTGAAGCCCTTTCACGCCTGAACTTTGCGGAACATGGCGATGGCTTCGATCTCGATCAGCAAATCGGGCCGGCACAGAATGGCTTGAATGCCGGTCGAAGCCGGAAGAGGATCGAGTCCCTGTTCTTCGAAGAACTTCGTCCGCTCTTCGTTGAACAGCGCGTAATCGCGATCGATGTCGCGGAGGTAGCAGGTGGTCCGGACGATGTCTTTCCAGGTGGCGCCTTCACTGGCCAGCAGGCCCGTGATGTTGTCGTAAGTCCGGCGCAATTGAGCCCGGAAGTCGCCCACGTGAACCGTCTGACCCAGGTCGTCAATACTGGCAGTGCCCGAGATCAGCAGCAGTACGACATCGCCGAACTCTAGCCGCATGGCGCGCGAGAAGGAACTCGGCTTTTCGTACTCGTACGCTTCGTTCAGGACGCCAAGGTTGGTAACCTTTTTCTTCTCAATCGGTTGCACTCTTGACTGATCGGACGTTGAACGCTGAACCATGGATCTCTGCCTTCCCCTCGGCGCGATTGCGGACTAATTCCTACGAAATACCATGGTAGCGTGCCTGAGCGTTCGCCGCAGTGGGGCTGGACCGCGGCGAACGAGAGTGGAGGATTTGGCCCGGGGGCTACTGGATGGGCTCGTAGACAACGTAAGCGAATTGCTTAGAATCCGGCGACCAGGAGTTCACGTTGATGGTGCCCTGTCCGCCATAGAAGGTCTTCAGGACTTCGATCTTGGCTGGTTTCAGGTTCTTGCCAGGAGTACGCATCATGCGCAGCGAGACGCCCTCCATCTTGTCGTTGTGCGTCTTAACGCCTTTCGGGAACGACAGGAGGACCATCCATTTGCCGTCGGGCGAGATATGCGGGAACCAATCTTCGAACTCGTCGCTGGTGACCTGCTGGGCCTTAGCGTCGTCCGGACCGGCCCCCTCGGACGGCATCCGCCAGATGTCCCAGCCGCCTGAGCGGTCGGAGTTGAAATAGATCCACTTGCCGTCGGGCGAGTATTCCGGGCCGTCGTCGTAAGCGCCCTTGGAGGTCAGGCGCTGCTCCGGCCCGCCGGCGAAGGGCACACGAAAGAGCTCATACTTGCCATTGCGCTGGCCCACAAAGGCCAGCCATTTCCCGTCGGGCGACCAGCCGTGGAAGTAGCTCGGCGTGGTCTCCACCATCGGCTTCACGCCCGAACCGTCCGCGGCGGCAAGGAAGACCTGCGACTGACGGGACAAAGGCGTTGAAGCGGAAAATGCCAGCCATCTCCCGTCGAGCGAAAAGTCGTGGTCGTTATTGCAGCGGTAGGCGCCCTTGCCCAGATCGATCTTCTCAAGCTTCGCAGACGCAGCGCCTCCGACCGGCAGGCGGTACAGGTTTCCGCCTGTGTTCACCAGCAGGAACTTGCCGTCGCGCGACCAATTCGGCGCCTCCACGACGTCATCCTGCGTGTAGATCGTCTTCTCCGTCCGTTTCGCCGTGCTGTATACCGTGATCTTGCTGCGGTAGCGAGGCTGCGCGGCGGCGCGGGCGAGGGGCTCGATCTCGACGTTTGAAAACACGGCGGTCTCCAGAATCTTCTCGTCATGCGAACACATGCCAAGGCCAACATACACGGGATCGGTGAGCAGCACGATTTGCGGTCCGCTCGGAATCAGTTCCTCGCCGGGCTTTCCGGCAAAGACCGTAAACTGGTTGCCTCGCCGTTCGATTCTGATGCGCACCGGACCGTTCAGATTGGAACGCATCTCCTGCGTCGGTTCGCCAGCGGCCGGCCGGAATTGAAGCGAAGTGAGACCGTCGCCATGCAGCGCGGCGTCGGCGTAGGGCGAGCCGGCGGTCAGGTCCTGGCGAATCATGAGCGCAGCCTTCCGATGGGCCACCGCGCCTGTCCCGACAAATCGCACGTCGGCGGTGATCCTCACGTCCCCGGAAAGCCGCTTCCAAACGAACTGAAATGCATCCTGGGTTCCCCACACGTTGGCTCCGCCGCCGGTGACGCGGTACTCGCGCTTCGCGGGATCGAACTCCACCGATCCGGCGACGGGGTTAATCCCAATGTCCTGATGGGATTCGAACTGGCCGACGGGGGACTGAGCAACCAGTCCGGCGACAAAAAATGAGGTGGCGAGAATTGAGCGGAAGAGAGCGTACATAGGGGTCTGGCGTAAGGATATCACCGCCACGCCTGCGCCTGGCGCGCGTGGCTGAAGGGGTTTCCGAAACTTGTAACCGAAACATCTCCCCGACGGTTGAGGCGTGCCTTCGATAGAATGCTTGTTCGGTACCTTTGCCGGCGGACGGCGGTGCCGAAGACGATTGCACGCATGTCCACGCCGCCCCTTGAACCTCGCGAACCGCGTGCCCCCTCCGAAGTCCACGCCCCGGCGTGCGACGCCGGCTCCAAGGAGATCCTCGCACATCTGGAGCAGATTCTAGGCAGCGCGACCTTCAGCGGAGCGAAGAATCAGCGGCGGCTTTTGCGCTTCCTGGTGGAGGCACTGGTACAGGGTGAGGCGGCCCACGTTAAGGAATACAGCCTGGGGGTCGAAGTGTTTGGGCGCGGCGCGGATTTCGATCCCCGTTTGGATCCGATCGTGCGTGTTGAGGCTAGCCGTCTGAGGAGCCGGCTCCACAAGTATTACGAGGCCGAGGGACAGGGCAGCAGTCTCGTGATCGACCTGCCTCGCGGCGGTTACGTACCCGCCATCCTGGCCGCGCCGCTACAGGTGACGGAACCATCTCCCACAGCCGCGCCAGCGGATGAATCCGGGCCGCTTGCGCCTCCCAAGCCTGCGGGAAACACCGAATCCATGGGTAAGCGGCGCCTGCGAATGTGGGCGCTCGGTTTGGCCGGCATCACCCTGTGCATTGCCGCGGTATTGTGGCTGGCGTTCCGTTCCGGAGAAAGCAGCTCGTTCAGCAGTTTCACGCGGCTGACGCGCGACCAGGGCCGGTGCACTTCGCCCAGCCTTTCGCCTGACGGAAAGAGGGTTGCCTACGCGCGCCGGCAAGGCGCCAATTGGGACATTTGGGTGCGGGACATTGGCGGTCTCGATTCCAGGAACCTCACAGCCGGTTCCAATAGCGACAACATTCAGCCCGACTTCTCGCCCGACGGACGCCGCGTCGCTTTTCGCAGCAGTCGGGAAGGCGGAGGCATTTTCCTGGCCGACCTCGCAAGCGGACGAGTCCGGCGCCTGGCCGATTTCGGGTATCACCCGTCCTGGTCGCCCGATGGAAAACAGATCGCGGTGTCTACCGAAACTTTCATGGAGCCGGCCGAGTTCTCGCCCTCCCGGCGCAGCCGCATCTTCCTGATTGACGTGGGAAACGGCGCAATGCGCGCCATAACCAACGCGAGCTATGACGCACTGCAACCGGCCTGGTCGCCCAACGGCCGCCGGATCGCTTTTTGGGGCGCGAGCGCCAGCGGAGAGGTCAACCTCTGGACGATTGGCGTGGATAAGCCTCCCATCGAGACCCGGCCCGTGGCAGTGACAACGGGCCAGTGGATCAATTGGAGCCCAGCCTGGTCGCCCGACGGACGGTATCTCTATTACTCCAGCGATCGCGCGGGGACTATGAACATCTGGCGCGTGCGCATCGACCAATCGGGCGGAGATGTGCTCGGGCCACCGGAACCGCTGACGACGCCGTCTTCAAATAGCGGCTGGGTCGATTTCTCGCGAGACGGCCATCGGCTGGCCTATGCGCGCCGGCTCACCTACAGCAGGCTCTACCGGCAGGACTTCGATCCGGAGCGCGCCGTGTTCACCGGTACGGCCAAAGAGCTCACCTCGGGAGAACGCCGCATTCGCGAACCTGCGCTCTCACCTGATGGCTCCTGGGTAGCTGCCCGCGTCCAGGATCCCCAGAGCGACCTGGTTTTGATCCGGCCGGACGGATCGGGATTGATCCGGCTGACCAACGACTCGTTTGTCGACCGCCTCCCACGCTGGTCGCCCGACGGCCACCTGATCGTCTTTCAATCGAATCGAGGCGGGCGGCTCGGCTTGTGGGCAATTCGCCCCAACGGGCAAGGCCTGCGCGAACTGTCGTCGGACGCGACGCTCCACACGGTGTGGACGCCCGATGGCTCTCTGGCCGCCTATCCGCGCGATGGCAAACCTTATGTATTGGAACCGGCCGGCAAAGCCGTCCCTCCCGCCGCTCTGGCCGCGCCCGACCTCTTGCCTTTGGCATGGTCCAAGGATGGGCGCTACGTCACTGGCTGGCTGGCCTCGGGGCCGCAAGGCAGGGAACCGCTGGTAGTCTATTCCATCCCCGAGCGCAGCTATTGGCACGTGGCAGGACACGCCACCGACCCGGTTTGGTTGAAAAACGGGCACGGTTTTCTCTACGGCAGTTGGAACGCCATTCATTACGCGGACGTGCGCGACAATACGACGCGGCTGCTCCTCTCCCTGTCAGGCTCCGAGCTCCACCCGAAGTTCGCACTCTCCCAAGATGAACGCTTCATTCTTTACGTCGCCATGGAGGATGAAGAGGATGTCTGGATCGCCGAACGCTGAACGGGCACGTACGCGGCGGTGTAACGGTAACTTCGTAGCCGTAACTCTATTTTGATAAAAGACGCGCGGTGCCATTCTGAAGAAAACCAGCCTCACCGCAAGGCAAGGTTCAGTTCGCGATCGGCTGTTATGCCACCCCTGACGTAACGGATCGCGAGGCCGCGTTGCGAGAGCAAGAGCGCGCGCCAGGCGGCGGGGGCGATCGCAACGCCCCCGTCGTGTCTCTATGCGTGGTGTGATAAGACCTGGTGCGATGAGACTCGGTTCCATGCTTCTGGAGGTCATCCGTGGTGAGTAACTTGGGGACGGTGGTGTGCCCGGCGCTGCTGCTCGTTCTGGCGGCATCCTGCGTAAGCGCGGGTGGCAACAACTACAAGAACTTCGACGTGGCGCTCTATGCCCGGGTCTACGAAGTCCAGAAGATGAAGGACCCCGCATGGCTCGAATCGCACTGGGAAGCCGTCTCCAAACACATGAAGGTGGACAAGATCTACCTGGAGACCCACCGCGATATGGTCGTCATCGACCAGGAGACACTGGACAAGGCCAAGGCTTTCTTCGTAAGCAAGGGCGTGAAGGTCTCGGGCGGCATCACGGTCACGGTCAACGAGCGGAACATGTTCGAGACCTACTGCTACTCGGAGCCCGAGCACCGCAAAAAGCTCAAAGAGGTGGTCGAATTCACCGCACGCAACTTCGACGAGTTCATCCTGGACGACTTCTTCTTCACGAACTGCAAATCGGACAGCGCCATTCGCGAGAAGGGCACGCGGAGCTGGACCGAGTATCGCCTGGCATTGATGGACGAGGCCGCGCGCAACCTGGTTGTCGGTCCGGCCAAGGCGATGAACCCCAAGGTCCAGGTAATCATCAAGTATCCGAATTGGTACGACCATTTCCAGAACCTCGGCTTCAACCTGGAGACTGAGCCCAAGTACTTCGACAAGATCTACACCGGCACGGAAACGCGCGATCCCGTCAACGGCAATCAGCACCTGCAGGAGTACCACGGCTACTCGATCGTGCGGTACTTCGAGAACATTAAGCCGGGCGGCAACGCCGGCGGATGGGTGGATCAGGGTGGCATGAATCTGCCGGACCGCTTTGCCGAACAGATCTGGCTGACCATGTTCGCCAAAGCCCCCGAGATCACGTTCTTCAACATTGGCGCTATCTACTCGCCCACCAAGCAAGCCGATGGGTCGTCCGTTCCCGATTCGAAGGCGGCTCAGATCGGCGGCGAGGTCTTCGCGCAACTTGACAAGTTCCTCGGCGAGTTGGGCAAGCCGGTCGGCGTGAAAACGTACAAGCCCTACCACTCCTATGGCGAGGACTTCCTGCCGAGCTATCTGGGCATGATCGGCATCCCGATGGACATCGTTCCGGAGTTTCCGGTCGAGGCCAAGACCGTCTTGCTGACCGAGCAGGCGCGCTTCGACCCGGCGATTGTCGAGAAGATCAAGCGCCAACTGGTGGATGGCAAGAACGTCGTGATCACCTCCGGCCTGTTGAAGGCATTGCAAGGCAAGGGCATCGAAGACATCGTCGAGATGGAGAACACCGGCCAGACGGTCTCCGTGCGCGAGTTCCAGCAGGGCTGGCGTGGCGGCGGCATCAAGGCCGATAGCGACATCCTCGTCCCCCTGATCCGCTATGCCACCAACGATAGTTGGGAGATCGTGAGCGGTCTCACGTCGCCTTCGAAGACCACGGGCGCTCCCATTCTGCACTCGGCCAAGTATTCAAAAGGCATCCTCTACGTCCTCACGATCCCGAACGCGATCGGGGATCTGTACAGCTACCCGCAGGCCGTCCTCAAGGCAATCCGGGACAATGTCGCCAAAGACATGTTCGTGCGTCTGGACGCGCCCAGCCGCGTCAGCTTGTTCGTTTACGACAACGACAAGTTCATTGTGGAATCGTTCCAGGAGAACCCGGTCCAGGCACGCATGGTCACCGACAAGCGCATTACGAAGCTGCGCGACATGCTCACCGGCGAGATTCTGAGTGGCAGCGCGCTAGGGCCCAGCACGGTTTTCGAGACTCCGCTCAAACACGGCGCTTATCGGGTGTTCGCGGCGGAGTAGTTCTACTTAGCCGGTGAGGCCGAGATCTCGCGAATCCGGATGTTGCGGAATATCGCAAACGTGAACTGATCGTGCAGTTGCAGGCCGATGGGACCCACTTGCGAGCGTGCCGGATCGCCTGCGTATTCCGCCGCGAGCTTGCCGTTGACCTTGACGCGAATTCCGGAGCGCCGGCTTTCAATGTCCATCAAGTTCCAATCGCCTTCGCGCTGCAATGTGTTTGGCGCGGCAACGAAAGTATAGATGCTGCCGCTCGGGTACTTCTCAGGCACCGTACCGTCGATGATCTGAATCTCGTAGCCGATGTGCGCGGGCGTGCTCTTCACCGGGCCGGTCAAGTCCGGCCTCGCGCTGTCCGGCTCGCCGATGGCGTAATGCGCCCGCGAGGTGTCACGAATGGAGACGCCGCTGTTTCCTTTCGGCGGAATGATGTACTCGACGTGCAAGTCGAACTCGCCGAAGCTCTTCACTGTGTAAAGCCAGGCCTGGCGGTAGAACCAACTCTCGTATTGCTGGCGCGTTACCGGCCACGACGCCGAGGGTTGGCTCAAGTGGCTGCGCTGGCCGAGCAGGATGCCGTCGGGCAGTACCGTCCAGGTGCACTCGCCACGCGTCTCCCAACCGTCCAGATTCTTACCGTTGAACAGTGGCTTCCAGTCCTGCGCTGTCAACAGACAGGGCAGCAGGAAGAGAGCGGCGCGAAGGGGTGAGAGTTTCATAAGAACCTCCCTCCAGGATAGCGGCCATCCATGGGAGCGCCGATCTCCAGATCGGCTCCGTTTCAATTCGGTGGCGCAGTCTGCTCGTTTGTTTACGTGACATTTCTCGAACCCGGAACCCGAAACATCCCGTTCAGCTATTTGAGCGGAGTGAGCCCAATTCCCAGCTATTATCCGCTCGCGCATCCAGGGCGTCCGCAGCATCTCCGCTGCCGCGAGACCGTGAGGCGCGAGCGCAGGGCGTTGCGCTTTTCTCAAACGGGCTGCGCGCGTTCGCCGCCCAGGTACAACTCCACTTTCGCCTTCACGGTCCGCCGGTCGAGGCCCATGCGCCGCGCGGCCGCTTCATAGCTTCCTGTCAGCTTGTACACGTGCGCCGCGTATCGGGCCAGCAGATCGTCGGCGCTCAAATCGCCCGTGCGGAAGCGTGAGATAAACTCATCCTCAGCCGGTCCCGCCGACGGCTCCAAGGGCTGATAGGAGCGCCGGATAATCACATTTCGCACACACTGTTCCAACTCCCGATAGTTGCCCGGCCAGGCATATCCGGCCGGGAGGTTCTTTTCGATCCATCCCTCCACTTCAGGCAGACAGCGCTCCGCCTCGTCGCCGACGGTGCGGAGTGTCATGTAGTGCAGCAGTTCATGCAGAACCTGCGGCGAGTCGTGGATCTGATCGGCCAGCGATGGCGTTTGAATCAAGTCCGCACACAGCCGGTAGTAGAGATCCTCGCGAAACCTGCCCTCGCGAATCCCCGCCGGCAGGTCCCGATTGGTCGCCGCAATCAGCTTCCCTTGAAACACGCGCACCGCGGTGTCACCCACGGCTGAGAACCGCCGCGTCTCGATCACCCGCAGCAACTTCACCTGAATCGCGAGGTCCATCTCGCCCAGCTCGTCCAAGAACACCGAACCCGTGGCCGGGCAAGACTCCAGCCAACCTTTGCGATCCCCGATCGCCCCTGTGAACGATCCCCGCCGGTGTCCAAACAACTCCGACTCGATCAGTGTCGGCGAAAGCGCTGCAATGTTGATCGGCAAGAAGCTCTCACCCGAGGAATCCGCAAATTCCATCCGCTCCGGATTGAACGGCGCGTAACGTGCCCCGGCGATCGCGCGTGCAATCAACTCCTTCCCTGTCCCCGAAGGCCCGGTAATCAGCGTCGGAAACTCACCCATCCGCATGAACAAGACGCGTTGGTACCGCCGCATGTTATGAGTGAAGATCGATTGCCAGATACTCGCGCGCAATCGAGCCGCCGGCATTGAATTGCCGATGATGTTGTCATAGATCCGATGGAATGCGCGCTGGATCTGCCGGAAACAGGCAAATGCGTGCTCTGGCTGAACGCTGCTTTCCAGCCGTTTGCCCGGAATGTGGCACAGCCGGTTCCAATCCAGCAGGAATTCACGGTAGAACTTCCACTTGCCTTGCGCCCCGACCAACTGCGGATAGTACTTCTGATACATCAGGTAGTGGGCGCTATCTTCGTATGCCGCCAGTTCATCGTCGCGAATATCCGGCGCGGCGGCCAAACGTGCGGGCAGCACCTCCATTAAGGCCGACAGCTTCCGGTAGATCGAGATCACGTTGGGAGATTCCGCGTCCGGATCGCTGACCGACGCGCTCCACACGGGTCCGCCCGCGACAAACTCGCGGCCCAGCGCGGCCTTCTCGAAGGTGATCCGTTCGGGAAGAAATGGATTCCCGTACCCGAGCGTGGCCACCGCTGAAAGGAAATGTTGTTCCTGCTTTGAAAAGACAGCCATACATAAAATGTACATTGCTGCGCATCCTGTGTATTGCCACATTTGCTGAAGGATTCGTAAACCATTGACAATACAATAGCCGGTAGGCCCGCGAGGATGGCTCCTCATGTGCCTTTCACAGATCATGGCGACAACGAATCAACTTCGAGCCGGGTCCGGTGGATATGCCGCACTTCTGACGGACGGCGCATTTGAATCCTTCCTGTGGACGCAGTTCCTGGCGGCGTTCAACGACAACGTTTACAAAATGATCGTCTCAGTCGGCGCTGTCGAATTGGCCGCGAATCAATTGCTCGGCTCGCGGTACCTGGCGCTGGCGGGCGCCGTCTTCGTTTTGCCATTTCTGCTCTTTGCCGGTTACGCCGGCCAGCTCGCCGACCGCTTCAGCAAGACTCGTGTCCTGCAAGTCACCAAGGCTTTCGAGATTTTGATTATGGGCTTCGGCATGATCGCGCTCTACGCCCGCAGCATCGAAATGCTGCTGATCGTCTTGTTCCTTCTCGCATTGCAGGCCAACTTCTTCAGCCCGGCAAAATACGGAATCCTGCCCGAGATGCTCGGTGAGGCCCAGCTTACGAATGCGAACGGACTGCTCGAACTCACCACGTTCGCCGCCATCGTGCTCGGAACCAGCGCTGGTTCCTTTCTGTTCGCCCGATGGAAGGGCGAGCCTCTGGTCATGGGCGGCATGCTCCTCGGCATCGCCGTTCTCGGATCCCTTTTCAGCCTTTTCATCCGCAAAGTCCCCGCTTCCGGTTCCCGCCGGCCAATGCGGTGGAATCCCTTCGCTGAAATATGGGCCGGAACCCAGCGAATCTACCATGAGCGTTCACTTCGGCTCACCGTTGCTGGAATCTCCTACTTCTGGTTCCTCGGCGCGCTGTTCCAGATGACCGTAATCCTGGTTGGCATTGAATCGCTCCACCTTTCCGATACGCGCACCGGTCTTCTGGTCACGGCCCTCGCCGTTGGAATTGGCGTGGGTAGCATCGCAGCCGGATGGCTTTCGAGCGGTCACGTTGAAATTGGATTGGTGCCCTGCGGAGCCGCCGGGTTGGGCTTGTGCTCCGTGGGGCTGGGTTTCTTCGCGCACACTTTCTCGTCGACGCTCGCCTGGCTCGCGGGCGCAGGCGTTGCCGGCGGGCTTTTCATCGTCCCGCTCAACGCCTTCCTGCAAGAACATGCGCAACGCGAGGAGAAAGGACGTTTGCTCGCCACCAACAACTTCTTCAACATGATCGGCGTGGTGCTTGCGTCTGGTGCGCTGTATTTGTTCCACGAGATCCTTCGCTGGACGCCCGCGCATATTCTCGGCGGCCTGGGCGTGCTAACGCTTGCCGCGACAATCTACATCGCGTGGCTGGTCCCCGCTCCGCTGGTCCGATTGGTCGTCTGGTCGTTTGCCAACCTCTTCTTCAAAATCCGCATCGTCGGGGCCGGTAACATCCCGAAAGAGGGCGGCGCGCTCATCGTTTCCAATCACGTCTCCTTTGCCGACGCGATCCTGATCAGTTGTGCCACGCCGCGCTTCATCAGCTTCCTGATGTGGCAGCCGCTTTACGAGAGCAAATGGCTCAACCCGATCTGCCGGCTGTTCCAGGCAATTCCAATTCCGACCAGCGCACCTAAGGAGTCGCTCCGCGCGCTACGCGACGCGCGCACTGAGTTGGAAATGGGCATGCTGGTCTGCATCTTCCCTGAAGGCGGGCTAACGCGGACGTCGCACGTGAGGCCATTCGAACGCGGCGTCGATGTGATCGCGCGTGGCTTGGATTCCGCACCGGTTGTCCCTGTCTATCTCGACGGCTTGTGGGGTCACGCTTTAAGCCTGAAAGGCGGTCGCCCCTTCGCATCACGTCTCAAGTTGCGCCACGAGGTCACCATCTATGTCGGCGAGCCTATCACCGGCGAGATCCGGGCCGAGGGACTGCATCAGAGTGTACTGGAACTGGGCACGCAGGCAGCGGAATTCCACAAAGCTCCCACCGCGACGCTCGCGCACAGGTTCATCGACGCGGCCAAACGCCACTGGCCTTCCGTCGCCCTGGCCGATTCCACGCTCAGGCAGCTCACCTATGGCGAGACTTTAACCGCGGCGCTGCTTTTGAAAAAGTGGTTGCGCGCAAATTGCACAAGGTCGAACTGCGTCGGCATATTGCTCCCATCTTCCGTCGGAGGCGCGCTCGCCAACATTGCAGTGACGCTGGCCGGAAAAACCGCCGTCAATCTGAACTTCACCGCTGGCGAGGAGTCTATGGCTCACGCGATCGAGAAATGCGGGATCACGGAGATCCTCACATCGCGCACGTTCATTGAGAAGGCCAGGCTGCCGCATATGCCCGGGATGGTGTTTATCGAGGACTTGCTCGCCGCATCCGGCAAACCGGCCAAGGCTCTGACGATGTGCGCCGCGCGGCTGCTGCCCACCCATTTTCTCGCTGGCAACGCAAGCCCCGACGATCTCGCCGCCGTCGTCTTTTCCAGCGGAAGCACCGGCACGCCCAAAGGAGTCATGCTCTCGCACTGGAACCTGATCGCAAATGTCGACGCTACCGCGCAAGTGTTCTCCGTAGATCACACCGATTGCATGCTTGGCGTGCTGCCGTTCTTCCACTCCTTCGGCTACACCTACACGCTCTGGTTCCCACTGCTGCATGGATTCAAAGCGGTGTTTCACACGAATCCGACCGACGCAAAGGTAATCGGCGAACTTGCAGGCGGGCATCGGCCGACCCTATTTCTTTCCACGCCTACGTTCTGCCTCGGGTACCTCCGCAAGTGCACACGCGAGCAGTTTGCGAGTATTCGCTATCTTCTTGTGGGCGCCGAGAAGATGCGGCCGGCGCTGGCCAGGTCGATTGAGGAGAAGTTGGGTATCACGCCGCTCGAAGGCTACGGATGCACCGAAATGGGACCGGTCGTCTCGGTCAATGTCATTGGCAAGAACCATTCGGCTTACAAGCTGGGAACTGCCGGCCTTCCTCTGCCGCATGTTTCGCTGCGCATTGTGGATCCGGAGACTCTGGACCCGTTGCCCGCCGGATCGACGGGGCTCCTGCTGGTCAACGGTCCCAGCCGCATGCTCGGCTATCTCGGCGATCCCGAGCGAACGGCGCAATCCCTTGTCGATGGCTACTACTCCACTGGAGACTTGGTCTGTGTCGATAGCGAAGGCTTCTTACAGATCGTGGATCGCCTTGCGCGCTTCAGCAAGATCGCAGGCGAAATGGTGCCGCACTTGAAGATCGAAGAAACGATTCACGACATCTTCGGGGATCAACCTTGCGTCGTCATCGGCATCCCCGACGACCAACGAGGCGACCGCCTCACTCTGCTGTACACGCAATCGGATATCACGCCTGACCAGTTGTGGCGCCGCCTCTCGGAATCGGATCTGCCGCGTCTCTGGATCCCAAAACGTGAAAGCATGTACCTGGTCGACAACATCCCAACCCTGGGAACGGGCAAGCTCGATCTCAGAGCGATAAAAGCGAAAGCGATTGCGCTCTCCGCCGCAAGCGCCGCGGCGACTGTGGGAGAGGAGAACCACCATGCACTTTGAATTCGAATCCTCGCTGGATCGATGGACGCACGCCGGCGTTCTTAGTTCAGAGCAGGCCGCCCGCATCCGGGAATACGAGTCTGCGCGGGCGCCCCGCCACGGACCGGGCGTTCTCATTCTGATTGGCCTCGCGCTCGGCGGAATCATGCTGGCGGCCGGAGTCCTGCTGTTTGTCGCCGCGCACTGGATCGACTTATCGCCCACCCAGCGCATGACGCTGCTGGTGGCCGCGGTAGGGCGGCTCGCATCTCGCCGCCGCGCTCTGTGCGGAGCGATTCCGTGCAATGGCGGTCACGCTGCACGGTGTCGGTACCGCGGCACTGGGCGGCGCGATCTTCCTTGCCGGTCAGATCTTCAACATGCAGGAGCACTGGCCCACGGGCGTTCTACTCTGGGCGATTGGTGCGCTTGCGGGTTGGTGGCTGTTACGCGGCTGGCCGCAACTGGCAATCTCTGCGCTGCTCGTCCCGTTCTGGTTGGCCGGCGAATGGATCGAAGCGGTGCCGCGGAACGCCGCGGTTGTCCCGGTCGTCGCCACGTTTACCACGCTGTTGGCGCTGTGCTACCTGGGCAATCGGACTCCGCGGATGGAAGCGCGCGATGCCTCTTCGCGGCGCGGACGTTCGCTTGCATCGGCGGCATCGCCGTCCTCCCAGCGTTCTGGTTCTGGTCCTTGTGGGACGGGCCGCTCAGTCGCGCGAGCGCCGGTACCGGGAGTGCTCGGTGCGCTCGGCTGGATCGGCGCCTTTCTGCTTCCGCTCGGCTTCGCGTTCATCTACCGAAGAGCCAGCACCTGGATGAATCTCGTCGCGGCAGTGTGGGTCCTCACCCTCACCGCTCTATCGATCCAGCACACGCCACTCTGGATCTTCGCCTGGTGCGCTGTCGGGTCCGCAGGAATGATTGCATGGGGCATTGGTGAATTTCGCACCGAGCGCGTCAATCTCGGAATGGCGGGCTTTGCGCTCACTATCATCGGCTTTTACTTCTCGAACGTCATGGACAAACTCGGCCGCGCCACCAGCCTGATCGTGCTCGGTGTCGCATTTCTCGCCGGCGCCTGGTACTGGGAAAAGCTGCGCCGCAAATTGGTGGCACGCATTCAAGCAGGAGGTATGGCATGAACTCGCTGAGCAAGGGAATTGTTGTTGGGGCCCTGCAGTGCGTCCTGGTTCTAAGCCTGACGGGAAAGCTGCTCTATGATCGCTCGACTTGCCCGCGCGTCTGGGTAAAGACCATGCCCTGGGACCCAAACCTCCCGATCCGCGGCAGGTACCTTTCACTGGTTCTCACCCCCGGGGGCGATTCTCCGTATTTTGAGCGGATGAACCATGAACGCGTCGTCTTCTTTGTCACCGAACACCAGACCGAACTCGACTCACTCACCTTTCGGCGCAATGCTCCCGTTCTCTGGGTTGAAGTCACGGTCCCGCGCAAAGGCCCTCCGCGTCCTATCCGCATGGGGTTCAAGAAAGAAGGTCAGTTCAAAGCAGTCGACTCGAACTGATAGGCCCGAGAGGACCGCGGTGCCACACACTCTGCGCCAGAGGCCTTTCCTTGTATCCAGTCGCTCCTTGTGAATGGAAGCCGCTCCCGCCGGGCCCTTGCAGATTAAATGCAAGAGCATTCGGTCACGCTCGTTCTAACATCAGAAAGCTGTTTTCTGCGATCGAAGGTGAATTATGGAGATCCTTGTGGTGATAGCGGCCGGATTCGTCCTGGCGATCCCGGTGATTGCACTTGTTGCCTTGCTTCGGACCGGAAGGCTGCGCGACAGCCTGGATGAGCGTTTTGCCGCAGAGAGGCAGAGGCTCTTCGATCTGGAGACGCAAGTCTCCAATCTGCGCCACGACCTTACCGAGATGCAGAGCGTTCAGGCGCCGGGCGCCGCCGTATCCGTTCCGCCAGTACCGGAAGCGCGCCATGCGACCGCGACTCCTGCCGCCGAGCCGGTCAAAGCTGCGTCAGCGCCTCCGATCCCGTCGATTGTTATCGCGCATTCAGTGCCCCCTCCGATCGCAGCTTTCGATGCTCCAGTGGATGCTCGTGCGATCGAAACGCTCTCGTCAACGGGAGCGCCCCAACCTGCAGTTGCTTCGGCGGCGCAACCGCCGGAACCAGTGAGACCGGACACTTCGATCCCGGTCGCCGCGCGCGCAGCGACGATTCCACCTCCGCCCCGTCCCACTCCCGCCCCGTCGCAATCGGCAGCCCCGCCAATCCCGCAGTTCGATTCCGCATCTCCGGAGTCCGGCGCGGCCGTGTACGAAATTGGGTTGCCCCAGAAGACCATCGCAGAACGTCTGCGATCCGTGTTGCCGCTCGAAGAGGTTCTCGGCATGAACCTCTTCGCCAAAATCGGCATCGTTCTGCTGGTGCTTGGCTTTGCGCTCCTGGGGCGCGTCGCGTTGGTCTCAATGGGGCCGGGCGAACGAGTAGCGCTCATCTACGCGGTGGCCGGCGCGATGCTCGGCGGCGGCATCTGGCTGGAACGAAAAGAGCGGTATCGACTTGTCGGCCGCACCGGGATCGGCGGAGGCTGGGCGCTGCTCTTCTTTACCACCTACGCCATGTCCCACGTTCCAGCGATGACGGTCCTGCGATCGAATACGCTCGATTGCGTACTCCTGTTGGCGGTAGCCATCGCGATGGTAAGCCACACGCTGCGTTACCAGTCGCAACTGGTCACGGGACTCGCCTTTCTGCTCGCCTTCTCAACTGTCGCGCTCAGCCAGGACACCGTGTACTCGCTCGTGGCCGGAGTCATTCTCGCCGTCGGCGTTGTCGCCATCGCGCTCCGCATGAGCTGGTTTGAACTCGAAATCTTCGGCATTATCGCGAGCTACGCGAATCACTTTTATTGGCTCTACAAGCTCTACCCCGAGGGCGTAGCCGGCCATTCGTTTTCCCAGTTCTGGCCCAGCGCCACCATCCTGATCCTTTACTGGGCTATCTTCCGCGTCTCCTATATCGCTCGCCGCATTCGCACTCCGCGCGACGAGACTATGTCCACCATCGCCGCCCTCCTCAACTCCGTCTTGCTTCTCGCGGTGATGAAATTCCAATCTACCCGGCCGGAACTCGCGTTCTATGCGCTTCTGGCGCTCGGGGCAATCGAGTTCTTCTTCGGCCAACTCCCGCTGACGCGCCGGCGGCGCCCTGCTTTCATTCTGCTCAGCGTCCTCGGAACCATCCTGATCTTCGCGTCGGTGCCCTTCAAGTTCAGCGGCAACAACATCGCTCTGCTCTGGATGATCGCCGCGGAAGTGCTGCTGATCGCCGGCATCGTTCAATCGGAAGTTGTCTTTCGCCGTCTCGGGCTCTTGGGCGGTATGGTCACCGGCTTGGTCGTCGTGTACGGAGCGCTCCAGATCGTTGAGATTCGTCAGACCTCCCAGTCGCCGCTCACCGGGGACGGCATCCTGCTGCTCGCCGGCAGCGTGCTCTTCTACTTCAACGCGCATTTCCTCCTGCCCAGATGGAAAGGCCTCTTCGCCGGCATGGATCGAACGCTTGCCGTAGCGCAAAGCTACCTGGGAGGAGCTACTGCGTTCCTCGGCATCTGGGCCGTATTCACCGGCGACTGGACTGCAGTTGGTTGGGTCGCGCTGATGCTGGCCGCGGCATACGGCAAGCGCTATCTCGACGACAATCATCTGCTGCTTCAGGCCTGGGCGCTGGCCGTGTGCGTGTTGATCGCGGCGTTCAACCAGAACTTGCATCTCTCCGATCCCTATCCGCATATCATCGTCACACGCCTCATTACCCTCCCTATCCTCGCGCTAGGGTTCTACTGTACGGCCTGGGTCCTTTCCGGCATCGACGATCTCCGGCGCCATTTCCGAACGCTCGCCCTGTGGTCCGGCTCGGCACTGCTCGCCTCGCTCGTTTGGCTCGACGCCAAACCGACATGGGTGGCTCTCGTTTGGGTGGTGTTTGCCGTTGCGCTGAGCGTGATTGGCCGGCGCTTCCGCCAAGCCGATCTCAATTACCAGGAACACGTCCTGGCCGTCCTCGCCATCGCGCAGCTTGCCGCTTTCAACATCGACTCACAAGCGCCGGTCGAGCGCTATATCCCGTTCCTCGGTTGCGCCGTAGCCTTCTACGCCATCTCCCGCTTCTGCACCTTGCGGGAGGCATCGTACTGCAAGCCCGCCGCCTGGGCGCACACCTGGGCAGCCACGGCCCTCATCGCCGCATTGGCCTGGCATGAATCTTCTCAGCCCTGGCTCGTCGCCGTCTGGGCCCTCTTCGCGCTCGGGCTGGCTCTCACCGACCGCATCTTCGACGTAGAAGAACTGCCCTGGCAGGCCCACGTGCTCGCCCTTCTTGCCGTCACGCGCGCCGTTGCGTTGAACCTTTACAGCGAAGAGCAGTGGCACGGCCTCGACCTGCGTCTGATTACCGTCTCCATCCTGGTTGCCGTTCTCTATGCCTTGGCGCGCTGGGTGCGCATGCCCGAGCCGCTCGAATCCAAGAACGCGCGCCACGCCTACACCTGGGTTGCTTCGGGACTGTTTGCGTGGATGCTGTGGAGTGAGTTGCAGCCCATCGGCGTCGCCCTGGGCATGGCGATTCTTGGGCTCGCTCTCTTTGAGTTGGGCCACTGGCGCGATCTCAAGCAGATTCGGCTGCAAGGCTACGCTGCACTCACCGCCGCCTTCGTGCGCATCTTCTTCGTGAATCTCACCGCGGCCCCGCTTCCCGGCGAATGGATCGGTCCGCGGATATACACCGTCGCGCCCATCGCTCTGATCTACTTCCTCGTTTGGGCACAACTGCAGTCGAAGAAAGCATCGCCCGAGAGCGACCGCTGGTCGCCCACCGATCTCATCGCTTACTTCGGTACCGTCAGTGTCGCCGCGCTGCTGTACTTCCAGATGCCCGCCGAGTGGATCGTGCTCGCGTGGGCAATCATGGTACTCGCGCTCCTGGCGGCAAGTCTGCTGCTCGACAAGGAGATCTTCCTTCACCAATCCGGCCTGCTTGTCGCGGCGATCGTCGCGCGCGCCCTCGGACACAACATCTTCGGCGGCAGTTACTTCGTTGCCGATGGCTGGCGGGGGAACATCGGCGTTCTCTCTCTTACCAGTGGGCTCCTGCTCCTCGCCTTGCCCATCGCGTTTCGTCTTCGCGCGCGTTATGCTCTGCGTCCTGACCAGTCGTCCTTGGTCCGCAATCTCGCACTGCGCCATCCCGAGCAGATTCTCTTCTTCGCGCCCGTGGTAATCGTCTCATCCATGATTGCCGTCAAGATGAATCCCGGCATGGTCACCCTTGCCTGGGGAGTAGAAGGCGTTATGGTCATCCTGCTCGGACTATTCGCGGGGCAGCGGACCTACCGGATCACCGGGCTCTTTCTCCTGCTGCTTTGCGTCGGCAAGATTGTCGTTCGCGATGCATGGCATCTTGAAGAGCGCGATCGCTACATCACCTTCATCGTGCTGGGCGCCGCGTTGACGCTTGTTTCCACACTCTACGGCAAGTACCGCGACACGGTAAGGCGTTTGCTATGAAACAAGTGCTTGCACTCGCGGCCGTCGTGTTGATTGCTGGAGCCGCGCTTTATTGCGCGCAGCACAGGAGGCATTCGGACGCCGTCAGCGCCAATGCAGTGGTGGACGTCGCGGCCGGCTGGCAACGCGATCTATCGCGCGTCCCTCTGCGGGTCACGCGCATCTCCGACAGTCAGGAGCAGCTCATTGGAAATGAACTTGCGCGGTACTACGAATCGGCGGAGTCGGCCAAGGGGCCCGCGGCTCGCGCGATCGAGCGCTACGTCAACGAAGTCGGTGAGCGCATCGCCACTCACGCAAAGCGCAAGCTCCCCTATCGCTTTCACGTCGTCGCCGACGCCAATCTGATCAACGCGTTCGCGCTCCCGGGCGGCCGCGTTTTCGTCGGCCAGGGGCTGCTCGATCGCACGAAGAGCGAGGACGAGTTGGCCTTTGTGCTCGGACACGAAATCGAGCACATCGATCACTATCACGCGGTCGAGCGCGTCCAGATCGAGGCGCAATTGAAGAAGCTGAACCTCGATGTCCTGGCGGGGATCGCCCAGATCCCAATGTCGCTATGGCAGGCCGGCTACAGCAAAGACGAGGAGATGGAAGCCGATCGAGAGGGACTGCGGCTCGCCGCCGCCACGGGCTACTCGGCCAAGGGCGCCATCAACCTGCTTCTGCGGTGGACTCAGTTGCACCGCGAGTTCGTCATCCACGCCAAGACACCGGCTGGAGAACTGAGTCAACTGGCCATCGATGGCCTGACCGGATACTTCAGAACGCACCCCTCGCCATCGGAGCGCCTCAGCCAGGCTAGGGAAGTGATTTCCCGGGAGCATCTTCCCGTCGACAAACCTCTCAAGCCTCTCCGCGTGGAGTATGAGATCACCGCGGACGGCCAGGGAGAGGTTCACTCGAAGTCTTGAGCGGCGCGATGCTCTGGTTTCACTGAACCAAGCATGCGCGGACATTTCTCCCCCAATGTGCCAATTCAATGCGGCTCAGGTCAAGTCTGTCCTATTTTGAGCAGCAGAGTAGTCGACATGAGGAGCCTATGCCCGGACTCGCACTCGGGTTTTGAAACCTCGGGGGGATTGCATTATCGATCTTTCCGGCCCAATTTCGCTTTCTTATCGCCACAATCGTTCGCCGCTCTAGCTCGGAGCGCTACCAGCCTGCCTCAATCCTGGATTGCCGGGCCGACACGATCGATGCCGACTGCCAGATTTGACAGTAATTGCCGTCAGTCCCTGCAGTCAGAATTCCCGCATCCGCTTCAAGCATTTCCGGGAAACGTGAGGCCTGGAGACAAGATATCGCATGTGAATTACCCGCCCGGCGTGAAGATGAAAGTCGATGAATCACAGCGTGTTGCGCTGATTTCTCCCCATTTCGAAGCGCGATTTCCATCGACTGCAATTAATGGCATCCTCGTATCTCCGCTTGCCGGGAAGGTCCTCAAATACGGCTGCCTCACATCGCAGAGACCGCAGTGCGTAACCGATTGTTTGCACACTCATTAATTGGCGGCCGCCACACAGGAACCGCGGAGTGGGGCCGTCGCGTTGCTCGATTGGCCACCTAAGTGCCATGCAGGACTGGTCACCGGATGCCAGAGGAGAGAAGTGCGTCTCTGGGAGGCGCGAATGGAACAGGGCGACCTGGTCAGAGTGGCGCGGGCGAGCGTGTTTCTGCCGAGCAGGACCGAATTGCAGGAATTCGCTCCGGGCGACGAGGAGTTGGAGGGGACGATTATAGGATTCTCAGATTCGGGCAGCCGCCCGAAGGCCTACGCGGTTGTGGAGGTCGTACGGCGGCTATCTCTTGTTGTGCCGGTAGAGCAGTTGCGAGTGACCTCCTCTCCCAGCGCGCAACCGATGAAGCGGTAGGTACGTGTAGTTTGCGTGGGTTCTCGGAGGTCAATCCAGAAAGGAAGGGCTGAATGCCAGTAACTGTCAGTTATCCGGGCGTATACATTGAGGAGATTCCCAGTGGCGTGCACACGATCACCGGGGTGGCCACCTCAATTGCCGCTTTTGTGGGATGGGCCCCGGCGGGTGCAATCGATCAGGCAGAGCTCGTGCTGAGCTGGCAGGACTATGCCCGTTCGTACGGCGGGCTCGACGCGCGGAGCAAGCTCGGCTACGCGGTATCGCAGTTTTTCGCCAACGGCGGCAGCCAGGCCTACATCATCCGCCTTGTATTCAAAGACGCGGTCGCCGCAAACACGAGCTTGAGCGTCTCGGGCGGCACCAGCCCCTCCGTAGTGATCACCGCGGCCAATCCTGGCGCTTGGGGCAACAACTACGGCATCCTGATCAAGAACCAGGTTGTTGGCGGGACCGCGACTGGCCGATTCCGCCTGCAGGTGGCATACGCCCCCTCGGGCGCCAGCCCCACCGTGGTTGAGTCGTTCGAGAATCTCTCGCTGGTTTCTCCCGACCCTGGCGGGCGCTACCTTGCTGACATCCTGGCTGCGCAATCGAACTACGTTACAGCTACAATCACCGGCTCACCAACCAGCTTCCCAAGCGACATCACAACTCCCCAAATGCTGGGGACTGGAACGGGAAACGCGGTCGGCGCCGATGGGACCGTGCTCGCGCCGAGTTCGCCCGGTACTCAGGGCAATTTCGAAAACGCGCTGCTGCCCACCAGTGGAACCGGCGGCGTGCACTTCCTGGAACATGTCGACCTGTTCAATCTGCTTTGCATTCCAGGCTTGGTGGACCCGGCGACGATCGGCTCCCTCGAAACCTTCTGCCGCCAGCATCGCGCATTCATGATCGTCGACTGCGATTCCGGCGACACCGTCAGTTCGCTGCAAAAGTCTGGAGGCCCGAACTCCAGCATGACGGGCGCCGACGGAATCAACGCCGCCTTCTACTTCCCGTGGATCAATGCGCCCGATCCTCTGAACCAAGGCGGTATCGGTCCATTCCCGCCGTGCGGATTCGTAGCAGGCATCTACGCCAGCACGGACGGCAGCCGCGGCGTTTGGAAGGCGCCCGCGGGAACGCAGGCAAGCCTCTCGGGAGTGATCGGCACCGCCATCACATTAAATGATGCCGACAACGGCCTGCTGAATCCAGTCGCCGTGAACTGCATCCGTACTCTGGCCGTCTACGGAACCGTTGTTTGGGGAACCCGCACATTGCAGGGCAACGATGAGATTGGCTCCGAGTGGAAATACGTCCCCGTGCGGCGTTTGGCGTTGTACATCGAAGAGAGTTTGTATCGCGGCACGAAATGGGCGGTGTTCGAACCGAACGACGAGCCGCTGTGGTCGCAGCTCCGCTTGAACGTAGGCGCCTTCATGCACGACCTCTTCCGCAAGGGAGCGTTCCAGGGCCAGTCGCCCAAGGATGCCTATTTCGTGAAGTGCGACAGCGAAACCACGACCCAGAGCGACATCAACCTGGGGATTGTCAACGTTCTGGTCGGATTCGCGCCGCTCAAGCCGGCGGAATTCGTGATCATTCAGATCCAGCAAATGGCAGGTCAGATCGCGTCCTGAGGAGGACTTGCATGGCTGAGTTTACCGTTAACACCACACGTTTCGATCCGTACAAGAACTTCAAATTCCGCGTCAAGTGGGATGGCCAGTATGTGGCCGGAGTCAGCAAGGTGGGCGGCTTGAAGCGGACCACCGAGGTCGTGAAGCATCGCGAAGGAGGCGACCCCTCCAGCTCGCGCAAGTCGCCGGGCAGAACGGAATACGACGCAATCACACTGGAGCGAGGTGTCACGCACGATCCTGCATTCGAAGCATGGGCCAGCAAAGTATGGTCGCTGGGAGCCGGGTTGGGCGCGGAGGTCTCGCTGAAGGACTTCCGGAAGGACCTCATCATTGAGGTCTACAACGAGGCGGGCCAGACAGCTTTGGCTTACAAAGTCTACCGATGCTGGGTGTCCGAGTTTCAAGCCCTGCCGGACCTGGATGCCAACGCCAACGCAGTGGCCATTCAGCACATCAAGCTGGAAAACGAAGGCTGGGAGCGCGACACCTCCACGAACGAGCCCACTGAGCCCACGCTGAGCGTTTAGCGGACTAGAGGCCCGACTGCGATGCAAACGCTATCCGCCTCGGCCGTCCTGGAAGTCTGGGAGCGTGGCGTGAACCAAACGCCGATGGAGCGCGCGTTGGAGATGCTGTCGGCGGCATGCCCGGAGACGCCACGCGAGGAGCTGCTCGCGCTCAGCATGGGACGGCGAGACGCGGCGCTGTTCTCCCTGCAGGAGCGGATGTTCGGTCCAGAAATGGCCGGCGTAGCGGCTTGTCCCCGTTGTAACGAGCGAATCGAACTCACGGTGAACGCTGCCGACGTGCGTACCGTTGCCGAGAAGGAGGTAGAGGGCGAAGTGGCGCTGAGCGTTGGGGAATTCGAACTGCGCTTTCGTCCGCCGGCGAGCCAGGACCTGATCGCCGCGGGCCAGGCGCGCGACGCCGCGACCCGTGACCTGATTCTGCGGCGCTGTTTGATTTCGGTGCGGAGGAATGGCGCGGCCGTCGCGAGCGCGGATCCTCTGCCCGCCGAAGTGATCGACGCGGTGATGGAGGGGATGGCTCGGGCCGACCCCTTGGCCGATGTACAACTCTCCGTCTGCTGTCCGGTCTGCGAGCATCGCTGGCGGACGGCCTTCGACATCGTGTCTTTTATGTGGAGCGAGATCGAGGCCGCCGCCTCGCGCCTCTTGTATGAAGTGCACAGGCTCGCCTCGGCATACGGCTGGGCTGAAGGAGACATCCTCACGCTGAGCCCGGCGCGCAGGCAGGTCTACCTCGCAATGGTGGGTGAATGAGCGACTTCCTCAGCAGTCTCGCAGATCGGAGCCTCGGACGGGCGGAAGTTGTGCAACCGCGATTGCCATCCTTGTTCGAACCTCTGACCACTCGCGGGGCGTCGTTGAAAGGCGTTGAAGCCAGCCTTTGGAGACAGAACCCGATCGTCGCGAGTGGCTCGGGACTCTCGAGTGGAAGACCTTTCGAGGAGACGCAGGAGATTTCAGACGACAGACCTGTGCCGCCTGCTCCGGCAATCCGAAACGCCGCTTCGCGTGAGACAAGATCGGGAGTTCGCACGCCGGATCAGGTCCCTAGCAGTTTCGAGCACATGGCGGATCGTCGTCCGGCAGACCCCAATTAGCGCCCCGTCCATACAAAGTACGCAGATCCCCGCTAGCAAGAGGATCGAGCCGCAAACATCAAGCGAAGATAGCGCACTGCGTCTGGAACAAGCGCATCCGGTACTGCCTGCTGAATCGAAATCAACGGCACGCGGCACTTCGGCAGGGCAAGCTCAAGGCCAACTGGAACGCGTTTCCGCCCCGCCCATAACTCCGGCCGCAGCGCCGTTCCGTGAGCCGGTTCAGCACGGGAGCCAGCGGCCCATGTACATCCGGCCACCCCGCAGCCGGAGAAGCCGCGGCCAGAACGGTCCAAAGCGGAACGGGCGCCCAACGCCCCAATCGAGTTGCCTCCCGCCGTGGTCCAACGGGAAGTGGGAGAGCGGCCGGATGCTCACGCACGCAAACGTGAACAAGAGATGCTTGCGGACGCAAGAAAGCAGTCCGAGAACACCATCGGGATCCATGAGAACCCGCCTGGCGCCAGAGCGGCGAATCCCGAACGCTGGTCCGTCTCCTCCGCGGTACCGGCCCGCTCGGAGGGGAGGGATATCGGCCGCGTCGCCGAAACCGGGCGCGGATACCTCATTTGTGCGACGTCTGGAGCAGTTTAATTCGGCCGCTCCGCAAGCACGTTCGCGCGCCACGGAGACAACCATACACATCACAATCGGACGCGTCGAAGTGCGTGCCGTGCCGGCCGAATCCACAGTCCGGAAGACGCGCGACGCCTCCCCGGTGATGAGTCTGCACGAATATCTACAAAGCAAGTCCAAGCGAGGCGGCGTATGAGCAACGCCAGCGCCATCGCCGCGGTCACGGCCACACTCGAGGCCATTCTACAGAAGGAGATCGCTACCGATCCCGATCTGACCGACATCTCAGTCACGGCGTTGCCGCTTGACAAGGCGCGCACGGGAATCACCACCAACCAGCTCAACGTGTTCCTGTACCAGGTATTGCCGAACGCGGCGTGGCGCAACATGGACATTCCGCGGACAGTCAAGCCGGGCGAGACGGGGATGCCGCCGCTGGCGCTGGACCTGCACTATCTGCTCACCGCGTTCGCGCGCGATAACGACACTAGCCAGCCGTTCGACCACCACGTGCTTGGCAAAGCCATGAGCGTACTGCAAGATCACGCCTTGCTGGGTCCGCAGGAGATCCAGCTTTCGTTCCCGGGCAGCGGCTTGGAGCAGCAGGTGGACCGGGTGCGAATCACGCTTCAGCCGTTGTCGGTAGAAGACATTTCCAAGCTGTGGATGGGCTTCGCGACGCAGTATCGCGTCTCCGTGGGTTACGACGTATCCGTCACCTTGATCGACAGCACGCTACCCGCCAAGACGCCGTTGCCAGTATTGACGCGCGGGCCGCAGGATAAGGGCGCACAGTCCCACCCCAACCTGACTCCGCCGGTACCCCTGCTGTTCTCCGCAACGCCTCCCAATCAGCAGGACAGCGTACTGCTGGGCGATACGCTGACGTTGAGCGGACAGTTTCTGGACGGAACGAACATCGGCGTAGTGTTCAACAATCCGCTCTGGACTGCGCCCGTCGAGATTGCGCCGCTCGCAGGCAGTACCGCAACGCAGATCAGTGTGCAGATCCCGAACTCGCCGGCGGCCTGGCCGGCCGGGTTCTACACGCTTGAAGTTCTGGTGCAGCGTCCAACCGAAACCTACCGTCGCTCCACCAATCAGCTCTCGATCACGCTCGCGCCGACCGTCACCGTGGCGCCCGCCTCGACTTCCGCCGCGGCCAGCATTACCTACACGGCTACATGCAGTCCCGAGATCTGGGTCGGCCAGACCGTCTTCCTGCTGCTGGGCGATCGGCAGATTGCCGCACAGAAGTTCACCGTCCAAACGAACACGCTGACCTTCGATGCCTTGAACCTGACGGCTGGCAGCTACTACTTCCGTCTGCGCGTGGACGGCGTAGACAGCTTGCTGGTGAATCGCGCAGCAACGCCTCCGGCCTTCGACTCAACTCAGCTGGTGACCGTCACATGAGCGACGCGGCAGCCTGGCAGAACGACAACGCGCGGTACCTCTCGGCGGCACTGGCGTGGCTGCGCGCCCTGCTGGAGCGGCTTGCGAAAAACGACCGCCAACAGGCCACGGAGGTGCTGCCTCCGCCGCCCGCACAGCCGCCGTCCGAGGGCCACGCCGAAGGCAGGCCGTTCTGGCGGCGCTTCCGCGGCGACGCCCCGCAGCTTGCATCGGCGCCGGAGCCGCTCCTGCTGCCACAGGGCAAGGGTTCTGGTGATCTTGGGGAAAGAGTCTCGCGGGCATTCGCAGAGATGACCGCGGCTGCGCAAACCACGCCGCCGCCGGCGCTACTGCTGCTGAGCCAGCGGCTGGGGCTCTCGCCGTTCGAACGGGACTTGCTGCTGCTTTGCGCGGCGATGGAACTGGATACGGGGATCGCAGGCCTGTGCGCCGCCGCGCAGGGCGATGCGAACCGTCCCTACCCCACCTTCGCGTTGGCGCTGGCGTTGTTCGACAAACCATCGTGGGATGCGCTCTCGCCGGAAGGGCGTCTGCGCTATTGGCGCTTGATCGAAATCGTTCAGCAGGGCGGGCAGCCGCTCACGGTCAGCCCGCTTCGGGCGGATGAGCGCATCGTCAGCTATCTGAAATGTCTGAACTATCTGGACGACCGGCTCGGGCCGCTGCTCACTCCACTCGAAATGCCGTCAGCGGAAGAACAACTGCCCCCGTCACAACAGGAGGCTGCCGCGCGCATCACCGGATATCTGAATCCGCTCACCGGCGGCCAGACCCTGCCCATAGTGCAGTTGCTGGGAAGCGACGCCGCTAGCAAAGTACTGATCGCCGTACATGCCGCCGCTGAACTGGGATTACAGGTCTACCGCCTGCCGGCGGCTCTGCTTCCGGCGCAGGTTGAGCGAATTGGAAACACTGAGCCGCTTGTGGCAGCGCGAGAGCTTGCTGTTGCCCTTGGCGCTCTATCTCGACGGACTCGGCTCTGAGGCGGAGACTGCGCAGACTAGTGCGAGTTCGCTGGTGCAACGCTTTCTGGCGCGGGCGAGCGGAGTCGTTTTCGTCGATTCCCGGGACGTATTGCCCGAGCTGATGGAAAACAGTCTGGCGGTGGATGTTGCCAAGCCCACCATCTCTGAACAGAAAGCGGCCTGGACAGCAGCCTTGGGGAGCGCCGCTGAGGAGAGTCCGGCACTGCTCGCAGGGCAGTTCAACTTGAGCCTGTCGGCCATCCGCAGGATTGCGCGTGAGGCTCAAGCGGACCCTTCGTTCGGCGGGCACGAGAGTCTGTGGAGCGCGTCCCTGGCGGCAACCCGCCCGCGGCTCGACACGCTGGCGCAGCGCATCGAGCCCAAGGCCACCTGGGACGACATTGTGCTGCCGGCGGCCCAAACCGCGCTTTTGCGCCAGATCTCCGCGCAAGTCGCGCAGCGCAACAAGGTCTACGAGGACTGGGGTTTCGCGCGCAAGATGAGCGGCGGCTTCGGCATTAGCGCGTTGTTTGCGGGCGACAGCGGCTGCGGCAAGTCGATGGCGGCCGAGGTGATCGCCAACGATCTCCAACTCAACTTGTACCGCATCGACCTCTCGGCAGTCGTGAGCAAGTACATCGGCGAAACCGAGAAGAACCTGCGGCGCTTGTTCGACGCAGCCGAATGTGGCGGAGCGGTGCTGTTATTCGACGAGGCCGATGCTCTTTTCGGCAAGCGGAGCGAAGTGAAGGACTCGCACGACCGCTACGCCAACATCGAAATCAATTACCTGTTGCAGAGAATCGAGTCGTACACGGGTCTGGCAATTCTCACCACCAACGTGAAGAGCGCTCTGGACTCTGCATTCATGCGGCGTTTGCGGTTCGTGGCCGACTTCCCGTACCCCGGGGCGACGGAGCGAAAAGCCATTTGGCAAAAAGCATTCCCTGCGGAGGCGCCGGTGCGGAACCTGGATTTCGAGCGGCTGGCGCGGCTGAGTCTCACCGGCGCCAACATCCACTCCGTGGCCCTCAATTCCGCGTTTCAAGCGGCGCAGTCCGGAGCGCCGGTCACCATGCCCACGCTTCTGGATGCCGCGCGCACGGAATTGCGCAAATTGGGGCGGCCTGTCAACGAACTCGAGTTCCGTGCCCTTTCGAAGGCGGGTACCGCGGCATGAAGATCCAAGTCCACATCGAACGCCTGGTTCTGGAGGGACTGCCGGTCACAAGCCGCGAAGGGCCGCGAGTCCAGGCCGCGGTGGAGGCGGAGCTCGGGCGTCTGCTGGGAGCGACTGGATTGCGCGGCGAACTGCGCTCGGGCGGCGCCCTGCCTGCGCTGTCCGGTCATCCTCTTCGGCTGATGCGAAGCCAACATCCGAGCCTTCTGGGGCAGCAGATAGCGCGCTCCGTTCACGGAGGCATTGGAGGAGCGAAATGAGTTCCCGAGCGGCAGCACCTGCTCCGAAGACGATGAAGCCAACGTATGACGGCGACATCAGCCGCATTGCGCAGGCAGGGTCTCTCCCGCCAGTGTGCGTTGGAGGACGGACCCAGCCGCGAGTCAGTGTCTGAGACTGCGAATCATCGACGGCGCTCCGTCACGTCCTCCGGCGTGCCGCCAATCGTGCAGGAAGTGCTGCGCTCGCCCGGGCGGCCTCTCGACCCTGGCGTTCGCGCCGGTGCTGAATCGCGATTGGGATGGGAGTTCAGCGGTGTGCCGGTTCGTTCCGCGAGCCACGAAGCTTTACCACACGGCCTGAGTCTGGGATCTCCGAACGACAGCCACGAGCAGCAGGCCGGGCGCGTCGCGGAGAGAGCGCTGAACGGGACCGACAATGCTGCGGCTCGAACGGAGCAGAAGGTCGACTTGAGTGGTGTGCGTGTGCACACGGGTCCGGGTGCGGTTGAATCTGCGCGAGCCGTTGACGCTCTGGCCTACACAGTTGGGAACCATGTGGTGTGGGGAGCTGAGCAGCGCTCGCTGGAATCTGGTCCGGGAAGCCAGGTGCTCGCGCACGAGTTGACGCACGTGGTCCAGCAGAGCCGTGTGGACGGTGCGCCCCGTGGAGTTGTGCAGCGAGTCGGGCTGTTTCAGTCCATCGCCCGGTTCTTCGGAGGAGGGACCTTCTCTGACGTCGAGCTGAAGGCGTACATCGAAGGGCTGCGCGGCACGGGCAAGATCGAAGACAACTTCGACAGCGACAACAAGGCTCGAGCCGTGGTTTCGAAGGGCCTGTATCAGAAAGAGGACGTCGGGATTCGCACCCTGCTGGTTCAGGAGATGCTGACTGGCCACGTGTCCAGCGCCGACGAGCAGGGGATTCTGACGATTCTGAAGAACGCCACTCCGGACGATCGCGAGCGGATCGTCGGCAAGATCGGCGCTGAAGCGCTCGTCAAGGCGTTCAGCGGAGATGCGCGCGACCAGCTCTACATAATCCTGGGAGGCGTCACGAAGCACAAGAAAGATCCTGTCGACACCGACTGGGCAGTCTCCTACACCGCGGATGGCGGGGGAGCGTCCAGGCCTCAGCGCATCGCGGTGGTCGTGGATCAACTACAAGCTCAGCCCAACAGTACAAACACGCCGCTCGACGTCGTCACATCGGGCAAGAGTGTGGTGAACAACAACCCCAGCGGCGCTCCCATGCCGATCCCAGGCACCGTTCCGCACCCAAGGGATACGGGCGGCGTGGGCTACATGGGCTTCCATGTGGCCGTGCAAAGGCCGGACCTCTCGGCAGCCGAAGTGCCCGGCTTCCCGATCCAAGCTGCGTACCCAGCCGTCGGCATCGATCGCCATCACGTCACCGCCAAGGTAGACCTGCACCTCGGCAGCGAAAAGGTCGGCGAGCGGCAGGTACAGAAGCAATCTGAAACCGAAGAAGCGAAGGCGACGGAGCAGACTCAAAAGCAGACTTCGAGTGTCCAAGTCTCCACCGGGCAGAAGCAGACTGCGGGTCAGCGCAGGGCGGTCAGTGGAGAGAAGGCGACGAGCGACGAGCACCAGAAGTCGAGCGGTAAAGAGACCACTGATACCACCAGTCGAACCATAACTCTAACCTTGGGCGCCAAGCTGACCCCGGAATTCAGCGCCAAGCTGGCCGCCAAGACCGGGATCCAGGTGGATGGCGGTTTGCTGGCAGCCATCCTCGCTGTCGCGGAACCGGAAGGCGCACTGCTTGCAAAAGAACTTGGCAGTGCTCTCAGTTCAATCAAGTTCAACCTGGAAGGCAGCGTGGAGTTCGGTTTCAAAGTCACTCTCGAACTGTCGGCCCAATTGGGGATCTCCTGGACCAATTCGCATTCCACGACCGTGAAAAAGGGCACGATAGACAGCCACAAGGAGGAGCAGCGCCTGAAGGGAGAAGTAGATGTCACGGCGGGTGCGGAGCAGTCCTCCGGGACAGTCGTCAGCTCCGGCCAGGAAAGCTCCACCACGCAGAAGAAGTCACAGGCGGAGCGGCAACGCACATCTACGACGGATACCACCGCGGTGAACAAGCTGACCGTGGACAAGGCCGGAGTAACGTTCGATGTCCGGTAAGCGAGTGGAGGAGATCCGAGCATGAGCGCATTCCCCGGTTCCCCCAAAGTGCTGAAAGGCGGCATCGTTCTGCTCGATCCGGACCAGTTCACCGTTCTGCCGAACGGCATCATCGTGCTGCAGTACAATCCCGACACGCTCACGCGGACGCTCAAGATCAAAGGCGCCGAAGAGGGCGGCGACCGGTCGGAGGCCTTGCGTTTAACGGGTCCGCCGGTGGAGACCATCAAGCTGGAAGCGGAGATCGACGCCACAGACCAGTTGGAACAGCCCGATCAGAACCCCAACGCAGTGCAATATGGGATCTTCCCGCAACTCGCGGCGCTCGAAACAACGGTCTATCCGCCCAGCGTCACGCTGCAAAACAACAACAGCCTCTCGCAAATGGGCACTCTCGAAATCATGCCGATGCTCGCGCCGTACACACTCTTCGTGTGGAGCGCACGCAGGGTGGTGCCGGTGCGCATCACGGATCTCAGCATCACAGAAGAAGCGTTCGACCCTGCCCTCAATCCGATCCGCGCCAAAGTCAGCCTCGGGCTGCGAGTGCTGAGCATCGACGACCTCTATTTCTCCGACAAGGGCGGAAGCCTCTACATGGCGTATCAACAGCAGAAGGAGAGCTTGGCCGCGCTATTCCAGGGCGGCACGTTCGGCCAATTGGGTATCACGGGAATCTCATGAGCAACGGCACACCGACCGATCCAGTCCAGGCGATGCTGGCGCAGACGTCGCTGCAGAACACGTTGTTCGCGTCGACCAGCCGCTATTACGGCTTGCCGACCGCAACGCTCGCCCTGCCGCAAGGGAGGTCGATCGCATACGTGGAGCGGCGCTTCGTCCCACAACCGGAGAGCTTTCAGCTCATTCAGCAACACACCGTGACCCAAGGCGAGCGCGCTGGACAACATCGCAGCGCGTTTCCTGGGCGACCCCGAGTTGTTCTGGCGCCTGTGCGACGCCAACCGCGCGATGCGGCCCGAAGATCTGACCAAGACTCCTGGCCGCGTATTGGCCATCACCCTGCCGCAAGGGATCAGCGGAACAGCCCTATGAACAAAGGCTTCTATCTGACGTTGATGATGGGCGGGTTCACGGCGAGCCCCGTGCCCGAGGCCGTCATTGACGCGCTGACAGAGGTTCAGGTGACCACGGCTATGGGCAGCCAGAGCGGATTTCAGTTGAAATTCACGATAGGAAAAAACTCCGCTCTTCAACGAATGCTGGTGTCGGGCGCGTTCGATCCGAGGCAGCGCGTGATTATCGCCGTGACAGTGAATGGGGCCACCGAAGTGCTGATGGATGGCATCATCACCAAGCAGGATCTGACGCCCAGTCTCGCCGCCGGGAAATCGACATTGACCTTGACCGGCCTCGACTTGACGGCGCTGATGGACTTCATCGACTTCACCGGCTTCCCTTTCCCCGCGATTCCGTTGTTCGTCATTGTGGAGTTGCTTCTGGCCAAGTACTCGGTGCTCGGGGTGGTCCCCATGGCGCTGCCTACAGTACTCAGCCTGATAGACAACCCGTTGGATAGCTATCCCAAGCAGCAAGGGACGGACTACGGCTATATCACCAGTCTTGCCGCGGAAGTGGGCGCGGTGTTCTACCTGGATCCCGGGCCGGCGCCGGGTATGAGCACGGCTTACTGGGGGCCGGATATCACGACGTTGTTCGGCGGCACGCAATCGGCGCTCAGCATCAACCTGGACGCGGCCACGAACCTCGATTCGATGAGCTTCACCTACGACGGCACACTGGCCACACAGTATCTCATCACTATCATCGAGCCCAATACTAAGATCCCGCTGCTGATTCCGGTCCCGAGCATCGACCTGCTCAAACCTTCTTTGGCGCAGAGCCGGGCAACCCCGTTGAAAACGGAACAGTTGACGCCGCTCGCCGGCGAGAACCCGATCAAGGCCGCTCTGATCGCGCTGGGCAAGCTCCTGGTGTCTTCCGATGCGATCAGCGCCAACGGCGAGTTGGACGTCCTGCGCTACGGTCACGTGTTGAAGGTCCGGCAGAAGGCGGCAGTGCGCGGGGCGGGTGAGTATTACGACGGCGAGTATTACGTGAAGAGCGTCACGCATAACATCAAGCGCGGCGAATACAAACAGAGCTTCTCCCTGTCGAGGGGAGGAGTAGGGTCCACTGTCCAAACGGTGAGCGTATGAAGAGCGGTCCGAAATACTTCGGCATCTATCGCGGGACGGTGGCGAACAATATCGATCCCATGCAGATCGGCCGCATCCTCGCGATTGTGCCGGACGCGGGAAGCGTCACGCCATCCACGTGGGTGATGCCGAGCGTCCCGCTGGCCGGCAAACAGATGGGCACGTTCATGGTGCCGCAGATTGGAGCCGGCGTCTGGATTCAGTTCGAGGGCGGCGATCCCGACAAGCCGGTGTATACGGGCGGATGGTGGGGAGTCGCGGCCGAGGTGCCCGCACTCGCGCTGGCCGGAGTGCCGGGCGATCCGAACATCGTGATACAGACGACGCTGCAAAACGCCATTGTCGTCAGCGATCTGCCCGGCCCCACGGGCGGCATCATGCTCAAGAGCACTACGGGGGCCACGATCATCGTGAACGACACGGGGATCTATATCCAAAACGGAAAAGGCGCCAGCATCGTCATGACCGGGCCGACGGTCACGATCAACGCGGGCGCGCTGGTGGTGGTGTAGGAGGCGCCATGCCGGGATTCCTACTGCACGTTGGGGCGACAGTTCAGTGCGCGCACGGCGGGATGGCCCAACCCACGGTTCCGAATCCGCGCGTGACCGTGATGGGACAGCCCACGGTTACGATGACGGCGCCTTACGTGGTCGCGGGCTGCGCTTTTCCGCCTCCGCCGGCGGGCAACGGCCCCTGCGTGACTGCGCAGTTTGTCACCTCGGCTCTGCGGGTCACCTCCAACGGACAGCCGCTGCTATTGCTCGACAGCCAGGCGATCTGCGTGCCGACCGGCACCCCGCTTCTGATCGTGATGACACAAACGCGCGTGACGGGAACTTGAGCCGCTATGAACATCGACTACCCATTCCATAACGATGCGCAGGGCCGCACGGCGTCCACGGACGACAACGATCATATCCGCGACATGATCGAGCAACTGCTTTTCACCAATCCGGGAGAGCGCGTGAACCGCCCCGACTTTGGCAGCGGCCTGCTTCAGATGGTCTTCGCGCCGAACAGTCCCGAGCTGGCTGCGGCGCTGCAATTGACGGTTCAAGCCGCGTTGCAGCGATACCTGGGAGATCTGATCAACCTGCAGCAGCTTCAGGTGAGCGCGCAGGATTCGACGTTAAGCGTGGTGGTGCAGTACGTGGTGCGGCAAACACAGCAGAGTTTCACTCAAACCTTCGTGAGGAGCGCCTGAGCGAGGTGGACGCATGATCGATCCCGACCTGAGCTGTAAACGCGAAGACCGGCGCGAGGCCGTGCGCGCCGCGGATCTGTTCGGCCTGGATTACATCGAGGTGAGCGACAACCAGCTCACGCTCACGGTGTTCTTTCTCGGCAAAGCTCCGCAGAAGATCGACAAGCGCAACGTGAAGATCTCGGGCGGAAGACGCATCGTGGACATCCGAGTGACGGCTATTCACGTCACGCGGCAAAAGGATCCGGCGCTCGACGATTCCATGGACGTCTTCGTCGCACAGGCCGGTGACTTCTCCACCTATACCCTCAGCGTTGTGGATCTGGACGAACGGGGACGTCCCACGGGTGAGCCGATGCAGGGTTTCGACCCGCGCTTCAGCGAGGTGGGCTTCACGTTCAAAGGCAGTTGCCCGACGGGTCTGGACTGCAAGACAAAACAGGTGTGCCCGCCCCCAGTGCGCCCGTCGCCCGAGATCGATTACCTGGCAAAGGACTACGAGAGCTTCCGCCAGTCGATCCTCGACCGTATGGCGCTGACCGTGCCCGCGTGGCAGGAGACGCACGTCCCCGATATCGGCATTGCGCTGGTCGAACTGCTGGCCTACGTGGGCGACTACCTCAGCTACTACCAGGACGCCGTGGCTACGGAAGCGTACCTGTTCACCGCAAGGCAGCGCATCTCCGTACGCCGCCATGCGCGATTGGTCGATTACGCGATGCACGAAGGATGCAACTCCCGGGCCTGGGAAGCGCTGTGGACCGATACTTACCAACCGTTCGATGCGACGAAGCTCTTCTTTATCACCGCGTTCCCCGGCGCGCCGGGAAATCGCACTCTGACGCCAACGGATCTCGAAAGCGTGCCCCCTTCCAGCTACATGGCGTTCCAGCCACTGCTGCCCGCGAGCGGGACATTCGCCATCTACCCCGCGCACAGCGAGATGCACCTCTACGCCTGGGGAGACTCGCAGTGTTGCAAGGCGGCAGGTGCTACTTCGGCCACACTGATCGATGCTTGGGCGGAGGTGACAAGCACGACGCCGCCAATGCGTCCGAATGAGCCCCCGGGAGCCACGGACGGGCCCGCCGGAACAGCGAGGGTGCTGCATCTTTGTGTCGGAGATGTGCTGATCTTCGAAGAGCGTTTGGGCCCCAAGACCGGAAACCCGGCCGATGCCGATCCGACGCACCGGCAGGCGGTGCGGCTGACGAAAGTCCTTCGCGCGGTGGACGCTTTGGGCAACCAGCCGGTCGTGGAGATCTGGTGGGCGAGCGAAGACGCGCTCACTTTCCCCTTGTGCATTTCATCCCGCAATCCGGCGTCGGATTGCACGCCGATGGACAACGTCAGCGTGGCGCTCGGAAACGTGATGCTGGTGGACAACGGCGGCAACGCCAATGAAACGATCGGAACCGTTCCCACTCGCGACTCATCGGCGAACTGCCCTACGCCGTGTCATCCTGCGACAGTCCAGATCACAGCCGGCAAGTTCTGCCCTGCTCTCACGCAGCGGCCGCTTACTTTTAGCCAGCCGATTTCGCCGTCGTCCTGCTCGGCGGCGGAAGTGACCGTGCAGGACCTGCGGCTAGCAATGCCCTGCGTGGCCCTCGCGAGCATACCGCCCGCGCCGGACTGCGCACCGCAATCCGGTCCGCCGGTCCCTTGCACGATTCCTCCGCTGTTTACGTTCGACGACCTGAGGGACCCCACGGCAATCGCCAAGCAATTGAAGTCACCTGTGAACGTGAACTTGCAGTATCTCTATTCATTGCTGAGTCCCGGCACACAACAACTGCTGGCGGGCTACGACGGCACGAGCGCGCTGCCCGACCCGCTGCGGATCGCACTCATCGCGGATTTCACCGCTCTGCTCCAATCCTGGTATCCCGTGCGCGATCTGCTTGAGAGTGGTCCGAACGACTTCAGCTTTGTCGCCGAGATGGACGACGACAGCTATGCCCATCTGCGGTTCGGCGACGGTCAACTGGGCCGGCAGCCAGACGCCGGAATGGAGTTTCAAGCCTCATACCGCATTGGCAACGGCGAGTCGGGTAACGTCGGGGCCGAGACCATCACCTACCTAGTCTATCCGGAGAAACTGAGTGGAGTAACGATCAAGCCGCACAACCCTCTGCCGGCCACGGGCGGCGCCGATCCCGAGCCCGTGGCCGACGTGAAGTACTTCGCGCCATCCGCCTTCCGCAATGTGCTCGAACGCGCGATCACGGGAGACGATTACGCGGCCATCGCGTCAGACAATGCGCGCAGGTTGGAGGAGCGGCCGGCTCCGCCCGGTGGTGGGTGCGAGCCGCCGTTCGTGAAGCTGCAGGGCGCTAAAGGCGTGCTGCGCTGGACGGGAAGCTGGTATGAGGCGCTGGTTGCGGTGGACCCGGTTGGGACTGAAACCGCAGGTGCGATTTTGCTCCAGGAGATCGACGCGTATCTCGAACCCTACCGGCGCATGGGACAGGATTTGACCATTGACGGCGCGCAATACGTGCCGCTCGACCTGGCCTTGTCGGTTTGCGTTCTTCCCGATTACCTGCGGGGGCAAGTGGAAGCGGCGTTGCTTGAGGTCTTCGGAAATGGTGTGCTGCCGGATGGTAGCAGGGGGTTCTTCCATCCCGATAACCTCACATTCGGCGAAGGCATCTACGTCAGCCAGATTGTTGCCGCGGCGCAAGCGGTGACCGGCGTAGCAAGCGTGTCCGTGAAGAGGCTTCGGCGCTACCGAGTGTCCGCGCGTCCGGCCTCTGCCGGTTCAATGGGCCCTGCCGTACCGACGTCCGGCGTGCTGACTTTGGGTCCGTTTGAGATTGCCCAATTGGATAACGACCCCAGCTTCCCGGAGAACGGAAGGCTACAACTCAGTCTGAGAGGTGGACGATGAGCCAGCCATGCGGCTGCTGCGGCGGCATCCAAATCCTCACGCCCGCGCCCGAGATCAACCGTCCCGGCCTCAGCGCCATCGCTTACCGCGCGGGCACATACGCCACCTTCTTCGAAACAATGCTGGCGCGCCTGTCCAGCCAGTATCTCGACATACCATCCGATGCGCCGGGCGGTCCGGTCTCGCGCATCTACCCACTGCAACACCTCACCACACGCGAACTGAGCGACCCGTCGATCGCGTTGATGGATGCGTGGGCCATCGTCGCCGACGTGCTGACCTTCTACCAGGAGCGCATCGCCAATGAGGGATACCTGCTGACGGCCACCGAGCGGCGCTCCATTCTCGAGCTCGCGCGCCTGGTGGGCTACAAGCTGCGGCCCGGCGTCTCAGCCAGCGTGTACCTGGCTTTCACGGTGGCGAACGGCTTCAACGGCGTTCTTCCAGCCGGCACGCGCGCGCAAAGCGTTCCCAGCGGAAACGCCTCGCCGCAGTTCTTCGAGACGTCGGACGATCTTCCCGCGCGCGCCGTTTGGAACGACATTCATCCGCGTCTGACGCGCCCTCAGATCATCGCGCAAGGCGGAGTCGCAGGTATCGATCCCTCTAGCCTGCACACGCTCTTCGTACAAGGCGTGGCAACGGGACTCAAACCCGGCGACGGCATTGTGATCAGCACCAGCGATGCGCCTGGTGCACAGACGCTGCGCGTGGCAGACGCCGTCAACCTGCAAGCAGCGAATCTTCGCACCGAGGTGGTGTTGCGCGACACTCTCCTCGCTTCGGACCTGTCCGCGGTAGAGCAGCGCTATCTGACCGAATCAAGCATTCTGTTTCCCGGCAGCGACATTGCCGCCCAGGTGGGCGCAATGCTCTCGGCGAGTATCCAAATAAGTGCGGGGCTGCCCAACCTCCAGCAGCTCCGCCAGTTGGAGTCGATCGCCGAAAGGCGCAACTTCACGCGCCTGCAAGCCTGGCTCTCGGACCTGATCGGCGAACTTGACGCATTCGCCAACCAACTCGGAACTGCAGCACGACTCGAGACTGCGGCGGCCGAAACTCCCATTACAGTCAAAGGCGGATCGCGTCCAGTGTCCTCCGGACTCAGCAATCTCGCAGGGATCGTAAGCCAATTGGCGCTGCCGCCCTCATTGCAGCCGGCCAGCTCGATTCGTCTCACCCGCACGGTGAGCCAGGCGTTCGCACCGCAGTCCGACACAGCGCCACAACTGCTGTCCGCGTTCTATCCGAACGCGGCATCGAGCCTCTACCAGGCTTGGGGCAACATCGCATTGCCCGCCAGCCGGCTTCGGGTCTATGCGACGCGTGTGAAGGCCGGCATCTTCGCCAACAGCTTTCCGGGCACCGTGACGCTGACGCAGACGCAGACTCAACCAGGCGGCGTCACCGGCGCAAACGCCACCACGACCGGCCCTACCTCGACAACTGTCACAAACTTCACGCAGCCCGTACTGAGTGACGCGCTGAACGGTTTGATTGTTGGCGGTGTGGTCACCGCGCTGCCGCTTGACGCGGTCTACGACCAGATCAAGGTGGGCGGTTGGATCGCCAGCGATCGCTTGAATCCGGATGGCAGCAGGACCGTCACGCTGCACCAGGTTGCCGGCGTGCAATCCACATCGCGTGAGACCGTCAACAACGGCAACCCTACAGGATTCTCCGGCAAGGTCACACAAGCCACTCTCAATCCGACTTGGTTGAGCGACTTGCAGGGCGACGCACTTAAGACCTTTCTGGCCTCGACGATTCCGCTGCGCGGCACCGTGATCTATGCGCAGACGGAAGAGTTGGACCTGGCCGAGGAACCGCTTGACCGGGACGTGGAAGGTAGCACGATCGAGCTCGACGGCTTATTCGACGGCCTTCGTTCCGGGCGTTGGATCATCGTCTCCGGCGAACGGACCGACATCGCAAACACGACGGGCGTCAGGACGAGCGAACTGGTGATGATTGCCGCGGTGGCCCAGGGAGGACCCGGACAGCAAGCGTGCATCCCGGTCTCCGCCAACACCCAGCCGTTCACGAAGGTGTACTACGTCACGCCACCTGATGCGGCGGGGGACCGGCTCGTGGTTGGGCATCCTATCGAGCGCCTGCTCCAGTTCCTGAGCATGGTTCCATTGCCGACTCAGCCCGGTCATCAGCCGATCTGCGGGAACTTCCAGCTTGCACCGGGCCTATACACAAACGCCTACATCCCCACCGTCACCGAGCGTAGCGGCGATTTCAGCGATTTCTCCGATTCCCTCGTCGATCCACTCACTGGCGCTCTGTTCCCCGGCGGAGTCATACCCATCTCGCGCTTCGAAGGACAAGGGGCGATCTACGCCTGGCGCATCAGCGCCGTCACCAGCGGCACGGACACGGTTCACACAACGCTCGTACTGGCCAACAGCCTGGCCTACACGTATGACAGCGGCGCTGTCGACATCTACGCGAACGTCGTTAAGGCCACACACGGGCAGACCGTCGGCGAGGTATTGGGCAACGGCGATTCCAGCCAGGCTTTTCAGAAGTTCCCGTTGCACCAGAAGCCGCTGACATACCTTCCAGCGGCGACACCGTCCGGCGCGCAAAGCACGCTCGACACGACCGTGAACGAGATCGACTGGCAGGAAGCGGATAGCTTTGCCGCGATGGGCCCGAACGACCACGAGTACATTACTCAAACCGACGACTCGGACCAGACGACCGTCGTGTTCGGCAATGGCACTTCCGGTGCGCGTGTGCCCACGGGCACGGCCAACGTGAAGGCGGTCTATCGCTACGGAATCGGCTCGCCAGGCAACGTGGACGCCGGCCAGATCAGCCAACTCGCCACACACCCGCTCGGCGCACAAGGGGTCATCAACCCACTGCCGGCTACAGGCGGAGCGGATCGCGACACAGCCGATCAGGCGCGCCGCAATACTCCGCTCGCGGTGATGGCCCTCGATCGCCTGGTTTCCGTGCGGGACTATGCGGACTTCTCGCGCAACTTCGCGGGCGTTGGCAAGGCGGCCTCAGCGAGGCTCTCCGACGGACGCCGCCAGTTGGTGCACGTCACCATCGCGGGCGCCGAGGACATCCCTATCGACACGACCTCCGACCTGTACCAAAACCTGGTGCAGGCTCTGCATCGGTTCGGCGACCCTAATCTGCCGATCCTCGTTGCCCTGCGCAAGGTCAAGGTGCTCGTGATCAGTGCCGGAGTCCGCGTGTTGCCGAACTATCACTTCGAGTCGGTCGAGCCGCAAGTGCGAGCCGCCCTCCAAGACTATTTCAGCTTCGACCGGCGCGAACTCGGCCAGACCGCATTCATGAGCGAGGCTGTCAGCATCATTCAAGGAGTGTATGGCGTGTCGTATTCGAACATCAGCGTCTTCGACTCCGTGGCCGACGATATACAACCTGCGCAATTAGCTGCGTTGGGTGGCAGCTTGTACCTGCGCTCCTACGTGCAAGCCAACCTTGCGCAAGTCGACACGACGGTGGATCTGTCCAGCGTGACAAACTTAACGCTCCAGGATCTGTGGCGTCGCTTCAAGCCCGCGGAGCTTGTCTTCCTGAATTCAAACATTCAAGACACGCTGATCCTCACCGAGATTACCGCCACCAACCCCGGTCCGCCGCCGGCGACGCCCCCGATGAAGAAGCTGATGAGTGGGCTGCGTCCGGCGGGAACTCGAACGTCGGTCGTCTATCCCAAACCAGCCTTTCCGGCAGGAGGCACAAGATGACAGCCAACGCCGACCGGCTTTACAATCTGCTGCCCGTGGTCTACCGGCTCCGCGACGCGGACCAGGGTTACCCACTGCGCGCGTTGCTTCAGGTGATCTCCGAGCAGGTCAACGTGGTGGATGCCGACATCGCGCAACTCTACGAGAACTGGTTTATCGAAACCTGCCAGGACTGGGTGGTGCCTTATATCGGCGGCTTGATCGGTTACACGCCGGTGGAAGACGCCGCTCAATTAGGTAGTGTGACCACGAAGCGCGGCGTCAGCCGCGAACGAGTTCTGATCCCGCGACAGGAAGTGGCGAACACTATCCGGTACCGCCGCCGCAAAGGAACTCTGCGGTTGCTGGAGGATCTCGCGCGGAGCGTGGCCGGATGGCCGGCGCACGCCGTTGAATTCTATCGTTCGCTGGGCGTGGCCCAGAACATCGACTACCTTCACATAGACCGCGGGAGGACGGCCGACATTCGGGACGGTGTTGCTCTGGAGCATCTTGGCGGGCCTTTCGATATGCAGGCGCGCACGGTGGAAGTGCGGCGTGTGGACTCGCAACATTCGCAGGGCCGCTACAACATTCCCAGTGTCGGCGTCTTCGTGTGGCGGCTGCCGGTGTATTCAGTCACGCAGGCGCCAGCGTACTGTTACGAAGAAGAGAATCCGAACTGCTTCCTGTTCAGCGCGCTCGGCAACGATGTTCCCCTCTACAACTCGCCGCAACCCGCTCAGCCGTCCTTGGGATACAACGCCACAGAAGTCAATTTCCCTGCGCCCATCCGGCGGCTGAGCGCTCGAGCCGGTTCAAACCGAGGCCGAGGTTGCGCCCTCTCCATCCGGCGTTCCACTGTACTACGGCGCGGGGAAGAGCTTCGAAATCTGGGTCGGATCGTTGAGCCAGCCGGTTCCGCCAGATCAAATCGTGGCTGCCGACTTGAGCGGGTGGACATATGTCCCTCTGCCTGGACAAGTGGCCGTCGATCCCGAGTTGGGGCGGATTGCGCTTCCACAGAGTCAGGGGCGCAAGCAGGGAGTCTGGGTCACGTACAATTACGGCTTTAGCGCCGCAATTGGAGGCGGTGAATACGATCGCCCGGTGAGCGAGGCTCCGGGATCCAAGCTGTATTTGGTCGGCGCCGGCGAGATGTTCAAGCGCATCAACGATGCACTGACGCAGTGGATGAGCGATGCGCCCGCCAATGCGGTGATCGAAATCACGGACAGCGGCGTGTATGTGGAGCAGATCAACATCGATTTGAAGCGGGATCAGACTCTGCAACTGCGCGCGGCGAATCGCAAGCGCCCGGTGATCCGGCTGCTCGATTGGCAGACTTCGCTTCCGGACAATCTGACGGTCAGCGGCGACTCCAATACCTGGTTCATCCTCGACGGCATCGTGGTCACGGGACGCGGAGCGCAAATCGAAGGCGACATGGCCGGAGTGCAGATCCGCCACTCGACCCTCGTGCCGGGATGGGGACTGCAATGCGACTGCAAGCCCAAGCGAGCCACCGAGCCGAGCCTGGAGCTGATCGACTCACCCGAGTGCGTCCATATCGAACACAGCATCGTGGGCAGCATCCAGGTGACGCGCGACGAGGTGAGGCAGGATCCGGTCGAGATCCGCATCAGCGACAGCATTGTCGACGCGACCGGCGTTGACGGCGTTGCACTGGGCGCGCCGGAGAAAAGATGCGCGTACTCCACGTTGACCGTTCTGCGCAGCACGATCTTCGGACAGATCCAAACAGAGGAGATCCGGCTCGCGGAAAACAGCATTCTGCTGGGCGCGATTCTGGTGTGCCGCCGCCAGCAAGGGTGCATGCGATTTTGCTACGCGACCCCGGGATCGCGCACGCCGCGGCGGTACGAGTGCCAGCCGGACTTGGTGATTCAAGCAGTGAACGATCTCTTCCAGCAAGGGAAGATCTCCGTTAAGGAACGGGAGATCGTTGTGGCCCGCGAGACGCTGCGAGTCGAGCCGGAATTCAACAGCACGCGATATGGCCGGCCAACCTACTGCCAGCTCTCGAAGGAGTGCGCAGTCGAAATCAAGCGCGGGGCCGACGACGAATCCGAAATGGGAGTATTCCACGATCTGTATTGGCCGCAGCGTGGGGCGAACCTCGCTATGCGGCTTGCCGAGTACACACCGGCCGGCATGGATGCCGGCATCATTTTCGCCAGCTAAGGATGACGCATGAAAGCCGATCTCACGCGAAATACGTTTCACGGGTACAAGCACTTCGCCCGTGTCGTCATGCAGCAAGGAAGGGTCCAACTCGATGCCGACTGGAACGAGCAGACGGCCATTCTCTTGCGCTACCTCAGAGCGTTCGCCGCGGACTCCATTGGACCCCACGGGGGACCCGGGCCCAATCCGGGTTTTCAAATCGCGGGCATCCCCTCGACCGGCCGCGATTTCACTATCGGCGCGGGACGTTACTACGTCCAAGGCATCCCGCTGGATGTCGAAGGGCCGGCGTATCCGGTGGTGAGCGTCGGCGATGCGGGGACCAATCAGGTGCAGGTTTCAACCGCGGTTCAGGGCGGGGTGAGACTGCAAGTAAACGGCTATGTGTCGTACCCCGACGGCCAAGGCGGAATGGTCATCGCCAAGATAGTCAAAATCGGGGCAGCCGGACTGCTAACGCTCGATCAGGATACCAGTCCACTCAAGGGCGCGACGAACCCTGCGCTGCAAGGACTCGTTACTTACCTCACGCAGCCCGATTATCCAGTCCCCGCAAATGCGCAGCTTCCCGCGAACACGAATTGCCAGGTTTACGTCGACGTGTGGGAGCGGCTGATCACATACGTGGAGGACGATAGCGTCCGCGAGGCGGCGCTGGGCGGCCCCGACACGGCAGCCCGGACGAAGGTGGTCTGGCAAGTGAAACAGACGGCGCCATGCTCGACGACGATCCCCATCGCCTGTTGCACCGCCGAGGCGATCACAAGTCAATTCCAGCCTCCGAACCGCGGGCTCCTGAAAGCGGTCGCGAAGCAGAAGGGTGTCTCCACCGATCCCTGTGTCATCAACCCCGATGCGAATTATCGTGGGCCTGAAAATCAGCTCTACCGAATTGAAATCCACACAGGGGCCGTGGACGGCAATGGCAACACCGTGAATCCAACTTTCAAGTGGTCGCGCGAGAACGGCTCCGTAGTCTTCCCAATTGTGAACATCGGCAGCGGCGGCGGGATGACGACGGTCACTCTCGAGAGTCTCGGCCGCGACGATCGCTTCGGCCTGAACGAAGGCGACTGGGTGGAACTCCAGGACGACGATTACGTGCTGCAGAACCGCGCCGAAGCCTTGTTGCAGGTGCAATCGATCGACAGTACCAGTCTCACCGTGACTCTGACCGGCGCGCTCTCATCGCAGGTGGGTCAGGATCAGACCAAGCATCCCTTGCTGCGGCGCTGGGATGAAACCGCGGGAGACGCGACGGAGGGCGGGCTCCAACTAGGGGCCGACAACGCTGTTCTGCTCGTGGAGGGTACTGGCAACCAAAACTGGCTGACGCTTGAGGACGGAATTCAGATCCAATTCCAACCGGCGCTGGCGGGAACCACCAACCAATACCGCACCAGCGATTACTGGCTGATTCCGGCGCGCACGGCGACCGGAGACATCGAATGGCCTACGGTAACTTCCAAGGACGTGCAGGGCAACGTTGTGACCGATCCCGTCCCCCTTCCGCCGGACGGAGTGACTCACTATTATGCGCCGCTCGCGGTGATCGCGGTGGACGGACCCGATCCGGTCTCTCTGCGAACGGAATGCCGCTGGCAGTTTCCTCAGGAAGCCGTACCTATGGCACCTCTCGTTCCCAAGAAGAAGTAAGCGCGGCGTAAGTCACTCCAGCGTGGAGTGATGACGAATTCCGTGACTGCGCAGTTTGTGATACAAAGTGCGCTCGCTGGTCTGCAGGCGCGAGGCGATCTCGCGACGCGTCCGGCCGCCGCCGTGGACCGCTATCTCGAGGAACCGTCCTTCAAGCTGGCGAATCGCCTGATCGTAGGCGAGACCTCGCTGGAAAATCGCGTTCGACAGGCTGTTGGCCGCTTCGCGAATCCAGTCCCGCTGCTCGGCGCTCTCTTGCGTCTGCTGCTGCGGCCAGTCGGATAATCGCAAAGAGGTCCCTTCGACTTTGGCGAACAGCGCCCGCTCCACTGTGTGCTCCAACTCCCGCACGTTACCCGGGAAGGGCTGATGTTCCAGGTAGCGGAGCAACTCGGGCTCCACGTTCTGAATGCCCGGGTAGATGTGGCTATGCCGCCCGGCGCAAGCCAGCACAAGCGCCGCCAAATCCTCGGTGCGCTCACGCAGCGGAGGCAGAGATAGCTTGACGACGTAAAGCCGGTGGTATAGATCCGCGCGGAAGCGGCAATCCTTCACGAGCTGCAACAGGGGTTGATTGCAGGCGCAGATGATCCGCACATCGACGTGAGTTTCACGATCGGATCCGAGCGGACGGATTACGCTTCGCTGCAGGCAATCGAGCAGCTTCGGCTGTAGATTCATGGGCAGGTCGTTGACGTCGTCGAGAAACAACGTACCGCCGTGCGCCGCCTGGAACAGACCTCTGCGAGAGGAAATCGCGCCGGAAAAGGCTCCTTTTTCGTGCCCGAACAACTCGCTTTCGGCGATTGTCTCGCCGATTGTACTGCAATGGACGGTCACAAACGGGAAGGACTTCCGCTTGGGGTCCAACCTGTGGACTGCCTGGGCGAGAACTTGTTTCCCAGTGCCGGTCTCACCCTCGATAAGAACGGTGATATCGCTTACACTGGCGGCCTTTTGCGACTGACGCAATACGGGGATCAAAGCGCTCGAACCGGTGATGAAACCGAGTTCGGCGAAAATTTGACGCACTCCATCATCGGACAGTTGGGTAATCACGCGTCCTCCGGCCACCGGCCCGCCGCACCCCGGTGGAATGTCTCCGCGCCGCGTCCCTCTTGCCGCCTGGCCGGAGTGTAGATAGTGTATGCGAGATGCCTGATCGATTCAATTCCAACTTCATTTTTGGAAGGAGAGCACAAAAAATCCGGGTGATTAGGCGGCCATCCTCGCGAGTAGATGTTCGGCCGGCCGGAATCCGGGGTACCACTTCCGGCACCTCTCCTCAAGCCGCTCGTCGAGAACCCAGATGCGTCGTGAGCACAAATACTCGTGGGGGTTCGGTTCGCCACCGTTTCGCCGACCTTCTGGATTGAGGGGCTATGGACAACGACAAACCCTTGAAGTGAAAGCTGAAACTGACGGCAGAGCCGGCGCGGGTGAGTGCGTCGAGTACGATTTGTGGAAAGCAACCGACCCCTTTCAGGACGCAACTTCTAAGTGACTGCCGGCAAGGTGTTGGGCGAGGACGGCGAATGCACGCGGTTCGCCTTCGCAACCAACGAGTATGAGCACGGGCTGCGCCAGATTCGCCACGCTCTGGAGGAGTTACGAGTGGATGAGAAGGCGCAGATCGCAGTCCTATCCGATGGGGACGCTGGGCTGCGCACGGTGCAATGGGAAGTGGCGCCAGAATCGGAGCATATCCTCGACTGGTTCCATATCGGCATGCGCTTTGAGCAGCTCTTGGATGCCAGCAGAGCGATGCAGAAAGCGGCCCCGGCTGTGGATGGAGCGGAATCTGCCCATGATTTGGCGACCCGCGCCAAATGGGCGTTATGGAAAGGCCAGGCGGACAAGACCTTCGCCCGCCTGGAAGAGCTACGCCGTTGGCCGCTGTCGGAGCGAGGCCCTACCCCGGAAGTACGAAACCTGCATCGGCACGCAACCGACTTGCTGAAGCACTTTCGTGCCAACCAGGACTCGCCGCCGGATTACGGTGAGCGCCAGCGCAAGGGGGAACCCATCTCAACGGGTTGGGTGGAATCGACGATCCATGAGATCATCGCCAAACGCATGGCCAAGGCCGAGCAAATGAGATGGAATCGTTGGGCGGTCCAACCCTTTCTGGAGGTGCGTTCCGCCGTGCTGAACGACACCTTGGCTGGCTCGTTTCCCGACCGGTTGCGAGGATTCAGGCCTGTCGATCCGGAAGTCCCAGAACTGCGGGCCGCATAGCCCCCACGAGTATTTGTGCTCTCATCTGTGCTTTGGAATTGAATTCACATCAGGATGAAGAATTGGTTACAGTTTTGGTGACAATCCGAGCAAAGAGGGCGTGGAGTGGTTGTTACATCCGTTGCAATGCGAATTGTGTGCCCCTGCTGGATCGGATTGAGTAACGATTCGAGGAAACATTATTCGTCGTCCGCCATCCAAACTGGAGTCCCGCAAGGGCATTGGCACCGGTAATCGAATGGAGTCCCTACTGCGCGATTTTCGATACGCCCTTCGCATGTTCCAGCGCGGTGGCATTTCCTTTACCCTGGCCGCGGTCGTCGCCCTGGGCGTAGGAATCGGCGCCAACACCGCCATCTTTTCGCTTGTCAACACTGTGATTCTTCGAGAATCGCCATTCCCCAACTCGGATCGCATCGTGATACTCCAAACCAAAACGCCCGGCGGGAGTTTCGGTGGCGGCTCGCCGACGAAATTCGCACACTGGGCGCAGCAAACGCGAGTCCTTGAGGATGTCACCGCCTTCGGCGGCGGCATTCTGAACTGGACCAGCGGTCAGTTTCCACAGCAGCTCCGTTCAGAGCGAGTCAGCTCCGCGTACTTCCGGCTGTTTGGCGTGCCATTCGTTGCCGGGCGCCCCTTCAGCGCGGAGGAAGACAAGCCTGGCGCTGCGCACGTCGTGGTGATCGGCGAGGGGTTGTGGGCAACTCGTTTTAGAAGTGATCCGAATGTTGTAGGGAGAACGATGTTGTTGGGCGGCGAGCTCCACGTCATCACTGGGGTAGCGTCCGCGCGGTTCGATTTTGAGGACTTCGGAGAACGGCCGGAAGTTTGGGTTCCATTTCAACTTGACCCGGACTCCGTGGACCAAGGCCACTACTTTTCAGTGGCGGCGAGATTGAAGCCAGGCGTGAATCTTGCGGCCGCCAAGGCTCAGTTGGGTGCATCGGCCGCGGCCTATCGGTCGAAATTCCCAGATTCACTTCCACGCGACCAGAGCTTCGACGCCGCTGCTCTGCGAGCTTCGTTGGTGCAAGGCGCGACGCAGTCCATTTGGGTGCTGGCGGGAGCGGTCGGATTCGTGCTCATGATTGCGTGCGCTAACGTGGCCAACTTGCTCCTGGCGCGCGCCGAAGTCCGCAAACAGGAATTTGGGATCCGCGCTTCTCTCGGGGCTGGCCGGTTCAGGATCGTCAGGCAGTTACTAGTCGAAAGCCTTCTCTTGGCTGTTGCTGGATCTATCCTCGGACTCGTGCTGGGTATGGTGGGGATCCGCGTCTTGCTCTCGGTGAACACGGCCGGGTTGCCTCGGGTGGGAACGGACGGCAGCCTGGTCTCGCTCGATTGGCATGTTCTCCTCTTCACGGCCTTGATTGCCTTGCTGACGAGCCTCATTTTCGGACTCGTTCCAGCCTGGCACGCCGCGCGCACGGACCTGAACTCGACCCTGAAGGAGGCTTCGAGCCGGTCCGGGAGTGGCTTCCGTCAAAACAAAACGCGTACGATGCTTGTCGTCACCGAGGTGGCGATGGCCGTCATTCTGCTCGTCGGGGCGGGATTACTGATCCGCACTGCCCTTGCGCTCTACTCGGTACCGCGAGGTTTCGAGACCAGGAACATCTTGACAATGCGCATGTCCCTGTCATCCAAGGCGTATGAGACCAGCACCGGGATTGAGCAACTGATCCGAATCGGGACTGAGTCCCTCAACCGCTTACCCGGAGTGGATCTCGCGAGCGCGACGTGCTGCATCCCATTGGAGGGAGGGTATGGACTGCCGTTCAAGGTGATGGGGCGTCCACTGACTGACGGCCCGTTCCATGGTGGCGGAGGTTGGAAAACAGTTTCTCCTGGATTCTTCGAGGTGTTTCGTATTCCGTTTGTTCGTGGACGCTCTTTCACCGACCGCGACGGCCACGGCGGCGTTCCTGTGGTGATTATCAACCAGAGCATGGCCAAGCGATTCTGGCCGAAGGGCGATCCCCTCATGGACCGGATTCTCATTGGAAAAGGCGTTATGCCCCAACTCGAAAACGAGCAGCCCCGGCAAATCATCGGAATCGTCGCCGACCAGAGGGATGGTGCGTTGAATCAAAACCCGGAACCCGAGATGTTCATTCCGAATGGCCAGGCAACCGACGAGATTCAGGCGCTCAACGTGAAACTGACACCCTTTGCCTGGGTAATCCGCACGCGGGGCGCGCCCATGCTGCTTCGCCGCGCAATCGAAGAACGGTTGCGGCAGGTCAGCGGGCTGCCGGTTTCGGACGTTCGGACGATGGATGAAGTGGTTTCGCGCTCCACGGCGCGTGAACGCTTCCACATGCTCCTGATGACTGTCTTCGGCGGCGTGTCGTTGTTGCTCGCGGCGATCGGAATTTACAGCTTGATCGCCTATTCGGTCGAATTGCGTACGCAGGAAATCGGGATTCGAATGGCCCTGGGAGCCTCGCGCGGCGATGTGCGCCGGATGATCATGAAGCAGGGCCTCTTGCTGGCGCTGATTGGCGTGGTGTTGGGGGTGGCCATCGCATTCGTGTTAACGAAACAAATTGTAAGCTTCCTGTTTGGAGTCACTGCTTGGGACCCCCTCGTCTTTGGAACCGTTCCCGTGGTGCTCTTAGCAACGTCGGCACTCGCGGTCTGGTGGCCATCGATTCGAGCGACACGCGTCGATCCAGCGGCGGCTGTCAGGCAGAGCTAAGGGCTTCAACCTGCCCGAGAGGGACCCAAGCCGCACCGCTCGTACGCCCATCCCGGCGCCGCCAGCGCGAACCAGGACGCAAAAACTCCGATTAAATTCACAGATTAATTTCACAGTTGACGCCGGAACCAGCGAGTGCAAAACTATACCGACAATCTTTGAAGTGGACGGCCGAGGCGAACAGTCGAGCCGAGGCCGAAGGGAGTTGTCTTGTGTCGCAACTTCTCGTCTGGACTGTCGCCGCCTCCAGTTGCGTCTGCCTCTGTGGCCAAACCGCGGAGGAGTTGGTAGCAAAGAACCTGCAGGCCAAGGGCGGTATTGAGAAAATCAAGAGCATCAAGTCTTACCGGCTGCGCGCCACGTACCAGCAGGGTACTCTTAGCGCGGGGTTTGGCCAGGATGCCGTGGCCCCCAATTTGCTGCGCCAGTCCTTCACCCTGCAAGGAATGACTCAGACTCAGGCGTACGACGGGTCCACCGGCTGGCAGATCTCCCCATTTCAGGGCCGTAAGGATCCGGAGTTGCTCGGAGAGGACGACCTTCGGGATCTGGTGGAAACAGCCGACTTTTATGGGCCCCTCGTCGATTACCGGGAGAAAGGCAACTCAGTCGAGTACATGGGTCACGACACGGTGGATGGAGATGACGCCTACAGGTTGAAAGTCACGCTGAAAAACGGCGACATCATATACTACTTTCTCGATCCCGACACTTACCTTGAAATTCGAACGGAGACGACGCAGTTTATCCGCGGCTCGGTGAAAGAATCCTTCAGCGAGTTCGGGGCTTACAAGCAGGTGGCTGGCGTGTATTATCCATTCTCCATCGAGAGTGGGCGCAAACAGAACCCGGGGGATCGCAATCGAGTGATGGTGGAGAAGATTGAACCGAACGTCGAGCTGGCTCCAGCGGAATTCAAGATGCCGCCTCCTCCCGCCGGTTCATCGACGCAGGCGCATTCGGAAGCTCCGAGCGGCCCCAAGCCGCCCAGATAAGCAAATCACTGCTTGAAGGGAGTTCTGCGGATGAGACCAAATGGAATCTTCCGGCATTTCTCGCTGGCGGCAATAATCCTCAATTGTTCGCTCGCGGCGCAAGTTCGATTCGACTCGGGAACGATTTCCGGGCTGCCGGCGCGCAACATTGGATCGGCCCAGATGAGCGGCCGCATCGCCGCGGTTTCGGCGGTCCGCCAGGACGGACGGCTAACGGTGTTTGCTGCGTCCGCTAGCGGCGGCGTGTGGAAATCCGTGAACGGTGGGACGACATTCACGCCGGTTTTCGACAGCGCACGGTCGCAGTCCGTTGGGGCCGTTGCGATTGATCCTACCAATCCAAAAGTGGTTTGGGCGGGCACCGGTGAGAGCTGGGTGCGCAACAGTGTATCCATCGGCGATGGCGTTTATAAGTCCACCGACGGGGGCGAAAATTGGACCAACGCCGGCCTGAAAGATACCGAACACATTTCGAAAATCCTGGTCGATCCCAAGGACGGCAACAACGTGTACGTTTGCGCGGCTGGACACCTCTGGGATGACAGCGACGAACGCGGCGTGTACAGAACGGTGGACGGAGGCAAGTCCTGGACCAAGGTCTTGGGAGGGTCGAACGGGTCGACGGGCTGCGCGATGCTGGCGGGCAGTCCGCGCGAGCCGAAGACGCTCTACGCGGCGCTGTGGGACTTCCGGCGGCAGGCCTGGACGTTCCGTTCCGGAGGGCCGGGGAGCGGGCTGTACAAGTCGACCGACGGCGGCGAGCACTGGACGGAACTGACGCCGGCGACAGCCAAGGGATTACCCGACAAGCCGTACGGCCGTATCGCGCTGGCCGTGGCGCCTTCAAAGCCCCAGGTGGTATACGCAGCCATCGAGTCGAAGCGCAGCGCGCTGTTCCGGTCCGACGATGGTGGAACGAGTTGGACACGGCTGGACGCCAGCCAGTATCAAGTCTGGCGCCCCTTCTACTTCGCCAATCTCACCGTGGATCCGGTGGACGAGAACAAAGTATTCAAGGCTGGCGGCCCTCTGCTGCTCAGCGTCAACGGCGGGAAGAGCTTCAGCTCGGTGGCGAACGCCCATGGTGACTTTCACGACGTCTGGATCGACTCGTCGGACCCGCAGTTAGTCTTCACAGGCGACGACGGCGGATTGTGGCGGAGCCAGGACGGCGGCACCCGTTGGGCACACCTGTTGAACCTTCCGGTGTCGCAGTTCTATCACGTGAGCGTGGACAACGCAGACCCGTACCATGTCTACGGCGGCCTCCAGGACAACAGTTCCTGGGTAGGCGATTCTTCGTATCCCGGAGGCGTATCCAATTCCCGCTGGGAGAATATGTTCGGCGGCGACGGGTTCTGGACGTGGGAGGATCCCGCCGATCCGGCGTATGTTTATGCCGAGGCCCAAGGCGGAGAACTCGGCCGGATCAACCGGGTCACGCACGAAATCCGCAGCATCAAGCCGTACGCGAACTTCGGTGAAAAGAAGCTGCGGTTCAACTGGAATACGCCCGTACAACTCAGCCCGAACGAAAAGGGAACGATCTACATCGGCGCCCAGTTTCTGTTTCGGTCTCGCGATCACGGCCAGTCCTGGGAACGAATCTCACCGGACCTCACAACCAACGACCCCGAAAAGCAAAAGCAGGAGGAGTCGGGCGGGGTAACCGTTGACAATTCGGTGGCGGAGATGAACACGACGATTTACTCCATCTCCGAATCGCCGAAGAACGGTCAGGTCATCTGGGTAGGCACGGACGACGGGAACGTTCAGGTTACCAGGGATGGTGCGAAGACCTGGACCAATGTCGCCGCCAATGTTCAGGGAGCCGGGAAAGCGCCGTGGGTCTCGTGGGTGGAGGCGAGCCGCCATGCCGAGGCAACGGCTTATGCGCTGTTCGATCGCCACATGTACGGCGACATGCGGCCGTACGCATACAAGACAACGGATTTCGGCAAGACGTGGGCCGCGTTGCCGGTAGCGGACGTACGCGGTTACGCGCATGTCATCAAGGAAGACCCCGTGGATCCCGGCCTCCTTTTCCTGGGAACGGAATTCGGCCTGTGGGTCAGCGTCGATGGAGGACAGCGCTGGGCGCAATACAAAGGCAGCAACTTCCCCGCCGTGGCCGTGCGCGACCTGGTAGTCCATCCACGCACGTCGGACCTGGTGCTGGCAACGCATGGGCGCGGCATCTGGATCATCGACGACATCTCACCGTGGCGCTCGCTCAATCCTGAGGTCATGGCGGAAGATGCCGGTTTCCTGCCTGTTCCGCCCGTTATGCAGACCATGGAGACATTCGGCGGATGGGGTGAAGGCGACGCGGTGTACACGGGACAGAGCAGGACCTTCGAGGCCTTCATTCCGTACTATCAGAAAACGCGCCACATTTACGGAGACCTGAAACTGGAGATCTTCGATGAACACGGCAACCTGGTGGATACGCTCTCAGGCAGCAGGCACCGGGGCGTGAACCGCGCGACCTGGACGATGCATCTGAAGCCCCCCAAGGCTCCTCCGGCGGCAACCGCGGCGTTCGGCGCCGCCGTCGGCCCTCGCGTTCTGCCCGGCACGTACACCGTAAAGATGACCCGAGGCGACAACAGCTACACAACGAAACTGAATGTGGTTATCGATCCCAGAGCGAATTATGGGCTGGACGAGCGCAAGGCGCAATTCGACCTCGTCACGAAACTGGCGGGCCTGCTGAATCACATGAGCTGGGCGGTTGACGCGGTGTTAGCCGTGCGCGACGAGGCGGCTGAGCGCGCCTCCCAGATCCAGGGGGAAGACGCGCTTAAGCGGAGATTGGCCGAATTGTCGAAAGCAGCCGATGGCATTCGATCTCAAATCGTGGCCACCAAAGAGGGCGGAGCTATCACCGGAGAGGAGCGGCTGCGCGAATTCCTGGTCGGCCTCTACGCCGACGTCAACGGCTATGACGGGCGTCCAACCGACTCCCAAGCCGCGCGAACGACGGCGCTCAGCCGCGAACTCGATAAAGTGATACACGATTTCGACGCCATCGCCACCGAGCAACTGCCCGGGCTGAACCGCGACCTTCAGGAGAGGAAATTGGCGCCGATCAACCGGCTCTCCGAGGAGGAGTGGAGGAAGACCCACGCCGCGGAGATGCCAGCAATCGGAGGGCGCGCGCTGTACTGACTCAAGCGGGCGCGCGTCATGAGTTTACTTGAGCGTGCCGCCTACAAAGCGGCGACAAATGGCTCGTTGGCAGGGGCGAATTTGAGCAGCGCACCTGCAAGTTCGCCGCAGTGGCCAACCTCCCTCTCTTGCATGGCCTTCGTTCGCACGCCGAGGCGTATGTTGCGTTTGATCTCGACAGTATTGCTGGCAGCGTGTTTGTCCCACGGGCAGAATTTTCGAGGGAGCCTGGCAGGGACGGTCAAGGACAGCAGCGGTGGCCGCGTTCCGTTTGCCGGGATCACCGCCAAGTCCACATCCACGCTCATCGAGCGCCAGACTACGAGCAACGGCCAGGGAGAGTTCAGGCTGAGCGACCTGCCGCCCGGCATCTATGAGGTGGCGGTGAGATCGCCAGGCTTTGCCGGCGCGCGCTCTACGATCGCGATCAGTGTCGCGTCCTTGCGTGAGGTCACGATCACCTTGCACCCCGCGCCTGCGCGGCAGGAGATGAACGTGCAGTCGGCCTCATCCATCACCGCGCAGGCGTTGAACACATCCAGCAGCATGCGGGACGGCGTCGTGACAAGGCAGGATCTTGAAGCGATCCCGCTTGCGCACCGGAGCTTTGCCAACATCGCTTACCTGGTGCCTGGGACCGCGCCGGTTGAGCCCTCAGACCCCACCAAGGCGCGCATCACCGCAGTCAGCTTCGGCGGCAGCTCCGGCCTGAACGACGTGCTCTCCGTGGATGGCGCGGACAACTCCGACGATTATATCGGCGGCTTCTTGCAGAACTTCTCAGCCGATGCTATTCAGGAGTTCGCCGTGCAGACTACCCTGCAAAACCCGGACACTGGCCGCACTGTGGGCGGCTCGGTTGTGATCACGACGAGGAGCGGTTCCAATGAATGGCACGGAGGAGTAGCCTTCTACGAGCGGGCAGCGGCACTGGACGCGCGTTATCCAATCGACAACCCCGCTCCGCTTCCCAAGCAGCCGTTCTCCCGCCAGAATTACGTTGGCACGATCGGTGGACCCACAATCAGGAATCGACTCTGGTTTTTTGCATCGTTTGAGAACGTGCACGAAAACGCGAGCATCGCTTACAGTCCCGCGAGCCTGACTCAGTTCAACGCGCTTGCAGTTTTGGCTTCGAGCGGACTCATCCCAGGGGCCGGCTCGATCCCCGTGCCCGGCAATGTTCCGGTGCGATTTCGCGACTATTTGAGCACGCTGCGGTTTGACTGGGCTCAATCCTCCAAGTCGCAGTGGTTCCTGCGCACGGGGATAGACAATTACACAACGCGCAACGCGTTCGTGCAGCAGGCCACGCTCGCGTCCACTGGGGCTGCCTCGGATTCCAAGTATTGGAACGTGGCGCTGGGCCAGCAATACCTGTTCAACTCTAGCTGGGTGGGCTCGCTGACTCTGGCCGCGAGTTCCTTGCGCCTCAACGAGACGCGCAACTCGGACCTTGGATTCGCGCTGGCCTTTCCGTTCAGCTCCACGCCACAGCCGATCTCCGGATTCGAGACGTTCGGCGACAACCAGTTTGTTACGCCGATTACAGCGTTTCCCGTGGAGCGGAAGCAGGAGAAGTATCAGGTGCGCTACGGCGTGACCCGCGCATCCGGACGCCACGCGCCGAGCCTTGGAGTGGATTTTATCCACGAGCCCGTGTTGAGCGGCGCACTGGCCGCGACAGCGGAGAATCTGACCGTCTTTGCGCGGGATCCCACCTTCTACGCGAGCAATCCGGTGCAATTCACGGTGGACCTCAACTGCACGACGAACGCCACGTTCCCTGTGACCCCGGGCACGACGTGCAACTCGACGCCCGCGGGCGACGGAAGCTTCTCCCAGAACGTGCAGCGGCTGGGTCTCTACGCGCAAGACTCCTGGCACGTCACCCCAAGACTCACCGTGAACTATGGTCTGCGGTATGACACGACCTATGGGCTTTTCACCGCCTCAGGAGTCTCCCAGATGGAGAACCCGGCGATCCTGACCCTGCGCGCGCTGCAGGTTCCGCTGTTTCAGCATCCCGGCATTCCGAGGGACTACCGGCTGGCTTTTGCGCCGCGCCTCGGCATCGCCTATGCGCCAGGTGGATCCGGAAACACCGTGATTCGCGCCGGCATCGGCCTTTATTACAACGATTCGGCGCAGAACGGCTGGGTGTCTGCCTTTCAGGCCGTGAATCAATCGCCGGGCGCTTGCCTGCGGCCAGGCGACGCGGGCTGCCTGCCCGGTTCCGCGAGCGGAGGAGCGGGCGCCATCATCGATCCGGTTTACAAAACGCCTTATGCGCTCAGCTCGAGCGCGGGTTTAGAACATGCTTTCAACCCCAAATGGACGTTGAGCGCCGACTGGATTCACGAGGCTGGGGTCCACTCCTACCGGCGTTATCGATACAGTGGCTGGGTACACCCTGTCATCCCCCTTGTTCGTGAGTGATATCACCACTCAACAAAAGAACGTCCCCGACCTGACGGTGTTCCGGAACGACGGCCGCTCGCGCTACGACGCGATGTCGGTGCGACTGCAAGGTAATACCAAGCGCTTCACGCTGGTGGCCCACTATACCCTCGCTAGCGCCGCCACCTGGGGGTGTGTGTTGGGTGAGCTCTTCGATTATGTGAACGGCGTATGCAATCCGCTGCACGCCTTTGCGAAGGGCGATTACGGTCCGTCGGGTGAGGACGTTCGGCATCGAGCTGTTCTGGCTGGAACGCTGCACCTGCCAGGCGGGTCCGACCTCACGTTGTTAAGCCAGGCTGAGAGTGCCCGACCGTTCACGCTGACGACTCCGATGGACGTGAATGGCGCGGGCGACCCGCTGAATGATCGCGCAGTAGTGAACGGAGTCCAGACCAGCCTCGACCAGTTCCGCGGAACGCCTTACATTCAAACTGACTTGCGGGTGAGCCGTACATTCCAGTTCCAGGAACGCTTGCGTGTGACCGGTTTCATCGAGTTCTTCAACTTGTTCAACCGCAACAATCCCGGAGCGAACTATGTCACCAACGTGGCGGCCCTGCCGCTGCCGGTCGATAATCTTAGCAATATCACCGCGTTTTGCCTCAACGCTGCGTGTACCCTGAGGCAACCAATCACAAGTCTCAATCAGTTGCGTGTCCCGGCGGGCGCACTTGGTGATTTCTTCGGGCCGGGCACGACCGTCGGCATCCCCTTCGCTGCACAGTTCGGAATTCGGCTGAGTTTTTAGTGTAGTGTCCGCGAAATAACTGGACAGTCATTTTCTCGAGTATCTGCCGCGCGGACTGGTGCAACCGGGCTGAGTCATTTGGTTGCGGATCCTTCCGGATCGGAATCCCTCCAACGACTTGTCGAGCCCAAGGGCCCGATATCGCGCCAGCCATTCGGAGATCTTGGACCGCAGTGCTTTGAGAACCGCAGCCAATTCACCGCTGGTGTGGCCTTGGCCTTCAGGGCTATGGCTCGTAAACATTTAGAAACGCAATAGGCGCCGTCGCGCTCCGCCTCTTTGCTCGACCGAGTCAAGCAGCGGCAGGTTGCCCGATTCAGATGCAGCAGGCGCGGCAACATTGCGGGTCTTTCCGGGCAGCATGCCACATCTGGACGGCTTAAGCTCCTTTACTTATGCGCACCTGCATAGTTGGGTCGCACTCCTCTTCGCACAGTGTTGGGAAACAGCGTAGATGACTCATGGATACCAGTCGGAGTCCGTTGGAATCTCACTTCAGATTCAATCGGACCCCCTCAATCACAGCGCGCATTCTCTTTAATTGGACCCTGAGGCGTTCGCGATCGGGAAGATTGATGCCGGGCAACCGCTGCTCACCGTCGATGATCGCTTTCTCGGTTTCCTCGATCTCGCGAAGTGCGTTCGCGTGGTCCCCGGTGAGGTTGTCCATCTCCGCAGCGGAAAGAAGAGCGAAGGCCGTGTCGAGATCGGCCTGGACGAAGTCGTGTTCCACATGGCCTGCGCTTCCCAGCCTTTGCCGACGAGGCATCGTGTACCTCCAAGCTCACGCCAGTCTAGTCCCAAAACGCCGCGATTGCCACGAGTAAGGTGCGAGTAAGGTGCGGGATGGCCGAGAGCATTGCGGCAGTCGCGCATGGCCCGTTCCTGGTGGGTTTTGCAATCAGGATCACTACGGGGCGCGGCGTCACAGAACTCCTCTTCCGCGCGTCGATGATATGAACGTCTTTGGGTGAGCAGTGTCCGTATCAGATTGTTGCGCCTATCGACAAGGGTCGACATGGGAGAGGAATATCCCGCACAAGACTCTGTTCGAGAAATCGTTCGCGCGGGACGCTTCGGAGGGAGCAAAGCGGAACCAGCGGAGTTGTGCCCCAATACGTTTCCGATCTGCCCACGGATAGAGGCTTAGGCGAACGGTCACCGCTGAGTTGAGAAGCGCGACCGCGGACCCTGATGGTCTTATCGACTTCCAGTACTCGACCGAAAGCTTCCAAACCAATCGGTGAGTTCGGCGACTAAAACCTTAGCAGCATCGGAGGGGGCGCGATCCGGCCCGTGCGAGCCAAGAAAAGCGCCACCTCCGCTTCTGACGATCCAAGCAACAGGACCCGAGGGGAGTGCCATGTTGACGGTTCTCTCTTCAGCCAAGCTCAGGCAAGGTCGTAGCGATCGAGATTCATCACCTTGTTCCACGCAGCCGCGAAGTCCTTCACAAACGCCTCCTTCGAGTCGTCGCACGCATAGACTTCCGCGACTGCCCGGAGCTGGGAGTTCGAACCGAAGACAAGGTCGACACGGGTGCCAGTCCACTTGATCTCGCCCGTCGCTCGAAGGCGCCCCTCAAACACGCCTTCGGATGTAGTGGAGACCTGCCACCTCGTATTCATATCGAGCAGGTTGACGAAGAAATCATTCGTCAGCGTGCCAGGACGGTTGGTGAACACGCCGTGTTTGGACTGCCCGAAGTTAGCATTCAGGGCGCGCATGCCGCCGACGAGAACCGTCATCTCGGGTGCAGTCAGCTTCAGCAACTGGGCCCGATCCACCAGCAGTTCCTCCGCCGGTCTTTCGTGTCCCCTCCGGAGGTAGTTGCGGAACCCGTCCGCGGTCGGCTCCAGTACGGCGAAGGAGTGCACATCGGTCTGGTCCTGCGAAGCATCCGTGCGCCCCGGCGAGAAGGGAACCTTCACATCGTGCCCGGCCTTTTTCGCGGCTGCCTCGACGGCTGCGCATCCGCCCAGAACGATCAGGTCAGCCAGCGAGACCTTCTTGGCTTTTCCATTGGATTGCGGCGACTGCGCGCCGTTGAAATCCTCCTGGATCGCCTCCAGCTTCTGAAGGACCTTCGCCAGTTCGGCCGGCTGGTTGACTTCCCAATCCCGTTGCGGCGCGAGGCGAATACGCGCCCCGTTCGCCCCACCGCGCTTGTCGGAGCCGCGGAACGTTGCCGCCGACGCCCAGGCCGTGGTGACCAGTTGGGAGATGGACAGTCCGGATGCGAGGATCCTGGCCTTGAGGGCGGCGATGTCCTGCTCGCCAATCAGTTGATGATCCACCGCGGGAACGGGGTCCTGCCACAGCAGCGGTTCTGCAGGAACGAGCGGGCCAAGGTATCGCGAGAGAGGCCCCATGTCGCGGTGCGTCAGCTTGTACCAGGCCTTGGCGAACGCGTCCGCCAACTCCTGCGGACGATCGAGGAAGCGCCGCGAGATCGGTTCATAGATCGGGTCCATCCTCAGCGAGAGGTCCGTGGTGAGCATGAACGGGGCGTGCCGCTTCGACGGATCGTGGGCATCGGGAACGGTGCCCGCTCCAGCCCCGCCCTTGGGGGTCCACTGGTACGCGCCGGCGGGGCTCTTCGTGAGCTCCCACTCATAGCCGAACAGGTTCTCCAGGTAGTTGTTGCTCCATTTCGTCGGGGTGGTGGTCCAGGCGCCCTCCAACCCGCTGCTGATCGTCGCGACGCCATTGCCGCTGCCAAAGGAGTTTTTCCAGCCGAGACCTTGCTCCTCAATGCCGGCGCCCTCGGGTTCGGGGCCGACATACTTATCCGCATCGGCAGCGCCGTGGGTCTTGCCGAACGTGTGCCCGCCGGCGATGAGCGCGACGGTCTCCACGTCATTCATCGCCATGCGGGCGAACGTCTCCCGGATATCGCGTGCCGCGGCGACTGGATCCGGCTTCCCATTGGGCCCTTGCGGGTTTACGTAAATCAGGCCCATCTGAACGGCGCCGAGAGGATTGTCGAGCTGGCGATCGCCGGTGTAGCGCTCGTCCCCCAACCACTTGCCCTCAGGCCCCCAGCTAATTTCCTCTTCGGGCTCCCAGACGTCCTCGCGCCCGCCGCCGAAACCGAAGGTCTTGAACCCCATCGACTCCAAGGCGACGTTACCGGCGAGAATCATGAGGTCGGCCCAGGAGATCTTTCGGCCGTACTTCTGCTTGATCGGCCAGAGCAACCGGCGCGCCTTATCGAGGCTCACGTTGTCCGGCCAGCTATTTAGGGGCGCAAAACGTTGCGAGCCAGATCCGGCCCCGCCGCGGCCGTCGCCGATACGGTACGTGCCTGCGCTATGCCACGCCATGCGGATGAAGAGCGGCCCATAGTGGCCGTAGTCCGCGGGCCACCAGTCCTGCGATGTCGTCATCAAGGCATGGAGGTCCTTGATCACACCATCCAGGTCGAGGCTCTTGAATTCTTTGGCATAATTGAACTCCTCGTCCATCGGATCGGACAGGGGAGAGTGCTGGTGCAGGATTTTCAGGTTTAACTGATTCGGCCACCAGTCCGCATTCGTCCAGGCCCCGGCCGCCGTGTGTCTGCGAGCGCTGCCCGATACCGGGCATTTGGTTTCGGTTGATAAGGCTTGCTCCTGACTATTGGGGGCAGGCGCCCCCGCTGCGTTGGCGAGTGTTTTGTCCATAGGTTTGCCTTCCTTCGAATCAGTCAAGAAATTGCGACTAACTGCTGATGTCCCGCGCGGTAGTGAGTGTTCCAAACGCGCCCCAGCCCATGACGTTCACCGGGATGCGCTCGCGATTCTGGTGAGCCAGCTTTTCGCGAAGCTGGTAGTCTTACGTCTACAGGTGACCTCGCGGCCCGGCTGTAATCGAATTCCGATTGCCGGCGCTTGCCGCACCGACGTTGGTGGTCAGAACTGTCTTATCTGACATCGCGGTTTTCTCCGCCACCAAATCATCTCCGTCTACGAATCACTCAACTTCACTGCTTTCGACTTCCTCGGGCCTGCAGTTTGGCAGCTCTCGCACTCGCCGACAAACTCCACCCGGCATCGCTTGATTGAGAACCCCGGGGGCAACTCTCTCGCGGATAACTGAATCGGCTCAACCGCCGATTCTTCAATATCGAAGATCGCCTTACACGAGGAACAGACCAGGTGATGATGCGGGGTCATGTTCGATTCGAGGCGCAGCGACCCGTGATGCAGCGTGACTTCCTTAAGGACTCCGGTATCCAGGAACGTCTTCACGTTCTTGTAAACGGTGCCCAGGGAAATAGAGGGAATCCGCTGTCGGACCTGCTCGTAGATCAACTCCGGGGTCGGATGTTCACGCGAATCGACAACGGCTTCGTAGATGACCTGACGCTGGAAGGTAAAGGCGAGGCCCAGTTCCTTACAGCGACGGCGGAAGTCGTCGAGGACTTGCGTGCGCAGGCCTGACATAGACACTAATAGTTAGAGAGGAATTATTCTCTGGTGTCAAGCGTTATCTTTCAGGGCTATCTTTTAGGGATCTCTTGTCAGGCGTTCCTCGTCAACTTGATGCCAAACAACCTGACTTCCGGCTGGCGCACAATCCAGGGGTAATCGCGAAAGCGACAGGCTGCCGGCCACAATGGTGATCATTCCACACTGTAAATATTTGAGCCTCGACCAAAGCCACACATTCACTTGGTATACTGGCGGTCATCTCTCACGGGGCATGTAGATGATCGTTGTCAAACGAACCTCGCAGTTTTTCTTGATTTCCGTTTTGGCAATCTCCCCGCAACTTGGGGCGCAGGCACCCGCGGTTCAGCCGCAATACCAGCCAGAGTTCTTTAGTTTTCAGGAAGTCATGATCCCGATGCGCGATGGCGCCCACCTGCAAACGGTGATCCTCACGCCCAAACAGGCGAGCGGGCCGCTGCCGATTCTCCTCCAACGGACTCCGTACGGCGTACCGGAAAAGGCGAGTGCGGTTCCCGCGTCCTACGTTTATGACGAGCCACTGGTTGCCGACGGCTACGTCTTCGTGTTCCAGAACATCCGCGGCCGCTTCAAGTCCGAGGGGGCGTTCGTCATGCAACGGCCGCCACGCGACAAGAGCGATGCCAAGTCGGTGGACGAAGGCACTGACGCCTACGACACTATTGATTGGCTCATTAAGAACGTGCCCAACAACAATGGAAAAGTTGGCATGAGGGGCATCTCCTATCCGGGATGGCTGGTGACGCAGGCACTGGCCGAACCGCACCCCGCCCTGAAGGCCGCCAGCGAGCAGGCCTCTCCCGATGACATGTTCATCAACGACGACTTTCATCATAACGGCGCTTTCCGGCTGAGCTACGGTTTCGAATATTCGGCACTGCTGGAGACCTCCAAGGAAAAGAACACCAACTTCGAGTTTGACCGGTACGACACCTATTCGTGGTACCTGTCGCTGGGAGCGCTCGCGAACGCCAACGCGCGCTACTTCCACGAGAAGCTCCCCACGTGGAACGATTTCGTCGAGCATCCCAATCACGATTTTTGGAAGCGGCACGCAGTCACGACGTACCTCAGGCACACGACCGTTCCGAACTTGAATGTCGCCGGGTGGTACGACCAGGAAGACTTCGTTGGCCCGACCCGCATCTACGCTACGCTGGAGCAGACCGACACCGAGCACCTCAACTACTTCGTTGCCGGCCCATGGAACCACGGTGGATGGTCGGGGGAAACCGGGCGCAAGCTGGGCGATGTCGATTGGGGCAGCGACACTGCGCGCTACTTCCGCTCACACATTCTCGCACCGTGGTTCGCGCACTGGCTGCACGACAAGCCGCTGAACCAGCCGGAAGCCATCACGTTCCAGACGGGCACCAACATCTGGAAGAGTTACGACGAGTGGCCTCCGAAGAAGGGCGTGACGGTGAAGAAGTTATACCTTCAGGCTCACGGAAGACTCTCATTTGACGCACCCGCTGATCAGGATGCCTTCGACTCCTATGTTTCGGATCCGGCGAATCCCGTGCCGTACCGCAACCGGCCGATTGCGCCAACATATCCTTCGCCCGCTTGGACCACATGGCTGGTGCAGGACCAGCGCTTCGTGGAGCAACGTCCGGACGTGTTGACGTGGCAGACCGATCCGCTGAAGGAAGTCGTGACAGTGACCGGCGACATCGTTGCCGACCTCTTCGCCTCGACCACGGGCAGTGACAGCGACTGGGTGGCGAAGCTGATCGACGTGTATCCCGAAGACTATCAGAAGATCACCGAAGAGAACGCCGCCGCAGGGGCCGGTCCGGTGCTGAACGGCTACGAATTGATGGTGGCGAGCGATATTCTGCGAGGGCGTTATCGCAAGAGTTTGGACACGCCGGAACCGATCACTCCGAACCAAGTCACCGAGTACAAGATCGACCTGCATCCCAACGACCACGTCTTCCTCAAAGGACATCGCATCATGGTGCAGGTACAGAGTACATGGTTCCCGTTATACGACCGCAATCCGCAGAAGTTCGTGGACAACATCTACAAGGCCACGGATGCGGATTATGTGAAAGCCACGCAGAGGATTTACCGCTCGAAGGACTCGCCCTCAAGCGTGTTGCTGCCGGTGACGAGTCACTAACGGTGGCTTCTCACCCGAGCCCCGAACACTTGCTTTACGACGGGGTAACTGCAGAGGCGGCGAGATAACTCGCGGTCTAGCCGGCCATCCGGACACGACTTGGAACCTGCGCATCCCTTCCGGCTGGCGCGTCCTCCGGCCGGAAAACCAGGTAAAGACTTTCCAGAAAGCCGATTCCTAGCCATTCACCGGCAAGGTCGGTCTTCTGGAAGCGACGGCAGGAGAAGACTACAGGTTCGCGCCGAAAGCCAACAGACGGCCATCGCAATCCTTGACCACGAACTCGCGCAAGTGCCATGGCATGTTGGCAACTCCCCGAGTGAATTCTACGTCTCGGGCTGCGTACTCGGCATAAAGCGCATCGGCATCTTCGACCAACAGGTACGCGTCGAGCAGTTCGTCCGCGTATTTGTTCAAATTGGCTTTGGGCGGCTCGGCGCAACGGAAGTGAATCACCTGCCGGTCGCGCGCCACGATGGCATAGACCGGCGGATCCTGCCACATCCCCAGACATTGGAAGCCAAGCTTTTCTTTGTAATAGGCAAGCGTAGTGGGAACGTCCAGGGTGAAGAACAAAGGCGCAATCTGACGGACCATGTGCTGAGTCTACTGCCGATGCGCGCGTGTGTAAGGACGTCCTAGGAAGTGAGAAGCGGGACAGATCGATCCCACTGACCTGCAATTCCTGTATCGGGGATACGATCCCGCCGTGCGTAGCGCGAGCTACTCGCGGATCCCGTGGAAGCTGGGAACCATCCGGCTACGCCAGTAGCTTCGGAGTAGAGGGGGCAGGGACGATCTTTCCCTCCTTCCCCGATGCGGTTCTCTGTGGAATTGCCAGGCACTAAGCAGTCTCGCAATGGCCACATGCCTGGCTCCGGCAGAACCGGAACGCAAGTGCGATCTTTCGATGGGGCGGCCTCCCCATTAGGGTGCTTTTTGTCCCGAGCTTGGGGCTCCCGAGTGAAAACCGCTTGACCTTTCATCGCAACGCAGTAAATTAACATAAGTAACATTCCTTCCTTACCACGCAGTAGGTAACAGACGAAATAACGGTAGCTGTACACGTCCTCGAATGCTCAAGGGGAAAAGGTCTATGAAACCTTTCTTGTCTGCGTCAATCTCACTCGTAATCGCGGCGGTCCTTGGCTTTACTGGCTTTACTGGAATGCTGCGCGGGCAAACTGTACAAGGTGTGGTAACCGGTTCGGTGATAGACAGTTCCGGGGCGCTGATTGCCAGCTCCGAACTCACGCTGACCAATGACGGCACTGGGGTAGCGCAATCGGCGAAGAGTTCCTCGGACGGCACCTTCCGATTCCCGCTCGTTCCTCCCGGTACTTACTCGCTGAAGATCGAAGCCAAGGGATTCACGACGAGGGAAATCAAGAACATCATCGTCAATCCAAGCAAGACAGTTCCGGTTCAGGTGACGATGTCGGTGGCGGAGGCGCAGACGACGATTGAGATCAGCTCACAGGAGTCCCTGGTCCAGACGGCGAGCTCCGACCTCACCACCACCGTCAGCCAGTCTACGATCGAAAGCATGCCATTGCTGACGCGCAACGTCTTCGACCTCGCCTTCGCCGCGCCGGCGGTCACGCAAGGGATGAACTTCCAAGCAACTTCAGGCGGCTCGCGCGAATCCGGCACCACGTACATGCTGAACGGCGCGGATAACAACGACAACTTCAGCGAGGGCAGCGTGAACATTCAGCCGCCGCTCGAATCGGTGGCCGAATTCACGATGCTCACGAACAACATGAGCGCGCAGTACGGGCACGCCGCCGGAGCGCTGGTGAGTGCGGTTCAGAAGTCCGGCACCAACAGGTTCCACGGCGTGGCGTACGAGTTCAACCGCAACGCCGCGTACAACGCTAACGACTTTTTCTCGAACCGCCAGGCCAGCCCGATCGGCAAATACAGCCGCAATCAGTACGGCGGCGAGATCGACGGTCCCATCATCAAGGACAAGACCTTCTTCGCGTTCACCTACGACCGCGTGGACCTGCGTCAGGGCAGCAACTTCAACTCGGCCGTTCCAACTCCTGCCGAGCTAAACGCTATGAAGCTGGGGGCTGGGCCTCTCGCCCAGAAGGTCATCAGCTTCTGGAACCCAGTCACGTCGAGTGCTCCTTGCCCCTCGCAAGCGGCGAACTATCCCGATTCCATTGGGCACGTCGGTTGCATCTTCGGGAACGATCCCCAAGACACCGGCCAGAACATCTACTCGGCCAAGATCGATCACAACTTCTCGGCCAAGGACCGGTTGACTTTAACGGCCAACTTCACGCGTTACCAGTACTCCGACGCGTACGGCGGCGCCGCGAACCAGGGGACCACCGCCAAGCCGATCCCGAACCTCGATAAGGAGCACTATCACAACCTGTCGGGGGTGGAGACCCACATCTTCAGCCCGACGTTGGTGAATGAATTGACCATTGCCCACAATCGCCATTCCTCCGTGAACGAGGACGGCAATGGCACGCAGGGACTCCCCACCACCTACATAGACGGAAGCCAGTTCAATGGACTCGGTTGGAGCTACGGCTCGGCTGACGGAAACCTGTTGAACAGTTTCACGCAGGACCGCTGGCAGCTCCAGGACAACATCGGCTGGACCAAAGGCAAGCACTCGATTAAGATCGGCGGCGGCTACCAGTACGGCATCCTGTACCGCAATTGGGACCTGGGCACCCCCGGCTATTACGAATTCGCCAACACGACGGGTCCCACGCCCGCGTCCGTGGGAGCCGTAGGTCCGAACAACACCATCGCCAACATCCAGAACTACGACAACAGCAACTTCCAGCAGGACTTTCCGTACTACCAGGAGATGTCGATCAATCCAAGCACGGGCGCGCCTGCCAATGCCTACCGCCACTACATCATGAAGGACGCGAACGTGTTCATCAACGACGACTGGAAGGTATCCAGGCGGCTGACGCTGAACCTCGGTCTGCGCTGGGAACGCTACGGGGCGCCGACGGAAGCAAACGGCATCATCTCGCAGTTCACCAACCTCTCCGGATACGCCCCGGCCCAGGTTGCCGCCGCGCGCGTTGGCCCGGTCTCGAGTATGTGGAAGACGCCGAACGGCGACTATGGGCCGCGCGTCGGTTTCGCCTACGATGTACTCGGCAACGGCAGCATGTCTGTACGCGGCGGTTTCGGCATTTCCTACGACCGGTTGTTCGACAACATCTGGTCGAACGGCGCATGGAACCCGCCGTTCTATGGTTTGGCCGACCATGACGCCACCGCCGGCGACTTGATCGCCTACACATTCCCTCCGACCATCGCCGGCTACGTCCCTGGTTCTCTCCCCGGCGCCGCGGGCCGCGTTTCGGTCCGCACCATGGACGTGAACATGAAGGACTCCTCGACGCAGAACTTCTATCTCGGCATCGAGAAGCAGTTTCTGCACGATTTCCTGTTGCGCGTCAACTACCAGGGTTCGATGGGACGGCACCTGTCCCAGTTGATGAACCTGAACCGCTATGACGGCATGGAGTACAACGCAACTCTCAACACCAGCAGCCCCGGCAGGCCCAATTCGCTGTACTCGGGCTTCAACTATCGCGCCAACAACCTGAACTCCAACTACAACGCCATGGTCACGGAAGTCCAGAAACGGATGAGCAACGGCCTGCAGTTCCAGTTCAGCTTCACCTGGTCGCGGCTGATGGATCAGGGCTCCGACCTGTTCTCGGGGTCGACGACCAGCGGCGGGTACAGCCAGCCGTATTACTTCGTCAGCAATAGCAAACCTGGCCTCGAATACGGTCCCGGCGCGTTTGACCACCAGAAGAACTTCAAGACCATCCTGACCTACGAACTGCCGTTCCTGAAGAATCAGAAAGGATTTATCGGGCGCGTCCTGGGCGGCTGGCAGGTTTCCGCCTTCTACCAGGGTTACTCCGGCCACCCGATCGAGGTCTATAACGCCCGCGGACGGTATAAGGGCAACGCGACCGATCCTAATGGGTACCTGGAAAACATCGGCGGAGACTATAACCTGGACGGCGTCGCCAACGATCGCCCGAACTTCATCGGCACCAACGCCACCGCCGTTTACTCGGGTGGGAGCCCGGCAGACGGCATTTTCAAGGACAACAATCCGATCGGCTGCGGCTATGCCGGGATGAAATCTACCAACGTTGCGGCGTGCAATGCCGCCTACGGCGTCAGCACACCGAACTCGCTGTTCGTCAATCCGTCCGGATACGGAATTCGCTACGGCACTCTGGGCCGGAATCTATTCCGCGGACCTTGGTTCAACGGTCTGGACGGAGCGTTGATGAAGAACTTTAAGCTCACGGAAGCCGCGAAGCTGCAACTCCGCTTTGAGGCTCTCAACCTCGACAACCATCCGAACTTCGACGGCATCACGACCAACCTGAACAGCGGCGGTTTCGGCAAAGCGAACTTTCTGGTTGGCGCGGCCCCTGCGAGACGCCTTCAATTGGGTGGCCGTATCACCTTCTGAACGGGGATACGGCAGAACTGCTCAATAAGAAGGCCGGAGCCGCGGCTCCGGCCTTCTTATTTGCGGCGATATACGACGACGTCATCGCCATAGCCGCCGGACGTGCTGTACGTTACGCTTCGGCGTCCTAAGTACTCGAGATCCGCCGGCCTTTGCGCCGGCAGCACCGTGTTCGAAATAAATACCCCGCGAGCGTTCATCATTCGCGCAATGCCCGCCATAGCCAGAGCTTGCTGGAACCGGTCGTAATAGACCAGGATGTTGGTCGCCACCACCAGATCGAATTTCCTGTCGTTTAGAACTTGAGCCACGACGTTCAGATCGAGCGGTTCAATGAGCGCGGCATATTTTGGCTGGACCGCTACGGCGCGCACGCGCAGGCCCTTGGGTGACATCACGGGAACGGCAGGCGAGCCGATCACATCTCCAAAATGTTCCCAGTAGGCGATCGATTGCGGTGTCCAGTCGGCCGCCAGGTCACGCGGCAGTTGCAAGATGTACGGAGTACCGGCGCGAGCCAGCTTGGCCGCGCGTTGCAGATGGGCATTGACAGCGGGGTTTAAGTCAAGCGTAACCAGACGCAAGTCGCCAGGTCCCGCCAATTTCAGGCGCACGACGGATTCCAACACTGCAAAGGGCTGAATGGTCTGTATCGGATAAAAATCGTAGCCGTCACGCTTGTCGGCAAAGTCCAACCCAGGGCCGATCACCGCGATGCTCCGGATGCTCCCTAAGGCGAGCGCGTCTTTGCGCAGCAGCGCGCGCAGAGTGTCATCCAATGCATAGTTTGGGAGCAGCGACGTATCCGCTGAAAGCCCGCGTTGGTCGAAAAGAGTGGCCCGCGTGAAGAGTTCGGCGCCTGGATCCCCATCCTGATGGACGGCCTTCAGTTGCTCCTGGTACCCGCGTTGCTCGATCGCAAATCGGGTCAGATTCGCCGCCAATACGCTTTCGAATCTCTCCGGCGATACCTTGTGCGCCAACAGGAAATCGCGCGCGAACCGCAGGCGCTCGTCCTTCACTGGACGGGCTAGCGCGGCAGCGGCCGCCCGGACGCGGGCGCGCGACGCCTCCACCAACTCGCCGGCCGAATTCGCCGCTGCCTCGGGAGATTCCAGGCGCGGCAACCGGGTGAAGGAGGCGCCATAGAGAATCAGATTACTGATGGAATCCTCGACCCCGCGTTCAATCCGCGCACGCACTTCGCGGTCCTGTTCCCTGACCCAGGCGTCCCAGCCTGGACCATCTTCGGTGCGTCCGAACGCCGCCAGGACCTCTTTGGCGTCCGGGAAACTGAGAAACCGCGCATCTTGAGGCGCAGCGGCAGCGAGGAAGCAAACAAAACATGCGCCTGCCATGCGTCGCCGTGTATGCCCCATCTTCATCTCCCTTTCCGATGTTGTCGCTCCGCGGGCCTCGCCGTTAGATGGAAGACCTCCGTGTTAGAGTCAGGAAAATGTCGCGTTTCGCGTTCCTCGCGCTAGCCGCGCTGGTGTGCCGGGCCGGCTACTCCCAACCGTCCACGCCGGTGATCCTCATCTCGGTGGATACGCTCAGGGCCGACCACCTGAGCTGCTATCAAGCGGGCAGACAGGCCTCGCCGCACATCGATTCACTGGCAAAGAACGGGACGTCTATTCTCCCAGGTCAGCAGCCCGTTTCCCCTGACACTGCCAGCCCATGTTGCGCTTTTCACCTCCACGTATCCATTCGCAAACGGTGTGCGGGACAACGGCGTTCCCCTGGCGTCCTCGGCTGTTACCCTTGCCACGGTTTTGAAGGCCGCCGGCTACCGGACGGGCGCATTCGTGGGCAGCTTTGTGTTGGACCAACGATTCGGACTGAGCCAGCGGGTTTGACGTCTACGACGGCCCTCTCGCCGTTCGCAGCAAGACCGCAACGGGCGAGATCGACCGAAAGCGATCCGGGGCGCAGGTGGCCGATGCCGCGATGCGCTGGGTGGCGCACAACGAGACCGCGCCATTTTTCCTTTTTCTCCATCTGTACGACCTGCACTTGCCCTATGATTTGCCTCAGGATCCGGCGCTGCGCCACGGCGAGACTGGCTACTCCGCCGAACTTGCTTACGTGGACAAAGTCGTGGGGGACTTTCTGGCCTTCCTCGGCCGGCGCGGCCTGCTGGATAAAGCGCTCATCGTGTTCACCTCCGATCATGGCGAGGGGCTCGGCGAGCATGGCGAGAGTACACATGGGTACTTCATTTACCAGAGCACTCTGCACGTGCCGCTCCTCGTCAAATGGCCGGCGGGATCCAGGCGTATTCAACAGAACGTAGTTGATGAAGCGGCGAGTCTGCTGGACGTAGCGCCTACGATCCTGAATGCCATCGGTCTACCGCCACCGGGCGAGATGAAAGGCCACAGTCTGATTGGAGGCGGCGCCGGCCGGGAGATCTATTCGGAAAGCGTGTACGCGCGAAACCACTTTGGGTGCGCTACGTTGCGAAGCATGCGGGTCGGTCACTACAAATACATCGCGGCTCCAAAACCCGAGTTGTACGACCTTACCAGCGACCCGAAGGAGCTGCGAAACCTCTATGGGCAGCAGCATCCGGAGGCCAATGCGCTGGGAAAGCGGATCGCCGCGCTGCTTGCGGCATATCCAAACGGCCACTCCGCTAAGCTCAGCCCGCCGACATCCGAAACCGTCACGGCGCTGCGTTCACTCGGATACCTGGCCGGATCTTCGAGTTCGGATCGCGAGCCGGGCGTCGACCCGAAGGATCGAATCGGGGATTTCGAGCGATACTTCAGTGCCGTGTCTCTCGCGTCCGCGGGCCGCCGGGCCGAAGCTATCCGCATCTTGGAGAACTTGCGGGACAAACTGCCCGACGTCGCGGAGATCCCGCTCAATCTGGGATTGAACCACAAGCGGTCGGGCGAGTACGCCGCCGCGGCTCCGGAATTCAATCGGGCAGTCAGACTTGCTCCCGCGGACGCTCAAGCGCACTATGAACTCGGGTCCTGTTACTTCCAACTCCAGCGGCTGGACGAGGCCATTCAGGAATTCAACGCGGCTCTGGCTGCCGAGCCGTGGTACACGCTGGCCGACGAAGCACTCGCGGAGATCTATATCCGCAAACAGGATTATGCGCAGGCCCGCGCGCACCTGAATCGCATCCTCTCTATCGATCCGCGCAGTTACACCGCAAACTTCAATCTCGGAGTCTTCGCGGCGATGGAGAAGAACTGGAAGGAGGCCGAGAGGCACCTGCACCTGGCACTCGATGCCGATCCAAATTCGGCCGAAGCACACGACACGTTGGGCGGTATCTACTTTGAGCGTGGCGAACTGCAGCCGGCGCGCCAAAACTTCGAGAAAGCCGTCCAACTGCAGCCGAAATCAGGATTGGCCCATTACCATCTCGGCCTGGTTTTCCAGCAAATGGGAAGGACCGCGGAGGCGGAAAAGGAATTCCGCGCCGCACGAGAAGCGGCCCCTGAAGACGGTGTGTCGAAGACCAGAAACCGGTAGGATTGCCGGTTTCCGCCCGTAACTTGCCGATTCCAGGCAAGCATTTGGGCGAATCCCGCAACCCTTACCGGTTTTTGACCTATTGCTCAGGCTCTGTGCAGCCTGCGGCTGAAACGTACCTTGGGCCTCGAGCCCGAGTGCGAACACATCGGTCAGAAGTAGAACCGCAGCGAGAGCTGCAGATTGCGGACGTCGTCGGTCTTTCCGGTGACCTTACCGAACGTCGAAAGATTGTTCGGATTGGTCCCCGCGGTGCTAAGGTTCGGGTGGTTGAAAGCGTCAAAGGCCTCAGCCCGGAACTGGAACCCAATTCGTTCGTTAATCGCGAACTTCTTGTAGAGCCCGAGGTTCCAGTTCTCGATTCCCGGGTTGTGGAAGAAGTCCCGGCTGACTGTGCCGGTGGCGAAGGTGCCCTTGGCCGGCGCAGTAAAGATAGGGGTTCCATTGGCGGTCTTGGTCTGGAACCACAGGGCAGGATCGCTGGAGCCGCCCGCGGCAAAATTGCCGAGCACCGACGGATTGCCGGTCATCGCCCAGAGGTTGCCCGTGCCGCCGCAGTCATTGAAATTGCCGTCCACGCCGACTCCGGCGTAATCGGTGTTGACCACGGCCGAGCACGGAGTGCCGGTCTGCAGTTGAGTGATGCCGCTGAGCTGCCAGCCGCCAAGGAGTAAGTCCACGCCTTTGTTCCAGTCTTTGCCGAACTTCTTGCCGCGGCCGAAGGGCAGCTCGTACAGGTAATTGATCGTCATCATGTGAGTCACGTCGAAGGTCGATAGCGCCCACATGTTTCCGGCGTAGTAGGTGTTGGGAAGGATGTCGCGATACTGCGAGCCGTTGTCGTAGCTCCTGGAATAGGTGTACGACAAACCAAACATCACGCCTTGCGCGAAACGCCGGTTCCAGGTGACCTGGAGGGCGTTGTACTGCGAAGTGGCCACGTTCTGGCTCTCGCGGATCGAATTGTAGCCCTTGTACGGCCGCAGCGCGTCGATGTTGACGCCTGGATTGGCGGCCACCACGGCGGTGGTGGGCTGGTTGATATCCACTTCGCGCGGCAGATGGAGCCCCCGCCTGCCGACGTAGGCCACGCTGGCGACCGATTCCCACGGGAGTTTGCGCTCCACGGTAAAGTTCCAGTTCCAGGCCTCGGGGTTCTTCTGGTCTTTGGGATAGGTCGTCACTGTCAGCGGAAGGATGTTGGTCGAAGTCCCACCAGGGTTGTCCACGCTGCCGCCGGTTACGTTGGCCGTCGGCTGGAACGGCGGGTTGCCACCCAGGAAGATCGAGTCGCTCACGCCGTTGCGCGTGAAGAAGCGCCCGACGCCGGAGCGCAAGACCGTCTTATCGTCGACCTGGTAAGCAATGCCAATCCGCGGCTGGAAAGTATTGTACTGCACGTCCGAGTAATAGGATGGAATTCCGCCGCCGCGGAACAGGTAGTCATAGGCCGGGTTGGTCGCTTCCGGAAAGCGTCCTTTGGCGGAACTGGGCCAGCCCGAGCCCGGGATGACCATGCCATTGTACCGGTCGCCGCTTCCGACAGTGATCCGTCCGTTGGTGGGATCGACCGTAACTGCCTTGGCCGGATCGTACAGCGCCGGATCGAACACCGACATGTTCCCCCACAGCGCGTGAATGGGCATGTTGATGGTCTGGCGAATACCGTAGTTCACAGTCAACTTCTGGCTGATCTTCCAACTGTCCTGCGCGAACCACTCGTACATGTCGCTACGGAAGATGGTGTAGGCGCGCTGGCCCAATTCCGAGTAAGTCGTGAACATCCCCAGCGCCGCGTTGGCCGCCGCCACGCCGGAACCGCCGGCCAACGAATCGGTGAAGCTGAATTGCCCGTTCTGATTGTTCGTACAGGTCGGGCAGGCGCTGACGTTGATCTCGTCGTTGTCGTTCTCGCCTGAGCGCTCGAACGAAACGCCGAATTTGAAAGTGTGCTTGCTCTTGATCCAGGTGAGCCCGTCCGAGGCGGTGTAGATGGGTCCGGACGAGTGCGACGGATAGGGATTCCCGGTGAGCGTATTGAAATTCGTGATCGCTGCCGTTGGAATGCGATTCTGAATCAGCTTGCCCGTCGGGAAGATGTACGGGTAGTTGATTCCCACGGTCGTCCGATCGAGAAAATGGGCCTGATCCACCGGGATATAAACGTCGTCGAGGCTGACCGTCACCAGCGCCTCGTTGACCACCGACGGGCTGATCGTCCAAACATAATCCAGTGAATTTGTCTGATTGGGCCGGATGAAATATTTGGGCGTCTCGGTCGGCGTTCCGTCCAGTGGCTGGTACTCCCAGAACGTGTAGTTATTCCGCCGGAACTGCAGCCGCTGCCGGTCTGTCAGATTCATGTCGACGGCGAGCGTATCCTTGCGCTGGTTCTGCGGGTGCAGAGCCGTGGCGTAGTAATTGTTGTTGCCGTTGATCGGAGTCGTGAGGTTCGGCGCCGGGTACGCCTTCAGGACGCCCAACCCGTTCGGGCTGGCCTGCGCCGCCGGAATGATGTTCCCCGCGAACGGCGTATTGGTACCGGGTTGCTTGATGGTCACCGTCTTGCCGTAGAAAAAGTTCGTCGGGTTCAGCAGCTCGCTGAAGTCGCCCTGACGCATCGAGAGCGATGGCACCGTCCAGGCCGCGCTGTCGGTGTAGCGGTAGCGCACCCATTCCTGGCCCCAATACCAGAAGAACTTACTCTTGTCCTTGTTGAACTTGCCGGGAATGTATAACGGTCCGCCGATGTTGAAGCCGAACTGGTTGTAGCGGAACGGCGCGACATCGTTGAACGGCGCGACGCCCGGTTGATTTGCGGCATGATTCCGCGTCCAGGTATTCGCATTCAGGTAGTTGTTGCGGAAGTATTCGTACATCGAACCGTGGAAATCCTGGCCGCCGCTCTTGGTGATGATGCGGATCTGGCCGCCCGAAGTGCGGCCATACTCCGCTGCGTAGTCGGCCGTCAATACCTGAATTTCCTGCACCGAGTCGACGTCCGCCGCGCCCAGGCTGGTCCCGTTGGCGCGCGTTCGAGTGGCCGGCGCGCCATCGTAAGTGATCAGGTTCTCCACGTTGCGGGAGCCGTTGAAATTCGAGGGGCCCTGGGTAAAATTGAAATTCAGGCTGGCCAGGTTGCCGCCGCGCGCGCCAGGCACCAAGCTCGCCATGTAGATCGGGTTGCGGCCGTTCAGTTCGAGCGCATCGATCTGCTCGCGGGTGACATCCTTCTGCACCGAGGCGGACTCGGTTTGCAGGCTGGTGGTCGTCGCGCTCACCTCAATGCTCTCCGTGGTCGCGCCGATCGTGAGCGTTGCGTCGACCGATAACTCGCTGCTTGGATCGAGCTTGTTGTTGTTGCTCACATACTTCTTGAACCCCGACGCCTCCACGGTGACGGTGTAAAGTCCTGGAGGGATGTTCGTGATCGAGTAGTGTCCGGATTCGGTGGTTGCGATTTTCCGTTCCAGGCCCGCCAGGTTCCGCACCGTTATTTTGGCATTTGGTACGGTTGCTCCCGCCGGGTCCTTGATAAATCCTGTGATGGAACCCAAGTCCGATTGCGCCCATGCCGCAGTCGCAAACAGCAGCATAGTTGCCAATCCATGGACGAGGGCTCTCGGGGCGAGCGATTTCATAGATCCTCCGTTCGGATTCACCGGGCTTTTCACAGGCGCGATAGACAGCGGCTAGTGTGCAGGTTGAACTGCCGCATCGAAAGGCTCCTGTTGCGTTCGTTCTTCGGGTCGCAAGACAGTCATTGAAACAAACCAGGGGGCTGCCTGGTGTTGGTGTACGGTTTCCGGTCCTGCCGTCGGGAAGAGCTGTCCCCTTTGATCCGGCGCAGTGCAGCGTCGGCTTCGCATTGCCTGCGGCCGGCAGGGCCCCGCCGGTTTGAGCGGTTCTGACCGGGAAAGCCGAGAAACGGCGAAGCGATGCCGGCGGAGTCACGCCGGGATTCAGGAGCAAGCGGCGCTCGGGCGGGGGCAGCCCTCGCTTCAACCATTCGGAGGACGTTCCCCGCATACACATGAGTCCCGGAGCGGTCACAATCAGCGGCGGCAATGAGCTGAGCGTGCCACTACGGCCAGGAGAAGCGGTTCGCGAGTTCACACTGCAGGAGCCCATTGAGTTCAAATCCTCACGTTTGCAGACTTGTGCAGCGACCCAAGCGAAGTTTACTTTAGCATACGGATTGAGTCAATTAGATTACGAAGTCTGGCGTTGTGGGGCCTGCGTTGTGGGCGTTGTGCGTTGTGCGTTGTGGGCGTTGTGGGACAGCCTGACCCGTCCCAACCGCAATTGGCCTGCTTTCATTTCGTCGTAGTTCGTTCAGATTCAATCGCGACAGGCATCGATCCCTGCCGGCCTTCGCGCCCGGACTCAAGTCGCCGCTGCTACTGACGCGCTGTCGGAATTGTGCATCCCGGCGGGTCTAGCGCCTTGCTGACTCCCTTTCCGCATGTCCCGGATCTCATCTTGAAATGCTTGATCCCCAAAGGGTTGCCCGGAATACGTAGCTTTCCGAAGGGCGCTATACGTTAGCTCGCTGTCCGGCTCACCGAACAGCCGGCGCCAACCCGAAGCCCCGACAAACTCCTTGAAGAAGCGCATGTCCAACACACGCTGCCGATCACCGCCGCTGAAGTGAGCTTCAGCGCTCGACCACTCATATAGGGCCGGCTCTGCCGCCAGACCTGCCCTCACTGGATTCGATTCGACGTAGCGAATTGCGCTCCAAAGGTGCCCCGGACTCATCGGACACGAGTAGAATCGGTTCTGCCAAAGGTGGCCGCAGCGTGCGCGCCGCGCATTGAAATACTGTGCGAAGCGGCCATGCACGCGCCGCAACAGAACAGCCAGTGAGTCCTCTTCGGGCGGGACCGCAATCAGGTGTATGTGATTGGGCATCAAGCAGTAAGCGAGGATCGGCACTCCCAAATGAGACGCCTGTTCTCGCAGCAGTCCGAGGTAAACGAGCCGGTCGGGCCGAGTCCGGAAAACGACCTGACGCCCTGTCCCCCGTTGGGTGATGTGATGCGCCAAGCCGGGCGCGACATAGCGAGCGATTCGCGGCATTCTGTTTATGAGTGCCGGCTCGACCGCAATGTTCTCAGAAAATCCAATGTGAAACCATGCTGGGACGGGTCAGGCTGTCCCTATAAGCCCAATCTGAAACCATGCTGGGACGGTCAGGCTGTCCCCTATAAGCCCCTATAAGCCCATACGCCATACGCGCCCATACGCATCTGCTATGCTGACTGCTTCCCTGAATTCGGAGTGCAAGCATGCTGATTGAACAACAGATTTCGGAACGTCGCGAACGCGCGAAGACCGCTATCGCCAGAATCCTCGCCAGGCCGGATGGCCAACCGTACGGGGACTACCAGATCAAGTCCTGCAGCGGCAAGACCTACCGGGTGGCACTGCGTGGCGCCGGACTCTTCGAGAGCTTCTGCTCGTGCCCGGACTTCGCCGCAAACACCTTGGGTACCTGCAAACATATCGAGGCCTTGCTGATCAAAGTGCGGCGTCGTATCCCGGCCCTCGAACGCCGCGCATTCAAGCGCAGCCGCGCTTCTCTATCCCTCCAATACGGCGAGCGCCTGGACGTGAGGTTGCGGTTGCCCGATTCGCCCTCCCCGGAATTGCTCGCATTGGCGCATGAGCAGTTCGATGCCGACGGCTTGCTGCCACCGGATTCTTACGGCCAGTTCGATAAGGTGCTGGAACGGCTGCGCGGGTTGGACGACCAGGCCGTCATCTACAGCGACGTTCTGGAGTTTCTAGAGCGCGAGAACGAACTTGCAGAGGGGCTTGACTGGGAACGCCGGTTGCTGGCGCAGCTTGGACGAGGCAAGGACCCGCTCGCGGGAGTCTTGAAGACCGAATTGCTGCCTTATCAGATCCGTGGCGCCCTGTTCGCGGCGGGACGCGGCCGGGTGATCCTGGCGGACGACATGGGATTGGGCAAGACCGTTCAGGCCTTGGCCGCCGCCGAATTGCTGCGCCGCCGCCGCGGCATTGAGCGGGTTCTGGTGATCGCTCCGGCTTCGGTGAAATACCAATGGAAGACCGAGATCGAGAAATTCACCGGCCTCTCCGCACAAGTCATCGATGGACTGCTGCCCCGCCGCAAGAGCCTGTACGCCGCGCCGATGTTCTTCAATCTGACGAGCTACGAGGTGGTCCTCAAGGACCTGGAGTACATGCACAGGATGCAGCCGGATCTGATCATCCTGGACGAAGCGCAGCGGATCCGAAATTGGGCCACGGCGACGGCGCGCACCATCAAGCAGTTAAAGAGCCGCTATGCATTCGTACTGACCGGGACGCCGCTCGAAAATAAACTCGAGGAACTATTCTCCGTTGTGCAGTTCGCGGACGGCCGCCGCCTGGGTCCGGCCTTCCGCTTCCTGCAGGAACACCGTATCGAGGACGAGAAAGGACACGTGCTTGGCTATCGCGGCCTGGACAAGATTCACGAACAACTGGAGCCGATCCTGCTTCGGCGTACGCGCAAAGAAGTCTTAACCCAATTGCCGCCCCGCACGGATCAGATCTTCCGGGTGGAACTAACGAAGGAACAGGCGGAACCCTACTGGGAGCAAAGCGATATCCTCGGCAAGTTGATGCACAAATGGGAAAGGCAAGGTTGGCTCTCCGAAATCGACTTGCGCCGCATTTCCTGCTGCATCCAGAACATGCGGATGCTGTGCAATTCCACGTTCCTGTTTGACAAGGCCACTCACCACTCGCCCAAACTAGCGGAGTTTCGCGAGATCATCCGGGAACTTGTGGTGGAGGAGAGCCGCAAGGTCGTCGTGTTCAGCGAGTATGAGCGCATGACACATCTCGCGGGGGAAGAACTCAACAAATTGGGCATTGGGTTCGTCTCATTGCACGGTGGAGTCCCGGCGCGGAAACGCGGGGCGCTGATCGGCCAGTTTCGCGAAGATCCGGCATGCAGGGTATTCCTTTCAACCGACGCCGGCGGCGTCGGACTCAACCTTCAGTCGGCTTCGGCGGTCATCAACTTCGAGCCTCCGTGGAATCCGGCCCGGCTGGAACAGCGTATCGGCCGCGTGCATCGCATGGGCCAGGAGCACCCCGTGCAAGTCGTTCACTTCCTCACCTCTAACTCAATCGAGGAGCGCGTATGGGACACCATGCGGCTCAAAAAGTCGCTCTTCTCCGGGGTGTTCGATTCCACCGCTTCCGAGATCAGTTTTGAGGCTCTAGGCAAGAAGAGCGTACTGCAGGCTGTCAAAGAGGTGTTTGCCGGGCAACCCGTCAAGCCCCAGCCGGAGATTGAAACGGCGCCCCCTATCGTTGTGCCGGTTCCGGCGCGCGCCGGGGCTGCGCCGCCTGCCCAGCCAGTGCTTGTTGAGGACTCCGCGCCCACTCAACGCGACGCGTCTGTGACGAAGTCTGCACCGGAAGGCGAACCTCTGGCCCAGGCGGCGGCCGGCCTTCTGGAAGCGGGTATTCGTTTTCTTGAAACGCTAGCAACTCCGCCCGGCGCCGGATCCGGCGGGGACTCCGGCAGTCCAATCCAGCGCTGGCTATCCACCGCCGTCCAAACCGACCCGCGGACTAACCAGCCCATACTTTCTCTGCCCTTGCCGGCGACAATCACCCGGGAACGGTTGACTGGTGCACTTGCGGGAGTGTTGAGCGCCCTCGGCGGCCCGCGTTAGGCGCCAACGTCCGCGTGACACCGGCGCGATTGAGACTGGACGCGAGCTTGTTCAATTCAAGCTGGTGCTTGTCCCACGTTCAATCCGCCATGTTACGATGCTTGTTCGGCGGGAAGTCATCTGTGAATCCTGAGAATAGACAACAGTTGGAGAGACGCGCGATCCAGGCGGCGGAGGCTGCTCTGGCCCACCATCAATACGTCAGCTCCATTGACGTTCTTACCGGTATGGGGCTACTGGCTCCCGCGCAGCTCGATGCATGGCGCAAGGGCCGGGTCGCTTTCCTGGAGCGAGTGATCCAAGGGAACCTCAAGAAGATTTCGGCCTCGATGAAGGCGTTTCGGCTGTGGGCTCGCGCGAAGGGGCTCAAACCCAGCGAAGCGCGCTACAAGAGGGGCTCCATGGACCTCCGATTCAGTAAGAGCGGAGATCCGGGAATCGAACGTAGTTACCGGACGCACTACGCATCTCCCGCGCTGGCGGAGCGCAAGCTGCAGCAAGTCAATGAACGCATCGAAAAGGCGGAGCGGCCCGTCGTCTTCCAGATCGTCACCGACTCGCAGTGCTCGGAATGCGGAGCGGAACTCTACCGCGGCAGCTTCCTGCTGATGGAAACTCAGCAACCCTTGTGCCTGCCGTGCGCGCGGCTGGACGATCTTGAGTACCTTCCGGCGGGTGATGCAGCCGTGACGCGCCGGGCCACGAAATACAGCGCGCGAACGACGGTGGTCGTGCGATTCAGCCGCTCGCGCGGACGCTATGAACGGCAGGGAATTCTGGTCGAAATTGAGGCGCTTGAAAAGGCGGAGCGGGAATGTGCGCTTGACGCCGATGAAAGAGCCCGCGAGCGGGTTCGCGGAGCCGCTGCCCGCCTTAAGCAGGATCGCGAACTCGTCGCTATGATGACGGGCAAAATCATGGCCTTGTTTCCAGGCTGTCCGCCGAAAGAGGCCGCGGCCATTGCCGGCCACACCGCCGCGCGCGGCAGCGGCCGAGTCGGCCGGACGGCGGCAGGCCGGAGCTTGGACGAACAGGCGTTGACCGCCGCCGTCACGGCTGCCGTCCGCCACATACACACCGAATACGATTCATTGCTGAGTTCCGGCGTGGATCGCGCACTCGCCCGCGAACGCGTGTCCGATCAAGTGCACGCAATCCTGACGGCGTGGAGAAATCGAAGCTGAGCCGCGCGGGGCTGACCGCCCGGTAACGATCGCGTCCCCAGGGGACGCGGCATTTGGTCGGATTTGTATGGCCAAATTCGTTGTCCGGACGCCACAATAACGTAGCGGCGATTTCCGACGTACTCTTCAGGAGCACCTGATGAAAGCCATTGTGTATACCCATTACGGATCGCCGGACGCGCTGCGGTTCGACGAAGTGGCGACGCCTGCACCTAAGGACAATGAGGTTCTCATAAGGGTCTTCGCCGCATCCGTGAATCCACTGGACTTTCACCACATGAGAGGCCACGTCCGCATGATGACGGGGGTGCGCGGGCCGAAGCACACGATCCTCGGCTGCGATATCGCAGGGCGAGTCGAAGTGGTCGGCAGCCTCGTGAAACAGTATCAGGCAGGCGACGAGGTGTTCGGGGTAACAGGTTTCGCAGGGGGTGGATTTGCCGAGTATGCGTGTTCCACTGAAGGCAAATTGGCCCTGAAGCCGCCCAACATATCGTTCGAAGAGGCCGCCGCCGTGCCGATCGCGGCACTCACCGCCCTTCAGGGTCTGCGCGATAAGGGACGGATCCAGTCCGGACAGAAGGTGCTGGTCGATGGCGCGTCGGGCGGAGTCGGCACGTTCGCGATCCAGATTGCTAAATCGTTCGGTGCGGAGGTCACGGCCGTTTGCAGCACGAGAAACGTAGAAAGGGCGCGATCGCTTGGCGCGGACCACGTCATCGATTACACGCGCGAGAATTTCACGCACAGCGGGAAGCTTTACGATCTGATTCTCGGCGCGAACGCATATCATTCGCTCCTCGATTACAAGCGCGCGCTGAGTCCGGACGGAGTTTATGTCGGGGCCGGAGGTGGAGAGAGTCTCCTGGGCATGCTGAAGTCGTGCTGCTGGGACCATTACTCTCGCTGATTGGGCGCAAGAAAATGCGTGTCTTTATAGCGAACATAAACAAGAAGGATTTGGATCTGCTGAAAGATCTTCTTGCAGCCGGGAGAGTCGTACCTGTCATCGATCGACGTTACGCGTTAAGCGACACGGCTGAAGCCATCCGGTATCTCGAGGAAGGACATGCGCAAGGGAAGATCGTGATGAGCGTTGCGGCACGGTCAATCGGCGTAACGAAACGCTGTGCCGAAGCGGCATTGGCAAAGGGATGCCAATAACTGCCTTACCAGAGTGCGGCCAAGACCTCAAAACGAAAAGGCCTTTTTGTTTTGCGGTGTAACTTATTGATTCCAGGCCTCAAAATCTGTGAGAACCAAAAGCCCTTTTTCGATTTTGGAGTCTCTAACTCAGGCCGTCAGGTACGGAGATCCGAGGTGCGGATTCACACAGCTCGCTCCAGCTTTGTGGAACTGGTCGGAGTGCCGCCCCAACGGCGCCGGCAGCGGTTGCACGCATCGTCGTACGCCGATGCGGGGTCTTGCTAGGCAGTAGATCCAAATGATGGCGGGTGGACGCTGGCCGTGACCATCGCATATCATTTCGAGCGAGGATCGAACATGAAAACGGCCATGCTCCGCAGGTTCGGCGTTCTCCGTATTCCCACGCTCGGGTTACTGACGGTTTTCCTTCTCGTAGCTGCCAGGCAGACCGGCGCTCGCACAACCAGCCGCGAGCGATCAGCCCCAGCCGGTGAAATGGACCGCCGCCGAGGACCATCGGAACATGATGGAGCAGCTCGGCATCAAAGCGCTGCGCCCAGGCGCGAATGGCAATGAGAAGGCGCCCGACCACGCCAATTACGACGAAAGCAAAGCCAATCCGTTCCCCGACTGGCCCGACGTCCTGACCCTGAAGAGCGGCAAGAAGATCACGTCGGAGAAGGCGTGGTGGAAGCAGCGCAGGCCCGAGATCGTGGAGGACTTCGAGCGCGAGGTCGTGGGCCGCATTCCGCGCGACGTGCCCAAGGTGACTTGGAGTGTCGCGAGCACCACGAATTCGATGTCCGGTGCTATCCCAGTTGTCGAGAGACAGCTCGTCGGCCACGTCGACAACAGCGCCTGCCCGTCGATCGCCGTCGACATTCAAGTGACGCTGTTCACTCCGGCACACGCGGCCGGCCCCGTGCCTGTGATGATCATGTTCGGCAGCCAGGCCTTCATGAAGCGCATGGCCGAAATGATGGCCAAAAACCCCGAGATGAAGGAGCGTATGAAGGCCATGCTGGGGAACGATCCGCCTGCTACAGAGCAACTCATCGCCGGCGGTTGGGGCTACGCCTTTCTCGATACGGCCAGCGTTCAGGCCGACGACGGCGCGGGGCTGACGCGCGGCATCATCGGACTGGTGAACAAAGGGCAGGCGCGCAAGCCCGACGACTGGGGCGCTCTGCGGGCGTGGGGCTGGGGCGCGTCACGCGCTTTGGATTACCTCGAAACCGACAAGGCGGTGAACGCGAAGCAGGTGGGCATCGAGGGCGTTTCGCGCTACGGCAAGGCCGCTCTGGTCACCATGGCCTTCGACCGGAGATTCGCGGTGGTGCTGGTCGGCTCCTCGGGCGAGGGCGGCGTCAAGCCGCATCGCCGCAACTTCGGAGAAGCGGTCGAGAACCTCACCGGCTCCGGCGGGTATCACTGGATGGCGGGCAACTTCCTCAAGTACGGCGCGTCCGAAGCCGTCTTCGGCAGCAAAAACGCGAGCGACATTCCGGTGGATTCTCACGAGCTGATCGCGCTGTGCGCGCCAAGGCCGACGTTCATCAGCTATGGGATACCCGAAAAGGGCGATGCGAAGTGGCTCGACCAGCGGGGCTCCTATATGGCCACCGTCGCGGCGGGGCGCGTATTTCGGCTGCTTGGGGCGAAAGACCTGAGAGTGGGCGACGACTACAAATCGGCGAAGATGCCGCCGGTCAATTCAGGCCTGCTCGACGGGCAGCTCGCCTGGCGGCAGCACGATGGCGGCCATACCGATGCGCCCAACTGGAAGTACTTCCTTCCGTGGGCCGACAAGCTGATCAAGCACACTCCGCCCGCCGCTCAGTAAGATTCATGAGAGTCGCGGGCGGAGAATTCAAAAACCATCGTTGGGCAGTTAGAAGCGCAGGTGCAGGGCTACCTGAAGGATGCGCGGTCCACGCGGATTCGTGGGGTCGTTCGCGCCCACAACTTGCGAGACCGTTCCAAACGTCGGCGAGTTGATGTTGATCGACGGGTTCGCGAAGTTCGTGTGATTGAACACGTTGAACGCATCCACGCGCAACTCGGCGTCAAGCTTCTCTTTGAAGACCAGGAGATGCTTGGCAAGCGAAAGATCGGTGTTGATGAAACCCGGCCCGCGGAAGGCGTTGCGCCCCAGAGAGCCGTAAGTGGTTTGGCCAACGAGCGCAGCCGGATTCGTGGTCGCGAGGGTGTTCAGATTCAATTCACGAGCATTGGAGAGGCTGCCCGGATTGAACCAGTAGTTGCCGGCAACGCCGTTGATTGTCGTGTAGTTCTTCGGGTTGAGCGTGGGGACGCTAGTGCCGACCAGATCCGCGCGCACCAGGCCGGCCTGCCCGTCACCCGCGGGCCCTGGATTACCATTGCTGGTCTGCAATCCGGCAAAAATGTCCAGCGGGAAACCGGTGCGCCAGGTGACGATCGGGTAGAGGCTCCAGCCTTTCGTCAGCAGTCTCGGTCCGCTCTCCCACATCTTATTGAAGGGTAGATCCCAACCACCCGAGAGAGACAGGAACTGTCTGACATCGAAGTCGCCCGAAGCCATGAAGGCGTAGTGGTTGAAGTACGGCACAATGCTGCTGTGCAACTGGCGGAATCCCGACGAGTTGTCCGTCTCGTGCGACCACGTGTAGGACAGCGTGAAGAACGTGCCCCCGAGGTATTTCGTGTCGGAAAACCTCTTCGTCAGATTGGTCTGCAGCGAGTTGTACCGCGCGAGGCCGACGTTCTGGAACTCTTCCAAGTAGCTGAAGAGCGGATTGCTCTGGTCGGTGTTGTAGATGCGGTTGGCAGTGCCCGGCATGTACGGGTTCTGGTCCACCAGCGCGGTCAGCTTGTGCGCCTGATAGCCCACGTAGCCGACTTCCCCTACCATCCCGCCGGGCAGTTGCTGCTGCAACGAGACGTTGTATTGGAACACGTACGGCGTCTTCAGATGTGGATCGACGTAGTACACCCCGCCTCCGCCGATGGGCAGGAACCCCGCGTTCGCGAAGTTCAGGCTGGATGATGGCGGCTTCGAGGGGAACGGGTTGACGGCGCCCGTCGAGGCATAGGGGTTGGCCAGATAATTCGTGCCGGTCCCGCTCGTCGCGTTTGGAGCACTGAAGAACAGGTCCGCGAAGGAGAAGAACGGAACCTGGCCATTGAACTGGAGATTGTCCTCGCCCTTGAGGATGTCGTAGAAGATGCCGCCGCCGCCGCGCAGGCTCGTCTTCCCATTGCCGAACACATCCCAGGCAAAGCCAAAACGTGGCGCAAAATCCGTCCGGTCGGGGAAATTGGAGCCGTTCGGCGCGCCTGCGTCGCCGGGGAACACGAGGCCGGTTGGCGCGTTCGGGAAGCGTGTGGACTGAAGGCCCGGAATGAACGAGAAACTTCTGCCTTGCGTGTCGAATTTCGGTTGAGCGTATTCGTAGCGTAGCCCGTAGTTAAGCGTCAGGTGACGTGTGACATGCCATTCATCCTGCGCGTAACCGGCATACGACTTCGAACGAATGTTCGACGGCGCGGACGGGAACTGCAGGAACTCGTCCGGCAGCCCCATCAGGAAGTCCGCGAAGTCGTTGCCGGAGCCGATTCCGCCAGGACCATAGAAGAAGTAGGCACCGTTTACGAAGTAGTCGTAGAGCGTGTTGTTCTGGTATGGCGAGAAGTAAAAGCCGTACTTCATCGCGTGCTTGCCCTTGGTCCAGGAGAAGTTGTCGCTGATCTCGTACGTGTTGTTGATCAACGTGGTCGGACCGTTGGGGCTGAAGCCGACGTAAGTTCCGTGCCCGTCCAGGTTCAAGAGAGTCGGACCGGTGGCTTGATCGGGGGTAACTCCTGTCACGCCTAACGCGGCGCCGGTCGGCAGAGTCTTGCCGGGGAAATACTGGCCGAGGTTTCCGCGCTGGGCGGTCAGGCGCGCTTCGTTGATCAGGTTCGGGCCGAAGATGTGGTTGTAGGTCAGCGTTCCGAAATACGCCGCATTGAGGGTGTTGTTGGGGAAGCCCGCGACGTTCGCGCCGTTCGTATTATCCGTGAACGGGATCACCTGCGTGCTGTTGTGCGAGGTGAGCGTCACGCTGAGATTGTCGCTGCTCGAAATGTTGTAGTCCAGGCGTCCGAGGAAGTCGTCCGCATTATCTTTCGCGCCGGCCGAAGAAAGCACGACTCCGCTCGGCGAGGTCGGGAACAGGCCGGCCTTGAGGTAATTCAATGCGACTGAATTTAATCGGGTCGGATCGATGATGCCTTGCGCGGCGAGCGTGGGATTCGATTGATAATACGGATTGTTCTGCAGGAAGGTAACGACCTGCGGACTCGGCGCGCCGCCGCTGGACTGCGAGAAATTGCCCGTCGCTTCCAGCGGCGTCATCACGGGGATGTTACCGTCCTGGGCGATGGAGTTCTGCCTCTGCCCCTGGTAGGAGAAGAAGAAGAACAGCTTGTTCCGGCCGTCGAAGACTTTCGGAATCAAGATCGGTCCGCCGACAGTCCCGCCGAATTGATGGCGCTTGAGGACGTTGCGCGGGGCGCCGATTTCGTTGCTGAAGAAGTCGTTGGCGTTCAAGGCGTCGTTGCGCACGAAGTCGTACGCCGTGCCGTGCAGAGTGTTGCCTCCGCTCTTGGTGACCATGCTGACGATGCCGCCGGCGTTGCGTCCATACTCCGCGCCATAGTTGCTCTCGATGATTCTGAACTCAGCAATCGCGTCCGGGTTGGGATCGACGACAAAGCTGTTGCTCAGCAAGTTGTTGTTGTTGCCGCCGTCCAGCAGGAACGAGACCGAGTCCGTGCGGCCGCCGCCGATGCTGTAGCCGGCGCCCGTGCCCGTGTTGTCGGGATTGGTCGGCGTGACGCCCGGCTGCGTGGCCAGCAGGTCGAAGGCGTTGCGGCCGTTCAGCGGCAGTTCGTAGACCGCGTTGCCCGTCACCGTGGCGCCCACCGTAGCGTTCTGCGTTTCCACGACGTTCGCGCCGCCTTCCACCGTAACCGTATCCTTGACGCTGCCAACCTCAAGCGCCACGTCGATGCGCATCGTCTGGTTGATTTCGAGCGCATTCTTTCCCTGCACGACCATGCGCGAGAACCCCGGCGCCTCGGCGGCCACTTCGTAGCGGCCGACTGGCAGCAACTGGATCTGGTAGAAGCCTTCCTTGTCGCTCAACGTCTGCCGCCCGATCTTGGTGGCTACGTTCGTAATAGTCACTCGCGCCGCCGGGATAGCGCTCCCGCTAGGATCCGTGACATTGCCCACGATCTTCCCGGTCGCGTCCTGACCGGAAAGTGCAGCAGAAACCAACAGCAGTGCGCTGGTCAGCAGCACTAACCGTTTACCATTCAAAATCGGATTCATTAACCCTCCCACTGAATGTCTTCGACAAGAACCGGACTTCCGGCGGGTCCAAGCAGAAGATGGTGTTGATACACGCCGGATTCCCAATTTCGCCAATCGGTTCTACGTAACGACACACCACCGGCGCACCGCGTTCCGCGAACCGGCGCATAGAGGACGGAACGCAAATTGTTCCGTCGTTACCCGCTCAGCTTCTTATCGCTCCCAGACCGAAACCAAACCCAGCACCGAAGCCGCGCAATTCCTCGCCTCGAACGCGGACGGCAAAAGCATTGCACCCACAGACTTTGTGATGACGATGACTGCTCAGAGGACCCAATGATGTTTGTATTATCCTCGGGCGAATTCAATGTGTCAACGGCATAGCAAGAAGTCAAGATTACTGCCTGGATCTTCAGATAGGCAATGTTTGCGCCATAGAAATAAGGGTATTTCAGATGCTATATTCCTTTAAAGGCGGACGCGCCAATCCACTTGCGATCCCGTATTGGATTGACGCGGGAGAGCCCCCGCCTGTAGGCTGGACGGTTCCTCGGTCTCAGTGTTCTGGGAGGTCGCGGTGAAGTCATACATCGTCGTACTTGCTTTTCTGGCCGTTCTCCCGGTTGGTTCCGCCCAAGAGCTGGCTGAAGTCTCCGGTAAAGTCATCGACTCGTCCACCAAGCAGCCGCTGTCCGGCGCGCGTGTCGTCCTCTTCCGCTGGGCCGAGGGAACGACCTTCATGTACGACACCGTCACCAAGGCCGAGCCCGTGGCGCAACCACAGGACCCGAAGAGCGGGATTTTTGTGATGCTGACTGGCGATGACGGGCGATTCAGCTTCAAGACGACAGCACCGGCGCACTTTAACATCTACGCGCGATGCAAGGCGTACGTCGGATGGGGCGAAGATTTCGCCACTTCGAAGTTCTTGTCCGTTCAGGCGGGGCAGAAGGTTAGCGACATCACGGTCGCCATGGATATGCCGGGCTCCATCTCTGGTCGAGTGATCGACCCTGAGACGGAGAAGCCGGTGGCTGGACTTTCGGTGACACCTATGACCTGGCGCGTCATGGATGGGAGCCGTGCCCTCACGTTTGCCGCTGGAGCCTCGGCGACCGACAAGAATGGCGCGTACGAAATCAAGAATCTGAGGCCAGGCGAGTACGTTCTTCAAGCGGCGGCGGCGCATGGCGAGAATTTCGTAACCGCCGGGACCAAAGAGGAGTTTCAAGACAGCGATCAGCTTGCCTACCTCCGCAGCTACTACCCGGGAGTCGAGCACCGAGAGCAGGCCGCAAGTGTGACCCTGATGCCGGGCGTGGCGTTGGATCGCATCGACTTTAAGCTCTCGAAACGAAGGGCGGCGGCGCTTCGCGGGTGCATCCATTCCGACATCGCTCCCGATCAACTCGGAGACGTTGCCCTGGGACTCACGCTCACCGAGGTCCAGGGCACAACCACGAGTTTCAGTTCGTTGACCGATAAGACCGTTCGCGGGGACGCCTGTTTTCGGATTGATGGGCTGTCCTCTGGGAAGCACGTTCTGAGCGCCGAGAGCAAGAGCGCGAATCCGGTGGAAATCAGGCGGGCCTTCGCATTCTTCGATCTCGAAGATCGAAAGATCGACGATATCGATCTGACGCTGATGAAGGGCGTCCCAATCCATGGCAAAGTGCGCCTGCACGAAACCGTCACCGAGACAGTTGTGAAGGACAAACCGCTCGCCGTTTTTCTTGACGCACAAGGGCGCGCCGGCTACGCGGACAAGAATTCAACAGCGGAGGTCTCGGCGTCCGACGGCGGCTTTGTGTTGCCGAGCGTGTTCCAGGGCTCGTATAAGGTTCAAGCTCGCTATCTGCCGAAAGGACTCGGCGTCGGCGAGGTGATCTACAACGGCGCCAAGGCGAAGCAGGGCGTGATTACGCTCAACCCGGGAGCGCCAGATCAAAGGCTGGAGGTGGTGCTGTACCCCGCGACAGCTTCGATCAGCCTCACTGTGGAAGGCGGCTCGAAGGCTGCGGACGCGCAACTGGTGCTGCTGCCGGAAGATCCCGATCCTCAGGATCCGCAACTGGACGCCCGGGCCGCGAAAGCCGACTCCGAAGGCCGCGCGAGCTTCGCGGGCTTGCTCGCTGGCAAGTACCGCGTGTTTGCTTTTGCCCCGAACACGGCGTGGCGCACGGACCCGTCCTTTGCGCAGCAATTGATTGCCGGGAAGGATGTTGAGGTATCCAAAGATTCCGCGCAGAACATCGAAGTGAAGCTGAGCCGACTGCAGTAGAGTGAGCTGGTCTAGCGTTACTCGTCGCGATCGTCGCGCCAACTCATTACGGCGCTGATCGCTTCTTGAACCTGCCGCCGATCGTATGGCTCGCCGATCACCTGATAGGCTCCCATCTCCAGAACGTGCTTCGAGTCGCCATTGTGCGATGGAGTGCAGACGACGACCGGAACCGCGCGGCTTCTCTCCCTCGCCATCTGGACGATGTCCTGGAAACTGCCGTCCGAGAGTTCGAGTGCGCAGAAGACGGCAGTGAGCTGATAGTGCAGGTTCAGCACCTTGCGTGCCTCAGAGCACGTTGAGACCGGAAAGACTTCCAGTCCGCCAGCCGTCAACTGCTCCCGAATCGGCGCCTGATTGGCTGAGGGCATCACCAGGAGCGCGCCGGGCCGGGCTACGTCGCCGTGGTCCTGAGGTTGGGCGCCCACATTTCTTTTAAACGCCGACCGCACAATCGGCTCGGCAATGTCCCGCAGGTCAGTCCAGGAGAGAGAGCTGCCGATCTCGCTGTCGGACCCTGCGGCGAGATTCGAGCCGCCCCAAATTCGCACCTCCGGTTTGTCCTCGGCGGCCTGGAACGCTTCAATCAGCTCCGATACCTGGAAGACGTCCTCGTCATAGGGCGAGCCTCGAATCACGCTGTAGGTGCGGCGGCCGGAGGGGCGAGTGCACACCAGGCTGATGAGATTCGTGTAGCCTTGCGACGCCAGCACCAGGCGCGAGGTTGGGTCGCCCTTCTCGTCCGCGATTACGAAGTTGTATGGCGACCGATAAAGGATCTCCGGCTTCGCGGTTATGGGGGCAGTGCCTGCTTTACCTTCCAGCAGGGCCTGCAGGCGTTCGCAGACCAGACGGACCGTGTCCATCACCAATTCCTCGTCGCCGAGCGTCCTGCCCTGCATACGCTGCAACCTGTAGGGCTCGAAGACCCAGGTGAAGTGATTGTCCACGAGTTCCGCGAGGTTGACCGGATAGATGCCGCCGCAAAGGTCGATCTTGTTGTTGTATTGGACGATCCAACGCAGCAGCGGCGTCCCCTCGGAGCGCTCGAGCAACTCGTGGTGTTCGAGGACGAAAGCCGCGAGGCACACGTCCTGATCGGCATTCCACGTATACACAGGCACGGGCCGCCGCTTCAGCAGCCAACGCTCCATCAGGCGGCCCTGCCGGACGGCGATGTAGGCCTGCATGGCGGCGCTCATGGTCGCCTCGCGCACAACACCGGCGTGGTGATCGAAGTGAACGTGGTGCCCCTGATGGCCGGGCGGGCTATCGATTACTTCCAGTCCAATTGAGTACTCGGGCGTTTCGCGTACAAACTGTTCCCAACTCGTAAAGCGCTTCGAAGCGACGCGCAAAACGATGTTGTTAAAGGAGTATGCCATCGTGCTCTCAAAAAGATCCAGACTGCGCAGCGTACTCGGCTACTCCGGAATACGTCCCGGCCGTGCCCGGCGGCCGCGGGAACGCATCGACCTCATTTTGCACTCCGGCGTACGGCGAGTCAATGAACCGGGTACTGGTGCATTGGTTACTCAACGCCTACTTCTGCGCGACTTCACCGAGATTAAAGCCTTCGATCGACGATGCGCGGACTCTCGCCCCGCGTGTCGGCGTGCTCGACTTCCGTCACGAGGGTACGCTGCTCTCCGGGCATCAGCGAAACGTAGTTGTCGCTGTACATGGCCGGGAGGATGCGGTCGCCGCTCTTCTCGCGAACCGCTTTCAAACGCAGCATCAGGGCGGGGGCCTGCGAAGGGTTGCGCAGTTCCGTGGTCAGCACCCAATGCGCGCCTTTGCGTTCCACCTTGGTCGCAGCCTCGATCTTCACCTTCGGCAGTTCACGCAGCGCGCGGTAATTGCTGTCCTCGACTCCGCGCCAGTAGAAGTTCTGCGAGATCAACTTCTCGCCCTGGGTGAGACGCATCCGCAGGAAGTGGGCCGGGCTGAGACCGGCGGGGTATTCCATTTTGAAGAGCGTTGCGACACTGTCCTCGGCACTATCCAGCGTTGTGGACTTTTCCCACTTCACCGAACCGTCCATGTTGAGTACTTCCACCTTCGCGCTGAGCCCGGTCGCGTTGCCGCCGCTGTAGTTCACCACTTCGATGGTGTCGTCGGCCTGATTCCACTGGATGTGCAGCGGCTCGCAGGCGAGCTTAGCCCCAAAGTAGGCTGCGGTCGGTTCGAAGTAGTAGTCGTAAGTCTGCCAGACAAAGGTTGGCCAGGTCGGATGGCTCATCCAGATCAGCAGCCCCATGCGGTGCTTGCTCTGGGCTTCGAACATGCCCTTGTAGCCTTCGTAATTCACGAACTGCGCCAGAGTCACCCAATCGGCCACGTTGTCCGCGCCGCCGTAGCTCTTGTCGATGCGCTGGATGAAAGACTTGCCGCCCTGTGCGCCGTTGAGCGAAAAGTCGTGCATGCCCCACATGTCGTCCTGCGGCCACATTGCTTTTTCGGGCATCATCAGCTTCAGGCTGTCCATGGTGACGATATTTGGCATGCCCAACTCACTGTGTAACTGCTTCGTGGCGCGTTCCGTGAAGTAGTATTTCGCGGACATCGCCTGGTAAGGACCGTGTCCGCTCACGACAACGTCGGCCGAACTCGGGATGTAGTGTAGACCTGGGTGCAACTCGTCCAAGGCTTGCCGGATGCCGTCTTCGAGGGGCTTCGGCGGGAAGCCTTCGTTCCGGCCGCAGTACAGGCCGACGGAAGCATGGTTGCGGATGCGCGTCACGGTATCGCGCACGTTGCGCAGGAAGAGCGCATTGTCATCCGGGTCCGGGCCATCCCAGGGATTGGCGAGCCAGAAGTCCTGCCAGACCACGACGCCATGCCGGTCGCAAGCTTCGTAGAACGCGTCTTCCCCCACCTGGCCCACCCAATTGCGAATCATCGTCATGTGCATGTCGCTGTGGTAGCGGATAGCGGCATCGTACTCACGAGCGCGATAGCGCAACATGGATTCGCTGAAGCCCCAGTTGCCTCCCTTGGGAATGAAGCGGCGGCCATTGATCCACATGCGGAGCGAGCCGCCTTCCTCGCTGTAAGTAAACTGGCGCACGCCGGCGAGGAAGGACATCGAGTCCGAGACGCCCTTCTTCGCAATCTCGAATTTCAGCTCGACGGGATAAAGGTTGGGATCGCCGTAGCCGGCAGGCCACCACAGCTTTGGATTCTGGAGATGCAGCGCTGGCGCGGTCGAGGCGTCGAGCTTCACCGTCTTGGATGAAGAGGCATCGAGGGTGACGGGCAGCTCGAATGCCGCATCGCCGAACTTGCCGCGCAGTGTGCCGGAGACGGCCTTCGCGTCCAGGTTGCGCAGCGTAACCTCCACCTTTACGTCCGCGCTCGAAGTGGCGGGCAAGGGCAGGGACGTCTGAACGAATGGATCCTCCAAAGTGACGGCGCCTGTAGTGGTCAGATGAACGTTGTTCCAGATGCCGGTATTGCGGCCGCGGATGGTGGGGATCCAATCCCAGCCCACCGAGGAATGGAAAGTCGGGTTATCGGCTCCGAGCGCACCGCCGTTCTTATCGGGACTCTGCCAGTTCTTTTCACGGACGCTGCCGGGCGTAGCGTTCTTCTCGATGCGAATAGCCAGCGCGTTCTTCTTGCCGGGCACCAGCAGCGAGGTGACGTCGAAACGGCCGCGCATGAAGCCACCCTCGACGCGGCCCAGTTTCTTGCCATTCAGGAAGATGTCGGCTTTCCAATTGATGCCGTCGAAGTTCAACCAGACGTGCCTGCCTGGCGCGGCCGGCGCGGCAACGAACTCGTTGCGATACCAGAAGTCGGCGTAGAAGTACGAATCCGAAATCATGTTCTGGTTATCGCCGAAGTTCGGATCGGGGATTGCGCCGACATTCAGGAAGCTGGTGAGAACCGTCCCCGGAACCGTTGCGATGAGCCAGTCCGAGTCGGCATAGCCGGGCTTCGAGAGGACGTCGCCCTCGGCCTTTACCTGGGAGTCGCGCTGGAGACGCCAGGCTCCGCCGGCGAGATCGAGACGGCCATCGGCCTGGGCGGCAGCCGCTGGCTTCGGAGTGGCAACGGGACCGCCCCGGCCATAGACTTCCAGCTCACTCAAGACGTAGCCCTCGGGCGAGGCCGGCCGGGTCATCAGGACCCTTACATAACGGCCTTGCGCGGGCTTGGCGAGTTTGATATCGTCGGACGCGCCCTGGGGCGCGGGCAGCGCCTGAACGGTGGTCCAATTCTCCGCGTCGTTTGACGTCTGGATCGAGCCTTCGGCGGCGCGGCGGATCCAGAAGAGCGTTATGCGGTCGAACTTGCAAACTGCTCCGAGATCGACGTAGACCCACTCTTCGACCTTGCCTTCGCTCATCCAGGCGCTCGTGAAATCGTGCGGTCCACCGATGCCGGCACGCTTGCCGTGATTGAAGAAAGAGACGTCGCCGACAATCCAGGTGGTCTCGCTGGCGCCTTCGAAATCGAAGCGGTAGAAGCGGCTGTTAGAAGCGGCGGCGAAGGCAACAGAAGCGACGGAGGGAGTCATCGGCTCCTTCGGTTTGGGCGGGTTCGCGGTGCGGCCCAGTTCTTTCCATGAGGTACCGTCGTCCGAGCCAGAAATGACGCAAGTCCAACTCTTCGACTGCGAGCCGAAGGATTGGGCCCTCGCGTCGAGATCGATGCGGTCCACCTCCAGCGCGGCGTCTCCTCCAGCCAACTCGACCTGAAACCAGGCCGTCTTGCCCTTGATTTCAATACTTGTGACGGGGTTCTGATCGAACATCCATTGGCGTTCATTCTTCTTGAGCTCGCCCTGCTTGCTGGATGAGACAGCCTCCCAACGGGGCAGACGAGTATCCTTGATGCCGTCCGTGACGAGCTGCGCGGTCAGGTTGTAGTCGTAGCTGCTGGAGTGGTAAGCGGGGCGGTGCAGGGCCAGATTTCGATAGGACGTTGCATCGATACGCATCCGCGGCACGAACTCTTCTTTCGGGCTCCCCGGATATACTCCTACTCCTCGGGTGTATTCCTGCGCTTGTAATGCAAGCCCCGTCATCAACATCAATGCCACCGTCGATTTCATAGCCCCTCTATTCCCGATTCCGCGCGGCGCGATTGCCTTGGCGCGGGTCCTCAAGCGTCACAAACTGCGGATGTTTTCGCATGCCGGCCGGACACTCTGCCGTGGCAGCCGAATGCGCCTGGGCTGCAGAATCAAGAGTCATCCGGCCGCGATTCATGTCAGATGTTCAGGCCGGATTACCCAGGCGCACAGCACCGACGGCCATTATATCGTTTGAGGCTGATTGGGTATCTCGCTGTGTGCTGACCAACGCTCGAACGTAATCCGTCCGTGAACGTTGGGCCGGCCTCCCTAGCCGAACTTTCGCAATAAGGGTCGGCGGAAGCGAAACATTCGCTGGAATTCTTGTTTCCGGCCGTTTGTTTTCTCCACCGCGTTGCGGATCGGTGTCCAGTCCGCGCTGCGGTGCCGACCTACCCTCTTTCCAAGGGCAGGCTCTACCGCAAACGACTCGGCGGCGGAATGAGGCAGGCAGGCGTCTTGGCCGCGGCCGGTCTCATCGCTTTGGAGGCCATGCCCAAGCGGCTCGTTGAGGATCACGCGAACGCGAAGCTGTTGGCCCAGGGACTGGCGGCGACGCCCTGCGTGCAGGCCTGGCCCGAGAAGACCCAGACCAATATCGTCGTGTTCGACGTCTCGGCCACTGGCATGACCGGTCAACGGATCAGCGCAGGGTTGAAAGACCGCGGCGTGTTGATTAATCCGATCAATGCGAAGCAGATGAGGGCCGTTACGCACTTCGACGTGACGAGAGACCAGTGCATGACCGCTCTGGCAGCATTGCGAGAGGTCGTCGCGGCGGGGTAGGCCAGCCCAAAGGCACCATTCTCCTCTTGTATCAGGCAGTTGGGCACCGAGACAGATCGGTTTGCGCCCTTGCCTCTCGGACCGAGGGAGATTGCGCGACTTGCCCTGGCACGGCGTGACGTGCTGGGCGTGCGGAGTGGATCTGGAAGCCGCCGCCTTACTTCGTCGAGCCCTGACGGGCCTCGCGCCAGTCCAGGTTGGTCCACGCAGAGGTTGTCACTAGCTGGGTGCCGCTACAGCCGTAAACATAAACCCAACGCTCCGTCCGGCCGCCGCCCACCCATGTGCCGTGCGCCCGATCCAGGACGCTGATTACGGAGGACGCGGAAGCCGCTGCCGTCGGGGAAGGTACTGTGAGGTCCGCATGGGCGGAGAACCACGCGCTATTGTCGTCGCACAGGGCGACCCCCTGGATGTCGAGATGAGACACCGGTAGCGAGTACGTGCCTATTTCCTTGCCGTCAAGAGAGAACTCCATATACTTGTGAGCTACCGTGGAGAACCAACCCACGCGATTCTGGGACGCGGCGAACTGGGAAGAGTTGGACGGACTCCAGCGCCCGGGGAACTCCGTGCGCGGCGCGGCGCCGCCCAGAAGCTTCCCCTGCCGGTTGAAGCGCCGGATGACGAAGTAGCTCTCTCCGGCTTTGTCGCGATCGCGGTCGTCGAATTCCCAGCCCGCCGTCCAGATGGTGCCATCGGAGGCGATGGTAAGCGCGTCCGTGACGTATGGAGTTGTGCGCACCACCGTCTGGCTCGCGCGATCAGGCCCTATGATCGCCAGAAAGTTGGCCCCGCGGTCGCCCAGGCCATAGGCAAAACCGGCGGCGGCCACAACTCCGTCCGCGCTCCTGGCAAAGTGTTTGTCCAGGACTTGAATGCTGTGCGCGCCCGGCACCTGGATGGTAACCCGTTCCACCTCCGCGCCCGACTCGTCGTAAAAGTGCAACACAGGCGCGCTGGACTCGGGACCCTCAATCTTGGCCAAAGCGTTGCCAGTCCACACGCCCACCGGCCCGGAGCCCGGCAGCGGGGGCGATAGGGAAACACTCCGCACGACCGGCTGGCCGGAAAGCGCGCCACCCTGCAAAACCAACAATGCGGCAGTCGTTACTGCTGCATAGGCAAACTTAGAGATGGAAACTCCCATTGCCATTCCAGTCACCTCCTGCCGCCCGCGTAACGCGGCGGCTCGCCGAATTACGTTTCGCCGTTGAAGCAAGGTGGAAATGCCTCTCCACACGAGCCCCCACTACTGCAATACAAGCAACACCAGAAACCGATCTTGTACTGATTGGGCGAAGGGACTGTCGTCTCGAGAGTGCCCCCGTGACAACCCGCGCCAGTTGAGCACTGATACTGAGAAGACTGCCAATAACTCCCCGTACAGCCCGAGGACTGGGCATGGACGGTGGTTACGCCCAACAGCCGCTCAATCCACGTCAAGCCCGCATTATCATCCTTCGCGGAGCAGCGGGACAGGGGATGACGATGCTTCGCGAGGACTTCGGGGGAATAGGCGGGGTTTGGCTTTAAGCCATCAAAGAGATTTGCTATGACCACCCCGCCCAGTGTCACCACCCTTGTTGTCATCTGGCGCGTGAGCGGTCGCGGACCCGCCATCGCTTCATCGTTGGCTGCCGCCGTTGCCGGAAGCGCGCCGCAGAGCAATACCCAAGCCAGCGGCAACGTCGGCTTGACCCAGATCCCAATCAGCACCTGTAACCTGCGTGACACTGGTAAAGATCCTCCGCCCGAATTGTATGAGTGTAGGGGGGGGCTGTCAGGAGAATTCCCCATCGCACTTGCACTATTATGACGATGAATTCGGCTGGGGCGTGCACCGCGTTGGGCGGGGGAAGTGCACTGAACCCCTCACCCGAGACCTGCAAAAGGGGACAGGTCGTGGAGGACCGGGTGGCGGAGCAGGGCAAGGAGCGACGGACCTATAGACCCGGAGTTTAAGGCGCCGGCGCTGGAGCGCATGCGCACAGACAAGAACATCAGCGCGCTGGCGCTGGAACTCGGGGTGCGGCGCAAGGTCATCTACGAGTGGGAACACGCCGGAGAGGAGGGGCGTGGAGGCCGGAGGCCGGGACAGCTTCGAGGCAGGTGATTTCAACGCTCGAGAAAGCGCTCCCGTGCTCTAGCCAACCGCGGCGGCCAGCAGGGCGTCACGGACTTGGATCGCGTGCTCGCCGCTCAGCTTCCGCCCTTTGTGGGTCACGTGGAAGACGTCGATGGCGCGGTGGGCTTCGGTGTTCACCAGGACCACTTCGATATTGCAGTCCGATCGCGAAATGGCCGAGGCCAGGCTGTAGAGCAACCCCGGACGATCCTGCGCGACGACCTCAAACAACGTCGCAGCTTCCGAGGAGGCCGAGTCGAGCGTGACCGACGGCTCGATCTTGCTCGAACGCGAAGGCGGCGCCTTCACGGGCCGGCCCTGCAAGAGCTGCTCGACGCGCACCTGCCCAAGGATGATATTGCGCAGCATAGAGCGCAGCCGCTCCAGCTCGGGAGGATTCAACTCCAGATTCTTGCCCGGATCCGAGAACACAAACGCGTCCGCGATGTAACCGTGACGGTTGTGGAAGGCCTCGGCCTTCAGGATGTTGAGGTTGAAGCTCGACAGCCCGCCCGCGACGGAAGCGAAGAGAAATGGCCGGTCGTGGGCGACCACCGAGAGGTGGTAGAAGCCGTCACGCTTTTCAATCTGCAGTGCGGTGCCCTGCTCACGCGCCATGGTAAAGAGCTTGGCTTGCGCGGCGGCCTGTTCGAGGGTGTGCGTGAACAAGTATCGTTTCGGCAGTCCATCGAGGAACTCCGCGAGTTCCGGGTTCTCCTCCGGCGAGACCGGCGGCGCCTCGGGCTCCAGGCTCTCGCCCAGCTCCCGGTTGAGTTCCAACTGCGTCACGCGGTAGAGCCGCCAAAGCTGTTCCAGCCGCCAGGGAGTCATCGCCGACGGGTTCACGCCACTGATGTCCGCAAGCGTCATCAGCGTGAGCAGGCGCAGGCGCTCCTCTGTGGACGTGAGTTGCGCCGAGTAGCGCGCCGTATCCGGATCGGAGAGATTGCGGCTCTGCAGCAGCGTGGAAAGGTCGAGATGGCGCTGGATCAGGAAGAGGATCGTGGCGCTCTCCGCTTCGCCAAAGCCGCTGCGGCGCAGGAATTCCTTAGCGAGCCGGACCGACTCCACCTCATGATTGATGCCCGAGCCCTTGCCCAGATCGTGGAACAGCAGCGCGAGCCGCAGCATCCACAACTCCTCGCGGCTCTCCTCCAGCAGCGGCGTGAAGCGGAGCAGAGGACCTGACTTCACGGTTTCAAGTTCTTCAAGCGATTCGAGCGTCACTATGGTGTGCTCGTCCACTGTGTAGTGATGGTAAAAATCGCGCACCACCAGGTGCTCCACACGCTCCCACTCCGGCAGAATCGCGCTCAGCAATCCGCAGGCGCGCATGGAACGCAGGGCGAGCGAGACCGAAGGCAAGGCGAGGAACTCGCGCCACCACTTGGCCTTGGTCGGGTGCGACGCGTAGTTGAGCGCCCATTTGCCCAGGTGTGCGGAGATGCGCTGCTCGGTCTGGCGTGCCGGCGCGACGCCATGACGCGCGACGAATTGGAACAACCGCAGAGGCAGCTCGACGTCCGCTTCCAATTCGGCGGGATTGCGCAGAAACACCATATCGCGCGACACCGTGAATTCGCTGTTCGAAAGCCGCGAACGCCAATCCCGGAAATTCGCGAGCATGGATCGTTCCAGCTTCTCGCTGGCTTCCAACTCCGATTGGACGTCCAGCCAGATGGAGTGGGCGTTGCGGTACCAGGCTCGCATCCACTCCGCCGGATCGCTCCAGGGAGAAAAAGCGGCGGCGGCCAGAGCGTCCTGCGATTCGAAATCCAGCAGATTCTGGTCGCGCCCGGCGCGGAAATGCAAGAACGTCCGGACCGACGCCAGGTGTTCCGCTGGGCGAGGGTCGAGCGCGGCGGGCACCTCGCCTTCGCGCAGGCGCGGTAGCCAGCGCATCGTATGGAAATCGCGCAACCCTCCCGGCGATTCCTTCACGTCAGGCTCCAGGCGATAGATGGTCTGGTGGAACTTGGCGTGGCGGGAGCGAGTCGTCTTGCATAGCAGGCGGATGATCTCCTTCCGCTCCGTGTTGAGGAAGCGCGCGAAGCGCTCTCGCAACTGCGCGTGCAGCGCCAGGTCGCCGGCGAGGAGACGCTCATCGAGCAGGCTGATGGTCAGCTCCAGATTCCCGTCGTGGAGCATGACGCAGTCATCGAGCGTCCTGACGGACTGGCTGCAGCGCAGCCCGGCGTCCCACAAGCGGCGCACGAAATCGGAGACCGCGCTTTTGGATGCGGATTCCACCAGCGGCCGGCGAGAGAGGAGTAACAGATCAACGTCGGACTGGGGGAAGAGTTCCCGCCGGCCGTAACCGCCTACGGCCAAGAGTGCGAAATCTTCGGGGAATGCGGGCAGGAGCGCGAGGGCGTGAGCTTCGAGGACTGCAGTATCGACGTACGCGGTCCGCGACTTCCAAACGGGCTGAGCGTCGCCGGTTTCGAGAAACCGGGCCTTCAGCCCTTCCAGGAACTCATTAGAGTGCTGCTTCCCCGCGCTCGTCATTGCGTATTCGAATCGCCTCCTCGACGGTGTAGATGAAAATCTTGCCATCGCCGATCTTGCCGGTTCGCGCTGCCTGGGAGAGTGTCTGAACCACTTCTTCAGTGCGGGCGGAGGCGACGATAAGCTCGAGCTTTACCTTCGGCAACAGGTCCACCTGGTATTCCTGTCCGCGGTAAGTCTCTTTGTGGCCCTTCTGCCGTCCGTGGCCCCTGACCTCGGTGATGGTCATCCCATCGATTCCGATGGCCTTCAGGGCATTTTTCACGTCTTCAAGCTTGAACGGCTGGATCACAGCCTCGATCTTCTTCATGATGGGTCTCCGCTCTCACGTGGAACGCTACGCATCCATATGGCTACGCATCCAAATTGTAGCCTTCTTCTCCATGCATACTGAGATCCAGGCCACTCTCTTCTTCATCCTCGTTGGGCCGCAGGCCACACACGGCCGCGGCGGCTTTCAAACAGACATAACTTCCCGCCGCGCCCAGCGCCAGCGCAATCAGCACTCCCATTGCCTGGTTGCCAACCTGTGCGGCGTTGCCATCAATCAAACCGGACGGCAGCGTGGCGCCGGTCGCACTCTTGAAAATCGGGTTCACTATGCTTGATGCGAACACGCCGGTCAGCAAGGCCCCTAGCGTACCGCCCGCGCCATGCACACCAAACGCGTCCAGCGCATCGTCATAACCCAGCCGCATCTTCACGAACGTCACCATGAAGAAACAGAAAATGCCCGCCATGAAGCCGATGATCAGCGCCGGCATCGGCTGGACAAACCCGGACGCGGGAGTGATCGCGACAAGGCCCGCCACGCAGCCCGAAATGCCACCGAGCATGCTCGGCTTCGCCGTTGTGCAGCCACTCTGCCAGAAGCCATCCGGCCGCCGCCGCGGCCGCGCCGAAGTGCGTCGCCACAAAAGCGCTCGACGCGAGCCCCGATGCGTTCAGCGCGCTGCCCGCGTTGAAGCCGAACCAGCCGAACCAGAGCATGCAGGCTCCGATGACGCTCAGCACCAGACTGTGTGGCTTCATCGGTTCGCTCCGGTATCCGTTGCGAGGCCCCAGTACCAGCGCGGCCACCAACGCGGAGATGCCCGATGTGATGTGCACTACCGTGCCGCCCGCGAAGTCGAGGCACGGGATCCTTCCTCCGAGCGCCGCGTTCAGCAAACCGCCCTTGCCCCACACCATGTGCGCCATCGGGAAGTAGACCACCAGCATCCAAAGCGTCGTGTAAACAAGCATCGTCGAGAACTTCATGCGCTCGGCGTAAGCTCCGGAGATCAGTGCTGGCGTGATGATGGCGAACATCAATTGAAAAACCATGAACGTCAGATGCGGGATCGTCGGCGCATAGTCTGCATTCGGCGCCGTGCCCACTCCATGCATGAACGCGTACTGGAATCCGCCAACAAACGAGTTGCCCTCGCCAAACGCGAGACTGTAGCCCACCACCGCCCACAGAATCGTCACCAGGACCATGAGCGCGAAGCTATGCATCATGGTGGCGAGGACGTTCTTCCGGCGGACTAATCCGCCATAAAACAGGGCCAATCCCGGCCCGGTCATGAACAAGACAAGTGCGCAACTGGCCAGCATCCAGGCGTTATCGCCTGCTGATTGCGCCGCTCTTGTGGACTCTTCGAGAGCTTTGAGCTTCGCGTCCAGGCTTGCCGGCGCCTGCGCATGCAGAGCGGACAACGAGCAGCCAAGAAACATCGACAGAGAAAGACAAATTCTCCTGGACACAGATCGGGTACTCCTACGTGGCCGGAACCAAACTTGGGTTGAAATCATGGTACATCGCGGACCGCTCGCGGCTGGAACGAAATAATTCATAGGGGCTAGTGGGAATTTCTATAGGGCTAACGCCTATAAGGGCAATGAGTTAGGGGATGACCTGGACGAGTCGCGATGGCCGCCGGAAGCCGCTCCGGCGTGTTGAAGAAGCCCACTCCGGTCAGAGTGGGACGAGATGATATGATAACCGCGACCGAAGGGAAACCAAATGAAAGCAATTCGACTACTCATCGCGATTCTCATCCTGATCGGCCTCGCCGCGCCGATCTCCAACCCGCTGCAGGCTCAGGCGAAACGAAAGCGTCTGCTCGTGATCGGCGCCGTCAAGGGCTGGCAGCACGATGCCACTTCCCAAGCCATGGTGACCTTGTCGAACCTCGGCCGGGACTCGGCACTCTGGGATACCTACATCAAGACCGACACCCAGTTGATCACCAAGAAGAAGCTGACCATCAACGCCAAGAACCTGGACTATTTCGACGCCGTCGCGTTCTACACCACCGGCGAACTAGACATGGACGACGAGCAGAAAGCTGCGCTGATTTCATTCGTGAAGGACGACGGCAAAGGCTTCCTCGCCGTCCACAGCGCCATCGACACCTTCTATAAGTGGCCCGAATATGGCGAAATGACCGGCGCCTATTTCGACGAGCATCCGTGGATGACCTTCGAGGCCCCGGTGATTATCGAGGACCCGGAAAACCCGATTGTCCGGCACTTCCCGCTGGCCTTCAAGACCTGGGACGAGATCTATCAGGCCAAGGATTTCTCACGCGAGAAGGTCCGCGTCCTGGCGCGGTTGGACGAAAACAAGCTCGACCTGAAGAATCCGCGTGTGCACCGCGCCGATCATGACTTTGCCCTGGCCTGGATGAAGAACTATGGCAAGGGCCGCGTCTTCTATTCGACCTTCGGCCACACGCCCGAATCGTGGGATCGTCCCGACATGCAGAAGATGTGGCTGGAAGCGACCAAGTGGTGTCTGGGCCTGATCGAGGTGGACGCCACCCCTCGCCCCCGCCCCACGAAGTAATCAAGCGCGAAAGTAGGGCGGACGCCAGCGTCTGCCCTACATTCTTTTCGGCCAGCGCTGCCTTCCATGAAACACCGCGATCAACTCCAGGCGTCCCTGCAGAACGCGGTTGTGAATCGTAAAAGGCTTATCGGGCACGACAAGTTCGAGGGTCCCGAGCACTCGGCCGGGCCGGCCTAATTCAGGCTGGACCTGGAGGAGTTTGACCGCGTTAAGAATACGGAGCGCCACCAACGTAGCGTTCTGTTCAGAGTCTGTTGCGATGTACTTGCGTAGTGAAACAAGGTGGCGGATCGCCCGGCGCGACCAGACGATCTTTATCGCGCGGCTTTCGCTTCACCGAGGAGCTTTAGTTTCACACTGCGTCCCCCAGGACTTCAGCCATTTCGAAACCTTATCGTGGCTGACCGCCTGGCCGGAGTCCAAATCGCAGATGCCGGCGTGAATCTCGCCGAATTGCCACTCCTCTGACTCGATGTAGGCTGCAACCGCCGCCGCGGCGAGGGGGGATTTCGAGCGTCTTGAGCGTTTGGACAGTGGGTCGAGCCGCTGCTTTGTCTCTGCGCCAATGAGTATTGACAGCGTTTCCGACATGCTTGTGCTCGGCTGTGTACATCTTCGCACAACGACAGGTTTTTGCCAGATCCGACCTGTGGTTCCGATGAGCCGGACCAACTCCTCTCCACACGGCCAAACGCCCGGATTCGAGTCCGCGGCCATCGGTTTCCGTTCGCCCTCGCCGGTTGACTCTGCCCTCCCCGATTCCCTGACAATGGGAGTCACACCCCGTGAGAACTCAATCATCGGACCGCAAAGCGCTGGGTCTGGCCTTCTTTATCGTGTTTTTGGACATGCTCGGCGCGAGCCTTCTGATCCCCGTGGTGCCCTACATCGTTCGCGTCTATCGTCCGGATGCGATGACGGTCGGTTGGCTCAGCCTCTCCTATTCTGCCGCGCAGTTTCTGGCGACGCCGGTGTTGGGCGCCGTCTCCGACCGTGCAGGCCGCCGGCCAGTCCTGCTGATCAGTATCCTCGGCTCAGCCTTCGGCTACTTCCTGTTCGGTTGGGCGGGCAGCCTATGGGTCCTGTTCGCCTCGCGAATTCTGGATGGCTTGACGGGCGGGAATATTTCCACGGCACAAGCCTACATCGCCGATAGAAGCCTGCCCGAGGACCGGGCGAAAAACTTCGGCATGATCGGGGCGGCGTTCGGGTTGGGCTTTATCCTCGGTCCCGCGATCGGAGGCGCGCTCAGCAAGATCAGCCTGCAGGCGCCGGCGTATGCCGCGGGCGTCGTGTCGCTGATCACTTTTCTCACCGCGCTGATTCTCCTGCCCGAATCTCTGCCGCCGGAGAAGCGTCAACGCGCCCTCTTCACCATCGGTCAGTTGAATCCTCTGGGCCACATCGCCGCTCCGCTGAAACGCCCCGTGCTGCGCTGGCTGCTGCCCGGCTTCTTCGCTCTGGCGTTCGCCATGAGCGGGCTCACGTCGAACTTCGCCGTCTACACGTTGAATCGCTACGGGCTGACTCCCTCGCAAAACGCGTTGATACTGGTCTGGCTCGGCGTCGTCTCGGTCATCGTCCAAGGCGGCGTGGTACGCAGATTGCTTCCGAAGGTCGGTGAGAACCGGCTCGCCTCCGAAGCTTTGATTCTCTCCGTCGTGGGCTACGCAGCGATGGCGTGGAGCCCTAACTCCGGGTTCCTGTATTTGGCCATTGGGATCATCGCCGTCGGCAACGGTTTGGGTGGACCCGCCATGCAGGGCTTGCTGAGCCGTCAGGCGGATGCCCACGAGCAAGGGACGCTAATGGGCGTCAGTGCGTCGCTCAGCAGCCTGGCGCGCGTCGGAGGCCCACTGTTTGCGGGCGCGGCTTTTGACCACATCGGCATGAGTGCACCCTATTGGGCCGGCGCCGCATTCATGGTGGTGGGCTTATTCCTGGTCCGGGCTGCAGCGCGCGACGCCCGCGCCGCGACGCCTGTTTCCGTTCGATAGCGCAGATCTCTCGATGACCGGTGGACTGTTCACCCGGAATGATAAACACCGGGCTCACGCCACGCGGCACAGAACGTAAGAGCGCGCCCCTGGGAACGCCGATCTCCGGATCGGCTCCGTCCAGCCCACACCTCCACCCTCGGCAAGTGTCGGCAGGCTTCCGGGCGCGTGAATGTACATTGGAGTTGCCGCTCACGCGGGTCATCGGAGCCGACCTGGAGGTCGGCGTTCCCAGGAGCCCTTACGCCTGAACGGGCTTCGCGCGACGGAACACCCGGCTCAGACCGTGCAGCGCGCGGTCCACTTCCTTTTCGGTGAAGATGTAGGGCGGCAGCAGGCGCACGACGTTGCCGTGGGTCACGTTGAAGAGCAGCCCTTCCTTCATGCCCTCCGCAACCAGATGCGCGCAGGCGAAATCCAGCTCGACGCCGATCATCAGGCATGCGCCGCGCACGTCGCGGATGAAGCCGTACTTCTTCTGCAACCGGTGCAGGCCGTCGAAGAAGTATGCCCCGACGCGGTGCATCTGAGGCAGCAGCTCGTCCAGAATGCCGTAGAACTCAAGCGCCACCCGGCACGCCAGAGGGCCTCCGCCAAATGTGGTCCCGTGCATGCCGGGCGCTATGGCCGCGGCAGCCCGTTCGTTGGCGATAATCGCGCCCAGCGGCAGCCCGCAGGCGATGGGTTTGGCCAACGCCACCACGTCGGGCATAACCGGCGGCGTGTGCAATTGATAGGCGAAGTGCGTGCCGGGACGTCCGATGCCGCACTGGATCTCGTCGAACACGAGCAGCGCATTGTGCTGGTCGGCCAGTTCGCGCGCCTTGCGCAGCCACTGCGCGGAGGCCGGCAGGACGCCGCCCTCGCCCTGAATGGCCTCGGCGAAGATGCCCGCGGTGCGCTCGTTCACGGCGGCGGTGAGCGCCGCTTCGTCGTTGGCCGGGACAAACTTCACGCCTGGCAGCAACGGCTGGAAATCCGCCTGGTACTTCGGTTGTGCGGTGATGGAGAGCGACCCCATCGAGCGCCCATGGAACGAGTTCTCCACGGAGATGATCTCGTACTTCTCCGGGTTCAGATGGTGGCCGTGCGAGCGCACCATCTTGATCGCGCCTTCAATCGCCTCCGTGCCCGAGTTGCAGAAGAAGACGCGCGGCAGCCCGCTGGTTTCGCTCAGCTTGCGCGCCAGTGCTCCCTGGTACTCGTGATAGTAGAGGTTGGAGGTATGGATCAGCCGCGCCGCTTGATCGCGAATGACCTTCACGATACGCGGGTGCGCGTGGCCGAGCGCGTTGACGCCGATGCCGGAGATCAGGTCGAGGTAGCGGCGCTTTTCGATGTCGTAGAGCCAGCAACCCTTACCGCGGGTCAACACGAGCGCGTAACGGGAATAATTCTGGAGCAGGTACTGCTTCTCCAGATCGAAAATTGGCTGCGACAGGTTCGCGGTCGCGGCAGGCTGAGCAGTTTGCGCCGCGCCCTCGGCGGAAGGATGATCCATATCTCTATGGTAATGCTCTCCGACGAGAATTCCCGGAGCGGCGCCACCGTGGGGGCTCTCCAGGCGGGGGCGGCGCTCTTGGTCCCGCAAATCGCTTCGTCAGTTGGCTGGCTCCAGAGAGCCCGCGCGGCACTGGAGCGCCGCCCCGCCCAGAACGGCTACTCCACCGGGCCGGCGCCGGCCGAAGGCTTGCAGCGGATGATGGTGGCGTCGATGCCGAAGCGCTCTTTGTAGCGGGCCGCGATGGCTGTCTCGAAATTCTCCAGCTCGCTGGATTTCACGAGATTCACCGTGCAGCCGCCGAAGCCGCCTCCGGTCATGCGAGCGCCGTATACGCCAGGAATCGTCAGAGCCGTGTCCACCAGGAAATCCAGTTCCTCGCAGCTCACCGCGTAGTCGTGCTGCAGCGAACGGTGGGACTCGACGAAGAGCCGGCCCATACGTTCCAGATCGCCCGCCGTCGCAGCTTCGTGGAATTGCAGCACTCGCCAGCACTCGAGCACGATGTGGCGGGCTCGGGCCAAGGGGATCTCCGGAATGCTGGCGGCGGTGCGCTCGAGTTCTCCCAACGTGACGTCTCGAAGCGTAGCCTTGCCCGGGAAGTGGGAGAGAGCCTCGGCACATTCGGCGACGCGCTCGCGGTACGCCGAACTGCCCAGTTCGTGCTTCACCATCGTGTTGACGGCTACCAGTTCAACGCCGTCAGGGATGGGAACGAGCTGATGGGTCAACTCGCGGCAGTCCAGCAGGATGGCGTGGTGCGCCACGCCGAAGACCGAGGCGTACTGGTCCATGATGCCGCAGGGCATGCCGACGAAATTGCGCTCGGCGCGCTGGCAGAGCTTGGCGATTTCCAGCTTTTCTAGCGGCCGGCCAGCCAGCAGAGCATAGGCGGAAGCCACTTCGAGCGCCGCCGATGAGCTGAGTCCGCTGCCGGTCGGCACGGTAGCATCGATTTCCAGGGTGGCTGGCTCGATGGCCAGGCCAAGCGAAGCGATCTCCCGTGCCACTCCGACGACGTAGTCGCTCCAATGCTTGCGCGGCTTCGCGTCGAGCACGGATGCGATGTCCACTTCTATCGTGTCCGGCATTTGTTTCGAATGCAGGACAAGCTTTCCGGCGGGCGCCGGACCCACGCGAATGGTGCAGCCGAGACTCAGCGCAGCCGGCAGAACGAAACCGCCGTTGTAGTCGGTATGCTCACCAATCAGGTTGACGCGGCCGGGCGCGTGATAAGTGGTTACGCTTTGCGCGAAAGCCACAGAAAGACACCTCCAAAGCAAAGACAGAAGATCCCGAAATACAGGTTCAAGTTGACGTCGAGCAGCGGCGCCGAGTAGCTGGAGTTCAGCACACCCGCGCCCGCGAGCAACAGGCCCAGCAGCAGGAAGAAGAATCCGGCGGGTTTTCTTAAATCAAGCATGGCTTATTCCTTGTCCAGATCCGTTTCCGTTTAGAAGAAGACGAAGTTCAACGCGATGCAAGCGGCTCCGGCGAGGCAGGCCAGCACCGACGGACGTTGCCACCACACCGACGGTTCGATCTTGACCGGGTTCACCCCGTAGACCAGGCCTCCCAGTTCCGACAAGGGCTTGGCCGTCGTCATAAAGCTGATCGCCACGGTCACTACGAGGCAGACCGTGAAGGCCGCAATCGCAACCCAGAAGTTCTGCGCCATGGACGACGGGAAGGTGTGCATCACACCGAGGAAACCGCCCTTGCCTTCGGCGATCGTCAACCCGTAGGTGGCGGCCGCGGCGGTGGTGCCCGAAAGCAGCCCGGTGAAGGCGGCATGACCGGTCGCGCGCTTCCAGAACATGCCCAGCAGGAACGTGGCGAAAAGCGGCGCGTTGACGAAGCCGAAGATGAGCTGCAGGTAGTCCATCATGTTGTTGAACTTCGTCGCCAGGAAGGCTGCGCCGATGGAGAGTACGACGCCGAAGATGGTGGCCATGCGGCCGACCCACAGGTAGTGGGAATCCGGCGCGTCCTTGCGGATGTAGCTCTGGTAGATGTCGTAGGTCCAGACCGTGTTGAACGCGCTGACATTACCAGCCATGCCGGACATGAAGGATGCCACAAGGGCCGTCAGCCCGACTCCGAGCATGCCGGGCGAGTAGAACTTCTGGATCAGGCTGAACAGGACCATATCGTAGTCCGGCCCGCCGGTCCCCGCCTTGAGCGGGATGGAGTAGATTTCCGGGCCCATGGCCGCCAGCGCCGCGGCGGCGATGCCGGGGATGATGACGACGAACGGGATCAGCATCTTGGGGAAGGAGCCGACGATCGGCGTGTTGCGCGCGTCGGTCATCGAACGCGCCGCCATGGCCCGCTGGACGACCAGGTAGTTCGTGCACCAGTAACCAAAGCTCAGCACGAAGCCGAGCCCCATGAACAGCCCGATAATCTCGACGCCCATCGGATTGTCCGAGGCGTTCGCCATGTGCTGCCAGCTTTGGGTCATCTTCGGCCCGAGCCGCTGGGTGATGCCCTCCCAGCCGCCGGCCTTGCGGACGGCGAGGATGGCGAGCGGCGAGAAGCCGGCGACGATGAGGAAGAACTGAAGGACTTCGTTGTAGATCGCGCTGCTCAGACCGCCGAGGTAGGTGTAGGCCAGCACGATCGCCGCCGAAGCGATAACCGACCAGGTGAAACTCCAACCCAGGATCAGGTTCAGCAGCTTGCCCAGCGCATACATCGAGATACCCGAGGTCAGGACTGTCATCACAGCGAAGGTGATGGCGTTGAAGCCGCGCGTCTTTTCGTCGTAGCGCAACTTCAGATACTCCGGCACCGAGCGCGCCTTGCTGCCGTAATAGAACGGCATCATGAATACGCCGACGAAGAGCATCGCCGGGATCGCGCCCACCCAGTAGAAGTGGCAGGTCATCATCCCGTACTTTGCGCCGGACCCGCACATGCCAATCATTTCGAGCGCGCCCATGTTGGCCGCCAGAAATGCCAGGCTGGTGATCCACAGCGGGAGCGCGTGGCCAGAGGTGAGGAAGTCTGAGCTAGAGCTTACGCTCTTGCGCAGGAACCATCCGATGCCAATGACGAAGAGAAAATAGATTACGAGAATCGAGTAGTCGAGTGGTGTGAGGGTGAGCGTCATACAGAGCCGCCAAAGAAACTGTATCCTACCGCGAATTCAGGCCATAACGGAACCCCGGGGATGAAAATTGCTAATTGCACGCATTCAAAGGGGCCTGAATCGATGAAAAGGGTTTCACCACGGGATTCGAAGGGGAAGGTGGCGCGGAGCCTTCGGTTATCGCACGATAGCCAAGCGCCGGGAGGTCTCGAGGGCCCTATGGGAACGCCGTTTTGGTGGTGCGCTGGTGGGCCAATGTGCGATCCGGCGCGGCTGTGGTCCCGTGATGCCAGAGGGCCAGGGACCCAATGTCCAGAAAACGCACTTCATGGCACTGGCCAGAGAACGTCCGCGGCTAGCGCGCCATGAAGCAACCCACTGGATCGCCGCGACCGCAGATAGAGCATAGTCGGCCATCGCAACACTGCGCCAGCAAGAATTCATTCTCGATTGGGTCGAAGGCTAGCAGCTTTCCGTGGGCATCATCCGCTACAACTGCACATTCTCAGGTGATCTCGATCCCGAGCGCGCGGGCTCCCACCGGCTTCCGCCTTGTACTCTTAGCCGGGTTTGCTATTTAGCCCATTCGGGGAAGGCGGCGATGGCGTCCATGAAGTTGTGGATCTTGTCCGTGTGCGCATCCTCCTGCCATCCTCCGCGGCCCGCCTCCAGCGAGTTCTCTCTCGGGCAACCGTCGTCGTTGATTGCGTACATCGCGAAATTGAGAGCCTGATACGCGAGCCCTTTATATTCCTCGGAGCCGGTCTCAGCGGAGTACTTGGCCAGAACGCCTCCATAGGTCGAGAGAACGCCTCCCCACGGCTTCTTGTCGTAGGTCTGCTCGCCGCAAACCGCAATCCCGCTCCGGATGCTGGTGAAGCGCTCGTTCACGAATTCAATGAGCGCGCGCGAGTCCTTCTTCCAGTCGGCGTCGAGCGCCTCCTTCTGCTCCAATAGGTACCGCGCCAGATTGAGAGGCGACCAGGCGATGCGGTTGTCGGGCTCCTGATGATCCTCGAAGAATTGCACCCACAGGTTCCCGCCTTTCACGAGATCCGGGAGTTGGTAATCCTTGATCCATCGCCACAGCCGCGCGCTGGGATCCTGGAACTCGGTGTAGCCATGCTGCACCAGTTTGTCGAACAGGCGCAGGATGTAGACCATGTTGGAGCACACCGGCAAGCGCGCCGCGCCCGTCCGGTAATCCACCCGGGCGGCCCATGGTGAGCGCGCACCATCCCCATCCTGCATATTGGCGACCAGGTCGTGTGCGTTCTGCACAGCCTGATCGAGGTAGGACTTCTCGCCCGTAGCTTCATACAACAGCACCAGGGCGTACCCGGCGATGCCGCCCTTGTCCGGTTCGACCTCGTAGGGCTGGTCCGCCTGCGAGCCCGAGTCCGGCTTTAGCGGGAACTGGTTACTCCATCCCGTCGAACGAGTAAACCTCGGATACTTCCCTGTGTCGGGAGTCAGGCTCTCCTTCACCAGGTAGTCGCCCATCAAACGGGCGAGTTTGAGAACCTCCGGCACGCTCTTGTTCTTCCACTCGAAATACTTCAGGTACGAGATGATCCCCATGCCGTTTTGCATCGACGGAATGTTGTCCGGCCGTCTGGCCACAGGTTTATAATCGCCGTCCATGAACGTCAGGTAGACGAAGCGCGGGTATCCATGTTCGATGGGACATTTCTGGTACCAAAGCATTTCGCGCTCAAGAGCGTCCCTCCACGGGGTCCATGGCAGCAGAATCCCCCGCGAGTCGTAACGCGGCGCATGATTGCCGATCTGCGGGGTCTGGCCGGCGAGCAGCCCCGCGGTCAGCACGAAGACAACGACTGTGGTGCGCATGCTTCTAGGAGAATAACCCGATTCCTGACTGTTCGCGCCGCGAGTGGACGGGCAATTGCAGGGCTCGCGGCCGTTTTGGTTGAACTGATTGGGTCGGTCGCGATTGCTGGAACTTTGGGATGGCCTTTTCGGCTGCGCAGTCACGCTTCGAGAGACGGCACTTAATCGACTCTGGCCGGATCATCGGCCAGCCGCAGCAAATCGGCCCGCAAACGGCCATCGCGGACGAAACCGCGATATCGGAAACCGTCACTTCCCTTTCCGGCGAGGGCAACGCAGTTGTGGTGGGACCCGTTCACGAATGCGATGATTGGGCTAAATCCCATGGCGTTTCTGTCCACGCTGCAAGACAGCCTTCAAACGATCATCCTCGTTGTCGCGACGTTGTTTCCGATCGTCAATCCGCTGAGCGGCGCCACGATTTTCCTCTCCACGACGGAGGGCTATGGGCATGCGGCCAAGGCGGTCCTGGCCAGAAAAGTCGCGGTCTATGGCTTCCTGCTGCTTGTGGGCTCGCTGTTTGCCGGAAGCCATCTGCTGCGGTTCTTCGGGATCTCGCTCGCGGCCGTGCAGGTGGGTGGCGGACTGGTGGTGGCTGCAACCGGTTGGACACTGCTCAACCGGCCCACTGAGTCGCGCGAGCCCAGCGCTCGGGCGAAGGCCAGCGAGCACGACTTGATGACGCACGCCTTCTACCCGTTGACGCTGCCTTTGAGCGTCGGTCCGGGTTCGATCTCCGTCGCCATCACGCTAGGCGCGAACCTGCCGCAGCATCTCTCGCAGGGCCTGCTGGTCGGTTGGGACTCGATCGTCTCGGCGATCATTGGACTGGCGATCATCTCGTTTCTCGTCTGGCTCTGCTACTACAGCGCCCAGTGGATGTCGCGCGTCCTGGGCGAGACGGGCACCAGCGTCGTGGTGCGCCTGAGCTCGTTCATCCTGCTTTGCATCGGCGTGCAGATCCTGTGGAACGGCGCGTCCACGCTGCTGGGGACGCTGGGCCATACTGCACGGTGAAGCGTCTTGGCGGGGCTCCACAATTCTTATGAACCAAGAAGTGGGGCGGACGCTCTCGTCCCCAGGCCGACGCCTTAGGCTCGGCCCCCTGGCCGGTCCAGTATCGCGACCAGGGGGGCGCGCGCGGGTCAGGGGACCCGCTCCACCAGAAGCGGCGCTCTATGCTAACTGTGAAACGGCTCAATCCTTTTTGTTCAGTGCCGCCAGATCCTCCGGGCGGCCTACATCGCGCCACAGGCCTTCCATGGGAGAGATGCGCACCTCGACATTGTCGTTGAGCATCATCTCGAAGATCGTGGTGATCTCGTACTCGCCTCTCGCCGACGGCTGCAGCCGGTCCAGATAAGAGAACGCCACTGGGCGCAGACCGTCCAGCCCGGCGCTGTTCCAGCGCGTCGTGGACGTTCCGCGCGGAGGCTTCTCGATCACCCGGCTCACCCTGCCGCCCTCTTCGTACACAGCGGCTCCCTGCCATGGGTCATCGACGTCGCGCACGCCGAGCACGGCCGCCGCTCCGGGATGTTCTTCCAATTCGCGGCCGCAGCGGATGTAAGCGTGGGGCTCGCAGATGATGTCGCCGTAAGTGAGTAGGAACGGCTCATCGCCGGCGAACTCGCGTGCCAGACGGGTGGCCGAACCCGTGCCGTCCACCGGTTCCTGAACGCGGAACTCGATCGGCAGGCGCCAATTACGGAAATGCTCTTCGATCATTTCGCGGCGGTAGCCGACCACCAGGAAGAAACTCTCGATGCCCACGGCGGCCAGGCCGTCGAGGACGTGCTCGAGCATCGGCTTGCCCCGAACGTCCAGCATCGCCTTAGGCGTCTCGGTTGTGAATTCTCCCATGCGCTTGCCGCGCCCGGCCGCGAGAACTACGGCTCGCCGGATAGATGTCTTACCAGGGTTGTTCATGACTGTCAGGTGAGATGCCGCGCGAACGCAGCGCGCGGTTATCCGCCAACTTCAATTCTGACAACAAACGATCAGGAGAACAGCGCCCCGTTGGAAGGTTCGGCTGCAATCAGGTGAACCGCCGGATCGAAGCCTGAGAGTTTCGAGTAGTAGCGCTTCACCAGGCCGGCCGCAACGCGTTCGCGGTCGGCGGCGTGGCAGAAGACCACCGCGCATCCACCGAAGCCCGCTCCGGTGAGACGCGCTCCGAGCGCGCCAGAGGCTATTGCCGCCTCAGTCAGCGCATCGAGCGCGGGGCAACTGATGCGGAGTTGATCGCGCACGCTGGCATGTCCCGCATTCAGGATGGCGCCAAATTCGTCGGCATCGGCGCGCCGCAGGGCACTCACGGCTTGTTCAACGCGATCGGCCTCGGTGACAACGTGCAGGAAGCATAGCCTTTCGTTCTCATCCTCAATACGGGATGCCATTCGTCGCAATTCCTCGACACCGTGCTGCTCGACCGCCCGCGCGAAGGAGTCCAACCTCAGGTGCGCCAGCGCACGCGTCCCGGCCGTGCGGCGCGAGTTGTACTCGGCCTTCACCGCGCCCGACTTCTCGGCCATAGTCAGGCTGTGCGCGACCAGGAAGGCCCAGCCCTGGGGAATCGGCACAGGCGTTACAGAGACGGGCGAGAAGTGAATCAGCAAAGCATGGCCGGCTCGTCCCGCCAGCACCGCGGCATGGTCCATACCGCCCCCGCGCGTTCCCACGAAGTACTCGCCTTCCGGCAGCACTTCCATCAACTCCTCAAACGATGCTTCGATTCCATTGGCGCGCAGCAGCGCAAGAGTGAAGGCGACCAGCAGCGCCGATGAGGAAGACAGCCCCGCGGCGGGCGGCAGGTCGGCGACCACGGCTGCGTCGATGCCGCAGGCCAGCTTCCACTTGCCCTCCACCGCTTGCGCCGCGGCTTTCACATAGTTGACCCAGTCGCCCGGTGCGGATGGCATCAGATTGGCCGTCCACTCAAAGGTGCGCTCGCCATAGAGGTCGGATGCCGCACGGATTTTCCCATCGTCGCGCACCCGGTACGCTACGCGGATCGACCGTCGCATCGCCATCGGCAGCACCGAGAGGTTGTGATAATCGACGTGCTCGCCAATCAGGTTGACGCGCCCGGGTACCGAGACCACGGCTGGCGCCGCTCCAGCGCCATAGCATTTTTCGAAAAATAAAACAGGGTCCTGGTATTCACTCATCGGCGGCACTCCTGCCCACGATAGCGGCTCTTTCCGCAGGCTGTCCATAGCGACCACACGCGATCATACGCGATCCATTCGGCCTGGAGTCGCGGTTGCAGATCTCGCACAGCGCCGGAAGGCCAGTGGAGCCGGAAGAGCGCCTCACGAGATCGGGCAAATTAAAGAAAAGTGGCAATTTCTTTAATTTGCGCGCGACCAATTAAAGAGATTGGCAATTTCCACCGCAAGCCATTCCAGGGCAGCGACTTGCGAATCGGGGCGCTGTGTCGCTGGACGTACAACCCAGGCGCCTCAGAACTCCCACGTCCGGAACACGTGCTGGTGCACTGCCAGATCGACGTGCTTGCCGACGAAGCGCACGCCCTCCATCTCCAGTAAGAGTCGTTGCTCGAGGGCCAGGCCGAGGCGTGTCTTGATGAATCCGCCGGCGCCGACTACGCGTTGCCACGGCAGGCCGAGATGCGTGCCGCGCAACAACCGCGCCACCTGGCGGTGATAGAGCGGATAGCCTGCTGCCGCGGCCACTTGCCCGTACGACGCGACTCTTCCACGCGGTATGGAACAGATCACTTCGCGAAAGCGTTGGTCGCGGGCGTCCTTCTCGACGGGCGGGTCGAACATGCCCAGGCGCACGATATCGCGCGGCTTCATCGGCGACGGAGTACGGCGGAACGAGGGTCGCGACGATCTTGGCATCTACAGATTGAAGATAGTACGGCGAAAGCCAAACCCGCGCCGGACCTGGCAGCGCGGCCCACATCCGGGGTGATCACGGGGTCTTCAATCTCCGGGAGGAAACCTAGCGCTGGTTGGCCTTGAGAACCTTCTTACGCAACCGGATCGAGCCCGGCGTCACCTCGACGAACTCGTCTTCCTTGATGAACTCGATCGCGCGATCGAGGTTCAGGACGCGTGGCGGCACCAGGCGGATGGCCTCATCGGCAGTGGAGGAGCGCATGTTCGTGAGCTTCTTCTCTTTGACGATGTTCACGTTCATGTCGTCTGCGCGGGAATTCTCGCCGATGATCATGCCTTCGTAGACCTCAGTGGTCGGCGGAATGAAGATCTCGCCACGCTCCTGAAGGTTCCAGATGGCATACGCAGTAGCCGAACCCGAACGATCCGCAACCAGGACTCCCGTGGAGCGCATCGGGATGTCGCCCTGCCACTCGATGTATCCGTGGAACAGCGAATTCATGATCGCCGTACCCTTGGTGTCGGTCAACATTTCATTGCGCAGTCCGATCAGGCCTCGCGATGGCACCAGGAATTCGATGCGCGCGCGGCCCGAGCCGTGGTTCACCATCTTGTGCATCTTGCCTTTGCGCACGCCCAACTTCTCGATCACCACACCGACATAGTTTTCAGGAACGTCGACCACCAGCAGTTCGAGAGGTTCGTGGACCTTGCCGCCGATCTCCTTGGTCAGGATCTCTGGCCTGCCTACGCTCAGTTCGTAGCCTTCCCGGCGCATCATCTCGACCAGAATTGCGAGTTGAAGCTCGCCGCGTCCCATTACCTTGAACAATTCAGGACTGCCCGCCTGCTCGACGCGCAGACTGACGTTGGTGAGCAATTCCTTTTCGAGACGATCGCGCAGGTTGCGGGAAGTGACGAACTGGCCCTCGCGTCCGGCGAATGGCGAGGTGTTGATGGTGAACAGCATCGAGATCGTCGGCTCGTCGATCTGGATGATCGGTAGCGGGACAGGGTTCTCCGCTTCGCTGACGGTCTCCCCGATGGTGATGCCTTCGACGCCCGAGATGGCGAGGACGTCGCCCGGTCGGCCTTCGGTCTCCTCCACGCGCTTCAAACCCTCGAACGAGTACATTCGGGTGATCTTCGTGCGCTGGATGGAGCCGTCGAGCTTGCAGATGGACACCTCTTCGCCGATGCGGAAGGTGCCTTGGAACACGCGGCCGATCGCGATGCGCCCCAGGTACTCGGAGTAGTCGAGATTCGCCACCTGGAATTGCAGCGGCGCCTCCGGATCGCCGACCGGCGCGGGAATGTGCTCCAGGATCGCGTCGAACAGCGGGCGCAGATCCGTGGCTTCGTCTTCCATGTTCACCTTGGCGACGCCGTCACGCGAGATGGCGTAAATCACCGGGAAGTCGAGTTGCTCCTCGGTGGCGTCGAGATCGATGAACAGGTCGAAAATCTCGTTCAGCACTTCCTGCGGCCGCGCATCGGGGCGATCGATCTTGTTGATAACGACGATCGGCGGCAGATGCGCTTCCAGCGCCTTCGACAGCACGTAACGCGTTTGAGGTAGCGGACCTTCACTCGCGTCCACCAGCAGCATGACGCCATCGACGAGCTTCAGCGCGCGCTCTACCTCGCCACCGAAGTCGGAGTGGCCGGGCGTGTCGACGATGTTGATTTTGACGCCCTTGTAGTGGATGCCCGTGGTTTTGGACAGGATAGTGATGCCGCGTTCGCGCTCCAGTTCATTGGAGTCCATCACCCGGTCCTCAATGCGCTCGTTGGCTCGGTAGATACCACTTTGCCGGAACATGCCGTCGACAAGGGTGGTTTTCCCGTGGTCGACGTGCGCAATGATGGCAATGTTGCGAAGACGGTCGTGGATTGTACTCATGGATTATGGCGAAACAAAAATAGGGGGAACCCTTCCATTGTTACACTAGGAGCCGTGATGTCCCAAACGGCGGGTAAAGACACCGCCGGTCTGCCGACGATTGTGATCGTGGGCAGACCTAATGTCGGCAAGTCGTCAATCTTCAACGCGATCCTCGGCCAGAGGAAGGCGATTACGGGCGATGAGCCCGGAATTACGCGGGACCGCATCTATGGTGAAGCGGTCCACCGCCATCGCCGATTCGTGCTGATCGACACCGGCGGCATCATCCCCGACGACCTCGCGACCATCCCGGCGGAGATCCTCAAGCAGGCCCGCGTGGCGCTGGATGCGGCCGATCAGATCATCCTTGTCGTCGATGGGCGCACCGAAATGACCTCGGCGGACCGCGATCTCGCGCAGATCCTCCGCAAGCTGGGCAAGCCCGTCGTCGTGACAGTGAACAAGATCGACGACCCGAAGCGGGAATCGCTCACTTCCGATTTCTATGCGCTTGGATTCAAGCGCGTCATGCCCATCTCGGCCGAGCACCGCAAGGGTTTCAATGACCTGCTGGACGAACTCACCAAAGAGTTCCCCATCACGGAGTCGGACGACGACGAAGAGCGGGAAAAGGGTCCGCGCCCCGTCCGCGTATCTATCATCGGTAGGCCGAACGTCGGCAAGTCCACTTTGCTCAACGCCTTGATCGGCGGCGAACGTGCGATCGTTTCGCCCATTGCGGGTACCACGCGCGATTCAGTGGACGAGTCGATCATTGTCGAGGGCCGCGAGTATGTATTCATCGATACCGCGGGCATCCGGCGCAAGGGCAAGACGAACGAGATGGCGGAGAAGCTCAGCGTCGTGATGGCGCGGAAGAACATCCGCATGTCGCACGTCGCGCTTCTGGTTATCGACGCCACCGATGGCGCGGTCGCGAGCGATGCAACCATCGCCGGCTACGCTCATGAGGAAGGCCGCGCGCTGATCGTCTGCGTGAACAAGTGGGATCTGCTGGAGTCGAAGAAGCAAAAGGAATACGAACAAAACGTACGCGATCAGTTCAAATTCCTCGACTACGCGCCAGTCGTTTTCATCTCCGCCAAGGAGAGCCGCGGCGTGCGGGGCCTCTTCAAAAGAATCGCGCTCGCCTACGCCAACTTCGACAAGCGCATTCCGACCGGAGAACTCAACCGCTTTGCCGAGACGCTCGACTTCGGCTACCAACGCCGCATCTATTACATAACGCAACCCTCGGTGCGCCCCCCGACGTTCGTTCTCTTCATGGATACCTACGAGTCGCTCCATTTTTCGGTGGAACGCATGGTGGCCAACAAAATCCGCGAACGCTTCGGATTTGAAGGCACGCCGGTGATCATCAAGACGCGCGGACGCCGCAAGTCCACCAAAGAGTAACCGTTCCGCTCAATCCCATTCATCGCATCACGATGAATTCAATGGCGTCGAACTGCGCCATGTGAATCCGGCGCGCGAGCGCTGCGTGCTTCAACGCCGGAAGCGCCGCGCGGATCCCTTCGCGTTGCTCCACGGAGAGTGGCGCGCGGAAGATGTCGGCGCGTTCGCGGTAGCTGTAGGCGACGTATTCCACCGCGCCCGCTATCCGGGGCAGTTGGCTCCAGAAGGAAGTGCGGCGAAACAGGCGGCGTGCCTCGGCCAACTCGCGCGTTACGGTAATGCGGATGCCTGGGCCGGTGAAATGAGCCTGCGTGCAGCGAGCGGCATCGAATGCGCGGGCGGGTTCGTCATCCGGCAGGAACGCCAGAGCGGAGGCCATGTCCACCTCGCTGAGTTCCATGGGCTGCCAACGGAAACGCGTCGCACCTTCCGTCACCGAACCGAGTTTCAACGTTTCCGCAATGCGCCCGGCGTCCTTGCCGCGCACGGCGGCGATCGCTTCAATCAGCTCCCGCAACGGCATGTCGCGTATTACCACAGGCGTCAGAGAAATGGTCCCTGCCGCTTCCGAGCTGAGCTTCACGCGCACGGTTTCGGGCGCCGCCATGAGATCAGTCTACATTCAGAGCGGTGTCATCCCTGGGACCGCCGGTCTCCAGACCGGCCGGCATCGGCATGTTCCCGCCAACTTGCCGCTCACGCGGCAATTGGGCCGATCGGGAGATCGGCGTGCCCAACGGCTTACAATCCTGGGTGATGACTCATCTCGACAAGGTGCGGCGCGAAGTCGCGCGATACGAACACCGGTTGCTCGTCTTCGGCGTGCGCGGGTCGTCCTCCGGAGCGCCCGAGCTCGTTATCGCTCTAAAGTCTCCCCTTGAAGGCGTGAACGACTACGTGGCTTCAGTCCACCCGCGCGATATAGACCATCCGCAGTTCGCATGGACCTTCCAGCGCTACCTCTACGATTGCGTTCACGACTACATGGCGGAGTTGTTCACGAAGAATCCCCAGGAATTGGAGCGCGCGCATTGACCGAAGCGGGCGAACTGATTCAGGCTGAGATCCGCGCGAACGGGCCCATACCGTTCTCGCGCTTCATGGAACTCGCGCTCTATCACCCGCGATTGGGCTACTACCGGCGCGGGCAGGAAGGTCTTCGGCCGCGAAGGCGATTTCTACACGGCTGCGCAACTGCAACCCGTCTTCGGCCGCCTGCTGGTATGCGCCTTTCAACAACTCGCCGCGCCGGCGCAACACGATGGCCGCACGATTGTGGCCGACTGGGGCGCCGGGCAATCGGATCTGCGGGAATCTCTCGGCGACTTCGATTACCGCGCCATCGACGCTGGCCGCGATGAGATTCCTGAACGCTTCACCGGAATCGTGCTGGCCAACGAGTTGTTCGACGCGTTGCCCGTCGATGTCGCGAGAAGCGAAGGCGGCGTTTGGCGCGAGTGGCGGGTAGCGGCGAAAGGCGAGGACTTTGCATGGGTTGCCGGTGACGCTCTCGAGGGCGAGTGGCTCGAATACGCACAACGCGCGGCGGCCGAAGCGCGTTGGGACTCCCTCGCAGCGATCGTTGAACTGCCCGTAGCCTTGAGATCCTGCCTAGAGCGCATCGATCAAAGGCTGGAGCGCGGCTGGATCGTGGCCTTCGACTACGGATACGCAGCACGTGAATTGATGCGCTTCCCGCAGGGATCGCTGATGGGCTACCGGAAACACCGCGCGTTCGACGACGTGCTGGCCGAGCCATCCGAGCGCGACATCACGGCGCACGTGCCGTTCGACGAACTGCGGCAATGTGCGCGCGACTTGGGTTGGAAGGAGTCGCGATTCGAATCGATGGGCAAGTTCCTGCTGCGTGTGGGCGAGCACGACCGGTTTGCCTCGGCGCTCGCCGCCGCGTCGGAAGCGGAGTCGCTGCGGCTACGCCTGCAGTTGAAGTCGCTGCTGTTCGACGTTGGAGAAATGTTCCGCGCCATCGTGTGGGAGAAGGCCTGACACAAAAATGAAGGGCCCCGGTTGCCCGGGGCCCTTCAGGTGATCTGAACCTTGCGCTCTTGCGAGCGAGGGAACTTACTTTTTCTTCGCGGCCTTCTTTGCAGCCTTCTTGACTGCTTTCTTCGGGGCTGCCTTCTTGGTTGCGTTCTTCATTGAACTGTTCTCCCTAACATCAGAATCTGCGGCCGCTCACGACCGCATTGTGATCCCTTTATAAACTCGGTGTCGAATCAAAGTCAAGGGAAAAATTCTACTTACGAAGCTTCGAACTGCCCGCAGGACGGGCGTTTGAAGCATCTCGACAAAAAGAGGCCAAAATGTTGTTGTGGTTTTGCCCTGGAGGCGATCGGAGATACGATCAAAGTTGATGACGCGCCGACAAGCCTTGGCTCTGGGAGTGCTCGCTCTGCTCGCCCCGGCGGCCTGCCACAAGAAACGCAAGAGCGCGCGCATGCCGCATGCGCCCAGGCCAACGGTAGAACGGCCGAGGATTGGTTGGACTGAGACCGGTGTCGCGAGTTGGTACGGCATTCCCTACCACGGGCGCCAGGCGGCGAACGGCGAAATTTACGACATGAACGAGTTGACCGCCGCGCATCGCACCCTTCCCTTCGGCGCGATTGTGAGGGTGACGAGCACCACTTCCAATAGCAGCGTAACGGTGCGCATCACCGACCGCGGGCCATTCGTCGGCGACCGCATCATCGATTTGTCGCGGCAGGCGGCCCGTCAGATCGACATGATTGGACCCGGCACGATGAAGGTCAAGCTGCAACTGGTGGCCTACGGACCGGCTCGATTGGGCGCGAAGCCCGTCGTCCAGGCGCAGGAGCGCGCGCCAGAGCGGCAACCAGAGCCGCAACGCTTTCCGGAGTCACAGCCGGAGCAACCCCGTGAGCAAGAGACTCCGCAACTGTCGGGCTATGCCGTGCAAGTCGGCCTATACAACGACAAGACAAAAGCCGAAAGCCTGAAGGAGCGTCTCTCGCGGCGCTATCAGCCTGTGACGCTCGTTCCTCGCGAAGGCGCGCGCGTACAGTGGCGGGTGCTGGTGGGCGACAAACCGACGGAGGAAGAGGCCGAGGCGCTCGCCGTCGTCCTCCGGAAACAGGTCGGCGAAGCTCTCGTAGTCCTGCGCGACTAACTCCGAACGATGTGAATCGGCCCCGTGATGTGGCCGGTCCGCGACGATGGCCCGCTAATTCCGTTCCATTTTGAGATTTTCCGGCGCTGGAACAACTGACTTGTGTAGGTCGCCATGTTTTCAGCCGCGTCAGCCAAGGCCACAATCGTCGAGGAAGCCTCCAACACTTCCTACGAGAAGAAGTATGAACTGGTTGGTCAGTCGCCCCGGTTGCGCCAACTGTTGCGCTTAACCGCAAGACTGGGGCGCGGCCGGTGGCCGGTTCTGCTGCTCGGCGAGACCGGCACGGGTAAGGAAGTGGTCGCGCGAACGATCCACCGCCAAGGGCCCATCGGTCCCTTCGTGGCTATCGATTGCGCGGCGCTCGTCGGTCCCCTCATGGAGAGCGAACTCTTCGGCCACATGAGGGGGTCGTTCACCGGAGCGGCCGGGAACAAGCTCGGCCTGATTGAGATGGCCAATGGCGGGACAGCCTTCCTCGACGAGATCGGAGAACTGCCGCTGGAGATGCAATCGAAACTGCTGCGCGTTCTGCAGGAACACGAGTTCCGGCCCGTGGGCGGCCTGCAGATGCGCAAGTCGAACTTCCGCGTGATTGCCGCGACGAATCGCGACCTCCTGAAAGAGGTGGAGAAGGGAACGTTCCGGCGCGATCTCTACTACCGGTTGAACGTCGTGACCGTGCGTCTGGCGCCCCTGCGCGACCGGAAGGAAGACATCCCCGCCCTGCTCGACCACTTCCTGCGTACCTATGGCCCCAGACACTCGATCGGCAACGAATTGCGGGAGATGCTGCTGAATTACGATTGGCCGGGCAACGTTCGAGAACTGGAGAACTGCGTGCAGCGCATGGTGGCAATGAATAGCGGTCCGATCCTGCATCCGGCCGACGCGCCGTCCAGCCTGCTCAACGCGAACCTGGAACGCGCCGCCGCCGGTTCGAAGGCGTTTGCCGCTCTCGCCCCGGCAACCTCGAACGGTTTCAGTTCACCGGGTTCGCCACGGTTGACATCGGGCCGCTACCCGGAGATGGGTGTGCGAACCGTGGTGCCTCTCAGCGAGATGGAGCGCGTCGCCATCGTCAACGCTCTGGAATACACCAAGGGCGATCGCATGATGGCCGCCCATCTGCTGGGCATCGGCCGCACCACCTTGTACAGGAAGCTCAAAGAGTACAACATAAAAGATTGATTGCCGCACTGGATGCCACCTACGGCGTTGGCTCGTCGCTGAGCGGCGTTGGCGTGTACTCTCGCGAGATTCTCAACGCGCTAGCCGCGCTTTGTCCGAACGACAAGTTCCTGCATTGTTACCGTCCTCATCGCCTCTGGCGCGGGATTCGAGAGCGGCGCCCGCGCAATGCCAGCCTCGCGCCTCTGTTCGATTCCTGGGCTCCGTTTCGATGCGACCTGTTTCACGGTCTGAATCAACGGCTGCCCGCGCACCGCTTCCGTCGTACCGTCTGCACCTTTCACGATTTGTTTGTGATGACGTCCGAATACTCGACGCCTGAGTTTCGGGTTCGCTTCACCGCTCAAGCTCGGGAAGCGGCGCGGCGAGCCGACCTGATCGTCTGTGTCTCGGAGTTCACGGCTTTGCAGGTAACGGCGCTCCTGCACGTCGAACGAACCCGGCTCCGCGTGGTCCACCATGGCACGCGCTTTGTCGAAATGCCGGCGGGCGTCGAGCGGAAGCCGTGGATTCTGCACGTCGGTGCGGTGCAGACGCGTAAGAATTTGCTGAGGCTGATCGAGGCGTTTGAGATTGCCGCGCCCGCGCCATGGCGGTTGGTGCTCGCGGGCGGAGATGGTTTCGGCGCCGCGCGGGTGCGCGAGCGCGCGGCGTCCAGCCCAGCGCGCGATCGAATCGAGTTTGAGGGTTGGGTGGACGACAACCGGCTCGCTAAGTTGTACGCGCGTTCGTCCATGCTGGCCTTCCCTTCTCTCAATGAGGGCTTTGGGATCCCAGTTCTGGAAGCGATGGCCTGGGGACTTCCCGTCGTCGCCTCCAACCGTTCGTCGCTGCCGGAGGTTTGCGGAGACGCCGCGTTGATGGTGGACCCGGACGACGCGGAGGCGCTGGGCGCGGCTATCCGGTCTCTGATTGACGATCCGGCGCTGGCCTCGACTCTGGCCGCAAAAGGGCGCGCGCGGGCTCGGGAGAGGCCGTGGAGCGCGGCGGCCGGGGAGACGCTGCGCGTCTATGCGGAGCTGTTGCCGTAAGGCGATGGGAAGACGTCACTTGACATTGTTCCCACCGCTCGTCTAGCGTAGTGATTTCGCCGGACGGCCCTGCCGGCGGGGACCGGAGCGATGAGCGCACAGGAACGTCGTCCACAGATCGTCCTCGACCAGAGACTCGAATCGTCTCTGGAAAGCGTCGATCAGTCCGAAGAAAAAGTCGTCGCGCTGGCGCAAGAGGCCGGGTTCCCCGATGAGGATACCTATCGCTTGGGCTATGCCGTTCGCGAGGCGCTGGTGAATGCCGTCGTACACGGCAATCGCTATAGCGCCAATAAGACCGTGCACTTTCGGGTCGCTTACTCGGAGCGCGGTATCGAGATCCTGGTCCAGGATCAAGGCGAGGGATTTCGGGCCGGAGAGCAGGCGGATCCATTAGCCGAAGAGAACCTGATGAACCAGTCCGGGCGGGGGTTGGCTCTCATCAAGGCTTTCACCGACGAGCTGATTGTCGAATCGGCGCAGCCGTCCGGCACTCGCGTTATACTACGGAAGTTTCTGCCGCCCAAGGTTGTTTGACGGCCAGTGCGTTTCGCTGGCTGCGGCGAGGTTCGAGCGAAGTTCCCTCAGTGTGGAAGGAGGCTATTCATCCGTGAGCGCTAAACTGATTACCCGCCAGGTCGGGGATGTGACCGTGATCGACGCCGTGGGCCGCATAACCCTCGGTGAAGGCTCTTCGGTCTTCCGCGAGACGATTAAAGATCTCGTCAGCAAGGGCAACAAGAAATTGTTGCTGAACCTGGCCGAGGTTAGCTATATCGATTCATCAGGCATCGGCGAGCTTGTCAGCGGTTTCACCAGCGTTAGCAACGCTGGCGGCAGCTTGAAGCTCTTGAAACTGACGAAGCGCATTCAAGACCTGTTGCAGATCACGAAGCTGTACACCGTATTTGAGGTGTTCGACGACGAGGCCAAGGCTCTCGGCAGCTTCTAGTCCGCTGGAAGACTTCTCTGGCGACTGATATCCAGGTCCGGCGGCTCTCCAGGCTGCCGGGCCGGGTCCTCTTTTGCCTGCCTGCATAAACGCCCTGTGATAAACTGACATTTTGCCCGCTGGAGTTTTCTTCCGTGGATCGCATTACCCGCCATGATCTAAAAACCGACCAGTTTGCCGAGCAGGTTGGTCACATCGTTGAAGAGGTTGGCGCCCACCGGTCTCAGGTGGTCCGCTACGGCGCAATTGCCGTCGCGGCCATCGTGCTGGTTGGCGGCGCTTACTGGTTCGTCCACAGCAGGAATCAGGCGCGTGAACTCCAATTCACTAAGGTGATGCGCATTTGGTCGGCGCCGTTCGGCGCTCCCGGCGGTGGAGAGTATTCGTTCTCCGACCGGGCTGCCAAAGAAAAGGCATTCTCTAAGGCGGCTAACGATCTCATCGCGAACTACTCCGGTTCCGACCAGGCCGGCGCAGCCGAATACCTTCTGGCCGTTCGCGCCTCCGATGACGGCAAGTTCGACGTGGCGGAACGCTACTTCAAGCAGGCGGTATCCGATGGCGGTTCCGAATACGGGACACTCGCCAAGCTCGCCCTCGCGGAAGTATACGCCTCGCAGGGTAAGACCGCCGATGCCGAGAAACTGCTGAAAGAGCTGATTGAGAAGCCCTCGGTGCTGGTGTCGAAAGACCAGGCAACTCTCGCTCTCGCCAAGATGTATCTGAAGGGCCGTCCGCTGGAAGCGCGCAAGCTGCTCGAACCTTTGCGGACTCAGACCACGGCCGTCGGCCGCGTCGCCGTGACTCTCCTCGCAGAGACCTACCCCACCGCGAACAGGTAATCTTTACGGGACTTCGGTTTCCGGTTCAGGAGCTGCGAGGCCGGCGGTATCCGGAACCACCCCATCCGTACCGGACTGAGTTCCAACGCGATCGCGACCGCATCGTACATGCCCGCGCTTTCCGCAGGCTGGAAGGCAAGACTCAGGTTTTCGGCGGGCGCCTCTCCGATCATTTTCGTAACCGGCTCACCCACACCATAGAAGTGGCGCAGATCGCCCGCACGGTCGCGGCATCGTTGACTCTGGACGAGGATTTCACCGAGGCGCTCGCTCTTGCTCACGATATCGGCCACCCGCCGTTTGCCCATTCCGGCGAAGAAGAACTCGACCGCCGCATGCGGCAGTTCGGCGACCGCTTCGATCACAACCTCCACGCTTTGCACATTGTCGAAAGATTCGAGCAGCGCTACGCGCGCTTCCCTGGCCTGAACCTGACTTTCGAGGTGCGCGAAGGCATGGTGAAGCACTCTCACGATATTCAGCCGGGGGAGATGCCGGAGTTCGACGAGTATCTTCCCGGACTGCGCCCACCGCTCGAAGCGCAATTGATCGATCTCGCCGATGAGATTGCCTATAACAGCGCCGATCTGGACGATGCCTACTCCGCCGGGTTCTTCTCTCTCGACGAGATCGCGGTCGCCGTACCGCACTATGGGGAACTGCTCGAAGAGATTCGGCGGCGTTTCCCGGACGCCCAGGAGGGGCTGCAATTCCAGGAGGTCCTGCGCCGCCTCATCAACCTCCTGGTGTCCGGCTTCATCGAAGGGACGCGGGACGCGCTGGCGCGCAGCGGCGCGGCGAATCTCCAGGATGTGCGCGAACACGCCACCCGCCTTGCCAGTCTGACGGGGCCTGCACTGGAAGCGGACCTGGGCTTGAAGCGGTTCCTCATGCGGCGCGTCTACACGTCGCCGCCACTGGTTCGCGAACGCGCACGCGCCACCAGGACCATCGGTCGCCTGTTCGAGTTCTTCCTCGCCCATCCGGGAGACCTTCCGGAACCTTACCGGATGAGAATGGCGGACCTGCCCCCGCACCGCGTGGTCTGCGACTACATCGCAGGCATGACCGATGACTTCTGCCGCAAGACGGCGCGGCGGCTGGCAGGATAGTTCAATTCTCGTCGTTGTGGTCCACGTGGCTCGAGAGTTCCGCTTTTCTTACGGCATAAGCCTTGCGTAACATCCGGCACAGTTCGTCGGCCAGCTTCTGGGGGTTCTCGTCGTCGGGCAGGTCCACTTCCACCTTGAGGTAGAGATCGATACACTTCATCACTCGGATGGTACGATAGCAGCGTCGAAGAAGGTAAATGAGCGATAAGAAATTGTGTCATCTCTGCGAGCGCCGCGCGCCGCGACGTTTTTGCCCGGCGCTCCAGCGCGACATCTGCGCCATCTGTTGCGGCACGGAGCGCGAGCAATCCATCGGGTGTCCGCTGGACTGCGAATACTTGCGCGACGCGCGCTATCACGAGAAGCTGCCCGAGTTCGATCCGAAGTCTCTGCCCAATCCGGAATTTGAGCTCACCGAGAGCTTTATGAACGCACACCAGGATCTCGCCCTCGTGGCCGGGCGCATGCTCTTTGTGGCAGCCATGGAGACTGAGGGCGCGGTGGACGCCGACGTGCGGGACGCGATCGCAGCTCTGGTGACATCGTTCAAGACTGCCAGCTCGGGTCTCATCTACGAGGCCCGCCCCGCCAACACCATCGCCGCCGCCGTCGCGGATCGCTTCCGCGAAGAGTTGGAACAGTTCCGTCAAGTCGTGGCCGAGAAAGCTCCTACCCACCCCGTGCTGGACAAAGACCTGCTGGGCGTAATGGTCTTCTGGCAGCGGACGGAGTATCAGCGCAGCAACGGCCGCAGGAAGGGCCGGGCCTTCATGGAGTCGCTTTACGGGATTCTGCCTCCTCCGCCGGAGGAGACGGCGGGGGATTCCGCTGGCATCGTAACAGCCTGATAATGCTCCGGAGGGAGTCATGCGAGCCAGGCTCGTCGAATCGCACGAAATTGGGCCGGAGGTCCGGCACTTCCTGTTCGACGTTCCGGAGACGGATCGCCTGGAATTCACTCCCGGCCAATTCGTATCGTTCACCGAAACGGTTCTCGGCCGGCAGGTCACTCGCGCCTACTCCATTTGTTCTTTGCCCGATGGCAATCGTTTTGAGTTGTGCCTCAACCGCGTGAGGGACGGGCTCCTCTCTCCCCGGCTGTTCCAGATTACGCCGGGCTCCAAGGTGGAGATGACCGGACCGCTCGGCTTCTTCGTGCCGCGGCAGCCGTTCGGCGATTCCCTGCTGATCGCCACCGGCACGGGCATTGCCCCATTCCGCGCCTACCTGCGGTGGGCGCCTGTGGTGGAGAGCGGGCGTCTCATCACGCTGCTCTTCGGCGCGCGGTATCCACTGGGTCTCCTCTACCGCGGCGAGTTTGAAGACCTCGCGAGCGCGCATCCGGAATTCCGCTTCATGCCTACTATCACGCGTCCCGACGCGGCATACCGCGGTCGCATCGGCTGGGTGCAGCAGCATCTCGACGATGCGCTGGAAGGCCGGCTGGACGTGGATATCTACATCTGCGGACTGCGGGAGATGGTGGATAGCGTGCGCGCGATTCTAAAGGACAGAGGCTTTGCGCGAGCGCAGATTCACTACGAGCGATACGACTGACCCTCCGTCGAGGATGCCATCCGGCGTGGCGAGGCAGGCTGTCAGGCAGCAGGACTTTAGCCCTGCAACGCTTACTGAATCGACCGCGTCTCGACGCGCGCAAAGACCTCGCGTGTTTGCTCGAGCGACGCGAAGCTGACTCCGGGCAACCGCGCCGAAGCCGTGCCCGCGGCCACACCCCATCGCACCGACTCGGCGAAATCGTTCCCCTGCGTCGTGGCCCACACGAAGGCCGCCGCCAGCGCGTCGCCCGCGCCGATCGGGCACAGCGCATCCACGCGCGGCGCAACTACTTCCACAGTCTTTCCGCTGCTGTCGGCCGCGAGTGCGCCACGCGCACCCAGGGAAAGGATGATGCTCTGCGCACCCATCGCGCGAATGCGCTCGGCCGCTTCGAAGAAGTGGCTGCGCGTGATCAGCGCCCGGCTCAGCAAGCGTTCCGCTTCCTGCTGGTTGGGTGTCACCACCGTCGGCTTTTCCTCGAGCGCGGCTTCCAGGGCCTCGCCGTCGGCGTCCAGAAGCACCGGCACCTTCTGTTTGTGCGAGAACCGGATCAGGCGAGCATAGAAATCGGCCGGGACGCCCGGCGGCAGGCTCCCGCAAAGCATCAGCCAGTCCGCGCCCCTCAGACTCCCGCGTACAACCTTTTCCAGCCGCCCGATCTCGTTCGGGCTGAGCGTCGGTCCCTTTTCGTTCAATTTCACGGCGAGACCTTGCCGGTCGGCCACCGTCATGTTGGATCGGATCTCCTGGCGGATCCTAACTAATGAAAACTGGAAGTCACACTTCGTCAGGTACTCTTCGAGCAATCGTCCCGACTTGCCTCCGCACGTGGCGATGGCCAGCGTCTCCGCGCCGAAGGACTTCAAGACGCACGAAGCGTTGATGCCCCGGCCGCCCGCCGACTTGTTCGACGAAAGAATGTAAGCCCGATCCTCGAAGACCAGGCGGTCGACCGTGACGTTCCGGTCGATGGCAGGATTCACAGTGAGGGTTACAACCAAACCGCCATTGTATCGGATGCTACGCTGGACGATTGAAGCGTCATCCGCAATTTCTGCCCTATCTTGCCCTGCTCGCCGTCTGTTTCTTCTGGGGGACGACTTACTTAGGCATCCGCATGTCGCTGGAGACATGGCCCCCGATGATGCTCGTCTCCTTGCGCTACATTCTGTCCGGCAGTCTCATGCTCGCCGGCGCCCTCGTCCTCCGCGTTCCGCTGCCTAGGGGGCGCGAACTGTGGCAGACGGCGATGACGGGTTTGCTGGTGCTCGGCATCGGCAACGGCGCGCTCGTTTGGGCCGAAACCTGGGTGCCGAGTGGATTGGCCGCGCTCATCATTACGATGTCGCCGTTTTGGTTCCTCGGCCTCAACGCCGTCATGCCCCCGCGCGAACATGTACGTCCCGCCACGTGGCTCGGCTTGCTTGTAGGGTTGGGTGGCGCAGCCCTGCTGGTTGGCCCCGGAGCTTTCCAAGGCGGTCTGCACAGCGGGCTGGTGAAGGGCGTCCTGGCCTTGCAGTTGGGCATGCTTGGCTGGACGTACGGCTCGTTGCTCCAGCGCCGCATGCCCACGCGGGCTCACCCCATCGTGGGCGGAGCCGTTCAACAGTTAGCGGCGGGTCTCGCCTGCGCTCCCTGGGCGCTCATCGCTGGTGGAGAAATCCACTGGTCGACGCGCGGCGTGGGCGCGCTGATTTACCTGGTAATCTTCGGATCGATTGTCGGCTACAGTGCGTTTGTATTTGCAATGGATCGCCTGCCCGTGGCCGTCGTATCACTGTATAACTACGTGAATCCGGTAGTTGCCGTCCTGCTCGGCTACCTGGTGTATCGCGAACCCTTCGGCGTGCGCGAGGCAGTCGCCATGCTGGTCATTTTTCTGGGCGTGGCGGTAGTCAAGCGGATCGAAAATCACTGATTGCCGCGGCGTCGTCGTGCGAAGGCGTGCAGCAGTCCACCCAGCGAGCTGAAAACCGTCAGTTGCACGAAGTTCAACCCGAGGCCGAGCGCCAGTTTGTCCGGATGCTTGGGGAGGTCGAGTAGCTGGGCCACATCCTCGGTGCGAGCGCCGTACTTGCCGGAGCTGTCGCGCAGCAACTGGACAAACTCGGGGTTGCCCGCGAGCATCATGAACAGCAGCGTTATGAACACCAGCATGATCAGGAATGTGAAAAGCCCGGCAATCCAGCCCAACGCCGCGCCGCTTCTGACGTTCACCGGAATTGCGCTGTTACGGCCATACAAATATGACGCGATCCAACCTCCGCCGAAGAGCACGAACGGGAACAGGATGCCCGAACCGATCGGCGAGAGCAACACGATGAAAACAAGGCTGAAGCAGGCGGCCAGCAAGCAGCTTTTCAGTGCGCTGCGGTTCCGGAAATCGACGTTTACTTCCGGCTCGACGACGGCTTGTGCGATGACGACGCGGTCCGGCTCAGGTACGGTCGGGGGCGGCGATTCTTCTTGTTCGGCGGGTTCTTCTTCGGCGATCAGAGGCCGCAGTGGGCGTCCGCAGCGATGGCAGAACAGCGCATCCGGCACCAATCTCGCCCCGCAAGTACAAATCTCTTCCACTTCCCCAGTGTCCCGTTATGAGGAGCAACCTGCAAGCTAACTCTCTCTCAGGCAACCGCCTCGCGGCACTTCCCGCACTGCATCGCGCCAGTATCCAAGAGAGAGAACCAGATGCTCCGCCGTCGTCTCCGCCGTCGCGCGCGCCGCAAACGCGGCATGAGGAGTAAAGCCCACACGTGTCCCCCGGTTGTACTCGCGAGAACGGGAAGGGCCCCTACTTCCGGACGTTTTTGCCCCATTGGGCGCCGGGCCCAATGGAAAAGCGCACCGTATTGCGGCTGTCCTTTAACAGATCGTTGAACAGGTGATCGTGGACTAGATCTGCCTGAACTCGCAGGCTGAAGTGCTTGCCGACGTTGAAGTCGAAGCCTCCTCCAAAGCCGTAGAAGACCACCCAGTCGAGCTTATTGCCCGAAGGCGCCAATTGCTTGACAACCTGGGTGGCGATAGCGTCGGTCGGGTGCGGCGTGGCCACTTCCCGTATTGCGCCAAGGTCCGGCCGGATGAACAAGGTAACGGCTTTGAAACGCCGGTAGGACAACTGCGGCCCTGCGGCGAAGGTCTGTGTCTGGGAATGAATAGGCACTGTGAGCTTGTACGTCGGCGGAATCACGCCGGCCGCCACCAGTTGACCCAGTTGCGCGCCAAGCTGAGTCTGCAGCGCGGTCGTCAGTAGATTGGGCGTCAGAGTCGTGTCCCCGGTACCGACGCTGTAATCGAAGCCCAGCGAGTACCAGGTGGTGGGCCGCACGCCGATTTGCATGTGGAATCCAGGTTCCGCCAAGCTGATGTGCGGGCTGTTGAGATACATGTAGCCCGCGTATACGTCATATCGCCCGACGTAGCTCTGCTGGCCAAAGACCTGCGAGCCGGTCAAGAGAAAGACCGCAACGAGAAATGGGCGAAGGAAGCGGGACAGGCCGCTAGCAACGTGGCTGGTTGGTGGTGTGGTTTGCATGGACTTCTTTGAGCAGTATAGTCAGATCCACCCAAATAGGCCATAAAACGTCGAATTATGGGCACGCGTATCGCCTGCAAATCTTCGAAGTACAGCAATTCTGTTAACCACTAAACAGTAGCTCATCGAATCCTGGACCGTTGGCGGTGGGGGCGGCAATCCTCTTAGCACTTCCGGGCCCTTCTCCTCGCACTCCGAGGTCCGCCCCGCATTATGATAGGGATTCTCCAGCCTGCCGCCGGACTTCATTGATGTCCGCCGCGCGATCTTACCTGGACCGGATTGTTATGAACTCAAAGCTCTTCTGCTTGATTCCCTGTTGCCTCGCCATGGCCGGAGCTCTCTTGGCGCAGCCCGCGCCCGGGTCCGTTCGCGTCGTTAGCGCCGATTTCGACCGGGTCCGCGGGCCGCACAGCAAGGTCTTCAAGGAGTGCATTGGGGCGGGCCGCGCGAACGAAGGCTTGCGTGCCGACTGGCAGCAACAACTCGCCCTCGTTCAGAGAGAGATCGGCTTTCGCTACATCCGCATGCACGGCCTGCTGCACGACGACATGGGGGTATACAAAGAGGACGCCAAGGGCAATCCGATCTACAACTGGCAGTACATCGACAAGCTCTACGATTACCTGTTGAGCATCGGGCTGAAGCCCTTTGTCGAACTCGCCTTCATGCCGCGCGACCTGGCCAGCGGCGACAAGACGATCTTCTGGTGGCGCGGCAACATCACGCCGCCCAAGTCCTACGAGAAATGGTCGGCGCTGATTGCGAATCTCGTGCGCCACTTCCGCGAACGCTACGGCGACGAAGAAGTCAAAGCCTGGTACTTCGAGGTGTGGAACGAGCCCGACATCCCGCCCTTCTGGAGCGCCGATCTGGCCGAATATCTGAAGCTGTACAAGGCCTCGGCGGAGGCGGTCAAGAGCGTATCGAAGGAGTATCGCGTGGGCGGTCCGGCCTCAGCGTCTCCCTACAAGTTCGAAGAAGAACTGGTGAAGTACTGCGTGAGCAACAAGGTGCCCATCGACTTCGTGGCCACGCATGCGTATGGCGTGAAAGAAGGCTTTTTCGACGAGACGGGCAACAAGGGCACGGTGCTCGACAGCGACCGCTCGGCGGTGCGCTCGCGCATGATCCACTCGCGCGAACTCATTCGCAAGTCGCCGCTGCCAAAGCTGGAGCTGCACTTTACGGAGTGGAGTTCGGCCTACACCCCGACCGACTATGTTCACGACCAGTACCACCAGGCGGCGTTCATCCTGGACAAGATCAAGGGTGCGCAGGAGTCCGTCGATTCGCTCTCTTACTGGGTCTTCACCGACATCTTTGAAGAAAACGGCCCACGTATGACGCCTTTTCATGGTGGTTTCGGCCTGCTGAACTACCAGGGAATCCGCAAGCCGGCTTACTTCGCGTATGAGTTCCTCAACCGTCTCGGTCCCACGGAATTGGTGAACGCCGACGATTCTTCCTGGGTCTGCAAGAACTCAGACGGCGACGTGCAGGTGCTGCTGTGGGACTTCACGCCGATCGCACCACCCGACGGCGTGAACGATCAGGTCTTCTACAAGAAAGAGCAACCGGCCAAACCGAAGGGCACCGTGCGGATGGAACTTGCCAACCTGCCCGCGGCCAGTTATGCCGTGCAAGTGTTCCAGACTGGCTACCGCGTAAACGACGCCTACACGCGTTATCTCGATCTCGGTGCGCCCAGCCAACTGACGCGCCAACAAGTGGAAGCGATCCAGCAGGGCTCGGCCGGAGCGCCGGTCCACGAGGAAGTGCTGACCCACGCGGGCGGGACCTTTGCCAAGGAGTTCCCGCTACGAGAGAACGACGTCGTTCTGATCGTGTTCAAGCGGCTCTGAGGGTCTGCGAGGGTCCAGCCTCATGCAGAATAACGACTATTCCTGGCGCTCGACGCTGCCGAGTGTGGGGCAGCTCGGTAAGCCTTGGCCGATTGTCAATCGGCTTAGTTCGTCTTCCCGGCAAAACAGCGACACGACAAGACAGCGGCAGACGCGGGAATTGGCCCCATGCGCCTCAACGGGCAATGTGATAGAACCTTCTCCATGCACGATGACGACGGCCCACGGATCAACGGCATGGTCGAGCGCGACCCGCTCGACGACCACAGCCTGCAGCGCCGCGACTTTTTCAAGGGCGCGGGCACTCTTGCCGGCTTCATTGGAGCGGCCGGCCTGGCTCACGCGCAGCCACCAGCCGCGGCTGACCAGGTACCCGCGGCAGCGCCAGGCTCTCTGCTTCCCTTGGTTCCTTTCGGCAAGCACAAGCTCACTCGCCTTGTCGCCGGCGCTAACCCCATCTACGGCTACTCCCACTTCAACTACGTCTACTCGGCCCACATGGCCGATTACCACACCACTCCGCGCGTGCTCTCGTTCCTGCGCGAACTCGAGCGCGCCGGCCTGAACACCTGGCAGGCGAGTTGGAGCGAGCGACTCGAGACGGACTGGCTGCGCTACAAGGAGGAGGGCGGCAAGCTGCAGCTCCTCATGCTTTCGCGTCCCGGATTTAACGATGAGCCGCAGATTCTGAAGCGCGCCATGAAACTCCAGCCCATGGGCATCGCGCAGCACGGCTGGACCGGCAACAAGTACTGGGATGCCGGCCACTTCGATAAATCGCTCGACTATCTCAAGCTCATCCGCGACACAGGAGCGATGGTCGGCCTCTCCTGCCACAATCCGCTCGAAGTCGAGTACGCGGAGGAGCACGGCTGGGACGTGGACTATTACATGACCAGCCTCTACTACATGATTCGCCCGCGTGCCGAGTTCGAAAAACTCCTCGGCGGACAACTGCCGCTGGGTGAGGTCTATCTGCCCGCCGATCCGCCGCGCATGCTGGAGACCATTCGCAAAGCGAAAAAGCCTTGCCTCGCCTATAAGATCCTGGCGGCGGGCCGCACCGTCGATTCGCCGCAGCAGGTCAAGGAGCGTATGACCGCGGCCTTTCAGGGAGTCAAGCCGGGCGATGCCATGATCATCGGGCTTTACCAACGATTCAACGACCAGATCGGCCAGACCGCGCAGTTCGTCCGCGAAATCCTCGCTTAAATCATGCGTGTCATTTGGGTAAGGCTGCGCTCGCCGGTAAGGCTGCGCAGGGTATTGCCTGCTTACTCGCTTGAGGAGCGGGTGGCCCGAATGCGGGGTGCGGAAGTTCGTCCCCATCCTTAATTGACGGGTGATTAATGCGGAATTGGCTACTTCGCAGGAAGTCGCTCCGCCATTCCCGAGGAGGCCGCTGCAACCTTCCCGGGTAGTTGAGCATCGAATTCAGACGTTGAACGATGTTCATGGCGGCCAAGAACCGCAACGGGAACAGGGCTGGGTCGATCCGGATCGGGGCTGCAATTCCGATGTGATCGGCGGCGATCGGGATCCTTGACACGCTAATCGATGCCGGCTTGGAACGAGCAATGTCTCTGAAATGGCTGGACTTGTCCCGCTCCTCCAGATCCGCAGGGGTCTGAAACTCCAAACATTGGCCAAAACTATCTCCAACGATGCTTGGCAAGTTGGCGTCGCCTGCGGGATTGCACAGGGAGGCGCGAATGTTGGTTGACACAGAAATCAAGACTTACAGCACGCTGCTTGAGCGAGTGGCCCGCGCCCGCGCCGAGACAGACCTACTGTTTGAATTGGTGAAGCCGGGATATCTATATGAACGCCCAATAGCCGAACGGCACCGCATCGTCTTCTACCTCGGACACGTAGAAGCATTCGATTGGAACCTTTTGCAGCCTCGGATTACTGGCATCAAGCCCTTCGACACATCACTCGATCGTCTGTTCGCCTTCGGCATCGATCCAGTCGGAGCCGCACTTCCTTCCGACCGTCCCGCGGACTGGCCCAGCGAATCGACTATCTCCGAGTACAACCGCCGGGTTCGGAGCACGCTCGATATTGCGCTCGCCCAGAGTGGTTCACACGACTGGCCCGGTGACGAGGGTTCGGAAGTATTGCTGAATGTCGCCATCGAACATCGCCTAATGCACGCCGAGACGTTGGCCTACATGCTGCATCAGCTACCCTTGGACAGAAAGCTTAGCGTCAGGCAGGCGCCTCCGCCGATTCAGCCTCGCGCAAAGCAAGAGGCAATTCACATCCCCAGTGGACAAGCGACACTCGGCCTTTCGCGATCGGCGGCGGGTACGTTTGGGTGGGACAACGAATTCCAGCGTCACGTTCTGGACGTGCCTGAGTTCACGATCGATAGATGCAAAGTAACCAACGGCCAGTTCCTGGAGTTCGTGCAGGCGGGAGGTTACAACAGCCGCGAGCTTTGGTCGGATGCCGGATGGCGTTGGAAGGCGGAACGCGGGATAGAGCACCCATCGTTCTGGAGCTGCGACGCCGGGCAATGGCAGTATCGCGCGATGTTCGAACGGATCCCGCTGCCGCTCGATTGGCCGGTCTACGTAAGCCACGCCGAGGCGAGCGCGTATTCGGCCTGGATCGGCAAGCGTTTACCTACGGAGGCAGAGTGGCATCGAGCAGCGTACGGTGAAGCGTCCGGCGCGGAGCGCACATATCCGTGGGGCGAGCAGGCTCCTGCCCCCGATCACGGGTACTTGGACATGCACAGGTGGGATCCCGTTGGCGTAAACGCCTGCCCGGAAGGCAGGTCCAGTTTCGGCATCGAGGGGCTGCTTTGCAACGGCTGGGAATGGACCTCAAGCCTGTTTGAGCCGTTCCCGGGATTCCAAGCTCTGTCGTGCTATCCCGGTTACTCCGCGAACTTCTTCGATGGTCAACACTATGTGCTGAAAGGAGGGTCTCCGCGCACGGAACGGTGCATGCTGCGGCGCTCATTCCGGAATTGGTTTCAGCCCCATTACCAATACGTCTACGCAGGATTCCGGTGTGCCGGAAAATGACCAGAGATCGAGCTGGCGAAGGAGGGCTACGACATGCGAATGAATGCGGTTGCCATTGAGCCCATCAGCGATTTTGCCGCGGATGTTCGCGCCGGTCTGACCAAGCCGGGTCAAAAGGAATTGCCATCCAAATACCTTTACGATGCTCTCGGCTCGAAGCTCTTCGAGGCAATTTGTGAGTTGCCCGAATACGGTCTGACGCGAGCCGACCAACGGCTGCTGCGTGAGCACGCGCAAGAAATCGCGAGTCGAATTGCAGCCGAGGTAGTAGTGTGCGAACTGGGCAGCGGCAGCGGGCAGAAGACGCGCTGGATACTGGAAGCCCTGGCTCGCCGGAGGCACGTCAACTATTTTCCCATTGAAATCTCACCAGTGGCCCTTGCCGTGTGCAGGCGTGAACTCTCGGACATCGACTCCGTGGGAATTGTCGGCCTCGAAGCTGAATACCTCGACGGACTGCTTGAGGTGGCCGAGCAACGAAAGGATGGTCAACGGCTGCTGGTGTTGTTTCTAGGCAGCACGATCGGGAATTTCAGTCCTCCTGCCGACGTCGAATTCATGCGAGATATTCGCCGGATCCTCCGTTCCGGCGACAGACTCCTCTTAGGCACGGACCTGGAAAAGTCGCGCAGCCAATTGATGCAGGCCTATGACGATCCGTTGGGAATCACGGCTGCTTTCAACCTCAATTTACTCGCGCGCATGAATAGAGAATTGAATGCCAGGTTCGTCCTCGGAGATTTCGAGCATCATGCCCTTTTCAACTCTGAGACCAACAGCGTCGAGATGCACATCCGGTCGCTGAGAAGGCAGACTGTCGCTGTCCCCAAGGCCTGCCTGTACGCCGAGTTCGAATCGGGCGAGACGATTTGGACGGAGAACTGCCACAAGTATTCGCTCGAACAAGTGAGGCAAAAAGCCCAGGCGGCGGGATTCGAAATTGAAGCGCAGTGGATCGATTACGAGTGGCCCTTTGCCGAGAGTCTGTTGGCTGTGAATGAGGAGTAACTCTCTGTCATGCCACTGGTCGAATTTCGAGAAGTTGCCTTTCAAGTCGACGGTAGACAGATCCTATCCGAACTCAGCTTTGCGATAGAGACGGGGGAAACGCTTGTGCTGCTAGGCCGCAGCGGATCTGGTAAGAGCACGGCGCTGAAGCTAACCAATGGGATGCTGTTCCCAACCTGCGGTGAGGTTCTGGTGGACGGACGGTCTACGCGAGTCTGGGATCCGATCGCTCTCAAGCGCCGAATCGGTTATGTGATCCAGGAAATTGGCCTGTTCCCGCACTTTACGGTTGCGCGAAACGTCGGATTGGTTCCCCGTTTGGAAGGCTGGGACGAACCCGAAGTCGAGCGGCGAGTCGATCTACTGCTGGCTCGCGTGGGATTGCCGCCGGTCGAGTTCCGAACGCGTTACCCAAGAGAACTCTCCGGAGGGCAGCGGCAGAGGGTCGGAGTGGCGCGGGCGCTTGCCGCCGATCCCCCGCTGCTGCTATTCGACGAGCCATTTGGCGCCCTGGATCCGGTAACGCGATTCGAACTCCAGCAGCAGTTCCTTGACTGGCACAAGGACTTCCACAAGACGTCGATCTTCGTTACACACGATATCCGCGAAGCGCTTCGACTCGGCAACCGTATCGCCCTCCTGGTCGATGGCCGCCTGGAGTTGTTGACGACGGCCGCGGAGTTTCCAAACGCTGAGACAAGCGACGCTCGCGCTTTCCTGGCTTGTCTTTGAACTTTTCATGCGCTCCGACCTGGCCGACGACATATTACGGCTCACCGCCGAGCACTTGATGCTGGTGGGCAGCGCCATGCTGATAGCGATCCTGATCGGCGTTCCCCTGGGAATCCTGCTGACCCGGCGCCCGGGTGCGCGGCGGTGGGCGCTGGGACTGGCGAGCGTGATGCAGACCGTACCGAGCCTGGCATTGTTCGGATTCCTGATTCCGATCCCATTGATTGGCGGGATCGGCCAGCGCACGGTGATTGTTTCTCTCGTCCTGTACGCCCTTCTGCCCATCCTCCGGAATACCTTCGTCGGAATTATCAGCGTCGATCCCGCGGTGTGCGAATCGGCGGTTGCCATGGGGATGACCGATCGCCAGTTGCTTAGCCAGGTGCAGTTGCCGCTGGCCGCACGGACCATCATCGCTGGCATTCGGGTCGCCACCGTCACGACAATCGGAACGGCGACCATAGCCGCGGCGATTGGTGGCGGCGGGCTTGGCGTTTTCATTTTCCGTGGAGTCGCCTCCGTCGACACCACACAAATCCTGGCGGGCGCGATTCCGTCGGCAGTCCTGGCGCTGCTTGCAGATTGGGCTCTGGGATGGGTCGAGCGCAAACTCTCGCCGGCTTGATGGCTTTGCTCGCGTTGGGCGGCTGCTCGCCATCGGGGATGAAGTGCCCCATCGGGGTTGGATCGAAGAATTTCACCGAGCGGGTTCTACCCCCTGCTTCCGTCTTGAAATCGTTCCGGAATTTTCGTACATTGTGTAAATCAGAGTCAGTCTCTGTCTCCCGCCGATGAAACCCGACGCTCACAATCCGCAGGCCATTGATGCTCCGGCGAGCTTCAATCCGTATGCGGTCTTCGCGTTCCGGGTTGCGGCTGTCCACGTTGGCCCAGTCATCGAACGCACCTTTAGTTGCACGATGATTTCGCGCTAACTGGATCCTTCGCCGCAGCGCTACCGACCAACCGCAATTCTTTTTCTTCGCGTCGAGGAGACGCGTCCTATGACGACAGCCGCAAAGGCCGTTAGGCAGGAAACCCGCATCGCTTTCTGGCGCTCGCTGCTGGAAGCGATTCGAGGCACACATCAGGACTTCACCGAGGGCTCCATCAGCCGGGCCATCTTTTTGCTGGCGACGCCCATGGTCCTCGAGATGTGCATGGAGTCTCTGTTTGCGATCGTCGACATATTCTGGGTCACGCGCATTGGAGCGAATGCGGTGGCGACGGTGGGGCTGACCGAGTCGATCCTGACGCTCGTATACTCGGTGGCCATCGGTGTCAGCATGTCGGCCACCGCGATGGTCGCCCGCCGAACCGGTGAGAAGAATGCCCCGGCCGCGACGACAGCCGCCATGCAAGCCATCTTTCTCGGCATCTTCATGGCGCTGCTCATGGGCGTGCCCAGTTGCATCCTGGCGCCGCAGCTTCTTTCCTGGATGGGCGGCTCGCCGGAGCTGGTGCGGACGGGATCGCATTATTCGGCCATCGTGTTCGGCGGCTGCATAAGCGTCCTGCTGTTGTTCCTCAACAACGCCATTTTTCGCGGCGCCGGCGACGCGGCCGTCGCGATGCGCGTCTTATGGGTGGCGAATCTCATCAACCTCGCACTCGACCCATGCCTGATCTTCGGCCTGGGCCCATTCCCGAGGCTCGGCGTGACGGGAGCCGCTGTCGCGACACTGACGGGCCGCTCCTGCGGCGTACTCTATCAATTCTGGCTGCTGTTCCGGGGCACGGGCCGCATCCGGCTGCGCATGGGGGATGTCCGGCTCGTGCCGCCAATCATCCTTTCACTCGCCCGCGTATCGATCACGGGCATTCTCCAGTTCGCCGTCGCCCATGTGAGCTGGATCGCACTGGTCCGCATGATCAGCACCTTCGGCAATGTCGCCGTGGCCGGTTACACGGTCGGCATCCGCGTGTTCTCGTTCTTCCTGCTGCCCTCCTGGGGACTGAGCGGGGCTGCGGCGACGATGGTTGGCCAGAATCTCGGGGCGAAGAAACCCGACAGGGCCGAGCGCGCGGTCTATCTCACGGGGCTCTACAATCTGATTCTGCTCGGCGTGGTTGCCGTGGCGTTCATCGTGTTTCCGCGGGCGATCGTGGCGCCATTTGCTTCCGACCCGGCCGTGGCAGACTACGCGGCAGACATGCTGCGGATCCTCGGCTATGGCAACTTCGCTTACGGATTTGCCATGGTCCTGATCCAGGCATTCAACGGAGCGGGGGACACCGTTACGCCGACAATCGTCGCGGTGATCGGTTTCTGGATGGTGGAAATCCCGGTTGCGTGGCTGCTGGCGTATCCGATGCACATGCAGGTCCGCGGCGTCTTTGCCGCCATTCCAATCGGGGAGACAGTGTATGCCGCAATCGGCGTGGGCATGTTCCTGCGCGGGACATGGAAGACACGGCGAATTTGAACGGATGCATCGAAAAACGAGTTCTCCAGCGTTGCCGGCACACCCATGGGGAGCTGAGGCCACGCGCGATGGATTCCGCGCGGCCGTGCCCCGCTGTCGGGCCGCATTCCGTACAGCGCGACAGGGGTGCCGGACGTTCGGCGGCGCTCAATTAAGCGCCTCCAGGATCCGCATCGCCGCATTGCGTCCGTTGATGGCGATGACACTGCCGCCCGGATGCGTGGCCGCACCGCAAAGATACACGCCGGGCATCGGAGTGCGCGCCGGCAAACGGCGCGACCACATGTACGGGGGCAGACATTCGCCCTGGAAAATGTGCCCGCCAGAGAGGCCGACGCGGCTCTCGATATCGGGAGGGCCCTGGGCGTTCCAGGCCACGATGGCACCCGGGAAGTTGGTGACAAAACGTCCGATGGAGGCGAGCGCGAGCTGGCCCGCTTCGTCGCGGCGGGTCTCCCAGGAGCCCTCGGCGAAGCGATAGGGCACATATTGGGAAAAGACGCTCATGACGTGGCGGCCCGGGGGCACGATGCTGCGGTCATGAGTGGTTTGAATATAAAGCTCGGTCCAGAGGCGGTCCGGGAGACGGCCTTCGCGAGACGCACGAAAGGCGTCCCTCCACTCCTGTTTCGTCAATGGAGTGTTGATCTGGCCGTAGTGATGAGGCTGGTCGATGCCGGGCCGGGCCGAGAAGTCGGGCAACTCGCTCAACAGGACATTCATCTTCAGCGTGCAGCCCTCCATGGGGATCGATTCGACCTGCGCGCGCCAGGCTGGATCGGCGTCTGAGTCAAGCAGCCGCAGCGTGGTGCGCGGGTCCGCATTGGACACAACGATGGGGGCGGCGATGCGTTCGCCGGCTTCGAGCAATATGCCTTCGCCTGGCAGGATCCGCGCGACCTGCACGCCGCTAGCGACCACGGCGCCGAACTCGCGCGCGACGTCGCACAGCAGGAACGAGACCGTGCCGATGCCGCCGCGAACATAGCCCCAGGCTCCAGGCGAACCGCCCAGCCGGCCGGAGGCGTGATGGAATCGGACGGACGCCGTGCCCGGATCGAATGGGCTCGCATTGGTGCCAATCACGCCCTGGCCGAGGCAGGCGATTTGAAGGCGTTCGTCAGTCAGATAGCGCTCCACGAAATCGGCCATCGACCATTCCAAGAGCAGCGCCCGCGCCTCAGTGTCGCTGCCCAGGCGCTCGAAGATTTGCAGGTCGGAGGGCGGCTCGCCAATCCACAGATCGCGAGGACCGTCCGGGCGAAGCGCGTCGCGCAGACGGCGAATGACGTCGCACATGGCCAGCCAGCCGGTCACATCGCCCGGAGCAAAGCGACGGATCTCGGCTTCGCAGCGTTCGTCGTTATCGTAAAGCTGGACACTCGAGCCGTCTTCGAACGGAATGAAGCAGCCGTTGGAGGCAGGCGTCCAACGATAGCCGCGAGAGGGGAGCTTCAGCTCCGCAATCACCAACGGATGCAGCAATCCGGCGAGGTAGGCACACGGCGAAACGAAGACGCCCGGCCAAGGCTCTTCCGTGGTGCAAGCTCCGCCGACGCGGTCGCGGGCTTCCAGGACGAGCACGCGCTTGCCTGCACGGGCGAGATAGGCGGCGCAAGTGAGGCCGTTGTGGCCACCGCCGGTTACTATGACATCCCAACGCCGCGCGGCGAGCGACTGAACGGATTCGGGAAGACCGATGACCCCTCTGGAGGATATAGCAGATGGTTGCAGGGTTCTCTCCTCATGCCCTCGCGCCGGGCGGGGCGGCCTGGCCTCCGCATCTGGCATGATGCTCCACCAATTCTCAGAAGACAAATCCAATCTTCGCCATCACCGACCGGGGCTCCAGAAAGTGCGTGCCGCTGAAGGTGGAAAGGAAGTTATATAGCGCGACCTTGTTGGTCAAGTTCGCGATGGTGACGGATGCCACGATCCGGCGCGGTCCCTCGCGGTGCAGCAGGTTATCCGTGCCGATCCCGAGATTGAAGACGTTGCGCGGCTTCACGCGATCGGGGTTATGGTCGTCCTGCTCCTGGCTCGGGAAATTCCCGTACCCGCCCTGCGGCAGTGTGATGAGCTTCGAGGTGACAGTGCCCATCGTGCCGTTGGAGTTTGTGCAGTCCGTCAGCGGATTGGCCGTTGTCGCCAAAACCCCGTTGCACGCCAGGCCGAGAGTAACCTGCTGATTGGGCGTCAGGGCAAGCGCTGCTCCCGCGTCAGGTACGCCGCTTACGACAAGTCCGCTGTCGTAGCGCCAGATCAATGAGATCCATTCGGCGTTTCTCGGCCGTTGATAGCGGAAGTTCGCCGTCGATTGAAAAGACTGATCGTGGTCGATGCGGAACGCGCCCGGAACATTCACGTTCAGCAACCCGCCGGCTTCGGGCGGAAAATAGCGCGCCCGGTTGTGTCCAAACGTAACGTAAGCCTGGAACCCGTGGATATCTACAGTGCTGACACGCCCCGTAACGCCGTCCAGCTTCGAGTTGTGCCAGGCGATCGGGAACGTAATGGTCGAGTTGAGAAGCGTGCTGAAATCGTAGGCGTTGTGCGTGTACTTCCAGAAATAATCGGCATCGACAAGCAGCCACTTTCCAACAGACTGCTGCAGCCCGGTGTTGAACTGATTGCGCCGGCCGGGATGAAGTGGGGCCACGCCCGTAGCTCCGAAGACGTTCTGCGCGAGGCCGCCTGTTCCGGTCGCGCTAGATAGAATCAGGTTCTCGTTGTACGGCGTCTCGAAGGTGCGCGCGTATGCGGCGCGCAATACCGTGCCCGTCTTCTTGACGTTGTAGGAAAGTCCGAGACGTGGCTCGATGCCGTTGTCGGACACAAGACCGCGATACACGTCCGCCCGTAGTCCCACGGTCACCAACAGATTGCCGAACGTGATGGCGTCCTGAACGTAAAACGCATACTGGTTTACATTCGCGCTTCCCTGGAAGTGGAAGAGGGAGCCCGCGCGGGTCAGGTCGTACGGCAGCAGGCCGGGAGAGAAGCTCGGGTTGGCGCTGAAGCCGAGTCCCGCGCAGGCGTTGGGGTCAGTGACGGTGCTCGGCCCGGCCGCACTGCCGTTTGCATCGACGCAAACCGGGTTGAACGCCGGGTCGGTGATTCCAAGCCCGAACTCCTCGTACAGCCGCGTCTGCTTCAGATCGATGCCGGCCTTCAGGTTGTGGCGTCCCTTAGTGAGCGAAACGTCGCTGCGAAGCCCGTAGTTCAGCAAGTGGCGATCCTGCGACTGCGTCGCCGGCGTGTCGGCGAAGACATTCGAGCTCGGATAGTAGATGAACTGGTCCTTGCGGATGTAAGGATTCACAGTCAACAAGACGCTCGGGCCGAAGGTGTGCTGATAACCCGGCGCGATGTTCCAGGTCAGCACGCGCTGCTTCTGGTCCTGGCTGAGTTGATCGTAGTCGTTCGGAATCTGGATCCAGTTGCGCGCCGCGAACAGGTTCAGGTGCAGGACGTCTCTGGGCGTGAGGTCAAAGTCCAGCCGGTCAAAAATGCTCTGGTTATTGCCTTTGTCATGGATCGGCATCAGTTCGGGCGTATCGAGGAAGCGGCCGCTCCGAGTGCCGTCCAGCGCGAGAAAGTTACCGAACTTGTTGTTGCCCCACCCGAGACCGATGCCGCTCGTCACCGTTCCAAAGCTGCCGTAGCTCGTGTCCACATTGCCGAACAACTTACCTGCCCCCAAGCCGGATCGCGTCGTAATCTGGGCGATCAGGCTGCTCTTGTCCCCGAACTCCGCGTTGGGCGTCCCGGTAATGACCTCCATGCTTTCGATCGCGCTGGTCGGCAGTTGTGTCGAGAAGACCTTGCTCTGCTGATCGCTGATCGGCTGTCCGTCAATCACCATGGATGACTGCGCGTGGTCGCCGAGCGGGTGGAATAGTCCATTGGCGTCCGCCGCCACGCCGCCAGTGCCGAACGTGATTGCGTCGCTCAGGCCCCCGGCCGGGTTGACCGACGGCAGCCTGAGCATGAGTTTCCGATCTACATCGACGTGATCGGTGGGCACGTTTTCCAGCATGTCGGCGCCCGCGCCTTCCACGGTCAGTGTGGTGGTGGAACCCGCGAGGGCCAGCGCGACCTTAAGTTGAACCGGGATTGAGTTGCGGATCGTTACATCTTGCTCGAAGCTCGCGAACCCCGGCGCCTGAACCTGGATGTGATACGGGTTGGGAGGAATGTTGCCGAGTTTGAAGCTGCCGTCGGTATCTGTGAGCAGACTCTGCTTATACCCTGACAGCGGGTTGCGCAGTTCCACGTGAGCTTTCGCAACCACGGCGCCTGATGGATCGTGCACGACACCCTCAATCGTCCCGGCATTACCGAGCGATTGAGCGCGGAGCGTTGACGGCGCCGATAGGGAGAATGCAGCCACTGCGATCAGGCGCACAGCGATAGCGCCGATCCCAGCCCAGTTTGCGTTCATACTTTGAAAGCTCGCACGAGGAGGCCGAAGAACCTGAGCCAATTCCCACGGGCGGGCACAGATTTTCGGTGAGCGGGACGAGTTCTACGCCAAGCGGAACGTAACATTCGCTCCCCTAGCGCAGTCGAAGCACCTCCCGCATGAGGCATTCCCTTGCTGCAAGCGACCCTCGGCAGGGTGGGGCAAGTGGTCTCCGACGGATTGCGCGTATCCAATTACCGTCTTGCCGGCCTGATGCCGTTGTTGCCGTCCGCCCTATCTCAGCGGCCCGCTAGTTCAGGTAACTCGACCGCTTGCCGCCCTGGCCTGCCCGCCCTTGGGAATCCGTGCACGACTCAAGGACAATTCCCCCCAACATTTGTAGAGGTAAAGATCTGCGCGAAATCGTCAGACCATCCGCTGGTCGATTGCAGTCGGACGTCAGGCGGACACCAAATGTCGCAAGAGATTGAAATCAAAGCAGGTGTGCGCGAAGCTGGCATCCTACCGCCGAATTACCCCCGCGTGAGCGCAGTGCCAAATCGAATCTAGCAGTTCGGTGAACTTTTAGACCTCGTAGATACCTTGCTGCGTCAACACAGCGACTCCCATCGAATTGCTGCTTGCGCCGGATGGGATCGGTCAACCGGAGCATGGCGTCCGAAGGGGCTCAGCGGACCAGCGGATCCTCGATCCAGGGCGGCGTGGCATCGATCAGCCGGCCGAGTTCCGGGTCCACCTCTTGCATGCGCAGCTTCATCTGCCACGCGATTTCGCGGTAGCTGAAGTGGCCCTTCACGCCGCTGCGCAGCTTCGAAATATACTCCGCCTCGGCGAAATCCATCTTGAACAGGAATCGCGAACGTGCCCCAAACGCGGTCAGATACTCGCGTCCTGGCGCGCTAAGGTGCGCTGCGGCGGCCTGGGCTTCCTTCATAGCGCTTTGGAACAAATCGTTCGCGCCGGACTCGACGATCGCGGCGGGCGTCTCCCAGCCGTGTGCCCAAGTGTAGTCCTGCCGGAATTGCTGGCAGCGGCGATGACGGTGCAGGTCGCGGTATGCCCCGATGTCGATGGTCATGTCATAGACGTACGGGCCACCGCGAAACTCGCGTAGCAGTTCGTCGCGTCGCGACTTCCCGGCGACGGCCACGCCCAGCACTTCCTCGAGACGTGTGCGAGGCCACGAACATGCCAATTCGTACAGCTCCCGATACGGCCGCGTCGTCGCTGTGTAAAGCAGCGTCGCTACGATGTCGGCCAGCGTGTCCGTCGCTTTCACCAAATCCACCGCCGGAGGTGCCAGGCCCGCGGGAGCCGGCAGATTCTGCTCGGCCCAGAGCTTCACAGCCGCGCGCGCCTGCGCGGGGTATGGATCGGGATCCACGTATTTTGCGAGCGTCGGCGCGACGGGTTCGCCCGCTTCGTCTTCTCTCAAAGACACGTGAGGGGGCCGCGCGCAGGCCTCGGCGGCTTCGCGTCCCAGATCGCGCAGTTCGGCGTACGGCGAAGCCTTCCAGCGCCGGATCTGCCGCTCCATGGTGCGAATGCTCGTGACCTGGCCGACGCCCGTCGGAATGCCCAGGAACAGCAGATAGCGGGCCACGTCGAACGCCCTCGCGGCGATGTTGCGTTTGTAGGCGTCCGGCTTCATCGAGTCGGGACGCGGCAGTTTTTCCGTCAGGTACGCGGCGACCTTCTCGTGAGTGGCTCGGTAGGCAGCCAAGAGCTTTGCGCCTGCGTCGCGGTAGATCGCCGCTTCCGCCTCCGGCAGTTCGGAAGGCACGACGAAGCCCGACCGCGAGAAATCCTGGTAGCGCGACGAGCGGGCCTGCCCATCCCACAGGGCTTCGTCCTCAATCTCTATGGCGGCGACCTCGGAAACGCCTTCAAAGCAGACGGCCATATGCCCCAGGTCCGCGATGGAAGCGTGCCCATATTGAAAGTAGAAGCTCTCCAGGAACTTCGACGAATCGTGACCGCGCACCCAGGCCAGCGAGTTCTGGATGGAGTCGGGCGAGCGGCTATAGCGAGCCAGAGCATAGGCGAGCTTTTCCGGCGGCAGGGGCCCGACCGTGAAAACGCGAGTAGGTGAAGTTGGTTCGGCCAAACCGTTATCATAACGGGTTCACATGAAGATTCGCGTCAAGCTCCTCCATCCCGCTGCGCAACTGCCCGCTTACGCCCATGGTCCCGCCGAAGACGCGGGGCTTGACATTTGTGCCGTCGAAGATGCGCTGCTTCAGCCGAACGTACCGCTGGCCGTCGCTACCGGGCTGGCGCTGGAGATTCCTCCCGGTTACGAGGCGCAGATTCGCCCGCGGAGTGGCCTCGCTTTGAGGCATGCCATCACGCTGCCCAACTCGCCGGCCACCATCGATCCCGGCTATCGGGGAGAACTCAAAGTGATTCTGCTCAACCTCGGTAAGCAGGCCTACCAGGTCCACGCGGGCGACAGGATTGCGCAAATGGTGATTGCTCGTTATGAGTCCATCGAGTGGGAAGAGAGCGATCTCGGCGAGTCTGCGAGCGGCCAGGGCGGATTTGGCTCCTCGGGACGCTGAGGGGCATCGCACTGCCGCGTGGTGGGGCGGACTTTAGTCCACGGACCGTTTTCAACCGGTCCTTCCGGACAACAGGGCGGGGCCGATGCCTCACCACGCGCACCACCACGCGGCAGCTCCGATTCTGGACAGAGCTAACTTGAGGAGGAACCCTGTTCAGGCCGGATTCGCGGCCATAAAGTTCGCGATCTCGGTGACTTCGTCCGCGCTAAGCCGAAACTCCATCGCGCCCCGCACGCCTTCGAGTTGTTCGGCGGACCGAAGTCCCACAATGGCGCCGGTAACCGCAGGGTGACGCAGCGTCCAGGCGATGGCGACCTCGCCCGGGGTTCGGCCATGGCGGCTGCCCATGCTTCGCAGCAGTTCCGCCAGATTCAGATTGCGAGTCAACTTCGGTTCGTGGAAATGCGCCACGCGCTTGCGGAAGTCGTCCTCCGGCATGGCCGCAACTCGCTCCCGAGTCATCTTGCCCGTCAGCAGACCTGACTTCATGGGGCTGTAGACGATGACGCCGATGTTGTTCGACATGCAGTAGGGCAGCAACTCGGTCTCGATTTCCGGCGAAATGATGGAATACGGCGGTTGCAGAGAAGTGATTGGCCCGAGAGACTGAATCCGCTTCAATTGGCTGACGTTGAAGTTCGACACACCGGCCCAGCGGACCTTGCCCTCTTCCTTGAGACGGAGCATCGTCTCCCAGCCTTCTTCGATGTCCTCGTCGGGCTCGGGCCAGTGGATCTGGTATAGATCGATGACGTCCACCTTCAGACGCCTCAGACTGTTTTCGCACTCGCGCCGGATGGAATCGCGCTTCAGCCTGGGTGTGATCTTCCGATGCCTCGCCCCACGTGCGTTCGCACTTGGTGAAGACGTAGGGCTTGGGCGAGATGCCTTCAAGCGCTCGCGCCACCATCTCCTCGGAATGGCCCAGACCATAAACCGCCGCGGTGTCGATCCAGTTGAAGCCGGCTTCGAGCCCGGCGCGGATTGCGGCAATCGACTCGCTGTCGTCCTGCGGTCCCCAGGCGAAAGCCCAGCCTCCGCCGCCCATGGCCCAGGAGCCAATACCCACGGGAGTGATCATCAGATCGCTGTTACCCAGCTTGCGTTTTTCCACGAAAGCCTCCTGAGAACAGTTCTAGCAGAGAGCCGGGGACGGTCCGAATGTTATACTCGTACCGAGTCTGCTTTCTTCGGGCTGGAGTGGCGGAACTGGCAGACGCACGGGACTCAAAATCCCGCGGCCTTTACGGTCATGAGGGTTCGACCCCCTCCTCCAGCACCACCTTCATTCCCCCGGCCTATCCGAGCGTGGCGACAACCTAAAACGAAAAAGCATTTTTCGTTTCTTGCCCGTAAGCCATTGATTCCATGGGTCAACGTGCACAAGAACGAAAAACTGTTTTTCGTTTTGATGCTGCTGAGACGCTCCACCTCACCACTTCAACAGCAGCAGCTCCGAGCAGAACGCCGGTCCCATGGCAGCCAGCACGCTCCACGTGCCCGGCGCGGGCCGGCGATTCAGCATGATCTCTTCGAGCACGCAGAGCACGGACGCCGACGACAGGTTGCCCATGCGCTTCAAGCAAGCCCACGAGGGATCCAGCGCGCCATCCGCTAATTCCAGGGCCTTCTGGGTCGCTTCCAGCACCGCCGGCCCGCCGGTGTGCACAACCCAGCACCCGATGTCGCCGCGCGTCAACGCGTGTTCAGCCAGGAAAGTGTCGACGTCCGCACACAGGTGCTTTTCGACAACCTCCGGCACCTCTCTGGACAGCACGATCTTGAAGCCCTTTTCGGAGATGTCCCAGCCCATCACGTGCTCGGATTCCGGATAGAAGATCGACTTGGTCGCGAGGATGCTTGGGCCGCGCGACGGGACATCCGCGCCGGCCACCAGGACCGCCGCCGCACCGTCGCCGAACAGACCCGTGGAGATCAGGTTCGCGGCGGAGAAGTCGTCGTGCTGCAAAGTGAGCGAGCACAGTTCAACCGAGATCAACGCCGCCACCTGGCCGGGGTAAGCCTTCACGTAGTCGTTGCACCGGGCGATGCCCGCCGCTCCCGCCACGCAACCCAGGCCGAAGATGGGGACGCGCTTCACGTTCACCGGCAGCCGCATCCGGTTAATGAGGCGCGCTTCCACCGAGGGGCTCGAAATGCCCGTTACCGAAACGAAGTAGATAGCGCCCAAGACACTCTTGTCGAAGCCGGCGCGTTCGAGTGCTTTGCCCAAGCACTCTTCGGCCAGATCGACGGAGACGCGAATCCAATGATCGTTCGCCGTGCCCCAACTGGTCAGCCCCGGATACTCCTCCACCGGCAGAGCGAGATGGCGAGTCTCCACGCCCACCGCGCCGTGCAGGCGCTGCAGGAATTGCGGGTTCTCCATCCGTGGGCCCCAATGGGCGAGAAAGGCGCCGAGCAGAACCTCCTGGCTGTACTCGTATTTGGGAAATGCGCTGGCGACGCTGGCGATATGCATGATGTGGGTTGTATTCTATCGAAGCCGTGAAAGCTCTTCGGAGTATAGATGATTGCGTGGGAACTGTTGGGAGAGATCGCGGAGGATGTTTTTCGCCGTCGTAACGTCCTTGTCCCGCAGCGCGGCCACGGCGACCAGGAGGCGCGCGAACGGCTTCAGATAGCGGCCCTTCTCCGCCGTGAGCCGGACGCGCCGGATGCCTTCCGTCTTGTCGGTCTCGGCGCCGCTCAAGCGCAGCAGCCAGCGCATCGGCAGAGCCTTCTGGCTGAGCAGGTAGTTCTCCACGCCGCCCGCGAGGTAGGCGTCGTAGTAGTGCGGATCGATGCTCAGCAGCTTCTCCGACATCTGCCTGCTTTGCTTCATGGCGGATAGCGCGGCCAGGTCGCGCTTTTCGATCAATCCCGCATAGTCGGAGCTTAGCCCCAGCGCGAGGATGCTAGCGAACAGCGCATTGGTGTCTCGCGGGTTCGACGCAAGCCGCTGCGCGGAGATCCGCTGCGCCGCACCGATTTCGCGGTCGAACGATGCGCGCATTCCCTGCGAGGGTCCCAGCGCGCTGTGTTCGCCACGGAAATTCTCATCGTGGACAAAGAACTCGGACTGCAGAATATTCAGCCTGTCGAACTCGGCGAAAAGATAGGCCGCCGCCATGGACGCCGGTCCCACGGGGTCATCTGGATGGTGCGCTTTGTAGGCCGTGAAGGTCTGCCGCGCGGCATCGAATTCGAGATTGTACATCTGCCGGTAACCCAGATCGATTGGGTCCTCGGCCGCGCGCATCTCTGGAATCACGGCAGTGGGCGGAGCAGAGACGAGATGGGCGAGGAGCAGAAAAGTGGTCGTTAAGAGCATGTCACGAGGCGAACTGTTCTTAGAAGTAGCGCACGGCGGGATGGGCAGGCAAGGAGTCCAGCCCTGCGTCATCGGTGCTTCATGGACGCCGGGCGCGAGTGCCTCGTTACTCGTCCGTGGAGAGGGCGTTATCCAACACTTTGCAATTGAGGGTGTAGCAGCATGGCGCCAACCTGCTGGCGACTCGCATAGGGAATGTAACTTGCGTGGAGCCGCGGGCGAAGTATCGCTCCAAGCGGACAGGAATCAGTCGATAATGGAGTCAGGCCTGCTATGAAAGTCGATAAGTGGCTGAAATCGAATGTTTCCGACGGCAAGGAATTGCTGGACTCGGGATATGAGGGCGCGCACCGCGCGGTGAAGGAAGTTCTGCATGAGGAGGAGGTCCAGTTGGACCTGTCGCATGCGGCGCACAACGCCTGGCGCGCGGCCGCCATCGGAGCCTGCGTTGGATCGATCGGGGGCTACCTCGTCGAAGAGGAGAAGCCCATTCAGAGTGCTTTGGCAGGCGCATTAGTCGGCGGCGCCTTGGCCGTCGGCGGCATGATGACGTGGGGATCGCGGCGGCTGATCGCAGCGGCTGCCAGCGGCGCGGTGCGCAACGTCAAGGTCACCCGCGACGAGCAGTGGCTTGAGCATAACCCGGTCGCTTACGGCTGAGCCCGAATTCGCATTCGCCGCAGACCACTTCCGCTCCTGGGAACGCCGATCTCCAGATCGGCCACATTGGCCTGGAGGCGGCAAACTTGCGGAACAAATTCACTCCGCTCGAGGGCATTCCAGAGCACACAAATCTGCCAGCGCCCCTTCACGGTCGCGCCCCCGTTTCGAAGCTGCTTAGTGCGTGGGCGGGACGTAATCGGCGGGCAATTCCACACCTTCGCCGAAGAAATAGATTTCCATCTGTTTCAGCAGGAACTCCTGCGCCTCGCGCGTCCCGAGGTTGAGGCGATACTCGTTCATGATCATCTTCATGTGATCGACCCACTGAGCCCAGGCCTGCTTGCTGACGTTTTCATAGATGCGCTGACCGAGCGGATGGCCGTCGAAGGGCGGCTCGCTGAGTCCTTCGAGCGTCTGCTTCAGTTTGACGCAATAGACCATGCGTGTCTGGGCGTTTTCGGTGGGCATAAGATGTTCCTGCCTGGCGGCGTAAGCCAAGGCTATTCACCTGTCAGGATAGCTCATCGGATGGATGCTTTAGCTGGTGCACCGGTCGATGCGCGTTCGCGGTTGAAGGGAGCGTTGCGATGCCGTTTGGCAAGATAGTCGGAGAACAAAAGCCACGTTTGCTCGCCACGTTGGAACCAGCGATGCGCCGCCTTCCGGTAACCCTTCAGCAATACCTTCCGCTTGGACTCGCTAACTCGACAGGCCTGAATATCGAGTAGTACCCCGACCTCCCAGGGCTGAAAAGTGGTGCGTCGGAGCCGGCCTGAGATTAGATCCACGAGCAGATCGTCGAGGCGAGCAAGACGGTTCTCAAGTTCGGATGCAGGCAGAGTACCCATACTTTCCCTAGAACTCGCTCGTTCAAGATACCAGCCGATTGAGCCGTCAATCCACCGGGAATAGTACCAGTACCTCCGGAGTAACTAATCGCACCTCAGACGTCCGTCCGCCAGAATGGGGACGGGCTCGAGCAGCGCACAGATGGAGGGGTGAATCGCGCGGGTATCAGGGCGTGGGCACTTGCATGCGAGGATTGCAGACGGGCCAGGGCGCGAAACTCAGTGTGAAATCCTTGGAATCCACGTAAAGGTTCACCGGATCGCCGGCGCCGAAGTCGAGCACTTCGATGATGCCGGCCTGGCAGTGCCGTACGGCCTTCGTCTTGCGTGCGGTAATGTCGGGGACCGCGCCTTTCGGCCCCCAGTCTTCCATGAACTTCTGGAAGCTGTAGTCGCGGCAGGGTTTCGCGGGCTCGCAGCCCCACATCCTGTAGGCCGCGTCGTACTGCTTGTCCTTCAAGAGACTAAAGAACTGGCGGGCGCGCCATTGTTCCCGGACGTCGCGGAAATTGTAGGTCCCGTAAAGGGTCAGCCCCCAGTCGGCAACCCACAGCACGGCCGCGGCCGCCAGCACGATCAGGATCCAGCGGACCACTTTCTCGCGCGTCTGCCCGGTCGAGCCGTACTGTGAGAGGTAATCGCTCACGAACTTAGCCTCTCTGTCTTACTTCTTGACAGGAAATGCTTTGTCGTAGGCGGCGGTGACGTCCGGGGAGATGTCCATCGCCGGCTTGGAGTAGAGGGCGGCGCTGGAATCGACCACCATATCCAAGCCCTTTTCCTCGGCCACTTTCTTGATGATGTCCTGCAGGTTCTTACCCACGCGCTGGAGGACGTCCTGCCGGTCGCGATTGACTTCATCCTGCAGCGCCTGGGTATTGCGCTGAAGCTGAACCTGACGGCGCTGGATGCGTTGGCCCAGTTCGGCCAGGGCAGCTTGATTGTACTTGCCCTGGTTGCCGTCGTAGTCCTGCTGCATCTTGGCGAGTTCTTTTTCGCTCTGAGCCAGTTGATCCTGGCGAGGCCCAAATTTGGCGCGAAGATCGACCTCGGCCTGCTTCAATTCAGCCGTGCCTTCTAACGCCTTCTGAAGGCTGACCACCCCGACCTTGAGGGGCGCCTGGGCTGCCGCCGTCGCACTCAGGCCCACAAGAAGGACCGCTGCCGCCCCTACCATCATTAACCGCGGGAATGCCATTTTAATGCCTACTCTCCCTGTCGCCGTCCCGGTTAGCCGAGAATGGCGAGAATCTCGTCTTCACTCAGAATCAGGTATTCCTGACCGTTTATCTTCACTTCCGAGCCGGAGTACTTCCCGAAGAGGATGCAATCGCCCGGCTTCACATCAAGGGTCGCCGATTGGCCGTTTGCCAGCAATTTGCCCGTTCCCACCGCGACGACTTCCGCCCTCTGAGGCTTCTCCTTGGCCGTATCCGGAATGATGATTCCGCTGGCAAGGATCTCCGCCTCCTCGGTCCGCTTTACAAGCACACGATCGCGCAGAGGGCGCAGATTCATGACAACGGCTCCTTCAAACAAATTGGATACCGGCGCAAGGGAAAACGTTCCCGGAGCATGCGCGACCGCGCGCGGCCGCAGGCGCTCCATTCCAATCTGAATTGTAGGAGGCAGCCCGAGAGGGTGTCAAACGTGCCTTGCGTCACCCCTGCAGTGGCGAGCCGGAGCGCGAATCACATCTCGGCGATTGGGGAACTACTTTGGTTGACTGGATCGAATACAATGGGGTTGCCTGAATTACCATGGCCATTGTAACCAATCCGCAAGCCTTCGCCATCATGGGCCTATCACACCCTGAGCGAATTTCGGCCGCCCTTGGCGCGAAGTACTCCACCGACCACCTTCCAATGAGCCAGAATCTCTGGCTTCTTGTCGCCCCTGCTACCGCAAAAGAAGTGTGCGATGCGATCGGCATCACAGACGGCTCAAGCGGAACTGGCGTTGTGGTGGCATTTACGAGCTATTATGGGCGCGCTAATCCGCAAATCTGGGAATGGCTAGCTTCTCGGATGGGGGCGGTGAGCCGTGGCTAGCGGCAAAGATCCCGCGCCGACCGTCCCAACCAAGTTCCCAGACACTACACCAGTATTCCCGTCTGGTGACTATAGCTATACGGTCGAACTCGTTGGGAGTATCCAGCGCCAACTCGGGATGCTTACCCAAGCAGTGGCTACCCTAACCACCGAATCGACTGAACTGCGCAAGAAGGTTGAACGGCTGAGTCAACTCGCCTTCGCTGCTAGCGTGGTTGGGACGATTCTCTTGGTTATTCTCGGATTCGCGGCAAACAAAATCGCAGATGCTGTGATTGCTACGATGAAGTCCGCTAGCCATTGAGGTGACCAATAATCTCCCGGAAGAATTCCCTTTAGCCTATGGTCGCGTCAGACCGGGGCGAGGTTTAAGCCGATGCCGAACGCACGCGAAGAATTCCAAGCAGGATACCGAGACGCGAAAATCAAGAGCCCATGGGACGGCCTTAAGCGAGGCGCAATCCACGGCGCGATCCTAGCGGTAGCTATTGTCTACCCTGCGGCAATATGGAAACGGGTCGTCGGCGCATTAGTGGCCTTCTGGCTCGTCGGAATGATCGTCCAATATCGCGCAATGCGGCGTGAGCGGTCCAGGGGATTGGATGGCTAAGGAAGTAATCCATGAAGATCCTAGCTGTTGTCGGCATCCTGTTTTGGGCCTACTGCGCCGTGAATGTGATTAACCAAAGGCGGGTTTACGCAGCCCTCGGCGAATACGGCAAGGCCAAGATGGGCACATGGGCCGTGTTCATCGTCGTCGGGCTTGCGGTCTGCTTCTGGCTACTGCTGCGCTGAAAGACTTTCACGGTCCGAGCCGATTGCATTTTTTCAACGCAACGTTAGGACAGTACCCACCGGCCCAAGCGTGTAAGGACCGGCGGGTAGTGGCGGCGGCCCTCAGGCGGCCGGCGTGCGCAGCAGGTCCATGAACACTTGCGCCGCACGAGGAAAGCTTCGGCGGCGGCGATGAATGATGCCGAGCGGCCGGATGAGCCGGTCTTCCAGGCGGATGGCGCACAGGCGATTCTCGGCAACCTCACTGTGCAGCATCGGCTCCGGCAGGATGCTGACGCCAGAGCCCAGGCGCAACGCTTCCTTCATACTCTGGATATTGTCGAAGCGGCTGGAGATATGAACGCGGACGGAATGCTCCCGCAGAAAACGTTCGATGTCGCGGCTGATTGGCAGATCTTCGTCGAAGCCGACGAACTCGGAGCCTTCCAGCTCGGCCGGACTCATGCTCTCACGGCTCGCGAAGGGGTGGCTGGGCGAGCACGCCACAACCATCGTCTCCTCGCGCCAGGGCAGCGCCGTGATCTCGCGGGTTGACTCCGGGATAGCTGACCAAACCGATATCGACGCGCTCCTCGGCCACTGCCTGGTAGACCTTCTCGGGCCGCAGGTAATTGACCTCAAGTTGAGCAGAGGGTAACCGGAGGTTGAACTCCCGCTCCAATCTGGACATTTCCGAGATGCCCACGGAGTAAATGGCAGCGATGCGCACCATCCCTCCCACTGTTCCCTTCATCTCTTCCATCGACGTCGTGAAATCCTGCTGGCGGCGCAGGACATCGCGGGCGAAATCATAGAAAAGCCGGCCCGCTGCCAGCACTTCCAGCGGGCGCCGGGACCGGTCCAGGAGCCGAACGTCCAACTGTCGCTCCAGTTCCTGCAAGGCCTGGCTGGCCGCGGACTGGGTGACCCCATTCATCGATGCGCCGCGGCTGATGCTGCGGCTTTGGACGATGTCCCGATAGAGAAGAAGTTGTGCGAAGTCCACCGCGAAGATGGTACCATAAGGCGTTCTCATATGACAAGGCAATAATTTCACTTTGTCTGATACAACGAAGAGCGTATAATCGGAAGACCCACTCTTGAAATTCAGAGAAAGCGGGTCCTGCCATCATGTTCGACGACCACACACCTCAGGGCTTGCCCGCCCCGGCGGGCCTTTACCACCCCAGGAATGAGCGTGACGCTTGTGGCATCGGCTTCGTCGTGAACATTCACGGCAACCGATCCCAAGATATCATCTCCAAGGGAATCCAGATCCTGATCAGCCTCACGCATCGCGGCGCCTGCGGATGCGATCCGGAGACCGGCGATGGCGCCGGGGTTATCATCCAGATTCCGCACGAGCTGTTTTCCCGCGAGTGCCGGAAGCTCGGCTTCCATCTCCCGGCCCAGGGTGAGTACGGCGCCGGATTCGTCTTCCTGCCGGTTGAACGCCAACATCGCCTGCAGTGCGAGGGCATCGTCGAACGCATCGTCCGGGAGGAAGGGCTGACCCTGCTCGGATGGCGCGATACCCCGCTGGACGTCAACGCCATCGGGCGTGTCGCCCGCGTCTCGCAACCGTATATTCAGCAGATCTTCATCGGACGCGCGGAGGGAATGAGCGAGGATGAACTCGAACGCAAGCTCTACGTCGTGCGCAAGCGCGCCGAACGCGAGATTTTCGAGTCGGACATTCACGACAAGTCGTTCTTCTACGTCCCATCTCTAAGCTGCAAGACCATCGTCTACAAAGGCTTGCTGCTTGCTCCGCAGATTACTCGCTTTTACGGCGATCTGTCCGACGCCGAGTGCCTGAGCGCGCTGTGCCTGGTGCATCAGCGCTTCTCGACGAATACGTTCCCCACCTGGCAACTGGCTCACCCCTTCCGTTATATCTGCCACAACGGAGAGATCAACACGGTGCGCGGCAACGCGGCGTGGATGCATGCGCGCCAGTCCATCCTCGAGTCGCCGCTGTTCGGCCCGAGTATCAAGAAACTCATGCCGGTGATCCAGCCAGGCGGATCGGATTCCGCCACGCTCGATAACGTCATCGAGATGCTGTACCTGTCGGGCCGCAGCATGGCGCACGTGATGGCGATGCTGATTCCGGAAGCGTGGGACGCAGATCCTAATATGCCGGCCGAAAAGCGGGCATTTTACGAATACCACGCGTCGCTGATGGAGCCCTGGGACGGTCCGGCGGCCGTGGCGTTCACCGATGGCCGCGTGATCGGCGCGACGCTCGACCGCAATGGTTTGCGTCCTGCGCGCTACATGGTTACGAAGGACGACATGCTGATCATGTCCTCGGAGACGGGCGTCCTGCCCGTGAAACCCGAGGACGTCGTTTACAAGGGCCGGCTGCAGCCGGGCCGCATGCTGCTGTGCGACACGACCCAGAAACGCATTGTGCCGGACGAGGAGATCAAGAGCACGCTGGCCGCGCGGCAGCCCTACGGCAAGTGGATCGAGCAGCAGCAGATCCTAATGGACAATCTGCCGCAGCCGCCGCGCGTTTTCCAGACCGACCACGAGACGGTGCAGCAGCGGCAGCGTTGCTTCGGATACACCGAAGAGGACATCAAGCACTTCCTGGTTCCAATGGCCGCAGACGGCCTGGATCCCGTCGGCTCGATGGGTTCCGACACGCCGCTGGCGTGCCTCTCGGACAAGCCGCAGCCGCTGTTCCATTACTTCAAACAGCTTTTCGCCCAGGTCACGAACCCGCCGATCGACCCCATCCGCGAAGAACTGGTAATGTCGCTGACCAGTTACATCGGCACAGAGCGCAACATCCTGGCCGAAACGCCCCAGCATGCCCATACGCTGAAATTGGAGCACCCGCTCCTGACCAATTACGATCTCGAAAAGTTGCGCCGTGTCAGCATGGGCGATTTCCTGGCCACGACGATTCCCATGCTCTACCGCGTAGACGGCGGGGCGGAAGAACTGGAGCGGGCGCTCGATGGCCTCTGCCGCCGCGCTTCGCTCTCCATCAAGAACGGCTACACCGTGCTGATCCTATCCGACCGTGGAGTGGATCAGGAACTTGCGCCGATCCCGTCGCTGCTTACGCTCAGCGCGGTGCACAACCATCTGGTGCGCGAGGGAACCCGCACCCAGGTCTGCCTGATTATCGAGAGCGGCGAACCGCGCGAGGTGATGCATTTCTGCCTGCTGATCGGCTATGGCGCGAGCGCGGTGAACCCGTATCTCGCCATCGAGACGCTCGAAAACCTGGCGATGCGCCAACTGCTGCCGGATGGAATCACGTTCGAGACCGCGCTCAAGCATTTCAAGAAGGCCATCAATAAGGGCTTGCTAAAGGTCTTCTCGAAGATGGGCATCTCGACGCTGCAGAGCTATCGCGGCGCGCAGGTCTTTGAGGCGATCGGCATTTCCCGCAGCGTCATCGACAAGTACTTCACGGGCACATCATCGCGCATCGAAGGGATTGGCTTCGACGTGCTGGCCGAAGAGGCTCGGCGCAAGCACGAATTCGCCTTCAGTCCCGTGACCGATTCGGAGACTGAATTGGACGTCGGAGGCAACTATGCCTACCGCGCCAAGGGCGAGTACCACCTTCTGAATCCGTTTACGATCTCGAAGCTGCAACACGCCATCCGCAACGACAGCTACTCGACCTACCAGGAGTACGCGCAGCACATCAATGACCAGTCGCGGCACCTCAGCACGCTGCGCGGTCTGATGGGCTTCAAGTGGGCCGCAAAGCCTCTTCCGATTGAGCAAGTCGAGCCAGCCAGCGAGATTGTCAAGCGTTTCGCGACGGGCGCAATGTCCTTCGGCTCCATCAGCAAGGAAGCCCACGAGACGCTGGCCATCGCCATGAACCGCATCGGCGGCCGTTCCAACACGGGCGAGGGTGGGGAAGACGAAGCGCGCTTCGAGCCGGACGCCAACGGCGACTCGCGCCGCAGCTCCATCAAACAGGTGGCTTCCGGACGCTTCGGCGTCACCGTGAATTACATGGTGAACGCCGACGAGTTGCAGATCAAGATCGCCCAGGGCGCAAAACCTGGGGAGGGCGGGCAGTTGCCCGGCCACAAGGTGGATGCGGAGATTGCGCGCGTGCGCCATTCCATTCCCGGCGTCGGCCTGGTCTCGCCTCCGCCGCACCACGACATCTACTCCATCGAGGATCTGGCGCAGCTCATCTACGACCTCAAGAACGTGAACCCGAGAGCGCGGATCTCCGTAAAGCTGGTGGCCGAAGTCGGCGTCGGCACTGTCGCCGCGGGCGTCTCGAAGGCGCACGCCGATCTGGTGCTGATTTCCGGAGACAACGGCGGCACCGGCGCCAGTCCGTTGACCTCCATCAAACACGCCGGCATCCCTTGGGAACTCGGCCTCGCCGAAACTCAGCAGGTGCTGGTGATGAACGACCTCCGCAGCCGCATCCGCGTGCAGGTTGACGGCAAGCTCCAGACCGGGCGCGACGTCGCCATCGGCGCGTTGCTTGGGGCCGAGGAGTTCGGATTCGCCACCATGCCCCTAGTCGCCATGGGCTGCATCATGATGCGCAAGTGCCACCTGAATACCTGCCCCGTGGGTATCGCCACGCAGGACCCGGAACTACGCAAGAAGTTCACGGGGTCGCCGGAAGGCGTGATCCGCTTCTTCTTCTATGTGGCCGAAGAGCTGCGCGAAATAATGGCAAAGCTCGGCTTCCGCACCGTCGATGAGATGGTCGGCCGGGTAGATAAATTGGAGACGCGTCCGGCCGCGGACCACTGGAAGGCCAAAGGCATCGACCTGAGTTCGATTCTTTACGACCCGCCGGCTCCCAGCAGGGTCGGACGCCGCTGCACCATCAAACAGGACCACGGTCTCGATCAGGCTCTCGATTACAGCCTGATCGACCACGCACAGGATGCGATCGAAGACGGCACGCCGTTGGAATTCCATCTCAACATCCGCAACACGCACCGCACGGTGGGCGCAATGCTCTCGGGCGAGATCGCGCGGCGTTACGGCTCGAAGGGCCTGCCGAAAGACACCATCCGCTTCCAATTCACGGGCAGCGCCGGACAAAGTTTCGGGGCGTTCCTGGCCGCGGGAGTGACGATGACGCTCGAAGGCGACGCCAACGACTACGTCGGCAAGGGCCTGAGCGGCGGACGAATCGTCATCTACGCGCCCAAGACCTCGACCTTCGTGCCGGAAGAGAACATCATCGTCGGCAACGTCGTGCTTTACGGCGCCACCAGCGGCGAAGCGTTCTTCAACGGTATGGCGGGTGAGCGCTTCGCGGTTCGCAACTCGGGCGCGACCGCCGTCGTGGAAAGCGTCGGCGATCACGGCTGCGAGTACATGACCAATGGGCTGGTCGTCGTGCTGGGGCGCACGGGCAAGAACTTCGCCGCCGGCATGTCGGGCGGTCTGGCCTACGTGCTCGACGAAACCGGCGAGTTCGTATCGCGGCTCTGCAACCGGGCGAGCGTCGATCTGGACCCGGTCTTCGATCCGAAAGACGTCAACATGCTGCGCGATCTCATCGAGCAGCATGCGGCGTTGACCGGCTCCCCGAGAGCGCGTTGGATTCTCGAAAACTGGTACGCCATGCTGCCGCGCTTCGTGAAGGTATTCCCCCACGAATTCAAGCGCGTTCTGGGCGCGCCGCGGACCGCGGATATGCCGAAGATCACTTTGACGCGGCCGGATTCGCGTCCCCCAGTGGAGGTGCTTCATGGGTAAGGTCACTGGCTTCAAGGAAATCGAGCGGGAAGTACCTCAACGGCGTCCCATTGCGGAACGCATCAACGACTGGTTCGAGGTCTACCAACCGTTCCCCGACGAGAAAGTCCAGGCTCAGGGCGCGCGCTGCATGGATTGCGGAGTGCCGTTCTGCCATACCGGCTGCCCCCTCACCAACATCATTCCGGACTGGAACGACCTGGTCTATCGCGACCGCTGGAAGGATGCCATCCGCGTCCTGCACGCGACCAACAATTTTCCTGAGTTCACCGGCCGCATCTGCCCCGCTCCCTGCGAGGCCGCCTGCGTGCTCGGCATCAGCGAACCGCCGGTCACCATCAAGAACATCGAGCGCAGCATTGTCGATCGCGCCTGGGACGAGGGCTGGATCCGCCCCGAACTGCCTTCGCAGCGCTCGGGCAAACGCGTAGCGGTCGTCGGCAGCGGCCCCGCGGGCCTGGCTGCGGCGCAGCAGCTCGCGCGCGCCGGACACCTCGTTACCGTCTTCGAAAAGAGCGACCGCATCGGCGGCCTGCTGCGCTACGGCATCCCCGACTTCAAGATGGAGAAGCATCACATCGACCGCCGGCTGGAGCAAATGGAGGCGGAAGGCGTTACATTCCGCACCAATGCGCACGTCGGCGTAAGTGTTTCCATCGAGGAACTCCGCCGGGACTTCCATGCGACTCTTCTCGCCGCCGGATCTGAGCAGCCGCGCGATCTCCCCATCCCCGGGCGCGAGTTGAAGGGTATCTACTTCGCCATGGAGTACCTGCCGCCACACAACAAGCGCAACGCGGGCGATTGGGTTCCTGAAGACCAGTGGATCAGTGCAGAGGGCAAACACGTCATCATCATCGGCGGCGGCGACACCGGAGCCGACTGCCTGGGCACCAGCATTCGAGACAAGGCGGCATCGATTCGCCAATTCGAAATCATGCCCAAGCCTCCGTCGGAGCGTGACGCTTCGACGCCCTGGCCGATGTGGCCGCTGATGCTCCGCACGGAGAGCGCGCACGAGGAGGGCGGCGACCGCTTCTGGTCGATCCTGACCACGCGCTTCGAAGGCGACGCGCAGGGCAACGTCAAGAAGCTGTTCACGGTGAACGTCGGCGCGCCTCCGAAGTTCGAACCCATTCCGGGCACGGAAGAGGAAATTCCGGCCGATCTGGTCCTGCTGGCCATGGGCTTCACCGGGCCGGTGAAGAACGGGCTGGTCGACGGTCTCGGCGTGGAACTCGACGCGCGGGGCAACATCAAGGCGGATGAGAATTACATGACGTCGGTCCCCGGCGTCTTCGCCGCCGGAGACGCTCGCCGCGGCCAATCGCTGGTGGTCTGGGCGATTGCCGAAGGCCGTCAAGCGGCGCGCGGCATCGACGAATACCTGATGGGCGCGAGCAGCCCGGTTTAGCCCCTGGATCGGGTCGAGTGACGGGGATTGCGCCCCGTCACCCTCCCACACCACCGGACATGCGGTTTTCCGCATCCGGCGGTTGAACCCGGCAGCGTTCACATCGCTGCAAGATCTGATGGCATAAGAAAACCGAACTGCCGAAGCCGGCCGGAGGTAAGTGCGGCGTGCATGGTTCTAGATCGAGCCATCCGCCACGCCCCTTGTCCCGTCCGCACCGTCTTCAGCAGACGCGGATGAACTCCGAGCCGTCGCAGCGCGTGCTCCCGTCCGGTAGCCGTGTGCCACCGCAACCAGAAGCACTTCCTGATGTGCCGTTTGATCCAGCCCTCCAGCCGGAAGATGGGCTTGCGTACCTCGGCTAGTTGGAAGTACTCCCACCAGCCTCGGACGTACAGCTTCCAGGCGTCCCGCAACTGGTTGCTGGTTCGACTCTGGCGGCCATCCCACATCTCCCGCACCTTCGCTTTGAAGCGCTCGATACTCTCCGGCGCTACTCCGATCCGCTTCTCGCGGTCCAGCCGAAAGCCCAGGAACTTGCGTTCCCAGACCCTCCCCGTTCCGCTCTTAGCGGCGTTCACCTTCAATCGCAGATGCTTCTCAATCCAGGCCTGGACCGAAGCCAGCGTGCGTTCCGCCGCCGCCTGACTGCCTACGTAGATATTGCAGTCGTCGGCATAGCGGCAAAACGAGTGCCCTCTCCGCTCCAGTTCTTTATCGAGCGCATCCAGGTAGATGTTGGCCAGCAGCGGCGACAGCGGCCCGCCCTGCGGCGTGCCCTTCGTGTTGGCCCTCACCACCCCGTCCACCAGCGCACCCCGCCGCAGGTATTTCCCGATCAAATGCAACACCCGTTTGTCCCGGATGACTTGCGCCACCCGCGCCCTCAGAATGTCGTGATCGACGTGGTCGAAGGAGCCAACCACACACTACCCACCCTCGGGACTTCCCAGAGCGAGTGAAGATCACCCGTCCGCATCACCCTTTCGAACGACGGTCGCTGGAGGTACTCCGGCATGCGGACAGGAGCGCTTACATTTCGTTCTGATTCTGCCGGACGGAAGCAAGTCGCTGATTCCCGCGGAATGGACAGATTTCAAAGCCGCCCCCATCTAATGCACGGAACCAACTTGTCGGGTCGCTGGAGGACTTGCTTCGGCTCCGCCTCCTGGCAGATGCTCTTTTGCATCGCGCCGCAACATCGGCGCCGGCAACATCTGTTCGAAAGCAGGAGAGTCATGCCGCAACTGAATCTGAACTTCCTCGATATCCCGATCCCGGAGACGTGCTTGTGGGAGGAACTGGACGACGAGCAAAACAGCTCGTAATCGAAACGCTGGCGCGTCTTATGGTCAACGCAGTTCGGACCGGCCAGGAACCGACGCAGGAGGCAAGCCAATGACTGACCTCTCCAGAATCAAACCATCCCATACTGCGCGTGCCTCCTGCATATATGTCCGGCAGTCGACGCCCTCCCAGGTCGAACATAACCGTGAATCGACGGCGCGCCAGTACGCGCTGGCCGACAGAGCCTGCCAACTCGGCTGGTCGGAGGATCAGGTCGTCATTATTGATGAAGACCTCGGTCTCTCCGGCGCGAGTACCGAAAAGCGCTCCGGTTTCGCACGCATGATCAGCGAAGTTGCGTTGGGCCATGTGGGAATCATCCTTGGTCTTGAAGTCTCGCGTCTGGCGCGCAACAATGCGGATTGGTATCGTCTTCTCGAACTGTGCGGCCTGACCGACACTCTTATTGGAGATAACGATGGCGTCTATCATCCGGCACTGTTCAACGATCGCCTGTTACTCGGACTCAAAGGAACGATGAGCGAAGCGGAACTGCACATCATTCGCGCCCGGCTCGACGGCGGCATCCGCAACAAAGCCGCGCGCGGCGAACTGCGCCGAGGTTTGCCCGTTGGTTTCGTCTGGGGAGAAGCGGACGGCGAAGTTCTCTTCCATCCCGATGAAGCGGTCACCGCCGCGATCCGCTCAGTCTTCGAGCGCTTCGCCGATCGGTTCGGCGCGGCGCGTCTGGCTCTGGCTGCGTTCCGAGGCTCCCTCGTTCCCTCTACAGGACGGTCCTGATGGCCGGATTCGCTGGGTGGTTCCGACTTACACCGCGATCCATCACATTCTGACCAATCCGGTATATGCGGGCGCTTATGCTTACGGCAAGAGCCGAAGCGAACGTTTTGTCGATGACCATGGCGTGGTCAAACAGCGAATGCGCCATCTGCCAATCGGACAAGTGGAGCGTGCTGATCACGGAACATCACCCGGGCTTCATCGACTGGGCGACCTTCGAGGCTAACCAGAAACGTCTTGACGCCAATACCCGCCCGGGACCGCATCGCAAGGGAGGAGTCGTGAGAGAAGGCTCCGCGTTGCTGCAGGGCATTGGTGTCTGCGGGCATTGCGGCCGCAAACTGAAAACGCATTATCGCGGCCGCAACTCGACTCCGGGTTATCACTGCGCCGGTAAAGACATCGTCGAGGGACGAGGAGTGTACTGTCTCAATGTCGGTGGAGTGGCGATCGATGAGGCCATCGCCACCGCCTTTCTCGACGTGGTAACCCCGCCTCCATAGAAGCGATGCGGCTGGCCGTGGAACAGGCCCGCAACAATCACGATGCCGCGTCTGACGCAGTGGCGGCTTGAAGTGGAACGGCTGCGCTACGAGCCGAAAAGACCGAACGCCGTTACCGGGCCGTCGAACCCGAGAATCGCCTGGTCGCGCGCGGCCTGGAAAGCGAATGGGAGAGCCGCCTGCGTGATGTGGCCTGCGCTGAAGCGGAGTTGCGGCGCAAAGAGCAACAACAACCGGGCATGATCGGCCCCGATCAACTACGCCGCATTCAGGCTCTGGGCTCCGATCTTCAGCGGGTGTGGTACGCCACGACCACAACGGATCGCGATCGCAAGCAACTGCTGCGCACGCTCCTCGAAGAAGTTGTTCTGAATCTGAAGAGGGACGAGGGTCATGCGCACCTGACTCTGCGCTGGCGCGGTGGTGCGGTCACCACGCTCGATGTGCTGGTTCCACGCTTTCGTCCGCAAGGTCCCCACACCGATGAAGACACCATCTCGCTGTTGCGTCGCCTTGCCGCTCTGTATCCCGATGAGGTGATCGCCGGCATCCTGAATCGTCAGGAGCGCAAGACCGCCACAGGTGAGCGCTTCACCGCCAATCACGTCGGCAACCTGCGCCGGTATCGCGATATTCCGCGCTTCCAGCCGCCGCCGAGGCCCCCGACGGAGAACTGGTCACCATCCGCAAGGCGGCGCAGATCCTCGGCATGAACACTTCCAGTATTCACCGCTGGCTCGCGGACGGTTTCATTGCAGGAGAACAAGCCACTCCCGGAGCGCCATGGCAGATTCGAATCAATGAAGAGTTGCGGGCCAGCATCGTGCAGCAGTCCCCACCGGACTATCTGCCGATGCTGGAAGCGACGATGAAACTCGGCGTTTCGCGAAAGACCGTGTTGCAGCGTGTAAAGCGCGGCGAGCTGAAAGCCGTTCTTGTGAGGGAGGGACGACGTAAGGGTTTGAGAATCAAGAGTGGTAGATCAACAGCCGGAGCTGTTTGAACACATTTCATGAATCAGGGGGCAATATGAAGCCGTATTCGAAGAACTTCGTGATATCGATATCGATCACCCAGTCTTTGCCTTCTGCGCATATGCTGTGCGCCGCGTTTACAGCGTCCTGTGCGCTGCGCCCTGGCCGGAATCCATAACTGTGCTCACTGAACAGTCGGCTCGAAAATCGGCGTCATCACCTGCAACAGAAGCTGCTGAATGAACCGATCCTGTACCGTCGGGATGCCCAGCATCCGCGTGCCCCCGCTCGGCTTCGGTATCTCTACCCGCCTCACGGGGCTCGGCACATAGCTTCCCGCCAGCAGTTTGTCATTGAGTCTCCCCAGTTCGCTTCAAGATGACTCTCCAGTTCTTCCGTCCGTCATCCGATCGATGCCCGCTGCCCCTTTGTTGCGTTTTACCGCCTTCAGCGCCAGTTGGCAGTTCCCGTCCGTGAAGGCTGCTTCCATCAGGTCCTCGTACATCGCTCTCCGTCGAAAGGTTCGCGAGTTCCGGCATCGTCCCGCCGAGTCGGGTTCGCCGCGGCTGCACCGCTTCTGCCTGCAGCGCTCACAGGTTGGCAACCGCAGTTGTTGCTCCCGCAATTCGAGTCGCTTATTGCGCCGGCTCCCAGTTCCTTCTCTAGCTCCGTTCCTTAGTTCTTCAGCCCTTCGCTCCAGCCGAATTACCAGCGCTTCTTCGCTACTACGGCCTCTGCTGACTTCTCTCCCACTCTCGTGGCAGAGATCTCCCCAGGTAAGGTACGGAATCTCTCCCCTCGCGCCATCCGGCTCTACCTGATGCGTCTTGATGAACTTCGGGCTTCGCTGTTCCCAGCCAGCTTGCCGCCCGCATCCGGCCTCACTGCCGGTATCGTGTTCCTACGGTCGAGGGTTTGCTACACGCTTCTTTCAGCTTCACCTCGCGGCTACGCCTTGCGTTTCGCTACGGTTACCGTCATCGGTTCCGGTTGGCTCCTTTCATCCAACAAGATTCTGCCCATGCTGGGCACACGAACGCCGATCTCCAGATCGGCCCACTCGCCGGGCCATCGGCAACTCCACCGCGATAGGTACCCCGATCTGGAGATCGGCGTTCCCAGGGCGGAGCCGCGACCTGGAGGGTGTAGCCTGGAGGTGTGGATCCGCTTCGTACTCAACGTGTCTCCGAAGCAATGCGCGAGGAACTTTCCGAACTCATTCGCTTTGAATCCGCCGACCCTAGGCTGACGGGAATCGACGTCTCGGGGGTCATCGTCTCGCCCGATATGAAGAAGGCGGACGTGCTGGTCTCCCTTCCCGGCAACACGAAGTCTCGTCAAGAGGCCATGGAAGGCCTGATGAACGCCAAGGCCTATCTGCGCAAGAAGCTGGCCGCCCGAATTGAGCTTTTCCGAATGCCTGAGCTGCGTTTCGTCGCGGACTCGGAGCCGGTCACCGACCGGCCGCTCGCGAAACTCCTCCGCCGCGCCCGGCGGGGGCGTCCAAAGACCGATCCCGGGCCTGTCTCGCCGGGTTCCGTGTAACGTCCATCCCATAGAAAATCAAGCGTTTTGTTGCCGAACTCAAGCTCCGGTTGTACCCTAGTGTCAGGGTTGCGCCCCCGTGCCGGCGCCGCATTGAGAGTGGCTTCTGTCTCCCGGTTTTACCCCTTCGGCGTGATTGCGTGGCTTGCCGCCGCGGCGATCTCCCTTGCCGCGAGCGAACCCTCGAAGCTCCTGCGGCTCGAACGCTCGCTCGATACCATGGGGACCACGTATACGGTCACTCTGTACGGCACAGACCAGTACCGGTTGGACTCAGCCATCGACGACGCATTCGACGAGGCCAAGCGGCTCAACGACTTGCTTTCCAATTACCGTCCCGAAAGCGAGTGGAGCCGGGTCAATCAGGGCGCCTACAAGGCTCCTGTGCAGGTTTCCGCTGAATTGTACAATCTGCTGGACCGCTGTCTGGATTATAGCCGCCGCAGCGACGGGGCATTCGATATCACGGTCGGGCCGCTCATGAAGATCTGGGGTTTTTACAAAAACACGGAGCGCGTCCCTCACCGGGCCGAAATTCGCTCCGCCCTGGACCGTATCGGATACCAGCACATCCACCTCGACCCGAAGGCGCATACGGTTCGCTTCGACGCCCCCGTTGACATGGATCCGGGCGGCATCGGCAAGGGCTACGCCGTAGACCGGATGGCGGACGTCCTTCGGAAGGACGGAGTGGCCAGCGCGTTGATCTCGGCTGGCCGCTCCAGCATCTACGCCATCGGGGCTCCTCCGTCCGAACCGCGCGGTTGGCACATCATGCTGCCCAACCCGCGCGACGCCCGCAAGACCGTCTGGGATCTCTATCTCAAGGACGAATCAATGTCGACTTCCGGGACCACGGAGAAGTTCTTCATGGCCGGAGGAAAGACTTACAGCCACCTGATGGACCCTCGCACGGGAACTCCCGTCCAAGGCATGCTGGCCGTCTCGGTGGTAGCGCCGAAGACGCTGGACAGCGAAGCGTGGACCAAGCCCTATTTCGTGCTTGGCCGCGAATGGGCTACCCGTCACAAACCCAAGGAATTTCGCGTCTTTCTTTGCGAGGACAGAACGGAGATCGCATGCGTGTCCCTCCCATGAGCAGCCGCTTTTTAGATGCCTGCCGCCGGCGCCCGACCGATGTTCGCCCAGTGTGGTTTATGCGCCAGGCTGGCCGGTATCTCAAACCCTACCGTGAGATCCGTTCCAAACACTCGATTCTGGAGATCTGCAAACGCCCCGATCTGGCGGCGGCGGTGACTCTGCAGCCGGTCGAGATTCTGGACGTCGATGCGGCCATCATTTTCGCGGATCTGCTGCTGCCAGTCGAGCCAATGGGCCTGAAGTTGGAGTTCGTTGCCGGCGAAGGGCCTCTGATCGACAACCCGGTGCGCACCTCCACCGACGTGGACGCTCTTTCCACCTCGAACACCGACGACCTCGGATTCGTGGGCGAGTCGATCACGATGGTGACTCGCGCGCTGAACGGCAAAGTGCCGGTCATCGGCTTCGTAGGCGCGCCCTTCACCGTGGCGAGCTACATGATCGAGGGCGGGGCGTCCCGCAACTTCATCAATACGAAGACGTTGATGTACCGGGACGAAACCCTGTGGCGGCGCTTGATGGGCAAATTGGTGGACGTGCTCGGTCCCTTCGCCATCATGCAGGTGGCGGCCGGCGCGCGCTGTATCCAGGTCTTCGATAGCTGGATCGGGGCTCTCGGCGCCGACGATTACGTGCGCTACGTGGCGCCTTATTCCCGTGCGTTGATCGAGCGCATCCGGTCGAGCGGCGTGCCGGTGATCCACTTCGGCACGGGCTGCGCCGGGTATTTCCGCGAGCTGCATGCCGCGGGCGGCGATGTGATGGGCGTCGATTGGCGGCTGAACATCGACCAGGCGTGGATGGACATCAGCTATCGCTCGGCGATCCAGGGAAACATGGATCCGGCCGCCCTGTTTGCTCCGCTGCCCGAGATCAAGTCCAAAGTCACAGAGTTGCTCAAGCGCACCGGGACGCGTCCGGGCCACATCTTCAACGTGGGCCACGGGATCCTTCCCGATACGCCGGTGGACAATGTGAAGGCCGTCGTGCAGATGGTTCGGGAGTTCAGGCCGTAGTTCCAGCCGAAAGGAATGCCAGTTCCTCGTGCCATCATCGTCGGCGGAGGCATTTCGGGCCTCTCGGCGGCGTATGAGTTCGCCAAAGCGGGCCAGCCAGCCATCCTGCTCGAAACCCGCTCGCGTCTCGGCGGAGTCATCGAGACCGAGCGCGTGGAAGGTTGCGTCCTCGAAGGCGGGCCGGATAGCTTTCTCACCGCCAAACCCGCCGGACTCGAACTGATCCGCGAAGTCGGTCTTGGCGACCAGATCATCGGCTCTAACGACAGCTCGCGCGTGACTTATCTGGTCCGCAACGGACGCCTTGTGCCGATGCCCGACGGGCTGATGATGATGGTTCCGACCAAGATCCTGCCCATGGTCGCATCATCGCTGCTGGGTTGGGGAACTAAGGTCCGAATGGGGCTTGAGTTCTTCCGCCGGCCTCCGGCGCAGGCGATGCCCGACCGCTCGGTAGCGGATTTCATCACCGACCACTACGGGCGGGAGACGGTTGACTACCTCGCCGAGCCTTTGTTGTCAGGTGTTTACGGAGGTTCGGTGGACCGCCTGAGCGTCAACAGCGTGCTCAGCCGGTTTGTGGATCTCGAACGTAAGTACGGCAGCCTGACCCGGGGCGTCCTGCATGCCCGGCGCCTGGCCGCAGCCCAAAGGAACAGCCTCCGGCAAGGGCTCGCCGGCGTTGTTTCAGACCTTGAAGGGCGGCCTGGCGCAACTCACGGGCGAATTGGAATCGCGCATCCGTGGCAAGATCGACATCCGGCAGGTCCAGGCCGAAGGCATCGAGACCACCCCGCAAGGCTTCCTCGTGCGTGCCGGCGGAGAGTCCCTGAGGGCGCCCAGCGTCATCCTGGCCACCCCGGCCTGGTCTGCGGGTGCGCTGCTGCGCGGCCTCGACCCCAGACTTGCAGGTTTGCTCGAAGGCATCGAATACAGTTCCTCCGCAACGCTCGCCATCGGCTTCCGGCGGAGCGACTGCGGACGGATCCCGCCCGGGTTTGGGATTCTGATTCCGGCGCGCGAGCGGAAACTGCTGGTTGCGTGCACGTTTATCGGGGCGAAATTTCCCTACCGCGTCCCCGATGAGATCGTCGTGATTCGTTGTTTCGTGGGAGGCGCCGGCCAGGAGGCCGTTCTGGATCTCGACGACCGGGAGATGCTGCGGCGGGTCCAAGGCGAACTCCAAGGACTGCTCGGTTGGACGGCAACGCCGCTGTTCACCCGTGTCGCCCGCTGGCATCGTGCCATGGCGCAGTATACGGTCGGTCACGGCGCGCGCCTTGCCGAAATCCGGGAACGGCTGGCGGGACTGCCCGGCCTTCATCTCGCCGGAAATGCTTACGAGGGGATTGGCGTACCGGATTGCATCCGAACCGGGCGGCACGCCGCGTCGCAGATCCTATCTTTAGGCTAATAGGAAAAGCGGAGCCGCGACCGTATGGCGCATGCTTTCAGCGTGTTGCATCGACGTCCCTTCGCCGGCCTGCGATTCAATTTCCCGTATGACCGCAAAAATTCCCCGGCGCATGCGGCAGAGGCATGCGCAGCAGTCAGCCGAAGGGTTCGCATGCGTCTTTTTCCTGAGCTGCGGGAATCTTTTCGCCTTCGCATTGCGTCATTAAGAGTGAATAACCATCCTCTCCTCCAATTTGACCTGGACTTCGGACCCCGCCGCGAATGGAGATTCCGCGGCGGGGTTTTTCATGCAAGAAACGCGCAAATCGGGCATGCTTGGAGTCATGAGTCTTCGCGTACACTCGACACTTGTTCTGGCCTTGCTTTCCGCCGCGGCAGTGCTGCACGCAGGCGAGGCTGACAACCGGCGACTGGCTGAGTCCGCTTCCATGTTCAAAGAGATCATGGACACGCCGGACCGATCCATCCCCCGCGATTTGCTGAAGAGCGCCGAATGCGCGGTACTGATGCCCGGCACGAAGAAGGCCGGATTCATCCTCGGCGCTAAATACGGTCGCGGATTCGCAACCTGCCGTACGCCCAAGGGCTGGAGTGCGCCCGTCGCCATGCGCATTGAAGGTGGCAGCGTCGGCTTCCAGATTGGTGCGTCCGAGACGGACATCATCCTGCTGGTGATGAACAAGCGCGGCATGGACCGGCTGCTCTCCAGCAAGTTCACGCTTGGAGCGGAAGCGAGCGTCGCCGCGGGACCCGTAGGCCGCGATTCGCAGGCGCAGACCGACGCCACATTGCATGCCGAGATTCTCTCCTGGTCCCGTTCGCGCGGAGTCTTTGCGGGGATCGCCCTGCAAGGAGCGACGCTGCGGGCCGATTCGGATACAGACAAGGACCTGTATGGTAAGAAGTGAACAGGGAGGATGCTCTCAACGGGAAGGTCGCCACTCCCTCCCCAGCTACCGAACTCATCGCCACTCTCAACCGCTACTCCGGGGTCGGCAAGTAGAGTAAGGATCGGTAGCCGACCGGAACAGCCCCGTCTCGCAACGGCCGTGGCTCAGCTCGGAGATTCATCCGAGTTCAGCACAGAGCCGCGAATGCAAAGAGCGGTCCTTTGGACATCCTCCTGCCCACTATTCTCGCTCGGCTTCGCGCTTACATGGCAGCAGAGAGCAGCGCGGAGACAGCTTCCAGAGGACCGCTCTTTCCATTCGCGGCTCTGTGCTGGTGGTGGTGGCTTCGCGCGAAGAGGCTGCAGTTCGGAACATGCGAATCCGACCTGAGTTCGTTGGCTGGTTCAGTCCTCGAACACACTCGGGATGAACTCGATCCAGCCCTGCGCCGGCTGGGCGTCGAGCGGCAGTCCGTCTTCCCACAGGGACAACTGGAACCGCACCGGCGCTGTCGCGCTTCCGCCGACCGCTGCGAGTGGGGGTGCGAGCTCCAGCACGCGGCGATAGGCGGCTTTCAGGGCGCCGGGAACGCTCGCACCCGGTCCCTCGGCGCCGATCAGTTCCACGCCGTCGCGCGTCAACTGCAGCCGGTACTCCGTCTCCCGCGCGGCCGGGCGCGGACTCGCAGCGCCGTACGCCCGGCGCTTCGATGGAGCAGCGGATCTCCATGCCCGCCATCGCACCGGCCTGCGACTGATGGAAGTCCACACGGACGAACAGGCTGACCTCGTCGCTGCCGTACCAGACTTCCTGCACGTTGATCTTCCGCCCGTGCATCGCGCCCTGCCGCTCGTCGGGCCGGTAGTGCCCCGCGCCCATCCACTCGAAGTAGCTGGTGATTTCTCCGTCGATCTCGGGTGCAATGGACCCCATCGGCGGTTCGTGATGTTCTACGAACTGCACCTGCAGGATCGTGCGCGACAGTTCGTCCGGCGGCGTCTTGCCGATCAAGCGGTAAAAGTTCGCCAGGTGATCGCGGAACAGCTTGTCGAACTCGGGCCGGTTCTCGCTCGAATGCTCTGGGCCGTACCACCAGAACCAGTCGCTGCCCTCGGCGATGAGCAGCTCTTCGTAAGCCGTTTTGAGTCGCTCGGGGTCGAGCGCCTTTGCCTCGGCAACGCGGAGAACTTCTCCCACAACTCTCTCGCCTCTAACAAGCATTCCCAGGCGTGGTTGTCCTCCGCTGCGCCGATCCAGATGTCGTAGTTCGCGTTGATCCACGATCCCGGATGGATGTGCGTGAGTTCGCCCGCCGGCACGCGTTTCAGCGCCTCGCTTACGGTGACGGCTTCGAGCGAAGCATCCTGGGAGATCAACCGGTAGAGCTCTTTGAGGAACGGCCGGCCGTTCAACTCGTAATGCTCCCAGGCGTTCTCGCCGTCCAGGATGATCGGCACCAGCGCGTCTCGTCCCTGTGCGTGCACCCTGCGGACGTTCTCACGGATGCGGTCGAGGAAGTGCGCGGCCGCTTGAGCCGGTTCCATGCGCGAGTACACGAACCCGATCAGGTCGCTGAGAAAGTGGTCGCGGAAGATCAACCGCATCGAGCGCTCGCCCTGAGTCCACACCCACGGACGATAGGTCTCCTCGACGCCCGCGATGCGGCCGAGCGTCGCTCCCAGCACGCCGTTATCGGTCGCCATCCAGCGCACGCCGCAATCGCTCGCCAGGGCGAAGACTTCATCGGAGACCGACCCTTCCGAGGGCCACATGCCAGCCGGCCGGGCTCCCAGCCGCTGTTCAGCGAAGTCGAGCGCGGCCTCCATCTGATAACGGGCGTCCTCCGGATGCTTGAATTGGTGCGGGAGCGCCACGTTGGGGTGCGAGACCGATGCGATGTTCGAGTCGCACAGCAGCGGGAGGATGGGGTGGTAGAAGGGGGTGACGGAGAGTTCCACCTGGCCGGACTTGGCGAGCTTCGAATAGGCGGGCATCACCTTCCCGCACAGCTCGATCTGCTTGCGGCCCATCAGCGCCTGATCGGCAAGCGAATAGTCGCGGCCCTTCGCGACCAGCGCTCTCACCTGCGGGTCTTGCTCGAGCACGATTTCGTCGAACCAGGCGAGTTGCGACAGCACTTGCAGATCGCGCATGGCGCCGGACGTAAAGCTGCGGCGCGCGCGTTCGGCGTTCTGGTCGGCCGCGCGCCAGGCTTCGTACAACTCGCCGTAGCGCGGATAGCGGTAGATCAGCCGCCCGGTATTGGCCTGGAAGAAATACTTGAGGATGAACGCCTGCTCGTCGGGTGTGAGCTCGTCGGCGGGCTTCAACGCGCAGCGCAGAAACGGGTCCCGCGCCTCGCCGCGCGCGTACTCCTCAATCTGCGCGATCATCGACGGCACAAGGTTGAAGGTCTGCTTGATCTTAGGGAAATCCTCCAGCATCTGAACCATGCCGTAGTAGTCCTTGAGCGCATGCATGCGCGTCCACGGCAATTGGTATTCGTCCGATGCCAGGTCCTTGTAGAAAGGCTGGTGCATGTGCCAGACGAAGACGAGCAGAGTACGTGGCATCGAAGTCCCCTTCCGGGATCGCCGATCTCCAGATCGGCACGCTCAAACGTTGCCCCCAACGCGGATGGGTGCCGATCTGGAGATCGGCGCTCCCAGGCACGGTCGCGGCTCCGTCAGCCTATCGGCCCCAGTAGCTGCGCACCGGCGTGGGCGGCTCGCCGTTCTTCACCGCTCGCCAGAGTATCGCATTCATCTCGTTGTCGTCGATGCGGTCGGCTTCCTCGAGATCGAACTCGCGCGAACGGCGCGCGTCGGCGGTTTCCTTCTTGGGATTTCTTTCATCCAGCGGATGGCGCGCGGCCACGGAGTCGAAGGGCCGCGTGTCCGCTTTGTTCGAGAACGCGTTCCACATGGGACGCGCGGAAGCGTCGAACACGGTCATCGGCCGGAGCCCCAGGATCAATTCCATGGTGCGGAGCATCGAGGTCGTGTTGTACATGCTGGAATCGACGCCGCGCCCTCGCGTGTAGGGCGAAATCACGTAGGCCGGGGATCGGTGGGAGTCCACATGGTCGGGGCCGTTTTGCGCATCGTCTTCAAGAATGAAGATCGCTGTCGTCGCCCAGAAGCGGCTCTTGCTCACCGCCTCCACCAGGCGGCCGACGGCTAGATCATTATCAGCCGCGGCAGACAAGGGAGAAACCTTGCCCGCCGCGACGCCCGAGGTGTGGTCGTTGCCCAACCGCATCATCGTCAGGGCCGGCATCTTGCCCGCTGCCTCCCACTGCTTCAACTCCTCGGCGAAGACCTGCTCGCGCTCGACGTCGGGGTAGTCCAGATCGAAACCGCGATAGTTCATGTTGGTGTACGGCGCGAGCTGCGGGTCGCGCACCTGCGCGATCTGCGCTCCCGACGCCGGTCGTGGTTTGGCGATCTCCACCCACCAGCCGAAATTGCGAATGGTCAGACCCTTCTGCAAAGCGTTGTTCCAGATGCGTCCGGCGGGAGGCATCGCTGCGCGCTCCATGCCCTCATAGTCGTAGTGATTGCGCCGTCCGCCGTAGCTGTTGGGCCACATGCGCTGCACATACGGCGGCGCGATGGCCGAAGCGCTCCAGTTGTGCCCGTCGGCGCTCACATCCGCGTTGACGTAGAAGTTGTCGAGCAGCACGAACTCGCGCGCGATCTTATGCAGATTCGGCGTGATCGCTTCGCCGAACAAAGTCAGCGACGCATCGCCATTGCCTAGCCCCAAATCGCCCAGCACCTGATCGTAAGTGCGGTTCTCCTTGACGATGTAGATGACGTGCTGAATGGGCGTCGGCCCGCCGGGCTGCGACGGAATCGGGTTGCCGTCAGGCACGCGCGCATCGAGCATCCGCTCGTCGCTGTAAGGCGAATTGTCGTATACGGTCCTGGTCCAATCCGCGAGCTTGTCGTCGTCGAATGGTGCAATCACACCGACGGTGCCGCGTTGAATGCCGCCCACGTATTCGAGTTCCACGTTGCCGCGGTGCATGGGCGCTTCGTGCTTGGTCGGATTCGGTCCCTTGGGATTCGGCAGGCTGCGCAGCCCGCGCCCGTTCAGTATCAGCAATCGACCGTCGGCGAGCACGCGCGCGGCGGTCGGATACCAGCCCGTCGGAATGAAGCCGCGCACTTCGCTCTTCGTCTTCGAGATGTCCACCACCGCGACGGCGTTCAAATCGGAGCAAACCACATAGAGAGTCTTCTCGTCGGGCGAGAGCGCCAGCGCTGCGGGCGTGCTGCCCGCGGGCTGCAATGCGGTCAACGCGATGTTGATCTGCTCCAGCGGCTTCAACGCTCCGTCCTCGCCCACGGCGAACACGCTCACCAGATTCGTTCCGCCGCTCGCGACAAAGAGCCGCGCTTCGAACGGAACGGGCTCGCTGCCTTCCGCAGGCTCCGGCTTCTTCGCGCTGTAGGCGAGGTCCATCGGTTCCGCTTCGGTAGGCGTCTTGATGAGCAGCGCTCCGCTCACCGCGTCGTGCAGAGCGATGCGGCTCGCGCCCATCCCGGAGACGTAGAAGATGCGGCCGCTTGGGTGCATCTGGATCTTGTAGGGCCGTGCCAGCGTCTTCCACTCTTCATTCACGAGGCCGCTGGTGAGGTTCACCACGAAGATCGAATCGCGATGCAGGGCGGCGGCGTAGAGCAGGTGGCCGTCGTTCGAAACAGCGACATCGCCAATGAAGTCCGTGTGCTTGCGCTGGTCTTCCGCAACGAGTGTGAATGTGCGGCGCGCCTCCATCTTTCCATCGGCGAACAGCTCGAACTCGAAGACGGAAGCCTTCGATCCGCCGCCGACGTAGAACTTGGACGCGCCGGGCGCGAAGGCCAATCCCAGCCAGGCGTCCGGCACCCGCACGCTCGCGATCTCCTTCATCGTCTTGGCCTCGTGCGAGGTGACAGTGGGCGGCATGTAGCCAGCCTGCAGGATCAGAACGTACTTGCCATCCGGGGAGACCGCTGAGTTCATCGGGAGCGTGCTCAGCGGAATCTGCTCGCCCGCGGGCTTGATCGTCCAGCCGCTATTCAACAGGAATCCACCGCCCGCGCGCGGACCGACGCGCTCCGGCTGCACCGGTTGTGAAACCAGAAAGACCGCCGGGAGCAACATGCCGCCGGCGAACAGGACCGCGGACCAACGATTGTTTCTCATTACCTATCTCTCATTGCCTTCCGTGAACTCCTCTTGTAGCGCACCGGCCGATACCGCTTTGTGGCGCACGCATTGTGGCGCACGCTTTGGCGTGCCGTGGTGGCATTCATGCCACCATTGGCCAGACGTCGGATAATCCCGCCGCTGCACGCTAAAGCGTGCGCCACAAGGGCGTGAGCCACAGCGAAGGACTTGCCCTGCAAGCCGCGGCCGCTCATTCGAAGAACCTTTGCGCGATCGGGAAGCGCCGCCCGATGCCGAACGCCTTCGTCGTCACCTTCAAGCCCGGCGCTGCCTGCTGGCGCTTGTACTCGTTGCGGTCCACTTTGTTCACGATGTCGCGCACCACGCTTAAGGGTAATGACTGTTCCGTTGCAATCTGCGCCGGAGGCTTCAACTCTTCGACATACGCTTTCAGGATTGCGTCGAGGATGTCGTAGGTGGGCAGCGAGTCACTGTCCTTCTGATCGGGACGCAACTCGGCCGACGGCGGCTTGACGAATACGTTTTCCGGCACGACATCGCTCTTCTTGCGACGGTTCACCACGCGGCACAGATCGTAGACCATCGTCTTCGGCACGTCGCTGATTACCGCCAACCCGCCGCACATGTCCCGTAGAGCGTGCAGTAGCCTACCGCCACCCCGCTCTTGTTGCCCGTGGTGAGCACCAGCGCGTTCCACTTGTTCGCATCGCCATCAGCGTCAGCCCGCGCAGACGGGCCTGAATATTCTCTTCGGTCACGTCGCGCGCAGCGTCGCCGAAACCGGCGCGAGATTGCCCAGCAAATTGTCGTATGCGCCGCTGATGGGCACCACTTCAAACCGGATGCCGAGGTTCTCCGCAAGATCGCGCGCATCTTTCAAGCTGTGATCGGAGCTGTACGGCCCCGGCATGCCGACGCCGACCACGTTCTCCGCGCCTACGGCGTCCGCCGCGATGCAGGCCACCAAGGTCGAGTCTATGCCGCCGCTCAGTCCAATCAGCACGCGCGTGAAGCCGCACTTGCGCAGGTAGTCGCGCGTCCCCATCACCAGCGCTTCGTAGACCGCTTCGATCTCGTCGCCGAGGTTGTCATGAAGATCGCCCGGAAGCGTCGCCGTGTCGAACAGCACCAGGTCTTCGTCGAACGACTTCGCCGCAGCGACGATTTTCCCTTCACCGTCCACACAGAAACTCGAGCCGTCAAAGACGAGCTGGTCGTTCCCGCCGGTCATGTTGACGTACACCAGGGGCAGGCCGTGGTGCAGGGCGACAGCGGAGAAGACTTCGCGGCGCAGCTCGCGCTTGCCCACGTGGTAAGGCGAGCCGTTGATGATGATGAGCAACCGGGCGCCCTTGCCCGCCAGCTCCGCCACAGGGTCTTTCTGATATAGCGGCCGGTCCCAGAACTGCTTGTCGTTCCAGGCGTCCTCACAGATAGAGACGCGATGCGTGTCCCTC
>CAWGKI010000031.1:0-66277 GCA_963823095.1 Terriglobia bacterium
CCTGGATCGGGTCGAGTGCCGGGGATTGCGCCCCGGCACCCTCCCACACCACCGGACATGCGGTTTTCCGCATCCGGCGGTTGAACCCGGCAGCGTTCACATCGCTCGCAAGATCTGATGGCATAAGAAAGCCGAACTGCCGAAGCGCGCGTTGATAAGCGCGGCGTGCATGTTCTGGATGGCAGCCATCCGCCACGCCCCTCGCCCTACTGCACGCGCTTCAGCAGACGCGGCCACTAAGTCCGAGCCTTCGCAGTGCGCGCTCCCGTCCGGTCGGCTGTGCCACCGCAACCAGAAGCACTTCCGGATGTGTCTGCTTGACCCAGCCCTCCAGCCGGAAGATGGGCTTGCGCTCCTCGGCCAGTTGGAAGTACCCCCACCAGCCTCGGACGTAACAGCTTCCAGGCGTCCCGCAACTGGTTGCTGGTTCGACTCTGGCGGCCGTCCCACATCTCCCGCACCTTCGCTTTGAAGCGCTCGATACTCTCCGGCGCTACTCCGATCCGCTTCTCGCGGTCCAGCCGAAAGCCCAGGAACTTGCGTTCCCAGACCCTCCCCGTTCCGCTCTTAGCGGCGTTCACCTTCAATCGCAGATGCTTCTCAATCCAGGCCTGGACCGAAGCCAGCGTGCGTTCCGCCGCCGCCTGACTGCCTACGTAGATATTGCAGTCGTCGGCATAGCGGCAAAACGAGTGCCCTCTCCGCTCCAGTTCTTTATCGAGCGCATCCAGGTAGATGTTGGCCAGCAGCGGCGACAGCGGCCCGCCCTGCGGCGTGCCCTTCGTGTTGGCCCTCACCACCCCGTCCACCAGCGCACCCCGCCGCAGGTATTTCCCGATCAAATGCAACACCCGTTTGTCCCGGATGACTTGCGCCACCCGCGCCCTCAGAATGTCGTGATCGACGTGGTCGAAGGAGCCAACCACACACTACCCACCCTCGGGACTTCCCAGAGCGAGTGAAGATCACCCGTCCGCATCACCCTTTCGAAGGACGGTCCTTGGAGGTCCTCCGGCATGCGGACATGCGCGGCAGCCTGCAGTTCGTGCTCATTCTGCCGGACGGCAGCAAGTCCCTGATTCCCGCTGAATGGACCGATTTCAAATCTGCCCCAGGCTCTACTCCGAAATCTCAACTGGTCGGGTCCCTGGAGGACTTGCTGCGGCTCCACCGCCTCGTTGACGCTCTCCTGCTTCGCTCCGCCGATGTGCCGGTAACATCAGTGCGAGACCAGGAGAGTCATGCCGCAACTGAACCTGAACTTCACCGACATTCCGATCCCGGAGACGTGCCTGTGGGAGCAACTCGACGACGATCAAAAGCGGATCGTCATCGAGACTCTGGCGCGCCTTCTGGCCCAAGCCACCCGCGACCAGTGCCAGGAACCGACGCAGGAGCAATCCAATGACTGATCCCTCCAAGATCCAACCTGCGCACACGCAGCGGGCCGCCTACGTTTACATTCGCCAGTCCACGCCGGGCCAGGTGGAGCATAACCGCGAGTCCACGGCTCGCCAGTACGCCCTGGCCGACAGAGCCTGCCAACTCGGCTGGCCCGAGGCGCAGGTGGTCGTCATCGACGAAGACCTCGGACTGTCCGGCTCCAGTACCGACAAGCGCTCCGGCTTCGCTCGCTTGACCAGCGAAGTAGCGCTGGCCCACGTGGGCATCGTGCTTGGCCTCGAGGTCTCTCGTCTGGCTCGCAACAACGCCGATTGGTATCGCTTGCTCGAACTGTGCGGCATCACCGATACTCTCATTGGCGACAACGACGGCGTCTATCACCCCGCGCTGTTCAACGATCGGCTGCTGCTTGGTTTAAAAGGCACGATGAGCGAGGCAGAGCTACACATCATTCGCGCGCGGCTCGACGGAGGTATCCGCAACAAAGCCGCACGCGGAGAACTGCGCCGCGGTTTACCCGTCGGCTTCATCTGGGGACAAGCCGATGGGGAAGTCCTGTTCCACCCCGACGAAGCGGTCACCGGCGCCATCCGCACCGTCTTCGCGCGCTTCGCCGAGTTCGGTTCGGCGCGGCGCGTGTGGCTCTGGTTTCGCTCCGAGGGCTTGTCGTTTCCTCTGCAACAGGCGCCCGCCGGTGAGCTTGGTCCGATCCGCTGGGTCACTCCGACCTACACCGCGCTGCACCACGTCCTGACCAATCCGGTTTATGCTGGCGCTTACGCCTACGGCAAGACCCGGCGCGAGCGCTACGTCGATGAACACGGCAGCGTCAAAATGCGAATGCGCCATCTGCCCATCGGCCAATGGTCCGTGCTCATCCCCGAGCATCATCCCGGCTTTATCGACTGGCCCACCTTTCAGGCCAATCGGGCGCGGCTTGGTACTAACACCCGGCCGAAGCCACACCAGGCGGGAGGCGCGGTGCGAGAGGGCTCGGCCTTGTTGCAGGGCATCGCCACGTGTGGCCATTGTGGCCGCCGATTGATGACGCATTATCGCGGCCGGAACTCGACGCCGGGTTACCACTGCGCCGGCAAAGATATCGTGGACGGGCGCGGGCAGTACTGCCTCACCATCGGCGGTCTGGCCATCGAACAGGCTGTGGCCAATGCCTTTCTCGAAGCCGTTACTCCGGCTGCCGTGGAAGCCATGCGGCTCACTGTCGAGCAACTCCAAGCCAATCATGATGCTGCTCTGTCGCAATGGCGTTTGGAGGTGGAACGGACGCGCTACGAGTCTGAGAAGGCCGAACGCCGTTACCGAATCGTGGAGCCGGAGAATCGTCTGGTTGCTCGCGGCCTGGAAACTGAATGGGAAAGCCGCCTGCGCGATCTGGCCGCCGCCGAAGCGGAACTGCAGCGCCGCGAGCGACAGCGGCCCAACACGCTGAGCCCGGAGCAGCTCCAGCGCATGCAACGGCTCGGCTCCGATCTGCGGCAAGTCTGGAGCGCAGCGACCACCACGGATCGCGATCGCAAGGAACTCTTGCGCACGCTGCTCGAAGAGGTCATCTTCAACCTCAAGCGAGCCGAAGGCAGGGCGCATCTGACTCTGCGCTGGCGTGGTGGCGCCATCACGCTCCTGGATGTCGCGGTCCCGCGTTTCAAGCCGATGGGCCCTCGCACCGATGAAGATACAATCTCGTTGCTGCGCCGTCTGGCTGCTCTCTATCCCGATGAGGTCATCGCTGGAATCCTCAATCGTCAGGAACGCAAAACGGCGACGGGCGAGCGCTTCACCGCCAACCAGGTGGGCAGCCTGCGCCGCTATCGCAATATTCCCCGTTTCCAGCCACCGGCCGAGCCGGCCAGCGGCGAACTGGTTTCGATCCGCAAAGCGGCGCAGATGCTGGGCATGAATACATCCAGCATTCACCGCTGGCTGGCCGACGGTTTCATTGCAGGTGAGCAGATCACTCCCGGCGCGCCGTGGCAGATTCGTATCACCGACGAACTGCGGGCGCGCATCGTGCAGCAGGCGCCGCCGGAGTATCTGCCCATGATGGAGACCACCCTGAAACTCGGCGTTTCACGGCAAACCGTGTTGCAGCGTGTAAAGCGTGGCGAGCTCGAAGCCGTCCTGGTCCGGCAAGGCCGGCGTAAGGGCTTGCGTATCAAGGTCGTAGATCAGCAACCCACATTATTCGAGGAACTCTCATGAACCTGGGGGCAGTATGAAGCAGTATCCAAGAACTTCGTGATGTCTAACCCGGATTTCTCACCGAGGGTCTAGCAAAAAGCCGCCTTTTCTGGCATAAACATTTGTACTAGCAAGTGTTTAGGACCAGAGGGAAGGCGGCTTTCGCTATGACAGAGTGTACCCAATCCAGCTTCGAGTTTGAAGGACATTTTTCGCGCCAGGTGGTGGCTGGCTTCGACGGCGGCGCGATCACCTCCGACGCAGGGGCTCTACTGCTGCGCAAGGTCGAGCAGCGGACTGGGATCGTGCGCCAGTTTGCGGCGTGTTTCACCGACCACCGGCGCGCAGACCGCGTGGAGCACAAGCTCGGCGAGCTGATTCAGCAGCGGGTCTATGGCTTGGCGTTGGGCTACGAGGATCTCAACGATCACGACCAGTTGCAGCGCGATCCGTTGCTGGCTCTGCTGAGCGGCAAGCGCGACCTGGAAGGCGCGACGCGGAGGCGGGAGCAGGACCGCGGCAAGCCGGGCGCGGGCAAGAGCACGCTGAACCGTCTGGAGTTGACGCCGGCCGACGCCACCGCGCGCGAGCGCTACAAGAAGATCGTGATGCGCGAGGGGGCCATCGACGATGCACTGGTGCAGCTTTACATTCAAGCGCAGGAGCACCAACCGGAGCGCATTGTGCTGGACCTGGACGCCACCGACGACCCGCTGCACGGCAATCAGGAGGGGCGTTTCTTTCACGGCTACTACGGCCACTATTGCTACCTGCCGCTGTACATCTTTGCGGGCGAGCACCTGCTGTGCGCGCGGCTGCGGCCCTCCAACATCGACGCCGCGGCGGGCTCGCTGGAGGAAGTGCAACGCATCGTGGCGGCGCTGCGGCGGGTGTGGCCGGAGGTGGAGATCGTGCTGCGCGCCGACTCGGGTTTCTGTCGCGACGAACTGATGACGTGGTGCGAGAAACACTGCGTGGATTACGTCTTCGGGCTGGCGCGCAACGCCCGGCTGGTGAAGATCATTGGCCGCGAGTTGCATCAAGCGCAGCAGCAGTTCGAACAGACCAAGCAGGCCGCGCGCGTGTTCTCTGAGTTTACCTATCGCACCCAGAAAAGCTGGTCGCGGGAGCGGCGCGTGATCGCCAAAGCCGAGCACCTGGACAAGGGCTCCAACCCGCGTTTCGTGGTGACCTCGCTGAGCGCGGAGCGGCTGGCGGCGCAGGCGTTGTACGAAGAGTTCTACTGCGCGCGGGGCGAGATGGAGAACCGCATCAAGGAGCAACAACTGGCGCTGTTCGCCGACCGCACCTCGACCGCACTGCTGCGCTCCAACCAACTGCGGCTGTACTTTTCTTCGATCGCTTACTGCCTCATGCAAGCGCTGCGGCGGCTGGGGCTGCAGGGTACCAGTATGGCCCACGCGCAGTGCACCACGATCCGGCTGAAGCTGCTCAAGATCGGCGCGCGCATCCGCATCACCGCGCGCAAGGTCTGGATCTCGATGGCCAGCGGGTGCCCGTCGGCGGAGGTGTTCGGCGAGGTCTTCAGCAACCTCGAAAATGTGGCTCTGCGCCGCTGAGCCAGAAGCGAATAAACGACAAAAACCGGCAAAAACGGAGTTGAAAACAAACAAAGTAGGGAAAGTGCGTTTTGCGATCTTCCGAAAAGCGGATCCGAAGCACTGAATTCCACTTGCGCACTCCGCAGACCCTGCCTACACCCCGGCAAAGCGCCACCAGCCCGCCGGAAACCCGCAAAACGGGTCCCATCCTGTCCCGACCCGCCGGTGGCAAGCCTTGGTGAGAAATGCGGGCTAAATCCACCACCCAGTCCTGGCCTTCCTGCGCATACTGCTGTGCGGCCCGCATGGCGTCCTGTGCACTGCGCCCCGGTCGGAATCCGTAGCTATGCTCGCTGAACGCCGGATCGAAGATCGGCGTCAGCGCCTGCAACAGCATTTGCTGAATCAGCCGATCCATCACCGTCGGAATCCCCAGCATCCGCGTACCCCCGCTCGGCTTCGGTATCTCTACCCGCTTCACGGGGCTCGGCACCCAGGTCCCGGCCAGCAGCTTCGCACGGACTCTCTCCCAGTGCGCCTGAAGATGACTCTCCAGTTCCGTCGTCCGCATCTGGTCGACCCCCGGCGCGCCCTGGTTGCGTTTCACCGCTGCCAAGGCTCGATCCCGGTTGTCTTCCCGAACGACCTCTTCCATCAGACTCTCGTACATCGCTCTCTTTCCAAAGGTCCGCAAAGTCCGGCCTGGTCTCTCCGCTCTCGGCTCGCCGCGGCTGCACCGCTTCTGCCTGCCAGCACTCCCGGGTTAGCTACCGTAGTTGTTGCGCCCGGAATTCGAGTCCTCTTATTGCACCGGCTCCAGTCCCTTCTCTAGCTCCGTTCCTTGGTCCTTCGGCCCTTGGCTCCACCACCATTACAGCGGCTTCTCAGCTACTACGGCCTCTGCTGACTTCTCCCCGGCTCTCACCGAAGAGATCTCCCCAGGTAAGGTGCAGAATCTCTCCCCTCGCGCCGACCGGCTCTACCTGATGCGTCTTGATGACCTTTGGGCTTCGCTGTTGTTCGCCAGCTTGCCGCCCGCATCCGGCCTCACTGCCAGTTCGTGTCCCTACGGTCGAGGGTTTGCTACACGCTTCTTTCAGCTTCACCTCGCGGCTACGCCTTGCGTTTCGCTACGGTTGCCGTCATCGGCTCCGATTGGCTCCTTTCATCCAATTAGATTCTGCCCATGCTGGGCACACGAACGCCGATCTCCAGATCGGCACGTGCCCTTCGATCCGACGCCAATCCCCGATTGGTGTCACGGCAGAGCTATCAATTCAAATAGCTGCCTGGGCACCGTCCACAATTCGGCGGCTTCCGGAAGCGGTGTCGCGCCCAGGCTATGAGCCTTGACTGCTATCCGCCAATGGCGGATAATCGGTCCAATGGAGCTGATCGAAACTTCCGTCTTTGCGAGGCAGATTACGGCTCTTCTCAACGACGAAGAATACGGGGAATTTCAGTCCCGGCTCGCCGCAAATCCAGGACTCGGCGCTCTTATCAAGGGCGGTGGCGGAATACGCAAGGTACGCGTAGCGGTCGGTTCGCGCGGTAAGCGCGGCGGCGCCCGTTTCATTTACTATTGGGCAGTCCGGAAAGACTTGATCCTGCTGCTCTATGCATACCCCAAAAATGTGTCGGCTGACCTGACTCCAAGGCAGGTGGCGCAACTCGCCAGGGTAGTCAAGGAGGAATTCCGCGATGAAATCCAAGATGTTTGACGAACTGTTGCAAAGTGTCCGCGAAGGCGGAGCGATTCTGCGCGGTCAGAGCAAAGCTCCGCGCCGACTTGAGATCCGGCCTTCAGGAATTCGGGCGATTCGCGAACGAACCAAACTCTCACAGTCCGATTTCGCGCTCTTGATTGGTGTCAGCGTGAAGACAATTCAGAACTGGGAGCAGGCCCGGCGCCAACCCACCGGACCGGCCGCGGCCCTGTTGAGGATCATCGCGCACGAGCCACAACTGGCGGTGCAAGCGATTCATCGGGCGTAGAGCCTACGTCAGCGGCGGCGCACGGCATCGGCGAGCATCTGACGGGCATGACCAGCCTGCCCTAAAGCGCGTTTCAGGAGTCGGCACCGCGTCGCCAATTCACTTCACGATACTCTTCGTTGCCTGGCCACTTGGACAATCGGAGCGACTCACCGTTCGCCGGGTTGAGCGACAATAGGGACGTGATGCAAGCGATCACCAGAGATCCGGAGACGATGCACGGAGTCCCGGTGTTCCGAGGTACGCGCGTGCCGGTGCAGACCCTGTTCGACTATCTTGAGGGCGGTGACACGATTGAGGACTTCCTGGAGGGATTCCCAACCGTTTCGCGTGAGCTCGCATTAGGAGCGCTCGAACAGGCTAAGCTTCTCCTCCTCTCTCGCGCATGATGCGACTCCTGATTGACGAGTGCATTGACGAGCGATTGAGACTTCTGTTTCCCGCCTACGACTGCCAAACGGCTCGCTTTGCTGGGTTATCAGGACTGAAGAATGGAGACCTTCTCGGGGCTGCGGAAGCCAACGGGTTTGACGTTCTCATTACTGTCGATCAGAACATCCCCGATCAGCAAAACCTGACCGGACGTAAGATCGCGTTGATGATTCTCTGCGGTCCCACGAACCGTTTGAGCGATTTGGCTAGTTTGGTACCGGCCGCGATTTCCGCCCTACATTCCATCGAACCCGGCTCCGTAGTGAGAATCCGGTAAAGAAGGAACTCGGCCCCGGCCTGCTGGCTGACATGCTCAAGCAACTCGGCATCGGCTAGGAGGATCCGTGATGTTCACAGCCACCTATCCCGGCAGTTCTATACCCGAAGAGAATGGTAAAGGCTTTCACGCCCGGTTCCCCGATCTGCCCGAAGCTCTCACGGGAGGAGCGGACCTCGACGAAACGATGGTCGAGGCCGCCGACTGCCTGGCCGAAGCCATCGCGGGACGGATTACCCGCGGCGACGCGATTCCAGCGCCGTCGAAGCTGAAGCGCGGCCAGCATCCTGTCAACGTGCCGCTCTACCTGGCGCCGAAGCTTGCCCTGTACCTTGCCATGCGCGACGGTGGAATGCGCAATACGGAGTTAGCCCGACGGCTTGGCGTGAGCGAAACAGTTGTCCGCCGGATGCTCGACCCAAAGCACGACACGAAGCCCGAGAAGATTCAAGCCGCGCTGGCAGCTCTCGGCAAGCGGATCGTTGTGCGGTTCGAGGACACGGTGTAACACGAGGCCTGACGGGGCGCAGGGCGGACGTCACCGCGCTTAGACTGCACGTGCCTGCAGCTCGATTCCGTCTGGGGGTGCAAAGGCTATTTCACGCCAGATCCGGCAGGCGGTCCGCAGAGTTACCATGTCGGTGGGCGGCAGGGAGTATCAGATGCGATGTAAAGTCTGTGGACTTATGTATGACCCCGAGCATCCTCCAGATGCCACCAGACACCGGCGTGAGCATGGCGAGTTCCTCCGAGGTGTAGCTGGGAAGCCCTTGAAAAGTGACTGCGTAGTCTGCGATGAGGGTGCTGTTCGGATTACGCTTGTTAGACCCGATGCGTCCCGAGATCAACGAAAGCGCGTCAGAGAATTGCCACACGAGCCAACCGGGAGATGGAGTACAGTTTCGGAATCTACTGTGCCAATGACAAGTCCAATGCCGAGCTTGAGATCCACGCAATCGTTGGATATTGTAACGACAGAGCTGTTGCACTCCTAATATTTGAGCGCCGTCCGGATGTGTGGGTTGCTCGTTGGGGTGAAGACGGCGAACCCTGTGATCCCATGAAGATCGAGAATGCTGAGCCCAGGTGGACGGTTGGGTTTATTTGGGTGTTAGCAAAACATCGTCGCCAAGGAATCGCGCTAACGCTGTTGGAACAGGCTTCGCGGTACACCGAAGTTCCCGTCACACAATTCAGCTGGTATTATCCGTTTTCCGCTTCTGGGACGGCTCTAGCAAATCACATAAGCCCCGGCCAAATTCTTATCGCGAAATAGACCGGATGGACGGTTGCTCGACCCGAACAACGAGCTGACAGCGCCGGCTGGCGAAGGCGTCAACCAGACTTTATCCTCAATTCGCCGTACTCGAATCAGGAGGGCGGCTCTCATTCGCGCCCGCCTTGCATTCCAGCAAAACTTGCACGGCTTCCACGACCCCAGTTCGCGCAATCGGTAGGGCTGATTTACCGCGCTTATCCGTGATGTTGGCGTCAGCACCATGAGCGAGAAGAGACTTAACGACCGACAATCGTTGGCGGCGAGCCGATTCCTTGTCTTCACGGCGCTCATGCCAATCCCCATCAACCGCGTGCAGCAATGCGGTCTTTCCACTCTCGTCCATTACGTTGACCTCCGCACCCTTGGTGAGCAGCAGATCTACGATCGCGCGCGCCCTCCTGTAGCAGCCGACATAAGCGCCGTGCGTCGGGTCAAGTCGCTGGCATTGACATTCGCGCCGTGCGCTAGGAGAGCTTGGACAACTTTCAGGCGATTGCCCTCACTCGGCTCATGCCACCTCCCCGCTACCGCGTGCAGCAAAGCGGACTTCCCGTCAATGCTCACGTTGACGTCTACGCCCTTCGCGAGTAGAAGCTCCACTATCTCCACACGACCCATCGTCGCGGCCGACATCAGCGCAGTACTTCCGAACATATCCACCGCGTTCATATCGGCACCAGCGTCTAGCAAAACTTCTACGATTTGTGTACCCGGGATCCTGTTGCAGATAGCATTCGTCAGTGCAGTACCGCCTTCCAGCGCGCCTCCCCGAACCTGTGGATCAGCGCCTTTCGCAAGGAGGGCGAGTACAAGGTCGGTTCTGCCGAATCGCGCAGCAGAGACCAGCGCCGGTTCACCCGATAAACCACAGGTGTTCACGTCACCCCCTCCGTCGATCAGAGCATCTACAGTTTCCACCTGGCCCTCTCTGTACGCACCTTCAAACCCAATTCCCGCTAAGAGCGCCTTTGATAGTGCAGTGGCTCCGGTCTTGTCCGTTTCCGCGACCTTCGCCCAGCAGCAAGAAGGGCACCGACGACATCGCTGAAGTGTCGTTCAGACGCGTACATGAGCGGTGTCCTCCCCTCATTGTCTTTCCGGTTTAGGTTCGCGCCATTCTCGATGAGAGCATGCACCGTCGCAAGGTTCCCCATCCTCGCAGCATAGTGGAGGGGTGCCCCCCCATCTTTGTCCTGAGGATCTACCTTTGCTCGATGTTCCATAAGAGCCCGAACCGCCGCAAGGTGCCCCCTACCTGCCGCGATGTGAAGAGGTGTCAATGCAGACTCATTTGGTCCGATGTCCACACTTGCGCCTTTCCCAACAAGGAAGTGGATCATTTCAGCGTGATCGTTACTGGCAGCGCACATGAGGGGTGTCACGCCGTCGAAATCGACAACACTGTTGAGGTCGCCGCACCTCTCCAAAAAGTCGGCACTCTCATCGATGTCTTTTGCCCGAACGGCCTGAATGAGGGCGAGTTTGAGCAAATCCGTTTCTGCCGACATGCAGCTAACGGTGTCGTTGTCGCCCTTCCGACGAGCTATACGCAACTTCGCTACCCTATCCGCCTGAGTAACTTTCGCGCCGGCGACGAGCAAGCCTCTCAAAGCTGACGACTCTAACTTTTCCTGTGCCACTAGCAGTACAAGCTGATTCTTGAGATCCCGTCCCATTTGCGAGATCGATTGGTTCAGAGCGCCTTGTTCGCCTAAGTACTTGTCCAGAGCGGAGTCAGTTTTTCGGAAAGCTCGCCTGAGATCCCGACGCAACTGCGAGATCGATTGGTTCTGAGCCCCTTCCTCGCCTAGGTACTTGTCCAGGGCGGAGTCGATCTCTCGGCCAGTTCCTGAGTCAATCGACTTCAGATCACTGCCAGGCAAGTTTGGGCCGCTAATAGGTGACTTCGCATCGTTGCATTGCGTGTTGAGACCGCTGCTCAACGCCGCCACAAGCCGATTGGATGTCGTCAGCGCGACTAGTACGTCGGCGAGTAGCTGCGCTATCTTCCACAACGTGACGGCAGCGACGACCCCGAGGATGACGATTATGTTGGTCATGGCGTGTTCATTCTGCCACATCTGGGCAAGAGGGTCTGATTAGCGATTTCGGGAGCATGCGTTCGAGGGCGCGCATTCAGCGGCGCCGGCATGTCGTAGAAGTGGCGCAGCTATGATATCGATTACTTCGAAATCATCGGCATTCGCGGGACGCTCCTGCGTTTTCCAGCACCCGGGCAAGCTCAACATGAAGGCTTCCACGCGATCAGGCACGCCGTCTCGCGCCCGTCCAGGCGCAGGTCTGCGGGCAGATCGTCGCCGGGCGCGAGCCAGGCTCGCTCCACCGTGAGGCCCGCTTCTATGGCCAGACGCGCTAGCACGCGGTCATCGAGAAAGTGCATCTCGCGCGGCATGTGGCTGACCTGCCGGTGCGAGCAATAGACGCTCAACTTCTCCACCCAACCCGGCCACTTCTCACCCGCCGCCACGCGCCGCTCGTATTCCTCAATGAAGGGCTGCGAAGGGCGCGCGATAGGGCGTGGATGCCTGCACGAAGAGCTTGCCTCCAGGCCGTAGCCAGCGGGCGATGCGGTTCATGCCAAGCGTGAGTTGCCGGCCTGTGAGGAAGTGGAGAACGTTGGCGCAATGCACCGCTCCGAGCGTGCCTTCGGGGAAAAACAGGTCGCGCGGGAACTGGCCGGGGCGCAGGGTCAGCCGCGACAACTCTTCCGGGCTCGCGTCGCGTTCCGCGCGCCGCTCCAACTCGCGCAGGTGGCTCGGTTCCACGTCGTTCGCGATCACCCAGGCGCCCACCCTCAACGCCGACAAAGCCACAAGCCCGTAGCCGGTCCCGATGTCCAGCGCTGGCGACTCGCTCGACTCGCAATAACCCTCGCGGCAGAAGTCCAGAAACAGCTCGCTCTGCACGCTGATTTGCTCGGAGATCCAGCCCATACGATTGCGCGTGAAACGCCGCCCGGGCCGGGGCGGCTGCGATGTGCCAGTCACAGACTCCAGGGTATCAACGCCCGGCAAGGTTGCTCCGCGAGACCGCAGCCAAAGACCTCTGAGCCAATCTGGAGATTGGCGTTCCCAGGGGGCGTGACCGGCATCTTATGGCCCGTCACGCCCGATGCTGGTTAGCGCTGAATGCGCGCCGAGCCGCCTTTGGCGAAGGCGCGCACCTGTTCGACGGTCGCCATGCTGGTGTCGCCGGGGAACGTGGTCAGCAGCGCGCCGTGGGCCCAGCCGAGCTTCACGGCATCCTGCGGTTCTTCGCCGGTCAGCAAGCCGTAGATGAAGCCCGAGGCGTAGCCGTCGCCGCCGCCGACGCGGTCGAGCACGTCCAGTTCGGCCGTGGGCGTCTCGTAGGTCTTGCCGTCGATCCAGGCCACCGCGCCCCAGGCATGGCGGTTGGTGGACTTCACTTCGCGCAACGTCGTGGCGACGATTTTCACCTTGGGATACTTCTGCACCACGCTGTCGATCATGCCGAAGAAGACGCTCGGGTCGAGCTTCGACTTGGCCGCGACTTCCGGCCCGGGGATGCCGAGGCCCATTTGCAGGTCCTCTTCGTTGCCCACCAGGACATCGACATGCTCCACGATGCGCGCGATCACGCCGAGCGCCTTCTCGTGGCCGCCCCAGATGTCCCACAGCTTGGCGCGGTAATTCAAATCGAAAGAGGTGACCGCGCCGGCTGCCTTGGCGGCCTTCATGCCTTCGATGATGACTTCGCCTGTGGTCTCGGAGAGCGCCGCGAAGATGCCGCCCGAGTGGAACCATCGCACGCCGCCGGCGAAGATCGAAGCCCAATCGAAATCGCCCGGCTTCAACTGCGCCGCCGCTTCGTTGCAGCGGTTATAGAAAACCACTGGGGCGCGCACGCCCTGACCACGGTCGCAGTAGACCGTCGCCATGTTGGGGCCGTTCACTCCGTTGTGCTTGAAGCGCTTGTAGAAGGGCTTCACGCCCATGGCGCGGACCCGTTCGGCGATCAGGTCGCCTACGGGGTAATCGACCATGGCGCTGACGACGCCCGTGTTCAGCCGGAAGCAATCCGAAAGGTTCGCGGCGACGTTAAACTCGCCGCCGCTGACGTGAATCTGGCACTCGTGCGCCTTGCGGAAGGGAATGATGCCTGGATCGAGACGATGGACGAGCGCGCCCAGGCTAACCAGATCGAGCGCGGCGTCCTGCTTGATATTCAAACCGTATTTCATGAGTACTCCGTAGAAGAAGTGGGGCGGCGCTCCAGCGCCGCGCGGGGTCTCCAGACCCCGCCAACCAATTCACAAATCTTGCGGGACCCGCAGGGCCCACGCGGCGCTGGAGCGCCGCCCCACCACTCAGCACCTAGGCCGTGTAGGTTGTGGACGACACGCGCCCGCCGCGACCGGTCCAATTCGTGTGGAAGAACTTGCCGCGCGGCTGATCGATGCGCTCGTAGGTGTGCGCCCCGAAGTAGTCGCGCTGGGCCTGCAGCAGGTTCGCGGGCAGGCGCGCGGTCCGGTATCCGTCGAAGAATGCAAGCGCGGTGCTGAAAGCCGGGGTTGGCACGCCGGACTTGATCGCGCTGACGATTCCGTTCCTCCAGGAAGCCTGATACCTCAACAGCGTCGAGTAGAAGAACTCGTCGAGTAGCAGGTTTTCGAGTTTCGGATTCTTGTCGAACGCGGCTTTGATCTTACCGAGGAACTGGCTGCGGATGATGCAGCCGCCGCGCCACATCAGGGCGATGCCGCCGAAGTTGAGATTCCACTTGTACTCCTTCGCCGCCTCGCGAAGCAGCATGTAGCCCTGGGCGTAGGAGATCATCTTGGAGCAGTAGAGTGCACGGCGGACGTCTTCGATGAACGCCGCGCGGTCGGCGGGACGCACCGGCGCCGGACCGGAGATCACCTTCGAGGCTTCGACGCGCTCATCCTTCATGGCGGACAGGCAGCGTGCGAAAACCGCCTCGCCGATCAACGTCACGGGGATACCGAGGTCGAGCGAGTTGACGGCGGTCCACTTGCCCGTGCCCTTCTGGCCCGCTGTGTCGAGAATACTGTCCACAACCGCGGAGCCGTCCTCGTCCTTCTTGCCGAAAATGTCGCGCGTGATCTCGATCAGGTAGCTGTCGAGCTCACCCTTGTTCCACTCGGCGAAGACGTCGTGCAACTCGTCGGGAGTCAGTCCCAGAGCATCTTTCAGAAGCTGGTAGGCCTCACAAATAAGCTGGATGTCGCCGTATTCGATGCCGTTGTGGACCATCTTGACGTAGTGGCCCGCGCCGTTCTCGCCGACCCACTCGCAGCAAGGAGAGCCGTCTTCGACCTTGGCGGCGATGGACTGGAAGATCTCTTTCACATACGGCCAGGCAGCGGGGCTGCCGCCCGGCATGATAGACGGGCCGCGGCGCGCGCCCTCTTCTCCGCCGGAGACGCCGGTGCCGATGTAAAGGATGCCCTTCGCGGCCATTTCTTCCGCGCGGCGCATGGTGTCCGGGAAGTGCGAATTGCCGCCGTCGATGATGATGTCGCCCGCTTCGAGATGCGGTACGATCTGGCGGATCATGTCGTCCACCGTCGAGCCTGCCTTGACCATCAACATGACGCGGCGTGGGCGCTTGAGCATCGCGGCCAGTTCTTCGATGGAGTGCGCGCCTTCAATCTGCGTACCCTTGGCTTCGTTGTTGATGAAGTCGTCGACCTTGGAGACCGTCCGGTTAAAGACGGCGACCTTGTAGCCGTGGTCGTTCATGTTGAGCACGAGATTCTGGCCCATGACGGCCAGACCGATAAGACCGATATCGCAAGTTGCCTGTGGCATATACACTCCCTATGGAATCGCCGCGCGATCCTCGGCATTTGCGAGGCCGCACGGGCCTTCTTCCCATTGGCGGCGCTACAGCAGGGGGCGGGGCGAGCGGTCCACTCAACGCCAATGCCGGGCGGTTTTCACCAAGCGGGTGACAGCGCCTTCATTCTATCGAGAAATGAGCAGGCAGCATCGAAAACTATGGTCCCAATCACCCCACAAAGCTCGGCCCGTGAGGGGGATGGCGAGTGCACGAGGAGTACGAACGGCCGTGTTCTCTAGTCGTGAAACTACTCCGAGCCGGGCGAAAGCGCTTGACGCCCAGGCGTAGTCTCTGATTGGCAGCCCGTGACGACGGGCATTCCCACAAACATTCAATTGGCGACGCCGGGCTGCTGCCCAGTCCGGCGCTGCGCGGAGGCATTCGCATGGATCGGGCATTGCTGGTTGGCATCAATTCTTACCCAGGCGCGCCACTCGCCGGGTGCGTGAACGACGTGATGGACATGGCAGCGTTTCTTACTGTGAAATGTGGCTTTGCGGTGGACTCCATCCGCCTGTTGACGGACACGAGGGCGACCACCGCGGGCATTTTGGAGAGACTGAACTGGCTGCTCGACGGCCTGACCGCAGGGGACCGCGTGATGTTCCATTACAGCGGCCACGGCACGCAGGTTGCGCTGCGCGATGCTTCCGGGGCCGTGAATCGCCTGGACGACGCAATTTGTCCGGTTGACTTCGACTGGACCGAGGAGCGCATGATCCGCGGGGTTCAGTTCAAGCAACTGTTCGCGAGAATCCCACAGGGGGTCGAGTTTATCTGGGTCTCGGATTCCTGCCATTCAGGGGCCCTGGACCGGAAGCTCTCAGCCGCTGGTGGTGCGCTGGGGCCTCAACGATTTCTGATTCCACCAGCCGACCTGGCCTGGCGCGCCATCACGGCCCTGGAGAACAGGATCGTGCCCGCGAGCTTTATTCACGCCACGGATGCGGTGAATCTGGCGCTTGTGTCGGCCTGCAAGTCGGACCAGACGGCAGCGGATGCCAGATTCGGCGGCAGGCCGAATGGAGCGTTGACGTACTATCTGCTGCAGACTCTGAACTCGCCGAAGTCGCGGACCAAGCCTCTGACCACGGTGGTGTCCAAGGTGCGGGCGGCCTTGAAGAAAGCACACTACGCGCAGGAACCGCAGATGGCTGGCACGAAGGCGACGATGGAGCGGCCCTTCCTGGCGAAGTAGCAATCCTGGGAACGCCGGTCTCCAGATCGGCCCAGTAGTCGCGCCGGCGGCAACTCAATTGCGCAGGCTGGCAACTGGCGCAAGGTAGGCAAGCATGAGCCGACAACACTGACAGGGAGCTCGACCGTGAGGGAATGGTTGAATGCCCAGGTCATTCTTCGGCAAGCGTTTGGATCAAGAAGGGAAACAATGCTACAACCGCTCCCTCACGGTCGCGGCTCCGTTTCAGGGTGAGGCTCCGTTTCGGGGTGCGGCTCCGTTTCCGGGCGGGATAGGGAGTAGACAATCACGGTCGCCGTCCGGCCTGCCTCGACGTAGCGCGGGCGCCATGCAGCGAGCCCGGTGGACGGATTGAAGACGCACAACTCCCCGTTGATCGGGCCCAACCCATCGAGAATCCAGGCGGGCGGTTTGGCCGAGAGAACCGCCTCGCGGTTGAGGCGAGAAAGCTCAGGGAACGTCTGACGGCTGTCCGTCAAGTGACGGTCGGCAACAACGCCGTTCAGCGGCTGCGAGTCCAGGAAGCGGGTGCCCGGCACGAGGCCGGACAAGACCCAGAGTTCTGGTCGATAACCCCAAACCAGAGCCGTCCGCGCATCCGCCGGAGGATCTGCTATGAGCCTTGCGGCACGCCGCGAATCCTCAAACAGGGCGAGATCGCGTGAGGTGTGCGGCTCTCCCCGAATGGTTTCCGCCGCAAGCTGGGCCGAGGCGGGCAGGAAGCGAATCAGCGGGATGGCAAGCAACGCGACCAAAGCGGCGCGCCAGCGCGGCGAAGCGAGAGAGAAGCCGCGAGCGGCGGGCAGAGCCAGCGCGGGCAGCAGGTGGAAGAAGTAGCGTGGGAAGAAGCGCCAGCCCATCCACGCCGCGCCCAGGCTGATGGCAATCCAGCCCAGCAAACGCCAGCGGCGGTCCCTCTCGTGTGTCAGGGCGCAGGCCGCCGAGGCGACGATCGCGACGTGGAATCCGGCCCAGTTCAGCGTGCGCCTCAGGCCCTCGGCCCAGGGGTGAACCAGCGGAGTGTCCCGCGCATAGGCCGCACCCCAAACCCACACCTGTTGCCAATGGTCCATTAGCGATCCATGCACTGCCATCCAGCCCGCCAGAGCGGCGACGGGGAGCGCGAAGCCGGCCAGAATTCGAGGCGTTTCCCACCAACGCCAAATCAGACATACCAGGAGGATGAGCAGCGCCTTGGTGTTGAAGCCGAGAGCGACGCCACCGCAGGCCCCAGCGAGCAAGGGCTGGCCTGCCGCAAGAGCCCCGATGGCAAGCAGGTGGAATGGGACGGCCAGCAGGTCGGGCGTCAGCGCCATGGCCGACGCGGGGAAATCGAACGTCAGGAAAAACGCCGACAGGAGCGCTGCCCAGCCTGCCGTATCAGGGCTCCCCCAGAGCTGCTTCGCAGCGCGCCAGGCCGCCCAGGCCGCGAACCCGATGAAGAGCGCTCCGGCCAAACGCAGCGGCCAGCCCATGACGGCTCCAAACAAGGTATAGAAACCCGCGAAGAGAGGAGGCTTATCAAACCAGATGTCGCGATAGAGCGTGTGGCCGGAGAGCATGGCCCGCGCCGCGGCCATCGGGTAGGCCTCCTCCACCCACAGCACATCGACGTGGCAGAACCGTACGGCGGCCAGCAGCGCTACCAGGGCCGCTACTAAGCGCTTATCTGCCATTCGAGGTTGCATTCGAGAGCGCGGCTGCTCGCGTTCGAACCGCCAACGCGATTCTCGCACAACGTCGCCGGGCTCCACCGCACCTCGCTATGCTAATGGTCGTGGAAATGGTTGAGTGCCAGTCCTCCAGCTCCGACGCCGGGTTGCGCCTGGACCAGTTTCTGTCCGCGCGCCTGCCGGAGTACAGCCGGGCCCGTCTACAGGGCTGGGTGGAAGAGGCGCGCGTGCGGGTGAACGGGCTCGTGGTGCTGAAAGCGTCGCTGAGACTGCGTGGTGGCGAGCGCATCGAGGTGGAGCCGGCCGAGCTGAAGCCTTTGCACGCATTTGCCGAACAGATTCCGCTCGACATCCTGTACGAAGACGACGACGTGGTGGCGGTAAATAAGCCGGCCGGGCTGGTGGTGCATGCCGGAGCGGGCCGGACTTCAGGCACTCTGGTCAACGCGTTACTGCATCACTTTCAAGGGCTTTCCAGCGTCGGCGGAGACCTGCGGCCCGGCATAGTGCACCGGTTGGACAAAGGCACCAGCGGAGTCCTTCTGGTCGCGCGCACAGACGCCGCCCACCGCAGTCTGGCGGCGCAGTTTTCGGAACGCAGCGTGGAGAAGACGTACCTGGCGCTGGTGCAGGGCCAGCCCGCGAGCGAACACGGCGTCATCGATCTGCCCATCTCCCGGGATCCGGTTCACCGTACGCGGATGACGGCGCGTCTGGCCACCGGACGCCGCGCGCATACGGAATACCGCGTGCTTGAGCGATACGCGAAGTTCGCCCTGCTGGAAGTGCAAATCGGGACCGGACGGACCCACCAGATTCGCGTCCACCTTGCCGCTCTTGGTCATCCGGTGGCCGGCGATCCGCTTTACGGCGCGGCGGCCCAGCCCGAATTGGGCCGGCCCTGGCTCCACGCCCTGCGCATCCGCTTCGATTCCCCTTCCACGCTCGGAAGAATCACAATTGAAGCGCCCGTTCCAAGGGAGCTATTGGACTGGCAGGCGCGTCTATCAGGCTAGAATGAGGTTCAGCATGAGCGCATACTCCTCGCGCAGGAATTTTCTCGCCGGCATGGCGGGTTCGATGGCATTGGCAAAGCACACCGCCGCGGCCTGGCAGGAGCCACCGATCGATCCAACACAGACGATCAGCCTCGACGTCACCCGCGTCAACATACTGTTCACTGTCGCCGACAAGAAGGGGCGCTTCGTCAACAATCTCCTCAAAGAGGATCTGGAGATCATCGAGTTGAAGAAGAAGCAGGCCATCCTCGAGTTCGCCGCGGAGAGCGAACTGCCCCTGCGCATTGCAATTCTGGTGGACACCAGCAACAGCATCCGCGCCCGCTTCCGGTTTGAGATTGAAGCAGCTCGCGCGTTTCTCGAAAGCGTCATCCGCAAGGGACGCGACAAGGCGCTGATCTACGCCTTCGACTCGGACGCGGAGTTGGCGCAGGACTTCACCGACGACATCGAGTTGCTCGGCAACAAGCTGCGCGACCTGCGGCCCGGCGGCGGCACGGCGCTTTACGACGCGATGATCTCTGCCTGCCGCGACCGCCTGATGATCGACCGCCCGATGCACAATTTCCGCCGCGCCATGATCATCATCGGCGATGGCGAGGACAACGCCAGCAGCTATACGCGCGACCAGGCCATGGAGTTCGCCCAGAAGGCCGACGTGGTGTCTTTCGCCATCTCCACCAACAACAGTGGAACCATGCGCGACCAGTCCTCAGAGCGCATGCCGCATATGACCAGCGAAGGCGACAAGGTTTTGCAATACCTGACCAAGGAAACCGGGGGGCTGACCTACTTCCCGTTCCGTGCGGAGGATCTCGATCAGGATTTCGAGAACATCGCCAACGAACTTCGCAGTCAGTACAGCGTCCTGTTCCGCCCCGAGCCGCTGATTACCGACGGCAAATACCACCCGATCGAAGTGCGGATCCCGCGCCGCGGCGATCTGGTGGTGCGCGCCCGCAAGGGCTACTACGCTCCCAAGCGGTAGTTGGCGGCGCGTCAGTTTCCGATCTCGCTTTGCTTGCGGGGCCCACCGCGGAAGGGTAGTCTGAGAAAACCGAACGGCTTCGCTGAGTGCGGAGAGTAAGCCGATCCGGAGGAGAGCCGTGTCCGAAACATCACCCAGCGTGGTCCAACGGGCCGCGGCTGCCGCCGTTCTTGCCGCGGGCGCCTGGTGGGGCTTGCGGGTTCCCCTGCCCCATCCTCCCGGACTCGCCGCGCCGGCGACGGAGTTTTCCGCCGACCGAGCGATGAAGCATGTGCGCGCCATCGCGTCGAAATCGCATCCGGCGGGCTCGCCCGAAGCGGCCGCGGCGCGCGATTACATTTTGACCGAGTTGGCGATTCTGGGAATCCCCGCGGAAATCCAACGAGGTGCGGGACTCTATCAGCGCAACTCGTTCGTGTTCGCGGGGCGGACGGAAAACGTGGTGGCGCGACTGAGAGGCACCGGCGACGGTCGGGCAGTGCTGCTTTGCAGCCACTATGACTCGGTCCGTTCGGGGCCGGGAGCCGCCGACGATGGACACGCGGTCGGCGTACTTCTGGAGACGGCACGCGTGCTGAAGGGCGGAGCTCCGCTCAAGAATGACGTCATCTTCCTTTTCGACGTGGAAGAGACGGGCATGACCGGCGCGGATGCATTCGCACGGGCGCACCCCTGGCGCAGAGACGTCGATGTAGTGCTGAATTTCGAGGCCCGCGGGACGCGCGGCCCTGACATCATGTTCCAGACTAGCGATGGCAATGGCGCACTAATCCGCGAGTTCGCCGCCGCCGCTCCCTACCCCGTCGCGACCTCGCTCGCTTACGAGATTTACAAACGCCTGCCCAACGATACCGACCTGAGCGTGTTCAAGAGGTATGGCTACGCCGGCCTCGACTTCGCGTTCATCGACAATGTGCTGGCGTACCACACACCCCTCGACGATGCGGCCCATCTCGACCCAGCGACAGTCCAGCACGCCGGCAGTAATGCGCTGTCTCTGGCGCGCCGTCTTGGCAAGGCCGATCTCTCCGAGCTTCGGTGGCCGGGAGCCGACGCCGTCTACTTTTCCGCCGGAGGATTCTTCTTCCGCTACCCGGCATCATTCACGGGAGGTCTGACGCTCGCAGCTTTGGTTCTTGTGGGGTGGGTGGTTGGGAGGCGGCGCGCGGCCGGCGCAGTCACTTTGCAAGGCGCGGCTGTGGGCGCGGGCGTCTGTCTTGCGACGGCGGCCAGCGCCGGCTATGGCATGGGGTGGGTCTGGCGCGCGGTCTGCGCGCTGCATCCGGGGCTACCTCAGCTTGCCGCAGAACGACCTGTACTCCCGGGGTTGGTATATCGTGGCGTACTTCGCCCTGACGATTGCGCTGTTCCTCGGCGGTCTGGCGGTAGCACGCCGCTACTGTACCGCGGAAAGCCTCGCAGCCGGCGGGCTGGCGCTCACTGGGCTGCTGCTGATTGCTCTGACCATCGCGCTGCCCGGCGGCTCATACATCCTGCTCTGGCCGGTCCTGGGCGGTTCGATTGCGCTGCTGGCGGGATCCTGGCGGCCGGTGGCCGGAGCGGTTCTTTGCATCCCTGCTCTGGAGTTGATTCTGCCGTTCGCGTACGAAGGATTCACGGGACTGACGATGCAGTCCGCCGGCATCTCGTGTGCGTTGCTCGTGCTGGCTCTGGCCGTCTCCGCGACGCCCGTCCTGGCGATCGTGGGCGAGTTGTCCAAGCGCTGGATCGCGGTTTTGGGCGGAATCGTGTTGATCGCGCTGGCTGGTGGAACCTGGGCCAACCAGTTCGATACGGAGCAACCGATTCAGAACGACGTATCCTACGTCGTCGATGTCAATGCGGGGCAAAGCTGGTGGGTGAGCAGGACGAACGGTTCAGATCCGTGGCTCCGCCAGTTTCTGGGGGACTCGCCCGAACTCGTGCGGCGCTGGTACGATCAAGCCGGCTCGGTGCGGCGAGCACGGGCTCCGGGAATCGAGGTCGACGCCCCCGCGGTCACGGTGAGCGGGGAAGAGACCGGCAGAGGCAAGCGGCGCATCGATCTGAAGATCGTGTCACGCCGCTCCGCCGTAGTCTTCTTCATTCAGATGCTCAATCCCGGAGACCTGATCGGCGGCTCGGTGGAAGGCCTCCAATGGAGGAAGAATGGCGCGCCAACGGACCGCGTTGGCTGGGCCGGTCTGCCGACCGTGCAATACACGGCGCCGGGTCCCGAAGGAGCCACGCTCGGATTCGAAATCCGCGCCGGGGCGAAGCTGAAGTTGAGGGTTTTCGAACCGGTGCAAGGACTGCCGCGCGGTCCCGAGTTCCATTGGCTATGGAGGGGACCGGGACTGTCGGCAGCCCCGGCACATCCATTCAACGATGATACGGTCGTCGTGCAGAGCTTCGAGTTCTGACCAGCGGCCACACCCGGCAATACCGCCTTAGAACAGGAACTTCAACCCGCCCGATGCCCACGCCTCGGGCGTACGGAAGCCGTCCTCGTAGTAGGTCTGGTTGATCGCGTTTTGCACGCGCGCATAGAACTTCAACGAACGATGCTCGCCCACGGGCAGAGTGTAGCTCGACATGAGATCGAGCTTACGCGGACCCGGGAACAGGTACGGCCGGTTGCCGCCCGCGGAGTAAATGTAAAAGACGCCGGAGATATAGTCCGACGCGCCAACGAACGTCGCGGTCACCTGTATTCGTTTACCCACCTGCTGCGTGGCCACCAGCGTTCCGGCGTGCGGGAACACTCGAATCGCCTGCAGGAAGCCGCCCGTGAGAATCGCAGTCTTCTCGATAGCGTTGGTATATACGTAGCTCGCCTGAACAAGCATGGAACGCCACGGCCGCGCTTCGCCCGAGACCTCGACGCCGCGCGCTATCCCGCCTCCGGCGTTGATGTAGCCACCGTACCGGCCGTAGATGTCGTTGGGCGTGTCGCCGTAGCTGACCACGTTTTGCAGCCGCGTGTAGAAGTACGACGCGCTGAGCTTCAACCGGTTGCTCGCGAAGTATTGGTCGAAACCGAAATCGACGGCAATGGTTCGCTCCGGCTTCAACTGCGGATCGCCGATCGGCGTAAACGAGCCGCCGTAGTAGTACGCGCCGAAGCGCTCATAGAGGCTCGGCGAGCGGTAGCCGTTGCCCACATGTGCCCGCAATTTAGTCTGCGAGCCTGGGAGGAAGTAGCTGAGCGCCGCGTCGCCGGTGTAAGAGTTCCGAGGACTCGTCAGCGGAGCGTTCTGAAACACGCCGGTGCCGCCCTCGAAGGTGGGCGCCGAGAGATCGTAATGGCCGATGCGCCCGCTCAGCGAGAGCAGCAGCCGGTCGCCGAGCATGCGGATCTGATCCTGCGCAAACGCAGTATGGCTGTTCTGCGCAACGTCGGCGATGGCGTTTGCATGTTGCGCGGGATCGGGGTTGAAGTCGGTATTCCGGCTCAAGTAATGCTCGCGCTCGAATTCGTAGCCGCCCGTGATCAGGTTGTGGCGGCCGAGTGTCAGATCGGCGCGCGCGTTGAGCGTATCCACGCGGCCCCGATAGTAGTCGAGCGTGTTGAAGAGGGGCTGATAGCCCGCGCCCGCCGGACCGTTGGTGTTGTTGCGGTCGCCCAGGAAGCTCTGCCAGGAAGCGTGCAGAGTCAACCGCGGAGTGACGATCCGCTCCGCCGACAGCATAGTGGACGTGAGGCTCGATACGGCGCGGTTGTCCGGGTCGGAGAGATTCGGCGCGAACGTCGCGTTGCCCCAGTTGAAGGGCTGCCCCGCATCGGCCAGTGCGAGCTGCGAGGCGGGCAAAGGTATCGCGGGAACGATGCCCGTTGCCGGAAGATTCGAGTCCGGTGCGGAGTAGGGCGACGCGTTGACGCCCGTCATCGCTTGTGAAGCGAACAGCCGCGCGCTCAGCGTGGTGCGCGAATCGGGCCGGTACAGCAACGAGCCTTGCTCGCCCGTGTTGCGCACGTTCTCGATGCCGCCGATTCCGCCGCTCACGTTCAGATGCGAGCCGGACAGACTGTACTGCAATTGATCGTGCTTCAGTCCGCCTGCGATCTTGACGTCGCCGAATCCGAAGCCGAGTCCACCGCCTTCGGCCCCAACTTCCCCGTGAAATGGGATGCCGCCCTGGTCGCTCACGACGTTGATCACGCCGCCGATGGCGTTGGTGCCATAAAGCGACGAACCCGACCCGCGCAAGACCTCAACTCTGTCGGCGCCGGTTAACAAGAGATTGCTCATGAATGCCGTCGAGTCGCCCTGCGGGCTGGCCACGTCGCGCAGGCGCATGCCGTCGAGCAACACCAGCGTGTCGGCGGCGCGCAAACCGCGCGTTTGAATGCGGGTAAGTTGTCCAGGGCCGCCCAATTGTTGGACGCGTAAACCAGCGGTGGTCTCCAGCGCTTCGCCGAACGAGTAGACACCGCGCCGGTCCAGATCCGCGCGATCGACTACGTCCATGGCTTTGCCGGATTCAACCGTGGATTGCGGCGTCGAGGAGGCGGTGACAAGCACGCGCGCCGACAGGCCGCGGATGTTCAGCGTGAGGTCTTTTTCCAACTGCTGTCCGATGGCAAGATGGACACTCACCGGATCGCCTTGGTCCAGGCCCTCGGTGCGAGCCTCGATCAGATATTCGCCCGCCGGTACGCGATCGAAACGGTAACGGCCATCCTCGCCCGACTGGGCAACCTGCTGGACCGCGTTGTCACGGCTGTAGATGTGGACCTTGGCAGCGGGAACCGCTGCGCCCGATGGGTCGAGAATCCGGCCGGAGATGGTGGTTTGCCGTGCCTGTTGCGCCGGCAAGGCGCAAGCAAGCAGGGCCAGAACGGATACAAAAGTAGCGAATAAACGCACGCGCCCCTCCCTCGAGAGCTGCATTGAATTCCGCACCCATTTCGGGTGGGGCGACAGGCAGGTCTTCGGACTGGCGGGCGCACGCCCCTGCTTGAAGGGGCATTCCTACTAGCCGCGGCTTGCCGGGCATCCTTAAGTGGTCGGATGATCGGTGCCTTCTCGTGCGGCGATCGTTCCCGTTTACCGCTGCGGGGCAGTCCCGGATTCTCACCGGGTTCCCATTTTCATGGTGAAGACGTACGGTCTTCACCAACCCGTGCATTCACGAGTGTATCGTCGGATTTCGGTCAGGGTCAAATCCGGATTCTCCATCAAGCGCGCGGAAAAAAATCGGAGATCGTCGTCTACCCGGAGGGCCCGCACGGCTTCCACGCCGACTACCGGCCGAGCTATCGCAGGGAGATGGCGGAGGACGGCTGGAAGCGCCTGCTCGCCTGGTTCAAGAAATACGGCGTCTGATCCGTTTTGGGGCGGACGCCCACGTCCGCGCCGGACCCCCAGGTCCGGCTGCTGACACTCATCAAGAGTCCACAATGGGGCCGACGAGGGCGTCGGCCGCGGTCCGGGGGGACCGCCCCACTTCGGAACCGCGGCCTCATGCCACTCAGCGCTTAGTTGCCAGACGCTCCAGCGCCTCAATCTCCTTGCCCGCGTCCGCGTATTTCCCCTGCGACATCAACTCCCGATACTTCCGCAGATGATCTCGTACCTCGGCGAGAGCGTCGGTCTGAACTCCCTGCGTAGCGGGTGGCGCCGGCGTCCCTGGGGACGTTGCAACCGCCGCCTGGGCCGGCTTGAATCCAGCGAGTTCGGCTACAGCCTGCTCATAGGTGTCGGTATAAATCAGCCGGCCCCCCGCGTACATTGCGATCTTTTTCAATTGTGGCATAGGCGACTGCGAAGCCTGGATATAGATGGGTTCGATGTAGAGAAGCGTCTTGGCGATCGGCAGCACCAGCATCTGGCCTCGCAGCACCTGCGACCCTTGTTGATTCCACAGCGTCAGGTCTTTGGAAATCGTCTGGTCTTGACTGATTTTCGATTCAATCTGAATGGGTCCGTCGAACTGCGGGCTCTTGGGCAGTTGGAGGAAATGCAGTTCGCCCAGGTGTTCGCCGTCGCACCGCGCCATCATAATTCCAATCAGGTTGGGCTTATTGCGCGGGGTGAAGCTGGTCATCAACATGAACTCCGGCTCGTTGCTGTCGGGCAACGACGCGACCATGTATGTCGGCTTCATGGGCTCGGGCGTTCCAGAAGTCCCGTTGACGCTACGCGCCACGTCCCAAACGTCCTCTTTGTTGAAGAACGCTTCGGCGTTGGTCATGTGGAAGGTGCTGTAGATCTCGGCCTGAAAGTTGAACAGCCCTTCGGGGAAGCGCGCGTGCTGGCGCAGTGCTGGCGGCATCGCAGAGGCGTCCTCGATCAGGTGCGGGAAAAGCTGCCGGTAGGCGCGCAGAATCGGGTCCTCCGTGTCGAAGGCGTAGATATGGACTTTGCCATCGTAGGCGTCGATGGTGGCCTTCACGGCGTTCCGCATGTAGTTGATCTCGCCGTAATCGCGCGTCGATAGCAGCTTCGAGTAGGGGTGCGATGACGAAGTCGTGTAGCCGTCAACCATCCACACCAACCGTCCCTCGGGCGTCATTACGAGGTACGGGTCCGGATCCCAGCTCAAGAAGCCGGCCACGGTCTCGATGCGCTCGTGGACGTTACGATGGATCATCATCCGGCTTTCGGGCGTCAGGTAGCTGGTCAGGAGAATGTTCCAGTCGCCCATAGCCACGGCCGCGACGGCACGCTGAACGAAGGTGGAAACGGGGAAGCCGCCCGAGCCCTCGTAGCGGCTCTCAACATTACTCGCTCCAAAGGGGTAATTGAATTCGGGCTGACCCGTTCGGACAAAGACAGGCTCGTGGGTCGCTTCGCCGTAGTACAACTCAGGCCGGGTCAGTTTGAGAGAGGAGGTCAGGATCTCGGGCGGAGTGTTCTTCACGATCAACTGCGGAAGGCCGTCGGAGGTGATCTTGGAGGCTTCCGCCATAACGACGCCGTAGCCGTGAGTGTAGATAAAGTGCGGGTTGATCCAGCGCGCCCGGGCGTCTGCCGGCAACTGCTTTACGTCGAGTTCGCGCGGCGTCAGCAACACCTGGCGCAACTGGCCGTCGATCTTGTAACGGTCGACATCGGTATCGACAAAAGTGTAGTAAAGCCGCAGGGCCTGGATCTGCGTGATAGTGTCGTGGAACGCGCGCCAGTCCCACAAACGCACGTTGTCCAGCAGTGGCTTGTGGAGGTTCGGATCCACCGTCACATTGAGCTGAGCGTCGAACTCAACCTCTTTGGTCTTCTTGGATAGACCCCAGGCCTCACGCGTCGCCTGGATGTGGCGTTCAATATAGGGCTTCTGGATCGTGATCTCGCTCGGCCTGACATAGAGCGCGGCGGCGGCCGACGGCACGATCATATACACAATAAAGGCCGCGGGCAGCACCAGCGCGAAGCGCAGCCGGCCAGCGAAGAAGGCGGCCGCGGCCACGACACTCGCGAAGACGTTCAGCGCGAGGAGAGGCAGGCCGAGGTGTTCGTCCACCCAGTCCACGCCGACCAGCGACCCATGCTCTTGAAACAGCAGGTCGTAGCGGTCGAAGTAGAACCGGGCCGCCAGGGCCAGGAAAAACACACCCGCCGCCATGCGGAAGAAGCGGCTCTCGAGCGCCGCGCCGAGCTTAAGGGATCGCAGGTCGAAGGCCACGCCGCCCTCGCCGATGTTGCCCAACTCCAGGGCCTGTTTGCTCAGCAGCCAGCCTCGCGCCGTGATCCAGTAAACGAAAGCGCTGCCGAGCGAGAGAGCCAAAACCGTTCTCAGTAACACGCTATAAAAAGGCAGGTCGAAGAAGTAGAACGACAGGGGCTGCCCAAAGACCGGATCGTGCCACGCGCCGGCGGCATTGGATGCGCTCAATCCTCCGAAATACCGAACCACCGTCCAGGAATCCACTGTGGCCAGGCCCATCAGTAATGCGACCAGCAAGAGTGCGACCGCGCTCAACCGGGAGTACAGGGGGTGCTCGTTCAAGCTCGTTCCAGCCGCTTTCATCCCGCGCGCATGCGCAACGAAGAATACGGCGAAGACGATCAGAGCGGCTACCAGAGCGGGCCCCGTGCCATAGGCCAGCATGGAGAGCCACGTGTCTCGCTGTCCGATTTCTCCCCACCATTGCCAGTCGATGGCAATTCCGGTGAGCCAGCGGCCTCCCAGAAGGATTGCCAAGACGGAGACGACCAACACTATTATCCAGCGGCGCGGGCGAGGGGCGGGATCGATGTATTCCATACGGGAAAACTCCTGCTCCCCAGTGTAGGCTGAGCCGAGGATGCCTGCCGGGCAATCTCATGTACGGCGGCCTGAGTGTGCCGGTTGACGCGGGAGGCGGGTTTCACCCAGCTCCTAGTAAAGCCGCCCCGCCTCAGTTTTGTGGCTTCTTGTCGTCCGGTTTCACCGTGATTTGAGGCGGATCGTATGTGCCGGCAGGTTTCTTGGATTTTCCCGCGTCTTCGTCGGGGAAGCTGATGTCGCTGTCCACGGCCAGGATGTTCGATTCGACGGAGAACTTACGATAGTTCCTGAACTCGAGTTCGTTCTTGGTGCAGTCGAAGGTTCCCGCCTGGCAGGCGAGATTGACACTCTTCATCGGCATCAGGTACTTCGTTTCGCCGATCGTGACCCAGTCGTAATCCACAATTTCCTCCACCTTGTCGACGGGATAGTTGGATGGCAGCGCTTTGGTGCCCATCTCGACGCGCAGCACGCGGCCGCTCTGGGGCTCGATCCAGACTGCGCCGCTGTACGATGGCTTGACGGCGAAGCCCATCCGGACTTCCCAGTGCGACGTGGCCTTCGGAACGACATAGTCGTAGACCTTGGCGGCCATTCCGGAAGCCGTGGAGTCGCTTCTGAACTTGAACTTCGCATTGCACTCGGGATGGAACAGGGCCGCGAGAAGCGAGCCGAACTCGCCGGTGGACCACTGTCCGCTATCCCCGGGCGAACCCTTTTTCAGGGGCTTTCCGTTGTGCTTCACATTTCGGTAGTCTTCTTTTCCGCCGGTGAAGAACAACTCAAGCGCGAAGCGGTCCTTGTACTTCCAGTCGGTTTGGATCTTGTGGCTCTCGTATCGCCGGGTGATCTGGTCGCAGACGAAATTGGGCAGGTTCTCAACGAATTCGAAGACTGCATCACGTGCTTTTTCAATGAGCGGGTCACCCGACGGCAACCTTCGCGCGGCTGGTGCGGTTGGCGCGCCGGCTGCTCCCACCGCCTCATCGTGTTCTTCTCTCCGGGTTGGAATCGAGGTCCCCTCATCATCCTTCGGCAGATCGCGAATGGGTTTGGGAATATTTGCTTCCGACTTCGCCGGGCCGGAGTCGGCATGTTTCTGCGCCGGACCGCCGTGCCGCAGGACCGGGCGTCCCGGGTCGTCCGTCTTAGGCGGAGGGGATTGATCGGAGGCTGGCTTCTGCTCGGTCTGAGGTTCTTGAGCCATGACCGCATGGGCCGCGAAGGCAGCCATAAGCGCGCAGATTGCGATCGGAAGACGCATAAGCCCCTCGCAATTAGATGCTAGCGCCCGGCGCGCCGGTTACGCGAAACACAGTGGAAACGGAGCCGCGACCGTCAGGGAGCGGTTGCAGCAAGGTTATCGAAAACCTCCATGGGCGGCGCTAGCGCGGTCTACTTCGCTTCCTTCGGAACCCAGCCGTTCACAGCCATCCAATTCTTTAGCAGCCCAGGCCACGTCGAGAGCACAGGGTTCTTTTGAGCCAGTCCAACACCGTGCTGGCCTTCCTGGTAAATGTGCATCTCCGCCTTCACCCCCGCTTTCCTCAACGCCAGATAGTAGAGCACGCTGTTCTCGGACGGAACCCCCGTGTCGCCATTGGTATGGAACAGGAAAGCCGGTGGTGTTTGCGGCGTCACCTGCAATTCGTTCGAGAGACTCCAGACGAGCGTTGGATCGGGCGGGTTGCCCAGCAGGTTCCACATCGAACCGCTGTGCGTGTAAATCGTCGTGAAGCTGATAACGGGGTAGACCAGGATCGAAAAATCGGGGCGCTCGCCCTCCTGATAGTGCGTGGAAAGAGTAGATGCCAGATGGCCGCCCGCGGAAAAGCCCATAACGCCGATTCGCTTCGGGTCGATGCCGTACTCCGCCGCGCGTGCCCGCATCGTCCGCATCGCCTTGCGCGCATCGTCGAGCGGCGCCGGATGGTGATACCGCGGTCCGAGCCGGTAGTGCAGCACCACGGCCGTCACGCCAAACGAGTTGAAGAACTCGCCGATCTGTTTGCCCTCGTGGTCCAACGCCAGTGCGCCGTAGCCTCCGCCAGGGCAGACCAGGACCGCCGCGCCGTTTGGGCTGGCGGGCCGGTACCAATCGATGTTGGGCTTGTCGACCGCCTCCTGGCCAACTGCGCCGGGCGTGCCCTCCGGCCAGAGCAATTCGGACTTAGGGCCCTGCGCGAATAGCAGCGCCGGCGCCAGCAGCAGAAGCGCGTGTCTCATCAGCCCCGTTCTATCACAGCTTGCCGATTGGTTGCCGGTGGCGACTCCGTTCCGTCATTGACAAGAGGAGTAGCATTGCTGTCGGTCACTATCAGTTGCTTGATCGTTCCCATGGGGAGGAATAGGCGCATCGGCTGTTCAGGGAATGGCACAAAACCGAACTTTTGGTACCACTCCTTAGCCCCGTCATTCTTCGCGTCTACGATGACCCCGACTCCGGCGGCATTCGAACTTAATTGGCAGCAGCGGCACAGAGCGTCTACTAGGAGATTCTTGCCCTCCCCTCGTCCTTGGATGTCCCTGGCCACGGCCAGCCGGCCAATCAAATATACCGGAGCGGACGGATAAGGGACCTTCTTGCGCATTCCTTCGGGCAATCCGTCGCTCGCGACAGCGAAAGGGCTAATCGTGTAATACCCCTTAACCGTTCCGCATTCGCTTACCAACGCATACGGAGTGTTGAGGCCCCTCTTTAAGTCTTGGCCGATTTTCTGCTGGAGATACCTATCGAGGGGTGAATTCCCGCATGCAAAACCAGCGCGGTCCAAAGTCGATGTGTACTTGACGACTGTAAGCTCGGGAATGGTCTGCCCCTACGGACGATTGCGCCGAAAATACTTCTTCGCCGCAGCCCGCAGGTACTCGTTAGGAGAAGGAGGATTCAGAACAGCGCTAAAAAAACCCTCTCGGTCGCGCACCGACAGTTCGAGCAACGGGAGCGACGGAGCGTCAATTTCGGCAGCGAGAGCATGCGCGCGAGCTTCCACCTTTCGTTCCGCCGCCGTTTCCGGCCGGGGTGTCGAAAATGCTGGTGCTGCGGACGACATGCTGATCTCTCTGCTACGGCTCATCGTATCACGCTCCTTCGGTACATATCGAACGATGCCCGAGAATCTCCACTTTGCCTCACCAGATAGACTCTCCGGAGTGACTCTCAGACTCGATATTTTCGCTGCAAAGCGGCGGTGAAACTCCCGAGAGGTGAGTAATGCCGGTGCCCAACCGCATTTGACCTTGGATCGCAGGGGAGCCTTCTCGTCCCGCATCAGTCCCACACCCAAGCCTAGGGCCGCGTCGGCCCCGGATCCCCAGGGCTTGCCCGCGATGCCCTGGAGCTTGCCCAAATTGGCCAGCAGGAACTGCAGCAGATTGTAGATCCACTGGTAGCCCTTGCTGGACTTCCCGTCCGGAGCGGGCATCGTGTGCGCCAGGGCCGAGAACGTCCACAGCACCACGTAGATGTACAGGATGTGCGACGGATCGCCTACGAGCGCGGTCAGGTCGTTCATCGCGTCCCCACCTCGCGCTTCTCTGCTGCCCTGGCTTTCAATTTCTCGAGCCGCACCTCCAGCACAGCCGCACGAGAGCCTATAGCGTTCAGCCGTTTTGCATCGAACTTCGTTGCAGTTGCTTCGGAAGCCGGCGCGGAAGTCCCGCCTGGCGCCAGCGAACGAGGGACTTCGGTTTGCGGCAGGCCCGCCAGAAAAGCATGAATGCTGGCCGAGATTGCGGACGCGTAGGTCTGAGCCTCTGGCGGCAGTACTTGCAGGGCCGCGACTGTGGTTGCGTAGTAGCTGGCGATCTTCGCCGCTTTGGCCGCTTCGGCGTCCATGGAAGAAAGCTCGGACGCGGTTTCCCGGAAGGCTGCCGGCAAGCTGGCGATCGCATTCTCAATCTCGTTGGCAATCGACGGGTCGATCTTGCCGGCTACTTGTAGAGCCGCGACCAGTGTCTCGGTGGCGGCCACCGACGCTTCCAGCGTCGCCAGGATCTGGTTTTGCGTACACCCCATCAGAAAGGCCAGGGCGAGGGCCACGGCCGTAAGTTTGAAACCTCTGATTATCATTTCGTCCCTCTTCTCGCTGTGCTTGGGGCAGGACCGGATAACCCTGGCGCTCCGCCGCTTTCGCACCCGGACCAATGCAAGAAGGCTCGCTCAACCGTTGAGTCGAGCGAGCCTTCGATGGTCTACAGGCGTTCGCCGGATTCCGGCGGCGGCGGAGCGCGTGGGCTACGGGTCCACCCGATCCAAATTACGCCCGGCTGTCAAGCGCTTCTTCTTCAACGGTAAGGGTTCCGGCATCTGCGTCGAGGGTTGCTCTCACGCCGAGAGGCAGGGTCAACTGGTCGTCCGTGTGTCCGATGGTCAGCCCGGCGAAGACGGGGACTTGCAGGTCGCCCAGGATGTTGTCGTACACCTCTCCGAGGGAAAAACTCGACTCGAATCCGGGCTGGAATTCGCGAGGTTTGCAATTCAGACATTCGCCCAGAATCAGTCCACGGATGTTGCGGAACTTGCCGGCCAGGCGGAGCTGCGTCAGCATCCGGTCCATGGAGTAGGGCTCCTCGCCAACATCCTCCAAGAACAGGAGTTTCCCGTCGGTCTGGATCTCCCACGGCGTGCCCATCGTCGTCGCTATCAGGGTCAGGTTGCCGCCGATCAACGCCCCCGTGGCTTTACCGCCCCAGAGCGTCCGTGTAGGGTGCTTTGGGCGAATCACGCGTCCCTCCGGCGGATTGCTCAATTCGCCCAATGGCCGCGGGTCGAAGATCGCCCGCTTGAAGTGCTCGAGCGTGTAGTCCGGAAAGCCGGAGAGAGCCATCGGGCCGTGAAAGGTAACAATTTTCGACTTGTGGTGAATGCCCATGTGCAGGGCGGTGATATCGCTATAGCCGACGAAGATTTTCGGATGCTTCCGGATCAGATCGAAGTCGATCCGGTCGAGCAGCATCGCCGATCCGTAGCCGCCGCGGGTACAGAATATGGCTTTGACCTCAGGGTCAAGAAAAGCTTCGTGCAGATCGGCTACCCGCTCGTCGGCCGAACCGCCCAGGTAGCCCGTGCGCTTGCCCAGGTTGCGGCCGGTCTTCCACTTCAACCCGAGGAACTCCACCGTGCGCCGGGCGAGTTGCAGCGCATCCGGGCTGGACACATAGGTGGCGGGCGTAATCAGCGCCACCGTGTCGCCCGGCTGTAGCGGCTTTGGTTTCAGAAGGGCCGGGCCGTCATCCATTCCATTGGCCATCCCGCTGGCTCCTATCGCGCCCGATGTGGCGAGCAGAAACGATCGTCTCTCCATGGTCCCCCCATCTCAAGATGCCCGATAACCCCGTCTTCGCCAACATTATGAGCGAGATCCGGAGTGGAGACCGCCCCTCAGCCGTTCGCCGATCAGCCGTAGGGCGCTTTGGGGTTCCGGGGCGACCAGCAGCCGCTGGCAGGACTCGTCCGTTACGAATCCCGTTTCGGTCGCCCGCCTGGCGAATGCGAGCAGTTCATCGTAGAACCCATCCGTGTTCACCACGACGCACGGTTTGTCGTGCAGCCTCAGCATGGCCCAGGTGAGGACCTCGAACAACTCGTCCAAAGTCCCGAATCCTCCGGGCAGCGTCAGGAATCCGTCGCTCAATTCGGCCATCAGCGCCTTGCGCTCTTGCAGCGTCTCCACGATGTGCAGTTCCGACAGACCCTCGTGCGCCACTTCCCTTTCCACCAGGCTCCGGGGAATCACTCCGATCACGCGCCCGCCCGACTCCAGGGCCGAACTGGCCAGCGCACCCATCAACCCGTTGCGAGCGCCGCCGTACACCACGGTCCAACCCGCGGACGAAAGTGCGCGCCCGGTTTCGCGGGCGGCGTCCAGGAAAACCTCCGGCACGGAATTGGAAGAACCGCAGAAGACGCATACGGAAGGCATACTCATTCAGCATAGCGATCTGGCCGCTCTGCTCGCGGATTGCCCCGAAATGCCGCACAAACCGTCGAAGTAACCGTTACCGGGTAGCCGAAACGCAGCTTCAGCGGAGTCAATTAGGCGGGATAACGGACTTTGCCGCCCGCATTGTCCGCTACTCTGTCGAGGGGAAGGTCTCTCGCACCGCTGTGACACGCTGCCTGCTTTCCTCGCCGGACCATCATGCAGGTTTGGGTTCAAGACTACAATCCGCTGGGTGTCACTTGGCTATCCGTTCTCATGGCCGCGCTGCCGGTCACTCTGCTTTTCTATCTGCTCGCCATTCGCAAGATGGCTGCCCATCGGGCTGCCGTCTGGGCATTCCTCTGCGGCGCAATACTGGCCCTCTTCGGCTTTCATATGCCCGCCACGATGGTGGCCGCCTCAGTCGGCTACGGGTTCGTGTATGCTTGCATACGGATTTCCTGGACGCTCGTCGCGGCGGTCTTCGTATATGACTTGACAGTCGAAAGCGGCCATTTCGAAACCATCAAAGTCTCAATTGGAGGCATCACGGACGACCGTCGTCTGCAGGCCCTGTTGGTTGCACTGGCCTTTGGCGCTGTGCTCGAAGGCGCCGGCGGCGGGGGAGCGCCGTTGGCCATCTGCGGCGCGATGATGATCGGGCTCGGGTTCCGTCCGTTCGAAACTGCTCTGATGTGTTTGCTTGCCAACACGGCGCCGGTGGCGTTCGGGGGCATGGGGAATCCCATCCGCACTCTCCAAGCCGTCACCGGGCTCCCTGAAGCGGACCTGAGCGCGATGGTCGGCCGCATCGTCCCCATTGCCGCGGCCATCCTGCCGTTCTGGCTGGTGCGGACCATGACCGGCTGGCGGAACACGCTGCGGGTCTGGCCCGGCCTCGTCGCCTGCGCCCTTGCCTTCGGCGGGATCCAGTTCTTCTGGTCCAATTGGATTGACGGCACGCTGGTAGATGTTGTCGGCGGCATGTTCACGCTGTCGATCTGCGCGGTCTTCTTCCGCTTCTGGCACCCGTCTCCCATCTGGCGATATGAGAACGACCCCGTCCCGGATTCAGGCAAGAAGCGGCACTACAGCACGGCGCAGATCTTGCACGCCTGGTCTCCGTTCTTGCTGCTGGCCGTTTTCGTGGTCCTGTGGGGCGTGCCCGTCGTGAAGCACGCGGTGGAATCAACCGATTGCCGCATCCCGATGCCCGGCCTGCATAACCTGGTACAGCGGACTCCTCCAGTGGTCGACCGGCCGCGCCTTGAGCCGGCTCAGTTGGATGTCGCCTGGCTGTCCGCGGTCGGCACGGGAACGTTCTTCGCCGGTCTGCTGGCTGGTCCGTTGCTCGGCCTGTCGTTCGGCCGCACGCTGCGCGTTTTCGGCCGCACGTGTTACCGGTTGCGCTTCGGCGTCCTGGCCATCTCGGCGATGATCTGCCTGGGCTTCGTCACGCGCTATTGCGGCATGGACGCCATCATGGGTCTGGCCCTGACCCACACGGGCTGGTTCTATCCGCTGTTTGGAACGCTGATCGGTTGGCTCGGCACGGCCCTGACGGGAACCGACGCCGGCGCCAATGCGCTTTTCGGCAGCTTGCAGGTGATCACCGCCAACAAGCTGGGTCTGAGCCCGGTGCTGATGGCCTCGGCCAACACTGCGGGCGGTGTTGTCGGGAAGATGATTGGCGCTCAGTCCATCGTCGTGGTCTGCGTTGCCACAGGGCTCGAAGGCAGGGAAGGCGACGTCTTCCGGGCGGTCCTGAAGCACAGCGTCGCGCTGGCGCTCATTATCGGCCTGATTGTGACCTTCTACGCCTACGTGGCCCCCGGATGGATCCCGAGTGGGCACAAATTTTGGTAAAGGCCGGCGTTCAGCACGCCGTTAGCTTCAGTTCGCTTCGACAAGGAGTAAAGGAATCGATGAGACGCAAAATCACGCAACTCGGGTTGTTCGCGGCAATGTGCGCGCTGCCGGCGATGGCCCAACTCGGCATGTTCAGTAAGGACCAATTGATTGCCATCACCAGCGAATGGAAAGGCGAACGCTTCCCCGACGGACGCCCCAAGGTCCCGGACGAAGTCCTCGACAGACTGGCGAACGTGGACGCCGAAGAAGCCTGGGGTACGCTGCGCGGCGCGGGCTACAACCTGCAGTTTGAAGGGAACTTCCAGACCATCAATGTCAAGCTGGGCGGCCCTCGCCTGATAGGCAGAGCGGTCACATGCTCCTTCATCCCGCTGAGGCCCGATTTCAATAACTTCATCAACGAAACCGGGAAGAAGGAAGGCCGCGTCAGCCGGGGACAGAACTCCTGGGTGATCGACACTCTGGTGAAGCGCGACGTGATGGTCGTCGACCTCTTCGGCAAGATCGTGGACGGCACCATCATCGGCGATAACCTCGGTACCTCGATCATGACCAAGACCGGCACTGGACTTGTGGTAGACGGGTCCATCCGCGACGTCAGCGGCAATTCCGAGATCGAGGGTTTCCAGGTCTACGCGCGAGGCTTCCACCCCTCCGCACTGCGCGAAGTCACCCTCTCCGGCATTAACACGCCGATCCGTATCGGTCATGTCACAGTGCTTCCGGGCGATATCGTACTTAGCGATCCGGAGGGAATCACCTTTATCCCGGCACACCTCGCCGAGCGAGTGGCGAACGAAGCCGAGCGCACCCACATTGTTGACGAGTGGGGCCACAAAATGCTCCGCGAGCGCAAGTACACGCCGGGCGAAATCGATACGCAATGGACTCCGAAGATGATCGAGGAGTTCAACGCGTACTGCGAATCCAAAGGATCCAAGATCCGCTACGAACAGAAAGGCAAGCGGCCCTAACGGCTGGCGAGGAACGACTATGAACTGGTTTAAAACCAAAGTGAATGCGAGCCGCCGGGGATTTCTTGGCGGAGCGCTAGGCAGTGTGGCCGGCGCCGCCGCGCTGGGAACCATGTGGGCGGATGAGACGATCGAGGCTTACCAGGGCAACGTCAAAACCGCCTCCAAGCCATCCGAACTGAGAATCACCGACTTGCGCATAGCGCATATCGTCGGCGCGCCGATGAGTTGTCCCATCATCCGCATCGATACCAACCAGGGTCTCTACGGCTATGGCGAAGTGCGTGACGGTGCGAGCCCCACTTACGCGCTGATTCTCAAGAGCCGGTTGCTCGGCGAGAACCCCTGTAACGTTGACAAGATCTTCCGCAAGATCAAGCAGTTCGGCTTCACGGCCCGCCAGGCCGGCGGCGTCTGTGGGGTGGAAATGGCGTTGTGGGATCTGGCCGGCAAGGCCTACAACGTTCCGGCCTATCAACTGCTCGGCGGCAAGTTCCGCGACAAGATCCGTATTTACGTAGACACCACCGAATCGCACGATCCCAAGGTGTATGGGGATCGATTGAAGAAGCGCATGGAGCAGGGCTTCACGTGGCTCAAGATGGATCTGGGCTACGACCTGGTGGAGAAAACGCCTGGAACCGTCTCCCATCCGATTGACGTCACTTCGAAGACGACGGCCCGGACGCAGCATTTCTTCACTGGCGTCGAACTCACCGACAAGGGAGTGGCGATGATGTCGGACTACGTGGCGGCCATCCGCGAAGTAGTCGGCATGGAGGTTCCGCTTTCGGCCGACCACTTCGGGCACATCGGCGTGAACTCCTGCATCCGCCTCGGCAAAGCGCTCGAAAAGCACAACCTTGCCTGGCTGGAGGATATGATCCCCTGGCAGTTCACAGAGCAGTTGAAAGAGATCAAGACTGCCGTCAACATCCCGATCGCCACCGGCGAAGACATCTATTTGAAGGAGCCTTTCATCGAGCTCTGCCGGAACAACGCCGTCGACATCGTTCACCCCGACCTTGCTTCTTCGGGCGGGCTGCTGGAAACCAAGAAGATCGGCGATGCGGCCATGGAACTCGGTCACGCCATGGCCATGCATTTCGCCGGCACTCCGGTCAGTTTCATGGCCAATATCCATTGTGCCGCCGCGACTGAGAATTTCCTGGTGCTTGAAAATCACTCAGACGAGATTCCGTGGTGGCAGGACATCGTCACAGGGCCCGAAAAGCCGATCATCAACAAGGGATTCGTGGCCGTCCCGGAGACCCCCGGCCTCGGTATCGAGCTGAATCCCGACGTCGTGAAGCAGCACCTCGCGCCGGGTACCGGCTACTTTGAGCCCACCGAGAAGTGGGATAAAGAACGGAGTTGGGATCGCCTCTACAGTTGATTCCAACCCTCAGCGCGCCGCCGGTTTAGTGAGCCGGCGGCGCTTCTGTTTTCCGCCGGCTCCTCGATTGTCATTTCTTTGCCGGACTTTCGCGGTAATCTATGACCATCATGCGCGCTTACGCGATTCTTTTACTGGTACTAGTCAGTACATCGGTCTATTCGCAAACCGGGGGGACGGGGAGTATGAGAGACCCCCGATCGGCCAGCTCGCAGAGCAGCAGCTCTGGAAGCATCGATCCCTGGCTCGCCGTGAGCGGCAACTATGACACTCCTTTGGACCAAACCGCCGGCACGCCCTATCCCATACGCAGATCGCTCAACGTGAGCGGCGGCTTCTCCATGGAAAAGTCCTTCCGCCGGACAGTCTTGGTTCTCGGCTACTCCGGTTCGGGCTTCGATTACATGGGCCACTCTGCCGGCGTTCGCGAGGGCTGGAGGTCTTCTAACGTGGCAAGCCTCGGGGTCAGCTCGCAGGTCACGCACCGGCTGACGCTCGACTTCGGGGAGACGGGCGGCGCAGCCAATGGCGGGTTTGGCTCTGCTGCCGCTGGGATGCAGTCCGGCGGGTTGGGTTTGCTCGGCTCGCTTGGCGTGGCCAGCGGTTATGTGCTGGGCGGAATCGCGGGACTTGGAGGCCTGTCAACCGGCCTGAACCCCTTGCAGAATGGTCTTGTCGATGCCGATTATTACGATCAAATGGCCTATTTCTCCGGGACCTCCGCAGGAGCCGGATTCCTGCTCTCCAGCCGCAGCATGTTGAACATAAGCGGATCGGCCTCATTCATTCGCCGCGACGGCCAATCCTATAGCGACGCTAATTTGTTCGGCGCCCAGACGGTGTTCAGCACGCAGTTGTCACGCAGGTTTTCCACCTATTTCGGGTATTCATTCAACAAGATCAACTTCGTTCAAAGCGTAGGTACTACAAACATGCAAAGCGGGTTTGCCGGGATCCGCTATGTTTTCTCCGCGCACGACCAGCTCAGCCTTTCGGTCAGCGACGGTTACATGCAATCGCAGTTTGTTTCGACCGTCGCCTTGCCTCCCGATGTGGCCGCCTTGCTGGGCGTCTCGACGACGACGACCGTGTCAAACAACAGCCGGTCCTTCCTGGGAGGCGCCTTCTCGTACAACCACACATTCCAGCGGGGTGGATTCGATGTAACTTGTAATTCGACAATCGCCCCCGGCAACGACGTGATTCGGCTGGCCCGAACTCAGGGCTGTACCGTCAGCCTGAGCCGCAGGCTCACTCCCCGGTTTACCGTAGTCGGCATTGGCGGGTTCAGACGGTTGAACGGGTTGTCCCAATCCGGTGGCCGCTACGATGTCGCTACCGGCGGCATGTTGTTTTCCTACAGGGTATTCAAGGGCGTGTCGCTCACCGCGGGCGCGAATTACCGGGCTACGGAAATTCAACCGTCCGCGAGTTCGGCAACCGCGGTGTCGGCGAATGCTGGGCTTATGTGGTCGCCGAGCGACGGTATTCACCTCTTCTAGCCGGCGTTGTTCAACGCTCCACACCTCGCCGCTCCACGGTAGGATGAGGTGTGCGGAAGCTGCCGCATCCAGCTGCTTCGGTTTGATATGCCTCAGACGCCTGGCGGGCATGCACATGCGGAGGGGCTTCCGAACTGCGATGGGTCAGCTTGCCCCCGTACTCAGCGGCAACTCCCGAACAAGGCTCGCGAGCCGTTGCCCGGGTGCCGGCCCCCCATTGGACTTCAACCATGAACGTTTTATCTCTCACCCGCACTCTAATCGACATCGAGTCCATCACGGGGAATGAACTTCGGGTCGGCGAGTTTGTCTTCCAACAACTGTCGGAGCTGACCGCCAGGTTCGGCGGCGCTGCCGAGCGTATCGAAGTAGCGCCGGATCGTTACAACGTATTCGCTTGCTTTGGTGAGCCCGTAGTCACGCTCTCCACTCACCTTGACACCGTGCCTCCGTTCTTTCCGTCGCGGGAGGACGACACCGATATCTGGGGGCGCGGCGCCTGCGACGTGAAAGGCATCATCGCCGCCATGCTTTGTTCCGCAGCCTCGCTTCTGGAACAGGGCGTCCGCAACTTCTCTCTGCTCTTCGTCGTTGGCGAAGAGAAGGACAGCGCCGGCGCCTACTTCGCGGGCGCTCACCCGCGCGGCTCCCGCTTTCTGATCAACGGCGAACCCTCCGGCAACCGTCTGGCCCTCGGCTCGAAAGGCACGCTGCGCTATGAGTTGAATACCACCGGGCGCGCGGCGCATTCCGCTTACCCGGAACTCGGCGAATCGGCCATTCTGAAGCTGCTCGACGTCCTGGAACGCATTCGCAAGATCCAGCTTCCCGCCGACGACGTTCTTGGACCGTCCACCCTGAACATCGGTCTGCTTTCCGGAGGACGCGCTCCCAACGTTATCCCGGATTCCGCGAGCGCGGCCCTGATGTTCCGCCTGGTTGGCGATCCGGACCCCATCCGGGCCGCGGTCCGGCAAGCTGCCGGCAGGCGATGCGCAGGACAACGAAATCCTCTGCATTCCGGCCGTCCGGCTAGGTTCTCTGCCCGGCTTTGAGACCACGGTCGTGGCTTACACCACGGACATTCCCGCCTTCGGCGGACAGTGGGGCCAGCCCTTCCTGATCGGTCCCGGCAGCATCCACGTCGCGCACTCCAGTCAGGAGCGGGTGCCGAAAGCGGAACTCTTCGAGGCTGTCGGGATCTACGCCCGAATGGTCCGGCAGTTGCTCGCGAGTGGCGCAAAATAGACAGTTGAAGGATCCTGGAGTAGAGATGAACGGGAAGACGCCAGTTGGCGTGCTCGGCGCCACCGGGATGGTGGGCCAGCACTTTGTGAATTTTCTGCAGAACCACCCGTGGTTTGAGATCACGTGGGTGGGCGCGAGCGATCGCTCGGCGGGGAAGAAGTACTGCGAGGCAACGAACTGGCGGCTGGAGGGCTCCATGCCTGCCGCTGTAGCTGAACTCACGGTCTCCGACTGCAAGCCGGACACCAATGCGCCCGAACTCGTATTCTCGGCGATGGACGCGAGCGTCGCGACCGAAATCGAGCGCGCGTTCGCCGAAGCGGGCCACACCGTGGTCTCCAATTCGAAGAACCACCGCATGGACCCCGATGTGCCGCTGCTCGTCCCCGAGATCAACGCGGACCACTTGCAGCTTCTGAAAGCGCAGAAAGAACTGCGCAAGTGGAAGGGGCAGATCGTCACCAACCCGAATTGCTCCACTGTAGCCCTTACGATGGGACTCGCGCCGCTGAAGCCGTTCGGTATCAAAGCTGTCCTCGTGACGACCATGCAGGCCATCTCCGGCGCGGGCTACCCCGGCGTCCCGTCAATGGACATCATGGGCAACGTGATCCCCTACATCGGCGGGGAAGAAGAGAAAATGCAGGTGGAGACGCAGAAGATCCTCGGCTTCTTCGCCGGCGATCATATCGTCGATCTTCCAGCCGCGGTCAGCGCCCACTGCAATCGCGTCGCCGTCGTGGACGGCCACACGGTCGCCGTGTCCGTCACGCTCGAGCAGAAGGTCACCAAGGCCGAACTGCTCGCCGCTTATCGGACTTTTGACGCCGTGCCCCAGCAAAAGGGGTTGCCCAGCGCGCCGAAGCCGGCCGTCCTATATCTCGACGAAGACAATCGTCCACAACCGCGGCGCGACGCCATGCGCGGTAACGGCATGACCGTTACAGTGGGCCGCTTGCGCGAGTGCCCCGTCCTCGGTTGGAAGTTCGTCTGTATGGGCCACAACACCATTCGCGGCGCCGCTGGCGCCGCGGTCCTCAACGCGGAGATGATGCTCGAGGAGGGCCTGATCCGTCGATGATCGTCATGAAGTTCGGCGGCACGTCGGTGGAATCGGCTGCCGCCATCCGGCGAGTCGCGGGAATTGTCCAGGCGCGGCAGCACCGTCATCCCCTGGTGGTCGTCTCCGCCATGGGCAAGACGACAAACCGCTTGCTTGCCGCTGCCGATAAGGCCGCCGCGGGAAACCTCGAAGACGCTCACCGGGATATCGAAGAGCTGGAGACCTTTCACCGGCGCGAGCTGCGCGCCATCCTGCCCGCCGAGAAGCATTCGGAATTGGACGAGTTGCTGGAACGGCACTTCGTGGAACTGGAGGCGACTCTGGGCGAGGTGGCGGCGGCAGGCGAGGTCACGCCCAAGCTTTGGGACGAAGTCTCGAGCTACGGTGAACGCCTTTCGAGTGTCCTCGTCGCCATGGCGTTCACGTCTCTCGGGCTGCCCAGCGCTCATCTGGATTCCCGCCGGATGTTGGTGACCGACGGGCGCCACACTCAGGCCCTGCCGCTCTATGGCCGCACGTATGCCCGTTTTCGCGATAAGGCGGTTCCCATGCTGCGCGACTCCGTCGTGGTCATGGGAGGGTTCATCGGCGCGACCGCAGATGGCATCACTACCACCCTCGGCCGCGGTGGTTCCGACTTCTCCGCCTCCATCGCGGGAGCCGGGATCGGCGCGGAAGAGATCCAAATCTGGACCGACGTGGATGGCATGCTCACCTGCGACCCTCGCATCGTGCCGGGTGGACATCTGCTGAAAACCATCTCGTTCAACGAAGCCGCCGAGCTGGCCTACTTCGGCGCGAAGGTGCTCCACCCCTCTACGCTCCTGCCAGCCGTGGAGAAGGACATCCCGGTCCGCATCCTCAATTCCCGCCATCCGGAAGTCGAAGGCACGCGCGTTGTCGGCGAAATCGTTCACTCCACCAACCCCGTGAAGTCGATCTCGTGCAAGCGCGGGATTACGGTGGTCAACGTTCGCAGTCTGCGCATGTTGATGGCGCACGGCTTCTTGCATCGCATTTTTGAAGTATTCGACCGCTATCGCACGCCCGTGGACATGGTGGCGACCACCGAAGTCAGCGTGTCCCTGACCATCGATCACACCCAATCTCTGTCCGAGATTGAAGCCGAGTTGTCGCGCATCGCCGAGGTGACCATCACTCCGGACCAGGCCGTCATCTGTCTGGTGGGAGAAGCGATTCGCGAGACGCCCGGTATCAGCGCGCGCATCTTTGGCGCGGTTCGCGACGTCAACGTCCGCATGATCTCCCAAGGCGCGTCGTTGTTGAACTTCAGTCTGGTGGTAGACGACGGCGACCTGGTGCGCGCGGTCAAGGCGCTGCACGACGAGTTCTTCACCGAACTGGATCCGCAGGTGTTTGAAGTATGAAACTCGCTTTGGTCGGTTACGGCAAGATGGGCAAGATGCTCGAACGGCTCGCGCCTGAATTCGGCTTCGAAGTCGCGCTCATCCTGGATGAGTTTAACAACGCGGATGGCGTGGGCCTGACCGATAAGAACTTCGCCGGGATCGACGCGGCCGTTGAATTCACCGCTCCCTCCATCGCCGTTGGGAATCTGTTGCGCCTGGCCGAGTTGAAGGTTCCCACAGTTTGCGGCACCACCGGCTGGTCTGAAGATCTCGAGCGCGTTCGGTCCGCCTTTCAGGCCAACGCCGGGACGCTGGTTTACAGCGCGAACTTCTCCATCGGCGTGAACATTTTCCGCCGAGTTGTCTCCGAAGCCGCGAGTTGGATGTCGCGCCAACCGGGCTATGAAGCCTGGGCCTGGGAGATCCACCACAGCGCCAAGAAGGACGCTCCGTCGGGGACGCTGCACAGGCTGGTGGAAGACATGCGGCAAGCGGGGTACAATCGGCCCATCGACATGGCTTCGAACCGCGCGGGCGCGCATCCCGGCACGCACGAAATTGGCTTCGATTCCGTGGCGGATACTGTTACGATGCGTCACGTAGCGCGAGGCCGCGAGGGGCTGGCGCAAGGGGCTTTACAGGCCGCTCGATGGGCTTCCGGCCATCGGGGCGTGTTCGAATTCGCCGAGATTCTGTTTTCCGGGGACAAGGAGTAATCCACGTGCGCTTCCAGGGTTGCGGGACAGCACTCGTTACGCCATTTCGGCCCGATCTTTCGCTGGACGAAGACGCCTTCCGGGTTCTCGTCAAGAGGCAGATCGCGGCCGGCATTCATTTCCTCGTGCCGTGCGGCACCACCGGCGAGAACCCGACGCTGGAGCCGGAAGAGCATCTCCGGGTAGTCCAGATCGCGCTGGAGGAAGCCGGCGGCAAGCTGCCCGTGCTCGCCGGCTGCGGCGGTTACCACACCGGCGAAGTCGTGGCCATGGCGCGCGAACTGGAAGAGATGGGCGTGGACGGCATTCTCTCCGTCACGCCGTACTACAACAAGCCGACGCAGGAGGGGCTCTACGAGCATTTCCTGGCGATTGCGAGCGCCGTCAAGATCCCGATCGTCGTCTACAACGTCCCAGGGCGCACCGGCGTGAACGTCGAGCCGGCCACCATGCGCCGCCTCGCGCACCTCGACAACATCGTCGGTGTGAAGGAAGCCTCGGGCAACGTGGCGCAGATGGCCGTTCTGTGCGCTACGCTCCCGCCCGATTTCGCGGTCCTCTCGGGCGACGATTCCGTCACCCTGGCGCTCGCCGGTCTGGGTGGCAAGGGCGTCATCAGCGTCGCCTCCAACCTGATTCCCGCCGAGATGGCCGCTCTCGCGCAGGCTTGCCTCGACGGGCGCTTCGAGGATGCGCGGGCGCTGCAGCGCAAGTGGCTGCCACTGATGGAAGTGAACTTCGTGGAGTCCAACCCGATTCCCGTCAAATGGGCTCTGTCGCGGATGGGCCTGCTGATGCCGGTGTACCGGCTGCCAATGGTTCCTCCGTCTCTCGCCTCGTGCGAGCGGATCGAGAAGGTGTTGTCCGAATCGGGTTTGTTTCCGAGTTAGGACCCGTGAAGAAAGGGCCATGCCACCCGACTGTTGTGGCTGGCTTTGTGGCCGGCTTTGTGGCGCACGCTTTAGCGTGCAGTGGCGGCATTCATGCCGACATGCCGGAGGGCTTGCTGCATGATCGGGGCGCGCGCTCCGGCCAGATTGTTCCAGAAAGGGTTCCCGCGTGCAAACTGAAATCGAGGCGCTGTTCGACACCGCGCCGGCGTCCTTTACCCCTGAACATTTCGCCCTCTTCGCCCGCTTCAAGGATGCCCTGAATTGCGGCGACGCTCGTGCCGCCGAACCCGACGCCACCGCGCCCACCGGCTGGCGCGTGAATCCCTGGGTAAAGAAGGGCATTCTGCTTGGCTTCCGTCTCGGCGCAATCGTCGATATGTCGGTGAACGCAGCGAAGCAGCCCTACTTCGACAAATCGACTTATCCCGTTCGCCAACTCGACGCCTCCAGCGGCGTGCGCATCGTGCCCGGCGGATCGAGCATTCGAGACGGCTGCTACCTCGGACGCGGCGTCACCTGCATGCCGCCCATGTACATCAACGTAGGCGCCTGGGTCGGCTCCGGGACGATGATCGATTCGCACGCGCTGGTCGGCAGTTGCGCACAGGTCGGCGAGGCGTGCCACATCTCGGCCGCGGCGCAGATTGGCGGCGTGCTGGAACCTATCGGCGCCATGCCCGTGATCGTCGAGGACGGTGTGCTCGTCGGCGGCAACTGCGGCATCTACGAAGGAACCATCGTGAGGAAGCGCGCCGTGCTCGGCTCCGGCGTCATCCTGAACCGCTCTACGCCGGTGTACGACCTCGTGCGCGGCGAGATTTATTCCGCGACGGACGAGACGCCGCTGATCGTTCCCGAAGACGCTGTGGTGATTGCCGGCTCCCGCGCCGTGACGCGGGGCCAAGGCAAGGACTGGGGCATCTCGCTCTACACGCCTGTGATCGTAAAGTACCGCGACGAACGCACCGGCGAGAAGGTCCGCCTGGAAGACTACCTGCGTTAGCCCCCCTGGGAACGCCAATCTCCAGATTGGCTCAGGTTCGCCTGGGAACGCCAATCTCCAGATTCGCTTCGAACACGCTGCCGATCTGGAGATCGGCGTTCCCAGGGGGGCGGCGCGATTTCGGGTTATTCTCACTGGATGAGGCAATCGCACCGATGACGCCGAAATGGCTGCTTATATTCGCGGCCGCCGCCGCGCTGGCGCAATCGCCCGAAGGCGAGCACCTGAAAAACCTTCGCCAATTGACCGCTGGCGGCTCCAACGCGGAAGCCTACTGGAGCCCAGACGGCAAGCGACTCGTCTTCCAGTCGACTCGCCCGCCTTACGAGTGCGATCAGATCTTCGTTATGGATGTCGATAACCCCGAGCCGAAACTGGTCTCGACGGGACAGGGCAGAACCACGTGCGCGTACTTCCTCAAGGACAACAAGCACATCCTCTACGCGTCCACCCACGAGTCGGACCCCAAGTGCCCGCCGACCGCCGACCGCAGCAAGGGCTACGTCTGGGCCGTTTACGCCAGTTATGACATCTATCTCGCCACTGACGAGGGCAAGATCGAGAAGAAACTTACCTCCACGCCGGGCTACGACGCCGAAGCAACCGTGAATTGGAAGACCGACAAGATCGTCTACACCTCGAAAGCCTCGGGCGATCTGGAGTTGTGGGAGATGAAGCCCGACGGCTCGGGCAAAAAGCAGATCACCCACCGCGTTGGCTATGACGGCGGAGCGGTCTTCTCGCGTGACGGCAAGCGCCTCGTCTGGCGCGCCACCGATCCAGGCAACGCCAAGGCCATGGCGCGCTATTCCGAACTGCTGAAAGAGGACCTCACTGAGCCGATGAAGATGGAGATCTTTACGGCCGACGCCGACGGAAAGCACGTGCAGCAGCTCACCCACTTCGGCTGCGCCAGCTTCGCGCCAACCTTCACCCCCGATGGAAAAAAGATCCTCTTCGCCTCGAATCAGCACAATTGTGACGGACGCAAGTTTGAGCTGTTTCTAATGAACCTCGACGGATCGAACCTTCGGCAGGTCACCAATTTTGGCGGTTTTGTCTCCTTTCCCGAGTTCTCGCCCGATGGCAAACGGCTCGTCTTCTGTAGCGACTGGAAGGCCGCTAAGCGCTACGAATTCAACATCTTCGTCGCCGATTGGGTGGATTGACCCTAAACCGGTAGGACAGACGATCGCTGGCGTCGTCTGTCAGGACGTCTGTCAGTTTCGACAGACCACGCAGAGCGATGGTCCGTCCTACTTGCCGCCTACCACACAACCCGCCCTGTGAGGTATTGAACCCGTTTCCCTCGTCGTGCTGAAATAGAAAGAAATCCCCAAGGAGTTCCGTTGCAGCAGACTGCCATCCTGGCCCTGGAGGACGGAAGCGTTTTTCAGGGTCGCGCGTATGGCGCACGGACTGTGCGCACCGGTGAGGTCGTTTTCAATACTTCCCTCACCGGCTATCAGGAAGTTTTCACCGATCCTTCGTATAGCGGTCAGATCGTCGTTCTGACGAATCCCCAGATCGGAAATTACGGAACCAACGCCGACGACGACGAAGCCGCTCGTGCTTGGATCGAGGGCCTGGTCGTTCGCGAATGGGCCGAATCGCCCAGCAATTGGCGCTCCAGCGAGACCGCCGATGCATTCCTGGCGCGCCAGGGCGTTCCGGTCGCATCCGAGCTGGACACGCGCGCCATCGTTCGCAAACTGCGCTCCGGCGGCGTGCTGCGCGGCGCTCTTTCTACCGGCGGCCACTCCGCGGAAGAGCTCGTCCAGTTGGCGAAGAACAGCCCGTCCATGGCCGGCCTCGATCTGGCCACGCGGGTCAGCACGTTGCAGTCCTACCCCTGGACCGAGCCGGCCAAGCCTTGTTCTCCGTCCGAAAGAATCCACAATGCCGAGCCGGGCCGCTTCCATGTTGTCGCTTTCGATTACGGCATCAAGCGCAACATCCTGCGACGGCTGGTCACGGTCGGCTGCCGCCTGACGGTAGTTCCAGCCGGCACCACGGCCGAAGACGTACTAGCTCTGAAGCCCGATGGCGTGTTCCTCTCGAACGGTCCGGGCGATCCCGAGCCGCTCGAATTCCAAGCTGCGCAAATCCGCAAATTGATCGGGCGCAAGCCGGTCTTCGGCATCTGCCTGGGTCACCAGATCATCGGCCTGGCGCTCGGTGGCAAGACCTTCAAATTGAAGTTTGGTCATCGCGGCATCAACCACCCGGTGCTCAATCGCCGCACCGGCAAGGTCGAAATCACCGTGCAGAACCATGGCTTCTGCGTAGATCCCGAGTCCCTCAAAGACAGCGAGGTCGAACTGACCCACGTCAACCTCAATGACCAGACGGTCGAGGGCTTGCGCCACCGCAGCCACCCGCTGTTCTGTGTGCAATACCATCCGGAGGCGGCGCCCGGTCCGCACGACTCGCGGTATCTGTTCGACGATTTCGCCGCGATGATGAGAGAGTCGATGGGGGAATCCGCCGGTGCCTAAGAGAACTGACCTGAAGCGCATTCTGATCATCGGTTCCGGGCCGATCGTGATCGGCCAGGCCTGCGAATTCGACTACTCGGGCGCACAGGCGTGCAAGGCGCTCCGCAGCGAGGGTTACGAGGTCATCCTGATCAACTCGAACCCCGCGACGATCATGACCGATCCCGATCTCGCCGACCGGACCTACATCGAGCCGCTGACCGTCGAGTACGCCGCCGAAATCATCCGTAAGGAGCGTCCCGACGCATTGCTCTCCACCGTCGGCGGGCAGACCGGGCTCAATCTCGCCGTGGACCTGGCCGAAGCCGGAGTTCTCGATAAGTACGGTGTCGAGCTGATCGGCGCAAAAATCGAGTCCATCAAGAAGGCCGAGGACCGGCTGCTGTTCAAAGACGCGATGCGCAGAATCGGCCTCGAAACGCCCGAGTCGCGGCTGCTCAAGACCATTGACGATGGACTGGAATTCGCCAAAAAGATCGGATACCCGCTCATCCTCCGCCCGAGTTTTACGCTTGGCGGCACCGGTGGTGGCATCGCTTACAATCGCGAGGACCTCGAAGCAATCCTCGAAAAAGGGCTCGATCTCTCGCCGGTGCACGAAGTGCTCGCCGAAGAGAGCGTGCTGGGCTGGAAAGAGTTCGAACTGGAAGTGATGCGCGATCTGGCCGACAACGCCATCATCGTTTGCTCCATCGAGAACTTCGATCCGATGGGGGTCCACACGGGCGACTCCGTCACCGTCGCTCCGGCGCAAACGCTGACCGACCGCGAGTATCAGATGATGCGCGACGCCGCCATCAAGTGCCTGCGTGAGATCGGCGTCGATACCGGCGGTTCCAATGTCCAGTTCGCGATCAACCCCGAAGACGGGCGTATGGTGATCGTGGAGATGAATCCGCGCGTTTCGCGCAGCTCCGCTCTGGCCTCCAAGGCGACCGGCTTCCCCATCGCCAAGATCGCGGCCAAACTCGCCGTGGGCTACCGCCTGGACGAGATCCCCAACGACATTACCCTTAAAACGCCTGCCTGCTTCGAGCCGACCCTCGACTATGTGGTCGTAAAAATCCCGCGCTGGCAGTTCGAGAAATTCCCCGGCGCCGAATCCGTGCTCACCACGCAGATGAAATCGGTAGGCGAGGTGATGTCCATCGGACGCACCTTCCGCCAGGCCCTGCACAAGGGCATCCGCGGTCTGGAGACCGGCAAGAGTTCGGACGTCAAGTACGACGAGCGGCTGCTGCCGCAGCGCCTGACTACGCCGAATCCGGAACGGCTTGGCTACGTTTTTTTCGCGTTCGAAAAGGGCTGGACGATCGAGGAGGTCTTCGAGCGGACCCAGATCGACCCCTGGTTCCTGCGTCAGATTCGCGACGGTGTGGAGTTCGAAAAGACTCTGGCCGGCAAGTCGCTCGAAAGGGTGACCGCCGAAGAGATGCGCCGCGCCAAACGCGACGGGCTTTCCGATGTTCAGCTTGCCCGCCTTTGGCAGACGGACCAATTGGCGGTGCGCGCGCGGAGGAAGGCTCTGGGCGTTCGGGCCGTCTTCAATCGCGTGGACACCTGTGCGGCTGAGTTCGAGAGCTTCACGCCATACCTCTATTCGAGTTACGAGAGCGAGTGCGAAGCCGCTCCGACCGATCGGAAAAAGGTGATGATCCTGGGCAGCGGTCCCAACCGCATCGGCCAGGGCATCGAGTTCGATTACTGCTGCTGCCACGCGAGCTTCGCGCTGCAGGAATTCGGCGTCGAGTCGATCATGGTCAACTGCAACCCGGAGACCGTATCGACCGACTATGACACCAGCGATCGCCTCTACTTCGAGCCTCTGACCCTGGAGGAGGTTCTCAACATCTACGACACTGAGAAGCCCGATGGCGTCATCGTGCAGTTCGGCGGTCAGACGCCGCTGAATCTGGCCCTGCCGCTGAAGCGCGCCGGCGTCCCGATCATCGGCACCGATCCGGAGAATATCGACCTCGCCGAGGACCGCAAGCTCTTCGGCAAGCTGCTGGCCGAGCTCGCTATTCCGTCGCCCGAGTGGGGGACGGCCACCAGTGTTGAAGAGGCCGTCGCGACGGCGGCTCGCATCGGCTACCCGGTGCTGGTGCGGCCCAGCTACGTGCTCGGCGGACGCGCCATGGTGATCGCCTACGAAGAGGCCACCGTGCGCCGCTACATGCAGGAAGCCGTGCTCTTCTCGCCGGACCGCCCGGTGCTCATCGACCGCTTCCTGGAAAACGCCGTCGAGATCGACGTGGACGCTCTTTCGGACGGTCGGGACGTCCTCATCGGCGGCATCATGGAGCACATCGAGGAGGCCGGCATCCACTCCGGAGACAGCTCCTGCGTTCTGCCTTCCCAGAGCATTCCCGAGAGCGAACTTGCGGTCATCCGCGACTACACGGAAAAGCTCGCACGCGCGCTCAACGTGATCGGGTTGATGAATATCCAATTCGCCATCCAGGACGGCAAGGTGTTCATCATCGAGGTCAATCCGCGCGCCTCGCGCACCGCGCCGTACGTCAGCAAGGCCACGGGCATCGCGCTGCCGAAGATTGCCGTGGCTCTGATGCTCGGGCGGAAACTGAAGGACCTCGGCGACCTGACGGGTGGCCTGACCACGGGCGTCTTGCCTGTAAAGAAGGTCTTCGTCAAGAGCCCCGTTTTCCCCTTCAATAAATTCCCGGGCGTCGATCCGGTTCTCGGACCGGAGATGCGCTCCACCGGTGAGGTGATGGGCGTCGGCGACAATTTCGGCGAGGCGTTCGGCAAGGCCCAGCAAAGCGCGGGCAGTCCTTTGCCCCAATCCGGGCGCGTCTTCTTCAGCGTCAACGACCGGAACAAGGTTGAGGCCGTGGACATTGCCCGCCGCCTGGCGAACGCCGGCTTTGAGCTCGCGGCGACGCGTGGAACGGCGGCTCTCATGAAGGCCGCCGGGCTCAAGGTCAAGACCGTCTTCAAGGTGAACGAAGGCCGTCCAAATGCGGTCGATCTGATGAAGGGCGGGGCCCTGCAGTTGGCGATCTACACCACGACGGGCGCTCACACTTTCGAAGACGAGCGGTCCATCCGGCGCAACGCCGTCATGAGCCGCGTCCCCTGCATCACCACCATGAGCGGCGCCCGCGCTGCCGCCGACGCCATCGAAAGCCGCTTGCGGGATCCGCTGCGGGTTTGGAGCCTGCAGGAGATCCACGATCTGGCGCCGGCCCGCTAATTTTGTAACACATCTCTAATGGTTCTCAAGGAACCTGCCGATATATGAGGTGTGACTGAGACCGCCAGCGAACCTCTGGCCAGCGAACTGCTACCCGGGGAACTTCAAGAGTGTCTCGTCCGGCTCCCCGAAGACCGGACCCGCTGGACCCGGCGTGTCACTGAACTGATGCAGGAAGGCGCGCAGAGATTCGTCGAACACGCCGTCCAGACTGTTTGTCACGGGTCCCTTCCACCCGAGTCTGAACGGGCGCTGTTTGGCCTTTTGAATGCGAAAGACTTCCTGCTGCCCGTTCTGAAGGGCGTCTACGCCATCGACCGGATTCGATTCCGGGAAGTCCTGTCGTTGGTCCATTCCGTCGACCCGCGGTTGCACGCGCGCATCGCAAAGCGGCTGATGGAATTGCTGAGCCAGAACCAGCCGGAACGGGTCGAGGAAATCCTGTGCCTCTTCGACGCGGTCGTGCAAGTCAACGGCATGGCGAATCTTGCTGGCGCTCTGCCCCTGCTGAAGGATGCCAAAGACCCCCGGTTGCGCGCCCGGGCCGCTTTATTGGGAGCTTCCCTGCCGAACGGCCGCCACCTGCTCGAACTTTACCGGGACGAACCGGATCCCCGCGTTCGCGCCAGCATTGTGGAATCCCTCTGGCTCGACGACAGGCCCATCGGGCGGATCGTCTTTGAGGAGGCCCGGCGAAATATGCAGCCTCGCGTGCGCGCCTACGGGTTGCTGGGCCTCTACCGGCTCGGAGACCTGCGAGCTTTGACTGCGCTGGCCGAAATGGCCGAATCGCGCCAGGTTCTGAGCCGGGCTGTCGCTCGCACTGCCCTTGAGCTGTTGCATGAGCCACGGCTTGAGCCACTGTTAGTGAGACTGCGCCAAGAATTTGGGGACTGGCCAGTGAAGCCGGAGCCTGTCTCTCCCGCCATCAGGTATGGCGGTGGCCCGATTCAACTGACGGTTCCGCGAGTCTACCGGCTCCCATCAGGCCGGCTGAGAGTGCAGCTATCCGCGCGCCTGAACAGCGTGGAGCATCTCGATCCAGCCTTGCGCTTATTGGACCTTCGCACCTGGGTGGATGGCCAGCCGGTGCTGAGTTACACGATGAGCCGCGTTGTTCCGGTTCGGCGCTTGGGGGTCGGAATGATCTTCCCCATGAGCTTGCGGGCAACGTCCCAAACCCCGCCGGGGATCCAAGGCGTTCTGGACCTGTTGGCCTCCATGCCGGACGGCGAATTGCGCTCGGCCGGCTTCTACCGCACTGGCCTGTTCATGCGGCTGCTCGAACAGGACGGAGCCCAGGAGCCATCTTCCTCAGTGGAGCCAGACTCGGCTCTCACCCACTTGCCCGCCATATCGCAGGACGAATCCCGCTTTGCCGCCGATGTGAAAGACGCTTGCAGGGAGGATTACCTCGCAGCCGAGCCGGCAGAACTGGTTCTGGGGATGCTGAACCGCCTGAAAGCTCAAAAGCCGGTCGGGCACGTCGGAGTGATCCTGAACCAGGCTGTCAAAGACCCGCCGAAGCCGGATACCGTGGAGGCCCTCCGCCAGAGCTGCCAGGAGAGCGGTTTTGCCCTCCATGTGATCGCGATGGGCCGGGTCGATCAGGCGATTCTAGCCCCGTGGTGCGCGCTGAGCCGCGAGTCCGGGGGATTTCAGACTCGAACTCCAACGGACGACGAACTTCCGGGAGTCGTTCACTCCTGGATGTTGTGTTTTCGGGAATCCTACTGCCTGGAGTTCGAAGCGCCTGCATCCGCGTCATCCATCCGTCTACAGGCTGTCCATCCCGATGGTGTCGGGGAGATCACGGTTCCCATCGAAACGGAAGACATTCCGCAAGGCGTCCCGGCCGGTTGAATCGCGCCCTACGTGGGGCGGCGCTCCAGCGCCGCGTGGGGCCTCCAGGCCCCGCCCTCCGAAAGGCATGCAGGCGCTGGAGAGCCAGCGCAACTGCGGAAGGTCTCCCCACTCAGATTGCAGGTATGGTGTTCGTACATTGGAGCGGCTCTTCACGAATTCCCTCAGAGAAATGTGGCGTGGTGTGGCCGAGCAGGCTTCTCCGGAGCGGGCGCTGGAGAGCCCGCCTCTGTTCTGAAGGAGTCCCTGGAGGACCGCCCCGCTCAGACTCAGCCTGCGATTGACTTCAACATAGCTAGGAGCGCCTCGCCGCGATGGCTGACGCCCATCTTACGGTCTGCTTCCGCCTCGCCAAAGGTGCAGCCGAACGGCTCGTAATAAAACATCGGATCGTAGCCGAAGCCTTGCCGGCCGCGCTCCTCGTCGATGATCCTGCCCTCCACTGCTCCCCGAAACGTCCCGAGCAGCTTGCCCTGCTGAGCCAGAGCGATCACACACACGAACCGGGCTGTCCGGTCCTGCTTATCCTTCAAACGCTCGCGCAGCAGCCGGTTGTTGTCTTTGTCGGTCGCAGACGGGCCAGCATAGCGAGCCGAGTAGACGCCCGGCTCTCCGCCGAGAGCATCTACTTCGAGCCCCGAGTCGTCGGCGAAAAGCGGTTCTTCGCAAAAGACGCTGTAGTAAAGCGCTTTCTCGATGGCGTTTTCTTCGAACGTCTCGCCCTCTTCCTCGGGCGGCGCGATGGATTTCAGGTTGTCGAGCGGCAGAATCCCGATATCGCGGAAGCCGAGGTGCTCGGCAGCCATGCGGAACTCGCGCAGCTTGCCGGGATTGGACGTGGCGCAGCGGATGGTCGGCATCGGCGATCCTACTCCAGCCCCAGCGCCCGGCGCTGCGCTTCCAGAAGCTGCATGACGCCCCCGCGCGCGAGTACGATCATCTCCGCCAGACGGTCGTCCCGGAAGGTCGCTTTCTCGCCCGTAGCCTGCAACTCGACGAACTCGCCCTTACCCGTCATGACGACGTTCATATCGACCTCAGCCTGCGAGTCCTCGTCGTAGCAAAGATCCAGCAATGCCTCGTTCTGCAATACGCCGACGCTCGTCGCCGCCACCTGATCGCGCAGTGGATTGCGCTTCAACTGACCGAAATCGAGCATCTTCTTCACGGCCAGAGCCAGCGCGACGTAGCCGCCCGTGATCGAAGCGGTGCGCGTGCCGCCGTCGGCTTGCAGGACGTCGCAATCGACGATGATCGCCCGTTCGCCGAGCGCGTCCATGTCGACCACGGCGCGCAGCGAGCGGCCAATCAAGCGCTGGATTTCCATGGTGCGTCCAGAGGGCTTACCCTTGTTCACTTCGCGCGTGTTCCGCTCGGCGGTGGCGCGCGGCAGCATGGAGTATTCGGCCGTCACCCATCCGCGTCCGGAGTTTCTCAGAAAAGCGGGTACAGAATCCTCAATGCTGGCCGCGCAGAGGACCCGCGTGTTGCCCACTTCAACCAGGACGGAGCCTTCCGCCGTAAGCAGGTAGCCCGTCGTCAACTTCAATGGGCGCAGCTCGCCCGTAGCTCTTCCATCGCTCCGTAGCATATGGTTTTGCGACCTCCGCGCGACTCAGGCACGCGCAATCGAATAATAGAGAAGCAGGAAGACCAAGAGGACCGTGGAGACTACCAGAATGATGCAGCCCAGGCCGCCCGTTACGCCGGGTTTCCCCAAATGACTCAGCGCCGACTTCTTCTGCGCCGCGGGCTTGATCTTTGCCATAAATCCCAATGTAACATCCGCCCTCCCAGCGAACCCTCCACCGGGACGAATATGATGGTTCGGAAATGCGTTCGCTCTCACTACTCCTTTTGCTCACCTCATCGCTGGGCTCGCTCCTGGCTCAAACCGCCCTAATGCGGCCTCCCGCCGTCCCGCTCGTCACTCACGACCCGTACTTCAGCATCTGGTCGTTTGACAACCGGCTCACCGGCGGAGTCACCCATCATTGGACCGGCGCCCCGCAGCCGCTCACTGGGCTCATCCGCGTGGATGGTAAGGCATTCCGTTTCGCCGGGGCCGAACCCCGCAGCCTTCCCGCGCTCGAACAGACGAAGCTGACCGTCACGCCGACTGCGACCCGCTATGAGTTCGCCGGGGCCGGCGTGCAACTCAATCTGACGTTTTTGACGCCCGCGATCGCCAGCGACCTCGATCTGCTCTCCCGCCCGCTGACCTATGTTCGCTTTGAAGTGCGAAGCGCGGATGCAGCTTCCCATGCCGTGCAAATCGAGTTCGACGCCTCGGCGCAGATTGCCGTAAACACACCCGACCAGCGGGTCAACCTGAGCCGCTACGAGTTCGGTCACGTCACGGCGCTGCGGGCTTCCGCGGCCGAGCAGAAGATACTGGCGCGCGCCGGAGACGACCTGCGTATCGACTGGGGCTCGCTCTATCTCGGAGTCCCGCGCAATCAGCACGGCGCCAGCACGCGCCTGATGCAGACCTCGGCGCGCCGCGCGTTCATCGACAACGGGACTCTCGCCGCAAACGACCTTACCGATCAGGAGGGCCGCGCCGAGCACAACGTGCCCGTCCTCGCGGTCGCGTTCGATTTCGGCAAGGTGGGTGCCACGCCGGAGCGGCGCCTGGTCCTGCTGGCCTATGACGACGTCTTCTCCATTGAATTCCTCAACCGGCGGCTGCGCCCGTGGTGGCGTCATCGGGGACTGGATGCCACATCGCTGCTCGAGACGGCCACAAGGGAATACCCCCAGATTGCCGAACGCGCGAACAAGTTCGATGAGGAATTCTCGGCCGATCTCGTGAAAAATGGCGGTCCGGAATACGCCGCTCTCGCCGTGCTGGCTTACCGCCAGGCCCTGGCCGCGCACAAGCTGGTCGCGGACGTGGACGGCACGCCGTTGTTCTTCTCGAAGGAGAATTTCTCCAATGGCTGCATCGCGACGGTGGACGTCACCTATCCCAGCGCGCCGCTCTTCCTGCTGTTCAATCCGGAGTTGCTCAAAGGCATGCTTCGGCCAATTCTGGATTACGCCTCGCTCCCGCGCTGGCGCTGGCCCTTCGCGCCGCACGATCTTGGCACCTACCCGCTCGCCAACGGGCAGGTCTATGGCGGCGGCGAGCGCACGGAAGAGAATCAAATGCCGGTAGAAGAAAGTGGCAACCTGCTGATCCTGCTGGGCGCGCTGGCCCATGTGGAAGGCAACGCCGATTTCGCCCTGCACTACTGGCCGCAACTGACCCGCTGGGCCGAATACCTGCGCGAGAAAGGCATGGACCCTGAGAATCAGCTCTCTACCGACGATTTCGCCGGGCACCTGGCGCACAATACCAACCTCTCCATCAAGGCGATTGTCGGCCTGCGGAGCTTCGCGGAATTGGCCAGGCTTGGCGGCAAGCCGGATGTCGCCGCGCGCTACCAGTCGCTCGCCAAGGAGATGGCGGCTAAGTGGCCCCAGATGGCCGCCGACGGCGACCACTACAAGCTCGCCTTCGACCGGCCCGGCACCTGGAGCCAGAAGTACAACCTGGTCTGGGACCGCCTGCTTGGCTACAACCTCTTCGCGCCTGAAATCGCCCGCAAAGAGGTCGCCTACTACCTCACGAAGCTCAACACCTACGGCCTGCCGCTGGACAACCGCAAGACGTACACCAAGCTCGACTGGATCGTGTGGAGCGCATGCCTTGCCGAGAGGGACGAAGACTTCCGTAAGATCGTGTCGCCGTCCTACCGCTGGATGAACGAGACGCCGACGCGCGTCCCGCTCACCGACTGGTACGAAACCACGGACGGCAAGCAGGTGGGCTTCCAGGCGCGCTCGGTCGTTGGCGGCCTGTTCATTCCGCTGCTGCGCGACGCGGAGTTGTGGAAGAAGTGGTCTTCGCGGGCGGGGAAGACGGCGAATTAGGGGACTGGCGCACAGCGCGGATAGTGAAAGCATTCTCGAACGATCACCGGAACGCACCGAAGGTAGGCCAGCCCCCTGGCCGGCCTGCTTTGCGCGAGGACTTAACCATGCTGAGACAGCTACTAGGATCTGAGATTCCGCCGGCAAGCAGTTCGACGCTGGCTAATGAGCAGCCGGGAGACGCATCGCTATGAGCGGCGAGAACCAGCTTCCCCCACCCATTCCAACCGAAGGCACGGGTGAACTCGTTCTGTACCAAACGGAAGACGGCGGGACTAGGGTTGCATGCCGTTTTGAAGCTGGATCGGTTTGGCTCACCCAGGCCGCTATCGCGGATCTCTTCCAGACCACGCCACAAAACATCACCCTACATATTGCGGCGATCTTCGGGGAAGGCGAATTAGAAGAAAGTGCAACTTGTAAGGATTACTTACAAGTTCGTCAGGAGGGTGCGCGGACGGTCAGCCGACGCCTGAAGCACTATAACCTCAACATGATCCTCGCGGTCGGCTATCGGGTCCGGTCGCCGCGCGGCACGCAATTCCGCCAATGGGCCACCGCTCGCCTGGAAGAGTACCTGGTTAAGGGCTTTACGCTCGACGACGAACGTCTGAAGCAGGCCGGTGGCGGCGGCTACTTCGACGAACTGCTCGCACGGATCCGCGACATCCGTTCCTCCGAGCGCGTGTTTTGGCGCAAGGTTTTGGACATCTACGCGACCAGCGTGGACTATGATCCTCGCGCGGAGCCGTCTCAGAAGTTCTTCAAAGTGGTGCAAAACAAGATGCACTGGGCCGCGCACGGTCACACCGCGGCGGAGATCATCGCCCGGCGCGCCAATGCTGCGAAACCCAACATGGGCTTGACGACTTGGGCCGGCGGACGCCCGCGACGGACAGACTTGAGTGTCGCAAAGAACTACTTGAACCACGAAGAGATTGAGACCCTCAACCTCATCGTCTCGGCCTACCTCGATTTCGCCGAGCTGCAAGCGCGGAATCGCAAACCAATGACGATGAATAACTGGATCGCCAAGCTCGACGACTTCATCCGGCTCAGTGATCGCGAGCTATTGACCCACGCAGGCACCGTTTCACATGACGCGGCGCTCGCCAAGGCCGAGGCCGAGTACGAGAAGTATCGCGCAATTGAGGACTCCAAGCCACAGCCCGCCGATTTTCATCTTGAAGAGGCAATCGAACACGCATCCAGGCAGATCGCCGCAGCCAAGAGCAAGCCGAAACCCCGAAAGCGGAAGGAATAGAATCCGGGGAATGTCGATCTCAGGTCTGTGCCGGTTGGCGCAAAGCGACAGTTTCTCGCATTGATTGTGTTCAAGCGGAGCCCTCATGGAAAAGCTGCCCGGACCGGAGTAAGAACCGCGGTAATCCGATACCGGCGCCGCGACGGCTGCCACTGGACAGTTCGGCTCGGCATCGGATTCCACCCGGCTTCAGGCTCGGCGGCTTTCCGATTCCCGGCGGGCTCCACCAGGAGGACTCGCTCCACATGGAGGCAGCATAGTGGAGGATCGACGTATTGCGGAGCACAGGAATGGCTATGACCACGCGAACAACCCGTTCTGGCGCGCGGCGTCATGCGGAGTTGCGGCCGATCTGGCCGCGGTTCCAGGTGAGCACTGTTCCTGGAACGCTCCGGCGTGCTGCTACGCCAGCGCCAGGTTCAGATTCTCGATCGCCTCGTCGACCTCCGCAGTGTTCTTGTAGCCGACCGTTACGCAATCGACGCCCGCGTTCCGGAACGCGTACCGCATGGCAGCCTGACGATCCTCACGTTTCGTGAACGTTCCTTCGCCAGCGAGTTTCATGCTGATGACGCCCATTCCCTCGCCGCGGACCTGCTTCACGTGCTTGGTCACTTCGCCGACATCTCCCGGCCCGCTCGTCGCGAAATCCTCCGCATCCATGCTCTTGCCGGTGTGGTTCATCCGGATCATCGCCACTTCGAGCCAGTTGTTGCCGGGAACGCGACGCAATGCCGGAAGCCCGTGCACGGATGCCCCGTGCGCCACGATGGCATGTTTGGCCTGCGCTTCGAGGATGCCATCCTGCCACCGTTTGGTATCCGCCGGCCACGTCGCGGTATGCTGCCAGTGCAGCAGCATCACATCGAAATACTCGGTCCTGGCGAGTCTGCGCAGTTCGTCGAATTTCTCCCGTGGATTCACGCCTTCATGCGTGGTCACCTTCGACATGAGTCGATAGCTGTCGCGAGGGATGCCCTGCAGCGCCACGCCGAGCATCGCGTGCATCTGGCCGTACGACTCCGCGGTTTCGAAAAAGCGAATGCCGCGATCGTAGGCGTACCGGACCAGTTTCGTAAATTGTTCCTGCCCGAGCTCGCGCTGGACCCGGCCGCCGAAGCTCCCCGTCCCAAACGCAAGCCGCGTTACCTTGATGTTTGACTTTCCGAGGGTTACCCAGTCTGTTGCAGTGGGGCGCGCCGCATTCAGCGGCAGGATTCCGGTACCGGCGATCGCGCTTGTGGCGAGCCCGGTCTTAAGGAAGTCACGTCTCGAGTAATTGCTCATGGGGCCTCTTTGATGCATCGCAATCGACTACTTATGCATCGTTGGATGCCCCTCGATATCAGGCAGGATTCATTGAAAACAGCGGGGGATTCCCCGTTTGCCGCAAATGCGCCGGCCAGGCAACGGCCCTACAGGATGTCGCGCCGAATCCCCCTCTGACGTCGCGAATGGAGGGCTAGCCCGGATTTCTCACCGAGGGTCTAGCAAAAAGCCGCCTTTCTGGCATAAACATTTGTACTAGCAAGTGTTTAGGACCAGAGGGAAGGCGGCTTTCGCTATGACAGAGTGTACCCAATCCAGCTTCGAGTTTGAAGGACATTTTCGCGCCAGGTGGTGGCTGGCTTCGATGGCGGCACCATCACCTCCGATGGGGGCTCTCCTGCTCGGGGAAGTCGAGCAGACGCACGGATCCTGCGGCAATTGGCCACCTGCTTCACCGACCATCGCGATCCCGACCTCATTGAACACACCGTCGCCGAACTCCTCGCCCAGCGTGTCTACGGCCTCGCCCTGGGATACGAAGACCTCAACGATCACGACACCCTGCGTCTCGATCCGCTTCTGGCCACGGTTGTCGGCAAGGCCGACCCCACCGGCGCCGCTCGGTTGCGTGCTGGATCGGGGCAAGGCGTTGGCCGGCAAGAGTACCCTCAATCGCCTGGAACTGACGCCGGCCGACGCCAGCGCGCGCGAGCGCTACAAGAAGATCGTGGCGCCCGGCCCGAGGCCATCGACCGTCTATTGGTGGACGTGTTTCTGCAAGCCCACCCGCAGCCGCCCGCATCCATCATCCTGGATCTGGACGCCACGGATGATCCCTTGCACGGCCATCAGGAAGGCCGCTTCTTTCACGGCTACTACAAGGAATTCTGCTACCTGCCGCTGTACATCTTTTGTGGCGATCATTTGCTGTGTGCGCGCCTGCGGCCGGCCGATCGCGACGCCTCGGAGGGAGCGAGGAGGAACTGGAACGCATCGTCACGGAGATCCGGGCTGCCTGGCCGGCGGTGCGTATCCTCTTGCGTGCCGACTCGGGTTTCTGTCGGGAGCGGCTCATGAGTTGGTGCGAGACCCGTGGCATCGATTACCTGTTCGGCCTGGCCCGCAACAGCCGCCTGGAAGAAATGTTGGCCGCGAGTTGCAGCAAGCGCAGCAGCAGTTCGAACGACCAGGCAGGCGGCGCGCGTCTTCGCCGAGTTTCTATCGGACCCAGAACAGTTGGAGCCGGGCGCGGCGTGTGGTGGGCAAGGCGGAGTATCTGCCCAAGGGAGCCAACCCTCGTTTCGTGGTCACGTCGCTGCGCGGAGCGGCTGGCGGCGCAGGCGTTGTACGAGGATGATTACTGTGCGCGGGGGGACATGGAAAACCGGATCAAGGAACAGCAGTTGATGCTGTTCGCGGATCGGACGAGTACCGCGACGCTGCGAGCGAACCAGTTGCGGCTGTACTTCTCTTCGGTGGCATACCTGCTGCTGGAGGCGTTGCGGCGTTTGGGACTGGCGGGGACCGAGTAGGCGCAGGCGCAGTGCCAGACGATGCGGCTGAAGTTGCTCAAGATCGGCGCGCACATCCGCATCACCGCGCGCAAGGTCTGGATCTCAATGGCCAGCGGGTGCCCGTCGGCGGAGGTGTTCGGCGAGGTCTTCAGCAACCTCGAAAATGTGGCTCTGCGCCGCTGAGCCAGAAGCGAATAAACGACAAAAACCGGCAAAAACGGAGTTGAAAACAAACAAAGTAGGGAAAGTGCGTTTTGCGATCTTCCGAAAAGCGGATCCGAAGCACTGAATTCCACTTGCGCACTCCGCAGACCCTGCCTACACCCCGGCAAAGCGCCACCAGCCCGCCGGAAACCCGCAAAACGGGTCCCATCCTGTCCCGACCCGCCGGTGGCAAGCCTTGGTGAGAAATGCGGGCTAGACGGCTCAGCGCCGGGCTGCCAAAGGCAGGGTGCTTTGCTCCAGGAAAGGGACGGTGCTCCCGCGCGTGGAGCCGGGCGGCGTTCAGGTGCGCTTCGCGCCGCAATGGGCGCAAAATGCGGCCGATTCTCGAAATTCCGCGCCACAACGCGTGCAGAACTGACCGGTCCCTCCCACCCGGAGGCGCTGAGTACATAAAGCGGTCTCTCGGTTCCGCCACGAGCTTGATCAACACCACGACGATCAGCACGACGAGAAACAGTTCACCGAAGTGGAAGAAAACGTGGAACCCGGGGAAGAAGAAGCAATGCATAACCGGCCCTCTTTTTCTGCGCCCACGCGCGGAGGTGTGGCACCCTGCTCACATATACGTTTGAAAAATGGAATTGGTTCGGCGGAAGGAGAAAACTGAGATCGCGAGAACTTTACTGTGGAGATTGGAGGAGGATTCGACTCCGAGCTTCCGAATCCATGAACCGCGAGGGCTCGTCGAACCGATCTCCCCATGACCGGCGGACGGTGCACCCCCAGTCACAAAAATAAAATGTCCAACTCCCAGCACCTCGAATGCAACGCGGCCATTGACGCGGCCGCCGCCCACAACGAATGACCGGCTGGCAACGGCTGGAAGTGCCAGCGCCGCGTAATCAACAGCCAGATTTTCAGAGCAATCCGCCGCTTTACAGGCCGTCCCACCACTGACTAAACGCGCAAGAGCCGTGAGAGCGGTTGCCCGCCCCCACGGCTCTTGCAGTCAGGAGAATACGTTCGGTCTAGCGGGCGGCCTGGCGCCTGCCGCGCCACTCGCGGGAGCTGCCAGAGGCCGAGCGGGGCTGGAACTTGGCATTGCGCCCACCGGCGGCGAACTTCTTCACTTCCGTCCGGCGTTGCTCGCCGTACGGCATTACGACGACTCTCGATCTGGTCTCTCCGCCCAGCGTCTCTGCCATGAGGCGCTCGGTCGAGGAGTGCATTTCACGCTGAGGAGGAGCTTCCAGTTTGGGCATCGGCTGGCGCGTGAGCTGAATGTTCAGGGTGCGCTCGATCCGGCGGATATCGTGGCGTTCCGCACGCGTGCTGAAGGTGGAAGCGGTCCCACGCATTCCCGCGCGAGCCGTGCGGCCGGCGCGGTGGATGAAGTCCTCCGGCGCCTGCGGCAGGTCGAAATTGACTACGTGGCTGATGCCCTGGACGTCAATGCCGCGAGCGGCGACGTCGGTGGCTACCAGGATGCGGTAATGGCCGTCTTTGAAGCCCTTCATGGCTTCGTTGCGTTGGTTCTGCGTGCGGTCGCCGTGGATGCGTGCCGCTTTCATGCCGGACATCGCGAGGTGTTTGGCCAGGCGTTCGGTGCCGTGCTTGGTGCGGGCGAAAACCAGGAACGAGCCCTTGTTCTCGCGCAGCATCGACTGCAGCAGCGCGACCTTCTCGCTCTGCTCTACTTCGTAGACATGCAGGTCGCAGTTGTCGGCGACCTTCGTGGTAGAACCCATTGCGACACGCACCGGATTCTTCAGGTACGTGGTGATCAGGTTCTTGACCGAACTTTCGATGGTGGCGGAGAAGAACAGAGTTTGCCGCGACTCCGGAACGTCCTTCAGGATGGTCTTAATGGAGGGCAGGAAACCCATGTCGAGCATGCGGTCCGCCTCGTCCATCACGAGAGTCTTCACGCCCGAAAGCTTGACCAGTTTGCGGTCGAGGAAATCGACCAGGCGCCCGGGAGTTGCCACGATAATGCTGCAGCCGCCGCGGATGGCGCGCAGTTGCCGGCTTTCGTTCATGCCGCCGCAGACGACCACGGCTTGGAGGCCGGTGCTGCCCTGGAGTTTCGCGAAGGTCTCATGGATTTGCATGGCGAGTTCGCGGGTCGGCGTCAGGATCAGGGCGCGTACCGCGCCATATACGGAAGCTTGAATCGCCGCATCCAGCCGGGCTTTGTCGCTGGAGAGGGATTCGAGGATTGGGACCACGAAAGCAAGTGTCTTGCCAGTCCCGGTTTGAGCTGTAGCAATCACGTCGCGGCCTTCCAGCGCCGGAGGAATTGCTTCGGATTGCACAGGCGTCGGCTTAACGAAACCGGCGCGGGAGAGGTTGCTCTTCAGAACGGCTGAGAGCTTAAAGTCAGAAAAGTTGTTCATTCAGTTGTTTGGGCAGAAGGATCAGCCGAACCGGCTGAACTAAACAGGCGGGACAGACGAGCCAACTTGCATTTACAATAATAGCGCACTTTTCAGTGCGGCACCTGAATTGCATGGCGACCACAGCGATTCCGCAAGCCTGATCGAGCGAAGGGTCGAAGGCTACGGTGCGAGGGAAAGTTGAAGGGTTGGGGGCCTTGGGGCGCGGGCGAAATGAATTGCAGCGGCGCAGATGAGTGGGCGGGACGGCGCAGGCGGGAGTGGAGCGCGGTTCGGGCACGCTCCGGCAGGGTTGCCACGGACTTATGATTTTGCGGTCTCAACCGGTCAGGGCGATGGAGTTTCTGGATTGCGAATTCAAGGCGAGATGGCGGGGTTAATGCCGGCATAGATCTCAGCCGCCATGAACCTGGACCAGAAGATCTGAGTTCTGCGTTTGCGGATCTGCGGTTTGAGATTGCGAACGAAGAAAGCGTGAAAGATATTGAAGGCGAGGAAGGCGATCAGCAGGAAGCACTCGATGGCGTTGGGGTCGTGCCTGATAGATGTGGTCGGCATGCCATCCGTTGACCAGTTCATTGAACCCGTGATTTTCGATATCCCAGCGCTGGTGGCCGAAGGCGACGGCCCGTTGGGTGGAGACGGGCTGAACGGGAAGCGTGGTCACCCAGATCCAGTCACTGGTTTTCAGCTTCGTCTTTACCGTCGAGTTGCCGGCGCACCGAATACGGTTTCCAAAGAACGGATGACTCGCACCGGAGTCATTGACCTGCGGCCAGGTACGCAGGTCCGGAAAATCCCACCAGCAAACATTTGCGTGAGCCGGAAGATACCCTCCTGTCGGAGGCACGCGAGCGAACAGACCGGCCGCATCCTGATATAGGTTGCGCCGTTCATCTTTGAGTACGACCAGGGCGTGTTTGCCGCTGCGCCAAAAGGAAGTTGAAGAACGGCGCCGTGGCATAGAGGCGCATCAGCCAGGACCAGATCGAACGCACGCGGATAAGAACCGATCACCCGCTCCAGCAAACGCAGAGCGGTTGCCACTTCGCCTTCGTCCGGCGCGTTGCGGTTCATGATCCAGCAGCAGGCGAATCGGGTGGCAGCCCGGGCGCGCGGCAGGTAGCAGCATCAGCGTTACCTGCCGATGGTAGAACTGGGTGCGATCCGCGTTCCCGTTGCCGTGGATGGTTCGCTCCAGGCAGCCCGGACAGTGGCGGCGATAGCTGGCATGGCTTTCGTGGCCATCAAGGACGGCGACTGCCGATTCCGTGATGGTCCGGCAAGGCTTTGTTGCGCTTCAACTGATCATAGACATGGTGAATCCCCTGCCGCAATCCCTCGGCATCCACCAGAGCGCTCACGCGTCCGACGCTGTCGGCGCTGCACACCGACTGTCCGAGCCAGCGGCGGAAGAAGCGGGAGTGAGCGGTCAGTTCCAAAGCATTGAGGCTGCCCATGCGGGCCCAGAACAACGCCGCGACGGATTTGACAACGATGAGAGGTCGGGATACGCGGTTGCAGGCGCCGGTCCGCGACGCCGGCGACGACAGTCTCGGAAAACTGGAAGACCTTCTCGGCATAGGCGAGCAGGCGGCGGAGAATGGTCAGCCCTTCCTTGCCAGGAAGCGTTTCCACTCCAGTTCAGAAACTTCGTCAATCAGTCGCCGCATCTCCTGGTACGCGCCAACAGCCTGACGAACCGGGTCCTGCAACGTCTTCGGAACGCAGATCTGGCGCACTTTGCCGGCGTGGCTATCCACCAGATACAGCGACCGGTGCCCTTCGCCGTCGGCGCAATGGCAATTGGGTTTGCCGCACTTGCTGGAGCGCTCGGAGAGCGAGCCGTGCAGAAACCGTATCGCCGGAGGTGAGTTGGGCGATGCGGGAACGGAGACTGCGCTCGGCAGCGGAGAGTTCGGCGCGGCTGAGAAGGCTCGGCCATGTCTTGTATCCATACTATACAAGATATGACGGGAAAGCAAGGGCGAAAACACAATGCGAATATGCTCCGGAATCCTCGGCCATGCAGGCTCAAAACAACAATGAAATCAGATGTTTGGGAGTCTAAGAAAATCGGTTACGGAATCGCTGTGGCGACCATGCGGCGCACGCGAGTTGAAGAGGCCCGTCCCATGCGCGGAAAACGAAA
>CAWGKI010000032.1:0-23824 GCA_963823095.1 Terriglobia bacterium
GTCCTTTCGGCAGGAGTGCGTAAGGGTGGCAGAATCTCGGGAATGAGCTGGGCAGGCCCGGCTCTAAACCGGGTTCGCTGTTTTCGCCAGCTGTCGGGAGCGGAACTTTTTCTGGAGTCCTTGGTTCACCTGGGCAGGCGAGAATATTTCCGGATCGAACGGACCTCGCCACTGCAGCATGTTTTCGTGCTCTTCGTGTTCGGCGTCGGCCAGCACCGCCAGATATTCTTCATACCCGTGAGGTCCGCCCACGTCCTCGGGAGGCGTGCGGCGTTCGCCGCGGATGCACGTCGGATATGGTGTGGCCGTCTCTGGTAGCAGGATAGCCTCCAGTAGCAGTTCATGCTCCCAGTTGTCGCCAAAGTCATATAGATAGGTGAACTGCGTCCCCACACGGGGCACGACCTCCCCAAGTTGCATGCGGCGTTCATCGGTCACTTTGCGCTCGTACATGTCGTCGTCGGGGTCGGGCACGCTGTAAAGTCGGCGGCCGATTGCGAACTGGTGGAGATGGTAGTCCTCCCATCCCATGACGATCTGCAATATGGTGTGCAGTTGGGCCAGGGTAGTGTCTTCCCACACCTGGATGCGCCGCCAGATGGGCGGCTGAATGTCTCGCAACGTTACCTTCAACTGGTAGAGGGCTCGATTTTTCGCCACGATTACAGCTTACTCATCGCCAGCATGCGGCGGACGGAGGTGCGGCCAACGTTCAACCGGCGGGCGATCTCGGATTTGCTGACGCCAGCGCGATGCAATTTCCTGATCTCCGCAGCGTGCACGGCTGCTGTTGCGGGTCGGCCCAGCGGCGTGCCGTTTCGACGGGCGTGGAGCAATCCCGCGCGGACTCTTTCTCGCAATATCTCGCGCTCGAATTCCGCGAAGACGGCCAGAAGGCCGGCCATGGCTCGACCGGCCGGCGTAGTCAGGTCCAGGGCCTCGGTCAGTGAGACGAAACTTACGCCGAGGTGGTCCAGTTCCTGGAGTGTCGCCAGCAGGTCCGTCACAGACCGGCCCCATCGATCCAGTCGCCATACCAGCACGACGTCGATCTCGCGGCGACGTGCGGCATCGAGCACTGTTTCGCGCAGTTCACGCTGCGACGTGCCGGAGCCGACCTCCTTCACCTGCAGGGCTATCGTCCAGCCCCGCCGGGCGGTGTACTCCCGCAGGGCGCGAATCTGCAACGGGATGGTCTGCTGATCGTTCGTGGAAACGCGCGCGTAGAGACCGGCGCGAAACATTTTCGCCGGTTTGCGTGCCTGGCCAAAAACCCTCGGTGATTTTGCCTTCTCAGCGGCCCGTTTTTCGGCCATTCCGAAGCGTCCGATCCGGATGGCCGAAGACTATCCTTTTCGGCCATGCGAGATCCATCATAACTCTACGAGGAATCCGCGAGGCCCACGGTTCGCGCGAGCGTCTCGCGGTAGTTCCACGGCATCCACTGCGCGGGGCTGGCCGCTAACCCGCATTTCTCACCAAGGCTTGCCACCGGCGGGTCGGGACAGGATGGGACCCGTTTTGCGGGTTTCCGGCGGGCTGGTGGCGCTTTGCCGGGGTGTAGGCAGGGTCTGCGGAGTGCGCAAGTGGAATTCAGTGCTTCGGATCCGCTTTTCGGAAGATCGCAAAACGCACTTTCCCTACTTTGTTTGTTTTCAACTCCGTTTTTGCCGGTTTTTGTCGTTTATTCGCTTCTGGCTCAGCGGCGCAGAGCCACATTTTCGAGGTTGCTGAAGACCTCGCCGAACACCTCCGCCGACGGGCACCCGCTGGCCATCGAGATCCAGACCTTGCGCGCGGTGATGCGGATGCGCGCGCCGATCTTGAGCAGCTTCAGCCGGATCGTGGTGCACTGCGCGTGGGCCATACTGGTACCCTGCAGCCCCAGCCGCCGCAGCGCTTGCATGAGGCAGTAAGCGATCGAAGAAAAGTACAGCCGCAGTTGGTTGGAGCGCAGCAGTGCGGTCGAGGTGCGGTCGGCGAACAGCGCCAGCTGTTGCTCCTTGATGCGGTTCTCCATCTCGCCCCGCGCGCAGTAGAACTCTTCGTACAACGCCTGCGCCGCCAGCCGCTCCGCGCTCAGCGAGGTGACCACGAAACGCGGGTTGGAGCCCTTGTCCAGGTGCTCGGCTTTGGCGATCACGCGCCGCTCCCGCGACCAGCTTTTCTGGGTGCGATAGGTAAACTCAGAGAACACGCGCGCGGCCTGCTTGGTCTGTTCGAACTGCTGCTGCGCTTGATGCAACTCGCGGCCAAGATCTTCACCAGCCGGGCGTTGCGCGCCAGCCCGAAGACGTAATCCACGCAGTGTTTCTCGCACCACGTCATCAGTTCGTCGCGACAGAAACCCGAGTCGGCGCGCAGCACGATCTCCACCTCCGGCCACACCCGCCGCAGCGCCGCCACGATGCGTTGCACTTCCTCCAGCGAGCCCGCCGCGGCGTCGATGTTGGAGGGCCGCAGCCGCGCGCACAGCAGGTGCTCGCCCGCAAAGATGTACAGCGGCAGGTAGCAATAGTGGCCGTAGTAGCCGTGAAAGAAACGCCCCTCCTGATTGCCGTGCAGCGGGTCGTCGGTGGCGTCCAGGTCCAGCACAATGCGCTCCGGTTGGTGCTCCTGCGCTTGAATGTAAAGCTGCACCAGGGCATCGTCGATGGCCCCCTCGCGCATCACGATCTTCTTGTAGCGCTCGCGCGCGGTGGCGTCGGCCGGCGTCAACTCCAGACGGTTCAGCGTGCTCTTGCCCGCGCCCGGCTTGCCGCGGTCCTGCTCCCGCCTCCGCGTCGCGCCTTCCAGGTCGCGCTTGCCGCTCAGCAGAGCCAGCAACGGATCGCGCTGCAACTGGTCGTGATCGTTGAGATCCTCGTAGCCCAACGCCAAGCCATAGACCCGCTGCTGAATCAGCTCGCCGAGCTTGTGCTCCACGCGGTCTGCGCGCCGGTGGTCGGTGAAACACGCCGCAAACTGGCGCACGATCCCAGTCCGCTGCTCGACCTTGCGCAGCAGTAGAGCCCCTGCGTCGGAGGTGATCGCGCCGCCGTCGAAGCCAGCCACCACCTGGCGCGAAAAATGTCCTTCAAACTCGAAGCTGGATTGGGTACACTCTGTCATAGCGAAAGCCGCCTTCCCTCTGGTCCTAAACACTTGCTAGTACAAATGTTTATGCCAGAAAAGGCGGCTTTTTGCTAGACCCTCGGTGAGAAATCCGGGCTAGGCCATCTACGACAATCTGCTTCCGCCTCATCCATCGAGCGAAAGCTCTAGCGACCGTTCGTTTCTTGCGCAGCGTGCGTTCGGCGTAGCCGGCAACGCGAAGATGTTTGAGGAATGGTTCGATGTGATCGTCGAGCGGTCTCTCGGGCGTCCCATCTTCCAATCTGGGTGTCGTCATGTGGTCTTTCCTTGTCTGGCATGCCTGCCAGTTTAAAGAGACCACGCTGATTATGCCGCGTCAGCAAGCATCGAAACGACGGCAGGACGATTCGCAACACCACGGACGCGGCATAATCCGGGAGTCGGCATTATATTTGCGAAAGGGCGCTGAAGCGGGCCGTTCTGCACAGGAAGAACGCCTTGTTCTACAAAACGCTGAACGGAGCGCAGGTCGGTGATCTGTTCATGAGCTTGATCCACACCTGCCAGTTGTGCGGCGCCAATTCCTTCGACCACCTAATCGAGTTGCAACGGCACGCCCAGGAGTTAGCGGCCAGCCCCGCGCAGTGGATGCCGTGGAACTACCGCGAGACGCTCGCGCGAACCGTGGGCCTCGCGGATTCCTCGTAGAGTTATGATGGATCTCGCATGGCCGAAAAGGATAGTCTTCGGCCATCCGGATCGGACGCTTCGGAATGGCCGAAAAACGGGCCGCTGAGAAGGCAAAATCACCGAGGGTTTTTGGCCAGGCACGCAAACCGGCGAAAATGTTTCGCGCCGGTCTCTACGCGCGCGTTTCCACGAACGATCAGCAGACCATCCCGTTGCAGATTCGCGCCCTGCGGGAGTACACCGCCCGGCGGGGCTGGACGATAGCCCTGCAGGTGAAGGAGGTCGGCTCCGGCACGTCGCAGCGTGAACTGCGCGAAACAGTGCTCGATGCCGCACGTCGCCGCGAGATCGACGTCGTGCTGGTATGGCGACTGGATCGATGGGGCCGGTCTGTGACGGACCTGCTGGCGACACTCCAGGAACTGGACCACCTCGGCGTAAGTTTCGTCTCACTGACCGAGGCCCTGGACCTGACTACGCCGGCCGGTCGAGCCATGGCCGGCCTTCTGGCCGTCTTCGCGGAATTCGAGCGCGAGATATTGCGAGAAAGAGTCCGCGCGGGATTGCTCCACGCCCGTCGAAACGGCACGCCGCTGGGCCGACCCGCAACAGCAGCCGTGCACGCTGCGGAGATCAGGAAATTGCATCGCGCTGGCGTCAGCAAATCCGAGATCGCCCGCCGGTTGAACGTTGGCCGCACCTCCGTCCGCCGCATGCTGGCGATGAGTAAGCTGTAATCGTGGCGAAAAATCGAGCCCTCTACCAGTTGAAGGTAACGTTGCGAGACATTCAGCCGCCCATCTGGCGGCGCATCCAGGTGTGGGAAGACACTACCCTGGCCCAACTGCACACCATATTGCAGATCGTCATGGGATGGGAGGACTACCATCTCCACCAGTTCGCAATCGGCCGCCGACTTTACAGCGTGCCCGACCCCGACGACGACATGTACGAGCGCAAAGTGACCGATGAACGCCGCATGCAACTTGGGGAGGTCGTGCCCCGTGTGGGGACGCAGTTCACCTATCTATATGACTTTGGCGACAACTGGGAGCATGAACTGCTACTGGAGGCTATCCTGCTACCAGAGACGGCCACACCATATCCGACGTGCATCCGCGGCGAACGCCGCACGCCTCCCGAGGACGTGGGCGGACCTCACGGGTATGAAGAATATCTGGCGGTGCTGGCCGACGCCGAACACGAAGAGCACGAAAACATGCTGCAGTGGCGAGGTCCGTTCGATCCGGAAATATTCTCGCCTGCCCAGGTGAACCAAGGACTCCAGAAAAAGTTCCGCTCCCGACAGCTGGCGAAAACAGCGAACCCGGTTTAGAGCCGGGCCTGCCCAGCTCATTCCCGAGATTCTGCCACCCTTACGCACTCCTGCCGAAAGGACACGATTCCGGTGTGTCAAAGACACTCGATGAAAGCGCGGCTGTAGTCCCAGCCCTCATCAAAGCGACTCCGGCAATTCCAATGATGATGTCTCGGTCGACGGTCCTAGGCGAAGGTGGAGCAGGCCGTGCTCGCGCCGTCGGCGCTGTGGAGCCATCTGATGGTGCTGAGCGGCGGGGCATCGCCGGACAAACAGGTTCTCGACAACCGGAGGAGGGCACTCGGCGGCACGAACTCGGCTCTAGAACGCCGGGTGGATCGACCGCTCGATCTGTCGATGATCGACGTGATCGTCACTCGCACGGCGCGCGATGCCGGCCTTGGCAAGAAGGTGCGCCCGCATTGGATGCGTCACGGGCACGGCGAGCCAAGCTCTCGACAACGGGACTCCGCTGCATGTGCTCCAGGCTACGTTTGGCATAGCTCGCTCTCTGCCCCGCACTGTGGAGCGCCAATAGGACCGCAAGTTGAACACGTCGAGCAGGGCAAGGCTTGACGAACGTGCCTTGGCAGCCTTCAGATCGGCTGGAGTCGGGTGATCGAGAGTTTCGCGATGGAATTCGTCGCAGAGAACGACTCTGTTCTGGCAGTCCCCCGGCAGTAACCTCTGACGGGTCTCTCACGAGTTTCGTCCGTGAAGCTGAACCGCGCACGAAGGACAACGACGGCGTGTTACCGCTAGGTCTCCGCGCCGAAGGAGAGGGGCGCGCCAAAAATGCGTTGAAATGCCACGACTAGGCGCCACTACCGAGAACCACCATTCTGCATGCCGAAGTTGGCCAGTGGCTCTTCTGCACTTCCGAAAGTGATCCGCAGTGTCCGCTGACACATCCGTCAGCCGGTTTTGTCAGCAGATTCCTGCTGACAAAACCTGAAGATTTGGAGAAAACCGGAAAGAGTGATCGCTGGAAGTTGTTGAAAATAAACTGGAGCCACCCGCCGGGATTGAACCGGCGACCTGCTGATTACGAATCAGCCGCTCTACCAGCTGAGCTAGGGTGGCACCCTTTATCTACAACGAATTACACGCGACAAAAAACTGTGACTTCCGGTGATTGTGCTAGCCCGTGCTAGACACGGCCCTATCCTGCATTTCGACTTCGGCGTTTGCTTCACTCTCAATGCCTCGGAACGGGATTGGTCGTCGACGGCCTTCCATCGCCTGCAAATCATCATAACATCTGGTTACCTCCGGGCGGAACTCCCAGATCCTCCCACATCCTCCTGGCGCCGTGGCCGCGTCAGGCGGCGAGCAACGGTTGTGCGGATCCTCACGCTCACAATGACGACACGCTTCTGCCAAACTTGGGGTAAGCTCCGAAGCTCTCGAACTACTATGCCGGCACTAAAGCTATAGGCTGATTGCATGAACGGGGAACTGTCCGAGATCGTCCGGGTGATGGGCCAGACTCAAGGCCGGGACATCTCCCTGCACGACGAAGCATTCCTGGCGAAATCAATCGAGAGCAGATTGGCTGCTACCGGGATCGAGACCGCCTCGGCCTACTGCGAATACCTCTCGGAAAACCGCACGGAGTCGGAGACTCTCTTCCACGCGCTGAACGTCACTTATAGCGAATTCTGGAGAAGCCCGCTCACATTCGACTTTCTCGAACGGCAGGTCTTGCCCGGTCTCATCCGGGAAAAGGCAAACGGTGGGCGGGCGGAACTCCGTGTCTGGTCGGCTGCCTGCGCGGCCGGGCAGGCAGCCTATTCCATTGCCATGTTGCTGAGCGACCTAGCCGCGGCCTGTGGGGGCGCACTCTCCTACCGCATCTTCGCGACCGATCATTGCAGTGCCGGGATCGCCAAGGCGCAAGAGGGCGTGTACGATTACCCGGCAGTCCACAATCTCCGTTTGAAACACATCCGTAGCTTCTTTACGCAAGAAGATCAGGCTTACCGGATCGTGCCGGCGCTGCGAAGCCGCGTCGATTTCTCGGTCTACGACCTATTGGACGAACACACGGCCAGCCCGCCGCCAAGCATTTACCGTGATTTCGATCTTGTTATCTGCAGTAACTTGCTGTTTTACTACGGGGAGAACACTCGGCGGCGCATTTTGAAGAAGGTGTGGGGGTCGGTGTCCGCGGGCGGCAATCTGGTTACTGGCGAGGCGGAAAAAAGCATTGTAAAGAGCAGTTTAGGGATCCGCGCCATTCAGCCGGCGTTCGCCATATTTCGAAAGACCGAGCGGGGAGGGTGAGCCATGCGGCTCAGGGACATTAGTATCCGGGCAAGGGAGAAACTCGGTGGCCGCTAACAGCCTCACCATCCTGGCAATTGATGACCACGAGGACAATCTGACTGTCCTGAAAGCCGTCGTGGCCGATGCTTTCCCTGGCGCCAGTGTCTTGACCGCGCTGAACGGCGCGAAGGGCATCGAACTTGCAGTCACGGTCGATCCCGATGTCATCCTGCTCGATATCGTCATGCCTGGCATGGACGGGTTTGAGGTATGCCGGCGGTTGAAGTCCGACGTGCGGTTGAAGCATATTCCGGTCGTCTTTCTGACGGCGCTGCAAACGGGCCGGGAAAGCCGCCTGAAAGCCCTGGAGACCGGGGCCGAGGCATTCCTCTCCAAACCATTGGACGAGGCGGAGTTGACCGCGCAGATCCGGGCCATGGCCAAGCTCAAAGCGGCCAGTATCTCGGAGCGGCAGGAAAAGGAACGCCTGGCCGCCAAGGTTCTGGAAAGAACGCGCGACCTCGAGCGGGAACTCGGCGAGCGCAAAGGGGCCGAGGAGGCGCTGGGGCGGGTTCATGCCGAACTTACCGCCATCAACAATAGCGTTCCCATTGCCTTACTGCTTGTGGACTCGGACCGGCGAGTTATCAAGTTGAACAATGCCGCCGTTCTGTTCGCCGGGAGTAGCGAAGAGGACATGCTCGGACTGCGAAGCGGGGAAGCCCTCCACTGCCTGCATTCGCTGGATGACCCTCGGGGGTGCGGGTTCGGGGCGTCCTGCTCCTCGTGCCAGATTCGCCGCGCCATTCTGGACACCTTCGCCGAAAAGCGCGGGCGCGACAACGTGGAAGCAGTGTTGCCATTCGGCGTCGGCGGAGAAGTTGATGAGCGGTGCCTGCTGATCGCCACGGCGTACTTGGAATCCGACGGTGTGGGCAGCGTGCTGATCAGTGCCCAGGACATCACTGCCCGCAAACGCGCTGAACAAGGACTGCAGGCTAGCGAGCAAAGGCATCGCTCGCTGTTCGAAAACATGCTGGAGGGGTTCGCGTACTGCAAGATGCTGTACGACGACCAGAACAGGCCGGTCGATTTCGTTTATCTGGAAGTGAACCGCTCCTTCGAACGATTAACCGGCTTGCGGGACGTCGTGGGAAAGCGCGTGTCCCAGATAGTTCCAGGGATTCGCAAGTCGAATCCCGAGCTGCTGGAAATCTACAACAGGGTGGCGTCGGGCGCCGATCCCGAAGTTTTCGAGCTCGATTTCGAGCCGCTCGGGCGGTGGCTATCCATCTCGGCCTATGGTGCGGGGACAGGATGCTTTGTCGCGGTTTTCGAGGACATCACGGAGCGCAAACTGGATGATGCCGACCGCGAGACCATGCTGGTCCTGCTGCGCCTGCTGAATGCGCCCAACGATAGCCGCGATCTGATTCAGACGATCACAGGCCTGCTGCAAGGCTGGTCGGGTTGTGAGGCGGTGGGGATCAGGCTGAATGATGGCGACGACTACCCGTACTACTACGAAACCCGCGGATTCCCCGCCGAGTTTGTCCAGGCCGAAAATTATCTCTGCGCGCGCGACGCTAAGGGGGAACTGGTACGCGACAGCCATGGCAACCCGTTGCTGGAATGCATGTGCGGCAACATCCTGAGCGGCCGCTTCGACCCACGACAACCCTTTTTCACTCCAGGCGGGAGCTTCTGGACGAACAGCACTACCAGGCTACTGGCGTCCACAGCTGAAGCCGACCGTCAGTCCCATACGCGCAACCGCTGCAACCGGGCAGGCTATGAATCCGTCGCTCTGGTTCCGCTGCGATGTTCCGGCCGGACCCTCGGGCTGCTGCAATGCAACGATCCGCGTCCGGACCGATTCACTCCCAGGAAGATTGCCCTGCTGGAGCGGGCCGCGGATAGCCTTGCTATTGCACTCGATCAGCGGGCGACCCAGGCAGCGCTTCGCGCCAGTGAAGAACAATACCGGCTCATCTCGGAAAACACCGCCGATGTCATCTGGCTGCTGGACGTCGCTTCCGACGGGTTTACGTATATCAGTCCCGGCGTGCAAGGCTTGCTAGGCTACTCTCCGGAGGAGGCCCTGACAAAGCATTTGCAGGACTTCCTCACCCCGGATGACTACCGGTTTGCCACCGGCCGCATCGCGCAGGCGATTGCCGCCGTTGAGGCCGGCGACGAGTCCTTGCGCTCCCAGACGCACCGGATAGATCAACTGCGTAAGGATGGCTCGACAGTGTGCACCGAGGTGGTGACGACACTCTTGTCTAAACAGAACGGGAGCGGCGCCGAAATCCTAGGCGTGACCCGCGACATCACCAAGCGCAAACGCGTGGAAGATGCATTGCTGGAGAGAGAAGCACAACTCCTCGAAGCGCAACGAATTGCACGCCTGGGGAACTATGCACTGGAGATCCCGAAAGACGTTTGGACCAGTTCCATGGTAATGGACGAGATTTTCGGCATAGATCAAAAGTTCGTGCGCTCGATTGAAGGATGGGCTTCCCTGATCCACCCCGAATGGCGCGAGGGGATGGCGCGTTACTTTCAAGACGAGGTATTAGGACAACACGTCCGCTTTGACCGGGAGTACAAGATCGTCCGACGCAAAGATGGGCAAGAGCGGTGGGTCCATGGACTCGGTGAATTAGAGTTCGATGAAGCGGGCAGGCCCATTCGAATGGTCGGAACCATTCTCGACATTACCGAGCGCAAACTCGCCGAAGAGGAGAAAGCACAACTCGAAGCCCAATTCCAACAGGCGCAGAAAATGGAATCCGTGGGCCGCCTGGCGGGAGGCATCGCCCACGACTTCAACAACCTGCTGACCGTCATCAACGGCTACAGCGACCTGTTGCTCGCAAAGCTGAACGCAGGCGATCCTTTGCGAGACAGCGTTGAGGAAGTCCACAAGGCCGGAGTACGCGCCGCGGCCTTGACTCAGCAATTGCTGGCGTTCGGCCGTAAGCAGATTCTGCAACCGCGCGTGCTCGATCTCAACGCCGTTGTGGCTGGGATGCAGCCGATGCTCGCGCGTCTGGTGGGCGAAGATGTAAAACTTTGCGTCGAGTTGCACCCGGACCCTGTGATAATCTGCGCCGACCCAGGTCAATTGGAACAGGTAGTCATGAACCTGGCGGTGAACTCTAAGGACGCGATGCCGAATGGTGGCAAGCTCCTCATCGAGACGGCTGTATTGGAGCAGGGTGGGAGCGACGGCCGATCTCTTTCCTGTGAAATCGCCGGATCCTACGCAATGCTGCTGGTGACCGACAACGGCACCGGAATGGACGAGGAGACACGCAGCCATATCTTCGAGCCATTCTTCACCACGAAAGAGGTAGGCAAAGGGACCGGACTCGGGCTGTCGATGATCCAGGGGATAGTGGCGCAGAGCGGTGGATTCATCGAGGTCCGCAGCGAGCCGGGGTGCGGAGCAACCTTCACGATCTTATTGCCCAAAGTTGAAGAGGTTCCGGCTGCAACGGATAATCCTGAGTCCGTCGCGGAGATTCGGGGAATGGAGACCGTGTTGGTGGTGGAGGATCAGGCGGAGGTCCGGGAGTACGCAGCCGCCGCTCTGGCGGAGTACGGCTACCGCGTCATCCTTGCGGATAGCGCCGGCGAAGCGCTGCTGCTGTGCGAGGGCGGAAAGGCCGGTATCGACCTCGTGCTGACCGACGTAGTAATGCCCAACATGAGTGGCAAAGAACTTGCCGACTGGCTACGACGGCTCTGCCCCGAAATCAAAGTGTTGTTTATGTCGGGCTATACCGACGATGTCATCGCGCAACACGGAGTGCTGGAAGAACGCTTCCAATTCATTCAGAAGCCGTTCAGTCCGAACCAGCTTGCCCACAAGGTTCGTTCAGTGCTGGGAACGCGCACGCGGCGCATTGTGGTGGCCGACGATGAAGCTGCCGTGCGCCATTTCCTGCGGATGGCGCTGGAACAGGGCGGCTATGAAGTATTCGAAGCGGCGAACGGGAAACAGGCGCACACATTGGCGCTCGCAAACAACGTCGACCTGGTGATCACGGACCTGGTGATGCCGGAGCAGGAAGGGCTGGAGACTATTCAGGGCTTGCGCCGGGAATTACCCGGCGTAGGAATCATCGCCGTTTCCGGGGCGTTCGGGGGCAGATTCCTGGCGGCCGCCAGGATGTTGGGGGCCGATGCCGTCTTGGGGAAGCCGGTGAGTCCCGAAACGTTGCTGGCTAAGGTCAAAGAGGTGCTGGCGTTGAAGCAATGATGCGGCACGTTCGCGGGAATTTGCCCGCTATCCGGCGCGATTCGAGACCGAATTTCCCCGCGTTAAACTGCAACTCTGGCAGCGCGTTCGGCGCCGGCCGCTTCGCGCCGGAAGTGCGCGGTCGCGAAGAGGACTAACGCGGCGGCCACGTAACAAAGAGCCCCGAGCAGAAGCGTGGTCTGCAGTCCCACATAAATCGCGCAGCAGATGGAGAGCGCCGAACCCAATACGCTGGCGGCGGCATTCATGGACCAGGCCCAGCGGACCGCCATCGGCTGCCAGTCTTCCAGAAGCGCGAGGCCGCCAGGAAACGGCATGCCCATCAGGAATCCCGCCGGAGCGACCATCAGGACCGCGCAGAACAAACGGACGAAAGCCGGCGCGGTGGCTAGCGCCGTACTCGCCGGCGTCACCAGAACGGCCAGTAGTGCCACCGCCGCTGCCACGGCGAGCGGAACGAAGCGCAGCCGCTTTTCGTCGCGGTTCAGAATCCGGCGGCTGGCGAAGCTGCCGAGACCGCTAGAAAGCAGCATCGAGAAAACGACAACCGTGAGCGCATAGGTCGGGTGGCCGAGCAACAGGATCAGCTTCTGAATCAGGCCCACCTGGATGATGATGTACCCCGCTCCGAGCAGCAGGAAATAGGGCAGGTACAGCGCTACGCCGCGATCCCGCGGGAGCCGCGCGCCCAACAAGAGCGGCGGCAGCAGCAACGTGATAAGAGTTGCAATGGCGCTTACGCCGAGCAGCGCGAACAGCGCGGGCAGAGCCAGGTTCACCTTGAAATCGGCGCTTTCGTGATTGAACGAGCTCAGGAATGACCAAACGTCACGCGCCTGCACCGTATAGAAGAAAAACGGCCGGTCATCGGGCACGGGCCGGACATCGAAGCGATAGCCGTCATAGAACTTGTCGACGTTGGTGGCGCTCAGCAGTTGGCTGAAGGGAGTCGTGCCTGGCGTGTCGGGCGCATAGATCAATTCGAAACCGCGAGCCGCCGTCTCGTGAACCTTCACCAGATCCTCGGCGCTGAATGGCTTGCGCGAGATCAGCACAGTATCCGTTGCGCCCCAATGGCGCAGGCGCTTCGCCTGTTCGCGGATGACGACTACATGCCTCCAGGCTTCTTTCTCACCCAGCTGGGTAAGAGCTTCGCGCGCCAGCGACACCAGCCGCAGAGACTCACGAGGCGGTTGGAATCCCCAGCGCGTGAAGGCCAGAACGCCGTCCGGCGTCAAGTGGTTCAGGTAGTCGAGGAAAGCGTCCGTAGTGTAGAGGTTGTTCTCCGAGAGCGCGAACGCACCCGCCGCCGTGGAGGCCCAGGTATCCACCAGCGTGGCCTGCAACACCCGATACTTTTCGCTGGAGCGCCGGACATAGCTGCGCCCGTCCTCGACGATAATGCGCACGTCGGGCCGCAGGTAGATGCCGTGGCTCAGCTTGGCATAGCCCTTGCGCATGATGGTGGTGGCGATGATCGGATTGATCTCCACGCCCGTGACGTCGCGGCTGCCCGACGCCAGCGCGCGCGCGACGTCCCAGCCTCCGCCCGCGCCAAGAATCAGCGTCTTGCCGCCGGGACGGACGCAATACACGAAGCCCGGCCCCTCGGCCGCGAGCTGCACTTTCTCGGATTGGCTGAGGTGGTCGATATTGAACTGTGAGATGCCCGTAGTCGCGTCCGCGTCGATCGCCACGATCTGACCGCCGCCGGGGTCGTCCTTCACGGCGATGCGCGAGAAGCTGTTCCATTGGACGAAGTGCTCGCCGCGCAGCTCCGCGCCTTTAGCCGTGCGCAGGTCCAGAACGTGCGCTTGCTTGTTGTAGGTGGCCAGGGTTACAAGCGCCAGCGCCAGGGCTACGCCGAAGGCCCGCAGGCGAACGGTTCTGGCCAGCCCAAACCAAACGGCGGACGCCGCCGCGGAAAGAACGGCGGAGGCGAGCACGGCTCCCGGAGCGCCGATGATATCGAGCAGCGGAATCAGCGCCAGGCAGCCCGTTGCAGCGCCGGCGAGATCCCAGAAGTACACCTTCTCCACTCTGGCGATGCTCTCGGAGATCGCGAGCGAGACAACCACTCCGGAAAACAGGAACGGCAGCGAGGCCGCGACATAAACGCTGCCAAGCGACGCGAAGGAGGTGCCGCCGTGCTGGCCCAATAGCCACGTGAGCGTCAACGTCGTCACAACCGCGTTGGCGGCCGATACGATTCCCAAACGGCGGTATAGCGCCCGGCCGCGCTGGGGAAAAAAATAGGACACTACTCCGCCCGCGCCTAACCCGAACAGGGCGATAGAGATCGCCAGAAATGCGAAGTGATAGTAAAAGATCACCGAGAACAGGCGGGTGAGCGCCAGTTCCAGGATCAGCGTGGCTGCCGTTGTGAGCGCTACGCCGGCATACACGGCGCCCCAGGCGGGACGCGCGGAGGCTTGTGGAGAGGAGACCGTTGACAAACTACTATCCTAGCTTGAACACTACGCAGCATTTCTTTGGCCAAAGCAGGCGGCGCAACCAGACGGCACGGATGCGAACCTCCGGAACGCCGCACCGGATGAGCCACGGGCCGCTCACCCTGTACCTGCGTTCAGACTCCCCCCTCGAAATCCGGTGGAAGATGTCCCGGACTCGTGTCTACATAATTGCCGTCGGCGGCGCTGGCTCGTCGGGCGATCCGGCCTTAGACAGCGGCAATTGGATCATGTAGACGCCAAGCAATACGAGGACGATCAGTCCGCCGATCAACGGGGGCTCGGCGAAGAAGTGGAACATCGATGCCAACGGCTTATCCGTGGCCATCACCACACCGGCTTTTATCAACCCCATCAGAGCCTCGCCGGCGATCAACCCCGAGGCGCACAGCACGCCCGCATTCTCGATGCGAGCCTTCTGCGCGTCGTTGAAATTCTTCCTGTCGCGAGAGACGTCGCACAACCAGCGGATAACGCCGCCGACGAAGATGGCGAAGGTCGTTTCCAGCGGCAGGTACATGCCGACGCTGAACAGCATCGGGCTCTTCACCTGGACCATCACCAGACCGATGCCCATGAAGATGCCCACTATCACGAGAGGCCAGGCCATATCGCCGCCGACGATGCCCTGCGCGAGGCTCGCCATCAGACCGGCCTGCGGCGCCGAAAGCTTGGCGTCGCCGAATCCGATCCCGCCTTCTTTGATGTTGCTCTGGTGCAGCCACAGCAGCGGGAAGTACAGCACTGCGCTGGCCACCAATACGCCCAGAAAATCGCCGATCTGCATGCGGCGCGGAGTACCGCCCAGAAGATGCCCGACCTTCAGATCCTGAAGCATCTCACCGGCCACGGCGCTGCTGACGCAGATGACGGCGGCCACTCCGAGCACCGCCATTACACCCGTTGAACCCTTCACGCCAATCGCGACCATCAACAGGGCGGCGATGATCAGCGTGGAGAGAGTCAGGCCCGAAATCGGATTGTTCGACGATCCGATCATGCCCACCAGGTTGCCGCTGATGGCGGCGAAGAAGAAGCCCAGGATGAGCATCACCACGGCCGAGACGCCGGCGGCGACAAAATCCTTGGTGAAGAAGAAGTACAGCGCCAGCATGGCGGCGAACGCGATGCCGAGGCCCAGGAAAACCGTTCGGGCGTTGAGGTCGAGCTGCGTTCGATCCTGCGCTTCGCCCTGCGAACTGGCCTTTTTCAGATCGCTGATGGCGCGGCCGATGCCCGTCGCCAGACTCGCTCGCATTTTGAAGAGCGTGTAGCTGGCGCCGACCAGCATTCCACCCACCGCGATAGGCCGCACGATATTGCGCCAGACCTGATTCCCGATGACATCCCAGGACGCGTCGCCGGGCGGCAAGGTCTTGGAGATTTCGGGGCCGAGGAAGTAGATCAGCAGTGGGACCATCAGTCCCCAGGCAAAGATTCCGCCCGCGAAGTTCAACGCGCCCAGACGCGGTCCGATGATGTAGCCCACGCCGAAATAGGCGGGGCTGATGTTAGGCATCGAGAACTTGGTGATGCCGCCTACGGCGATCAACCTGTCCGTGCCGAGCTTCACCACGCTCTTGCCGACTTCGCCCATCTTGAAGAAGAAATCGACGCTGGCCTTGAAAAGCTGCAGTTCGCCAAGAAGATAGACGAGTCCGCCCAGGCCCATCGCCTGGAAGAGGGTCTTGGCGGCGTCGCTGCCGCGCTGGCCGGCCTTGTGAATCTCGGCCGCGGCGGCGGATTCCGGGAAAGGCAAGTCGGGATCTTCCACCATCACGCGCCGCAGCAGCGTGACGAACAGGATGCCCAAAGAGCCGCCAACCAGCATCAGCGCCGCCGACTGCCAGTAGGCCATGGACGAGTCGAACTGAGGCCAGGCTTTAGTAATCACGAATGCCGGAATGGTGAAGACCGCGCCCGCCGCTACCGACTCGCCAATGGAGCCGACGGTGCGTGCGATGTTCTCTTCAAGAATCGATGCCTTAAACAGTCGGAGCACGGCCATGCCGATGACCGCCGCCGGATAGGTCGCCGCAATGGTCATTCCGGCCCTCAGGCCCAGATAGGCGTTCGCCGCGCCCAGAATCACCGTCATCACGAGGCCCAATAGGACCGCGCGCAGGGTGAATTCGCTCATCTTCATCGAGGGCGGAACAAACGGTTTGTAATCTTTGGTTTCGCTGGCCATTGCAGCCCATCTCCTTGAATTGACACAGTGGCGGCGTGCTCAAAAGACGCCCTGAATCTACGCACGCGAAAACATCATACAGCGAGAAGGGCCGATTCCGGGTGAGTGCGGGACGCTTTTGTAGGATCGGATGAGTTGCCCCAGAATGGGACGCCGATGTTGGGGCATATGGCCCATGCGCCAAAGCACACGTTTGCGTAATGCTTGCCCCTTCAATCAGTTTCGGACGGCCCGGCATTGGCCCTCAACGTGCATTGCTGGCTGGCGGAGTCCCCTTCTATGGCATACGTAATCGTTGACACCTGCACCAAAGACGAACATTGTATCGAAGCCTGCCCTGTGAACTGCATTCATCCGACCAAGGATGAGGCGGATTTCGAGACAGTGGCTCAGCTTTACGTGAACCCGGGCGAATGCATCGACTGCGGCGCTTGCGTGCCAGTCTGCCCGACCAACTCGATGTTCCTGAGCGATGAAGTTCCGGCCGAGCAAACCCAGTTCATCGAAAAGAACGCGGCGTACTTCGGCTAAATCCGGTCAGGCAACCGCTGGCGTAGTTTCGCGGCGCGGCTAAAGAGAGTTCAAAAACAAAGGACCGCCCTACGCATTCACGCGCAGGGCGGTCCTTCTTGTTCCGGGGACTTCCATGCCGCTGAGCAGGGCTAACTGAGCTTCTCTTTCACCTTTCCACTCAATAGCTTCCCGTCGATTCGCTTGCCCGTGAGCTTGGCCTTCACCGCGTTCATCACCAGCCCCATCTGCTTGGAGGTGGTCGCGCCGGTCTCAGCCATTGCCTCCGCAATCGCGGCGTCCACCTCGGCGTCCGTCGCGGCGGCCGGCATGTAGCTTTCGAGAACGCGGCGCTCCGCCTCCTCTTTTTCTGCCTGTTCGGGACGTCCGCCTTGGCGATACATGTCGGCGGCGTCCTGCCTCTGCTTGACCAGGGAATTGAGGACTTTCATCTCCGCCGCCTCGTCCAGCGGTGCCGGCGAATCGACCTTCGCCTTCATCAAGGCGGCCTTCAACATCCGCACGGCGCTGAGACGCGCTTCGTCTTTCGCCTTCATCAGGACAAGCATGTCTTTTTGTAGCTGATCGATAAGGGCCATATTTTGTTATCCTGTGTGTCTACCTGCCCAACATATACAAATACCATGCATATCCGGAAGCAGCGACTCCTGACGCCCGGGCCGACGCCCTTATTGCCTCGCGCCCTGCATGCCATGATGGCGTCCGACATCCACCACAGGACCCAGGACTTCATTAAACTCTATCCCCAGGTGCTGGCCGACCTGAAAGAGGTCTACGGCACCAAGGGTGACGTGCTGATTATGGTCAGCTCGGGCACTGGCGGGCTGGAGGCTTCAATCTCGAACTTCTTCAGCGAAGGCGACACCATCATTATCGCCTCGGCAGGGAAGTTCGGAGAACGCTGGGTGGAGTTGGCGAAAGCCTACCGCCTCAACGCCGTGGTGCTGACGGCCGAGTACGGCGACGTCGTTTCTCCGGAGCGCGTGGAGCAGGCTCTGCGCGAGAATCCGGCGGCGAAGGGCGTCGCGTTCCAGGCCTCGGAAACGTCCACCGGCGCGGCGCACAACGTCCAAGCCATCGGCGAGATCGTGAAGAAGACGGACGCGCTCTGCATTGTCGATGCGATCACGGGCCTCGGCACGATGCCACTGGATATCGACAACTGGGGCCTCGACCTCGTGGTCGGCGGTTCGCAGAAGGCTTTCATGATTCCTCCAGGCCTCGCGTTCATCTCGGTGAGCGAAAAAGCCTGGGCGCACAGCGCGACCGCGACGCTGCCCCGCCTTTACTTCGACCTGAAGAAGGAAAAGAAAATGGCGGACAAGGGCGAGTCGGCCTGGACGCCGAACGTCAGCCTGATCCTCGCGCTGGCGGAATCGCTCAAGTACATCAAGTCGCTGGGCATGGACAAGCTGATCGACAACGCTCAACTCCTCGCCAAAGCGACGCGCAGCGCGGCCACGGCACTAGGCCTCGACCTGTTTGCTCCGAACAGCCCGAGTTCTTCGGTCACTGCCATTCGCGCGCCGCAGGGGATGGATTCCAGCGAAATCGTGAAGGGTTTCCGCAGCCAGTTCGGCTCCATCATCGCCAACGGTCAGGGCTCGATGAAGGGCCAGATCTTCCGCATCGCTCACCTGGGCTACTTCGACTTCGCCGATCTCTTCGCGGTGGTTGCGGAGTTGGAGTTGATCCTTCATTCAAAGGGCGTAGCGGTCGAGTTTGGCAAAGGCGTCGCAGCCGTGCAGAGAGTGTACGCCGAGGCCGCCCTGAAGCCGCCAGCAGCATAAGGGGACGAACCTGAAGGGCCAAAACCGGTAAGGCGTTTCGGTTTTTGAACGTGGAATCAAGCGCTTACGGGCGAAAGACCGGAACCCCTTACCGGTTTTGGGTTTCCGCAACGCTCTTATAAGCTACGGAGGAGATCAAGTGAAAGTCCTGGTTGCTGAGCCCATGTCGCCGGCGGCGATCGAATTGCTGCAGGCGCAACCGGGTTGGGACGTTGTCGTCTCCAATCCGAAAGAATACGAACCGCACCTGGCGGACTGCGATGCACTGCTGGTGCGAAGCGCCGTAAAGGTGAAGGCCGACACTTTGGCCAAGGCTCCGAAACTGCGCGTGATCGGCCGCGCCGGCGTGGGCGTGGATAACGTCGATCTAGCCGCTGCTACGGCGGCAGGCGTACTGGTGATGAACACGCCGGGCGGCAACGCCGTCTCTGTGGCCGAGCATACCTTCGCGCTGATGCTGGGTCTGGCGCGCATGATCCCGGCCGCGACCGTTTCGACGCTGGCGGGCAAGTGGGAGAAGAAGAAGTTTCTCGGTAACGAACTGCGTGGCAAGGTGCTTGGCGTGGTCGGCATGGGCAACATTGGGCAAGAGGTTGTCCGCCGTGCGCGCGGCTTCGAAATGCGCGTCCTGGTGGCCGACCCTTATGTCAACCCACAGCTCGCCGCCGACCTGGGCGCGGAGATCGTCGATCTGGACCGCCTGTTCGCCGAATCCGACTACATCAGCCTGCACCCGCCCAAGACGGCCGAAACTACGCACATGCTGAATGCCGTGGCCTTCGCCAAGATGAAGGACGGCGTGCGCATCATCAACTGCGCCCGCGGCGAGTTGATCGACGCCGAGGCGTTGAAAGACGCGCTGGCGTCAGGCAAGGCCGCCGGCGCCGGACTGGACGTGTTCGAACCCGAGCCGTTCGCCGCGGACAACCCGCTCGCTACGGCTCCGAACGTCATCGCCACGCCACACATCGCCGGGTCCACCGAGGAGGCGCAGGAGATTGTCGGCATCCGCATCGTCGAACAGATGGCGGAATACCTGAATCATGGCGTTGCCATCAATGCCGTGAACATGCCGGCCATCACGCCTCAGCAGTACAAAGCGATTGGTCCCTACATCACCCTGGCCGAGCGGCTGGGCCGTTTCGCGTCGCTGATCTCGACTGGTCCTGTGAAGGCCGTCCGCGTAAGCTACTCGGGACGCATCGCGGGCATGAACACCTCGCTGCTGCGCAACTCCGCGCTCGCTGGCGTTCTGAGCCGCGCGCTCAACTCGCGCGTGAATTTCATCAACGCGTTCCAATTGGCCGGCCAGCGGGGCGTGTCCGTGAACGAGTCGCACACGGCGATTCCGGTGGCCACCGAAGGCATTCGCGTTGAGGTGGAAACCGAGACGGGTGTCACGCCGGTATTCGGAGCCGTCGTGTTCGACAAGCCGCGCTTGCTCGAAGTCTACGGCATTCGCGTCGAAGTGCCGCTTGCGGGCTGCCTGATCTTCATGCGCAACCATGACGTACCGGGCGTAATCGGCCACGTCGGATCCGTGCTTGGCAAGAACTCGGTGAACATCGCCAACTTCTCGCTCGGCCGCGATGAAGGCCAGCCCGAGCCGGGCAAGCCGCTACGCGCGGTAGCCGTGGTCGAAGTGGATGCGCCGATCGGAGATAACGTCATCGCGGAGTTGCGCAGCAATCCGGCGGTGCGCTTTGCCTCAGTGGTCGAACTCTAGCGAGCTGACAACCGGCTGGTAGGCGCGAACGGCCCGGGCGAGTTCCGCGCCTATTCTTTTTTCAGTTGCTCCCGCTCGCGGTTGGCCTCGATCTCGGCAATCTTCGCCGCCACCCAGCCCAAGTTGGGGGACACCTGGTCGATTTTGCGATAGGCTTCGACTGCGTCGTAGAGCAGCCCCGCGTGCTCAAAGCTGGCGGCTTTGCCAACCACGCCGCTCAAATCGTTGGGATCTCGAGCGAGCGCGGCGTCGCAGACGTCCAAATCGGCTCGAAGCCGATTGCGAACCGGTTCGGGCAATGCATCGATGCGTTGCGCTTGGGTCGTGTCCGGTGGCCGGACGCTTCCGGCCCGGGCCACCAACACACCGTAGTGCTGCATGCTCGCCACCGATAGCTTCTGCGCCGGCGGCAGGAAGCAGGCTGCAACCGGGCGCTGCTGCCCGATGCTGCCCGATCTGACCTGGTAGCTCTCCTGGGCAAAAACCACTTCCGATCCCGGCGCCAGAGTGGCCGACTGCTTTTGCGGGCAGAAGAGGAACGTGGCCGCCGAGTCCCCCGTGCGCAGGCTGTCCCCATTGAACAGCACCTCGCCCGGTTTAGCCGCGAGCGAGTGAGCGCCGCGCACCAGCGTGGCTCCGGCGCTCATCACCAACCCGACCGGACCGATGGCGCGAGCCCTGTTCTGGGCCGCTGCCGGGATGTTCACAAGCACGAACGCACACACCGGGATGATGCCGATCCTCACGATCCCTCCCCTTGTGCAACAGTGTACACCGGCACCGCCGTGCTCTTACCTTTGATGGCCGTCTCGCCGAGCAATCGCGCCGCGATCCGTTCCCCCGCTAACTCGCGAGTCGTCTCGCTGAACAGGATGTTCGTAGAGAACTGCCTGTTCAATCCCTCCAGCCGCGAAGCCAGATTTACAGTATCGCCCAGCACCGTGTTTTCCAGTTTGTCGCTGGAGCCGATATTGCCCACAACGACATACCCGCTGTGTATGCCGGTCCGCGTTTCAAAAGTCGAGGACGAACCCACCATTTCTACCGCGCAATGGATCGCGCGGACCGCATGGCAGTCGGGCCGTTGGCGCGCATCGCCATGCTGGGAACTCGCTGGTTCGTCGGAGAAAACCGCGAGAATTCCGTCTCCGATGAATTTATTGACCTTGCCGCCATGCTGAACGATCAAACCGGTCATGGTCGAGAGGTAGGCGTTGAGTTGGGCGACCACGACTTCGGGCTCGTGGGTTTCACTGAAGGCAGTGAATCCGCCAATGTCGCTGAAAAGCACCGTAACGAACTCGCGCCTGCCCGAGAGTCCCACCTTGCCAGTGATCTCGACATCGTCGGACACTTCCTTGCCGACAAACAGGTGCATCGCATTGCGCAAGGCATCGCGATTGCGCGTGATCGTCAGCGAACCCGCGACAACCGACAGCAGAAACGCAATCACGGCCGTCAGCAGCAGGCCGGAAGCGGACACAAGCCACCCCGCCCGAAATGCGAGATGCGACGCAAGCATCAGCATCGCAGTCAGCGCCGTATGCCACACAATCAGCCGCCAGCCCGTGGTGAAGAGCGTCGTGAAGCTGAACAGGAGAGCTACAACGAGCATCAGCGCCAGGCTTGCCGCCGCCGGAGCATTCCGCAGGAATCGTCCGCTCAGTAACGTGTCGAGTGCATTGGCATGGATCTCTACGCCTGCGGTGTTGGCGGGCCATCCGACGCGGAAAGCGTAATACGGCGTGGCGTGGCGGTCTCCGATTTCGTCCGTCCCCAGCAGCACGGCCCTGCCTCCGACCCAGGCGCGCAGAAGGTCTTGTTTGCGCGCTCTCGCCGCCGCAATGAAATCCACCAGCGACACGCGCCGAATGGTGCCGGCGGGCCCAGCGTACCGGATCGTCATGAGTCGCGATGGATACGCGATCCGGTGTCCCAGGTAGCGTTCCGCCAGTTCGAGAGCCATAGACCGCATCCGCGGCTGATCGCCGGAACCTGCTTCCACCAACTCAATCGAGCGGATGAAGTCATCCTCGTCCGCGGTGAGATTCACATACGCCATCTGTCCCATAGCCGCCGCGGCCATATTCATGGGAACGGGCCAGTCGGCCTGTTTCTGCATCGTCGTGCCGGCGTATGCGCAAATAACCGGCATGACGCGAGACGCCTCGATGACGGCTTCGGCGAGGCGCTGGTCCAGCCCCGGCGTGTACTTTTCCACGGGAATCGCAAACGCCAGATCGAGGCCAAAGACCTTCGCACCCGCCGCGGCAGCCGCTTCGATCGCTTCCGCGTAGTAGCCGTGCCAGAACATGCGCGGTTCGCTGAAGGCGTCCATCGTCCGTTGGTCCACAACGATCAGAGTGATCTCGTCAGGCACGTGCGACGGCACTGCCAGATAATTCAAGTCGGCGGCTTTCAACGCGATCAGGCGGAAGAGTTTTGTCTGGTCCAGCATCCAGGCCAGCAGGACCGCCGCGGCGCTCAAGTAGAGAATTGTCAGGACGCGCCGGGATCGAATGCTCATGCGAGGAAGTGAAGCGCCATTGTGCAAATCGTGGTCGAGTGCCGCAGTTGGTATTGTAATGCCATGCGCGTTTTGGCATTCGTTCTCTTCTGCACCTCGCTGGTCGCGGCGGATCAGCAATTCTTTGAGCTGAAGAATCTGAAACTGGTCTCCGGCAAGACCGTTCCAAGTTGCCGCGTCGGGTATCGCACGTTCGGTGCGCTCAACGTGGCGAAAGACAACGCTGTGGCGTTCCCCACCTGGTTCAGCGGCAGGTCCGCCGACCTGGAACAGTTCTTCGGCCCGGACAAACTCGTGGACACAGGTAAGTATTTTGGCGTCGCGATTGACGCGCTCGGCAATGGCGTGAGCTGCTCGCCGTCGAACGTTCCCGGCCTGCCCCAGGTCACCATCGCGGACATGGTCCAGGCCGAGTATCGCTTGCTCACCGAGGGCCTTGGACTGAAAAGCGTCCATGCGGTCGTGGGCATATCGATGGGCGGCATGCAGACGTTCGAGTGGATCGCGCGCTATCCCAATTTCACGCGGAAAGCGGTACCCATCATCGGCTCTCCAAAGCTGACCACCGCCGACATGCTGCTTTGGCAGGCCGAGTTGAGCGCCATCGAAGCCGCCGAGGCGTGCCGTTGCGACCGCAGGAACGCGATGCTCGCGGTCCAGGCTATGCACCGCTTCGCCTTGCGCACGCCGGAGTATTGGGCCACCTCGAAGGACGACGCCGATTGGAGCAAGGTGAAGCAGGAACTGCGCGCGGACGCGGCGAACGCCATGGATCCGGTGGACTGGGCCGCGCAATTGCGCGCGATGATGGCGCAGGACGTTGCGGCGAACACCGGCGGCTCCATGCAGCGCGCGGCCGCGTCGGTTCGCGCGAAGACTATGGTGGTCGTCTCCACGCAAGATCACATGGTGAACCCTGGTCCGGCTCAACGCTTCGCCGAAGGGGCAAAAGCTTCCGTGCTGAAAC
>CAWGKI010000033.1:0-31670 GCA_963823095.1 Terriglobia bacterium
GATGCCGTGGAACTACCGCGAGACGCTCGCGCGAACCGTGGGCCTCGCGGATTCCTAGTAGAGTTATGATGGATCTCGCATGGCCGAAAAGGATAGTCTTCGGCCATCCGGATCGGACGCTTCGGAATGGCCGAAAAACGGGCCGCTGAGAAGGCAAAATCACCGAGGGTTTTTGGCCAGGCACGCAAACCGGCGAAAATGTTTCGCGCCGGTCTCTACGCGCGCGTTTCCACGAACGATCAGCAGACCATCCCGTTGCAGATTCGCGCCCTGCGGGAGTACACCGCCCGGCGGGGCTGGACGATAGCCCTGCAGGTGAAGGAGGTCGGCTCCGGCACGTCGCAGCGTGAACTGCGCGAAACAGTGCTCGATGCCGCACGTCGCCGCGAGATCGACGTCGTGCTGGTATGGCGACTGGATCGATGGGGCCGGTCTGTGACGGACCTGCTGGCGACACTCCAGGAACTGGACCACCTCGGCGTAAGTTTCGTCTCACTGACCGAGGCCCTGGACCTGACTACGCCGGCCGGTCGAGCCATGGCCGGCCTTCTGGCCGTCTTCGCGGAATTCGAGCGCGAGATATTGCGAGAAAGAGTCCGCGCGGGATTGCTCCACGCCCGTCGAAACGGCACGCCGCTGGGCCGACCCGCAACAGCAGCCGTGCACGCTGCGGAGATCAGGAAATTGCATCGCGCTGGCGTCAGCAAATCCGAGATCGCCCGCCGGTTGAACGTTGGCCGCACCTCCGTCCGCCGCATGCTGGCGATGAGTAAGCTGTAATCGTGGCGAAAAATCGAGCCCTCTACCAGTTGAAGGTAACGTTGCGAGACATTCAGCCGCCCATCTGGCGGCGCATCCAGGTGTGGGAAGACACTACCCTGGCCCAACTGCACACCATATTGCAGATCGTCATGGGATGGGAGGACTACCATCTCCACCAGTTCGCAATCGGCCGCCGACTTTACAGCGTGCCCGACCCCGACGACGACATGTACGAGCGCAAAGTGACCGATGAACGCCGCATGCAACTTGGGGAGGTCGTGCCCCGTGTGGGGACGCAGTTCACCTATCTATATGACTTTGGCGACAGCTGGAAGCATGAACTGCTACTGGAGGCTATCCTGCTACCAGAGACGGCCACACCATATCCGACGTGCATCCGCGGCGAACGCCGCACGCCTCCCGAGGACGTGGGCGGACCTCACGGGTATGAAGAATATCTGGCGGTGCTGGCCGACGCCGAACACGAAGAGCACGAAAACATGCTGCAGTGGCGAGGTCCGTTCGATCCGGAAATATCCTCGCCTGCCCAGGTGAACCAAGGACTCCAGAAAAAGTTCCGCTCCCGACAGGTGGCGAAAACAGCGAACCCGGTTTAGAGCCGGGCCTGCCCAGCTCATTCCCGAGATTCTGCGACCCTTACGCACTCCTGCCGAAAGGACACCTTCTTCGCAAAGGGTCGAGAGGTAATCCCACTGTTCGGCGCATTCGGTCTCGTTAACGAGCTCAGCAGCATTGAGTATTCCCGACCGCGGCGGTTTCGCGCAATGCTGAACCAATGGCTCCGGACCATACGGGCTTTGTGGCCGGAATGCCCGGCGCGGATCGGCGGCGAGGGTCAAAGTCTCATGATCGAGCGAGGTACCTCCATCCTTCCGAGAGCGGAACGCCTTCCCGAGTCAGGCGGATTCGCATAAGTTGAGGCTTTAAGTGATTTACGCGTGAACCAACCGTAGCCGAGGAAAACCGTCGGTGAGAATACATCTCGACGCATGCTGTCTGAACAGGCTAACTGACGAATGAAGCTGCAAACTTCGCCATCACGATTGCTGGTATTGCGGGCCTGCGGATGGCGAAATCCGAGGGAGTGTCGGAAGTCTGTCGGAAGTCTTGCGGCAACGAAGGCTTCCGAGTAAAATGCGGAGCGGTGAGACTCGTCGAACTACTGAAGCGCCACGAGGGGAAGACCCTGGAGTTCAAACGGGATCTGTCATCCCCGGAGGGAATTCTAAAGACCCTGGTTGCCTTCGCAAACACCGCCGGCGGTACCGTCGTCATTGGTGTCGAGGACGGGTCAAAGAACGTCCGCGGCGTGCCCGACGTGCTCGCATCGGAAGAGAAACTTGCAAACCTTGTCTCCGACTTGATTCGCCCTCGCCTGATTCCGGATATCGAAGTAGTGCCGTGGCGGAATCTGAATGTGTTGGCCATTCAGGTCTACCCCAGCAACACGCGCCCGCACTACCTGGAACGACTGGGATCCGAGGACGGAGTCTTTGTCCGCGTGGGCTCGACCAATCGAAAGGCCGAGGCGCTCCAGATCGAAGAGTTGAAGCGCTGGAACCGGATGTACTCGTTCGACGAGCAGGCAATCCCGGAGTTGAAGTCGGAAGCCATCGACTTCCGAGCTGCTTCCGAGTCATTTGCGCCTTACAGGCAAATGACTTCCCAGGCGTGGAGCACTCTGCGCATCACCACGGAGCACCAAGGCCGTCAGGTACCAACTATCGGAGGACTGCTGCTTTTCGGCAAAGACAGGTTCGCCCGGTTTCCGGATGCCTGGATTCAGGCGGGGCGCTTTTCCGGCACGAATCGATCCCGTCTGATCGATTCAGCGGAAGTCCGTTCCTTCTTGCCTCGAGCCGCGGAGGAAGCGATAGCATTCGCGCACAGGCACCTGACGCACGAATCGATCATCGCGGGAGTCCGCCGGGAGGATCGTTGGTCGGTTCCTCTGGTTGCGATCCGGGAGGCGCTGATGAACGCCATCGTCCATGCGGACTACGCCCAGCAAGGAGCGCCCATCAGAATTGCTCTGTTTGATGACCGGATCGAGATCGAGAATCCCGGTCTTCTGCCGTTCGGCCTGACGATCGAGCACATTATGCAGGGTGTCTCCAAATTGCGGAACTGCGTGATCGGGCGTGTCTTCCACGAACTGCACCTGATTGAGCAATGGGGCAGTGGGATTCAGCGGATGACCTCTGCTTGCCAGGAAGCTGGCTTGGAGGCTCCGAAGCTGGAAGAGATCGGAACGCATTTTCGTGTGACGATCTCCAGCGCGCGGGTCAGACAGGCGAAGGCCGACGAGACGGACCAGCGCATTCTAGCCTTGTTCGGCGATGGAGGTGCGCGGTCGACGGCGGCTGTTGCAAGGCATGTTGGACTTTCCCCGCGAGCGACCTTGACACGATTGAAGTCGATGACAGAGCGCGGACTTCTTGTGGAGATCGGCACGGGTCCTCACGACCCGAAGCGCCAGTATGTATTGGCTTGAGAGGACCGGGTGAGCAGACGGATGGTGCGGAGAGATCCGATCGAGCAGCAAATTGAGTTGGCGTTCCGCCCAGGAGCATTCATTCGTGACGGCGAATGTTTCTCGTTCGTGGGCGGCCTCGATCAGGTCGCCGCCACAATCGATAAGCTCATCACGACCGAGCCGTCGCGTGCTGTCGGGCTGTACGAGAGCTTCCTGGCAGGGTGCCAAGCGAAGGCCGATGAACTCGACGATTCGAGCGGCAGCTTCGGTCAGTTCGCGCAGGATCTCATCTGCGGCTGGATCAAAGCCCGACAGTCCTCCGGCGCCGACCCAGACAAAACCGCTTCCACGCTGCTTGCCTGGATGGACGACGATCCCTACGCTTTCTGTTACGAAATTGAGGAGAGATGCGGTAGCGGCCTTCAACAAACCTGGACTGGCAGCTTTCGAAGTACAGATTCGAGCGCGATTTGAGGCTGCCTCGGAGGAACCATCCAGTTGGCGGTACAGGCGCTGGAGCGAAGTGCTACGCGCGATTTACCGCGAACAACGGTCGCGGTAGGGACGGCCATCACTGACCGCCCCCCGCACAGATCCGTACGAGCGCTGCTAACGCATACGGCTCCTACCTTGGATGTGTGGCGTCAAAGCGCACGTCGGGATAGGGATGCACCAGCCGGGGCCGGGGCAGCCAGCGGTTGCACAATCGAGTGGCCCGTTCCGCGCTCAGCCGGCCTTTCTGACTGCGCCGTTTCAACACGTGCAGCCAGTAGCGGCTCAGCCGTTCCCGGAAACGGAACAGACTCGCCCAGTTGCCCGGCACGGCGTGGTATTGGTAGAAGCCGTTCAGCACACGTCCGAGCCACTCCCCCATTTGCGCCACCGGCTCGTGCATCCGCGCCCGAAGCGTCTGCTTGACTTGCTGCAGCTTCGCTTCCAGCCGTTGCCTCACCGTTTGCCGCCAGATGGTGAAGTTCCCGCGACTGTTGATCCCGCAGCGATGCGTGAACCCCAGAAACGTGAAGCTCTCCGGCTCTCCCTCGCCCCGCCGTTGCCGGTTCGCCCGGGCAAACCTGCCAAACTCGATCAGCCGCGTTTTCTCAGGATGCAGCTCCAGCCCGAACTTCGCCAGACGTTCCTGAAACTCTTTCAGAAAGCGTTCGGCCTCCGCCCGGTGCTCGAACCCCACCACAAGATCATCGGCGTAACGGATCGCGATTACGTCGCCCTCCGCCACTTTCTTCCGCCATGCCTCCACCCACAGATCGAAGACGTAATGCAGGTACACGTTGGCCAGCAGCGGCGAAATTACGGTCTGAACGCAAAAGATAACTCGGACCGGATTGGGCCATCGGTGGTTGCTGGGATTGGTGCGGAGGCAGCGGTGCACCACCCGGATCGGGGTGCGTAGCCTGGGGCACTCTGATCGAGTGTCGGATCGTTAGCGTGTCCCGGCCGACGAGGACCTCCTTGACGAGCAGCCTCAGAACCTTCTGCCGTTGGGTCATGTCGAGTGCTTCCGCGTGCGCGGCTAGCCGGGTGCGGAAGTTAGCCAGCGTCTCCACCAAACGCAGATATTTGGTTTGGTCCGTAGCTGCAGCCTCTAACGACTGCAATTCGCCTTGGATCGCTTGCTCCTGTTTGCGCAGTTCCGGCATGCGGCAACGGAGTTGCTCCAGACTCATCAGCCCTTCCTGATAGGCCGTCAGCAACCGGTCCACGCTCTTCGCCAGCCGGGCACGGTCTCGCCCCAATTGCTCTTCGCGCTGCCGCAGCGGGTCGGCGTTTCGGGCCGCATCCTGCCGGCGGCTGAGTTCCTGCTGGATCAGGCTTGGATCTTCTAGCAGCCGCAGCAGCTCCTTCCAGACCACCGCATCGAGGTGGTCCTGGCGAACAGGCGGATTGTCGCAAAGCGCGCCTTTCAGATGTCGATACGCATCCGAGCCCAGACACCGATAGTAATAGAGCTTGCGGGCCGACGTTTGTGTCGCGGTGCGGTAGAGCGCATAGCCGCAACGCTCGCACACCAGCATCCCTTGTAAGAGGGACGGCTCGATCGTCCGGCGAGGTGAATGGCGCTTGTTCTTCTCCAACTGCTCTTGAGCCAAGTCGAAGGTCTCGTCACTGATCAAGGCTGGCACAGCGATCTCGATCCAGTCCGGTCGCGGACGTTCGTGATTGGCGCTGTCGCGACTGGCTATCCCATTTCGTTGTCGCAAGGGCCGGGTAACGCGTTGCCGTGGACGAAGCTCCGTTTTGCCGAAACAGGCACGACCACGGTAGGCAGGATTGCGCAACATGGCCCAGACCGTGGACCGCTCCCAGCGGGTGTTTTGCTTGCGGGTGGGAATCTCACGTTCGTTCAGCAGACGCGCGATCTCGTTGATGCTGAGCCCCTGCTGCGTGTAGCTCTCATACGCAAGTCGCACGACCGTTGCTTCCGATTCGATGATCTCGTAATAGGCCGCGGCCGTGTCGGTCTTCTTCACGTAGCGATAGCCGTACGGTGCGCCCGAGAGGACATTGATGGATCCCTGCTGCGCACGGTGGCGCTTGCCGCGCCGTGAGCGTTCCGCAATCTGGGCGCGCTCGTATTCGGCAATCATGCCTTGGAACTGCACCAGCAGTTGGTCTTCGGCCGTGGCGCCGGAAGGCGCCTTGAGAAACACGACTGCGACGCCGCAGCGGGCCAGTTCCTCAGCCAGCAGCACCTGGTAGGCATACTTGCGGCTGAGCCGGTCGGGCGAGTAGATGAGAGCCGCCTGGATCTGGCCGGCCGCCGCCAGATCGCGTAGTGCCTCCAGACCCGGGCGCTGCAGCGTGGCGCCGCTATAGCCTTCATCCTGGAAGCGCCATTCGGACGGAACTATGTAGCCGTGGCTCGCGGCATATTCCACCAGGGCTACCACTTGGCTGCCTATGGTCTGGTTCTCTTTCTGCCGGTCTGAGGAAACACGCGCGTAGATCGCCGCCGGTATCGTCATTCAGAACCTCCCGCCCGGTTCCTGCCTGGCAGGCCGTCGGCCGGGCTTGATCGGGCACCAACACGGCATAAGCCTGAGCCAGTTTCTCCGCCAACAATCGATCAAATTGATACTCAAGCCGTAGCGTCCGTTCGCGATTGGGCCGGCGCTCAGCCACGTCCTCCCCCGCGATGCAGCAGCGCCACCACGGCCCTGCTGACGATCTCGCTCAACGTCAGTCCAGTCGAGGCAGCGTAGGTCCGGAGCCGTTCCACCAGAGTCCGTGAGAGCTTCACCGTGAAAGACAATTTGGCGTCGCCCACTGGGACGGGACGTTTCAGCCGCTGCGCTTGTTCGAGATAGCGATAGGCCTGGCGCCTGGACATCGAACAGGCTCGGGCCAGCTGCTCGGCTGCCTCTGGCAGGTGCTCGTGTTCTCGCAAAAGAGAGCGAGCTAGATTGAGTCGCTCGGCTTTCTGGACATCGCTGGCGCGGGCCATGTGTCACATATATACGTCCGTTTATGACACAAGTCAAGCGTTTCATTTTCGGCCTTCCTGTCGGTACCGAACCGCCCGCTCAAACTCGAAGTTATCTTTTGCGTTCAGACCGTAATCACCGCCCCTTGCGGAGTGCCTACCTTCGTCTCCGACCACTCGCCGTCCTCGCTGACTCCCGCCTTCAACCATTTCTGGATCAGGCGCAGAACCCGCTTGTCGGCGACCCGGTGTTGGACGAATTGCAGCGTCCACTCGTGGCTCATCCGGTCGAAAAAGCCGCGAATGTCCGCGTCCAGAATCCAGTTCACCCGCTTCCGCAGAATGCCCACACTCAGCGCGTCCAGCGCCTGGTGCGGGCTGCGCCCCGGTCGAAACCCGTAGCTGAATCCCCGAAAGTCCACCTCATATATTTGATTGAGAATGGTCACCACGGCCTGTTGAACTATCTTGTCCTCCAGCGCCGCGATGCCGATCGGGCGTTTGCGCCCGTCCGCCTTCGGTATGTAGATCCGCCGCGAGGCCTGCGCCCGGTACGCACCCCGGTGAATCCGGTCCTTCAGATCGGACAACCGACCTTCCAGTCCGACTTCGTACTGCCGCCACGTCACCCCGTCCACTCCCGGCGCCGCCTTCTTCTGCAGGTGCAGATAGCTTTGCCGCAGCAGGTCGAGCGTCAGATGGTGCAGCAGCGTGGTGAACCGCTCCCGCTTCCTCTCCCTCGCTGCTTTGCGCACACCGGCCAAGCCCTGGGACACGCCTTTCCCGTCCTGTGCCGGGTGCGTGCGACCTGGGCCGATGTTCTCCTTGGTTGGCGTCCTTCCCTCCACCCTCTCCGCCGCTCCGGCCTGTTGCTCCGTCACTTTGTTCGAGGACTTCACGGGTACTACAACGCCATCCGACTCCTCACCGCCGTTCATGCCGGTCGTGCGGCTATCGCCTTCTCCGGCCGGACTGCTCCGTTGCCGTGCAGCCAGCGATGAGGTCTCCCGGTTCTCGTGCATGCAGTTTCTCAGCGTGCCTGGGGTCTACGACTACGTGGGATCGCTAACGGGCTCGCGCTTATCGTCCGCCGCGTGTGGCCTTCCCCTAACGTCCACAGGGTCGGCATCCCGAAACGTCATTCTCGAAGCTCGATACCCAGCCCACTGATACCTCTGTCTACGCTTCGATCACGGCCTCACAGCCGCCACCGCAAGACTCGAGGCCAGGTGGTTCGCTACTCCTTTCCTGTAGGACTCTCTCATTCCCTACTACATGCCGGTTTATCCCGGCGCACGGACAGCCTGGCCTACGTCGCGCTGGCTGAGCAGACCGGGCTTAAGTCGGAGGACTGCCTGGCTGTCGCCAAATCGCTTGCCGCACGGAACCCTGATGAGGCGCTGGCCTGGGTCGAGCGCGGGCGGGCGCTTGACCGGGAGACGCAGGTTCGGTCCACGGTCGCTTCTGATCTGGACAAGTTCCACCGCGAATTGCTGGCCAGGCTCGGCCGGCAGGACGAAGCGCTGGAAGCCGCTTGGGCCGACTTTCTGAAGCACCCCTCGAAGTTCACGTATGAAGGCCTCATGAAGTTTGTGCCCAAGGCTGAGCACCGGGAATGGCACGAGAAGGCGCTGAATGCCGCCGAATGTGCCGACCTACACTCGCTGCTGGAGCTGTTCGTCGAGACCAAAGAAATGGAGCGGCTGGCGGAACTGGTGCGCGGCTCTTCGGATGAAGCTCTCGAAAAGGTGAGCCACTATGCCACCGAGCCAGCGGCAACGCGGTTGGAGAAGAGTCATCCGGAACTCGCCGCCCGGCTTTGGCGCGCCCAGGGGATGCGCATCGTTGACGCAAAGAAGAGCAAGTACTACGATGCCGCGCTATCCGATTTTGAGCGCGCCAGAGATTGCTATCTGAGAGCAGAACTGGCGGTCGAGTGGGAGAAAACCGTGCGCCGGGTATGCGCTTTACATCGCCGCAAGACCGGCTTCATCAATGGATTTGAGGCGTTGGCCGCCGGCGCCAAACACAGGGATCGGCCTTCCTTTCTGGAGCGCGCCAAGGTGAGTTGGGACGAGCGGCACGAGGGAGGCGATCGATGAAGAAAGCAAAACGGTCGGATTCGCTTTCCCTGGACGAAATCATCGGTGAGCTAACGGCCGAGGCACACGACGACGACGAGCGAATCAGGAATTTCCAACAGGCATTACAAACACACTTATGGCTGCCTTGCGACGGTTTTGTGATCGGTGAGCCAGTTACCGTTATCAAGTTCAACTACGATGGAAACCAGCGCCGCGCACTGACCGCGACGTGCCGCCGCTCAGATGGCCGGGAGTATGAATTGACGGCAACCGAAGTGCTGGTACCGGCTGACATTGCGGGCTCTCAATATGTTGTGGCCTACCGCCAGTGGATGGGGCTAGAACCAGGGTTGTCTCCCGAGAGGCGCGCACGGGATCACGTGCGGCACGGAGATGGGGAGGCGCCTATCGATCTGCGCGGGCTGATCGAACTCATCGTTCTTTCCGTGAAGCAGAAGGCAGCGCGCTGCCGACTGCTGGGCGGCGAGCAGACCTTCACCTTCCGCGCTGGCGGGCTCTGGGAGTTGGTGCCAGGAGAGATCGCTATCGTCAAGCCCGCGCAAGCAGTGGACCTATGCGGGGAATCCCTATTTGTCAGGAGCAATCGAGTCCACTCGGCTCGATGCGAGGGCGCTGGGGTTGGTCCCTCTGCGGCTGGAGAATCGCGGCCTTTGGAATCCTGCGGAGCACTACTGGGGGGAAGAGGGTGAACCGCTCGATGAGTGGGCCAAGCCACTCATCGCCCGTGGCCCGCGCCCGGAGTTTGAGATGGAGCAGGTGCTGCCCGGCGCCGACGTCGAGGACCCGTTTTCCGATCCGATCAGCGAATCCAACGACCGCAAGGACTCCGGCGATGTAGACGGCGCATACAAGATCCTCATGGATCTCTGCCAAACCGACCTCCGTTGCTTGGATGCCCACTCGCATCTTGGCAACTTCGTCTTCGACCACCGGCCCAAGGACGCCATTCGTCACTACGAGGCGGGATTTCGGATCGGCGAATTATCCCTCGGTGCCAGCTTCGATGGATTGCTGCCGTGGGGCTGGATCGACAACCGGCCGTACCTACGTTGTATGCACGGTTTCGGGCTGTGCCTTTGGCGCCTGGGTCGCTTCGACGAGGCTGGCCTCATCTTTGACCGCATGCTCTGGCTGAATCCGTCCGACAATCAGGGCGTGCGGTTCCTGATCGACAAGGTTGGCGCCAAGGCCGCCTGGGAACCCAGCAGGCAGAGGTAGATGGGGCGGTGACCGCGCCGACCAACCCGATTCAACGGGCCAAGCAGAGTTCCTGTGGCGCTGGAGGTGGAGCGACTTTGGGGCGGGGGCCGGTGGGGTAGGAGGCCTTGAACGCCCTTATGCCGTATGGTTCGGAAACTGGATCTACCTGAATCTGCAATATATCTACCCGTGCCCGCGCTCGCGATGATGGGCATTGAAGACGCAGAGAATTCCCGACTGTGCATCTCGTAGACCCAGTGGTCGCGCATAAGGGCGTAACGTACGGCTCTCCGCTGTAGAGTGCTCGCGGTTGATGGGACGGGGATTGCTTTACAATCCGAGCAGGGAGGTTTCGCTGCAAGGAACCGGGTCCCGGGCCGCCCGGCAGTCGGCTGGCTTGAGGCTAGCCGAACTTTCGCAATAAGGGTCGGCCGAAGCGAAACATTCGCGGAGATTCTTGTTTCCGGCCGTTTGTTTTCTTCACCGCGCTGCGGATCGGTGTGCAATCCGCGCTGCGGTGCCGACCAAGCCTCTTTTCAAGGGCTGGAGCTTCTGGCATTCTGCTCTCAGCCATGTTCCTGCGCGCCAAGGTTCGCAAGAAGGACGGCAAGCTCCACCGCTACTTCAGCGTGGTGGAAAACCGGCGCGTAGGCGTGAAGAAGCGCACGGTGCAGCGCACGGTGTTGCACCTGGGCGAGATCAACGGCAGCCAGGAGTCGGCTTGGCGCAAGACTCTGGAAGTCTTCGATGAGACGCGTCAGCAGCCCACTACGCTGAGCTTGTTTGCCGACGACGAACCGGTCGCCGGCGCGTCGCTGGACCGCGTGCAAGTGAAGCTGAGCGAGATGGAGCTGCGCCGTCCGCGCGCGTTCGGCAACTGTTGGCTGGGCTGCGAGTTGTGGCGCCAGTTGGGGCTGGAGGAGTTCTGGCAGCAGCGGCTCGCCGAGCAGGTCAAGCGCCAGACGGTGGACTGGGAGAAGGTGCTGCGGCTGCTGGTGGTCAATCGGCTCATCGACCCGGGCAGCGAGTTTCGCGTGCATCGCCAGTGGTTCGATCAGAGCGCCATGGGGGAGTTGCTGGCCGAGGACTTCGCGGTGGCCGAGAAGGACCGGCTGTATCGTTGTCTGGATCGCATTCTGGAACACAAGCAGGAGTTGTTCCAGCATCTGCGGCAGCGCTGGGCGGACCTGTTCGGCGCCGAGTTCGACGTGCTGCTGTACGACCTGACCAGCACCTATATCGAGGGGGAAGGCGAGCAGATTCCGAAGGCCAAGTATGGCTACAGCCGGGACAAGCGATTCGACTGCAAGCAGGTGGTGATCGCGCTGGTGGTCACGCCGGAAGGCTTTCCGCTGGCCTACGAAGTGATGGACGGCAACACCAGTGACCGCACGACATTGCGCGGGTTTCTGGAGCGCATCGAAACCAGCTACGGCAAGGCGCGGCGCGTGTGGGTGATGGATCGCGGGATTCCCACCGAGGCCGTGCTCGAAGAAATGCGCCGCCCGGAGCGAGAGATGTTTTATCTGGTGGGGACGCCGCGCAGCAAGATCCAGCAGTACGAAAAGAAGTGGCTGGAGTTGCCGTGGAGCCGGGTGCGCGACTCGGTGGAAGTGAAGTTATTCGCCGAGGATGGCGAGCTCTATGTGCTGGCCAAGAGCGAAGGCCGGCGCGCCAAGGAGCGCGCGATGCGCCGCAAAAAGCTGGTCCGGCTGTTGCTCAAGCTGCGCGCCATGCGGCGCAATCCGCCGTCACGGGATCAACTCCTGTTGCGCATCGGAGCGGCCAAGAAGGACGCCGGGAGAGCAGCCCACTTTGTGGTGCTCAGCGTGCCGCCGGAAGGCTCCGCGGTGACACGCGCCAGTTTTGTCTTTCGCGTGGAGCGGGAAAAGCTGAAGCAGGCCGAGTTGCGCGATGGGCACTATCTGCTCCGCTCCAATCTGGTCGGGGAAGATCCCGCGGTGCTGTGGGAACGCTACATCCAACTGACGCAGATCGAAGCGGCGTTCAAGACGATGAAGAGCGAGTTGGGGATCCGGCCGATCTGCCACCAGTTGCAGCATCGCGTGGAGGCGCACATCCTGGTCGCGTTTCTGGCCTATTGCCTGGTGGTCACGCTGAAGAGCCGGCTGCAGGTTCTGGCCCCTGGACTGACGCCGAAGGCGGTGCTGGAGAAACTCGGCGCGATCCAAATGCTGGACGTGTGGCTGCCCACCACCGACGGCCGCTGCCTGGTGATGCCGCGCTACACGCAGCCCGAACCGGAACAGCAAATCCTGCTGCACGAGCTGAAACTACAACTGCCGCCGCAACCCGCCCCGCGGATCAAGCCGCGCCTCGATTGCCGCCCCCAGCAAGCGCTCCGCCTGTAGTGCCGACTTCTTGGACGCCTTCGTTAAAAACAAAGGGCTTAGGTCAAGTGACCGGCGCTTATTGCGAAAGTTCGGCTAGCAGCATAGCGTTCTTGTTGATGCCCTTCAGCGCGGCGTAGAGAGCGAACGCCACGGGCACGAATAGGAAGTCCGTGAAAACCGATAGGCCAAGAATCGCCCACCAGATCGTTGTCTTTCCGGGAAGGTATTTGAACCATGCCTCTCCGCCGCTCGGTGGCGCTCCGACGCGGGCGTACAAGGGAAAGATGATGATGTATCCGAGAGCAAGGGCGAGGGCGGCTACCCCGCCCCAGCGATAGCAGCCCGTCTGGTCCAAGACGATCCCATCAACCGCCGGTTTCTCGACCTTCATCGACGTATTCTCCCGCAGTGCCCAGCGATAAGCGCCCCCGGGCGAAAGGGACCGCCACTCGACTCACGTGGCGACAGGTTACCACGGGGTCCTTGCGGCAACCCGCTCATCTTCGACTGGGTGTACGGCAAATTGCGGAACGAGCACGAAGAGCTCATGAACAAATGCGCGGCCGATCTCCTGCAGGAGGCCCGAGCGGCTTTGGGTCCTGGGAACAACAACTGCAGAGTTGCGGCCGGCGGGTGCTGAAGGGCGGGCGGTAGAATCAACCCTGCTGAAAGATTAAGATGATGAGGATGCGCCCGCGCTGGCAGACTCGTCATTTCGATTACGGCAAACTGTGCTTTGGTCGCGGGGGCCTGCGCGTGAATTCCTGCGCGCAGGCAATGGTTGGGTAGGCGCTTCGAAGGTCCTGCAACCGATGAGTGAACCAATGACAACCGGGTCCGACGGACGAAGAGACCAATGCGGAACGCGCCTTGGTCACTCCACCTGTGATCGGGGAGCTTGCCGCTGACCTGCGTCGTCTCATCGAAGCGACGCGGGCTCGGGTGGCGCAAAGCGTCAACGCCGAGCTCGTGATGCTGAACTGGCAGATCGGCAACCGGATTCGCCGGGATATCCTCGCCGAGACCCGGGCCGGGTATGGCGAGCAGATTGTCTCTACACTGTCGAGACAATTGGCGGCTGAGTACGGCGCCGGTTTTAGCCGTCAGAACTTATTCCACATGATCCGGTTCGTCGAAGCTTGGCCGGACGAGACCGAGGTCGCTGGTTTTGCCCAACATCTTGGCTGGAGCCACTTTAAGGAGATTCTCTACCTCGAAGATCAACTGGCCGCGGCAATTTTATGTCGAGATGTGCCGGCGCGGAGCGTTGGAGCGTCCGCACGTTGCGAGAACGCGTTCGGGGCATGCTGTTCGAACGCACGGCGATTTCGCGGCTCCCGGAAGCGACGATTCGGCAGGATCTGGAACAGCTCCACGAGACGGACAGGCTCACGCCAGAACTTGTGTTCCGCGATCCGTACCTGCTTGATTTTCTCGGACTGAAGGATGCTTACAGTGAGCGCGATCTGGAAGCCGCCATCCTGAAGGAGCTCGAGCGGTTCCTTCTGGAACTCGGTACGGACTTTGCGTTCGTGGCCCGCCAGAAGCGCATGACTATCGGGGATCAGGACTTCTACCTCGATCTGCTTTTCTACCATCGCCGCCTCGCCCGGCTGATTGCGATCGATCTGAAACTAGGGCGCTTCGAAGCTGGCTACAAGGGCCAGATGGAGCTGTATCTTCGGTGGCTCGACAAGAACGAACGCCGTGCGGAACATGAGGACGCGCCCATCGGCCTGATTCTGTGCAGCGGCAAAGATGAGGAGCAGATCGAACTCTTGCAGTTGAACCAAGCGGAGATTCGCGTAGCCGAGTACCTGACCGCGCTTCCGGCCAAGAACGTTCTGGCAGCCAAGTTGCACGATGCCGTCATTCGGGTTAGGGAGCAATTAGCGAGGCGCGAGAACGTCCCGGACGGGCAGGTGAATATGCGTGGATGCCGCAGAGCTTTGTTCAAATGTCTTGTGTAACGCTGTCGTCGGCCTGAGATTGTTAGAGCGTTGAGGCTGGTATCCGCGGACGGTTACGAGATCCGGGCACCTGCCGCTCCGCTGCTCTTCGAGAACAATGCCGCCAGGAGTTGGCGGCCTGTCTGGATGTTGAGTTGGCTGTTCCTTCGCCTTCTTCATCCTTTCGCCGTTCCCATTCATACCGCCGAGCAACCCGCACTGAACTGACCTGAAAGCCAAGCCCCACCCGGTGGAAGCCGAATAGAAGCTTCCGCCGACGCTTTGCTGCCAGACGTGCTGATAGGCTAGCTTTGCAATGCGCTGGTTCTCATCATCTGTGAACGGCGGCGTGGACAGGTGAATGTATCACGGGCTCCGCACCAAATACCGCGCCGCCTGGTTTCGCCAGGCTTGGAGGCAGCCATCGAAGAGGCGACCCGTACACTCTCCCTTGGCCGCGGCCTTGGTGTCGACCCGGCCTAATTGGTCGTTCTTCGAGGTCGGGGTCGTGATCGAAAAGAGCATGTGGCGCGCCTGGAAGTGGTGATCTTCCGGTCGCTCGGTACGCGGTGGAGAACCTGTGACTGTGTATTCCGATGTTCTCTATGGCTGAACGAATGCCAGCGGGTCCGGCTGGCATTCGGAGCAAGAATGTCTTAAGAATGAATAACTTGGAACCATGAGGTCTCCGCTGCACTCCGTTAAGCGGTCGCGAGAGAGAATCAACCAATCCGGCTAAGTTATTGAAAACATGGAGCGGGAGACGGGACTCGAACCCGCGACGTCCAGCTTGGGAAGTTGCGCGGCACTTTAGTTTCAATCATTTGGAGAGTGCAGGTGTTGGTTTGGAGAGTACCAAAACGCCTGAAAAGCGGAGTTATTCCGCAGGCACCCTCTTAATGGAGTGCAATTGGAGTGCAGCAGTGCGATGCGAAGGATGCTTGCACAGGCGTAACCGTTGTCCGGTCAATCAGCGCTTTACCTGAGTCCCCATCCAGGCGCGCCGTATGACGTCGGCCGGATTCCGGACGCGCTTCCCTGATGCCCGGCTCGTGTTGCGATTTGTCCTGAGCAAGAACGCGCATCAGGCCTCACTGCACCCCATGATCGCAAACACCGAGGGCTCGCGTGGTCACGCGAAGCTTCGACTCATAGGGGTGGCAATTGAATCCTCACAATGGCAACTTACACCACCAGTCGGCAGAAGCCGAGAACTTGCTCGGCCGTCGACCGTTTTCGGACTCCAAACACTCGGGTTGCAATGCCCCGACCGCAACGGCATCGTTGGCGGGCGTGAACTTGACGTCAGCCGACCATGCGGCCATGAAGTCCCGTTGGATCGAACCTGCTCTGGCGGAACGCGCCTGCCAGCGATGCGTTCACGCGCTCGCCGGCGGCGAGATCATCAGGCGGAAGAGTGGCGATTACGCCGGCATCCTCATCCCATATTGCTTGCCCGGTTCCGATCAAATCCGCGAGTATCGTTTGCGCCGGGATCACCCCGATCTTGAATGCGACGCTGCCGGCAATCTTAAGCCGAGGCAGAAATACCTCATTCCACCGGGCGGCTGCTTGTGCGTGTGGAGGGACGGCTTGCGGTCGCGTCAGGCGACCTATCGGGAGTGCCGATGAGGGCGACTTCATTCCCGCTTCTGGAGAACGAGCCGCTCGTCATAATCCGAAACTCGTTCCTAACGCTTTGCGACGGAGATCAGGCTGCCGCCGCCCTGCTCAACAATTTCGTCTATTGGCACGATTGGTGCCTGCAGCACGGCCGACACGACCAGACAGCATCCTTGGCTGATCCCGACCACAAGTCGATCGATCCGGAGTGTTGGTTCTGGAAAACGGTGGAGGATCTATCTCGCGACCTGCTGGGTGGTTGGGGCGAGAAGAAGATCCGCGGCGCAGTAGCTCTGATCGAGGCCAAAGGCTTCGCGGCTTCCAGACCCAGCCCGACCAATCCGTGGGATCGGACCAAGCAATACCGACTGGTCGTCGAGAATCTCCGCCTGGCGCTTGCCACGTTGGGGGCGCCAGACGCAGGCGAGGCGGAGCGAGAAAGACAGACAACCTGCCCCCGTGCCGGCGAAAATGCCGGCTCGATCCGGCAAAAATGCCGGATGGGCGAAATCAACAACTTGCGCGGGATTGCCTCCATTCGGCAAATTGACCGGATGCATCCGGCAAAAATGCCGTCTCTTCAACCAGAGATTACAAAATCAGAGATTACTCCTACTTCGTCGTCCTCAGCCGAAACGCCGGCAAGCAGCACTCCACTCACCCCGCGGATGACGAATGAGACGGCGGATCCGGCGAACGCAGATGCTGGTGCCGGAACCCATGAGCAGCCAGTCTGCGAAGGAAACGACCCGCTGGCCTCCGTGCCACTCCACTGGGCGCAAACGCGTGGCATCCGAAAGCGGAATCCGAACGGCTGCATCGGATTGCCCAGTGCCGACTTCGCCACGGAATGGGCCAAAGCCGCGCGCCTTTCGGACATCCGAACTTCCGACGAACTGTGCGCGGTGCTGGACCACGCCTTCAGCCAGGCAAACGAGATCTCAAACAAGAACGGCACGGATTGGGAGTGGTGGAGCTATCTCACTTTCCGGGTTGAAGCCGCGGCTCGCAAGCTGGCTCCTCGCCTGCAATATTGGCGCGCGGAGGCCGAAGCGGGTGCGCCTGTGGCCTACCTGGATGCCAAGGCAGACAGCGAAGAATTCGCACGCCCGAACACGGGAATGACTCAAGACGCGAAGGCGTTCGCGGCGTGGTGGCGGCGATTACCCGAAGCCAGGCGAGTTCGCTACGGTAGCGTATGTAATCAGGCCGCACTCTCGGATTTCGCCCGCTCTCACCAACCGATCCACAACCTCGCTGAGTCAGAAACGTCGGCGAGCAGCGACCCTGCGACTTGTTCGGCGGCGTCTGGTGAAGCGAACACAGCGGATGGAGACACGCTCCAGAGCGATCAGGTGTCGCGTTCCCACGTGCCCTCGGCTGCAGCCGGGGAGGGATTCTCGTTGCGTTCTCATTCGCAAACAGGAAGATACGGCACGCAGGATGAAGCCAGCAATGCGTGACGTCGTCAGACATCGCAACCGGAGACCTCCGTCGGATTCAGGCTCGCCGGCGCGTGTCAACAACTTTGAGACACCCGGCATAGGAGTTTAGTGACCCTCTTCCTTTGTCTTTTGGCCGGGTGGAAGTGGTTTGTTGATCCAAACCTCCGAAGGCAATGACATTGGTTTTGGCGGCCGTCGAACGAAGCGGTCCGGATGCGCTTGGTAGGCTGCATCGAGCACCGCCTGGCGGTGCGCCAGCACGGTGTGGGTCTCGCCGAAATGAACCATGGCCGGGGTCAGCATGGCGATGCCCGAGTGACGATGCTCGTCGTCGGCGCGTGTCAACAACTTTGAGACACCCGGCATAGGAGTTTAGTGACCCTCTTCCTTTGTCTTTTGGCCGGGTGGAAGTGGTTTGTTGATCCAAACCTCCGAAGGCAATGACATTGGTTTTGGCGGCCGTCGAACGAAGCGGTCCGGATGCGCTTGGTAGGCTGCATCGAGCACCGCCTGGCGGTGCGCCAGCACGGTGTGGGTCTCGCCGAAATGAACCATGGCCGGGGTCAGCATGGCGATGCCCGAGTGACGATGCTCGTCGTTGTACCACTGGAAAAACCGTTGGCAGAAGGCGCGGCTGTCTTGGATGCAGCCGAAGCGATCCGGAAATTCGGGACGGTACTTCAGGGTGCGGAAGTGGCTTTCCGAATACGGGTTGTCGTCGGAGACATACGGCCGGCTGTGGGTCTTGGTGACGCCCAGATCGGCCATGAGAAAGGCGACCGGCTTGGAGGTCATGACCTTGCCGCGATCAGCGTGGATGGTGAGTTGGCCGGCGGGGACCTGGTGTTTGCCAATGGTCGCCTCAATGAATTGTTTGGCCAGTTCAGCGCCTTCGCGGTGCGCGATCATCCAGCCAGTCACGTAGCGGCTGAACACGTCGAGGATCACGTAGAGATAGAAGTAGGTCCACTTGGCCGGGCCCAGCAGCTTGGTGATGTCCCAACTCCAAAGCTGGTTGGCCGAGGTGGCCAGCAACTCGGGTCTTTGGTAGGGCGGATGAACGAGCTGATCGCGGCGCTCGCGAGACTCGCCCTGCTGCTCGAGGATGCGATACATGGTGCGGGTCGAGCAGAGGTATTGGCCTTCGTCCAACAAGGTGGCCTGAACGGCCGCTGGGGAGCGGTCCTGGAAGCGTTCGGCATGGAGCATCGTCAGCACGCTGGAGCGTTCGTCCGGAGTGAGAGCGCGCGCGGAGACCGGCCGCTCAAAGGGCAGCGCCGGCCCTGGTGCCGACACTGTGGGCGGGCCGAGGACAGGACGCTGCCGATAGAAGGAAGCACGGGCCACGCCGAGGCAATCGCAGGCGGCCACGACGCCGACCGTCGGGGCGAGTTGGGTGACGGCGTCCATCAGGGTTGCTCCTCGGGGTCCACCTTCGGCAGGGGCCAGCCCAACAGCGCGCCCACTTTTTTTTGAACATCGATGACGATCGCGGCTTTGCGCAGTTCCTCGGTCAGGCGCAGGTTTTCCCGGCGGAGCTTCTGCATCTCCTCTTCCTGCGGATTGCGTTTGGACTTGGGGCCGCGCTTGTGGGGCGTCAAACCCTTGAGGCTGCCGACCTCGCGCTCGCGACGCCAGGTGACCAGGTGCGAGGAGTAGAGGCCTTCACGGCGGAGCAGTGCCCCGATGGCGCCGGGTTCGGTGGCGGCATCGAGCTCAGCCAGGAGGCGCAGCTTGTATTCGGCGGTGAAGCTGCGGCGCTTGGCGAAGGCGACGACCTCCGGGTCTCTCCGCGGTGGAGCAGGCGGCGAAGGCGCGACGGCTTTGCCCGCCGCTGCGCTCCGGTCGGCCTCGCTCCGCTCGGCCTCCCTACGCTCCGCGGCGGGCAAAGCCGTGGAAGGAGCCGAAGAGATTCCATGATTCTTCACATTGATTCCGATTCTCGCCCTGCTCAGTAATTACGACCGGGAGAACTGTCTCATCAATGTTGGCACGGAGGGCGTTGTACCACTGGAAAAACCGTTGGCAGAAGGCGCGGCTGTCTTGGATGCAGCCGAAGCGATCCGGAAATTCGGGACGGTACTTCAGGGTGCGGAAGTGGCTTTCCGAATACGGGTTGTCGTCGGAGACATACGGCCGGCTGTGGGTCTTGGTGACGCCCAGATCGGCCATGAGAAAGGCGACCGGCTTGGAGGTCATGACCTTGCCGCGATCAGCGTGGATGGTGAGTTGGCCGGCGGGGACCTGGTGTTTGCCAATGGTCGCCTCAATGAATTGTTTGGCCAGTTCAGCGCCTTCGCGGTGCGCGATCATCCAGCCAGTCACGTAGCGGCTGAACACGTCGAGGATCACGTAGAGATAGAAGTAGGTCCACTTGGCCGGGCCCAGCAGCTTGGTGATGTCCCAGCTCCAAAGCTGGTTGGCCGCGGTGGCCAGCAACTCGGGTCTTTGGTAGGGCGGATGAACGAGCTGATCGCGGCGCTCGCGAGACTCGCCCTGCTGCTCGAGGATGCGATACATGGTGCGGGTCGAGCAGAGGTATTGGCCTTCGTCCAACAAGGTGGCCTGAACGGCCGCTGGGGAGCGGTCCTGGAAGCGTTCGGCATGGAGCATCGTCAGCACGCTGGAGCGTTCGTCCGGAGTGAGAGCGCGCGCGGAGACCGGCCGCTCAAAGGGCAGCGCCGGCCCTGGTGCCGACACTGTGGGCGGGCCGAGGACAGGACGCTGCCGATAGAAGGAAGCACGGGCCACGCCGAGGCAATCGCAGGCGGCCACGACGCCGACCGTCGGGGCGAGTTGGGTGACGGCGTCCATCAGGGTTGCTCCTCGGGGTCCACCTTCGGCAGGGGCCAGCCCAACAGCGCGCCCACTTTTTTTTGAACATCGATGACGATCGCGGCTTTGCGCAGTTCCTCGGTCAGGCGCAGGTTTTCCCGGCGGAGCTTCTGCATCTCCTCTTCCTGCGGATTGCGTTTGGACTTGGGGCCGCGCTTGTGGGGCGTCAAACCCTTGAGGCTGCCGACCTCGCGCTCGCGACGCCAGGTGACCAGGTGCGAGGAGTAGAGGCCTTCACGGCGGAGCAGTGCCCCGATGGCGCCGGGTTCGGTGGCGGCATCGAGCTCAGCCAGGAGGCGCAGCTTGTATTCGGCGGTGAAGCTGCGGCGCTTGGCGAAGGCGACGACCTCCGGGTCTCTCCGCGGTGGAGCAGGCGGCGAAGGCGCGACGGCTTTGCCCGCCGCTGCGCTCCGGTCGGCCTCGCTCCGCTCGGCCTCCCTACGCTCCGCGGCGGGCAAAGCCGTGGAAGGAGCCGAAGAGATTCCATGATTCTTCACATTGATTCCGATTCTCGCCCTGCTCAGTAATTACGACCGGGAGAACTGTCTCATCAATGTTGGCACGGAGGGCGCTTCCGATGCGCATCTGTGCGAGCGCAGGAACTGACAGTTGCTCCTTCTGAGCTGGCCGCATTGTGGGTGTCCAAGAATCGCTGTCAATTCGTCTGGCCCTAAGTGGTGAGGTTGGTCGGGGCACGCACGTGGCTGTCGGAAGGGCCGTGACCTCACTGCGCAACGACTGGAGATCTTTCTGCAATCTTCCGATATTGAACAGAATGGTCTCTCAACGCAATGATACTCATGGTTGCCAATACCAAAGGAGCTGTAGGCAAGACCACGCGAGCGGTCAACTTCGCCATCGCCTCCGCTCGCGCCGGCCGTGACGTATTGCTGATCGACGGCGACGATCAGGCCACGTCCTTGACCTTCACCGAGTTCCGGAGTGAGAGCGGCGTACACGACTTCACGGCGATGGCGCTTCACGACAGGGCCATTCGGAGCCAGACACCTTTGCCGCTACCCAAGTATGCAGAAAAGGTGCTCACCCGTGAGTACCAACTCGCGCTTCCAGATAGGGAGAAGGTCGCCGCGCTCATCGCCAGGCCCCGACGCCTTCTTGCGAAATAGACGCTGTCGGATGTGGTGGAACTTCGAAGAGTAGCAATAGGTTCAGTGGATGCGTCGACTTGAGTCCACCCCAGACAGCCAGATCGAACAGCTTGTGGAGACACCGAATCAGTAGTGCGAACTCGGCGTGAGCACGACGAAGATGCGCCGCCAATTTATACGAGAGGATGGCCCAGAATCGCCGCAAGCGGCGCTTCATCTCACGGCGCGTCGTTCGAGCCACCAGCGGCGCAATGCGGCTCCGGACCAAATCGCCTCAACCAAGCCGAATGGCCAAGCCCCTTGTAAGAAGCCATAGACCGACGCCAGTACGCAGGAACCAGAGAATGCCAGGATAAACCAGTGGCTTCGCTTTTCAAGGGCGTAGCAGAGCAGCATCAGCGTCACAGCCACCAATCCGAACAGCGTCAATCCATCCATCTGAATCTCCAGGCTGCGCACTTTCTAACACGGTATGGGGATCGGCACAGCCCTGCACTCTTGAGGATATGGCCGGCGAAGCGAAGAACGGGAATGATCCGCCACCCGATCAAGTTGCCATCTGGCTGCGCGCGTCGCTCACCATGCTCGAGTACCGCCGGGCCAACTCGTGGATCCACTCCCGCTGGCGGCGCTTGATTGCATTCTGGTGGATCAGGTGCTGGCCGATGCCGAGCGCGGCCGCGCCCGCGAGAATGTAGTCGGCCGCGTTCTTCTGATTCACTCCCCCGGATGCAATCAGTGGGATGTGCGGGAACGGCGCTTTGAGGGCCCGGATGTATTCGGGTCCACCGACCTGTGCGCAGGGAAACACTTTGACGAAGTCGGCTCCGGCCTTCCACGCCGCCATCACTTCGCTCGGGGTCAAGGCCCCAGGTAGAATCACGACATCGCGCTTCAAAGCGAAATCGACGAGTTCGAGATCGAGCCCCGTACTGGTCAGGAATCCGGCGCCCGCATCGAGGCAACGAGCCGCCGTTTCCACGTCGAAGATCGTGCCCGCGCCTATGATGACCCCCGTGCCGTGCCGCGTCAGTTGCTCGATGATCCCGACCGCGCCGGGGATCGTCATGGTTACTTCAACGATCGGGATGCCGCTGCCGCACATCGCTTCGGCCGCGAACAGGGCCTCGCTCTCGGAGTGGAGGCGAACGGCGGGGATAATGCCGAGTTCCGAAATGCGCGCGCAGATTTCTTTTCTGGTCATAGAAGCTTCGTTCCAGGTTCCCGCAGGTTTGCGCTCAAACCTGGCTCCTGCCTTCCAACGGCACCAGCAGGCTGTTCCCGCGCCACCGGTGGGGCCGTGCCGACACGGTAACGGATTGCCGGAGGCACCAAGCGTCGAGTTTGCCGATGGTCACGACACGCCTATGACGCCTCTGGCTGAGCGGAGTTTCCGCAGCAGGTGCCTCACGGAGAGGGGTTGCGCTGGCGCAGACCATTGCGCTACCGTCAGCGCGCGAAACCGTACGGCTAACTCTCAAAGTGGTCCTCCGGCTCAGGGAGCTTATCCCCCTCGGCTCTCGCCCACCACACGTACAGAGTCGGAAGGACAAAGACGCTCACTACCAGGTCGGCGACCAACCCTCCCACGATGACGATGGCGAAGGGCCGTTGCGAATCGGAGCCGATAGCATGTGACATCGCCGCGGGTAGCAAGCCGAGGGTCGCCACCAGCATCGTCATCATGATCGGCCGCAGGCGCCGCACGGCTCCCTCGACGGCCGCGTCCACGATCGAGTGGCCTCGAGCACGGAGTTGATTGATGTATTCCACCATGATCACTCCGATTTGCACCGATGCGCCAAAGAGCGCCAGAAAGCCGACACCCGAACTGACGCTGAAGTGCGTCCCGGTGAAATAGAGCGCGAAGAGCCCACCAATGGGGGCGATGAAGATATTCATCAATATAAGCGCCGCCCATTTGGCCGAGCTGAAGGCATGATAGACGATCGCAAAGATCAAGAGGATGGTAAGCGGCACAATGAACATCAAGCGACGCATCGAACGTTGTTGGCTCTCGTATTCACCGGCCCAATCGAACCTGTAGCCCTGCGGCAGCACGACCTGCTTCGTCACCTTGCCGATCGCCTCTTCCGCAGTGCTGCCCAAGTCGCGGCCGCGCACGCTGTACTTTACGGCGACGTAGCGCTGATTGGCTTCCCGATAGATTTCCGAAGCTCCGTCGGAAACCTCTATGTGACAGAGTTGCGCAAGCGACACACGCTCGCCGGAGGGCGCGAGCAGACGGATATTGGCGATCGACTCGCGAGTGTCGCGGTACGCCCGCTTGTAGCGCAGTACCAGGTCGAACCGTTGTTCCCCTTGCAGTACCTGAGTCAATGCATTGCCGCCGACTGCCGTCTGAATCGCGTCCTGCACGTCGGCTACGTTGATCTGATACCGGCCCGCCTGCTGGCGGTCGATAGTGACGTTCAGATTCGGTTGGCCGATCACGCGGAAAATGCCCAAATCCTGGATGCCTCGAATGCCACGCATGATCGCGACGGCTTGTTCAGCCTTCGCCTCCAGCGTTTTCAGATCGTCGCCATACAGCTTCAGCGCGAGTTCCCCCTTCACGCCGCTCACGGCCTCCTCCATGTTGTCGGCGATGGGCTGAGAGAAATTCCACAAGACGCCGGGAAGTTTGTTCAACTCGCGATTAATGGCCGCAATGAGTTCTTCTTTGTCTTCGTGAAAGACGGGCCGCCATTGATCCTTTGGCTTCAGGTCGACAAAATACTCGGTGTTGAAGAAACCAGTGGTGTCGGTGCCATCGTCAGGGCGGCCGACTTGGCTGGTGGCCACCGTGACCTCAGGGAACGAAGCAAGAATCACGCGAGTCTCGTTAGCCAAACGAATCCCCTCACTGGGGCCGGTGCTGGGAGCGAGCGTCCCGCGAACCCAGATTGCGCCCTCATCGAGATGCGGGAGAAACTCCGATCCGATGTAGCCGCCGACGATCAAGTGGGCGGTCACCGCGATACCGATCACAGAAGCTCCTACGACAACCCAGCGATGGGTTACGGCCCAGGTGACCGCCACGCGATAGCGCCTTGTGATCCACTCGACGACGGGGTTATGCCACTCCTTCGCGCCCTTGCGGAAGACAAAGCTCGCGAGCACTGGCGCGATCAGCATTGAAAAAACGAGTGCGCCGAGCAAGGCGAAAGCGACGGTCCAGGCCATGGGCCGGAACAAGCGGCCCTCCACGCGCTGGAGTGTGAAGATCGGCAGATAGGCCGTGATGATCATGGTGATGGCGTAGAAAACGGGCCGTTCCACTTCGTGAGCGGCGTCCTTGATCTGTTGCATGACGCTGCGGTGGTGCCCATTGTCCTGCGGCTGACCGAGGTGGCGGATGATGTTCTCCACCATGACGACGGCACCGTCCACCACCATGCCGAAGTCCAGCGCGCCGAGCGACAGAAGATTGGCCGGGATCTTGCTCAGGTCTAGGCAGATCGACGCAAACATCAGCGAGAAGGGAATGGTCAGCGTTATGATGAGCGCGCCGCGAATGTTTCCGAGGAATAGGAACAGAATCAGCGAGACGAGAATCATCCCCTCGGTCAGATTCTTCTCGACTGTGCGCGTCGTGAAATGGACCAGGTCGCTGCGATCCAGGAACGGTACTACCTTCACGCCCGGCGGGAGGATCCGGCTGTTCAACTCCTGGATTTTTGCGTGAAGCCCCTTGAGTGTCGCATCGGCCTCGGCACCCTTCCGCAACAGCACGATGCCTTCCACCACATCGTCGTTGTCAACGATTTTGCCATCTGCGCGACGGATCGACTTGCCCAATCGACCCAGTCGAATCTTGGACCCTTGCTGCGCATTGGCGATGTCTTTGACACGCAACGCTGCCCCGTTCTTGGCGGTGATGACCGTGTCCTCGATGTCCTGGACGTTGCGCACCAGGCCAACCGAACGCACGTTGATCTGCTGTAGCCCGGCTTCGATGAAGCTTCCGCCGGCGTTGATGTTGTTGTTTGCGAGCTGCTGTTCTACCTGACCGATGGTGAGGCCATACGCAATCAGTTTGGCGGGATCGAGCTGAATCTGATACTCCCGCGTGATGCCGCCGAAACTGGATACATCGACGACATTGGGCACCGACTTGAACTGTTTCTCGAGGGTCCAATCCTCGAGTGCCTTGAGATCCATGACGTCGTACCGCGGATTGGTGCTCCGTAATGTGTAGAACATGATCTGCCCAACAGGGCTCCAGTCAGTTCCCATCTGGGGCTGGAGCCCTGCAGGCAGGCTCACCTGCGCCAGCCGCTCCAACACCTTCTGCCGGTTCCACTCGTTCAAGGCTTCTTCGTCGAAGATCATCGTCACGCTCGACAGGCCGAAGAGCGAGGTCGAGCGCAGATGCTCCATATGCGGAATGCCGTTCATCACGATTTCGATCGGAATGGTGACCTGCTGCTCCACCTCCTCTGCCGCGCGGCCGGGCCACTGTGTGATCACCTGGACATAGTTGTTGGCGACATCGGGATAAGCCTCTACTGGCAACGCCCGAAAGGCAATGGCGCCCCACACGAAGAGTACGGCCGCAAGCGCCAGGATAAACAGCCGATTGCGAAGTGCCGAATCGACTACGCGCTGAATCATTGTTGATCCGCCGTGTTCTGCATTACGAGTGCATTTGCGACCACCTTCGCGCCGGGCGCGAGGCCGGAGATGATCTCCTGGACATTCATTGGGAGCATCTTCCCACCTGTCACTTCGATGCGCCGGAACCGGCCGCTCCCGAGCGGGGTGTAGACCCAGTCGCGGTCGTGCAGGTGCAGGATCGCTGTGGCGGGTACGGTCGCGCGCCGTTCTTTCTTCACGCCGTGGAAGGTCGCCGTCACGAACATGCCGAAGCGCATCGGGCCGGGTTATCGACCTCGATTCGAACTTTGGCGGTGCGGAGATTCGGGTCCATGATCTGGCCGATGTTGGAGATGCGTCCGCGCAGCGTGCGGTCGGGATAGGCGTTGAGGCGGATCTCGGCCGCTTCACCCGGACGAACCTGCGCAAGGTCGTTCTCGTAGACGTCGCAGACGATCCAAACGTGGGTCACGTCCGAAATGGTGAACGGAAAGGGAGGCGTCAAAGCCTGGACCCCCGACGCGTTCGTGATTTGCTGATCGGTGATCACTCCGGCTACCGGAGCGTAGACCGGAACGATGCCAGTGGGATGGTCGGGATCCGAACCCAGAAGTCTCAAATGCTCGGTGGTGGTTTCAACATCGACATTCGCGTTGTCTTCCGCGTTCTGTGCGATTTCGAGGGCGCTCTTAGGGATCGCGCCATTGGAAAACAAGAGCTTCGCGCGATCCAGTTGGATTCTGGCCAGTTCCTCGTTCTTCACGGCCTTGCGATAGTCGGAGAATGCGCCGGCCACGTCGGAACTGCGGACTTTGAACAGGAGTTGGCCCTTCTTCACTTCGTCACCCAGGCGGGCATTGATCTCCACGACGCGGCCGGAGGCCAGCGAGGGCACGGGCACCTGGCGGGAGACGTCGGGGCTCACAGCTCCGGTGACGTTCAGGTCGGGCGCCCCGAAGGACTCGCCGGCCTCCGCCAGAGGGAACTGCTCCGGATTCTCGACCTTGAAGTTATTGGCGTCGAGGTCGGGCTCGACCGTGGCCTTGGTGGGCCCCGTGTCGCCTGCCCCCGCCGAGGAGGCACCCACTTTGCCGCCGCAACCTATGCCGGCAAGCAAGGCACAAACGAGGAGAACCGCTAAGACGAAGAGAAAGCGCTTCATTGAATTACCTCCCGGCCGACAGCCATATTCATCTGGGCCGCCACGGTCAGGTAATTACCGATCAGATTCAGATACGCCACTCTCGTGTCGCGGTAGGACTTCTCGGCATCGAGGTAATCGAGCAGCGACGCGCCGCCGTTCTGGTAGGAAAAGGCGATGCGTTTGCGGCTCGATTCGGCGAGCTTCAGGTACTTGTCTCGGTAGGGTCGAAGCAGATTCACGGTGCTGACTAACGTGACGTAGGCGGAATCGACGTCGCTGAAAAGTTGGGCCTGCGTAGCGTCCAGGACCCGCTCGTTGCGGCCGATGTCGATCCGCGTGCGCTCCTTCTCACCCTGATTGCGGTCGAAGATGCGCAGCGGAAACGAGACGCTGACTCCGAAATAGACGGGAATCGGTGGATTGCGGGCCAGATCGAAGCTGAAGGTCGGATCGGCGGAGCCGTTGGCAATCGCCAACTTATGATTCGTCTTGGCCAATTCGACGGATGTCATCGCCGCTTTCAGGTCCGGCCGTGCCGCCAACGCGACGGAGTGAAACTCCTCGAGCGGCATCAGCTTCTCGGTGAACTCATAAGGTCCGTCCACGTCGAACTGTTCGAGCGGCGTCCGGTCATTGAGCAGAGTGAGCAATTGGATCTTGGCGGTACGCAGATTGACGATGGCCGTCTCAAAATCGGATTCAAACTGGACGCGCTGGAGTTCCAGCCGCTCGATGTCCGATTCCGCGATGTCACCGGCTTCGAATCGCTTGCGGCTCACCGCAAGGAGGCGATCCCAGTACTCGAGATTCGCCTGAGCGTTTTGCCGCACGGCCTTGGCCTGCAGGGTTTGCACGAACGCTCCGCGCAGGTTGAAGAGCAAAGAGCGCTCCTGATCCGAGTAGATCGAGCTAGCGATCCCGGTGGACTGCTTCGCGCTCTCAAGCCGCAACTCGCGCTTGTGCTGGCGCTCGTGCAGATAGCTGACCGCGCCATAAGGCAGAACGCTGGAAAACGGCCGGTACACCGAGTTACCGGGAGTCGCCGAGGGAACCGTGCTGAGCGGCGTGAACTGGTCCAGCGTTCCGGTGAGCGTCGGGTTGGGACGCAGGAAGGCGGTCGTCTCAACCGCGCGCGACTCGTCGATGTTCAACCGAGCAGCCCTAAGAGTTGGGTTCGCCGCCTCGAACTTCTCCTTGATCTGCTGCCAGGCGAGGACGGTCTGGGCTAAGCCTGCTGCTTCCGCAATCGCGATCGCCGCGATTGTCCAGCACATTCGACTAAGCAGGGATCGCGCTGTCTTCTCATAGCGGGTTGTTCGTTGTCTCATCATAGGGTTGGTCAGTTCCGAACTGCGCGCGCAAGTTGGGGTTTCCTCGAACTGCGGCATTGCGATCGAGTCCTGGCCAGGAGGTAATGCTTGATGGATGCAGAATTAACGCTCTGAACCCAAACACGACGCCTAAGGAGGCAGTCCGTCGAGTTTGAAGTCCTTTCCGTCGATTCGTTCTGCGACATGGCGGGGCTCAATTTACTCCTCAGAAAATGCCTGTTCTCTCACCTGATGGCGAACTGACTTTCGGTTAAAGGAAAAGCCGTCCTGCGCTTCACGCTTGGAAGTGGGCTAGCGGCGTGCGGCCGATTTCAGAGTTGCAGTTCGCCTTGGAACTCCATCGTTTTCGTGTCGAAATAATGGGCGACGCAAAGCCGGCCAATCTGCGCAACAAACTCAACTCGCATGTCTGCCTTTGTGATTTCATCGGAGCGCGGAAACAGGTAGATGACCAGTGCGAGCCCGTTCTCCAGTGTCATGACCTTGACCCTCGAGGGCCTAAGATCCTTCTTTCCCTCTCGTTTCAGAACGGCGAGCCGCTTCAGCTCCGCCGACAGGCTCTTCTGATCCGCATTCAAGCCAACTGCGTCATAGACTGCAATCGCGTAATCGCCGCCCTCCTCCAGGTCCGGCGAGCCCATCACGCCCGCTCTCAGTTCGGCGGCGCGGACAGGGAGGGCGCTTTCCCAACGAATAGTTACCACTTCGCTAGAAGTGGATAAGCGGTTGTTTGTTCTCTCACGAGGTCTTCTTACACGTAGGAGGTTTGTCCCCTCAAGTCCCTCCTTGAGCGGGATGCCCTTGCCCCCACCCGTCGCTCCGCCTTGCCGGCGTTGCTCCGGGTTCAGTTCGGCAATGACCCCCGCTGACACCATTGCAGCCCAGGGGGAATCGGTCAGTATTTGCTTCGCATCTTCCGCGCTCCAAAGTGGTATCGGCTTGTTCACCCAGGCGGGTTGCGCGGCCATGACTAGCGCCACGGAGATGGCACAGAACGAGATCCTCGTAAGCTGGCGTGTCAGGCGCTTGGCCTCAGGCCGAGGAAGACTGTCTGAACGTAATGCCCTTTGCGTTGAGTTTGATCGGCGCCCGCCGTTTGTCATACTGCCTCCCTGTGCCCTTTCGTGCACATCGTCCTGAGCGGGGTGGATCACCTTCATCCCGCGGCAGTCGAATACCGGCAGGTTAAGGCCACCGGTACTCAAATGCGTTCCAAACCAGAACCGGGCAAGTATTACTTGCCCGCGTGCGAGAAGTGGCTCACCCGCAGTTTCGACTGTGTCAACTCTTTCGTGTCAAGTTCGCCGCTTTTGTCGACGTCCAACCTATCGAATTCTTGCTCCATAAACCGCATATACTCGTGCTTCGAAATTTTGCCATTTTTATCGGTATCCATGAGGAGCAGCAATTGTTTGACCTCCTCCTCGCCGATTGCCAGCTTATCGTGCAACTTTACATTGTCCTTTTGTGGGGCCGAATCTCCCAGCGCCGCGCCAGCGATCAACACTGCGGCGGCCGCGATTACCAACAGGATATTCATCGGATTCAGAATAAATCTCCGCATGTGGCTATTACCTCCTTGGAATGGCAACGCGGCGGCCACCGGCTAATCGGACTACTTATTGGCCTGTTCGGCACAATTGGCCGCCGCCGAGTCACGGACACTAGAGTTTGACCATTACCGAGAACATCAACAGCGCCTGGCCCTTGCGCAGATCCGGGAACCAAACGCTGCTCCGACCGCCGCCGCAAGCCGCTTCTGCCGCGGTGAGATCGGTCTGCCCAGAGGTAATGCCGCTGCTGCATACGAAGTTGGCAGGCGAGCCGTTGTTGCCGCCGGGGGGGGTGATGCCGCCTCGGCCGGACCAGTAGGGCACATTCGCGTGACGATAGCCAAATTCCATACGGAAGGTAGTGAACTGGCTGGGCATCCAATCGAAAGTCGCCGTGGCATCGTAGGCTTTGAACGAAGAACCGGGGGTCGCCGGAAAATATGGCGTACCGGAAATTGCATCCGCGCCATTGACCGGCAGCACTAACGTGAGATAGCGTCCCGGATTGTTGATCTGGCCGCCACCCAGCGTTATCCCAAAGAGGTCTTTCTTGAACCAAAAACGGTTGTAGACCATGTAGCCCAGAAATGATTGCTTTGGCCCACCCTTTCCGGTGACAGGGTCATACGGCCCCTTCCCGCCATGGCAAGTCACCCCCTGACCAGTTTCGCAGCCCATATCGCCGGTGAAGGTAAACGCCATTCTGTCGAGTGTGTTCTCTGGCTTGTCATAGTATTTCACCTCGACGCTATCGTCCGTGTGGTAGCGTCCGCGGCGCGGAAGGCCGATATTGTCGTTGCCGACAGCGTACTGATTGGCGATTATATCGAGCCACGGGAACGGAGTCCATTTAAGCTGTCCGCCGATTCCCGGATGGCCGTTGAACTTGTTATACGACTGCCATCCGTTGATAAACCATGGCTCAATCTTCAGATGATGAGTGGGGAACCACTGAATCCGAACTCCATTGAAGAACCATGGAGTGTTGGATGAAACATAGGATGGCTGGTAGGCCCAGTTATCAAAGTTGTGATAACTGAAGAGGCCGACGTACGAAACGAAGATTCCAGCGTCCACGTTCAGACCGTGGTTCACGTTGAAGTGATATCCACCATATGCCTCCGAGACGTAGCGATAGGCGTCGCGGACATCCCACTGGCCCACGCCGGCGCTGGCGTCATTGCGTGGTGTCGTCGTCGAGAACATTCCGAACAGCGCCAGGACCCTCCCCCGCATGTTGCCTGCGTGAAAATCGCCGCCTATTGATAGATCCTCCAATTGAATTTCACCTGATCGGAAGACTTCGCTGGACCCACCCATCGAGTGGTCTATCGGCTGATTGAAATCAATCCCATAATGGGTGTCTGCCCGGAATTCTCCGCTGAAGTATTTCGAATCGAGCGGAGAGTCGTGTTGGCGCGAGTTCCCGTTTAGCCAGCTCCAGTCGTAGTCCGCAAAGGGAGTGGCCATATCGACCGCCGGAGCGGCGGGAGCGGCTTGCGCCGCTGTTGAACCTGACGCCAATGGTGCCTGCGGAGCTGTCGCCGGACCTGTTGCCGTCGCGGGTGCGTTCGGCGCCGCGGCTGGCTGAGGAGCCGGAGCAGGTGCGAGCGCAACTGGCGCGGCCGCGGCAGGTTGTGCCATCGCCGCACTCGCTTTCAACGACGCTTCAAGCTGTTCGATGCGCTTCTTCAGTGCTTCAAGTTCCTCGGCGATACCCGA
>CAWGKI010000034.1:0-43831 GCA_963823095.1 Terriglobia bacterium
CTTCAGCGTGCAGCGTCGACACTCTTGTCGACGTCCGGCCAATGGCGGCATGAATGCCGCCACGGCACGCTAAAGCGTGCGCCACAACGGGGGCTGAGCTTGCCGTTCGGATGAACTGGTGGGTTCTTCTTGAGCGGCGGTAACCGGCTGCTCTTTGATCGGTCCGCCAAGTCGTTCGGAGGTCGCTCTCGACATCAATGTTGCACTCACTCGCGCGCATTCCGCTGCTCCTCCTGACGCTGCTCGCCGCTCAGTCGCGCGCCGAGACCAAGCTGAAGGTCCATCTGGACCAGGTGCTTCAGCCGGATTACCTCGGCGTGAACCAGGTCTACCATGGCTTCGCGTTCATGCCCGAAAACGAAGCGCGCGGAATGAATGACGCCGATCGGGCGCGCGAGTTCGACCGCGTTGCGGAGATGCGTCTCAACATCGCGCGTACCTGGTTCCGGCCCGACTGGAGCAACGGCGAATCGCTCGCGAACCCCGCCGATTGGGATTCTCCCAAGATGCGCGCCTTCTACAAATGGCTGGCTGCGATGCAGCAGCGCAACGTCGATGTCGCGCTCCAAGCGGGCTGGTGGTTCACTCGCGACACATACTTCGGCTATCCCTCGCCCGACCCGGCGCGAGATATGGAGCGCTTCTCGCGCTGGGTTAGCGACTCGGTCCACGAGATCGTCGAGAAGCGCGGCTTCCACAACGTCAAGTACCTGATCCTGCTCACCGAGCCGACCTCATACGAGACCGGCCTCGTGCCCAAGGGCGAGACGCAGTGGTCCTATTACGTGAAGATGATGCATGCCGTGGACCGGCAACTGCGCACCGACGGCCGTCGCAACCTGGTGAAGCTGGTGGGGCCGAACAACAGCTTCGGCGGAGTCCACCTGAAAGAAGCCGCTGCCGAACTGAACGACGTTATCGACATCTACAGCGGCCACGACTACAACAAGCGCGGCTACGAGGAGTGGTACGCCATGTGCCGCGCCATGGCGGTGACCGTCGCCTCAACCGGCAAGCCGTTCTGGCTCGACGAACTGGGCAAGCAGGACGAAGCCTACCGGCTCACTGCGGACTACGGAAACTACCTGGCGCAGATCATCGCCGCCTCGATCAACGCCGGACTTCAGACCTCGATGGACTGGCTGCTTTTCGATCAGTTGTACGTCGCCCCCATCGATCGCGGCGACGGCAAGGACGGCTTCCACCTGGGCGTCCACCGCTGGGGCGCCTGCAAATGGCCGCACGACTCCATCGACGATCCCACCTCGTGCTATCCACAGTGGGGCGCCGTCCGCATGCTGTCGAAGTATCTCGGCGGCCGGAATGGGACCAAGACCTATGCAACCGACAGCGCCGGCGTCCTGAAGGTCTCGGCGACCTCACCATCGGGCAAGGGCCTGAGCGTTTTGGTAGTCAACACGTCCGGGAAACGCCAGAAGTTCTCGGTCAACGTGGCCGGCGGCGAGGTCCAGGGGAAGCTGCACCGCTATCTCTACGACCCTAAGAGGCCGCTGACGCCGCAGCCTCCAACCGGTTTCCCCGTACGCGTGCGCGACACGATTCCGCCCCGAGGCGTGGCCATCTACAGCACGCTGCTGCCCTGAACGAGTCTGTCATTGTTGGCCTCCGGGCCCAGCCGGTTCGGCGGCCCCAAGGCGGTGCCGGTCAGTAATTGCTACCCGGCGTCCCGCCCCGCCAAGTAGTTCCTTCAGGGTGATGGCACTGCAACCTGTTGCTTATAAAGGTTGTTCCCTTTGGTGCTTCGCGTGCTCTGCGCAAGATTATGAGATCGCGATTTCTCCCGTGGGCATTCCTCGCCTTTTCGACCGCATTGAGTGCTCAGGTTTCCATCGGCATTCAGATCGGAGCGCCGCCTCCACCACGCTTTTACGCGGTGCAGCCGCCTTGCCCGGGACCCGGTTTTCTGTGGGTAGCTGGCTATTGGTATCCCGTCGGGCATCGCTACCACTGGCATGCGGGTTATTGGACCATGCCTCCTTACGCCGGAGCCTATTGGACGCCTTCCTACTATGACGGCGGACGCTTCTTCGGTGGATATTGGGCCGGCAGCCGCGGGCGCTTCGAGCATGACCATCGTTGGGACCGCGACCGCAGGTTCCTGACGGTGGCCGCGGTGAAGGCCACGGCAACGGCCATGGCCGCGGCCACGACCGCGACTGATGCCGGAACTTTCCTGCTGAGAAGTCAGAGGCAAAGCGAGCGGAGCGAAGTAGAATAGGGACCGTGCTCGCTCGCCGCATCGCCTGTCTCGTCGTACTGAGTTCGGTATGCCTGTTCGCCGAGTCCCCGAAGAATCGCGATTACAACCAGCCCTATCGTCCCCAGTTCCACTTCTCCCCCCGCGTCAACTGGACCAACGATCCCAACGGGCTGGTTTACTTCGAGGGCGAGTACCACATCTTTTTCCAATACAATCCGTTCGGCGACCAGTGGGGCCACATGAGCTGGGGCCATGCCGTGAGCCTGGATCTCGTCCACTGGAAGGAACTGCCCGTCGCGATCCCCGAAGGCGACGGCGTCATGATCTTCACCGGCAGCACCGTCGTTGACCGCAACAACACCAGCGGCTTCTGCACCGGCGGCAAGCCTTGCATGGTGGCCGTCTATACCGGTCACACGCCCGGGCGGCCAACGGCAAGCCGCTCCAGACGCAGAACCTCGCTTACAGAACGACCGCGGGCGCACCTGGACCAAGTACTCGGGCAACCCGGTGCTCAATCTCAATATGAGCGACTTCCGCGATCCCAAGGTCTTCTGGTCGGAGCAGGCGAAGCATTGGGTGATGGCCGTGTCGCTGCCCGACGAGCACAAGGTCAGCTTCTACGGCTCGCCGGACTTGAAGAAGTGGGAGCACCTGAGCGACTTCGGTCCCGAAGGCGCGGTCTCGGGCCAGTGGGAGTGCCCGGAACTGTTCGAGTTGCCAGTCGACGGCCACGCGACGCAAACGCGCTGGGTCCTCAAGGTCGGGCTGAACCCTGGCGCATTGCAGGGCGGCTCGGGCGAGCAGTATTTCGTTGGGCGCTTCGACGGCACGCGCTTCGTGAACGACAATCCCGCCAAGCTCCAACTCTGGACCGATTACGGTAAGGACTGCTACTGCGCTCTCACCTTCAACGGGCTGCCGAAGACTCCGTCGCCGATCCATCCGCAGACTCAGCCGCTTCTCCCGGTCCAGACCATGATCGGGTGGATGAGCAACTGGCAGTACGCCGGTAAGCTGCCCACCTCTCCCTGGCGCGGCCAGATGACTTTCCCCCGCAAGCTCGCCTTGCGCACCACCGCTGACGGACTGCGTCTCATCCAGCTTCCTTCCGACGCCATCGCGAAACTCCACAAGGTCCCGTTCACGCGCTTCATCGGAACCGAAAAGGAAGTCAACAAACACCTCAACGGGAAGACGCGCGGCGACAAGATGGTCGATCTCACCTCCACCATCACGCTGGGCAGCGCTAAGGTGGCCGGTTGGCGGTTGCTCTCCGGCGACGGCGCATATACGGAAGTCGGCTATGATCGCGAGCGTGGGGAGTTATTCATCGATCGCGACGAACTCGGGCGAGACCGAATTCAGTAAGGACTTCCCGGCGCGCATCAGCGCCCCTTTGACTCTCACTCGTCAAGGGCAGTTGCAGCTTCGGATTCTCGTCGATCGCAGCTCCATCGAGGTCTTTGCCGAGCATGGGCTCCTCACCATGACAGAGCTGGTTTTTCCGAAGCAGAACGGCCGGCGAATCTCCGTATATTCCGAGGGCGGCAAGCTGGGCGGAGTCTCTGTGCGCATCTGGACCGTGGCCTCCATCTGGTAAAAGTCGGTGGGGCAGACCACTCCGCGCGGCTCACCAGTGACCGGCCAGCCCCCAGCCCACACGACTTGGTATCCTAACCCGGAAAGGCGCATCTCATCTCGCCAACAGGTGGTCGGATTGTGACAAGCCGATCGGTCCTCTGGGGAATCCTCATCCTCCTGTCTGCCCTCCGCCTGCCAGCGGAGGAATCGCCGCTCGCCGGCGACTGGATCGGCAGGCTCGACGTGCCAAACGCCCGGATTCATCTCGCACTCCACGTAACAAAGCTCGAAGACGGCACGTTGAAGGGCACGCTCGACAGCCCCGAAGAGGGCGTGAAGGGCGCGGCTCTCGAAGAGATTCGCCTCGATCTCAATCTGGTCCGTTTTCGCTGCAAGGTTCTCGACGCATCGTACCTTGGCAAGCTCAGTGGCGACACCATCACAGGGACGCTGAAGCAGCGGGGCTTTGCCATGAAACTCATCTTTCAGCGCGGCGTCGCGGAACCGCCGGCGCGCAAACAAACGCTCACACGATCCGTGCCTCACGCGAGCGCAAGAGATCTAACCCTCGCATCGCCTGCAATCGTGGCGATGCGCACCCGCCAACAGAACGGAACGGAGAAATAGCAATGCGACTGACGCGATGGTTAGCGTGCGCAGGCACGCTCTCGGCCCTGTTTCTTCCCACGCTGCTCCAGGCCCAGATGGCGAAGCCTATCGCCAGCTACGATCTGAAAGCGTCGCTCGACGTAAAGGCCCACATCATCCATGGCAGCGAAACGCTCGTCTGGTTGAACGATTCTCCAGACACCGTCGCGACCCTCCGCTTTCACCTCTACATGAACGCCTTCAAGAACGAGAAGAGCACGTTCATGCGCGAATCCGGCGGACGGCTGCGGAGCGACGTTTCCTCGAAGAAGGAATGGGGCTGGATCGATGTGAAGAGCTTGCGCCTCGATGGTGGCGCGGATCTCACCAAGTCCATCCACTTCATTCAACCCGACGACGCCAATGGCGACGACCAGACCGTGATCGAAGTCCAATTGCCCGAACCCGCCAAGCCCGGCGCGACGCTCACGCTGAAGATGGACTTCGACACAAAGCTCCCGGAGGTCTTCGCGCGCACGGGCTGGCACGGGACGTTTTACCTCGCGGGGCAGTGGTTCCCCAAGATCGGCGTGTGGGAGACGGCCGGCTTCCGCCATGCTCCCATGAGTGCCTGGAATTGCCATCAATTTCACGCAAATAGCGAGTTTTTCGCCAATTTCGGCGACTATCGCGCGGAGATCACTCTTCCTTCGGAGTACAAGATCGGCGCGACCGGCGCACTTACCGGCACACACGAGGACGCCGCCCGCAAGACGACCACCTGGACGTTCGTGCAGCACAGCGTGATCGACTTTGCCTGGACGGCTCAGCCAACCTACCTCAAGCTGGAGCGCACCTTTGTCGCCGCGGAACAAACCAAGGCGGAAGAGATTGCCAGGGCAGCCAGGCTCTTCGGCATCTCCACCGAAGACGCCCGGCTCAGCGACGTGAGGATTACGCTGATGCTTCAGCCTGAACACGCGGAGCAGGCCGACCGCTATTTTCGAGCGGCCATGGCGGGCATCAAAGGCTTCGGGTTGCGCTACGGGGAGTATCCCTACAAGACTCTGACGCTGGTGGACCCGCCCTTTGGCGGCGAGGGCGCCGGCGGCATGGAGTATCCGACCTTCATCACTTGCGGGACGTCCTGGAAGCTGCCCGCCGACGTGCTCAGCTTGGAGGAAGTTACCGTCCACGAATTCGGCCACCAATTCTGGATGCAACTCGTGGCTACCAATGAATTCGAAGAGTCGTGGCTCGACGAGGGCTTCAATACCTATTCGACCTCCAAGGTGGTCGAGGAGAATTATGGAGCATCGGCCTTTTCGCTGAAAGTGTTCGGTCTGCAAGTGGCCGGCCTGTTCGGTTTGCCCAAGTATACGGGCGACACGGAGAATCGGCTGGTCTATCAGTACCAGCCGGACTCGGATCCGATCCTGCGCAACGCCTGGGGCTACGCGGATTCTTTCAGCTACGGCGTCAACTCTTACATGAAGACGGGCGTCTTCCTGCTGACGCTGGAGCGGCTGATGGGCGAGGACACGATGGCCCGCGTGATGCGCACTTACCACCAGCGCTATCGTTTTCACCATCCCGACACCTACGATTTCCTGAAGGTGGTGAACGAGGTCTCGGGCCGCGACTTCACGTCTTTCTTCGATCAGTTCGTGTTCCACGCCCGCCGGCTCGACTACAAAGTGGACGATGTTCAATCGCACAAGCTCGGCGCCTGGGCCGGCGTCTTTGACGACAACGGGAAGCGCCTCACCGTGACGCCCGAGCAGGCGTCGCAGGCCGATGAAAAGGCCTCGAAGGCCAAAGGGCACAAGGACCTCTATGAGACCACGGTGCGCGTTCGCCGCGAAGGCGATGCGGTCTTGCCCATGGAGGTGTGGATTCACTTCGACGACGGCTCGCTCGAAAAGCGCCAGTGGGACGGCGTGGATCGCTGGGCCAAATTCAAGTTCCAGAAGACCGCGCAGGCCGACTGGGTGCAGATCGACCCGTACCAGCGGCACGTCCTCGACGTGAACCGGACCAATGATAGTTGGGAGTCCAAGTACCCGATCAGGCTGGCCGCTCTGTGGGGCGGAGAAATTGCTTTCTGGCTTCAGAACCTGGTGCTCACTCTGAGCGCGTTGGTATAGGGGGATTCCTATGACCGCATTCCATGCATTTCGTCGCGGGTGGACGGCCGTGGGCCGTTCGAAAATGGCGCTCTTGCTGATGTGGTTCACTTACGCTCTGATCGCCAAGATGGTTGCCGCGCCGGCGCTGCTCTGGCTTCTTACGCCTCTGTCTCACAGCCGCATGGCGGACAAACTCCTGTCCCATTTCGAGTTGTCCTGGGTGGGCGATTTGTTCGGCTCCGCTGGCGCCGCGGTCAACGCTCTCGCCGGCGCCGCCGCTCTCGCGGGCGCATTGACGTGGCTGGCCGCGATTCTCTTCGCGGGCGGCGTGATCGGCATGTTGAACGAACGATGGGAGCGCTTTTCGTTTTCGCTCTTCCTGGCTGCGGCCGGCCAGCATTTCTTGCGGATTTTGCGCCTCAGTGTTTTCGGGCTCGGCTGCTATGGACTCGCATGGATGCTGGGCCATCTGCCGTCGTTCCTCGCGGACAAGCTCTTCGGCAAAGGCATGGAGGCCTGGCCGCTCGGAGTCGCCGGGATCGTCAGTTCCGCGCTGACGCTGCTCCTGTTTGGCTGGGTGGCGACCGTTCTGGATTATGCCAAGGTCCGGCTGGTGAGCGAAGACGCGGGCGGCGCATTCAAAGCCCTGCTGCGATCGTTCGCGTTCGTCTTCCGGCACGTAAGGCAAACCATGGGCGTCTGGCTGATGAACGCGATTCTGTTCGCTCTCCTGGGCGTGGCGTATCTGCAAATATCGAAAGCGTTGAACGGGAGCGCGACGCTAACTATCGCGCTTCTCATCCTCCTCCAACAAGCTTTCGTTCTTTTCCGGACCGCTCAACGCATTGCGGCGTGGGGCGCGGCGCTGGCCGTGTTCGACGCGTTCAAGCCGCCGCCGTTCGAGCCCGCGCTGGTTCCCGCCTGGACCGGCGGAGCTCCTCCGGAACGGAAAGCCAGCGCCGAAGTCAAGCCCGAGCCGCCAGAGTGGGAAGGCTACGGAATCTGATCGGGGGGGCGGTGCGTGGTGGGGCAGACTTCAGGTGTGGGGCAGACTTTAGAGGGACTTGCAAAATTCGCCGTTGGCAGCAGAAACGGCGGACTCGCGAAAATTCGGCACCGTGTTTTGTTGGACTTGCAAAATCGGCCGATGGGGCCGACCTGCAATGTTCCGAATTTTGCAAGTCCCTCTTTAGTCTGCGTGGGCTTCAGCCCCGCAAGACCCGCCTCACAATGCCTGCCGCCCCATCTCTCTCGCACTCTCATCGAACGCGAACTCGAAGCCATTCCTTGCCACCGCGCGCAACTCCGCTTCGCTAAACCCGAACTCCTCCGCCGCAAGCTGATACTCGCGCTCCAGCGTCGTTCCGAACATCGGCGGATCGTCCGTGTTCAACGTGATTGGCACGCCCGCCTCGAACAGCCGCCGCACGGGATGCTCACTCAGGGAAGCGGCCGCGCCCGTTCGCACGTTGCTCGAAATGCAGACCTCCAGAGGGATGCGCCGGCTGGCCAGATGACTCACCAGCACGGGGTCCTCGATCGACCGGACGCCGTGCCCGATTCTCTCCGCGCCGCATTCCAGCGCGTCCCACACCGACTGCGCTCCGGCGACCTCGCCGGCATGGGGCGCGAGGTGTAAACCCTCGCGCTTGGCCCACGCGAAGACCTCCTGGAAATCCTTCGCCGGCCCTTTCGCCTCGTCGCCGCCAATGCCGAATCCGACCACGCTCTGCGCCTGGTGCGCCGCCGCCAACCGCGCCACTTCCCAGCCTGCATCCACGCCGAACTGCCGCACAGCGTCGAAGATGAACCGCACCCGCAGCGGGCTGCGCTCGGCCTCCGACGCGATGGCGGCAAAATACGGCTCAAATTCCAACTTGCGCCACAGCCAGACGCCCACCGACAGGTTCAGTTCCACATACAAGACGTTTTCCCGCTCCAACCGCTCCAGCAGCCGCCGCGTAATCAGCGCGAAGTGCTCCGGCCTTGTCAGACGCAGGTTGATCCACTTGTAGCTGCGCAGGAACCCGAGGAAATCGGAATATTCATAGAGCCTCCGCAACTCATCCGCGTCGAGCCCAGGGTCGAGTTCCAGCAGCGTCCCTGGCTCGACGGATCCTTCCAAATGGACGTGCAGTTCTGCCTTTTTCAGTCGATGGATGAAGCTGGTCACGTTCTTTCATGGTAGGCGAGGTTCATTCCCGCTAACATAATAGGCGCATGAACCCGGGAGATCTCGAAGCGATTGTCGGCGGATACCATGGCGACGCGTTCGCCATTCTGGGACCCCACCTGGAAGACGATGGGACCTGGACCTTGCGGGCCTTTCTGCCGCAGGCCCGGCGAGTGACGGCACTCTGCGAGGACGGCCGCAGCGAAGATCTTCCGCGTATCCACGCCGAAGGCTTCTTCGCGGCCACGATGAAGGAGTCGCCCGGCCGCTACCGGCTGCGCGTGGAAACGCAGCAGGACACGGTCGAGGAGATCCAGGATCCCTACCGCTTCTGGCCGCTGCTCACCAGCTTCGACCTCTACCTGCACGGCCAGGGCACGAACTACGAAGCCTGGCACGCACTCGGTTCGCATCTCGTCGAGGTGGACGGCGTGTCTGGCGTCCGCTTCACCGTCTGGGCGCCCAATGCCGAAGTGGTCAGCGTGGCCGGCGACTTCAACTTCTGGGACGTGCGCCGCCACCCCATGCGGCTGCGCGATGGCGGCGTCTGGGAGATCTTCCTGCCCGGCGTTGGCGCCGGAGCGCTGTACAAATACTTCGTCCGCTCGAAGATCTTCGGCGTACATGCCCTGAAGTGCGACCCTTACGCTTTCTCCGCCGAGGTTCCGCCGAAGCAGGCCTCCATCGTCTGGGATCTCACCCGTTACACTTGGGCTGACTCCGAATGGATGGAGCGCCGTGCGAACACCGACGTTCTCACCGCGCCCATGTCATGCTACGAGGTTCATCTCGAATCCTGGATGCGGGACCCCTCTGGCAATTCGCTCACCTATCGCGAACTCGCCCAGCGTCTGGTTGCCTACGCGAAAGACATGGGCTTCACCCACCTTGAGCTGATGCCGCCGATGGAGCATCCTTTTTCCGGCTCATGGGGCTACCAGGTGACCGGCTATTTCGCGCCCACCTCGCGTTTCGGCTCGCCCGACGACTTCCGCTTTTTCGTCGACGAGTGCCATCGCAATTCGCTCGGCGTCATCATCGATTGGGTCCCGGCGCATTTCCCCAAGGACACGCACGGCCTGGCCCGCTTCGACGGCACGGCGCTCTACGAACACGACGATCCGCGCAAGGGCGAGCAGAAAGACTGGGGCACGCTCGTCTTCAACTTCGGCCGCAACGAAGTCCGCAATTTCCTCATTTCGAACGCGCTCTTCTGGCTGAAGGAGTATCACATCGACGGCCTCCGGGTGGATGCCGTGGCGTCGATTCTCTATCTCGATTACTCGCGCAAGGAAGGCGAGTGGGTTCCGAACAAATATGGCGGAAACCAGAATCTGGAAGCCATCGAATTCCTGAAGAAGTTCAACGAAGAAGTGCACACGGTGCCCGGCGCAATCAGCATCGCCGAGGAATCCACCTCGTTCCCCGGAGTCTCGCATCCCGTCTACGCCGGCGGTCTGGGCTTCACCATGAAGTGGAACATGGGCTGGATGCACGACATGCTGCACTACTTCCAGCAGGACCCGGTCTTCCGCAAGTTTTCTCATCACGACATCACGTTCAGCCTGGTTTACGCCTTCAGCGAGAACTTCGTGCTGCCCATCTCGCATGACGAGGTGGTGCACGGCAAGGGATCGTTGATTGGCAAGATGCCGGGCGATGAGTGGCGGCGCTTCGCCAACGCGCGCGCGTTCCTCGGTTACATGTACGGCCACCCCGGCAAGAAGCTCCTCTTTATGGGCTGCGAGCTGGGCCAGTACGAGGAGTGGAACTGGCAGGGCAGCCTGCGCTGGGATCTGCTGCAGTACGCTTACCACCGCCAGTTGCAGGGCTATCTGAAGCGCTTGAACCAGATGTACCAGGGCGAGCCGTCGCTCTACGAAGTGGACTACCACTGGTCCGGCTTCGAGTGGATTGACTTCCATGACATCGACAAGAGCATCATCTCGTTCGTGCGGCGCGCGAAGCAGACCAAAGATTTTCTGGTGTTTGTCTGCAACTTCACACCTGAGCCGCGGTTGGGATACCGAGTGGGCATGCCCGAACCGGGCCGCTACATGGAGGTGCTCAACAGCGATGCGCAAGAGTTTGGCGGCAGCGGGATGCGCAACCCAGGCGATCTTTGGACGCAGCCGGGCAATGTGATGAACCGTGATCAGTTTCTCGCGCTGACGCTTCCGCCGCTCTCGGTGACCGTGTACCGCCGGGTCGTGGCATAACGCCGCTCCGATTCGCCGATAAGGAGTCCTTTTCGTTCATGGCTGATCCGCTCTTTCTCTCCGTCTGGCTGAACGGCTATAGCCCGCTCGCCCTGACTATTTACTTCCAGAAGATCCTTGAGGTCTTCCCGTTCTCGAAGCTCAAACTGGGCTCCGTGCTGCGAGTCTATGCCGTGTCGTTCCAGGAAGTGCCGGTCTTCGAAGGCTTCATCGACACCGGGATGGACGCCGCCGAGGCCGCCTCCATTGTGCAGGAGTTCGTCCACGACGATTGCTGCATCCAGCTCGAGACCAAGTGGGATCTCTACCAATGGGACGGCTCCTGGGAGCTGAAGCCCGCCCGAGTGTGCATTGAAGTTCACGGGCCGAAATTCGAGCGTGACGTCCTCAATCCGCTGGGCGAGGCCGAGCCAATCTGGATCGATCTCGGTCCCGAGGCGTTCTTCCTGCCTGTCCCGGAGAGCGACCAGTTGCGTCCCGTCCAATCGAACATCCGCAGCATTCTGCATTTCGCAGACGATCTGACCGGGGTCCTGGCCGTCGAGCGCCGCCTGCTCTGGTCCGAAACCGAGGACAACTTCGCCGAGCGCCTGGCCTCCTATCTCGACGAATAAGCCGCGTGTGTGGGGCGGACGACCACGTCAGCGCCGGACCCCCAGGTCCGGCTGCTTGCCCGGTTCCTCAGATCTGGGAGAATCCCGCAGGTTGGCCGGCGTGGGCGTCAGCCCCCATTCGGAGGTGTCCTGGGGTCCACCCCACCTCAGGAACAAAACCCGCTCCAGTTGCCGTCTAACTCCGCGAAGGTCCACTCTTGTCTTGGAGGCTTGGCATGATTCGTTCTCTCCTGCTCCTGGCCGTCGCCGCAGTCACACTGCACGCCGCCGAATTGCCCGTTTCCCGCGTGGTGCTTTACAAGAACGGTCTTGCGCTGTTCGAGCGCTCCGGGGAGGTGAAGCCCGGCGAGGCGATCCGCCTGGAGTTCAAGAAGTCCGAGATGGACGACGTGCTCAAGACGCTCGTCCTCGACTCCACCGGCAGCGCCATCACGAATCTGCGCTACCAGCTCGACGAACCCCTCGCAACGCGTCTCGGTCAAATCGGTCTGACCATCAAGCCGGGCGTGACGCTCGCTGCCCTGCTCGATGAGCTGCGCGGAGCCAAGGTCTCGCTGACCGCCGCGTCCGGCTCCATCGAGGGGACCATTGTCAGCGGACGCCTCTCGCAGCAGGCCAAGCAGGCACAGAAGCAGGAACTGACAGTCCTGACGACTGCTGGTGAGTTGCGCGTCATCGACCTCGATGGCGTCTCCGCCGTGAAACTCTCCGACGACCGATTGCAGAAGCGTCTGACCGAGGCGCTCGGCGCGTACGAGCAGGCGCAATCGCAGGAGCGCAAGTCGCTATGGGTGGAGACCGGCGGCAAGGGCGGCAATCTGCTGGCGCGTTACCTGGCTCCCGCACCGGCCTGGAAATCCACATACAGGCTTGCGTTCCTCGACAAGCCCGGCGACAAGAACGAAGCCATGCTCGAAGGCTGGGCGATCGTCGAAAACACAAGCGAGTCGGATTGGAAGAATGTCCAGTTGACCGTCGTTTCAGGCCGCCCGATTTCCTTCATCAGCAAACTGTACGAGCCGAGGTACGTCGAGCGTCAGTCGCTGGAGTTGGCAGAGACCGAGAACGCGCTGCCTGTCGAGTACGCCGCTGCGCCCGCTCCGCTCAACGCGCCTATGGCGCGCTTGGAGGGTGTCGTGGGAGGTGTCCCAGGAGGCGTTCCGGGAGGCTCTGCCGGAGGCGTCTCCGGAGGCATGCTTAGCGCAGCCAAGAGCGGTTCAGCTAGACGCTTCGACGGCTCAGGGCTTAAGGGCCCAGCGATGATGAAGGCGAGCAGTGTCCGTCAGCTTCAGGAAGCCACCAGCACGGTCGTTGCCGACACTGAAACCCAGGAGTTCGGCGAGCTCTTTGAATACCGCTTCGGTCAGCCCGCCAGCGTCAAGGCCGGCGAGTCGCTGTTGATTCCCTTTGTTCAACAGAAGATCTCCGCACGCCAGATTTACATCTGGAACCAGAGCGAGGGCGTCCATCCGCAGCGCGCGGCCGAGTTGAAGAACACCACCGGCAAGACGCTCGACGGCGGCCCCGTCACCGTCTATGCGCCAGAGGGCTACACCGGAGAATCTCTGCTCAGTACCTTGAAGGCCGGGGAAAAGCGCTTCATCACATTCGCCATCGATCTCGGTTCGAAGGTGACCACGAAGTTCGATACCAGCAGCGAGGTGGTCCGCTCCGTGAAGGCCGAGCGCGGCGTAATCACGACCAAGACCGTCGTCGAGCAGCGCACAACGTACACGATCTCGAACGTAGACGCGAAGGAGAAGGCGCTTCTGATCTCGCATCCGGTGCAAGGCAGTCTGACGCTGCTCTCCCCGAAGCCCGAAGAGAAGACCGCCGAGCGCTACTTGTTCGCCGCGACCGTTCCCGCTTCGGGAACCACGTCGCTCACAGTCGCCGAAGAGCGGCCCTTGCAGGAGAGCATCAGCATCTCTTCCATGCCCGCAGAGCAAATCGTCGCCTGGATCAGCGCGCGCAAAGTGACAGCGGATGCGAAGAAGAAGCTGGAAGCGATCGTTGCCAAGAAGAATGAAGCCGCTGACTCCGCCCTTGAAGTCCAGCGCTTGCAGAACAAGCTGACTGCAGGCGAGTCCGACGAGAACCGCTTGCGCATGAATATTCAAACGCTCCACAGTGTGGCCGGCCAGCAAGATCAGGTTTCCAATTACGCCACGCAACTCGCGAAGAAGGAAAATGAGATCCAGGACGGGCGCGTTCGCCTCGACGACGCCCGCAAGAAGCAGGCCGCGCTCGAAGACGAGCTGGCTTCCCTGGTGGAGAAACTGAGCTTTTGAAACTCGCACTCATCGGTTACGGCAATGTAGGCCGGGCCTTCGCGCGCCTGATGCAGCGCAAGCAATCGACCTACCCCTCGCGCATAGTCGCCATTCATACCGCACGGCACGGCTCGGCGTACGATCCGAAAGGACTCCCGCCGGAGCCCGTCTTTGGCGCGCCCGCGGGGAACATTGACGAGTTCCTGGATAAAGCCCGCGCCGAAGTGGCCGTCGAACTGACGCCGCTCAATCCGGAATCGGGTGAGCCCGCTATCTCACATATCCGTGCGGCTTTTGCGCGTGGGATGCACGTCGTCACGGCGAACAAGGGCCCCATCGCCTTCGCTTACGCGGCTCTTCGCCGGGAAGCCATCGCCGCCGGGGTCGAGTTCCGTTTTGAGTCTGTCACCATGGATGGGACGCCGGTCTTCAACATGGTGCAGAACGATTTGCCGGGCGTCGAAATACTGGGCTTCTCCGGCGCGCTGAACTCGACGAGTAAAGTGATTCTCGAAGCCATGCGCTCGGGCCAGTCGCTCGAAGAGGGCATCGCGGAAGCCCGCCGGCTCGGCGTCACCGAAGCCGATCCCTGGTTCGACATCGACGGCTGGGACTCGGCTTGCAAGGCCGCGGCACTGGCCAACGTGCTCATGAAAGCGGAGATCACGCCGCAGCAAGTGGAGCGCAAGGGCATCGGCCGATTGACTCCGGAGAAGCTCGCGGATCTCGAAAGCAGAGGCAAGTCCGTCACGCTGCTGAGCCGCGCCCGCAAGACGGCCCAAGGCGTGAAGTTGCGCGTGCGCGCCGAAGTACTAGACAAGGACGACCTCCTATCCGCGTGTCGCGGCACCTCGAACCTGCTCGTGCTGCACACTGACCTGATGGGCGACATCGGCGTCTTCACGCTCAAGCCCGGTCTCGACCAGACGGCCTACGGCCTCTTCTCGGATTTGGTCGACATCGTCCGAAACATCTAGCGTGGTGGGGCACGCGCGTGGTGGGGCAGGCTTTCAGCCTGCGCGGGGCATTCAGCCCCGCCAACTTCTCGGGAGCGGGCCCTGAAGACTCCGCGCGGCTCTGGACGGGGGCCCCAGAATGGCCTGCCCCACCACGCGATAGAATTCCTTCGTGCGTACTCTTGCTTTACTCGCCCTCACCGCCCTCGCCCTGCCGGCTCAATCCGTCCGCCAGGCGCCGGGACGCAACCTCTGGATTCTCGATACCGGCTCTTCTTCTTACGTCCTGGGCGTCAACGCCGGCGGCGCGCTCGTTCCCGTGCATTGGGGCGGACGCGCTACGAACTTTGACGACTTCACGGCGATCCCCGCTGCCAACGGCCTTTCCTCCTTCGAGCCGGCCGAAGACATGACGCCTGAGGAGTTCCCCGCCTTCGGCGGATTGCGCTTCGTTGAGCCCTGTCTCAAAGCCACTCTCGCGAACGGCGTGCGCGACGTAGTGCTGAAATTTGAATCCGCGCATATCGATGGCAACCGGCTGGAAGCGAATCTCAAGGACATCAACGGCGGACTGCGCGTCACGCTAGTTTACGAAGTCTTCCCCGGCTCGGGTGTGCTGCGGCGGCAGGCCATTGTCGAGAACACGAGTTCCGCGAATGTCACCATCGAAAACCTGCAGTCCGGCGTGATTGAAGTTCCGCCCAATGTGGACTACCGGCTCACCTACTCCGCGGGCCGCTGGGCTGGCGAGTGGCAGCTCCAGCACGAGACTCTGGCGCAGGGCAAAAAGATTCTCGAAAGCCGCGAAGGCACTACCAGCCATCGCATGAATCCGTGGTTCGCCCTCGACGCAGGCGCGGCCACTGAAACTACGGGCGAGGTCTGGTACGGCGCGCTCGGTTGGTCCGGCAACTGGAAGGTGACTGCCGAGCGCAACCACGACGGCCGCACGCGCGTGACCGCGGGCTATAACGATTTCGATTTCTCCTGGCCGCTGAAGCCCGGCGAGAAGCTCTCTTCCCCCTGGCTGTATCTGGGCCACTCGCGTAACGGTTTCGGTGAGATGTCGCGCACCATGCACAAGTTCGAGCGCGAAAACCTGCTGCAGGGCGGCACTTCGAAGCTGCGTCCCGTGCTCTACAACTCGTGGGAAGCGACAACTTTCGATGTCACGGAAGCGGGTCAGAAGACGCTTGCCGACAAAGCCGCGAAGCTCGGCGTCGAGTTGTACGTCATTGACGACGGCTGGTTCGGCGCGCGCAACACCGACCACGCCGGCCTCGGCGACTGGGTGGTCAATCCGAAGAAATTCCCCAACGGTCTTAAGCCGCTGATCGACCATGTGCACGGACTGAACATGAAGTTCGGATTCTGGGTGGAGCCCGAAATGGTCAACCCCGACTCCGACTTGTATCGCGCGCATCCCGACTGGGCGATGCACTTCCCCGGGCGCCCGCGCAGCGAGGCCCGCAACCAGCTCGTCCTGAACGTGGCGCGTGACGACGTGCGCGACTACATTCTAGGCGTGCTCGATAAGCTGCTCACGGAAAATGCCATAGACTTCGTGAAATGGGACATGAACCGGCCCTTCGGCGAACCTGGCTGGGAGAACGTGCCCGAAGCCGAGCAGCGCGAAATCTGGATCAAGTTCGTTCGCAACATGTACAACATCATGGACCGCCTGCGCGCCCGTCATCCGAACGTTGAGTTCGAGGGCTGCTCCGGCGGCGGTGGCCGCATCGACCTCGAACTGATGCGCCGCGTGGAAGAGTTCTGGACCTCCGACAACACCGACGCCTTTGATCGCTTGAAGATCCAGGAAGGCTACAGCTACATGTACGCGCCCAAGTCGATGATGGCCTGGGTCACGGACGTGCCGAATATCAATGGCCGCTCCACGCCGTTGCGCTACCGCTTCCTGGTGGCCATGCAGGGCTCGCTCGGCATCGGCGGCAACCTGAACAAGTGGTCAGACGCCGACATGACGTACGCCTCGAAGATGGTCGAGATCGACAAGTGGATCCGCAAGACCGTTCAGGAAGGTGCGCTCTACCGGCTCGCCTCTCCTCGCGGTAACGGACTCTCGGCGACGTCCTATGTTGCCCAGGATGGCAACCAGGCGTGCCTGTTCGCTTTCCGCGACCATCAGCAGTTTCTGCGGACGCTGCCGGCTCTGCGCTTCCAGGGCCTCGACGGCAACTCGCGCTATCGGGTGCGAGTGGTCGAGGGCAATTTCGACCACAAGACCGGCGCCATCCTTTCCGGCGACTACCTGATGCAGCACGGCGTGACCGCTGAGCTGACTGGCGATTACGATGGCGGTTTGCTCGTGCTGGAGCGGGTTCCGTAGCTGCCTGTGGCAGAAATCTCCGATCCGCTAAGCTTTAGCGGATCGGCCTTGTAAGCCGTTGAATTGAAAAGGGCGATTCTTGGCAGAGCCGCTAATTTCCGCGGTTTTCGATTTCTGCCCCGGACTGTTGGCCTCACAATAGGTTGAAGATGACTCCGCTCTGCGAAGCCTCGGGGCTCGGTGTAACCTACTCGACGGAGTCGGGCCCCGTTTGCGCGCTTGTGGATATCAGTTTAAGTCTCTTCCCTGGAGAGATTTGCGGGGTGATCGGACCCTCCGGTTCCGGCAAGAGCACGCTCGGCCTTGCACTCGCGGGCCTGTTGCCGGCCAGCGCGAAAGTCACCGGCACGATCACGCTCGCCGGCCACAGAATCGAACGTCCCACCGACTGGGACCCTCTGCGAGGGCGCGTGGTGACGTATGTCCCTCAGGAACCAGGACTTGCTCTCAATCCGGTGCTGCGGGCCGTGACTCAGGTGCGCGATTCCGCCCTGTGCGCGCTCGGGATGAATCGTAGAGCGGCCGACCAAGCCGCGCGGCAAGCTCTCGCCCGGGCAGGACTTGATAGTGCGGCGCTACAGGAAGCCTATCCACATGAGTTGAGCGGCGGGCAGCGGCAACGAGTCCTCATCGCTCGTGCCTTTCTCCTTAGTTCTCAACTGGTTGTGGCGGACGAGCCGACTTCGGCGCTGGACGTGGTGACGCAGCGCGGCATCCTGGGTTTGTTCGAGCAGTTGCGGGCGAGCGGCTCATCGGTGCTCCTCATCACTCATAACCCTTCGATCTTGCAGGGCCTTGCGAAGGAAGTGGTCTGCGTCAAGGACGGCCGGCTGGAGACATGCGGGCCGCGCGCGGCTGCGGGAGGTCCCGCGGAATGCCGCTGATTCTGGCCAAAAGCATCGAAAAAACGCACGTTTTTCGCGGTTTTTTTGGCAAAAAACGCAAGCCCGCGTTGCTGGGAGTGGACCTGGAGATCGTGTCCGGGGAGTGGGTCGTGCTGGCCGGGGAATCGGGCTGTGGCAAGACGACTTTGGCCCGAATTCTGGCGGGTTTGGACGAGCCCGATTCCGGCGAGATTCTGCTGGACGGACGGCCCGCCACGGCGAAGGACTTGCGCGGCCGGGTGTGCTGGATCCCGCAGGATCCGGGGCGGAGCCTGAACCCGCGCTTCACGGCGCTGGAGGCCATCTCGGAGCCAGTCGAGATTCGTAAACTGCCAAAGGAAAGAGCGTTCGCGGCGGCAGAGCGGGCCGAGTTCGACGAGTCGCTGCTGCAACGCCGGATCTGCGAGCTGAGCGGAGGGCAGAAGGCACGCGCCGCCATCGCTCGCGCGCTGACGGTCGAGCCCGCGTTGCTCATTCTCGACGAGTCGCTGGTCGCGTTGGACCTCGAACTTCAGGAGCAGATTCTCGCGACGCTGAGCGAGTTGGACGGCCTCGCCTGCCTCTTCATCGCCCACGATATTGTCTTGCTGGAAGATTCGGGCGCGCGGGTTGTGTTGATGGACGGCGGAAAGCTCGCGGCTCCGGAATCTCATGCGTGGCTGGAATGGCGGGCCGCGCTGCCGGCAGGGAAGGCCCGCGGATGAGGTTCCTGATTTTCGTGTTGCGAAGATTGGCGGCGACGGCGCTGACACTGGTAGCGGTGTCCGCGCTGAGCTTTCTGCTGATTTCGGTGGCCCCCGGGAACTTCTTCGACGACATGCGCTTGAGTCCGCAGATGACCGAGGAGATGGCCGCGAGTCTGAGAGCGCAATATGGGCTCGACCAAGGCTTTGTGGAGCGCTATTCGACGTGGTGCCGCTCGGCCCGGGCCGGCGAATTCGGCGTCTCGATGGCCTACGGGATGCCCGCGTCGGAAGTCCTTATACCGCGCCTTAAGTACACGCTTCTGTTGGGTGGCGTTTCCATCGTGGCGGCGTGGCTGGCTGCGATTCCCTTCGGATTTCTGGCGGCGGTGCGGCGCGGGGGCTGGGTGGACCGCTGCGTCCAAGTTCTTACCGCGACGGCGCTGGCCCTGCCCGAGATTCTGTTCGGGACGCTGCTCCTGCTGGTCGCGTCGAGGTACGGTTGGCTGCGCTCGGACGTGGTGTTTCTGAAGGACGCCTCCGCTTGGGAACTGCTGCGGAGGATGGTTCTCCCTGGGCTGGTGCTGGCTTTTGCGGCGTTTCCGGTGATCGTGCGACATCTGCGGTCGGCACTGATTGAAGCGGCTCAATCGCCCTTCGTCCGGGTGGCGCGCTCGGCCGGGATTCGCGGACGCAGGCTGTGGCTGGGGCAGATTCTGCCGGCGGCGGCGAATCCCATCATCACTTTGGCGGGGCTGTCAGCGGCGGGGCTGATCGGCGGATCGGTGATTGCGGAGACGCTGTTCAGTTGGCCTGGCGCGGGGCCGCTTTTCATTGAAGCAATTGTGGCGCGGGACGTGCACATCGTTCTCGACCTGGCTCTGGCCAGCGCGGCGCTGCTGGCCGCGACGAATTTTCTGAGCGAGGTCTGCCTGTATATCGCCGATCCGAGGCTGCGCGCCGAAGGCGGGGCGCAGCGATGAAGTTCGTCTCGAACTCAGCTCGATGCCGGCATCGGGCGTTTCCACCGTCGGGTCAAGCCAGGAGTGGGACAGACGATCGCTTGCGTCGTCTGTCAACCAGCCTGCGCCGGACCGTTGTGGTTGGTCCTTGCGAGCAGCGACAGACCACGCCGGGCGATAGTCTGTCCTACCGCTTCCTGACGGTCGCGACTCCGTTCGGGGGTAGGCGATGAGGTTGAGTCTCCGGACGAGTCTGCCGGCGGCGTACCTCGGGGTGCTCGTGCTTTCGATGGCGCTGGCGCCGGTGTTGGCGGTGCATTCCCCAGAGGTCCAGAACCGCGATTGCCCTTGCGCGTCGCCATCTGGACAGTACTTGCTCGGTACCGACGAGCTGGGGCGCGACGTCTGGTCAAGGCTGCTCTACGGCGGGCGCATCTCGTTGGGGGCGGGCTTCGTCGCGGCGAGTCTGTCAGTTGGCATCGGGCTGCTGCTGGGTGCGGCGGCAGGTCTTTCGCGAGGAGTCTTCCGGCGCTGCGTGCTGGCCCTGACCGAACTGTTCCTGTCGGTACCGTGGCTCTATCTGCTGTTAGCGATCAGAGCTTTTTTGCCTCTGACGCTGAGCCCGGCGCAAGTGCTGTTCCTTCTAAGCGCTGTCATCGGCGCGGCTGGCTGGGCGCGTCCCGGACGCCTGATCGCGCAGAAGGCCACGGAGGTGCGCGAGCGCGAGTACGTCGAGGTGGCCGAGAGTCTGGGGGCCGGGCGCTGGCACTTGATGAAGCGGCACCTGATGCCGGAATTGCTCCCCCTGGCTGTGACGCAGTTTCTGTTACTCTTGCCTGGCTACGTTTTGGCGGAAGTCACACTCACGTTTTTCGGCCTGGGCGTGGGAGAGCCGGCGGCAAGTTGGGGCAACCTGCTCGCGCCATTACGGCATCCCGCGGCGGCGAGTTGTCTGCAATTGGCGAGTCCGCTACCGCTGTTAGCCTCCTTGGTTTTGGCCTGCGAACTTCTCGGTGGACAGGGACGCGCCGACACATGAAAACAGCCGCGGCGGGAATGTGTTTAGAATCAATCGACGTGATTCCCGATCTGGTCGATGTAATTCGACGGTCTCTGGCTCCACAAGGTCAGCGTGGCTTGCGCCACCCTGGCCCGTTTGCCGTCAAATGTCTGGCGGGGCTGAAGGTCCCGCGCAGGCTGAAAGCCTGCCTCACCACGCACGGATGGATGCGACGGACCTTGGGATGGGCACTCGCCGTGGCGCTGCTGATCGCACTCGCGGGATGCGGCGGAGCCGGGACGAGCGGCCGAGGCGGCCGCCTGGTGTATTTGCAGCGCGGCGAGCCGCGTACGTTCAACCCCATGTTCGTCTTGGATGAGTCCTCGCGCGAGGTCGTCTGGCGGATGCATGCCGACCTGATTCACATTAACCGCGAGACGCAGCAGACCGAACCGGCGCTGGCGGAGTCATGGACCGAGTTGCCGGGCGGAAACGGCTTTCGGCTGAAGCTGCGTCGCGATGTGCGCTTCTCCGACGGCCAGCCATTCGATGCCGACGACGTGCTCTTTACGTTTCAAGCGCACATGGATGAAAAGGTGAATTCGCCGCAGCGCGAGTCTCTGCTGGTCCAGGGCAAGCCGATCCGTGTCCGGAAAATCGACCAATACACGGTTGAATTCGATCTCGGTGGTCCGTACGGGCCGGCTGAGCGCATTTTCGACACCATTGCCATCCTGCCCCGCCACCTGCTGGAAAGCGCGTACAAGGGCGGCCAGTTGCCCGGCGCCTGGGGGTTACGGACGCCGTCGCAGGCCATGGCTGGACTGGGCCCGTTCCGTCTCAAAAGCTACCAGCCGGGCGAGGGCCTGCTGCTGGAACGGAATCCCTACTACTGGAAGAAGGACGGCAAAGGCGCGGCCTTGCCGTACTTGAACGAGATCCTGTTCCGGCAGATCGCCGACGAAGAGAGCCAGGTATTGCGGTTTCTCGGCGGCGAGGGAGATCTACTGAACCGGGTGAGCGCGAAGAGCTTCGCCCTGCTGGAAAAAGACGAAAAAGCGCGCGAGTTCACATTAAAGGATCTGGGAGCGGGCCCAGAGTATAACTTCCTGTTCTTCAACTTGAATCCTTCCGGTTCGGTTCCGGCGGCAGTGGCTGCAAAGCAGGCCTGGTTTCGCGATGCCGGATTCCGGAAAGCCATTTCCCTTGCGGTGGACCGTGCGGCCATGGTGCGGCTCGTGTACGGGGGGCGGGCGACGGCGCTGGCCACGCACGTCACGCCGGGCATCCGGCTGTGGCGGGACGCGGCGATCCAGCCTCCCGTCCGTTCGCTGGACGACGCCCGCAAGTCGCTGGCGGCGGCCGGCTTCCGGGAGGACGCGGGCCGCACGCTGAGAGACAAGAGCGGACGGGCTGTGGAGTTCACGATTCTCGTGAGCTCCAGCAATCGGCAGCGCGCCCAAATGGCCTCGATGATCCAGCAAGACCTGAAAGAAATTGGAATTCAGGCCAAAGTAGCGCCATTAGAGTCCCGAACTCTCATTGATCGCGTGTTAAGGTCAAAGAATTATGAGGTTTGTCTGTTCGGTTTGGCCTTCGGCGACGCGGACCCAGGCTCGGAAATGAATGTTTGGCCGTCCAGCGGGCCGACCCACGTTTGGTCGCCCTCGCAGGCGAAGCCAGGTAGCGAGTGGGAAGCCGAAATCGACCGTCTGATGCACCAACAGATGGCGACCAAGGGATACGCCGCTCGAAAGAAGCTTTACGACCAGGTTCAGGAGATCGAGGCGAGGGAGACTCCCATCGTCAGTCTTTTGAGCCCGAACGTTCTCGTCGCGGCGCGGCAGCGGGTTGGCAATTTCCGGCCTGCGGTGCTGGACCATTACACGTTGTGGAATGTGGAGGAGTTGTATCTGCGGTCAGGACCGGGGGAAAAGAAGTGAGTTCTGCAGATTCGCCGAACGGTCTCGAGAAACTGCCGGACGAAGCGCTTGTGACGATGTGCAGGAAAGGCGATGGCAACGCCTGGGGCACGCTCGTCGAACGGTACAAGAACCTGGTCTATTCCATTCCTCTCAGATTCCGTATGCCTGCCGAAGACGCGGCTGACACGTTCCAGAGCGTTTGGCTGGATCTGTATTCCGAATTGGAGCGGCTGCGCGAGCCGGCGGCCCTGCGTGGGTGGCTGGTCTCGGCGACCAGTCACAAATGTCTTCACTGGAAAGCGCGGGAGACCCGGCGCGCCGGGAAGGCGTTGGGCCGGGAAGCGGAGATGGACGTTGCGGATATCCGGCCCCTGGCCAATGAGATTGGGCTTGAAGCCGAAAAGGACCAATTGGTTCGGGATGCGTTGAGGTCGATCCCGGACCGTTGCAGAAGGATGCTGAAGATGTTGTTCTTCGAGCAGCCCCCCAGACCGTATCTGGAGGTGGCTAAGGAATTGGGGCTGGCTGAGGGTTCCATCGGCTTTATACGTGGGCGCTGTCTGCAGAAGATGAAGAAGGCGCTCGAACAGCGGGGCTTTTAACCATGGAGGAACTTAAGTCATGAGTGCCTCGAAGCAGGAACTGTTCTCGCCGGAGGTCTGGCTGGAAAAGGCTGTGGCCGTTGGCGCCACGGCTGTGAGCGCGGACGAAATACCCGAAACACGGCGGGCCGCACTGTTGGACCGGCTGGTGGTTGAGATCTCGCGCGAAGTGTTTGCCGACAGTGCTCGGGCTGTAAAGCTGGCGGACGCCTGCGATGCCCTGGCCCGGCTCATCCAGGGGGGCGAGGCGGAGGGCAAAGCCGTACGCGCCCGTGGACACATGCAGTTCGCACGCAACCGTCACGAAGAAGCCGTGACGCTGTACGAACGAGCCATCGCGCTATTCCAGGAGGCAGGCAGCCGGGTGGAAGAGGCCCGCACGATGTCGAGCGGCCTGCAGTCCCTGATTTACCTCGGACGCTACCAACAGGCCGAAGACTGGAGCCAAAGGGCACGGCAGGTTTTCGAAGAATCGGGCGACGCGTTGCGCCTGGCGCGGCTGGATAGCAATCGTGGCAACATCCTGTACCGGCAGGACCGGTACCAGGAGGCGCTGTCCTCCTATGAGACCGCACGGGAGGGGCTGGAGCGGATCGGGGATGCGCGCGACGTTGCTTCCGTCATCACCAACATGGCGACCGTGCAGATCAGCATGGGCCGCTTCGAAGATGCATTGAGGGCCTACCGTGAGGCCCGCGCCAAGTGCGGAGAGGCGGGACTGAACCGGATGGCCGCCGCGGCCGACTACAATATCGCCTACCTCCACTATCTGCGCGGGGATTACCTGCGAGCCATCGACATTTACAGGCATACGCGGTTGCTCTGCAAGGAATTGGGCGACCCCTATCACGAAGCGCTGTGCGACCTGGATGAAGCGGAAATGTACCTCGAGCTCAACCTGAGCCGGGAAGGGGCACGATTGGCGCGCCGGGCGTCCGCGCAGTTCATGACGCTGGGCATGAACTACGAACGCGCCAAAGCGATGGTCAGCGAGGCCGTGAGCCTCCACCATGTGGGCGCGGGCAGCGCGGGCAGGTCGCTGATGAGGCAGGCGCGCGAGATCCTGCTGCAGGAAAGCAACCGCGTCTGGCCGGCGCTGATTGACCTGTATCTGGCGATTTCTTACTTGAGCGACGACCAGACGGCCATGGCCGGCAGGCTGGCGAACAAGGCGAGTGCGCGTCTGTCGAAGGGCGGTCTTCCGGGCAAGTCGGCGTTGTGCGACCTGGTCCGGGCACGGGTAAGATTGCGGTCGGGCCGGGCCGCGGATGCAAGGGCATTATGCCAAGGCGTTCTGAATCTGCGAGCTGAAGAGAGGCTGCCGTCTATCGACTACCTGGCTTGGTTCACGCTGGGAGAAGTCGAGGAGAATCAGGGCCACTGGATGGCCGCCTGGGACGCGTGGCAGCGCACCCGGGAGGCGGTCGACCGTCTGCGCAACAGCCTTGGTGGCGAGGATCTTCGCATTTCGTTCCTCAAGGACAAGGTTGAGGTCTACGAGAACCTTATCTGGTTATGGATGAGCCGCCTTTCGGGTAACGATTCAGGACCGACGCCGCGGGAGGTTCTGGCTTTGCTGCAGGAGGCCAAGTCCAGAAGTCTGGCGGACTTGCTGGATACGGCTGAAGCCACTGGACTCGCAAAAGCCGGAGACGCGGCAATGGCGTTGCGCGCGGAACTGGCGAGTTTGTACCGGCGTATCGAATCCGCCATGCTCGGCAGCAACACCAGCGCCGCGGAAGTGCGGAATCTGACGAGGCAGGCCAGGGAAGCCGAGGAGCTTCTCGCCAGCCGCTTGCAGGAGCAAAGGCGGACGCAGGACTCCCGGCCAGGCGGGCGGCAGGCCGCATCGCAGGGCACGAATGGTCTTGTCACCCACGACATACAACGCTCCCTGCCGAAGAATTCGCTGGTAGTTGAGTTCTTCGCCATCCGCGGGAAGTACGTTGCGGCGGTAGTAAGCCAGCGCCGGATCGAGTTTGTGGAACTGGGGCAGGTGGCCGCCGTCGCCGAAAAGGTCCGCCTGGCGCGCTTTCAACTCTCGAAGTTCCGCCTGGGGAAGGAGTACCTGGAACGGTTTGCGCCCCGGCTGCAAGATGCTATCCAGACTCACCTTAGAGGACTGTATGAAGATCTCTTCCGGCCGCTGCGCAGGAAACTTGCGGGAGGAGCACCTGGTTATCGCTCCCTACGGCATCCTGCACCAATTGCCGTTCCACGCGCTGCACGACGGGGAGCGATGCCTGGCCGACGAGTTCACCATATCCTACGCCCCAAGCGGAGGAGTGCTGGCGGCGTGTCTGCGCCGGCCTGTGAGTCAGGCGACCGGCAACGTTGTCTTCGGTGTCCCGGATGCCCGCAGTCCGGCCATCGAGAGGGAGGCACGCACGGTCGCCGAGCTCCTGCCGGACGCCCAACTCTTCCTCGGCGCGGAGGCAACGGAGGAGCGGTTGCGGTTGGCCGCTCCAAGCACGAGGATTCTGCACATTGCCACGCACGGCTTTTTCCGGCGCGATAACCCTTTGTTTTCAGCGATCCGGCTGGGCGACGGGTTCCTGAGCCTGTTCGACTTGTACAGGTTGGATCTGAAAACGGACCTGGTAACTCTCAGCGGCTGCAGCACCGGATTGAACGAGGTGGTGGGCGGCGACGAATTACTGGGCCTGACTCGCGGCTTGCTGCATGCCGGCGCCCGGGCCGTTTTGCTCAGCCTGTGGGACGTCCAGGACGAGAGCACAGCCAACTACATGGCGACGTTTTATCAGCGGATGTCGGAGGGCCAGAGCGCGGCCGTAGCCTCCCGCGATGCTCTGCGAAACTTGCGGAGTCAAGTATGAGCACCCCTATTATTGGGCTCCCTTCTGTCTGGTGGGCGATTGGAACGTCCAGACATTAGCGCCAAAAACGACCTAAGGTCAAAAAAAACCTCAGTAGCTATATCATAGGGGCGGCTAATGTTCCTATTCAATTGGCGGAACTCAATTCCCCGGCCACGCAGCAGCCTCTATTGAGGGCTGATGTCGGAGGAATGCCGGTAGAGTGCGCCCGGGCTTGGGAATTGTATCCACCGCTGGCAGGCTTGCGGAGCGGGGGAACGCACGAGGCGCGTTGCCGCTCAGCAGCCTGTAGAGACTAATCTCTTGGAGTTTTATGCCGTAGCCCATTCGGATTGAGTTGGTCGGTCGTCGTCGAATTGAATAACGGATGTCCGTGTCTTCTTTTGATCGGACCCGGTTGTAATCCGGATGGCGCATAAAGGGCTTGTCTGGAAAGAGTTGGAAGAGTTGTACGAAAGAAAAAGAAAGGAAATCGCTCGAATATGCAGCATCTGGACAGTACTGAATGGATTGACTATGTGAGGGGTGTAATGCCCGAAGCGAAAGCTCGCTTCGCGGCAACCCATTTAGGCGACGGCTGCGTGACCTGTGGGGACACGGCGAACTGGCTGTCGCGGCTCACAGAATCGGCCGCGCGAGAGGTGATCGTTCCCGATGCCGTGGTCAACGTGGCCAAGGCGATTTTGAGCGCTAGAGTCCGGGAGACCGAGGACCTGACGAGGGTGGTCCTGCGGCGGTTGAAGGCCGCATTGATGTACGACAGCATGTTCGACCTGCAACCCGCGGGCGCCAGGTCGCTGCCGCTCGGCTGCGGCAGTCGCATGTTGCTTTTCCGTGCGGGCGAATATTCGGTGGACCTCCGGCTCGAAGCCGAGCCCGAGCATCTCAATTGGACTTTGGTTGGCCAGCTTTCGAACGACGATAACCCCTCGGACGAAATGTCGAACCTGCCTGTGCTCGTGATGGCGGGGAAGAAGGTAGTCGGGAAGACGTTCAGCAACGAGTTCGGTGAGTTCATTTTGCCGGACCTGCCGCGTCAACGGCTGCGCCTCTGTGTTCCGCTGGCCTCGGAAGGTCAGCAGATCGACCTGGCGCTCAACCGATTCCACGAGACTCCCGATCCGGAAAGAAATTAAAGGATTCCTACCATGCGGCGGTTTTCAAGTAACGAAAGAAGAAGTGGAAGCTGGATGCTCCGGCTGGCTGGTCTGGTCGGATTCGTGGCTCTCCTCTGCGGGCCGGCTCAGGCTGGCGCCAATTACATTCTCGAAGTCAAAGGCAGCAGTCTGCAGCCGGTGTTGAACACCTACGGTCTGACACTGCAACGCCAACTTTTCTCCAGCCCCAACTTCACTGTTGGAGTCGTTTCGATTCCGGACGGCGCTTCGCCGGGCTTGGCGAGCACGGTGGCGCAGGATTCAAACGTCAAAAAGTTCCAGCAGGACCGGCACTTGTCATCCAAGGCGCCGGCAGCGCCGAGTGTCAGCCAGGGAGTCAGCAATCTCCAGGCGTGGCGGCTCTCCATGCAGAACGCCGACCAGAAGGCTAGTTCATTTCTTACCCAACCGGCCTTAGGCATAGTTAACAGTTCATTTGGCAACAAGGGCGCGGGCGTGACGGTTGCCGTAATCGACACGGCCGTCGATCCCAGGCACCCGATGTTGGCCGGCAAACTCGTACAAGGGGCGGACTGCGTGGGCAGCACCGCCGCAAGCTCCTGCGCTGGCAACGTCGCAGCGATCTGGGACGACGAAAAGGTCAAGGCGGCGCTGGACCAGAGCACCGTGATCATTCTGGACCAGAGCACAGTGATCATCCTGGACCAGAGCACGGTCATCATCCTGGACCAAAGCACGGTGATCATTCTCGACCAGAGCACCGTAATCATCCTCGACAGCAATAGCGCCGATGCTTTGGCCGGCAAACAACTTCCCGCCGACTTCGGCCATGGAACCATGGTCGCCAGTCTGATCGGCGCAGCAGCACCGAATGCACAGATCATGCCGATCCGCGCCTTCCAGGCCGACGGCTCGGCGAATCTAAGTGACATCGTCGCGGCAATTTACTACGCCGTTGATCATGGGGCGAAGGTCATCAATATGAGCTTCGACATCGACGGGACCAGCGGCGCACTCGACTCGCTCTCCGACGCGATCGCATACGCAACCAGCAAGAACGTAATTTGCGTGGCTTCGACCGGGAACGACGGTTCCAACGCGGCCGTTTATCCCGCGGCCTACAGTTCCAACAACCAGTCTGTAATCGGCGTCGGATCGGTGGATTCCACGACGGGCCTCTTCCGCAGCGGTTTCAGCGGCTTCGGCTCGCCGAGCGTCGATCTCTACGCTCCGGGCGAGAGCCTGATCGCGGCATACCCGGGAAATCACTATGCGGTGGTTTCGGGCACTTCATTCTCCACGGCGCTGGTCTCTGGCGTTGCGGCCGTCGTCCAGTCGACCAAGAACGATTCGCTGAACGACTACGTGAATGCGCTGACGAAGTCGGGTACCCCCGTCCTGTTCCCCTATGACGGAACTAAGGTGGTGAACGCCAAGTCCGCCATCAAGAATATTCAGTAGCCAGAATTCACAACTGGACCCCTGACCTTCCGGCGGAGAGCCAAACGGCTTTCCGCCGGTTTTTTTGTGCGCACGGCGAGCCGTCGCGAAATTCGACTTCTCGACGAATGGATGGGGGGGCGAGGAAGCAATGGTGGCCAGGGACGGACTTGAACCGCCGACGCCGGCCTTTTCAGGGCCGCGCTCTACCAACTGAGCTACCTGGCCAGTCAGCTTTTTTCAAGATACCAGATTCGCGGGGAGTTGCGGGGACCAAGGACCCACTTGAGAAGCTGGAAGCCAGGAGGTAGTCAGGCCATCCCCAGAGATATGCAATCAGGCGGCGGCTCATCTGGTGGAGTCGTATAACGCGCGAAACCGTCCGGGGGCGCGGCGTTCCGGTTGCCCGACCTGCCTCACGTGGGTGATTAATGTCTGTTCATCAAATAATGTCGCCAAGCGCTGAGAAAAACCGGCGCAGGTCTCACTTATTTAGCTGGAGAACCGGTGCGGTTCCATGCGAGTCGTGATTCTCATTTTATTGCTGATTCTGCAGTGCGGTTTCAGCGGGGCAGCGCGGCCCGGCAGCGCCGCCGAATACCTTGGGGGTACGCTCGGCAGCCTAAGCCCACGCACGATGGGTTGGCTGATCACGACCGATCCGGAATCTCTTGTTTTCAACTCCAGGAAGAGTATGATCCGCGTACCCTACGAACGGATCAACCAATTGGAGTATGGGCAGAAGGTGGACCGCCGTCTCTTGGAGGCCGTCCTTCTGTCTCCGCTCTTCGTACTGTCGAAGAAGCGGGATCACTACGTGACTGTGGGCTTCGAGTTGGAAGACGGGCAGCAGCAGGCACTGCTGTTCCGGGTCGGCAAGGATGACGTCCGCGCGCTTCTGGTCAGTCTGGAAGCTCGAACCGGGCGTAAGGTTTCATACCAGGATAACGAGGCGAGAAAGGCTGGAAAATGAATGTTTCGGCGCATTTTGGCGCTGGCAACCCTGTTGGCGGCAGGGCTGTCGGGAGCGCTTGTGCCCGGCGCGGCTGTCGCGCTTGACCAGATTGTTAGCGTAAAGAAGGTTTACGTCGAGAAGTTTGGCGGCGGTGATGGCTCGGACCAGATCCGCGACATGGTGATTGCCACGCTTCAGCGGACGAACCTTTTTGTTCTGACCGAGAATCCCGAGCGTGCCGACACCGTGTTGAGAGGCAGCGCCGAGGATCTGGTCTACACCGAGAACTTCCAAAGTACGGACGGCATCACGGCGCGGCTCTCTCCTTCGGGGAGCGGCAGCTCGACGTTGAGCCGGAGCACTTCAAGACTCACTGCCGGCGTTTCCATCGGCGACAACGAGACTGTTCATCAGCAGGAGCGGAAGCATGAGGCGTCTGCCTCGGTCCGCCTGGTGAACAGGGACGGCGACGTGATCTGGTCCACAATCCAGGAAAGCCAGGGCGCGAAGTTCCGCAGCGCCGCGGCCGACGTGGCGGAGCGGATCGGCCGGCAGTTGGCGGCCGATTTTGCCAGAATCCGGGAGCGTCGGGCAGTTGCATCGACGGTGTCCGCCGTGGGGCAGTGATGCCGCTTTTCTGCCCCGGCGTTGCCGCGCGGCGGGGTAGATAAGTCACTGATTTGAAACATTGTTGCTAGAAATTGTTCCATGCCCGCGCGTTCGCAGTGGGCTGAGGACAATTCATAAGCTTGTCATCGCCTTTTCGGGGCAACGGATGGTATGCTCGATTTTTCAGGAGGTCGCTGTGGCTAGCGCGCAAATGGCGTCCACGTTCGATTCCCATTCGGAGCAGCCGCTCAGCGCGAAGGTCTGTCGTGTTCGGTCGGGCATCAGCCTCGATGCCATTTGCGAGCGGACCAAGATCAGCCGTTACTTCCTGGAAGCCATTGAAGAACGGGCCTATCACCGTCTGCCCGGCGGTGTCTTCGACGTCAATTACATCCGGCAATATTCGGAGTCTGTTGGCTGCAATGCGGAGATCCTTCTCGCGGACTACCGATCCGTCTCGCAGGCTGCGGGTCTCGGGAAGGATGCATCCCCGCTGCGGGTGCCTTCCAACGGATGGTGGCGGAGCCTCTGGGCGCTCTTCTGCGCTTGAGGCTGGTTGCGTGGCGTTCAGGAAGCCACGGGCCGCCGCATCCAAACGGTCTAAATTCGCAATCAGCCGGCCACGCCGATTAATTTGGGTCACGAGGCCTAAAGTAAATCCAGGAACTGCCGATAGAATCTACAGGAGGCCCGGTTTCAACATAGGCCCAAGCCGGGACAGCTTCTATGCGCATCGACGACAACAATCTGTTGGGTATTTCCCCGTCCGCGTCTGGAGCAAGCCAGCAAATTCGACCGGCGGACCAGCAAGGGTCAAGCACGGCCAGGTCCGATGGAGCCGGTACCGTTGGAGACGCCGGCGCTGACCAAGTCCAGCTTTCCAGCGTTGCCGGCCGGATGAGCGCCGGCCACCTGAGCAATGACCAGTCTGCCTCGGCCGAAAGGTCGGCCAGGGTCGATCAATTGGCCAAGCTCGTCCAAAGCGGCCAATACAGCCCCGATCCGGAGAAGATAGCCGACTCGATGATCAAGGACATGCTGCCGGGTACCGGTTCATCTTAGCTCCACTGCTTCGCCACAAGGCGGTCCCTCGCTCCGCAGCGTCGGACCGCCAATCCCAGAGACTTCGATAGCGCACGTCCGACTTATGCGCGCGTGAACTTCGACAACGCCAGCGCTTGTGGCCTTTGGACGACCACTATCGGTCTCGCTTAAAGCCAATTGAGGGGAAACGGATGAGCTTGAAGGACAGGGCAATATCGGAGCCCGGTGTCAGGCGTGTGGAATCTCTCGCCGTTCGGATCGACCGGGCACTTGCTTCTCTTGGAGCGGCGGAACTGAACCTGAGAAAGCTGCAATTGAGTCGCCTGCCTGCGACGGCTGACTCCCTGGCGCTTGCCGCGGCCGACCTGGAGTCGCTTCGTCGCCTCGTACCATTACCCGAATCGCACACACGCATCGAGGCCGCACTCCGGCCGCGAATGGAGAAGTTAGGATGCGCTAGCCGTCGGGTTTGCGCGCTATATGCAGCGGCGAAAGGCTTCCACGCGGGCTTAGCGCTCGCCCGGGAGCGGGAGGCCGCCGCATACGATGCGCTGGGTACGGTCCACGGACTGAGCGGCTCCCGCCGGTCTCCGCACGGCCTGGAGACGCAGGGTTGAACCATGGGAAGCCTCTTCGCCGGCCTGCACATCGCTTCTAACGCCCTGGATGCTTTTCAGCGCGCCATCAACGTAACCAGCACGAACGTTACGAATGCTTCCACCGCCGGCTATGCCCGTCAGCAGGTCGTTCTCACCGCGAAGAGTTTCGACTCCTACACCACTGTCGGGGGAGGAGTCGGCTATGCCGGCACGGTGGATTCGAGGGATGAATACGCCGAGAGAACCGTTCGGCAGAACGTAAGCCAGCAGGGTGAAGCGACCCAAAGGGCGAAGGATTACTCAAGGTTGGAACAAATAGTTCCGGTCGATGGCACATCGGGGATCTCCACCGCCCTGGACAGCTTCTTCTCTGCATTTTCCAACTTGACGACCGCTCCGAACGACACTACGGCCCGGCAACTCGCATTGGACCAGGCGCAGCAAGTCGCCAAGAGCTTCAACCAAGCGGTCGAAGCCCTGGATGAGGCTAAGCAGGGGACGCAAGAGGACCTCACCGCGCAGGTCAACCAGGTCAACACGGTTGCAGCGAGAATCGCCTCCATCAACAAGCAATATCGGCAAAACGCCGATGCTACAACCGATCCTGGTCTGAACGCGCAGATGGCGCAATCGCTGGAGGAACTATCGCAGTACGCGGATGTGACCGTGCTCAGGCAGGACGACGGAACCGTCATGGTGAATGCGGGACAGTCGCTGCTTGTAAGCGGAGATCGCTCAATGCCGCTTCAGTGGGCTGCGGGAGCGGGCCATAGGGTGCTTGAGGACTCGCAAGGAAACGACATGTCGGGGTCGTTGCGGTCGGGGAGCCTGTCGGAGTTGCTTGACCAGGCGAACAACATACAGCCCTCGATCCAGGCGGACCTGGACCAATTGGCGCAGAGCTTCGCGACGGCGGTGAATAACACTCTCCAAACCGGCGTCGACCAGTCGGGCAATACCCCGGCGCAGGACCTCTTCACTTTCGATCCAGTTGCAGGAGCGGCCAAGACGATTGCGGCGAGCCCGCTACAGGCTTCCGAATTGGCGCTAGCCGACCCCGCGGCGCCAGGCGGGAACGCCGTCGCAGTAAAGGTGGTCAATCTCCAGCACGCCAACCTCTCCGGAGGCGCCACGCTCACGCAGTTCTATGGCAACCTGGCGGCCCAGGTTGGCCAGAGCCTCTCCAACGCGAAAAGCGATCAGACGACCGCCGAGAGCCTGACGTCGCAGGCTCAGACGCTTCGCAGCGACCTGCAAAGCGTCAGTCTCGATCAGGAGGCGATCAACTTGCTCGAATACCAGCGAAGCTATGACGCGACGTCTCAGTTCGTCAAAATCATCAACGAGTTGACGCAGGACGTGATCAATTTGCTTCAGTAGCCTGGCCGCGCATGACGATTGAAAGGGGACCGCCGCTGTGGATCTCTACATCACGAATACAACCGACGCTCAGATGTTGGCGGAGCTACGGAGACTGAATGCGACGATGAACGAAGCGCAACGCCAGGTCGCGAGCGGGAAGAAAGTCCTGGTGCCGTCCGACGCTCCAGCCGACGTTCAGGCCATCGTGCAAAACCAATCGGATCTGGCTCGAGTGCAACAGAGCGAGGCAAATCTGAAGAGGTTGAACTCCGAAGTGCGCATGGCAAGCACTGTGGTCGAGAACGCCGCGAAACTGATGGACCAGGCCCGCAGCATCGCCTCCCAGGGCGCGAGCAGCACGACAGGCGCGGCGACGCGCGAACTCCTGGCGTCTCAGATTCAAGACATTGAATCGCAAGTAGTGGGCATCGCCAATTCGACCAACGCCGGGCGCTATCTGTTCTCCGGCGATGCGGACACAACGGCTCCATATGCCATCGATTTCGCGAACACGCCGCCATTCACCGCGCAGACGACCACGCTCGCCACCAGAATGGGCCTGGACTCGATGGGGAACACGTTCTCGATCGCAATGACCGCGACCGATATCTTCAACAACGGCACAGCTGGCAAAAGCGTCCTGCAGTCGCTTGAAGATTTGCGGCAGGGATTGCTGAGCGGTGACGATTCCGCGATTCTCGCGGCAAACGGCAGACTGGCCTCGTCGGCCAGCCATTTGGGTACGGTTCAGTCATTTTATGGGACCGCCGAGAGCAACATCACATCGGCTCTCGATGTTGCGTCGAAGTCCGAATTGAGTTTGCAGAGCGAGCAGTCGGATTTGACCGATGCGGACCTGGCCCAAGCGATCACGGCCGAACTGAGTGCGCAGACTCAACAGCAGGCGGTTCTCTCCATGCGCGCCAAAATGCCACGCGGGTCGCTATTCGACATGCTGGGATGAGGTTCTTTCAGTGCTCGCCGGAATCGTCATCAAGACTCGACAGGCGTCCGGGTACGCATCCTCTCGACAACGTTCCAGGTTCTCGAATTGCCAGAAACCGGATCTCCATGCGAGCATCCTCGACGGGAACTGCGTGCGAGATCGTCAATCTCTGTTCGCAGCCATGCTGAAGCTCTCCTGGACCAGCCGGCCCGTCGCGTCAAATTCGAACGATGCAGTGAATCTTGCATCCTCCGGCAGGCCGAATCTCAGATCGCAGATCTTGACGACCGTTCCGCCCTCGATGCGCGGGGACGGTGTGGCGCGCCAGTATGGATAGCGGGTGAACGCGAGGAAGACGCTCCCGGTCCTGGAGGCACGAATAGCAGGCTCCTGTGGGAGGGGTGCTTCCGGCTTCAGCAGAGTCCGGCCGGCGTCAGGATCGAAATCGCGCAGGAGATCGACCGGGACCACGCTCCAGGCGCGGTCGGTTTCTACCAGCCCGGTCCACTGCCACGGCGCGAACGGGCCGGGCAACGCCGCCACATGGAGGGGCTTGCGGCTGTCGTACATCCTGGATTCGAGTTCTCCTACGGCCTGAGCGTGCAGCGTCGCGCGCACGGTCAGGAACGCGCACAGGAGGCCGAGAACCAGCCAGGCGCCGCCGCGTCCCTGCTTGCGCCGCGTCACGCCAATCTCGCTGTTCACCATCCGCGCCAGGAGTGGACCGAGCACGCCGACCAGCAGGATGGCCCAGATCCACAGATCGACTATGTAGACGAGGTCCAAACGGTACCAATCGCCGGAGAACGGCAGCATCATGCGAAGGCCATAAGTATTCCAGGTGTCCAGGAAGACGTGGCTCAGAACGCCGGCGAACACGGCGAGGAATGCATAGATGAAGGCCCCGAGACCTGGACGCTCCTTGCGGGCAAACAGCCACCAGATGGGTAACGGCAGCAGGGCCAGAAGCGGCGCTATCGCCAGGGCGTGTGTCCAACCGCGATGGAATTGGAGATAAGTGAGCCCGTCAGAAAGCGCGGTCACCAGATCCCCGTCCGGCAGATTGGCGCCCACGATAAGGAGTGCGGTCGAACGGGGCCCGAGCCGGTTCAATCCCGCGCGGGCGATCATTAGCCCGACCAGAGAATGCGTTAGGTTATCCATGAAACGGGGTCCGCCTTAGCAGCCAATGCGATTGGCAAACGGGCGGATGCCTCCATTGTGTCTGAAGCGGGAGCCGTGCGGAGTAACGAATATTGACATTCAATGGTCTGGCGATCTGCGAAACACCAGAATGTGCTGCCAGGGCAATTCCTCGATCACCGTGTCGAGCCGGAATCCTTCAGATTCGATCTCAGTCCTGGCCTCCTCGACGCTCATTTTGTGTTCAGGGCGGATCGGTATGGCCGGATCCTCCTTGCGAAACTCGAGCAAGACGAGGCGCCCGTCCTGTCTCAACGCGGAGCGGAGCCGCCGCAGCATGGCCTGCGGGTCGGAGAACTCATGGTAGACGTCCACCAGCAGGGCCAGGTCGATCGAAGTATCCGGGAGCTTCGGATCCGCGGCCAGCCCGAGCACGGGCGTCACATTCTCCAGCTTCTGGCGCCTCATTCGTTCCTCAATCAGCCGGATCATGCCCGCCTGGATATCGACGGCGAAGACTTTGCCGGAGGGTCCGACCTCGCGCGATAGCAACTGCGTGTAGTAACCGGAGCCAGCGCCGATGTCGGCCACGGCCATCCCGGGTTTCAAGTGAAGCAGGCGCACGGCAAGTCGGGGCCGCTCTTCGTTTTCCCGCTCGGCCCGTTCCAACCAAGGGGCGCCGTCAACGCCCATCACACCGGCGTAGACCCGGCCGCTGAGAGGATGCTTGCCGGCGTCCTGCTTGCCGACGTCTTGGGCGGGGATCCGCTCGCACAGGGCGATCAGCAAGAGAATGAATTGCAGACTGCGTCGCATTCGGATAAGGTCGATATTGAGCTTTTTGGATACTTGGCTCTTATTATGATTCGGCACAAAGCACTAAAGTTTACTGATTTTGCCCTGATTGTCGCGGCCTGCGCGCTTGCGCTCTCAGGTTGCCAGAAGACGGCGGCTCCCGAGCGAATTGGGGCGATGGGCGCGCCGTTGGCCGTGGGTCCATTGACCTACACCGCCGTCGAGACGGAATGGCGTGACATTATCGATTCGCCACAGGGCGAGCGGGCGCCAAAAAACCGGTTCCTTTTGGTGAATGTCACCGTGATGAATTCATCCTCGGAGCAAAAGGCCGCGCCGCTCCTCCAACTGGTGGACTCCAAGGGAGGAACCTTTCCCGAGATCGCGGAAGGCGAGGGCGTCCCGGACTGGATGGGCTACCTGCGCCTGCTGCAGCCCAGGGAGAGCCGATCCGGACGGCTGTTGTTTGACGTGCCACAAGGCGCATACAAGCTGCGAGTGTCCAGCGGCGGCGATCCGGAGAGCGAGCAAACCGCGCTGATCGATATCCCCTTCCAGCTCAACTCCGATGTGCCTCGGGTTTCTGGCGCGCCTGGCGGCAGCGGCGGCGATAGTGGACCGCAGCTTCCCGAGCCGGTCGCGCCGGCAAAGAAATAGGCTGAGGAAAGGAACCGAGCGTGCGCGCTGCCGGTCAATGGCGTTTCTACTGCTTGGCCGCCTGCCTAACCGCCCGGATGCCTGCGGCAGGGGCGGCCCCGCCGAAGCTGGCCATCGTTCAAACGATCTTGCATGAGCAGAGGGATGACGCTCCCGCCATCTCCGCAAACTATCGTTACGTGGCGGGCGAGGTGCTCTACCTCGGCTACCGGATCGCCGGATATACCGTGAAGGACGATAAGGTGGATCTGCGCTGGCAGATGTATCTGACGGATCCCGACGGCCTGCTGCTGGCGCCGATCGAGCAAGGCGCGATGAAGGAAGAGGTCACCTCGCACGACAAGGATTGGCTGCCCAGAGTTGAGCAATCCGTTCCGTTGCCGCCGCAATTGTACTCTGGCGAATACGCCATCCATATACGCGTCTCCGATGAACTGGCGCAAGCGACGGTCGAGGAAACCGTCCCGTTTCGCGTGCGAGGGCGCGCGAAGGAAAAGCTGGACACCGTGGTGATTCGCGGCTTGCGCTTCTATCGTGGAGAGGACGACCCTACGCCCGCCGATCCCCCGGTTTATCGTCCCGGCGATGCGGTTTGGGCGCGCTTCGATATTGCCGGGTACCAGATTGGCGACAAGAATGCGTTCGATGTGGAATACGGCCTGGCGGTTCACCGGCCGACGGGCGAGCTGCTCTTTGAACAGCCTGTAGCGGCTGAAGAGCACGACGCTCCTTTTTACCCGAAGTTCTGGTTGATAGGTGGCTTTAATCTGAACCTCGGCGCCGATCTCTCTCCCGGAGAGTATACGGTGAAGGTGCAGGTGCGCGACAAACTCGCCAAGAAGACGGGCGAGCAGACGGCCGTATTTCGAGTGAGCAAGTAGCATTCGCGGAGCAGGTATGAAGCTGATGCAGCAAATCCGGGAATACCAGACACCCAAGGGCTCGGTAGCGCTGTGGTGGCTGGGTCAGAACGGCTATATCCTCAAGTCGGCGGAAGGCACTTTGGCCGGTGTCGACCTGTATCTTACGGACAGTTGCGCGGCGGCATATCCGGATGTGAATCTGCATCGTCAGGTCCCGGTGCTGATTGAGCCCGAGGATCTGGAACTCGACATCTTCGTCTGCACGCACAATCACATGGACCACACCGATCCCGAGACGATCGGACGCCTGCGCAACAAGGACACGTTTCGCTTTTTGGGGCCGATGCCGAGTTGCGCCGTGTACCGGCAGCAGCACGTGGAAGAGGGCCGCATCACGGCGACTTATCCCGACTTTCAGGGCGAGTTCGCCGACCTGCGCGTCACGGGTACCTTCGCTTTGCCGACCGACGAAACGGACCTGAACCACATGGGCTTTGTCTTTCAATTCGGCACGGGACCGAAGATCTATGTGACGGGCGACACGGATTATCACGAGCTGCTGGCGTCGGCCGGCAAGCACAATCCCGACGTGATGATCACGTGCATCAACGGCGGGTTTAACAATCTCTCGCATTGGGAAGCCGCGAAGCTCGCCGCGGAGATCAAACCGAAAGTAGCGATTCCGTGTCACTACGATCTGTTCCCCGACAATTGCTGCGACCCCAAGCAGTTCCGGGCGGCGCTCTCCATTGCCGCGCCCAGCGTGATGTACCAGGAGATGACCCATGGCGAGCCGCTGCTGATCTCGCTGGCGTAGCGTTCCAAGCTTAGCGTTGGCATTTCGAGATTCGAGTGTGTACAATTATCGTCTGAGATACACATCAGTGCGCACGAACATCGTAATCGACGATAAGCTGATGCGCGACACCCTTCGGGCAACCGGCCTGAAGACCAAGCGCGAGGCCGTTGACCAGGCTCTGCGGACCTTGCTGCGGCTGCGGAGACAGGCGGAAATTCGCAAATTCCGCGGCAAGCTGCATTGGCAGGGCGATCTGAACGCGATGAGGAGTGACCGTTGATTCTCGTCGATTCCAGCGTGTGGATCGACTATTTCAAGGGAACAGCCACGGCTCAAACCGAGATACTCGATAGCCTTCTTGAAAGCGAACCGCTGGCCATAGGCGATTTGATTCTGACCGAAGTGCTGCAAGGCTTCGCCGAAGAACGAGACTTCAACGCAGCCAGGAAGATGCTCACTGCACTGACGGTCGTAGAGTTGGGCGGGCAGGAAATCGCGGTTCAAGCCGCGAAGAACTTCCGGGCGCTACGTAGCCTTGGCGTTACCGTCCGCAAGACTATCGATACGGTGATTGCCACCCGGTGCATCGAGAGCGGCTATGACTTGCTGCACAGCGACAAGGATTTCGATCCGTTCGCCAGGCATCTCGGCTTGCGCGTGGCGGCCTGACGACTACTCAGGCGGGCGGAGACACTACGGCTGCTCGTGGTCTGTTTGCGCGTTCAATTTAAAAGTTCTCAGGGCAGGGTTTCGCTTCGCTGACTTCTCCCGAGTCGCTTGCGTCGCCCTGCATTTGTTTCAGACCGAGTTTGCCCGTATCGGAGCCGGTGTCGTAATGAGGGACCGGGCGACCTGGCCGCCTGCCGGCATATGCCCGCTTTCTGGGGGGCTGGTGGAAGACCGGCAAATTTGTTTCGCTTGGGTCGTCTGGACCGGTGCGCTGGCTCCACTCGTAAAAGGATCGAATGGAACGGACTGTTAAGCTCATCCGGGGACCCATCCTGGGGGGCCAAACCCGGTCCGACGAATCGAACCGGGCCTAGAAAGCCGGAAGGCCGCTACTTGGGGCTGTTCTGCCACCTGAGCGCGGGTCAAACGTTGCTGGCCAGCAAAGAAGATCAACCCGAGATGAGTAGAAAGCATGGGAGCAAGCGCAGGCGGGGGCGATTGCGTGTAAGCGGCTGAAAATAAACAGAATATGTTGTTGGGTTAGGGTGTGACCGGCACCCGCCAGGGATCCGAACTGGGCCAGTTCCTTACTGGCAGGCCTGATATCTTCGGCAGCGAATAAGCACAAACAGGGACAGGGCGGAGTGTTTAGCGCAAGGCGCGGTGCGTCCCACTGCCAATTGCGCTCCAAAACAACTTCACTTATCTCTCCAGAATAGGGCCGCCGGCCAGCCGTTGCATCCTTGTAAGCTACTGACAAACCATAAGTTACAAGTTCTCGCCGTGACAGCAAACCCAAGCTGGCGAAGGAGCGCTTGTTCTGGGCTACCGCGTAGTGTTTCAGGTAACTCCTTTAGCTTCAATTGCTTGGACAGCGTGACGGGTCAGGCTGGAGTGCACCCCAAAACTGAGACGCGGAAATTAGGGACACTTTTCATTGAACGGAAAGGAGTCCTAAATGCGCGGCCCAAATCGAAGGTATTCGACGGAGTTCCGGGTGCAGGCGGCGCAACGGATCGAGCAAGGCGACAGCGTTTCCAAGCTTCATTACGAGCTGGACATCAAACGCAGCGTGCTATACCGCTGGCGGGATCGCTACCGTGCAGAGGGGGCTACGGGGTTCGAGCGGCGTGCGGGCCGGCCCCCGGGCGTGCCCAATCCGGCGCCCAAGCCGTGCACCAGCGTGGAAGAAGCGCTGCGCCAGCAGATTGCCGCGCTAGAGCGCAAAGTAGGCCAACAAGCGTTGCAACTGGATTTTTTCAAAGGAGCCTTCAAGCGAGTAAAGGAGTCGAACCAGGCGCACGGCAGCGCTGGCAAGACAGCATCTACCAGGAGATCCGGGCAATGATGCGGCTGGAAGGCTTTTCTATTACTGAAGTGTGCCAGGCCGCGAGAGTCAGCCGGGCCGGCTTTTACCGTAACTATGAAGAACATGCGCCGCTCCAGGCCGATGTCGAATTACGCGACGCTATTCAAAAGATCGTGCTGGAGAATCGTTTCTATGGCTACCGGCGCGTAACAGCGGCGCTCCAGCAGCAAGACTGGGCCGTGAATTGTAAACGCGTGCTGCGTCTGATGCGCGCCGACAACCTGTTGGCGTTGCGCAAACGGCGCTACGTGTTGACCACCGATTCGCACCATCCCTTCGCCATTTACCCCAATCTGGTGCCGCGGTTGGTGGTGAACGGAATCAATCAATTGTGGGTGGCCGACATCACCTACATCCGCCTGCGCGAAACGTTCTTGTACCTGGCTGTAGTCCTGGACGCGTACTCGCGCAAGGCCGTGGGTTGGGAGTTGGGCGATACGCTGGAGGCCAGTCTCGCGGTGGCCGCGCTCAAGCGCGCGCTGGCCGATCGCACCCTTCAGCCCGGCATGGTGCATCACTCCGACCGCGGCGTGCAATACGCATCGGGCGATTACGTGGCGCTGTTGGAATCGCACGGCTTCCTGGTCAGCATGAGCCGCAGCGGCAACCCCTACGACAACGCCAAGGCAGAAAGCTTTATGAAAACACTCAAGTGCGAAGAAGTGTATCTGAATACTTATCGCGACCGGGAAGAAGCCCACGCTTCTATCGCACACTTTATTGAAGAAGTATATAACGCCAAACGTCTGCACTCTGCTTTGGGATACTTGGCGCCGGATACTTTCGAAGCCAGCGCTAAAGAAGAACCGAGCACAAAAGAAAAGGTGGCCGCTTCGCGGCAACTTGTTATATGAGTTTTTGGAGGCATGGGAAAATCTATCCATCCGATGGAGGCGCCAGCATTGCGGCCGACGCCTCCGCTCATCGTTCGGATGAGTTTTCAGCGGGCTATTCCTCGGCGGGTTGCTCTCCAGCAGAGCCCACCTCCGCTTCGCCCACCATCGAAAGTGTACAATCGACCTGTCTTGCTGGGAATCGAAATCCAGCCAACGGCAACCTGTCCCTAATTACGGCGTCTCAGCCGAGGGGTGCACTCCAGAGTGTCCCAGTATTAGAATTGCTGTCACCGGCGCGCCGCCCGCGTTTGACACGCCATTTTTCCTTATGCCAATATAGGCATGTCACGACGCATGAAGAAGCTCACGTGGCTCGCCGATTCCCGCTCCAATGTGAAGTTGTTTCCGGCGGGCGTCCAAGACGACATTGGCTATGCATTGTACGCCGCGCAAGTGGGCGAAATGAGCGCCAAGGCCAAGCCTCTGCACGGACTTGGTGGCGGCGTGATGGAAATTGCGGCCCAGGATGCGAGCGGAACCTACCGCGCTGTCTATACGGTCTCCATCGGTGAGTCGATCTACGTGATCCATGCCTTCCAGAAGAAGTCCAAGTCCGGGATTGCGACACCGCAGCCCGAGATGGAACTGGTCCGGCAGCGTCTCAAACAGTTGCGCAGCGAGGTGAAGAATGCTGAAAAGAAAGGCTCTTGAGCAAGAGCCCAGTTCGGGCAACGTATTCGCTGACCTCGGCCTGGCCGACGCCGAGGAACACCTGATCAAAGCAGGACTGGTAGTTAAGATCGGCCGGATCATCCGGCAACGAGAGTTAACCCAAGCGGCCGCGGCACATCTCATGGGTATCGATCAGCCCAAGGTTTCGGCGATGCTGGGAGGCCAGTTTCGGGGTTATTCGGTCGAGCGCCTCATGCGCTTCCTGGTCGCGCTGGGGCACGATGTAGAGATCGTCGTAAAGCCCAGAAAGCGCGGTGCCGCCGAACTCCGCGTCGCGTAGAGGGCCGACGGGGGGCATGCCGCAGAGGGGCGCTATCCACTGGAGTGCACCCCTCGGCTGAGACGCCGTAATTAGGGACAGGTTGCCGTTGGCTGGATTTCGATTCCCAGCAAGACAGGTCGATTGTACACTTTCGATGGTGGGCGAAGCGGAGGTGGGCTCTGCTGGAGAGCAACCCGCCGAGGAATAGCCCGCTGAAAACTCATCCGAACGATGAGCGGAGGCGTCGGCCGCAATGCTGGCGCCTCCATCGGATGGATAGATTTTCCCATGCCTCCAAAAACTCATATAACAAGTTGCCGCGAAGCGGCCACCTTTTCTTTTGTGCTCGGTTCTTCTTTAGCGCTGGCTTCGAAAGTATCCGGCGCCAAGTATCCCAAAGCAGAGTGCAGACGTTTGGCGTTATATACTTCTTCAATAAAGTGTGCGATAGAAGCGTGGGCTTCTTCCCGGTCGCGATAAGTATTCAGATACACTTCTTCGCACTTGAGTGTTTTCATAAAGCTTTCTGCCTTGGCGTTGTCGTAGGGGTTGCCGCTGCGGCTCATGCTGACCAGGAAGCCGTGCGATTCCAACAGCGCCACGTAATCGCCCGATGCGTATTGCACGCCGCGGTCGGAGTGATGCACCATGCCGGGCTGAAGGGTGCGATCGGCCAGCGCGCGCTTGAGCGCGGCCACCGCGAGACTGGCCTCCAGCGTATCGCCCAACTCCCAACCCACGGCCTTGCGCGAGTACGCGTCCAGGACTACAGCCAGGTACAAGAACGTTTCGCGCAGGCGGATGTAGGTGATGTCGGCCACCCACAATTGATTGATTCCGTTCACCACCAACCGCGGCACCAGATTGGGGTAAATGGCGAAGGGATGGTGCGAATCGGTGGTCAACACGTAGCGCCGTTTGCGCAACGCCAACAGGTTGTCGGCGCGCATCAGACGCAGCACGCGTTTACAATTCACGGCCCAGTCTTGCTGCTGGAGCGCCGCTGTTACGCGCCGGTAGCCATAGAAACGATTCTCCAGCACGATCTTTTGAATAGCGTCGCGTAATTCGACATCGGCCTGGAGCGGCGCATGTTCTTCATAGTTACGGTAAAAGCCGGCCCGGCTGACTCTCCGCGGCCTGGCACACTTCAGTAATAGAAAAGCCTTCCAGCCGCATCATTGCCCGGATCTCCTGGTAGATGCTGTCTTGCCAGCGCTGCCGTGCGCCTGGTTCGACTCCTTTACTCGCTTGAAGGCTCCTTTGAAAAAATCCAGTTGCAACGCTTGTTGGCCTACTTTGCGCTCTAGCGCGGCAATCTGCTGGCGCAGCGCTTCTTCCACGCTGGCGCACGGCTTGGGCGCCGGATTGGGCACGCCCGGGGGCCGGCCCGCACGCCGCTCGAACCCCGTAGCCCCCTCTGCACGGTAGCGATCCCGCCAGCGGTATAGCACGCTGCGTTTGATGTCCAGCTCGTAATGAAGCTTGGAAACGCTGTCGCCTTGCTCGATCGGTTGCGCCGCCTGCACCCGGAACTCCGTCGAATACCTTCGATTTGGGCCGCGCATTTAGGACTCCTTTCCGTTCAATGAAAAGTGTCCCTAATTTCCGCGTCTCAGTTTTGGGGTGCACT
>CAWGKI010000035.1:0-17620 GCA_963823095.1 Terriglobia bacterium
AAGAGAATGAATTGCAGACTGCGTCGCATTCGGATAAGGTCGATATTGAGCTTTTTGGATACTTGGCTCTTATTATGATTCGGCACAAAGCACTAAAGTTTACTGATTTTGCCCTGATTGTCGCGGCCTGCGCGCTTGCGCTCTCAGGTTGCCAGAAGACGGCGGCTCCCGAGCGAATTGGGGCGATGGGCGCGCCGTTGGCCGTGGGTCCATTGACCTACACCGCCGTCGAGACGGAATGGCGTGACATTATCGATTCGCCACAGGGCGAGCGGGCGCCAAAAAACCGGTTCCTTTTGGTGAATGTCACCGTGATGAATTCATCCTCGGAGCAAAAGGCCGCGCCGCTCCTCCAACTGGTGGACTCCAAGGGAGGAGACCTTTCCCGAGATCGCGGAAGGCGAGGGCGTCCCGGACTGGATGGGCTACCTGCGCCTGCTGCAGCCCAGGGAGAGCCGATCCGGACGGCTGTTGTTTGACGTGCCACAAGGCGCATACAAGCTGCGAGTGTCCAGCGGCGGCGATCCGGAGAGCGAGCAAACCGCGCTGATCGATATCCCCTTCCAGCTCAACTCCGATGTGCCTCGGGTTTCTGGCGCGCCTGGCGGCAGCGGCGGCGATAGTGGACCGCAGCTTCCCGAGCCGGTCGCGCCGGCAAAGAAATAGGCTGAGGAAAGGAACCGAGCGTGCGCGCTGCCGGTCAATGGCGTTTCTACTGCTTGGCCGCCTGCCTAACCGCCCGGATGCCTGCGGCAGGGGCGGCCCCGCCGAAGCTGGCCATCGTTCAAACGATCTTGCATGAGCAGAGGGATGACGCTCCCGCCATCTCCGCAAACTATCGTTACGTGGCGGGCGAGGTGCTCTACCTCGGCTACCGGATCGCCGGATATACCGTGAAGGACGATAAGGTGGATCTGCGCTGGCAGATGTATCTGACGGATCCCGACGGCCTGCTGCTGGCGCCGATCGAGCAAGGCGCGATGAAGGAAGAGGTCACCTCGCACGACAAGGATTGGCTGCCCAGAGTTGAGCAATCCGTTCCGTTGCCGCCGCAATTGTACTCTGGCGAATACGCCATCCATATACGCGTCTCCGATGAACTGGCGCAAGCGACGGTCGAGGAAACCGTCCCGTTTCGCGTGCGAGGGCGCGCGAAGGAAAAGCTGGACACCGTGGTGATTCGCGGCTTGCGCTTCTATCGTGGAGAGGACGACCCTACGCCCGCCGATCCCCCGGTTTATCGTCCCGGCGATGCGGTTTGGGCGCGCTTCGATATTGCCGGGTACCAGATTGGCGACAAGAATGCGTTCGATGTGGAATACGGCCTGGCGGTTCACCGGCCGACGGGCGAGCTGCTCTTTGAACAGCCTGTAGCGGCTGAAGAGCACGACGCTCCTTTTTACCCGAAGTTCTGGTTGATAGGTGGCTTTAATCTGAACCTCGGCGTCGATCTCTCTCCCGGAGAGTATACGGTGAAGGTGCAGGTGCGCGACAAACTCGCCAAGAAGACGGGCGAGCAGACGGCCGTATTTCGAGTGAGCAAGTAGCATTCGCGGAGCAGGTATGAAGCTGATGCAGCAGATCCGGGAATACCAGACACCCAAGGGCTCGGTAGCGCTGTGGTGGCTGGGTCAGAACGGCTATATCCTCAAGTCGGCGGAAGGCACTTTGGCCGGTGTCGACCTGTATCTTACGGACAGTTGCGCGGCGGCATATCCGGATGTGAATCTGCATCGTCAGATCCCGGTGCTGATTGAGCCCGAGGATCTGGAAGTCGACATCTTCGTCTGCACGCACAATCACATGGACCACACCGATCCCGAGACGATCGGACGCCTGCGCAACAAGGACACGTTTCGCTTTTTGGGGCCGATGCCGAGTTGCGCCGTGTACCGGCAGCAGCACGTGGAAGAGGGCCGCATCACGGCGACTTATCCCGACTTTCAGGGCGAGTTCGCCGACCTGCGCGTCACGGGTACCTTCGCTTTGCCGACCGACGAAACGGACCTGAACCACATGGGCTTTGTCTTTCAATTCGGCACGGGACCGAAGATCTATGTGACGGGCGACACGGATTATCACGAGCTGCTGGCGTCGGCCGGCAAGCACAATCCCGACGTGATGATCACGTGCATCAACGGCGGGTTTAACAACCTCTCGCATTGGGAAGCCGCGAAGCTCGCCGCGGAGATCAAACCGAAAGTAGCGATTCCGTGTCACTACGATCTGTTCCCCGACAATTGCTGCGACCCCAAGCAGTTCCGGGCGGCGCTCTCCATTGCCGCGCCCAGCGTGATGTACCAGGAGATGACCCATGGCGAGCCGCTGCTGATCTCGCTGGCGTAGCGTTCCAAGCTTAGCGTTGGCATTTCGAGATTCGAGTGTGTACAATTATCGTCTGAGATACACATCAGTGCGCACGAACATCGTAATCGACGATAAGCTGATGCGCGACACCCTTCGGGCAACCGGCCTGAAGACCAAGCGCGAGGCCGTTGACCAGGCTCTGCGGACCTTGCTGCGGCTGCGGAGACAGGCGGAAATTCGCAAATTCCGCGGCAAGCTGCATTGGCAGGGCGATCTGAACGCGATGAGGAGTGACCGTTGATTCTCGTCGATTCCAGCGTGTGGATCGACTATTTCAAGGGAACAGCCACGGCTCAAACCGAGATACTCGATAGCCTTCTTGAAAGCGAACCGCTGGCCATAGGCGATTTGATTCTGACCGAAGTGCTGCAAGGCTTCGCCGAAGAACGAGACTTCAACGCAGCCAGGAAGATGCTCACTGCACTGACGGTCGTAGAGTTGGGCGGGCAGGAAATCGCGGTTCAAGCCGCGAAGAACTTCCGGGCGCTACGTAGCCTTGGCGTTACCGTCCGCAAGACTATCGATACGGTGATTGCCACCCGGTGCATCGAGAGCGGCTATGACTTGCTGCACAGCGACAAGGATTTCGATCCGTTCGCCAGGCATCTCGGCTTGCGCGTGGCGGCCTGACGACTACTCAGGCGGGCGGAGACACTACGGCTGCTCGTGGTCTGTTTGCGCGTTCAATTTAAAAGTTCTCAGGGCAGGGTTTCGCTTCGCTGACTTCTCCCGAGTCGCTTGCGTCGCCCTGCATTTGTTTCAGACCGAGTTTGCCCGTATCGGAGCCGGTGTCGTAATGAGGGACCGGGCGACCTGGCCGCCTGCCGGCATATGCCCGCTTTCTGGGGGGCTGGTGGAAGACCGGCAAATTTGTTTCGCTTGGGTCGTCTGGACCGGTGCGCTGGCTCCACTCGTAAAAGGATCGAATGGAACGGACTGTTAAGCTCATCCGGGGACCCATCCTGGGGGGCCAAACCCGGTCCGACGAATCGAACCGGGCCTAGAAAGCCGGAAGGCCGCTACTTGGGGCTGTTCTGCCACCTGAGCGCGGGTCAAACGTTGCTGGCCAGCAAAGAAGATCAACCCGAGATGAGTAGAAAGCATGGGAGCAAGCGCAGGCGGGGGCGATTGCGTGTAAGCGGCTGAAAATAAACAGAATATGTTGTTGGGTTAGGGTGTGACCGGCACCCGCCAGGGATCCGAACTGGGCCAGTTCCTTACTGGCAGGCCTGATATCTTCGGCAGCGAATAAGCACAAACAGGGACAGGGCGGAGTGTTTAGCGCAAGGCGCGGTGCGTCCCACTGCCAATTGCGCTCCAAAACAACTTCACTTATCTCTCCAGAATAGGGCCGCCGGCCAGCCGTTGCATCCTTGTAAGCTACTGACAAACCATAAGTTACAAGTTCTCGCCGTGACAGCAAACCCAAGCTGGCGAAGGAGCGCTTGTTCTGGGCTACCGCGTAGTGTTTCAGGTAACTCCTTTAGCTTCAATTGCTTGGACAGCGTGACGGGTCAGGCTGGAGTGCACCCCAAAACTGAGACGCGGAAATTAGGGACACTTTTCATTGAACGGAAAGGAGTCCTAAATGCGCGGCCCAAATCGAAGGTATTCGACGGAGTTCCGGGTGCAGGCGGCGCAACGGATCGAGCAAGGCGACAGCGTTTCCAAGCTTCATTACGAGCTGGACATCAAACGCAGCGTGCTATACCGCTGGCGGGATCGCTACCGTGCAGAGGGGGCTACGGGGTTCGAGCGGCGTGCGGGCCGGCCCCCGGGCGTGCCCAATCCGGCGCCCAAGCCGTGCACCAGCGTGGAAGAAGCGCTGCGCCAGCAGATTGCCGCGCTAGAGCGCAAAGTAGGCCAACAAGCGTTGCAACTGGATTTTTTCAAAGGAGCCTTCAAGCGAGTAAAGGAGTCGAACCAGGCGCACGGCAGCGCTGGCAAGACAGCATCTACCAGGAGATCCGGGCAATGATGCGGCTGGAAGGCTTTTCTATTACTGAAGTGTGCCAGGCCGCGAGAGTCAGCCGGGCCGGCTTTTACCGTAACTATGAAGAACATGCGCCGCTCCAGGCCGATGTCGAATTACGCGACGCTATTCAAAAGATCGTGCTGGAGAATCGTTTCTATGGCTACCGGCGCGTAACAGCGGCGCTCCAGCAGCAAGACTGGGCCGTGAATTGTAAACGCGTGCTGCGTCTGATGCGCGCCGACAACCTGTTGGCGTTGCGCAAACGGCGCTACGTGTTGACCACCGATTCGCACCATCCCTTCGCCATTTACCCCAATCTGGTGCCGCGGTTGGTGGTGAACGGAATCAATCAATTGTGGGTGGCCGACATCACCTACATCCGCCTGCGCGAAACGTTCTTGTACCTGGCTGTAGTCCTGGACGCGTACTCGCGCAAGGCCGTGGGTTGGGAGTTGGGCGATACGCTGGAGGCCAGTCTCGCGGTGGCCGCGCTCAAGCGCGCGCTGGCCGATCGCACCCTTCAGCCCGGCATGGTGCATCACTCCGACCGCGGCGTGCAATACGCATCGGGCGATTACGTGGCGCTGTTGGAATCGCACGGCTTCCTGGTCAGCATGAGCCGCAGCGGCAACCCCTACGACAACGCCAAGGCAGAAAGCTTTATGAAAACACTCAAGTGCGAAGAAGTGTATCTGAATACTTATCGCGACCGGGAAGAAGCCCACGCTTCTATCGCACACTTTATTGAAGAAGTATATAACGCCAAACGTCTGCACTCTGCTTTGGGATACTTGGCGCCGGATACTTTCGAAGCCAGCGCTAAAGAAGAACCGAGCACAAAAGAAAAGGTGGCCGCTTCGCGGCAACTTGTTATATGAGTTTTTGGAGGCATGGGAAAATCTATCCATCCGATGGAGGCGCCAGCATTGCGGCCGACGCCTCCGCTCATCGTTCGGATGAGTTTTCAGCGGGCTATTCCTCGGCGGGTTGCTCTCCAGCAGAGCCCACCTCCGCTTCGCCCACCATCGAAAGTGTACAATCGACCTGTCTTGCTGGGAATCGAAATCCAGCCAACGGCAACCTGTCCCTAATTACGGCGTCTCAGCCGAGGGGTGCACTCCAGAGTGTCCCAGTATTAGAATTGCTGTCACCGGCGCGCCGCCCGCGTTTGACACGCCATTTTTCCTTATGCCAATATAGGCATGTCACGACGCATGAAGAAGCTCACGTGGCTCGCCGATTCCCGCTCCAATGTGAAGTTGTTTCCGGCGGGCGTCCAAGACGACATTGGCTATGCATTGTACGCCGCGCAAGTGGGCGAAATGAGCGCCAAGGCCAAGCCTCTGCACGGACTTGGTGGCGGCGTGATGGAAATTGCGGCCCAGGATGCGAGCGGAACCTACCGCGCTGTCTATACGGTCTCCATCGGTGAGTCGATCTACGTGATCCATGCCTTCCAGAAGAAGTCCAAGTCCGGGATTGCGACACCGCAGCCCGAGATGGAACTGGTCCGGCAGCGTCTCAAACAGTTGCGCAGCGAGGTGAAGAATGCTGAAAAGAAAGGCTCTTGAGCAAGAGCCCAGTTCGGGCAACGTATTCGCTGACCTCGGCCTGGCCGACGCCGAGGAACACCTGATCAAAGCAGGACTGGTAGTTAAGATCGGCCGGATCATCCGGCAACGAGAGTTAACCCAAGCGGCCGCGGCACATCTCATGGGTATCGATCAGCCCAAGGTTTCGGCGATGCTGGGAGGCCAGTTTCGGGGTTATTCGGTCGAGCGCCTCATGCGCTTCCTGGTCGCGCTGGGGCACGATGTAGAGATCGTCGTAAAGCCCAGAAAGCGCGGTGCCGCCGAACTCCGCGTCGCGTAGAGGGCCGACGGGGGGCATGCCGCAGAGGGGCGCTATCCACTGGAGTGCACCCCTCGGCTGAGACGCCGTAATTAGGGACAGGTTGCCGTTGGCTGGATTTCGATTCCCAGCAAGACAGGTCGATTGTACACTTTCGATGGTGGGCGAAGCGGAGGTGGGCTCTGCTGGAGAGCAACCCGCCGAGGAATAGCCCGCTGAAAACTCATCCGAACGATGAGCGGAGGCGTCGGCCGCAATGCTGGCGCCTCCATCGGATGGATAGATTTTCCCATGCCTCCAAAAACTCATATAACAAGTTGCCGCGAAGCGGCCACCTTTTCTTTTGTGCTCGGTTCTTCTTTAGCGCTGGCTTCGAAAGTATCCGGCGCCAAGTATCCCAAAGCAGAGTGCAGACGTTTGGCGTTATATACTTCTTCAATAAAGTGTGCGATAGAAGCGTGGGCTTCTTCCCGGTCGCGATAAGTATTCAGATACACTTCTTCGCACTTGAGTGTTTTCATAAAGCTTTCTGCCTTGGCGTTGTCGTAGGGGTTGCCGCTGCGGCTCATGCTGACCAGGAAGCCGTGCGATTCCAACAGCGCCACGTAATCGCCCGATGCGTATTGCACGCCGCGGTCGGAGTGATGCACCATGCCGGGCTGAAGGGTGCGATCGGCCAGCGCGCGCTTGAGCGCGGCCACCGCGAGACTGGCCTCCAGCGTATCGCCCAACTCCCAACCCACGGCCTTGCGCGAGTACGCGTCCAGGACTACAGCCAGGTACAAGAACGTTTCGCGCAGGCGGATGTAGGTGATGTCGGCCACCCACAATTGATTGATTCCGTTCACCACCAACCGCGGCACCAGATTGGGGTAAATGGCGAAGGGATGGTGCGAATCGGTGGTCAACACGTAGCGCCGTTTGCGCAACGCCAACAGGTTGTCGGCGCGCATCAGACGCAGCACGCGTTTACAATTCACGGCCCAGTCTTGCTGCTGGAGCGCCGCTGTTACGCGCCGGTAGCCATAGAAACGATTCTCCAGCACGATCTTTTGAATAGCGTCGCGTAATTCGACATCGGCCTGGAGCGGCGCATGTTCTTCATAGTTACGGTAAAAGCCGGCCCGGCTGACTCTCGCGGCCTGGCACACTTCAGTAATAGAAAAGCCTTCCAGCCGCATCATTGCCCGGATCTCCTGGTAGATGCTGTCTTGCCAGCGCTGCCGTGCGCCTGGTTCGACTCCTTTACTCGCTTGAAGGCTCCTTTGAAAAAATCCAGTTGCAACGCTTGTTGGCCTACTTTGCGCTCTAGCGCGGCAATCTGCTGGCGCAGCGCTTCTTCCACGCTGGTGCACGGCTTGGGCGCCGGATTGGGCACGCCCGGGGGCCGGCCCGCACGCCGCTCGAACCCCGTAGCCCCCTCTGCACGGTAGCGATCCCGCCAGCGGTATAGCACGCTGCGTTTGATGTCCAGCTCGTAATGAAGCTTGGAAACGCTGTCGCCTTGCTCGATCCGTTGCGCCGCCTGCACCCGGAACTCCGTCGAATACCTTCGATTTGGGCCGCGCATTTAGGACTCCTTTCCGTTCAATGAAAAGTGTCCCTAATTTCCGCGTCTCAGTTTTGGGGTGCACTCCATCAGTGTCCCCGTATTCCCGTATTTGAACGGCTTCTACTTCGGCCCCTGCGGTTTCCACTCCCGCGCTAGACGCTGAGCTTCCCCGATCTGTTGGGCGGTCATCTGGCCAGCGATGGTGTCTCTCAATGCCACCCATTTCTGTCGGTCCTCGCCATTGGCACGTGAAGCCGCTAGATTCACCCACTTATGCGCTTCAACATAGTCCTGAGGCACGCCTTCGCCTTTGGCATACATCTCGCCGACGGTGACCTGCGCAATTTCTTCTCCCTGTTCGGCCGCTTTGCGCATCCAGCGGGCAGCTTCGGTGGGGTCCTGTGGAACTCCATTACCTTGGCCATACAACACCCCCAGGAAGGCTTGAGCGCGCGCGAATCCTCCTTCGGCCGACTTGCGAAACCAACGGGCAGCCTCGCCGGAATCCTTCGCGACGCCCGCGCCCGCGAAATAGCTCAGCCCGAGGTTGTACTGAGCGAACACATCTCCTTGTTGGGCAGCTTGGCGTGAATCACCGAGGGATTCAAGCGGCTTGAGCTGTGGCGCGGTCTTAGTCGTAACCGCCGAAGGTCTCGCCGCTGTGGTGTTCGACTGCAATTGCTCATCAATCTTTCGAAACTCGCTCCAAGCTCGGGATTTGGCAATGTTTATCTGTTCCTCAGTCGCTCCCGGAGGAACCGTAGTTGCCGCGCAGATTCGTCGATCTTCGGCTTCATGCGTGGCGAGCCAATAGGACAAGAGCGGTATCCCGGCATCATGCCGCTGTATCACGTAGGCCATGGCAGGAGAAACTGGAAAGTTCTCCCCCGCCTTGAGTTTCTCGTCATAGTCAGGGTATCTTGCCCTCGCGTCCGCGTATTGGGCCAGGAGATGGTAGTTCGCTCTATCTTCGACGCCGGTCCTGCGGTCCGCTGGCGGCGGTGTTGCTATCGAAGCCGGTGCCGCTGTCGGTGTCGCCGCTGGTGCTGCCGAAGCCGCCCGTGAAGCCTCCAGCTTCTGCCGCATCTGCTGAATGCGAAGCGCCTGTTCATATATCGAAAGGATGCTCTGAGGTTGGGGTTGCGTATTCGCGAATTGAAGGATGAGCCACGGATCAGTTGTTATCGGCGCAACGGCGCGGGTGGCGTCCGTCGCCGGGCAGACCCAGATATACTCGCAGTGCTGCCCCAGCCCGTCACAAATGCAAGTTGCCTTTGGCATCGTGCAACTCATCATCGTCGTCGGGCCAACCGGCTGTAGCAGACCGGCACACGAGTTCTGACCGTTTGCCAGGCTGGTTGCCAAAACGAATGTGACTATTATCGTTTTCAAAGTAGCCTCCAATTTTCGCGAAGTGATCTCGCGCCCTCTAAGATACTCCTAGACGAGATTCTCCGTTGGCTCGCCACGGAACTCGAACGGAGTCAATTGAGAGTTGTACATGTGATACTCTTTATCCCGAAAGGGTTACCTTCAATGTCTCTTCCCTATGGACGCGGTTGCCGTCGAGTCGTGGTCGTTTCGCTTCTCGCGTTTGGGACGTTCGCCTGCCTTCCTGGAGCGGACACGCTGAAAAAGATACCAGCGGGTTCGAAGATCTTCGTTGACGCCGACAAGGGGTTCGACACGTACTTGGCCGCAGCTCTGCAGAAGAAGGACGTACCGGTGAGGCTGATGGCTGACAAAGACAAGGCGGACTATGTTTTGACCGGTTCGTCGCTGCATCAAGACATGGGCTGGGCCAGCAAGGTCTTTATGGGCCATCGGGACACTTTCGAAGCAACAGTGAAGCTGGTGGACGCCAAGACCGGCGAGCTAGTTTGGGCCTACGCGGTCGAGAAGAAGAACTCACGACACGGCGACCAGTCCACCGCCGAGGCGTGCGCGAAGCATATGAAGGACGCCATCGCGAAATGAAGATGGGCCGGGGTGCCCGCTGAATCCGGGGACAGAATCCCGGGACTGAAGTGGAGTGCACCCCTCGGCTGAGACGCCGTAATTAGGGCCAGGTTGCCTGGCTGCTGGTGGCTTCCGACACAACCCACTTTCGCACCCGGCGCCCGCGCTTTGTCGGGGTTGACAACTGTGAATTTACGGGAGACACTTGCGCTATGATTCTGAGCTTTCGTCATCGCGGTTTGAAACGCCTCTATTACGATGACGACGCCAGCAAACTGGCTCCGGAGCAGGTCGAACGAATCCGGACCATTCTTGGGTACCTTGACGGAGCGCGTTCTTCCTCGGACCTGCTTATGCCTACGTTGGCACTCCACGCGCTGAGAGGCGAGCGCAGGGGCGAGTGGGCCGTGACTGTGCGCGCCAACTGGCGCATCACGTTTCGCTTCGAAGAGGGTAACGTGATTGATGTCAATCTTGAAGACTACCACTAGAGGAGCTGCGTATATGCCGATGAAGAATCCGCCTCATCCCGGTCTCTTGGTGAGGGACAATATCACTGATTTGGGCTTGTCTGTCGCCGCCGCCGCCGCCGCCCTTCGTGTGACCCGGCAGCAGCTTTATAAGGTAATCCAGGGGCACTCCGCGATCACCCCGGAGATGTCTTTGCGGCTTGAGGCCGCTTTCGGTGGTTCGGCCGACTGCTGGTTGCGCATGCAGCTTGCATACGACTTGGCCCAGGCCCGCAGTCGCAATGCGGCTGCCGGAGTTGAGCGCATTGGAACACAGAAGGTTGCATAGTTCTGAAGCGGTTGCGCAAATGAGCATGGCGTCTCTCGCCGATCAGACAACCGCCTGGGATCTGACACATCCACACGTTTTGCCTGGTCACTAATCCGGGGACACTCGGTCGCCGAAGCGCCCGCGGGGAAGCCGTAGTTGAACCCCAAGTTCAGCACATCGCCGTTGCCTGAGTTGGTGCACGTTCCCCCAGTCAGAGCAGTCCCAAGACGGATGGCGGGAGGCCGCTGGCGGGTATTGAAGCAAGTCTCCTCGTACTTGAGGTTGCCGAGCAGGATGCTGGAAATGGCTCCCTGCGGCGAGGATTCCACCAGCCCAAACCCGGTCTCGAACTGTAATCCCGTTGTGATAGTCTCTATGTTTTGGCGGACTCCATCGTCCGATTTCTTAACGTCCAAGATGATCCTGGGGAGCGATACACGTGAAGGTTTACGAAAGCACCGAAGTCCGAAACGTGGCCCTCGTTGGCCACGGGAATAGCGGGAAGACGTCGCTGGCGGCAGGCATACTCTATGCGAGCGGCGTTACCAACCGGCTGACCCGGGTGGACGAGGGCAACACCACCACAGACTACGACGACGAGGAGATTAACCGGAAAATCACCATCTCCACCTCTCTGGCTGCCGCCGAGTGGAAGAAGATGAAACTGAACCTGCTCGACACGCCGGGCTTCAACCTCTTCATGTACGACACGAAGATGGCCATGGCGGCGGCCGACGCGGCTCTGGTGCTGGTGGACGGCATCTCCGGCGTTGAGGTCCAGACGGAGAAGGTTTGGCAATTTGCCGAAGAATTCAACCTGCCGCGAGCGTTCTTCATCAACAAACTCGATCGCGAGCGCAGCGACTTCGACCGCGCCGTAGCCAGTATCCAGGAGTTCTTCGGACGGCACGCGGTGCCCGTTGCGATCCCGATCGGGACCGAGAAAGACTTCAAAGGCGTTGTGGACATCGTCCACATGAAAGCGTACGTCTACACGCCGGACGGCGACGGCAAGGGCAAGGAGATTCCCATTCCCGACGACCTCGCCGATCAGGCCAAGTCGCTGCACGATTCGCTGATCGAAAGCATCGCCGAGGGCCGGGACGAGTTGATGGAGGAGTTCTTCGAGACGGGCACCTTGCCGCCCGAGAAGATCTATTTGGGTCTGCACGAGCTACTGAAAGAAGATAAGCTCTTCCCCATTCTTTGCGGTTCGGCGTTGCGGAACATCGGCACCGATCTGGTGATGGACTTCCTGCTGGAGTTCGCGCCGAATCCGACCGAGCACCCGGCGCTGAAGGCAATGACGGGCGACGAGGAAGTCGAGCGGCCGATCACCGACAAAGAGCACGTCACTGCTTACGTTTTCAAAACGATAGCCGACCCGTTCGCCGGGCGTCTTTCGTTCTTCAAGGTCTGCTCCGGCGTACTGAAAAACGACGCGTCGCTGATATCGATCCGCTCGGGAAGTCTGGAGCGCCTGGCGCACCTCAGCGTAGCCCAGGGTAAACAGCAACAGCCCGTAAACGAGCTGCACGCGGGCGACATCGGGATCGTCGCCAAGCTGAAAGACGTTCTGACGGGCGACACTCTGTGCGAGAAGGGCGACACGATTTCGTTCCCCAAGGTGAGCGTCCCCGAGCCGTCCATCGCTTACGCCATAGCCGCGAAGAGCCGCAACGACGAAGACCGCATGGGCAATGCCCTGCAGCGGATTCTCGAAGAGGATTCGGGTCTGCGCTTTTACCGCGACCCTCAGACCAAAGACTTCCTCCTGGCCGGCAGCGGCGGTCAACATGTCGAAATCGTTGTCGGCCGGTTGAAGAAACGCTACAACGTCGATGTCGAACTGCATGCGCCGAAGATCCCGTATCGCGAGACCATTCGCGGGCACGCCGACGTGCACGGCCGCCACAAGAAACAGACCGGCGGTCACGGGCAATTCGGCGACATCAAGGTGAAGGTGGACCCGCTGGAACGGGGCGAGGGATTCAAGTTCGTCAACGCCACTTTCGGCGGCGCTGTCCCGAAGAACTTCATCCCCGCGGTCGAAAAGGGCTTCGTGGAGGCCGCCGCGCGCGGCTACCTGGCCGGTTACCCGATGGTCGACTTCAAGGTGACGTTGTACGACGGGCAATACCACGACGTCGATTCATCGGAAATGTCCTTTAAGATGGCGGCGCGCAAAGCGTTCAAGCTCGCCATGGAGGAGGGCAAGGCGACGCTCCTGGAACCGATCATGAAGGTTGAGGTCGTCGGACCCGTAGAATATGCGGGCGATCTCATGGGCGACATGAACGGCCGCCGCGGCCGTATCAGCGGCATGGATTCCAAGGGCGGCACGCAGATTGTGCGCGCGCAGGTGCCGATGTCCGAAATGCTGACTTATCAGAACGACCTGACCTCAATGACGCAAGGGCGTGCATCATTCTCGATGGAGTTCAGCCATTATGATTTCGTGCCGTCGCTGCAGGCCGAAAAGATCATTGCGGCCGCGAAGGCCCTGATGACGGGTGAGGAAGAAGAGGAAGAATAGCGTTCTCCATCCGGTAGATTGCTACTTCGAAAGCCCGGAGCCGCACAACGCGGTTCCGGGCTTTTTTGCTCCCAGAAGGTTCGAAACCGCGACGCTGGTCACCCGGCCCGCTGGATGCATTTCATGTCCCGCTCGGCAGGGCAATTCGGCCGCCGATGTCAAGAGTGTTAATCGGGCTGCAAATCTTTGAATTTGAAGCGCATCCCCGGTTGCCGCCGAAAGGGGTAAAAGGGTTGACCACAAGGCCGAATTCCGTTAGAGTCTAAAGTTCGCGGTCATGTAATCGTTTCTTCACTCGAAGTACCGAATGGCTTTGTCCGTACACGTCTCCCTATTCGCGCTTTCCTTCGCCCTGATACCCGTGTTGTCCCTCCCAGCGGCTGGGAGAGCCTCCGAGCAGGCCCCCCCTGCCGATGCGGCAATCATTGAAGTTGCCGAGAGCGGCGCCGATGGGGCGATACAACAAATCCCGATCCACTCCAACCGCGCCAAGAAGGCCGGTCCGGTACTTCCTGAAGGTGATACCGCTCCACAATCTCGCGTTCAGAAAGCTCTGCGGGAATGTGATCAGCATTTCCAGACCGGAAAGTCCATGCTTGCGGACCGGCGAGTGACTGAGGCGCGGCATGAGTTCGACCTTGCGGTGGATGCCCTGATGGATCTGCCGGAAAATCTTCCGGACCGGGCCATGCTGGAACGCCGTGCCGAGGAGTTCATCCGCGAGATTCACAAATACGATTTGGAGAGTCTGGGGGCAGGCGAATCGCCCGAAGGTCTGATCTTCACGCAGTCCCCCCTCGACGGCATCTTAGATCTGACGTTCCCGGTAGATCCGAAGTTGAAGGATAAGGTGCTTGAGAGCGTCAGAGCCTCCTCGTCCGAGTTGCCCCTGGTGGTCAACGACGCCGTGCTGTCCTACATCAATTACTTCAGCAGTCCCCGCGGCCAGAAAGTGTTCATGTACGGCTGGAAGCGGGCCGGGCGGTACCGGCCGATGATTGAGAGGGTATTTCGGGAAGAGGGGCTGCCAGTGGAGTTGATCCATCTGGCGCAGGCGGAATCGGGCTTCATGCCGCGCGCGCTTTCCCCCAAAGCCGCCGCGGGAATGTGGCAGTTCATCCGCTTCACGGGCGGGCTGTACGGATTGGAATCGACCAGGGAAAAGGACGATAGGCTCGATCCCGAGAAGGCGACCCGGGCGGCGGCGCGCCACCTGCACGATCTGTATAGAAATACGGGCGACTGGTATCTGGCCATGGCTGGGTATAACTGCGGACCTCTCTGCCCGGAGCGCGCGGTGCAGCGTACCGGGTACGCCGATTTCTGGGAACTCTGCAGACGCAACGCCCTGCCCAAAGAGACCAAGAACTACGTCCCGGCCATCCTTGCCATGGCTATCATCGCCAAGGACCCGGCGTCTTATGGTTTGCCTCCCATCGACCAGGATCCGGAGCTCTCGTTCGATTCAGTGCACCTGACCGCTCCCACGAGTCTTGCGCTGCTGGCCGATGCGGCCGATGCCCCGGTCACAGATCTGCGCGATCTCAACCCATCCATTCTGCGTAGCGCGGCTCCGTCGGATTCGGATGTGCGCGTACCGAAGGGGAGAGGACAGATGGTGCTCACCGCGCTGGATGCCGTTCCCGATACGAAGCGTCTTTCGTGGAGGCTGCACAGGGTCGGTCCGGGCGACAATCTCACTTTGATCGCCCGTCGCTTCGGCACGGCGCCGGCCTCGATATTAGCGGCCAATCCAGCGCTGGATACCACATGGTTCGAGCGGCCCCGCGAGGGGGAGTTCGTGCTTATTCCCACGGCTCCTAAGCCCGAACCTGTCCATAAGACGGTACGCGCGGCCAAGGCGCGCGGGAAGCAGGCTTCGCGAGGAGCGTCGTTGGTGGCGCGCGGAAAAGGCAAGCCCGCGCTGAGTCCCAAGAGCGCTTCCCACGGAACGCAGCTCGCCTCCGCGACACACGGCAAGGCGCGCCGGACGTCCGCCCGCTAGCGGGCAACTTTGGACTGTCACTCCGCCGGGCGGACTTTCGGCTAAAAGGTCGAGCCTTGTAACGAATTACAAGACATGGTACTTTTGTTTTAATCCTGGAAAAGGAGCCCATGTTTATGGCGTCTTGGGAGATGAGCCCATTCGATTCCCTCGATGAGGGCGAAGGCGATTTCGATTCCGTGGTCAAAGACGACGGAGTTAGCGACGTGGATGACGACTTCGACAGCGATTCGGAACAGGAAGCGCAAGCCCCTTCCATCATTGCCGAGGTATTCGAAGTTGAGGTTGTAGCGGTTCCTGCGCCAGCGCCGGCAAGCGAACCAGTCCCAACTCCGGCCAAGGCGGCGAATCCGGTGAAGAAGCGCGCCGCTGGCGCTTCCAAGCCGAAGGCGAAGCCGGCGCCAAAGCCGGTTCCAAAGCCGAAGAAGTCCAGGAAGAAGGCCGCTGCGCCCGCGCCTGCAAAGAAGCAGGCGAAGAAGCAGGCCAGGAAACTGGCAAAGAAAGCCGCGAAGAAAGCTGCGGTCAAGACTTCCGTACGAGTTCCTGCTCGCAAGGCAGGCAAGCCGGCCGTTAAAGCGGTTGGCAAAAAGGCGGTAAAGCCCGCCGTTCGAAAGGTGACAAAGAAACCCGTGAAAGCTGCTACAAAGAAAGCTGCGCCGAAAACGGCGGCCACCAAGAAGGCGGTCGTTGTAAAGAAAGCGGTCAAAAAGGCCGTAGCCAAGAAGGCCGTAAAGCCCGCTCCGAAGAAGGCTGCTGCCCCGAAGAAGGCCGTCGCTCCCGCAAAGAAGGCTGCCGCGCCCGCTAAGAAAGCCGCGCCTGCAAAGAAGGCCCCGGCCAAGAAGGCAGCCGCGAAGAAGTAGTAAACCAGAGAGATTCGGCGCGCCTTTGGGCGTGATCCGGACTCGAAATGAGTTTGGCTGATGTTCAATGGGGCGCCCGCTGGGGCGCCCGTTCTTTTGACCCCGTTCTCTTGACACTGATCGGATCGGTTCAAGCAGTGGTCGAAAACGACGGCTGGGGGGTGAGAGCCGTGCTCTCCAGTCCTGGCTCTAACCCTTGGAAGCTTCGCTACCCTCGCGAACGACCGTGCGGCACTTCCGGAACAGGTCGAGCAGCGAGTCGGCCTGCTCTTCCGAACTGCGCGTGCCCTTGCCGGAGAAGCCCACTTGCACGCCTTTGCCGTATCCTGTGGAAGTCGCGATGAATTTCATCAACTCCAGAGCAACCTCGTCTCCCGAACTGGCGGAAGCCTTCTTGTCTTGTTCTTCCATGGGAATATGCGACTCCTGGACTTAGGGTTTGCATGGGCTCGGAGATGCTCCTTGCTCAGGCATCAACCAGATTAGCGCAGGAGCCCATGCCGGTTCACGCAACACGGTTCCTCAAGCACATGCGCGGCGGCGCACAGGCCCATCTTCTCGAAGGGGGCGATGGCTATTTCTATATCACAAAGTTCCGGGAGAACCCCCAGCACGTTCGGATTCTGGTCAACGAGTGGATCGCCTCCCGGTTGCTGGAGTACCTTCGCATCGCCGCGCCCCAGGTCGCCATCGTCGAATTGGACGAATCGTTTCTCGCCAGAGAGCGGGAGGTGAAGATCCGGCTCGTCTCCAAAGAGCTGCCCGTATCCGCCGGCTGGCATTTTGGCTCCCGCTATCCTGGTCACCCCGACCGCGACGCGGCCTACGATTACCTGCCGGATAGCCTGCTTCCGCAGGTCCACAATCTGCGCCACTTCCTGGGCGCCTTCGTGTTCGACAAGTGGACGGCCAATTCCGACTCACGGCAAGCCATCTTCGTCCGCCAACGAATCAAAGAGTGGCTGGACGATCCCGACGGAGATCCCCGAGGCGCGTCGCCACTGGCAAAAGGGTTCATTGCCCTGATGATCGACCATGGCTATGCGTTCGACGGGCCGCACTGGGAGTTCAGCGACAGTCCCATGCAAGGCTTCTACTTTCGCCCGGTAGTCTATCGGGACGTCCGCAAACTGGACGACTTCGAGCCATGGCTGACGCGGGCCCGCGAAGCGCCCTCCGAGCTATTCGACGGCATTCTGCGGGACCTGCCCAGGCAATGGCTACCCGAGGGCGACGAGGACCCCGTCGAGCGCCTGGTGGAGCAACTCTACCGCCGCCGGAAGCTGGTTACGGATCTGATTGAAGGCTCGGCGAAATCGAGGCCCTCTTTCTTCCCGGCCTGGACGAACGGCGCGCGGTAGCCGGCGTGCGGTGATTGGGACACTGTGGCTAACGAGGGAGTGAATCCCGGGCGGCGATAAGATGGAGAAGTGATACATTCGCAGCTCCTCCACAACGGCCACATCCAGCCCTCCTCCGATCTCGCTTTTTCTCCGGGCCAGGTCGGCGTGATGAATGGGTGGGGCGTGTTTTCGACTATCAAAGTCGTGAATGGAGTGCTGTTCGCGTTCGACCGCCACTGGGCCAGGATGCATCGGGACTCGGACCTTGTCCGCGTTCCCTTCCCGTGGAAGCCGGCGGAACTGGAGGAGGCGCTCCTCTCCCTGGTGGAGGCCAACCAGGCCTACAACGCTACGCTTCGCGTCGCCGTCGTCCGCAATAGGGGAGGTATATG
>CAWGKI010000036.1:0-13002 GCA_963823095.1 Terriglobia bacterium
ACACGTCGTATCTTGCGCTGGTGCTTGGGTACGCGGACGAGAGCAACAATTACTTCATCAAAGTGCAGGAGAATGGAGGGGGCGACTCGTTCGGCTATGCCGCCTTCTATTACGGCAACAACGGCGGCGGGAATTTCTTCACGCTGGAATCGCCGTTCAGCAGCGGCCGGATAACGGCATTCATGTCAGGTACGCTTGCCACGTTGTGGATCGACAGCAATTTCGACGGCACGGCGGATCAGACTTACACCTACGATTACGGCGTGTCTACGGGAGGGGAGGGCATCGGGCTCGGCTTCTACGGCACAGGGCAGGCCGACAATTTCGGCACGGGTGAGTTTGTCGCCGCGATTCCAGAGCCGGGTACCCTTGCACTGCTGGCATGCGGACTGGGCCTGATCGGCCTGCGCGCTCGCCGCCGAAGCAACTGAATAGACTGAACCGCCTCCCTGGCGGTGCCGGGGAGGCGATGAAGTTTGCAGGACCGCGAGGCGAGTATAGTCAGACGGTTCAGGCCATCGGCTTTTTCGCCTTGCTGTCATTCCACGCCGCACGAATGGAACACATCGGGTCGCATACTAATCGTGTGTCCTGAGCGTCAGCGTTCCGCCATCGATCCCGGAGCTTGGGGAATATCCCTGGGGAATCTCGATGCTACGCCCGGTTTCCCGATCCGTCAGCGCAGACTGAGCTGGCCTGGCGCCCGAACAGGGTTCTGCCGCGTCGATGCCTCCAGGAGTGTTCCCGAATCCTCCGCCGCGGTGAGTTCGAAACCACGCTTGTCCACGATAACTTTTGGCGATTGGCGTCTTGGACAGGGGGAATCACTTGAAGGCGGCCCCACGATGTGCCAATCCCGCCTCAAAGCCCCCAGAACCGGAGATTTTGGCATGGTCTGAAGCAATTCGAAGGCAACCGGCCGTCTGTTCCCGTCTTGGACAGGCTCGTGAAGCCCAGGAGACCTCATTCTCTGCCAAACGAGTGCTGTATTCAAAACAAACGACTTAATCCGTCCAAAGAACATCGATTCTGAACCTGTTTTGGACAACAGTGGTTTGAAACATCGGCTACACGCTCAACGATCATTGCCGCACGCGGACAAATCGCGTTCGGGTCGCCTTTATGGGCGATTTTGGTTTATGAATTGGCGTATACGTATACTGTAGGTATGTTATTCCGTCGCATCGCAAACCTTGCATTTGGTTTGAGAGTTAGGTATTTTGTCAACCATGGGGGAGCAAAGACACGGAAGGTTAAACCGCCTGCAGCGCGACCTTCCCGAAGCGCTGATCGTCGATGCCGCTTGGCTTGAACGCCAGGGCTATTCGCGCGCTCTCCGCAGCAAATACGTCAAGAATGGCTGGTTGGACCGGGTGGCTCGCGGCGTGTACAGGCGGCTGCCCGCCAAACTGTATACACCCGATGAAGACCAGAGCTTGCGCTGGCAGCACGCAGTCGTCTCTTTCCAAACTCTGCTCGAGTATTCGTTTACCGTGGGCGGCCGAACGGCACTCGAACTTCAGGGGTTCGCGCACTACCTCACCGTTGACGGCCCAAGGCAAATCCACCTCTACGGCGACGCGACGCCATCTGGATGGGTATCGAAGCTTCATACGGAACCGCGTCTGGTCTTTCACAACGCAAGGAGGCTCTTCACCGATGCCTTCGTCCCTCGAAGACTTGGCGCACCAAGCCGCGCACTCCAATCTCACCAAAGCGCCAACCCCGATCGCCTTCCTGCGGGTCTGATACGCCAGCAATGGGGTGACCGAGATTGGCCGCTTGTCCTTTCCACACCCGAGCGCGCCATCCTGGAACTGCTGGATGAGATCCCCCGCCACGAGACATTTCACCAGGCCGACATGCTCATGGAGGGGTTGCGCAATCTGAGCCCGAATCGGCTTCAGAAACTGCTTGCCGGCTGCCGCAGTGTGAAAGTGAAGCGTCTGTTCCTGTGGTTCGCTGAGCGCCACGATCACGCCTGGCTGAAGAGAGTCGACAGACAGGATATCGATCTAGGCCATGGCAAGCGCATGATTGTGCGCGGAGGGAAGCTCGATACGAAGTTCAACATCACAGTGCCGGAGCGCCTCGATGCCAATGGCTGAGTTCTATCGCCGGCAAGCGGCGCTGCTCATCGGAGCCATACCGCTGGTCGCGGCCGAGACCTGCTTCGCACTCAAAGGCGGGACCGCGATCAACCTCTTCGTGCGCGATATGCCGCGCCTGTCTGTGGATATCGATCTGACCTACCTGCCGATCGCCGATCGGGTATCGTCGCTGGCGGCGATCGACGCAGCAATGCGCAGAATCTCCGCCAGCATAGCCCGAGGCATTCCGGGAGCCGGCGTGACTCCGGTCTTGCTGCAAATCGAAAACTGCGTCACGCGGCTCCTGATCCACGGCCGCGACGCGCAAATCAAGATCGAGGTCACGCCCGTTCTGCGCGGATGCGTTTATGAGCCCGCCGTGAGGCCGGTCACATCGCAGGTTGAAGATCGATTCGGCTTTGCGGAAATACAGGTTGTCAGCTTCCCCGATCTCTATGCCGGCAAAATTGTAGCCGCCTTGGACCGGCAGCATCCGCGCGATCTATTCGACGTAATGAATCTGCTCGCGAATGAAGGCATTACCGATGAGATCCGCAAGGCGTTCATCATCTACGTTCTTAGCCACAACCGGCCGATGTCCGAAGTGCTTGCCCCGGGCCGCCAAGACATTACGGCGGAATTCGATGCAGGCTTTGACGGAATGTCCGACTCACCGGTGGCTCTCGACGATCTGCTACGGGCCCGCGAAGAACTGATAGCCGCCATCGTAGGAAACATGCCCGCCGAACATCGCCGCTTTCTGGTCTCGATCAAACGCGGCGAGCCCGACTGGACGCTCCTTGATCTGCCAGGCGCCGAACGTCTGCCAGCCGTGCGTTGGCGTATCGAAAACCTGAAGAAGCTGGACGCGCGGAAGCGGTCCGCACTCGTGGAAAAGCTGAGTGCGATCTTAGGGGTCTAGTCCACACGAACTCGATCTCTCCGACTCCTGTGGGAGGGCAGGCCATGCTTAGCTTCCGCGTCTTGCGCGACCGGACCGAACGGAATCAAACTCTTGTGCTGACGCATATCCCAGGCATAATCGGAAAGCTCAGCCGCCCACAGTCTGCCGTCTTCTTCCTGGTCCACCCTGCTCTGCAAACTACTGTCGCACCGCCATTCGATCCAGGACTCTCCTGACTTCTTCGGGATCGCTACGTTTCACGCGAACACTACGCCGGGCTGATAAGATACTCACTGATCTGAAATCCATGGGAGTGCCGCTGCCCTGAACTCCCCACGTCCGGAGTAGATGAGTGACCACGTTTCTGGAAGCGATCGATAACCGGACCCTATTGGTAGCAACCGCGTTTGTCGCCGGGGCTTTCGCGCCCCTCAAGCTCTTCATTCGGCGCTCTCATCGAACCTATCCCGGATTTGGTCAATGGGCGGCCGCACTCTGCTGCATCTCGGCGGCCGCGTTTTTCCACAGTCTGCGGGGGTTTGTCAACCCGTTCTAGCCGGTGATCCTGGGCAATTCTTCCATGTTCGTCGGGCTGCTTCTGTACGCCATGGGAATTCGGCTGTTCTGCGGCCTGATCTGGCATGGACGCTGGTTTTACATCACCCTAAGTGCCTCCATGGCCGGCCTAGTCTGGTTCTGCTACGTCCAGCCGGACGAACGGATTCGAGTAGCCATCATCGCAGTCTGCCAAGTGGGGGCGCTTTACTACGGCGGGCTCACCCTGCTCTTGAACGCCCCAACCACACGGCGGCTCAGCCATTCTTTCACTGGGTCAGCGTTCATCTTCACCGGGTCGGTCATTCTTTTCCGGGCGCTGCTCCTCCCCTGGATGCCTCGCCAGGGTTTGGGCCTGACACCCTCGACCCCAAACACATTGTTCTACTTCGTCTCGCTGCTGGGTACCATCGGGATCATCTTCGGCTTCTTCCTGCTCACGTACGAGCGTCTTCTGGCGGACCTGCGAGAAGCTCACGGCTCGCTGGCCGCTGAAACTCTCGAACGGCTTGACGTGGAGAAGCGCCTGGCCGAGGCCCGGCAACTGGAATCGGTTGGACGCCTGGCCGGCGGGGTGGCCCATTTCTTCAACAACAAACTCTGCGTGATGAATGGGTACGCCGCGCTGCTGCGGGAATCCAGGGAGTCAACGCCCCCGGTGCGCTCGATGGCAGGGTTCATCGAGGAGGCCGGGAAGCAGATGGCCGGCATGACGGACCGGCTGCTCGCATTCTCCCGAGCGAAGATGTTGCGCAGCGCCAGCATCGACCTCTCACAATGGCTCCGCGAGCAGGAGCCCCGGATTCGCGGCGTCTTCCCGGAATGCGTCGATGTGAGAATCGAAACTCCTTCCGTTCCCGCATTTGTCTTTGTCGAGGCGGACGAACTGAGCCTTGTCGTTCTCAGGATTGCGAGAAATGCCAGCGAGGCCATTCCGCGGGATGGCTCGTTTCTGGCGCGCCTGCGAAGGGTGGATGTCACTCCTAGTCAAAGCGCGAGCGAACCTCGCATCCCGGAGGGTTCGTATGCCTGTCTGTCGCTCACCGACACCGGAATGGGCATGGATGAGCAAACCAGGCAACGGGTGTTCGAGCCGTTTTTTTCGACCAAGGGGCTGGCGAATTCCGAGGGCCTGGGCCTAGCCAGCGCGTTCGGCTTCGTAACGCAGAGCGGGGGAACCATCACCGTTCGAAGCGAGCCGGGCAAAGGCGCCACTTTCGACGTCTATCTACCGTTGTTGGATGTTCAGTCGCCCAGCAGCTTGCCGTAACCGCGCCAGCGGGGCACGCTGTCGAAGACGGCCTTCATGCCAGCCGTAATGGGAATGGCGAGGATGAGACCTGCACCACCCCAGAGGAGGTACCAGACCATCAACGCGAGCGTCACTACCAAGGGGTTCAGGTGAACTCGCGAACCCACGAGCTTGGGATACATGAGATTCAGCCCGACCAGGTGCAGCACTGCGACTCCGGTGCCCACCAACAGGTACGGCCCCCAGCTCGCGAAGACGGGCAATGCCGCCGCGAGGGGGGGCAGCAGGGCCAACGGCAAACCCAGGTACGGGATCAGGCTCAGGAACGCGCTCATCGGTCCCGCCACTTCCCAGTAGGGAACCCCCGCGAAATAGAAGAAGATCGAGCTGACGACGGACATCACGACACCCAGCAGGAAGTTGCCCACTACGTAGGCGCGCGTGACGTCGGCAATGCCCTGCAGGCTGCGATTGAGGATCTCGCGCTGTTTCCCCCCAGCCAGTCCGAGCATCGCTCGCATCAGGTGATCCTGCCAGCTCAGAAAGAAGTACACCAGGAAGGGAACGAACGAAGCCAGCAGCAGGGCATCGGAGAATCTCGACAGAGAGTCCCAAACCAGATTCACCAGGTCGGATGGCTCCTGACGGATGCGCACCTCCTGCACGGGGTTTTGCGGAGCGCCGGGGGCGGAGGGGGTGGCCTTCCTGTTGCGGGAAGCCGCTTTCGACTTGTTCGCCGATTCAGGCGGCGGCGTCTGACGCAGCCGGGGTGGCACGAGGATCTCTTCGAGTGAATGCTGGATCTGCTCGACTTCGAGCGTCGCGGTGTCTACCAGATCGGCGATGCGCCTGCTGTAATTAGGCACTTCCGCCCAGAACCCGACCGCTTGCGTCCACGCTCCAAGCAGTGCCAAATAGAGCGTCCCAAGCATCATCGAGCAGGCCAGAAAGCTGGCCATCCCGCGCCGCAGCCGGAGCCGCATGAAGAGCTGCACCACCGGTTCGAGAATGAACGCGACCAGCACGGCGCAGATCAGGGTGATGAAAAACGATCGGCCAACCCTGAGCAGCCACACCGAAAGGCAAATGGAAAACAGCACCGCCGCCACCCGGGCCGCGCGCGGCGAGGCGGTGTCCTGGCTGAGTTGAGGTCCATTTGCTGTCGCCATTGACTGTCCGAACGAGACGGATTGCTCTCAGTCTAGCCTAGAACCAACAAACAGCATCTGTAGATTGCGTTTAGAATGCGTGAACCGTCCGGATGAGATTCGCGAGCGAGGGGCGGGCGGCAGGCGAATGTCGAACTGACCGCATGGCAGACGCTCCGAAGCGAGCTATCGCCCACGCCCGGCGTCGATTCTCTATCCGGGCACTCAGAGTCTGTCAGGAATCGACAGTTACAGCCCGGACAATGTTTGGATCCGGGGACATTATGGCGCACGCTTGAGCGTGCCGTGGCGGCATTCATGCCGCCATTCGCCGGACGTCGAGATGAATGTCGACGCAGCGCGCTAATGCGTACGCCACTGTGCCTTCCGCGGGCTCACCCGATGGCATGGCTGGTCCTTCCGTGCGCTCAGCGGCGGATCAGCACTTCTTGCAAGCTCTCGCGGCTGACGAAGAAGCGGACCTCACCATAACTTTGGAACAGCTTGTGGATCGTCCTCGGATTGAACGTTTCTATGGGGCGCTGGCGCGACTGTTCGTGGAGCAGCAGCGTCTGACCGTCCAGTATCCGGCTCGTGTAAGGCGAGCGGCGCGATCCGCTTGAGTCGGTGCGAAATAGCGAGAGCAGGAGGGCATCCGGCGCCAGAATGCGGCGAATGCGTTCCACCACCGCTTCCGCGATGGCAGGAGGCAGGTACTGCAACCGGTCCCAGAGGAGAATGGCGTCAGCCACTTGATCCTCGAACGACAACGCCGAATCGATGAACTCTTCTATGCGTCCGGGCCGGAAGTTCCCTTCCTCCTGCTCCTTGGGGGAGAAGAAGTAGTCGTAGGAGTAGAGCAGATCGTCGACGTAAAGCTTGTGGCCGGCGCCAGTGACGAAGTCGATGTTCTCTTGCACCGGACCACCGAAGTCCATCACGTAGAGATTCAACTTCAGCGCCATAGCGGAGACCAGCGTCTCCAGGCCGTGGCTCTTGCGAGCGTCGGGCGAAAGCCCCGCTGCCGCCGGGCCGGCCGAGGCGTGCAAGTGTGACGGGTTCATCCTTTGCGAGTTTCTCCCGCCGAGGGGGTGGCGTTCGGAAGCGTTGGCTGTTGCGGCGCTTCGGCGGCCTGGGCGCGCGGTTGCGGGGCCTTCGGCGCTTCAGGGCGAACGGTCTCGATATTGCCCTTGAAGTACGCTTCTTCTTCGATCACCGGCCTGGCGGTGCGCATGTCGCCGACCACGCGAGCGTTGCGCCGTATCTGGACTTTTTCCACAGCTTCCATGTTGCCGTGCACCGCGCCGTGAATCACGATCTCGCGGGCGCGGATCGAACCTTGCACATGGCCGCCAGCTCCGACCGTCAGGCAATTCTCCGGCAGGTCGATGTCGCCTTCGATGCGGCCGTCAACTATCAAATCTTCCCGGCCGCTGATCTTGCCCGTGAGCACGATACTTTTGCCAATGAGGGCGGAGCTGCGCGTCATGAGTTCCTCCGGTCGCCGGGTGGGATAGTTAGTGGTTGGAATCGCTTCCCGCTGAACGTTGGACACCGGCGCGGGCGCCGGCTCCTGGCGTAGCGGCATATCGTCGTCTCGCTTCTTGTTCCAGTAAGCCATGTTCAACTGCTCCGAGTAATGAGTCTTAGTTCCGTCGCCCCAGAGGTTTTCGTCGCCTGAGGTCTGGCGGGCCTGACTGATTCATACTTAGATAAACTGTAGCAGCTACGCCGCTCGCGCGAAGCCTCCGGCGCCGTGAGACGCTGGAATACTTGGAGCGTAATATAAAGTCGTGACTCGTACCAAAGACCTCGAAACCCGTTTGGAGCGTCTGGAGCAGCAACTCGGCGTCTATCAACGGATCAGCCGCCTGATGGTTCGGGACCTGACTCTTCCGGCGACGCTGCAGGCCGTCGTTCGCCTCGTCACCGAATTCACTCACTGCGACTCCTGCCTGCTTTATCTGATCCAGGAAGAGCAGCTCGTGCTATGTGCTTCCTCGAATCCGCATCCGCTGGAAATCGGCAAGGTCCGCCTGCGGCTTAACGAAGGTTTGACGGGCTGGGTGGCGCGCGAGCGGAAGATGCTGGCCATTTCAACCGAAGCCTTCAAGGACGACCGCTTCAAAGCGTTCAGCGATCTGCCGGAAGACAGTTTCGAAGCTTTTCTCTCCGTCCCGGTCATCGCGCGCAATCGCGTCATTGGAGTTATCAATATCCAGCACCGGATGCCACACCGGCACTCCGGCGCGGAGATGGAGTTGATCACCACGGTTGGAGAGCAGGTAGGCTGCCTGATTGTGCTGGCGCGGCTTTCTCCTACAGCCGTGGAGGAGGCCAACCACGTGGACCTGGTACGGCGAGGCCTGCTTACGCCGGTGAAGCCAGAAAATGGCGAAGGATCCGGGGGGACCTGGCAGTGAGCGGACTCCGCCGTCGCGATCTACTGGCACTCGCCGCAGTCCCGCTCGGGTGTCTCGCGCAGGGGCCTCCGGCCCCGCCCGTTCTGGAGAAGCCGAAGCAACAACCGGAGCCGTCGCGGGGGAGCAGGCAGAAGGCGGATAACGAGGCCCTGCTGGGTCCCGAGATCCCACTGGGAGCCATTCCGCCGCTCGATTCCGGTCCGTACAAAGGAATGCGCTGGCAAGTACTCTACCTTTTCGACGAATTGGGGAAGCGCTGCCAGCTTCAGGACTTCTCCATGCCAACGCCGGAATTAGGCCTGGCGACCGTGCAGATCGAGGAGGAAGATTCCGGCGACGTGAAGGCGCGGCTGCTGCTCACCCACGATGGAGGGAAAACGTGGACTCAGGAGAAATGCGATAAGAACCCCCTGGGCGTCTTCGTCCTCGATGCGGTGAACGCGTGGTTCGTAGCCAACGGACGAATCGTTTCGACTCGTGACGGCGGGAAGAAATGGGAGAAGTTTTCGCTCTCCGACCGGGGCATCACCCAACTCTGGTTCTATACGCCGCACGACGGCATTGGGTTTGGGCTGGGCAAGGTCTTCTACCGGACCGGCGACGGCGGGAGGACCTGGAGTGCCGTGCTCGAGTCCGAGCGCCTCAACCTGCAATCGCCGCAAACCTATCTGCGTTCTATGGCCATCCTCCCTTCAGGGGCAGGCATGCTGATCGGCGATTCAACTGCCGTCGCGCCGGAAGCCGCCGCGCTGCCCGACTGGATGACGCCCGAGAAGGCTCTGGAACGAAAGAGCCTGCCAGGAACGGCCGTGGTCTTTCAGACGCACGATGGCGGGAAGACCTGGTCAGGCCAGCTCTCCTCGGCATTCGGTGTGCTCCGGCGAGTTCGCATGGGACCTTCGCGAGGCGCTGTAGTCTTCCAATACCGCGAGTCGTTCGGCTGGCCCTCGGAGCTGTTCCTGCTGGATCTGCGCTCCGGCAAGAATTGGAGCGTGCTGCGCCGCAAGAATCTGGTCATCCAGGACATGCTTCTGCATAGCGACGGCAGCCTGCTCGTCGCGGCCACACAGCCATCCGGGCGTCTCCGCAATTCTCCAGTTCCCGGGAAGCTGCGCATCTTCTGGTCGCCCGACGCCGTGGAATGGTTTGAAATGAAGGTGGACTACCGGGCTGTCGGGAATTCCGCGACGTTCGCGCCATGCTCGGACGGCAGCATCCTGCTTGCTACCGACGAAGGCGCAATCGTTCAACTGACGAGTCAGTCGTAAAAACGCCCGAAACGGACCCCCTGGGAACGCCGGTCTCCAGACCGGCACGACGGGGCAAAAATCCGGTCGAATTCCTGTAGAATCCTGAAACGGAGCCGATATCCGTTCGCTGTTATCTGCGATCCCCTCAGCCCAGTCCGCGTTCACTCGCTGCGCAGCGCTTCCAGCAGTTGCCCGCGCGTGGCGCGCCAGGCCGGCAGGAGGCAGGCGATCAACGAAGCGCCGCAGAGCACGACTACCGCGGTGACGCAGGTCGAGGCTTTGAGCGCCTCCGCTCCTGACAACATGCCCCGGATCACCGACATTTCCGGATAGGCGCCCGCAGCTCCGAGGGCCAGGCCCAGGCAGACCAGGCCCATGCCGCGCCCCAGAACCATGCCGAGCACGTTGCCTCGCGTTGCGCCCAAAGCCATGCGAATGGCAATCTCGTTGCGTCGAGTGCTGACATAGAAGGCCAGCACGCCGTACAGACCGACTACGGTCAACACTAGTGCGATTGCAGAGAACACGCCCGCCGACACGACGATCGTGCGGTAACCGGCCAGCGACTTGTCCAGAATCGAGTCCATCGTCACCGGTTCCGAGAAGATGACGCTGCCGTCGTTGCGTTTCAGCACGCGGCGCAGCGCGCCAATCATGCTCTCCGGATCTCCGCTGGTACGCACGACGATGCGCATCTCCGGCGTGCCGACCTGCGCCGCGGGCAAGTAGAACGCGTCGGAAGGCCCGTCGCCTAGCGAGGATAGTCGCGCGTCCGCTGCAATGCCGATGACTTCGTAGTCTTTATCGCTCCAGCCGGCATGGACCCTCCAGCCGATCGGGTCCTGGTTCGGAAACAGCTTGCCGGCTGCGCCCTTGCTCAGAATGATGACCGGCTGCCGTCCATCTATGTCCGAACTCGTGATGTCCCTTCCGCGCAGCAAAGGAATCCGCATGGTCGCGAAATAGCCCGGTGAAACCCAGCGGGCATAGGGCGAAACGCCATCCTTCATGTCGGGGCGAGGCTGGTCGGAGCGCCACACCTGCCAGTCGTTGAACGGCTCTTCAATCGGCAGCAAATTCAGCAAACTTGCCGAGACGACGCCCGGCTGGGTCTGGACTTCCTGAAGCAGTGAGTTGAAGAACACGCTGCGTTGCGCGACCGTTGCGTCCTTGCCCGATTGGATTTGGAGCCGTCCGGTGAGAACGTGATCCGGCGCGAATCCGGGATCCGTAGTGATGAGCTTGACCAGTTCGTGGATCAACGTCGCCGATCCAATCAAGAGCACCGCCGAAACCGCAACCTGGAGGACCACCAGGCCGCCTCGGAGCCGCGTGCCGTGGACCTCCTCGGAACTGCGCGAGCCCGTCTTCAATCGCTGGCCGAGGTTCAGCGCCGTGACTCGCAGAGCCGGGAATACGCCAACCAGGATTCCAGTCGCGATTGACGCTCCGAGCGAAAACAGCAACGCCATGCCGTCCAAGGTTGGACCGCCGCTCTGGACCTGACCCAAAGGCAGCAGGCGCAGCAGCAGAATCTGCAACGCATAAGCTACGCCGACGCCCAGGGCGCCGGCGAAGAGCGTCAGCAGAACGCTTTCGGTCAGCAACTGCCGCATTAACCGGCGTCGCGGAGCGCCAAGCGCGGTGCGCATTGCCAGCTCGGGCACACGCTTTTGCCCACGCGCCAGCAGCAGGCCGGCCACATTGCCGCAGGCGATCAACAGAACCAGGACGCTGGCCGCCATCAGCAACAGCAGACTTGTGCGCACGCCCGTCACCATGAAGGAGTGCAGCCCGCTCAATTGCAGAGTCTTTCCGGCATTGCTCGCCGGGTATTGCCGCTGCAGGGCCTTGGACAATCCGTCCGCCTCCAACTGCGCCTGCCGCAGTGTGACGCCCGGTTTCAGGCGGCCAATCAGCGTGTAATTATGCTGGTCCCGGGCGTGGCCCATCGGGCCATCGTGGCCCAGCACCAGCCACAGGTCTGCATCGACCATGAACCGGAATCCGCGTGGCATCACTCCGACGACTTCGAAAGCCATGCCATTGCCGCGAACAGTCTTGCCTAACGCCTGCCGCGCTCCGCCGAACAAGCGTGCGGCCAGGGCGTCGCTCAGGATCGTTCTCGCCGCTCCGGGGCCCTTGGCATCTTCCGCCGCGAAGTCGCGGCCGGCAGCCGGGGCGGCTCCCAGAGTTCGAAACAGATCCCACGTGACGAAGCCGGCGCGCGCCAATTCGGGCTCCCTCCCGCCGGAGATCGTTCCGGGCGCGGCGATGTTCACCATGGCCGCGAGGCTTTGGAAAGAGTGGCATTGGGCCTGGTAATCGTAGTAGTCCGGGCCCGAGACCGGCCCGCTCGGGGCGCCATTGATGAATTTCTGGCCCGCCACCAACTGGTCGGGCTCGGGGAAGGGAATCGAGCGCAGCAGGGCATGGTTCACAGTGGTGAACAGAGCCGTCGCCGAGCCGATGCCAAGCGCCAAGACGAGCGCCGCTACAGCGGCGAAGCCCGGGTTTTTCCCCAATGTACGCAAAGCGAACCGGACGTCCTGCAGCAGGCTATCCATAGCGCTGCCCAGCCACACATCGTGCACGTTTTCTTCGACCAAGGTGCGTCCTCCGATCTCCAGCCGCGCTTCGCGCCGGGCCCGATCCGGAGCGAGACCGCGGCCGATCTTCTCCGACGTCAGCAGGTCCTCATAGCTCTGGAGTTCGTCGGCGAGTTGCCGCCTCATCTGGCTCTTGTGAAAGAGCATCTCGTACCAACCTCGGATTCCTTGTCTGATTGGCATGCCCGGCTCCTTACACCGTCCCCAACACCGCATCGATCGCGGAAACAACCTGGATCCAGTTTTGGCGCTCTTCGCCCAGTTGCTCCTGCCCCGACGGGGTCAGCGAGTAGTACTTGGCCTTGCGGTTGTTCTCCGACTCGCGCCACTCGCCCTGGATGTGACCCTCCTGCTCCAGACGGTGCAGCGCCGGAAACAAGGTTCCGGCCTGCACCTGGAAGACCCCACCTGTGATCTGTTCAAGACGCCTGGAGATCCCCAAGCCGTGCATCGGCTCTAGCGTTAAGACCTTTAGAATCAAAAGGTCCAGCGTTCCTCGCAGAAGATCGGTCTTGGTCTCGCCCATCTGGGATCTATCCATTTCCGGGACCGTCTGGGGTCCCCTGTAGGGTTTCTATAGGAGTAATACGGAGAATCGGGCCGAATGGTGCAAACTTTTTTCGTCCGGGTTCCGCTCAATGTCGCGGTGGATTTCCTAGAGAGGGCTCCCGCGTTGGATCCTGGCCTTGACTCGGCGTCGCCGGGGCACGTCCAAACCCTGATCCTCGCTCCGGCGCCGGCGCTGAGGGACTGGCGCGGTTGCCTATTGGA
>CAWGKI010000037.1:0-85852 GCA_963823095.1 Terriglobia bacterium
AGGTAAGGGATGCGCGAAGCGGCGCCCTGCTTTTCTTATGAGTAACGAACACCAAGCCCTCACACTGCGAGCCGACCGTCTCGGGATCATTGCTTCCGCAGTGTGTTTTGTGCATTGTATTCTGACGCCAGTCGTGCTGTCTTTGTCGGCGGTGTGGGCGCATTACCTGCCTTCCGACGAGAGATTCCATCGGGTCTTCGCCGTACTGGTGGCCTCCATCGGCTGCTTCGCCGTGATCAACGGCTATCGTAGGCATCGACGATCCCGCGTCCTGGTGCTCATGAGCGCCGCATTGTCGCTGATTTTTGCGGGGGCTTATTTCGGCAACCGTCTGCCATCCCACCTTTCTGAGATCGTGGTTACCATGATGGGCAGCAGTCTCCTGATCTCGGCGCATCTCATCAACCACACCTTCTGCAAGAATTGTCACCGCTGCGACGAGGCTACTGGGGCCGTTGTCGCCGATGCAGTCGAACGTGATTGAAGTCCGCGCCGGGCAACGGCCGGGGGCTGCGTTCGGTGCATGGAAGCAGCCCCATAGCCAGATCAAAATGCGATGCCCAGCGTCGCCCGGTACGACCGGGGCTCGACGAAGTGCGTCCCGGAGCAGGTCGAAAGGAAGTTGTACATCGCCACTTTGTTGGTGATGTTGAATGCCTCGAGCCGCAATGTCCACCGTACCCGGTCGGTGTGAAACAGGTTGTCGGTTCCGACCGCCGCGTTAAAGAGATTGCGGGGACGGACGCGCGCCGGATTCAAGTCGTCGTTTGCGGTGCCGGGCGCCGGGATCTTCACCAATTTGGCTCCCCATTGCGGGTAAGGGGCATTGCAGGTGGTGATCGGACTGTTCAGGCAGTGGCCACCTGGCTGCCGCAATAGAACCCAATCTGGGCCTGCTGGTCGCCGGTCAGCCCGAGAGCGCTGGCCAGGTCCGGAACTGCGCCGGACACGATGCCGCTGTCGAAGCGCCATGTGAACGCCACCCAGGGGCCGCGCTTGCCCATCTGATATTGCACGTGCGTTGTGCTCTGGAACGCCTGGTCGTGGTCGATTCGCACGACATAGGCGTTCGGAAGACTGGTGCTATAGAAGATCAGACCGCCGTTCTCCGGGCCGAAGACACGAGCCCGCGTGTGGCCAAGCGTGGTGTACGCCGTCAGCCCTTTGTACTGCCGAAGCGAGAGCCGTGCCGAGAAGCCGTCCATTTTGCCATGTTCCCATTCGATCGGGAAGAAGATGGCGGTCGTGAAGAGATTGTCCAGGTCAAACGCGTTGCGCGTGTACTTCCAGAAATAATCGCCTTCAAACACAAAATGCGAACCAAGACTCTGTTCCAGGCCGGCGTTGTACATGTTGCGAATTCCCGGCTGGAGAGGAACGCTGGCCTGGGCTCCGAAGACGTTGGCCGCCAGGCCGCCCGCTCCGGTGGCGCTGGACAACACCAGATTTTCATTGAGCGGAGTTTCGTAGGTATGCGAATAGGCTATCCGCAACACCGTCTTGGTCGGCGCGATCAGGTAAGACAGACCCACCCGAGGTTGCGGTTGCGTGCCTTTGCTGATGCCGTCGTAGCGGTCCCACCGGAACCCCACGTTGAGCGTCAACTTGCCGAGGTTGATGCGTGTCCTGTCCATAGAACGCCTGCTGCCGGATGTTGGCGTGGCCGTAGTACTGGAACAGGGAGCCGCCCCGGGTAAGGTCATAGGGGACGAGCCCGGGCGAGAGGTTCGGATTGGCTTGATACCCCGCGCTCTGGCAGTTGCCCGGATTGGTCAATCCCGGATCCAGCACGGCGATTGCCATTGGCGTCGAGACAGACGGGGTTGAAGGTCGGGTCGGTCAGCCCGAGGCTGAATTTCTCCGTCAGGATGGTGTCCGTGATCTGCGCGCCGAACTTGGCGTTGTGGCGGCCGTGCAGATAGTTGAGGTCGGTTTTCACGCCCAGGTTGGTCAAGCTCCTGGTCTGGCTCATCGTGGCTGGCTGGTCGGCAAAGGGATCGCCGCTCGGGTAGTAGTTGACCAGATCCCGCCGCACAAACGCATTCGACGCCAGAGTGGTGGAAGGACTGAAAACATGCACCCAACCGGGAGCGATGCTGAAGGAGCGCACCATCTGCTTCTGATCCTGCCCGGAGGCCACCTGATCGTATTGATTGGGAACCTGAAACCAGTTCCGTGCGGCCAATACGTCCAAATGGAGCATATTCGAAGTACTCGGTTGATAGTCCGACCGTGAGAACACGTTCATGTTGTTGCCGATGTCATGGAAGGGAAGGTATTCGGGCGTATCCAGGAAGCGGCCCGACCGGGACCCGTTCACAGCAAAGAACTGGCCCCATTTCGTCCCGCCAAAACCGACATCGCCCTGCTCCAGGAAGGTCCCGAAAGAGCCGTACCCGCTGGAAAAACTGCCGTGCGTCTTCTGGCCGAGACCCGAGCGCGTTACGGCGGTTACCACCAGCGACGTCTTGTCGCCATACTCGGCCGGCGTGCCGCCATAGACCGCTTCGATGGATTGAATCGCATTCGGCGGAATCTGCGTGGAGAAGAGGCTTCCCTGCTGATCCGTAATGGGTTGGTTATCGATCGAAAGAGCCATCTGGGCGTGGTCGCCGAGCGAATGAAAGAAGCCATCCGAGTCCGCCACAACGGCCGGAGTAGATAGCGTGATGATGTCGCTGAGCCCGGACGCGATCGAGGAAGTCGGCATCTTGAAAACAGTTGCACGATCCACGTCGGAATGCGCCGAGGGCGTGGTCTCCAGCAGCGGCGCCTCCGATGACACCGTCACCGTCTCGCGCTGCGACGCGAGCGCCAGGCTGATTTCGAGGTTTACAGGCACGGCGCTTCGGATCGTCAAGTCGCGATGATGATGCTGCGAAACCGGGAGCATTGATGTCGAGGTGGTAGACGTTCGGCGGGATGTTCGCGAACTGAAACTCGCCGGAAGCCGAGGTCTTGACCTCCTGGCGGTACATGGTCAGGTCGTTAGTCTAGACTCGACAGTTGCACCGGCGATCAGCGCGCCGCTCGGATCGGTGATCTTCCCGCGGATGGTGCCGGCGGTGCCCAAGGACTGCGCATAAGTCGAGATTGATAAGCAGAACAGCAGGAGCAGGCGTAATTGCTTTTGCATACTTTACGATCCGGATATTCTATTTTGGCCGTGGAAAATGTACTTCCGTCTCCTTTTCTTATGAGCGGGCTAAACACTCCTATGAGCGGGCAGGATGGATGAGGAAGCGGAAGAGCGAAAGCATCGCCGAGGCTCCGTTCTCATGGTGGATAGAGGCTGCGCGATCCCCGCGGACCAGAGAGTCAGGCTCGCGCAGCTTCTCTGCGGAAGGGATCAATGACATGTCCGGCGAAAGACTCCGGCGCTTCCAGTAATCGGCCTGCGGCCACGGACGAGGAAGCCCACTCGAGGATGTCCTGGTACATCTCCCGGCCCGCGATGTTGCCGTACCAGTCGGTCTTCGTCCCCGATGCGATCACAACCACATTCGGTACATCACACGGACCAAGACACCCACTGATCGTCAGTTGGAGCCGCTTGAGGAGGCCCCGGCGGCGCCACTCGGCCTTTAGCCACTCAACTGGTACTTCCGGACGGCCGCGTTCTGTCGCGCCACAACAGCATCCTTGGCAGATCAGCACCTGACCAATCACCAGGCGCCTCGTTGTCAGGTTCGCTTCGTCCGCCATCCGCTCGATTGACCTCGCGTCTCATACCCTTCATCCTTGACTAATTTATACTATACTCCAGTATAGGTAAAGATACTCAATGGCCCACATCACGAACGAAGGCGGCAAGAAGCTTCTAGCCCGGGTGCGACGCATCCGCGGCCAGATCGAGGGGATCGAGCGCGCGATCCAGGAAGGCAACGACTGTTATGCCGTCTTGCAGCAGACAGCCGCCGCGCGAGGCGCCTTGGGCGGGCTGATGTCCGAATTGATCGACGGGCATATCCGCCACCATGTGCGCAACGCTTCCGAGCGTGAGAAGGCAACCGATGAATTGATGGCGATTGTGCGCAGTTACTTGCGCTAACGAGGGGACCTATGCCGCAAGCCAAGACTTCTTCCGATCTCCCGGCGCCGAAACTGGTGAGCGTTCCGGCGCATGTCCATGAACACAAGGCACGAGGCGCACTCCGATCCCGAGGGCGAACATGGCCACGACCATGGCAAGGTCGAACCCTTCGAACTTGATCCGCATTGCGATAACCGCGATCGCGGCGGGACTGGTTTGGTTTCGCGTCTGGGAGCCGTTTCCGCACGTCAGCCTGATTGGCATTGCGGGCGTCCTGTTTGGTGGATGGCCGATCTTCGAGGAAGCGCTCGAAAACATGCGCGGAACGCCGCATGACGATGGAGCTGTCGATGACGATCGCGCTTCTCGCCGCGCTCTGCCATCGGTGAATACTTTCACGGCGCTCATCATCACGGTGTTTGTGCTTGCAGCGGAGGTATTGGAGGAACTCACCGTAGAGCCGGGGCCGGCGGGCGCATCGGCGATCTCTTCGAGCTGTTGCCTCGCTCCGCCTGGATCGTGAAGGACGGGGCGGCGCCCGCGGAGGTTCCCGTAAGAGAATTGCGCCCGGGCGACACGGGTCCTGATCCGGCCAGGCACGAGAATCCCCGTTGACGGCTACGTTCTTTCCGGAAGTTCCAGCGTCGAAGAAGCTGCGATCACCGGGGAATCCTTGCCGCAAGACAAGCTTCCGGGCAGTCGAATCTTCGCTGGCACGCTCAACCAGACCGGCGCCCTTGAAGTAGCCGTCGAGAATCTGGGCCGGGATACGACGTTCGGGCGGATCATCGAAGCAGTCGAGAATGCGGAACAAACAAGAGCGCCCATTCAGCGGCTCGCGGATCGTCTCGCCGGGTACCTGGTGTACTTCGCACTGGGCAGTGCGGCCTTGACACTGCTGATTACCCACAATCTGCGTTCGACGATTTCGGTCATCATCGTCGCGGGAGCGTGTGGAATCGCCGCTGGGACGCCATTGGCGATATTGGGAGCCATCGGCCGCGCCGCCCGGCAGGGGGCCATCATCAAAGGGGGCGCGGTTCTGGAGCAACTGGCCAAAATCGATACAGTGCTGCTCGACAAGACAGGTACCCTCACCTATGGCAAGCCCCATGTGGCTTCGGTTGATCCGGCGGATGGCTTTGGGGCAGACGAACTCCTGCAGATCGCCGCTGCCGCGGAGCGCAATTCCGAACATCCTCTGGCACGCGCCGTGGTCGAGGCCGCCCAACGTCAGCGGCTTGTCTGTGGAAGAGTCTTCCTCCTTCCTTTACTGGCCTGGGAAAGGCGTGCATGCGACGGTCAGAGGCCAAACGGTCATCGCGGGCAATACCGCTTTGCTTGAGGAAGCGGGCATCGCGTTGCCGGCTATGGGCATCACGGCAGGAACACGCGTTCTCGTGGCGCGCGGGGGCCAGTTCGCTGGCTCGATTCAGATCGCAGATGAGGTACGCGATGGAGCCTTCGAAGCCATTCGTGAACTTCAGGAGATGGGGCTCCGGATCGAACTGCTCACTGGTGACACCAAGGCGTCGGCCGACGCCGTTGCCAGGCGTATCGGTATCCGCGAGATTTCAAGCGGCCTGCTGCCAGAACACAAGTCTGCCAGGGTGGATGAGCTGATTCGCGCCGGCCGAACTGTCGCCATGATCGGAGACGGCATCAACGACGCTCCCGCGCTCGCCCGCGCCCATGTGGGCGTGGCCATGGGCAGTGGAACGGAAATCGCCCAAGCCAGCGCGAACGTGCTGCTGATTGGAAACGATCTGAGAAAGTTTGCCGCTACGGTCAAGACCGCCCGTTGGTGCCGCCGGGTGATTCTCCAGAACTTCTACGGGACGTTGGCTGTCGATGCGCATCGGTATTGGGTTGGCAGCCGTAGGGATGATTAACCCCCTGTTGGCGGCATTCATCCACGTCTCATCCGAGTTGACATTCATTTTGAACTCAACCCGCTTGCTGCCTCAGTTCTCCCGGCAGCGACCTTTGGATTGAACACTTCGCTCGCGCTTAAGCGCGTGTGTGGACGCCACGACCTAGTGAGGCCGAGGCCGCAGTTCTTGGAGTGAATCTAGGCACGACTCTGGCGGGTAGGCCACAATAGACTAGAAATCGCGAGCGGCGCGCGCCTATGGTGTTCCACTTCCATCAACCGCTGCTGGTGAACCTGCTGGGCCATGCCGCGGGGATGCTGATCTTCGGCATCTTCCTCGTGCTGCTGTGGCGCGATCGTGCCGGGCAAAAGCTACGCGGCGGCCGGCTATCGCTGGCGTCCGGCGTGTTGGCGTTCGTCTGGAACACGGGGTCGGTCATCGTCCTGGGTTTCGCCGGAACGGCCGCCGCACAGGCGATCACCGTCGTTCTGGCGATGGCGCTCAGCCTCCTGCCGGCGTGCCTGCTCGATTTGCTGCTAGCCGGGCGGCTCCGTTGGCTGGCACGGGCTGGCTATCTCCTGAGCGCGGGCGCAATGACGCTACACGCCCTGGAGCCAGTGGTACCGGTCGGCGAATGGGGACCGCGATGGTTCCCGATTCAAGACCTGCACAGCCTGACGCTTGTGCTGACGTCGATCGGCTTTGCGGTGCTGACTGTCATCGCGGGTGTCGCCTTGTTCAAGAGCACTTCAGCGGAGCACCGTCCGCTGGTGACGAGGGCACTGGCGTCGATGAGTCTGTTTCTGTTTGCGCTCTCATTTGCTCACTTTCAACCTGCGGGCGGCGGACACAAAGGTTGGCTGTTGGAGCTGGTGATCCATCACGCAGGATTGCCCGTGGCCCTGTTCCTGCTTTTGCAGGATTACCGGTTCCTCTTGGTGGATGCATTCCTGCGTTTCCTGGCGAACATCCTGCTTGCCGCGGGCTTCACATGGGTGGCGTGGCGCGTGGGCTGGCTGCAGGCACCGGAGTACGACCCCCGCGCGGCGGCCATCACACTGCTCGGCGTTTGCGGCGGGTTGGTGGTCTATTCCTTCGCCCGCGAGAAGGTCCAGTTGGGATTGACGCGATTGCTGTTTCGGAGACGTCCTTTGGAGGGAGTGCTCGCTAGCTTGCGAGAACTGCGCTTCGGAGGAGCGGATGATTGGGAATCGAAGGCGGCGCTCATCGCGGGAACGTATTTCGGCGCGGAGGCCCGCATTGAGGCAGAACGCCCGAGCCCGGAAGTAGATATGGGGGGAGTTAGCGTGAGCCTGAACGCCGGATTGCGTTTAGTGCTCGGCCGCCGGAGCGGCGGGCGGCGGTACTTGAGTGAGGACCGGGAAGCGTTGGAGGCCATGGCGACTCTGTTGCGATCGGGGTCAGCGCAATACCGCGAAATGGAGCTGAAGCGTCTGGTGTCGGAAGCGGAATTGAAGGCGCTACAGGCGCAGATTCATCCGCACTTCCTGTTCAACGCGCTGAACACGCTCTACGGGCTCATTCCACGCAGCGCGCAGGGTGCAAGACAAACAGTGCTGAACCTGGCCGACCTGTTGCGGTACTTCCTGGGCGCGAGCGAGAAGCTGATCCCGCTGGAGGAAGAGCTGCGCGTCGTGCGCGCTTACTTGGAAATCGAGGGGCTGCGATTGGGCGAGAAGCTGGCCGTCGAGATGGACATCGACGAGCGGGCCATGCGCGTATTGGTGCCCCCGCTGATTGTCCAGCCGCTGGTGGAAAACGCAGTGAAGCATGGAATCGCTCCGCTCCCCGAAGGGGGCAGCGTACGGATAGTGGCCCGTTTCACGACTGAAGATGGCGCGGAGGCGCTCGAAATATCAATATCGGACAGCGGCGGTGCCTTTCCGGCCGGTCGCGAGCCGGGGAAGAGCCAAGGTCTGGGGGTGGGGCTGGAGAACGTGAGGAAGCGCCTCCGGCTGAACTACGGGGAAGGGACGAAGATCCAAGTGAATTCGGGCCACGGGCAGACTTGCGTATCGTTCAGGGTGCCGATAGAGAACGGACCGGTCGAGCAGAAGGAGCTCCTGGCACGATGAGAGTACTCATCGTCGATGACGAGCCCGTGGCGCGGCAGGTGTTGCGCGAACTGATCGAAGAATGCCCGGACGTGGAATTGGTGGGCGAGGCGCGGAGCGGCCAGGAGGCGGTGGAACAGGTAATGGCGTTGGATCCCGACGTCGTGCTGCTCGACCTCCAGATGCCCGGTCTTGACGGATTCGCCGTCACTCGAAAGCTGCGCGGGCGGCCCTTGCCCCTCGTGATTTTCGTCACTGCGTTCGAGAGACATGCGCTGAAGGCCTTCGAGACGGAGGCGGTCGACTACCTTCTAAAACCGGTGCGGCGGGAGAGGCTTGAAAAGGCGTTTACGAAAGCGCGGGCACGGCTCATCGGACTGAGGGCGCATCGAGCGCTCGTTCCCGGCGCCTCTCGAACCTGCAGGGCAGCCGAGATCCGAGCCGCTACGGCGCATTGTCGGGCGCGCGAGTCTGCCAGGTGGGCGATCGGAAACGGAAATGCACCTTCTGGATCCTGCGGAGGTGGTGGCGTTTCAAGCCGACGGCGACGTGGTGATCGTGCATAGCCGTCAGGGACGGTATCATAGCGACCTCAGCCTGAGCACGCTGATCGACAGGTTGCCAGGCTCGGCATTCCGGCGCATCCACCGATCGACGATCATCAACACCAATCACATACGCACAATTCTGCCGCTGTCCTCCCGGCGGTGGATGTTGAGGATGTCCAACGGCCTCGAGGTGATCGTCAGCAAGAGGATGGCCGCGCAAGTGCGGGAAATGGCAGGATGGTGAACCCGAAATGACCGACTCGCGGCAGCCTGACGCCTTTCAAGGGCTCTGGCGGCGGGATTCCCACAACTGCCACTTGAGTGTGCCTTGTCAGGAGTGAGCTCAGGGATGCCGGCTTTCGCCTTTGTGCCCGCGGACGTGACCCTCTACGCTTGAGCAGATAAAGCAGTGAGAAAGAGTCTCCCGTTGATAATTCGCCACGCGATGTATAACCTGCGTGGCGGCTTTCTGATCCGCCCGCTCATGATCGCGCTATCACTGGGAAGCGCGGGAGCATTCCTGTCGTGGATAGAAGAGGAGTTTCCGGTCGCTAGCAACTGGGTGCCCGTCGTCCTCTTTCCCTCGCACGCCGATCCGCAAGTCGCCCAGGTGATCTTGGCAGGCATCGCCGCTTCGATCATGACGGTGGTGTCTATCGTGTTCGCCATACTGCTGATGACGCTCACCCTGGCATCAATGCAGTTCTCGCCCCGCATCATCGTCAGCTTCTCCAGAGACCGAGTGACACAATGGACGCTCGGTATCTTCCTCGGCACCTTCTCATACTGCACGGCTGCGCTTCCGGCGGCACGTTCCCTTCCGCACCCCTTCGCGCCAGTGGCTACGGTCCTGGGAGCGATGCTTCTTGCTCTGGTCTGCGTCGGTTGGCTTCTCTTCTTCATTCACCACATCTCGCAGGCGATCAGCGTCAACCACATCGTCAACAGAATTGCGGAAGACACGGAAGCCATCATCGATGAGATGATGCCCCTCTCGCATCGGCTGGACCGCCTGCCGGCCGCTGAACCGCTCAGACCGAACCCGAGCGAAGTGGCGGTTTTGAGCACAGATTCCGGATATGTCCGATTCGTCGATACGCATCGCCTGGTCGCCCTGGCGAAGCACCACCATGTCAGCATCCGTGTTCTACGGCGGGTAGGCCAGTTCGTTCCGGCGGGAATCCCGCTCATGATGGTCTCAAAAGGCAAACGCCTACCCCAAGAGGCCACTGCTGAGTTGCTCGGCGCGTTCGATCTCGGCCCCACCAGAACGTTGCAGCAGGACGTGGAGTTTGGCGTCCTGCAGATTGTGGACATTGCGTTGAAGGCGATCTCGCCGGCCGTCAACGACCCCACCACGGCCATTGGCTGTGTAGATCAACTGAGTCGCATTCTGATCCGTTTTGCGTCCCGAGAACCGCCTGAAGAACTGCTCTACGATCCCCCGGGCATCGTTCGTGCGAGCATTGGGTGGATCCAATTCGAACGCCTGGTGGAAGCGGCGTTTGAGCAAATCCGCATGTACTCAAGGAGCGATGTGGCTGTCAGCCTCAGGCTGCTGCGAGCCCTCTCTGACATCGCCGCCTCGACACCCGATCCGGAGTTCCGCCGGATACTCGTCGAGCGCGGAAGCAGAATAGTGGCCGGCTGCGCGAAATCGCTGAGCGAAGATGAACTGGGAGGGCTGCGCGCTCGACAGGCCACGCTGGAACGCCTCATCTTGATCTCGCCGCCCTAGGTCTGACTGCCGCACCGAGTTGTTCCGCCACGCGTGCAAAGGAGTTTGCCGCGCGTGGCCGCTCACTGCCGTAAACAGCCCGCTGGACTCGTGGGCCAAGCGATTCCTTGGCCCGCTTGTATCCAAGACAGTCCCGTTCACCGCCTCCTCAGTCCCGCATGCCGGAAATCGCTGCGCCGCCATGAGTTGGGTGGAAGAGATTAGGGGATAGGATGCAAAGGTTCTACGCTGGGCTGCTGTTGCTCTTCATCAGCCTCACAAGCCCGATCTATTCTCAATCCCTTGGTAATGCCGCGACCTTGTCCGGCACCGTCGTGGACCAGACCGACGCCGTGGTGCCGAACGCGCTGGTTCACCTGCACAACCCGATTACGCGGTATGAGAAGGCGACGAAGACCGATGAGAACGGCACGTTCCGGTTCGTCAATATACCTCAAAACCAGTACCACGTGGAGATCTCCGCCAAAGGCTTCGAGAACCAGGAACAGGATGTGAACCTGCATGGCGCTGTCCCCATCGTGATTGCCGTCAAGCTGGCACTGGCCGGCGGCAAGACCGAGATGACCGTCGAGGCTACGGGAACCGACATGCTGGAAACTGTTTCTTACGCGCACAACGACATCGACAAGACGCTTGACCGACAGCCTGCCTGTCGGCTCGCCAGGCTCGGGCTTGAGCGACGCGATTACGTTTGGCACGCCTGGTGTGGTGGCGGACTCCAACGGCTTTTTCCATCCGCAGGGCGACCATGCGCAGGTCACGTTTTCCGTAGACGGGCAGACGGTCAGCGACCAGCAGAGCAAGCAATTCTCGACGCAGTTGCCATTGAACGCGGTCCAGTCGATGCAGGTGATTACGGGAGCGCCTCCGGCGGAGTATGGAGATAAGACGAGCCTCGTGGTCAACACGACTACCCGCTCCGGAATGGGTGAAACCAGACCAACGGGCTCGCTCACAACCGAGTACGGCAGCTTCGGGACAATCAATCAGGAAGTGGCGATCGGTTTCGGTGGAAAGAACTGGGGCAGTTTCACGGCCGCAAACGGTATGCGGTCGGGCCGGTTCCTCGACACGCCGGAGTTCCAGCCGATTCATGCTGTGGGTAATAGCGGAAACGTATTCCAGCGCTTCGACTATCAGCCGACGCAACGGGACATGTTCCACTTGAATCTCCTGCTCGCGCGCAATTGGTTCCAGATTCCGAACACTTACGATCAGGCCGCCTTGGGACAGGACGAACGGCAGCAGGTGCGCACGTTCAGCGTCGCGCCGGGCTACCAGCGCACCCTGGGGCCGAGCCTGTTGTACACGATCAACGGCTGGTATCGCGAGGATTTCGTGAACTACATCCCCAGCGCGAATCCGCTTTCCGACACGCCAGGCACGATCGCGCAGACGCGCAAGCTGCGCAGCACGGGATTCAAGACCGACATGGCCATTGCGAAGAAACACCACGCCATCAAGATCGGAATGCAGTACAGCCAGACCGGGCTTTCCGAGGACACACGGTTTGCCATCACTTCCCCTGGAGTCAATCCGGTCTGCCTGACGAATTCCGGCGCCGCCGTGCCGGGTGCAACAATCACAGACGCCATCCGGGTGCGCCGGCGCCGGTTACGTCCCGAATGACGCTTTCCTGGCCGGTCTGTTGCCATTCGACCTTTCGCGGGGCGGCGGTTTTCTGAACTTCCGTGGCCGTGGGACGATCAACCAGGCCGCGGTATTCGCGCAGGACGAGATGACCCTCGGCAATTTCAACCTCAGCCTCGGCCTGCGGTTCGACGACTACCGGGGCTTGTCGAGCGGCGCGCTCTGGCAGCCTCGTCTGGGTCTCGCGTACCATTTCAAGCCGACGGGAACTGTGCTGCGAGGCTCATTTACGCGGACTATGGAAACGCCGTACAACGAGAATCTGTTGCTGTCCGGATCCACAGTGCTCGGCGGCGAAGGCACGGGCCAGGGCGTCGGCCAGACTGGGGCCTATGGCACGCAGGCGCTGAAACCCGGCACCCGCGACCAGTACAGTGCCGGCTTTGAGCAGGCCGTCGATAAGAAGCTTCTGGTCGACGGTGAGTACTTCTGGAAGTTCACGGACAACGCTTACGACTTCGACACGCTATTCAACACGCCGATCGTATTCCCGATCTCCTGGCACAACTCAAAGATCGACGGAGTTTCGCTGCGCGTCAGCACTTCTGAAATCCACGGCTTCACGGCGTATGTGGTGATGGGGCACACGCGGGCGCGCTTCTTCGGACCGGAAAACGGCGGCCTGCTGTTCAATTCGCCGCTTGCCACCTCGGTCTTCCGGATCGACCACGACCAGGCGTTTCAACAGACGGCGCACGCACGTTACCAGTTCAAGAAGAAGGGGCCCTGGGTGGCGTTCACGTGGCGCTACGACAGCGGCATGGTGGCCGGATCGGTCGAGACGCTCAGCGATGCGCTGGCGTTAACGGCGGATCAACAAACGGCGATCGGCTTCTACTGCGGCAGCCAACATGCGACGCTGGCCGCGCCCATTACTTCCTGCTCCTCGCCCAACTTCGGCGCCACGCGCCTAGTGATCCCGCAACCTGGCACCGCGAATGCGGACCATAATCCGCCGCGCATTGCGCCTCGTAACATCTTCGACGCGGGTATTGGCATCGACGACATCCTGGGGCGGGAACATTACAAGCTCGGTCTTCGCTTCAACGCCGAGAACCTCACCAATGAAGCCTCGCTCTACAACTTCCTGTCCACCTTCAGCGGCACGCACTTCATTGCGCCGCGCAACTACCAGGCATCGGTGACATTGTCGTTCTGATGCGCAAGCGCTAGGTGCCTCAGCACGTCCGGTGCATACAACGTCAAGGTCATTTCGTCATGTTGAGGATATCCGAGTTCACGCACATTGAGGTGGAGCCGACTCCCCAGATCTCCTGCGACGCGAACGGTTATGTGGCGTTCCAGGCCATTACTCGCAAAACTCGGCGGTGCGCTTCTCCCCTTGCTTTCGGATCGTGGGCTTAACGCTGCAAAGCGAAGCGCTTAAAGTGGCACTCATCGGTGACTGTTGGCAACTCTCAGTCGAATTTGGCCGGTGCCCTATATGCGTCCTTCTTTCTCAAGTTGGAAGAGTTTGTCAGTCAGGCTCTGAACGATCAACGCGGTCCGAGTGATGCCGAACCGCTTGGCAGCCAGGGTGAGCCGGTCGGCAATCGCTGCGTCGAGGCGAATCATGATTGCCGTCTTCTCCCTCTCCGCCCCGTCGTTGACGCAGGCACTGCCGACCTCATGAGATGGCCGGCATGTCCCAAGAGAGCATCCTCCTGAGGAGATATCATTTCGCTTACTTTGGATACTGTTCTGATAGCCATATGCTGCCTTTTCATTGCACTCTGCAATCCATCAGTTGCTGAGCCAGCGCGATGAACTCCGCCTTGGCCTTCGCGTCGGAGTACTCCAGGATGCCAAGCCCATCCGCGAATGTGGAGTTCCAGGCTTTGCGGTTCACCAGCGGCGAGGCCAAGTACGTGGAGCCTGCAAGGCTGGCCAGATACTGGGCGGCCTCAACGTTGTCTTGACCCGTGGCGTCGGCCGCATTGAGAACTGTGAAGACGGGGCACGCTCTGACAGCCCAAACCTCCTCGACAATCTTCAGCATCGATGGGATTGCCCATACGTCAGGATTGCGAGGTCTTACCGGGATCAGGCAGGCATCACACACCAAGAGTGCGGCGCGCAGACCGTCCGTGTCACGCCCGCCAACGTCGATAAAGATATCTGTGTACTTGGGCAGCAGCAAAGGCGTCTGGCTCCGAATGGCCCTGCCATGAAGAGCAATCGCCGTGAAGTCGTGTACGCCGCGCTCACTCCGGAACTGGGTGAAGGTCAAGGCCGTGGCCTGATCATCGCCGTCGATCAGCAAAACGTCGCGGCCGGCACGAGCGGCGGCGATGGCGAAGTTGACCGCTAGCGTGGTCTTCCCCACACCTCCTTTGGTATTGGCAACCGTGAGTATCATTACGTTGAAAAGCCTTTCTGTTCGATATCGGAAGAGTGCAAAAAGATATACAAACGTTGCAAAGTGAGCGCACTGCCCTTCCGTCGGATACGTCGGTGGCCCGAATCACCACACCAGTGAGCGCCAGACGAATTGACAGGGTTCCTGGACGCCGCAAGAGCGCCGACCCGCAACGCGACAACTTCAGCTCCCGAGTCGGCAAGGGCGCGCACGGAAGTGAACCTGATGTCGGCGGAAGCCTGCATCTGCGCTGTCTGGCGACGTCACGCATTGCTGGCGTCCTCACGCGTGACGTGTCTTGATCTCCACAGAATGCGAATGCAAGGAGCACTCCCCCGCCGGAGCCGTAGGAGAAAGCTGGGAGGGGGCGAGGCGACAATGATCGCGGGAGCGCTGCCGGCTTCCCGGTGCTGCTCTCCACCAGACTCGAACGCGTCGCAGGGCGCTGTCCCCGAGCGAATCGCGTGACTTCAGCAAGGCCTAGGTTCAGCCGGCGAAAGCGCTCAAAGTCCGCGATGGCTCTGGGATCGCATACACTGCCATACCCGATACACGCTCGCCGGAGAGGCGACTCCACCATGCGCTGAATTCCTCCATGACACGCGCTCTCTCCGCGCTCACGGGCATGGATTGCTCCGCTGCCTCCATCGGCATCTGAGGTAGTGTGGTCGGCGCTTCGGATGTCGGACGTGATCCGCCAATCCCGAAGGCGCGGCGCCAAAACGCGGGCCGCGGTTTCAACCCGAATGGTAAGGTAGCTCCACCACTCCCAATCCGTGCCGTTCTTGTTTGAGATCTCGTTTGCCTGGCTGAGCGCGTGGTCCAGCACCGCGCACAGTTCGTCGGAAGTTCGGATGTCTGAAAGGCGCGCGGCTTTGGCCCATTCCGTGGCGAAGTCGGCACTGGGCAATCCGATGCAGCCGTTCGGATTCCGCTTTCGGATGCCGCGCGTTTGCGCCCAGTGGAGTGGCACGGAGGCCAGCGGGTCGTTTCCTTCGCAGACTGGCTGCTCATGGGTTCCGGCACCAGCATCTGCGTTCGCCGGATCCGCCGTCTCATTCGTCATCCGCGGGGTGAGTGGAGTGCTGCTTGCCGGCGTTTCGGCTGAGGACGACGAAGTAGGAGTAATCTCTGATTTTGTAATCTCTGGTTGAAGAGACGGCATTTTTGCCGGATGCATCCGGTCAATTTGCGGAATGGGGGAATCTCCGTAACTTGTTGATTTCGCCCATCCGGCATTTTTGCCGGATCGAGCCGGCATTTTCGACGCGGTGGCAGGTTGGCTGCCTTTCTCCTCCGACTCGCCTGCGTCTGGCGCCCCCAACGTGGCAAGCGCCAGGCGGAGATTCTCGGCGACCAGTCGGTATTGCTTGGTCCGGTCCCACGGGTTGGTCGGGCTAGGTCTGGAAGCCGCGAAGCCTTTGGCCTCGATCAGAGCTACTGCGCCGCGGATCTTCTTCTCGCCCCAACCACCCAGCAGGTCGCGAGATAGATCCTCCACCGTTTTCCAGAACCAACACTCCGGATCGATCGACTTGTGGTCGGGATCAGCCAAGGATGCTGTCTGGTCGTGTCGGCCGTGCTGCAGGCACCAATCGTGCCAATAGACGAAATTGTTGAGCAGGGCGGCGGCAGCCTGATCTCCGTCGCAAAGCGTTAGGAACGAGTTTCGGATTATGACGAGCGGCTCGTTCTCCAGAAGCGGGAATGAAGTCGCCCTCATCGGCACTCCCGACAGGTCGCCCGACGCGACCGCAAGCCGTCTCTCCACACGCACAAGCAGCCGCCCGGTGGAATGAGGTATTTCTGCCTCGGCTTGAGATTGCCGGCAGCGTCGCATTCAAGATCGGGGTGGTCTCGGCGCGAACAATACTCGCGGACTCGATCGGAACCGGGCAAGAAATATGGGATGAGGATGCCGGCGTAATCGCCGCTCTTCCGCCCGATGATCTCGCCGCCGGCGAGCAGCGTCAACGCGTCGCTGGTCGGCGCGTTCCGCCAAAGCAGGGTCGATCCAACGGGACTCCAGGGCCGCATGGTCGGCTGACGTCAAGTTCACGCCCGCCAACGATGCCGTTACGGTCGGGGTATTGCAACCCGAGTGTTTGGAGTCTGAAAACGGTCGACGGCCGAGCAAGTTCTCGGCTTCTGCCGACTGGTGGTGTAAGTTGCCATTGTGAGGATTCAATTGCCACCCCCATGAGTCGAAGCTTCGCGTGACCACGCGAGCCCTCGGTGTTTGCGATCATGGGGTGCAGTGAGGCCTAATGCGCGTTCTTGCTCAGGACAAATCGCAACACGAGCCGGGCATCAGGGAAGCGCGTCCGGAATCCGGCCGACGTCATACGGCGCGCCTGGATGGGGACTCAGGTAAAGCGCTGATGAACCGGACAACGGTTACGCCTGTGCAAGCATCCTTCGCGTCGCACTGCTGCACTCCAATTGCACTCCATTAAGAGGGTGCGCTGCGGAATACCTCCGCTTTTCAGGCGTTTTGGTACTCTCCAAACCGACACCTGCACTCTCCAAATGATTGAAACTAAAGTGCCGCGTAACTTCCCAAGCTGGACGTCGCGGGTTCGAGTCCCGTCTCCCGCTCCATGTTTTCAATAACTTAGCCGGATTGTTTGATCCTCTCTCGATCCCTTAACGGAGTGCAGTGGATATTCCGTAGTTCCAAGTTATTCATTTTAAAGACATTCTTGCTCTAAATGCCAGCCAGACCCGCTGGCATTCGTTCAACCATAGAGAACATGGAATACACAGTCACAGGTTCTCCACCGTGTACTGAGCGACCGGAAGATCACCGCTTTCGGGCGTGCAACATGCTTTTTCGATCACGACGCCGACCGTGAAGAACGACCAATTAGGCCGGATCAATAAGTAGCCCGCGCAGCTACGAGCATCGACGATGAGGACAAGGTGCCTCTGCGCATGAGTGGATCTCGGAGCGATGTCACCGCACATGCGATTCGGGCGACCAAAGACAGGGACACGCATCGGCCGCACGGTGCGTCGACGCTTCGCTGAGAGCGGTACTGTGGTTGGTATCCTTGGAGACTTGGCGATTTAGCCAAATGGCGCTATCATCACAAGTGATGGATGCCAAGACTCTCGCCTTGTATGAAGCGCGCGCGCAGGTGTTCAAAGCGCTGGCTCACCCTTCCCGTTTGCTGATCGTGGATGAACTCATGCGATCGGAACGGTGCGTGTGCGACTTGACCGCGCTCGTCGGCTCGGACATGTCCACCGTCTCCAAGCACCTGTCCGTCCTGAAGGCCGCTGGCGTAGTTCAGGATGAGCGGCGGGGCTCCCAGATTTGGTACCACCTTCGCATGAAGTGCGTAACCAAGTTCTTCAGCTGCGTCGAGTCCGAACTGCAGAAGCAAGCTTGTGAGCAGTGGGACCTGGTTCACTCTGGCACCACAGCGTAGCCATCCCAGGAGGAAAGACAACCAAATGAACATACGACCCAAATGCTCCTGTTCAGGATCTACAGACCTGATGTTCGCTTGTTCTGGCGCCGCCGATATCGCCGAGATTGGCGACCGTGCTGTCCGAACGCTCCACAAGGAGGGTGATGCGAAGATGTTTTGCCTCGCAGGAATCGCCGGGAAAATCGAGTCGATCGAGGTCAATACGCGCGGAGCCGGCCGCCTACTTGTGGTGGACGGGTGCGACAGCGACTGCGCCAAGAAAACGATGGAATTGGGCGGCTACACCGCATTCATCCACGTCCGTGTCAGCGACCTGGGGTTGGAGAAAGGCAAGACACCTGTGAACGATGAGCGGATTGCGATGGTTGTGTCGAAGTTGCGCGAACTGCTCGGACGGCAAGCTGAAGTTGCGGAGGCATAAATGATTCGAAAGTTACGCTCAATAGTCCTGTTCTTTCTCACCGTGGCGGCTCTCGGGGGGATCTATGTCCTATCCGAGAAAGCTCGGGCCGATGCGCCGGCGGCCCCGCAGCCGCAGACAGCGGACACCAAGGTCGTCGCCTATTACTTCCATTCCACCGTCCGCTGCATTACATGCCGGAAGATTGAGGGTTACTCCCGTGAAGTCGTTGAGCAGAAGTTCGGTGCCGACATAGCGAAGGGCCGATTGCAGTTTACGCTGGTCAACGTTCAACTGCCCGAGAATCAACATTTCATAAAGGACTATCAGATCTTCACGAAATCGTTGGTGCTGGTGCGTTTCGATAAGGGCAGGCAGGCAGAGTACAAAGTCCTGAACGACACGTGGGAACTGGTCGGAGACAAACCGGCTATGCAGGGCTACGTCGAGCGGGAGGTTCGCGATTACCTCAAGAGGCTCCCATGATCGTGTCCGGCACAGCCGTGTTAACTGCGGCTTGGCTGGGAATCCTCACTTCGATCAGTCCATGCCCGCTCGCGACCAACGTCGCCGCGATGTCGTTTGTTGGGAAGGATGTTGGTTCGCCGAGACGGGTTTTGCTGACTGGATTGCTGTACACCCTCGGCCGGAGTCTGGCATATGCGGTGCTCGCGGCCCTGCTCATCGCCAGTGTGTTTGCCATTCCGGACCTCGCGTTCTGGCTCTCCACCTACATGAACAAGCTGCTGGGGCCAGTGCTGATCGTCGTTGGCGTTGTGCTCCTCGAAGTACTACCTTTCCACTTCGCGACCGCTTGCGTGAGTGACAAGTCCAGCGAGCGTTTCGGAAGGTCGGGACCGTGGGGCGCCGGTTTGCTTGGGATTCTGTTCGCGCTTTCGTTCTGTCCGGTGTCCGCAGCCTTGTTTTTCGGCAGTCTTCTGCCGCTGGCTGCTAAGAATGGATCCTTGGTTCTGCTGCCCTCCGCCTATGGCGCCGGAACGGGTGTGCCGGTCTTTATGTTCGCCATCTTGATCGCCATGGGAGCGCAGTGGGTCAGCAAGGCATTCAAGAAGCTTGTCCAATTTGAGAAGTGGGCGCGGCGCATCACAGGAGCGATCTTCATCATCGTCGGTATTCGCTACTGCCTGCTCTACATCTTCGAGGTACAGCTATGAAGATTCAAATCGCGGGGCCAGGTTGCCCCAATTGCCAGAATACGGAGCGGAACGTCGACAGCGCCTGCGCTGAACTCGATTTCAAGGCCGAAATCTCACACGTTACGAATATCGCCGAGATTCTGGATCTCGGTGTTATGCGAACGCCGGCCGTTGTGATCGACGGCGAAGTCGTGATTTCCGGGCGAGTTCCTAGCGTTTCGGAACTCAAGAGTATCCTCGAAGCAAGGAGGCTTTGACATGATCTGCTACGAGTGCCAACAGGCAGCCAAGACGCGCGATGCTGTCGCCCTCTGCCACCATTGCTCCGCAGCGTTGTGCCTGGAGCATGCATTGATTCTCAGCGATCCCGTCACCGCACTATACCCGGTCTGCCAGACAGTGGTGCTTCCTCTTCGAGCGCGCGTGTTCCTTTGCGGCACCTGCCGAGAAGCGCTGCGGCAGACGACGGAGGGCAATCGTGAACTGGCAGAGTCGCCGGCCGACCACGCTCAGGTTCCACAACGGGATGCCGTGAAGGCTTGACGGGCTAATGTTGCTCGTGATATCGTTAATCGTCGAATGGCTATGACTAAGAACGCGAACTCCGAGCCCATCTGCTGCCCGCCAGCAGAACCGCTGCCGCAGACGAACCTTCAAGGTCTTGAGGGCCCGGACGCCGATGATGAACTCGCGAAACTGGCGAAGGCGATTGGCCACCCGGCTCGCGTTCGCATCCTTCGCATGCTATCTCGCAAAGAGGCTCGCGTGTGCAGTCAGATCGTTGACGAACTGCCTCTCGCCCAGTCCACTGTTTCCGAGCATCTCAGAATCCTGAAGGATGCAGCGTTGATTCGCAGCAGCCAGGATGGGCCGCGAATCGGATATTGCATCAACTACGATACGCTTCGAAAGCTGAAGGCTCTCGTAGCGATCATCTGAGTATTTTTGTGTTTGCGTTATCGCCTTTCGACGAAAGGCGAAAGGATTAGATATGAACAGAATAGAAGTCTTTGATCCTCCGATGTGCTGCTCCACTGGTGTGTGCGGCCCGAGTGTCGATCCGGCGCTGGTGACATTTGCGACTGATCTCCACTGGCTGGCAAATCAGAAAATCGTTGTCGAGCGCTACAACCTGGCTCAGCAGCCGCAGGCTTTCGCCGCGAGCGAAGTCGTCAAGACGGCTCTCAAGCAGTACGGTAACGAGTGTCTGCCTCTGATCCTGCTGAATGGTGCGGTCATCAGCAAAGGCTGCTACCCGACCCGGGACGACTTGGCGCGACTGACGGGCGTCGAGCCGGACCATTCGGGCCAGGCGCAGACCGGCACGAAACTGCCAGTGATCAACTCGCGGTGTTGCTAGGAACGCTCCAAATGGCGACTGAAAACATGAACGGATTCCTGGGGAATGCCACGCGCATTCTCTTCTTCACCGGCAAAGGCGGCGTCGGCAAGACATCGCTCGCGTGTGCGGCGTCGGTGGCATTGGCGCAGCACGGCAAGAAGGTGTTGCTGGTCAGCACGGACCCGGCATCGAATCTCGATGAGGTTCTGGGCGTCCGGCTGTCCGGTGCACCGACCGAGATTCCTGGCGCCGACGGACTGTTCGCGCTGAACATCGATCCTGAAGCAGCCGCGAAGACGTACCGGGATCGGGTGATCGGACCGTATCGCGGAGTGCTCCCCGAAGCCGCCATCAACAGCATGGAAGAGCAGCTGTCCGGGGCCTGTACGGTTGAGATCGCCGCATTCGACGAATTCACGAAATTGCTCGGCGATGCTCATGCAACCGCGGGATTCGATCACATCATCTTCGACACGGCTCCGACAGGGCACACGCTTCGCTTGTTGAAGCTCCCGGCCGCATGGACGGGATTCATCGCCGAAAACACCACCGGCACCTCATGCCTTGGGCCACTGGCGGGACTCGAAACTCAGAAGTCACTCTACGACTCCAGTCTGCATGCGCTGACCGACGCGTCCACGACAACACTGGTTCTGGTAAGCCGTCCTGAGCGATCCTCGCTCGCGGAAGCGAATCGATCAAGAGCGGAGCTGGCGGAAATGGGCGTGGCCAATCAGCGACTATTCTTGAACGGCATGTTTGTTGCTCAAGATCGTAGCGATGCCGCCGCGTGTGCGCTCGAAACCCGCGGCCAGGAGGCACTCGCCGGGATGCCTGCCGAGCTCGCGAAACTTCCGCGAATCGAGGTTCCGCTGCTCCCATACGCTCCGATGGGCGTGGAGAATCTGCGAAGTGTTTTCGGCGGCATATCGCCGACTCGCAAACCGCTGCACCAGGACCGATCCGACGTGATCCATTCTGGGCTTCCTCTTTCTGCCCTGATCGACGACCTGGAGAAGATGGGGCATGGTGTCGTAATGACAATGGGGAAGGGCGGCGTTGGTAAAACGACGGTCGCATCTGCCATCGCCATCGAACTGGCCCACCGAGGGCATCTGGTCCACCTCAGCACGACGGATCCAGCGGCTCACGTCGCAGCGACGGTCGGCGTGTCCGTGCCGAACCTTTCGGTGAGCCGGATCGATCCTGCCGCCGAGACTCTCCAATACACCGAAGCCGTCCTTGCGAAGGCCGCGCCCCAACTGGACGCGCAAGGGGTCGCGTTGCTTGAGGAGGATTTGCGGTCGCCCTGTACCGAGGAAATTGCGGTATTCAGCGCGTTCGCGCGAACCGTCGCTGAAGGGGAGCACGCCTTCGTGGTTCTCGATACGGCTCCCACCGGACACACAATCCTGTTGCTCGATGCGGCTGAGGCATACCACCGCGACGTCACGCGCACGATGAGCGATGTGCCCGAATCGGTGAGGCAACTGCTCCCGCGCCTGCGGGACCCTAACTATACCCGCGTGCTGCTAGTGACCCTGCCCGAGGCCACTCCCGTACATGAAGCGGCGCGCTTGCAGGACGACCTCCGGCGTGCCGGCATCGAGCCCTACGCCTGGATTATCAACCAGAGCTTCGCGAGCGATGCTTTCCGTGATCCGGTGCTGGTGGAGCGCGGCTCGCGCGAAGGGCCATATGTCGCCGAAGTGCGCGATCATCTCGCAACTCGGTTTGCTCTTATCCCGTGGAAGGCCGAGGCGCCGGTGGGGCCTGATCGGCTGAGGGAATTGGCTGGCGGTTCACTGGCATTCGCGGAAGTTTTGAAAGGCTGACAAACAGACATGGCGAACGCAACAACTCCCAGGCTTTCATTTCTGGATCGCTACCTCACGCTGTGGATCTTTGCCGCCATGGCGGTGGGCGTCGGAATGGGCTATCTTGTTCCCGGCGTCGTCCCCTTCATCGACCGCTTCAGCGTCGGCACGACCTCAATACCGATCGCCATCGGGCTGATCCTCATGATGTATCCGCCTCTGGCGAAAGTGAAGTACGAGGAGATGGGGCGGGTCTTCCAGCACCGTAAAATCCTGCTGCTCTCCCTGATTCAGAACTGGGTGGTCGGACCGGTCCTGATGTTCGCGCTTGCGGTGTTGTTCCTCCGCGATAAGCCTGAGTACATGACGGGCCTTATTCTGATCGGTCTGGCCCGCTGTATTGCGATGGTCATTGTCTGGAACGATCTGGCGCGTGGCGACCGGGAGTATGCCGCGGGCTTGGTAGCCTTCAACTCGATCTTCCAGGTCCTGTTCTTCTCGGTCTACTCATATTTCTTTCTCGCCGTGCTCCCTCGCTGGTTGGGCCTCAAAGCGGTTGAGGTGGATATCTCCATGGGCGCAATCGCAAAAAGCGTTTTCATCTATCTGGGGATTCCGTTCATCGCCGGCATGCTCACTCGTTTCGTGATGCTGAAGACCAAAGGCCGCGAGTGGTACGAGACGCGCTTCATTCCGAGGATCAGCCCGATGACGTTGATCGCCCTGTTGTTTACTATCGTCGTGATGTTCTCCCTGAAGGGCGAGATGATCGTGCAACTGCCGTTCGACGTGGTACGCGTCGCCATCCCGCTCACCATTTACTTCGTGCTGATGTTCTTCTCGTCGTTCTGGATGAGCAAGAAGGTGGGAGCGAACTACGCCGAAGCAACGACGCTCTCATTTACCTCAGCCTCCAACAACTTTGAACTGGCGATCGCAGTGGCAATCGCGACCTTCGGTATTCACCATGGCGCGGCCTTTGCGGCCGTGATCGGGCCGCTGGTTGAAGTGCCCGTGCTGATTGGCCTGGTGAACGTTGCGCTCTGGATTAACCGCAAGTGGTTCGGCGGCGTGTTCGATAGCGTCGGCACTTGCCGGACGCAGAGAGCCTGACAGGGATTGCGTTGTTTAGTGTTCGTGTTCCTGGATGACGAATATGCCGCACAAAGAACCTGACGTCGACGTCGCCCGGTATGCGGAAATGCTCGCTGCGCTGGGCACGGAGCCGCGGCTCCGGATCATGCGTTTGCTTCTTTCCGCGCATCCGGGCGGCCTGGTGGTCGGTGACATCCAAAAAGAACTCGGCCTCAGCAGCTCGAATCTATCGCATCATCTCGAGAGACTAAAGAACGAAGAACTGGTCAAGGTCCGCCGTGACGGCACCTTCCTTTGGTACTCGGCAAACTCGGCGGCACTGAAAGAGGTTCTCGCCTTCCTCTATTCCGAGTGCTGCACCCGGAATCGAATCCTTGACTTGGATACCGTTGTTCCCATCAAGAACTAACCGGAAGAAGCACCAGTTTCCGGTCGCGAAAACCGTCCGACGAGTGTCTAACTGACGCGAAGGAGTCATGGGAAATGCAAACGACACGACGGGCCTTTAGCTTGGCCCTGCTGCCGATTGTTTCTGGGGGCGGTGTTGGAGCCGCCACCAATGAGGACGTCCGGCTCACCAGTGCGGGCTCAACATTCATCTACCCGATGCTCGGGGTCTGGCTTCGGGAGTACACGAAGATCCATCCCGAATTCAAGCTCGCCTATGATCCCGTGGGATCGGGAAAGGGTATAGCGAGGACGCTCGTCGGGACCGTCGATTTTGGCGCTTCGGACGGCCCGATCACAGACGCTCAATTGAAGGACACTCCGAAGCGCATTTTGCATGTGCCCGTGGTGCTTGGCGCCGTCGTGCCCGCCTACTCTCTCCCCGGAGTATCGGAAGACCTGCGCTTCACTCCGGAAATCCTGGCAGGCATCTATCTCGGGAAAATCAAGCGATGGAATGATCCGGCTCTGGTTCGCGCCAACCCGAATGTGAGGCTTCCGAATCACGAGATCTCGGTTCTCTTCAGGACCGACAGCAGCGGGACCACGTACGTCTGGACAGATTATCTTTCCAAAATCAGCGGCGAGTGGAAGGGGCGCGTAGGCGTCGGAACCAGCGTGTCTTTTCCGGTTGGTCTCGGCGCACGATTCAACGAAGGAATTGTCGCAGAGATCAAGAATCAACCGTATGCCTTCGGATACCTGCAGTCCACTTACGCGATCGAGAATCACGTTCAATACGGCAGCGTTGAGAATTCCATTGGCAAGTTTGTCAAAGCGGAAACCGGGACGATCACGGCGGCCGCCGCGGCCACCGCAACCGAAATGCCGAAGGACTTCCGCGTATCGATTACAAACTCGAAGGACGAGGATGCGTATCCGATCTCGAGTTTTACCTGGCTCCTGGTGCCCGAGAAGATTGAAGACCCCGCAAAGAGAAAGGCGATCGCGCAGTTCCTGAGGTGGGTCTTGACCGAAGGACAGAAGTTCGCTGCGGCCAAGCACTATGCACCCTTGCCGGGCGATGTGGCCCAGCATGTGTTGCAAGCGGTTGCGGCCATTCACTAGCACTCGAGGCAGAAACTACAGGTTCAGTAAGGATCACCAATGAAACAGAAACGTGTACTTGTTCTTTGCACCGGCAACTCGGCCCGGAGCCAGATGGGGGAGGGGTTGTTTCGATCTGAAGGCGGCGGAGGATTCGAGGTCTTCAGCGCTGGCACCAAGCCGAGTTCGGTGCGGCCCGAAGCAATTGCCGTTATGAAAGAGATCGGTATCGACATTTCGGGCCACCGCTCGAAGTCGGTCGATGAGTTCTCGGGCCAGTCGTTCGACTACGTTGTGACCGTCTGCGATAACGCGCGAGACAGCTGCCCGGTGTTTCCGGCCGGCACTGAGCGGATTCATTGGAGCTTCGAAGACCCCGCGGCGGTCCAGGGCAGCGAACAGGAGCGTCTGGCGGCGTTCCGTCGCATTCGAGACCAGATCCACGAACGGGTGAAAACGTTCTTCCAGGATCAGACGAAAACAGCCAGCTAATGGACCATGCCGAGGGGACGACCGTGAGCAAACAGCGAGTGTTGATCGTCTGTACGGGTAACTCCGCTCGGAGCCAGATGGCGGAAGGACTTCTCCGTCATGAGGCTGGAGACCGCTTTGACGTCTTCTCGGCCGGAACGGAGCCCGGCCAACTGCGACCAGAAGCAGTCGCCGTGATGAAGGAGATTGGTATCGATATCTCTAACCATCGCTCCAAGCCGGTCGAAGAATTCGCCGGCCAGAGTTTCGACTACGTCATTACGGTTTGTGACAGAGCAAAGGAGAAATGTCCTTCGTTTCCAGGCGATGGGCTTCGCCTCCACTGGCCTTTTGATGATCCGGCATCGGTCCACGAGCCCGAGAATGCCCGCGTTGAAGCTTTTCGGCGGATTCGGGATCGCATCCACGCAAGGCTGATGGTGTTCCTCGGCGAAGGTGCCTACGGAGGATGATTCGAGGCAATGCGCGTCGAATCAGTAGTCGGTGAGACTTGGAGTGCACGGGCGGCAGCACGACTTCTCCCGTAGTCCTCCATACGCCTCAGCATCGGCGAGCATGATCTCTCGTACCAACAAGGCAACCTCGACGAGATCGTAATGCGCCCTTACCATGTGCAGGTCGTAGACGTGACGCAGGAGCGTAGGGTCGCGCGGTCCCCCCGCAGCGGCAAGGTCAGCGCCAGGCCGCCTCGTCAAGGCCACGAACTTCTCAGCGATGGTGTCGATGCGCGCCACGCTGGGGATCGTTGTGACTTCTGGTGAAGAATGGATCCAGCACTTCACATCGGATTGATCGCGACAGCTGCCAGCGGTTACGTGACTTCAACCAACTTGTTCTTCATCACGGCCCTCGACCGCCTGTTTTACACCCTACGAAAGCGATTAGCCTAGCTGGCGGCGCATATAAGCCATTGAAAACACAAGGGCCGGCCAATCGCTTTTGCGCCAAGGACCTTGTTCCGGCGCATAACTCTGGTCCCCTGGGAACCATCTGCGGCCTCTCTTCAACCCGGTCAGTCTGATTCTGCCCTTCAGTTCCTGAAGCAACTTCTGTACCTGGTCTCGGGCAAGCCTCGGTAAGACCTGCTCCAAGTCGCGGAATTCGCTACTGGCCTCTTGGTCTCATCGTCACGATGATGTTGTGGCTGATTGTCGTGATCTTGTTGCTACTGATGATGACGATCGTGATGCCGAACAGCCGGATGAGCTATGACCGCGCAAATGCCAGCAGCGGTCCGAAGTCGTGACTTATCGGCGGCCTGCAGGGCCGCGATATAGCGCTGCCGCACAATCGCCGGCATCCTGCAGATTGGCGCTTCCCCATGAAAACCGCTCTCCCCCGAGTCGCATCACCAGCAGGTCCGCCATGAGGCGGGCGTGCCGGCCGTTGCCGTTCGGGAAGGGATGAATCTGCACCAGCCGGTGATGGAAGCGCACCGCGATCTCGTCGGGCGGATAAGTCTTGTATTCGATCCAGGCCTTCGTGTCATCAAGCAATTGGCGCACGGCGACGGGAATCTCGTAGAAGGCAATCCCGAGATTGCGTTCGCTCAGTCCGGAACTTGCCCGCCCACCGCCAGACCTCCCCGAGCATCCGCCGGTGCAGATCCTTCACGAATTTCTCACTGAGCGGATCGCGCTGGCGGTTGAGCGCCCAGTCCTGCGCGCGCGCGATGTTTTCCTGCTCGGCTTCGTTCAGCTCGCGCCGATAGGCGATATGCGCGGGGATGAGATCGCGCATTTCCTCCGGCGTCAGCGGGGTCGCGGCATCGTCCGGCTGATCGAAAAGGTTGCTCACGGCCTAATCCCAGAACAGCCGCGGATTCGTCTCGCGCACGATTTCATCGAGCCGCGCTTCGCGTACTTTCGCTGTTCACTTTCTGATCCTCCAGCAGCATCGAGTGCTCCACCGGCCCCCGGCGCCGCCGCGCAAACGCGCGCGCTCTGTCGCGCACCGTCGTTTCCAGCGGTTTGTTGGGCACGAGCGCATAGACAAGAGTGCAGTCGAGTGCTTCCGCCGCGCGCCGCAGGGTTGCCAGCTCGATCGTGCCCTTTGCTTCGGACTGTTCGAGCGCGACTAGGGAAGGTTGCTTGATGCCCAGCCGTTTCGCCAGCTGCGCCGTCGACATGCCGAGCGCTTCGCGGACGAGCCTTGATCCAGCCGCGCACAGGCGTGGTATAGCGCTTTGCCGGCCCGAGTTCCCTGAAGCGTTCATCGAGTTGCGAGCGGGACGTGAGCGGCAAGTCTGGCTTTATTCATAGGTCATGGCCTATCGGTTAATAGTATTTAAATAGACTCTAGCTTATCGAGCTGCATCGTGTCAATAGGCCATGACCTATCGCTAGACGGTTTGCCGTGGAGCCGGAGAGACCATAACCCGCTGTAAACAGAGGGCATTCTAAAGCGGCATGCCCGGTTTTTGATAATACGCCACGGTGCGGAGCCGCGATTGGCGCAGCGGCCTTTCCCACTGATCATCCGGCCCGCAAGCGTCACCTCGATTGTCATTCGGTCGGCGATGGCCGGAGAAGCCCTTACTGAAGCGACTTTCTCTTCACCGAGCCGCGCGAGCCTCGCAAGTATCTGATGCCGGATAATTTGCACGGTTCAGCGGATCTACGGACTAAGAGGGAATACATTGGCTTTTCTCAACGTTGGCAAGTCCGCCGACGCAGATTCAAGAGCCGGACGAAGACTCCGATTATGTGGCGCTCATCCGCGGCTCTTGGCAACCCGCAGTCCAGAAGCATCGCTGCTCTATATGCGTCCATCCTTTTCAAGTTGGAACAGTTTGTCCGTGAGGCTCTGAACGATCAACGCGGTCCGAGTGATGCCGAACCGCTTGGCAGCAAGGGTGAGCCGGTCGGCAATCGCTGCGTCGAGGCGAATCATGATTGCCGTCTTCTCGCCTCTGCGCCCCGTCGCTGATGCAGGCACTGCCGACCTCATGAGATGGCTGGCATGTCCCAAGAGAGCATCCTCCTGAGGAGATATCATTTCGCTTACTTTGGGTACTGTTCTGATAGCCATATGCTGCCTTTTCATTGCACTCTGCAATCAATCAGTTGCTGAGCCAGCGCGATGAACTCCGCCTTGGCCTTCGCGTCGGAGTACTCCAGGATGCCAAGCCCATCCGCGAATGTGGAGTTCCAGGCTTTGCGGTTCACCAGCGGCGAGGCCAAGTAGGTGGAGCCTGCAAGGCTGGCCAGATACTGGGCGGCCTCAACGTTGTCTTGACCCGTGGCGTCGGCCGCATTGAGAACTGTGAAGACGGGGCACTCTCTGACAGTCCGAACCTCCTCGACAATCTCTAGCATTGATGGGATTGCCCATACGTCAGGGTTGCGGGGTCTTACCGGGATCAGGCAGGCATCACACACCAACAGTGCGGCGCGCAGACCGTCCGTGTCACGCCCACCAACGTCGATAAAGATATCTGTGTACTTGGGTAGCAGCAAAGGCGTCTGGCTCCGAATGGCCCTGCCATGAAGAGCGATCGCCGTGAAGTCGTGTACGCCGCGCTCACTCCGGAACTGGGTGAAGGTCAAGGCCGTGGCCTGTTCATCGCCGTCGATCAGCAGGACGTCGCGGCCGGCGCGAGCGGCGGCAATGGCGAAGTTGACCGCTAGCGTGGTCTTGCCCACACCTCCTTTGGTATTGGCAACCGTGAGTATCATTACGTTGAAAAACCTTTCTGTTCGATATCGGAAGAGTGCAAAAAGATATACAAACGTTGCAAAGTGAGTGCACTGCCCTTCCGTCGGATACATCGGTAGCCCGAATCACCACACCAGTGAGCGCCAGACGAATTGAGCGGTTCTTGGACGCCGCGAAGCGGCCGACCCGCAACGCGAACAACTTCAGTTCCCGAGTCGCAAAGGCGCGCACAGGAAGTGAGCCTGATCCGGCGGGAGCCTGCATCTGCGATGTCTGGCGACGTCACGCATTGCTGGCATCCTCCCGCGTGACGTGTCTTCCTTTCCCGAATGAGAACTGCAAGGAGCACTCCCCCGCCGGGGCCGCGGAGAAAGCTGGGAGGGGGCGACGCGACAATGATCGCCGGGAGCGTGTCTGCTTCCCTGTGCTGCTCTCCACCAGACTCGAACACGTCGCGGCGCTGTCGCCAAGCGAATCGTGCTTCAGCAGGCTGTAGGATCGATTGGTGAAAGCGCTCGAAAGTCCTGCATGGCTCTGGGATCGCATACACTGCCATACCCGTAACGACGCTGGCCGGAGAGGCGCCTCCACCATGCGCGAATTCCTCCATGTCATGCGCTCTCTCCGTGCTCACGGGCGTGCGAATTCTTCGCTGCCTGCCTTGGCATCCAGGTGGGCCGCAGGCGCACCCGCTTCGGCCTCCGATCGCGCCAATATCGCAGGCGCGGAGCCAACATGCGAGCCGCGGCTTCAACCCGGAAAGTGAGATAGCTCCACCACTCCCAATCCGTGCCGTTCTTGTTTGAGATCTCGTTTGCCTGGCTGAAGCGCGTGGTCCAGCACCGCGCACAGTTCGTCGGAAGTTCGGATGTCCGAAAGGCGCGCGGCTTTGGCCCATTCCGTGGCGAAGTCGGCACTGGGCAATCCGATGCAGCCGTTCGGATTCCGCTTTCGGATGCCGCGCGTTTGCGCCCAGTGGAGTGGCACGGAGGCCAGCGGGTCGTTTCCTTCGCAGACTGGCTGCTCATGGGTTCCGGCACCAGCATCTGCGTTCGCCGGATCCGCCGTCTCATTCGTCATCCGCGGGGTGAGTGGAGTGCTGCTTGCCGGCGTTTCGGCTGAGGACGACGAAGTAGGAGTAATCTCTGATTTTGTAATCTCTGTTCGAAGAGACGGCAGTTTTGCCGGATCCATGCGGTCAATTTGCCGAATGGGGGAACCCGCGTAAGTTGTTGATTCTGCCCATCCGGCATTTTTGCCGGATCGAGTCGGCGCTTTCGCCGGCACGGGAGGGTCGTCTGTCTTCTCGCCCGCCTCGCCGTGCTCTGGCGGCACCAACGCGGCAGAGCGCTGAATGGAGGTTCTCGACGACCAGGCGGTATTGCTTCGTTCGATCCCACGGATTGATCGGGTTGGGTCTGGAAACCGCAAACCCCTTGGCCTCAATTAGCGCTGCTGCGGAGCGGATCTTCTTCTCGCCCCAACCACCCAGCAGATCCCGAGAAAGATCCTCAACCGTTTTCCAGAACCAGCACTCCGGATCGATCGGCTTGTGGGCCGGATCAGCCAGGGAGGCCGTCTGGTCGTGCCGGCCGTGCTGAAGGCACCAATCGTGCCAATAGACGAAATTGTTGAGCAGGGCGGCGGCAGCCTGATCTCCGTCGCAAAGCGTTAGGAACGAGTTTCGGATTATGACGAGCGGCTCGTTCTCCAGAAGCGGGAATGAAGTCGCCCTCATCGGCACTCCCGATAGGTCGCCTGACGCGACCGCAAGCCGTCCCTCCACACGCACAAGCAGTAGCCCGGTGGACTGAGGTATTTCTGCCTCGGCTTGAGATTGCCGGCAGCGTCGCATTCAAGATCGGGGTGATCACGGCGCAAACGATACTCGCGGACTTGATCGGAACCGGGCAAGAAATATGGGATGAGGATGCCGGCGTAATCGCCGCTCTTCCGCCCGATGATCTCGCCGCCGGCGAGCGCGTCAACGCGTCGCTGGCGGCGCGTTCCGCCAAAGCAGGGTCGATCCAACGGGACTCCAGGGCCGCATGGTCGGCTGAGCGTCAAGTTCACGCCCGCCAACGATGCCGTTGCGGTCGGGGTATTGCAACCCGAGTGTTTGGAGTCCGAAAACGGTCGACGGCCGAGCAAGTTCTCGGCTTCTGCCGACTGGTGGTGTAAGTTGCCATTGTGAGGATTCAATTGCCACCCCTATGAGTCGAAGCTTCGCGTGACCACGCGAGCCCTCGGTGTTTGCGATCATGGGGTGCAGTGAGGCCTAATGCGCGTTCTTGCTCAGGACAAATCGCAACACGAGCCGGGCATCAGGGAAGCGCGTCCGGAATCCGGCCGACGTCAAACGGTGCGCGCTGGACGGGTACGCAGGTAAATCCCTGATCAACCGGACAACAGTTACACCTGTGCCAGCATCCTTCGCGTGGCACTGCTGCACTCCAATTGCACTCCATTTAGAGGGTGCTGCGCGGAATACCGCCGCTTTTCGGGCGTCTTGGTACTCTCCAAACCGACACCTGCACTCTCCAAATGGTTGAAACTAAAGTGCCGTGCAACTTCCCAAGCTGGACGTCGCGGGTTCGAGTCCCGTCTCCCGCTCCATGTTTTCTTACACTTAGCCGTCGTTTTCCATCGCGGCCCGTACGACCGTACGACATATTCACCCTCGGTAGCCTCGTAGGGTGGCTGGGAAGGTGTTGCAGCACCTTCCCAGCAGAACTGAAACCTCGTCGTTGATACCCGCAGGAAGCTTCGCCAAACCGATGTCTGGGCTGGGCATTCCCGATTGAAACTCAAACCTCATTGTAAGTGCTTATCCGATTTGTCCATAGCCTCCCGCCGTTCTTCCAGCGGGGTCTGTGTGTAGACGTTCTCGTTGACGTTTACGTTGTGGCCGAGGAGAACCGCACCGACAGTTGCAGCAGATTGAACTTGTGCGCGCCATAGCCAACCAGGCTGTGCAGGCGCAAGCGGTCGCCCATGTCCAACTCTGAAGTTTTCAGGCGCCCCAACTCCTCCAACGCGTCGTACAAGCTCCGCCGGGCGTTCGATATGGCGCGCTCGGCAGCGGTCATCGAATCGGCTGGGTTGGCGCTTGGGCTTCCGGCCGGTTCCGCTGTAGCCTCGACCGGCTCTCGCGGCGTGGGAACGGCAATTTCCCGATTGGCCTGCTCCGAACTGCCGATCTGGAGATCGGCGTGCCCAGGGGCGCTCCCAGGATGGCTTCCAAGATCTTGCTCTTCGGGGACATGAACCGGTTCTACGACGACGGCGGTCTCGGCCTTGGCGTTGCGGCGCAGATCCTCAATAGCCGCCGCCAGGCGAGGGCCGTTCTCCGCCTCAATGGGGATCTCCTCGCCTGCGTGCAGCAGTGCGTGCCCGCGGACGGCCACGTTGAGCCGGCGGTATTCTTCCGGCGTGACGCGCGTCAACTGTGCCAGCGTAAAGAACTCAGGACCGAACTCCTCCAACTGCCGGACGATCTTGTTGGCGGTCATGCACGTGATGCCCAGGCGTTCCTCGCAAAACTGTTCCCAAGTCATCTGCAAGGCGCGGTACCGCTTGTTTCGCCGGACCTCGCGAATACACTCCGCATCCGCCGCCGAGCAGCGGCCCGCCACCAAGGCGAACGCCTGCCTGCGTCCGAGCCACATTCCAAGATCGACGCCTTCGCCGATCTGCTGCTGCTGTGCCGCCCGGATCTCCAGCGGCTTCGTCACACCTTTTGCTTTCATTCGTCCCTCTCCGTTGTCGTCCGCTACGCGGGCGCACTTTCACACTGGCGAAAAAAGGCAAAACCTAAAAGCTTTTAGGTTTGCGAAAATAAGTCACGTCAATTCAATCATTTAGAAAACGAAACCTAAAAACTTTTAGGTTTTGGTCTCCGCGACCGGATTATAATTCCGCCCCATGCGGCGGACTCCTTGCCCGGCTCTCAAGGAGCGGCTAACCCCTTGTGAGGATTCGATCAGACAAAATTCCTTCATCGTGTGAACGAAGGTTGGAGCCCACTCCGAACGTCGCCGCGCTGGGCGGGGCTGAATGCCCCGCGCAGGCTGAAGGCCCACCCCACCACGCGCGCGGCCGTAGAATCGAGCCATCGCAATCGCCGGTCAGCGCAGTGGGGCGGCGCTCCAGCGCCCCGCGTGATCGGAGTTTCAGTAGGACAGATGATCGCCACGTCGACTGTCGTCCGCAGTGGATCAAATCGGAGAAGCGAGTAGAGTAGGAGAGAGGGCGACACCTTGCGGTGCGACCCACTCTCCCCTCGTCGAACCGGACAAGCGGATTTCCCGGCATCCGGCTCTCCTGAAAACGTCTCGCCTGGGGCATGCGCAGGCAGTTGCACGGTTGCCAGCCGCTACAGCTTCACCAGCCCCAAGCGCTGGATTTGCTCATAGAAACTGACCCCTTCCGGCGTCCGGTAGGACCGTTGGCTGCGCCGCCTCAAGTGCTGCGTGAGACGGCGGCGAACGTACGCGTCCATCGCTCGGAAAGCTTGGCGTGGATAGCCAAAGTCGAAGTAGTTCCTCCAGCCCTTCAGTTGCCGGTTCAACTCCTGAATCACCTGCGGGATCGGCTTCGAGCACTGCCGGTACTCGGTCAGTTCGTGCAACTCTTCCCGCTCGTGCTTCAGCGCTTTCACCGACGGACTCACATTGAGATACCGCCCTCCGCGCCTTTGCAGGCTCGCGTAGTAGCGGAATGTGAAGCCCAGAAAGTCCAGACTCGCTCCCTCCACTTGCAGGTTCACCACCCGTGTCTTGTCCCGATTGATCTCTAACCCCATCCAGCCTTCGAGTTTCGATTCAATCCAACCCGTCAGACGCGTTCCTTGCTCATGCGCCAGCACCACGAAGTCGTCGGCATAGCGCACTAGCTTGGCTCCCGCCCAATGGGCTGGCCCATCGGCTCGATAAAACAGCTTGTCGAACCAATGCAGATACAAGTTACTGAGCAGCGGCGAAATCACCCCGCCTTGGGGAGTACCCTGGCGGGGCCGACTCCAGCGCTCCGGCTGGCCCTGCTCACCCGGCTCTACGACTGGGGTCTCCAGCCACATCCGGATCAGCTTGAGCACACTCCGGTCCACCACTCGCATGCGCACGCAAGCTAGAAGTTTGTCGTGCGGAATCGAATCGAAATAGCCTTTGAGGTCCGCGTCGTACACCGCTTGATAGCCGGCCTGGACCTGCCCGCGTATCTCCGCCAACGCCTGGTGCGCCGACCGGCCCGGACGGAACCCATAGGAGCAGTCCTCGAAATCCGCTTCGAAGATCGGCTCCAGAATCAGCAGGGTTGCCATCTGCGCCACCCGGTCCCGCACCGTTGGGATACCCAACGGCCGCAGCTTCCCATTCGCCTTCGGGATGTAGACGCGCCGTACCGCTTTCGGCGTATAGCTCTTGGCGCGCAAAGACTCCTGAAGCTCGTCCAGAAACCCCTGCACACCCGCTTCCGACGCTTCGATCCGTTTGATCGTCACGCCGTCCACTCCGGGCGCTCCCTGGTTGGCGCGCACCCGTTGCCATGCCGCTTCCAGCACATCGCGCCGATAGATCCGGTCGTACAGCACGTAGAACCGGAACTTCGGCTCCTGCTTGGCCTTTTGGCTCAGCTTCTGTCTCAGCAAAGAGAGTTTATCCGGCCGTCCGTCTCCACTCCCCTGTTTGTTCAGGGCTTCGATATGCGGCCATTGTTCCGTAGCGGGAATCTCTTCCAAGCGGCTCTCCTTTCTTCTTACAGCAGCAATGCTTTCAGTGCGGCCCCTTTGCTCCACGGGCGTTACCCCGCTTCCTCGCTACTATGAGCCGCTCCGACTCCCGGCCAGAGCCGTTCCCTCGGTTATGCATTCCCGCGGGCCGTTGGGGCTCGGTTGCCCTCCCCCCACCCTGCCGGGTCTCCCAGGTTCCTCGACTGATCTATTCCTGCGCGCTGTCCCCAATCACCCCGGAAGGCCCGGCGAGTGCTTGCTCATTGCTTCCCCACCGGTGGCAGGCTTCATCCTGTCTGGAGGACTGGCCACCTTCATTAGCGTCACGAGGCCGAATCGGGTTTGCTAACACTACGGCTCACAGGTTTGCTTCCCCAGTTTCCACCAGCCGGGTTACCCCGACTCGCTCCGGTTCCGCTACATGCACGAATGAGCAATTTGCATGGTGAATTCCTTTCAACTCACAAGATCAGCCAGGCTTAGCCTGGTGTACCAGACCACGCTCCGCGATGGTCTGTCCTACCCGATCACATTGAGCGACTTCGCAATTGTTACAAGCGTGTACTCCGCTCCCCGCCTGTTGTGAAATAGTCGGCAGATGCGTGCGTATAGGTGGTTGAGGAACCGGAGATGGGAACACTCAGCCTGGCGATGCACGCGGAGCAGACGACTATGCCCCCTTTAGAGGGAGTTCGAGCGCTCTATGAGCGGCACTCCGAGACGGTTTACCTGACCGCGCTGCGCGTCACCGGGAACCCGGCCGATGCGGAAGACGCCATGCAGACGGTCTTTATGCGGGTGATGAACCAGGGCGACCTCCTGGATCCGGACGGTACGCCGAAGAGCTATTTCAAGCGGGCCGCGACCAACGCCTCCGTGGACATCCTGCGCCGCAGAACGTCGCGCAATGAAGCGCCTCTGGAAGAAGGTCTCGGGCGGGCGTCACCAGAGAGTCCGGCGCTCCTCAAGGAAGAACTCCGGCAGGCCATCGGCCAACTGGAACCCCGGGATGCGGAGCTGTTCATTCTTCGCTTCGTGGAAGGCATGAGCAACGGGGAACTGGCCGAGCTTTACGGCGTTGAGAAGCCATGGGTAGCGATGAGACTGCACCGGATCCGGCAGCAGCTTCAACAAGAGATGAACCGGTAGTAGGCGGTAGTAAGAAGGAGTAGGGCGATGTCTGAAGAGCGGTTGGACAAGGCTCTAGAAGCCATGCGGAATGAAGCGGCCGGGACGGCGGATCTGGCCGCGGCCAAGTCGCGGGTCTGGGAGAAGCTGGCTGGCGGCGAGACCGGCGCCTGCGCCGGATTTCGCACGCAATTGCAGGAATACGCGGACGGCAAGCTGGCCGAGAACCGGCGCCTGCTGATGGAAGACCACCTGGGTCGCTGCGCCGATTGCCGCCGGGCGTTCGCCGAAATAAAGGGCGAGCGAAAAGTGGTGGCGATGCCGTCCGTGAGGCGTCCCATTCTCAAGGGCTGGCAGCGCTGGGCAATTGCGGCGGGCGTGATGGCAGGCATGCTGTACCTGGGGCGGGACAGCGTCGATCGGATGCTGGCTCCTTCGGGTCCGAGAGCGACCGTTGAGGTTGCCTCCGGAGATCTGTACCGGCTGCCCTCGGGCACGTTGCGGCAGGGCGCGGCGATCAACGATGGCGAAGTCGTGCGCACCGGACCGGGCGCGCGGGCCATGCTGCGGCTCTCCGACGGTTCGGAAGTGGAAGTGAACGAACGTTCCGAACTCTTCGTCAACGCGGCCTGGAGCGGTCAGACCGTCCATCTCCAGCGCGGCGACGTGATCGTGCACGCGGCCAAGCAGCGGCGCGGCCATTTGCGGGTGGAGACGCGCGACTCCATCGCAGCGGTAAAGGGGACCATTTTCGCGGTGTCCACGGGCATGTCGGGCTCGCTGGTGACCGTGGTGGAAGGAAGCGTCGAGGTGACCCAGCCGACGGGGCAGAAGATGCTGACCCGCGGCCAGCAATCCGCGTCGAACCCCGGCATAGCCATCAGTCCGGCAGGCGATGCCGTAGCCTGGAGCCAGAATTCGCAGCAGTACCTGGCGCTATTGGGCGACTTCGCGACCATCGCGAAGAAGCTCGCCGCGCTGCCGACTCCGGCTCTGCGGACGGATCCCACGCTGCTTCAGTACATGCCCGCGAATCCCAGGGTTTACGGGGCCATCCCCAACCTGAATGGGACTCTGCAGCAGGCGTTGACCCTGGCCGACCAGCAGGCTGGCGAAAGCGCGGTATTCCAGCAATGGTGGAACTCGGGCACGGGTACCGAGTTGAAGGCCGGTCTCGGCAAAATGCAGGCCGTCTTCCCGCTGCTGGGCGACGAGATCGTCTTCGTCCTGGCTTCGAAGGGCGCGGATCCCAGCGCGGAGCGAGTGCCAGTGATCCTCGCCGCAGTGCAGCCCAACGAGCAGGCGGGATTGCAGACCGCTTTGGCAGGGCTGCCCAGCCTTCAATTCCAAGTGACGAATAATCTTCTGTCTGGCCTCCGATACCGCCGCGCATTTGCAGTGGGCGGCTGCATCGCTGGGCCAGGGAGCGTCCAGCGATTTCGCCAAGGAGATCGCGAGCCGCTATCAGCAGGGCGTCGGCTGGCTGATCGCCGTCAATGTGGCGGACTTGCCGGCCGGAGCGAGCCCAGGACCGAACAGTACTGGGCCGGCGCATACCATGCTGGACGCCAAAGCCATGAAGTACCTGTTCTTCGAGCAGCGCGCGGCAAATGGCGTCGAAGAGAACCGGGCCACGCTGACGTTCAATGGCGCCAGAACCGGAATGGCCGCCTGGATCGCTCCGAAGGGTGCGGGCGGAGCGGCGCAGTACATCACCTCGGACGCGGTGCTGGCCTTCTCCGCTTCCACATTGACGCCGCTGCAGATGTACCAGGAGCTGGTCGCCAAGGTTTCTCAGCTCAATCCGGAATTCCCGGCGAAGCTGCAGGAGGATCCAGACCACGCTGGGGATCAATGTCGCCAACGACATCGCCGCGGCATTGGGTACGGACTTCGCCTTCGCCATTGAGACTCCGACGCTGCCGGTTCCCGGATGGGTGCTGACCGCCGAGGTCTATAAGCCGGACACGCTGAATGCGGCCGTCGCCAAGCTGGTTGGCGCAGTCAACGCGCAATTGAAGCCCGAAGATCAGGCCAAACGCCTCACGCTGGGCCAGGAGACGGTGAACGGGGTTCTTTGGCAAACGTTGACGTCGTCGGCCGTGGTCAAGCAGAAAGTAGCCTGGACCTACGACAATGGCTACATCGTGATGAGCAACGATACCGGTCTGGGATTGAAAGCCATCCAGACCAGAGCCAGCGGCTTCCCGCTGGTGCGCTCCACGGCCTTTACGGCGCAGATGCCGTCCGCGGAGAGCGTGAGCCCCGCCGGGTTCGCCTGGCTGAATACGAAGGGCGCGCTTTCCACGCTGCTCGCGAAGGTTCCGAACGCCGCGTTGCAGAAATTGGCGGCGGATCGCGATCCAGTGCTGGTAGTTCTGAACGCGGATACGGAACAATTGCGCCTCGCAAGCCGTACTCGAATTACGAGTGTGGTCCTCGACCTGATGACGGCCGGATCGGCGGCAGCGGGAATCAAATCCACCAGACAGTGATCGGGAACAAATGCCCAGCGTGATTGAAATCGACAATCTGAGACTGATGCTGGGGCGGCGCGAGATCCTGAAAGGGATCTCCTGCCGCCTCGGCGTTTCTGGAGCGGGCAAAGCCATTGGCCTCCTGGGTCCTAACGGCGCGGGCAAGTCCACGCTGATCCAAACCGTGCTCGGGTTCCACCGTCCGCTCGCGGGCAGTGCGCGCATCCTCGGTTTCGATTGCCACCGCCAGGCCCGCGAGGTGCGATCCAGGATCGGCTACATGCCCGAGAGCGATTCCTTCATCGCGAACATGACGGCCGTGTCGTTCCTGCGCCTGATGGGCGAACTGTCGGGCTTGCCGCGCGAGGTGGCGCTCGAGAAGGCGCACGAAGTGCTGTTCCACGTGGGGTTGGGCGAGGCGCGCTACCGCACGCTGGGAACCTACTCGCTCGGGATGAAGCAGATGGCAAAGCTGGCCCAGGCGATCGTGCACGGGCCGGAACTGGTGATCCTGGACGAGCCGACGAACGGACTGGATCCATCCGCGCGGCTGCGCATGCTGAAACTCGTGCGGGAGATGAAGGAAGAGCACGGCATGAGCGTCGTGCTCTGCTCGCATCTGCTGCGCGACGTGGAAGAAGTCTGCGACGAAGTCGTCATCATGAAGGACGGCCTGATCGTGCATCAGTCGGACCTGGTAGCCGAGCGCCGTTCCAACCGGCGCTTCGCGGAGCTGGAAGTCTCCGGCGACGACAACACTCTCGCCGGACATCTGGCCGCGATGGGCGCCGAAGCGGTGGGCGAGGGCGGCGGCCGGTGGAGAATTGTTCTGCCTCCGGAACTGGAAGTGGCCGACCTGTGGCAGGTCACCGCGAAGCTCGGCCTGAGCGTCCGCAAGCTGACGCACCGGCGCGATTCTCTGGAAGAGATATTTATGAAGGCCGTCGGGCATCTGCAAAGGACGCACGGGGAGGCGTCCCCTGGGGCGCAGTCTCCGGCCGAGGAGGTAACCGCTCATGGCCGTCTATAAACGCGGATACCAGAGATATCAGGGACCTCTCGCCAGTCATTGGACTCGCATGTTGGTGCTGCCCCGCTTCGCCTGGCAGCGGCTGTTCCAACAACGCCTGGTGCTGGTGCTGCTGATCGCATCGCTGATTTGGCCGCTGCTCTGCGCGGGTTTCGTCTATCTCTCGAATCGCCTGGATATATTGCAGAGCTTGCCGGGTGACTTCAAGCGCATGGCTGAGATCAATGGCAAGTTCTTCCTGATCTTTATGAATGTGCAGTCCACCTTCGCGGTCTTGCTGGCCGCGCTCACCGGGCCCGGCCTGATCGCGCCGGACCTCGCCAACAATGCGCTGCCGCTCTACTTCAGCCGGCCTCTGACTCGAGTCGACTATGTCGCCGCGCGCATGACGACGCTGGTCGGACTGCTTTCGCTGATCACATGGGTTCCCGGCGTGTTGCTCTTCTGGATGCAGGCTGGAATGGCCGGCGGGACGTGGTTCCTCAGCAACTGGTACATGGGCGCGGGGATCTTCTTCGGATTCGTCAGTTGGATCCTGCTCGTCAGTCTGGTGGCGCTCGCATGTTCCGCGTACGTGAAGTGGCGGATCGTCGCAGGCGGGTTGGTCCTGGGCTTCTTCTTTGTCCTTACGGGCGTCGCGCAAATGATCAATGCGGTGCTGCGCGTGGGTTGGGGCTCGCTCCTGAATCCCGGCAGGTCGATGTTCATGATCTGGTCGTCCATGCTGCGCGTAGAGCTTCCTCCGGGGCCGGGTGTCGTGCCCTGCGTGATTATGCTTGCCGTGATGGCGGTGCTGCTGGGCGTGATTCTTGAACGCAAACTGCGCCCCGTGGAGGTGATCTCATGACAACTCCCGAGGTCATCTTCGAAGACGTATCGAAGTTCTACGGCGAGGTTCTGGGCGTCAACAAAGTTACGCTGCACATCCCGCCGGGCATCACCAGCCTGGTGGGTCCCAACGGCAGCGGCAAGACGACGCTGATGAACCTGATGACCGGGCTGATCCACCCCAATCGTGGCTCGATTTCGGTGCTGGGGCTCTCGCCGCGCGATCCGGAGCGCCTTATGCGCATCACCGGATACGCAACGCAATTCGATTCCGCTCCGCGCTGGGCCAACGGCATGGAGTTCGTCTCCACCGGTCTCACACTCTATGGCTACTCCCCCGCCGAGGCTCGCGACCGGGCCTGGCAGGCTCTGGAGCAGGTCGGGCTTACTGAAGCCGCTACCCGCAAGGTGGCAGGTTACTCGAAGGGCATGCGGCAGCGTGTGCGGCTTGCTCAGGCCATCGCACACGACCCGCAAGTGCTGGTTCTCGACGAACCGCTGAACGGCCTCGATCCACTGGTGCGCGCCGACACCATCAATCTCTTCCGCCACTACGCCTCGCAGGGACGGCATGTCATCCTCTCCAGCCACGTTCTGCAGGAGGTGGACATCATCAGCGACCAGGTCATCCTGATCGCGAACGGCATGATCGTCGCCGAGGGCGAAATCCGCGGCGTGCGAGACGAGATCTCAGAGCATCCCAGCCAGTTCGTCATTCGCTGCAGGGACGCCTCCCGCATCGCGTCGCTGCTGTTCTGCGAGGACCATGTGACGGAAATCAAGATGAACGACGATCGCCTGGGGCTGCTGGTGATGACCCGCAATCGCGAAGAGTTCTCGCGCGCATTGAGCCGCATCGCTCTGGCCGGAAACTTCATCGACAGCGTGATTCCCGCCGACGAAAACGTGGATGCGCTCTACGAGTACCTCATTGGAGGTGGACGGCAATGACCGAAGCAATCACCAAGGCAGTGACCAAGGTTCGGATGCGCCAGGCCTGGGCCATTGCGCGAGTGGAGATGCGGCGGGCCTTCTTTTCGAAGCGCGGGTTGTGGGTCTACCTGCTGGCCCTGCTCCCAACCGTGATGTTTATCGGGCACGGTCTTGAGATCAAGCTGCGGGAGAAGCGCTGGACCGAAAACGGCCTCACGGCCGCGCAAGTAGTGGACAGCTTCGCCAAAGGCGAGAAAGTGGACGATGTTCTGAAACGGGCGCCGAACCCCGTGATGGAGCACTCCTGGCGAGACCATCACGACGACGAAAACGAAGACAGGGAAGCCTCTGACAAGGACGCTAAGGAAGCTAAAGACAAGAAGGCTCCCCGGCGGCAACCCGACGACATCCGCGAAATGACGTACTTCGACGGCCAGCGTGTCGCCGACATCCGTTTTGTGAACGGCATCCTCCAGGAGAAGCACCTTCGTCCAAGCAAGAATCTGGAGGAAGACCGCACCATTTTCGCCGGGATATTCCAGTACTTCTACCTGCGGCTGGCCATCTTCTTCGGGTGCCTGGGCATCTTTATGAACCTGTTCCGCGGCGAGATGTTGGACAAGACTCTGCACTTCTGGTTCCTGGTCCCCGTCCGGCGCGAAGTGCTGCTCGCGGGCAAGTACATGGCCGGCATCGTCGCCGCGGCCGTCATCTTCGGCGGGGGCGCGTTGCTCGCCTACGGCGCCATGCTCTGGCCGCACAACGGAGTCGAGGCGCAAGCGTTCATGGCGACCGCGGGATGGTCGCACGCATTCTGGTATATGGCTACCGCCGTCTTGGGATGCCTGGGCTACGGCAGCGTCTTTTTGGCGGCGGGGCTGTTGCTGCGCAACCCGATTATCCCCGCGGCGGTGATCCTCCTGTGGGAGAGCATCAACGGATTCCTGCCGGCAGTGCTGCAGAAACTCAGCGTGTTTTATTATTTGCAGTCGCTATGTCCGGAGGCCGCCCCGATGGACGAAAATGCGCCGCTGCTGCGCCTGCTGCTTTCTCCGGCCGCTCCGGCGTCGAAGAGCCTCGCCATCCTGGGACTCCTGGCGGTGACAGCGCTGGTGCTGTGGGCCGCGTCCAGCGCCGTCAAGCGCATCGAGATCAACTACGGGACCGAGTGAAGAACGGTTGGCGAGTGCTTTCCCAAAGGGCGCTGACACGTCGCGGCCTCAGGCAGCGTCGCGGACGTTGACCTCGACCTGTTTGCCGAGCACGTCGAACGCTGATTCGATCTGATCGAAACGGGTGCGGTTTTGAGGTCAAACAGACGGTCGATGACCGTCTTGGGAATCCCGAGGCGGCGCGCGAATTCGGCCTTGCGGATGCCAGACGCCTGAAACGTACTGTAGAGCTCTACCTTCATTGATTGGAGTGCGCCCAGGCGGATCATTCGGTATTTTCGGCCGCGCGCCCGGCCTGGGCGCGGCACACTCTCGCCTTGCTTGATGTGGGACTGCACCAGCGTGACGAGAAGGTCGCGAGCCATGCGCTGCGCGTCTTCCTCGTCGTCGCCCTGCGAGACGCCCCAACCGAAATCGGGGAACTCGATTACGAAACCGCCCTCGGCGGCGGGCTCGAATTTGGCTGGATACTCCATCACGCCCTCACTTCTGTTTCAGCCCCAACTGGCGCAGGATGCTGTGGTAGGTCCCGGTCTTGATCTCTTGCGCGGGATGCCGCGGCAAGGTCGTTTTCTTGTCGCCGAGTCGAACAATCCAATGGTTGACGCCTTGCTCGAACGTACAGCCTTGCCGCGCTAGCCACCGCTTGAGCTCACTCGCCTTCACTTCTCGATAGTAAGCGTTTTTGCTTACGCGAGCAAGGCGGCGAAGGCCGCGCTCAGCCGTCGCGGTGCCATGCCGATGCAATCACTCTGCGATGCGATCTTGGCTGAACAGAGTCATCCGCCTGGACTAGACCGGCCACCTGCAATGACGAAACCCAAGGCAGGGTATCCGCCTGATCCCACTTCGGCGCCCACTGCTCAACGAGACAGGCATCCTGGGTGCAAACCGAGGCTTGGGCTGCACGAACCATCGCTAGCGGACTACTGAAGCCGGTCGGCGAATTCCGCGGGCCAGGGCATAAGCTTGAGGTCCAGCGTCTTCGACTCGCCCGGCGAGAATGTCACCCTCACGCCTTTGCTCTGGACGGCCGTGAAGAACTCGGGATCGGAGAGCGTCGCGTAGTCGGCATCTTCGAACGCGAAGGCGAAGTACTCGCCGGGCCGCACGTCCTTGCTCTCAAAGTGATTCTTCTGGTCGATCTGCGACTGATCCAGTTGTCCAGCCTTGCGCAGCCGGTCATCGGCCGGGAACAACACCACCAGCGGCTGCCGCAGCGTGGCTTTCTTTTCCTCCGGGATATCGAGCGTGCCGCTCACGCTCGCCACATCGGTCCGCAGAATCACCCGGATGCTGCCCGAAGAAGGCGCCGAGGCGTCGATTTCTTTGCCGAGCACGTCCTCGCTGCCCACCATGATCGCCTTGACGTAACTGTCTCCGATCGCACGGCAATAGGCGCTCAGTGTGACCTTTCCGCCCGACAGCCGTTCCAGCTTGAAGGTGCCATCGCTCTTCGCTGTGCCGAAGCCTCCGCCGAAAATGCTGAGCTCGGTGGACTCCGCATTCACGTTGCATCCGGCGAAGTCGATGTCTTTCTTGTTGGACCCTTCGACCACGAACGCGCCGCTTGCATCCAGCGCAGGCTGCAACTGGAGCGTCACGTTGTCCGCGTCGGTCTCGCCCACTTGCAACTGCAGTGGGTTCATCGGCCCGCCGCCGGTACCACCCATGCGGTTTGGGAGAATGGTGTACTCGCCGGGCCGCAGGTTGCTGAGTATGAAGGCTCCCTTGTTGTCGGTCGGCGCGGCCATGCCGCCCGAGAAAGACAGCACGTCGCGCGGCGCAAGCATCATGAAGACGTTCTTGGCCGGCGAGCCGTCGGCTTCAAGCACCTTGCCGGTCACCTTTACTACCTTGTCTTTGCGTAGCGTGATGTCCTGGCCTGAGAGCTCTTGCCCCGCCGCCACTTCGACGCGTGTGGCCTGCGCCAGTTCCAGCGCATTGGGGTAGTAAGTGGAGACGAACGCCGTGCGCGGCGCTCCAGGCTGCGGGGTCACGGCGGGCGCGGCGGACGTCCCCATTCCCATGAGCCCTCGTCCCACGTCGGCCTGGATGTGGTATTTGCCCGCCGGGACGTTGATGATGCGATATTCGCCCCTGTCGTTGGTCTGCGCCTGCCCGGTTGGCACCATATGCCGCGTGCCGCGATTGTAAATCGGCCGTATCAACATCACCGATGCGCCTTGCACCGGCTCGCCTTCGTCATCGAGCACGCGCCCGTTCACGATCGCCTGCGGTGTAAGGTAGTAGCGCAGCGAAGTCAGTTTCTCCCCTGGAGGCAGCTTCAACGTGTTGTTGGACACATTGAACATCCCACCGCGGCCGGAGACGAAACCGCTCTTGCGGTGCTCCAGACGATAATCGCCAGGCTCTATATTCTCGATGCGGAACTTGCCTTCCGCATCGGTCACCACCGAGTAGGCCGCATTGTTTTGGCCCATGATATTCATGCCGCTCTTTTGAATGAGGAAGAGCTGCACCTCGGCGCGCTTGAGCGACTCCTTGGTGATCTGGTTGAAGACCTGACCCTCCACTGTGGCCTTCTTGGTTGCTTCGGCCGCTGCCGATTGAGACGTCTCTTGCGCGATGATTTGAGTGCAGAAAAGGGTGCCGGAAAGGAAGGGGATAAGAGCTAGTCTAGACATGAACTACCTCCGCTGGAAGATCTGGATGCATGCTCGGCCTCGGCCGCGGTTTGAAGACTTCCGCTTCTTCCCGTAGCAATCAAACACACTCTCTCACAAAACGGGCCCGGCAGGCTGACCGTGCTTTCAAACAACGCGAGGCTCCGCCCACGCAGTCGCGCCGGACAATTGCAGAGCCGGGCGAGGGCCCGCTTTCGGTCTTTGAGCCGAATCCTCCGTAGCCAGTACCAGGACCAATCGCGTCGTGTATCGGTACTATAGAATCATGACCTCTTTTTTATAAGCATAGGGCTATGCTGTGGGTAGCAGTTCAGGCGTTCGCGAGCCGATAAGTCGCACGGCGTGGGGATGGATATCGTCTGTACGCCGGAGCTCGGATTTGTCGGCGCTACAGCGATTTCCCATCGGCGGGCGGGTAGACGCCCGGAGGCGGAGCCGGGTGTGGGATATGGCTGTTGTAGCGCTGATGTTGGTCGGCCAGGCCGTTTTGGGGAATCTTACGAGGTAGGTATGATCCCCGAGATAGTCGCCTGGAGTGGGATTGCCGATGCTGCCATTGATTGCCGCCGGTCTTGTAGTATTCATCGCCGCCCTCCTGTTAGGAAAAAGTACCGTTCGCGCCAGGAGGACAGCCCGGGATGGGCGCCGCTTTGCCCTGGCAAAAGCGCATCAAGAATTCGTCGACAAAGAAGGTGACCGGCGCGCCTCCGCGGCGGATTTTTTGGCCAGAACCGGCGACTCAAATGTGATTCTTACACTGTTGCGCGGCCGCCGCGATCCGATAGGCTCCCATCCCGAAGATCGGTGCGTCGACCGTGCTCTGGCATTACTCTGCGAATCGCTTCGGCTGGATGCGACCCAGGTACGGCGGGATTACGATCTGAGAATAGTAACCATTACGCCGGTCAACGATCTTCTGCCATGGTTCAACTGCTCCGATCTTGTCGTTCGGAATGCGGCGATGAAGAGAATCGCCGTCGCCCTGCATGAAGCTCCCTCGGGAGAATTTGCCGATCAAATTCTGGCCTTGGTATTTTCCGATTCGGCCGAATTCAACGTCAGACAGCGCGCGGCGGAAACCCTGGCGATGGCGCTTCAAGAAGAGCGACTGATTCTCCGCGCTGTTGAGATACTCGAGGCGAGCTCCGATAACAGCACGGACCGTGAGGATGCCATCGAGATTCTGGCCCGCTTTGGCGGTGGCCCCGAGGCAGTCCCGTGCTTGATCAAGCAAGCACAGGAGCAACGATGGGGTATGAGCCCGCGGGCCATCAAGGGTCTGACGAGAATTCTAAAGAGCAGGGGCGAGAAGCTGTCGACGGGAGATCTTGAGTCAATCAAGAGCTTGCTTGCCCGACCGGTGCTGGTTGCGGTCGCCGCGCCGGATGACCCAGGCAGTATCAGCGTTGAAACCGTGAACACCATCGAGCTTGAGACACTTGTTTCGGACCTGCTGTCCGGCCGGTACCGTCCTCGCGGCGAAAAGTGAGAGTTGCCGGGCGGTGAACGCCGGCGGTGGTATGGTCTCGCGGTAATGCGCCTGGTCTGCTCGCGCGCGCACATGGTGGGCGCGCTTCCGGGGCAGTGCTGGCGCTGGTTGCAGATCGGAGAATCGGATGGGTCGAGGGCAGAATCTCGCCGGATTGATGGCCTTGCTCACGCTGGGCGGTTGCTCGTACCCAGGGATGAAGCGGGCCATCAGGGTTGGGTCGAAGAACTTTACCGAGCAGGTGATACTGGGTGAGATCATAGCTCAGCATCTCGAGCACCGCCTTCACGCGCCGGTGGAAAGACGCTTGAATCTGGGCGGAACGCTCCTGGCTCACCAGGCACTGGTCGGTGGCGAGATCGACCTCTATCCGGAGTACACGGGAACGGCGCTGGCAGCGATTCTGAAAGAGCCTGCCCCCGGCAACCCGGCCGACGTTTTTGCGCGTGTCCGGGCCAGGTATCTTCGCGACTCTCAGGTGGAGTGGCTCCCGCCGCTTGGCATTGACAACGGGTTCGCCATGGTTGTCAAAGGGGCCGATGCTCGCGCCGGGAATCTCGACAACATCAGTGATGCCGCTAGAAGGTCAGGCGGCTGGGCGCTCGGCGTGGGCTACGAATTCGAACAGCGGCCGGACGGATTGCCCGCCCTGGACAGGACCTACGGCTTTCACTGGAATGGACGGCCCAGGAGCATGGACCTTGGCCTGCTTTACCGGGCGCTCGAACAGGGGCGGGTGACGATGATCGCCGCCAATGCCACAGACGGCTTGCTCTCAAAATTGGATCTCAAGGTGCTGCGTGACGACAAGCATGCGTTTCCTCCCTACGAAGTTTCAATCGCGGTTCGGGAAGACGCCATGCGTCGAACGGCCGGGCTGCGAAGCGCGTTGCTCGAGCTTTCCGGGAAATTCAACAACTCCACGATGCAGTCGCTCAATTATCAAGTCGATGGAGAGCATCGGGCCGTGGCACTGGTAGCGCGGGAGTTCTTGATCCGATCGGGGCTGCGCTGAGGAGTAAGCAGCCGGGTTAAAGCATGCCCGGCGAGGATCGTGGGCCGCGGTGGCCAAATAACTTGCCTACATTCCTTTCAGATATTCATGCACGAACTGGACTGCCATCGAGCCCTCGCCGACTGCGGATGCTACCCGCTTCACCGATCCCGAACGAACGTCTCCGGCCGCGAAGACGCCAGGATGACTCGTCTCGAGAAAGAACGGCGCCCGCTGGAGATCCCAATGAGACGAATGCGCAACAGTCCCTCCGGTTCGCACGAACCCCTTCGCATCCCGCTCGACTGAAGGCGGCAGCCACTCGGTACGAGGCGTGGCTCCGATGAAACTGAAGACCGCCGGTGTCTCGATTCTTCGGGTCTGTCCGCTGCTGCCGTTCACGATCTCGATCGCCCGCAGATGTCCGTTCCCGACCATTCGGCGGATCGAGGTATTGCAATGCAGTTCGATGTTGGCGGTCTGCTCGATCCGGGAGACCAGATAACTCGACATGTTCTTGTTCAAGTCGTCGCCGCGAATCAATAACAGGACCTGGCTGGCGTGCCCCGCCAGGAAGACCGCTGCTTGACCCGCCGAGTTTCCTCCTCCTACGACTATCGCCGGACAACCGCGGCACAGCAGGGCCTCGGCAGGCGTCGCGGCATAGTAGACCCCGGTCCCTTCGAATCGTTCGAAGTCTTCCACGTCCAACCTTCGGTACTGAGCACCCGACGCAATCAACACGCACTTGGCGGTTACCGGTTCATCGCCGCCGGTGTCCACCACCGCGTACCGGTTCTCGAAGGACAGGCTGACTGCCGCCGAAGGGACGGAGATTTGCGCGCCGAATTTGTTTGCCTGGAGGGTTGCGCGGTCCGTGAGTTCGGCACCGGTCAGCCCTGTCGGAAACCCCAGGTAGTTCTCAATCCGCATGCTGCTGCCTGCCTGGCCTCCAGGGGCGACGCAGTCCAGCACCGCCGTCCGCAGACCTTCGGATGCGCCGTAAACCGCAGCGGCGAGCCCTGCCGGCCCGGCGCCCACAATCAGCAAGTCATAAACCGTGCGCCCCAGCGATTGATGAAAACCGACCTCATTCGCCAGTTGCAGGTTCGACGGGTTGCGCATCAAAAGCATGTGCGCACAGGCGACCACCGGCGTGTCAGCCTCCGTTAACCCGAACTCCTTGAGCAGCCGGTCTACCTCGGGATCCGATTCCAGGTCTACCCATGTGAACAGCACACGGTTCCTCGCGAGAAAATCGCGGACACGGAAGGTGTCGGGAGAGTAGCGCGATCCGATGACTCTCAGGCCCACAAAATTCGGAGACTCACGCAGCAACTCGCGGCGGGCGATGAAGGCCTGCAAGATGATATCGCTGAGAGACGGGCACTGGTTCAAAATGTGGCGAAGCGCCTCACCCGAAATCTCGAATACCTCGCAATCTCCTCGCGCGACCGCGGTGAAAATCGCGGGGGTGCCCGTCAAGTGGGATACGTCGCCGGTAAACTCACCTTTTCCATGGACCACGATCATCCTGGGCTCATCGCCGGTATGATCAATGATTTCCACTTCACCGGACCTGACTATGAAGAATTTGAAAGCGCGTTCGCCAACAGCGACCAGGGTTTCTCCATCCCGGCATCGTCTTGGCGCCAGAGCGGTGCAACTTGCCGCGGCCGCGATCTGCGCCTCGTCGAGGACGGGAAAGGCAATATAGCGTAGGTTGTGCTCAGCCATAGGGAAGTGAAAATCTTTGGACTGGTCGAATTACGGATATCCGCCGGACGTCCTAAACACGACGAGCCGCGGATTGACGAAAACGGTCTAAGTGTTCATGGCATTTGATGCCGGATCCGCATACTTTGCTCCATCCGGGTCCATCGGAGCGCGTCGCCAGGTCGAGAAAGGCGCTATCGTCAGCGATCTGCCGCTTGTCACCATTTCCCGCGCGCGACGACAAATGCTGGCATTATCCGCCGCAAGAGGTCAGCCCTCCAGTTCGAACTGAGCGGCCAGCCACCACAGGCCTGCCGTTAATCGAATTCTCTCAGCGCTTCAATCGGCCTCGGCCAGGCTTCATCCCTGGCGCTATAAACCAACTTCGTCGACATAGCACCACATCCAATCCTCCCCGGGCTCGAGCGACTTAACGATGGGGTGGTGCGTGGCGTGGAAGTGCTTTGTCGCATGTTTGTTCTTTGATGAGTCGCAACAACCGACATGGCCACAGGAAATGCAAGCGCGCAGGTGCACCCATGTGTCGCCGGATTTCAAACATTCTTCGCAGCCCGACGCGCGGGGTTGGACGCTCCGGATTTGTCTCAGGTGATCGCAGTGTGGCATTTCGCACTCCAAGATCTCATGGCGATTCCAGGATCTCGACCGCGCTTTCGGCCTGTCCCGAAATTCGGTAATCGCCACTAAACCTATAAAAGACGGACGCTACGGATAAGTGTACTCCTGGGGTCAGTTTTAGGGAATCAGTCGGCAACAACAACGTTTGTGATATAGAAGTGGACGCCGGCGCGAGTCTCTGCCAAAGTGGCCGGATCTGCTCATGCTCTTCGTCCCGGCTCCGTCCGCGGGCCCACTGCCGCCAAGAACGTCCGATGAGAACGTATCGTTATCCATCAGTTGGCCTCCGAAATTCGCGGGGTTAGTAAATGCCGGGCGACGAGGCTGGCGACGAAGCAAAATGGAGGCATGCCTGCTCCGCACAATTCGCTACGGCTGGAGATTCTCCGGTACTACGAACTCGGTCAGGAAGCCGATCGGCTGGCGACTCCGTTATTTCGCTGGGAGAAGATTCGAACCCTGGATCTCCTGGACCGCTTCTTGCCATGCCCGCCCGCACTCGTTCTGGATGTCGGCGGCGCCGCCGGTGCATATGCCTTCCCCCTGGCGGAAGCTGGATATGTCGTGGATCTCGTCGATCCCGTTTCCCTGCATATCGAACAGGCCAGACAGCGGGCCGCAACGGAGCGGCGTGCACCTCGCAGCTTCCAGGAAGGGGATGCCCGCGCAATCCCCTGCGGCGACGGGGCGGCTGACGCCGTGCTCTTCTTCGGGCCGCTCTACCACCTTCCAGATTCCAGCGAGCGGCTGAAAGCGATTCGAGAAGCGCACCGAGTGTTACATGCCGGAGGCGTTCTGCTGGCGGTGGCAATCTCGCGTTTCGCCTCGGCGCTCGACGGCATCGCGCGTGGATTGATCCGCGACCCGGACTTCGTTCGCGTATTGGAACAGGATCTGAAGACCGGGCAGCACCGCAACGAAACCGGGAACCTCGATTACTTCACTACCGCCTTCTTCCATCATCCCGACGAGTTGAGGATGGAACTGATCGAAGGAGGCTTCCCAACCCCCAGGCTCTGCGCGATAGAGGGCCCAGTCTGGACTGTACCGGAATCGGCGACCGCCGATCGGCAGAAGGCATTGATGGCGACCATGCGGGAACTGGAGAGCGAGGTTACGCTAATCGGGGCGAGCGCCCATATCATGGGAATCGCAACCAAGCCAGTTGAGTGAACTGCCGGTCCGCGGTAATTGAATCAGTCACGAACGACGCGACAGTACGCCGAGTTGCTCCCTACGCCGGTCGGCATGCAATTCTGTCCGTTCGATACTCTCTACGGTTGGCTCCGCGGGTGAGTTTACATGTTATTCTGATCCCCTGTTCGGCCTGCACCGCGCCTCGTGGCGCACGCGCAATGCGGCGCGACTGTCCGGGTTCAATCTGCGGAGAGGGATAGTCTGGCTGAGGAGTACGCTTCTCTATCCGTAACTTCAGGGGCATGTTTTGTGGTGCGGAGGCCCATTGCGGCTTTCGCGTTTCGGTGTTCGGATTGGCTCAACGCTGATTACAACTCCGGCTCGAATTACCGATCTCAAATCCAGAGCATAGTACGCGTGTGTCCCGAGCGGACGATGACTCTGTGTCGTGCAAGAGGTGAGACACGATGACCTTGGATAATCTCCAATCGCGGCGGTTCTTGCTCTGTAGTGCCTTTTTCTGCCTGGCCCTTTGGCTCCCAAGTGCGGTCAGCGCCCAACAAATCCTTGGCGCTATCACCGGCACCGTAAAAGACGCATCGGGATCCTCGGTGCCTGACGCCACGGTGAAGGCCGTGAACAGCGAGACCAACCTGACGGTTTCGGCACGCACGCAGGCGAACGGCTCCTACTCGATCCCGAACATCCCGGCTGGCACCTACCGGGTGACGATCAGCAAAACGGGCTTTGACGCCGAGACTCATACCGAGGTCCTGGTGAACGCCAACCGAACCACCACAGTCGATGGGGCCCTGCAAGTCGGCGCTGTCAGCACGACCGTGGAAGTGAGCGCGGTGGCGCTCATGAACCAGGTCGATACGACCAACGGGTACGTTGTGGATCAATCGACGATCCAATTGACCCCTTTGGGGACCGGCAGCTTCACGCAACTGGCGATTCTGAGCCCTGGTGTCCACGCGGATTTTCTTGGCGGCGCCGGCAGTAACAGCGGGCTCGGCAACCAGGCGATCTTCTCGAACGGCAACCGGGACACCAGCAACGCTTTCTCGATGAATGGCATCGCTACCGACAACCTGTTCAATGGTAATTCCGCGAGCCAGGTGGGAGCGAACCGGTTCGTCTTGAACACGGGCGAGGCCTTCGGCGCGGGTGGCCAGATCCAGACCAGCACTTCGGTATATTCCGCCATCGGCCAATCGCTGCCGACGCCGCCCACCGAAGCGGTGCAGGAGATCGCCGTGAACGCCTCAATGTACGACGCTTCACAAGGCGCCCACAGTGGTGCGCACATCAGCGTGCTCACCAAGTCGGGGACCAACGAAGTGCACGGGCAGGTCTACGAGAAGTGGCAGAACAGCGCCATGAACGCCGCACCGTTCTTCTATAACGCCGATCCGGCCATCAACCAGAAGGTGCCGTTCCTCAACCGCAATCAGTACGGCGTCACGTTCGGAGGGCCGATCAAGAGGGACAAACTCTTCTACTTCGCCTCCTACCAGGGCATCCGCATCGCTGACGTAACTTCCTCAACGCAGGAGTCCACGGTACCGCTTGCCTTGACCAACGATCGCAGTGCTGCTGGGATCGCCGCGATGATCAACACGACTTACGGCCAAAATATCGGCACCAGCCAGATCAGCTCCGTCGCCTTGGGCCTATTGCAAGCGAAACACGCGAACGGTCAGTATCTGATTCCGACTCCGCAAATCACCGATCCCGCACTGGCAACCAGGCTTGGGTACGACGCTGTCCAGCAAGGCCCGAATTCGCAAGCGCACGTGGACCAAGGCATCGCCAACATTGATTACGTGGTGAACGACAAGGACCGGCTCGGCGTAAAGTACTTCATCCAGGACAACCCGACCACCAACCCGTTCGGAGCATTTGCATCTTTGCTTGGCTTCGGCCAAAGCCTCTCCGCGGGAAGCCAGGTGGGATCGATCAATAATACGGTCGTTCTCTCCCCTTCCCTAACATGGGAGCAGCGCGCCGGCTTCACCCGGCTTGAGGCGTTCGCGGGAACGAGCCAGGCATTCAAGCCCAGCGATTTCGGTATGAACCTGCTCGGCTCGACCGTCTTCCCCGCGATTTCCATCACGGCGGCCGATCCCACAGTCGCCCAACCGCTACAGTTCGGCCCGAATTCGAGTTTCGCCAACGCTGGGATGTACCAGAACCAGTGGGAATACGCCTCGACGCTAAATTGGATCCGCGGGAAGCACACGCTTTCCGGCGGGTTTCAATGGGACCACGCCCAACTCAACATCATCAACCGCAACAACGAGACGGATCAGATCACATTTACCGACTTTATGGCGTTCGTGGAAGGCAATGTGCGTCCCGGCATCGGGACGGCGGCGTTTGCGGGCTCCAGCAATCGCTACTACCGATCCGATACGGTGGGGGCGTTCGTAAACGACAGTTACAAGCTGCGCAGTAACCTGACCCTGACCTTGGGATTGCGTTGGGATTTCCTCGGCCCCTTGAGCGAAAAATACGGCCGCCTGACCGGCTTCAACTCGGGCCTCTATTCCTATAACGCCGCGACGGACACCATCACCGGCTCCGGCCTAGAGATCGCGGGCAATAACCCGACCATGGCGTCTTCGGGAGCGAGCAACTCGCTGCTGACGCAACGCCAGTGGGGTCTCGCGCCGCGTTTCGGCGTCGCCTGGACGCCAATGAAGAAACTCACGGTACGCGCGGGCTTTGGAATCTACTATGATCGCGGCGAGTTCTTCAGCGAACTCTCGCCGAGCGCCGGCGGAGGTTACAACGGACCGTTTGGCGTAACCCTCGCGCCCCCATTCGTGACGCCGGACTTCGCGGCGAGCGGTGCTACATTTAACGCCCCATTTGGCACGGCGCCGCTACCCCCTCCACCGACCAACGCGTCGTCATTCCTCGCTCTGTTGCCCAATCTGGCGCAGACTGCCTCCGGCAGCTTCCCGGCCGGAAACCCCTTCGGTCCGTTCCTCTTCGGCGGCTACGACGTCAACAACAAGCTGCCCTACACGGAGAACTGGACGTTCGACCTGCAATACCAGCTATCGAGTAGCTGGCTTTTCAGTCTCGGCTACGTCGGCAACCACGGCCAACACGAGATCCTGCCGATCGCGTTCAACCAGCCGGGCATCGCGACGCCCCAGCATCCGATCCACGGCCAATCGTATTCCTACGGCCTGAACGTAATTAACAGCGAGACGGTGTCCACCAGCGAGTACGCGGGCAACGCCCCGTTGCGCGTCCCTTACGTTGGCTACGACATGAATTCAGTGCTATACAAAGCGGAAGGCGTTTCCAATTACCACTCCCTGCAATTCCAGGTACGCAAGCGGCTGTCCTATGGCCTGCAATTGACCGGCACCTACACGTGGTCGCACGCACTCGACGAACAGAGCGGCCTGGGGCTCTTCTGGACCGGCAACGATCCGCTGTCGCCGCGCTCCAACTATGCGTCGGCTGACTTCGACCAGACGCACGTATTCCTGGTGAACTACAGCTACTCAATTCCCAAGCTGACTTCGAACAAAATGCTCGGCGCGGTGGTGAACGGCTGGACGCTTGGCGGCCAGACGGTCGCGCAGAGCGGTCAGCCGTACAGCGTTTACGACTTTTCGGGCGCGATCGCGGGCATGTACTATGGCACCAGCAACTTCATCGGCAACCCGATTGTGCCTTTGAAACCGGGGATCACGGCCGCCAAGGCGCAACTCCAGGGGACCACCGGAGTCAACGCAGGCCAACCCGTCCTCGATGTCAATGCCTTCTCGCCGCAGTTCCTGCAACCCGGCCAGAACGGCGTGCCGCCCTGTGACGCTTCAGGGTGCGACAACTATGAGTCGCTCTACGGCAATTCCGGCCGCAACTTGTTCCGCGGCCCGTTCCAGGTGCGTTTTGACATGACACTCGCCAAGGAATTCTCCATCAAAGAGAAATACTTCCTGCGCTTGAATTTCGATGCCTACAACCTGACGAATCATCCCGATTTCGATACACCCAACAACAACGTGCAGTTCTTCCCGAACTATTCGCCGCCGCCGTCGTTCCCGCCTGCCGGCAGCCTGGGTATCATTCAGCACACAATCGGCAGCCCACGTTTCCTTCAATTGAACCTGCACTTGAGGTTCTGAACCAGAGCCACGGTGCGGTGGGGGAGGCGCCTGCCGCGGAGTCCTGTTGCGGAATCAGGCAATGCGCCGATTTTGGAGCGCCAGACAGTCCCGTTCCAGTCGTTTGAAGAGCAGAAGCGCGTCCCGCTCTTTGATGGTTCTGGTCCCGTTTGCCAGCAAGCGCCGCAGGTTATGGGCACGTTCGGTGCCCACGACGTCTCGCGCGACGCGATGCGTGAGCTCATCCGTTCTCTCGGGGAAATATGTCCCTTTCAGCACGCCGACGATCTTGTCCGCCTCGGCCCGCATCAGAATCCCAGCTCGTACCGCGCCGCGGAGCGCCCAGCGGGTGTCGACGAGCGCTGAGGAGGTTCTGCGCCCGGCATCCGGTGACCAGGTAACCGCGACCTCATCATCGGCATCCAGGTACCCGCGACGAAAAAGTCTGTACACGGTTCCGACTCCAATCATGCCTTGTGAACGCAACTCGACCGCCCGGAGCGCCCCTACGCTCGACGATCCATAGACTGGTACCCCGGAATTCAGTAAGGTGAGGATCTCCTTTGGAGAGAGTGCGAGGTTTTGAAAGAAATCGCCGTCAATGATGCCGACAGCGCTGGGCCGCTTGACACAAAGAGGCACGAGATCTCCGCGCCTCACGGGAGGGCGAAGATCGATGGCCGCTGAAACGGCGAAGTCCCGAAGCGGCAGGCTCGGGCCAGCGAACACGACTGCTTCGAACGGCTGGGCCGCACGACTAAGATCAGGCGACATGGCGCTTCCAAAACTCTAGTGCGCGTGGGCCGATTCTTCCGGAGTGGAGGGACCAGAATTCCAGGCCAGGAACGATGACGCGTACGACAGCCAATCCGGAAGGCACGGGAAACGGGACAACCAACACCTGGTCCATTCCCTGGCGCCCAAGGCGCGAAAGAAGCATCTGGATGTCGTCGGCGATGTCTTCGTTTTCAAATGAGGCCAAATCCTGAAATGGCCGCATAACACCCGACTGTTGCAGTACCCAGCGCTTCCGGTCGATTTGCCTCACGCGCTGCGTGTCTCGAGCCCAGGATTGCGCTACCACGTCGGCTGGGAGAATGTCCTCGCGCACGCCCTGAATGTCCACGGCGCGCGATTGTGCAAGCTCAAGAAGTGCGCGCATAACGGCCACGCTCGCGACCGGGTGCGCACCCTGCCCCCCGTGTGCCTGAGGAAATCCCAACACGCTATCGTCGGCGACGGCCGCGATGATCGAACAAACCCCCAGATCCGAGGTCATGTCGCGCACTACCGGATCGAGATCCGCCTTCCTGAATCTCGCCAGAACTTCAGGAATTGGATCGGGCGCCGTACTCAGATCGACCCGCGGGCACGCGTCCGGGTCGTCGGCGCCGTTGGCGCCCGCCTCGAACCCGAGTAGCGCCTCTCGCCTGACACGCGGACCCCAGTGACTGCGCAGCTCCGCGAAGGTAGCAGAATCGCGCTCGATGAGTTCGCACAGAGCGTGGCAAATTGCCTCTTCGAGGCAATTCCCGGAGGCAAGACCGTTTGAAGAGTGGTGTCGAAATGGAGATCCGTCCCGCCAGTACTTCGGACCGTAACCCGCCGCTCCCGCAGGTACCAAGACAGCCTTGCCGCTGTTGAGATCCCAGGCCGGCGTCCAGGAGTAGCTGCGCTGTTCGCTGTAGTCTCTGCGCATCTCCGCGCCAAGGCCGCGCGGGTCCGTTATTGCTATCCCGCGGGCGCGAATCCCGGAATAGCTGCCCTGTGTGATCGGGAGGTTGGCCCTCAGCGCGGTCTGCCTCTCAATCGCCTCCATCAACGCGCCGGTCTTGCAGTCGATGAGATGGATCCCCTTGCCGTTATACACGGAGATGCCGTCATCCGACGCTGGGACGATTGCGCTGTACACCGGGATGCCGACACGGTCCAAGCCTGTAATGTCGGCCAGCCTGGTGACACCGCACGCGACCGCCATCCCGGCTGCAATTGCAAGTGTTTCAGTCGCCGGCCTGATTCGCTCGGAAAGAGCCGGCGAATACTTCGTGCGGCGGGTCAGGCGCAGTCCGAACGCTTTGCCGGCCAATGTCCTCGGCTCCTTTCGGCATCACTTCTTCCCTATTTGGTCATCATCATCGTCGTCGTCATCACAACCCACGATTTTGTGTACATTCACGATAACTCCTCCAAACGGTTCTTCTCTCTCTCGCAGAAAATCCTCCAACTCCGTCACAGTGATTTCCAATCGAAAAGACAGCAAGGCTTCAGCCGCGCCCGGCAAGCTGGCCAGAAAGACCCGTTTTTCAGGCTCATCCAGGCTCTGAAAAAAAGAGCACAGCTTGTGAAGGTAGCGGCGGAGTTGGTCATCATCCTTGAAGCATAGGCCCTTCAATAGCTTCGGTTCCCAGACGGGGTTGTCTTCCATGTTTTTCCTTTCAACTGTTGTCACACAATTAAGGGTTGGTTGCCAGATTCAGTTCAGCCAGCAGTGCGCGGAAGCCCGCTTCTGACCTTAATGGGTCCAGCAAGGGATCCACGCCGACGAACAAAACCTCCGCAGTCCTCCTGGCGCGATCACGGTTCAAATCCTGGATGGCTGCCATCTTGTCGCCAAGGTAAAGTTGGGCGAGCGCAACATCGTACCACGATCCAATTCTTCTTGAAGAAAAATGTTGGTTGAGGAGGAACTTTGCCTTGCTTCTCTGGCCAACTCGCGCATACGCTGCAGCAACAAGCCCCAAGCGAGCCGCGGATGCGTCAGGAATGCTGAGAACAGATGTAAGGGCCCGATCGTTCATTGACTTCGCCCAATAGTTCTGAGCGAACATGTCGCCATACTCTCTCAAGTCGCGTGCATCCGGCATGACCGCATTCAGCACCCCGAGCGATTCATCGTACCTTCGGGCGTAGTACAAAACGAGCGCTTGAGCGATTTTGAATGATCGATTCTCCGGCTCGAGTGTCTCGGCCATCCATATCTCCCTCAGGCCGTCGTCAGTTCGCCCCAAGGCGGCCAGTTCCAGTCCGTATGATTCGCGAGTCTCCGCCCACTTTGGATCCAGGTCGATGGCTCTTCGAAAAGTCAGTTCGGCTTTGTCCCATTCATAATCCGCTTGCATCTGAACTAGCGCCAGCGAGGCGTACGCCTCAGCCAGCATTCCGTCAAGCTCGAGGGCGCGGCTCGCGGCAAGCCGAGCCTCTTTCAGCGCATATGCCTGGGTAGTGTTGGCGGAACCGGGAAACGAACTGCCGTTAAACGCGAGCAGCGTGTAGGCGTAAGCCATCGCCGCGTGTGCTGGGGCATATGACGGATCGACCGAGAGGGCCAGTTCAAAGTTCTGAATTGCCGAGTTGAGATCCTCGGCCGTGCGCTTGTTCAGATCGAAGCGCCCTTTCAGATAGTAAGAGTACGCCGCCGATCCGACGGTGTACTGCCGGGTACGGCGCAATTTGTAGGCACCGCTCAGGCTGACACGGAGTTGATCGGTGATATCGGTTGAAACGTTTGAAATCGCATTGGAAAGCGACGAATCCGCCGTATTGTAAGAGCCTCCCCAGACATGGGACCCGGATTCTACCTCCATCAACTCGACTGAGATTTGAAACTTCCCCCCTGTTTTCCACACCGATCCGAGCACAACACGGTCGGCCGATAAACGTCTCCCGGCGGCGAGGGGATCGGCCGTCGAATTCTCAAATGCAATCACCGTTCCGCGTGCGGCGACGTTCAGAGCGGGAATCAGCGACAGGTCGTTTATCAATGCCTCCGTGATCCCGTCCGCGATGTACGCCGTCTCTCGATCGCCGGTGCGGTTCTTGAATGGAAGCACGGCGATTCTGTTCCTGGTTCTCGGTGGACCTGTTGTCGACAGGACCAGCCAGACGATGAGACTGGTCCCCACCACTGAAGCTGCTATCCTCCAACGTTTAAGCGCGATGCGCCACAGGCTGTCCTTTGGGGGCTCCGCGCGAAGTAGTTCGGCCGCCGGCGTGGAATGTTCGTGAATACTCTGCAGCAGACAGCGCGCGAGTTCCTCGCCGAATTCTCTCGGGCTTGAAGAGCGCTGAGCAGGGTCCGGCGAAAGCGCCCTGAGCATTACGCGCTCAGCAGCCTCAGGGAGATCGGGTCTGAGGTCACGCGGGAGGATCTTCACGCGGCTTTGCTTTTCGGAGAGCAGCGCTGGCGCGGTAGTTGACCTGAATGGCGCAACGCCGGTCACTAATTCATACGCAAGTATGCCGAGCTGATACACATCCGTCGCCGCGAACGACTTCCCCTCAAACTGCTCCGGCGCCATATACTGCCAGGTGCCCACCACCCTGGTCGATGCGATCGGGACAACCGATTCGAACACCCCCGCCAGTCCGAAATCGATGACCTTGACGGATTCCTCGCCGCCCTCGCGTGTCTGCAGCATTATGTTCTCGGGTTTCAAATCGCGGTGAAGGACCCCAGCATCGTGGGCGGCCGACACTGCGCGCCCGGCTTGAAGCAGAATGTCCGCCACGCGCGCGAGGGGCATCCCTTCCCTTGGAATCAACTGCCGAAGCGGGCTCCCCGCCACGTATTGCATTACGATAAACGGCCGCCCGTCGGGACACTCGCCGCAATCTAAGACAGCGACAACACCCGGATGGTCGATCCGGGCCAGCGCATCGGTCTCAGTGCGGAATTTCTTCAGCGACCACGCGTCGTTCGAGCGATTTTGGAGAGGAACTTTCACAACCACTTTGCGCGACGATAAACCTGTATCGGCGGCCAAATAGGTTATTCCGAATCCTCCTCGTCCGAGTTCGCGTTTGAGCACATAGCGGTCTTTCAGCCACTCCTGCACCACGGGCATGGTGACGGTGGCTCCGCCATCTTGAGCGTCAACTTCGCGCGGTCCCGGCGAGTTGGATTCCATCGGATGAAAATGTTATGGCGAATAATAGCACGGAAACTCACGCGCGGAAGCTATCGGTTGACAGTGTCGGTTGACGATTGTCCACCGGCATTTAGAGGCACTCCCGGACAGTAGATTCGATGCGACGATCTATGTAGCCGTCGCGAATTCATCCACCGCGCCGCGGGCGGACACCGCTTTACTGGAAACGGCTTAGAGGAACGCCGACGCAATACAGGCAACTGGCCAGCCCATGAACGCCTCGCCGTGCGCCGCGGCAGATCAGTGCCTGCCCCACGCCGCACGGCGAAGTCTTTCTGCCTGGCGAGTCCCCCTCGAACCGAGGTGGACCTGCCCCTTCGGTCTACCGCATCGCGATCAAGGTGACTTCTGGACGCTCGAGCTTGGCCAGTTCCCGCTCGTGCTTCGAAGTCCGCACCTGGTATACAATCTCGCTTTGGCCAAACTGGATTTTGCCCAAGAAGCAACTCGATCCGTAGCAGCTGAAGGTCATGATCGACTCCTCGCTTTTCCGCAGGCCGACCGGCGTGGGAATCAGATACACTCCCTTATTCGTCGCGCCGCCCTGGATGAGCAGAGTGCCTCCGTTGCTTAGGGTGGCGTTGTAAGTGCCTGCCGCCAACCGCTGTCCCGCTACTTCGAAGGCGAAGGGTACATTGGCATGCTTCAGGTCGGCTGCCTGTACGGCCGCGGCTCCGAAGAGGGCGGCGATTCCGAGAGCGATTGCCAATCCGCTATTCCGTGTCATTTCGTTCTCCCCACTTTCTGCGCCTCGTCTTTTCCGAATTCGAAGCACGCTTACTCAAGTGCACGCTGCCCTCCATGAGCGGAATTGGAACGACTGCGCTGAAAATGAATAAGTTATCGTTTCCAAAGAAACTGTTTGGAGATTGAAGGAGAACCTGGAAGATAATCGTGTGTACCGATCGGTGAGTGCACGATGAATCCGAGGCTGGTTGCCATCGAGGGTCCGCTGATCGGCCATGCGTTTTCCCTGCCAGACGGCGATTGGACGATCGGACGCGGTATCCAAAATCATCTCAGGCTGCCCGACGAGGCGGTTTCCCGGGATCACTGTGTCATCAGGCGCTCGGATCATGCCGTGCGTGTGGTCGATCTAAACAGCCACAACGGAACCCTGGTGAACGGGGAGAAGATCACGGAATACGAGCTTGCCCAGAACGACCAATTGCAGTTGGGAGCTTCAATTTTCCTTTTCCGGAACGCGGAAGATGGGTTGGCCGCGGATGCCAGTACGACTCAGCACACCATTGACCTGAATAAGTCGGAAGTGTTTTCCGACGCTTGTTTGGGGGACTCCGATATCGACCAAGTGCTCCAGTCGAATCACAATCTGCGTCTGCTGATGCGCGTGAGCACCATGCTGCATTCATTCCGGGCTCTGCACGACGCCCAGAATTCCGAGGCGCAGTCCACCCTCGCGCAGCATGCGATCCGTCTGATCATGGAGACCCTACCCGCCGAGAGCGGTTGGGTGCTAGCCGTTTCGCCGGATCCCGCGGCACCGTATGCAGTTCTGGCACAGGCTGGGAATCCGCTGGCAGTGAACGCGGATCTCGTTCAGAGGCTGTCCATGGAGCGGATCGCAATTCTGACTTCCGATGAAGTCACCAGCACATTGGCGGCGCCCATCGTCTGCCGCGACGAAATCGCGGCCATTCTGTATTTCATTGCCCCGCGGCGCAACGGGTTTCGCGATCACCACCTTCAGTTGCTGACCGCCCTGGCTGGCATGGCGGCGGTCGCCTGGGAAAATGCGGCGATCCTGGACTGGTTTCGGGCCGAAAACGACCTTTTGCTCGAACAGGTGCGAGCAGAGCACGGCATGATCGGACGAAGCGCCCATTTGAAGCAACTGCAAGCGCAGATCTGCCGGGTCGCGCCTTCCAATTCAACCGTGCTGGTGCTCGGCGAAAGCGGCACCGGGAAGGAGTTGATCGCGCGCGCGATCCATCGCGCTAGCCCGCGAGCCTCGGGGCCGTTTGCTGCAATCAACTGCGCGGCACTCGCCGATACGCTTCTGGAAAGTGAGCTGTTCGGATACGAGAAGGGGGCCTTCACCGGTGCGGTCTCGCAACGTAAAGGAAAGCTCGAGACGGCCCAGGGCGGAACCGTCTTCCTCGATGAAATCGGCGAGATCTCTCCGCTGCTGCAAGCCAAGCTGTTGCGGGTGTTGCAGGAGCGCGAACTTCAACGCGTCGGGGGCTCCCAGATTGTCAAGCTCGACATCAGGGTGATCGCGGCCACCAACCGCGATCTCGCCGAGGCCGCCAGGAAGGGCGAGTTCCGCCAGGACCTCTATTACCGCCTCAATGTGGTTACTCTAACGGCGGCGCCGTTGCGCCAGCGTCCCGAAGATATTCTGTTGCTGGCCGAACATTTCGCCAAGAAATTCGCGCAACAATGCGGTCGCCGGATCGCGGGAATCTCACCCAAAGCGAAGAGCTACCTGCGAGGCTATTCATGGCCGGGCAATGTGCGGGAGCTGGAAAATGCGATCGAACGGGCGGTAGTATTGGGCGTCGGAGAAACGATCCTCCCCGAGGATCTGCCCGAGACGGTGCGAGAAGAACGTCCTGCCGAAATCGCGGCAACGTTATACGAAACGGTGGTTGAATGCGCCAAGAAGCAGGTGGTTCTGCGCGCGTTCGAGGAAGCCGACTACAATCACGACCGCGCGGCAAGACTGCTCGGCCTGCATCCGAATTACCTGCATCGCCTGATTCGGGCGCTGGACCTGCGCGGAACTCTCAAGTCCGCTCGCTTTCGTTAGGAACCGAGGTTAGGGAAGCCTCTCGACCGCCAGATATTTAGAGCATCCGCATGGCTCGAAAATCGATGAAAGAGAGCGTCGGCCGCAGTCCAAGATTGTGCTGGGGGTCCGGCCCGGAATGCGGTCTGATACCGTTAAGGGAGCGGGCCTTCAGCGAGACCTGCCAATTCATCTCATGGCGAAAATCTTAGTCACCGGCGGCGCCGGCTACATCGGCTCCCACACCACCCACCATCTGCTCCGGCTCGGCCACGACGTTCAGGTTGTGGACGACCTTTCCCACGGCTACAGACACAATGTGCCGGAGGGCCGGCTGCACGTTCTGAACCTGCTGGATTCCGCCGCGCTGGACGCCGTGTTGCAGCGATTTTCCTTCGATGCGGTAGTGCATTTTGCCGCCTTCATCGAGGTAGGAGAATCGGTACGGCAGCCCGAGAAGTATTTCCGCAACAACTGCGGGGCGACGTTCAGCCTGCTGGATTCAATGGTGCGCGCGAACGTGCGCAAGATCGTCTTCTCGTCCACCGCCGCCGTGTACGGCAACCCCGAAAGCACGCCGATTACCGAGGATTTGCCGCACAGGCCGGTTAACCCCTACGGGCATACCAAGCTGATGGTGGAGCAGGCGATGCAGTGGATGGACCAGGGAAACGGTCTGCGCTTCGTGGCTTTGCGCTACTTCAATGCCTGCGGCGCCGAGGAAGCTTTCGGAATCGGCGAAGAGCACGAGCCGGAATCGCACTTGATCCCTCTAGTATTCCGCGCGATCCGCACTGGCAAGGCGCTCACGGTATTTGGGGAAGACTATCCCACTCCCGATGGCACCTGCGTCCGCGACTACATCCACGTATCCGACCTGGCCCAGGCCCACTCGGCCGCTCTCGACCATCTATTGGGCGGCGGTGCGAGCCACTCGTTTAATGCCGGCACCGGCCACGGCTTCAGCGTGCTGGAAGTCATCAAGTCCGTGGAGCGGGTCACGGGGAAGAACGTGCCGTACTCCGTCGGCCCGAGGCGCGAAGGCGATCCGGCCATTCTCGTGGCCGACTCAACCAGGTTGCAACAGACGCTGGGTTGGAAGCCCAACTACACTACGCTCGATGCGATGGTTGAGAGCGCCTGGAAGTTCGACAGCAAGAAAAACGCGTAAAAGTGGGGCGGACTTCAGTCCGCGCGGGGCTTCAGCCCCGCAAGTTCGTCGAGACGGACGGACCGGTTGAAACCGGTCCGCGGGCTGAAGCCCGCCCCAATTCGTTACTCTTCCCGGAGCGCCGCCATCGGATCGAGCCGGGCCGCACGGCGGGCCGGCAGATAGGCTGCAGCGACGGTGGCGGCAGCGAGGATCAGGAGTGCCCCGGCTAACTGCGCGGGGTCGCTGGGCCGGATGCCATAGAGCAGACTGGCCACCAGTCGGCCCGCCGCCAGAGAGGTAGCGAGTCCGAGTGCCAATCCCACCACCAGCAGAACCAGAACGTCTCGCAGCATCAGCCAGCTCACAGACTGCCGCTGTTCGCCCAACGCCATCCGAATCCCAATCTCGCCCTTGCGCTGCAAGACGGCGTAAGACGTGACGCCATAAATGCCCACCATGGCGAGCAGCAGTGCCAGAAGCCCGAAGGCGGTCGATAGCAGCGCGACGGCGCGCGGCCGAAGCAGGTAATCGCCCACTTGGTCATCGAGGTTTCCAAATTCCAGCGAAGCGGAGCGACTCACTCGTGAGAGAGCCGTGCGCAGCGCCGGAATCAACCGTTCCGCCGAAACCTGAGGTCGAACTTCGAAGTGTGTGAACGGCCACGGGTCAGGATCCTGCGCCGACGCCACGTAAGCCACACGGAGCGGCTTCTCGTCGATCTGTCCGTACTTCGCGTCCTTCACCACGCCGACGATCTCGTAAGAGTAAATGGTCCTGTCAGGGCCTGGGCGATCCAGGCCGATCCTCTTGCCTAGCGCGTTGACCGTTCCAAAGAAATGTCGCGCCGTCGATTCGCTCACGATCATCACGTTCGGGCTGTGTAAATCATCGTGCTCGTTGAAATCGCGACCCACCAACAGGGGTATGCGCAACGAGCGGAAGTATTGCGGTGAAACGCGATTGAAGTAGGTCAGCATGTCTTCGGGCGAAGTCCCCGAATAGCCTTCCGCGTGTGCAAACTGATCCCAGCTCGAGCCGCTCAACGGCGCGATCATCGAGCTTGACGCCGACAGCACGCCCGGCACTTTGCGCAGGCTGTCCAGCATTTCCTGGAAGGTCCGGACGCGTTCCGACGCCGGTACGGAGGCCTGTTGCACATCCGCGGCGACCAGGAGAAGATTTTGCCGGTCAAAGCCGGCATCCAGTGTTAATAGGTTTCGCAGGGTCCCGAGGAACAGGCCCGCTGCTACCAGCAGAACGAGCGAAAGAGCCACTTGCCCGGCAATCAGCGCCTTGCCCAAGTTGAAGTGCGAGGAGCCTGCAACCGCGTTGCGCGCATTCTCCTTCAGTGCCTGTTCCAATTCCACGCGCGTCGCTCGCAGCGCGGGCGCCAGACCAAACAGGATTGCCGTCAAGAGTGCGGCCGCGATGGTGAATCCGAAGACGCGCAGATCGGGCGAGAGATCGATTTCGAGTGGATCGGAAGCCGTCGAGATCAGGCGAATCAGAAGCCGGCTTCCAGCCAGGGCCAACAAGAAGCCGCCGACCGCGCCCAGGATCGACAACAACAGGCTCTCAGTCAGGAGCTGGCGAACAATCCGGATACGACTCGCGCCAATGGCCATGCGCACCGCGAATTCACGTTGGCGAGCGGAGGCACGCGCCAGCAATAGGTTCGCAACGTTCGCGCACGCAATCAGCAGAACCAACCCGACAATCGCCATCAGCGTGAGGAGCGCCACCCGGTATTGAGATCCTGTCCGCGAAAACCCGCCTGCGGCAGGGCTCAACGTATACGAACTCTTCAGGTACCAGGACTGATCTTTGGGATCCCAGTTTGGCGGCAGAGTCGCGCCGTTCACTTCCGCTGAAAGGAGCTTCATTCGCGCCGCAGCCTGCGAGAGGGTCTCTTCCGGGCGAATCCGTCCCATGAGCGTCAGCCACCAGTTCGCCCTTTCGTCCAGCGAACTGCGGTCGGGGTGCAGCAGCGGTTCGCAAGCGATGGGAATGGCTACCTCGAACCCTCGGTCGAGATTGAGACCCTTGAACCACGGCGGCGTGACACCAACAATCTCGAACGGGATCCGGTTCAGCCGCACGGTTTTTCCGACGACGTCCGGGTCGCTCCCATACCGGCGCTGCCAGAAGCTGTAGCTGAGCACAGCCAGGCCTGGCGCCCCGCGGCGGTCATCGTACGAAGTGAAGACCCGCCCTTTCATGGGAGCAACGCCCAGAACGCGGAAGAAGTCACCACTCACCCACAGGCCCTGCGCGAACTGGCTCTGGCCTCCGTCGGCCAGATCGAATCTGGTCTCGGAATAGGCCAAGGCGCCCGAGAAGGCCTGCTGGCGGTCCCGGATCCGCTCCCAGATCGGATTCGTCAGCACTGTGTTCTCGCCTTGCTTGATCAGGACCAGGCGGCTCGGGTCCTCAACGGGCAAAGACCGAAGCATGACTGCGTTGACGATGCTGAAGATTGCCGTGTTTGCCCCGATGCCGAGCGCCAGCGACAGCACGGCGACCGCAGTGAAACCGGGGCTGCGGCGCAGCAGGCGTCCCGCGTATTGCAGATCGCGCAGGGCCGTGTCGAGGAACGGGAGGCCCCGGCGATTGCGGTAATTCTCCTGGGCCAGTGTGAGGCCGCCGGTCTTCAGGAGCGCGTCACGCCTGGCTTCCGCGGGCGTCATCCCCGCGCGGAGGTTGTCTTCGATCTGCATCTCGAGGTGGCTCTCGAACTCCTCGGCCAACTCGCGGTTCTTCGCGTCGCCGGCGAAGAGGCCGCCAAACCGCAGCATGAAAGCGCGCAGTAACCGCGCGTGACTGGCCGGGCTCATGACGCCTCCCCATCCGGGGACAGGAAGCGGGCCATGATGGCCGTGGTCTGCCCCCACTGGCGCGCTTCTTCAGCGAGCTTCTTCTGGCCGGCGCGCGTGAGAGCGTAGAACTTGGCCTTGCGGTTGTTGTCCGAAACGCCCCATGCCGAGGAGATGTAGCCCTCCTGCTCCAGTTTCAGAAGAGCCGGGTACAGCGTGCCGTAATTGACCTGTAGCAGGTCGCCGCTCGTCTGTTCAATGCGGCGCGCAATACCGTATCCGTGGAGCGCGCCCATCGTTTCCAGGGTTTTCAGCACCATCAATGCGAGAGTGCCTTGCCAGACATCCGTCTTATCGCTCATGGCTCGTATTGGTTTCCCATATCAGCGTGCCACGACTTGTATTGGGAAGCAATAGGAGATGGATGAGTTTACATCTCAAACGGAGCACCAACCCTGAGAACGCCGAACTCCAGATCGGCACCTATTGCGTGTACCGAGCATGTTCGACAGCTAGAGGGTGAAAGTCCCTTTGACAACCTGATGGAGGTGAAGTCATAGCGAAGCGCAAGGGCGTCGTTGCGAGGCGGGGTCTGAAGGAAGCGCGGAGCAAAGGCGCGAGCCGATGTATGAAAAGCGGATTTGAGGCCTACGGCAGCGGACGAGTTGGCCACTGACAACGAAGTCCATATCCATCAAGGTTGCCGGTGGTAAATCCGACGGTTGCGTGTCGAAGGCGGTCGAGCTTACCTCGGGAGATCTGCCGTTTGTCCGGGACTCCGGACTGAGGATGGAGCGATCTATCCTGACCGGGCGGCAGAAGTCAGCCTAGGGCGTAGTAGCGTCGATAGCCTGGGAAACCAGGCAGGAGCGAAGGCCCGAACGGTCTCCGCAAGGGGTTAATGGGGGAGGCCAGTAAGCGGCGCGACTCATGAGCGACAAGCGGCAGAAAGACCAGCTAGCTCACAGTGGCACCGTTGTGGGTGCCCAGCAAATGGAGTTGGCCTTCACGGACGAGAGTAGGAGTGAAGCTCCGAGGGTATCCGCGGAAGGGACCGAATCGCTTGCGGTGAAGCGCGGGACGGAAAGCCCGGCCATTGACGAACGGTTGATGGAGGAAGTCTGCGAGCGGGAAAACTGCAAGCAGGCATTGGCACGAGTCAAGGCTAACCAGGGGAGTCCCGGCGTGGACCGGATGACGGTTGACGAGCTTCCGGGATACCTGAAACAGCACTGGCCAGCAATCCGGGAACAGTTGCTGAGCGGGGCCTACAAGCCGCAACCGGTGAAGCGGGTGGAGATCCCCAAGCCGGACGGAGGGGTGCGTAAGCTTGGCATCCCGACGGTGTTGGATCGGTTTATCCAGCAAGCGGCGATGCAGGTGCTGCAACGCAGATGGGACCGGACGTTTTCCGAACACAGTTATGGGTTTCGTCCTGGGCGGTCGGCCCATCAGGCGGTGGAGGCGGCACAACAGTGTCTGGCCGCAGGCTATCGCTGGTGCAGAGATCTCGATATGGAAAAACTCTTCGATCGGGTTTCGCACGACAAACTGATGGCGAAGATCGCCGCCAGCGTCGGCGACAAGCGGTTGCTGAGGCTGATCCGGGCGTTTCTCACGGCTGGGGTAATGGAGAACTGACTGGTGAGTCCGGTGGATGAAGGGACCCCGCAAGGGGGTCCTTTATCCTCCAATGCTCAGCAATATCGTACTCGACGAGTTCGACCGGGAGTTGGAGCGGCGCGGACTCCGATTCGCGCGGTACGCGGACGACTGTAATGTCTACGTGCGCAGCCGGCGGGCCGGGGAACGGGTGATGAAGAGCCTCACGCGATTCATCACGACGAAACTCAAGCTCAGGGTGAGCCAGCAGAAGAGTGCGGTGGCGCGGCCCTGGGAGCGGAAGTTTCTGGGCTTCAGCTTCACGGCCGGGGAAAAGCCGAAACCGCGGATTGCGCCGAAGGCGATTCTGCGGTTCAAGGAGCGGGTCCGGGCACTGACGAGCCGGACGAGAGGCGTGAGCATCGAACGGATGGCGGAGGAACTGACCTCGTATCTACGGGGTTGGCTCGGCTACTTCGGGAGATGCGAAACACCTTCAGTGTTGCGAGGCCTGGAGGAGTGGACCAGGCGTAGGCTGCGGTCTGCGATCTGGAAGCAGTGGAGGCGAGGCACGGTGCGATTTGCGGAACTGCGGAAACGGGGCGTGGGTCAGCGGCTGGCCGCTCAAACGGCGGGCAGCGCTCACGGTCCGTGGAGGCTAGCGAACTCGCCAGGACTCGCAATCGCGCTGCCCAATGCTTACTTCGACTCGCTGGGGATTCCGAGATTGACTGTCCGGCAGTAGCTCAACCAGCCCAACCGCCGTGTACGGACCCGTACGTACGGTGGTGTGACAGGGAAAGCTGGCGACAGCCTACCTATGTCGATCGATTTAAAAGCAGCCTCGGGACGGGGCGAAACAACGCAACGGCTCGGGTCTTTCGCCCCGTTCCGGGGCTTCCCCCGATCTGCGGACCTCCCACGGCTTACGCCGTGGGCTACACTCTTCCGCCCTCCGGGCTCGCTGCGAACGCGCATTCCTCCTGCTGGCTGGATCGCCTAACTGCCGTGCTTAAGTTCAGCGGCTACGATTTTGGTTGCGGAGGATGATCCGCCTCGAATGCGAGGCGGAGGTACGATTTCGGCTCGAGTTCGATACGCAACGGAAGCGGTGAAGCCGAGTCGCGATCCCACCACACGGTGAAGCGCGTTTTATTGCCGGTCTGCAAATTGCGGATGATGCCAGTCGTGTGGACCACCGACTTGGCGGAAACAACCATGCCGCGTTGCCGCAGCTTTTCACCCATCTTGGTGTCAGGCGCGGTGCTGGTTTCGAGCGAACGCTGAACGCCCCCGTAGATGAAAGTCCCCTTCGTGGGTGCAAAGCCGTTCTCGCGAACGCGCAGCATGGAGTACAGCAGCGTCGGGACCACGTTCCGCGGTCCGCCGGACGACCCGTGCTCTTCGCGCTTGGAGAGACTATCCCCGTCGAAGGACTTCTCGGCGGCGCTCGCGACCTTCTCCCACCGACGCCAGTTCACGGCGTCTCGCGATAAGAACCTGGTGAATCGCGCAGAGTACGTCCCGGGCCGGGTCTGACCCTCAATGGCCGAAAAGAGCGCTTCCGGCTGAGCATTCGCCATTGCGGCGCGGGCCTCTTCCAAGCGCTCCTCCTGCGACGTGCTCATAAATCCGAAGTAGTCTGACTCGGCCAGTTGGCCAGAAGATTCCACGACCGTCTCATGAATGTAGCCGAGCCGGTTCAGACCGTGCGCCTGATCGGGCCACGACCCGCCTCCAAAACCGAGACGGCGTGTGCGCTGGCCCGTGCCCTGCAGGTCCTCTACGAAGGCAAATCCGCTGCCGACTCCGGACTTGGAGAAGATGGGAATCGAGAACAGCATGATGACCGCGTCGGCGCGGAAGTAACGACGGGTAGCCCCTTCCCCGCCGCCAACGCCGGCGCCAGGGCTGGCAAAGAGCCGCGCTCCCAATGGAGCGAGAACCAGCGTCTTCACCATACTCAGCAGCTCGCGGCGGGACCAACTATGCGAGTTCATGTCGTACTCCGCCTATCCTATACCGGATGAGGCCCCGCAGTCTGAGCCACATGCGAATCGACGCAGTGATTCGCCCAAGTCCAATAAGCCTTGCGGTTTTCAAGTTAATGCATCCACTATTCCGCCACAAGCACGGAATGTGTATAGGAGACGGGTCATAACGGCGGACGGTTCCATCTGCGGCACGAACAAACGGGGCGGCAGGGGCGTGGTACGGCCTCAAAGCTCTGGCCTAGTCCCCGGCTGAGAACAGGCGCCGGCGAGCGAGCGCACGGCGAGTCGCGGAAGCACCAGGAGGAAACCCAGGACAAGCGCAGGGATGCGGCGCATATCCTCGGCGAAGGGGCGTGAGCCCGCTCCGACCAGCATCGCGCCGTGACGCATGACGTAGAGGTTAAACAGATCTGAAATCTGGGTGAAACAGACCGACACCAAGATGCTTCGGGCGAGCACGGGCGTGCCGCGCAGATAGTGAATGGTGAATTCAATGGAATGCGCCGCGGCCGGCATGACGAGCATCGTCCCCACAATGGCCTGCCAGAAAGGCCGCACTCGGCAGAGCTTCTGCGTGAACGCTCCCCAACCGCCGCTGGTGGCCGCGCGCCAGACGAACTCGGCGCACATCGCGCCGAGAGCCGCGTTGCGCCCGGCCTTCAGATTGACGGCGAAGAAGATGGCGCCACGAAAGAGCGAGCTGAATAAGGCCGATTTCCAGTTCCAACGATGGATCAGCAATTCGAGGGGATGGGAGCAGGCCCAGCGAATGACCGGGAGCAAGGGCGAGCCTTCGGGCGGTTCGGGGTGCGAAGAGCGGAGCATCGATCTGGATCGGCGCACAAACCTCGTCACTTACAAGATCGCGAAGTATTGTTCCGGAAAAATGACAGACAGGCGAAGCGGGCATGAATCGGAGGAAAGGAGCTAAAAGGCCGGGAGGTCCGGCTCAGGTGGGCCTCCCGGGCATGCAAATGCAGCCGCAAGGCTGCAGAAACTCAGTCGCCGGGCGCGTCCAGCCAATCGGGCCGGCGAAAAATGTCTCTGGGCCTGGATCCGTCGGGCGGGCCGATGATACCTTCGTGCTGCATCTGGTCGAGGATGCGCGCGGCCCGGCCATAGCCGAGACGCAGGCGGCGCTGGAGGATGGACGTGGAGGCCTTCCCCATTTCACACACGACGCCCACGGCATCGCGGTAAAGCGGATCTTCGTCCCCCAAATCCACGGGTTCTTCCTCGTCATCGGCCGGAGGCGCGAGCAGGAATGTCTGGTCGTAATCCGGAGACGACTGCCGCTTCCAGAAATCGACCACGCCGGCAATCTCGGTCTCGGTGACGAACGCCCCGTGAACACGCACCAGCCGGGAGGTGCCAGGCGGCAGAAAGAGCATGTCGCCCTTGCCCAGCAGATGCTCTGCGCCCATGACGTCGAGCACGGTGCGGGAGTCCACGCGGGTGGCGACGCGGAAGCTGATGCGAGCCGGGAAGTTCGCTTTGATCAGACCGGTGATGACGTCGACGGAGGGCCGCTGCGTGGCCAGGACGATGTGCATGCCGACGGCGCGGGCCATCTGGGCCAGACGGATTACGGACTCCTCGACGCCGGCGCGTTCGAGCATCATCAGGTCGGCCAACTCGTCGATGACGATCAGGATGTAAGGCAGCGGCTTCTCCGGCTCGGCCGGCTCCTGAGTGGAGTCGGGGAACAGGGCCAGGGGCTTGCCATTGAGCTGGTGGATCTTCTTATTGAACTGGTCGATGTTGCGGACGCCATAACTGGCGAGCAGTTTCAGGCGGCGCTCCATCTCGAGCACTCCGTTGCGCAGGGCATTCACGGCCTTCTTAGGTTCCGTGATGACGGGCGTGAGCAGATGCGGAATGCCGTCGTAGATGCCCAGTTCGACGCGCTTCGGATCGACGAGCATCATACGGACCTCGTCGGGCGAGCACTTGTACAGCACCGACATGATGAGCGTGTTCAACATCACGCTCTTGCCCGAACCTGTCGATCCCGCAATTAGCAGGTGGGGCATCTTTTCCAGTTCACTGACGCGAATACGCCCGCTGATGTCCTTGCCGAGCGCGAAGGTGAGGCGCGCGGGCGCGTCGTGGAACTCGTCGGACTCCAGGATCTGGCGGAGGCTGATCATCTCGCGCCGCTTGTTGGGTACTTCGATGCCCACCGTCGGCTTGCCGGGAATGCGCTCGATGAGGATGGACTCCGCCTGCAGCCCCAGGCAGAGATCCTCGCTGAGCGTTGTGATGCGGGCGATCTTCACGCCCGGATCGGGCTTGAATTCGAAGGTGGTGACCACCGGTCCCGGGTTGATCTGCGCCACGTTGCCGAGAACACTGAACTCTTCGAGTTTCGCTTTGATGTGAACCGCTACCTCTTTCAGCTCGGCGCTATCGTAGGCCTCGCGGTCAGCCGGCGCATTGAGCAATGAAGTCGGAGGCAACTGCCAGGTGGTGGACCGGATCGGCTCCGGCTTGGGCGTCGAGTGGCGGGATGGCTGAGACTCGCTGGGCGGTTCCTCGTCCACAATGCTGCGAATCGGGATGTCTTCTTCCCAGGGCGGAGCATCGCTTGCGCCCGGCACCGGATCGGAATACCGGGGCTCCCAGCGGGCTTCCTGGAGACCCGCGTGCCCGGAGGCCTCCGCCGCAACCGCGGCCGGCGCGTAGTACCCGTTGCCGTCTTCCTCCTCGTACGCGGCAAGATCGCTCTCCAGACCGGGGGGCAAGCCGGGTGAAACGAGTCCCTCTTCCATTACTGGCTCCGCACCGCGCCGGCTTCGACGCGAAGTCTCGGGAGGCATGGCTGGAACCACAGCGAGCGCCGAACTGTCGGAGCCGGCGTTCGAGTCCACACGGCGGCGAAACTTCGGGAGAAACGAAGCGAGCTTCGGGCCGAGATTCGGGAAATGGCCGTGGAGCGAGAAAGAAGAAATGAGGTACAGCGCCAGCAGCAGGAACGTGCCTAACAGCAGCAGTGTCCCGGTCGGATTCAGATAGCGCGTAAGCGTGGTAGCGATCAGCAGGCCCGCCGTCCCTCCGATTTCAAAGGAACCGCGCCAGTTCAGGTACGGACCTGCAAGCGTGAAGAAGCCGCTGACGGACACGACCGCAAGGCCGTAGCCGACGGCGCGGGAGATAGGCGGTCCAATGGGTCGCAGCCTTAACGACCTCCACCCGGCGATCAGCAGCACGGCCGGCAAAAGCCAGACGGACAGGCCGAAGCACTGATAGCCCAAGTCAGCGACGGAGGCGCCGACGCGGCCGATGGCATTGTGCGGAGGATCGGCGGGAGAGGCCGTATTCCAGGAGGGGTCGGCTGGATCGAAGGTGGCCAGCGAGAGGACGGCGGCCAGGAACGCGACGAGGCACAAAATACCTAGCAGTTCCCGAACGCGCGGAATCTGGGCGAAAGACAGAAATCTCATGCCGGGGTTACCGGCCGGAAACAGCCAGAGCGATTACAAGTATACCAAGGGCTACGCGATACCAAACAAAAACCCGCATGGAGTGCAGGCGGAGGAATCGCATGAGGAACGCGACGACCAGGGTTCCGCTCAAGCCGCTGACTATCACGCCCACCAGAAAAGGTAGGCCCATGCCAGGCGCGATGCCGCCTTGTTTGTGCAGATCCCAGGCCGCTTTGGCCGCGGCGGCGGCGATGGTCGGCGTGGAAAGCAGGAACGAGAATCGGGCTGCCGCTTCCCGGCTATAACCGCAGAAGAGCCCAGCGGTGATGGTGGCGCCGCTCCGCGAGGTGCCGGGGATAACCGCAACAGCCTGCGCCAGGCCGACCAGCATTGCGTCCCGCAGGCCGAGATTGTGGATGCCCTTGTTCTTCGCTGCCTATGCGCTCAGCCCACCACATCAGCAGGCCGACGCCGATCAACATGCCGCCAATGACGTACATGCCGGCGGGAGGCTCGCGCAGCACCGTGTCGGCGGCCTTGTGCAAAGCCAGACCGGCGATCCCGGCGGGCACAGTGGCGACGGCCATCAGCCAGAGCAGACTGCGGTTCACCTTCAACTCAGGATCCGAACCCCAGTTCAGCCCAAACCCCTGTCCCAAGACCTGCACCCAGTCCTTCCAAAAGTAGATGACAATAGCTACTAACGTCCCGAGATGAAGGGCTATATCGAAGGTCAACCCCGGGTCTTTCCAGCCCCAGAGCCACGGCGCGAGGGCGAGATGTCCCGAACTGCTAACGGGTAAGAATTCGGTGAATCCTTGGATGAGTGCGAGGATGACGGCCTGGTAGAGGGGCATAATGGCAGTGTAGGCCATCGGAACGCACTCACTTTTCCCCGCGCATGACAAACACAAAAATCGTTGCCACCGTAGGGCCCGCCTGTAGCGAGGCGAGGATGATCGGTCTGCTGATCGATGCCGGCGTGAACGTATTCCGCCTGAACTCCTCGCACGGCTCGCCGGAGGAGCGCGCAGGCTGGATCGACACGATCCGGAGCGAATCCGGCCAGCGCGGATTGCACATTGGGATCCTGCTCGACCTGCAAGGTCCGAAGATTCGATTGGGCAAGTTCCAGGGCGGTCAGGCGACGCTCGTCGACGGGGCCGACTTTACCATCACCGTGGAGGATGTGCTCGGGGACGCGACCATCGCGTCGACGACGTACGCCGACTTCGCGAAGGATCTGAGGCCCGGCGACCGCGTCTTGCTGGCGGACGGAAGCCTGGAACTGCGCGTTCTGCACGCCGACGGCGTCCGCGCGCACTGCACCGTGGTTACGGGCGGAGTCATCAGGGACAAGAAGGGCATCAACCTGCCGGGCGCCCAGTTGAGCACGCCTTCGCTGACGCGCAAGGACATGGCCGATCTGCAGGCGGGCCTCGCCAAAGGCATCGACATGGTGGCGATGAGCTTCGTGCGCCGCCCGAGCGACGTGCTGCGGCTGCGGCTGTTCCTTGAGGAAAAGGGCGCCAACATGCCGATCATCGCCAAGATCGAGAAGCCCGAAGCGGTGGACACGATCGGCGAGATCCTGCAAGAGAGCGATGGCGTGATGGTGGCGCGCGGCGACCTGGGCGTCGAGATGCCGATGGAGAAGGTGCCGTTCATCCAGAAGTCGATCATCGAGAAGGCCCGCCGCGCCGGCAAGTTCGTCATCACGGCGACACAGATGATGGAGTCGATGATCGAGAATCCGTTCCCGACCCGCGCCGAGGTCAGCGACGTAGCCAACGCCATTTACGACGGTACCGACGCGGTGATGCTCTCGGCCGAGACTTCGGTCGGCAAGTACCCCGCCGAGACGGTAAGGATGATGGCGCGCACGGCCACGCAGGCCGACGAGTCGGTGCGGCGCCACGGCTTCCGCGAACTGCTGAATCGCGACTACGTCACGCACGCCGAAATCGTCGCCGACAGCGCTTACCGCGCGGCGCGCATGTCCCAGGCGACGGCGATCGTCGTGTTCAGCGCCAGCGGATCGAGCGCGCGGCTGGTGTCGAAGTTCCGGCCGCCGGTGGCGATCTTCGTCTTCACCGCCAGCGAGCAGGTCGCGCGCGTGCTGAGCATCGTCTATGGTGTACAGGCGATTGTCGCCAAGGAGACATCATCGACGGACGAGATGATGGCGCAGATGGACCGCATCCTGCTCGACAGAGGGTACGTCAAGCCGCGGGACAGCGTTGTGTTCGTCGCCGGGCAGCCGATCGGCCGGTCAGGGACCACGAACCTGATGAAGCTGCATCGCATTGGCGAGGGCCGCTGAGCGGAGATCATGGCTCACTGGCCGGACCGGGCGGCGAACCGGACCGGTGGTGGCTGTAGTGGAGTTTCAAAAGAGCACCGAGACGTTAAGATAGGGAGTTGAGCATGCGCAAACTCACAGTCGGCCTCACCCTTTTCGCGTCATTGCTGCTGCCTGCGCTCGCGCAGAAGCGCAATGCCCCCCCGACAACTCCCGGACAATTCGACTACTATCTGCTGAGCCTGTCGTGGGCGCCGGAGTACTGCAATGACCACGGGAGACGACCCGAGCGATCCCGAATGCGCGCCCGGCCGGAATCTCGGATTCGTCGTACACGGTCTGTGGCCGGAGAATCAGAATGGCATCAACCCGCTGTCGTGCAAGCCGGCGCAACCCCTGGATCCGCAGGTAGAGAAGTCGATGCTGGACATCATGCCCAGCGATAAATTGATCGTGCACGAGTGGGGCGCTCATGGGACGTGCAGCGGCCTGTCGTCGGCGGACTTCTTCAAGCTGGCACGGTCGGCCTATCAGAAAGCGAAAGTCCCGGCGAAATACCAGAGCCCGAAGACGCCTCTCGTCGTGCCTGTGAAGGATTTCCGGCAAGCCCTGATCGACAATAACCCTGGGTTGAAGGCCGAGAACTTCGCGATGTATTGCGACAACAACTACATGCGCGAAGTGCGCGTCTGCATGGATAAGAGCCTGAACTTCCGCACCTGCGGCGAGCGGGTCAAGGACGCCTGCGGTCTGGCGAAGATGGTCCTGCTGCCGGTGAAGTAGCCGAATCGGAAACGACCCCGGCGAATGGTAGGATAAGAGTGTCCGTGAGAGTCGGGGCGTAGCGCAGCCTGGTAGCGCACCTGCCTTGGGCGCAGGGGGTCGGGCGTTCAAATCGCCCCGCCCCGACCAATAGAATCAATGAGATACAGGCGATTTCGAGCGGTCGCGAGAAATCCGCTGTAGTCAATTTTGTAGCTGTTGCTTTCCTCAAGGTTCCACTCAAAAATTGCGGTGCGGCCGACCTGGTTCGTTGTCAGTGATGATTCGGATGCGGAATCAACCGAGCGCAATGACATTGTCGAACAGCGCAGGCTGATCTACTGCGCCCGGTTCCTCAATTCGCTAGTGTGCGCCGAGACGAAGTTCTCAATACGGCGGCGCGGTCAAAGTCCACCTAACCGCCGCTGTACAGAGCACGCAGCGAGGCTTTATTACAGCACTGTGCCATCTGGTTCGACAATTACAGCCTCTAAAACCTTGCATGTGGATAAAGAAATTTGCCAGAAATCTAGAAACTGCATATACTCATAATATAATTACCTTGGAGTAACTATTAACTATCCAGATAAATGATCTTCAAACGCTTTCGTGGCGTGGCCCTTTTGAATGCTGCAATCCTTCTCGCCTTCAACTCATTAATCTCAAGCGCTCTTGCTGGGAGTACTGTTTCCATTGCCGCGGACACGGCCGTACTGCTCACCGGACCGGGCACTACCCTCATCCTGGCGGGCGGCAGTAGTTTAGTTAGCTACTCTGTAGATACCACCACGCTGACCCTCAATCTGGGTGCCGAATCAAGCGTCACGGTCAAATCAAACAGCCTCTATACGTTAACCAACAGCCAGAGCCTCTCAACTAAGTGCTCGGCATCGCCAGCCTATTCGTACGTGACTTTCGCGGCAACCGGACCGGCAGCGGTTACTGTCACCCCTACAACAACCGTGGCCTGTTCCAACACCGCTCCGGTAATCTCCGCGTTTAGCGCGTCTCCGGCCGCCATTACCTCAGGCCAGAGTTCCGTCTTGTCCTGGTCTGTAGCCGGGGCAGATACGGTTAGCATTGACAAGGGGCTTGGTTCTCAATCCAACGCGTCTTCCAGTTCAGCGACGGTTTCCCCTACGCAGACGACGACTTACACCATTACCGCAGTCAACTACATTGGAACGACTACCGCGCAAACTACCGTCACGGTTACCTCTTCATCGGGCGGAGGTGAAGGCGGATCCACCATCAACCCGCCGGTCGTGAACTCTTTTTCAGCTTCACCTACTAGCATCTCAGCAGGCCAATCCAGTACCTTGTCTTGGAGCCTGACGGGAGCATCCAAAGTCAGCATCTCCCCAGACGTGGGCACAAGCAGTCTAAACACACTCTCGGGTACCGCCGCCGTCACACCCGCAAGTACGACCATATACACGCTGGTCGCGTCCAACGCCTATGGACAAAGCGTGACTGCTTCCACCACGGTAAGCGTCCTGGTCATTGGCCCCGATCAGTCCTCTCAAGCCAGTGAACCGACCAGCACGCCCGAAGCGGCAGCCGCGCCCACCTATTGCCTCGTCAACAATGCGGGCACGTTCTCTTTGATCCTGAGCGGTATTCGCCACGGGATTGTCAATCCAGGTTTGCTCTACACCTACGGCTACAGCTTTGGCGATGCGGTGAAAGATACACCCGCCTACCAAAATCTCCCCAGCGGCGACTTACTCGGACCCGAAGACGGAGCGTTGGTCAAAGCTCCGGGCAACCCCACCGTCTACCTGATTTCCGGGTCAGCCAAACACGGCTTCGTCTCTGCCAAGGTCTTCACTGCCTTGGGGTACAAGTTCACTTCGGTTTTGACCATACCTGCGCCTCAACTAGATCCGTTGGCAGTAGGATCGATCATCTCCGACGCATCGGCACGCCACCTGCGCGGCAATGACATAAGCGACCATGGTGCTGTTTACTTCTTGGGCCACGCTGCGCGATATCCCTACCCCTCCGTTGCGGTATATAACACCTGGAACCTGCACAATGACTTCTCGCGAGTCGTGCCCGCCAATGCAGCAGACCTAAGCATACCCCTCGGACCAGTAGTTACAGCCCGATCAATCTGCGTAGTCCAATAACACAATTCATTGTTTCCAATTTAATCCCTAACAACATTCATAACCATATGAATAAGATTATTCTGAATTCCGAACGCTTCTGGAGTCCGGAGAAGGCCTATCTCCTACTCGGCACTCTCGTTGCTTTTGTCTCATTAACCCTTACGGCCCACGCTCTTCGTTACTGTCAGCAATTCCGGTTTGTTCGGTGACGCTGATGTGGTGGTTGATGGTTCCGGAACCCTAAATCTCGGAACCGCTTCGTCCACTGCGGTTGTCATCGGCAGTTCCTCAACGCCCGTGACGATTCCAGGGACTTTGGCAGTCAACGGCACCTTAACCCTGGGCTCTGCCAGTACCACCGGCCAACTGCTCTTTAGGAATGCATCCAGCAGCTTTACTACCCTGCTGCAGGCCTCTCCGTCCTTAACCTCGAACCTAACCTTCACTCTGCCAAGTGCTACAGGCACGCCGGGTCAGGTGCTGTCAACCGACGGGGCGGGCAATCTCTACTTCGCCAATTCCGCCACCAGCACTCCTTCACAATGGACAACGACCCCTACAGGGATCTCGTACAACGGTGGCACTGTTTCGGTGGACAAAACGGTACTCAGTCCGACGTGGGGCGTTATGGTGTTCGCGAAGGCTTACACCTCCAGTCCTGTGACGGTCGCGAAGACTCGCTTTACTGGAACAACGCATCCGGCGCTCTGACTTTTAATTTGCCATCGCTGGCCACGTTTGATTTTACTCAGGATAATACCGTGCAATTCTGCTTTCGGAATCTGCCGACCAAGACCGGCGCGATCACGATCCAGCTTCCATCTAACACCTACATGGGGGTTGACGGCGTAAACGGCTCGGCGGCAGGAACGCTCGTCTCTTCTGGAGCCATCGGTGATTCTGTGTGCGTGGTGGGTGTGGATTCAACTCACTATACCGCCTACGTAGGTTATGGAATATGGACAAATAACTAGCTATCTATGAGATACAAAACCATTTTAGTGATTTTCGTTCTTTCCTTGCTTTGGGCACGCTACACTCTATGTAACGGGCAGATCCTTGCTCCAATTATAAACGGTGGCAGCAACCACCCAACTGCAAGTGCTGGGCTTGTGGCGTCGTACGATTTCGTTCAGGGCGCGGATTCACAGGTTCTATACGACAAGAGTGGAAATGGAAACAACGGCAGGCTGGGCGCAACAACTGGCGTAGATGAGACCGATCCGGCATGGGTGGCTACGGGTCTTAGTTTCAGTGGAGCGCAGTACGTCGAAATTCCAGATTCCGACAGTCTATCACTCACGGGTGATCTGACTATCGAGATTGTTTCGTATGAACCAGACTATTCCGCCACTCACGTATTGGTGAGCAAGAGCAACACGGCAGAGTTTGAGGTTCGAGACATCCGTTACCACAGGGATCGACACTTTCCGCAGGAATTGGGAGTCCATCGTTGGGCTAACTTATCCTCCCGCGATTGCGGCATGGCAGCACCGGGCCTGGATTGTCGATGGAGCAACGACCTCAATTTATAACAATACTGTGTTTCGAAGCTCTGCAGCCTCGCTTGCCCGCACCTACCAATTCAACCAACGTTGTGCGCATCGGGGCGCGTGGCGGGACAACCCCATCTCTCTATTTCACTGGGATCTTGGCCTCCATGCGAATATACAACCGCGCCCTGACTGCCGCTGAGCGGTACTGGAACTACAAGGCAGACATGCGCATGTTGGCCGCGCGTGGGGGAACCTTGCCCGATGCTCAATGGCGCTACCCCACGCTGTTGGCTATGGCAGCCAATGCGGCGAATGTTCTCACCATCCCAACCTACGACAGCAATCCCAACGTGGGGCACCCCGATGTGTTGTACGTCGCGGGTGGCTGGAATGGGTATCCGTACTGGATGGCAATGACACCCTACCCAAGCACGGACCGCGAGAACCCCTCAATTGTGGCTAGTGCGGATGGTAATACATGGGTAGTTCCAGCGGGCCTTACTAACCGAGTTGTACCGCTTCCGGCGGGAGGAGAATTACAATTCAGATCCAGATCTGGTTTTAGGCCCGGATAATAAGCTCTATCTATTTTATAGAGAGTACGTCAACTCCCGCTTGTACTATGTTCGATCAAGCGCGGACGGCATCACATGGAGCGCGGCAACACAGATTCTCTCTGGCGTTGCAAACTTCGTGTCCCGATCGATTATATACGATGGGGGGACATGGAAGATGTGGTATGTGAACACGGGCACAAGTCAGATTGAGTATCGAACTGCCGCATCTCCAACTGGCGCATGGTCCGCCGCTAGAGCCTGTTCGTTTCCAACTTTTCCTTGGGCAGCGGGGCTGCCTTCCGGCAAGTACATATGGCACATAAACGCCGCAAAAAAGGGCTCCGCGTACTACTTATTGCTCAACATGAAAGACACCAGCGATTTGCAACCCAGATCGCTATACCTGGCGTCGAGTTATGATGGCGTTTACTTGGGGCGTTGGGGGCATTCCGGTGCTTGGTGTTGGGGCACCCGGAGCCTGGGACTCTGGGGAAATCTATCGCTCCACATTCTTGCCTACCGACACCGGGTTTGATCTCTGGTACAACGGCATCTCGGGGCGATTACGGCACTGGAGCATGGCGGATCGGGCGCACCTCGATCACACTCAACTAGGCAACCTTCTTGCCTCATGTCGTTGCCATGGGCGGTGGCAAATGGTCTTAAAAGATTACAGGTCTTAGCACTGGGTAAGGATCGGGACTCAAATGCATCTGCGAACAACGTCAAGGCGGCTGCCGCTCCCCAGACTGCGAGCAGTTATTCTACCAACGGAACCGCCGGGCAAGGCAAAACCGCCCGGCGGTTCTTCATATCAAATCGAGGCCAGGCGATTGCTGTCGTGACGTTGGCGAGCCGCATTGGGCGTCCAAATCTCGGGCCACGCTGGCAGATCTCACGCTTTCCCAGCCGATATACTTTGAGGCGAGACAATCCTCGGGAAGCTGCTCTCCAGGTTCTTCAAACACCATGCCAGGCCGGGCGAGGCCTAGGCCCTAAAGCCGGGGTGTGCTTCAAGAGGGCGGTCACAGGAGTCTGGTATGATGCCATGGTTTGACCTATGCGGGAGTGCTCAGTCTCGGAAATGACCCTGGTGGAATTCGACTATGGCGACTTCCTCCGGCCGAGTTCACGATTAACCCGGAATGGGGCTGGAGTCAGGGATCGAACGCTATGGAGGAGTTGTTGGTCGTCTACGGCCCCAAACATCTTGAAGATCGGTCCATCTTTGACACGTCCCCTTATTTCCTACCGCCAGGCTGCCAGACACCTCGGGATTGGGATTGCAACGGGTTTTTCTGTACCTTCGGACCGGCTGGCTGTTCAGAGGCTGAGTACACTAAACGGACCTCTCGCCATTAAGTATTGGGACTTCCGGCGCTTCACCGTCACAATGGCCAGACCAAACGGGTACCGCTGTCCCTACAACAACGGCGCCCTTCCACCGTCGGCCGTCAACTGGCCAATTCCAAACCTCCACTATGCGGCATTGGTGCGGCTCTACGAACGCCAACGGCCTTCGGAGTGGCAAGGATGTGCTCCGCAGTTCCCGTCGTTGTGAGAACCAAATCGCTTACTCCGCGCTACAGCCTCTGTTCTTGCCGCTTGTCTTCCAGTTCTTAAAGAGAGTATTGTGTTCTTTTCTCTTTGGAAAATATGGACTGCAGGATCGGTTTCGCGGGTCCGCCGGACTGGTTTGTTTGAGCAAGCAAGGATCGGCGAACTCAAGGAGGATTCGATGCGACGCCCAAGTGAAGTCTACGCTGAGGGATACGCCAAAGGTCGGGGTAGTAACGTTGTGGATGCCACTGGCGATGCGATATTCGGAATGCTTCGCGATGATCCGGGCGGCCACTTTAGCACCGGTTATAGCGACGGCTCTGGCGGGCGGAAGTTCAGCCCGCCCTCTGATACGGATCAAAAACCACGGCCCCAACAATCCTCTGGATCATCCGCGTCAGAGTTGGAGAGATCATGGTTCAGATTTTGTGATGCCAGTGCGTTCATTTCCGAGGAAATCGTCCGTCGGTTCAATGCGGCACTGAGCGCCGCAGGGCGGTCGTTGCCAATTTATGGTTGGGCTGAGTCCTTTCGCCGAATATGCCTGCCCGCGCTGCTCCAGTCGTGGGCAGTTTAGGGTCCACTTCCTCGGCGAACTGAGACGACCCCCAATGCGGGTGGAGCGGGTACATGCGCACCGGTCCTTATATCGGCCACCAGGTGGTACAGATATTCCACATCGGCATACGGGCTGGCGGCAGTGCGAAAGATGACGCAGACCGTAAAGGCGACAGGGGTGGCGGTTGGATCCTTGGCATTCTTGGATTCCTGTTTGGCACCATGTTCCGGGCCACGCTGGCAGTGGTGGTAATCCCGATTCACATCATTGTCGTACTGACTCAATCGAAGAAGAGTTAGTATCCACGATTTGAACTGTCGGGAATCCACAAACTGCCCGTCGCGAATGTTGTCGGAGCAGACGCGTTGCCGAATAAACTTGTCTAACACGACAACTATGGTCTGCGGCTCGGAGCTGTCACGATGAGAATTGACATTATCTGGAGATGCTACATAATAAATCTAGAATATCTCACTGATCCTGTTCACTAGCAGTCCTGTCTGGGCTCGACAATTTACAGTTGATTTATGTCTCATTAAAGACTTGATCCGGTTAGATCGAGGCGCGAACACACCAATTCAATGTCCATAGCTCAAGAGCTTCTACAATTTGCATCGACTTTGCCCGTTTGGCAACAAGATCTCATGCGAAGGCTGGCGACTCAGGCCAGTCTCGACGATGAGGAGGTCTTAGAGGTCTGCAGGATGCTGTATGCCGAGCAAGGCGTCGCCTGTGATGAGGCGGCTCCAACGGCAATCAGCATTTCGGCCAATGATCTCAGCGGAGTCGGGGGCGATCTTCCAACGACGCTGCTTCTGGCAATCAAAGACGCCGTCCACACGAACAAGCTTGCCCTCGGTCAGAGCCCTGCCGTTTGCGGTTGAAGGGTTCACCATCGTCTACGGCGATAATGGTAGTGGCAAGAGCGGATATGGTCGTCTGCTAAGAGGCTTGTGTCGTGCCCGGCGAGATGGGCTGAGCGTATCCTTGGCGATGTGTACGCGCAGACCAGCCCGCCGCCCGCTCGAGTGACTGTCTCTTTCCAGACTGGCAACTTCGGCGCTCACGAGAAATGACCCAGTAGTGCTCGGATAAAGTGACCCATATTCAGAACAGGATCTGAGAAGTTTTGAGCGCGTCGTCATCATCCACGCCGTAGGCGCGTGCGGTTGATTCACAGAGATGGAGGGATGAGCGCAACATCATCCACGCCGAAGGCGTGAATGCGATCAGGCGAGGGGAATACCGGGCTTCGAGTGCAGGGGTGGCGATGAAGGTGGCGGAGGTGCCGGAAGTATTCCGGGCCAACCTTGAGTTGCAGAACTTCCTCGATCACCGGCGCGAAGTAAGCCAGCGACCGAATCGTGCCGAGAGGCGCAGCATCGGCCGGTCTCGCCGAACGCCGCGCCGCAGCGAGTATCAACGCGTTCTCGACTGTGGTCAGCGGCACGCCGCGGTCGTATAGCTGAGCGGCAAACAGGCGGTCCGCGCGGCGCACTGCGCCGGCGGTGCCCGGCGTCAGACGATACGCTTCGAGAACCCGCCGCACATACTCGCACTGGTCCATCGACCGTGACCTCAGCCCTGCGGCTCGCGCAGCGACGGACCGTTGATGGTCACCGTATGGCAGTAATGCCGAACGCGGCTCAGCAGCGCTTCGACCATCGACTTGTTGCCGAGGAAGTTCTGCCACTCGTCATAGCCAAGGTTCGTCGTGATGATCGTCGAGTGGCGATGATAACGCTCCTCCATCAGCTTGAAGAAGGTGTTCGACTGTTCGGGCTTCAGATTTAAATACCCGAACTCATCGATCAGAAGGACGTCCAGACGCGCCAGCCGATTCAGCAACTGCCGCGTGGAGCGGTCCGCCAGCGAGGCATACATTTCATCGAACAGATCCTGCGCCCGAACGAACTGACAGCGATGTCCGTTCTGCAAAGCCTTCAGCAGAAGGCCGCAGGCGAGCCCGGTTTTGCCCACGCCGGTCGGACCCGACCAGCACCAGGTTCTCATGTTTGGCCACGAAGTCGAGTTCGGCGAACGTGCGCATCTGCTTGCGGTTCACGCCCGGCTGGCGCGACCACGGAAACGTCTCCAGCGACCATCGCTCCGGCAGATTCGCTCGGTGAATGCGCCATTCGAGCGCGCTCTCCTGCCGCTCATGCCACTGCGCCCGCAGCAGCCCGGCCACGAACTCGGTGTAAGGGATCTGCGCTTTCTCGGCGGCCTGCAGTTGCTCGTCGTAAACGCTCAGCATGCGCCGCAGCTTGAGATTCTTCAGCAGTTGTTCGAGTTCTTCAGTCATTGCCTTCCGGCTCCTTTTCGCCGATCAGAAAATAGTCGCGGGCCACGCGCCGCAGAATCATGCGCTCCAGCCGGTCGAGATCGTAGAGTCCATAGCGGGCGGCTTCGGCAACCGCGGCAAGGAACGGTTCGCGCGGATACTCGCGCAGCAGGCGCAACAGTTGCCGCAGGGCAAGAGCGACCACTTTGCGGCCCTTTTGCTTCAGCTCCGATATATAAGGAGCGATCTCGGGCGCGGCGTCGAAGAGCGCTGTCTCTTCCGGATGCGTGTCGCGCTTCACACCTGCGCCGCGCGGCGGTCTGTGTTCGGG
>CAWGKI010000038.1:0-135740 GCA_963823095.1 Terriglobia bacterium
TCCCTCGGTCGGCTGATCTCGGCCACGTCGGCGAGTTCGACCGCCGTTCTCGCCTGGGGCCAGTCGTTTGTTTACGACCCATTCGGCAATCTTTTGCAGCAAAATGTAACCAGTGGATCGCTCCGGCGATGAACCTGACAGTCGATCCCAACACGAACCAAATCACGAGCTCAGGTTTCAGCTACGACGCCGCGGGCAACCTGACCGCGACGCCGGGCGCTTCCGGGCTCAACACGTTGGCCTACGATAGCGAGAATCGGCTCTCGGGGGCCAATCGGCCCGATCACCATTACGGATCGAGCGGCGAACGGATGTTCGACGGCGCGAAGTGGCATTTCTACGGCCCCGATGGAACCCACATGGGGAAGTTGACGCGGACCAAAACGGCGCACGAATTGGTACGGCTTCACCGACGAAATGCATTTTGCCGGCCGGCTGGTGTGGCAGAACACCTTTCCGGTCATGACGGACCGGCTCGGTTCCGTGGTCCAGATGTCGCTTCGGGACCGGGTAAACAGCTACGCCACTATCCGCAGGGCCAGTGGATTGCGAAATGCCCACGCCCGACCAAAATTCCCGGCTGCTGGCCGAAGTCCGGTGGAGGCGGGGACAGTGTGATGGACGTAGCGTTCGGGACCTACCATCGCGACGGCTATTGGAGCATGATTACTGGATCGTTTGTCACACGGGGTCTGGACTATGCGCAGAACCGATTCTATGATCCGGCGAGGGGCAGGTTTACGAGTGCGGACCCGGCAGCTTCAGGTACGATAGCCCGGCCGAATAGTTGGAATCGGTATTCGTACACGGAGGGCGATCCGGTCAATTTCAACGATCCGGAAGGATTGTTTATCGCGAATCCCTGGTATCAGACAGGGCAAAACTGGATGAGTTTTTCTCTCTTCTGGGGATCCATGCTGCCCGGCCCAGTGCATCAACCAATGCTGGGGCTCGACGGTCCCGGTAGCGGAGGAGGGGGGCTGCCTCCGTGTGACGAACTCCTGCGAAGCGTCATGTCGAGTTTTTTGAAGGACAAAGGCTCCCCACTTCTATCACAGGACAAGACACTTGTTTCCGACGTAATGGCTGAAGCGAAGTTGGAGGCGTTGACCCGCGCCTTTTCATAGCCGAAACGGCAGAGTCAGGATGGGGAACTTCGAACGTCGCGCAAACCATGAATAATCCGTTCGGGTTAAAGGACAGTGGTGGCAATAGCAGATTTCCTGGTGGGGTGGGTGATGCCATCCTCGCTGAAGGGAGCACGCTCAACAAATACGTCAACAAGTACAATTTTACCGTCTCTCAAATGTATAGCGGCCTTCCTGGTTTGCTGGACAGGAGGGGTTGGAACTGGGTAAGACCCCCGGCGTACTGTCAGGGTGCTGGTTGCGTGGCACTGGGCAATGTCATCTCCGACGCGCTCAAGGCAATGGGGGGCGATCCCGACGGTCTGAAATACCCATCAGGTCAAGTAGGGTCCACAAAATGCAAAAATTAGCAGCGTTCGTGTGCGGTCTAGGGCTTGCATGTACGGTGGCGTCAGGCGGTCATGTGAAGTCGCAAGCGGGTGGCCGTCCCGATCGAATCATCGACGATAAGCATGGGTTCTCCGTCATGTTTCCGAAAGGGTGGTTCATGTTCGACAACGGCGACGTGCCGGCCTTCTACAATTTCTCTCCCGAAAATTCTATCCAAGGAAACCTCCCCGTTGGTGGTGCAAGTATTGAATTGCTTGTCCGTGATGCCCTGAAGGACCAGCCAAGCACGCACCCTCTTTTTGCTTGGGCGGACCAAGAGGTAGGACGCGAACACGGGATCAATGTTGGGCGCCAGGACATCGGCGGTCTGGCTGCGGTTGGGGCATCGTATGCGTTGCGAGTCTCCTTTGATCGAAAAGCGTTGGGGACGCACGCCCCATCGCTGCATTTTGTGATCATTTTGTGGCAATCCGAGAAGGGATTGTTTGGAGCGAGATTATGCTTTATCAAGAACGACCCTAAAGGTCATCAGTACGAGCATCTTTTGAGGCAAATAGTGGAGAGCTTCAGATCGACCTAAGAGACACGCAGAGTAAGCGTCCATGGTCAACCGCTACTATAATCCCGCTAGAGGCAGGTTTACGACGCCGGACACTCGAATCCCGATGAGCTCATACGACACCCTCGGCCGGCTGACGTCTGCGAACTCCCAAAGCGCGACAGGCGACCTCGCTTGGAAAAGGGACAGCCTGACCCGTCACGCTGTCCAAGCAATTGAAGCTAAAGGAGTTATCTGAAACACTACGCGGTAGCCCAGAACCAGCGCTCCTTCGCCAGCTTGGGTTTGCTGCGACGGCTGGAACCTGTAACTTATGGTTTTTCAGTAGCTTACAAGGATGCAACGGCTGGCCGGTGGCCTTATTCTGGAGAGATCAGTGAAGTTGTTTTGATGCGCAACTGCCGGTGGGACACACCGACCCTCGCCGAAAACAATTCACTCTGTCCCTGTTTCCGGCCGGACCCCTTCGACCATCCGAAGTCGCAGCCGGACGCGCGATACGGACCGCGCTTCGGGGATGATTTGCCCGATTCCCTCGGCCGGCTGACCTCCGCCACGTCGGCGAGCTCGACCGCCGTTCTCGCCTGGGGGCAATCGTTTGTTTACGACCCATTCGGCAACCTTTTGCAGCAGAATGTAACCAGCGGCTCAGCGCCGGCCATGAACCTGACTGTCGATCCGAACACGAACCGCATCACGAGCTCGGGCTTCAGCTACGACGCCGCGGGCAATCTGACGGCGTCGCCGGGCGCTTCCGGGCCGAACGCGTTCTCCTACGACAGCGAGAACCGGCTTTCGGTGGCCAATGGGCTCAATTACCGCTATGGATCCAGCGGCGAACGGCTGTTTGACGGCGCGAACTGGCATTTCTATGGGCCCGATGGAACGCACCTGGGAAAGCTGACGCAGAACACAACCGGCGATCCGAACTGGTACGACTTCACCGGCGAAATGCATTTTGCGGGACGGCTGGTGTGGCAGAACAGCTTGCCGGTGATGACGGATCGGCTCGGTTCCGTGGTCCAGATGTCGCTTCGGGACCGGGTAAACAACTACGCCTACTATCCGCAAGGCCAGTGGATTGCGAACATGCCCACGCCCGACCAGAGTCTTCCGGGGTGCTGGCCGAGTTGCGGCGGAGCCCTGAACGGTGTGATGGACGTATCATTCGGAACTTACCACCGCGACGGCTATTGGAGCAATATTACCGGATCGTTTGTCACACGGGGTCTGGACTATGCGCAGAACCGATTCTATGATCCGGCCAGGGGCAGGTTTACGACGGCGGATCCGAGCGGAAGCAGCGGGCATCTGCAGACTCCCCTAAGCTGGAATCGGTACAGCTACGTCATGGGCGATCCGGTCAACAGCAACGACCCGACCGGATTGGATGGACAATGCGGGCCAGGGCAAACGTGGATGGGGGAGGGATGTTACAACTACGGTGGTGCGTCATCAGACCTAGCAGCAGCATACACACAGTATGCTGGAAGAATGCAGGATGAATTCGACGCTGGCTATGCGAACTCTCTCTTGCGACACCACGGAATAAATAGTAGCATATACCTTCAGTTCATGTCCTCACATCAAAATCTTGATATTAGAACAGTGGTAAATGCAAATTTTCAATTTAGCAGTCCTCAGCAAAAAGCACTTGCCTACCTTTACGCGGCCGGTCTGTTTGATTATATTGCTGGTGCGATTCCGAGTCCTGCTCATGGAGAGGGGATCCTGATTACATGGAAGGATGGCACTCAGAATCAAGTGAAGGACTTGCTCAACGGAGGCTTGTTTGACAGTGGACCGTTGGGGCGTGAGCACACGGGAGAGACTGGACCTAATACAGATTACAGAAGCTCCGCGTTTGGCCCGGGGAGTCTTCAAGTCGACTTGGGAAGTCTGTTGTCCTATGCAGATGTTGATGCTTTCAATCCTTACAATCCGATTGGAATGTTGCTTCACGGTATTTTTGAATATAGAACTCCAGGTTCATGGATACCGAAGGTGCCTGTGCCATGAAGATTACAAATGTGGCAGCCATAGTCATCATGTGGACATTGGGAGTTTTTCTGTCTCTCGCCGCTGAGAAGCAAAGCCCAAGCGAAATATGGGAAAAGGCCATAAAGGCGCAGGGCGGCCACGCTAAACTTCAGGCCATTGACAATATACTCGTCTCCATTCGCTACGGCAAGGAGACGAACCGCACAGTGCAAGAGCTATTAATTGTTCCGCCGGCTAGAATGAGGTTTTGGGACGACACACTTCACACAAAAGCGCCTGGCGTTGTAGGTGTTTCCGCGCCGGCGGATGGGAAGACGTGCCTTCTTCAGTCCGGCGAGTCGGCACCAACCTGGACGCTAATGGACAACCCGATCTCCGGGTATGGCCGAGTAGCCGGAGAGGTGTTGCCGTTCATACTCGAGAGCAAATTAGTTCGACCGGTTGTCCATGATATGCGTCCAGGGCGGGTCGGCCGAAAACGAGTGAACATACTGACTGCCACAGCTAATGGTCGAACAGTTGAGTTCTATCTTGATCTTGAAACGAACCTGCCATTGCGCGTATTTTTCCCCGACTGGAGGCATCCAGATATCACAATACTTTCCTACCAGGAAGTTGATGGTATTAAGGTTCCGCGCAAGGCTGAAGACAACTTCTTTGGACGTAAGCCGGCTGCCTTCTACTCCCTAGAGTTCAACGTCGCATATGGCGAATCTATTTTCAATTGCACTTCCCACGACCGACTTCGATGACAAGGAACGGCGCAGCCTGAAGGCGCGAAGCCCCAATCTGGGCAACCTATGGCTAGTGTGCTTATCTCGCTCGAGTGGTTCAGTGTAGACAGTCCCTGGATTGAATCCACGCCACACTCGGGCGGCTACTATCATGTGAGCGCCAGCTACTGGGCCAACGGGCTGCAGAACACGCTCAACGCCAATCTGAGCGGACTTCCGAACTGGACCTACGCTGCCGACGGGGAAGGGCGCTGGAACGGGAGAAAGGGACGTCCTGGTGTGTCACTCCGCTCAAGCTATTGATAATAAATGGGTTAATAGAAGCATGATGAGGTTTTCCGGTAAGGGCGCTCTTTGCCCGACTGAATCTTGCGGTAACCGCATGTGCCTGTAACCGGTTGTCTGTGAACATCTTACGGCGCTTGGCGATCACCCCGCAGCCCGATTCTGGAGATGGAAGTGAAGTTGTCTTGATGCGCAAATGCCGGTGGGACACTGACCGCTGCCGTTAGCTGATAACTCGCTTCAGAAACATCCGCAGACCGAGGTAGAAGCATGCGCCGATGCCCACGAGCAGGGCGGCGATGACGACGCGGATGTCGAGCGTCGGAAAGGCCGTGCCACCGCCGGACGGCACCATCGCGTAGCGTAAGCCTTCGGAACAGTAGGTAAGCGGATTCGCCAGCGTCAGAATCTGGAACCAGCGGATGCGGCCGAGCGCGGCCCACGGATAGTAGGTGCATCCGGTGAAGATCAGCGGCGTGAAGATGAGCGCGAACATCAGACTGATGAACTCCGCGCGCACGATGGTCCCGATCAGCATTCCGATGGTTGCGCCGGTAGCGCCGGTCAGCAGCACCATCAGGATCAACATGCCGATGCGGTCGGCCCGCACTGAGTAGGCGGGACCGAGGATCAGGAGCGCCATCGGGAATATGCAGGCTCCGGCGAACGCGCCGCGGAGCGTTCCGAAGAACACTTTCTCGGCTGCAACCATCCAGACGGGCAGAGGCGCGAGCAGGCGGTCATCGATTTCGCGCGCAAAGCCCAGGTCCAGAACCAGCGGCAGCGTGACGCCCTGTATCGCGGCGAGCAGTCCGGACAGGCTGACGATGCCGGGCAGCAGCAGCGCCGCGAATCCATTGGCCGCGAGTCCGATGCCAGGCAGCACCTTCCCGAAAATGAAGAGGAAGAACAGCGGCTGGATCATGGCCTGCAGCAGGAACTGCACGATCTCGCGCGCCGTGACCACGAGGTCGCGCTGGGCGATCGCGCGGACAGCGTTGATGGCCAGGTGGAGCTGCGAAACCTCGCGACGCGCAGTCGCGGATGCCGCGGTAAGGCTTTGCGTGCTCATCGGAGATGCCTCCCTGTGAGATAAATGAACACCTCTTCGAGAGTGGCGTTTTTCACGCTGATATCGCGAATGACAAGGCCGGCGCCTGTCGCTGCCTGCACGACAGGGCCCACCAGCGCTCCGGCTTCGGCGGCGTAGATCCGGTACGCCGCGCTGTCCGGACCATCGTCGGAAGACCCCATTCTTTCGACTTTAAGTACGCCTGGCGAGTGAGGCAAGTCGAGTTTCGAGACCGCTCCACGCCGCTCCCCATTTCGACGTGCAGTTCGAGCGCGTTGCCGCCTGGAATCAGCTTCTTCAACTCAGCCGTGGTGTCGTTCACCAGGAGCTTGCCGTGGTCCATGATGGCGATCCGCTGGCAGAGCCGGTCGGCCTCATCCATGTCGTGGGTGGTTAGAAGAATCGTCAGACCGCGTTCGTTCAGCGCCTGAATGCGTTCCCACAGGAACAAGCGGGATTGCGGATCGAGGTTGTTCGTGGGCTCGTCGAGAAACAGAACCTCGGGTTCGTGCATCAGCGCGCGCGCCACCATCACACGCTGCGCCATGCCGCCGGAATAGCGGGCGACCTTTTCGTGCTGGCGTTCGAACAGTCCGAGATCCTTCAACAGCGAGTCGGCGAGTGCTTCGCGCTGGCGCTTCGGCACTCCGTGGTACGCGGCATGGAAGGTGAGGATCTCGCGAACCCGGAGACTGCGATCCAGGTTGTTCATCTGCGGCAGCACGGCGATGCGCTGCTTGACCCGGATCTGATCGTGCGCGACGTCGTGTCCGGCTACTTCGGCGCTGCCTGAGGTCGGACGCACGGTGGTGGTGAGTACGCCGATGGTCGTGGTCTTGCCCGCGCCATTGGGTCCGAGCAAGCCGAAGATCTCACCACGCCGAACGGTAAACGACACGCCATCCACGGCGTTACCGGTTGATTTCGGAAATGTCTTGACCAGATTCTTGACAGCGATTGCGTCGGTCATGCGATAGGGCCAATCCCAGATCTGACCATTGTCGCCAATTTGGATGGAATCGCAACTCTGGAGGCGCTGCCAAATTCGCCTCGCGGAGCAACTTGACAGTTCTCAACCAGTACTTGCGGATGCGATGCGGGTCGGTACAGCCTGACGTGCAAATGTCACTGCGCTGCCCGGGCAGAAATCCCCGATCCGCCGAGGTTTGGCGGATCTGTCTCGTAAGCCATTGAATTTAAAGGGGCTCTTTGGGGAGAGCCGCCAAATCTTGGCGGTTTTCGATTTTTGCCTGCCTGCATGGGCACGTCTCGATGCTCCTCATACGTTGGATTCGTGCTTGTCATCGGAGGCTATGCATCACTGTCTGGAGAATCCTGGCTTGAACAGCTCCACTCCATTGTTCCAGACGAGTTTTCGGAAGACCTCCGGCGAAGTGAGATTCTTCACAAGGCCCAGCGTTTCGCGCGCCACGCACTTTCCGGCCAGCCTCGCCGCCTCGGGGTTGTTGTTCTGCGAAACACCGGATCCGTTACCATCGGTGCAACTGCAATCGCTGCCGAAGATCAGCTTGCTCTGGTGCCGGACCAGGAAGTCCCGCGTGAAAGCGGCGTCGCGCGACAACGCATTATTGCCCGAATTGGCGGACATGTCTCCGTAGAAGTTGGGGAAGTCGGACAGCCACTTATCTGTCAGACCTCCGGGATTGATCGGCCCGGATGGATACCCGCGATCGGCCGGAACCTCGGCGCTGATGTGGGCCCAGAACAAGTCGCCGTGCCCGATAAAGTTCGTGCGCGGGTAAGCTCGAAGGAGTTTGTCAAATTGAGGGTAACCGGTGTTGTAGGGCAATTCCCCCGCAAAATGGGGAAAGGTCTGAATGTGCATCATGACGGGCACGTTCATCTCGGCTGCGACATCGTAGACGCGCCGCATCTCGGGCGAGGCGAGCGCCAAATGATACTTCAGTTCTCCTATGCTGACCGCGCCGCCTCTTAACGCGACGCGAAGGACTTTGTCCGCATCCGGTAGAGCGGGATCCGTTTGCACCGAACGCGCAAATCGGCCGGGGCGGATATCCATCTCCTGTTTCGCCCTGTCCTGATCGCTTGCCGGCGTCAGCAGGATGGCGTTCGTGACGCCACACCCTTGCATGTGCGTAAAGCAAGCGTCCGCATTTTTCCGAAGGTGCAAGTGGGTGTCGAGGACCGGTCCGCCCCAATCTGGTGCGGCCTGGGCGAGTCCGTACGGCGCCACAACGCCTGCCCCTAATATCGATGTCAGAAACCGCCTACGTTCCATGTCTTACTCCGTCGCCAAAAAAATCGCTACGAACCCTTCGTCGAAGCCAGGCCCAGAGCCGATCTGCGAAAATCGATCAGGGCGAGATCTGCTCTATTCTCCTCAATTTCGTTCGCAGCCCGCGTGCAGCCCACAACCTGACCGGCGGGTTGAGGCGCACGATAGCCGGCTCTGTCCGTTAGCCGCGTTCTGGCAGTCCGCCGTGCAAATTTGCGCCGAGCGATAGAGTGTCGCCTGAAGTCGGTCTCGGCGAGCATCGTTCGAAATGGCAATCCGATTGAAGAATCTCGCAAGAAGCGATTGGTCATCGAATGACCTGAGTGCCGCAGTGGTCGCAGAACTTCGCCCCCGCCTTCAACACAGTCCCGCACGCACAGGTCCGCCGGCCGGAGTCCCCGCCTTTTGAAACCTCCGGCTGTCCGGCTTTTTTCGCCCGCTCATCTTTTTTTGCCCGCTCATCCAGGCTGGCCTGAATAGCAGCCCGCAATCGGGTCAAATCGCGATCGTCAGGGTACTGCTCCAATGCCTGATCGATCGCTTCGAGCGCTTGAGGGTACTCGCCAAAAGCTGCCCTTCGGATAGTCTCGTTTCGAGCATATTCTACGGCCTGCTTCCGTTTCCGCGCGGACAACTCGTTTCGGGTGTAAGCCAGGAGAGTTTGAAACGCCGAGACGTCCGGAAATCGTCCCGTGAGGGAGATGAGCAGCGCTTCGGCGGAGACGAACTGCTCCTCGGCGAGTAGCTGTCTGGCCTGTGCCAGCCCCTCAGTCACCCTTCGCTTGCGATCTGCCTGGACCTCAATGCGAAGCAGTCCAGCCGTCCTCGCCGCCCCGGCGTCGTCAGGATCCTTTTCAGCGGCCTCCACTGCGGCGGCCAGCGCGGCGTCGAGTTCGCCGCGGCGCCGGTGCTCTTCGGCCTTCTTGACCAGCCTGGTGCACTCTTCGTGTTTCTCCAAAACAGATCGGGCTTCCTCCAGCCTTTGCGTGACCTCGCTCGACGCAGGATCCGTTGTGTGTGCCTTCTCAAGCAAGGAAACCGCGTCCCTGAACTTGCGCTCCCGGGATTTCTGTTCGGCCTCACTCAGCAAAGACCGGACCTTCTCGCGAACCTTGGATTCATGCTGCTGTTTGTTGAGTTCGTCCAGCAGAGTCCGGGCTTCCTTGTGGTCCCGCACCAGATCGAGACTCCGGCTGAGAGCCGCCCTCGCGTCCTCAACGCGCCCCTCGCCGACAGCCTGCTGAGCTAGCGCAATATGCTCGTTGGCCTCGGGCCTGCGCAACTCCATCAACACCGGATCCAGGTCCGTCAAGAGCGACCGGAAGTTCGGATAGCGCAGATCGAGGTCCTTGACCAGCGCCCGATGGACAATGCTGGCCAGCATTGGAGGGCAGTCTGGCCTGAGACTCATCAGCGGCTCGGGTTCTTGCATAAGGATGTTGCACACGGTTTCCTGATCGTCCTCGCCGGCAAACGGATGAGTTCCCGTCAGAAGCACGTAGAACACGGATCCATAGGAAAAGATGTCAGACCTCGGATCCAGCTCCACGGTGGAATCGGCCAGATGCTCCGGGGAGAAGAACAAAACCGTGCCCAACTGACGATCGATGTCGGTCAGGGTCCGGCCTCCCTGGAATCCTCCAGCGATGCCGAAATCGATCATCTTAACCGTCCCATCCGGCAGCACGCGGATGTTGCGAGGGCTCACATCCCGGTGTACAACTCCTTTGCCGTGAGAGTGCTGAAGTCCCTGCGCAACCTGGTGCATGATCTCCACAGCCTGCCGTACTGGCACTTTGGCCCCGCGAGGGAACAGGTCTGACAAATCTTCGCCCTCCAGCAGTTGCATGACCAGGAAGGGGTGACCTTCCTGGTCCTCCTCCAGGCCGAATACCGAGACGATATTCTCGTGGTTCAGCCGGGCGGCTGCGCGTCCTTCGGATCGCAACCTTGCAAGTTCTTTGGGATCTGTGGAGTTGGACTCAAGCGGATTGGTAAGGAGCTTGATCGCTACGAGCCGGTCGAGCACCGGATCATAGGCACGGAATACGCTCCCTGAACCGCCGCGGCCCAGCGGACCGGTCACTTCGTACTTGCCTATGCGTGCCATGCCCAAAGAGTCCGGGCTAGAAGTACTAAATGGATGTGCCCAGGTTGTTTGCTTGTCCCCATGATAATCCGCCGCCTCGAAAAAATTCGGGCTCAGTCGCTTAATTCTTTTCAAGACAGAGAGTTGGGGTTTAAATAGTGAAATGGCGCCGGAACCTGGGACCGGCGTGGCGAGGGGATTAGCCGGCTGGGTTATCGACCCGAAGACAACATGATCGAGTCCTATGCCATTTCTGACCGCGGCGGACGAGCGGACAATCAGGACCGCGTGCTGTCCGACCACGGCCTGGGCTTGTTCGCAGTGGCTGACGGCATGGGAGGCCATCGAGGCGGATCGATCGCGGCAGATCTGGCGATTTCGACATTGCGCTTATATATCGAGTCCTCGGTCCATCAGCCGGACGCTTCCTGGCCCTTCGGGTATTCCATGGATGAGTCGTTCGAGGCGAACCGGCTGCGGACTGCGATCCGCCTGGCGAACAGCGACATTCGTCGCAAGGCTGAGTCGTCGCCGGAGTCCTCGGGCATGGGCACAACGGTGGCCGCGCTTATGGTGCACGACGAAACCGCCGTCGTTGGAAACGTTGGAGACAGTCGAGTTTACCTGTTTCGGGGGGAAATGCTGCGCCAGTTGACCCAGGACGACACCATGGCGCAGTCTCCACTTGGTGAGTTAATGCGCGACGGAGCCTCGCTGGGCGAGATGCAGCATGTGCTGATGCAGGCACTGGGCATCCAGGAGACCGTCGATGTCCATCTCCACGAAGAAGACCTGAAGCCCGGAGATGTGCTGCTGCTTACCAGCGATGGTTTGCACGGAGCGATGGGAGATCCCGCTGTCCGCGCCATCCTGTGCCGTAGATCCGGCGTCCGGAGGAGCGCGGAGGACCTTTTAGAAGCCGCCATGAAGCGGGATGCATCAGATAACATTTCGGTCATTGTGATCGGCTACGACGGGTAAGAGGTGGCCATGGGACTCATCAAGAAGTATGAGACCGGGGAGCTGATCGGCACTGGGTCGATGGGCTCGGTGTATCGGGCGCGGGACATCGTCCTCGAGCGCGATGTTGCGCTGAAAATCCTCCACTCACGTGGAGATCTGGATCCGGAGCTGAAGGAGCGCTTCTATCGTGAGGCCCGCACGGGCGCGAACCTTCGCCACCCTAACGTCATAGTCGTCTATGAGCTGGATGAATACAACGGCGTGCCATTCATGGCGATGGAACTGTTGAATGGCGCCGACCTCCGCCGCTACATCACGGAGCGGAGACCAATGTCCCTGGCTCAGAAGGTCGAACTGTTCACCCAGATCTGCGATGGCCTCGGCGAGGCGCATCGCCGCGGCATTGTTCATCGGGACATCAAACCGAGCAACATATTCGTACAAGACGACGGCACCGCGAAGATCCTCGACTTTGGCATTGCGCGAGTTTCCAGTTCGAAGCTGACGGTCGCCGGCAAGGTGCTGGGAACTCCGAACTACATGGCCCCGGAGCAGATCAATCGGCGGCAATGCGACTCGCGCTCGGACCTCTTTTCGGCCGCGATCGTCTTTTTCGAGTTCCTGGTCTATTCTCACCCCTTCCAAAGCGCATTCATCCCACGCCGGATCGTGGAGGGAGATCCCGATTCGCTGTTCGAACGCGATCCACTGATTCCCGAAGCGCTTGCGGACTTGATCTACCTGGCGCTTCAAAAGAAATCCGAAAGCCGGATTCAGACCGCCGAGGAGTTCGCGGCTGGTCTTCGAGCGGTGCTGCAGGAGTTGAGGACCGGAGTCGGGGCGGCGCCCATCATCCAGACCTTAGGCAGTGCGACATTACCCGACCAGACACCCGTGCCCGCGGGAAATCCTGATTCGCCGGAAGGGCGGCTCGCCACCTTCGTTCAGTTGATGAGCGACTTCGAAGCGGCGGTGCAGATGGGCGACGCGACCGCGGCGCGAACCATGGTCGCCAACATGGGACGACTCGAGTCGGTGGACCAACGTTTTACCGACGCCCTCCGGGATTGCAGGGGCAGGCTGGAGAGGCTGCAGTCTTCCGCTCCACCCGCTGAATTCGCAGCGACCGCAGGGGTTGGTGGAACGTCCACCGCGCAGGCATTCGGCAATCCGGTGATCGGTTCTGAACCCGCCGGCGCCGCGCCTGCCGGACGGGTGAACGAGTCCTGGGGTACCGAACAAGGCGTATACAGCGATCAGACCGTCGTGTTTCGTGGGCAAGTACCGGAACCGTGGAACCCGGAAACCCCCGAAGGCCTGAGTCTGCTCTGTGAGTCGTGCGGTGCACATAACCGGGACACTGCGACCTACTGTCACGAGTGCGGCAGAGCGATCGGTGGGACCGGCGCGGAGGAATCGGCGAGTCCGGCCGGCGCCCAAACCGGGTCTCTGGTAGGCGAGGGAGCGGGCGAAAAGCCTGCGAGCGCGAGGGAAGACGGCTCTATTGGCGGCTCGTCAGGAGTAGAACATAAACGATCAGCGATTCCACGAACTGCCCTTTATGCGATTGGCGGCGGCCTGGCCGTATGCTGCGTCGCACTCGCTCTGTGGGTTTTTCTCGTTGTTCTGAAACCGATTCCAATTGAGAAAGCAGTGGGTACCGCGCGAGTCCGCGCCGCCGAAACTGCAATGTTTGAAACGCAGGCGCCGTGGAGCGACCGTCTGATGACTTTACGCAAGGGCACGGCGCTGAACATTCTGAGCCGCATTACCGGCCCCGGCCAGCGTTTGGTGCGCGTTCAAGTGGTTACGCCCAAGCCCCGCCGGCCCGGATATGTAGCGCTCGCGGACCTCGGAGAGCTGAGCAGCGGCGATGCCGCGATTGCGTGGGAATTCCTAAGCTTGAGCCGCCCCGGCGAGGGCGCCGAGCCCGAGGCCACGCGCATTTTCGACCAGGCCCTGGCCGCATTCTCCGAGAAATTCCCAGGCACGCCTCAAGCGAGGATGGCTTTGCTCGAGCAGGTTCGGGTCCACCTCGGAATTGCCGAGCAGGCGAAGGCGGCGGGCAAGGACCGCTCCGAGTGGCAAGGGGACCTGGATCAGGCCGGCAACGCCATTAAAGCTCTCGGCATCACTGCCAGCGGGCCTGACGAAGAAAAGCAGTTGCTGGCGAAATTCCAGGAGTTCGGCAAGGAGGAAAAGACTGAGACGCAGCCGGGTCCGGACGCGGCGGAAGTGGCGGCCCTGCTCACCAAGGCCTCCGCGGCCTGGCATGGAGGAGACGTAGACTCCTGCGAAACCTATGCAAAGAAAGTGTTGACCATCGAGCCCAACAATAAGGTGGCGCAGGCCTGGCTCTGGCAGGTTGCGGAGTCACGCAAGCAATAGCCGCTTGGGCGATGAGAGGTAGTCGAGACGTATGTTAAGAGTACTTTCACTCGGTAGCGCGATAGCTGTTCTGCTCTGTGTCGGAGGAGGGCTGTGCCTAAGCGCGCCGCCGCCAGCGCCCAGTTCCAAATCCAGTCACGTTTCACGCCAGGCCGCCGGCGACAAATACGACATGGCGCGCCTCCTCAAAAACCTGGAAACCATAAGAACCATGCCGACGATGCTCAATGAGCAAATACTGATCAAGCGGCTTACAAAGGGAACCCTCATTTTTCAGCCCACGCCTTCTGACTTAGAGACCCTGCGGAAGGCCGGAGCATCCGAGGAGTTGATCAAACTCATCGGCAGGAAGGCTGGATTGCCGGAGCCGCCTCCTCAGCAAATTGGAGCGGCTTCCCCGCCCTCACCAAAACAGGGCCGTTTGACTGTAACCTGCAAGCCGGTCGAGTGCAGGGTTTCCGTCAACCAGAAAGAGATTGGGGTAACCGCGAAGGGCGAACTGAAGGACTATTCCGTCATGGCGGGCCCGGCTACGGTAAGCGCTCTGGCAAAGAATTACATCCCCGACAAGCAAGGGCAAGCCGTCCAGATTCAAGACAACGGCTCGGCGCAGGTTGGTTTCATCTTCACGCTGGATCCTGCCGCGCTGATTGAGAAGGGCAATGCATTGTTCGCCGCGATGGAATCGGCGCTGGGGGGAGAAGCAGGGCTGAAGGAGGCCGGATTCTTCAGCGCGAGCGGCCGGCTGGATGTTCACGATAAGGAGAATAAAACGGAAATCTGGCCTTTCTCACTCGTTGCGAACTATCCGATAAGAGCGAAATTCACAATCAAGAAGAACAACAAGACATACGAAATACTGAACACAGACTCCGGCTTCCTTTGGAAGCCAAAGCAGCCGGGCCAGGAGTTCAACGATCTGGAGGACGGACTTCGCTATCTCCTCGATTACCACATCTCACAGTTGATGGATCGTTTGCGCGGCTCCGACTTCGGCGTGGAGGCCGAGAAGCTGAATTATGCGCCGGGCGAGGATGCCGTTCTGAAAATCACCCACGACACCTATAAGTACAGGGTGACCCTCAACGCGGAATCCCGTCCCAGAGAGATCGGTTTCGAGTCGGTCGGGCTTAACTCAGGCATAAAAGTACTGCTCTCCGACTATGCCCAGCAAGGCACGGCGTTCCTCCCCAAAACGATGGAAGTCGAACTGCCGGGTTCCGGAATGCGCGGCATCATCGTGCGCTACGAGACCATGACCTTGAATCCGCCAGGCGTAAAGGACGATGATTTCAAGCCCAAGAAAGGCTACTCCAATCGCAGCCGCTAACGGCCTGAAGCCGGCAGGCGCGGCGAATCGGATGCTTAGAATGCTTCCCCTGCTCTGCGTGTTGGGTTCAGAACTGAGGGCCCTTGCGCCTCCCCGCCCCGAGGCGGTTCCAAGTGAACCACAGCCAGCAGCGAAGCGTTGGACTGCCGCGGCGCGGGAAGAGCGGGTCGTGTCGATGGAAGGACTCCTGCGATTCCTCGAAAAGTTCCGCAACGACGCCCTCGCCGACTCCATGCTGCTTGGGCTTGTGCGGTATTACGGGCTCGGGTTCAGAATCTCTCCGGATGACAGGGAGCAGCTCAGAACGGCGGGAGCCTCGGAGGCTCTTGTAGACGCATTGGAGGCCGCGCCGATCCATATCCTCGTCCCGCCACATCTCCCGCCTGGATTCTTGTCCGTGATGTGCCAGCCGCTCGATTGCGCGGTGCAAGTGAATGAACGCCCTGTCGGAACCACTTCACAAGGCGTGCTGGCGTCAATTCCAGTGCCCGTGGGCGAGGCCAAGGTGAGGGTCTTCAGACAGAATTACGATGTCGATCGGGACGAGGAAACGGTTTCCATTGGATCCGGCAACACGACCAACTTGAGCTTTCGACTGACTCTATCGCGTCGAGTTATCGAATCGGAAGGAGCCAGCCTGTTCAGCCGCGTGCTTGGCGCGCTGGGCGCCAGCAGCTACCCATCGGGAGCTGACGACCGGATTCAAGCGTCAGGTGTGCTCGACCTCGGGTCACGCACTGCCAAGCCCTCCACGTGGTCGGTTGTGACAACCTTTTCGGCGATGAACTTCAGCCGTTTTCAGTTGTCGCGAGGAAACCGCAAGTGCGAGTTGGCGATCATGAAGCACGGTGAAGTGTCATGGAAGAAGCGGCCTGGAGGCCGGGAAGGGCAAGAGATCGAAGAGGCTTTACGCATCTTAACCGATTACCAGCTTGCGGCGGTGCTGAAGCTGGCCACGAGCCCCTCGTTCAAGATCCTGGCCCAGACCCGCAACAGCGCGGATTTGGACCCGCAGTCGCTCCGCGCGCAAGCGGATAACGAGGCCTACATCATCACGGTCGATGCCTCCTCGCTTCCTTCCGAGGTCGCGCTGGAATCGGCCGGTCTGAATGGCGGCACGCGGGTTCTTTACTCCCGCTACGCCGACCTCGGGGGATTCATGTATCCAAGGGAGACGGAGGTTGTGCTCTCGGGCGGTAATGACGGGGTAGCGCTTCGCTTCGATCGCATTGTGTGCCTGCCGCGGGCGTCGAAGTGAGTGAAGTGCGCCTCGCGTTTGGATCGCCAACCTTGCACGTAACGCGCGCCAGGCGTTGGGGCACGCTGGAAATTCGGCCGGTGGTGGAAGTCCCCGGTCTGCCAACGAGTTCAGTCGCCCGTTTGACTCAACCCCAGCAGGCAGATTGAGCCGGAAGCGGCAGTTCCAGACGCATCGTCCGCACTTCTGTCCGGGAAGAACATCGCATTTCGTTCGATCCGCGTTCTTCTACTCCTCGAAACCTCTATCGGGCTGCGGCGTTTGGGCAATAACGGCCAACCGCGAGCGTATGGGTAAACATGCGAGAGTTCGTGGTCTCCACGCAAGCGATTGCGAAGCTGTTTCAAGGCAAAGCGGCCGTTCACGATGTCAGCCTGCAGGTGCAGCCGGGAAGTGTTTACGCGTTCCTGGGACCGAATGGCGCGGGCAAGAGCACAACCATCCGAATGTTGCTTGGTCTCATCCGTCCGACTCGCGGTGAGATCGCCCTATTCGGATTGGATCTGCGTCAACATCGGAATCGGATCCTGGCCCGAACCGGTTCTCTCGTCGAGACTCCGTCGGTATATGAACATCTCTCAGGGCGAGAAAACCTGGAGATTCCGCGCCGCATTCTCGACGCGCCGCGCTCCGACATTGACCGCGTACTTCAAATCGTAGGCCTGGAAAACGTCAGTGGAAAACTGGTGCGAAGCTACTCCCTGGGGATGAAGCAGCGCTTGGGACTGGCGCAGGCGTTGTTGGGCAAGCGCGATCTGCTGATTCTCGACGAGCCGACCAATGGGTTGGATCCGGCGGGAATCCAGGAAATGCGTTCGCTGATTCGGCGGCTTCCGGCCGAGGACGGAGTGACGGTCTTCCTGTCCAGTCACCTGCTCTCCGAGATCGAGCAGGTGGCGACGCATGTCGGAATGCTCTCCCAGGGAGAACTCATCTTCCAGGGCACCATCGGGGAATTGCAGGGCATGCGGCGATCGCGCCTTGAAATCAAAGTCAGCGAGATGGACTCCGCGCTAAAGCTTCTCAATTCGCGGGGATGGACCGTGCGGCAAGCCAACGGGTATCTGCTGGCATCCGATACCAGCGCCGCGGCGGAAATGAATCGAACGCTGGTGGAGGCGGGCTTTGACGTCCAGCATCTGGCAGCGGAATCGACCTCGCTGGAAGACATCTTCCTGAAAATGACCCAGGCCGATGTTTGCTAAGGAGTCACATGTTCTTTCGAGTGCTCTCGACGGAGTGCCTGAAGCTGAAGCGCACGCTTGCTTTGTGGATGGTGCTGGTGGCGCCGCTGGTGACGGTGTTCCTGGGATTCGTCGTCTCATACAAGAACGCGCACATGCTTATCCATGACGGCAAGGATGCCTGGGCGCCTCTGGTGGGGCAAACCATCAGAGCGTGGACGCTATTGATGATGCCCCTGTTCGTGACGCTGGAGACGTCGCTTCTCGCCGGCGTGGAACACACGGGGAAGAACTGGAAGAGCCTCCTAGCGCTCCCTGCGCCGCGCTGGACGGTGTACGTTAGCAAACTGGTGGTGACCATTGCACTCTTGTGGGCCGCGCACGCGGTGTTGGTTGGCGGCACCATCGTCAGCGGACTGCTGCTGCAACTTCTGCACCCGGCTTTGAATCTGGGCGGGATGCCCTTGAGACGGTTTGTAGTTCCGATGGCGACTATTTCGGTGGCAGCGCTGCTGGCGGTGGCGATTCAGCATTGGGTGAGCTTGCGTTGGAGCAGCTATACGGTGGCGATGGGCTTCGGCATGTGCGCCATGTTCATCGGTGTATTTGCGGCGCAGTCGGAAGCCATCGGACCCTGGTTTCCATGGTCTCTGCCAATCCGCGCGGCGCTGGATCGAACGGTAGGACTGGATCGAATCACTTTAGTCGGCGTCGCTGGAGCGATCATCGCGGCAGCCGCCGGCTGCTGCGAATTTGTACGACGAGAAATCGGGTGAACCGAAGATCCGCGCACTCCACACTCCCGGACACCGCTTTGGTTCGTGATTGAGCTGCTTCCGCGTTGGAGCCAGCCCGGATTCTCGCCGGCGGCTTACTTCACGTCGTTATCGAGAGGTGGTTTCGCGTCAGGTCCGATTCGGGTCACCCAGCTTCGACCAGCCTTGCGCTTCTCGAAGTCGGCTTTAGCGGCTTCGATTTCCTTTGGATTCTCGAGCAGCTCGAGCGCCGAAAGCGCGAGCGTACGTGCGGCGACCAGCATGCCCTTGCGCCCGATGCTAGTGCCGGAACACGCCGCGGATTGCCAGGTGTGAGGCGCGGTACCGGGCACGAAGGTCGCCGCATTGAAGTTCACGGTCGGCACGTTCCAACTCACGTCGCCCACGTCGGTGGAAGCCGACCAGACTCCTTCGATCATCTCGGTGCGCAGTTGATCCGGACCGGGCCGGCCCGCGGCGCCCGGCAGGCTCTTCTGCATTTCGAGCGCGAACTCCCGCTCTTCCGCCGAGTACGAATACCCACCCGCTTTGAGCATGTTCCTCGCAACGACGGCCGAGAGCGTGTCGTTCGGCAGCAAGTTGGCGTAGTTGGTGCCCTGCACGGTTTCCATCCTCGTTTCGGTCGCTAGCGCTCCCGCTTGCGCGCATTTGAGCACGCGCTCCCAAATGCCATTGAGAGCGATCGCGTCGGGATTGCGCGCAATCAACGTCACTTCGGCGAAAGCGGGCACGATATTCGGTGCGCTGCCCCCGTTGCTGATGATGTAGTGGATGCGCGTTTCCTGCGGTACGTGCTCACGTAGAAACTCCACCGCGTTCAGCATCACCATGGCCCCATCCAGCGCCGAGCGGCCGCGTTCCGGCGCGGCGGCCGCGTGAGCCGCTGTACCGTAGAAGCGGAACTTGGCGCCATTGTTGGCCAGCGACGATTGGAGATTCACCTGGTTCGCGTCGCCGGGATGCCATGTTAGCGCGACATCGGCATCGCGGAACAGACCGGCGTGCAGCATGTAGATCTTGCCCCCGCCGCCTTCCTCCGCCGGCGCGCCGTAAAAGCGGACTGTTCCTTTCAACCCGCGAGTCTGCATCTCCTCCTTCACAGCAACTGCCGCGAGAGCGGAGGCGGTACCGAGCAGGTTGTGTCCGCAGCCGTGACCAGGGGCGCCCGCCGTAATTGCTTCCGCATGCGGAACGTCCTTCTGAGACAGCCCGGGCAGCGCATCGAACTCGCCGATAATCGCGACTACTGGCTGGCCGCTACCCCACTCCGCGGTGAACGCGGTCGGCATGCCCGCCACACCGTCCTGAATTCGGAATCCCGCGGCACGCAGTTCATCCCGAAGCAGCGCCGAGCTCTTTTGTTCGTAGAAGCCGGTTTCGGGCGACTCCCAGATCTGCCGGGAGATGGAACCAAAGCGGTCGGCGTGCGCCGCTACGCGCGACAGCACGCCATCTTGAGCGGGAAGGACCGCAGTCAGTGCAACCAACAGAATCGGCAAACGCATGGGAGGGATTGTACCAGCTATTGGCGGGGATCGATTTGCTCCTGCCCGTGCAGCCAGAGCATTCGTGGAAATACGAAAGCCCCGCGGCATCGTCCGCGGGGCTTTCGTGTCTAGCGCTAATCGGCCTGGATTGTTCCTGATGCTACTGGGGCCGATGGAGGAGCGGGATTGAAGTGAATCCACCCTCCGGATTGATGCGCAGGCCGAGGCCCGTGATATTTGCCGTCAAGGGCGCCTTGAACTCGATGATGCCCCGATGTGAGATGGTGCTCGGGAATTGGTCCGCCAATGCAAATGAGGTGTGACCGTTGCCAGGCAAAGTGATGGCCTTAACGGCTAGTTGCCCGCCGTTCTCGTTGTAAGCTGTCGCCGTAACTATCGTCTGCGTAGCGACGAGGTTCGTCAGGGCTACGCCCGTCGCGAATCCGCTGGCGCCGTCATAGGGCAGGAGGAACGATGGTTGGAATGCCGCCTCCAAGGGGATAGTTCCTTCCGACTGGTCGCCTGACAATGAGGTGTAGTGGAAGACGCCATAGCCCGTGATGCTGCCAGTAGCGATCACTTCGGCCCAACCCTGGGTCTCCGTTGTCGCCGAAGAAGTGCTTTCGATGAGCAACGTAGCGTTGGCAGCAACGGTCGCGCTGACGCTGGAGCCAGTAGAAATCTGAGTGCCGCCAAGCTGGGTCACCGTCAAAGGCAGACTGAGCAACGCACCGGCATTGGACCAGAATTTGACCACTACTGGAACCGACGCAGTCGAGGTATTGACCAGGTAAATGGAAGTCTTCCAACCTCCCCCGGATACGACCTGAGAAACAACTCCAGATCGGACGGGTCCGGCGGTATTGATGACCAGCGTGAAGGTCACGGAGGACGATGCCGCTACACTATCCGTCACCTTGCCCAAAAAAGTGAAAGTTCCGTCCGCGGTCGGCGTCCCGGAGATGACGCCTGAGCTGGAAAGGGCCAGGCCATTAGGAAGAGCGCCGGTTCCGAGCGACCAGGTATAGGGTGGAGTGCCGCCCGAGGCGGCCAACGTCTGCGAGTAGGCCGTGCCCTCCATCCCGACAGGAAGAGTGGCAGGAGTCGTGATGGCCAGTGCGGTGGCGGCGGGAGCAATGGTTAGAGAGAAGGGTTGGACGGCACTGCCGGCTGTCGGTGTCGCGCTGTCGGTGACCTGGACATAGAATGTAAACGTGCCCGCCGATGTCGGCACGCCAGTGATGAGCCCGGTGGAAGCGACCATGGTCAGACCAGGTGGCAGGTCGCTGGAGGGCACCGCCGTCCAGGTGTACGGGGCCGTGCCACCTATTACTGCAACCGATGCTGCATAGACCGTTCCCACTACTCCTTGAGCCAGCGGCGAGAGGGTAACGATCTGCAAGGGGGTGGTCGCAGCAGGTTCAATAGTACGCTGCGCCCAGACTGCGGGCGAAGCCATAAGCACCATGAGCAGAAGCGCGCATCTGGGTATAGCCTGGTTCCACTTTTTCATACGGCATCCTCCTAGAGTTCGAATTAAGTCCAGGAGTTGTACGTCGTCTTCCTGGGCACCCACTCATCATACCCCTGATCCCCAGTACTGGAGAGGCCCACAGCGGCGGGCCATTTTGGACCGTCAGACCGGTCGAGACGGTCCCCAGCGGTCCTTTCAGACTACCATTCTCGAGAATGGATGGAGCCGAAGCGGCGCTCGATGGAAACAGACGCGGGCCCGTGCCAAAAACGGCGCCCTGGCTCGAACGATTCGAGCCCCGCTTGACCCAACTCGACAAAGAGCGGATCTCCCGAAGTTGCGGAGTGCATTCCTACAACGATGCCGGATGCAAGCGATCGTCCGGGGCCGCTCCCAAATGATGATTCTCACCGGCCCATTTTGATGCGGCGATTAGGGGAACTAGGCGTTGAAAAGGGGGGGGCTGAGTGAGAGACCTGAGTGCGCGGTGGATCGCCTGTGAGTCATCCGTGGGAGCTATCGCGCTTGAAGCCATACCTCGACCGATTCTGAGCGTGGGACACGCTCGCGGGCAGGATTCAAGTGGTTTACAGCATAGCCGCGCGGTCGCCTGGCGCTGACTGCCAAGGTTCTCTCCAAGGTGCTCGCCAAGGTGCTCTACGGAGTAGCACCCGAGCAGCAACCGCTTCGCGCGGCAATGCGTGCAGCACTGGGCTCGCGTGTGCTCACTCTTCAGCCGAGCGGTCAGGCGCTCAGGGCGAAGCCCAAGCCCGAGACCTGAGGGGTCGCGGCAGCACCCACCGGGAAAGCCATTGGCGCCTCCTCAGAACGTGACTGGTCGAGTTCCTTCCAGGCGTCCCGTAGGGGCCGAAGCGCTTCAGCCGCATCAATGAGAGGCTTCTCGATTTGATGCGTTTGGGCGCGCACCAGGCAGTCGGCCACGAACGCGTAGAGTTGACGTAGTGTCAACGCCAGTTCTCCTCCCCGCTCAACGTCGAGTGAACGCGATAACTCGCCCAGCAGTCCGAAAGCTTTGGCGATCGATCGGCCTCGAGCCATGCGATCGCCCGACAGTAAGTGTTGGCGCGCCTCCACGACCGATGCGACCAGGTGATCGAACATAATGCTTACGAGCTCGATGGGGTCCGCGCAAAGGACGTGCTGCTCGAATTGCTCCGAGTAGGGATTCGAAATCATCGTTGATTGCTCCTTCGTCAAACTGCCGGAAATCGGACTACCGGGGAACAGGATGTAGGGACCCTTAGCGCGCCATCCGCGCGGGATCCTCTGAAAGCCGCAGAAGGTACTCCGCGGGAATCTGTCGGACTACTTCCTTGGTTTCCTTATTGACCAATCGAATGACTGGACGACCCGTCGATGCGTCGGAACCGAACGTCAGCTCATCGGAACTGCCGAAAACACCGCTCTGGTTCACGGTTTTCACGGCCTGGATCAGCCTGGACTGTTCGGCTCGCTCGCGCGGGGTAAGAACTTGTCCTTGAGCCTGCGCGGTGGCCTGGTAGAGGCCGAGGATGCTTATGCTGTTGAGATCCATTTTCCACCTCCCTGGGTCTTCCGTCCGCGGGCAGCCGCACCTGCCACACTCCTCATATCGGAAAAAGGCAGTTGGACTTGAGGGCATGTTGGGAAGGAGCGGATAGATTTCGCGCGACGTCCGCAACAGGAAGCGTGAAGCCGCGAGGGCGCGCCGGAACGCTCGCCCAAGACTTGGGTCTATCCGTGAGCCCTGGAAATCCGTCTCTCCCGAGGCTAGCGGGCAGGGTACTGTTTGGTGAAGCCTGTGCGCAGATTCTTCACGCTGAACGCGCCGCTGGGCGTGATGTCCGCCTCGATGCCGAACCCCTGGCAGTGCTCTTCCGTATTCGCGATCCGATCCGCCGGAACGTTGGCCTTGTCTCCGCCTTCGATGGAGTAGTGGAGTTGCCATAGGTCTTCAAGCCCGGGAGAGGAAGTCACCGTGCGCCACACGGAGGGAGATCCGCCCTTGCGCGCGCCGTTGTCCATAACGGCGACACGGGGGCTCAGCCCGTAGACGAGCGCTTTCGAGTTCGACTCCTGCCAGCCGTGGTGCGAGACGACGAACAAATCCACCGGGCCAATGGCGTGGTCGGGGCAGGACAGATCCAGTTCCTTGTTCCAGGTCAGGTCGCCCAGGTCCACGGTGCGGAATTTGCCGAAGGTGAGGACAAACCCGATCGAGCGGGCGTTCTCGGTGGTGTCCGCCGCCCGCCGCGGTTCGCTGCCGCAGGCGGGGTTTGGTTGACCGCCGCCGGCTACGGGCTTCGGAATTCGCTCTCCATTCGCGGCAACGATTTCGATGTGGGCGCCCCGGACGGGCAGGACGTCGCCTGGCTTCACGATCAAGCGTTTCACTCCCGAAGCGATCAAGACCTGATAAGCGGCTTCGAGCTTCTTCGCGCCTGGATCGGTTTCGTTGTTGGCTCCATGGTCGATCACCGTCCCGACAGGGAACGCCGCGGCGAATTCCGGGACTCCGCCGACGTGGTCCATGTGATAGTGAGTCACCAGCAAGTAGTCGATCTTCTTCAGCCCGTAGGATCTGGCGGCCTCGGCGATGCGTTTCGCGTCACGACCGTTGTTGCCGGGCCAGCCTGCATCCACCAATAGGGACTCGCCGGACGGCAGAACGATCAGGGTCGCCTGCCCTCCCTCGACGTCGACAAAATGCATCTTCAGATGGCCGTTGGGAGCAGCCATCGCAAGAGCCAGGCTCAGCAGAGAAACGACAATCGAGCGCATGGCGGAATCCTAACACAACCGCACATGGAGTCCACGGCCACAGCGCACTCCGCGGAGATGCAGCGCTACGCGATATCTTCGTGAAGTGGGTGCACGCCAGAAGTTGATTGTGCTGGTGGGCCTGCCCGGCTCGGGCAAGTCCACGTGGGCCGAGCGGCAGGGAGTGGGCGTGCTTTCCTCCGACGCGGTGCGGGCGCTGCTCACCGGAGACGCTGAAGACCAGTCGGTTAACAGACTGGTTTTCCCTACGCTTCGTTACCTGCTGGCCATGCGCATGAAGGCGGGCGCGGAAGCCACGATTCTGGACGCGACGTCCCTCACGCCCAAAGAGCGCAAATCGTGGATCAAGGCCGTCGAGTTGCTGGGAGGCGAGGCCGAGGCGTTGTTCTTCGATACTCCGCTCGCGGTTTGCAAGGCGCGCAACGCGGCTCGCTCGCGCGTGGTACCGGATGAGGTCATGGACCGGTTCGCAGCGAGACTCGTTCCGCCGTCGGAGGACGAGGGCTTCACGAAGGTCGCGGTGATTCGCCCGTATACGATGGTTGAGTGATTACGAGCGTTGGAACAATTAACGCGCGCAGCCACAGTCGGCACCGAGCCGCGAATGAAAAGAGCGATCCCCTGGAAGTGGCCTCCACGCTGGTTCATTTTCCATGGGGACGCGATTCCGAGCGCCGACCGCGTGGCGGAGGGAAGGCCCCAGGGACCGCTCTTTTCAAACTGCGGCTCGGTGCTAACCGGATGCGGCTCCGTTACGGAGCCACGCAAAAGCGAGAGAATACCCGAGGGGCGAGAATAAGATTCTATGTTGGTTGGCTTCCTCCTGTTCCTGTTGGCCGCTGTGTCGTTGGCTGCCTGGGCCGTGCGCGGGAGGAGCGCTCGCCTGCTGGCGCCGTCGGTGTGGCGCGGGCCGGCCACACGGCGCGCTATCGCTATCACATTCGACGATGGGCCCAGCGAATCCACGCCGCTCCTGCTATCTCTGCTCGCGCAGTACCGCGTAAAGGCCACCTTCTTCGTCTGCGGCCACCACGCCCGGCGTTTGCCGCATGTCCTGAGACAAGCCATTCGAGAGGGCCACGAAATCGGCAACCACACCGACACGCATGAAGCACTGTATCTGCGAGGGGCGGACTTCATCCTGGAGCAGATGGCCCGGACGCAAGATTCGATCAAGAAGATCGCGGGGCTGGAGCCGACGCTCTTCCGCCCAACGTTCGGCGCGCGCTGGTTGGGCCTGCGCGAGGCACAGCGCAAACTGGGATTGACCTGCGTCATGTGGACGGCCATTGCCCGCGATTGGGTCCTGGATGGACCGGGCATCGCGGACCGGCTGATCCGGCGTACGGCGCCAGGCACGATCTTCTGTTTCCACGACGGCCGGGATCTGCGTCACAATCCAGATATTCGCCCGACTTTGCAGGCGTTGGAATTGTTGCTGCCACGCTGGTCCGCCGCGGGCTATGAGTTTCTGACAGTATCGGAGCTTCTATGGAACAAAACGAACAGCTCACCGCACGAGTGATCGCGATCGTCGAGCAAACGATGAAGATGGAGGCGGGACGCGTGCAGCCAACGAGCACGTTCGAGGAGCTCGCCATCGATTCGCTGGACGGCATCAATATCGCCTTCGCGCTGGAGAGCGAATTCGGCATCGACATTCCCGACGACGAGTTGCCGAAAATGCGCAGCATCGGCGACATATCAACCGGCATTGCGAGTCTCCTCGCCGCGAAGCGGGACAAGGCTTCCAACTTGTCAACCGGCAAGGCGGACCAGGCTTGAAGCGCCGCGTCGTGGTTACGGGCGCGGGCGTGATTTGCGCGGCCGGCTCTACGGCGGAAGAAACGTGGAACGCCTTGCGCGCCGGGCGGACGGCTATTCGAGAACTGGATGCAGAGTGGGCGCGCGAGGGGAAATGCCACGTGGCCGCCGCGGCACGCGACTTCGATCCCTTGAAGCACTTCGAACCCAAGGAAGCGGCGCTGATGGACCGCTTCGCACAGTTCGCGCTGGCGGCGTGCGCCGAAGCGCTGCGCAACAGCGGGCTGACGTTTAGCGACGAACTGAAAGCACGGACCGCGGTGGTGATGGGCAGCTCCGGCGGCGGACAAGGTTCGATCGACGAAGGCTTCGTCGAGTTGTACGGAAAGCGCAGCGGACGAGTGCATCCGCTGACGATTCCCAAGACGATGACGAACGCCGGCACAAGCCACATCACCATGAAGTACGGCCTCACCGGCCCGTCGTGGGCGGTATCGACCGCTTGCGCTTCATCGACTCACGCCATCGGCCAGGCGTTCTGGATGGTGCGGGACGGAGTGGCCGACGCCGCGCTAGCCGGCGGCAGCGAAGCTCCGCTGAATCCGGGATTCTGGCGGGCGTGGGAAGCGATGCGCGTGATGGCCCAAGATACCTGCCGGCCGTTTTCGACGGACCGCAAGGGTATGGTGTTGGGCGAGGGTGGCGCGGTGCTGGTCCTGGAGACGTTGGAGCGGGCACTCGATCGCGGCGCGCCGATTCTCGCGGAGATCTGCGGGTTCGGCATGTCGGCCGATGCTCATCACCTGACGCAGCCCTCGCCCGCTGGCGCGGCCGCCGCGATTCGCATGGCGCTGGACGACGCCGGGCTGAGTGCCGAGGAGATCGATTACGTCAACGCGCATGGAACGGGCACTCAAGCGAACGACGTCGCTGAAGCGAAGGCGCTCTTCCTGGCTCTGGGCGAGGCGGGCCGTCGCGTCCCCGTGAGTTCGACCAAATCCGTGCATGGCCACGCGCTGGGAGCGGCCGGAGCGCTGGAGGCGTTCGCCACGGTGATGGCTCTGCACGACGGCGTGATTCCGCCGACGGCGAACTTCACCGCGCTCGATCCCGAGTGCGACGTGAACCTAATTGCGGGCAGTGCGGTGGAAGGACGATTGCGCGCGGCGATTTCGAACTCGTTCGCCTTTGGCGGGCTGAACGCCGTGTTGGCGTTCAGAGCCCCAGACGCTCTTTGAGATCCTTCAAGCGTTCGCGCGAGACGGTGATCTCGGTCTTCTTGGGATCCTTCAGGCGCAGCATCATGCGCCCGCCGAACCAACTGTACAGCTCATCGACGTACTCGAGATTGACGATGGTGGAGCGGTGCACGCGCACGAAGCGCACCGGATCGAGCTTCTCTTCGAGTTCCGCGATGGTGCGGTCGATGGCCCAGTTCTTCTCTGCCGTTGCCGCGTAAGTGAGTTTGTCCTCGGCGAAGAAATGGGTAATGCGGGGCAGTTCCAGGAAGTGCACGCGCTCTCCGGAGCGCGAAGGAATGCGATCCAGGCGAGCGGCATTCTGCTGCGGCTGCATGGCGGAGGTGATCTGCCGCAGCAGGCTTTGGATCTCGGGCCGGGGTACTTCTCCAACGGCCATTCGCTCCAGCTTCGCCAGCGCACGGTCGAGCTGTTCGTGCTCAATCGGCTTCAGCAGATAGTCCACCGAGTGATGCTCGAAGGCGCGCAGAGCGTACTGATCGTACGCGGTGGTGAAGACGACCAGCGGCTGCTGGTCGAGCCGCCCGAGCAGGTCGAAGCCGGTCAGGCCCGGCATCTGGATATCGAGAAAGAGCACGTCGGGCGCAAGCAGCTCGATCTCCAGCGCGGCGCGCTCCGGATCCGTGGCGGTACCCAGGATTTCAAGCCGACCGTCCTCGCGGAGCATGCGCTCCAGCCGCCGTAGGGCGAGCGCTTCGTCATCCACGAGAAATGCGCGAGATTTCATACCTTAACCAGGACGGGCAGGCGGAAGCGGACGCAGGCGCCTTCCTCCGTAGATCCTATCTCGATCGACGCCGCCGAGCCATAGAGCGCTTCCAGCCGCTGCTCCAGCATGTCGAGCCCATGCCCGGCGCGGAGAGCGTCCCGCGAGAAGCCGGGTCCGTCATCGCGTACTTCGGCGACCAGCGAATCGCCATCGCGGGAAACTTTGACTGAGATGAAACCGCCCTCGCGGCGAGTTGCGATGGCATGCTTCATCGAATTCTCGATCAAGGTCTGGAGCGCGTAAGCGGGCACTTCGGCGGAGGTCAACTCCGCGGGCGCGTCAATCTCGAAGCGCAGGCGGGAACCGAAACGGGTGCGCTCGATCTCCAGGTAGTCGTTGACCAGGCGCAGCTCATCGCGCAGGCGGACGACCGGAGCCTGTTGCGAGTCGAGCGCGAAGCGCAGCAGCCGCGCGAGCCGCTCCAGCATATCCTCGGCGCGCTTCGCGTCTTCTGGCAACAGGGCCAGAATCGAGTTGATCGTATTGAACAGGAAGTGCGGTTGAAGCCGCGATTGCAGCGAGTCGAAGCGAGCCTCGGCGGCGAGCTTCAGAGCTCGCTCCCGCTCGAGTTGCTGCGTCCGAAGCTGCAGGGTAGTCGCCTGCACCCGCGCCTTCTGAATCTCCACCATGAATGTCGCGGCGCCCACCATGATGGTGATGATCACACTGATCTTCGCCACCGAGGAATAGACGGCCCAAAACGATCCAGCCGGGAAAACGGGGAACAAGAACGCGATGGACGTTGCCAGCAGCGGACCCGTCACACCGATCAGCATCAGCAGCGCGATGTAGGGCAGCCACATCTTCCACCCCCCGTAGCGTGACAGGCGGATGGCTATCGGAGGGATCACGAATGCAGCCAGGTCCCCAGTGGAGTGCGCGTAGAGCTGGTAAAGGAGAATGTGTGTCCAGGGGTGCTTCGAGATCTCCTGGAATTCGAAGATCGTGTAGATCGCCAGGATGCCCATGCCCAGGGCGCTGTTGAGCGCCAGGGTCATCAGCGTGCGGCTGAGGACGGTGGCCTCCTCACAATTCGAAGGGGAGCGGAACATGTTGGAGAAAGGCATCGCTCTTCTCGCACGGCCTATTGGCAATCGATACACGTGCGCTTTTCGACAGGATACGACGGATCCTTCAACCAGGCATCGGCGCGCTTCGCATATTCGGTACCCGGCAGCTCTTTCACAATCCGTTCCAGATACGCGCGCGATTTGTCCTTCTCCCCCGAGCGATCGTAGCCGTCGGCCAGACAGGCCAGCAGTTCACCACGATCCCGCTCGGGCAGCTTGGAGAAGTCCTCCTTGTGCAGGTCGAGGATGGCATTGAAATCGGCGAGGCTCTTCTCCAACAGGGCGGGCTGCCAATCCGCGGGAACCCTTCGCGAGGCGATGAGCAGCGTGTTGCCACGCTGGCTGCGAATGGCGAAATTGCCCGGCTGGATTTGTACCGCCTTGTCCATCATTGCGTTGCCTTTTTCCCACAGTTCCATACCCTTCTGCATGTCGTTCTCTTCCTGAAACGCGCGTCCGGAGAGAACAAGCGTGCCGGAACCGAGATAGACCATGGCTTCGGCATTGTCGGGCTGGGTGTCCAGGAGCTTCTGAGCAGAGGCAACTGCGCGGTCCAGAGCTTCGCGGTTGCCGCGGAAGCCCGAGATGAAATCGTCGAGAATCCTTTGGTCCAGATGCGGCTGGGACTCGGCGGCGCGGATCTCGCGGGGTTGGGTGCAGAAACCAAGCATCAGGCCGAATGCGGCCGAAAGTGAGAGAAGGGCTCGTTTCATGCTGCCAGTTTGAGCGACGGCGGCCCGGCGGGGGCCGGATTTCCGACGAAGCGGCGGAGTTCCGGATGAGTGGATTGGATTCGAGGACGAACGGTCGCCGGTTATGACCCCATTTCGAGACATAATGAAGGCTCCAGAGGAGGCGTTGAGGGGGAGTGCGAGGAGGAGTTTCCGCGCGCTCGCTTGAGGCTGCGGCAATGCCCAAATACGCGGCGATAGATATCGGCAGCAACTCGGTGCGGATGCTCGCGGCGGAGGTCGAGTCCGGCGGAGTGGTGCGGGTGCTCGCCGAAGACCGCCAAGTCACGCGATTGGGCGAGAGCGTCTTCCTCAGCGGCGAGATCGACGAGGCGTCCATGGCGACGACGCTCGCCATGCTGGAGCGTATGGTCAATAGCTACCGGCAGCAAAACGTGCTGGCGGCACGCGTGGTGGCGACATCGGCCGTCCGGGACGCGCAAAACCAAGCCCAGTTTCTGGAACGCGCCTGCGCCATAGCCGGTCAGCCGGTGGAGATCATCTCAGGGCAAGAGGAAGCGCGCCTGATTCACCTGGGCGTTGAATCCAAATGGCCCCATCCCGACGAGCGACTGCTCATCGTCGACATCGGCGGCGGTAGCGCCGAAGTGATCGACGCCGAAAACGGACGTCTGAAAAATGCATTTTCCCGTCCGTTGGGCGCCGTCCGGCTGCAGTCCGTATTCTTGAAGAACGATCCTCCTTCCCGCGACGAGTTAGTCCGAATGGAAGAATTCATCGAGCAAAAGCTCTCGGTGGCCACGCAGAAAATCGGATCGGCCCACTTCGATCGGGCCATCGGCACGGCGGCATCGGCTTCGGCGGTGGTATGCGCGGCCAACCGCATCCCCAGGGTGGACCGTGAGTTGGCCGACCGCCGGAAGGTTTCAACCGCGCAATTGCGGCGGCTGTACCGGGTTCTCTCGAAGATGAACGTAACGTCGCGCCGCAGGGTCGAGGGCTTGGGCTACCGCCGCGCGGAGATCATCCTGCCGGGCGTGGCCGTGCTGCTGCGCACGCTGGAGACATTCGGCCTGAGCGGGCTGAGCTACTGCGCGGCGGGTGTTCGCGACGGAATCATCCGGGATCTGGCCGACCGGGGAGCGGGGCGGGAACGCGCCCGCTTGAACCGCGAACAGCGGGAGATGGTGGAGCAGTTCGCGCGGCGCTTCGGTGTGGATTTGAAGCACGCCCGCCAGGTGGCGCATTTCTCCCTCGAACTGTTCCATGCGCTCGAGAATCTGCACCATCTGACGCCCGACGAGGGCAGGCTGCTGGAGGCCGCGGCGTATTTGCGCGACGTAGGCCACGCCATCAGCGACGCGGGCCACCACAAGCACTCGCTCTACATTGTGGCGAACGCCGATCTCGGCGGCTTCACCGACATCGAGCGAATCCAAGTGGCCATGCTGTGCCGCTACCATCGCAAGTCGCTGCCCGTGGCGAGGCATAGCGACTTCATGGCGCTGCCCCTTGAGCACCGCCGGTCCATTACGCTTCTCGCGCCGCTGCTGCGTATCGCGGATGCACTCGACCGTAGCCGGGAACAGCGGGTGGATGAGATCGAATGCACTCCGGGCACGGAAGGAGTCATGCTCAAGTTGAAAGCCAGCCAGGATACCGGGCTGGAGAAATGGGCCGTGGAAGGGGCGGCCGGGGCGTTTCGTCAAGTGTATGAAACGCCGCTGATGGTTGAGAGTCCCACGCAGTGAATAAAAGGATCCAAACCTGGATGACGCCGCCCGAGCGCTTTGCTGACGTCGCGCTGCGCGGGCGTTTCGCCAAACTGCTGGAACAGATCGACCGCTGCGCCGCTAAGCCCGGCCCCGACGAAGTGCACGATCTGCGTGTGTCCATCCGGAGATTCTCTCAGGCACTCCGCGTCTTCGCTCCCATGCTGGCCGCCAAGCCGGTGAAGAGCATGCAAAAGGCAATCCATCCCGTGATGGAAGCGGCCGCGTGCGTGCGCGATCTCGATGTCGGCATGGAGCGACTGATCGAAGAGGGACTGGCGGAGCATGACGCCGTGGTCGAGGAAATGCGCGCGGAGCGCCGTCGCGGGGAACTGGTGCTGCGCGGGCGGTTGCTGCTGTTGAAGTCGCAAGAGCCCGAAAGAACCTGGCCGCCCGGCCTGCGCGTCCTGGAAGCGCAGCCGGCGCCACCGGAAAGAAGCGGCGTCGCATGAAGAAGAATCGCACCATTGCCTGGAACAAGGCGGAGAGTGCGGGCGAGAACGCGCGGCGCGCCTTGCCGCGCATGGCGCGGGAGTTCTTTACGCTGGGACGCGCGGCGGCGGGACTCGGCTCCACGCCGGCGCAACTGCACGCTTTCCGCCTATCGGCGAAGAGGTTCCGCTATACGCTGGAGATCTTCGAGCCGATGTATGGGCCGATGCTCTCGGAGCGGCTGGAACAAGTGCGAAAGATTCAGAGCATGCTGGGCGACCGGCAGGATTGCGTCGTCCTGATCGAGCGCCTGAAGCAACGGACTGCCGAGGCCGGTCGTCTGCGCGGCGTGCTGGCCAAACTCGCCGCGGATGGCCGCTCGCTGGAAGAGAAGTTTCGCCGATTCTGGCACGAGACCTTCGACGCGGCTGGAGCGGAGACGCTGTGGCTTCGTTACCTGGGACGGCGCCCCTCGGAACCCGGAGCACCGGTGGGGGCGATCCGGAAGAGCGCTATCAAGAAGAGCGCGATAAAGAAAAGCGCGCGCACTGCAAGGCGAGGGTGAAGGGACTCCCGGCCCCACAAGCGCGTCCCGTGGCGCACTCTTCAGCGCGCTGCGTCGACACTCCTATCGACGTCTGGGTTTCTACATTTCGGCGAGGCCTCAGCGGGGCCGGGGCGAAATCGCGTGTATGCAATGTATCAGGGCATGCCTTCAGGCGTGCCGCAGGAACGCCCCCAGTCCCGGCTTCAGCCGCCGCTGCTTTCCTCTCTGCCAACCAGGTAAAACAACATTCGGAGAACCCGTGCCGCCAGATCTCTCCCCTGTCGCCGCACTCCTGCTACGAGCGCTAAGAGAATCCACCCTGGACGAACTGCATGGCTCTTTCAGCCGAACTCAGGACATCTTCTCTCGCCCGCCATTACGAGCACGCTCGCGCCCTTCGCAGCGGCTGAAGCCGATTTCTTTTCCGCAACGGTTCGGCACGCCTGAAGGCATGCCCTGATACAAAGCCGGTCAAGCCTAAACGCGCTCCCAAATGTAGAAACTCCAGGCGTCGACACTCGTGTCGACGTCCGGCATATGCCGGCATGAATGCCGCCACGGCACGCTGAAGCGTGCGCCACAGCGGCTATCACATCGGCTATCGCCAGGACCTGCAGTCAATTCCTGTAAAATAGCCCCGCATGAGTTGGGCTCAGAATTACACACCCGCGGGCGGCAGCCTGCTTTGGTCGGCAGGCGCGGCGGCGATCCCGCTGGTGGTCCTGCTCATCCTGCTCGGGGTCTTCCGCAAGCCCGGCTGGCTGGCGGCGCTGGCGGCACTCGCGACAGCCTTCGGGCTCGTCACAACGCTCTACGGAATGCCGATCCCTCTGGCCTTGAGCGCGAGCGCGTATGGGGCCGCGTTCGGACTGTTTCCCATCTGCTGGATCATGTTCTGGTCGATCGTCCTCTACCGGATGACCTTGGCCCTGAACCGCTTCGAGGTGGTCAAGGACTCCATCGGCACTCTGACCAGCGACCGGCGTCTGCAGGCCTTGCTGATCGCGTTCTGTTTCGGCGCGTTCGTTGAAGGCGCGGCGGGATTTGGGGCTCCGGTCGCCGTCGCCGCCGCCATGCTCACGGGCCTCGGCTTCTCGCCGTTTTACGCGGCGGGCATTTGCCTGCTGGCGAATACCGCCCCAGTAGCATTCGGCTCTATTGGCATTCCCGTCATTACGCTGGCCGGCATCACCGGGTTGAAGGTGGAGTTGCTGAGTTCGATGGTCGGCCGCCTGTGCGCCCCGTTGTCGCTGTTCATTCCGGCCTACCTGGTTGCTGTGATGGGCGGCTGGCGCGCGTTGCGCGGGGTATGGCCTGCGGCGGCGGCTTGCGGCGTCTCCTACGCGGCCACGCAGCTCATCGTGTCTAATCTGCTGGGTCCGCAGTTGACCGATATCTTCTCCTCACTTGCTGGAATCGGCGTTCTCATCTTCGTTTTGAAGAGGTGGAAGCCGAAGGACAGTTTCTCGCTGCCGGGGGATAGCGCGGTCATTAGCCGGCCGCCGCATCACGCCGCAAGCGAGGTCTTCAGCGCGTGGCTGCCCTACGGATTGCTGGTGCTGTGCGTTCTCACCTGGGGCAGCGGTTGGGTCAAGCCCTTGCTGGCACAACAGACCTTTATGCTCGACTGGCCGCTGCTGCACAACGCCGTGATTCAGCAAGTCCCGGCAGTGGCGCGCGCGGGGCCCTATGCAGCACGGTATCGGGTCGACTGGCTTGCCGCTTCGGGCACTGCCTGCCTGCTCGCCTGCCTGCTGACCGCGATTGCGGCGCGCATGCGTCCGAGCGCTTTTCTGAAAGTGGCGAAGGAGACCGCCGTTCAACTTGCCTGGCCGGTGTTGACGGTTAGCACCGTGCTCGCACTCGCGTTCCTGATGAACTACAGCGGAGCTACAGCGACTCTGGGATTGGCGCTGGCCACTACCGGCGCGGCCTTCCCGTTCTTCAGCGCGATGCTCGGTTGGATTGGCGTCTTCCTGACCGGCAGCGACACGTCGGCGAACGCGTTGTTTGGCAGCCTGCAGGTGGTCACGGCGAACCGGCTGGGGCTGAGCCCGGTGCTGATGGCCGCAGCCAACTCGGCGGGCGGCGTGATGGGGAAGATGATCAGCCTTCAAAGCATTGCGGTGGCCGTTGCCGCCACCGGCCTGGCGCAGAAGGACGAATCGCGCCTGTTCCGCTTCACGCTGAAGCACAGCATCCTGCTGGCCTCCATCATCGGGGCCATCGTGGTGCTGTTCGCCTACGTGATGCCGGGTTGGGTGCCGCCGGCCCGCTGAGCGAACTTAGGGCGTTTCCTAAAGAACGTACGACTTCAGCGTCTACCCTCAGCCATTTCGGACGAAGTGAAGCAAAGAGCGTCCGTCCCCCAGCACCGAACCGCGAACGATAGAGAGCGGCCAAGTCCCTCTTTGCGCAAAGGGCCGCTCTCTGTCGTTCGCGGTTCGGTGCTAATGGTGGCGTCCTCGGCTCAAGATCGAGGGATTGTCGAGAACGTGAGATCGGGCAAGCCCGCACCCCGGGCCACCGTGCGAATCAGCGTTAAACAGAGACCTTCGCGGTCCGCTTCTCGTATTCGGCCATATGGGTTTCGATCTTGCGCAGATGGTCGTACCACGTGAACTTCAGAATGAAGGAGGTCACCAGGACCACCGCCAAAGCGATCCATGCGCCGCTGTGCCGGATGACGATGTAAATCGGCAGGGCCACCAGAGCGACCTGCCAGCAGATGCCCACGGCCACATTGAACATGTCGCGCAGGAAATCGGGATTGCGTTCGAACGCAGGATCGTCCGCCTGCACCTTCTTGAGGATCGGTCCCCAGAATCCCCACGGACGCACGCGCCGGTAGAACTCCATCAGCACCTGATCGTCTTCCTGCTTGGTCAGCAACGTGCCTAACAGGCAACCGAGCAGCGAGATCCCAAACACGATCGGGAAGACCAGCGAGACGTCGGTGTTGATGGAGTGAAGCGACGCAAAGGCCGTAATGCCTGCGAACTTGGAAAGAACGGTCGGCATCGTCAGGGAGGCCGAGATGCCAGTCAACATGCCCCAGAAGTAGCCGTAGCCGTTGAACCGCCACCAATACCACTTCAGGAAGTTCGAGGCCGTGTAGCCGCCCCACAGGCCCGAAACGATCCACAGCACCACGGAATTCACCGAGGAAACGAACCAGCCGATGGAAATGCCAAGGATGACGACAGCGAAAGAAGCCAGGTAACTCAGCCGCATGTACGTCCGGGGGCTTGCGTTGGGATTGATGTAGCGTTTGTAGATGTCGTTCACGAAATAGGGCGGGGCGGCATTCACCGTCGCCGCGAAGTTCGACATGAACGCCGCCAGAAGCCCGGCGATCAGGAAGCCCAGCAGCCCGACCGGGAACGAACCGCCCGAGCGCCAGTGGGAGCACCTGCTCGAAGTCCATCTTCGGCATGTTCCGGATCTCGTCGTTGAAGAATACGAGCGCGAGCACGGTCAGGCCCGTGATGAGGATGTAGCGCGGGAAGGTCAGAACCACGTTGACCCAACCGCTCATCATAGAAGCTTCGCGCGGATTCTTCGACGAGAGAATGCGCTGCATGTCGTAGTTCGGCGCGGGGCCCGCCATGCTGATCAGCACGCCTTTGAACGCCAGCATCATCACGAAGAAACCGAATAGCCCGTAACCGTCATCCGCGATCTGCCCGGTAGCCGCGGGCATCAGCTTGGACCAATCGAGATCCAAGTTCCAGCCGAAGAAGAGTTGGTCCCATCCCGCGGGAACGAACTTGTGCAAGGTCTCCGGAGCGACCTTTACCATGGCGATGATGCCCACCGCAAAGGAGGCGATTGAGAGAATGCAAAACTGGATCACTTCGGTGATCACCACGCTGAACATCCCGCCTTTAATCACGTACACCGTAGTGATCGCGATGAGCATAAGCGCGTACTGGTTCGGCGTGAAATGCCAGGGCAGGAAGTTCACCGCAAACTTGCCGATGCCTTTGAAGGCGTAGGTGAAGAATCCGATGATACTGACGAAGGCGTAGACGACCACGATGATGTGGGACAGTTGCGCGCCGCGCCCTTTACCGAAGCGCGTCTGGATCCACTCGGCGCCGGTCATCACGTTGGAACGGCGCAGCCAGGACGAAAGAAACACCATCAGGAACACCTGGTTGAAGGTCGGCCAGAGCCAGGGAATCCAGACGCTCTTTACGCCGTAAACGAACATCCAGCCGACCAGCAGCATGGTGCCGCTGATGTCGAACATGCCCGAGGCGTTGGAGATTCCAAGGACGTACCAGGGCATGGTGTTGCCGCCCAGAAAGTAGGCCTTCATGTCACGGGACGCGCGGTGCGAAACCCAGTAGCCCACGAAGACAGAAGAAAGCAAGTAAGCGACGATAATCGCAATGTCAAGCGGATGAAGATTCATGAGACGAGATCACTCCGTGTAGCGGGCGAGGCGCACACCACCATGCGCGCGAGTCTCCCGAATTATATCCGAGAAGCGCACCTGGAACTAAAGTTATCCCGTGGCCACACCATTGTGGCGGTGCTCGGTGCTTCGCTATACTCGCCGTTTGCGGCCCTCGTGCGGTCGAACCCCCGATGTGCCATCGGCAAGTGGGAATGGCCGTTTTTTCATAGGAAAACGAGGTCCTGACGCGCCCTGACGGTCGGCGCTCAGTTCAGAGATTCGGCTCCGATCGGGATGTTATGGAGGAGAGGACAAAAATGCAATTCGGGCACTTCGACGATGCCAACCGGGAATATGTGATCACGCGGCCCGACACGCCTCTGCCTTGGATCAACTATCTCGGCTGCCAGGCCTACTTCGGAATTATTTCCAACACCGCCGGAGGCTATTCGTTTTATCGCGACGCCCGGCTGCGGCGCATCACGCGCTACCGCTACAACAACGTCCCGTTCGATTTCGGCGGGCGCTACGTCTACCTGCGCGACGAAGAATCCGGAGAGTTCTGGTCGCCCTCCTGGCAGCCGACGAGGCACGAGGCCGAGGACTACAGTTGCCGCCACGGCATGGGTTACAGCACCATCGGCTCGAGCTACCGGGGTATTTCCGCGAGCACGCGCTACTTCGTTCCGCTCGACGAGAGCCTGGAGATCTGGCAGCTCACAGTGACCAACCACCGTCAGACGCCCGCGACGCTCGCGGCCTTTTCCTGTATCGAATTCTGCCTGTGGGACGCGCAGGACGACGCCACCAATTTCCAGCGCAACTTCAGCACCGGCCAGGTGGAAATCGAAGATGGCGTGATCTATCACAAGACCGAGTATCGCGAGCGGCGCGATCATTTCGCCTACTTCGCCTGCTCGCGTCAGCCGGCGGGATTCGACACGCAGCGCGAAGCGTTCCTCGGACCATACCGCGGCTGGGACAAGCCCGTAGCCGTGGAGCGGGGCGCGTCAACGAACTCAGTGGCGCACGGTTGGTCGCCCATCGGCTCGCACCAGGTGAAGCTTACGCTTCAACCTGGAGAGTCGCAACAGATCGTGTTCCTGCTCGGCTACCACGAGAATCCGCAGAACGATAAGTTCGACCCGCCCGGCTCGCAGACGATCAATAAGAAGACCGTGAAGCCGGTGATTGCGAAGTACCTGCAGCCGTCGCAAGCGGACGCTGCGTTCGACAAGCTGCGCTCCTACTGGGACGGACTGCTGGGCATACTCGACGTGAAGACGCCCGACCCTCACACGGACCGGATGGTGAATATCTGGAACGCGTATCAGTGCATGGCGACGTTTAACATGTCGCGCTCGGCGTCGTTCTACGAATCGGGCATCGGCCGCGGACTCGGCTTCCGCGATTCCAATCAGGACCTGCTCGGGTTCGTGCAGATGGATCCGGCGCGCGCCCGGGAGCGCATCGTCGATCTGGCGTCCACGCAATTGCCATCCGGGGGCGCGTATCACCAATACCAGCCGCTCACCAAGCGCGGTAACAACGATGTTGGCGGCAACTTCAACGACGATCCGCACTGGCTGATTATCGGCGTTTCGGCGTATCTGAAAGAGACCGGCGACTGGAGCATCCTGGACGAGCTGGTGCCGTACGACAACGAACCCGGTTCCGAGCAGCCTTTGTACGAACACCTGCAGCGCAGCTTCCGCTACACCTTGGAACGTCTGGGACCGCACGGCTTGCCGCTGATAGGGCGCGCGGACTGGAACGATTGCCTGAATCTGAACTGCTTCTCCGACACGCCGGGACAGTCCTTCCAGACGACGACGAACAAAGAGGGCAAGGTCGCCGAGTCGGTGTTCATTGCCGGACTGTTCGTGCTGGCGGGCAAGGAACTCGCTGCAATCGCACAGCGGCGCGGCCTGCCGAAAGAGGCAGAGAGCTATCTCGCGGACGCCGCCAAGATGGACGGCGTCATCCACCAGCACGGCTGGGACGGGGACTGGTTCCTGCGCGCGTACGACGATTTCGGTCACAAAATCGGCTCAAGAGAGTGCAAAGAAGGCCAGATTTTTATCGAAACGCAGGGTTTCTGCGTGCTCGCGGGCATCGGTCTGGAAGATGGGCTGGCGCAGAAGGCTCTGGATTCGGTGCGCGCGCGCCTCGCGACCAAGCATGGCATCGTGCTGCAACAGCCCGCGTACTCGGAGTACTACCTGAACCTGGGAGAGATCTCCTCGTACCCGCCTGGCTACAAAGAGAACGCCGGAATCTTCTGCCACAACAATCCCTGGGTGATCATCGCAGAAACACAGGTGGGCAACGGAGACGCCGCGCACGACTACTATCTGCGTATCAACCCATCGGCGCGCGAAGCCATCAGCGACCTGCACCGCTGCGAGCCGTACGTTTACTCGCAGATGATTGCCGGACTTGACGCCCCGAGCTTTGGCGAAGCGAAGAACTCATGGCTGACGGGCACCGCGGCCTGGAACTACTACGCCATCACCCAATGGATTCTGGGCATCCGGCCGGCGTTTGAGGGACTGCAGATCGCGCCGGTGATCCCACAAAGCTGGCAGGGCTTCGAGGCCACGCGCAAATTCCGCGGCGTGACCTACAAGATCCGAGTGGAGCGCGAAGGGCCGGGCAACCGGGTCGCGCTCGCGGTGGACGGCAAGCCGATTCAAGGCGACATCGTGCTGACGCCTGAGGGCGCGATAGAGGTGTCGGTTGAGGTAACGCTGACATAGTTGGCAGCGACCGGGAAGCGACTGCCTTCAAGGGGACCAAGGGAGTCTCGCGAGATCCTCGAAGCCGTGCGACGCGGCCCCCCTGCCGCAACACGAGAGGTAATTCGCGCGGGCCTGCGGGTACTTCAGGGATGCTGAGCCCGCTCCGCGCCCGGCGAAGGCACACCCTCGGCCATATGCTGGGGCTGTATGCTGGTTGGCGCCCGGAGATCCCACATGAAACTCCTACGCTCGCTCGCTACGCCCCTGCTCCTGTTGGCTGCCGCGTGGTCCGCCTCGGCCCAACCCAACGTCTTCTCCAAAGCCGATCTGATTCGCTACACCCCTGAGTGGAAAGGGGAACGCTTTACGGACGGCAGGCCCAAGGTGCCCGACTCCATCCTGAAGCGCATGAAGTCGGTCTCGCTTGAGGAGGCCTGGGCGGTTCTACGCAACGAGGGCTACACGTTCCAGTATGAGGACGAGTGGCTCTCCATCCACCCAGACAAGGTTCTAGTCGGACGCGCGCTCACCGCCGTCTGGATGCCCGGACGTCCCGACGTCCACAAGGTGATTGAAGAACAGGGCAAGCGGGACGGCCGCATCGGCGGCCAGAACGCCTGGCCCGTCGATCTGCTGCAGCCCGGCGACGTCTACGTATGCGACCACTTTGGATTGAAGGTCGACGGTCCCTCGATCGGCGACAACGTAGCCAACGCCATCTATGCTAAGAGCGGCAACGGCATCGTCTACAACGGCGCGGTGCGCGACATCGACGGCCTCAAGGAACTCGAGAACTTCACGTCGTTCGTTCGCTCCTACCATCCCTCCCATCACTTCAGCTCACTCGGACCGCGTCTCAATTCCACGATGATGGGCATCAACTGTCCCACGCGCATCGGCCAGGTGATGGTGATGCCGGGCGACGTAGTCCTGGGCCGCGAAGGCGGCGTGGTGTTCATCCCGCCGCATATGGCCGAGAAGGTCGTGACCACATCCGAGGTCATCCGCCTCCGCGACATGTTCGGCCACCAGAGGCTGCGAGAGGGGACGTACACCTCGGGCCAGATCGACGCGCGCTGGTCCGACCCCATCGAGCGCGACTTCTCGCAATGGCTGCGGGATCACATGGACAAGCTCCCCATCCCCAAGGAGCAGATCCAGGAGATCCTCAAGCAGCGCACCTGGTGAATACTCGGGAGAGGCAACACATGATGACACGTAGAACCGCACTCGCCGCCGCCGCTGGGGCGCTCGGCCTGCCCTCGCTCTCCATGGCGGTCCAACAGGCCGCTTCACCGTATCGCAGACCCAAGCTCAAGATCACCGACATCCGCACAGCCTATGTCGTAGTCCATGGTCCCCAACTCCACATCCGCGTCTACACGGACCAGGGCCTCATCGGGCAAGGCGAGGCCACGGACGCGGCCGTCGGGGGCGCGGCCATCATTGCGAGTTGGCGTCAGTTCCTTATCGGACAAGATCCACTGAACGTCGACTACCTGTGGGAGCGCGTGCGGACGCTCGGCATATTTGCGGGCGCCCAGGGCGGCCAATTCGTCTCGGCTCTCAGCGGACTGGAAATCGCTCTATGGGATCTGGCCGGCAAGGCCCTCGGTTTGCCCATTTACCAGTTGCTCGGCGGGAAGATGCGGGACAAGGTTCGCATCTACTGCGACTCGGCCAGCCATCACCCCGACGACCCGAAGGCCAAGCAGAGCCTAGGCGAGATTCAATCGATGGGTTTCACCGCGCTTAAAATCGACATCGACGAGGCGCGCGACCCTAACCGCTTCGACCGCGTGAATTGGACCGCCAATAACGCCGAAATCGACCGCATGGTGAAGGAGGTCGCCTTCGTCCGCGAGCAAGTGGACAAGCGAGTGGAACTGGCCGTGGACATGCACGGCCGCTACGATGCCACCACTGGCAAGCGTGTCGCAGCGGAACTCGAACCATTCCACCTGCTCTGGCTAGAGGAGCCAGTCCCACCGGAGAACATCGATGCGATGCGCGACATCCGCCAGTCCACCAAGACGCCTATATGCTGCGGTGAAAACCTGTTCCTGCGCCACGGCTTCCGCGAGCTGCTGGAGAAGCGGGCCGCCGACATCATCATGCCTGACCTGCAGAAGTGCGGCGGCCTGCTGGAGGGGCGCAAGATCGCCGACATGGCCCATACCTACTACGTCCCGTTCGCGCCCCATTGCGTTGTGTCACCCATCGGCACCATGGCTTCGTGTCACGTCTGCGCAGCCGTGCCGAACTTCCTCGTGTTGGAGTACCACTGGATCTCCCGCCTCGCTCAGTGGCGAAGTTTCGTGAAGGAGGGCGAGATCATCGAGAAGGGCTACGTCACCTTGACGGACCGTCCCGGAATCGGAGTCGAGATGGACGACGAAGCCGCGCGCAAGGTGCAGATGCCCGGTACGCAGTGGTTCGGGGCTTAAGTCCGCAGATGCAACTCCAAAACGGGGCCGAAACCGTGCGGGCGGCGAATTGCTCTGCGCGATGACCACTCCGTCGAATGTCATTCCCATGCGTGGCCACTTGTGGGGCAATAGGTGCCGATCTGGAGATCGGCGTTCCCAGGGGGCGCGACTGCGCGGAAGCGGTGGTTTAGTCCTGGGCGGGGGCTGCCGGCGCAGGCCCGCGGCGTTGGTCGGCCGGAACGGCCTCACCGGCGCCGCGTGTGGGAGGCGCAATCAGGCCAAGCTGCGCGGCCGCGCGAAGCATCGGCCAGGATTCCGGCATGAGTCCCGGCGAAGCTTCGCGCTGCGCCTGGATCGTGGAAGACAACGTTGCGAGCTTCTGCTGCTGCTCCGGGGTAAGCAACGCCACAGTCTTCTCGGTCAATTGCCGGCGGGAAGCCTCCAATTGCGTTCTCAGCTTTTGCGATTCGATGACCAGCCGGCCAGCCTTGGCGGGATCCGGTTCCGTGCTGGCGGTCATCGACCCATGGAGCGCAACCTGGTTGGCGCGAATCTGCACCGAAATGGGCTGGGTCGCTATACGGTTCTGATCGCTCAAGTCCTTGAGCTGCATGAATTGCGCGTCGCTGAGATTGAGGTACGTCTTCAGTGACTGAAGCGCAGCAGCTTGCTGCGCGGGCTGTCTCATGGTGGCGTGCGGCCGCCTCATGGGGGTGCCGCCGTACTGGGCCAGCAGCGACGCCGCTGCCACGATCCCGAACGCGATAAATCCGAATTTCATGGCGATCCTCCCCTTCACGGTGGTCAATTCAAATTCGCCGGCGGCCGGTCCGTTAAAGACCATTCATACACGCTTGACGGAAGAAATGGAGGTACGGTTTACTTCGTTCCCGCTGAGTCTACCGCATCCGCGAGGAGAAAGTGCTTCTGAGATCGAAGCCAGAGGACGGCGGGAAGGATGGCGGTAACCGCGGTGGCGAATGTAATCACGCGGACAGAGAGGCCCTGGTCGATGAGGCGTCCGGCCAGAAAACTCACGGCGCTCATCGAAAGAAACAAGCCCGCGAAGTCCGCGGAGAAAACCCGCCCGCGGAAGCGGTCTTCGGTCAGCCCTTGCAGAATCGTGGTTGAGAATACCCAGACGATGGAGGTGCCTACCTGGCCCACCGCCACCGCGGTACAGGCTAGCCAGAGGTTGGGAGCAACGCTCAATCCGGCGTAGGAAAAAACCGTGAGGAAGAATCCGAAAGCAATGCCCGCGCGCATACGGGACTCGCAGTTGCGCGCCCACGCTCCGGAGAAGTACGAACCGGTGAGAGAACCAATGCCCCGCGCGCCGAACAGCAGGCTCATCGAGAGCGTACCGGCGCCCGAGGTATGCGCCTGAGTTCCAGGCAGATGAACTGCCATGGGGAAGATGCGCTCGCCGAAGATCGGCAGGATCACCAGGTGCGCGCCCAGCAGGCCCATGCCCGCCTTGACCATCAGCGTGGCGAACCGGCGCGGATCGCGCTTCACGTATCTGACGCCTTCGAGCACCGGTTTGAAGTCCACCAGGTCTACGGCCCGGAACGCAGGCAGGTGATGGTGGTGCGTCTCTTTGACGCGCATCGAAGCGATCAACAGCGCCGACGCGGCGAACGAGACGGCATTGAGTACGAACACCGTATCGCGGCCGAAAGCGTAAGCGACCAGACCGCCGAGGCCCGCGCCTACCGCCAGATTGAACGCCCAGGTGGTGGAGGAAAGCGCGTTCGCCACCAAGCGCTCGTCGTCCGAACGGGCCAGGCGAGGAATCAGAGCCGCGCGGCCTGGCTCGAACAGGGCCCACATCAGCGTTTCCAGGAAGAGCAGCACCCAGATCAGCCAGACCATGCCCGCCGAGCGAACCAGCAGCATGGAGAGCACGATGGCCACCCGGCAAATGTCGGCGAAGATCATCACCGCGCGGCGCGGCAGCCGGTCGTTGATGACGCCCGCGCTGGGCGCGGCGAAGACCTGCGGCAGCACCTGGAGGACGACGGCCACACCGACGGCGCTGGCCTTCCCCGTCAATTCCAGACAGGAGCGAGTACAGGGCTACGGTGTAGAACCAGTCGCCGATTTCGGAGACGATCTGCGCTGTCCAGAGCAGGCGGAAATCGCGGTTCTCCCGAAGCAGCCGCCCGTAGGCGGCGAGCGACCACGAACGGGAGTCCGATTCCTGTGGCATTGCTTGCGACGGCGGTCGGCGGGACTGCTCAGGCCTCCGTGTAGATGCCCAGGCGCGACTTTACGAGGTTTACCGTGGCCTCGGCGAGCGGCATCACCCGCTCGGCGCTATCGCGCAGAACGCCACGCAGATAGGCGGGATCGGCAGTGATCCCGGCGTACTTGTGCTGAATCGGTTCGAGGCCAGCGACCACCGCTTCCACCACCTGCTTCTTCAGGTCGCCATAGCGCATAGCGGCGAAATGCGACTTGATTTGATTGTCGCCCCAGCCGGAGAAGGCCTGGAAGATGCTGAGCAGGTTTGCTACGCCGGGACCCATAGTCTCGAAATCGACGGCAGGATTCGAGTCCGTCGTGGCGCGCATGATTTTCTTCTTGATCAGGCTGGGCGGATCGAGCAGGGAGATGGCGTGGTTGGGACCCTCGGCCGACTTCGACATCTTCTTGTCCGGCTCGTCGAGGCCCATGATGCGGGCGCCGACCGTGGGCAGACGCGTTTCCGGCATCACGAACGTATCGCCATAGGCGGCGTTGAAGCGCTGGGCGATGTCGCGCGTCAGTTCGAGATGCTGTGATTGGTCGTCGCCCACGGGCACGCAATTGGCCTGGTAGAGCAGGATGTCGGCGGCCATCAGGACCGGGTAGCAGAGCAGTCCGGTACCGATGCTCTCCTGTTTGGCGGACTTGTCCTTATACTGCGTCATCCGCTCCAGCCAGCCGACCGGCGTGACGCACGTCAGCAGCCAGGAAAGCTCGGAGTGGCCGGGCACCATGGACTGGACGATGACTGAGGATTGCTTCGGGTCGATACCGCAGGCGAGGAAGAGCGCGGCCGTCTGTTCGATCTTCGCGCGCAGCTCGGCCGGGTCCTGGTAGACCGTGATCGCGTGCAGATCGACGATACAAAAGATCGACTCATAGTCATACTGGAGGTTGACCCAGTTCTTTAGCGCACCGAGGTAATTTCCAATGTGGAGGTTGCCGGTCGGTTGGACGCCGCTGAGAATACGTGGTTTCATTCGGTTAAAGGGTTCACTTCCATCCTACGCAATGCTTTCAGATACCAACAACGCGCCCGTTGATTCCGGCTCAGAACCGGACGAGACTCCACAGCAGCCCGAAACCGCTGAAATCGAACAGCCGCAGGCAGAGGTAGACACTCAAGCCGGAGGTAAAGCAGAGCCCGCGCCGGAACCCCAACCCGTTCCTGGGCCTGGAGTTACGCCTGAGGTCGCGATCGAAAAGTGGGTCTATGGCGGCGCCGGTCTGGCGCGAGCTGGACGGCAAGGTCCTGATGATCCCATTCACGCTGCCGGGGGAGCGCGTCCGCGTCGAGATTGTCGCGGACCATGGCGGCTTCGCGGAGGCAAAAGCCGCGGAGTGGCTGGAGCGCTCCTCGGAGCGCGTCGAGCCGCAATGCCCGGTATTCGGACGCTGCGGCGGCTGCAACTACCAACACGCCGGAGCCAAGTTCCAGGCGGAGCAGAAGGCGGAAATCGTCCGCGAGGTCTTTCAGCGGGTGGGCAAAATCGCCGCGCCCGCGGAAATCGGCATCCTGGCTGGGGAGCCGTGGGGCTACCGCAACCGGACACAATTCCACTCCGACGGCCGCGATATCGGATATCTGGAGGCGGGGTCGCACAACCTCGTCTCCGTCGACCATTGCCCCATCTCCGCGCCGAAGATCAACGAGGGCTTGCAGGCACTGCGTTACATGATCCGCGACCGGGGCTGGCCGCGCTTCGTCCAGACGATAGAACTCTTCACCAACGGCGAGCAAACCATGGTGAACGTGCTGGAAACCGAAGGCAGCCGGGGTGTCGCCAAGGGGTTCTTCGATTGGGTCGGCAAACAGATCCCCGGCGCCGAGCTGGGCGGTCTGGAATACGACGCCGCGGGCGCGAAATTCCGCGTGAGCCACGGCGCTTTCTTTCAGGTGAACCGGTTCCTGGTGGACCCGTTGGCCGATGCGGCGGTAGAGGGCGCGGAGGGCGACATCGCGCTCGACCTGTACGCCGGAGTCGGACTGTTCACGCTGCGTCTGGCGAAGAAATTCAACAAGGCGGCAGCCGTGGAATCGAACCATCAGGCGGCGCGTGACCTCACCTTCAACGCCGAGCGGGTGGGCCTGACGATCCCGGTCCACGCAATGCAGGCGGAGCAGTATCTGGAAGGCCGAAACTCAACTCCTGACTTCGTCCTGGCCGACCCGCCGCGTAGCGGGCTCGGCAAGCGCGTGGTGCAGCAGTTGATCCGGCTGAAGCCCAAAGAGATTCGCGTGGTCAGTTGCGATCCGGCGACACTGGCGCGCGACACGGCGGGGCTGATCGCGGGCGGCTATCGATTTGAGAAGCTGACGGTCGCGGATCTTTTCCCGCAGACGTACCACGTGGAATCGATCGCGACGTTTCTCGCGGAGTAACGGATCGGTCCCAACGGCTGGATCGCACGCTGTCGGGACGGGTCAGCGGCGCGGATTCGACGCCAGGGCGATGGCTGTATTCACGCCTCCGGCCAGTTGCAAGCCCGGCACGTAGAACTTCGTGATCAAAGCCTCGTCCGTGGTTTTGAATTCGTCGGGCTCAAAGTCAAACCGCACCTGAGCGCGGCTGAGCGCGGCAGCGAAAATCGCCCACCAGCGGGCCGAGTTGACGGCTCCGATCTCCACCGTGCCGTGCTTGCGCGCCGAGAGCCAGCGCAGCGCCGTGAGCACGTCCTGTACGCGCGCGGCGTCGTCGCTTACGTTGTAGGTGAGGAACTGCGAATCGGCCTTGCGAAGGCGCGGTTCGCGGGCCGAACCGGTTTGGAACGCGTCGATCAGCAGGACCGGGCGCTTCTCTTTCAACCAGTCCTGAACCTTCTCCGACTTCATCGCACTGGCGATACCCTTGTGGTCAAGATACAGAACCGGATCGCCTTTGCCGTCGATGAAGCGGTAGGGGATGTGCTCGCCGCGTCCCGCACGGGAAAGCGAGTTAGTGGCCTCTATAGTGGTGACGTGGGCCGGCCATTCGACTCCGAGAACGCGCGCGAGCCAGAAGCGGAGTTGCGAGCGGCGGGCGGAGGCGACGGCTTTCCGCGCGTCCTCCTGCCACCACGCCAGGACGCCGCCGCGGGACTTGGCCAGGGCCTGCATGTCCGCGGGCAGATCATGAGTGCCCCAGGCCAGCATCTTGTCGTCTGACTCGATGGGAATATCGGTCTCGGGTACGGCGCCGGAACGGTCATAGAACGTCTTGTTGAAGAACGCGTAGACGGCTTCGCGGCTCTCGCGGTTGTAGTTGTGCGGGGCGTCGAACTGGATCTCGGCCACGTTCTGGGCCTGATTAAACAGACGGTATACGGATTGGACCGCCGGGAACTCCTCCTTGGGAACGTTCCTGGTCCAGTCGCCGGTCGCGGAGACGAGCAGCAGCGGCTTGGGGGCGAATGTGGAAACGATCTCGACGTTGTTGGTGCCAACGCGCAGTCCCGGCGCGCTCTCGCAGATGCAGTCGCCTTGCATGACGAAGCTGACCATGTTCACTGGCGCGGCGGCCTTGATGCGGTCGTCAACGGTGGTCAACATGAACGTCTGAGTCCCCCCGCCGGAAGCGCCGGTGATGCCGATCTTGTCTTCATCGACGTCGGGGAGGCTTTGCAGGAAATCGACGACGCGAATCGAATTCCAGGTCTGTACGGCCATGGGGTTAAAGCCCCAGAGCAACTCCTGCTCGGAACCGAATTCGTGAGGCAATTGACGAGTATCGTTGTAGCCCAGCATGTCGTAGGCAAATACGACGAAGCCCTGTCTGGCCAGATTCGCAGCCAGGCGCGGACTGGAATAAGTCGGGATGTCTTCCAGACGGCCCTTTTTCCAATGCCCGTGTGGATGAAGAATCGCGGCGTGCTTCTTTAGACCATCCTTCGGACGGTACAGGTTGCCTCCGAGCCAGAAGCCCGGCATGGTTTCGAGCGCAACCGTCTCGACGGTGTAACCCTGCTCATCGATCTTTCCGAAGTAGCGCGGATTGAGCGGCGTGTGAGTTCTCGGGGGCAACAATGATGCGGCCGCGCGCACTTGGGCCCGCACCCTGGCCCGGCGTTCCTGCCAGGCGGAGAGGGTCTCATAGGTGGGCATTTCCATCTTGGAGTTGACGTTGCGAATCACGTCGTTACGCCGGTCCAGACCGTCGACGAGGGAGGGGAGCATGCAAGCCAGGAGCAGTGGGAGTATGATGATCGTCGGTCCCCAGAGGGGATACATCGGAAGACGACGGAGTCTACTCATGACGCTCACGGCGCGCCAACAGGAATTCGCCTTCCACGCTCTTGACGGATTTGCCATTGAAGTCCCCTCCTGGGGATTTGCCAATACTGGCACTCGCTTCGGAAAATTCATTCAAGCCTCGGCCGCCACGACGACACCCGAGAAGATAGCAGACGCCGGGCAGGTGCATAAGGTCACAGGCTGCACCCCGACCGTTGCCGTTCACGTGCTATGGGACTATCCGAACGGGATCGCGGACGTGGACAGCCTGAACGCCTATGCCAAGACGCAAGGCGTGGCGATCGGCGCCATCAACCCGAACGTCTTCCAGGATCAATGCTACAAGAACGGCTCGCTCGGCAACCCGGACCCCGAAGTGCGCCGCACTGCCCTATCTCATATTCTGGACTGCGTTGAGATCCAGAAGCAGAGCGGGTCGCGCGATCTGTCCCTGTGGTTCGCCGATGGCACCAGCTACCCGGGCACCGGCTCGGTGCGCGCGCGGAAAAAGTGGTTCGAAGAGGGACTCCAGATGGTGCATTCGCAGCTTAGCGGCGACATGCGCATGCTGGTGGAGTACAAGCCTTTCGAGCCCGCGTTTTACGCCACCGACATCGCCGACTGGGGCATGTCGTACGTGCTTTCGAAGAAGTCGGGCCCGCGCGCGAAGGTGCTGGTCGACACGGGCCATCATTACCAGGGCCAGAACGTCGAGCAGATCGTGGCCTGGCTGCTGAGCGAGGACATGCTGGGCGGCTTCCATTTCAACGATCGCCGCTACGCCGACGACGACCTGACGTTGGGCTGCATCGACCCCTACGCGGTATTCCGCATCTTCCACGAGATCCACCTGTTCGAATGGGAACAGGGCAAAAAGGCGGACATCGCCTACATGGTGGATCAAAGCCACAACCTGAAGAATAAGGTTGAGGAGATGATCCAGACGGCCTGCACTGCGCAGGAGATGTACTTGAAAGCGGCGCTGGTGGATCGCGAGAAACTGGTGGCCAACCAGGCGAAGGGCAATCTGATCGACGCGGAGGAATGCCTGCGCGAAGCGTTCTTCACCGACGTGCGGCCGGTGCTGCGGGAATGGCGCAAGTCCAAGGGTCTGGGCGAAGATCCGCTGGCCGCGCATCGCGAAAGCGGGTACAACGAGCGGGCCGAGGCCGACCGCGCGGAGCGCAATCGCGGCGCCGTTGCAAGCTACGCCTGATCCAGGTTCAATTCGGATTCTCCATATGGTGGGAGAAAACGAGGGGCCGCTTTCCCGAGGAGGGGGGAGCGGCCCTATTCGTTGCACTGGGGAACGAGAGCGAGGGACATTTGTCCTAAGAACTCACCGAAGGCTCCTCGTTTAAACTACTTAGAGTTCAAACAGATGCGGCGGCTCGAGAATTGCGCCGAGGTCAAAAATCTTACCCCGATGAATGGTGTTTGATTCCTCAGGTTATTAACGATCTTTCGGCCTGACTCGCTATCTATCAGATAGGACTAGTACAGATAAAACTGACTAGCTGGCGAGTCACCACCCTCATGACGGCCCTCTTTCCGGCGCTCAGCTTAGCGGCGCAGCCCTACGCCTCAGCCGCCAAAGCTAAATGAGAGTATTCCAGACGGATCTTCCCCCTTGCCGCAGACAGGAATCCGGCATCCAAGTGCCTGATGTAATGTGGGTTAGGCGTCGCCGCCCGGCGCAATCTGCCTGACTACACTCTATTTTGCGGGCAACGAGACTTTGAGCGCGTCGAGAATACTCCTCTGATTCTGGTCCGGTTTCGGCAGGCGTGTGACAGTTGTTTCTTCGTCAATGTTGAACGTCAGCAAAGACAGCCGGCCGAGTGCCGCCAAGGCGTCGGAAACGGTCACGGCTTTCGGATCTTTATCGGTGGTCCCGAATGCGGCGGCCAGCCGGCGCTCCAATTCACGCTGGAGCTTCAAAGTGAGCAAGCAACAGAAAACATGTCGGCGCGTGCGGCTCTCTTTGCGCACAAACAAGGGCCGGATCTCGAGCAGCCCGGTCTTCATTGTGCGGAAGTCCCGCTCTACTTTCTGCAGCGCCATGTAGCTGTCGTGAACCGCTTGCGTGCTGAGTTTAGCTGTGGCGAGATCGGTCACGATGACGTTGCACCCTGCCAGTTCCAAGGCGCGCAACTCAGCCTGCGGGTCGGCCGTCTCGACAATCTTGCGCTGCTCCAAACTGAGTGCCACCAGACCGGCAATCTTGTGCCGCGCCATCCACAGTTTCAGCGTCGCCAGACCCGCTTCCGGTTTGCGCCGCGAAGAGCGCTCCACCACTTCGTTGCGTTCGGCGATCTTGATCCGCAGCTCGCTCAGCTTGTCTTCCAGCCGGTGGCGGATGCGCCTGGCCTCCTCCGGATTCTTGCGCAAAATGTAGCGCACGCCGTCGGCCTCGGCCTCGCAGACTTGCTCGGCGAACAGCTCCAGTTGAATCGTTTTCTTCGCCAACAGGAGTCGGATCTGCGGATCGGTCAACGCGCTGATGTAGTGGAATCCAGCTTGATCCAGGGCACGTTTACCGGCACTTTTGACCATCCCGCGATCGCCGACAAAGATCACATCCGCGATGGAGAACTGCTTGGTGAGGATCTCGATCTGCGCAGCCACGGTGGAGGGATCGGCGGTGTTGCCGGCAAACACGCGCACCGCCAGCGGCTCGCCGGCTTGATCGGCCAGCAGCCCGATGACGATCTGGAGTTTGCCGCGCTTGCCGTCGCGGTTGTAGACGAACTCGCCGAGCGCGTTGTGTTCGCCTTTCAGATAGAAACTGGTGACGTCATAGAGGAACAGGGCGGGAGGAGTTCCGCAGCGGGACAGATAGTTGCGCCAAAGAGCTTTCTCGATCTTGTCCTGGCGGGCGCAGAGATCGTCCAGCGCGGCATAGAGGTCGTCTTCATCGAAGTCGGTCAAGCCGAGCACTTCGGCGACGGCGTGATCGCGGGCCCAGCGCACGGCCGACAGCCGCGAGCCCTGATGAGCGACGCGAGCCAGGACCAGGAACAGGGCGAGCTTGTCGAGTCTCTTCTGACCGAGGGCGCCAGCGAGGCCCACGGCGGAGGCGACTTGATGCAGAGCATGGAGCACGCCGAAGACGGGCCCGCAGGTGGGATCGGAAGCGGAGAGATGGTCGAATTCGCCGCGCAGCAGACGGCGGAGTGCGTCGATGCGGGCGGCAGGCCAGGAGGAGAGGTTAGCGAGAGTGCGGTTCTTGACTTTGGCATCCTCGCGGAAGGATTCGCGGAGGAGAATGGCAGGGGGCGAGGTGCGATTGGGGATCTCTGCCACATACATAACTGCATTATATCTAATACAGCCATGTAATTCGATAGTACCAATGTCATTACATGTCTACAAATGGCAATGAAATAGCGATCGAACTCTGCCACATCAACTGCTTCAGGTCAAATGAGGAACGGAAGATCCGTCAGGAGAAACTCGGCCACCTCTTACCGCAATTTGAACTTCAGCACCCGTTTCCCGAGGTGCGCTTCGCGCTCAAACACCCGAAATTCGGGTCGAACATCCAAGGTAGGAACCGTGTGCGTTAGCAGCGCCAGCGCGGAGCTGTGCGGGGGGGGGCGGGCAACTGGCATCCCTACCGCGACCGTGGGGCATCAGCCCCGCCTGTACGGCCTGCCCCACAACGCTTTTGCCCACCACACCACCAAGTCAATGCGCCGCTTTGGCCGGCTTGGCGCTCTGCTCCGAGCGGCCTCCCCTGAGCTTCTTGCCATACACGGTGGTTTGCGGGTTGTAGATCCGCCAATCGAACCAATAGTCCTTGACGACTTCGATGCGCTCCAGGCAAGTACCCTTCGCCTTGCCCTCCACTGCGCAGCCCTGAAAGTTCCAGCGGCTTCCGGTGGCGTCGTCCATCAGCAATGGCGCCACGGCGGAGGCCGCATCGAGCTTAGAGGGAGTCTTCTCCTCCACCGTGCGATAAAATTCCGGAACGCCGTCTACGCCGCCGTCGACGAAATGGACGCGTTGACGAAATGCGCGTACGGATTGGCCGTCGGGACCAACCAAGATCAGCACCGGCTCCGCGCCCACGTGGTCTTGCACAAGCTTCTCCGCAATCACCTTCTCGAAGGGGAACGCCCGGCTCGCGCCGAACGCGCGAACCCCTAGCATCAGATCGCGCGGTTTCAATCCCGCTTCGGCAAAACTCAACACCGTGCGGGCCTTCTTCATCTTCACGTCCCAATCCATCGGCGAGTACTCTGCCTTGTACTTGTCGAGGTCCTTGAAGACGGTGCCCCGCGGATGCTCGGCGCGCCACAAGCCGAACGTCAACTCATCGGACGCGATGATCGGGAGCTGACGGCCTTTCAGCGGCCCGGAGACGGCCATTCCGTTGATCTGCTGCCAGTACGTGCCTGTCTCTTCGTCACGCATCAAGAAGTTCTGATTGTTGATTCCCGCGAGGTGAAACGTGAGCTTCAAACCGTCCACTTCACGTCCTAACACCAGACCGGTGTGACAGAGCGTTCAATAAGTGGCCGTGATCGGCCGCCCCGCTACGACGTCATTGACGATGTGGTGGTAGGAGATGCTGCGGATGGGATAGGCGCGGGCCGTGCCGCCGAGATTCACTGCGATCACCATCTCGCCTGCGTCGAGCTTCACTTGGTCCACCGGGACGAACGTGAGTTGGTCGGCGGGGTGGAACATCAGTTCGTAGATGTTGATGCGAGAGAGCGCGGTGAATCCGCAGACTGCAATTGCGCCAACCAGGACGAGTACGCGCCGCCAGCGTTTCGCATCGGTCCGCCAGAGCCGCCACGCAGACACGAGTGCGAGGATCGAGCAGGCCAGTCCGATCGCCAATCGCACTCGCAACACAGCCAGAGCCAAGGCTAATTCGCTCTCTCCCTGATGCCGGAATGGCCAGATCACGTAGACCGGAAAGACCAGGCAAAAGAGCGAGACGGCCAGGCAGGCGAGCAGGACAACCAACGGGATGCGCTTCAGCCGCATTGCACTAATGTGCACGGAGTGCGGCCAATTTGCAAGGCAGTGCGCGGTGAATTCAGATGCATGAGCTGTGGGGATTGTTTAGTCCGGAAATGCTGCTCGCTAGAGTAGTGTGTCCAAAATGCTGCCGATTATCGAGATCGAGCGGGGCAGGTTGGCATCCCGCGCGGCTGTTGGCAACCGCCGCCGTTTTCTGGGCCATTTCCCGCGCCCACGCCCTGCTAGAATCCAATTCACTGGTTGATTGGAGGCTCGATGAGAAACTTGCTGTTCACGATAATGCTCACGCTGCTTGCGAGGCCCATGCTCGCCCAGGGTGCACCGCCACAGTCCGCGCCTGACCAGCCCTACACGATGGAGTACTACTACAAAGTGCAATGGGGGCATCAGCAGGAATTCCTGCAACTGTTTCTGAAGAATCACTACCCCCTGCTCCGGAAGATCGTCGAAAGCGGTCGCATGATCTCCGTGAAGATCGAGCAGCCCGCCAACCATATGACCGAGGATGCGCGCTGGGATTACCGTGTCACGATCCGCTTCAAGAATTCGACCGTGGCGACAACGGCGAATCCTGAAGAGGGAGGCCTCATCAAGCAACTCTGGCCCGACCAGGAAACCTACAGGCGAGAAGAACAAAGGCGATTTGAGGTCTTGCTGGCGCACTGGGATTTGCCGCTCACCGACATAACCCCCCAGTCGAAATAGGCCGGTGCTGGCTGCATTCGGAATGGTATCGCCGAACATAATAACGCCGAGCCCGCAAACAGGCTGTCGCGACGTCCACTTCGGCGGAGGAAACTCGGGAGTCGGAGGCGCCACCGCTGATTTTGAAGGCGCCAACTGGATAAGTCATCGCCGGATGTGGCGATGGTTCTGGTAGAAATACTGGGTGCAAACGCCAACCATCGCCTCAGCCCGCCTTCTTCGGCCTTGCGCCCACACTCCGAAATCCCTGACCGGCGGATCGGGGGCTCGTGTCCCGCACCCGCCGGCCTCGACACCGCGGCATGACGCACTACACTAGAGTGGATTGGAGGATCTTCGCGATGCTGCAAGTGCTGTCGACGGCCAAGAATGCTCTCCGCGACGGCCGGGATCGTTTTTTATATCAGAGGAGACGAGCCGCCGTCGAAAGGGACTGGAAGAGCCGTTTTCAAGGGGTTTATCGTCTCCACCCCGAGTACGGCTCGCCGGCTCCACGCGATCTGGAGGATCGGCACACCACCTATTGGAAGCGCTTCGGCAAGGTACGACTCGACACGCTGCGCGTCTGTTATCACATCGCACACCATGCCGACTACCGTATAGTCCCCGAAGAGATCCATGCCTCGACGTTGGAGCGCTGCCTCAACGCGGGGGACTTTCCTCATTTCCTGAGCCACAAGGGTTACTACGAACGGCTGTACGGCGCCATATTTCCTCATGTGTTCTTTCAACGTGTTGAAGGACTCCTGGTGGATTCCGATCTTCGCCCGATCGATGCACAACAGGTTGCCGCTCTGCTCGTGCGACTCCCCTATCCGGTCGTATTCAAACCTAGTATCGACTCCGGCGGCGGTCGCGGCCTCGCCTTTCCGCGCAATGCGGAAGAGCTTTCGGCGTTGCTCGATTCCAGGCCCAACTTTGTCATCCAGGAAACGCTTCTCCAACACCCGTTCTTCAGCGCCTACCACCCATCCGGCCTCAATACGTTGAAAGTCTACGTCTACCGATCGGTGCGAGATGAGAGCTTCCACGTACTGAACGTCACTGCCCGTTTCGGGCGCAGCGGGTCGCTCGACAATGAAGCCGCCGGCGGCGTTGTGGCTGCCGTGGATTCGGAGGGCTGCTTCCGGGGTTTTGCGCTAGACAAGTACGGCGAGAAGTTTATCGCTCACCCTGACACCGGTCTTCCCTTTGAACAGAGCCGTCAGATTCCCAACTACCCGAGTCTGATCGAATGCGCGACTCGGTTGGCGGCTTCTCTCCCGATACTGCGCCTGATTGGCTTCGATTTTTGTCTGCAGCCTGACCTTACGTGGCGCTGCATCGAAATCAACAGCCTCGGTTCCTCGATCCGATTTGCCCAGTATCACGGCGAGCCTTTCTTCGGCCTCTATACCGATGAGGTCGTCGAATACTGTCTCCGCCATCCGCATTTCGATCGGGTCACCTTAATGGCCTTCTAAACATGGCGCGGATTTTTCACGCCCTCGATACGCTCGGCATCGGCGGCGCCGAGAACATGGTCGCCAGTCTGGCGAGTTGGCAGCAGAGCCAAGGCAATGCCGTGCATGTCCACGGCGTAAACGGCGGGGGCCCAATCGCCGATCGGCTCCGGGGCATGCAAGTGCCGGTCACCTGGAACACGAACCCTCATTACGCGGCTGCGCTCTGGGCCCTATACCGCCAGATCCACACCTTCTCGCCGGATGTACTCCACTGCCACAACATAGTTCCAACGTTGCTTGGATCCATCGCCGGTAGGTTCGCCGGCGTGCCCTGCTTGCTCACGACTCGCCACGGCCCACGCGCTCGCAGCGAGAAAGTGGAACGCCGCTTCTGGTTCGCGGCGCGCTGGCATCGCCACGTGATCGCCGTCTCCGGCAGCGCGAGGGCAGACATCGCAGGCAGCCCCTTCGCCGACCCAGCTAAGCTGGTCACCATTCCTAACGCCGCGGATCGGCCCGACGTCACTCCGCCCGCCGATGCGCCGCCGGAACTCGGATTCACGCTCGTCTCGGTCGGCCGGTTGGTACGCGAGAAGAGCTACGAGACCTTGATCGAGGCCCTGCTGATCGCGCGCACCGAGTCCCCGGATATCCGACTGCTGCTGGTGGGCGACGGAGTTGAACGCGCCTCACTTGAACGGCAAGTACGCGCCCTCCATTTGGAGGAGCATGTCCTCTTCCTGGGCGCTCGCTCCAACGTCGGGTACTGGCTCCAGCACGCCGACCTGTTCGTGCTTTCCTCCATATCCGAGGGACTGCCCGTCTCTTTGCTCGAAGCCTTCGCCATGGAGCGCGCCGTCGTGGCCACCCGGGTTGGCGGCATCCCCGAGGCGGTCGAAGGCGCTCACGCCGGCCTGATCGTTCCGAGCCGCGATCCCCGGGCGCTCGCCGAGGCAATTCTGCGCCTCAAGCGGGACCCCGAGGAACGCCTGCGGTTGGGGCTCAACGCCCGCCTCGCTTACGAAGAGCGCTTCTCCATTGCCCGAATGGGGCGGGAATACGAGCGGCTGTACGGAGTATGACCCAAGGGATGATAGGCCGGGCCGCTGAAACGCGAATCGATTCGGGTCATTGCGAGTCAAGCGCGGAATGCCGGCGCGGCCGGCCCGCGGGATCGCGCCAGGACAAGATGCCTCCGGGAGTCAAGGCCGATGACGGCACGGCGCGACGCGCTTCTCCACGACGTCTCCAGGTTCAACGCGGGAATTTCGCTGCCGCCGTTGAACGCACAAGCTTGCGGTTTCTTCAACGGTATTGCCATCCAAGGAAATGCAGTCGGGCGGTTGTTCCGGGCGATTCACCCACTGAGATTGAAGAAGAACCGTGGGCGGGGACGGCGCACCATCCTGAGCGCCGGTCGATTGATAGACTGAACGCCACGGAGAGCGGCCCCGCGCTCCGCGCCGGAGATTAGGAGTGATTAAGTGCCTGGATTGGTTGGCATCTGGAGCAAGGAGAGCGCCGAGCCGTCATTGGAGAGTGCAATTGCGGCCCTGCGCCATTTTCCTTCCTGGACGGCAGACGTGCTCCGTCCCTGCAACGGACTGGCTATCGGATCGGTACAGGCGGTGGAAGGCGCATGGGGGTATGATTCCGACACCGACGGACTGACCCTGCTGCTTTGGGGCGAAGCATTTAGCACCCAACCGTACAACCGGAAGATGACTCCCCGCGAGCTGTTAGCTGGCTACAGGTCCGATGCTTTCCGCGCCTGGTTCGATCTGGAGGGCTGCTTCGTTATCGTCCTAGTGGACACACACAGGCGTCTGCTCACCATATTCAACGACAGATTCGGCTTTCTACCTCTGTATTACCTTGCGGACGAAAGAGCGTTTGCGTTTGGACCCGAGCCTAAGGGCATTTTCCTTGCGGCTGGAAAGCGTCGCGAATTGTCGCCCCAGGGCGTGGCCTGCTTCCTGACGTGTGCGTATAACTTCGCGGGTAATACGATTTACGAATCGTTGCGGCGGCTCGAGCCGGCCACTAGGTTGACTTTAGAACTCGATTCATTGCGCCTCAGAAGTGAGACGTATTGGAGTCTGGTATTCGATCCCGACGAGCGGATGAGCGAATCCGAGGCGATCGAATCGCTATACGCTGCCCTGACAAGCTCCCATAGACTTCTACTGTGCGACCAGCCCGCCAAGGCCGACATCATGCTCTCCGGCGGGTTGGACTCCCGGGCTATGATGGGCATGCTTCAAAGTTTCGGCCCCCAGCCGAGAAGGGCCACGGCCTTCGGCGCGGAGAGCGGCATACCGCTATCCGATGCCGCGATCGCCTCGCGGATCGCGACAGACGCAAATCTCCAATTCGATTTCTTGAAACTGGGGCAGACGAGATTCCCGGAAGCCGCTGAGAAGTGGGCGGCAGTCTCGGAACTGGCCAATGACAATTTCGTGTGGTACTCCAACGGCCTGGAGACGACTTGGTTCTTTGCCGGAGGCAAGCCGGACTGTATCTTGAGAGGGGATGAGGCTTGGGGTTGGGGCAACCTGGCGCAGACCCGTCAGCAAGCCATAGCGGCGGTGTTGCCGATTGCGCCGGATGCGGTTCTGCGCCGCACCTTCCAGCCTGGATTCCTGCGAGATTTCAGCGCTTGGTACGGCAACGAAATCGAGAACGTTGCCGCAGCATGCCAAAATGAAGGCGCCAACGAGTTGAAAGACTACCTCTACCTGGCAATCCGCGTATTTGGATTCATTTCGCCACTCGGTTACTACATGGCTGCGCCGGTCCGAAGGACTCTCCTGACCAAGGGGCTTCTCGACTGTGTCCGCGGGATGCCTTGTAACTTGCGTGCAAACAAGACGGCATTCCGGGCCATGATGCGGAGAAAGATGCCCGAGATGATGCGTTATCCAGTTGCTCAAAATCTCGGCCTGCTCGACTGGCCCGCCCTGATACGCCACGATGAGGCCTCGCGCGAAGTGTTCGAACTGGCGCTCTCACCGGACAGGCTGACTTCCGGGGTGATGGGCGGAATCGTAGATGTGGACCGTCTGCGTGCCCTTTGGAACGATTTCATGAGTGGGCAGGAAAGTGACGATACGCGGCGCAACGGGAAAGGCATCCGAAGTTATAAAGGCCGTCTTGTGGACTCGTTACTCTCTCACCGCGCCGGTGCTCTCGTCCTGGAACGTTGGCGCAGGCTGCGCCAGGGCAACAGGCCGACGGCGCAGCATCGCGTCTCTGACTTCACGCTGCTGTGGCGCGTGGCGCTCGTTTCGATGCTGGAGCATCGGTCAAACGGATGCCGCTGAAAGCAGTGCCTGGCCCTGCACGTGGCAAACTAGCCATGACTCCCTCCCGGATGGTTTGCAGGTCTTCGTGCGCCTTCCGCGTTAACCCTGAATGCTCCGGGTCCCGCCTCCGGCCGCAGGCTCCAGGTTCTGACATCGCTGCTCGCGCCAGGATCGGCAGGAATGGGTAGCCAATCGGTTAGGATATGGAGCATTGCCGCCCAGTGACTCAGTGATGACTCGCCCTCGGATCGCTCTGGTCACGTTCCTGTGGCCATTGCCTGACGCTCCCCACGCGGGCAAGCCGATCTACGAGACAGCCTTGCGTTTGCGGAATTATGCGGACGTTGAGGTGTTCTGTCCCGTGTCCCGGTATCCGCGGGCGCGCTGGCTGCAACCTGCGCGGCACGTGCATCACCGCGTGGATCCGGGACACAGTCCACCGGGCCTCCGCACCCAGTATTTGGAGTACCGCACATTACCTTGGGTTGGCCGGCAGTTTAACGGGCTGCTTGCGCAGTCCGTGTTAGAGCCCGCTCTCCGCGACTGGCGGCCGGACTTGATTCTCGCCTACTGGCTCTATCCCACCGCCTGGGCCGCGGTTCGCGTTGGCAAGCGATTGGGAATCCCCGTCGTCGTGGGCTCGCGCGGTTCGGACCTTCATCGCATCCCCGATCTTCTCTGCCGGCGCATGACTGCCGCTGCTCTGCGTGACGCGGATGCGATCGTGACGGTAACCCAGGAGTTGCGGCGGATGGCGACGGACCTGGGCGCGGATCCCGAACGAACGCACTCGATTCCGAATGGCTGCGACGCGGCGACTTATCGGCCGATGGACCGTCTTGAGGCGCGGCGGTCGCTCGGCTTGCCTGAGCACGCAACCCTCCTGCTGCAGGTGGGGCAGATCCTGGAGAGCAAAGGCGTCTTCGATCTGTGGGATGCCTTCGGATCTCTTGCAGCGCGGATTGCAGGCCTTCAACTCGCCCTGGTGGGCGAGGGACCGGCGGGAGATGCTGTCCGCGCTCGTGCGGCAAGCGCTGGTCTCGCGGAGCGCCTGATCATGCCGGGTCCCCGGCCGGCTCCCGAAATTGCGTTCTGGATGAACGCGGCGGACGTGGTATGCCTGGCCAGCCATGGAGAGGGGTGTCCCAACGTGGTACTGGAAGCTCTATCGTGCGGGCGGCCGATTGTGGCCGCCAATGTCGGTGGTATTCAGGAGTTAGTCAACCAGAGATGCGGCTTCTTGGCCCCAGTTCGGAACCCGCGCGCTTTCGCCGGCGCCATTCAGAAGGCTTTGGAGGCGGTCTGGAATCCCTCCGCCATCGCTTCGGAATTCAGCAGAACTTGGGATGATGTTGCGCGGGAGACTTTCGAGGTCTGTGCTTCGGCTTTGACTCGCCATACAGCCAGATGAACGCCATCGCCACACCTTCTACGCATCTTTCTCTCGTGCCCGGGAACGTATCATGAGTTGGGAGGTTGGCAGGCTGTTGTGAGTCGTACCATCGCCCAAGTCAGATCTTCGCTCCAATCCGGTCGTTTCGCCTCGCCGGAGGATGCCCCACCGCCGCTTAGCGCTCTCGCAAAGCCACATTTCGCCGGGAAGGGCCTCTCTCTGCAAGCATTCGGCGATTGCGGCCTGATTCTGCGCTCGGCCGTTAGGCGGGCTGACCGTGCTCACTGCCTCGCGCATTTCATGCCGGAGCGGATGGCCCATCGCTACAGGAAACTGTATCGGGCTTGGAAATGACTACCGCCGTTATCATCGTGGCTGGCTGCATGGCCTGGTTGCTTTGGGTACTCGCTGGGTATCCCATTTGGCTGGCCGTTCGCGCCCGTCTTTTCGGCCGGCCGCCACGTCCCGCTCCCAACGAGCCGGCCATCACGGCCGTCATTCCCGTACGCAACGGAGTCCAGTTCTTGTCCGCCAAGTTGGACAGCGTTTTGGCCTCCGACTATCCGCCCGGCGAGCTGGGCATCTTGGTTCTCTCCGATGCATCTAGCGATGGAACCGATGAAGTGGCAGAGGAGTATGTCCGGCGCTTCCCCGATCGGGTGCGATTCCGCCGTCTGCCAAAGGGCGGGAAGGCCGCCGCGATAAACGCCGCGCTGCCTGAGGTGAGTGCTGAAGTGCTATTGCTCACCGACGTCCGGCAGCGCCTTCATCCCCAATGCGTTCGCCGGTTGGCGGAGATGATGCACGATCCGGACGTGGGGGTTGTCAGTGGCAACCTGAGGATTCTGTCGGGCGGGTCCGCGGAAGAAGTCAACGTGGGGTTGTACTGGCGCTACGAGAGCTGGATTCGGAGGAATCTCGGACTCGTCGATTCGCTCATGGGCGCGACAGGCCCGATCTATGCAATGCGCCGCGCCTTGGCCCGTCCTCTGCCCGCCGGTTGTATTCTTGACGACGTCTGGCTGCCCATGCAGGCTGTCCTCGCCGGCTATCGTTCAGTCTCGGACGAACATGCGATCGCCTGGGACTATCCCACCAGTCTGGATGCCGAGTTTGCTCGAAAGGTACGCACCCAGGCCGGGCTGTTTCAGTTGATGTGGCAACTCCCCGGCCTGTTCTCTTCGCGCAATCGCTTGCGCGCGCCATTCGTTTTCTGCAAGCTGGGCCGGCTTCTCCTGCCCGAGGTCCTGATTCTTGGCCTGCTGGCCTCGCTGTTCCTGCCGTCGGCATGGAGGTGGCCGGCTCTTGCGGAACAGACCGTCTTCTATGGGCTTGCGCTCTTGGATCCGTGGATTCGCGAGGCAAGTGTGCTCAAGCGTGCGACCGCGCCGATCCGCGCCTTCGTGGTCCTCCTCGCGGCCGCACTCTTCGCCGTCTCCATCTTCTTCGTCAGGCCGGAACGGCTCTGGAAGCACACCCGGGTCAGGACTTCCGTTCCGGGGGAACCGCCATTGAAGCCGAGCGATTCGAAATAGCGAATGGCTCCACCGCGCCCTTGACTCTTCCCTTCATACCTATCGCACCAGCACCCCGCCTCCGACAGTCGCTCCAACCAGATTCGTCGACAGAGAACCAACTCGGATCGACAGGCACTTGTCGTTCGTCCCACTAGCGTTGCCGGCTCGCACAGTGAACGGCATTGTGCCGATGACAGTTGACGTTCCCGAAATTCCGCCAGTCGCTGCGTTCAGAGAGAGCCCGGCCGGCAACGAGCCTGCGACGATACTCCACGTGATAGGCGTGTCGCCGCTGGCCTCAAGCGTCTCGGAATAAGCCCGATTGAGTGCGGCATCCGGCAGCGACGTAGTCGTGATGAGCGGCGGTTGCGGCCCGCCTTGGGCTATCGCGAAGGTCCCTCCGTTCGTCGCCGTAAATGCAAGTGAGCCGTCTGACCCCACAGTGAGCCCAGCGGCAATCGGCGTGCCGCCTTGGGTCACAAAGTACACGCCCTGAGCTAGATCCAGCAGTATATGCTTCCCGGCGCCGGTGTATGCCGTAGTGTAGGTGACTCCTGTCCGCGCTGCCCCATCTGAAGAGAACAGCACGACCCGCGGCGCCGCGCCATCGTCGTAGAGCGCTCCGACGTAGTTCGTGGCGTTGATCAGCGTAGTCACGGGTTGCGCGGCCGCGGCCGGCGTCGTCGAGAGAACCGTCAGAAACGGCGTGCTGGCCGTCGTCGGTGCATTCGGATCGTCCACCACGAGCCGCTGCGCATAGAGCTTCTTCCCTCCGCCGCCGGGAGGAAGGAAATTCAAGGGCTGTCCACTCGCTACCCCGGATCCAGTGGCGGCAGCGCTCATTGTCGCGGTGGTTTCGGTAGTGGAAAGAATCGTCGTGCCATCGGGAATCCCCGTGCCCGCAACCACCATGCCTGGGGCGATGGGATTGAAACTGATCGTGTCGCCGGACGCAACGGTGCCCGTCAAGGCCTTGGACAGCTTCACGGTCTTGGGATCATACGAGAGAATGGAGGCAATCGTGGTTCCGGAGGCGATCCCGCTCCCTGTTACTGCCATGCCAGCCACAACGTCCGAGTAGCCCTTCGGGAAAGTCAGGGCCGTGCCGCCCGTTGCTGTCGCAGCCGAAGTGGCGTGCTGAATCGTCGCATTGGCGATGTTCAAGACGGAATCTCCCGGAGCCGTTACTCCCGTCGTGTTCAGGGTTCTGCCGGAATAGGAAGCGTAGTCCTGCTCGAAATGTGTCACGGGACTCGCGGGAAGGAGCGTGTTGATCCACAACTTGGATGTGCCCGTTGTGCTGGAAACCACCGCTCCCGCGGCGCTGGTCGTGGCGGCGGTGGGCAGGTGCCAGAACAGGCTCCGATGCCCGCCGGACGGCGTCAACGCGATCACGTTGTCGTAGACGACGGACACGTCGCCGCTGCTGACCCACGACCGGTGGTACTTGCTGAGCGGACTTGCCAGAGAATAGCTGTTGTTCCCGTAAGCCGCAGTCAGATTCAGCTTGACGTAGGCGTAGGTGGCCGTCTCGATATGTGCCAACGGGGCAACCGGCGTCTTGATCTTCGCGTTCTGGCAACCGGCGTAGAAGCTCAAAACGGCGTAGTTCGCTGCGCAGTACATGAATCCCTGCGACCCGTAGGCCGTGCTGTCATCCATAAACAAGGCGTTCGAATTCCATCCGGAATAGTTCCCGTAGTTGCTGCCGTCGCCTGGGCCATAACAATTGGCCGTCATACAGGAACTGGGGTTGACCAGCAGGTAGTCGGACCCGCGGCGCATGGTCAGCGAGCCCCAGTTGTAAGCTTGATGATCCACGGCGGTCACGGTATTGCCGACAAGAATGGATTGAGCCGCGCTCGGAGTCCAGTCGGTTCGGATGAAGGCGTGGTAGTCGCCGGGAGACAGGTAGGACTTGGGTTCCGTGACCGTGAAGTCGATCTCGGTCAGCCGAAGTTTTGTACAGGAATTCCGCCATCACGCTATCCGGCGTGCCGGTGTAGCGGTTCAGCATGTATTGCGCCCAACCGCCCTCGGTAGTTCCGGCGAGCAGCCGGGGAAGCCGGTTCAGCATGGTCTTGTATACGTTGTTCGTGTAGGTGTTGATTCCCTGGATGTCGCCTTCGTCGAGAAAACGCCAGAAGCCTGTGTCCGGCGTGGTGAAGTGCATGACCTGGCGGACCATTTGCTTTGCCCAGGAGATGTAGTCGAATGCTCCGAGGACCGTGCTCGTCTGCCCGGCTGTCTGCAACGCCCAGGCGTAATCAAGGAGGTGGTACTGGACAGCGTAAGCGGTGCCCTGAAGGTTGTATGCGCCGCTGTAGAGACCGCCGTTACCGACTGCGGGGAGTACGCACGTAGCGAAGCGCGAGGCGAGATTGCCCCTGATCGCCGTGGCCCCCGGATCGTCCCCCTCGAAAGCAATCGCGGCCAGACCAAAGGACTTCATGTACCCCCAGTAATAGTTGCCCTCTGCTGCGCACGCCGTCCCGTACCACTCGTAACTGCGCGAAGAGGTGGAGTTGATGGAAGTCCAGTACCCTTCCATCAGACCCACGAGGTTGGAAATATCGTTTCCGCTGCCCACGCCGATGGTGTCCGACGTGGAACTCAGTTGGTCGTAGATCCAGTCAAAGGCAATACCGAGTTGCCCCACGAAGTTCCGGATCTCGAATCCATTTTCACTGACCGTCGGAGCGATCCCCGCGTCGAGCATGACCTTCATCACGGCCTTGACCTGGTCGGAGTAGACGGTGTTTCCCGTCATCTTATAGGCCATGGACAACACGGTGAGGGCCTCACCCCAGCCGCTGCCACGATATTGGCTCGTGCATCCGTAGCAGATCGGATCAGTGCCCTTGTTGGTTGAGAACGGCGCCACTGGAGCCACGGCCAGCACATCCGCGCGCGCCTTCAGCGCGGTCCACGCCGGGTCGTTGGACGTAACCAAGGCGTTGAGCCGGGTCAGCGTGGCGCTGTCCAGCCAGATGCGCGGGTGCGCGACTTGGGCGGAACAGGGCAGAAACAGCGCGAGCAGGAGAATGAGCTTCTTCATTACCGGTCACTCTCCGTGTACATGAACGAGAACCGTAGATTCTTTATTACAGTCTCCAATGTTTGTATGCCGATCCTGGCCGACATATTCACCCCCGGAGCAGGGCGCGTGGCAAATGAACTACAGACTTGCGCCCCGTTGATATACCACTTGGTAGTCCCCGCCGTGTCGTCGTTGACGATTTCGAATTGCTGCGGGACGGCAACAGGGACCACGCCGCTATCCGCCTGTGCGCCGGTTGCCCCCGCGGACGCAATACACTGCCAATTGGTATCCGTTCCCGCCGTAAAGCGGAACCCTTCGAAGGTGGTGGCCGCCGGTAGTTCGGACGAGAGTTGCCCCGCCGAAGTTGAGGAGGTTAGCCCTATATAGGTGCGCGCCAGACCCGTCAACTCTACGACGTTCGCCAAAGCCTGAAAGCGGATGTTGCGCCCTGAACGAAGAGGATAGCCCTGCGCCGATATATCCGCGATGTTGTTGAGTACCGCCGTGGAGGCAAGATTGGCTGTCGCTCCGAAATTGGCGTCAGGCGTAACGGCGCTTACGGTGCCATTCGTGATGAGGTTGGCCGCTACTGTGGTGAGCGTCGTACCGCTTCCGGAGTAGGCAACATAGGCCCACCGCTTCGTCAACGGCCTTGGCATTCCACCACCACCGCTAGAACCCACTGCCGTGCAACTCACGGAATTTCCCGAAGCATCGACTCCGAGAGGATAGTTACCGGCAGCGCAGGGAGTCGGCGTTGCAGCGAGCGCGGATGCCGTCGCAACGTTGTCAACAGTGCGGGCCAACGTTCCGGATGCCGCGGGCAGTGTCAGGAATGTGTTTCCAGCAATGGCCGGTGGCTGGATGGTCGCCAGACCGCTAGTGGATCCGGGAAGTGCCACAGCGCCGCCCGCAACGCCCGTCACATAAGCCGGCGCCATCGCGACTGCATTGGTCCCGTTGTAAATGAAGACCTGATTCGTACAGGCAGACGCCGTGCTGGAGATCGTCGCCGCGCTCAGAACGTTCGTGGGCCAAGCGAAAGCATGACCGCCCATCCCGTCCTGGCAGATCGTGAAGGACACGATCTGCCCGGTCGTCGCACCCGTGAAGGTCGAGGACGTGACATCTCCGGAAAGGGTAATGAAGAAAGCGTTGCCTGTCGAACTCGATGCCGTGAACGCCGGCGTGGCGCTATAGGCCACCTCCGCGTAGCCCGAAGGCGCTCCGCCCGAAATGGAGACGCAGTGCGGCGTCCCATCACTTTGATATGCGTCGACCGCATATCCGCTGCCGCAGGCCGATGTCAGGATCCCACCCTTGGTCGAGGGGCCCGGGAAGGGCAGATCGGCTGGGGCGATGGCGGAACCGGGAGCATAGAAGTCGGTGCCCGAAATCGCCGCCGAAGTGGTATTGGGAGCCGTGCGTTTCAAAATGCCATTGGAGCCCGGGTCCGCCAGTCCGCTGGCACTGGCGCCGCAGGGCGTCCCGGAATCATGTACGCCATTTGCACTCCAATTCAAACAGTTGCCCACGGTTGGAGTCGCGTCGAGCGCGGCGATGCTTGTTCCCGATCCACTCACGGGCAGGTTCGCGATTGGCACGACTGCACTTGCGTTGAGTGGAGCATAACCGTTCGCCACTCCCTTCTTCGAAGCGCCCTCGGGTGAGTAGCCCAGGGCTGCCGTTACATCGGCCGAGGAGATCGTGCCCCATGCGGGCGCGGCGCTCACACTCCCCGTGCCCGTCTGAGTCAGGAACTTCCTGGTCGTCGTCGTATTGCCGCTGAGCCGCATGGTAGTGCCGCCTGCACCGGCATAGATGGAATCGCCGAGCGTCGTCATGGGGTTGGTCATGCCGCCGCTTCCTGCCGTCATCTGAGTCCAGCCATTGGTGACCGTACAAAAGAAGAGATTCTGTCCCGCCGCCGCATCCGTACCAAAGTACACGTCTCCCTGGGAACATACTGCCGGACGGTTCGCAATCGTGCCGCGCCCAAGACCGACGCTAACCCACGAGTTCGACGCAGAGCAACTGGACAATCTGGAGCCGTCGGCTACCGTTGAGTCGGTCGCGAAATAGTGTTGGCCCGGCGCGCACGAATTTGGTCGGCCCGCCAGAGTGCCCGTCTGGACGGGAAATGTCGCTGCCGCTCCGCTGAAATTCTGCGTGCCGCCCGTGTAGACGTTGCTCTGGTTGGTCTGCGCCGCCGTGGCGGGCAATCGCTCGCTAGCCAGCGTTCCGCTGCCAATGTTCGAGGCATTGGTGGTGTCCGTCGTCGCCGATGCCGCAACCGCCATCCCGTTGATCTTCTTTACAACGGTTGAGCTCTGCGTCCCGGTTACGTCTCCGGACAGTGAGCCACTGAAACTTGCCACCGTACCGGACGGAATCACGTAGTCGGTCCCGGCCGACGCGACTGCGGTGACGCTCGCCCCCGTTCGCTTAAGCAGCCCGTTGGCGCCTGGATCGCCGAGCGCCCCCAGCGCTGCCGGATTCGAGGGCACGGCAGGCGCATTGACAATCTGTGTCCAGTCGATCGCCGCCGGATCCGAACCCAGTCTGCCGTGCGTCGCCGCGTGCGCCAGCACGGGGTACGAAGTCGGGAACGTCGCCAGGCTCCCATCGCCTCGTATGTATTGACCGGCCGTCCCGGTGGTCACCAGAGGCTGCAGCGCTTTCAGTGCATTTGAAAGATCGGTCTGCGCGGTGAGGTTGCCGGCAATGCTGCCCCACGTGCCCCCGTTGCCCACGGAGACGAATGCCCCCTTGATGCACTCGAAAACGCCCGTGTCCTTTAGGAAGAACATTTCGCCAACCGTGCATACGGACGGAAGCGTGGTCCCGATGCGCAGCGGCATTGTGGCCGCGGCCTCCGAAAAATCGACCGTGCCTTCAGGGGAACTCCCCTGCCGGATGACTGGATTTTGTGCTGCGAGCTGCAGCACCAAAATCAGGAACACAAAAAATCGTTTCATATACGTCTCCTGCTTTGGGACCAACCTTGCGCCTCGCTCCGAACGTCTCGGTGCTGGCGGGTCCCGTCTAGAACTGTTTCGTGCCGCCGTGTTACCGCACGGCTGCTGATTGGGTTGAATTTCGACGCTTCCCGCGGGGAGGGATTCTGGTTGACCCGGCTGTCAACGTCGCCCTGGCGACTCGCCCGAATGACGGCCTGGGATCGAGCGGCCGCAACTTCGGGGCAACCGCCCAATCCTGGATCGCTTCCATGATCGGAGTGCATCAGCCTCGCGCCGACGCGGAGCCTCTTGATGCCGGCCTCTCAAATGACGCCGATCTGGTAACTCGCCGGGCTTGGCGTCAGCCTCGCGCCGCTCCAGTTGCATGCCCTGATCGCTACTCTGCCCGGCCCCGACGGAGTGCCTGTTACGATCAACCCGCGCTCGAGTGCCGGCGGCAGCCCCAGCGCGATGGCTGAAGCGGAGGTTGCTCCCGCTACCGCGACGGCTGTCGTCGCGCATTCACCGTCCTCAATCGTGGGGAACGCGATTTGCGCCGTTGTCGGATTGGCCCCATACTGGACAACCCCATAGCTCGCCATCGGCAGCGACTGGTCCCTCCCGCTGAAGTTGCACATCCGCACGGTCGCCACACCGCTATCCGTGATGCGCACCGAAGGCATCAGCCCGGCCGGCGCATAACACGTCCCGCCCGCCAGGTCGCAATATTGCGCCGGCATCGTCAGCGTCACCGGGCTGCTCGCTCGCCAGGCGAACGGTAGGGCTGCCGATTGATCGGCGCAAGTGCCATCGGCAATGAACGTGAACGCCAATGCAAAGCTCACGCCCAAGCTGGACTTCGGCTGCCACGAGGTGCCGTTCCACGCCAGTACTTGTCCGGGTTCGCTGTTGGCCGGCAGCGCATTCGCCCCGATGGCGCTCCAGGTGTTCGCAGCCGTGCAGCCGTACAGGTTTTGCCCCGCCGCCGAGTTCGTCAGGAAGAAAGTCTCTCCCATGCTGCACGCGGCCGGCAGCGCCGTCCCGCTCTTGTTCGGCTTCGTTGTCGCCGCTTGTGTGAAATCGACGTTCTTCGCCTGCGTGCTCAAATCGAGTCTTGTTTGGGCCACCAGTAACATCTGGCTAGCCCAGCAGGCGCACACAGTGGCCCTCCAGGGTAAACGGGTCACAGTTTTGGACCTCCAGGGGATTGATTGGCAGCCATGTCTTAAGCGGCCAACCTGCGGCGACTCTCGGCCTGAGGTCAATGCCGAATTCGCCAAGTCTTGGCTAAGTCCTTGCTAAGTCTCTTGAAATCATTCTTGCTTCAGCGTGAACGGCCCACCGCCAACCGGCATTTATGCACCCCCTGGTTGCCAGGCGAGGTGCCTGGTGAGTCTGCTCTCCCGAGTGGGCGGCGCTCCACCGCCGCGCGAGATCCGGTCCCTGCAAGCTAACTCAGGCGCTGAGACAAAGGGGCTGGAAGACCCGATGCGATAGAATACTGAGTTTGGTCCCGGACCCTCCCGATGGTTCTTTCCAGCTCCGTTTATTTCGTCTTCCTTGTCGGGATTTTCTTGCTCTACTGGCCGCTCTCCAGGTGGCGCGCCGGCGGACTGGGAGTCCTCCTCTTCGCCAACTATTTCTTCTATGCGAAGTGGGATCTCTTCTACCTGATCCTCATTCCCTCGGCGTCATTCATCGACTACCTGATAGGGCTCGGATTAGGTTCGTCGAAAAAGCCGTGGACCCGGCGGCTGCTTGTTTCTGCCAGCCTGCTGATGAACCTGGGCATCCTGGCGACGTTCAAGTACATGCCGTTCTTCCTGTCGGCCTGGTCCGGAGCGACCGGCCATAAGGCCCCGGAGTGGCATTGGACTTTTCCTCTCGGCATCTCGTTCTACTGCTTCCAATCGCTCACCTACACCATCGATCTGTACCGTAAAGACGGCAAACCGGTTCGCAGCCTACTCGCGCACATGACCGCGGTGAGTTTTTTCCCAACCACTCTCTCCGGTCCCATCACGCGCGTTCTCACGCTCGCTCCGCAGCTTGAGAAAACAGGCAAAACGCTGGCGACGGAAGAGAGCGGCCGCGCGCTGTTCCGCATCGCCCTCGGCGTGTTCAAGAAATTCTTGATCGCCGACTACCTGGCTGAGAATCTGGTCAATCGCGTCTTCGACACGCCGGGGCTCTACACGGGCATGGAAACGTTGATTGGCGTCTGGGCCTTTGCCTTTCAGCTCTATTACGACTTTTCCGGTTACACCGACCTCGCCATCGGCAGCGCCATGTTGTTGGGGATCAAGCTGCCTGAGAACTTCAACCGCCCCTACACCGCTCTGAACATCAGCGATTTCTGGCGGCGCTGGCACATCACTCTTTCGAACTGGCTGCGCGACTACCTCTACTTCTCGCTGCCGGGACTCCGGTCGAAGTGGAAAATCTTCACCTACATCAACCTGACCGTCACCATGGTACTGGGCGGCCTGTGGCACGGTGCGGGCTGGAACTTCGTGGTTTGGGGTACCCTGCACGGCGTGGCTCTGGCGCTGCACCACGGCTTCCGCACCGCGCGTGGCAATCCACGGCCTTCAAGCAACGTCTGGATTCGGGCTTTTTCGACTTTCTTGACGGCAAATTACGTCGTTTTTTGCTGGATCTTCTTCCGGGCATCGTCGTTCCAGAACGCCCGCGAAGTTCTTGGCCGCATCGGTTCGCTGACGGTTTCATTTGCCAATATTTCGCCGGCGCTATTCGCCGTACTGGCCATCGCGGCGGCTGCTCATTTTTCTCCGAAGAAGTGGTACGACTTCTCGCTGCGCCAGTTCGTCCGCGTGCCATTCTATGCACAGGCCGCGCTGCTGGCGCTGCTGGTGCTGGCCATCGAATACATTGCCGTCACCGGCGCCGCGCCGTTCCTTTATACGAAGTTCTGACCCATGCCCTGGCCTCGTCATCCACTGCTCTTCCTGCTCGCTCTCATGGCGATCGTCGTGACGCCGCGCTATATTCCTCAACTCCACGATTGGCGCCTGTTCGAGTGGTCCACCGTCGGTCACGTGCTCGACTTCCAACCGCGCAAGCGCAGTCTGGCGCCGCTCGAAGATGAGCAGGCGCGCCTTCGTCCCGACCTTGCGCCGGCGCGGCAAGGGGCCAACCGGTTCGCCGACCCTACTGGCTCTCTGGCGCCATTTTATGAGGCCTTGCTGAGAGTGGAGCGGCACGAACCCGGCGCGGTCGTCCGGGTCCTGCACTTCGGCGACTCACCCACCACCGCGGACCTCATTACGGCGGATGTGCGCGCTCAGCTCCAGGCCAAGTTCGGCGACGCCGGTCACGGCGTCTATCTGATCGCCAAACCCTGGGCCTGGTACGACCATCGCGGCCTCTCGTCCGCCTCTTCCGGGTGGAAGATCGATCCTGCAACCTTGCATGCACAGAAGGACGGCTGGTACGGGTTGGGCGGCGTCAGCTTCACCGGAACACCGGGCGCCTGGTCCAAAGTCACTCTCAAGGAACGCGGCCAGACGCGGATGACTCTGCAATACGTGGCTTCGCCAGGCGGCGGCAAGGTGGCGATTGAGACGGACGGCTTCCCGCTCGCCACGCTGGATACGTCGGCGCCGCGCAAGGTTGCGGCGCATGCCACCTGGAGCATTCCGGAGACGACACACGAGATTTCCATCCGTGTGGAGCACGCGCCTGTCCGCCTATTCTGTTTTGAGTTCGAAAAGGACGCGACGGGCGTTGTTTACAACAGCATCGGACTGAACGGGACGTGGGCGGGCGTGCTCGCTTCCTACACCGACGGACCGCACTGGGCCGAGCGCCTGCGCGAAGCGAAGCCCGATTTGGTGGTGTTGAGCTACGGGACCAACGAGAGCGGCTACGGCAGCTACGTGGACTCCACGTATGGCAAGGACTACCGCGAGATCCTGCGAAGGCTCAAGAGCGCTCTCCCCGACACTCCCGTGCTTGTGATGAGTCCCATGGATCGCGGCGCTCGCGAGAGCGGGGGAGCCATCGGAACGATTCAAACGCTGCCGCGTCTCATTCACATGCAGTCGCAGATGGCCGCCGAGATGAACCTTGCGTTCTTCAACACGTTCGAGGCCATGGGCGGCGAGGGGACGATGGGCAAGTGGTATCAGGCCGAGCCAAGGCTTGTCAGCGCCGACTTCATCCATCCGCTCCCCAGTGGCGCGCGCATCGTCGGCACCCTGCTCGTTCAGGCGATCGTCGACGGCTACAACGACTGGAAGCTGCAGACCATGCGTAAGCCGCATGTGGCCGCCAACCGGCAGGCCGCCATTCAACCGGCACGAGCCGAATCGAAACCCACCAAGGAGACTCGCGGCCGTTGAAGCACCTTCTCAGCGTGATCCTGGCCTCGTCGATTCTGCTGCCCCTCAGCGCCGCGGTCTCTACAAGCAAGCAGAAGAAACCGTCGTTGAAGCAGGTCGCGTCGTCCAAAAAGACTAAGAAGAAGAAGGTGCCCAAACCTCCGCGCAGCACCCCTCAGCAGCGGGCGGAGGCATCGCAATTCGTACAGGAGCACGCCGGGGACAAGATGGATCTAGGCATCCAGAACCCCGCGGCGCTGGTTCCTTTCTTCGAGCGGCTCTATCGTGCGCAAGAACGGGCCCAGGAGCCAGGCGCGGCCGAGACGCTGAGAGTCTTGCAGTTCGGCGATTCGCATACCGCCTCGGACGATTGGCCGGGCGCGATCCGCGGCGCCATGCAAGCGCAATTCGGCGAAGGCGGCCCTGGCTTCGTACACGCCGGCCATCCCTTCGAAGGTTTCCGGCGCTTTGACGCCAGGGGCTCCGAGTCGAGGGGTTGGCGCGCCGATGGCCTTCTCAGCAGGAGCGGCGACGGGCTGTATGGACTGTCCGGCGTCCGCCAGAGTGCCTCGCGGGCGGGAGAGACCATCACGCTCGACGCCAGCGGCTCCTCGGTGGAGCTTTTCTATTGGCAACAGGCAGGCGGCGGCGCGGTTTCCATCGAGGACAACGGTACGCCGCTAGGCACGGTGGAAACCGATGGCGAAGCCGGTCCTGGATTCTGGCGCAAGCAGGTAGCCGCGGGCCCGCACCACTTCGTGCTTCGCACGGAATCCTCCTCGCCCGTCACAGTCTACGGATGGGCCGTAGACCAGGACCGCGGACTCACCTGGGAAACCCTCGGCCTGAACGGCGCACAGGCGGACCTGTTGCTGCTTTGGAACGAATCTCTCATGAAGGCGCAGATCGAACGCCGCGATCCATCGCTCATCGTTCTCGCCTACGGCACCAACGAGGCTCGCCGCTCCGACTGGACCATGGAGTCGTACCGCGACATGCTGCGTCAAGTGCTGAAACGGCTCCGCGCGGCCGCTCCGCTGGCCAGCGTGCTGGTGATCGGCGCTCCCGACCAGTCCATTCGTTCAGGGGGCCGCTGGACCACTTTCGATGGCGTAGACCGCATTCTTTCCGCGCAACGCGAAGCGGCTCTCGCCGAGGGTTGCGCCTTCTGGAATCTTCGAATGGCGATGGGCGGCAAGGGATCCATGAAACAATGGGTAGTGGCGGGTTTGGCGCAGGGCGATTTCGTCCACCTCACCGGGACGGGCTACCATCTCTGGGGACAGTCGCTCGCGCAGTTGCTGATACAGAATTACGGCGTTTACCAGACCGTACGCCGGCAGATCTTCGGGAATACTGAAAATGGACCGTCGCTCAAAACTCATTGAAATCATTCGTCAGGTTGCGCAGAAAGACGTAGACCCCTCCGACGACGAATCGCTATTCGATTCGGGAACGCTCGACTCCTTCGCCTTGCCGGACCTCGTCTCCGCGCTTGAACTGGAGTTTGGCATCTCCATCCCCGACTCGGACATGAATCCTCGCAAGTTCGAGACCGTCGCTCGCATCGGCGAGTATCTGGACGCACGGCAATAGCGGATGTCTTTTATTAAAGAGTACGGAACCTGGCTGCCAGAGAGAGTGGTTACCAGCGCGGAGGCGGGAGCTTGGGTTGGCTCCGACACCGAGTGGGTCCGGACCGTGAGCGGTATCGAGGAACGCCGCTTCGCGAAGGAAGAGGAGTCCGTTTCGGACATGGCTGCCTGGGCCGGCCAGGATTGCCTGCAACGGGCGGGCATGCCGGCCAGCGCACTGGGGCTGGTGATCGTGGCCAGCAGCACCGGCGACCGGTCGTTTCCCGGTCCGGCGGCGGAGACGGCTTTGAAGCTGGGCATTCCCGGCAAACCGGCGCTCGACATCACCATGGCCAGCGCGGGATCACTGTTTGGGCTCGGCCTGGCCAAACGCCTGACCAATCCGATGGGTCCGGTTCTGGTGATTGGGGCGGAGAAGATGTCATCGGTAGTCACGCGCGAACCGCGCGAGCGCGGCGTGGCCGTCCTGTTTGGAGACGGCGCCGGCGCCGTACTGGTCACCCCCGACGCGGGCCGTCTGGAACTGCTGGATGTTGAACTGGCTTCCGACGGCACCTTCGCGGGCGACCTCTACCTGGACCCTGACAAGCCCCTCAGCATGAACGGCCGCAGCGTCATCATGCAGGCCTCGCGTAAGATTCCGGCTGCGATTCGAACGGTCCTGCACCGGCACGATATCCTTCCCGCGGATGTGGCTGCATTCTTGATGCACCAGGCCAACCAGAATCTGATCGTGAAAGTCGCCGGTCTGCTGAAGGTGCCAGTGGAGCGTTTCTATTCCAACATCGCGCGCTACGGCAATACATCGTCGGCATCGATGCTGATCGCCGCCGCCGAGTGGAGCCGAGAAACGCCGCAGCTAAAGAAGGGAACCCCGGTGGTGTTCGCTGCCTTTGGCGCGGGCTTCCATTGGGGCTCAGTTCTGGCTCGCGCCGTCTGAAGAACAGAGTGGGGCGGCTCTCCAGGTCCGCCCCACCACGGGCCGAACGTTACACCTACTAACTATTCTTGGCGGATCTGAGTTTGGCGCAATCGTCGCCAGCAATTCCGTGAGACGCTGGAAAGACCATGAAAAGCCTGCTTTTGCTGACCGTTGTGGGCGCCATGCTCGCCGCGCCGCAACCTCCCACGCTCCGTCTGCCCACCGATGTGGTTCCTTCGCGCTACATGCTCGTCCTGACTTTGGATCCGGCTAAGACCGACTTCTCCGGTGAGGTGACGATTGAGCTGAAGGTCAGGAAGGCGACGGGCATCGTTTGGTTGAACCAGCACAACCTCACAGTCAGCGCGGCGACCGCCGAGGAGGCTGGATCCAAAAAGACCGCGAAGATCGTGCCGGGCGGCGACGATTTCGTGGGGTTCGAGTTTGAACAGCCCCTCGCGTTGGGCGATGCCCGTCTCCACGTGGAATTCACCGGCAAGGTCAACCTGAAGGCCGGGGCGGGTGTGTTCCTGAGCAAACGGAACGAGGACAGGTATCTCTACACGCAGTTCGAGGCCATCGACGCCCGGTCGGCCTTTCCCTGCTTCGACGAGCCGGGCTACAAAGTACCTTGGCAGGTGACGCTGCACGTTCCGGCGGGCCAGACGGCAGTCTCCAATACCCCAGTGGAAAGTGAACGTGTGCAAGGCGCGGTGAAGCACGTAGTTTTTCGCCCAACCACGCCGCTCCCCAGCTACCTGGTCGCGTTTGGCGTTGGACCGTTTGAGATTGTGGACGCTGGGAAGGCCGGCCGCAATAAAGTGCCCGTCCGAATTGTGGTCCCTCGCGGCGATGGTCCGCGTGCGAAGTACGCCGCCGAAGTGACCGCCGAAATCATCACCAAGCTCGAAGAGTATTTCGACATCCCTTACCCGTTTGAGAAGGCGGACCAACTGGCCGTCCCGATTTCGTTTGGCGGGGCGATGGAGAATCCGGGTCTGGTGACGTACGACGCGGGGATCATCCTGGCGCCCCCACAAGGAGCGGACACGCCCCAGAGGCAGCGCCTGTACGCCATCGTGGCCGCGCACGAGTTGTCGCACCAGTGGTTTGGCGATCTGGTCACCATGGCCTGGTGGAACGACACCTGGCTCAATGAGTCCTTTGCGACGTTCATGGAGCAGCGTCTGATCGCCTCCTGGAAGCCGGAATGGCAGACCAAGGTGGACGACCAGGGCTCGCGCAACTACGCGATGTGGCTCGACCGCCTGGCCACGGCCCGCCGCATCGACCAGCCGATTGAAAGCAAGAGCGACATTGCCAACGCCTTCGACGGCATCACGTACCAGAAGGGCGGAGCCGTCCTGAACATGTTCGAGCACTCCATGGGCCCGGAGAAGTTCCGTCAGGCCGCCCGCTTCTACCTGAACAAACACGCGAACGGCAACGCCACGGCGCAGGACTTCCTCGACGCTCTCGGGGAGATGGGCGGACCCAAGGTGCCGGTCGGCTTCCGCACATTCCTGCAGCAGCCCGGCACGCCAGAGATACGCATGCAACTGAAATGCGACGGCGCGTCGCCTCGCATCGAAATGGAGCAAGAGCGCTTCCTCCCGCTCGGCGGTACGGCCGGGGGTACGCAGTCCTGGCAGATTCCCGTCTGCGTCGCCTATGACAATGGAGGGAAGCGTTCGACGGAGTGCACGACGCTTGAGGGAAAGACCGGGACGCTGACGCTCAAAAGCAAGGGCTGCCCGGCCTGGTTCCTCGGCAACGCCGCCGAGGCCGGGTATTACTACACGCGTTACGAGGGTCCGGTGCTGATGAAACTCGTCGCGAGCCGCACTTACCTGACCCTGGCCGAACAAGCCGGACTGCTCGGGGAACTCGCTAACGTCATGCGCGCGGGCCTGCTGCCCCCTTCGGATGGGCTGAAGCTCGCCGTCCAATTGAAGGACGAGCCGAAGCGCCAGATTGCCGAATCGGCCGTGCAATTTGCCGGGGTGCGCGTGGCTTTCCTGCCGCCCAATCTGCGGCCAAAGTACGCGGAGTATGTCCGTCAGAACTTTGGGGCTCGCGCGCGCCGGCTCGGGTGGGTCTACAAAGACGGCGAGAGCGAAGACGATCGCCTGCTCCGTCCGGCTCTGGTCGGCTTCGTCGCGCGCGATGGCCAGGATCCGGAGCTGATCGCCAGCGCGCGGGAACTCGCCAACAAGTGGCTGGACACGCGTCAGGCGTTGCCCGCCGACACGTTCCACACAATCCTGAACGTTGCCGCGCGCAACGGCGGTGTCGCGCTGTACGAAAAGTTCCTGAAGGCGGCGCGGGGAGAGAAGGACGAGTACTTCCTGGAGTCGCTGTTGGGCGCGCTGGGGTCGTTCCGCGACAAGGAACTCGTGGAACGTAATCTAAAGCTCTTCCTGGAAGGCGCCTTCGACTTTCGACTGGCCACCAATCTCCTCTTCGGGGCGCAGGCCTCGCCCGAATTGGCCAGGCTCCCACTGGAGTTCGTAAAGGCGAACTACGATGCGGTAGTGGCGGGACTACCCTCAACGCCGAGCGGGGACTACGCGGCTTATCTCCCCCAAACTGCCAGCTTTGCCTGCAGTTCCGAAGAGGCCAGGGAAGTGCAGGATTTCTTCGGGCCCAGAATGGCCAAGGTCAACGGAGGACCCCGGAACCTCGCTCAGCTCCTTGAGACCATCAAGCTTTGCGAGGCCCGCAAGAAGACTCAGCAAGCCGACTTGATCCAGTTCTTCGAGAGCCGCTAAATTGAACTATCCCGAAACGGAGCCGCAGCTCCGTTTCGAGTTGGTAGCGCGAGTCTTGGCTCCCGAGCACGTTTCTGCAAGACTCGTTTCAGGGACCGTTCTCGCACGCTGGCGGGTCAGCACCACACTGCGCAATGGTAATCCGTTCTCAAATCTACGGTTTCGGCAGCCGCTCGCGATAGAATCTTGAGCGTGCTTGCCGCGCGCGGACGGCGTTACGCTGCTCCAGATCCGAGCGTCCAAAGCAAAGGGAACAACGGCAAGCCCTTTTGACGTAGTAGACTACGGGGAAGTCGGAATGGCATTTTGCACACAATGCGGTAACTCGGTGGGAGACCGCGATCTGTTCTGCGCCGAATGCGGCGCTCCACAGGCCGGGCGCGGCCCAGCAGCGGGTCCGGCATCAGGTCCAGCGGCGCCCCCGCCCCCATTCGGATCCTCGTTCGTGCCCCCTCCCCCACGGTCTTCCCGGACACACCATCGCACGCCCGAGTTCATGTCAGGTTGGGAGGACAACAAAGTCGCCGGGCTTTGCTACATCCCTTTCGTGGGCTGGGTATTCGCCATCGTAGTGCTGGCAGCCGAACGCTTCCGTAACGCCACCGAAGTCCGGTTTCACGCGTTCCAGGGCCTGTATCTTTTCGTCGTCTTCCTGATCTTGAAATGGGTCTTCGATCCTCTCGCCTCCCACAACCGCGCCATGGAGCAGATCAGCGACCTGATCCAGCTTGTGGTGATCGGCGGTGGAATCTTCATGCTGGTCAAGACCAACCAGGGGAGCCTCATTCGCCTGCCCTTTCTGGGAGAACTCGCCGACAAGTCGGTTTCAGAGCAAAAATAGGGCCTGCGGCAGCACAATGCCGGCTCGAAGACGTCGTGGTATAATTATTCACTAGACTGAATAATTAATCGCTTTCTCCCCAGGAGGCCTCGTCGCCATGCCATCGCATTCCCAATCCGTAGTTCCCAAATCCATTAAGGCTGGTATCGTAGGCTTTCGCGGTTACAGCGGGCTGGAGTTGCAGCGCATTCTTGGCGCCCATACCCGAGTGGACCCGTGGCTTCTGGAGCACCGGCAGGATGCGGCCCCAGAGATTCGCCCCATCGGCCGTCCCGGGCCTCCCAGGATCCCGGCCACTGCCGATGCCGCTTCCGAGGCGGGACTCTCCGTGGTGTTCCTGGCCACCCCACCCGAGGTCTCGCTGGAACTGACTCCAGCCCTGCTGGCTAAGGACATCCGAGTCGTGGATTTGAGCGGCGCATTTCGTTTGCGGACGGCGGAGAACTACAAGACCTGGTACAAGGAAACCCACACACGGCCTGCGCTGCTGGCCCAAGCCGTCTACGGTTTGCCGGAGTTCTACCGGGAACTCGTGCCCGGCGCACGCCTGCTCTCTAATCCAGGCTGCTATCCGACTGCTGCGAACCTGGCCATCCGTCCGCTGATTAGAGCCGGTGTGGTGGACCTTTCCCGAGGCATCGTGTGCGACGCCAAGTCGGGCGTCAGCGGAGCGGGACGGAAACCGAGCCTGAAGACCAGCTTTTGCGAAATCACCGAAAACTTCACGGCCTACTCGATCCTGAACCATCGCCACGTGCCGGAAGTTCTGATGAATTCCGGTTTGGACGAAGCCGATTTCAGCTTCACGGCGCATCTGCTTCCCATAGACCGCGGCATCCTGGAAACCGTTTACTTCCGCGCAACGGGCATCGCCTCGGCCGAAGAACTGGCGGCCGTTTATCACAAGGCGTACGCTCACGAGCCGTTCGTGCGCCTATACGCTCCCGGCGCAATGCCCGATCTGCTTGGCGTGAACCGGACGAATTACTGCGATATCGGCGTCTCATTCGATGCAAACACGGGACGCGCGGTAGTGGTGGCGGTGATCGACAATCTGGGCAAAGGCGCCGCGGGCCAGGCTGTACAGAATATGAATCTCATGCTCGGTTTTGCGGAGACGGAGGGCCTGCTGTGAAGGTACTCGTCAAATTGGGCGGGACCTTGCTCGACGATCCCGTTTCGCTGTCCTCTCTAAGCGCCCAAATCGCCTCGGCCTGCCGGGAAGTCTCTGTGGTGGTGGTCCATGGAGGCGGCAAGCAGATGACACGGTTTCTCGCCGAGCGAGGCGTGCAGAGCCGTTTCGTGGGCGGCCTGCGGGTGACCACGCCCGAGGTAGTAGATGCGGTTCTTAAGGTCTTCGCGGGCAGCGTGAACAAGCAACTGGTGGGCGCTCTGCGCGCGGCCGGAGCTCCGGCCGCGGGGCTGAGCGGAATCGACGGTGGCCTCGCGGTGGCCGAGCGGATGGACCCGGAACTCGGTGCCGTGGGACGCATCGTCCGCTCCGATGCCCGCATTCTCGAAGCTCTTCTAGGCGGCGGATTCCTGCCCGTAGTCGCTTGCGTGGCCGGCGGGGACTCCGGTTCCGAAGCCGTCCTTAACGTCAATGCGGATCAAATGGCCGTAGCTTGCGCCGCGGCGTGGCAGGCCGACCGGTTGCTCTTCCTGACCGACGTGCCAGGCGTCAAGGGCGCCGACGGTTCCGTGATCGCCAGACTGACGCCGGCGGGCGCTCGTCAGTTGATCGAAAGCGGCGTAGCCACGGGCGGAATGCAGGCGAAACTCGAGTCCGCCTGTGCCGCGCTCGCTCAAGGCGTAGGCGAGGTGAGGATTGCGCCCGGCGCGGAACTGGGCATCCTCGCGCGGCTTCTCAGGGGCCAGGCTCCAGGCACCGCTCTAATCGCCGAGGTGGCTGCAACATGACCCTGCGCAAAGCAAAGATGAGCGATATTCCCTCCCTGACGGCGCTGATCAACGGCTTTGCCAGGGCGGGCACCATGTTGCCCCGGACTGAGTTCGAGCTCAGCGAAGGAATTCGCGATTTTACCGTCGTGTTGGTGGATGGCCAGATCGTCGGTTGCGCGGGTCTGCACTTCTACGGACCCACGCTGGCCGAAGTCCGCTCGCTGGCGGTGGATCCCACGCGCCAGAAAACGGGCGCTGGGCAGGCCCTGATGGAGGCATTAGAGCGGGAAGCCCGCGAGTTCGATCTCGACGGCATCTTCGCTTTCACGTACGTGCCCGGCTTCTTCGCCAGGATGGGATACCGCGAGGTGGAACGGGGAGACCTTCCACTCAAGGCCTGGAAGGACTGCCTGCGCTGTCCGAAATTCCAGGCTTGCGACGAAATCGCGGTACTCAAAGCACTCAAACCCGGCGTTTCCCTGCACCATCCGGGACTCGACGTGGCGATCCATGGCGCCCCAGTCGAGCAGCCCCTGATTCCTCTCACCGCCTTGCGCCGGAATTGACGGCGGCTGCAAAGGCTGCGCGAGGGCGGCCGCATACTCCCTCCGCCGCGAATATTGCGATTATTTAACGCATTTTTGCCTGCATTGTGGGTACGATCCCCAGAATTTACTCAATTTGTGAACGCTTTCATCGTCCTATAGCTATGAGCGGTGAGAGTTTTGTTGACCTGCCGCACTTAATCGATGGGAGGGCAGGCCTGAAGCCGTCATGCGAGCGTTGACAGTTGGGATCGAAAATGCGCAAGGGCGCATTCTCTGCAGCACCATTTTTCATCCTTGTGGCAAGAAGATTTTTTCGAAGGGTCATCAACTTACGGACGTAGACGTACTCCTTCTCCAAACGGAAGGGTTGGGGCAGGTTTGGGTGACTCAGTTAGAGGAAGGCGAAGTTTCGGAGGACGATGCGGCAGTTCAGCTTGCCACCGTGCTCGGATGCGGGGCTGTCGAACTGCGAACCGCGCCGGGCGGACGGGCTAATCTTTTCACCACGGAGCCGTCATGCGTACTAATCGACGATGAATTGCTGCGCCAATTGAACTGCACGGCGAGCGTCGTCATAGCCACTCTGACCAATTATAGCTACACCCCCGCGGGCGTTCGGATCGCCACGGTGAAAAGCGCGCCGTTTGCCGTTCCCGCGCAGCAGATTGAGACGCTCGTATCCATGCTCAAGGAACGCGGCCCCCTGCTACAGGCTCGGCCGGTCCGCGCGCCTTCCCTTGGCGTGCTCTATTCCGACCCCGCCAACGGCGACAAGGCCCGCCAGCAGTTGGAAAGCGTTGTGCGGCATAAACTCGAGCGATTCGCCGGTTTGCGTCGGTTCGCGGCCACTTGCATAGAAGAGGAAGCGGCCGCGGCGCACGCCTTGGAATCGTTGCTTCGTTGCCGGCCCACGGCCATTCTTGTCGCCTCGACGACCGCGCCCTCCGGCCCCGACGACGCCGTAGGCAGGGCCATGGTGCGGATTGGCTGCCACATTGAGCGCTTTATGGCGCCGGTGGAGCCCGGAAATCTGCTTCTGCTCGGTTACAAGGACGACGTTCCTATTGTCTCCGCGCCGGCTTGTTTCCGCTCCCCGAAGATAAACATCGTCGACCAGGTGCTGCCTCCCATTCTGTCCCGTTACAGGATGTCCGGCTGGGAGATTGCCGGACTGGGCCACGGTGGACTGCTGGGCTGACAGGCGGCCGGCGTGTCGACGCTTGGGCCTGGAAACGGAGCCGGTGTTGCGCCCAACGGTGCACGAGGGGTAGCCTCGAAGCGAAGAGGATCATTCCGAGGATGCGCCCGCGCTCGTCTCGCCGCCGGCGATTCCCCATTCGAACGGATCTTCGCGGAGGCCCGTCATTAACTACGCCGAAGCTGTCTGGCGCGACGTCGAACTCATCCGGCAGCGAGCGCCGCTGGTCCACAACATCACGAATTTCGTCGTCATGAACACCACCGCCAACGCTCTGCTGGCGCTCGGCGCTTCTCCAGTGATGGCGCACGCGGTCGAAGAAGTTGAGGAGATGGTTGGCCTCGCAGGCGCGCTGGTGCTCAATATCGGGACGCTGAGCGCGGCGTGGGTAGATGCGATGATCCTGGCGGGCCGTCACGCCAATCGCAAGGGCATTCCCGTCGTGATCGACCCGGTGGGCGTGGGCGCGACCACCTTTCGCAATCAGACGATGCAGCGACTGCTCGCGGCGGTGCGGCCCGCCGTCATTCGCGGCAACGCGTCGGAAATCCGGGCCCTGTATTACTCCGAGCAGGGGACGAAGGGCGTCGACAGCACGCACCCATCGGAGCAGGCCCTCGACGCGGCACGGGCGCTCGCCGACGCCTTTCAATGCGTGGTTTGCACCAGCGGCGAGACCGACGCGATTGTCGCGGCGCAAGGAGCGATTCGCGTCGCAAACGGCCATCCGATGATGCCCCGCGTGACGGGTCTGGGCTGCACGGCGACAGCTCTGATTGGCGCCTTCGCCGCGGTGAATCCGTCGCCCTTTGAGGCAACGGCGCACGCCATGGCCGTGATGGGCATCGCCGGCGAGATGGCAGCGGCGCATTCGGCGGGACCGGGCAGCCTGCAAGTCCAATTCCTGGACGCACTCTATCGACTCCAAGCAGGCGACGTCGAGAGCCGCCTCAAACTCAGCGTTGAGTAACGCCGTCGCCTCATGAAACGCAGCGTCGATTGGAGTCTCTATTTGGTCACGGATCGCCCGCTCTCGCTCGGGCGTCCGATTGAGGAGATTGTGCTCGCCGGCGTGGATGGCGGGGTTACGGTAGTTCAACTTCGTGAAAAGGATTGCTCCACGCGCGAGTTCATCGCACTTGCAAGCAAGCTGAAGAAACTGCTCACTCCGCGCGGCGTCCCGCTGCTGATTAACGACCGCGTCGACGTGGCGCTCGCCTCCGGCGCAGACGGCGTCCACATCGGCCAATCCGATATGGCATACCGCGACGCGCGGGCTCTGCTGGGAGCCGATGAGTTGATCGGATTATCCGTCGAAACGCCCTCACAGGCCGCCGAGGCCGAGAATTGGGATTGCGACTATCTTGGCGTCGGTCCCATCTTCCCGACCGCTACGAAGTCCGACGCGGCGCCAGCCTGGGGACTCGATCAATTGACCGAATTACGTAGAACTTCCCGGCACAAACTGGTCGCCATCGGCGGCATCGGCGCGTCGAATGCGGCCTTGGTTGCCTCAGCGGGCGCGGACGGGCTGGCCGTAGTCTCCGCCATATGTTCGGCGCCAGACCCACGCGCCGCCGCCGCCAGGCTTCGCAGCATCATTCGAGACGCCCGCAACTTGCGCTGATCAAAGAGCATCCCTGTTTATAGAGCTATAATCGAACCAACTTCGAGTCCGAGCAGAGGGATGCAATGTCAGTCATGTTTTCAACGGAGGCCGTTCCATCCGGAGGGATCGTAACGCAACGGGTGAACGACTTCAGCATTCAAGTAGCTACCGTGAATGGTTCCGGCAGCCAAACCGCCAACACTGTGCTGATGCGCACCATTTTTCAGATGGGCGTGCCAGTCTCGGGGAAGAACCTTTTCCCATCGAACATCGCCGGGCTTCCCACCTGGTTCACCATTCGCGCCAGCCGGCGCGGATACATCGGCCGCAAGAAAGAGATCGACTTTCTTGTTGCGATGAACCCGGAGTCGGCGATTGAGGATGTGGGCGAACTCGCGCCGGGCTCGGCGGTGGTTTACGACGAGCCGCTCCGGCTGAACGAGCGCAGGAGCGACCTGCACTTCTACCCGGTACCGTTCGACAAACTCGTCGGGCCGGTTTGTCCCGAGGCGAAGTTGCGCAAACTCGTGCGCAACATGATCTACGACGGCGTCGTGGCGCACTTGCTGGGACTGGATCTGGACGAAGTCCACAAGGCGCTCAAGCGGCAGTTCGGCGCGCGCAAGCAGAAGGCCGCGGACCTGAATTGGAACGCCGTTCTCACCGGCGAGGAGTACGCGCGGACCCACTTCACCAAGACCGATCCATTCCTCATCCAGCGCATGAACGCCAACGCCGGCAGGATCATCGTCGACGGCAACTCGGCGGCGGCCATGGGCTGCATGTTCGCCGGCGTGACGGTGGTCACCTGGTATCCCATCACACCCTCCTCGTCGTTGGTGGAGACGCTGATCTCCTACATGAAGCGCTACCGCATCGACAAGGAGACGGACAAGGCGACCTACGCTATCGTCCAGGCCGAAGACGAGCTCGCGGCCATCGGCATGGTGATCGGGGCGTCGTGGGCGGGCGCGCGGGCGATGACCGCCACGTCGGGGCCCGGCATTTCCCTGATGTCGGAATTCGTCGGGTTGGCGTACTACGCCGAGATTCCGGCCGTGATCTGGGACATTCAGCGTGTCGGGCCGTCCACCGGATTGCCGACGCGCACGCAGCAGTGCGACATCCTCAAGAACGCCGTGCTTTCCCACGGCGACACGCGCCATCCCGTGCTCTTCCCTTCCTCGCCGGAGGAATGTTTCACGATGGCATCCATGGCGTTCGACCTGGCCGAGGAGTTCCAGACGCCCGTGTTTGTGAATTCCGATCTTGACCTCGGCATGAACAACTGGATGTCGGACGCATTCGAGTATCCCGAAGCGCCGCAAAAGCGCGGCAAGGTTCTGACGAAAGCAGACCTTGACCGTCTGGGCGGCTTCGGGCGCTACGCCGATGTCGACGGCGACGGGGTCGGCTGGCGCACGCTGCCAGGAACGGCTCATCCCGCCGCTGCTTATTTTACGCGCGGCAGCGGGCACGACGGCAAAGCGGCGTACACGGAGAAGCCCGGAGACTACGTGGCGAACGTGGACCGGCTGTTGCGCAAGTTCGAGTCGATCCGCGCGGCCGCCCCTCGCCCCATCCTGGACGAGCGCGAAGGCGCGAAGATCGGCATCGTCTATTGCGGCACGTCGAAGTACGGTTGCGACGAAAGCCGCGACCAGTTGCGGGAGGAACTTGGCGTCGAGACGAGTGCGCTGCGGCTGCGCGCTTATCCGTTCCACCCCGATCTGGTCGATTTCATCGAGCGGCACGAGCGCGTCTACGTGGTGGATCAGAATCGTGACGGCCAGTTGCTCGGTTTGATGCGGCTGGATCTCGATCCCGCACTGACCGCGAAGCTGCGCAGCATCCGGCACTACAACGGCCTTCCGCTGGATGCCCGGACAGTGACGGAAGAATTCGTCCGCCAGGAGGGAATATGAGCACCATGCCCGCGACGCCTCCCAAGAAGACGAACCGCATCGGGTTGGAGGTCCTCAACTACCGCGGCTCCAAGACCACGCTCTGCGCCGGCTGCGGTCACAACTCCGTTTCCGAGCGCCTGGTGGAATGCTTCTACGAGATGGGCATCGAGCCGTGGCGCGTGGCGAAGTTCTCGGGCATCGGATGCTCGTCGAAGTCGCCCGCCTACTTCCTCAGCATGTCCCACGGATTCAACAGCGTCCACGGGCGCGCCCCGGCCGTTTCCACGGGCGCCATGCTGGCTAACAAGTTCCTGCTGGGTGTCGTGGTGACCGGCGACGGCGACACGGCGTCGATCGGCATCGGGCAGTACATCCACATGCTGCGCCGCAATGTCCCGCTGGTCTACATCATTGAGAACAACGGCGTCTACGGTCTGACCAAAGGGCAGTTCTCCGCCACGTCGGATTCCGGCGCGAAGTCGAAGAGCGGCGTCATCAACGAACTGCAGCCGGTGGACTGCTGCGTCGAGGCGATTCAGATCGGGGCCACATTCGTCGCTCGCTCGTTTTCCGGCGACAAGAAGCAGTTGCAGGCGCTGCTGAAGACGGCCATCGCGCATCGCGGGCTGTCAGTGATCGACGTGATCTCGCCCTGCGTGACTTTCAACGATCACGAAGGCTCCACCAAGAGCTACAGCTACATGAAGGACCACGAAGAGCCGTTGCACGAGCTCGATTTCGTGCCGTACTTCCAGGACATCGAGGTGGAAATTGAAGAGGGCGCCGTGCAGGAGATCGAGATGCACGACGGCTCGCACCTTCTGCTCCACAAGCTGGGGCACGACTACGATCCGACTGACCGCCTCAAGGCGCTGAGCACCATTCAGTCTTCGAAAGATGCCAAGGAAGTGCTCACAGGCGTACTGTACCTCGACGAAGGTCGGGAGGACTTCCTCGAATTATTGAACACCGTGGACGAGCCGCTCGTGACGCTGCCGCAGTCCAGGACTCGCCCGCCGCGCGAGGTACTGGACGAACTGATGGAAGAGCTGCGCTGACGCATAGTGGGGCGGACGCCCACGTCCGCGCCGGTCCCCCTGGTCCGGCTGCTGGCACTAATCATGAAGTCCGGAGCATGGCCGACCTGGGGGTCGGCCGCGGTCCGGGGGGACCGCCCCACTCCGCGCGTTTGCTTTAACTCAGGACACTACTGGACATTATGCAGCGCAGACAGTTCATTACGTCGGGTCTGCCTGCCGCCTCCGTTGCGGTCGCACGGGCGTTAAAAGTCGATGCGGCTTCCAGCACCAGCCCAGTCTTCTTCCAACGCGGACTCAGCTTCACCGCGGAGGGCCCCGACGGATACGCCAATGCGGAGAACGCCGCGCGCTACTTCGACGAATTCCGCCGTATGGGCGTCAACTCCATCGCTCTGGTTCCGTACGGCTTTACGCCTCCCGGCACTACCCGCATCCGTTTCAACATGGGCATGGAGCGCAGCGACGACGTCGCCAGGCTGGTGGCGTTGGCCCATCAGAAAGGCTTGAAGGTGATGTGGAAGCCGCAGCTCTGGGTTCCGCGCGGCTTCCCTGGCGACCTCGAATTCGAGCGTCCCGCCGAGCGCGCCGCATGGTTCGCCGAGTACAGCCGGTTTCTCCATCATCACGCAGAGTACGCTCAGAAATCGGGCGCGGATATCCTGTGCGCCGGCCTGGAGTTCGTCAAACTCAGCCGCTACACGGCGGAGTGGCGCAAGCTGATTGCGGAAGCTCGCGCCACGTTCAAGGGACTGCTGACTTACGGCGCGTCCCAGGGACCGGAGTTCGAAGGCGTGGCGTTTTGGGACGCTCTGGACTTCATCGGGTTAAGCGAGTATTACCCGCTCCCGGACAGCCTTGATGCGAGCGAGGTCGTCAGGAAGGTCGAGGCTGTCCAGAGGCGCTGGCGCAAACCGGTCGTCTTCGTGGAGGCTGGATTCTCCGCCGTCAAGAACGCCCAGCGAGCGCCGTGGGACGATTCCGCCGTGCCGGCGTCCCCCGAGACGCAGGCTCGCTGCTACGAGGCGGTCTTGAAAGCGTTCTACCGCAAGCCCTGGTTCGCGGGCATGTATTGGTGGAAGGTGGGCACGAACGGCAATGCGGGCTCCCACTCGCCGTGGGGCTTGCCTGCCATGGACGTCGTGGAGCGATGGTACAAGAGCGCGCGTTGATCCCCCCGGATTCTTGCATTATTCATTCAATTCCAGCCACCCGCCCGCATCGAGCCGCATCCAAATTGAAAGATCGCGGAGGGACACACCGGACAGCCTCGGTGTTGAGGCGCAATAGGAGGTCCTATGGCGACGGTGTTGGTGATTGGAGGGACCGGGACGGTCGGAAGTGCGACCGTTCGCGAACTGCTCAAGCGGGGAGTGGATGTCCGGGTGATGACCCGGACTGCGGAGAAAGCGCGCGCGCTGCCGCCAGGGGTGGAGGGCGTCGTCGGGAGCATGCTGCAGCCCGAGACGTTACCTGGCGTGCTGCGCGGCGTAGAGCAGGTGTTCCTGATCACGCCTCTCGATCGCGACGAGACTCAGCAGGGCATCGACGCCGTGGACGCCGCCGTGGCGGCCGGCGTTGAGCGCATCGTTTACCTGAGCGTGCACCAAGCGGATGCGGCCCCACAGATTCCGCACTTCGCCTCGAAGCTCCCGATTGAGGGCGTCATCCGGTCGAGCGGGGTAGCCTGCACCATCCTCCGGCCAAACAACTTCTACCAGAACGACTTGGGGATGCTGGACGCCATTCGCGCGGGTTTCTATCCGCAACCGATGGGCGGCATAGGATTGCATCGCGTCGACGCGCGGGATATCGCCGAGGCTGCAGCCATCGCGCTCACGGAAACAGGCCACGCGGGGCGGACGTATTCGATCGTCGGTCCAGAGTCGTTCACCAGCGAGCAGACCGCCGCCGTGTACGCCCACCACCTCGGGAAGCCGGTGGTTTATCCAGGCGACCACCTCAAGGCCTTCAGTGCCGCGATGAACGGCGCGATGCCCGCCTGGATGCTGCGCGATCTCGTCATCATGTACGACTATTTCCAGCACGAAGGATTGCTGGCGACGCAGGCAGAGATCGACACGGTAACGGCGCTGCTACGCCACGCTCCGCGTCGCTTCGACGATTGGGTCGAGGCAGCTCTTGCGGCCCGGTAACCCCTTGGGGTCATCCCTGATATTGCAAGCCGCTTTGTCGGCCCAACCAGCCTAATCTCCCGTCGCAGACCCCCCCGATCTCTCCATGACCGGTGGACCGTTCTCCCCCGCAGGATGAAGACAACGTGTCGGTCTCCTCGCACTGCGGCTGCGATACAGACGTCGCCCACACCCAGTACCCCTCCAGCACCGAGCCCCGAACGAAGAGAGGGGTCCCCTGGAAGCTTCCTCGGAGGTGGCTTGAAATCGACCAAGGCGCGACGCTGGATGAGCACCGCGAAGAGGAAAAAAGTTCCGCGGGACCCCTCTCTTCGTTCGGGGCTCGGTGCTGGCAAAAATTCGCGGTGCAAGCGCCGCATAATCAACATTCAGATTTTCACAACAGCCGCTGATGTTCAGCGGATCGGTCTTGTAAGCATGAATTTAAATGGGCGTTTTTCTGAGGAGCCGCTGATTCTAGCGGTTTTGGATTTCTGGCACGGGCCGTTGGCCCGATTTTCCCTCTCCACGTCCAGGCTCCTCAGTACGTCTCTCTATTAGATGGGCTGGCGACGGATAGCGAGCGCGCTGTTGGTGTGTGTCCTCGTGGGCATGCTCGCGCCCGCGCTTGCGAGCGAGCCGAGTGCCGACCAACTAGTGCGTCGGGCCAAGAAGATGGCGCGCAAAGGCGACTATGCCAAAGCCTGGTTGCTGGCCCAACAGGCCGTTGCCCGCAGACCTGACGATCCCGCCCTTCGCGCTCTTGCCGAGACCTACCAACGGCGCGGGCTCCAGGCGCTCTCCGCGGCTTCCTTTTTGCGCCCGGCGCCGCCTTCCGAGGATCCGAAACCCGTTCTGCCCGAGATCACCCTGGAGGACCGGGGCGAACTGAAGTCGCCGCCGGAGATCAGGCCCGACAACGTCCGGCGCAGCTTCGATTTGCGCGCCGCTCCCCGTGAACTGATCGAGAAGGTGGCTGGGGAGTACGGCATCACGACGGTTTTCGACTACGACTTCCCCACCAATGGCGAGAAGCAGCACTTCCACCTGAATGACGTTGCCTGGTTCGACGCCGTCTATGCGCTGCAACTCGTTACGAACGCGTTTTACGTACCCATCAACTCGCGCACGGTCCTGTTTGCCAAAGAGACGTCGGTGAAGCGCGGCGAAGTGGAACCCAGCGTGGCAGTCGCCATCCCGTTTCCGCAGACCATGACTCCGCAGGAGTTGCAGGACGTCGCGAATGCCGTGCGGCAGGCTTTCGCCTTGACCAAGGTGGCGATGGATTCGAATCAACGCGCGATGGTGCTGCGCGACCGGGTGAGCCGCGTTCGTCCCGCCATGGAACTCGCCCGGCAACTGCTCTCGGGGCCTGCCGAAGTGTTCGTGGAGGTGGAACTGTTCAGCGTCGACGCCTCCTCCGACCTCAGCCGCGGGCTCAACCTCCAGACCAATTTCCCAATCATCGACTTTGGACAGAAGGCGGGTCTCACACTCACAACGCCAGCCGCACCCAGCGGCTACAGCATGGTGACGCTCGGCGGAGGCGCGACCTACCTGGGAGTCGGCCTTTCGGATGCCACGATTCTGGCATCGTTGACCGGCACCATGGCCCACTCGATCACCCGCGCCTCCTTGCGCAGCGTAAGCGGTCAGCCGGCCTCGCTGCACATCGGAGATCGCTACCCGATCATCCAGCAGAGTTGGGGCTCGACGCAGAGCAGTTCAACCGGGAGCTTCACCGCCACGCCTAGCATCACATTTGAGGATCTCGGTGTGATTCTCAAGCTGACACCCCATGTCCACGACGCCACGTCGCTGACGCTGGAATTCGACGCCGAGTACAAAGTGCTCTCGGGCAATACGTCGGACAGCATTCCGATCATCTCGAACCGCAAGTTCACCGTTCAAATCAGGATGAAATTCGGCGAGTCGGCCGTCGTCGCGGGCCTGGTCCAGGACAGCGTTTCCAGGACCGATACTGGGTTGCCGCTGCTGAATTGGATCCCTCTGCTGCACTCGCAAACGGAGTCCCGCAAGAGCGACCGCATTCTTCTGGTGTTGCGGCCCATGCTGGTGCGCCTGCCTCCTTCCGAGTTCCCCTCGTACGCCGTCTGGAGCGGAACCGAGGTTCGCGGCCTGCCCTTCGACTTTAGGGACAGGGCGGCGGAATCCGGCAGCGCCGGCTTACCATAGTCCTGAAGGTTCTACTTTTCATGTCCAAAATGCTAGATGAAATCCGGCAACAGCCTCTGACGCTGGACCGGACGTTGCGCGGAGAATTGCGTGGGTTTGAGAAACTCAGGCGGCGTTTTCAGGAACACCCTCCCCGCATGGTGGTTCTCGCCGCGCGCGGGACTTCGGACAACGCGGCGCAGTTCGGCCGCTACCTGATCGAGATCACGACGGGCATCCCGGTCTCGCTCGCGGCGCCTTCGGTCTCGACGCTGTACCACAGCAACCTGCGCCTGGACGATTCCCTGCTGGTGGCAATTTCGCAATCCGGCGAGTCCACCGACACGAACGTCATCCTGGAAGAGGGGCGCCAGCGCGGAGCCTACACCATTGGCATCACCAACGAAAAGGACAGCACGATGGCCCGCATCTCGGACCACTCCGTGCTCGTGCGCGCCGGCAAAGAGAAGAGTGTCGCCGCCACGAAGACCTATACGGGGCAACTGCTTTCGTTCTATCTGCTCGCCTGGGCGCTGGGCGCCAAGATCGACATCGACGACCTGCGCCGCCTGCCCGAGTGGACCGCTGCCGCGCTGACGCTGGAACCGCTGATCCGTACCCGCGCCGAGCGCTTCCGCTTCATGGACCACGCCGTCGTCATCGGCCGCGGCCTGAACTACGCCAATGCTTTTGAATGGGCTCTGAAGCTGATGGAGACGAACTACATTGTCGCCGAGCGGTTCTCCCAGGCGGACATCCTGCACGGACCCATCGCGATGGTCGGCTCCGCCTTCCCCGCCTTCTTGCTGTGTCCGCCCGGCGTCACCTGGCAGGGGATGAAGGAACTCGCCGCGCGCCTGGACGGTCTGAAGGCCGAGAGCCTCTCCATCACGGACGAGTCAAACAAAGAGGCGATCCATGGCACGTCTCTGGTGGTGCCAGCGAAGCTATCGCACAAAGGGCCTCTGCCTGTGGACGTCTTCACGCCGATTCCTTACATCATCCCGGCGCAGTTGTTCGCCGCGACGCTGGCCGAGGTGAAGGGACTGAATCCGGACCAACCTCGGGGGCTGAGCAAAGTCACGCTGACGATGTAGCGTTCGCGAGTCCGGCTGGTGTAGCGCGCCCGAATGGACAGTGTCCCCCTACTGGCTCTGCGCTGGCTTGTCGCGTCAACGGGTGGCGATGTATGGGATCAGGCTGATCCGGAATGCCAGCACCTGGAGGATCCCGAACAACACGGCCATAAGACATGCGGCCCATGAACTCACCGCGGTCCGCCAGCGCAGGCTGACGATGAGGCCAGCCGTGCAGGCGACCCCAATCACCAGCGTCATAGCTATCTCAACGGGAGAATAGTGGCCGGTCACGATCCGCGCCCAGCCGAGCAGGAATAGCCAGATAAAGACCATGATCGCGAGCCAGAAGACGAAGCACGGCAGTGCTGACCATTTGGCCCACTCCCGCTGACGGAAACCAAGAACGATCGGGCCCCACAGCGCCAGCGTTTGCACCTCATGGCGTAAAGACCCGTTGCTTACGGCGCCAACTACGTAGAGTGCCACCAGGACGGAGAGCGAGCAGTAGGCGATCCACTTGGAAGCGTTCGGCATGACCTTCTACTACGCGCACTTCGACCGCTTTGTTCTGGACGATTTTTTGCACGTGCATCCCGATGCCGTCGGCGGCTGTGCGCGAAGAGGCGCGGATCAGATCCGTTCCAACTCATCTACCGTCAATCCGCCGCGCACGTTGCCTGTGTTCAGCGTTCTTGATGGTTCGAAAAGCAACACGTGCACTTCCTCCTCGGCCACCGGACGATGCTCAACGCCGCTGGGCACGATGAGGAACTCGCCTTCTTCCAGCCAGATGTGGTGGTCGCGAAGTTCCATGCGGAAACGGCCTTTCACCACCAGGAAGAGTTCGTCCTCGTCGTCATGGTGGTGCCAGACGAACTCGCCCGTGAATTTCACCAACTTGACGTATTGGCCATTTAACTCGCCGGCGATGCGCGGCTTCCAATAGTCGTGGATTCGCGAGAACTTGTCGGACAAATTGACCTTTTCCATGCCGGCAGAATACCACGGCAGGTCGATACTCCGGCCGCGCAAACGCCATCCTGCACCAGGACGAATCCTCCCGAACAGACCCCATTCAGAACTTTTATCGCTGCTTCTTGGCTGGCGGCCTTCGAGCGATTAACGCCAGACAACTGTTCGCAGAGAGGCCGTCCGGCAGCACTCGCCTCATTTCGCCCAGGCTTACAGCGAATCCTGGCAGGGGGCAGTCTCCGATAACGCGGTCGTCAACAACAAATTCTGCCAGGCGCTGACTGAATCTTGCCACTCCGGCGTGGCAAATCGCGCGACGGTTACCAAGTGAATTAGTGACCCCGAGTCTTCAAGATCAGTTCCAGTCCGCTGCCGAGGTGTAGGCTGCTGCCCTGTACGCGGAATGTCCCGCACTCTGGTCCGGAATCGTCGAGGTCAAAGCCGATGGGTTCGGCAGAAGCGGAATCGGGCATTGAAGCGTTGGATTCCATCGCCATTCCACTCGAGTCCAAGCGCTTCTTCACGTAACGGCGCGGTCCGACTAGCCGGGCGGAAAAGCGACCGCGCTTGCCGCCGAAAGTCAGCGATGAAAACTCCAAGCTCACAGTGAAGTATTTCGACGGATCGAAATACTGCTCCAGGCCACGGATACGGCCGGATACCATTGCGCCCTTCGGAATCGAAACTCCCGCAGCGCTGATCGCACGATCAAGTCGCGCCGTAATAGGATCGCCGACCGCAAATCCTTCAAAAGTGATCGGCGTCTCGAGCTTCAGCTCTAAAGAGATTCCACCAGGGATTTCAAACTCATTATCTTTCGTCTGCGGGACTGGCGCAGCAGTGCGCTCCGAATCAAAAGTTATAGAAGATTGGCTAGTGTATTCCCGGCACGCGGTGAACGTGGTGAGGCTACGGTTCTCGTTGCCTTCGACATCTGTCACGGTCAACTCGTGATCTTGCGGCAGCAGGAAATCGGAGGTGCCAATGTGCATGCGCCCATAGTGGATCTTTTCGGAAATACCCCGGACCGGCGGTTCGGTATGTCCCGCGTGGATTTCCAATAGCATGATTTCCGATGAACCCGGATCGGCACAGAGTGAACCGGTGTACGGCAACATCACTTCGCGGCCTTCGACCTGGACCGCGTAGTTGCTGGACTGCAGTGGTACACGAAAATCGTAGCGGAATCCATGCCGGTCTGCGACCAGACACTCGCCCGCACGAGAGAGTGTCGGGCCGGAGGCACCGAAGAGCGTACGAACCCAGCCGCCAAAGCCGCCTACACCACTTGCGCCCGCTTTAGGGATTTGTTGGAGAATATCAGGCTCAAAGTTGGCCGAGCCCGGCCAGGAGAAAATCTCATTGGCCTCGATGAAGGCCACCTCGAGGCGAATCCGGTCATGAAACAGAAGCTTCTTCTTGACTTGGCGGCGCACTGACCGATCGATGGTCTCAAGGCAAGTGTAGTTCGGAAGACTCGCAAGGTTTCCGGCCATCCGCCGCTGAACGCCGTCAATGGGCCCCAGCTCCGAGCTCGGCTGCGGCACCTGCCAAGCCCAAGCGGCGATATTGAGAAACAGGAGAAGAAACACCAACCGCGAGCCTCCTAATCATTTCCCCCGGAAATCTGTTTTCCCTGGAACAGTCAGAAACACCACCCGTGCGCCCCATAGGAGGATGCCCTCCGATAGAGTCGGAGCAAGCGCGACTAGTCAGCCGCTGCGGCAACTCCATGTGAACCATGGCAGACGAGCGCTCCGACGTCGATCTGACTCCCTGAGGCGTCCAGGAATAGGAAGGTGCGATCCCCGGTTGAATCGCATGGCTCACGCATCCATTCTGAACTCAAGCGGCTATCCAAGGAAAGACATGTGTACCGTGACCTCGTACTTGGCTGATGTATGCGCTTCCCGTCCATTGGCACCGATTGGCGGCGGCGGATACCCCAACTGGAGGGTCAGATTGCGGTAACGCGGCTTTCCATCCGCTGTCCCCTGCGAAGCATGTCCGGGTAGGCTGTTTGAGGCATCAAAGGGCTTCCAGTATGCCGTGTGATAGCATGACGGCGGCGTGAATATCTTACGTATGAAGACCATGCTTCTGGCGAGCCTGCTGGCAACTTCCGCTCTCGCCTTTGGCCAATCGCCGAAACTCCTGACCGAATTGAACGACGACGAACTGTTGCGACGCGTCCCCGAGCTCTCCGGCGTGCATTTCGACCACGATGAAGCACTCGTAAGAACCGTGCTGCTGCCCGCGCTCGATGCCGTCAATCAGACCTTTGATGAATTCGCGGACCTGTCGGCCGCGGAACAGATCTACGAATTGCGCCTGGAAAATGGGGGCGCCAGGGCGCGCTCGCAAACTGAAAATTTTCGGTATGTGGCCACCATGGCGCAAGACTCGTTGGACCTGCACGAGTTGCGCCTTTCCGCAAAGGAGAACAAGGGAGCGAAGGCGGGCAAGGGTGGCTTCGTCGCGGGCGACCGGTTCATCGCAATGATGGAACTGCTGCGGCCTGAATTCGAAAACCAGTTACGCATTCGCACCATCGGGCGTCAAGGCGACCAGGTGGTCTTTGCCTTTGTGGAGGGTCCCGGAGAGGGCTCAAGCCCCGCTCAGGGCTTAGTGTGGATCGATGCGAAGCGTGCGCGGCCGATGCGGCTGCTGTGTGAGACAACGCTCACTCAGGAGGGCGCTGCCGCCGAGCAACGGCGCATCGATTTGATGTTCGCCGATGTGCACTTCGATGCTCTGAATGCCACCCTGTTGCTGCCCGCGCGGGCGGTATTCGACGTCTCGCGGGGCGACGTGCGAACGCACGCGGTTCACCGCTTCACCGAATTCCATCTCTACGGCCGCGACGACGCGAACGACCCGCAACTGGCGAAGAGGAACGCAGGGGTATCCACGGCCGCTGTTGCGGAACACGACGCTTTGGAACAGCTTGGGGAGGGTGCTGCCGCGCTTGACGCGAACAACGCCGCCGGAGCGGTCACACTGCTGCGCGAGGCTCTGCGGCTCGATGCGACGCTGGCCGCCGCGCACTATCACCTGGCTCGCGCGCTGCATGCAACGGGCGACGATCGCAGCGCCGAAACAGAGGCCCGCGCGGCCCTGAGCGACATGGGGAGCGTTCCCGCCGCGCACAACCTGCTGGGCATCCTGCTGATGGATCGCGGGGCCACGGTGGAAGCGGTGGTGGAATTGCGCGAGACGGTCCGGCTGGCGCCCGGCGATGCAACCGCGCACGGGAACCTGTCAGGGGCGCTCGAAGCCTCGGGAGATCGGGCCGGGGCGCTCGCTGAACTGCGTCGCGCCATTGCACTGGCGCCGGCAAACGAGACGTTTAAGGCCCGTCTGAACGTGCTGTCAGGCAAGCCGCGCAGCAGCCGGCGAACGGGAACGAACCGGTGATTCGCGTGGACGTGCGGCAGGTGCTGGTGCCCGTCCTCGTGTTCGATAAGTCGGGCCACAGCGTCAGCGACCTGAAGCAATCCAATTTCCGTGTGCTCGAAAATGGCGTCGAACAGGCCATCACGAGTTTCCGCGTCGAGACGTCCGGGGAAGCCGGCGTCGAATCCGCGCCGAATCCGCCCGCGGCCGATGCAAGTAAGCCGCTAGCTCCCACATCGAAACCGGCGCTTGCCGCGCCGCCGCGCCACACCTATCTGATCGTGATCGATTCCCTGCACACCAGTTTTTCGAATCTGCACGCGGTGCGGGAGTCGCTGCAGAAGTTCTTCACCTCCGAGCCGCCGGGCGATTCACAGTACGGCGTCATCGCGATAGGCCAGTCGATGACCATCGTCCAGAATCTGACGCGCGATCCGGCAAAGGCGCTGGCCTCGCTCGATGACAAGGCGTTTCTCAAGATGTTCTCGGGCAGCCGCAGTTCGTCGGCTTCGAGAGAGATCCAGGACTTCATGCGCCACATGCAAGAGGTCCGGGCGTTGGTCGACTCTGGCGACCCGTCCGGGCCGCCTCAAAGGGATGCGCTGCCCGCGGAGGCGGAAGGGGTCGCAGGCATGGACCGCAACTACACAACCACACTGCTCAGCGGACTGCGCGATCTGGTGCGTCAACTGGCAAAGGGCACGGAGCACCGCACGCTGCTACTGATCTCAGACGGGTTCCAGCTTTCCCCTGGCCGCGACGCATGGCAACTGCTGCAGGCCTATTTTCCCGAGTTGCCACGGCTTTCGTTGCGCGGGCTCGACCGCATGCAATCCGAATTCGAGGCTGTGGTGAAGGTCGCCTCGCGCTCGAACGTCATCATCAATACGATCGATTCCCGCGGGCTGTATACGCCGTCGTGGACGGATGCCTCGATGTCGGGACCAAATAGTTCTGTGTCGTCCCGGGTGATTTCCGTGATGAACTCGATGCAATCGGAGGCTGGCATGACGTTAACCGAGTTCTCCGCCGCCACCGGAGGCACGTCCTACCAGAACAGCAACGACCTGTTCGCCGGCATCCGCAAGGCTGTGGCCGAGGGGCGCAACTACTACACGCTGGGCTATGTTTCGACCAACGCCGCCATGGACGGCAAGTTCCGCGGCATCACGGTCGAGGTCAAAGGCCGCAAAGGTCACTTTGAAGGCGAAGCGCGGCTATTGGGCGACGGAGAATTGAAACGCAGGTGTGTAGAGGATTGCGCGCAAGCTGTCTTCCAGGTTATGGCGCTTCGCCCCACGACTCGATATCTGCCTATTGCGTCCCATGATCGATCGGTATCGCGGGTCGATCCAGATGCACTATCGCAGGGGGGCAAAGCTGCGGGTATTGGATTGAGTCTCTTCGGATCAATTCGCGGGCGTTGCCAATAACTGGGCCAATCGCTGTGTAGTCCACCGGGAACTCGCACCCTGATCCAGGAACTCATCGGAATAGAGAAAGGGGCGCTGGCTCTCAGAACGCCAGCGCCCCTGCTTGATTCCCGGCGAACGCGAAATCAGCGTGCCGCGAACATCTCGTCCAACACGCGCCCGAACGCGCCGGAGGGCATCTCGATCTCGAGCATCGTCGCCAGCGTCGGCGCGAGATTGTAGATGGCCACCTGAGAGTGGTAGCGGCCCGGCTTCACGCCCTGACCCATGAAGATCAGCGGCACGTGCGAGTCGTAGTTGAACGGCATGCCATGAGTCGTGCCGGAAGTTGCGCTGCCGGCCTCCCAGTAGGATTCGAAGACTACATACAGATCGCCGCCGCGCCGTTCGTTGAAGCCTTTGGCGACTCGCAGCGCGATCGGATCCTGGTTGTAACGGCCGTGGCGCAGGTCTTCGCTGGTGAAGACGCGGTCGACATGCGGGACAGCCAGCAACGCCTTTGCCGCCGTCTCCTGAACGTCTTCGAGCTTCAACTTGCGGCTCTCGATGAAAGCGCGGTCGAGATAGATCATCTCTTCCATGTTGGCCAGTACCCAATGGCCTGCGCCGTATTTGTCCGTCAGCCCTTTGTCGAGTGCTTGCGACAACGATTTCCCCAGACGCCCACCCAGCATGTGGCGTGCCTGATTCACTTCAGGGACGGGAGCGACGCCGTGATCGGCGGTAAAAACGATCAGCGTGTTGGCGAGCCCGACCTTCTTGTCGACTGCATCGAGAAACGCGCCGATCGCCTTGTCGGTGCGCAGGCAGATATCGTGCACTTCGGGCGAGTCCGGCCCCGTGCGATGGCCGACGGCATCGTTCGAGGAGAAGCTCATGGTGAGGATGTCCGTGCCGCCGTTCTGCCCGAGTTTTTCGCCTTCGATGGCCGCTTCGGCGAACGCTTCCAGCAAATCGTTGCCGAAGGCCGAGTTGTAGATGCCTTCGTACAAAGGGCGTCCCGGTTCGGAAGCGAGCATCGACAACGGCTTGCCCGAGCCAGTCAAAGCCCAGACCTTGCCCGCGTAAGAGTCCGCAACCTTCTTCGCGTTAAATGCTTCAGCCCAGGCGGGCAGGGTCTTGAAGTAGTAAGTGGAGCTGACGAAATTGCCGGAGTTGTGGTCGAACCAGTAGGCTCCGTCGGCCATGTGCCCGGCAGGGAGGATCGCCGCACGATCCTTGAGCGAAATACCGACCACCTTCGCGGGCGCCATGCCGCTCATCTTCAACTGGTCTCCCACGGTGGAGACTAGCAGCCTGCGCGGAGACGCGGCGCCCGGGCCGTCCGCGCCGAGCAACGATTCGGCGCTGTCGCTGACGCTGGTCACGATGGATGCCGAAGCGCGGTCGTACCACTCGTTGCTGACGATGCCGCTGACTGCGGGAAGGGCTCCGCTCATCGTCACGGAATGGCCCACTGCCGTCACCGTGGGGAAGTGATCCTGCTGTGCGTTGGTGAACACCGCACCGTTCTTGAGCAGTCGCGCGAAGCCGGCGTTGTACTCCGATGCGAAGCGCGTCAGGTAATCGGCGCGAAATTGATCGGCGACGATCAAGACGACTAGCTTGGGCCTTGCCGCAGCAGCGGGGGCGGCTGGTGTGCTCGCAGCGGGCACCGCTTTCTTTGCCGGAGCGGCCGGGCGTTTGGTCTGGGCCGGCACGCCCAGTATGCAGAGCGCAGCCAGCAAGGCTGCGGAGAAGATCCGCCGTGACAATTTCATGTGTTGATGCCTATTCCAGAATGACAGCGCCCGTGCCCATAACCTGGTAGGAGGTCACGGGGCCTTTGATGGTCGAGGGGTCGAATTTGCGGCCCTTTTCTTCGGCTTCGTGCTTCGCGCTTTCCACTGCCTGATCGCGCGTCAGTTTGGTCTCCGTGAACGTGCCTTCGGCGATGGCGGTCTTGCCGACCGATTCTTTCGGGAAGACGATCTCGCCGTCTTTCACCTTGATGCGCACCGCAGCGCCAGTGGCTGTGTCGGTGAGCATCATCCAGCAACCCATCTTTTCGCAGACTTCCGTCACCTTGCCCTTGACCTGCACGGTTCGCCCGACGAATCGAAGGGGCTTGCTCATCAGGTTGGCGATGGGAGTCTGTTCCTTGATCGTGAGTGGTGCGCCCAGTTTCTCGTCGGCGGCCGCCGCGGTGAAAGTGGATGCGAGCATGAGAGATAACAGAAAGCCTGGAAACAACCGCATGTCTCCATTGTGACTCGGACGCAGTCGCCCTGGGAACGCCGATCTCCGGATCGGCCCCAAATCCCCCGAAACGGAGCCGCGACCGTAGGGGAGCGGTTGTTGCCCTGCATACCTTGGACGCTCTCAATCGTTCGCGGTGCCAGGGAGCGAGTGGTCGATTTCGTGCTTTCTGGGTGCACGGTCCGCCGGTCATGGAGAGATCTGTGCCGGCGGCGAATAGGGTTGCGCTGCGACCGCTCCCTTACGGTCGCGGCTCTTTAGCGGCTACTGTCCGCGCTTCGTGCTGCCGTGCTCCTGCGCGAGGCGCACGCGAGCCTTTTCCAGCTTCTTTTGGATCTTGGCAATCTCCGTGGGATCCGCTTCGCTGGGCGCGGTAGCCTGCCATTCCTTGAGGGACAATTCCCACTGCTTCATCGCCTCTTTTAGCTCATTGCGGCTCAGGCAGACATCGCCCAGGTGGTCGTAGACCGTCGCATCGCGGCTCCCATATTGCTGCAGCGACCGGCGCAGGCTTTCCTCAGCCTCTTCCAGCTTGTTCATGCGGTAATAGACCCAACCCAGGCTGTCCAGGAAGGCGCTGTTAGTCGGCTCCTGATCCACCGCTTTGCGGATCATGTCGAGCGCTTCGTTGAGCCGCACGTTGCGGTCGGCCAGCATGTAGCCCAGGTAGTTCAGCGCGGAAGCGCTGTTCGGGTTCATCTTCAGAACGGCGCGGAACTCCGACTCGGCCTGGTCATAGTTCTTCATCCGCTCGTACATCGCGCCGCGAAGGAACGTGACGGCTTCCTTTTCTTCCGGCGACTCGCTGAGCTTCCCGGCGTGATCGATCGCCTGACCCATCGCGGTCCAGTTCTTCGACTTCTCGTAAATCTGCGCCAGGGCGATCCAGATGTCCCGATCGCTCTTCCCGTCGAGAAGCGACTTGAGCGTAGTTTCGGCTTCTTTGAATTTCCCGAGATCCGCCTGCACGTTGCCGGAAATCAGCTTGATCAGCCGGTCCTGCGGGTAGCGCTTGGAAGCCACCGCCGCTTCCCGCTCGGCGGAGACGAAATCCTTGCCGGAGCGGTAGGTGTCGACGATCTGCGCGGCGGCGCGAGCGCCCGAGTCGGGATCGGCTTCGGCGATTTCGCGGAAGGTCGTAACGGCCGGTTCAATCTGATCGGAGTTGCGGTACAGGACAGCCAAACGTTCCAGCAGGAATGTCCGGTTGCTTCGCTCGCCCAGCGAATTCGTCCGCTTGGGCATTCCGGCCAGGATCTCTTTCAGGATCTTCACCGCGTCGGCGAGCTTGCCTTCGGCCTCATAGAGCGAGACTTCGTTGTAGCGGACCTCAATGTTGGCGGCATCGAGCGCACTCGCCTTGGCGGCGTACTCCCGTGCCTTCGGATAATCGCGCTTCTGCCGGTAAATCTGCGACAGGCGCAGCGCCGAGAGCAAGTCGTTCGGCTCTTCGGTGCCGATCTCCTGGAACACCTTCTGCGCCGCGTCATAGTCTTCCGCGGTGAACAGCGATTGGGCGTAAGCACGCTTGAGATCCGTATTGTCGGAGTTCAGCTCAAGCGCCCTGCGGTACGCTTCGGCGGCGCCCTTGAAATCCTTCATCTGCTCGTAGGTGGCGGCGAGTTGCGTCAGCGTCCGCAGGCTCGGATTCTTGTCGGAGACCCGCTTTAGCAGCAGGCTGGCTTTCTCGTTTTGGCCCTGATCGCCGTAAACCAAGGCGAGGCCCGTCAACGCCTCCTCGTTCTCGGAGTCCAGGTCGAGCGCTTTCTGATACGCTTTTTCGGCGGCCAAAGAGTTGCTCGCGAGCTTCTGGAGCCGGCCCAGCAGCAGCCAGTTGTCAAGGTCGTCTGGAGCTTTTTCGCCAATCTTATCGAGCTGCCCGATCGCGGCGCGCAACATCTCCTCATTCAAGCGCTGCTGTTGCGGCGTGCCCTGGCTGATGCGCGCCGTGTAGAAGCGCGCCAGAATGCGGCGAGCGCTGAGGTCGTCCGGATCCTTTTTGAGGATCTCCTCGAAATCCGCGATGGCGGCCCGAACTTGCCCGGACTGAAGATAAAGGTCGGCCAATTCCTGGGGCAGATAAGCCGTGCCAGGATCCTCCTTCATCGCCAGCTTGTAGTTGTCGATCGCCTTGCCGAGAAACTCGCTGCGCCCGCTATACTGGGCGGCTAGTTCGGCATAGAGGTGCCCGAGCGTCGCGTGGTAGTACGCCGCGGCCCTGTTGCTCTTGGCGGGTTCGGCGGATTGGCCAAAAAGTAGCCCCGAACCTGCGGTTAGGGTCGCCACGGCCACCACGATCAAATTCCGGAGGGACCTCGTCATTGGCACTCCTGTCCTTGTTCCACACGCATCCCAGAATGGCAGACACCAGGGGCGCGTTGCATTTCCACTAATATAACCGATGTGTGAAACAGCAGTACAGTTTCAGTGGATTGCGCGCCCAGGGCTATGCGCGAGCGCAAAGAGCCGGCGGGAACGGGCGCGGAAAGTCGAAAATGGAGAAGTCGGAGATCGGAGAGGAGAGATGTGAGAGCGATGGGGGATGCCGTTAGCGTACAGTCGCACCTGGTGGTGGTTGCCGGGCCGACGGCTTCCGGGAAGAGCGACTTGGCCCTGGAACTCGCTCAGCGCTTCCATGGCGAGATCGTGAACTGCGATTCCGTGCAACTCTACCGGGGATTGAACATTGGCGCTGCTAAGACGCCAATCGAACGGCGGCGCGGCGTTCCACATCATCTCCTAGACGTGTTCGATCCGGCGGAGTTGGCCACCGCGGGCGACTACTCCTCGCGCGCACGCCTTGTCTTGCGGGAAATCGCCACCCGCGGCGCACTGCCAATCGTAGTAGGCGGAACCGGCTTCTACCTGCGCGCCCTGCTGGAAGGACTGGCCGAAGGCCCTTCCCGGAACGAGCCGCTGCGCGCGCGCCTGGCCCGAATGGAGACCGGACGGGCGGGGCGGCTGCACCGGCTGCTCCACCGCCTGGACGCCGAGGCGGCGAGACGAATCCATGCACGCGATCTGAATAAGCTCATCCGCGCGCTGGAAATCTGCATCCTCAGTCGGCGTCCTGCGTCCCACCTCTTTCGGGACGGCAGCACTCCGCTCGAAGGCTTCCGTGTCCTGAAGTTTGTTCTCGAACCCGACCGCAAGCGACTGCACGAACGGATCGAGGCGCGAGCACGCCAGATCTTCGCGGCGGGACTGGTGGACGAGGTTCGCGAACTTATCGATCGGGGCGTCTCCATGGACGCAAAACCGTTTGAGTCCATTGGATACCGGGAAGCGCTGGAGGTCTTGAGGGCGCGCATGAGCCTGGAGCAAGCGGTCGAAGCTACGACCATCGCAACCCGTCAATACGCCAAACGCCAGATCACCTGGTTCCGCCGCGAAGCCGGAGCCACTCTCGTGCACGGCTTTGGGGACGACCCGTCCATCATTGACAAGTTAACAAAGATAACAGCCCAATTCCTGGCCAATTTACAAGCGTAACTGCTATCTGGAACGTCTCACTATTCACAGCGCTGATCTTCAGAGGGGATCGGCGCAGATCATTGAAACCAAACGGAGATTTGCCAATGTAAACAAGCACCACAAAAAAGTGGTGGGTCGATTGCCATAACGGGAGTAAATGAGCGTATAATCTGAATCAGGAGAGTCCACGATGACTACAAAAGCTTTGAAGTTCTTTGCTCTTTTCTTGACCGCCGCGATGCTGATGGCCAGCGCCGCGACTTACAACGTGACCTTCTTCCAACCGTCCACCGTGGCGGGCAAGGAATTGAAGGCCGGCGAGTACAAAGTAACGGTCGATGGCGATAAGGCGATCATCTCGATGGGGAAGCAGAAGGTTGAAGCTTCCGCGAAGATCGAGACGGCCGACTCCAAGTTCTCTTCCACCTCGGTGCGTTACACGACCGAGGGCGGCAAGATGAAGGTCCAGGAGATTCGTCTCGGCGGGACCAACCAGAAAGTTGTTTTCAACTAAGCGAGTCTGCCTCCCGCGCTCCGGTCTTAGTCGGCCGGGGCAATCCGTGGAAACCCGAGCCGCCTCTGCTATCCTGTGTAGCGTGTTGAGGCGACTCGGGTTTTTCTATTTTTTCTGCCTGTCCCTGCCCGTTTTGGCGCCGCTTTGGGGAGCCGCCAACCCTCCCGAAAACGTCCTGGTGCTGCCCTTCTCTAACTTGTCGGCCAACCATAGCCTCGATTGGGTTGGCGAGAGCATCTCCGTTTCAGTCTTCCAGACGCTGGCCGGAGAGTTGCCTTTCGTGGTGCAGCCCGAGGAACGCGACAATACCTTGCGGCAGATGAACGTGCGCAAATATGCGCCTCTCACCAGGGCCAGCGTAATCGAGATAGCAGTGAACCTGGATGCCGTACTGGTCGTCTCCGGCAGCGTGGAAGCGACTCCGGGAGACAATGGCGCCCGCGATGGGCTACGGGTCCGCGCGCAGATCTACAACGCCCGCAAGCTCCGCCACCTCAAGGACTTCGACGTCACTGGGAAGCTGGACGACCTTTCGTTGGTGCAATCGCATCTGGCCTGGCAGATTCTCTCGGCCCTCCAGCCCGAGTCCGCGCCAACCGAACAGATCTATCTCGCGGCCCATCCCCCTGTGCGCCTGGACGCCATCGAGCGCTATGTTCGCGGACTGATCGCGACGTCCTCAGACCAGAAGATCAAGCTGTTCTCGGCCGCGGCCCGGCTCCAGCCGGACTACTCGGACGCCTGCTATGAACTGGGCTCGCTGTATTATTCGCGCCGCGAGTACCGCAGCGCTGCGGATTGGCTTGCGCGCGTTGCCCCGGCAGATGCCCATTTCCGGCAGGCGCTGTTTCGATTAGGCCTGGCGCGCTATCACACAGGCGACTACAGGCTCTCCGTGACGGCGTTTGAGAAGCTCTCGCAAGCGATCTCCCTGAGCGAGGTGCTGAACAACCTGGGCATAGCCCAACTCCGCGCCGGCGATGCGCAGGCTTCCGCGAGTCTCCAGAAAGCGATTGAAGGCGACCCGGCCGACCCCGATTACTCCTTCAACGCCGCCCTCGCGCTCTACCGCAGGGGTGAATTCGATGCGGCCATTCCGCTGCTCGAATCGACGCTCGCGCGAAAGCCGGACGACGAAGTGGCTAAGGGATTGCTCGACAAGTGCCGGCGCAAGGAAGCCGCCCGGCCCGGCGAACTGAGATCCGAGTCGCTGGAGCGCATCAAGGAAAACTACGACGAAGCGGCCTGGCTCCAACTCAAAGCGCTTTTGGATCCGGATGGCCGCAAGTAGCCGCTGGCGCGGCGCTGTCCGATAAGCCATATTCTCCGTACGGCACGCCATCCGCCTCGGGCGCGGATATAATTCACAGGGACTCTTCAATGCTAGAGGCGGTTGGGCTTAGCGATCAAGGGCTGGTTCGGCAGAACAACGAAGACCGGTTCTTCGCGTCCGCGGCCGCCGGGCTGTGCATTCTCGCCGACGGCATGGGCGGGGCGCAGGCCGGAGAAACGGCGTCGTCTCTGGCCGTTTCGGCGGTCGCGGATGCTGCAGTGTCGCAGTCTCCTTCACTCCTTCTGCTTGAGAACGCATTCCTCGAAGCCGACCATAGAGTGCGGCAGGCGGCGGCGTACGACGCCTCCCTGCGAGGGATGGGAACGACGCTCGTGGCGGCGCTTGAGACACCCGCCGGCATTGCGATCGCCAACATGGGCGACAGCCGCTGCTGGCTTTGTGAGAACGGCCGGCTGACGATGTTGACCAGCGACCAGAGTTGGGCCAACGAGGTCGGCCGTTCGCTCGGTCTGAGCCAAGAGGCACTCAGCACTCACCCGCTCCGCAACGCCCTCACCACGGCGGTAGGTGTCGGGATGGAGCGCCGGATCCAGAGCCGCCTCGTTCAAGCTCCAGCGGACAGCCTGATCCTGCTTTCGAGCGATGGCCTGCACGGCGTTGTGACGGATGACGCCATTGCGGCGGTCCTATCGGAACGCGCACCGATACTGTTCCTCTGCCAAGGTCTGATTGATCTTGCCCTGGCAAACGGAGCGCCCGATAACGTCACGGTAGTGCTCGCCCGGCTCTGACATGCGCATTTGAGAACTTTCCGTTGTGGCGTACGCTTCGGCGTGCCGTGGCGAGATTCATCTCGACATTCTGACAATGTCGGCATAAATGCCGCCACTGCACGATGAATCGTGCGCCACAGCTACAAGATTTCATTCCCGAAGAGAATTCTTTCCCCCTCGCGGCACTGACTCTTCGGATACCCCATGCTGCTCATCCGAAATCGGTGCCTCGTCTTTGCGGCGGGCATAATCTTCTTCTCCCAATCGCTGGTTGCCTCCGGCCTGCGCCTCCGCGCCATCGAGGGCAACGGAATGGTCGTATCGCCAAATGCCCCCTCGTCACGCAAGATCGTTGTTATCGCAGAGGACGACGCGGGAAAAGCGCTCAACGGCGTGACCGTCCGGTTCCGCCTCCCCGCCGACGGGCCTTCCGGCCGCTTCGCCAGCGGTCTCTCCTCCGAATCGGTCGTCACCTCGGCGGATGGCCGCGCCACCGTAATCGGGATAGTTTGGAACAATCAACCGGGAGGGCTTCTCGTTGAGGTCTCTGCCGCAATTCCGGGGGACCAGGCCAAATTGGAGATTCCCGTGGAAATCGGCGGCCAGCACTCACGGAAAGAGTCGGAGTTGGCCAGCCCAGGCCGATTCCCCTCTCGCGGATCGGGAAAGAAGTGGCTTATCCTTGCCGCGGCTGTCGGCGGAGCGGCGGCGCTCGGTGTGGTTGCCGCAGGCTCGTTCGGGCCCGGCAACCCCGCCGCGCCGGTGATTCAACCGCCCGTGACTACGGTGCCAACCCCACCGGTTGTGGGCACTCCCGTCATTGGAATAGGCACTCCGGGGCACTGAAATGCAAAGACGCTTCCTAACTCTTCAAATCGCCATCTGTGTGACCGCCGCGGCCCAGATCGGTCCGCCATCTCTGGGCGTGGTAGGCGGCTCCGGCCGGCAAGCGCTGGAAATCCAGGGAATCCCCCAAGCCTGGGTGGCGCGTCACGCTCCGGCCCCCTACCTCAATGGTCCTGTGGACGCCGCCGCGTCCTCTTCCGCGCAAGTGTGCTGGACCAGCCAGGGGATTCTGCGCATTCGCAACAACCGTACGGCCAGAGTTGCGTCATACCCGGTTCCCGAGGGTGATGCCCGCTTCGCCTTCGACACGGCTGGCCAACTTACAGCCGTCTGGCTTCTGAAGACTGGCGAAGTGTACTCGAGCGCCGCGGGCTGGACTGCGGTCTTCGCCGCCCGTGAAGGCGCGGAGCCGCTCGATCTGATCGTCTCCAATGCGAGGACTCTCGCTCTCCTCCACCGGTCCGGCTCCAGACTTTACCGGACGCGGATCGACGCCGCTTCGGGCCGTGTAGTGTCGGAAACGGCGCTGGAAGACGCCGCCGGGCCGGCACTATTCGACTCGGGCGGCAATGCCGTGCTTGCCTCCGCAGCCGGCCTTTCCGGCGTCGATTCGATGCGGCGCGTCGAGCAGGGTTGGATGCTGCTCACGACCACTCACGGGCTCTGGCTTTGGCAGCCCGGCAAGCAGCCTCAAATCGTGCCGGCCGCTTCCGGCGCCGCACCGGTTCTGCAACTTTGGCCCGCCGATGGCAGCCGGGATGTCGGCGATACAACCGCGTTCCCCGTTCCGGCGGGGTTGACCGGCACGCCCGTCGGTTCCACCACTGAGGCCGAGTACGTCCTATCCAACCAGGGATCGACCGGCATCTTCCTGACTACGCTCCACCTGACCACGGAGAATTCGCCCTTCAGAGTGGCTCAAAGACCATCCCTGCCGTGGCGGATCGGACCCAAGATGCTGCTCGCGTTTCTGATGGACTTTTCGCCTCAAGCGGTTGGCGCCGCGACGCCCGATTCCCTGACAATCGATTACTGCGACGAGAAGGATTACGACGCCGGCACGAGAGTCTGCTCGGCGACGCAAGTACGGCATATCGCCATCACCGGCACCGGCATTGCCGCTCCGGCGTCCGGTCCCTGGCTCACGGGCATTTTGCCAGAGTCGAACATGGCCGGCGCGCCCGATTTCAAGCTCTTGCTCAACGGCGGAGGCTTTACATCAGGCTCGATCGTGCTGTGGAATGGAACGCCGCTGGCGACTACCTTCGTCAGTTCCTCGCAGCTCAGCGCCACGGTCCCCGCCAGTCTGGCAGCCGCGCCGGCAGAGGCGAAGGTGACGGTGAGCAATCCCCCAGGGGATTCCGCCAAAGTCTCCAAGGCCTGGACGTTCCACGTCTACAGCAGCCTCACGCCGGGCATCTCGCTGTTTAACCAAAACGATGCGCCTCTGACCGGCGCGCAGTTAACGTCCAACATGACCGTCCGCGTCCGCGTCAAGCTCGATCAGGCCGCAACGACGAGTCTGACCGGATCGCTACAACTAGGGTTCCAGCCTTCAGTTTCTTCCGTCGCCAGCGACCCGGCCATCGCGTTGGGCAGCGACCTGCAGGTGGGCGGCGTTCAACTGTTCACGGTTCCCGCGGGAGCCACAGCAGCGCAATTTGGCAACGCGGATTACGTCACGCTGACCACTGGCACAACCGCTGGGACCATCACCTTAGCCCTGGCTTTGCAGAATGCCTTGCCGGTGGACCCCCAGAGCTACGTCATCAACCCAGCGCCTCCCGTGGTCCTCAATTCCTCGAAGGTCTTCACCGCGGGGAGCACCATTCTGACGATCCAGGGCTACGACAGCACACGCTCGATTTCCGGCGTCTCATTCACCTTCCATACCGCATCGGGCGCGGTGGTCTCACCCGGAACGATGACCGTAGACGTTACGCAGAACTTCGCCAGCTACTTCCAGACCAATGCGGAGATTGGCGGCAGCTTTGTACTGACCGCCGTATTCCCCGTTTCCGGCGACATTTCGCAGATCGTGTCAGTGACGACGGTTCTTACCAACGGCGCCGGGTCGACCAGCGCTACGCAATAGGCCGCATCGCTACACTGGGACCGTGACCCCGCGTGTAGCGCTTTCCATCGCCGGTTCGGATCCCAGCGGCGGCGCCGGCATTCAGGCCGACCTCAAGACCTTCCACCAGTTTGGGGTCTACGGCGAGGCTGTGATTGCCTTGTTGACGGTCCAGAACACCCGCAAGGTGACGCGGGTGGAGGTGCTGAATCCGGATCTGGTGGAAGAACAACTCCTCGCGGTCCTGGAAGACGTCCCGCCCCATGCCGTGAAGACCGGCGCCCTAGGCAACGCCGCGATGGTGTGCCGCGTGGCGCAACTCGCTCCGCTGTTCCACTGCCCGCTGGTCGTCGATCCGGTGATGATCTCGAAACACGGCGCGCCGCTGATCGCCGAGGAGGCCCGCGCCGCTCTGTGGAATGACCTATTGCCGAAGGCCACGTTGATCACGCCGAACCTGCATGAAGCGGCGGCGTTAGCGGGGTTTGGCGTTGAATCATGGCGGAAATGCGCGAGGCAGCCCAGCGGCTTCACACGCACTCGGGCGCCGCTGTCCTGGTGAAGGGCGGCCATCTTGAAGGCGATGCCGTCGACCTGCTCTGGGACGGCGAGTCCTTCCATGAATTCCGCGCGGAGCGCATCGACACGCCACACACGCACGGCACCGGATGCACTTACTCGGCCGCCATTACGGCGCTGCTGGCCCTGGGAACCCCTCTTGTCGAAGCCGTTACGCAGGCCAAAGCGTTCATCTCTGAGGCCATTCGCACGAATCCGGGGCTCGGATCCGGCTGCGGTCCGGTGAATCATCACGCCCGCCCCTTACAATGAAATCATGGGGTTTTTGCCCGTAGAAGAACAGCTCGCCTACCTCAGGAAGGGGTTTTCCGAGATCATTCGCGAGGAAGATCTGCGCGAGCGGCTTGAAAAGTCGCGCCGCGACAACCGGCCGTTGCGCGTGAAGACGGGCTTCGATCCGACCGCACCCGACCTGCATCTGGGCCATACCGTGCTCCTGCGCAAGATGAAACACTTTCAGGACCTTGGCCACACCGTCATCTTCCTGATTGGCGATGGAACCGGCCTGATCGGCGACCCGACCGGGCGCAATCTGACGCGTCCGCCGCTGACACCCGAAGAGATTGCGGAGAACGCAGAGACTTACAAGGCGCAGGTCTTCAAGATTCTCGACAAGTCGAAGACGGAAGTCCGCTTCAACAACGAGTGGCTCGGCAAGCTGACCTTCCAGGACATGATCCGGCTGGCGTCGAAATACACCGTCGCCCGAATTCTGGAACGCGACGACTTCTCTAAGCGCTATAAGGAAGGAACGCCGATCTCCATCCATGAGTTCCTGTATCCGCTGGCGCAGGGCTACGACTCCGTGGCGTTGCAATGCGACGTTGAACTGGGAGGCTCGGACCAGAAATTCAACCTGTTGGTGGGCCGCGAACTGCAGCGCGACTACGGTCAGCTGCCGCAGATAGTCGCCACCGTTCCGTTGCTCGAAGGCCTGGACGGCATCGAGAAGATGTCGAAGTCAAAGGGCAACTACGTCGGCATCTGCGAGGAGGCCGGGCATCATGATGAAGAAGCTGATGACCATCGGCGATTCGTTGATGTGGCGCTATTTTGAGCTGCTCACCGACGTGCAGGTCTCCGAGATCGCCTCGCTGCGGCACGCCGCCAAGACCGGCGAGCGCAATCCGCGAGACATCAAGCTCGACCTGGGCGAACGCATCATCTCGGACTTTCACTCGGCGGAAGAGGCCCACGCCGCCCGCGCGCAGTGGCTCGCCGAAGTCAGTCAACACCAGATTCCCGAAGAACTCGAAACAGTCCAGGTCAGCGACGCGCGGCTCAACAAAATCCTGGTGCAGTCCGGCCTCGCCCCATCGGGCGCCGAGGCCGATCGCCTGATTAAGAGCGGCGCGGTGTCTGTCGCTCCGGCGGGATCGACTACACTCGAAACGATTTCGGTCCCGGCGCAGCGCCTCACGCCGGGAGAGTATGTCGCTCGTGCCGGAAAGCGCTGGAAGAAGGTGGTTGTCTAAGCCATGCTCGTTCCGTCCGACACGTTGCGATTGAGTTTCGACGCGCTCGGCGCCCATCGGCTGCGCACTGCGTTGACCATGCTGGGCCTCGCTATGGGCGTGGCCACGCTGATCACTGTAGTCACGCTGATCCAGGGCGCGAACCAGTACGTCGAATCCAAAATCGCGAACCTGGGGACGGACGTCTTTCAGGTGGCTCGCACGCCATTCGCAACCACGGACTTCGAGGTCATCATCAAGGCCCTCAAGTACAAGCACATCACCAACGAAGACTACATCGCCGTTCGCGAGCAGTGCCGCGATTGCCGCATGGCGGGCGCGACGGCTTCGGCCAGCACGCACGCGAAGCTCGGCACCGAGGAGGTCACCGACGTCAACCTGATCGGCCAGACCCAGAATATGGAAGATATCGACACGCGCACGGTCGAAGGCGGACGCTACTTCTCGCCCGTGGAGGAACAGCGCGCCACCCGCGTTTGCGTGATCGGCACTACGATTCGGGACCGGCTGTTCGGTGGAGGCGACCCGGTCGGCAAGACGCTGCGTCTGGCTTCGCAGGAATTCACGGTGATCGGCTATTACGAGAAGTTCGGCTCGGTCCTGGGACAGGATGCCGACAACTATGCAGTCATCCCGATGAGTGTCTTTCTCCAGATTCAAGGCGCTCGATTCAGCCAGACGATCAACGTCCGCGTGCCGGGCGACGATGCAGCGTTCGGACGCGCCCAAGATCAGGTGCGCCTGATTCTCCGCTCGCGCAGGCACCTCGCGCCCTCCCAGGGCGACGATTTCTTCATCGGTACCAAGGACGCTTACATCTCGTTGTGGGGCCAGATCAGCGGAGCGTTCTTTGCGGTTTTCATCCTGGTGAGCGCGATTTCCGCCCTTGTTGGGGGCATCGTCATTATGAACGTCATGCTGGTCAGCGTGACGGAACGGACCAAAGAGATCGGCGTCAGGCGCGCGGTTGGGGCCGCTGGCAGCGACATCCTGCGCCAGTTTCTGGCGGAAAGCGTGCTGCAATGTCTGGCCGGGGGAACGGTCGGAATCACCATCGGCTTCATCTGCGCCGAGTTGCTGCGCCGCTTCACTTCGTTTCCCGCCGCCGTGAAATGGCAGGTCGCCTTGCTGGGCGTTCTCCTGAGTTCGGCGATCGGGCTCTTTTTCGGCATCTACCCGGCCCAGCGGGCCGCAAAGTTGGATCCCGTGGAGGCGCTGCGGTCCGAGTAAGCCGCGCGGCAAGCAACCATGACCAGGTCGGAATTCGGGGAGAATCTGAAGGTCGCGTGGGACACATTGAGAGCCCACAAGGTGCGCAGCAGTCTCACGCTGCTCGGCATCGTGATTGGCGTCACAAGTGTCATTTCCGTTGCTTCCGTCATCGATGGGTTAAACCGCTTCATTCAGCAGAAGGTCGAGGATCTGGGTTCGCGCACTTACTTCATTGCGCGCTTCCCAGTCGGGACCGATCCGAACCGGATGCCCGAGAAGATCAGGTTGCGCAGGTACATCGAATACGATACGGCGAAAAGGCTCAAGCAGACTTGCCGGGCGGTGGAGTCGGCGACGACTATTGGCACGCGCGCCTCTTTCTTCGGACAGTCCAATGAGATTCGCTACGAAGGAGAACGCGTTCAAAAGCTCATTCTGCGTGGCGCGGAGCCAGCCTACATCGACATTCTGCCAATGTTTACCGTGGACCAGGGCAGGTTCCTGACTGCGAACGACGAAGACCACGCGGCGAACGTCGTGGTGATCGGGTCGAAGATCGCGGACTCGTTGTTCCCGAGGCTCAATCCGATCGGCAAGCAAGTCGTGCTGAACAGCGGCTTGTACGAGGTGGTTGGCGTGTTCGCGCAGAAAGAGGGCATGTTCGGCGGCCCGGGGCCTGACGACTTCGCCATCATCCCCCTCTCCAATTTCCACAAGTTCAATCCGGACGTGAAGGAGTTGGCCATTCTCTTCACGGTCGACCGGAACCTGAGTTCCGGCGAAGCCATGGACGAAGTGACGGACGCGATGCGCAGAATCCGGCGCTTGCGCCAGTCCTCGGAGAACGATTTCGAAGTGTTCTCTTCCGACTTTCTCAGCACGCTGTGGAACCAGCTCACCGGAGCGATTGTCATCCTTACCGGCGTCATCAGCAGCATCGGCCTGCTGGTGGGCGGCATCGGCGTGATGAATATCATGCTGATCTCGGTGACCGAGCGGACCAAGGAAATCGGCGTTCGCAAGGCCATTGGCGCCAGGCCGTCCGACATCCGCGTGCAATTCCTGCTGGAAGCCACGACACTGTGTGTAGCGGGCGGCTTGCTGGGGATCCTGTTCGGCGGAATCATCGCCTGGCTCGTGCGCATCACCGTGCCTTCCATCCCGGCATCATTGAGCTGGTTTTGGGCGATGATGGGCGTCTGCATTTCCGCTTCGGTCGGACTGTTCTTCGGATATTGGCCCGCCGATCGCGCGGCGCGTCTCGACCCAATTGTCTGTCTGCGCTACGAATGAGTTTTAATTGATGACACGTAAACCCCAGGAATGGAAACTCCGCACCGGCCGCCTGCTGCTCGGCGAACGAACGCTTATCTCGGGCGTATTGAATGTGACGCCCGACTCGCTGGCCGATGCGGGCCGTTATGTAGACCCGGAGCGGGCCTACGCCCGAGCCATCGAGCTCGCCGAACAAGGCGCGGATATCATTGAGATCGGCGCGGAGAGCTTCCGGCAGGGCTCGGCCCGGATCTCCGAGGCCGAGGAACTGCGCCGTCTCGTGCCCGTATTGAAACTGCTGCGCGGTGCACTGTCGATTCCCGTCTGCGTCGAGACCTACAAAGCCGCGGTCGCCGAGAAGGCCCTCACTTATGGCGTTGAGATCATCAAGGATCCTTCCGCGCTGATCTGGGAACCCGACCTAGCCAAGGTTGTAGTGCAACACGACGCCGGACTCATCATCCAACACATGCGCGGAAAGCCCGAAAACTGGGCCAAGCTGCCGGGTTTGCAGGATCCCGCCGGCTCGCTGATCACCGAGTTGAAGGCGAGTGTCAGCCGCGCGGTGCGCCAGGGCCTGCAGCCTCAGCGCCTGATCATCGATCCCGGTCTCGGCATGGGAAAGCGCAAGGAACAGAACAGCGAGATTCTGCGCGACCTGGACCGCTTCGAAGACATCCCCGCCCCACTTGAGATCAGTCCTACCGGTAAGCAGTTCGTCACTTCTCCGACCATGGAGATGTCACTCCCGATGTGGACCGCCGCGGCCGTGGCAGCCATTCTGCGCGGAGCGGTCATCTTGCGAGTGCACGATGTCGCCGCGCTTCGTCCTGCAATCCTTGTTGCCGACGAACTGGTGCGCAGGTAGCGTAGAACGCCGCTCTTGGTAGGGCGTGTCCCTTAACCTGCGCGCGATCCCCAGGTCGCGCTATCCGGAGCCGGACCTGGGGTCCGGCGCGGGCGAGGGCGCCCGCCCCACAAGCAGCAATTGTCTTCAGGTGAGATCAGATCTCATAGCAGGCCTGACCGCGCACGGGACGGACAAGGGGCAGGATCTCCAGCACGCGCCAGTTGCCGAATTCGATGTGGTAGGAATGCTCGTCGATCTGACGGACTGCAACCACAAAGCACTCGCAACACACGCACGGTCCCAAGCCGGACCATTCCATGCGATGGATCCGGAGGGGGAGGCTCTTGCACTGCATCTCGAGGCAGCGCATGGCAACGTCCGGCGTGGTGACGATCCACGCCGGACTGCTGTCATCTAACCAATTGTTCTGCGCAACCTGCGGCGCGTTCTTGTGACGCAGGACGATGTGGAGCGACACGGCTCTCTCCCTCGCTATAAGCGGATCGCGCGGACTTACCGCCCGTTGTCCTTCAACGTGTAGCTGGAGAGGACCTTCATGTAGTTGGCGCGCTCGAATGCGGCGGGCTCGGTGACTGCCTGGGAGCTCATGCTGCCCCGCATCTGTTGGACGGATTCATACTCGTGCTCTTCCATCCAATCGCCGAGATCTTCTTCCAGTTTGGAGAGATATTCGGCGCCGTGGCGCAGCAGTGCCGAAGTCATCATCGTGACTCGCGCTCCGGCCATTATGCTTTTCACAACGTCTTCCGCCGTATGAACTCCGCCCGTGATGGCGATGTCCGGGCGAATCCGGTTATAAAGCAGAGCGGCCCAGTGGAGTCTCAGGCGAAGTTCCGAGGAGTCGCTGAGCATCAGGTTAGGCACCACTTCCAGCGCGTTGAGATCGAAGTCCGGCTGGTAGAACCGGTTGAAGATCACCAACCCGTCGGCGCCCGCCTCGTCAAGGCGCTTTGCGGTGTTGGCAAAGGCCGTGAAGAATGGACCGATCTTGACCGCCACAGGAATGCGAATGCTCGCTTTCACATGGCTGACCAGGTCGGAGTACATCTCCTCGACCTTCTCCCCGGTCATTTCGAGGTCGGTGGGCAGGTAGTAGACGTTAAGCTCCAGCGCGTCGGCGCCCGCCTGCTCCATCAGTTGCGCGTAGCGGATCCAGCCGCCCGTAGATACGCCGTTCAGGGAGGCGATCACGGGAACGTCGCAGCTTTCCTTCGCCTTGCGCAGATGATTCAAATAGGGATCGGGGCCCAGGTTGTAGCTGGTCATCTCCGGGAAGTAGCTAAGCGCTTCCCCGAAGCTCTCGGTCCCCTCGGTGAGGTAGCGGTCCAGAACGCCGCTCTCGGCGGTAATCTGCTCCTCGAACAAGGAGTGAAGCACGATGGCGGATGCGCCAGCGTCTTCCATCCGGAGGATATTGGCGATGTCCTTACACAAGGGCGAGGACGAGGCCACCAGCGGAGTGCGTAGCTTGAGTCCCAGGTATGAAGTAGTGAGATCGATCATGGCTTGCTTGTCTCCTTCGTGGCGCTTCCTCAGTGGGCCAATGCTTCTGCCGGCTTCATTTCGCCGGGCATCGAGGCCATCTGCTCGTACAGTCTCCAACGGTTCATGACGTCGGCCTGCGCCTCAGCCAGCAGGCGGCGGGCATCGTCCGGACGGCTGTGGACCAGCATGGTGTAGCGGGTCTCGTTGTAGATGTACTTGTCGAGAGGCAGAGCGGGCGCCTTCGAGTCGAGCACGAACGGGTTCTTGCCCTCGGCAACCAGCGCCGGATTGTAGCGGAACAGCGGCCAGTGGCCCGTCTGCACGGCCAGCTTCTGCTGATCGAGTCCGTGGACCAGATCGTAGCCGTGAGCGATGCAGTGCGAGTAAGCGATGATGATCGACGGACCATTCCACTTCTCGGCCTCGTTGAAGGCCCGCAGCGTTTGCATGTCGCTCGATCCCATCGCGACGCGGGCGACATAGGCGTTGCCGTAGGTCACCGCCATCATCGCGAGGTCCTTCTTGGAGGACTGCTTACCGCCGGCGGCGAATTTGGCAACTGCGCCGCGCGGAGTGGACTTCGACATCTGGCCGCCGGTGTTCGAGTAAACCTCGGTATCCATCACCAGGACGTTCACGTTGCGGCCGGAAGCCAACACGTGATCCAGGCCGCCGTAGCCGATGTCGTAGGCCCATCCGTCGCCGCCGAGAATCCAGACGCTCCGTTTGGCCAGTGCGTCCGCCACGGCCAGCAGGTCGCGGTATGCCGCGGACGAGCCGTTGGCCGAGGTCGCCAGCAATTCCTTAACGCGCGCCTTCAATGCAACGATGCGCGTCCTCTGTTCGAAGATCCCCGCTTCGGTGCTCTGATCGGCGTTCAGAATCCCGCCGGCGAGGTTGTCGCCGAGGTCCGCCGCAAAGCGCTGTACCAGCTCGTTAGCGTACTTCTGTTGCTGGTCGACGGCCAGCCGCATGCCGAGACCGAACTCCGCGTTGTCTTCAAACAGGGAGTTCGACCAGGCCGGACCGCGGCCTTCGTGGTTGAACGCGTAAGGCGTCGTAGGCAGGTTGCCGCCGTAGATCGAAGAGCAGCCCGTCGCGTTCGCGATCACCGCGCGATCGCCGAACAACTGGGTCAGCAGCTTGATGTAAGGAGTCTCGCCGCATCCGGAGCAGGCGCCCGAGAACTCGAAGAGCGGCTGGAAGAGCTGCAGGTCCTTCACCTGGCCGGTGGACAGGTTGTTGCGGTTGAATTCGGGCAATGAAAGGAAGAAGTCCCAGTTGGCGGCTTCGGGCACGCGTAGCGCCGGCTGATCCTGCATGTTGATCGCGCGCCGCTTGGTGTCGGTCTTATCCTTGACCGGGCAGGCTTCGACGCAGAGGCCGCAGCCCGTGCAGTCTTCAGGTGCGATCTGAAGCGTGTAGGCCTGGTCCTTGTAATCCTTCCAACGCGCCTCGGTCGACTTGAACGTCTCGGGCTGGCCATCCAGATGGCTGCGTTGGTAGACTTTCGCGCGAATCGTCGCGTGGGGGCAAACCAGGACGCACTTGCCGCACTGGATACACAGCTTCTCGTCCCAAACCGGGATCTGCAACGCGATGTTGCGCTTCTCCCAGGCAGCGGTGCCCGTGGGGAACGTGCCGTCGATCGGCATGGCCGAAACCGGCAGCAGATCGCCGTCACCGGAGATCATCGGTCCGAGAACGTCTTTCACGAAACTCGGGGCCTGAGATGGAACCGACGGCCGAAGTTCGGTCGTGCTGGTCACGGTCGTGGGCACCTTCACCTCGGCCAGCCGGCCGATGGTCTGGTCGACCGCGGCGAAGTTCTTTTGCACCACCGACTCGCCGCGCTTGCCGTACGTCTTCACGATCGAGTGCTTGATCGCGTCGATCGCCTCTTCGCGCGGCAGAACGCCGCTGATGGCAAAGAAGCAGGTCTGCATCACGGTGTTGATGCGCGTGCCCATGCCCGTCTCTTTGGCGACTTCGTACGCGTCGATCACGTAGAACTTCAGCTGCTTCTTGATGATGGCTTCCTGAACGGGCCGCGGCAGTTGATCCCACGCCTCGTCCGGACCGAAGGGCGAGTTCAACAGGAACGTCGCGCCCGGCTCGGCGTAGCGCAGCATGTCCACGCGTTCCAGGAACGAATACTGGTGGCAGGCCAGGAAGCTTGCTTTGGAAATCAAATACGTGCTGCGGATCGGACGTGGCCCGAAGCGCAAGTGCGATGTGGTGATGGACCCGGACTTCTTGGAATCGTAAACGAAGTAGCCCTGCGCGAAGTTGTCGGTGTCCTCGCCGATGATCTTCACCGAGTTTTTGTTCGCACCCACCGTGCCGTCGGCGCCCAGGCCGAAGAACACGGCTCGCACACCCTTGGGGTCTTCCGTGGAAAACGTATCATCGACGGTTAGGGAGGTGTGGGTGACATCGTCGTTGATGCCCACCGTGAAGTGGTTCTTCGGCTTGTCTTTCAACGCCTCGTCGAAGACGGCCTTCACCATGGCCGGAGTAAACTCCTTCGAGGAGAGGCCGTAGCGGCCGCCGATCACGCGCGGGAAAGAAGCAAACGGCAGCGTACCCGCCGTCTGGCCTTCCGTCAGCGCGGTGACCACATCCAGATAAAGCGGCTCGCCGATGCCGCCCGGCTCCTTGGTACGATCCAGAACCGCGAGCGTCTTCACCGTGGACGGCAGCGCGGCTAAAAAATGTCCGATGGAGAATGGCCGGTACAGCCGGACCTTGAGGATGCCGACCTTCTCGCCCTTGGCCACCAATGCGTCCACGGCCTCGTGCGCGGCTTCCGCGCCGGAACCCATCAGAATGATGACGCGATCGGCGTCCGGCGCGCCCTCGTACTCGAACAGCTTGTACTTACGGCCTACGATTTCGCCGAAGCGATTCAAGGCCTTCTCGACGATGGCGGGCGTCGCGGTGTAGAAATTGTTGACCGTCTCGCGGCCTTGGAAATAGACGTCAGGGTTCTGCGCTGTGCCGCGCAGCACGGGATTGATCCGGCGTCAGCGCGCGGGAGCGATGCGCCTGTATCAGATCGTCCGGCAGCATGGCGCGCAGATCGTCTTCGGTCAGTTGTTCGATCTTGGCCACTTCGTGCGAAGTGCGGAAGCCGTCGAAGAAATGGATAAACGGAATACGAGCTTCCAGCGTTGCGGCCTGGGCCACCAACGCCATATCCATCACTTCCTGCACCGAGTTGGAAGCCAGCATGGCCCAACCGGTGGAGCGGACGCTCATCACGTCCTGGTGATCGCCGAAGATCGAGAGCGCCTGCGCTGCCAGGCTGCGCGCCGCGACGTGAAACACGGTCGACGTCAGCTCGCCTGCGATCTTGTACATGTTCGGGATCATCAGCAGCAAGCCCTGCGACGACGTAAAGGTCGTCGTCAACGAGCCCGCCTGGAGAGCGCCATGGACTGCGCCCGCGGCGCCGCCCTCGCTCTGCATCTCCATTACCGATGGGACGGTTCCCCAGATGTTCGGCTTGCCTTCAGAGGACCATTGATCCGACCATTCGCCCATCGGCGACGATGGCGTAATCGGATAAATGGCAATAACTTCGTTGGTCTTGTGGGCGACATAGGCCGCCGCTTCATTCCCATCCAGGGTGATCTTTATTCTCGATGACATGAAATCAGGGCTCACGTAGATTTTACCGCAATCTGGATGCCATTTCATTGTTTCGGAGCCAATGGTCTCTATGTAGCGGACGAATTGAGGCCGTTCTACTCCCTTGCGTGACGGACTGGAAGGCATCCTGCGCCAGATGCCCCACCTCCACGGCCGCGTGGATTTCATCGGGGGCAAGATACGGCGATCGCCGCCCAGGACCTCGGCTTGCGCAGTTCTACGCATCATCGACTCCCGGCAACTGCGGGCGTCGTCCCTGGGGAAGTCAAAGAGCGCGCTGAAATGACGATATATTGCACAGAAATGGCCTGTTTTCGCCCATTCAGCGCCTCCTTTTCGCCATGTGCGTGGTCCATTGTTCATACAAAACTTACACTGGAGGGAGTCGGCACAGGATAGTGATTTGGATCCGGAGCCATGACGGCGATCTTCTGAATCGCCAGGGTCTGGCTGCTGGAGCGCCTTCACGGGAGCCGCTCGCAACCTCTCTGTCGATGCTGGTCAATGAGTGCTCTTCTTGTCCGAGGCGCTCGTCAACTGCTTACGTTGCGGGGGCCGGCTGGACCCCGCCGCGGGTCACAACTCAGCGATCTGGGGCTGATCCCCGATGGCGCAATCCTGATTGTCGATGGCGTGATCCAGGAGAGCGGCCCCGCGCGGCGCGTGGAGAACCTCGCCGCTGCCCGGCGGGCCGTCGAACTCGACGTCGCGGGCAAGATCGTTCTGCCCTCGTTCGTAGACCCGATCGCTTTTCTCACCGGACTCCCCATGCGAAGCGCGGATCTCGCCGAGGAACCAATCGCCCGGCCACTCTCCGCCAGCGACGAGCGGCGGGTCGAGGTGGACCTGACCCGGCAAAACCGGCAAGCGCCCGCGGGCAAGCTCGCCTTTCACGCCGCGCGCGTGTTGCGCGAGATGGTGCTCCACGGCACCGGCGCTCTGGCGGTCCATGCGGGGCTTGGGCTCGAAGACAGTCCAGGCTCGAAGACCTTGCGAGCCACCTCCCGGCTGGATGGGGCGCCTGTGGACATCGTGCAGTCGCTGCTGATTGGCCATCCCGGCCTGTCTGAATTCCACGGACTGGAAGACGACTACGTGCGCTGGCTGGCCGACCTGCTGCTGCCCTCGCCTGGCCCGGCGCGATCCGGTGCAGGCGGCCTCCATCTGCGTCGGATTCGGCATTCTCGACGAATTTCAGGCCTCCGATTGCCTTGCCGCGGCTGGGCGTTTGGGTCTGCGGATCGGTGTCCATCGAGGGCTGCTCGATCAGGGCGCCGCCGTGGATGCCGCGCTCGCAGGCCGCGTGGCCTCCATCGCCGGATTGGCGAAGTTGCCCTCCCGCGCACTCCGCTCCCTTGCCGCATCGGCCACCATCGCAGTCCTGCGGCCGATGCTCGGTTTCCATGGCTGGAGCGATCCGGAACCTGCCAGGGAACTCGTGGACGCAGGGGCGGCCATCGCCTTATCCACGGGCTGGCACCCCGTCTTCGCGCCCGCCGCCAGCATGCCGGCCGCCCTCTCCATGGCATGCTGTACGCTCGGTCTGACTCCGGCAGAGGCCGTGAGTGCGGCGACGGTAAACGGCGCGGCGGCCCTGGGACTGCTCAACCGCTGCGGGACGCTGGAACCGGGCAAGCAGGGCGATTTCCTGGTCCTCTCCATTTCCGATTTCCGCGACCTCCCATTGACCCTCGGCGTCAACCCGGTGGAAGCGGTAGTCAAGCGCGGAGCGGTAGTCTGGCAGAAGAGCCAGGTCGTCTGGCCGGAAGAGCCGTAATCCGTCCTTGCTCGCTTAGGACAGCGAGTGTGGCGCAAAGAGGAATCGAGAGGGTGAGCCTGCCCAACAGCCTGATTGAGTGCGTTCCGAACTTCAGCGAAGGCCGCGACCCCGCGGTGGTCGCCGCCATCGCCCAAGCCGCGGCCGGCGTCCCGGGCATCCTGCTTCTCGATCTCCAGCGCGATGTGGATCACAACCGCTGCGTAATCACCTTTGCCGGACCGCCTGAGGCCGTAACCGAAGCAGCGGTCGCCGCCGCCGGAGTGGCCGCACTCCGCATCGACCTGAGCAAGCACATCGGCGTCCATCCGCGCATCGGCGCTGCCGACGTCATCCCCTTCATCCCCTTGCGCGGCGTCACGTTGGAAGAGTGCGCGGTGCTGGCACGCCGCGCAGGCGAGCAGCACTGGAAGCGCAACGACGTCCCTGTCTACTTCTACGACGCCGCATCTCTGCGCCCCGACCGCACGCGCCTGGAGCAGATCCGCAAAGGCGGGTTCCGCGTTCTGCGCGAGGCGGCGCTGAGCGACCCGTACCGGCGGCCGGATGTCGGCGGCCCCGCTCTGCACCCCACCGCCGGCGCGTCGGTCATCGGGGCGCGCAAGTTCCTCGTCGCCTTTAACGTGAATCTGCGTAGCGGCGATGTCGCGCTGGCGCAACGCATCGCGAAGAAGATCCGCGCCTCCTCGGGCGGTTTCCCCTGCGTCAAGGCGCTCGGCGTGTTTCTGGAGAGCCGCAATCTCGCCCAGGTGACCACCAGCTTGACGGATTTCGAGATCACTCCCGTGCACGTCGTCTTCAACGCCATCCGGGACGAAGCGGCTCGCGCCGGAGTCGAGGTGGAAGGTTCGGAGTTGATCGGCCTGATCCCCCGGCAGGCTTTGGAAATGGCGGGTTCGACCGATTTCCGCTGGGAGCGTTGGGACGATTCGATGGTGTTGGAGACGCGCATGGAAATGGCCGCCTCGGGACTGCTCTGCTTCCCGGAGCTGGCATCGGAACGGCGCGGGCTATCATCGAAATAGACGTGCTGGTTTCCATAGATACTTAGTCCGCGCGGCCAAAGCGCCCGGCCTGGCTGCGCGCGCCCGCGCCGGTTGGCGCGGAATACCGCGACTTGAAGAAGCTGGTGGACGGGCTCAAGCTCCACACAGTTTGCGAAAGCGCGGCTTGTCCGAATGTGGGCGAGTGCTGGAACCACCGCACGGCGACGTTCATGATCCTGGGCAACGTCTGCACACGGCGCTGCGGCTTCTGCAACGTACAAAAAGGCGTGCCGCTCGAAGTGGACGTGGACGAACCGCGCCGTGTCGCTGAAGCCTGCGCGGCGCTCGGACTGCGCTATGCGGTGATCACAAGCGTCAACCGCGACGACCGCAAGGACGGCGGGGCCGGACTGTTCGCCGCCACCATCCGCGCTATCCGCGAACGCATCGCGGGCTGCAAGGTAGAGGTGTTGATCCCCGATTTCCAGGGCTCCCTAGAGGCGCTCGCGATGGTGATGGACGCCGCACCCGACGTTCTCAACCACAACATTGAGACTGTGCCTCGCCTGTACCGCGAAGTCCGCATCGGAGCCCGTTACGAGCGCTCGCTCGAAGTGCTCCAGGCGGCGAGGCAGATGAAGCCGGAGATTCCGACCAAGTCCGGCGTGATGCTGGGTCTTGGCGAGGAGTCGCACGAAGTGCTCGACGTCTTACGGGACCTGCGCGCGCACGGCGTCGAGATCGCGACCGTCGGCCAGTACTTGCGCCCAACGCCGTCGCACCTGCCGGTGCTGCGTTACGTTCCGCCCGAGGAGTTCGCGATGTACCGGGAGGAGGGTCTCAAGATGGGCTTCTCGCACGTCGAGTCCGGCCCACTGGTCCGCAGCAGTTACCACGCCGCCGAAGCCCTATAACCCCGAAACGGAGCCGCGACAGCGAAGGAGCGGTGGTGTCACGGTACGTTCCGGGCTGCTCCTCCCCTCAGCGCGACCGCTTGAAACGCTGTTTCGCTTCGCTGTCCATCTTTTCGGTGGCGTACTGCACGATCAGCCGCGGGCAAGTGTCTTTGTGGTGCAGTAAGAATGCCTCCACTGGCGCCGGCTGACGCTTCCACGCCTCGCGCAAGAACCACCCCGTGCCTTGCCACACGACCTTTTCGGTATCGCCCATGAGCGGCTCGATCAGGCGGAACAGCGGCTTCAAATCCTTCGTGCCCTTCGCCACCCCGATCAGAGTCACGGGGACAGCTCTGCGCTGATACTTATACGGCGATGCCACCCAGGGCTTGAACGCGGCGAGGTCGACGATGCCGCTCATCAGGAACTGGCCGAGAACCTGGCCTGCCAGAACATCGACCTCCGCCCAATTCGCTAGTCCCTGTTCAAACCACCTGCCGATGCGCACGAGGAAATCAGCCGAGTACAACTCGGGCGAGTCCGTGACAAACACAATCGCCGTGAACACCTCTTCGTACTTGCCCGGCCGCACCAGCAGATCGCAGGCGTCGAGCAGTGCCTCGACGCCTGCCTGCTTGAGCTGGGCGAGACATTGCTTGCGGCAGGCCTCCCAATCGGGCAGTTTGTGATCCACCCCGTAGCAGTCGTAGCCTTCCACGAAGTAACGGGAGTATTTCCGCACCCGCTCGGGATCGGCATGCGCCTCGCAAAAAGCCCGGATCTCAGTGGCGGCCTTCTTCGCCACCTTGGGTCTTGAGAGTGTAGCTGGGGCCATCGGTTGGTTCTCCTCCTCACGCTCACGCGGCGCGCGGTGCCGCATAAATGTTGTGAGTGATTCTACTCTCCCCGCGCATCGAAGTGGGATAGTCGATGGCAGCTTACACTGGAGAATGCTGCGCCCCGCGACGCGTGCGCTTTTTCACCGGAGTCTTTTTCCTTGACGCCTGAACTGATTGAACCCGGCCTGTGGCGTATTCCATTGCCGATGCCCTCTGGGCCGCCCTTTTTGAACGTCTATCTGATCCGCTCCGAAGACAGCTGGATCCTGGTGGACACAGGCTTCGGAATACCCGGCATTTTCGATGAGCTGGCCGCCGGGTTCGCACACGCGGGCGTCGCGCCCGCCGACCTGCGGCTGATCCTGCTGACGCACGTCCATCCCGACCACGGGGGCAATGCCCCCAGGCTCTCCGCCATGAGCGGTGCGCCGATTCGCCTGCATCCCGCCGATGCCGAACTGCTGGATTGGATCTTGCGTCCAGGATCGGCGGAACTCATCGGCGAACGTTTGCTCGCCGCGGGCGCGGAACCCGCGAAAGTGGCCGAGTCGGTGGAGGCTTGCGCCCGCCTCTTCTCCCTCTTCCCGCCCCTGCCCGACGCTTCGCCGTTGAAGGACGGCGAGACCTTCGCGACCATGCTTGGCCCCCTGGAGGTCATACACACTCCCGGCCATTCCCCGGGCCACGTCTGCTTCTACCTGCGGGATCGCGGCATCCTGCTGGCAGGGGACACGGTCCTGGAGGGCATCTTCCCGAATGTCGGCATCGCCGAAGGACACGACTGTTTCGGCGAGTTCCTGGCGACCCTCGACAGGCTCCAGAAGCTGCCCGAGCCGCGGATTCTGCCTTCGCACGGGCTGCCGTTCGAGGGGCTGAAAGCCTGGTGTGTCCGCACACGCAAGGACGCTCTGAACCGGCTGCGGCGCGTCCGCACACTCCGTGAGCAGGGGCTCACGCCCGCCGCCATCACCCGGCAACTCTGGGATCGCGAGTTGCGGCCGTTCGACCTTCAACTCGCCTTGAGCACGGTCCTCGCGCAGATCCTATACCTTGAGCACAAGGAAAAGGAACAACGCTTAGGGAGCCGTGCGTATCTCCTGACGCGGGAGGTCCCGCGCATGATCCACTTTCTACTGTTCCTGATTCTGGCTGTCCTGTGCTGGCCGCTGGCGCTGATCGCCCTCGTGCTCTTCCCCATCGTCTGGCTGCTGCTGCTGCCCTTGCGGATTCTCGGCCTGGCAATCGGCGGAGTCTTCGAGCTGATCGGAGCGCTGTTCTACCTGCCCGCGCGAATCATTCGAGGCATTCTCGGATGAGACTGTGAAGCTCGGCGGATACAGCGAATATCTCACGCCGGCCTGCGGCGGGTTCAGTCTCCAATAATCCCAGATTCCATCGGTTTCGAAACGCCGCCTGAAAGATCGAATCCCGCAGCACGGTACTCGAAGACCTGCTCGATCGGCGCGGCAAATGCCCGCGCGATGCGGAAGGCCAAGAGCAGCGATGGGAAATACTTGCCTGCTTCCAAAGCCATGATAGTGTGGCGTGTCACACCCGCCTGTTTCGCCAGTTGATCCTGGGTCATTTCTCCATGTTCGAAGCGGAGGCGGCGAATTTGGTTCTTGATCTCCGGTTCCGGGCTAGGCATGGGCTCCACCGCGGTAGAGCACGATGGTCGTCATGGATTGCACTCCCAAAACGAGAACCACCGCCCAAAGGAGAGTCTCCTCGAGAGTCCAGACCGGCAGCGTTATCGTAGAGTCCCATCCCTTGATAAACCCGATCGCGAGAATCAGGCCGATGAACGCCAGCCATGCCGCACTGAAACCTGCCCGGACCGCCTTGTTGGCAATCGCGCGCTCTCGTTCATCAAGGCGGCGGCCTTGGAAATGGCGTCGGCTGGAAGGGCCGAAAACGGCGAAACAGGGCGGCTCAGCGCTAACAGCGCGAAAACCGAAGAGGTGGCCGGGCCGTGCCCGAGGAACGCGAGAAACGCGCCATAAGCGGCGATGGTTAGCGCTACAACTCCAAGCGTCCACCACGCCCACTTCTCTGAATCTGACATGCTGATCTCCTATGTGACATATAAGCGACCTAAAGTTATGTGTACATCACTTTATGTACCCTGTAAAGTACTTTTTGGTGGTCACCTCAAAATCGTTTGCGACCATCGCCGCCCGTAGGCAATTACTTTGGAACCTGCCAGGGAGTCGGCATGGACCATGTCGCCATCGACGAGCGTGGAATTGTGCCGACGAACCCAATCAAAAAGCACCGCTCCGGAGCGTGGTGGGGCAGGCCTTCAGCCTGCGGACCGGTTTCAACCGGTCCTTCCGGACAAACCGGCGGGGCTGAATGCCCCGCGCAGGCTGAAGGCCTGCCCCACCACGCGGCATGGTCGTTTGGTGACAGCACTTCAACGGAAATCGCTGAACGCGAAGTGCTCTGCCCTGAGACCAACTCCGCCCGCACTTTCCCATCGGGTTGCCTCAAAACGCCTTCGACGCCCGGCGGAAGGGCGACATCGATCTCTACACCCTTGTCAGTGCGCTTCCAATGGCAGGCGATTTTGCCGCGCGGCGAATCATACGTCGCACCGGCCGATTGCAGATCGCCCACGGGATGCGGCTGCAGAATCACTCGCTTCCAGGCGGGCGCCGACGGATCGAGTGAGATGCCGGCCAGCCACTGGTACAGCCAATCTTCAATGTGGCCGAGCATGAAATGGTTCTGCGATGCGCCGGGATTGGCGTCCCAGGCTTCCGTCAGCGACGTCGCCCCGCGCGCCAGTTGCGAGGCATAGCTGGGTGCGTCTTTCGCCGTAGCCATGTCCCAGATGACGTCGGAACGCCCACCCGCCGCAAGTGCCGCCAGAACGTAGTGGTATCCTATGTCGCCCGCACTGGTGTGATTCCCGCGCGAGCGCACGTCGTCCGCGATGTGATCCACGAGCGCTTTCTCCGCGCCCTCGGGAGCGAGCCCCAGCACGAGCGGCATGGCGTTCGATGTCTGGCTTCCGGTGCCAAAGCTTTGTTTGCGCGCTGTCGTAGAAACGGCGCTGGAACTCGGCGCGCACAGCGGCTGGCCCGGCGCGGCCAGCAATACGTTCATCCGCCTTTGCGCCCCAGCAGCGCAGCCGCTTGCGACGCCACCATCAGGTCCTGGTAGTAGATCGCCGTAGCCGTGATGCCGTTCGGCGTCAACTGCGAGAATCCCGGAAACTTCGGCCCGATGTCGTACCAGTCCCCCAGGCCATAGGAGAGGATGCCCTTGTCCGACTGCTTGTCGAGATAGTCCACGTAGCGCTTCATCGTCTCGAAGGAATCCTCGACCGGACGCCGGTCGCCGTACCAGGTCCAGGACTGCCACGGCGCGAGCACCGCCGTGGAGCCCCACTCCGGCGAGTCGCGGAACCCGCCTCCAAACACCACGTACTCCGGAGCGATGTCCGGCACCATGCCATTCACGAGTTGCGCGTCGCGCGTGTCGGCGGCAATCTTGGGCAGCACCGTGCGCAGATCGAAGTTGAAGCACAGACCCGGCGGCCATCAAGTGGACCTGCTCCAGCCAGCCCAGCTTCTCGCGATGCGGACAATCGCTGAGCACGTGCTGCAGGTTGCTGCGGATGGCTTGCAGAATTAGCGCGTGGATGCGGTTCAACAGATCGCTGGAGCTTTCGAACGTTCCCGTGGTCGGCCGCGTCGGCGTGGATGAACTCGCCCTCGACGGATTCGGGCTTCACGCCCTCTACTTGCAGGTAGCGGAAACCGGTGTACGCGAACCTGGGCGTCCACGTCTCCAGACCCGGAGCCCTTGAGCGTGTACTCGAACCAGACCGGCGAGCCCGTAGCCTGCTGGTTCGGACGGCCCTGCGCGTCCACTAATTCGCCGGGCGTGAGCCGGATCTTCTGGCCCGCCGCGCCGCGCACCTGAATCTTCGGCCGGCCCGCGAAGTTCATCCCCAGGTCGTAGAGGTAAACGCCCGGCCGGGTCTGCTTCACGCTGACCGTCTTGATAACGCTTTTGGACCAGCACGGGCGGCGAAAATTGCGCCGCCATCACGCCGCCCGGCGCTTCCGTGCCACTCGCAGCCTGCCACTTGGAATCGTCGTAGCCCGGCCGGTCCCAGCCGCTCTTTTCCAGGCGCGCATCATAGTCCTCGCCGCCGTAGATGCAATTGAACGTGATCGGGCCCGGCGCGGTCTTCCACGAACCGTCGGAGCCTACGGTCTCCCTGGATCCATCCGCATATTCCAGGTCCATTTGGAATCGAAGCTTAGGCGGGCCAAACGACGCCGTGAACTTGGCGTAGCGCCCGCCCGGCACGTTGTACATGCCGTTGCCCAGCAACACGCCCGCTGCGTTGCGGCCCTGCCTCAACAGAGCCGTGACGTCCAGAGTCTCGTAGTAGATCCGCTTGCGGTAATCGCTCCAGGCTGGAGCGAACAGATGGTCGCTCGCCGGAGCGCCGTTGAACGTGACCTCGTGCTGGCCCAACCCCGCGACGTGCAGCAGAGCCCGACGCAAGGGCTTGGCTACTTCGAACTCCTTGCGGAACAGCGGCAAGGGACCGGGTACCAGCGCGCCGCCCGGCACCATAATCCAGCCAGCGTGCCAGTCCTCTGGCTTGAGCAAGCCCATCGTCCATTCCGCTGTTGCGGCGGAAGTGGTCCACACCTCGGCGCGGTCGCGTGTCCGCACCCGCCAGAAGCAGCGTTGATTCGAGGCGAGCGCCTTGCCCGAATAGGGAATGCTCAGCGTTTCGTCGGAGACCACTTCTCCCGAATCCCACAGATCGCCCTGGCCCGCCTGCAGCAGTTCGGGCTTGGAGGCCACCAGGATGCGATAAGCCGTCTGGCGTTGGCCCTTCTCGGCCGATTCGAGCACCCAACTGAGACGGGGCCGCGCGGCGTCGACTCCCAGAGGGTTCACGCGAGCTTCGCATTCAAGCCGGACCGGCTGAACCGTGGCGCTCAGCAACGAGCAGAAGAGTGGTAAAGAGAGGAGGACACGCATGACCTCCGACAGTCTATCGCGGCGCGAGTGGTGGGGCGGGATTCATCCCGCGCGGGGCTTCAGCCCCGCAAAGAGTCCGGCTAAAGCCAGACGCGGCCTGAAGGCCGCCCCACACCGGCCTGATCGCTTCTATCGCGCCAGCATCAATCGCACGTCCATCACGTTCGTGCCGGTTGGCCCGGTGCGGATCAGATCGCCGAGAGCGTCGAAGAAATGGTACGAATCGTTGCGCGTCAGGAATGCTGCGGCGTCGAGTCCCAGCTCGCGCGCCCGCTGAAGAGTTCGGCCGTCCGCGATGGCGCCGGCGGCGTCCGTCGGTCCGTCCGACCCGTCGGTGCCGCCACTCAGCGCGACCGCTCCCGGGATCCCGTCGAGCGCGAGAGCGCAAGCCAGCGCGAACTCCTGGTTGCGTCCACCCAGGCCGTCGCCGCGGAGGGTCACCGTCGTCTCTCCACCCGAGATGAAGCAGACCGGCGGGCGCGCTGGCCTGCCGCTGGCAATCGCTTCTTTGAGAATCGCCGCGTGCATGCCAGCAACGTCGCGCGTCTCGCCTTCGATCAACGTAGACAGAACGACGGGGCGGTAGCCACGTTCGCGTGCCGTGCGAGCAGCGGCATCCACCGCCAGGCGATTCGACCCGACGATCACATTCTGGACTCGCCGGAAACAGGCGTCCCCGTCCTTCGGAGTCTCGTCGATCTCGCCGAGCAGGCCCGCTTCCAACCTATGCCGAACGACGCCCGGAATGCGAGCTTGCAGTTCGTACTTCTGAATCACTTTCCACGCCGATTGGAACGTGGATGCGTCGGGTGCCGTAGGACCCGATCCGATCACATCCAGCGGATCCCCGATGACGTCCGAGAGCATCAGCGCCACCACCGTCGCGGGCGCCGCGAGGCGCGCCAGTTGTCCACCTTTGATCGCCGAGACGTGTTTGCGGACGGCGTTGATCTCCTGGATGGCCGCCCCGCAGGCGAGCAACAGCCGCGTGGTCTCCTGCTTTTCTTCGAGCGTGATGGGCTCGGACGGCAGCGGCATCAGCGCCGAAGCTCCGCCCGAGATGAGCACGATGACTAAATCCTCACCGCTCGCCTCAGACGCAAGAGCCGCAATGCGCTGCGAGCCCTCCACGCCCGCCGCGTCCGGAACCGGGTGGCCGCACTCGTGCAATTCTATGCGCTTCACGCGCGCGCCGTGGCCGTACTTGGTGTTGATCAGCCCCAGCGAGATGCGGCGGCCGAGCAGTCTTTCGAGCGTCTCCGCCATGTGCGCGGAAGCCTTGCCCGCTCCAACGACGATGACGCGGTGGTACTTCGCCAGGTCGTAGCGCTTGCGGCCCACCTCAAGCATCGAGCCACTGATCGAGACGTGACGCCGGATCGCTTCGGCGGGATCGGCCGCCTTCAAAGCGGCTTTGAAGATCGCGAGAGCGTCGCGGCGCAAGGTGGGATCGGTGGCCATCGGTCACGTTTAGAAAGCGCGTCAAAACAGAGGCAGTTTCAGAATCTCATCCACGGCCGCGTCGGAACCTCCGCTGTTGATGACCACGCGGTAGTCCGCCTTTTCGTAGAGCGGACGGCGCTCGTGGAAAAGAATCTCGAAAAGAACCGGGTCGCACGCCAGAGGACGAGTGGGCGATCCGCCTACGCGGGCGCGCAGCATCTCCAGGGGCGCGTCCAGCCAGATGGTGACTCCGTGGTTCTGCATGAGATCGAGGTTTTCGGCCTGGGCGAAACAGCCGCCGCCTACCGCGATCACCCAGGGGACGCCCCGGCTTACGTCGTTGATGCGCCGCTGCAATGCCACCTGCTCCACCCGCCTGAACTCGGCTTCGCCGCGCTTCGCGAAGATCTCCGGGATCGCCATCTGCTCGCGGGCGGCGATGTCTTCGTCGAGGTCGGCGAAGCGCCACCCCAGGTGGCGCGCGAGATTACGCCCGACGGTGGACTTCCCGGCGCCCATAAAGCCGACGAGAAAGAGCCCGGGAGTGCGCTTCAGTTTCAGAATCATGCTCGACGTTCCATGCCACGAATCAAACGAGCCAATAAGATTCCATCACGGATTGAGGCGCGGTGGCAAAGGACTTTTTGCCCTGGCGCGGCAAAGGAGCCTGGCACGGGGCATACGGGGCCGCTTGGGTATGCGACATACGAAGTGGAACCGCTGGCCCGCGCCGTGGGGCAGGCTGGCAGCCTGCACGGCGGTTGGCTACCGCCGTAGTCTCGCGCCAAAGTGCCGGTTGGCCGATTGCCAATCGGCAGCAGGTTAACAACCTGCCCCACACCTGCAAATACTACCTATCCTGAAAAGGTAGAAACTCTAGCTGACTGCTCCGCGCACCCCATCCGTTCCAGTCAAACGGGGATAATGCAAACATGCACGGGGATCTACTGCCTCTGTTCCCTTTACAGACCGTGCTGCTTCCGCGCGCCCCGCTGCCGCTGCACATTTTCGAGGATCGGTACAAGGAAATGATGCGCGACGTTCAACTCGTCCAAGGCGAGTTTGGAGTCGTGCTCGCGCGCGAGGAGGGACTGCTCGATACCGGTTGCACAGCGCGCATCGATAGCATCACGAGGCAGTACGAAGACGGCCGCATGGACCTGATCGCGGTCGGAGATCGCCGGTTCCGGATCGTGTCTCTGGACACGGAGCGCAGTTATTTGCGGGCTGAAGTGAACGCGATGGAGGACGACGACGATACGCCGGCGCTCGATGACAAGTTGCACGAGGCGCTGCTTCTGTACGCACAATATGCTCTCGCTACGGGTGACAACGCGGAGATTCCGGACGTGGCAGAGCCACTGGTGAGCTTCGTTCTGGGGGCGATTTCGCCCGACCTGGACTTTCGCCAGTTGTTGCTCGGAACGCGCTCGGAGGCCCGCCGCGTGGAACTGGTCGCCAGGCATCTGGCCCAGTTGATCCGCCGGCACGCTCGCCAGCAGGCCATGAGGACCACGGCGCGCACCAACGGACACGGAAAACATTGGAAGGGTTGAAGGAACAAGTGGAGAGACAGAACCTGATCGTCGACGCCGACGATACGCTGTGGGAGAATTGCGTCTATTTCGAGGATGCCTTCGCCGATTTCGTCGATTATCTGGAACACTCCTCCCTCAACGCGGACGAGATTCGCGGCATCCTCGACGAGATCGAGCTGGCCAACGCGCGCGTCCACGGTTATGGATCGATGAACTTCGGCCGGAACCTGCAGGAGTGCTACCTCAAGCTGGCGGAACGCGCGATTTCGCCCGGCGATCTGGAAACCGTGAAGGGATTCGCCCTGCGCATTCTGGAGCAGCCGCTGGAACTCTTCGCGGGCGTGGAGGAGACGCTCGCATATCTGTCGGAGCGGCACGACCTGACGCTCTTCACCAAGGGCAACGCCGAGGAGCAGAAGATGAAGATCGACCGCTCCGGGCTCGGGCCAGTTCTTCGCCCACACCGCCATCGTGAAGGAGAAGAACGTCGCCAGCTATCAGGAATTGGTGAACTCGCGCGGCATCTCTCCCGATTCCGCCTGGATGATCGGCAACTCGCCTAAATCGGACATCAATCCCGCGCTGGAAGCCGGGTTGAACGCGGTGTTCATTCCGCACACGACGACTTGGACTCTGGAGCGCGAGGAGTTGTGCGACCCGGGGCCGGGCGTCTGGTGGTCCTGGAGCGCTTCGCGGACTTGAAAAGCGTGTTCTAGAGAATTCTCGTATTCTCCGTAGACCGCAAACGGGTCGCCACCAATGATGAAGCAGGGTCCACCGCCATGCCAGCACCGAGCCCCGAACGACAGAGAGGGGGCCCTTGGGGCTTCCCTCGGCTCTGCTGTTTTTGCTCCGCCTGACGAGTACGTTGTGTATGGCGCAGAGTCGAGCCAAGACGAGAGAGGACCGCTCTTTTCATTCGCGGCTCTGTGCCGGCGGGGGTGCTCCGCGTGCAGGATTTGCGGACTACAGAAGAGATGAAACCATCCTGGCCCTGGCGCGGGCTAACCTTGCGCGTCTGCCCCGTCGGCGGTACTCTTGCGCAATGCGACCCCTTCGGTATTCCATCAACGTCACCTTGGATGGGTGCTGCGATCATCGTGCAATCACACCGGACGAAGACCTGCATCGTCACGCAGTCGAGAACCTTGAGCAGGCCGATGCGCTCCTCTTTGGCCGGGTGACTTACGAAATGATGGAGGCGGCGTGGCGGCCGCCGGCGCCGGCGGGAGCGAGGCCCGATTGGATGGAACCCTTCGCCCGGACGATCGACGCGGCAAAGAAGTACGTCGTGTCGAGCACCCTGGAGCGGGTCGATTGGAACGCGGAGCTCGTGCGCGGGGATCTAGCGGAAGGCCGTTCAGCAGCTCAAGCGGGAGCCGGGCAAGGGACTGTTCACGGGAGGCGTGAAGCTCCCGCAGGCGTTGGCGGAGCTGGGATTGATCGATGAGTACGAGTTCGTCGTGCACCCCAGGCTGGCGGGCCACGGGCCGACGTTGTTCGCGGGGCTCTCGAAGCATGTCGACTTGAGGCTCGTGAGCCGGCTGGAGTTCGGCTCGGGGGCGGTAGCGATGCGGTATGAGCCGAGAAGGTAGCCATTGGGCATGGCAAACCCGAGCCGGCGTGGATGACCGGGAACTCGCCGAAATCGGACCTCAACTGCGCGCTCGAAGCCAGCCTGAACGTGGTCTTCATCCAGCACACGACGGCCTGGACGCTGGAGCGCGAAGAGTCGTGTGGCCCGGGACCGGACGTCTTGTTGGTGCTGGAACGCTTCGCGGACCTGAAGAATGTGTTCTAGCTGAAAAGGCAAAACCGCTCATTTGAGCGGTTGCCCCAAAAATGGTCCTTACGATTCAATAACTTACAAGCGCTTCCGCTCACGATGAGCGGTTTTGCCTTCCCGTCCAATTGAAACTCCGGTGGTGAGGCGACTGCGGATCTGACGCGATTTCGGTCCCGAACGGCAGCGATGCGATCAGCCAGTGTACGAGAATGCAGCATACCGGAGGCGGCCTCAGGGACCGATGCATTTTGACATGTGCCGCACAGCCTCGTATGCTCGCGACATGCCCAGGACGATCCAGGTCAGGAACGTTCCCGACGATGTTCACGGCCTACTCAAAGCGCGTGCCGCCCGCGAAGGGATGAGTCTGTCCGACTCCATCAGGCGGGAATTCCGGCGGATCGCGATGCGCCCCAGCATGCAGGAGTGGCTGGACCGCGCGCAGCAGGCGAAGCCAATCGCGGCCAAGATCAGTCCCGCGCAAGCGGTCCGCGAGTTGCGCGAGTCCAGGTGAATGTTCTCGAGGAGTCGGTTGTTGAGGAATCCGAATCCGGAGGCAATCCGGGGGATTGACTCCGGGACCGAGAGAGATCCCGGAGTCGTCACTTTTTCGGCCGTTCAAGATACGTCAGTACCGCGGCATTATAAAGCGGCAATCCTGGGTGAACCGGAAATTATAAAGGCCTTGGCGGTCGCGTCGGATCGGTACGTTGCCCATTTGTGCGCTGCCCATTACTACAATATTTTTCTCCGAAGGAGGGGCGCGCACATATTTGTCAATGATGTAAACGAGCAGTTCGTTCCATTCCTTCTGAGCCTGTGCCATTGCTTCGTGCGTCGAACGCACTTTCGTGGTCTCCGCTTGAGTCAGCTCCACATAGGAGAAGGGTTCCGCTATTCCCACGAGAATGTGAAAATCTGGGCTGTAGCGCGACTGGCCAAAGCTGTATTTCTGCATGACTGCCTGATGCAACGCCAGCCAGTCCTTCTCGGTTTGGTCGAGACGGCCTTTGGTAGCTAGTGATCTGGCCGCATCCTCTTTGGACAGCTCTGCGACCGGCACTATGTCGCGACCATCAGTGTTGATCTGGCCGGGAACCTGGCCAGAAAGGACTGGCATCAGGAACAAAAACGCGGCATATGAGAGATCCCGTGACATAAACTACCTCCCTTGGAAAACAGCGGACGTCACGTGTCCAGCGTGGAAGGAGATGCGGCCATCACTTCGGACGAGCAGAAAGAACCCCCGACAAATTGCACCCGCTGATAGCGCGTGAGAACCGCGATGATGCGCTCAATCACGTTATCTATGGTCAGCACGCTCGACACCGCCCGAATCATAGCAGAATCTCTCGTGCCCTGATCTCAGATCTGTTTGCCGTGTTCATCTGGAGCCGCCATCGGGCACGCGAGGTTGAATAGGGACGCGATTTCGGAGGTTGACCCAGTACTGACAACCTCGCGTCCCGAAACTGACTCTGCTTGGTGTCCGGTTGAAAGGCCTACCGGATGAAGCTTGCGCCCCGGCTCGCGATGTCGAGCACAAACGACGGGAACACACCAAGGATGATCGTCGCCGCACAGGAGACCACCAGGGCTAACTGAATGCCCGCGGAAGGTTCCGGGAGGCTCTCAGCGCCGTCGGGCGCGGACTGCATGTACATGGTCACGATCAGGCGCAGATAGTAGAACGCGGCCACAGCCGAGTTCAACAGGCCGATGATGGTGAGCGCGATCAGGTTCGAATCCAACGCCGATTTGAAAACGTAGAACTTGGCGAAGAAGCCGCCGGTCAGCGGAACGCCAATCAGCGATAGCAGGAAGACCGTAAACAGCGCGGCGGTGATGGGCTGACGATTCCCGAGGCCCGCGAAATCGCTGATTTCCACATATTTTTCACCCTTACGGGCAACGTGCGTGATGACGGCGAACGCACCCAGGTTCATGGCTGCGTAGGAGGCCATGTAGAACATCGCCGCTTCTGTGCCGGTCTTGCTGGCCGCGGTCAAC
>CAWGKI010000039.1:0-10674 GCA_963823095.1 Terriglobia bacterium
CCCGTCTCCGTCGAAGTCGCCGAAGGCGAGCCCGCGGTGACGTTTGGGGGGCGCGGCGTCCAGTCCCGCTTCGCCTGTCAGGGCTTCCCATTTCCCGCTCGCGCCTAAGTTGCGAAAGACGCTGTTATGCTGCTCCACTACCGTGCCCGGCATGGCCCGCGACAGCACATCGCCGCGAGTCACGAAGAGGTCCTTCCACCCGTCGTTGTCCAGGTCGTAAAGCCCCGGCCCGAAGCCTGCCATCGACATGCTGAGGTTCCGCATCCCGCTCTCTCCGGTCACCTCGCGGAACTCGCGCCCGCCCATGTTTTTCAGCAAGGGAAACGTCTGCTTCGCCAGCGCGACGAAGGCCAGGTCGGGATATTCGTCGTTGTTGAAGTCGCGAAAATCCAGCCCCATGCCCGAGATGAAGTTGCCGTCTTCCATCAGCGCGACGCCCTTTTGGAAGGCGACCTCTTCGAACTTTCCGCCGAGGTTGTGGAACAGCGAGTTGTACGAGGCGTCGTTGGTGACGAAGATGTCCGGGAGCCCGTCGAGGTCGTAGTCCGCCATGCCGCCGCCCATGCCTTTCCCCACGTGGGCGCGGATGCCCCACTGTTCTGAAACGTCCTCGAAAACGCCATTGCCTTTGTTCAGGTAGAGCTGGTTCGGCAGCCCCTTGTACGATCGCGGGCTGCAGTAGTCGGAAGCGCCGCGGTACTCGCAGAGCGGTTCGGTGGCATAATCCCACTGCAGATAATTCACCACGAAGAGATCGAGCAGCCCGTCGTTGTTCACGTCCACCCAGACGCCCGTGATGGCCCACAGCGGGCCGAATTGCGCGTCGGGTTTGTTCAGACCAGCCTTGGCCGAGACGTCCGTGAACGTTCCGTCCCCGTTGTTGTGGTAGAGCGTGTTGTGGTGTACGCCAGCCACGAACAGATCGGGATAGCCGTCGTTGTCGTAGTCGCCCACGGCGACGCCATCGTCGAACCCTATGCCCGCCAGACCAGCCTGCTTAGTGACGTCGGTGAACACTCCGTTGCCATCGTTGCGGAACAGGCGATTGGAGTACTTGGGATCGTCTTTCTTGAGCGTCGCGAGATTCGCGCCATTGGTGAAGAATATATCGGGCCGGCCGTCTTTGTTGTAGTCGAACACCGCCACCCCGCCCGCCATGGTCGCCGGCACGTGGCGCGCCTTCACCTCGCCATGCTCCAGGCGGAAGGCAATCGGCTTCAGCTCGAAGCGGATGCGTGAAACCGTCTCGCCGATCAGGCGTGGCAGAAGACGGGCGCAGGGCAGCACGAGCAGGAGCAGCAGCGCCGTTCGCGGTATTCGACGGCAGTTCGGAGTGTTCGGCATAAAGGACAAGAATAGCGTTTCAATTAATCAAGTAAAAAGGGGCGGCTTGCGCCGCCCCTTCATCTATCCAACCTCTAAGCCGAAGCCTAGAAGTTGTACTTGGCCGTGAACTCGATCACGCGCCGGCCCACCGTGTAGTTCGGTTTGCCGGTCGTGAGCCTGTTCTGATTCGTCTGAGTCAGATTGCCGCTGCTGTCGCTGAAGTTCAACTGGACATCGCTGTTGCCACCCGCGGTGAACTGCGGTAGCGGATGGTTCAGGAAGTTGAACGCCGAGAAGCGGAGCTGAATCTTCTGGCGCTCCTTGAAGTTGAAGTTCTTGTAAACAGCGAGATCGCTATTGAAGAACGCCGGTCCATGGATGTAGGGCCAGATGATGTCGCCGTTGGCTCCGCCGGTGGGCGGTGCGAAGCAGGCGGGGTTAAAGTACTGGCCCGAGCTCAGGCCGCTGCGAGGATCGCAGATGACCTTGGGAACCAGGGTAACCGCGTTGGTGCCCAGGACGCGGGAGTTGCTGAAGCTGCTTGGCCAGCTCACGTTCAAAGTCCCGCCGGTGGCAGGCTGAATCGGCGCGCCGCTCTGCAACTGGGTGATGCCCGAAAGTTGCCAGCCGTTCACCATGCCGCCCACGAGCTTGTTGCCCTTGATCGGGCTCGGCAGGTTGATCACGTACGCCGCGTTGAAGATATGGGTGTGATCCCAACCCAGCACGCCGTAGTTGGACGCCATGTTGAACGGATAGAGGGAGTTGCCTGCGCCTGCGCCGTTGTCGGTCTGGTTGTCGCGAATGCCGAGCACCTTGCTGAACGTGTAGTTCATGGTGAAAGTGCTGCGGCCGGTCTGCTTCTGCCAGGTCGCGATGAACGCGTTGTAGTTGGAATAGCTGCCGTGACCGACCAACGTCATTCCGGTGTAGTTGTGCAGCGGATAGTAATCGTTGGTCGGGAAACCGCTGGCGGCCGGATCGTTGATCACGCCCGTGATCGGGTCAGCCTTGAAGAACGCGCCCATCGGGATGTTGTTGAGGTTGGAAAGCGGCCCGCGCAACATCATGTCCTTGGACCGGTTGCCCGAGTACTGGAGTTCCACAACCGAGCGCCAGGGCACCCGCTGGGAAATCGTGACGTTGTAGGTCTGGGTGTACGGAGTACGGTCGTCACCCTTCGTCAGGACGCCGTTGGGTCCGGTGCCGAGGCCCGGGGTGCCCAGCGACGGAGAATACTGAAGGAAGTTGTTCCAGCCGACGCAGCAGCCCCAAGTCGTACTCATAGAGGGTACGTTGAGCGGAGCGGCGAAAGCGGCGCCGCTGATGCTGTTGTATGCAAGCTGGTAGCGGTAGACGCCGAAGCCGCCGCGGACGACAGTCTTGCCATTGCCGAAGATGTCATAGGCGGCGCCGATGCGCGGCTCGTAGAACAGCGGCCGGGACGGGAAGCCGGACAGCGGAATACTCGAGTTGATTCCGTGCCAGGTGATGCCTGTCCAGCCCTTGGCGGCCGAGGTGTTGTCGTACGTACTTTGGTCCCACACTCCCAGGCCGACGTTGCCGGCCGGAACCCAGTTGCCCATGTGCTCGAAGCGCACGCCGCCGGTGAGAGTCAATCTACGTGTAGCCTTCCAGGAATCCTGCACGAAGAACGAGTACTGGTAGTACTTGAAGTCCGATACAGGGGCGTCCTTCGATTGGTTGAACCCGGAGCCGTGCGCGACCAGACTGGTCAGCGAGCGGATTGCCAGTGCTAGTGGCGCCCCCGTTCTCGTAGTCCATTGCGCCTTGGGTGGTGATGTCCAATCCGCCGCCGGTCTGGTTGTTGCGGGCAAAATCCCAATAGAAGCCGGCCTTGAGCGTATGTGTGCCGGCGATCTTGGTCATGTTGTCCGAAATGTTCGGGGTCTGCGACAGCTTGCCGAACGCGTTCTTCCCGCCGGCTGGCCAGGGGGCGCCGTAGGGATAGGTGGCGAAACCAACCGAAGAGTTGTTCCAGCCGTAAGTATTCGGGATTTGCGGCATGAACGGGTTGGTGAACAGACCGGTCATCTTGAAGCCGAGCTTATCCGGATTCACTGCATCGGGATTGCTGAGATGGATCGGGTTAGTAAAGTTGGCTTGGGCAAAAATGAACTCGTTGGTCAGCGTGGGGCTGAACACGTTCACCAGGTTCGCGCTATAGACATCCGACTTCTGCTTCGCCGACTGTGATGACGGATAGGGCAGCGAGCCGCCGATTTGCCACCAGATGCTGATCGGGCTGATGGAGGTCTCTTCCTGGCGGTTCCAGGAGAGGAACAGCTTCGTGTTCTGGCTGATGTTGTAGTCGGCGCGGATGCGGTATTCCCAGCGGTTCTGCGGAGGACCTACGAAATACTGGAAGTTGCTGCCTGTCGAGTTCGTCGCCGGATTGGTGTTTGGCTTGGGATACAGCGCCATGTAGATCAAGGAATTCGGGTCGAACTGAGCGGCCGGAATGATGCCGCCCGGCGCGAAATTGGCCCCAGCGTTCCCGCCCGGGGTGGTGGCGCCCTGGCTGCGCGCGTTGTTGAAGCCCGAGCCCAGGCTGTCGAGGTAGGAGCGGCTGAAGTTGCCGTTCATCATCTCGGTGGTCGGGACGAAGTAGTTCTGCAGGTTACCCGCGGGCTGCTGCTTCATGTACTCGTAAGCGGTGTAGAAGAACAGCTTGTCGCGGTTCTTGTTGAACTTCGTGCCGGGGATGAGCACCGGGCCGCCGAAGTCGCCGCCGGGGTAATAGAACTTGTCGGCGAGCGGCTTTCCGCCCTGATTCTTGGAGAAAGAATCGACCGAATTGAACACGCCATTGCGGGCATAGAGGTAAGCCTGGCCGTGGAACTGCGCGCCGCCGCTCTTGCCGATGGCCTGGAAGGTCGCCGGCCCCTTGGCGTATTCAGCGCCATACGCCGACGTCAGGATCGAGACTTCCTGCACCTGGTTCTGGTTGATGTTGGCGGTCTGCGTGCCTTGGTTGCCAGGATCCAGCAGGTTCGCGCCATCCGACGTCATGGTCATGGCGCCGTTCGGCTGGGTGCCGCCGGCTGAGAACGAGCCGATCGGGCCCGTGTTGCTCGCCGTTGTATAGCTGCTCCACATGCTCTGGCTCAAGCCGCCGGTCATGGCCATGCCGGGCATGATCTTGATCAGTTCGGCTGCGTCGCGGCCGACCATGGACAGCTCTTCCACCATGGTCTTGCTCAGCGTCTGGCTGGACGTACCGGTATCGACAGGTACAACCACGTCACCGGAGGCCACCACGGCCACTTCCTGCTTCGTGCCGCCCACCTGGAGGGCGACGTTCGGCAGGTTGACGCTCGCGCCCTGGGTGATGACGATTCCGGACGCTTCCCAACTCGTGAAGCCCGAGGCCGACACGGTTACCGTGTAGGAGCCCGGAGGGATGGACGGAAAACTGAAAACACCGCTGCCGTTGGAAACCGTTTCACGGGTTGCATTGGTTGCTTCAGTCTTTAAAACGGCTTTCGCCTTAGGAATAACGGCGCCGCTGGCGTCGGTTACCGTGGCGCTAATTGTACCGCTCGCCGCTTGGGAGTAGGCGGGCGGTTGACTGAGGAAAAGGACTGTGATGAGCAGCCCGAACAATACGACGTATCTGCCTAGACACTGTCGCGAAGCCGAAACGAAGAACGGCTTCGTACGTACTGAATCGCGCATAGGACCCCTTTCGAAACAAAGATCTATTTGCCACGGACGGCAATTCGATCCGCCGGAAGCCGCCGCGAGCAGCCTGGCGAACCTCACACATAGACCGATTCAGGGACGCATGTTATTTGACAACTCGCACAAGCAAACACACCCCGAACGAACGGCAAGTTCGTGCAGAGTGGATAATACCTGAGCAGAGCAAGACCCCGAGCGTGGCCTTCGTTGCACACGTCACTATGATAGAAGAGTGCTTCCGCATCGTTGCCCCTTACAAGGCTCATACCGTAACAACCTGCCGGTAGTGCGGCAAGCCGTTTGCTTGCAGTGTGTTGCAATCCGCGTCACCCCGCCTGTAAGTAGACGTATGTTACGTATGTTACCTACCAGGAGGCGCCTCTCGCCGGATCCAGGGATCAGGATTCCATTCGCCCTCTTTAGTGATACAATTCTCGGTCGGGGGGATACTTAACCTCCGGGCAGAGGAATGATGCAGCCGCCGCATCCCGCAGAAACGCAACACAACCCGCTCTCCGAAGCGGAACGCGCCGCCATTCGGGAGCAGTTGGAACGTATTCTCCTGAGCCCGCTGTTCAAGAACAGCAAGCGCTACCCCAACCTGCTGCGCTACATCGTGGAGCACACCCTGGAGGGGCACAAAGCGGAGCTGAAAGAGCGGACGCTCGGAGTCGAGGTCTTCGCGCGCAGCCCGGGCTACGACACCAACGCCGACCCTATCGTTCGAGCGGCCGCGGGTGAGATCAGGAAACGAATCGCCCAGTATTATCACGAGCCCGGTCATGAGAGCGAGCTGCGTATCGATCTGGTCCCCGGATCGTACGTGCCCGAATTTGGGATGCCCGCCCCAACCCCGGCCCCTCACCAGCCCGTTCCCGAACCACCACAGGCCCCAGCACCTCGCCGGCGCCTGTGGCTGCGCTATGCCCTGGCGTTCTTCGCTCTTGGCGCTATTGCCGTCGGGCTCTTCTGGACTAAACCGTGGGTGCGCCGCGATGCCCTGGATCGGTTCTGGGCTCCTGTCCTGGACCCCCCCGGTCCGGTGCTGATCTGCGTTGGACAGCGGGAGTATCTGGGTTCCTCTCCGGAACTGCGACAGAAGGACAGCTCCGACATCCCCCACCCGCAGTCCGGCCAGAAGAACGCCGTCGACCAGACCACGGTATCAGAGCTTTACTACCTGGGAAGTCAGAACGTGGCCGTTCCTGACATGATGACCATCGCGCGGCTCGCGGGGCTGCTCGATCTGCACGGCAAGTCGTATCAGATTCGGGGCCAGAGCTCGACGACCTTCGCTGATCTGCGCAACAGTCCCGTTATCCTTATCGGCGCCTTTAACAATGACTGGACTCTGCGCCTTGCAGGTCCGCTGCGCTTCGGATTTGCGCGGGATGGGCAGTTCTTTTGGATCAGCGACAGGACGAAACCCGCGGATCATAGCCGGGGCGTAGGCTATGACACGCCATATCTGAAGCTTACCGAGGACTACGCGGTCATTACCAGGGTGCACGATCCGACAACCGAACGCATGTTGGTCATCGCCGCGGGCCTGACCGGCTACGGGACTCTTGCCGCTGGCGAATTCCTGTCCAATCCCTCCTACCTGGAGGCGATGAACAAAACCGCTCCCCGGAATTGGGCCTCGAAGAACATGCAGATCGTGATTGCCACCAAGGTGATTAATGGCAATTCGGGTCCGCCGGAAATCGTGGATCGGCATTTCTGGTGAGGTCCACGATCTGCCCCTAAGCCCAGAGAGTTCGGGCAGACTCATTCTCGGCCGCATAGCGCGCGCTCTCCAAGCGTTTCCCGCGAGACAGACTCAGCCTGGCAAGTTAGGATAGGAACGTGAAGAATGACGCCGCGGCTTGGCTGCGATCCCTCGCGATCATCGGCGTACTGGTGGGACTGGAGGTCCAAGCTCAGGACTCCCCTGTCACCATCCGCAGTTCCGCGCAGGAGGTGGCTCTCGACCTGGTGGTGCGCGACGTCCATGGGCGCCTGGTCAAGAATCTCCGGGCATCCGAGGTGGAGATCCTCGAAGACGGCGTACGGCAAGACATTCGCAGCTTCAGGTTGGTAAGTGGCCGTCCGGCCGCTCAACCCCAGACCAGCGAGGCAGCACCGGTGCCCAACGCTCCAGCCGCCAGCCCGCTCACGGCGGTGAACGTCGTCTGCATCGTCTTCCATAAGCTGGACGTCAACACCAGGAAGTTCGCGGTGGAGGCGGCGCAAGAGTTCCTGCGGAGCCAGTTGCCGCCCGGAGCCTGGGTCGGCATCTTCAACCTCGACTCGACTCTGTCCACGCTGCATCCTTTTTCTACCAATCGCGACGAACTGATCGCCTCCGCGACCGGAGCGGCGGCTGGGACCGGCATGGACTTCATGTCGACGGCCAACGCAGTCTTGAGCTCATCGCCAACGGTCGCTACGGTGGTGGTCAGTACGTCGGGCAACCCCGCCAGCGGCGGATCGGTGTCCACCGCGATGACCGTGAGCGGCGGTGAACTCAACACCGAGGCCATCACGGGAGTGGACGTCTCCAACGGCACGGGCGAGAAGATCCTGCGCGGCCAGCGCGCCATCCAACGCCGCCAGTTTGGGTGGATCGAAGGGATGCATCAGACCGACCAGGTCTTTATGATGATCGACGAATTCCGCCGGCTGCCCGGCCGCAAAACAGTGCTGCTGTTCAGTTCCGGCCTGGCCTCCACCGGCGATCCCGAGCGGTTCGATTCCCTCATCAGTAAGGCCAATCAGGCCAACATCACGCTCTATTCCATCGACGTCAACGGTTTGACACAGAACTCCAATGTCGTGGCCGGTAATTCCGCCATACGCCATGCCGGCTCGCTCGGCAGGTCGAGCAACGTACGCGAACAGATGTTGCAGGACGATTACCTCCATGACGCAGTGCGCACGACGGACTTGCAGGCTACGCTCCGGACTCTCGCCGAGGGTACTGGCGGCTTTCTGATCGGCAACACGAACGACATGAGAAAGCCGTTCCAGCAGGTGTTGGCCGATCTCGATACACATTACGAGGTCGTATATCACCCGTCAGCGGAGAATACGATGGGCGTTTCCGCAGCATCGCGGTGAAGCCATCGCCGCCCAGGATTGGTGGTACAAAGCCGGGCGGGGTATTTCGCCCTGCCGGCGCTACCGGGTGTCTCAGTTCCGCTCCCATTTGAAGTAGCTTCGTTGAATGCGTTGAACGCCCAGTCTCAACCGCATGCATTCGACTTCAGGTCCGCGGCCCTGCGGTTCCGGCCCGGCGCCGACGGGTTGCAATGCGCCATCGCGATGGAATTGCCCGCCTCCAGTGTGGGTGCTACCCCACTGCCGGAGTTGAAGAAGCATCGCGTGCACGTCTCGTTTTTCGCCCTGGTGAAGGACTCCAGCGGACAGGTGGTTGACATGATCGGCCAGGATTCTCCCTACGAGGTTCCCGATGCGGACCTGGCAACGCTGACGAACAGCCCGCTTACCTTCACTCATCCCATCGATCTCCCAGTGGGCCGGTATACGGTGGAAAGCGTCATTCTCGACCATGAGGCGCATGGGCCAGCACCGCGAAGCTCGAGTTCGACAATCCCGGGCACAAGGGGATTGCTCTCAGCAGCATTGTCCTGGTGCGGCGGGTCGAATCAACCGGCATTCCATATGACCCGGGCGATCCGTTGCAGCTTCAAATAAAGACCCAGGAACAGTCCCAAGCGAAGACAACCCCTGGGCGCATCGTCCCCGAACTTACGACCACGCTCGAAGCTGGCGCGCGTCCGTCCGTCTATTTCGTGGTCTATCCGGACAGCGCGAGCGCGGAAAAGCCAAAGCTGTGGGTCGAGTTTCGGGTGGACGGTGAGGTGGTGGCGAAGCGAGTCTCGGATCTGGGCCCCGTCGATCCTACCGGCGCTGTTCCGCTGATTGTCGCCGCTGCCACGCACCCTGGCGATTGCGAGCTGAGAGTCACCGCGCTTCAGGGCGGCGATTTCTCGACCCAGACTCTGCGCTACACGATCCCGCGCCAGTAAGCATTTTCTCCTTCTCGACCCCCCTCCCCTCTCCTCTCCAGTCGGCGTCGTAGTGGGGCGGACTTCAGTCTGCGGACCGGTTTCAACCGGTGCTTTCAGGCGGCCACTTGCGGGGCTGAACCCTAGCCTGCCCCCCACACAGCGCCTCCCCCGGACGAGATGTCAGTCGTCTTTGCGAAGATTGAACTTCTCCATGCGATAGATCAGCATCTTGCGGCTGATGTCGAGGCACTCGGCAGCCTTGGTCTGGTTCCAATTGAAACGTTGGAGCGCGCGTAGAACGAGTTCGCGCTCCACGGCCTCGATGCTGATCCCCTGCGGCGGCAGTCCAGTCCAATGGCCTCCATCGCCGGCCGCTCTCGCACCAGGAAGTCCGGCAGATCGTTGACCGTCACGTCGTCGCCGGGTGTAAGCACCACGAGGCGCTCAACGACATTCTCGAGTTCGCGCACATTGCCGGGCCAGCGATAGGTGCCGAAGTAGGGCAGCAGTGACGACGGTAACCTCAGACCGGGGCGATTCAGCCGCTGCTTGAATTTCTCGAAGAAGATCGCGACCAGCCCGGCGATATCGCCGGTGCGTTCTCTCAACGGGGGCAGGGTCAGCGGAATCACATTCAGACGATAGTAAAGATCCTCTCGGAACGTGCCGTCTTCCACCATGGCCTGCAGGTTCCGGTGGGTCGCGGCGATGATGCGCACATTGACCTTTACTGGGCCGCCGCGCCTATCTTCTCGATCTCACGCTCCTGGATCAGCCGCAGGATTTTGACCTGCAATCCAGAGGCATCTCGCCGATCTCATCCAGGAACAGCGAGCCCTCGTCGGCCATTTCGATCTTGCCCTGCTTGTTGGCCACGCGCCTGTAAACGATCCCTTAATGTGTCCGAACAACTCGGATTCCAGCAACTCCTTCGGGATGGCGCCGCAGTTGATACGATGAAAGGCCGGTCGCGACGGGGGCTGTTGAAGTGGATCGCCTTCGCCAGCAGCTCCTTGCCGGTTCCGGTTTCTCCAAGGATCAGCACGGTGGAGTCGCTCTGTGCGGCGCGCGAAGCGTTATCCAAAGTCGTGAGCGATTCTTGGCCTGGCCGACGATGTTCTCGAAGCCGAATTTCCTGTCGATGGCGCTGCGGAGGTTCTTCACCTCCTCCTGAAGGCGATGGTGCTCCAAGGGCCCGCGAAACGATGAGATTCAACGCCTCCGAGTTCACCGGCTTGATGATGTAGTCGTACGCCCCAGGCGCATCGCTTCCACGGCGGACTCGATCGTGCCAAATGCAGTGACTACGACGACGATGACTTCGGGTTACTCCTCTTTGAGCTTTTTGAGAAGGTCGATGCCGGACATTCCTGGCATCTTGAGATCGGTCAGGACCAGGTCTTGAGGATGTTTCGAAACAATCTCAAGAGCTTGCCTGGCGTCGCTTGCGGTCGTCGCTTCATAACCGGCCTGCTGCAACTTCAGTTGCGTGACACGGCGGAGATTCTCCTCGTCGTCGACCACCAGAATCCGCTTGCCGATCATGCGCGGTCTCCTCGCGGCTGCGGGAAGAACAGACTGAAGGTGGTGCCCTTGTCGTCGTTTCCGGCAACAGCGTTCCTGCTGA
>CAWGKI010000040.1:0-10645 GCA_963823095.1 Terriglobia bacterium
TCCATCTCCGTCGAAGTCACCGAAAGCGAGCCCGCGGTGACGCTTGGGAGGCGCGGCGTCCAACCCGGCCTCGGCCGTCAGAGCTTCCCATTTCCCGCTTGCGCCCAGATTGCGAAAGACGCTGTTATGCTGCTCCACGACCGTGCCCGGCATGGCCCGCGACAGCACGTCGCCGCGCGTCACGAAGAGGTCCTTCCACCCGTCGTTATCCATGTCGTACAGTCCCGGCCCGAAGCCCGCCATCGACATGCTGAGGTTGCGCATCCCACTCTCGCCGGTCACCTCTTTGAACTCGCGCCCGCCCATATTCTTCAGCAGGGGAAATGTCTGCTTCGCCAGCGCGACGAAGGCCAGGTCGGGATACTCGTCGTTATTGAAGTCGCGGAAATCCAGTCCCATGCCCGAGATGAAGTTGCCGTCCTCCATCAGAGCGACGCCCTTTTGGAAGGCGACCTCTTCAAACTTTCCACCGAGGTTGTGGAAGAGCGAATTGTACGAGGCGTCGTTGGTGACAAAGATGTCCGGCAGGCCATCGAGATCGTAGTCCGCCATGCCTCCGCCCATGCCTTTGCCCACGTGGGCGCGAATGCCCCATTGCTCCGAAACGTCCTCGAAAACGCCGTTGCCCTTGTTCAGGTAAAGCTGGTTCGGCAGTCCCTTGTATGATCGCGGACTGCAGTAGTCGGAAGCGCCGCGGTACTCGCAGAGCGGCTCGGTGGCATAGTCCCATTGCAGGTAATTCACCACGAAGAGATCGAGCAGTCCGTCGTTGTTGACGTCCACCCAGACGCCCGTGATGGCCCACATCGGACCGAATTGCGCGTCGGGTTTGTTCAAACCAGCCTTGGCCGAGACGTCCGTGAAAGTGCCGTCGCCGTTGTTGTGGTAGAGCGAGTTGTGGTGCACGCCCGCCACGAACAGATCGGGATAGCCGTCGTTATCGTAGTCGCCCACTGCGACGCCGCCGTCGAACCCTATGCCCGCCAGGCCGGCCTGCTTGGTTACGTCGGTGAACACCCCGTTGCCATCGTTGCGGAACAGTCGATTCGAGTATTTGGGATCGTCTTTCTTCAGCGTTGCTAGATTTGCCCCGTTGGTGAAGAAGATATCGGGCCGGCCGTCGCGGTTGTAATCGAACACCGCCACCCCGCCCGCCATGGTCGCGGGCACGTGGCGCGCCTTCACCTCGCCGTGTTCCAGGTGGAAATCGATCGGCTTCAGTTCGAAGCGGATGCGCGACACCGTCTCGCCGATCAGGCGCGGCAGCAGCCAGGCGCCGGGCAGCATGAGCAGGAGCGGCAGCGCCGTTCGCGGTATTCGACGGCAGGTGGAAGCGTTCGGCATAAAGGACAAGAATAGCGTTTCAATTAATCAAATAAAAAGGGGCGGCTTGCGCCGCCCCTTAATCTATCCAACCTCTAAGCCGAAGCCTAGAAGTTGTACTTGGCCGTGAACTCGATCACGCGGCGGCCCACCGTATAGGTCGGTTTGCCGGTCGTGAGCTTGTTTTGATTCGTCTGAGTCAGGTTGCCGCTGGTGTCGGAGAAATTCAAGTTGAGATCGCTGTTGCCACCCGCGCCGAACTGCGGCAGAGGATGGTTCAGGAAATTGAATGCCGAGAAGCGGAGCTGAATCTTCTGGCGCTCCTTGAAGTTGAAGTTCTTGTAGATAGCGAGATCGCTATTGAAGAACGCCGGTCCATGGATGTACGGCCAGATGATGTCGCCGTTGGCCCCGCCGGAGGGCGGTGCGAAGCAGGCGGGGTTGAAGTATTGGCCCGAGCTTAGGCCGCTGCGAGGATCGCAGGTGATCTTGGGAACCATTGTAACCGCGTTGGTGCCCAGGATGCGTGAATTGCTGAAGGTGCCCGGCCAGCTCACGTTCAGAGTGCCGCCGGTGGCAGGCTGAATCGGTGCGCCGCTCTGCATCTGGGTGATGCCCGAAAGCTGCCAGCCGTTCACGACGCCGCCAAGGAGCTTGTTGCCCTTGATCGGGCTCGGCAGGTTGATCACGTACGCCGCGTTGAAGATGTGGGTGTGATCCCAACCCAGCACGCCGTAGTTGGACGCCATGTTGAACGGATAGAGGGAGTTACCCGCGCCAGCGCCGTTGTCGGTCTGGTTGTCGCGAATGCCCAGCACCTTGCTGAACGTGTAGTTCATGGTGAAAGTGCTGCGGCCGGTCTGCTTCTGCCACGTTGCGATGAACGCGTTGTAGTTGGAATAGCTGCCGTGCCCGATCAGCGTCATTCCGGTGTAGTTGTGCAGCGGCAGGTAGTCGTTGGTCGGGAAGTTGCTGGCGGCCGGATCGTTGATCACGCCGGTCAGCGGGTCAGCCTTGAAGAACGCTCCCATCGGAATCAGGTCCTGGTTGGACAGCGGGCCGTGCAACATCATGTCTCTGGACCGGTTGCCCGAGTACTGGAGTTCCGCAACCGAGCGCCAGGGTACCCGCTGGGAGATCGTGACGTTGTAGGTCTGGGTGTAAGGAGTGCGGTCGTCACCCTTCGTCAGGATGCCGCCGGGTCCGCTGCCGAGGCCGGGTGTGCCGAGCGACGGGGAATACGCCTGGAAGTTGTTCCAGCCGACGCAGCAGCCCCAGGTCGTACCAAGGCTCGGAACGTTGAGCGGGGCGTTTAGCGCGTCGCCGCTGACGCTGTTGTAGGCGAGCTGGTAGCGGTATACGCCGAAACCGCCCCGGACGACAGTCTTGCCATTGCCGAAGATGTCGTAAGCGGCGCCAATGCGCGGTTCATAGAACAGCGGCCGGGACGGGAAGCCGGACATCGGGATGCTGGAGTTGATCCCGTGCCACGTCAGGCCGGTCCAACCCTTGGCGGCCGAGGTATTGTCGTACAGGCTCGGGTCCCACACAGCCAGGCCGAGGTTGCCGACCGGAACCCAGTTGCCCATGTGCTCGAAGCGCACGCCGCCGGTGAGAGTCAACCTGCGGGTGGCCTTCCAGGAATCCTGGACGAAGAACGAGTACTGGTAGTACTTGAAGTCTGCGACGACCGCGTTCTGCATCTGGTTGAACTGGGTGATGCGTGCGGTCAGTTGGTCCGCAAGCGGGTTCCCTGTGCTCGTGGCGCCCCAGTTCTCGTAGTCCGCTGCGCCCTGGGTCGATATGTTCAGGCCGCCGCCGGTCTGATTGTTGCGGGCGAAATCCCAATAGAATCCGGCCTTGAGCGTATGCGTGCCGGCGATCTTGGTCATGTTGTCCGAGATGTTCGGCGTTTGCGAGAGCTTGCCGAAGGCGTTCTTTCCGCCGGCGGCCCAGGGGGCACCGTAAGGATACGTGGCAAAGCCAACCGAAGCGTTACCCCAGCCCCAGACATTGGGGATCTGAGGCATGAACGGGTTGCTGAACAGGCCCGTCATCTTGAACCCGAGCTTGTCCGGATTCACCGCATCGGGATTGCTGAGGTGGATCGGGTTGAGGAAGTTGGCCTGGGCGAAGATGAACTCGTTGGTCAGCGTGGGGCTGAACACGTTCACCAGGTTCGCGCTATAGACGTCCGACTTCTGGGTAGCTTGCTGCGACGACGGATAGGGCAGCGAGCCGCCGATTTGCCACCAGATGCTGATCGGGCTGATGGACTCCTCCTCCTGGCGATTCCAGGAGAGGAACAGCTTCGTGTTCTGGCTGATGTTGTAGTCGGCGCGGACGCGGTATTCCCAGCGGTTCTGCGGAGGACCTACGAAATACTGGAAGTTGCTGCCCGTGCCGTTGGTCGCCGGATTTGCGTTCGGCGCTGGGTACAGCTTCATGTAGATCTGGGAATTCGGGTCGAATTGAGAGGCGGGGATGATGCCGCCTGGCGCAAATCCGGCGCCAGCGTTCCCGCCCGGAGTGGCGTTGCCCTGGCTGCGCGCGTTCGCGAACCCCGAGCCCAGGCTATCGAGGTAGGACCGGCTGAAGTTGCCGTTCATCATCTCGGTGGTGGGGACGAAGTAGTTCTGCAGGTTGCCGGCGGGCTGCTGCCTCATGTTCTCGTAGGCGGTGTAGAAGAACAGCTTGTCGCGGTTCTTGTTGAACTTCGTGCCGGGGATGAGCACCGGGCCGCCGAAGTCGCCGCCAGGGTAATAAAACTTGTCGGCGAGCGGCTTTCCGCCTTGATTCTTAGAGAACGAATCGATCGAATTGAATACGCCATTGCGGGCATAGAGGTAAGCCTGGCCGTGGAACTGCGCGCCGCCGCTCTTGCCGATGGCTTGGAAGGTCGCCGGGCCCTTGGCGTATTCAGCGCCGTAAGCCGACGTCAGGATCGAAACTTCCTGCACCTGGTTCTGGTTGATGTTGGCGGTCTGCGTGCCCTGGTTGCCAGGATCCAGCAGGTTCGCGCCATCCGACGTCATGGTCATGGCGCCGTTCGGCTGGGTGCCGCCGGCCGAGAACGAACCGATCGGGCCCGTGTTGCTCGCCGTCGTGTAGCTGCTCCACATGCTCTGGCTCAAGCCGCCGGTCATGGCCATGCCGGGCATGATCTTGATCAGCTCGGCCGCGTCGCGGCCGACCATGGACAACTCTTCCACCATGGTCTTGCTCAGCGTCTGGCTGGAAGTACCCGTATCGACTGGTACAACCACGTCGCCGGACGCCACGACCGCCACTTCCTGCTTGGTGCCACCCACCTGGAGGGCGACGTTAGGCAAGTTGACGCTCGCGCCCTGGGTGATGACGATTCCGGTCGCTTCCCAACTCGTGAATCCGGAGGCCGACACCGTTACGGAGTAAGATCCCGGGGGGATCGACGGAAAACTGAAAACACCGCTGCCGTTGGAGACCGTTTCGCGCGTTGCGTTGGTCGATTCGGCCTTCAACATGACTTTCGCCTTAGGAATAACGGCGCCGCTGGCGTCGGTAACCGTAGCGCTGATTGTACCGCTCGCCGCTTGGGAGTAGGCGGGCGGTTGACTGAGGAAAAGGACTGTGATGAGCAGCCCGAACAATACGACGTATCTGCCTAGACACTGTCGCGAAGCCGAAACGAAGAACGGCTTCGTACGTACTGAATCGCGCATAGGACCCCTTTCGAAACAAAGATCTATTTGCCAGGAACGGCAATTCGGTCCGCCGGAAGCCACCGCGAGCAGCCTGACGAACCTCGCACATAGACCGATTCAGGGACGCATGTTAGTTGACAACTCGCACAGGCAAACGCGCTCCGCACGAACCATAAGTTCGTTCAGAGCAGTCGAATCCTGAGCAGAGCAAGACCCCGAGCGTGGCCTTCGTTGCACACGTCACTATGCTAGAAGATTGCTGCGCATCCTGACGCTGCACAAGGCTCATACCGTAACATCCTGCCGGCGATGCGGCAAGCCGTTTGCTTACAGTGTGTTGCAATCGACGTAACGCCCCCTGCGAGCAGACGTATGGGACGTATGGTACGTACCGGCAGACGCCTTTGCAGGGATGGCGGCGTTGAGATTCCATTCCGCCCCAATAGTGTTACAATTCTCGGTCGGGGGGATACTTAACCTCCGAGCAGAGGAATGATGCAGCCGCAGCATCCCACAGAAGCGCAACAAAACCCGCTCGCCGAGGCCGAACGCGCCGCCATTCGGGAGCAGTTGGAACGTATTCTCCTAAGCCCTCTGTTCAAGAACAGCAAGCGCTATCCCAACCTGCTGCGCTACATCGTCGAGCACACGTTAGAGGGGCACAAGGCCGAACTGAAGGAACGGACGCTCGGCGTAGAGGTCTTCGCGCGCAGCCCGGGTTATGACACCAACGCCGACCCAATTGTTCGAGCGGCCGCGGGTGAGATCCGGAAGCGAATCGCCCAGTATTATCACGAGCCCGGTCATGAGACAGAGCTGCGAATCGATCTGGTTCCTGGCTCTTACGTGCCCGAGTTCGCGGCGTCAGCGTCAGTTCCGGCCCCTCCGCAGCCGGTCCTTGAGCCGCCGCCGGCCATTGCGGCGAAGCCTCGCCGCCGGCAATGGCTGCGCTACGCCTTGGCGTGTTTCGCGCTGGGCGCCGTAACCGTCGGCCTGTTCTGGACTAGACCGTGGGTGCGCCCCGATGCCCTCGACCGCTTTTGGGCTCCTGTCCTCGATCCTCCCGGCCCTGTGTTGATCTGCGTTGGACAGCGCGAGTATCTGGGCTCCTCCCCGGAGTTGCGGCAGAAGAACAGCTCCGACATTCCCCACCCGCAGACTGACCAAAGAAGCTCCGTCGACCAGACGACGGTGTCCGAGCTTTACTACCTGGGAAGTCAGAACGTGGCCGTGCCCGACATGATGACCATCGCGAGGCTCGCGGGACTGCTCGATCTGCACGCCAAACCGTATCAGATTCGCGGCCAAAGCTCGACTACTTTCGCGGACCTGCGCAGCAGTCCCGTTATCCTGATTGGCGCCTTTAATAACGACTGGACTTTGCGTCTGGCCGGTCCGCTGCGCTTCGGTTTTGCGCGGGATGGGCAGTTCTTTTGGATCAGCGATAGAACGAAGCCCGCGGATCATAGCCGGGGCGTCGGCTACGACACGCCATACCTGCAGCTTACCCGGGACTACGCAGTCATTACCAGGGTGCACGATCCGACGACCGAACGGATGGTCGTCATCGCCGCCGGCTTGACCGGTTACGGGACGCTCGCCGCTGGTGAGTTTCTTTCCAACCCTTCCTACCTGGAGGCGATGAGCAGGACTGCCCCCAAGAACTGGGCCTCCAAGAACATGCAGATCGTGGTTGCCACCAAGGTGATCGACGGCAACTCGGGTCCGCCGCAGATTGTGGACAAGTATTTTTGGTGATGGCTTGGCTCCGTTTCCGAGCCTCAATGCTCGGGCGGCATTTCAGATCCAAGCACTCGCGATTTCATCGCGCGCACCCTCCGAGCGTTTCCCGCGAGACAGACAGAACCCGACAAGCTAGGATAGGAACGTGAAGAATGGCGCCGCCGCTTGCCGGCTCTCCCTCGCGCTCATCGGCGTACTGGCGGGACTTGGAGCACAGGCGCAGGAGCCCCCTGTCACAATCCGCAGTTCCGCGCAGGAGGTTGCTCTCGACCTGGTGGTGCGCGACGCCCATGGCCGCCTGGTCAAGAATCTGCGGGCATCCGAGGTGGAGATCCTCGAAGACGGCGTGCCGCAAGAGATCCGCAGCTTTAAGCTGGTCAGCGGGCGCGCGGCCGTTCAGAGCCAGGCGACCGAGGCAGCTCCGGCGCCCGCCGCTCCAGCCGCCAGTCCACTCCCGGCGGTGAATGTCGTCTGCATCGTGTTTCATAAGCTGGACGTCAACACCAGGAAGTTCGCGGTGGAGGCGGCGCAAGAGTTCCTGCGAAGCCAGTTGCCGCCCGGCGCCTGGATTGGCATCTTTAACCTCGACTCGACTCTGTCCACGCTGCACCCCTTCTCCACCAATCGTGAAGAGCTGATCGCATCCGCGGCCGGAGCGGCGACGGGAACGGGCACGGATTTCATGTCCACGGCCAACGCGGTTTTGAGCTCAACGCCTACCGTCGCAACCGTGGTTGTGACAACCTCGGGCAACCCTGCCAGCGGCGGATCGGTTTCGACTGCGCTGACCGTGAGCGGCGGCGAACTCAATACCGAAGCCATCACGGGCGTGGACGTCTCCAACGGCACGGGAGAGAAGATCCTGCGCGGTCAGCGCGCCATCCAGCGGCGCCAGTTTGGATGGATCGAGGGGATGCATCAGACCGACCAGGTCTTTATGATGATCGACGAATTCCGTCGTCTGCCCGGCCGCAAGACAGTGCTGCTTTTCAGTTCCGGCCTGGCCACCACGGGCGATCCAGAGCGGTTCGATTCCCTCATTAGTAAGGCCAATCAGGCCAACATCACGCTCTATTCCATCGACGTCAACGGCCTGACACAGAACTCCAACGTCGTGGCCGGTAATTCCGCCGTGCGCCATGCCGGCTCGCTTGGCAGGTCGAGCAACGTACGGGAACAGATGTTGCAGGACGATTACCTCCATGACGCCGTGCGCACAACGGACTTGCAGGCTACGCTTCGGACTCTCGCCGAGGGGACAGGCGGCTTTCTGATCGGCAACACGAACGATTTGAGAAAGCCGTTCCAGCAGGTGTTGGCCGATCTCGACACGCATTACGAGGTGATCTACCACCCGTCCGCCGAGAAGTACGATGGGCGTTTCAGGAATATCGCGGTGAAGCCTTCGCGTCCAGGGTTGGTAGTACAAAGCAGGGCAGGGTATTTCGCTCTGCCGGCGTTGCCGGGCGTCTCCGCTCCGCTCCCATTTGAAGTGGCTGCGCTGAACGCGTTGAACGCCCAGACTCAACCGCATGCATTCGACTTCAAGTCCGCGGCCCTGCAGTTCCGGCCTGGCGCCGACGGGTTGCAATGCGCCATCGCGATGGAATTGCCGTCCTCCAGCGTGGGCGCTACCCCACTGCCGGAGTTGAAGAAGCATCGCGTGCACATCTCCTTTTTCGCGCTGGTGAAGGACTCCAGTGGACAGGTGGTTGACATGGTCGGCCAGGATTCTCCCTACGAGGTTCCCGATGCGGACCTGGCAGCGCTGAAGGCCAGCCCACTCACATTCACTCATCCCATCGATCTTCCACTGGGCCGCTATACGGTGGAGAGCGTCATCCTCGATCACGAGGCTCATCGGGCCAGCACCGCGAAGCTCGAGTTCGACAATCCCGGGCACAAGGGGATTGCTCTCAGCAGCATTGTCCTGGTGCGGCGGGTCGAATCGACCGGCATTCCATATGACCCGAGCGATCCGTTGCAGCTTCAACTAAAGACCCAGGAACAGTCCCAAGCGAAGACGAGTCCGGGGCGCATCGTCCCCGAACTTACCGCCACGCTCGAAGCTGGCGCGCGTCCGTCCGTCTATTTCGTGGTCTATCCGGACAGCGCGAACGCGGAAAGGCCAAAGTTGTGGGTCGAGTTTCGGGTGGACGGTGAGGTGGTGGCGAAGAGAGTCTCGGATTTGGGCCCCGTCGATTCAACCGGCGCTGTCCCACTGATTCTCGCCGCCGCCACGCACCCTGGCGTTTGCGAGCTGAGAGTCACCGCGCTTCAGGGCGGCGACTTCTCGACCCAGACTCTGCGCTACACGATCCCGCGCCAGTAAGCATTCCAGTTGGACGTGCATGGTGGGGCGGACTTCAGTCCGCGGACCGGTTTCAACCGGTCCCTTCGGACGGACCCTTGCGGGGCTGATGCCTGCCCCACCACACAGGCTCGCCAGAACGCGGTTTCAGTCGTCCTTGCGAAGGTTGAACTTCTCCATGCGATAGATCAGCATCTTGCGGCTGATGTCGAGGCACTCGGCAGCCTTCGTCTGGTTCCAATTGAACCTTTGGAGTGCCCGCAGCACGAGTTCGCGCTCGACAGCCTCGATACTGATTCCCTGCGGCGGCAATTCCAATTGAATCGCCTCCATCGCCGGCCGCTCTCGCACCAGGAAGTCAGGCAGGTCGTTGACCGTCACTTCATCGCCCGGCGTCAGGACCACGAGGCGCTCAACGACATTCTCGAGTTCGCGCACATTGCCGGGCCAGCGATACGTGCCGAAGTAGGGCAGCAGTGACGACGGTAACCTCAGACCGGGGCGATTCAGCCGCTCCTTGAACTTCTCGAAGAAGATCGCGACCAGCTCGGCGATATCGCCGGTGCGTTCTCGCAACGGAGGCAGGGTCAGCGGAATCACATTGAGACGATAGTAGAGATCCTCACGGAACGTGCCGTCTTCCACCATGGCCTGCAGGTTTCGGTGGGTCGCCGCGATGATACGCACGTTGACCTTTACCGGAGCCGCCGCGCCTATCTTCTCGATCTCGCGCTCCTGGATCAGCCGCAGGATTTTGACCTGTAGCTCCAGCGGCATCTCGCCGATCTCATCCAGGAACAGCGAGCCTTGGTCGGCCATTTCGATCTTGCCCTGCTTGTTGGCCACAGCGCCGGTGAACGATCCCTTGGTGTATCCGAACAACTCGGACTCCAGCAACTCCTTCGGGATCGCGCCGCAGTTGATCACTATGAAGGGCCGGTCGCGGCGCGGGCTGTTGAAGTGGATCGCTTTCGCCAGCAGTTCCTTGCCGGTACCGGTCTCTCCACGGACCAGCACTGTGGAATCGCTCTGCGCGGCGCGCGAGGCGTTGTCGAGGGTCGAGAGCAGATTCTTGGCCTGGCCGACGATGTTCTCGAACCCGAACTTCCGGTCGATGGCGCTGCGGAGGTTCTTCACCTCCTCCTGAAGGCGATGGTGCTCCAGCGCCCGCGAAACGATGAGATTCAACGCCTCCGAGTTCACCGGCTTGATGATGTAGTCCTGCGCGCCCAGGCGCATCGCTTCCACGGCGGACTCGATCGTGCCGAATGCCGTGACTACGACGACGATGACCTCGGGGTACTCCGTTTTCAGTTTCTTGAGCAGGTCGATGCCGGACATTCCGGGCATTTTGAGATCGGTCAGCACGAGGTCTTGAGGATACTTCGAAACAATTTCAAGGGCCTGCCTGGCGTCGCTCGCCGTCATCGCTTCATAACCCGCCTGCTGTAGCTTCAGTTGCGTAACGCGGCGAAGATTCTCCTCGTCGTCGACCACCAGAATCCGCTTGCCGATCATGCGCGGTCTCCTCGCGGCTGCGGGAAAAACAGGCTGAAGGTCGTTCCCTTGTCCTGGTTCCTCGTCA
>CAWGKI010000041.1:0-6295 GCA_963823095.1 Terriglobia bacterium
CTCATTGCCGCGCAACTCCTGGTACGCCACGGCCGGCACCTCGATGTGCAAGTCGATGCGGTTCAGAAGCGGCCCGCTGATCTTGCCCATGTAGCGCTGCCATTCCGACGCAAATGCCGCCGCCGGTGCAACGGCATTCGTGCGTCGGATCTCAGTTTGTATTCGGCCGGCACCCCTGCCGGTTGCACCTGCTATGCCGGGGTGGACGCAGAAAGCCGCAGAGAGCCGCCGCGCTCAGTGCGAGTTCGGCGCACGTGAATCCTGCTCACCTTCGATTGCACTGCTGGGACGAAGTCGCTCAGGGGTGTGACCCATAGGCTCAATCGGTAAAGAGATCAGGCGCGTGCGCGGCATAGCGCAAGGGCTTTTTCAGTTTTAGAATGCGGCCTTCCCGGACGCCTCGCTCCAGCCAGTCCTTCATCTGTGCCGTGCGCACGCCCATTTGCTCCGCTAGCCACTCATCGGTCCGCGGTTCCCGCAACAGGGCCAACAGGGCATCGATCACCAGCGTGTATGCGTCCCGCGTGGACTCCGCTACCTCGGTCCGTTGTGATTCCACAAAGGGCGCTGCCGCCGGCGCGGTTTGATCGCCCGCGGGAGGAGCCTCAGGCGCGGGGGGCGCGTTAGGCCGCGCGTCCGGCTCCACGGCAGGAGAATCATCCTGGGCAGCGCCGGCGAACAAGAGCCCGTTCTTTTCTTCCGGCGGCGTAAACAGAGGCCGAAGGTTTTCCCAAGGTTCCTCGGGAAATGGTATCGCGCCCATGCGCCGTAGTTTTGGATTCCCAGGCGCCGTCGTGCCAGCGGATTTCACGAAGACCTTCACCTTGCCGAGTTGAAGGGCTTCGGTGGCGCCGGCCCATGTGCCTCCGGAGTCGGCGGAGCTGGCGACCACCAGCGCGGCATCGCTGAGACCGTATAGAAGCTTGTTCCTCTCCATCGCGGTGTACGCGAACCATCTCGAATCGGGATCGTATGGCGAGACCAACGTCAGGTGGTCGCTCACCAGCCTGGAGCGGTACTGGCCCGAGGTGGCGGTTTTGGCCAGACCCTCGGCGAGAACCCCCAGTGCCCAGCCCCCGACATCCAGAGCGCCGGACATCGCGTCCCGGTCGATCCCTTTGGCGGCGCCCGAGATAATCGCGATGCCTTCCTGGGCGCAATGCTCCCCCACCCGGCGCGCGAATTCGCCGTCCTCTTCCGACCGGTCGCGCGACCCGACCACGGCGAGGCCCCCGCGATTCAGCAGACTCTTCGAGCCGACGCCATAGAGGAGAGGCGGAGCCGTCCGGCCGAGGTACCGCTTTAGACGTTCCGGATAGGAAACATCACTGCGGCTGATCACCCAGAGGCCGCTTCTTTCCCACCTCTCGACGATCAGGGCGAGGGCCGCACCCCGTTCGAGCAGCGGCAGAATGCGAGGCGCGTTGACCTCCGGCGTTTGGAGTCCATCCAGCTTCACCCGGCCTTCCGGTGTGAGCAGATCGCCCGGGCGCAAGCCCTCCATTTTCAGCCACGTGGCCAGTGTGCCGTATTGCCGAGGACCCAGGGGCTTCATGCCGTTGCTTCCGCGCTGGCCAAGCTCCCCGCACAGGAGGAGCACCGCTTGCGTATCGGGCGTTAAAGTGTACTCCAATCCCATCTCCTAAACATTATCTTCCGAGGAACTGTCCGCCAGAGCAAATGGATAGACAGGTCCACTTCCCGCTCGACGCAACGAAGCGGCTGCTACGGTGAACGTCCACCGCGAGTCGACCATGTCGTCCACAAGCAACACCGGCTCAGGCCGGATGAGCGGCACGAAACGCGACGTTAGTTCTGAAGGAACCCGACCAGACGACGTTGGAGATCAGATTCGCGGATTTGGCACTCCCAGATCACGAGCACGCTCCATCCAGTGTTCTGGAGTTGTTGCACTGCACTTGCGTCCCGCGATCGATTCCGGTCGATCTTTGCGGTCCAGTAGTTCGCGTTTGTTTTGGGAGTTCGCGAACCTCGCGGGCACTCGTGCCCATGCCAAAAACAGCCGTGAATGAATATGATCTTGCGCTTACCGAAGAAAACGAGATCGGGGCATCCTGGCAGTTCGCGGCGATGGAGCCGGTAGCGAATCCCTAGCGCGTACAGCAAACGCCGCACCACGATCTCTGGGGCGGTGTCTCTGCTCTTGACCGCCTGCATTGTTCGCTTTCGAACTTCAGGCGATTCCATGGCGTCAAGACCGTTGAATGGGGGTCAGATCCGACTCCCGCACGACCTGTCCACCTCGTCGAACGCGGGTGCGGCGCACGGTGTCAGCTCCGTGGTGCTCGACGTCAAAGTCAACGTAGCTGACCTCATCATCGTGTCCGCCGAAGCAATCGTGGAACGCTTTGAGAAGATGGACCTCGGCGATGGCCTGAGCAACCGGGTGAGGGTTGTTTCTCGGGCTGGCTACGGTCGCAGGCATGACATAGATGCATGGCGGCGGAAGCTCGTAGTGAGCGACAAGGGTGACGCTTTCCCTCGCATCCTGGAGCTTCGGACACGGTCGCCCCACAGTCCCGCAGACCATGTCCCATATGATGACTCCATCGACTCGTTGCTGGCGGTCGATCATATCGGCACTAAGTCTAGTATGGATGCCTGACCACGCGTTGAGTCTTGGATCGGCCGCTTGATTCGTGCAGATGCTCCAAATCACGAACTCCTGAGCATGCGGAGGCCGCTCGAATATGTTGGTGTTGTTTCCGTCCAGACAGCCTTTCAATTCGATCACCGCGACCCGGCCGCCTGGAAGTCGAACAGTGTAATCGTGGCGGTTGGCCTCACCCGACGATTCCCAGTCTTGGATGCAACCCTGATCTTGCATGTAGTTCAGGACGTGTCTCGCAAACTCGCGTTTCTCGCGCATGGTTGCCGAAAACTGTCCCCGTATCCGCTCGATGGCGCCTCGAAACACGCCGCTGTTGTAGAATTCCTTATCGCCAAGGCCGTGCTCGCCGATCTGGTGCGCATCGGTCTTCAGGACCTCCACATAATCCCTGATGATTTTGCGGAGATGCTCATTTTTCGAGCAAGGGATGATGCTCATGCCGCTTTCGACTTCCCCTGTTCAAGAGAATCGATAATCGGCTCAAAAATGTGCTGTGCAAGATGTCGGACGACCGGCACTACGACTCCGTCGCCCGTAAGATGGTATATCTCGTTGTAGTTCTCGGGCAGCTTATAACTTTCAGCAAGTCCCATCAGTCTCGCGGTCTCCCTGCCGGATATTAAGCGGGCCCTCACTGAACCACCCTGAACAACCACAATCACCTGACGGCTTGAACCACCAGCCGGTGTGCGAAGACACCCCGCGAGACCGTCGAATCGGATCTCTGCGCGTTGAACCTTGCGGCCCTCCTCGTCGAATCTAGTTCGTCGGTACAGCGCCCCGACAATGCTGCGATTCTCGCGCTGGGCTTTCCAGAGCTTCTTGCGATTAACCTCGCTCATCATCGACAACAATCGACTCGTTGCCTCTGCGCCAAACCACTCGACGTCGGAATCGTTCTCTTCGATGATGTCCGCGATGGACTCAACGCGCAACTGCGGCTTTGGCAGGGACCACCAAATCCAGTTGCTTCTTGCCGTTTGTGGCAGTTTTCTGAAGGCAGTTCGCAGGCTGGTCGTGTGCCATGGATGTTCCGGACCAGCAGCGATGATGGAGTTCGGAAGCTGGAGATCGTTGTGAGGACAGATAATGAACAGACGTGGTCTCGACTGGGGCAGGAACAGCGCTGCGTCCACAATGAGAGCGCCGACGGAATAGCCTCCGTTGCCAAGCGCGCCACAGATGGCTGCAAAATCCTTCCCGTCGTGGGAATTTAGCGTCCCGCAGACGTTCTCAAGAACGATGAGCTTCGGGGCGCGGTCTTCCTCGATCAGACCCTCCATTAGCGTCCAAAACGGCCAGAAGGTTCCCGAGCGGTCACCCTTCAAACCGGCGCCGGCGCCAGCGAGTGAAAGGTCCTGGCAAGGAAATGAAGCCCAGGCCAACTGGGCATAAGGCGGCACGTCTGCTGTCTTCAGCGACCGGACGTCTGCTGTTGTCAGAGCGCCCCTTCCCCAGTTCTCCCGATAGGTGCGACCCTTCTTGTGGTCAAAGTCATTGGAAAACAAACAGTTCCAGCCGGGGCCGAGGCCAGCGCGAACCATGCCTCCTCCGGCAAAGAACTCATAAAAGTCACGCATGAGGGTGCCTCACACCTTCCCCTATCGGCTGAAAACCAAACCACCTTTAGCTGGCGTGGTGAATCATTGGCATGGTGAACCGCTCAAAACAAAAATGCCCTTCTGTGTATTAAGACACGGGTTCTGCAGCAGATCAAGGGGTTTGGCGGGACCATCTCGCCAAGTCCCAACCGCTCCATGCTACCACTGGTCAGGCTGGTTCCTAAGCCGGTGACAGAGTCCGGGCATCTGGCGGCAGTCAAACCTCTTTCTGTGGTGTTCGCCCCGCCGAGATCGCAGGGCAGGGCCAAACTCATTTCCAGTACTCCCGGTCGAGCGACCTGTATTGCACCGCCTCCGCGATGTGTTTGGCCTGAATCTGCTCGCTCCCGTCCAGGTCGGCGATGGTGCGGGCGACCTTCAGGATCCGGTCGTGCGCGCGGGCCGACAAAACCAGCCGCCGGACTGCCATTTCGAGCCTCTTCTCGGCGGCGGCATCCAGCGGGCAGAACCCGCGCAGACGTCCCGGCGGCATCGTCGCATTGATGGACCCGCGGACGGCTTGCACGGCCCGGGCCGCCAGGACGCGCTCGCGCATCTCCGCCGACGTCGCGCCCGTCTCCTTGCCGCGCAACTCCTGGTACCCCACCGCCGGGACCTCGATGTGCAGGTCGATACGGTCCAGCAGCGGCCCGCTGATTTTGCCCACATAGCGCTGGATGATGCCCCCGTGCAGCGGCACTCGTGTGTCGGGTCGCCATGGTAACCACAAGGACACCCGTGCAGATAACAACTGCTCCAAGGGCAGTACTTTAGGAGGACGCGCCATTCAGGGGAAGAGCGCTTCGTGCGAACACGTCCGATGCTTTGCGGCGAGGGACTGAATTATGGTGTCTGCGTACTGTCCCTGGACTCACCGCCCGAAGAGAATCGCGACGCCGAAAAGGCCCTGCTAGGGGAAGCTGACTGTGGATCGCGGCGCGGTGCGGTACGAAGTCCAGCGGTTCGGCGCGCCGTCGCGAGCCGGGATTCGCATTCGATTCAAGCTGGCGCACGGCGTCCAGAACGCCGTGCCGGCAATGCGCGGCAGCCGCGATCTTTACGAATGTCGCACCGCGACGGCCTGACCTATACTGAGGTCGTGGCTCCGCCGGTCTCGCACAATCGGTCCCGACGCACATGGACGCTTCGGTTGGCCGCCTCCGTCCTTGCTCTCAGCGCGTCCGTGATCGCGCAAGAGGATTCGCAGCCGAGTGCGGCCGAGCAGGAGCGGATTGTGGCCCTGATGCGGCAGTACGTGGCGGACTTCCGCTGGCCCGATCTCGCATACGAGCAGACAATCACCGGGTACCAGGGATCGCCGTTCTCCGGCAAGTGGCAAAAGGAGTTCACGAGCTACACCAGCCGCCTCTGTCATGACGGGCACCTGTACTTCCGTTACATAGGCGCCGATGGAAAGCCGCCGGCGCGCGCCAAATGGAAAGATGGCGGGCTTTCGCCCAATGACCTGACCGCGGCCTACCGGAAAGAACTGCTCGTCGCGACCGTGGTGTGGGATCGCTGGGACACGCTTCGAAACCGCAGGGTCGCTGTCTTCAGCTACCATGTCAGCCGTCCGAATTCGGGGTGGATCGTTGCGGAGCAAGGTACCGGATCGATCAACGTTCCGTACCGCGGTTCGATCTACGTCGACCCGGCCACGGGCGGAATCTGGCGGATCTCCGACCTTGTCACGGAAATTCCGGCGAGCTTTCGGACGCAGTACATTTTCGATGTCCGGGATTACGCTGAGGTGGCGATCGGGACGGCCTCATACCTGCTCCCGGTCAGTTGGACCTCCGTGAACCTGATTGCGGGCAAAAAGTACCGCGACGAATGGGTTTTTCGAAACTACCGCAGGTTCAACGCCGAATCGTCTCTGACGTTCTTCGACTCAGATTCGACGATCACTTTCCCGAAATAGCGGGAATCGCGCGAATCCAGGAATCCCCAGAATCCAGGGATGGTCAAATCCCAAGTCCTGATACCATGTGGGTGAGAATTTGGCCATGGATTCTGCTCGTTGTGCCCGAATCGCCGAATTCGCACAGCGGTGGTGGCCTTA
>CAWGKI010000042.1:0-6591 GCA_963823095.1 Terriglobia bacterium
ACACTGGAAATCACGATCTGAGACAATAGCTCCTCAGGTTCGCATCGTCATGCAGGCTCCAGCAACGCGCGAGCGCTCTCGAGTTATCACCTGATGGAGGTTCGGCCGTGATCCCTTGGCTTATCCCTGTCGGCGGTTTTCTCGGCTCCGGCAAGAGCAGCCTCCTGCTTGAGGCCGGACGGCGGCTCCGCGCGCGCGGGGTGAGGGTCGCTATCCTGACCAACGATCAGGCCGATGGGCTGGTGGACACGGTCACCGCGCGCCACGCCAATTTCGATACGGGTGAAGTCGCCGGCGCCTGTTTCTGCTGCGGCTTCACGCGGTTTGTGGATGCCGCCGCCGATCTGGCATCGCGTGGGGCGGAGGCGATTCTCGCGGAGCCGGTAGGATCTTGCACGGACATCGCCGCGACGGTGCTGGCTCCGTTACTTCAGGATTTCGCGCATCTCTTCCGGTTGGCGCCGTACACCGTCCTGGTCGATGCCGCCCAGTACGACTCTGTCCGTGCGCCGGATGCGGACCCGGAAGTGGCGTGGCTTTACGGCAGGCAGATCGCCGAGGCCGATATCCTGGCGTTCTCGAAGTGCGACATCGATGTGCCTCTGCCTGAGTTGGACGCGCCCGCTCTGCGGCTCAGCGCACGTTCAGGCGCGGGCATCGACGCATGGCTGGAGGAAGTTCTGTCCGGCCGCACCGCGCCGGGCACACGCCTGCTCGGCGATCTCGATTATGGCCGGTATGCGCGGGCCGAAGCGCTACTCGCCTGGTTGAATGCATCCGTGGTGCTGCGGACGAAGAAGCCGCTTGCGCCGGCGCAATTGCTCGGGCCGTTGGTCGAGGATCTGGATGCGCGGTTGACCAGCCAAGGCGTGAGCATCGCGCATCTGAAGACCTGGGTCGAGTCCTCGCATGCGTGGCTCCGCGTCTCGATGACGCGCAATGGGCAGGATCCGGTAGTGGAAGGCGACAGGCTGGCCAGCTCCGCGCGGGACTATCGCTTCGTGCTGAATTTGCGCGCGCTCGGAGATCCTGACACGCTTCGAGGCTGCGTGGAGCAGGCGCTGAAGGTGCTGCCCGCCGAAGCGACGATCGAACAAATGGACTGTTTCCGGCCGCTCCCACCCAAACCCGAAAGGCGCGTCGCAAAGCCTTCAGCCTGACGCGGCGTCGTTGGTCGGTTGTGGCACACGCTCCTTTTGGCGCACGATTCATCATGCAGTGGCGGTATTCATGCCGCCACAGGCCGTATGTCGAGATGAATCTCGCCACAGCACGCTAAAGCGTACGCCACAAAATGCGCCTCGGCTCAGCGCACGCCGCTCTTCTCGCGCGCCGGGAGGAACTCGTCGCCTTTCTGCCAGGTTGGCAGAGTGTCCAGATTCGCGATGTGAACGCCGAGAGTCATCCCGAAGCGCGCGAACTGCTCCATGCCGGAGAAGTCCCAATCCGGGCTGTACTCGTCCGACGGCTGATGGTAACTGGCTCCGAACTTCTTCATCCGCTCGGGAGTGAATGCCGCGGGCTTGGCGATGTAGTTGCCGCCCATGCCGACGGAAAATGCCGGGACTCCGGCTCGTGCGAAGGAGAAATGGTCGCTGCGGTAATAGCCGCCGGCCTCGGGATGCGACTCGCCCTTCAGTGTGAGCTGGGCCTCCTGCAGGTCCTTCTGCACAAGATCCCAGAGTGTCGTTCGCTCCGCGCCTTGCAGGCCTGCGTCGCGGGTCCGCCCCAATGGCGAGTAACTGTCGAAGTTCAGGTTCGCGGCAATCTTGCCTGCCGGTACCGGCGGATGCCCGGCGAGGTAGGTCGATCCGAGCAGGCCGCTCTCTTCGGCCGTGACTGCGGCAAAATAGGCGCTTCGCTTCGGCTTCGGCTCCATGGACGCCCAGGCCCGAGCCATCTCGATCAGCATGGCGCATCCGGTGGCGTTGTCCAGCGCGCCGTTGTAGATGGCGTCGCCATTCACCGGCACCCCGATGCCGAGATGGTCCCAATGGGCGGTGAAGATCACGGCTTCGCTCTTCAGCGCTGGATCGCTGCCGGGGACCATGCCGATGACGTTGCCCGTGTCGATGTCGGAGATGCGGAACTCCATGTCGGCCTTGACCTTGGCAGGCAGCGCCCGGGCCTGGAAGCCGCGTTTGTCGGCTGCGGCCAACGCCGATTCCACGTTCAGATTCAGCGTCGCCAGCAGCTTCACCGCGGCTTCCGATGTCACCCAGCCGGCGAGGGTCAACGCCGGTGTGCCAGGCGTGTGCGCCACCTGCGGCATCGGCCGGCTCTGTCCGCGCACGACCTGCCAGCCGTAGCTGGCGGTCGGCGTCGTGTGGATGATGAGTGCTCCAAGCGCTCCCTGGCGGGCTGCCTCTTCGTATTTATAAGTCCAGCGTCCGTAGTAAGTTAACGCCTTGCCAGCGAAGAATTTAGGGTCCGTCGAGGGCGGCTCGCCCGTAAATAGGACCACCACCTTACCTTTCACGTCCACGCCTTTGTAATCGTCCCATCCAAACTCCGGCGCGCGAATGCCGTGACCGACGAACACCATGTCAGCTTCAAAGTTGACGTCGGGCTGTTGCCGATGCGTCGTTCCGATGAAGTCGTCCAACCACTTCAGATCCACGCTCTGGTCCCCAATTAAAAAGCTCAAGTGCGCTTTGGCGGCGTCGGGGTCGACCAGCTTCAGCGGGACCTTCTGAACATACGTGCCTTGGTCTCCGGCGGGCTTCAAACCGGCAGCCGCGAACTGCGCGGCAATGTATTCCTGAGCCAGCAATCCGCCGCGCGCGCCCGGTCCACGCCCTTCCAGGAGGTCGCTGGAGAGGAATTTTACATGTGGGCGAATTCTCTCCCCTTCAATGTGATCGGCCTGCGCCGATACCAGCACTGCGGCGGCGAATAGTAAAACGAACAATCTCATGATTCTTTCCTTTTTGCGGCGAGCTTCGCCGCGAACCGCGGGACGTGGATGATAAAGCGTTCATGGGTTCCCTCGGCGATGATTTCCTTTTCGTCCCGGGCCGTCAGGTCGAAACTGACGCGAGATCCCTCAACGGCGGTGACCCGGGCCGTAAACCGCACCGACATTCCTACAGGCGTTGCCGCCAGGTGTTGGATATTGACTTTCGTCCCCACCGACTCGTATCCTTCATCCAAATAGGGTTTGACGGCATTGCGGGCCGTGACTTCCAGCCAGAGAATCAGGTGTGGCGTGGATAGGACTCGAGCCTCCTCGTCGCCAAGAAAGTCGATGGCCCACTCCGGGGTTACGAGCAACGGCTGTTCACCTATAGCTCCAACCGGAATCTCATTCATGAGATCATGGTATCGCGGGGGAGATTAAGGGTTGTTTTCTTTCTGCATCTTGCAACAACCCCGGCGCTCTCGTCGTCTATCAACAGTGAGATCGAACCAATAGGGCGAGTATCCGACCGTTGCGCATTTTATTCGCATTTCTGCTCATTTCCGCCGGCATTGCCTATGCCGATGCAGCCGAAGCCGGAGGCGCGGCTTCGATGCCGGGAAGCCGCCACGAGCGGGAAGCCGAGGAACGCTTCGAGCTTCACCTCAACAAGAGCCGGAATCGTATCCTGCGCGGCGTTTCCATGGTCACCCGGTTTGCCGGCAAGCTCACAAAACTGGACAAAGTCGCGCGAGTGGAAGCGCGCCGCCATGTAGCCGTCGATGGCGCCGTGGATTACGACCTGATCGCCAAGGAAGGCGACAAGACCATCCAGAAGGAACTGATCAACCGCTTCATCGGAACGGAGATGGATCCTCATCACGCCGCCAGCGGCGAGGTGGCCATCACACCGGAGAACTACAAGTTTAAGTTCAAGGGAACTCGCGAGGAAAACGGGCGCAGCGTGGACGTCTTCGAACTACATCCGAAGAAGAAGCGCGTCGGTCTGTTCAAGGGCGAGATATGGATGGATACGGAGACCGGGCTCAGTGTTCACGAAGCAGGTACTTTCGTGAAAAGTCCGTCCGTGTTTTTGAAGGATATCCGATTTGTCCGGGATTACGAGATTCGAGATGGCTTCGCGCTGCCCAAGAGCACCTCGATCTACACGAAAACACGCTTCTGGGGAATGGCTGAACTGGAAGTGAATTACTCGGATGTTGCCTGGGATGCGACACCCGCCGCATCCCAGGCTCTGAACTGAAGCCGAAAGATCGATCCTACCAGCGCGGTTCCCGCCGGCGGAATCCGCCACCACCACCAGCGCCGCCACCTCCACCTCGATTGAACCCGCCTCCGCCACCGCCACGCTCTTCACGTGGTCTGGCTTCGTTCACGTTCAGTTTGCGCCCACCGAAGTCGGCGCCGTTCAACGCGTTGACAGCCCTGTTGGCCTCCTCATCGTTCGGCATCTCGACGAAGGCAAAGCCACGCGATTTGCCGGTTTCGCGGTCGGTGATGATGCTCACCCGATCCACTGTTCCGTAACCCTCGAAGATGCTCCGAACCGAGTCTTCGGTCGAGGTGAAGCTCAAGTTACCCACAAAAATATTCTTCAAGCAAACACTCCTGACTGTACTTGACACCGGGCTTGCCAGGCTGGAGAGGGCGGACGCGGGACGAACGGACGCGGGCCTGATAACTCGCACCTAACTGAGCGGGCAATTCAAATACTCAGACAGAATACCAGACAAGTTCGGGGTTTGGAAGTCCTCGATTCTTGCGTTTGCGGCAATCTTCCGGTGGCTTTTCGTGCCGGCGCTTGCGCCTCGTCAGGCAAGCTGTACAATGCGAACCATGTCCAGATTGTTCTCAACTCTCGTCTTCCTGGCGCTCTCCGCTAGCGCGAAACCGCCCCACTCCTACCCCACCTTGGGGAGGATTATCCGCGAGGATCCTCGCTGGACGCCCTGCTATCCCATGACGCCCGGATCGAGGTGATCGCCTCCGGGTTTGAATGGGCGGAAGGACCAGTCTGGGATCGAACCGCGGAGGTGCTGCTGTTCTCCGATATCCCACGCAACACCATCTTCCGGTGGACGGTGAAGGGCGGCGCGGTGTCCTGGATGAAGCCCTCGGGTTTCACCGGCATCGGCGAGTACAGCGTCGAACCGGGCAGCAATGGGCTCCTTCTGGATCCTAAGGGCCGGCTGATCCTGATGGAGCACGGAGACCGGCGGGTTTCGCTCTGGGAGACGGGCCGCGGGAAGGTCACGCTGGTGGACAATTTCGAAGGAAAGCGGTTGAACAGCCCGAACGACGGGGCGCTCAAGTCCAACGGAGACCTGTACTTCACAGATCCGCCGTACGGGCTGCCCCAGAAGGCCGACGATCCCTCGCGCGAGATGGACTTCTGCGGTGTCTTCCGGTACAGCCATGGCAAGGTGACGCTACTGACCAAGGAGCTTACGCGGCCGAATGGGATCGCGTTCTCGCCGGATGAGAAGACCCTGTACGTCGCCAATTCCGATCCGCAGCGAGCCGTCTGGATGGCCTATCCGGTGAAGGAGGATGGAACGCTCGGCACAGGCCGGGTCTTTGCCGACGTCACCGCGATGGCCGCGCAGTTGCCCGGACTGCCAGACGGGATGAAAGTGGATCGCGACGGCAATCTCTGGGCGGCGGGTCCCGGTGGCATTCACATCATGTCTCCCGACGGGAAGCGCCTGGGGCGAATCGAGACCGGCAAAGCCACCTCCAACTGCGCCTGGGGCGACGACGGTTCGACGCTCTACATCACCGCGGATATGTACTTGTGCCGGATTCACACCCAGACGCGGGGCGCGGGCTGGTAGTGGCCGCTCACTCGTCCGCTTCGTTCCGAGGAGGGAAGTTCTCCGCCTGCTTTCTCGACCGCCTCGTAGCCGCCGCAGCGCGTCACTGGGAGTTTCGGATACTTGGCGAACTCCGGATCGGTGAGCCCCTTGCGGCAGAGCCAGAACTCGCTGCCGCGGTCGCTCACGATCGCTGAGCGTGAATGCACGCGGCGCAGAGACCGGGATGCGTGGCTGCCGGCGGCATGATTCAGGGTAACCCGGCCCTGCTGTCTCCACCCCACGGCGATTTCTCGATCAACGTATACGGCAACACAGGGTTTCAGAGAGGCCCGGACGCCCGCTAACACCGAGCTGCGCCCCTAAGTGCGCCAGGTCTCCGTCCCCTGGAGCCGGGGCCATTGGACGAGAAGCGCTCGCAAGCGGAGCGACGGCGAGCACGTTGCGGTGACCTGCCATGGGGCATGCTTACATCGCCGGAAGTGCTCTCGGATCGCGAGGGCCGGGGCGAACCCGGTCAGCCATTCCCTCGTGGGGGACCTTGCGGGCCAGACTGGAATCCTTTTATCTACGCGTGTGCGTGCGCCTCATAGTGCTGACGGAGCAGGTCCTTCCCATAGTCGTTGCCGTTTGGGGTGCGCACCACGCAGTGAATGTGCTGCCGGTTTGGCGCCAGCGGGTTCTTGGCGAATCGCGCCAGGTTCGCCGGACGCTGGTGGTCGAATTCAATCAGAATCACAGGGCTGTAGATGCGGTAAGTAGACATCCGCCGCATCCGAGCTGCCAATCCAGGCGAACCAGGTGCGCTCGATTTGCCGCTTGACCTCATCCATTTTGATGCGGGCATGACCCTCGTCC
>CAWGKI010000043.1:0-19081 GCA_963823095.1 Terriglobia bacterium
GCTGCTTCATTGTGGCGCTCGCTCGCGTGCCGGGCCGATCTAAGACGGCGGCGCACCCGGTTCAGTCAGACTACCAGGATGCACCAAAGCCGGGCGTGCAAACGTGCCCGTTTGATGCGGGCCGCTTCCATGACTTGTTAATCTGGCTTAGGACAAGGGTTACTCGTGGGGCACACTCTGGTGAGATGCGGACGCCGGTAAAATGCAGTGCCCTAAATGCAAATCCGAGCGCATGAGCCGCCAGCGCCGCACGCGCGCGGACCGCTGGAGATACGCAGCCGTCTACGAATGCGACGATTGCCTGAATCGCATTGGCGTCTCCTACTTGAACAGACCGCCGAAGCTCGCCGTGCCCCGGTTCTTGCGGATGCCTTGGATCACTTTCCACGCCTGCTGCCCGGAATGCGGCAGTCTGCAGGTCAAGGTGCAAAAGGAGCGGGATTACATCGAAGAATTCCGCGTCAATCCGTTGCGGATGATACAGCGGTTACTAAGAGCGCCCATGTACTACTGCGCGGGTTGCCGGCTTCAATTCCACGACATACGTCCGATGATGAAACCGCGGGGCTGAATTGCGCTCTAATCTTGAGAGACTATTGGAAGTACGAGCGCGGAGATATACGGAACTCAGGGGAACAACTCTTACCATGATCAAATCCACATGGACTGCTGTCGTCGCTTTCGGACTGGCCGTTCTGCCGCTCGCGGCGGCGGACGCCACGGGCCGCTGGCAACTGAAGGGTGAAGTCGCGGGCAATCCGATCCTGGCGGACTGCAACTTCAAACAGGACGCCGCCAAACTCGCGGGAACCTGCAAAGCGGAAGGCACGAGCGTATGGAATGTCGCGGGCGAGATCCAGGAGAAGAAAATCTCCTTCCATCACGACGTCGATTACGCGGGATCGACCTATACGCTGAATTACTCCGGCACTTTCGAATCGGAAACGGCAGCCAAGGGCGATATCGAGGTCGCAGGCGCCTCCGGCGAGTTCACCCTGACGAAAGCCGCGGCCGAGGAGCCCAAGAAGGAAACGACCACGGTCACAATCGCTCTCTCGGGTTCATGGAAAGTTGACATCGAGGTGGGGGGCGAGACGCACTCCGCCACGTGCTCTTTCCAGCAGGACGGAGAGAAGCTGACCGGCAACTGCAAATTGGAGGGCGGCGATCAGGCGCTGACCGGCGAGGTGAAGGGCGAGAAGGTGACTTGGACGCATAAAGGCGAGTACAACGGCCAGGCCCTGACAGCCACGTACAAGGGGAGCGTTCAGTCGCCTACGACCGTGAAGGGCGACGTTGACGTTCAGCCGTTCGACGTCTCGGGGACCTTCACGGCCACCAAGGTTCAGTAGTTCGTTCCGCGTTAAGAACAGGACCGGCGCGAGTGCGACTCCATTCCTACCCGCGCCGGGAATGAAGTAGCATGTAGGGCGTAATGCGCCACCCCGTGCGTGCCCTGCCGCCACTGACCCTGCACTGCATGCTCGCGGCCAGCCAGGCACGGCACCCATTCGAAAGCCTTGGCCTTCCATTAGGGAAGCACTTCGCCACCGCCAGGTTTCCGATTGGGCCAGCGTCTAGCAGCGTTGTGCTGGGCGGCCCGATGGAAAGCGAAATGGGGGCGATTCCTCTGCCCGATGCTCCCAAGACGGCGGCGGGCCCCACTCCGCGGATTCCACAAGGCCCGAGCGTAGTGAGGAACATCCGCGCATCACGAGTGCAATTTGCGGGCAATTGGAATGGAGTTTTGAATGAGAAACCAATCGATAATTCTGACGGCGTTACGCCGGCTGGTTCCCTGCGTCCTGTTAGGAGTTATCTCATTGCCCTCTGACGCCGCGCCAGCCGCGGCCGCAGCGAATGACGCCGAGCCCAATCGCAAGGTGGAAGATCTGCTGCGCCAGATGACTATCGAAGAGAAGGTCGGCCAGTTGTCGCAGATCGGCGGCATTGCTTTCATCCCGGACAAGATTGGGATCGACGAGCGCGTGCGAAGAGGACATGCGGGCTCGATACTCTGGCTCTCAGATCCGAAAGCGATCAACCGCCTGCAGAAGATCGCAGTCGAGCAGTCGCGCCTGCACATCCCTTCGATCTTCGGGCTCGATGTGATCCACGGTTTCAAAACCATCTTCCCGATCCCTGTGGCCATGGCCGCATCCTGGGATCCCGCATTGGTGGAGCGCTCGCAAAGCGTGGCCGCGCGCGAGGCACGCGCATCCGGCATTCACTGGACCTTCGCGCCCATGGTGGACATCGCGCGCGACGCGCGTTGGGGCCGCCTCATCGAGGGCGCGGGCGAAGATCCTTATCTGGGCGCCGCAATCGCTCGGGCGCAGGTGCGCGGATTCCAGGGCAAGGACGTCAGCCAGCCCGACCGCGTGCTGGCCTGCGCCAAGCACTTCGCGGGCTATGGCGCGGCCGAGGGCGGCCGGGATTACGAGTCCGTCTTCATTTCGGAAGATCAGATGTGGAACGTCTACCTGCCGCCGTTCCAGGCGGCCGCCGACGAGGGAGCCGCCACGTTCATGAGCGCGTACATGGACCTGAACAACGTGCCAGCCACCGCGAACAAGTTCCTGTTGCGGGACGTGCTGCGCAACACGTGGGGCTTCAAGGGATTCGTCGTGAGCGACGCCAATGCGGTCGGCGACCTGGTGACGCACGGCTTTGCCACGGACGCGAAAGACGCAGGGTTCCGCGCGCTGACGGCCGGTATCGACATGGACATGGCAAGCCATACCTATCTCGATCACCTTCCGGCCCTCGTTGAGGAGGGACGCATCCCGATGTCCCTCATCGACGACTCGGTGCGTCCGATCCTCGCGGCCAAATTCCGGCTTGGCCTCTTCGAACATCCCTACGTGGATGAGAGCCGCGTGGAGCAGGTCTACACGGCACCGGAACACCGGCAGGCCGCGCGACTGGCCGCTCAGCGCTCGGCTGTGCTGCTGCGCAACGAAGGCGGAATGCTGCCGCTGCAAAAAGACCCTGGCAAGTCCATCGCCGTCATCGGCCCGCTGGGCGATTCACTGAACGACATGCTCGGCTCGTGGACGACCATGGGTCTGAAGTCGGATGCCGTGACGATCGTTCAAGGGATCCGCAACAAACTCGGAGCGGGCAGCAAAGTGGAGTTCGCGCCGGGTGTCGAGATCCGTAAAAAGTTCCCCTCGATGTTCGATAGTTTCCTGGGTCCCAAGCCCACACCAGCCTGGACCGAGGCCCGGAGTTTAGACGAGTTCGACAAAGCGGTTGAGTTGGCCAAGCATTCCGACGCGATCGTCCTCGCTCTCGGGCAGACTGCCGCAATGAGCGGCGAGATGGCGTCGCAAATGTCGCTCGAACTGCCCGGCCGGCAGCAGCAACTCATGGAGACCGTGGCCGCGCTGGGCAAGCCTGTGGTGCTGGTGCTCGTCACGGGCAGGCCGGTGAACATCGCTTGGGCCGCTGGGCACGTGCCGGCAATTTTGGAAGCGTGGCATGCAGGCACCGAGGCAGGCAACGCCATCGCCGACCTGCTTTTCGGCGACGCCAATCCGGGCGGCAAACTGCCACTGACCTGGCCGCGCCATGTGGGCCAGGAGCCTATGTATTACGCTCACAACGTGAGCCACGATCCGCGCAATCAAGATAAGCGCTACTGGGACGAAGCCAGCACGCCGCTGTACCCGTTCGGCTACGGACTGAGCTATACGAGCTTTGCCTTCTCCAACCTGCGCGTCAGCCAGAGCGAGGTAAAGGCCGGCCAGGCCCTGGAAGTCAGCGTCGATGTGGAGAACACGGGCAGCCGCCCCGGCGACGAAGTCGCGCAGCTCTACATCCACCAGCGATCAGGCAGCGCTTCCCGGCCGGTGCGCGAATTGAAAGGCTTCGAGCGCATCACCCTCGCGCCGCGCGAGAAGAAGACGGTTCACTTCCAGTTGGGTGAGAAAGAGCTGAAGTACTGGAATAGCGCCTCGAAAACGTGGGTCGTCGATCCGGCGAAATTCGATGTGTGGGCCGGCAACAACTCTGACGCGCAGTTGCACAGTTCGTTCACCGTAACGCAATAGCGCTGCGCAGTCGCGATCTGGAACGGCCCCGGCGCTCTTGGTTCATGCATGCCGGCGTTGCGCCGGCATGCCGCCGAGTTGCCGCAGGCGCGGCAATTGGGCCGATCTGGAGATCGGCGTTCCCAGGGACGCGGCTCGTTCCTACGGCCGCGATTCGGCCTGAAGCTTCTTTGCCGTCTCGGCAGAGATTCGAACGACGGTCCCATGGCGATGATCGGCGGGAAATTTTACTTGGCCGGACATGTCTTCAAAGGACTTCCAATCGCGGGTACGAACGGCGGCGTAGTGCGCGGGCTTCACGTAGTGGTCGAAGTAAATCCACCACTCCGCGCCGATCTTTATGGCAGTGGGGCCCTCATTCCAGGAGGGCGTGAAGGGCTCGGAAATCGCACGCCAAGGCCCGGCGGGTGAATCGGATAGCGCGTACTTGAGCTGCTTCACCACCGGGGTTTTACGCTCGTCCTTGAAGATCAGGATCCAGCGCTTGCCGTCCTGCGCCATGGTCGCGTCAATGCAGTTGTAGCCTGGGTCGAAGAACAGGCGCGGCGCGCTGAAGCTCTTCCAGTCTTTCGTCGTCATGGAATAGATGCGGTGGTTGTAGCCGTCGTCTCCGCTCGCGTCTCCTGTGGCGAATCGTCCTGGAATGGTGCTCGCCCAGAAGACGATCCACTCCTTCCTCACCGCATCGTAGACCGCCTCGGGCGCCCAGGCATTGCGCGCCGTGGGCTCGTCCGGCATCACGGGAAGCGCGCGCTGCGGACTCCAATGGATCAGGTCTTTCGATTCCGCGTAACCGATCTTCAACGTCTTGTCGTTTTCGCCGCGAGTCCAGCCCCAGGTCCAGACCATGTGCCAGACGCCGTCGGGTCCCTGCCCCAGCCAAGGGTCGCGCATCAGCATGCCCGGCGCCTCCGGTTTCAGCCACGGCCGATTGTCGTTGAGCGGCGTCCACGTGCGGCCGTCCGGACTGAGCGCCAGGAATACGCCCGTCTCGCCGTTGCCGCGGAAAGAGGTGAAGAGGTACCAGTCGCTCGCGCTGAGGGTCAAACCAACAAGGGCGGCGAGCAGGAGTCGAAGCAGTTTCATGCCAACGCCATTCTATCCGCACTGCCGTCCGCGCCGGGCGCACCCGCACTCCGCCGGCCGTGGCTGGACTACAATAGCGCTGACGGATTCCCATCGGTCCCGCGAAAAGAGAGGTAAGCCCGTGAGACGTTCCCGCGCCTGGCAAGACGTTCTCTTTAGCGATCCGGGTGTCCTGATTCTGATGGCGCTCGGCCTGGTCATCATCCACACGCTCACCAACGGCCAGTACGGCTTTCATCGCGACGAACTGGCTACCGTCGACGACGCGCGTTACCTCGCATGGGGCTATCCGGCGTATCCCCCAGTGACTCCGTTCATCGCGCGGCTGGGAATGGAATTGTTCGGACCGACCACCGTCGGGGTCCGATTCTTCGCGGCGCTCGCGCAGGGCGTAGTCCTGGTGCTGACGGGCCTGATGGCGCGGGAACTCGGTGGCCGGCGATGGGCGCAAATCGTGGCCGCGGTAGCCGTCGCGATCGCTCCGGTCGCGCTGGGCAGCGGGGCGCTGTTTCAATACGTCACGTTCGACTATCTGTGGTGGGTGACCGTCGCTTACCTGCTCATCCGATTGTTGAAGAGCGGGAATCCGCGTTGGTGGCTGGCTGTCGGTGTCGTGGCCGGCGTGGGACTGATGACGCGCTACACCATGGCCTTCCTGCTGGCTGCGCTCATCGGCGGCCTCGTGTTCACGCCAGGACGCCGCTACTTGCGGAGTCCCTGGTTTTGGGGAGGAGCGGCACTGGCCTTCTTGATCTTCCTGCCGAACCTGATCTGGCAATTCCAACACGACTTCATTTCGCTGGAACTGCTGCGCAGCAACCACGCGCGCGACATCCGCATCGGGCGCACCGACAGTTATCTGTCAGGGCAGTTGATGACCGGCGCCAATCTTTTCACGGTCCCATTGTGGCTGGCCGGGCTCTGGTACTACTTCCGCAAGAAGGAAGGCGAACCTTACAAGCTGATCGGCTGGCTGTATGTGCTCACTTTCCTGCTGTATCTATTCACGCACGGCCGCGACTACTATGAGGCGCCCGCCTATCCCATGCTGCTGGCCGCCGGCGCAGTGTCCGCCGAACTTTGGATTGCGAGGATGAGCATCGCGTGGGCGCGGGTGACGAAGGGCCTTCTCTGGACGGCAATAGGGGTGGGCGGCTTGCTCATCGCCTCGGTGGTGCTGCCTGTCGCTCCAGTCAATTCCCGCTGGTGGGATTTCGCGTCCGGCATTAATGGCGACATTAAGGAAGAGATCGGCTGGCCCGAACTGGTGCAGACCGTCGCAGGCATCCGCGATTCCCTGCCCGCCTCGGACCGCGCGCAACTCGGGATTCTCGCTGGCAACTACGGGGAGGCGGGCGCGCTGAACCTATACGGTCCGGCGTATGGTTTGCCTAGAGCCATGAGCGGTATCGACTCGTACTGGCTGCGTGGCTATACCAATCCGCCGCCGCAGACTGTGATCGTCGTCGGGATCTCGCGCCAATTCCTCGAAAAGAACTTCGAGACCTGTGAACTAGTCGGCCAGATTACCAATCCCTTCAACGTGAAGAACGAAGAGACAACGAGGCACCAGGAGATCTATCTGTGCCGCAGGTTGAAGCAGCCCTGGGCGGAATTCTGGAAGCACTTCAAGTACTTTGGTTGAACTGCCAGTCTGGGCTAAGTGTTGTGCGCGGCCGCCACAACTGAAATAATCTCTGCGGCGAGGGCCGGCCCGCTTGCTCTCGCACTCCCATTGCGGAAAACACGTCATCTTCATGCGACACGACATTCTCACTAAGACCTTGCGGTTGGTTCCTCTCGCGGCGCTGCTGGCTGGGGCTGTGGCGGCTCAGCCTGCCGGGTATGCTGGCAAGCCCTACGAAGGCAAGCCGCAAACAGTGCCCGGACGGGTGCAGGCCGAACTCTATGACATCGGCGGCGAAGGTGTCGCGTATCACGACACGGACGCCGCAAACAACGGCAGCGGGAAGCTGAACCAAGGCACGGCGTTCGTCGACCGGTTCCGGCAGGACGAGGGCGTCGACCTCTCGTATACGAAAAAAGACATCGACAAGACGGTGGACGGCGTGCAGGAGAAGACTGGCGAGCTCTATCTCGGCTGGACCGCGCCAGGCGAGTGGGTGAATTACACGATCGATGTCCAAGCCTCGGGGAAGTACCGGATCCGGGCGCATATGACGTCCCGCACCGACGAGGCTCAAATCGCCCTGGCCTTCGACGGCCTGGATCAGACCGGCCCCATCGCGCTGCCCACCACCACGCACTGGCACATCTGGCGGAACGTCGAGAATCTGGCGGAGGTGAGGCTCGAAAAGGGCATTCATGTGATGAAGCTGTCCGTACTGAAGGAGGGCAACTTCAACCTGGACTACCTGGAATTCGTGCCGGTGACCGGCTCGGATTCGGCGGGCGGGACGGATGCCTTCGAGCAAACGCGGCAGATGCGCCGCGGCGTCAACATCATCGGCTACGACCCGCTCTGGAAGGACTTCTCCAGGGCGCGTTTCCATGATCGTCACTTCGGCCTGATTCACGATGCCGGCTTCCAGGCGGTCCGCGTCAACCTCGCCTCCTTCGACCACATGGATAAGGATTATCAGCTCGACCCCACATGGCTGAAGACGCTGGATTGGGCCGTGAAGGGCGCACTCGATAACAACCTCACCATCATCCTCGACGAGCACGACTTCACATACTGCGGCGCGGACGCCGAGGGCTGCCACGTGAAGTTGATGGCTTTGTGGCGGCAGATCGCGGAGCGCTACAAGGACGCTCCCCCAGCCGTGGTTTTCGAGATCCTGAACGAGCCCAATGGGAAGGTGACCTCGGAGTTGTGGAACGCCTATCTGAAGGAGGCCCTGGCGATCATCCGCAAGACAAATCCCACGCGGAACGTCATCATCGGGCCCTCGTTCTGGAACAACATCCACACGCTGAAGCAAATGGAACTTCCAGCGGACGACCGGCACATCATCGTGACCGTCCACTACTACCTGCCGATGGAGTTTACCCACCAGGGCGCGCCGTGGAATAAGGCGACCGCAAAGATGTCGGGCATCGCCTGGGGTACGGACGCCGAGAAGCAGCGCATGGAAAAGGACTTCGCTTCGGTTCAGGAATGGGCCGCGGCCGCGAACCGCCCGATCCTGTTGGGCGAGTTCGGTGCTTACGATAAGGCCGACATGGACTCGCGCGTACGCTACACTGCGCACGCCGCTCGCACGGCCGAGTCGCTGGGTTGGGCCTGGTCGTACTGGCAGTTCGACTCGGACTTCATTCTGTGGGACATGGCGAAAGACACCTGGGTGACTCCGATCCTCAAAGCGCTGATTCCATAGGGGATCTCCCTGAGGCAGCAGGGTGCGCCGGTGGTGCTGCCGAAGCGTTCAGTACGCTGAAGTTAGCGCCTGGTGGACGCGTGTGCTAAAGTGAAAAAGTTAAGGAAGAACAGATGAAAGCTGGCATCCACCCCGCCTACAACGTACTGAAGGTGACCTGCGCGTGCGGTCATTCCTTCGAAACCCGATCCACGCATAAGGGCGACATGCGCGTGGAAATCTGCTCCAACTGCCACCCCTTCTACACGGGCAAACAGAAGCTCATGGACACCGAGGGCCGCGTCGACCGCTTTGTTAAGATTTTGGCCAAGTCGGCTGAAGTGAAGCGGAAGCGTGCCGAGACCGTCGGGGCGAAGTAAAGCAGCGCTATCAACAGAATCGAAAACAAAACGGCGTGAGTGGCGAATCGTCACTCACGCCGTTTTCTATTGCCCTCGTTAATCGCTAGCCTTTGGACCTTGAAGCAAACGCTCCCTCACGGTCGCGGCTCCGTTTCCAGGGTGGAGCTCCGTCTCAGGGCCACTCAGTGGCTTGAGCCGTGCTTCTTGGATTCCTCTTCGCGCTCGTGCTTCTTCATTTCCGCTTCGCGCTCCGCGCGCAGCTTGTCGTAGGCAACGCGCTGATCGGGACGCAACATGGCGGCAATTTGCTGGTGCTGCTGTTCGTAAATCGCCTTCATCTCGTCCTTGTGACGCTCACGAAAATCCTGAAATGCCTTCCGCGACCCGTCCAGGATGGTTTGGAGTTGCGAGACTTGCCCCGCATCCAGGCTCAGGCGCTTGGTCAACTCCTCGACCATCGCCTTGCGGAATCTCTCGGACTCGCGGGGCGCGTGGCCGCCGGCCCGCGCGACGGGCGTCGCGATCACATAGCGCTGAGCCAGAATCCCAACTCCGATACCGGCGCCGAACACCAGCGCGAAATACAGCGCGATTCTCCACCCCACTGGCTTCATCGGCGGTTGGTCCCTTCCGGCGCAGTCTCGCGCAGAGCGGCGGGTTGCAGCGCCGGCTTGGCGTCGGCGGTCGCAACCTCTTGCAGGAGCATGTTCTCAGGCCCGTCGTCCTCACTCAACTGGTCGATGTAGGTCGAGTGAAAATACGCGGGAGTGGACTGCGGCAGAACCTGCAGAACGACGATGAGCAGGCAAGCCGCCGCAGCCAGACTGAGGAAAGTCTGCGCCCAGCGGCGCCAGGCAAACGCCGCCTGCGTTTGCTGCCGGCTCTCGATGCGCGCCCACAAGCGGGGCATGAACTCGGGCGAAGCTTCACGCTCCGGACACGCCTCGCGGTAGGCCGCGAAGAGCTCGTCCAACCGGCCGTCGAGCGTCTCCCACTTGGCCGGGTCTTGTCCTTCCTTATCGAAACCGTCCCTCATACGGCTTCCTTTCCGCGGGGATCCTTCTCCCCGAGCGCCGCGAACGCCTTCAAAACCCTCTGGCGGGCCCGGAACAGCCGGACCTTAAGAGCGTTCTCGTTGACATCATAGACCGATTCGAGCTCCTTCAAGGACAATCCCTCGACTTCCTTGAGTGTGAGCAAAACGCGGTCCTCCTCCGAAACCTTTCCCAACAACTCGCCCATGAACTCGCGCACGCGATTCTTTTCGCGCAGATCGCGATCGTATTCCGTGCCCACGCGGGCGTCGGCAGCCACCACCTGCTGCTCGCTCAGGTCCGACATCCTCGACTCCGGCCTGCGCTTTCGCTTCCGCAAGTAGTCCAACGAGGCATTCATCGTCAGCCGGTACAGCCATGGCTCGAAGATCTGCGGGTGCCGCAATTGGCCCAGCGAATCGTAGAGCCGCATGAATACTTCCTGCGCCACGTCTTCCACATCGTCCGGACGGCCGATCAGCCGGCTGATGGTACCGAGAATCCGCCGCCGATAGGTGTTCACCAGGATGGTGAAGGCAGCCGTATCGCCATCCCGGGCACGCTCGACGGTTTCGAATTCGACCAGCATCCGAAGTCATAGAGCGGTACCGCCGAGCGAAAATTCTCCTCGCTTAATAGGCGATACCGGCTCACTGTCAGGTTACAACAATTGCATTGTCTTTCGTTTGCTATGTTGAAACAATACAACTCTTTTTACATCAACGGTTTGCAGGCTACTTCGACACGTGTCGGCCCAAGGGGGCATGTTACACTCAAGTTTTCCCTCGCGCATGGACTTCCTGTCTGGTCTCAATCCGCAACAACGCGAAGCGGTCGAACACTTCGAAGGGCCTCTGCTCATACTCGCCGGAGCGGGTAGCGGCAAGACGAGGGTCATTACCCACCGCATTTGCCACCTCATTACGGCACGGCAAGTGCCCGGTGCGTCGATTCTGGCGGTCACCTTCACGAACAAGGCCGCCGGCGAGATGAAGGAGCGCGTGCTGAAGCTGCTTGGCGCCGCTTCGTCGATCGATGCGCCCACGGTCAGCACGTTCCACAGCTTTTGCGTCCGCGTGTTGCGCCGCGACGGCGATGCCCTGTCACAAATTCGCCCAGGCTTCACCCGCAATTTTCAGATTTACGACGACGACGATCAGCTCGCCATCGTGAAACGCGTCTTCAAGAAATTCGGACTCGACGAAGAGTTCATGAAGTACCGCGCGGCGCTCTCGGCGATCGGCCAGGGCAAGAACCGCAAGCTTTCGCCCGAGGACTTCTACAAGGCGGCCACCAACCCGCAGGGCGAGCGCCTGGCAAAGGTCTACGAGGAGTACGAAGAGGAACTGCGCAAGGCGAACGCACTCGATTTCGACGACCTGCTGCTCGAAACAGTCCGCCTGCTTCGGCACGACGCGGCAACGCGCGACTGGTACGGACGCCGCTATCAATTCCTGATGATCGACGAGTATCAGGACACCAACCGCTCGCAGTACGAACTGATGCGGCTGCTGACCACGAAGCACAACAATGTGGCCGTCGTCGGAGACGAAGACCAGTCGATTTACGGCTGGCGCGGCGCGGATATCAAGAACATCCTCGATTTCGAGAAGGACTTCCCGGGCGCGAGAGTGATCCGTCTGGAGCAGAACTACCGCTCCACGAAGACCATCCTCGAAGCGGCCGGCGCGGTAGTGGCCCACAACACCGCGCGCAAAGGCAAGTTGTTGTGGACGGAGTCGGACGCGGGCGCGCCCATCTGCCTGTTCGAGGCCGCGGACGGCGAGCAGGAAGCGCTCTACATCGCCGAGGCCATCGACAAGACGCTGAAGCGCGAGCCGATGCTCCGCGTCGCGGTTCTGTACCGCACGAATTTCCAATCCCGGCAGATCGAAGAAGCGTTGCGCCGCTACGGCCGCAAGTACAAGGTCGTCGGGGGACTGAGCTTCTACAATCGCGCCGAGGTCAAGGACGCCCTGGCGTATCTGAAACTACTGCTCAATCCGAAGGACAACGTCGGGCTGCTGCGCGTGCTCAACGTGCCCGCTCGCGGCATCGGCAAGACGACCGTGGAACAGATCGAGAAGCTCGCCCGGGAGCGCAACCTGAGCCTCTGGGAGGCTATCGCCGCGGGTTGCGACGAACGGCGCTTCGGGGCTCGCGCGGAAGCCTCGCTGGGTGCGTTCCGCCGGATCGTCGAAGAGCTGCAAGAGGGCCTGGAAAATCGGCCGCCGGACCAGTCGCTGAAGCAGATTCTGGAGAAATCCGGATATGCCAGGATGCTCGAAAACGATCCCAGTCCCGAGGCCGAAGGCAGGCGCGGCAATTTGCAGGAATTGGTCTCCGCCGCCGCCGACGCAACGCAGCGGGGCGAATCGGTCGAGGATTTCCTGGACCACGCGGCGCTGGTCTCCGACTCGGACGATGTGGACGAAAAGGCGCAAATCAGTCTGCTGACGATGCACAACGCGAAGGGGTTGGAATTCCCTGTCGTGTTCATTGCAGGCATGGAAGAGGGTCTGTTCCCGCACAGCCGCTCGCGCGACGACGAGGAGCAACTCGAAGAAGAGCGGCGCTTGTGCTACGTCGCAATGACGCGCGCCGAGAAGCGGCTGTACCTGAGCCACGCCAAGTCGCGGCGCAAGTACGGCGGCAGTCCTCCAGAGCCTTGCACGCCATCCCGCTTCCTGAACGAAGTGCCCGCACAGCTCATCGAAAACCTGACCGAGGACCGGACCAGCGCCTTCCACGTCGATCTGTACGGAGAACGGCAGATGGTACGTGAGGTTGCGCGCCGCAACACTTATACTGGTAAGACATACAATTCGCTGGATCACATCTCGCAGTTCTTCAACGAACGCGGGATTCAGACGCCGGCGATCAGGCCGTCCGGAGCAAATTCTGGCGGGCCGGCGATTCCGATGCCTCCACGGAGGCCGGAGGCGTTTCCTCCAGCAGTTCCGTCCGGAAGGCCATCGGCAGGCCCCGGCGGCAGCGCGGCAGGAACGAGTTTCAGACCGGCAGCGGGCATTCCTCCGGCACCGGTGCTGCAGGCGTCTACTCAAGGCGCGCTGTTCCCCGCACAGCCGGTTCAGCCCGCGGCTCAGCCGAAGCTGAGACCGCCTTCAGGCGGAGTTGGCCCGGCCGGTGCGGTTCCGATGAGTGTGGGCCCGCCAAGGTTCGCTGCGCCGAAGATGGCTTCGACGCCGATGGCGGCCGCAGCCCCGAAAAAGGGTAGTGGCGGGGTTAGAGCGGGAGCGACCGTAGCGCACCCGAAGTATGGCAAGGGCCTGGTCCTCCGCAGGGAAGGCGAAGGCGACGAAGCCAAGATCACGGTAAGTTTTCCCGGCCACGGGCTGAAAAAGCTGGTGGCCAAGTATGCGAGTTTAAAGGTAGTGGATTAAGACATGAACACGAAGAACGTCACAGACCGGACCGAACGGAAAGAACTGAAGCGCAAAGCGCGCGCCAAGGCTCCGGCCATCGCCAAGCGTGCCGCCGGCGTGGACCGCGGTTCCCAAAAGCGCAAAGTGAAGACCATCGCCAAGGGTCAGCGTAAGCGCTAGTAACCGCTAAGGGTGCCAACCCTTCCGTGCCGCCGGGTTGTATAGCCTGGGCGAAGCGGCAGTGTTCCCTCCGAGCGTCTCAACCCCGAGCGCAACGAATCTTGCGAGCAATCCGGATGGCGGGCGTCAGCATGGCTGGCTCCCGCCCATTCTGTGTTCTCGGCGCCTTACCAGTTTCCTGCCCGATTCCTTCCGCATGGATTAGCCCGCAAGCGAGTGTTTCTCCCTGAGTGACGAAACCCTGCGCCTGTCCCCAACACAGAATAGAGCGCACAACTCCTGCAACAACCGCTTCCTCACGGTCGCGGCTCCGTCTCGGGGCGGAAGTCCTACCGTGGTGCGGTGGTCGTTTGAGGAGAGACCGCTCTCTTCGTTCGCGGCTCTGTGCTGTCGGTGGCCGCGCCACCATCTTTTCTAGCGCTTCGTAATCTGAGATGCTGGTCACTCGGTACGATCATGGATGTACGTGCTTGGACAGAGGTCGCTTTGGGACGTCTGCGGTTGTCCCCGCGGTCGCTGCGCGTCTGGACGTGGGTGCTGCTGCTTTCCCCGCTGGCATGGGCCGGCGGACTCTATCTGCGCTACCGGATCACCACCAACACGTGGCCGGAAGCCGCGCTCGACCGGGCGAGCGCACTGCATAAAGCCTCGCTCGAAGCGCGCCAGCAGGGCGTGGACGTCTCCGGATGGCGCCAATCCATCGAACTTCACGCGAACCCGGCGCTCGATGCCGCGATGCATCAGCAGCCGCCCGCGATGCGGCGCTGGCTTTACGAGAACGCGCCCCCGAGATCTTTCATTGCCGGCTTCGAGAACGCAAAGACGGGCGACAAGCTCACCTTCGACGTGAACATGCGCGGTGAGGTCACGGGATTCCGCCAGGAGTTACGAAGCACCGGCGACTGCGCGGACACGGGTCCCAACGGGGAGAACGCCGTGGAACGGCAGGCGCGCCAGTTCTTCCTGAAGCGCTTCTTACGCTGGCCGCAACTCAGCGGCGAATCTCCCTCTCGAAGCGAGATTCGCGTATCGGGCCAGCCCAAGAGGGTCCGCTACAGTTGGCGAGTCGAAGTGCCCGAGTTGAAAGATATCCCACTGCGGTATGAAGCGGATTTCGTGTGCGGCCGTGTGGCCGGTGAGCAGGTAAGGCCGGAATTGGACGAGCGTCGTCCTCCGCCGGGTGTTTCGCGAAGCGGCGGCGATCGGCAGGGCGGAATCTACAGCGTACTGTCAGTGTTCTACTTCCTGATCGCCATTCCGTGGATTGCGGTGCGATACATCAAGCGCTCCTTGCAGCGTGAAGCTCCGCAGGGGCGCATCCTGGTGGCTGGCGCTATCTTTGCGGTCTTTGTCGGCCTGAGCCTGTTCGATCGGGCCGCGGGTATCAGAATCGCCGGCGACCAGGTGCCTCTCCCTTTGCAGATTGTTTTCGGCTCGCTCGCACTCAGCGTAGCGGCGCTTCTGTTTGGTATGGCGTACGCGGCCGCCGAGGGCGAAGTGCGCGAACTTCATCCCGGCACGATGACGTCGCTGGACGCGCTTCTCACCGGACGGCTTTTCACGCAAAACACCGGCTCGGCGGTCCTGCTGGGAATGGCGATCGGAGGTTGGCTGCTGCTCGGCACTCAAGCGGCATCGCTTCTGCACGGGCGAGGGCCTGTGGATCTGGCGGAGGTAGAATTCGTATTCGCGCGGGTGCCGTGGCTCACGGCTCTGCTGAAGGCGCCCTTCAGCGCAATCCTGAGCGGCCTGTTCGGATTCCTGGTCCCTCTGGCCATGTTCCAGCGCATCACGCAGCGTTGGTTACGCCGCTGGCCGAAGCAGGCACCCCGCGTGTATCTCGCCCTGGTCTTTCTGGCCGCAATGTCCGGTTTCGCCCTCGTTGCGCCCTCCAGCCTCGCGTTCCTGGGCCAGACCCTGTGGGGCGTCGCCAGCGCAGCCGCGCTATTCGCCGCGTTCTTCTGGGCCTCCGACCTGCTGGCCGGTCTGGCCGCTCTGGCGACGCTGCGGATTGGCCTGGCCGCCGGTACGCTGATGGCCGCCTCGCCGGATTCGCTCGATCTGGCGGTCCTGCTGAGCGCCGGCATCGCGGTAGGTATAGCCGCGTGGTTCGCCGCCAGGCGAGGAGAGCTTCTGCGCGACGAGGACGTTCGCCCGCTGTATGCGTCCAACCTCGCCGAGCGGCTGCGGATGGAACGGGAGATTGACGCGACCCGCGTGGCCCAGCGTTGTCTGCTGCCGACGGCATTTCCTCAAATCGATGGGCTCGACGCCTCTGCGACATGCCTGCCTGCGCACGATGTGGCTGGGGACTTTTACGACGCCTACCCCCTAGCCGGTGGGCGACTGGCTGTGTTGCTCGCCGAGGGTGGCGGGCAGAGGCTCGCCCGTGCGCTTTCTATCGCCCTGGTGAAGGGCTACCTGATGCAGAAGGTGGGCAACGGCAAGTCGCCGGGCGAGACCCTGGCCGCGCTGCATGCCGCTATCGGCCACCTGGTGGAAGGCAGTACGGGCAATCTCTGTCTGGCGATCGTCGATCCCGCCGGGCTCGCATTGCGCTACGCGCGGACTGGCGAGTGGCCGACGCTGCTGCTGCGCCGGAGTCCCGACGCGCCCGCGCTGCCCTGCGCCGAGGCGTCGCAAGAAGTCCGCGGCCTGCGCATCTTCGAAGGCGCCGCGACGCTGGAGCCCGGCAGCCTGATCCTGATTTACAGCGACGGCGTCGGCCGCCGGGGCTCGATGGTCCGCATGTTGCGCCACAACCGGTTTGAACGCAAGTCTGTTCGCATGAGCGCCGCCGAAATCGTCAACGCCGTTCTCGGCCGGCTCTCGCGGCGTGCGCGCCGGCGCCTGGGGGACGATCTCACTTTGGTCGCCATGCGAGTTGCCTCCGAAGAAACCGCTCACCGGGAGGCTGTCGCGTGACGCAACCGCGCATTCAACCGGGCCGTTTCGCGCTCGTTGGGTTTGTTGCAGTGGGACTGGCCGCGGCCGCGTGGCTTTGGCAGGCAGTCCCCCAACGCGACGTGGCGCTACGGTATGCGACGCTCTGTTCACGCTCAGCGATGCTAGAGCAGGCTCGTTCGATTGCACGCGGGTTTGGCTTGGAAACCAAAGGCTGGTCGGCCGTCGTGAGGCTCAATCGCGACCGCCGCCCGGAAAGCCGGCTGATGGAGGCGAATTCAAGGCCCAGCGGGTCGCCGTCTGACCCGCCCTTTCGCAGGCCATCCGTGTCGGTTGAGGTCGTTTTAATTTCCCCACCGCACGGGGTCAATGGACAGCAACGAGTCCATTTGCACCTCGACCAGGGTGGAGCGCTTTTGGATTGGAATTTGGAGGGTTTGCGGGACGAAGACAACGAATCGGATTCTGCTGGGACTCCGCCCTCCGGGCTGTCGTCTGCGCCAACTCTTGCCGAACTCGACTCCCTGGTGGCGCGCGCTGAGACCAGGCTCGCCGGTCACGCAACTCCGCTGTTTCACCGGATGAATGCCGATCCAATCAAGGCTGACGGCACCTATGAGTTCGAGGCCCACGATCCCTCCAATAGCGCGTTGAACTGGCGCATCCACATCGGTCTCAAGCATGGGCGTCTGGTGAAGGCCGAACTGGATCCGGACATTGTGGACGCCTCCTTCTTCAGCTCTTTCCGCTGGAGACTGACCACCACCGATCTGCGCGACCTGGGCTTCGCCATGTTTCTGATTGTGGCCGTAGGCGCGACGCTCGCAGGCTTCCAGGGCTGGCGGCGTGGCAGCTTCGACCGTCGATTCGCGATTATCTCGTTCGCCTTGCTCGCTCTGGCCTCGGCGTGTTCCTGGGCCTGGGGCATGGAGCGCGATGAACTCTCGCTAGCGCTGGCGTCTGGCGATGGAGGCGTCGGGCTGGTGTTCAGGGGAACTCTCACTCTGGCCTGGGTAGCCTGGATTCTGGCGGCGGCGGAAGCGCGCGCGCAGCGCTTCGCTACTTCCACTTGGGCCTCGCTACGCATGGCGCTGGGCGGTCGGCTGGCTGATGGGAATGTGCTGCGCGCGGTGGCCATGGGTCTGGGTGCGGGTGCCCTTCTGGCAGTCTGCCGGATCGCCCCGGAGTGGTTGGGCGCGCCCGAGCCCTACTGGAGAGCGCTTGGACTCGGCGGATTTTCCACCAGCCCGCTCTCCGACGCCTTCGCGTCATTCGGAGACGCCTCCGTTCTCGCCGTTCCGCTGTTTGCACTAACCTGGGCGCTGCGCTTTCGCAGGGTCGTCACCCGCGGCTTGCTCCTGTTGGTCCCCGTTGTGCTGATGACGATGACGCAGGCTCGCACCGAGGACTCCTCGCAATTGCTCGCCTGGGCGGCCCTGGCCGGAGGCGTCCTCTCGGTCCTCACTTACTGGCAAGCGGGCGCGCTGGCCGTTGCGCTGGCTTTGCCCGCGTCGAATTTGTGGCTCGCAGCTTCGGGTGATCTCAATCCCGTCGCGATGTCGTCTTTGGCGGGCGTCACCTTGGCTGCGCTGCTGTTCGGGCTGCGTGAACCGGAGCCCGTTGCCGACGTATGGCTGCCGGTGGACGAGGCGGATCTGCCCTCTACCCGGCGCGAGCGTTTGAAGGCCGAATTCACTGACGCCCGCGAAGCCCAGCGGCGCCTCCTGCCCGCGGTTCCCCCGGCGCTCGCGGGTTATGAGATAACCGCGCTGTGCGTGCCGGCTACCGATGTTGGGGGCGACCTGTACGACTTCCACTCGCTGCCGGATGGCCGCACGCTCTTCTCCGTCGCCGACGTCTCCGGCAAAGGCATGCCGGCGGCGTTGTATATGACGCTGTGCAAGGGCGTTCTGGCGTCAGTCTGCGAGGAGACTAGCGACGTGGAGCGGATCGCTTCGCTTTCCAACCGTCACATCTACTCGGCCGGCACGCGCGGGAAGCGTGATCGCCGAGTCTTTGTGACCGCGGCTCTCGCGGCCCTACGGCCTGAAACGGGCGAGGTTGAACTGGTGCGTGCCGGTCACAATCCGCCGCTGTTGGCTCGCGCGGGCGGCGAGATCTCGTTTCTCAAACCTCCGGGCCTTGCCTTTGGAATGGCCGGCGCCCGGGTCTTCGATCCGCGTCTGGGGCGGGAGACTGTAGCGCTTGCACCGGGCGATCTGCTGCTGCTCTACTCCGACGGAATCACGGAGGCGATGGACCGGGAGCAGGATCAGTTCGGGGAAGAGCGCCTGGCCGAAGCGCTGCGCGAGCCAGCGGATTCAGCCACGGTTTGCGCCAGAATCGTGGACGCGGTCAACGCCTTCGTGGCGGGTGCGCCGCAGCATGACGACATGACCTTGGTCGTCATCCGCCGGACGAACTGATCGCCGCGCTTGGATACCTCGAAACTCCAGCGGCACCGCGGCTTGATAATTGCGCTGCGCAGATGCGCCTAAGCGTTCGGCAGAGCCGCTCCGGTCCTGAACGGTTCCGGAGTTGCCCAGCGAAAGACCTTCGCATCCTATCCCGGGATATTCTTCACCGATAACGCCGTCCGCCGCCACAACCGATGGGCGGCCCATGCATGCCGCTGATCGGGACCGAACGCCAGGCGGGCGGGCCGCTACCCAGTGGGAGCTCAAGCCGTTAAGCGCGCGGTTCGTCAACGGTGCGCTCGAATTTCAACTCTGGCGGAGTAACCTGCCGCCGGTA
>CAWGKI010000044.1:0-20317 GCA_963823095.1 Terriglobia bacterium
TAGTCTGGTAGCCGCTCCGCCACGCAACGCTTCAGCGGCAGCCCGGCAGAGCCGGCCATGGCAGGCAGAGTCCGGCAGAAGCTCTAAGCCACCCAGCCGCCCGCCCGACAGTGAAGGGAGTCAGCGGCGTAACCCGGACGAAATGCGCCTGCGGCTCGACCCGGAGGAAAATTGCGGCGCCGCCGCGGGTCTCCAGACTGAATTGCGCAAGATGATCGCGGGCCAGGAAGAAGCGATCCAGGAGATTGTAAACGTCTACCAGATGCACCTGGCGGGACTCGCGACGCCTCAGCGGCCGATTGGGGCGCTGCTGCTCCTGGGACCGACGGGAACGGGCAAGACACGGATTGTAGAAGCGCTGGCGGAAACGCTGGTGGGCACGCCACGCGCGGTCCTCAAGATCGATTGCGGGGAGTTCCAGCACAGCCATGAGATTGCCAAGCTGGTGGGCTCGCCGCCCGGCTACCTGGGCCACCGCGAGACGCACCCGCTTCTGAGCCAGGAGACTCTCAGCCAATATCATACGGACCGAGTGAAGGTCAGCTTCGTGCTCTTCGATGAGATCGAAAAGGCGTCCGACGCATTGTGGAACCTGCTGCTAGGGATTCTCGACAAGGCGACTCTCACGCTGGGCGACAACCGTCGGGTGGACTTCTCGGATTCGATCATCTTCCTCACCAGCAATCTGGGCGCGAAAGAGATGAGTTCCATCATGAGTCCCGGCTTGGGCTTCGGTACGGCTCCAGGCGCTAGCGTGCAGGCCTGCTCGGAAGACGTAACCAAACGGATCAAACGCGCGGCCATCGAAGCCGCCCGGCGCAAGTTCACGCCGGAGTTCATCAACCGCCTCGACAAGATGATCGTGTTCCATCCATTGGGCGAAGACGACCTGAGGCGAATCGTCGAAATCGAACTGAAACGGCTGCAGGACCGCATCTTGATGAATTCTTCCGCGGGCGGGTTCGTCCTCCATGTGACCGACCGGGTTCGCGAGAGGCTGCTGCGCAACGGCGCGGACGCAAGGTACGGCGCGCGCCATCTGCGGCGGGCGATTGAAACACTCATCGTCCAGCCCCTGTCTAGCCTCGTCGCCAGTGGCAAGGTGCAGCAGGGCGATGTCCTCGAGATCGACGACGACGGCGGAGAGCACCTGGCCTTCTGCCTGATCGGCCAAGGCAACTCCATAGAGGAGATGTGTGAGTCGGCCGGGCCCGCGGTTGCGCCGCTGCTGCGGCTCGCCGCCGCGTTAGGCGACGGGCTCGTCGCGCCTGCGGTCTGAACCGTCTGGCCACCGCCCCCTGTAAGGGGCATCCCACTTCCTCACGACAGTGCGGAACTTTCGCGCCGTCTCCTGCGCCTCTCCACGTTGCGTGCCGTAAGGCCGCTGCAGCATCGCTGTGCCCGAGTGGAATCGGGCGCCAAACGGTGAGGAGGGAGTGCGAAGGTAACGCCCCCAACCCAAAAGAGCCGCGCCGCAGCCATGGGCAAACCTGCGTCATCCAACGCCGCTCGGAGGTCCATAGGGTGGGGCAAATTCCCCAAATTCCGTTAACGCTAACGCTGAACCTGAACCGCCAAGATTGGAGTGAGCGGCAACAATAGCGCAGCGAAAAATGCCGGTGATGAGGTTGGCGCCTGCAACATTGGGAGCGGACGAAACAATCAAATGGCCATCTTCGTCTATGTCAATAGACCCGATGGTCTTGGGCAGGCAGGCCCGAGGCCATTTCGTATTGACTCTGCACTATAGACAAAGAGGTATTAAAAGTGAATAACCTGAAACGCGCATGGATTTTTGCCGCCCTGCTGGGACTGCTCTGCGTCGGTATCGCCAGCGCCGCCGATGCATCCAAGGGCAAGCCCAAGAGCTATGGGATCACCATTGGAAGCGCCACGAAAGTCGGAAGCGTGGTGTTGACACCGGGCGAATACAAATTCAAGGTCGAAGGCGACAACGCCACCTTCAAGAACGAAGGAAGCGGCAAGACGTTCACCACACCCGCCAAACTCGAGACCGGCAAAGAGGAATTTGACCAGACGATGCTCCATCAGGTCAAAGAGGAAGGCCAGAACCGCATCGTTTCGATCGAATTGAAGGGGACACAAACCCTGCTGAAGTTCGACTGAAAGCTGCTTCGCTGAAATCGCGACCCGGCCCGATGGCCGGGTCGCGCAGTTGTTTCGAGCCCCCGAAACGAATGCCGTGCGCATTTTCATGGCGTGGTCCGGATCCCTGGGCCCGGCGCTCGCGTTCGTCACCACCACGCGCGACGGAATGTCAACCCAGGCTCCGCTCCCACTTGTGGTAACCATGGGGCTGAGTTGTTCATGACTGATCGCAAATCACTCTCACCCGAAATCCTGATCCACATCGCGCAGGTCCTCAATGTCCCCATTCGCGGACTGGTCGCCGTGATCGAACTGCTCGACGAAGGCGGCACCGTGCCATTCATTGCGCGCTACCGCAAAGAGGCCACCGGCAACCTGGACGAAGTCCAGATCCGCGACATCGAAGAGAAGCTGAGCTACTTCCGCGACCTGGCAGCGCGCCGCGAGACGATTCTTGCCTCCATCTCCGAGCAGGGCAAACTTACCGGCGAGTTGAAGGCGCGCATCGAGGCGACGCTCGACAAGAGCGAACTCGAAGATCTTTATCTGCCCTACAAGCCCAAACGCCGCACCAAGGCGACCATCGCCCGCGAAAAAGGCTTGGAGCCGCTCGCGCTTTACCTGTGGGCGCAGGAGCCTGGGCCCGATTCGCTGGAAATTTTTGCCGCATCGTTCGTCAGCGCGGAAAAAGGCGTTGCCACTGTGGCCGAGGCTCTTGAAGGCGCGCGCCACATCGTCGCCGAAACGATCAGCGAGGACGCCGACCTGCGCAAGGCTCTGCGTCAGCTCATGTTCGACGAGGGCGTAGTGGTCAGCCGCAAGATGACCGACGCGGTCGACGAGCAAGAGAAGTTCAAGATGTACTACGACTATCGCGAGCCGGTGAAGATCCATCCCGTCCCACCGCATGCTCGCGATCCGCCGCGGCGAAGGCGAGAACGTCCTGTTCTTCCTGATCGAAACCGAACCGCTGCGTTGCGTCGGGCTGCTGCGGGATAAGATCCTGCGCGCACCCGGCGACTGGACACCGCAGCTCGAGCAGGCCATCGAAGACTCCTGGCAGCGTCTGCTGAACTCGTCGATTCAAACCGAAATCCGGCTCGAGTTGAAGAAGCGCTCCGACACCGAGGCTATCAGCCGTGTTCCGCGAGAACCTGCAAAACCTGCTGCTCGCGCCGCCCGCCGGGCCGATCTCAGTACTCGGCATCGACCCTGGCATCCGCACAGGCTGCAAGATCGCCGTGGTGGACGAGACCGGAAAGTTTCTCGCGCACGACGTGGTTTACTTGCAGGGCAAGACGGATACGGCTGGCGCCGCGTCGAAGCTGAAGACGCTGCTGTTGAAACACAACGTCCGGGCCATCGCCATCGGCAACGGCACCGCGTCCCGCGAAACGGACGCCTTCGTGCGCGAGTTCTTGCGCTCGGAGGGCCTGAGCGGCATCTTCTCGGTCACCGTGAGCGAATCGGGCGCCAGCGTGTATTCAGCCTCCGACGTCGCGCGGCAGGAGTTTCCGGATCTGGACTTGACGGTGCGAGGCGCTATCTCCATCGCGCGCCGCCTTCAGGATCCGCTATCCGAACTGGTAAAGGTCGATCCGAAGTCGATTGGCGTCGGGCAGTATCAGCACGATGTCGATCAGAAGAACCTGCAACAGGGCCTCGAAACCGTCATCGAGAGCTGTGTGAACCGCGTCGGCGTCGATCTGAATACAGCGTCGTGGACGCTGATGCGCTACGTGGCCGGCATCAACGAACGCACGGCCATCAATATAGTCACGTTCCGCAACGAAAACGGGCGCTTCCGTTCGCGTGTGCAACTCAAGGCCGTACCCGGCATTGGACCGAAGACCTTCGAACAAGCCGCGGGATTCCTGCGTATTCGGGGCGGCGAGAATCCGCTCGAGATGACCGCGGTGCACCCCGAATCGTACCCGGTAGTCGAACGGATGGCGCTGTCTCTAAACGTCACGGTGGAGGAGATCGTCAAGGATCCCAAGCTGGTGGAAAAAGTCGATCGTACCAAGTTGCAGGCCGGGACGTTTACGCTGAACGACATTCTGGAGGAACTGCGCAAGCCAGGCCGCGATCCGCGCGACAAGTTCGTCGCGCCGAGCTTCAACGAAGCCGTCAAGGAGATCGCGGACGTCCAGCCTGGGATGGTACTGGAAGGCGTGGTGACGAACGTGACCAAGTTCGGCGCGTTCGTAGATGTGGGCGTTCATCAGGATGGCCTGGTGCATATCAGCGAGCTTTCGAACCGATACATTCAGGATGCTTCCGAAGTCGTGAAGGCCGGCCAGATCGTCAAAGTGAAGGTGCTGAGCGTGGACCCGAAGATCAAGCGCATCGCGCTGTCGATCAAAGCGCTGCAAGGGCCGCCCGCGCGAACGCCGCGCCCGCCGCAGAAGCCGCAAGCGCCGCCGAGTCTGGATGACAAGATCGCATCGCTGTCTTCCAAGTGGAAGGTACGCTGAGCGGTGGGGCGGGCTTCAGCCCGCGCGGAATGAATTCCGCCCCACACGCGCGCCTGCTCATTCGAGAGAATTGAGAACAGTCATGTCAACGCGAAGAGAGTTTCTGCAACAAGCCGCCTCGTGGTCCGCCGCCGCGACCCTGCCCTTATCGCTCGCCGCCGACGAGCGGTTCCCGAACCGTCGCCCGCCAGTGGACAAGCGCAAGTTCGTCAGCGAAGCGGTCGAGGCCAAGATCGCCGAAGTCAAGAAGTCCATCGCCGATCCGGAAATGGGCTGGCTGTTCGAGAACTGCTTCCCGAACACGCTCGACACAACGGTGCAGACCGGCACGCTGGACGGCAAGCCCGACACCTTCGTCATCACGGGCGACATCAACGCTATGTGGCTGCGCGACTCCTCGGCGCAGGTGTGGCCCTACCTGCCGCTCGCCAAGAGCGACCCGAAACTTAAGGCGCTGCTGGAAGGCGTCATCCGTCGCCAGACGCGCTGCGTGCTGATCGATCCTTACGCCAACGCCTTCAATTTCGGACCGACCGGCAGCGAATGGTCGAAGGACCGCACGCAGATGAAGCCCGAGTTGCACGAGCGCAAATGGGAGATCGATTCGCTGTGCTATCCCATCCGCCTGGCCCACGGTTACTGGAAGACCACGGGCGATGCGAGTATTTTTGACAAGACCTGGCAGGACGCCGCCGTTCTCACGGTGAAGACCTTCCGCGAACAGCAGCGCCTGCATGGCCCCGGACCCTACTCGTTCCAGCGGCTGACCGAAGTTCCCTCCGATTCCCTGCCCAACGGTGGATACGGCAACCCGACTCGGCCCTGCGGATTGATTCATTCCGGCTTCCGTCCCTCGGACGACGCCTGCATTTTCCCTTACCTGATTCCCTCCAACTTCTTCGCTGTCACCTCGCTCGACCAGCTCGCCGAGATCTTCGCGGCGGAGCTGCCGGACAAGCAGTTTGCGAAGGAGTGCAAGTCACTGGCGGATCGCGTTCGCGATGCCCTCACAGTCCACGCCATGGTCCGCCACCCCAGGTACGGCGACGTCTACGCTTACGAAGCAGACGGCTACGGGAACCACCTGTTCATGGACGACTCAAACATTCCGAGTCTGCTGGCGATGCCCTATCTCGGCTCATGCGCGGCCACTGAGCTTGTTTATCGCAATACTCGAGCGTTCGTGCTGAGCGAGGACAACCCTTACTTCTTCCGCGGCAAAGCGGCTGCGGGCGCGGGCGGGCCGCACTCGGGTCTGGGCATGATCTGGCCTTTGGCGATCACGGTTCAGGCTCTCACCAGCCAGTCGGAGCAAGAGATCGCCGCGTGCCTGAAGACGCTGAAGACCACGCACGCGGGCACAGGCTTCATGCACGAATCGTTCTCCAAGGACGACGCGACGAAATACACGCGCCCCTGGTTCGCCTGGGCCAACACGCTGTTCGGCGAGCTGATCCTGAAGGTGCACCAGGATCATCCACGGCTGCTGGCTTAGCCTTGTGGGGCGGCCGTCCACGGCCGCGTGGGCGCTCCAGCGCCCGCAAGTTTTGCCTGAGCGGGCTCTGGAGAGCCCGCGCGGCGCTGGAGCGCCGCCCCACAACCAAGCGCCGCCCCACATTCAAACGATTATTCGATTCGTACGATGACCTGGTTGCCGGCAAACCAGCCGCGCGGCCTGTCCGAATGGAATGGATATGCGCGGATGCTCCACGCCCCCCGGAACCAGAAGATCCCGACCGAATAGTCGGAGCCGGGAGGAATCAGGATGTTGGTCAAGCCACTGGTGAATAGAGCGCCCGGCTCGCTTGCCCGCTGCAGCATTAACAGGTGCCATGCGACCGGCAAGGACGCCATATGATCGGCGCCGAATCGATCGAGGATCTGCGGCCCCGTGAGCCGCTCCGTCAGATTCATCGTCGAGTAGAAACCTGCCGGTTGCGCGGCGACCGCCTGATCGAGAAAGATGGCCTTGAAATTGGCGCCCAGATACGAAATGTGCACCGGATCGAAACCGACGGTGAAGTGATCGCGGACTACGAACTCGCTGCTGCCGGGGAAAAAGAATCTCTTCTGCGTGGTGTGATCCATCTGGGCTGAGGCCTTCCGACTGCCCAGAATATCAGGATGGTGGGTAGCGCAATTCCGAGTAGTGGCCAAGAACGTGTTACCGGCGGGTCCTGGGAACGCTCCTGGGCACGCCGATCTCCAGATCGGCTCTGCTGCCACGGCAGCTTTACCCCGGCGAGACGCGCCGAGCATCGCGGTACATGCAGACCCGAACGTGCGGTGATACGACCGCCCCGCTGAAAGTCATTGCCAAACGTTGCCGCTCGCGTTGCAATTAGTGCCGATCTGGAGATCGGCGCTCCCAGAGACGCCTCCGGCGCGTCGGAGGGCGACGCGCCGGAGAGTTCGGACGGAATTCACGCGAACGTTGCGATTAAGAACACCCGCTGGTTCCGCCGCAGTTTTCGCACTTATAGCAGGAGCCGTTCCTGGTCATCAACCCGCCGCACTCGGTGCAGATCGGAGCGTCGTCCATCTCCACCGCGAAGGGCAGCTTGCGCTGCGGCTCCACTTCGGTCTTCTGGAGAGCCTGCGGATCCGGTTGGGGCTCGCCCGGCACCGCCTCGGGGCCGACGAACTTCAGAGCCAACCAGCGGAACATGTAGTCCATGATCGACTTGGCGAAGGGGATTTGCGGATTGCCCGTATAGCCGCCCGGCTCGAAGCGCACGTGGCTAAATTTGTCCACGAAGAACTTCAGGGGAACGCCATACTGCAGACCGTAGCTGACCGACGTTGCGAAGCAATCCATCAGGCCCGAAATAGTCGAGCCCTCTTTGGCCATCGTCACGAAGATCTCGCCCGGCGTGCCGTCTTCAAACAGCCCCACCGTGATGTAGCCTTCGTGGCCGGCGATGGAGAACTTGTGCGTGATGGCCTGGCGCTCGTCCGGCAGCTTGCGCCGGATCGGACGGTAGACGATCTTCTCCTCGACACGAACCGGAGCGGCCGGAGTGACCACCGCAACGCTCTTCTTATCGCCCTTCCCCGTGTTCAGAGGCTGGACGCGCTTGGAGCCGTCACGATAGATGGCGACCGCCTTCAAGCCCAGCTTCCAACTTTCGATGTAGGCGTTCGAGACGTCTTCGGGAGTGCACTCCTCGGGCATATTGATGGTCTTTGAAATCGCGCCCGAAATGAACGGCTGGACCGCGCCCATCATGCGCACGTGGCCCATGTACTGGATGCTCCGAGTCCCGTTGGCAGGCTTGAAACTACAGTCGAACACGGCCAGATGCTCGGGCTTCAGGCCCGGAGCGCCTTCAATGGTCCCCGTGGCGTCGATGTGCGCCACGATGGTTTCCACTTGCTGAGGCGTGTAGCCCAGCCGAATGAGAGACTGCGGCACGGTGTTGTTGACGATCTTGATCATGCCGCCGCCGACCAGCTTCTTGTACTTCACCAGCGCCAGTTCGGGCTCGATGCCGGTGGTGTCGCAATCCATCATGAAACCGATGGTGCCCGTGGGCGCGATCACCGTGGTCTGGGAGTTGCGGAAACCGAACTTTTCGCCGTGCTCGCAGGTGTTCTTCCAGACCTGTCTGGCGGCCTCCAGAGCGGCCGGGGGAACAAGCTTGGAGTCGATGCCCGAAACCGCGTCGCGATGCATTCGCATCACGTCGAGGAACGAATCCTCGTTGGGCGGATAGCCGGGGCACGGCCCCACAGCCTGTGCAATCCGCGAGCTGGTGAGGTAGGACTGACCGCACATAATCGCTGTAATCACGCCGGCCCAAGCCCGGCCCGGATCGCCATCGTAGGGCGCGCCCATGGACATGAGCAGCGCTCCCAAATTGGCAAAGCCGAGGCCCAGCGGCCGGAAATCGTGCGAATTCTTGGCGATCTTCTCGGTAGGATAGCTGGCGTTATCGACCAGGATTTCCTGGGCGAGGATGACGGTATCTACTGCGTGGCGGAAAGCTTCCACGTCGAACTGCCCGCCGGTGACGAACTTCATCAGGTTCAACGACGCTAGGTTACAGGCCGAATCGTCGAGGAACATGTACTCCGAGCAAGGGTTCGACGCGTTGATGCGGCCGGAAGCCTTCGAGGTATGCCAACGGTTGACGGTCGAGTCGAACTGCATGCCGGGATCGCCGCACATCCAGGTCGCCTCGGAGATGGAACGCATCAGGTCGCGCGCCCGGTAGCGCTTGATCGGCTCGCCCGAGACCACGGACTTCGTCCACCAGTCCTTGTCGTCCACCACGGCCTGCATGAAGTCGTCGGTGGCGCGGACGCTGTTGTTCGCGTTCTGGAAGAAGATTGAAGCGTAAGCTTCGCCGTCCAGCGACGGATCGTAGCCGGCGTCCACCAGGACGTGTGCCTTCTTCTCTTCCTTCGCCTTGCACCAGATGAACTGTTCGACGTCGGGGTGTTCGGCGTTGAGGATCACCATCTTGGCCGCGCGGCGGGTCTTGCCGCCGGACTTGATGACGCCGGCAAAGGCGTCGAAGCCCTTCATAAAGCTCAGCGGTCCGCTGGCGCGTCCGCCGCCCCACAGCAGGCCGTTTTCCTCGCGCAGCGAGGACAGATTGGTGCCCGTGCCGGAGCCCCACTTGAACAGCATGCCCTCGGTCTTGGCGAGGTCGAGGATCGATTCCAGCGTGTCCTGGACGGAGTTGATGAAACAAGCCGAGCATTGCGGCCGGTGCACCGAACGGTCGAGCTTCTTGATGGTATCGGAGGCTTCTTCGTGGTACCAGCCGTAGCCACGGTGCTCTTCGCGGACACCCACGTTGAACCAGACCGGCGAATTGAAGCACGCCTTCTGCGTCAGCATCAGGTGCGCCAGCTCGCTCCGGAAATTTTCGGCGTCTTCGAGCGACGAAAAATAGCGGTCGTCGATACCCCACTCGGTGATGGTATCTACAACACGATGAACGAGTTGTGCGACGCTGGTCTCGCGTTCCGGCTGGCCCATACGGCCATGAAAGTACTTGCTGGCAACGATATTGGTTGCCGTCTGCGACCAGTCGGCCGGGATCTCGACATCTTTTTGTTCAAAGATGACGGCCCCTTTATCGTTTCCTATCGAGGCCGTGCGCTTCTCCCAGCGCACCTCGTCGTAGGGTGTGCGCCCCGCTTCGAGCCTCGCGGTGAAATACCGCGGGAAATGAAGCCCGCGGCGCTCCTCCTTCTTCAAACTGCGCCTATAGGATGTAGCCTGGGCGCCGATTTCGACACTGATCTGTCCCATCGTCCACTCCTGGGAATTATTGCCAGACACCCCCGACGAGATGTTCCCTTTTTGTTTTTAGTTGTCTGGGGCCACTCGCAACCTTACCCCAAGATCTTGTATGGGGTCAATAGAATAATCTATATGAGGTGTGTATCCTGTTGATCCTGCTTCGAAAATCGCTTTCACCAGATCGTAACGCGCTCTCGTGCACCCCTCTCCAGGATAGAGCCCAAAAGCGGCCGCTCCGTGCCATTCTGAAACAGGAAGGAGAGCACCATGTTCAACGCCATCTTTGTCGACCAGCCCGGCGCCCCGGCGAAGCTCGCGCGCCTCGGCGAAACGGAGTTGCCCGAGGCCAGTGTCACCGTTGACGTCGCCTGGTCCACCATCAACTACAAAGACGGCCTGGCGTTGACCGGGAAAGCGCCGGTGCTCCGCAAATTCCCCATGGTGCCGGGCATCGATCTGGCCGGAATCGTGACGGCGAGCAGCCACCCGGAATGGAAGCCGGGGGATCGGGTGGTGATGAACGGCGCGGGGATCGGGGAATCGCATTGGGGTGGTCTCTCACAGCGGGCCAGGGTGGACGGAGATTGGCTGGTACGCGTTCCGAAGGCGTTCGACCTCCGCCAGGCTATGGCCATCGGGACGGCGGGCTACACGGCCATGCTGTGCGTGCTGGCGCTGGAAGGTCAGGGCCTCACGCCGGCCGCGGGCGAGGTGCTGGTCACGGGCGCTTCCGGCGGCGTCGGCAGCATCGCTATCGCCGTGCTGGCTAAACTGGGCTATAGCGTGACCGCTTCCACCGGCAAGCTCCAGGAGACCGAGTATTTGCGCTCTCTGGGAGCGGGCGCGGTACTCGACCGCAGCGCGCTCTCCGCGCCGGGCAAGCCCCTGCAGAAGGAGCGCTGGGCCGCCGTGATCGATTCCGTCGGCAGCAACACGCTCGCAAACGCCTGTTCACAGACCCGGTACCGGGGTGCGGTCGCCGCCTGCGGACTGGCGCAGGGTATGGATTTCCCCGCTTCGATGGCTCCATTCATCTTGCGCGGGATCACCTTGTGCGGAGTTGAAAGCGTGATGGCGCCCAAATCGCTGCGGCTGGAGGCCTGGCAGCGTCTGGCCCAGGATCTGGATCCGCACAAGCTCGAAAGGATGACCACCACCATCGGCCTGGGTGAGGCCATTGGCGTAGCGGACCGGATCCTGGCGGGCCAGGTTCGCGGACGCATCGTGGTGGACGTGAACGGCTGAGAAGCGGCTTGAGGTTTTGTTCAAGTACTTTGCGAGACATTCCCCGGATCGGGATTCAACCACAACCTGAGAAACGGCTCTTATTGTGTTGATTCCAGTTAGCTTTCCGGGGGTGGTCCTGAGACCGGGAACGAGCCGATGACCTGCAAGCGCTGCAAGATCCGGATGAAGGAAGTCGGCGGCCACATCTTTCATAAGAAGAGGAAGTGGCGCTGCCCGAAGTGCGGGAAGGCCAAGATGCAGAAGCCAAAGAGGTTTCGGCCGTAATCCCTTGCGCATTCTCAGGTTTCCGTCGAGAGCGGCAGCAATCCGGCACGGCCTTCGCCCACGCGGCTTTCACGCCAGCGAATCAAAAAAGCGCACATACGTTTCGGGGCATTGCTATCCTTTCCTTTTTCATCGATGCCTCATCTTGAACTGTGGCAATGGGCCCTGGGTATCCTGGTCGCCATCCTTACTGGGATCGCGAAGACCGGCGTGCCCGGCCTCGGGATCCTGATCGTCCCGCTGATGGTGCTCGCCGTGGGCGATGCGCGACTCTCCGCTGGCTGGCTGCTGCCGATGCTTTGCACGGCGGACGTCTTCGCGGTGATCTACTGGCGCCGTCATGCCGCGGCGTGGCGGCTGTTCCGGCTCACGCCCTGGGTTGCCGCCGGGATGATCGGCGGCGCGTTTGCCCTGCGGCTGAATGAGCACACTATTCGTCCGCTGGTGGGCGTCATCGTGCTCGCCATGCTGACCGTGCACCTGTGGCGGAGATACCGGATCAACCTCACGGCCGAGGTGGCGTATCCCGGCGTTTACGGAGTCACGGCGGGCTTCGCCACCACGGTGGCCAACGCGGCGGGCCCCGTAATGAGTCTCTACCTGTTAGGCCAGCGCCTGCCGAAGGAGGAGTTCGTGGCCACAGGAGCCTGGTTTTTCTTCGTGATAAACCTCGCCAAAGTGCCGATCTATGGTTGGAACGGGTTGTTGACGCGATCCGGTCTGGCCTTCGATCTGGCGATGATCCCCGCGGTCGTGGCCGGCGCGGTGGCGGGCCGCAAGATCGTGGACCTCCTCTCCCCAAGGCTCTTCGAGACCTTGGTGCTGGTCCTTACCGGCCTCTCGACCCTGCTGCTGTTCCGCTGAAAGGACTCCAGGAAAGCACCTTGTCCTTGGAACCTGATTGCGACTCCGCGCATACTATATGTTCAAGGTCGATGGACGGACACAAATGAATATTCTGGATGGTCTTCTGGGCGAGCACGCGGCGATGTTCACCCTGTTCGAGCATCTGGAGCAAGGCGCGGCGCGTATGGACCTGGAGCGACTGCACGAGGCTGCATTGCTCCTGGAACGGATGGTGATGACCCATTCCATCGCCGAGGACCGTTACCTGTTCGATGCCGTACCTGAGAGATCGGGCGGCCTGCACGACGCCCTGATGGCCATGCGCGCCGAGCATAAGCAGCTGGCGCGCGAGTTCGACGATCTGCGCGCAATCGACAACGAGGCAACCGCGCGCGGTTGCCTGCAGCGCGTCATGGACACGCTCCGCGAACATTTCGAGGTGGAGGAACGGGTGCTGTTCCAGGCGGTCGCAAAGCAGCTCAGCCACGAGAAGCTCGAAGAACTGGGCTCGGCGTGGAAGCGGAACCGCTTGAAAGGAGCTATATCCTGACGCGCGCGTCTCACAAGAATGCTGCCCGCCGCCAGTTCTGATCCTGTGCCCCCACTTTTGAAGCTGAATTCACGCCTATCCTGTGACAGGATGATATGGACCAGTTCGTCCCGCTTTGCTGGCCATGCCTGGAGACAGCTCGAAAGCGCCCGGGTTTGGAGCAGGCCCGCTCCGTTCGGGAGAGAAACGATCGGACGCCGTCCCTCAGCATTGGGGCTGTGTTGCGCGATGCTCTAGATTCTTTTGGGAGAAGGAGACGGTTTACATGACGACGTTCGCAGCGGTTCTCCGGGGTGCCAGCGTGCTTGTGATGTTGAGCGGAATGGCTCTCGCCCAGGATGCGATGGCGATTCTGAAAAAGGTGGGGGAGACTTACTCGGCGCTGAAGAGCTACGAGTTCCAGGGAGCGACAACGGCAGAGACTCAAACCGGCAAATCCGTTTCCACGACGGACGAATCCTTCACCGTGGTCTTCACCGCCCCCGACCACTTCTTTGTCGAATTTCGCTATCCGCGAGAAGGAAGCTGGACTCGCGCCTCCAACGGTACGACGATGACCGAGATCCGAACAGTGACCAAGGAGTTCAGCCAGCGCCCCGCCAACCAATACGATATACGCGTGCTGGATAATTCTCCGATCGGGGCTTATTACGAGATGGAGGCGGGCGTCAAGAGCGCGACTGTGGAGGGCTCGGAGAAACTCACGGTGGAGGGACAGGAAATCGATTGCTGGGTGATCCAGGCGGACCGCGAAGTCGGCATGGTGCCGGACGGTGTGAAGCGTCTGCCCACCAAGCTGTGGATCGACAAGGCGCGCTCCCTGGTGCTGAAGCAAGTCTCCGGCACGGAGTCCATCGCGACGGGCAGCAGATCGACCAGGAACACGCGAACGATGACCATCACGCTCGCGCACCTCAGCCAACCGGTCGCTCCGGAAGTGTTCGAACCGCGTGGCGGGAAGAAGAAATAGAGCCCGGTCTCAAGATTTGCCGCGATTGCTCAGGCCGGCCGGCTGGACGAGGAAGCGTAGTTACGGAATGGTGCATGGCCTGAATGCCCGTCCGGCAGGATCGGCCATTCTCGTGCCCGATCCCGCGGGCGCATCTCCGCGAAACCTCCAGCGGGGCCGGCGCCAGGCGCCTCATCTGTAACAAATCGCGGACTCCCGCGCACGCAGGACGTTTCGCTTGGCTTTGTATCCGTCCGCGTGGAACATCGGCGGTTGCGCCGGTGTCAATACGGCCATGAAAACACCTCGCATTGTCTACTGCATCCTTTTGATCGTCTTCTTGGCGATGGCCGTTTCCGCGGCCGACATTACCGGCAATTGGAAGGGCGACCTGGAGACCCCTCAGGGCAAGGTCCAGGTCAACTACGCGTTCAAGCAAGATGGGGAAACCCTGACAGGCACATGGCAGACCGCCCAGAGCCCGACCGTCCAGATTACCGATGGCAAAGTCACGGGCGACAAAGTAACGTTCAACGTCGTCGTGAGCGCCGCCGGCATGACGTTCGCGCATGAGGGCAAGATCGACGGTGACGAAATACGGCTCACCATGAAACCGAGCGGCGAGTTTCCCGGAAGCACTCTCATCGCAAAAAGGGTGAAGTAGCTTCCCGGCCGATGGGCCTGCTCACGGCTTCGACCGAGTGCAGGCCCCGATGGACGCCATAAAACGCGTCGCACTTCCGAACTCGCAAGCTAAAACCGCAATCGTCCCCGAATGCCTGTGAGTCCTGCCGCGCCTGAGTCTTCGACGGGCTGATTTCGACCGCTTCTAGCCGCCGTGGAAAGGGGCGGCGGCCGTAAGGAAGCGGTGGACATCGGGCCTCCATGACAAACACGCACCATGTGCCGGACTTACTGGAAAAGCGTCAAGACACACGGTGAAAGCACTAGTCTTCGCCCATTGCCACGCGCAGCGTATCTTCCAGCTCGTAAACCTTGTCATCCAAGTCCCGCGTCGGCGCTCCGACGGCTTTGGCGGCTTCTAACTTCTTCTTCGCCGTCGCCAGTCGCTTCTGGAGCCCCAGAAACTTGCGATCGGGCTTCAGAGGAAGCGGTGCCTTCTTCTCGGGCGCGGCCGGCGTTTCCGCCTTTTTCGGCTTGGGCGTACTCGGGCCGGACTTGGTAGAGGGCGAGGCCTTCTTCGCCCTGCCCGCCTTGTAGCGGAATGTCGTAACGGCCGGTGGCGGCTTCAGCACCCCGCCGAAATCGGTCTTGTACTCTTCGGCCACCTTCATGGCCTCCAACAGGAGGTCGCGGAACCGCGATTCCATGGCGAGTTTCGCCTTGGCCCGCAGCTCTCCTCCCTGCGATTTCCACTTCTGGTACTCGGTGATCACGTCGGTCATAAGGTCGAAAATCCTGCTTTGGTGAAGCTATCACATCGCGCCTTCCTCCGCCTGCAAATCCCGCGTGCACAACCCGCATGTAGCATCAGCATGGAGAATCGGCGGAAAAGTCCCGCGGCAGTCCCTCCCCCAGCGGCGCACGACGGCGATATGATGCTCCTTCGGCATGAGCGGCGGTATGGCTAGAGCCAGATCTCCATTCGGTCCGGAATCCAGCGGTGCGCGAGGAGATGAACGTGGTCACAAATAGACGGGTGTTCCTGAAGGCTGGCGCGGTAGCGATCCCATCCCGGTTCCCCTTCGTCGCGCCGTCGGACAACAAAGTAAGAATCGGCGTTGTGGGCGGGGGCTTCGGGGCGGACTTCCACTTCCACGAGCATCCGAACTGCATCGTGGAGGCTGTGAGCGACCTGCGCACGGAGCGGCGCAACCGCCTGATGCAGGTGTACCACTGTTCAAAGTCTTACGAATCGCTGGAGAATTTGTTGCTGGACGGAAAAATCGATGCGGTCTTTTGCGCTACGCCCGCGCCCGCTCATCTCGATCACGTCACCAAGGTCTTGAAGTCGGGCAAACATGTGATGAGTGCCGTACCCGCCGTGGTAGGTACTCTCGAAGACTGCCAGAAGCTGCTCGACGCGGTGAAAGCGTCGGGCAAGAACTACATGATGGCCGAGACCAGCTACTACCAGCAGGGCGTCATCACCGCGCGCCGTTTTCATCAGGAGCAGAAGTTCGGCCACATCTTCAGCGCCGAGGCCGAATACCATCACCCTGGCCTGGAAAGTCTGTACTTCGACGAGGCCGGCAAACGCACCTGGCGCTACGGGTTCGCGCCCATGCACTACCCGACCCACTGCACAGCCATGCTCACTGGAGTCACTGGCGAACGCCTGACCCGAGTGAGTTGCATCGGGTGGGGCGACGACGATCCGATCCTCAAGAACAACGCCTACCATAACCCTTTCTGGGCGGAGACCGCGCTCTTCAGCACCGACCGTGGAACGGCATTCCGCGTCCAGGTCTACTGGCGAGGAGCGCTGAAAGGCACCGAACGCGGCCAGTGGTTCGGCACGCGCATGAGCATGTTCCTCCCGGATCCCAATGGACTCGGGCCCGTCACCGTCCACGAGACTGCGACGACCGAAAAAGACAACGGCGGGTTCGTCCGCAGGGCGGAAACGCTGGAGAGCTACAAGCAGCCGCGCTGGTGGGAAACCGCGATGCTGCCCGAGAAAATGCGGCACGATAGCGGTCACGAGGGCTCTCACACGTTCCTCGCCCACGAGTTCATCCAGTCCATCGTCGAGCGTCGCCGCCCGGCAATCGACGTCAACGAGGCCGTGGCATATACCGCGCCCGGCATCGTCGCCCACCGCTCCGCATTGCGCGGCGGGGAGTCGTTCACAATCCCGCAATTCGGGCGAGTCTGAACCTCAACCACCGAGTTGCGATAGGATCGTCGAAGTTGTCCCATTCGAGCGTAGATTCCTTGCCGAGGTATAGATAATGATCTCTTCCGAACGCTCTCCGCGCGGTCGCGGATGCGCCATCCTGTGCGCGACACTGCTGGGCATGGGAGCCCTGACAGCCGAGCCCTTGCGAATCAGCCAGGTACGCACGCCGAACGGCGTTTTGGAAGGCGTAATCAGCGCCGACGGAAGGGTCCGCACTTTCAAGGGCATCCCCTACGCCGCGCCGCCCGTCGGCAACCTGCGCTGGAAGACGCCGCAGCCCGTTCAGCCGTGGACCGGCGTGCGGAAAGCATCCGAATACGGGCCGCGCTGCATGCAGGCCCGCGTCTTCGACGACATGGTCTTCCACGACGACGGCCCCAGCGAGGACTGCCTGCACCTCAACCTGTGGATGCCCGCGAAGCCGGCCACGAAGAAGCTGCCGGTGATGGTCTGGATCCATGGCGGAGGCTTCGTTGCAGGAGGCTCGTCGGAGCCGCGCCAGGACGCCGGAAATCTTCTCGAAGAAGGGCGTGCTGGTGGTGAGCATGAACTACCGCATGGGCATCTTCGGCTTCTTCTCGCATCGCCGAACTCGACGAGGAGTCGGGGCACGACGCGTCAGGCAACTACGGTCTGATGGATCAGGTGGCCGCGCTCCAATGGGTGAAAAGGAATATCGCCCTGTTCGGCGGCGATCCTGAGAACGTGACCATCTTCGGCGAATCCGCGGGATCGTTCTCGGTCAGCGCCCTGATGGCGTCGCCAGTCGCACAAGGCCTGTTCCAGCGCGCCATCGGCGAAAGCGGAGCCTACTTTGGAACGACGCTCGATCTGGCGCCGCGCGCGCAATCGGAAAAGGACCACCTGGATTTTGCGCAGACTTCACTCGGAACGACCTTGCTCGCCGACCTGCGCGCTAAACCGGCCGCGGAGTTGCTGGACGTTTCCACCAAGCAGCACAAAGTCTACTTCGCGCCCAACATCGACGGCTACTTCCTGCCCGAGGATGTCTATTCCATCTATGCCAAGGGCAAGCAGAGCCGCGTTCCGCTGCTCGCCGGGTGGAACGCCGACGAAGGCAACTACCGCTCCTTCTTCGAAAAGGACGAGCCTACCGCGAAGAACTATGCGGCTCGCGCCAGCGTGGTCTTTGGCGAAAAGGCCGCCGCATTCCTGAAGGTTTACCCAGGCGAGACGGACGCGGTAGCCAAACGCTCGGCGCAGGATCTCACAGGCGACCAGTTCATCGCCTATTCGACCTGGAAGTGGATCGAGATGCACCAGGCGACGGCCCACACGCCCATCTATCGCTACCAATTCGACCAGGCTCCGCCTGCCGCCGATGGCAGCGCGGGCGAAGGCGGCGCGTACCACTCAGCCGAAATCGAATTCGTCTTCAGCGTGCTCTCATCCAAGCCGCTGCCGTGGAAGCCGGAGGACAGGAAACTGTCGGACTTGATGTCCACTTACTGGTCGAACTTCGCCAAGACCGGCAATCCCAACGGACCCGGCCTCCCGCAATGGCCCGCCTTCAGCAAGGCGAGCGGTCAGCAGGTGATGCGCCTCAGCACGGACTCGCACGCGGAGCCGGAGAAGAACCGGGCCCGCTATGAGTTCCTCGATAGCCTGAGCCCGCACAAGTAGAGCCCGTCAGTCACTTGCCGTTCCTATGCTAGGCCCGGCTCCGGAAGCTCCGCGGCGCACGCTTTGGCGTGCGGCGTCGATACTCTTTGTCGACCTCCGGATCATGCCGGCAGGAGTGCCGGCACTGCACGCTCAAGCGTGCGCCACAAGGTCGGCACGTTCGCCATCAGCGGGCTCACCTATCTTTTGAACGGCGCAACAACGGTCACCCGCCGGGAACTCGCGCCTTCAGCACTGCGTACTCCAGATTGAGCGACAGCTATGACCATGAATCCGCGCGGATCCCTTTTTGACCGGCTCTTCGGCCCGGGCGCCACGAATTGGTGGACCCAAAGGGCAGCCTGGGAGACACAAAAGGCAGCCTGGAAGGCGCAGCGCCACGCGCAACGAGCAGCCTGGAAAGCTGCGAATGAGGCTCAACGCGCGGCGTGGAAGGCCGAGTGGCGCGCCAATCGGTGGCGCTACCGGAGCCCGTTCGCCGCCATGTGGGGGATGCTTTGGGCCGTCTTCTGGCTTGGGTTCCTGGTGCTGCTGGTCGTCTCGCCGGAGTTCCGCACGAGCTTCATCAACTTCATGCTGGAGATTCCGAAGTTCGTGGTTCACCTGCTCCACACAATCGTAGGCAGGGCGGAGATCTAGTCGTTGAATCCCGGCACGTCCACGCGCTTCGCCACGTGGTCCTTGATCCAGTGGTGGTCCCACCACTCGCGCGGATCGATCTGGACCCCATCGAGTTGCATGCTGAAGTGGATGTGGTCGCCGCCGGCCATTCCCGTCATGCCGCTCTTGCCCATCACTTGCCCGCGCTTCACCGCGTCGCCCTCGCGGACCGCGATCTCGCTCATGTGCCCGTAGATGGTTTGCAGACCATAGCCGTGGTCCACTACGACGCAGTTGCCGTAGATGCCCAGCGGCGCGGCGTAAACAACCTTGCCGTCATTCGACGCTTCCACGCCGACATGCTGCGTGATGGATAGATCGTAGCCCAGGTGAACCTGCTGGTCGATCTTCTTGCCCTGGTAGATGTAGTTCCGAACGTCGGCGAAATGAGCTTCCACCTTGGAGTTGCGCTGCTGCTGGAACGGCTCGGACCAGAGGAACTTAGGCTCAGTCTTCAGCCGCAAATCCCGCAAGGTCTTGTTGTTGACGCGTCGCATCTCGCCATTGATCTTCAGAAAACGGGTGATCGGGTCGCCGGAGCCGCTCGGGTCCAGTTCGTTGATCACCTTTTGAATAAAGCGATCGTCCAATTCAAGGTCTCGCGTGCGGTAGACAGGCTGTTCTTTCTTGGGGAACTGGACGACCATCTGCCCGGTCACCATGTTGCCCGCCGCGTTGGTCGCATAAACGACGGGTTCGGTTCCGGGCGGCGAATTCCAAGGGAAGGCGAACAGCGAAAACAAGCCAGGCTTGCCGCCAGGCATCGGCCAGGATCGGAACTTCTCGTCTCCCACTTTCACACCCGACTCTGTGGACGCGCCGGAGACATTGAAAGTGACCAGTTCCGCCATGCCGAGGTAGATGTAGTGCTGCTCGGAGTCGACGCTCAGCGAAGGCGGCCGGAGCACAACGGTGACCTCGCGCTCCACGCGCGCCTTGCTGCCACGGAAGTCGTTGGACACGGCCTCCACAATCAGCGTCGCCTTGCCCTCTTTGAGCTGCGGGATGTTCTGCGCGCCGGCCATGAACTGCAGCGCGGCATCCGCAACATGGCGTTGCCAGAGGAATCGACGTGTAGGCTGCGACGTCTCCCAGGCCTTGTAGCGCAGGCCATTCTGCTCGACGAATGCGCTTGCGGAGCGCAGTCCGTGCGGTGCGTGCACATGAACCGAGATGGGCGTCTGCGCGCCAAGTGCGTTCACTGCTGGCGGCATGTCGAGCGCGGGCGTCACAGAGAGCATCACCAGCAGTGCCAAGGGCGCAGCGATGAGAAGAACGAGGATAGCGATGAATGTTTTCACGGGACCCTTACAGGATACCGCGATGGCGTGGTGGGGCAGGCGTTCAGCCTGCGCGGGGCATTCAGCCCCACTAGTCCGGAAGGACCGGTTGAAACCGGTCCGCAGACTGAAGTCTGCCCCACCACGCGGCTCTGTCAACGCCTTATCTC
>CAWGKI010000045.1:0-5542 GCA_963823095.1 Terriglobia bacterium
GCTTCAGTGCGAGTCTGCATTGAAAGAAAAGGAATGAGCGGTACGTTTCAATTCGGGTCCCATCGCCGGATCGCGGCCCCCCTCCTCTTGCTGTTGGCGATTGCCCCGCTCTTCGCTTCAGCACCCCGCCCCAAACAGCGCCCACTTTACGATCCTCTCGTCCGTAAGGGTTTCGAGCACTTCTACAACGTCGAGTATCCGGAGGCAATTGCCCTCTTCAAGCAGGCCGTAGAAGCCTCGCCCGACGACCTGAATCGCTGTAACCATCTGGCGGAGGCGGTGCTGTTCGGCATGATGAACCGCGCCGGGGCTCTGGAAAGCCAGATGGTGACTGGCGGGGATTCGTTCCTCCGCCATGCCAGGATGGAGCCGTCTCAGGAAGACCATGACCTGTTTGCCCGCTCCATCCGGAAGGTGCTGGACATGACGAGCCAGGCCCTCGAAAGGGATCCCAACGACGCCGATGCCCTATACGCGCGCGGCGTTGCCATTGGATTCCGCGGCACCTACAACTACATGGTAAAGAAGTCCTGGATCGATTCGCTGCGGGACGCCACCGAGGCCCGGAAGCTTCACAACCGCGTTTTGGAGCTCGATCCGACCCGAATCGACGCGCGAATGATGCAAGGCGCGAACGACTATTTGGTCGGCTCCTTGCCGTTGATTTACAAAATGCTCGGCTTCCTGGCGGGCTTTCACGGCGACCGCGAACAGGGCATGCGCACGCTGCAGTTGGTCGCCGAAAAGGGCGTCTACAGCAAGGTAGAGGCCGAGTTTCTGCTCTGTGTGATATATCGCCGGGAGCGGCGCCCATTGGAGGCGATCCCGCTGCTCGAAAGCTTGCACAAGCGCTTCCCGCGCAACTTTCTTGTGCTGCTGGAACTCTCGCAGATGTACGCCGACCTGGGGGACCGCGAGAAGGCGCTGGCCCCTCTGGACAAGATCGAAAAGCTGAAGCGCAATGGCGCGCCGGGCCTCGGGATATTGCCGGAAGAACGCATTGAGTTCGCCCGTGGCAATGTTCTGTTCTGGCGCAAGGAGTTCGACCCGGCCATGCGCGAACTGGAACAGGCGACCGCTCATGCCGAAGTGCTGGATCCTAACTCGGGACCCTCGGCCTGGCTTCGTCTGGGGCAATGCTATGACCTCGCAGGACGCCGGGCCGACGCCCTGCGGGCCTACGAACACGCGGTCGCCTTCACGCCATCCGGAGAGTCAGCCAAAGAAGCCAGGAGATACATCGATTCCGCGTTCACGCGGGAGGAGATGCGGCAAATCCAGAAGGAAACGAAGCTCCCAAAGCCTTAACCCTCTTTCACCCCTTCTGCTGATCTGCCGTCAGATTGATGCAAATTTGCATTCGAAATGCATGATTGCACGAAGCGACCCGCCATCGAGCCGTCGGTACATCTCCACATTCGCAATTCGCGAATTCCGAATAGTGTACGAATCGGGCCGGAGGCATTGAGGCAACTCCCGCGGAATGTTTGGGATAAAACGACGGCGGGAAGTGGTGAATCAGTCTACGAAATGAGAGGGCGGAACTTAACTCACTTTGGGAATGGCGTCCCTCTCTCAACGTTGCTTGAAGGGTCTCCGCGGCGTCCTTTGGACAGGGATGGGCACCTCAAGCAGACCTATCATCATGACAGCAGGATGTCTGATGCTATGATGCGAATATGAGGACCACCATCACGCTCGATCCCGACGTGCAAGTTCTCGTCCAATCGGTCATGAAGGAGCGCGGGATTTCCTTCAAAGAAGCGCTGAATTCCGCAGTCAGGGCGGGCCTGACGCAGGGCAAGCCGCGGCCATTCCGTTTCGTGCAAAAGTCGGCCTCTCTCGGCAGCGAGCAGAATTTCCGGTGGGACAAGGCACTGGAAGTCGCTACAGCGATTGAAGATGAAGAATTGGCGCGAAAGCTCTCGCTGCAAAAATGATTATTGTCGACGTCAACCTGCTGATCTACGCCGTCAACCGGGACGCTCCGATGCATCGGAAGGCGAAGTCCTGGCTGGAAGCTGTGATTTCGGGAACGGAAACGGTGGGGCTGCCTTGGAACGTCTTGCTTGCGTTCCTGCGGTTGACGACGCGAAGCGGGCTCTTTCAGAAGCCGCTGCGAGTGAAATCAGCCTTCGATCTGGTGGACGAATGGCTCAAGCAGCCAGCGGTAACGGTGATTGAACCAACCGCCCGCCATTTGACCACTCTGCGCGATCTGATATTGCCTCTCGGGACGGGTGGCAATCTAACATCGGACGCTCATCTGGCTGCGCTCGCGATTGAGCACGGAGCTCAGCTCTGTTCCGCGGACAACGACTTTGCTCGGTTCGGCAGACTCCGATGGCGCAACCCGCTGGTCTGACCAGCCCGTGAGCTGGGCGGCGTTCTCCTGTTCGAAAATGGTGTCGTCGGGGAATGGCGTCCCTTGCTCAACCGTAGCTGAGGCCTCTCCACACTGTCCGGGACGGTCGCCTGGAGCGAGGCCATTCGAGACTCTCAGTTGGCGGCGCTCGGGACATCCCGGAGCAATCTATCGGATTCGTTCTTTCAGCGCGTGCGGCCGCATACCTCGTCGCTGTCGAGTTCCCACGCTGAGCACCTTTCGAATGTTCGCCGGCCAAGTGGCGCTATGATCGACCCCATCTAACGATGCGCGCTTTCAAATAGGCGGGAAAGGCCGATCATCGTCCACGACAGGCGCCCAGCCTGGACAGGTCTAGAACTCGGCGGTTTGGGAAAGCAAACTGCCTGAAGACGCAAGCCGACCTTACATGACGCGGCGTAAGGCACCCTCTATACACATCGATTCTCATCGATCGTAATTAGTAATAAACCATACTGTATATCGGGAACACCAGCCGCGCAAATGGAGTCTACACCCGGTCATGGAACCGAAGAACCATTCCATCAGAATCCTCACGACCGCCATCGCTCTCACCGCGGGGCTGCCTTGTGTCACAGCTCAGCCGCCGTCCTCGCAAGAGCCGCGCGCTGGCGTGATTTCGTCAATCGTCAAGTCGTTCGACCAGTATCGGATCGTGATGCTGGGCGAGATGCACGAATCCATCCAGGAACACGCGCTGCTGAACAAGCTGGTCGCGGCGCCTGGGTTTTCGGAACGGGTTAATGACATCGTGGTGGAAGCCTGCAATTCGCTCTATCAGGACACCATGGATCGCTATATCGCAGGCGAAGACGTGCCGGCAGAGCGTCTTCGACTGTCGTGGGAAAACGTTGTGGGTATGCCCGGCGGCGTGGCGGTGGCGCCCTACCACGGCTTGTACTCCACGATTCGGTCCGTTAATCAAGCACTACCCAGAGACCGCCGGTTGCGAGTATTGTGTGGCGATCCGCCGATTGACTGGACTCGCGTTGAGACCCGCGAGGACATAGCGCCATTTCTGGGCTTTCGCGACGAGCATTACGCAAGCGTGGTCCGCTACGAGGTCCTCGCCCGACGTAGGAAGGCGTTGTTGATCATGGGCAGCGGACATTTCCAGCGGCGCGAAGGCAAACCCGGGATGATCGAACAACAGATGATCCAGGCCTTCGTGAAACCTTACGTGATCCTTCCTGGCAGTGACATCGTGGGAACCTACGACGATCTCGATGCGCGCTTCGAGCAACAGCCCGCGCCGTGGCTGATGGAGATGAAGGACAGTTGGCTCGCCGATTTGCCGCGTTGGCAGGAGTCGCCGGTGATCGGCTACCCCGCCACGGCCGCTCTCAAGACGAGATTGGGGACATGGGAGCAGACCGCCGACGCCTACCTGTACCTGGGACCGCGGGACAAGATGACGCAGGGTGGGGAAGCGTTCGATCTGGAGGGCACACCCTACGGAAACGACCTTCGCCGCCGGTGGAAGATCATTTTCCCGAAGCCTCCCGAGGCGCTGCCGAAATCCGACGGCAAAGAGCGCCCATTATTTCAACGGACGGCGCCCGCAGCGCCTGCACTGCCACGTCTGCCTTCACACAACTGAGGCGGCCAAAGGCAAGGCGGGTTCGAGTGTTGAACAGGGGTAGCCCATAAAGTACAGAATCGAAACAGTGGATTCTTGTGGCGTCCCTTTCTCAACTGTGGCTGATGCCTCTACATCTTGGTGGGCGGGGGCGCATGGAGAGAGGCCATTCTGCCTGGACGACGCGTGCCGGCGTTGGGAGACGGCTCTCCACTACTCGGCATTGAGAACGTTCAAGCGCCGGAGAATGATGCCTATTCGCGCTTGGCTAATTGCATCGGGGAAGAGATATCCGGGCAAGGCATCGAGAAATGCTGGTGTCCCAAGTAAGGCAGTAATCTCAGTCCGAATATAGGCGCGCAATTCCAGTGTGGCCGCTTGAACTTCGACTAAGAGTGTTGCGCGGCCGTCGACGACGGAAATCAGATCTTCCAAGTCATGGCTCGTGGAGAAGTCACCCTTCCCTCGGCCCTTGAAGGCTTCGATCTTGGTAGCGAGGAACAATGGGGCTGTCACCACCAGGATCTCCAGATCCTCCGCAAGTCGCTGTGGCACGGCGGTGCCCATCGCCGCCCGATACCAGCGGTTCGAAAACCCGAGGATGTTCTCATCCAGCGGCATGACATCCAGGACAGTGCGGTGACATACCCAACGGCACACCGGCGCACCAACACTCGTGTCTTCCGTGAAACCGAGCGCGCGCAAACGCTCTCCAAATTCGACATATTGCGCATACGAGGTGATCTCCGCGATGGCATCCACGTCGAAGGTCGTACGCGGAGCACCGGAAGCCTTGTCTGTGATGAACAATCCCGTTACGGAGCCGCCCACGAATACGAGTTCATGAAGCAACGGGCGCAAAAGCCTTGCCGCATCAATGAGCTGCCTGAGATTCGAATCAGGCATGAACTTCACCGAGACGACGGTGCAATTCTGCTTCGGCGAGCTTTCGTTCGCGAGTGCGACCGTCCCGCAGCGCATCTACGAGGACTAGGTATTCATAGAAGGTCTGGTCACGCAGGGCCGCGATCGGCGCGGTCTTGTACAACGGCGCAAACGCGATGCCCCGTTGTTGCCCCTCCTCGTAGGGCCAGACCGGGATCGGCTCGTTACCGGGCGCAATGCTCGCGCAGAGCGGCTCGGCGCCATAGGACGTTGCAACACCCCGGGTAAGTTCGCCACGCTCAGCGGGGAAGGCGTATTTCAAACCATGAACGAGGAATTCATTGAGCGCCGCAATATTCGGGAAATTCTGTGAATTGGCATCGTGGAGCAAATGGCTAGCTTGGGCGCGCTTGACGCAAGCGTGTACCTCGGAAGGACTCATCACCAACTCGACCGCGAGCTGCGCGTACGGTGCCCGCCGCGATCCCGCCGCGAGGATCTTGAGTACGACGTAGACGTCTTGAGGCTTCAGGCTCATGGCCACATTCTACATTCGCGAATCGCGAATAGCGAATAGGCCGCCTCGGAGAAAAGCCCGGACTTGGGTCAAGCCGACTCTCGCCGACGCAAATCGTGTTCATGCCGGCAATTGGCGGAGTCCGCAACGCAATTTTGACGGCTGATTCAGGATT
>CAWGKI010000046.1:0-55920 GCA_963823095.1 Terriglobia bacterium
GTTTTCTACTCTTCCCCAAGCCTGTCGCATCACGCTTGCGCCTCATCTGGCCGGATGCGAGAATTGCAGCCACGGTGCGGCCCGGAGCCAAAGTAGACAGTGCTCTTCCCAGAGAACCTCGTGCGGCCTGCACCGCAGTCGCTCTCTTGATGGCAGTTGGATTGTTGTGCCCGATCCACGCGGGGCATCGAAAAATGTTACACGCCGACGAAAGCCAGAACGGGCGCAGTGTGAAACTTGCGGTGGGCGAGTTCCTGGAGATCGTCCTGTCCGAGAATCCCACCACGGGCTATCGCTGGCACTTCATCGAGGCGGGGAGCCCTGTGTGCAACCTCGTTCAGGATGCATACGAGCCGAATGGCGAGAGAGTTGCCGGGCAAGGCGGCGTGCACCGCTGGAAGTTCGAGGCGGCCCAACCGGGCGATTGCAAGATTGAATTGGCGTACCAGCGTTCCTGGGAACGGGACGCGCCTCCCGGACGCACTTTCCGTCTTCAGGTCGAAGTCCGGAAGGGCGTCCGGGAAAAAGCCTCGGCTAAACCAACTGAATAGTCCAGAAGTCGTCGGCCAGGTTCGTGTTCGTCAGGTACGCGTAGGGGATCATAAAGTACCCAGCCAGACCCCACTTTGGACCCCACGAATTCCTCACGATGAATTGCTGCGAAGCGTCGTCGTAACCGGCCGCCATTACCGCGTGCCCGCCTACGACATGCTCGCTGGGGTTCGGCATTGGCACGATTCCCGTGTTCGCAACCTCCTGGCCTTCAAAGCTCTCGTAGACGGTGAAGCCAAAGACGAATGGATATCCGCTGGCCAGGCAACCCTTCAATCTATCGAGCGTGGGGACTAGTCTCTGGTAGGCCTTTACCTTGTGCGCGGCCGCTTCGGTATAGCAACTCTGGGGCGGCTTCGTTGCATACTTGCACTTTGGGCACGGGGCGGGATTCTTGTTCGTATCGTCGTAGGGCCAGGAGGTTTCGCTGCATACTCCCTGCTTTGCGACGCTCTTGATCCCATCCCGGATCTGAGCACCGTTGTCCATCGTGACCGAGTGTTCGATCACATGCTCGTTGTAATAAATGAAAAGGCGGGATGGCATGAACTCCGTCACCGCCTGCTTCTTCTGGTCGAACTCGATGGCGCCGGCGATCGCGTTCGCCGTGCAACTGCCCAACTGGCCCTGATCGTACACCGGTGGGCAATTGGCCCGCATGTCGACCTTGGGTGGTAGGGCGGCCCCGGCCGGGTGCGGCGCTTGATACGCAAAATCGCGCTGGTCCGGCAGGTCGGGCGTCCATCCGTATCTGCTGACTCTACGAGTTCCGGGCTCAATGTCCGGGAGTTTGAAAGGCATGGTTCCTCCGTCCGAAAAGTGATGGAAATCACTTCGAATGGAAGGACATTACATCACTTTGCGATGCAGTGTCAATGATTGATTAAACGCTTTCCAGATCCTTTTGGAGTTGTCCGCAACGCTTGGCATGCAAGAATTCTGTCAGTTTCAGGTCTCTATGCCCGAGACACGTCAGATGGTTACCTCTGCGAACAAGCGGGTGCGGCAGAAGACAGAGAGCGGCTATCGAACTTCAACCGCGAAAGAGCGTGATACCTGCGACGCCCGCGGCCCCAGCCTGTACGCACTCCGGCGCGTTCTGACGGGTGACGCCCCCAAGCGCGTAGACCGGCACGGTTACCGCTCGGCAGATCTGCTGGAGCCCCTGCAGGCCGAGCGGTTGCCCATGCGACATCTTCGATAGCGGGTCGAACACCGGAGCCACCGCGATCAAATCGGCCCGGCCGGCTTGTGCCTCTCTAGCGTCTTCCACGGAATGGCAGGAGACTCCAAACAGAAAGCCGCGCGGAACGATCCCCCGCCAAGCGGACGGAGGCGGCGAACCACCCGGCAAATGCGCTCCGTGGGCGCCACAGGCCAGCGCCACGTCAACGCGTGTGTTGACCAACAGGCGGATACTGCGGCAGCGCGGCAGACACGCCGCGACAAGCTGGGTCAATTCCCCAGCAGGCAGATTCTTCTCGCGGATTTGGACCAGGTCTACGCCGGCGTTCTCGAGTCCAGCCACCCACTCCGGCAGACGGTCCACGCCGCCGAGCAGCACGCTATCGGAGATGGCGTAGCGCTTCATTGGGCGCGCTCCTTCGTCACGCGGCTCGACAAGATCACGACTTCACAACGCGGAGCGATTGCGGTCGGAAGCGGACGGCGGGCGAGCGCAGTTCGTCGCGGCCGGGCGCGGTGGGGACGGCCACTCGGATTCCTCCGCTCAACTCAACTCTGGCCCCGCGTACCATCGGCACGACCCTGCTGACCTGTAGTTTGACGCCGCCCTCCAGGCCGGTTCCAAACTCGATCTCGTCTTCCCTGACTGCCAGCGTCACTCTGGCTCCAAGCAGCAGGCCGGGCAGATACGGCCCGATGATCTCAAACCCGGTCCCTTCCTCGGCGGAGATCCGCAGACGGCTGCGATTGGTGGTTGGATCCAACGCGACGACTTCCGCGGCAAGCAAGTTGTAGCAGCCCATCAGGCGCGCGACCGAGGCGGTTGCCGGCGCCTCGAGAATCTCCCTGGGCGCGCCGCTCTGGACGATTCGTCCTCCAACCAGAACGTGCATGGACACGCCCAGCTCGAGGGCCTCCTCGATATCGTGCGTGACCATGATCGCGGGGATTCCGAAAGCGCTGCGGGCCTCTCGCAACAGCGAGTAGAACTCGAACCGCAAGGCTGCGTCCAGACCGCGAGTGGGCTCGTCCAGCAGGAGCAAGGACGGCTGGGAGAGGATAGCGCGCGCGATGGAACCGCGCTGCCGCTGTCCCCCCGAGAGTTCGTGGGGCCGGCGCGAGCCAAGTTCATCCAGATGGAAACGCTTCAGCATTTCCGCAACCTTGCCTCGCCGCTCACGGCGGGCGAAGCGTCCCGCCGCGAACCACAGGTTTTCGAACAGGGTCATGTGCGGGAACAGCGACTCACTCTGAAACACGCAGCCGCAGCTTCGTTCTCGCGACGGAAGGCTGATCTTCGTTTCGGCGTCGAACAGCAGCCGGTCGTCCACCAGAATGCGTCCCTCGTCGGGACGAATAAAACCGGCGATGCAATCCAGGCTGAGCGACTTGCCAGCTCCGCTCGGCCCGAACAGCACCGTGATTTCCGAGTCGCTCTTCAGGTGAATGTCCAGATCGAACGGCGCCGAACCGCGGCTGCCGGGAAATGCTTTGCGTATGCGCGCATCGATCATGCTCTTACCACGGCCTCATATCGCGCGCCCATATTGATTTCGAGCCGTCCGGTTCGCGAGATACAGCAACGCGAGCGCGACGGCCGAGATGACCAGCACCAGGACTCGCGCCACGTCGCCTCGCCCACCTTCCACCGCGTCGTAGATCGCCACGGACACAGTTTGAGTCCGGCCCGGAATGTTCCCGGCGAGCATGATGGTGATTCCGAAATCGCCCAGCGAACGGGCGAAAGCCAGTGCAGTGGCTGCCAGCACCTGGTTCCAGGCCAGCGGCAGAGAGACTTGCCAGAACACGCGCCACTCGCTCGCACCCAGACTCCTGGCGGCCTTCTCGTAGTCCGGGTCGATGCTCTCTAGCGCCGCGCGGGCGGATTTGATCAAAAGAGGAGATGCATGCACCAGCGCCGCAACAACCGCTGCCTTCCAGGTGAAGACTAGAGGCTCCCCGAAGATCGATTCATAAAAGCGACCGATAGGCCCTGCCCTCCCCAGCAGCACCAGAAGGTAGTAGCCAAGCACGGTCGGCGGGAGCACCAGGGGCAGTGTGACGGCAGCATCGATTACCTCACGGCCGCGGAAGTCCTTGCGCGAGAGCAGCCATGCTGCCCACAGTCCACCCAGTAACGCGATCAGCGTTGAGAGGGACGCGACACGCAAACTGAGCCAAAGTGGGAACCAGTCGATCGCCATTGCGGGAAGTCCCATTATAGGTGTGCGGCAGGCACGGATTGAGGAGACCAGCCGCCGGATGTTCATTTCTGCCGCATTTTAATATAGCGGGGGTCGCGGCATTTCCCCGTGAATCGATTCCATCCGAATCGAGAAGTCGAATGCCGAGTCGAATCAAGCCTTTGCGCGCCGGAGCCTGGATATCATTGACTTCGAAGTCTGGCAAGAGGCGCGCGCCGTGTAGTATGCTAGCGGTGAGATTTGTAATCAGAGTTGGAGGTCTGTTTCCTAATGCTACGCATGGTTCGCCGCGCCGCCACGCTTGCGGCGGTTTGCCTGGTGATGGCTGGTCTGGCGTTTCCGCAGTCCCTGTGCACGTTCATGGGTAAGGTCATCGGCCCCGATGGGAGTCCATTGAAAGACGCCGTAATCAAGATCGAACGCAAGGACATCAGAGGGAACTGGAAGACCAAGACCAATAAGAAGGGTGAGTGGCTTTACGCCGGCATGCCCTTCCCTGGAACGTTCAAAATAAGCTGCGAAGTCGACACCAAAGTCGTCGACTCCATGGATAACGTTAAGAGCGCGCTTGGCGAGCCCGTCACGATCGACTTCGACCTGTTCAAGGGCGCGCAGCGCGCGAAGGAACTGGCGAGAGCCGCCGATACTGGCCAACTGACCAAAGAGCAAGAGCGCGAAATGACGGCTGAACAGAAGGCAGCTCTTGATAAGTCAGTGAAAGAGCGCCAGGCCTCGATGGCCAAGAACAAGGCATTGCAGGACTCCTTCAACACAGGTATGACCGCCCTGAACGCAAAGGACTTCCCCACCGCTGTCGAGGGCTTGAACAAAGCCGCCGAAATCGCGCCGAAGGAATTCGCGGTCTGGGCCAACTTGGCCACTGCCTACGAGGGCCTCGCCAAGACCAAGACCGGCGACGAAGCCAATGCGGCTCTGACGAAGGCGGGCGAGTCCTATGGGAAGGCTCTGGAAATCAAGCCCGACGACGCCGGCGTGCACAACAACTACGGTCTCCTTCTCGTAAAGACGAAGAAGATCGAGGAAGCCAAAGCCGAGATCGTCAAGGCTGCCACGCTCGACCCGCCAGGCGCCGGAAAGTACTACTTCAACCTGGGCGCCATCATGGTGAACACGCAGCAAAACGATGCCGCGCTCGACGCTTTCCAAAAAGCCGTTGCCGCCGATCCGAATTACGCCAACGCCTGGTATTACATCGGCAACGTGCTCAGCGGCAAGATGACCATGGATAAGGACGGCAAGCCGCTTCCTCCTCCTGGCATGGTGGAAGCTCTGGAGAAGTACCTCGCGCTTCAGCCTACGGGTCAGTTCGCCGACGCCTCTAAGGGCCTGCTGTCCGTCGTCTCAACGCAGATCCAAACGAAGTACGTAAACCCGGATGCGTCGAAGTCAACTAAGAAAAAGAAGTAGGGCCTCGGGCCTGTTCTGAGAAAATCAGGGCGCTACGGCAACGCCGGGCGCCCTATTTCTTTTATGTTTCGCTACATTCTCTTCTTTCTGCTATTCCTGATCCTGGTCCCAATGCTGCGCGGCGTCCTCGGCGTTGTCGCGAAATTGCTGATGTCCTGGGCGATGGGGAGCAGTTCGAAAGCGGCGACGCGGCGCGAGCCAGGCACGCCTCCAGCGGCATCAGGATCAACGACGCTGCACAAGGATCCAGTGTGCGGCGCCTACGTCAGCGAGGCGGTTGCGGTAAGTTGCCGTGACGGCAACCAGACGCTGTGGTTCTGCTCGACCGATTGCCTGAACAAGTACCGCAAGAGCGCCTGAGTCTCTCCTCTCTCGAATACATCTGGTTCCTAGCCCAAGTCAGCGCGTTGCGCCCTATCGCGCGTTCGGCGTGGCCGAGCGGAGCACGTCTCTGCGGAGCGGGTTCCCAATCGGCCGGCGAAAGGGGGTGCGGGTGCTTTCCGTTCACGAATCGTGCCGAAATTGCTCGTACTGCCCCTGGACCTACGCGCCTTTTTTGGTTGGCGGTAACGAAGCGCCGACTCTCGGAAACGCGACGCACAAATCGTTAATGGCCTGCTCCAGCTGCCCGGAACGCTAAACGCCAATGTCCCGAATGGACTGCTGGAGTTTCTCGGATCTCGCGCGTTCCGATCGCAAGTCCGAGCAGAGCGACAGGATGGCATCAGCCGATGCAATCCTCGATAGCGCTCGACTGAGCCGCTCATCGAGTGGCGGTTTCTGCCCATTTGAAATCCGCATAACGACGCCTTCGTCAAGCACCTCTTTGATCAAATCGGCGGCGTCAGCAAGTGCCGTTGCGGCCCGGTCAACCTCGCTTCGAAGCACGGCGATTCTCTTCTTCGATTCGGCCGCTTCCTTGATGATGGGGCCTATAGCTGCAAAATCTTCTTCAGTGCGCATGCATATATTGAAGAGTACTTTGCATTACAAAGTCAACTCCAATCGCACGACAACCGCCTGACGCAAACCCATTCCAGCCCGTCGCCAATTCCCCGCCCAGGCGTGGTCAGGTGGGCTCTCGGGCTCTCCCAAGTCCCCATGCTCATGCATCCGTGCAAAATATGCGATTGTATCGTATATTTTGCATATGTGGATTTCACGCGATGTTGAGGCCCGGCTGAAACGCTCTGCAAAGACGCGGCCAGTGATCGTCCTAACTGGAGCCAGACAGACCGGCAAGACCTCCACCTTCCTTCACCTCTTCCCCGGCTATGCGTTCGTGTCCCTCGATCTCCCCACCGAAGCCGAGCAGGCGGAGAAGGAGCCAAAACGATTCCTTCAGCGTCATCCGCCGCCCGTCATCATCGACGAGGTGCAGTACGCCCCGGGCCTATTTCGGCACCTTAAGGTGGCCGTGGATGCCCACCGTGCGCGCAACGGGCAATTCCTGCTTACCGGGTCCCAGAAGTTCGCATTGATGAAGAACGTCTCCGAATCGTTGGCGGGCAGGGCTGACATCGTGGAACTGGAGACGCTATCGTTTGCCGAGATCCGCGAGGCGCTGCCCAACGCCGGACTCGAAACCGCCATCGTGCGCGGCGGCTTTCCAGAACTGCACGCCAACCCGGACATTGATTCAGCGGCCTTTTACAATTCCTATCTCGCGACTTACCTCGAACGCGATGTCCGCAGCCTGGCCAACGTAGGCAGCCTTAGGGACTTCGAGAGGTTCTTGCGCGCTTGCGCCCTGCGCTCTGCAAATTTGTTGAACAAGGCGGACCTGGCACGCGATGTCGGTATCGCGCCTTCAACCGCGAATCAATGGCTGTCCATGCTGGAGGCCTCCGGTCAGGCAGTCGTGCTCGAGCCGTGGTTCTCGAATCGAACCAAGTCTATCGTAAAGAGTCCAAAACTATACATTGCGGACACTGGCCTGCTTTGCGCTCTGCTGAATATTCGGTCCGAGGAAGCTCTTCGGCAATCGCCAGCGGTTGGCGCAGTCTGGGAGACGTTTGTTTTCGCTCAACTCAGGGCCCGCGAGCGTCGCGCCGGCCGCGCAGGCAGCCTATTTTTCTGGCGCGACCGGACCCGCGAAGTGGACTTCGTCGTGGATTCGGGCGGACGCCTGGAGCTGTTCGAAGCGAAATGGACGGAACTCCCCGACCCCGGCGATACGGTCAATCTCGACTTCGTACGAAACGCGATCGGCAAATCACGGGTGACCGCCGGCACGGTCGTCTGCCGCACTCCGAACGGGTTCCCGTTCCCGAGCGGCTTTCGGGCGTCGCCCGTGACAGAACTCGGATAGAGCAAGAGACGATGGGCGGTGGCACGATATGGCAGCATATGCGCTTGCAAGTGACTGCCGCCAAGAGCGATGTCGGGAGGACCTGGGAACGCAAGTTCCTGGGGTTTCGACTGAACCGGGCAAGGCAGATCGAAGCGGCTCCGGAGAGTCTGAAGAGGTACAAAGCGAAGGTCCGGGAGATGCGGCGGAGTTGTCAGAGCCGAACCAGTAACCAACTGCGGGGCGCCTGGCAGCGCTACGTGCTGGGCTGGTGGGAGTATTACCAACTGGCCGAGAACCGCCGCCCGATCTTCCGGCTGGAGGGTTGGACTCGAAGGCATATCCGGAAGTGCTTCTGGCTGCGGTGGCACGAAACGGAAGGAAGACGGCGCAGGCTGCGCAGCCTCGGAGTGCGAGGGAGCCTGCACACCGCGCTATCGAACGCGACACTGCGACGTTATGGCTTTCTGATGCCATCGGATCTGGCGGGTAGATAAAGCGCTTGTTTCAACCGCAGGATGCGGAAAACCGCACGTCCGGTGGTGTGGGAGGGTGCCGGGGCGCAATCCCCAGCACTCGACCCGATCGCCCGTCACGGGGCGCGTCAGGGTTGTGTCAGCATCCGCGAGTCGACGCGAAATCTTCTGTAGCCGAACCAGGTAGTCTCGGTCGCCAGCCTGTAGCGCTTCACCAGGAGCCGCGCGTCGAGCCGCGCCACCGCCTGCGACGGAAGCCATACCTCGTCGTTGACCCGCTTCTGGACGAAAGTCATTCTGGCCCCGCGGTCGAGTTTGGCCAGGAATCCTCCAAAGGAGATGGGTTCGACGACTTCGGCCTCGACGCGCACCCATTGCAGACTCTCCTTGTCGATCCACAGCCGCCCGCGCATCTTCTTCAGCAGCTCGGCCCGCTTCACGGCGCTGCGAAATTCCGGACGCGGCCTAGCCTCGATCACCCAGACCGGAATGCCCTCCAGCGTCTCTTCACCCGTGACCTGGAAGCTGTAGGCTTTAGGGACCTCCTGCAGGAAGCGCCGGCCCTCCGCGCGCTGCGTGTCGTGCTCCGCCTCTCTCCTTTGGCGCTGATCGGGAGTCTCTTCCGCGCGCTTACGGACCTCTCTCTCGAACTCCTCGTCGGCCTTCCGCTTCTCATTCCCTTCCAATGCGCGCCCATCCTTGCCCACCTGCCGCTTGTACGGCCGGCCATAGAGGTTGACCACGTCGAATGTCTGGCGTTCCGTCTTCACGACTGTGCCCGATTTGTCGAACGTTTGTGTCTGCTGGCTTTCGGTGTAGGTGTAGTCCTTGAGCCGCGCTTCGTTGAAAGCGTTGCGTTCCAACGATTTGCGAATGATCGGCTCGGCGTCTGGCAGGGGCTGCCGAGCCGGGACCTGTCCGAAGCAGGCCACGCTGAATATCGTCACAATCGTGCAAACCGCTTCAGACTGCATCTTGATTCGTTTAGACGCGCACCACGCGAGACCGGGTGCGGTGTAGACTTGGGAATGTAGTCGTTAAAGGTTCTTCACATAGCGGCCTCATCCTTTCATGATGGTTTTTTGGTATTCCGGTCACGCAGCCACCAGGCAGGCTCTGGTGACGTACCTGTCCCAGCAAAATCATCTGGTACGCTGTGCCGAAACCCCCGAGATCTCGTTGAGCGGCGAAGATCTGATTCTTCTCCACCTGCCGCCAGTTATCGATGAAGCTCTCGTACTCGTGCGCGAATTCAGGCGCCAGGCGAGGGATCGTACGCCGATTGTCGCGCTTGGTCCCTGGGCGCTGTCCCAAGAGGCTGCGCCTCTCCTGGAGAACGGCGCCGACGATTACTTACAGTTCCCCTGCCCCCTCGAAAGCGTAGGCCTTCGTCTATTGGTCGCGGCCCATCATACGCGGAAGCACTCCGTCGGCGCCGAGCAGAAGCGCCTGGAAGAACGACTGGCGCAGACCTCCAAGACGGAGAGCATCGCCACCCTGGCCGGCAGTCTGGCCCACGACTTTAACAACCTGCTGGCCGCCATCCTCGGCAACGCGGAACTGGCATTGATCGACATCGCCCCGAAATCGCCGATCCGCTATAGCCTCGAACAAATCGATAAAACGTCCCGTCGCGCGGCCGAACTCGCCCGGCAGATGCTCACATTCTCCGGACGTGGAACCAACGGCTCCCAGTTTGTCGGGGTCAATTTGAACGAGCTTGTACAGGAAATGGCCGAATTGCTGCGCATCTCCATCCCGAAAAGCTGCGTCGTCCGCTACTACTTCACCCGGCCTTTGCCCCTGATTTGGGGGGATCCCAGCCAGCTCAGGCAAGTCGTGATGAACTTGCTGATTAACGCCGCTGAATCTATGGACGAGCGCGGCGGAACGCTATTCGTGCGCACCGGCGTGGTCGAGAGCGAGAACATGCCCACGCAGTTGACCCTCGAGGTTCGCGATACGGGAGCAGGGATGACGCCCGAAGTGCGGGCTCGGATCTTCGACCCGTTCTTTACGACCAAACGCGCAGGACGGGGGCTTGGCCTGGCCGCCGTTCGTGGGATCGTGGGGGCTCACAAGAGCTGCATTGAGGTAGACAGCGAGCCCGGCAAGGGGTCGACCTTCCGCATTCTATTTCCGGTCTTCAAGGGCGTCGCGGCCGCTGCGAAGCACAACTGCGATCTCGATCCGGACTGGCATGGCACCGGCAACGTGCTCCTGATTGAGGACGAGGATGCGCTCCGCGACGCCGCCCGGCGTCTGCTCGTGAAAGCGGGCTACACCGTGCTCGACGCGCGCAACGGGCGTGAAGGAATCGACACCATCCATCGTTTTGGGGGTGTCATCCATGCGGTCGTAGTGGACACCAACATCCCTGGGGTAGATGGGGTTGAAGTCTACCAGGCTGTGCGCGAGGCGCGCCCCGATATCCGCCTGCTGATTTGGTGCAGCTTCGATTCCGATGGCGTCCGGGAGCGCCTGAAGTCCGTGGGCACGGATTTCGAGGTGATCGAGAAGCCCTCTCAAACCCGTGAGCTGGCTCTCGCTCTCAAACGTCTGCTCGCCCCACAGGCCTCCGGACAGCAGCAGGCCGTCTGACGCCCGCTTTTGTACCGGCCTCCCAGCCGTTGGCCGGGACAGGAGGCCTGGCATAGAATCTATGCAGGCTTCTTATGGTTGTCTCATCGCGGCTCTCCTTGTTCGCCCTCATCCTGCTCGGGTTCGCCGGCGCTCTCACAGCTCAGACGGGCGTCTCACTCGTTAAGGGCGACCCGTTCGGTTGTTTCACAACAATGGATGGCAGCCCCGGCAGGGCGAGCTACTCCACCGTTGCCGTGGATGGACCAGGCTTCACCCAGGCCTGGGACCTGCGTACGATCACCGCCGGCGCGAACAGTTGGGATACGCGGCTGCGCTGCTTTGGGACCCAGCCTGCCACAAAAGGCGACGTGATTGTCGCGACCTTCTGGATGCGCACCATTACACCGGGCCAGGGCCTAAGCCAAGGCACCACGACGTTCGTATTCGAGCGCGGTGCGAGTCCCTACGACAAGGACGGCAGCTACTCCGCATCGGCCGGAACCGCATGGCAGCGCTTCGATGTCGTCTTCCAGTCCAGCGACACCTACACGGGCGCCACGCCGTCACTCACCTACAACCTCAGTTTCTGGGTGAATTACGCCGGCCAGGAGATCCAGATCGGCGGCTTCTCCATCCAGCGACTATGGCCAGAACGCGGACCCGACCAAGCTGAATCTGCCTCCACCATGGCCGTATGAAGGCCACGACCCTAACGCGGTCTGGCGTCAGCAGGCCCTGGATCGGATCGAACGCATCCGCAAAGCCGATGTAGCGCTGGTGGTCAGAGACAGCGCGGGCAAGCCGCTGGCCGGCGTCCCCGTCCATCTCAAGATGAAGAAGCACGCCTTTGGCTGGGGGACCGCGGTGGACAGCACCACGCTCTCCCAGAACACGAAGTATGCGCAGGCCATCAAGAGATAACTTCAACAAGATCGTGCTCGAAAACGACCTGAAATGGCCGCCTTTCGAATCGTGGAAGATCAACGGCCAGCCGAGCGCGGATTACGGCTTGAACTGGGCGAAAGACAACGGCTTCACTATGGTCCGCGGCCACAACATCATATGGCCGGGGTTGAGTAACCTGCCTACCGACGTGCAGACCATGCTGCAGGCGACCCCAGTCGACACGGCCGCCTTAACCAAGCGCATCGACGATCATTTCAAGCAAGTCGTCACGTTCACAAAGGGCCGGGTCACCGAATGGGACGTCATGAACGAGCCGTTTACGAACCATGACGTGCAAGCCGTCCTGGGGGACAGTGTGGTGACCCACTGGTTCCAACTCGCGCGGCAATACGATCCCGACATCAAGCTGTACCTGAACGACTACGCTATAGGCGAAGCCGGCGGCGTGGACCAGCAGCACATCGACTACACGTCGAACGTCGTGAAGGGCCTGGTGGCTGCCGGTGCTCCCATCGACGCCATCGGCCTGCAGAGCCACTTGGATTCGAATCTGACGCCGCCCACGCGCGCCCTGCACTACTTCGACTACTGGGCGAACAGCTTCAAGCCGGGGATGCAAATCCAGGTGACGGAGTTCGATGTCAACGTTCCGTTCGAGACGGTGCAGGCCGATTACACGCGCGACTACATGATCGCGGCGTTTTCCCACCCCAGCATGGCCGGATTCATGATGTGGGGTTTCTGGGAAGGCGCGCACTGGCTGCCACGCGGAGCCATGCTGCGGCTGGACTGGTCGGAGAAGCCCAACTACAAAGTCTGGCGGGACCTGGTCTACAAGCAGTGGTGGACCGACGTGACGGGCGTGACCACAGCCGATGGCGTCTTCCACACACGCGCGATCCTGGGCGACTACGACATCGAGTACATACTGAACGGCGCGACTACGACGGTCCCGTTCACCGTGACGGGCGGCCAGTTGAACTACAAGAACGTGGGCCCCTCGCCCTCCGCGCCGCAGTTCACCGCCTCGGGCGTCACCAACGCGGCCAGCCATGTTGCAGGACCGGTGTCTCCGGGCGAACTGGTTACAATCACCGGGACCGGCATCGGCCTGGCCACGCCCGAGAACGCGTGGCTCGACGATCAGGGTAAGCTCCCGTCGACGCTCGCGCTGACGCGCGTTCTCTTCGACGGAGCTCCGGCAGTCCTGCTCGCGGTGAGTCCGGGGGAGGCAATGGTGGTTGTCCCCTCCACGGTGCAAAATACCACGAGCATTGTCGTTGAGACGCTCGGAGTGCCTTCCGCTCCCGTGAGCGTTCCGGTAGCAGCCGCATCGCCTGCGTTCTTCACCTGTCTGTCCAATGCGGATATGCCGCTAATGCTCTTCGAGTCCGGTCTTCTGCTGCCCTCTTGCGACCAGAAATCCCCGTACACTGCCGCAACGGGCCAGGCGGTCATCCTTTACGGCACGGGTTTGAGTGGTACGCCCAATCAGGTCTTGTTCGCGGGACAGTCCGCTCCGGCCTGCGCCGCTTCGGGCCTCTCGCAGCCTTCACCCGGCATCTGGCAGGTTGACGTGTGCGTCCCGCCCGCTCTCGCTACCGGTCTCGTCGAGGTGCGCCTCCAGTCCGGAGCCTTCCAAAGCCCCCCGGTGCACATCTCCGTCGCCGCTATGCGGCCCGGTAATTTCACAGGGCAGAGCCCAAGCTCGCCGGGCCGTCTGCATGACACGGTGGGTCGATAGATGGGTTTAGTGGATTCAGTCCGGCGGATTCCTTGGCTGGCAGCGTCTACCGCTCCCGCGGCAGGTGGTAGAGTGATTGGCGTGGTGGCTGGCGTCACAGACGTGACCTCGGCCCAGTCGGTATAGCGCACCGGGATTCTTAGGAGGTCGAGATGGCACGTTTCGCGCTTCGTTTGGCACTGGCTAGTGTTCTGCTCTGCAGCGGTCTTGCGTTCGCCCAAGGCAATTTCGCGCATTTCGCTTACGGCGCGGGGTACGAAACCACCTTCACATTTATCAATCTCAGCACTACTGACGCGGCTAACGTGAACCTGTATTTCTATAACAGCGACGGAACGTCGCTACAGGCGGATGTGCAAGGAGTGGGCCCGGTGGGTCCTTACAATTTCACGATTCCGGCTGGCGGCTCTTCGACGGTTGCGCTGGCGGGCGACCCTTCGGCCGTGGCCAGTACCGAAGGATGGGCTCAGCTTGTCGTAGTCGGCGGCTATCCCGCGGTCCGCGGCCAGGGCTCGTTCCGCCGGCACATCGGCAGCCTTCCCGATTTCGAGGCCGTCGTTCCTCTCACAGGCGCAAACCCGCAGTGTATTATCTACTTCGATGAAAATCCGCAAGTTCTCGTTCCGTTCGACAACACGACGGGGCAATATCTGACCGCCCTCGCTTTCGCCAATTCGGGCGCAGCCACCCAAACGCTGCAGTTGGACTACTACGACGAGTCCTACCAGAAGATCGTTTCCAAGACGCTGACCATGAATGCGTTCGCGCATGTTGCCTTCGTTACTTACAGCCCTGCCAGTTCCACGACTGGGTCGGATCCCATACTCACTGGGAAGAAGGGCGTCTTGCGCATTACGCCGTCCTCTCCGGATTTCGCGGTGCTGGGACTGCTCTTCAATACCACCGGGCCCTTCACGGCGATCCTTCCGATCCTGAATCGGTAGGCAGGCTGCTTCGCAATTGGTTTGGCGCATCGCCGTCATTCGGAGCGGCGGCTCGGGTAGCATAATACTACCCATGACTCGTCGCGACCTTCTCAAGACCTCCGCCGCGCTGGCGGCCGCCGGCTCTTCCGCATGCACTCGAACCAGCGATCTGCCACTCTCGGCGGCATCGTCCCGAGATGGCTCGTTCGAGCTGGCCGAACTGACCATCGCCGAGCTCGCCGCGGGATTGAATAGCGGGCGCTGGAGCGTCCGGGGTCTGGCGGAGCAGTACCTGGAACGCATTGAAGCGCTCGACCGGCGAGGACCGCACCTCGGCGCGCTGATCGAGCTGAATCCGGATGCGCGCGCCGACGCGGAGTCTCTCGATCGCGAGTTGCGCGCGGGCAAGTGCCGCAGTCCGTTGCACGGGGTTCCCATCGTCCTCAAAGACAACATCGAAACCGCCGGCCGGATGATGACCACCGCGGGCTCGCTCGCGCTGGAAGGCAACTACGCCGCGCGGGACGCACCTGTCGCCGCCAGACTGCGCGCCGCCGGCGTTGTGATTCTGGGCAAGACGAACCTCAGCGAGTGGGCCAATTTCCGCTCATCGCGCTCGGTCAGCGGTTGGAGCGGGCGCGGTTTGCAGACGCGCAATCCCTACGCGCTCGATCGCAATCCCAGCGGCTCCAGTTCCGGTTCGGGCGTGGCTACGGCGGCCAACCTGTGCGCTGCGTCAGTCGGCACGGAGACGGACGGCTCCATCGTTTCGCCCTCCTCGCTCAATTGCCTGGTGGGAATCAAGCCGACGGTGGGCCTGATCGGCCGTACGGGCATCATCCCGATTTCCAAGACGCAGGACACGGCCGGACCGATGACTCGCACGGTGCGTGACGCGGCGCTGTTGCTCTCCGCCATGGCGGGAGTGGACCCTGCCGACCCAGCCACGCAGGCCGCGGCGGACCACATTCAACCCGATTACACTCGTTTCCTTGACCCGAGCGGATTGAAGGGCGCGCGCATCGGCGTCGCGCGCAAGATGTTCACGAACAACCCGGGCGTTACGAAGCTCATCGAGTCGGCCCTCGACGCGATGAAGAAGGCCGGAGCGGAGATCGTCGATCCCGCGGATCTGCCCTCGCACGGCCAGATCGGCAACGCCGAGTTCGAAGTCCTCTGCTACGAGTTCAAGGATGGCTTGAACGCCTACCTTGGCAAGCTCGGACCCAACGCCAAAGTCCATTCACTCGCCGAGGCGATCGCGTTCAACGAGAAGAACCGCGATCGCGAAATGCCCTTCTTCGGCCAGGAGGATTTTGAGATCTGCCAGAAGAAAGGTCCGCTGACCGATAAGGCGTACCTCGACGCGCTCGCCAAGTGCCGCAAGCTCTCTCGCGACGAGGGCATCGACGCCGTGGTCGCGAAGTACAAACTGGACGCCATCGTCGCTCCGACCTCCGGCCCCGCCTGGCTCATCGACTACGTAAACGGCGACTCCGACGTCGGCGGCTGCTCCTCCGCCGCGGCTGTCGCGGCCTACCCGCACATCACTGTGCCGGCCGGATTTGTGTGGGGTCTGCCCGTCGGCGTCTCGTTTTTCGGACCCGCCTGGAGCGAGCCCGCGCTGCTGAAGATCGCCTACGCTTACGAGCAATTGACCAAGGCGCGCCGCGCGCCGCGCTTCCTGCCGACGGCTGTCTTGTCGTACCTGAGCACCCCACGCCCGTAGGGTTCGTTCCGAAGGCACAGAAAGCAACTTGCTCCAATAGCATTGGCAGCGCGATGGCACCGCCTGGAAACGGAGCCGCGACCGTGGTACGTTCCGCGGACACAGGTGACAGGACGTTCCCAGGAGATCGATAGCATGATGCAACCGCTCCCTCGCGGTCGCGGCTCCGTTCGGGTGGCTGCGTCCCGTCAAACAGCGATAGACTCAAAGCCGGAATCCCACAATGATCAGGCCTCTCGCACTCATCCTCTGCACCGCCGCGGCGCTCTCCGCGCAGCCCTCTTCCGAATGGAAGAACCTGTTCGACGGCAAGTCGCTGAACGGCTGGACCCCGGCCGAAAGTAAGACCACCTGGAAAGTCGTGGACGGCTTGCTGACTTCAAGCGGTCCCCGTTCCCACCTGTTCTACACCGGTCCGGTGCTCAACTCAGACTTCCGCAATTTCGAACTCGAAGTGGAAGCGAAAGCGACGCACGGCACCAATTCAGGCGTCTACTTCCACACGCAGTACCAGGAGAAGGCATGGCCGGAGCACGGCTTTGAGGTCCAGATCTGCAATACATGCACGGGAGAGAGGGGCTACATCGAACGCAAGAAGACCGGCTCGCTCTACGCCGTCCGCAACATCTACAAGCAGCTCGTCAACGACGACGAGTGGTTCAAGATGAACATCCTCGTGCAGGGCAAGCGCGTCCAGATCCGGCTGAACGGAACGTTGATCGTCGACTACATCGAGCCCGCCACGCCCGTTCTCGCCGACGAACATCGTCTGCGCGTGCTGAGCCATGGCACCTTCGCTTTGCAGGGGCACGACCCGACCACTGGCATCTCCTTCCGCTCCGTTCGAGTCCGTCCGCTGCCCGACGACGCGCCCAAAGTGGAACTGCCGGTTCCCGACGAAACATATGGCCGGCTGATCAAGCTCGGCTCGGACAACTACCCCGTCGTCGACTATCACGTCCATCTCAAAGGTGGCTGGACCGTGGACCAGGCGCTCGAAAAGTCGCGCCGCGACGGCATCTTCTACGGCATCGCCATCAACGGAGGCAAGGGCTTCCCGGTCACTTCGGACGAGCAACTGCTGGCCGCGCTTGCGCCGCTGAAGGGCAAGCCCCTCTTCCTCGCCTTCCAGGGCGAAGGCCGCGAGTGGGTCTCCACCTTCTCGCCTAAGGTGCTCGCGCAGTTCGACTACGTCTTCACCGACGCCATGACGTTCACCACGGACGACGGCAGGCGTATGCGGACCTGGATTCCCGAGGAGGTCGGCGAGATCAAGGATCACGAGGCCTTCATGGAAACCATCGTCAGTCGCATCGTGAAGGTCGTCTCAACCGAGCCCATCGACATCTACGTCAATCCGACTTTCCTGCCCGACGTGATGGCGAAGGAGTATGACCAGCTCTGGACTCCGCAGCGCATGAAGCGCGTTATCGACGCAGTGAAAGCCGCGGACGTCGCTGTCGAGATCAACAACCGCTACAGGATTCCGAGCCTGGCCTTCATCAAGATGGCCAAGCAGGCAGGCGTCCTGTTCACCTGCGGCACGAACAACGCAGGACTCGACATGGGCCGCGACGAGTACTGCCTGGACATCATTCGCGACGCGGGCCTGACTTGGAAAGACATGTGGGTGCCGCGTGCCGATGGCCAGAAGGCAGTCCAGCGCAAGTCCCATTAGGACTGCGTAGTGGGGCGGACTTTGGTCTGCGGACCGGCTTCAGCCGGTCCTTCCGTCCGGAAACGCGGAGCAGGGCTGAAGCCCTGCGCAGGCTGAAGCCTGCCCCACCACGCGCCGATTGGGCAAGCCTCTTCGTTGGATTGGCTGTTTCGTCAAGGGCACTCAACTCACCCGATCAGAACCGCGTCGCCCAGTATCTGTCGCGCGATCTGACGACGAGGCCTTTGCGCTTAGTGGAGACCTGCAGCTTCCTGAATTCGGCCGAGCGCACGGGCTGATCGGAAACGAAGCCCAGGCTGTACTGGCTGCGGAGTTCGTCTTCAATCGCGCCGAAGATCTCGTCGATCGACGTTTTTTTCGAGACCTCGAAGAACCCTCCGCCCGTATCTTTGGAAAGCCGCTCCAGCACGCCTCGACCGCCCCCACCACCGAACATGTACGCCTCCGGATCGGCGAAGAGAATCGAGTAAATCAGGGTGTCGGTTCGCTGTGCGGCCTCCACCGCATCGGTCAGCGTTGCATCGCTCGAATTGTCCACTCCGTCGGTCAGCAGGATCAGCGCCTTGCGGTCCTGCCGTTGCTTCATGATCTGGTTCGAGGCTTTGATGACGGTGTCATAGAGCGATGTCCCGTCGCCGGCGCCGATCCTCAGTTCGTTCATCGTCGGCGTATCCACCAGCGTGAGCGCGGCTTCCAGATCCTTGCGGGACGAAGTCAGCGGCTGGCGCAGAACCGAGCCGAGGTCGAACTGCATTAAGAAGACCTGGTCCTTGTCCTCGCGCAGCACGCTATCGATAAACCGGTAGCTGGCCGCGCGCTCGGCCTCCATCAGACGCCGCTGGCTCATGCTGGTGTCGATCAGTAGTCCCAGCGTTAAGGGCAGACCGGTTTCTTTCGAGAAGTATTGGATCTGTTGCGGGCGTCCGTTCTCCGCCACCTGGAAATCTTCCTGGTTCAGGTCGCGGACGATCTCGCCTCTTTTCGTCGTCACGGTCGCCAGGATGTTGACGACTTTGACGCCGGTTTTGAAGGTTGGCTCCTGGTCCTGGTTGTCGCGTGCCAGTGCCGGCGCCGCCAGCAGCGCCGCGGCGGAGAGCAGCCATTGGCGGCGGGAGGTAAGAGCCGTAGGGCCGAAGTCGCGGCCGGATTTCAAATCAGTCTGCATTCTGTGAGGTGCGCAAAAAGCGGCGTGCGGAGATCAGCCAGTACGACCGGAATCGCATTCCGGAATACAGGAGTTCCCCGCGTTCCTCTTACAAGGATGCCCGCGCCCGGCGCGCGGTTACTTGCGGACCCAACCCGGCGGCTGCCAGCGCGCGCCCGATCCGCGCAAGTCTCCCGGATTCGCCCATTCGCTTCGGCTCCTCCGCGTGGGTTCCCTGCGGACCCGCGAAACCTTTCAAAAGTAAAAGTAGCCTTTCGCAGGCGCGGTGCGATATCCTCCTCGATTCAGGTACCGCAAATATGATTCTGCGCCCATTGGATTGGTTCATCGCCATCGTTTCCGTCCTGATCTGCTTCATTCCCGCTCTTTTCTTCGGGAAACGATCGGGAAAGAGCACGGCTGAGTTTTTCGCTTCCGGCCGCTCCGTGCCCTGGTGGCTCGCCGGCATTTCCATGGTGGCCACGACGTTCTCCAGCGACACGCCGAACCTCGTGGCGAACTTCGTCCGTACGCAAGGCGTCGCGGGCAACTGGCAATGGTGGGCCTTTACGCTCACGGGCGTCTCCACGGTTTTCTTTTATGCACGCCTGTGGCGCAGGTCGGGCGTGCTGACCGACCTCGAGTTTTACGAAGTGCGCTACTCGGGCAAGGCGGCCGGCGCCGTGCGCGGTTTCCGCGCCCTTTACCTGGGCCTGCTCTTCAACTGCATCATCATGGCTACGGTCAATCTGGCGGCCGTGAAGATCGCAAGCGTTCTGTTCGGCTTCAGCCGCTGGGAGACGCTGCTCGCCGTGGGATTGCTCAACGTCGCGTTCGCCACCCACTCCGGACTTGTGGGGCGTGCTGGTCATCGACATGGTGCAGTTCTTCATCAAGATGACCGCCGTCATCGCCGCGGCTTACTTCGCGGTGACCTTGCCCCAGGTGGGCGGGCTCACCGGAATGGTCGAGAAGTTGTCTCACATGAAGGGGCCGGGCGGGCTGAACTACCTCAGCATGCTTCCGGACTTCACCAACAACTGGGACCTCGCGCTGGCCGTGTTCATCGTGCCGCTCACGGTGCAATGGTGGGCTGTCTGGTATCCCGGCGCCGAACCGGGCGGCGGCAGCTACATCGCCCAGCGCATGTTGGCCTCGAAATCGGAGAAGGACGCGCTGGGCGGCACTCTGTTCTTCAACCTGGCGCACTACATTCTGCGGCCCTGGCCCTGGATTCTGGTCGGGCCTGGCATCGCTGATCGTTTATCCCGAATTGGCCGATCTGCGCAGGTCCATGCCCAACGTGGACCCCGCGCTGATTGGCCACGACATCGCTTTTCCGGCCATGCTGCGTTTCATGCCGACGGGTTGGATCGGCCTGATGGTCGGCGGCCTGATCGCGGCGAATTCGTCCACGATCCTGACCCATCTGAACTGGGGCGCGTCCTACCTGGTGCACGATTTCTACCGGCGGTTCATCAAGAAGAATGAGACCGAGAAGCACTACGTGATGATGGGCCGGTTCGCGACCGTGTTGCTATTCGTGGGCTCTTCCAGCATGGTGTTCATCCTGCAAACGGCGCAGGACAGCTTCAACATCATCCTGCAAGTCGGCGCGGGCACCGGCTTGCTGTACCTGATGCGCTGGTTCTGGTGGCGCGTCACCGCGTGGTGCGAGGTCGTCGCCATGACGAGCTCTTTCGCCGCGGCGCTCACATTCCTGCTGCTGCACAAGGGCGGGATCGTCTGGGTACGCACAGAGAACTTCTGCTCGGCATCGGCTTCACGACCGTCTGCTGGATTCTGACGGCTTACCTCGGGCCGGAGACCGATCACGCGACGCTGATCGCGTTCTATAAGCGTGTCCACCCCATCGGTCCGGGCTGGACGGCGATCCGGGAAGAGGCTGGCGTGCCCAAGGCGGAAGCCAAAGAGTACGCACGGCAGGACAATATCCCGATGGCGATGCTGGGCTGGGTTTCTGGCACAGCCGTGATCTGGAGCGGCCTGTTCACCGTCGGCAACTTCCTCTATGGCCGTATGAACGTCGCATTCGCCTTGCTCGGCGTACTTTTGGTCACCGGCTATACGCTCATCTGGGTGATCCGCAAGCTCTGGACGTAGACTTCGACGCGAAGTAGGGCGGACCCCCATAAGCGCTAAGTTAAGCATTGATATGTATTCACCTTTCGCTTACTCTGATGGCAGAGGGCGAAAGCATGGATAACGCGGCGGATGAGAGTTGGGAGTTGTTGCTGAATTTGTTGCCTGCGGGTTGGGAGCAACAAGCGATACTGTGCGGGGCGGTGGAGCGTTTGCGCGGTTTCCGCTCGGCGGGCGATCTATTGCGCGTGCTGTTGCTGCATGTGGGCAAGGGCTATTCGCTGCGGGAGACCGCCGTGCGAGCGCGCCGCTCGGGGCTGGTGGACGTCTCCGATGTGGCGTTATTGCTGCGCTTGCGCAAGGCGCAGCACTGGTGGCGACAAATGTGCCTGGGGCTGTTGCGGGAGAGCGGGTGGAGCCTGGGGGCCGATCCGCGCCAGTGGAATGTACGAGCCGTGGACGGCACGCTGGTGCGCGAACCGGGCCGGACTGGCACTCAGTGGCGCATCCACTATAGCTTGCGGTTGCCGGATTTGGAGTGCGATGCATTCGAGATCACCGCGGCGCGGGGGGCCGGGACGGGCGAGAAGTTGGAGCGCTTGGCGGTCGCGCCGGGGGACCTGATCTTGGCCGACCGCGGCTTCTGCCGACCGGCCGGGGTGGCTGCGGTGGCCCGCCAGGATGGCGCGTTGATCGTGCGCCTGCACAGTTCCAGCCTGCCGCTGCGTCACGCCGACGGGCGGCCCTTTGTGATCGTGGAGCAGATCCGCTCGCTCGCGCAAGCGGGCCAGATCGGGGAGTGGAGCGTCCAGGTCCAGAGTGCGGAGGGAGTGATTGAGGGCCGCGTGTGTGCCTTGCGCAAAAGCGAGCAGGACGCCGCGCGGGCCACGCGCCGGGTGGTGCGTAAAGCGCAGAAGAACGGCAAAACAACGCGCCCCGCGACCTTGGAGTTAGCCTGCTACGTGCTGGTGTTCACGACCGTCCCGGCCAGCGATCTCAGTGCCGCCGAAGTGCTGGAGTTGTATCGCAGCCGGTGGCAAATCGAACTCGCTTTCAAGCGCCTCAAATCGCTGGCCCAACTGGGACACTTACCCAAGCACGACGAGGATGCCGCGCGCGCCTGGCTTTACGGCAAGCTGCTGCTAGCCATGCTGAGCCAAAAACTGGCGCGCCATGGGCGCGATTTTTCCCCCTGGGGCTACCCGCTCGCAGGCCTCGCCGCCCACCAGCGCATGGCGGCAGTTTAGCTTTCTGCTGCACGCCGTCCAACAAGCCATCGAACCCGTCCTACCACTCCGCCAGATCCTGGACAATTGGAATCAGATCGCCGCCGAGCTGAACGAGGCGCCTCGCAAGCGCCGTGACGTCAAGGTGAATACTAGTTCATCTTTATCTTAGCGCTTATGGGGCGGACCCCCAGGTCTGCGCGGGTCCCCCTGGACCCGCTCCGGGAGGGGCTCGCGAAGGCCGCCTCGAAGCAAAGCACACAAGAGGCCGACGTGGGCGTCGGCCGCGGACCTGGGGGTCCGCCCCACTTGCCAGTCCTGCTATTCTGGCAATTTCGGAAGCCGATATCATTCAACCTGAGGTACCTGTTATGCCTGTCGTGGCCGGAGTGGATCTGGGCGGAACCGCCGTCAACTATACCCTTGTGGACGCGCACGAGCGTTTCCTGATCGAGAAGCTATGCGAGCATCCCGCGCGCTCCACCGAGGGGCCGGACATCTGCCTGCAACAGATCGCCGAAGGCCTCCAGATCGCCCTGGAACTGGCCGGCGTCAAACCCTCTGAGGTCGTGTATGTGGGCCTGGACACTCCCGGACCGGCGAGCTCCACGGGCGTGTTGAGCGCGAAGGGATCCACGAACTTCGTGCATTCGAATTGGGCCGGCTTCGACATACGCGCCGGCCTCGCGGGCAAGCTGAACCTGCCCGTGGCCTATCTGAACGACGGCAACGCCGCCGCGCTGTGGGGCCACTTCAACATCTTCGGCGCCAACAGTCATGCGACTTCGGTCTCGGCCATAGTCGGCACGGGGTTGGGCGGCGGCGTCATCATCGACGACAACGACATCAAGGGCCGCAAGGGCTTCGGGGGCGAACTCGGCCACGTACTGCTGCCCTACCAGAGCATCGCCAACGTGCCCGGCCTGGTGCCGGAGTGCAACTGCGGACGCACGGGCGACCTGGAATCGGTATGCTCGCTGACGGCCATTGGAAAGACCTACCTGCCCTACTTCCTCGCCAGGTACCCCGGCCACGAACTGGGTCAACTCGGCGATCTCAAGAAGGCCGCGAAGCTGGTGCGCGGTCTGGCCGAGAAGGGCGACCCAATGAGCCGCGAGATCTTCCGCGCCCAGGCTCACGGGCTCGGCCTCTTCTTCGACGAGATGGTGAACACCTTCGATCCCGACGCATTGATCGTCGGCGGCGGGGCGGTCGAGACGGGCGACGAGTTCCGCAACTGGTTCCTGAACGAGATCCGCGCCGGCATGCCTACGCAGCGCGAAGAGCAGGCCGACATCCCGATCTACGTCATGCCCAACGGCGACACAGCCGGAGCGCGCGGAGCGGCGCTGGAGGCTCTGAAACTGGCGCGCCAGCAGAACCTGATCTAGACGCCGCTGCCCAGATCTCGCACACACGGACCGGTTCGGCCGGCCCGTCCCGGGTGTGGGACATAGAAGTGAACGCAGGCGCGATTGCCCGGCAATCTGGCCGGAAGCCGAGTGGCCGTAAGCTGAGCGTCAGGCCACGCAGATCAGGGGCGCTGGTGTGGGGCAGCTTGGCAAGCTGCGGCCGATTGGCAATCGGCCAACTGGCACGTTGGCGCGAGACGGCGGCGGTAGGCAACCGCCGCGCAGGATGCCATCCTGCCCCACGGCGCCGGCGGCGGTTCCGCTGCTATGTCGCACACCCGGCGCGTCCCTGCAACGCACGACTGACGCCTCGCGTATATTGGATTTGAAATCACGCGTCTGACCTGGCTGTGTCCCTGGAGGTACTCCATTGCGACTCGTGTTTGTGTTGTCATTCGCCGCAGCTCTTTGCGGACAGAACCCCGAACCATCCTCCGCGCCAACCTGCTCGCTCGCCGGCCATGTAGTCAATTCCGTCACCGGCGCTCCGCTGCGCAAGGCGCAGGTCCGCCTGATGCGCGACATTCCCGCGCCACCGCCGCAGGGCAAGTCTGCCGCGCCGGCCAATGAACCACAGGAGGCGCTGACGACGGCCGAGGGCGAGTTCTCATTCCCCGGGCTGACGCCTGGCGCTTACCGCCTCTACGCCGATCGCAATGGATTCAAAGCGCGTTATTGGGGCGGCAAGGGCCGCTCCAGCCAAGGGCAAATACTGCGGTTGAGTCCTGTAGAAAAGCGAGATGACATCTCCATTCAACTCGTCCCATTGAGCGTCATCACCGGTAAGGTAGTTGACGAGGATGGCGACCCGGTGCCGAACGCGCACGTGGAGGCTCTTGCTCCGGTCTACTCTCCTTCGGGGCGCGAGTTGCAGCCCCAAGGCAGCGCGTACACCGACGATCTGGGGGAATATCGTCTGCACAGTCTCGAGCCACGCAAGTACTTCCTGAAAGCCGAGCCGCGTGCCGAGATGCGTGGCCGCCACTCACGCGAGGCGCTGGTTGGCGCATACTTTCCCGGTTCCGTGGATGAGACAGGCGCGGGACCTGTAGATTTGGTTCCGGGCCAGCAATTGAACGGCATCGACATTACGCTCCACATGGGGCATCTCATCATCGTCAGCGGCCGCGTGTTCACGCCCCCTGGCGCAACGAACATCATTGTAACCAGAGGCCAATACTCGGGGCACTTGAGCACCACGACCAGCTTCGACCCCTCGGATCCTACCGGCCGTTTCACGCAGCGAGGCTTGGCGCCGGGCGAGTATGTCTTTAGCGCGCGCTGCACGGTCGGCGACCAGGAATACCATGCCTACCTGCCCGTCACAGTGGGCTCGACCGACATAGAGAATCTGGAACTCCACCCCGCCCCGCCGGTTGAATTGACCGGGCGGGTTCGCTTTGAAGGACCGGCAAGCGAAAAGCTGGCGTCCCCCACCATCGTCCTTAACGCGAAGTTGGGCCACTCGCGGTCGATGGCGAGAATCCAGCGTGACGGCACGTTCGCCAGCCGTGGCCTGGCGCCTGACCATTATCTCCTGACACTCAACACGTTCGCCGAGGCTTTCTTGAAGGAGGTCCGCTGGGGCAACTTAAACGTACTGGAGTCCGGCCTGGACTTGTCCGCGGGTACGTCGGCTTCCGACGTGAAAATCGTCATCAGCACCGCCGTGGGCACTCTCGATGGCACGGTTCAAAACGACAAGCAGGAGGCGCTCGCCGACGCCGCAGTGGCGCTCCAGGCGGAATCGGCCTCATCCGCTGACGACCCGCGCTACGATTCACGGTTCAAAGGCGCAAAGACCGGGCCGGACGGCAAGTTCCACATCACCGGGATCACCCCCGGGCGCTACCGGCTGATGGCTTGGGAAGATGTGGACCAGAGCAGCGCGCGCTTCGATCCGCAGTTTTTCCAGCAATTCGCAGCTAAAGGACAGTTGGTTGAGATCGCCGAAAGCGAACAAAAGAGCGTCACGCTGCAGGTCACGCCGGCCCCCGAGGAGCAGCAGTAATCCACTGCTCCCCATCTTCCTTGGATCTGCTACTCGGCAGCCGGCGCGCCGACGACTAGTTCCGGATTCACCAACAACCAGGCCAGAGCGCCCGCTCCGCAAAGCACCGATGTGACCAGGAACGAAAAAGACCAGCCAAAGTAATTAGCGAGGATCGGCGTGAGCGATGCGGTCAACGCGCCGCCGATCTGATTGCCCATATTCATAAAGCCCGAGAGCACACCAGCAGAAGGACCGGAGATATCCGCCGACACCGACCAGAACGAGCTTTGCGAAAGATATAACGCACCCGCTCCGCCGGCCAGCAGCAGCGTCGCCGTTTGCGCGCTGGCGGCGAGGGGCCCGAATGCCAGGAACACGGCGGAAATACCCATGCTGACCGCCGCAACCACACACCTGCCGTTGCGCCGGCCCCAATGCCGGGTGATGAAATCGCTGATCGTTCCGCCCAGCGGCGAACCGATCGCCATAGCAAGGAACGGCAGCATGCCCAGGATGGCGCTCGACTTCAGATCCAGCCCGCGCACTTTGGTGAGATAGATAAAGAACCAGGTGAAGTAGATATACGCCGTGTAGCCATAGGCGAAATAGCTGAGGCTCATGGCCATCACGGAGCGGCTGCGGAACAGTTGCGTCCAGCGTAGCGCGGGCGCGTTGGTCGTGATTGCGGCCTTGGGCAGCCCAGCTTTGATGGTCGCGATCTCTTCGGGAGTGGCCCAAGGATGCTGCGCCGGTTCGTCGCGTGCAATCAGGAACCAGACCACACCGATGACGAGTCCGATCACCGCGCTGATCCAGAAGGTCCAGTGCCAGCCGTAGTGAGTCAGGATGTAGGTCACCAGCGGCGGCGTCACGCCTGCGCCGATGCCGACGCCGGCAAAGATCAGCCCATTTGCTATGCCGCGCTCCGTGGTCGGAATCCACTTCGACACCAGCCGGTTGGAGGAAGGATACACCACGGCTTCGCCCAAACCGAGCGCGAGGCGCGCGCTCAACATCATCAGCAGCGCGCCGGCTACGCCACTCGGCACCATCGCAGTGACGGAAGTGAAGACTGCCCACCAGATGGTGGCGAACAGCAGCGTGCGCCGCGGTCCAAAGCGGTCGACCAGACGCCCGCCCGGTACCTGGAAAAGTGCATAGCCGACGACGAACGAACTGAAGACGTAGCCCAATTGAGTATTGGAAAGGCCGAACTCGCGTTGCAGGATTGGCCCGGCGATGGAGATGTTCACGCGATCTAGATACGCCGTGGCGCTGATGGCGAACATCCAGGCGACGAGGAGCCAGCGCAGCCGGCCTCGCAAAAGTTCTCGCATGTTGAAGCTCCAAACCGAGGATGAAATGCGGCTTCGGTGTGGGCCTCCGCTCGCAGCGGCTGCGCAATCGGGAAAGCGCGGGATGGCCCATCAAGGGCCGCGCTTGCTTCGCTTGTTCAGCCGACGAACAGCATATCAACTTTGCTATCGGTCAACGCGGGCGGCTCGCTGCCCTACTGCACCGCTCGGCCAAACCAGCGCCACCCCCAAGCAGGCAGTTCCACGGTCCACGCGTTGAGTTCAATCGTATTCTTATCCGTCTTCGCTCCAGTCACCAGGTCCACAAGGCCATAGTTCGAATCGATGCCAACCCGCACCCTGCAGGGCCGGTTGGATAAATTGACCAATGCCAAGACCTGCTCGGTTTCGGTGCCGCGCAGGAAGGAAACGACACTCGACTCGGCATCGTTTGCGAGCCATTTCAGATCGCCCCGGCGCAACGCCGGATGCTCCTTGCGCAGCCGGATCAGCGTTTCGTAAGTCTTGCGGAACTCCGGCCTGCGCTCGCCGATGGCCCAGAACACCGGCAGTTTTTCAAACAGGGCCGGAGCGCCGGACTCCGTCGTGTCACCGACCTCCATGCCGTTGTAGATCATCGGTACGCCCTCCAGCGCGAAGACCAGCGCGGAGGCCGCCAGCGCTCCGCCCTCCCCAAATCTCGCAATGGCGCGCTTCTCGTCGTGGTTATCCGAGAAGACCATGTGCAATGCGCCTCGCGGGAATCTGGCTCTTTGCTCCTCCCAGACTTGCCGGATAGCGCTCGCGGGTTTCCCTGCTTGCAGCACTTGCGTCAGCGTCTTGTGGAAGGGCCAGTCGTAATCGAGGTCGAAGGCCTTCACCAGCAGGTCCGGCGAGTCCCATTCCGCAAGCATGAAAAGGTCCTGCTTCGCACTCTCAAGACGCGGACGGGCCTGTTCCCAGAAGTCCGTAGGCACCATGCCTGCCACGTCGCAGCGGAACCCGTCCAAGTCGAACTCGCGCAACCAGCGCTCCAGCATCTCGGTCATGTATTCGCGCAGGTTCGGATTCGAATAGTCCAGACCTGCCACGTCGGACCAATCGGGCACGGGAGAAGCGATGTGGCCTTGCGCATCTTTCTTGTAGTACTCGGGATGCTGCATCAGGACGCTGTCCCACGCGGTGTGATTCGCGACGATGTCGATGATGACTCTGAATCCGCGGCCGTGGGCTGCGCGCACCAGCGTCTTCAGGTCATCGGCCGTGCCGTAATCGGGCAGAATCGCGTCGTAATCCCGCACCGCGTAGGGACTGCCGAACGTACCCTTCTTGTTTAGCTGGCCATTGGGATGGATGGGCATCAACCAGAGAATCGTGACGCCCAAGTGCTTCAGTTCGTCAAGCTTCGCCGTGATGCCGGCGAAATTGCCCGTTGACGAAAACGTGCGCGGATTTATCTCGTAAATGATCCCGTCGCGCACCCACTCCGGCGGTCGCCGCGCCGTCAGGCTCGATACGTCTGCGCCTTGCGCTCCGAGAGAGAGCGCGGCGGTCAGGCAAGCGAGAGTGGTTCTCATGATGAAGATCTTACCCACAACGCCGATCACGCGCTCGACGGCTAAGATACTGCTCGCCCCTTGTGGCGCACGATTCATCGCGCAGCGTCGACACTCTTGTCGACGTTCGACTTATGGCGGCAGGAGTGCCGCCACTGCACGCTGGAAGCGTGCGCCACAAGGCATGGCTTTGGGTGTAAGATATTGTTGCCTTCCGCTACGAATTGCACCCTGAGGCCATTGCCATGATTTCCAGACGCCACTTTTTCTATGGTTCGCTGCTCGCCGGTGCCATTCCGGCCGCCGGATTCGGGAGCGCCCCGTCACTCAAACGTCTTGGCTACAAATCGCCGAACGAGAAGCTCAACATCGCTTCGGTGGGTGCCGGAGGACGGGCCTTCGCCGATATCCAGGCGTGCTCGGGGGAGAACATCGTCGCACTCGCCGACCCGGACGAGAAGCGCGCCGAGAAGGGCTTCCAGCTCTATTCGAACGTGCCGAAGTACAAAGACTTCCGCGTGATGCTCGACAAGGAAGGGAAGAACATCGACGCCGTTATCGTCGCCTGCCCGGATCACGTGCACGCCAGCGCGGCGAATTGGGCCATGGCTCGCGGCAAGCACGTCTACTGCGAGAAGCCTCTTACGCGCACTGTCTGGGAAGCGCAACAGATGGCCCTCAGCGCTGAGAAGTACGGCGTCGCCACGCAGATGGGCAATCAGGGGTACTCGAACGAAGGCGCGCGGCAATGTTGCGAGATGATCTGGTCCGGCGCTATCGGCAACGTCGCCGAAGTTCACGCCTGGACGAACCGTCCGTGGGCCTACTGGCCGCAGGGTCCCGAGGTCGAACCGAAAGAAGCGCCGGTGCCCGCGACTCTGGATTGGGAGGCCTGGCAGGCCGATGCGGAGCCTCGTCCGTACAGCCCGGCGTACGTTCCGCACAACTGGCGCGCCTTCCCCGAATATGGCTGCGGAGCCATCGGCGACATGGCCTGTCACATCCTCGGTACGCCGAATATGGCCTTGAAACTGGCCAATCCCATAAGCGTCGAGTGCCTGCTGCAAGAGGGCAAAGGCAAGTACACATTCCCGAAGAAGTCGGTAATCCGCTTCGATTTCCCGCAGCGCGGCGCATTCGGTCCGGTGAAGGTCTTCTGGCACGACGGCCTCGAAACGGTTCCGAAGTTTGACGGCGTGCCTGACGGTGAACTCATTGGCGACAAGGATGTGAACGGCAGCCTCTTCATCGGTGACAAGGGCCTGATTACCACAGGTTGCTACGGCGAGCGCACGCGCCTGGTCCCCGAATCCAAGATGAAGGACTACAAAATGCCGCCCGAACTGCTGACTCGCTCCCCGGGCCACCACCAGGACTGGATCCGCGCCTGCAAGGGCGGCGACCCGGCCTGCTCGAACTTCAGCGTCGCCGGACCGTTCGTGCAGTGGATGCTGCTTGGCACCATCGCCATGCGCTTTGACGGCAAGCTCGACTGGGACGCCCAGAAGGGCGTCTTCACGAACAACAAGGCAGCGAATCAGTTCCTGAAGCCGAAGTTCTGCAAAGGCTGGAAGTTCGCTTAAGCGCTTTCGGGAGGGTCTACCCCTGCCACAACTCGGGATTCACCAGGTTCGCCGGCTTCTTGCCCGTGAGCGCGGCTATGATGTTCTCCGCGGCCATGGTGGACATGCGGCGGCGTGTGGTCACCGACGCACTGGCGATGTGTGGCGTCAGCACGACGTTTTCGACCTTCAGCAACGCGGGGTGAACCTGCGGTTCGTCCTCGAAGACGTCCAGGCCTGCGTAGGCGATCTGCTTGTTCTTGAGCGCCGTGGCCAGCGCCGGTTCGTCCACCACCGGCCCCCGCGCAGTGTTCACCAGGATGGCCGTCGGCTTCATGATCCGCAGTTCCTCCGCGCCAATCAGATGCCGGGTCGAAGGCAGCAGTGGGACGTGCAGACTGACGAAATCCGCTTGCCTGAGCAACTCCTCCTTGGAGACTCTTTCCAGTTTCAGCTCCGCCGCGATCTCCGCGGGCGCAGGCCGCTCGTCGCAGTACAGGATTCGCATCCCGAAGCCGTGCGCCCTGCGCGCCATGGCAATGCCGATGCGCCCGATTCCGAAGATGCCGATTGTCTGGCCCCAGATATCCTGCCCGACCATCAGGTCGATCAGCCACTTTTTCCACTCACCGCTGTGCACGTACGCGTGGCCCTCCGCCACGCGCCGCGCCGCGGCCATCAAGAGCGCAAACGCGAAGTCGGCCGTGGTCTCGGTCAGCACGTCCGGCGTGTTCGTCACATAGACCCCGCGCGCCGTGGCCGCCGGAACGTCGATGTTGTCGAAGCCCACGGCGACGTTCGACAGAATCCGTACTCCGTTGAGTTGGCCGATCACCGGTGCGCTTAAATTGTCCGTGAGCTGGCTCATCACCGCCTGGCAGCCCTGTACGCGAGCGAGCAGCGCATGGGGTGTCAGCCCGTCGTCGGTCGCTTCGTAATCCACCTCAAAATGTCCGCGCAGCAGCTCCACTGCCTCCGGATATACGCGCTTGGTGATGAGAACTCTAGGTTTCAAGCTTGGCTCCACTTCTGAGGATATCGAATCAGACGGTATGGATTCCGTAGCTGATCCGATACCTTCGCCGCTGGCCTGGTGGATCCCCGCTCTGCCTGTGACCATATCTGTGCAATTGTTTCCGGTCTTCGCGCGGGCATACAATACGGTTTCGCCAGCGCCCGCGGGCGACAACATATTTCCCTGGAGGTGCCATCGAATGAAACTAGGATTCCTCGGGCTCGGCATCATGGGCTATCCCATGGCGCGCAACCTGCTCCGCGCCGGTCACACAGTCGCCGTTTGGTCGAACACCGCGGCGAAGGCTCAAAAACTGGCCGCCGAAGACAACGCGGAGGTGTGCAGGACGCCCAAGGCTGTCGCAGAAGCAGCCGACATCGTATTCCTATGCGTGGGCGACACGGAGATGAGCGAGAAGGTCGCTCTTGGAAAGGACGGTCTCCTGGAGGGAGCTCGGGCGGGATCCATCATTGCCGATTGCTCCACAGTCGCTCCTTCGTACACCCGCCGCGCCGCCGAAGCCTTTGCCGCGAAAGGTGCCCACTTCCTGGACACCCCGGTTACCGGGTCGAAACCGGGGGCCGAGGGGGGCACGCTGACATTTATGATCGGTGGGGACCCCGCGATCTATGAAAAATTGAAGCCGTACCTGGAACCGATGGGCAAGCAGATCTACTATTGCGGGTCTACCGGACTCGGTCTGCACGCCAAGCTGACCCAAAACCTGATTCTATCCAATCTGTTGCAGGCTTTTAACGAAGGCATGGTATTGGCGACCCGCGCCGGCGTGGATCCCGAATTGATGGTGGACATCCTCAGCAGCTCGGCCGCACGGTCCGGATTGGTCTCCTTCAAGGCGCCCTTCGTCTTCAATCGCGACTTTTCTACCAATTTTTCAACGAGATGGATGCATAAGGATACGGGCCTGATGCTCGAAACAGGGGCAGAACTCGGCGTCCCGCTGCCCCTCACTGGCCTGACCCGGCAACTTTTTCAGATGGCGATTTCCGAAGGCTATGCAGATGAGGATATGTGTAGCACTATCAAGGTGTTAGAGCGAATGGCGGGGGTAGAGGTCAAGAAAAAATCCAAAAAATCATAAGAAAACTCTTGCAATCCGAAATATAGTATCCTAACATTGGAATCAAGCCAGGGAGGCAACTCCCACCAAAGCGAGACTAACCTCAAAAGACCCCTGAAGCATTCAACCTCCCTGGCGCCCCCTTTTAAGAGTTGAATCCCCACAAAAACCTGATTTGGAACCCGAGGCACAGAGCCTTGCGTACTTGTAAGTGGCGCGCGCCAAGTTGGTGAAAGCTTCTGCCTGGGAGCCGGAGCGACCGGGTGGTATGATGACGGCTGTCTAGCGATGAAGCTCATCACAGTATTAGGCTCCACTGGAAGCATCGGCCGAAACACCCTCGACATCGTTCGACAGCACAGCGACGAGTTCGGCGTGTACGCCCTGGTTGCGGGCCGCAACGTGGCCGAACTGGCGCGGCAGATCGTCGAGTTCCATCCCAAAGTGGCGGTTGTCGCGGAAGCGTCCTCCATCTCTCCCCTGGTCGCCCTGCTGGACGAAGCCGGTCTTCCTCCTTCGTCCCGTCCAGAAATTGCGACTGGACCGCGGGCCTACGTCGCGGCGGCTGTCGCGCCGGAAGTCGACTTTCTGATGTCTTCGATCGTCGGCGTCTCCGGCCTGGAAGCAACCTATGCGGCTATCCGGGCCGGAAAGCGCATCGGATTGGCCAATAAGGAAACCTTAGTTGCCGCTGGCCGTCTGGTTATGGGTGCGGTAAAGGAATTTGGGACTGAGCTTACGCCGGTGGACAGCGAACACAATGGCGCCCACCAGAGCCTGCGGGCCGGCCGCCGTTCTGAAGCGGTGAAGCTGATTCTGACGGCTTCTGGCGGTCCCTTTCGGAAATTCTCTAGAGAAGCGATGGCGATTGTGACGCCGGCGCAGGCTTTGAATCATCCTACATGGAAGATGGGACCTCGTATCACCATCGACTCGGCGACCTTGATGAACAAGGGCTTCGAGGTGATAGAGGCCTGCTGGCTGTTCGATTTCGCCCCGGCCGACGTCGAGGTGGTGGTGCATCCGCAGTCCACGGTTCACGCCATGGTGGAGTATAACGATGGCAGCGTGATCGCCCAGGTCTGCGCTACAGACATGCGGATGCCGATCCAATATGCGATGACCTGGCCCGAACGCGCTCCGGCCCCCGTGCCGCGGCTCGACTGGAAACAGAGCAGGCATTGGGATTTCGAAGCGCCGGACTTTGGACGCTTCCCGCTGCTCGGTCTTGCCTATAAAGCGCAAGAAGCGGGTGGATCGGCTACTTGTACTTTGAACGCGGCCGATGAGATAGCTGTGGAGGCGTTCCTGCGGGAGCAAATCGCGTTCCCGGCTATCGCTAATGTAGTCGAGGATACGCTGGCCGCCGTGCCCTCTCGTGAAGCCGCCTCCATAGCGGAAATCCTGGAAATCGATCGTGAGAGCCGCGTCGCCGCGGCCGAAGCGGTTCGCCGGCGTGCTGGCGGCCGAATAGCAATGGCCCTATCCTAAAGGCAGCACCGGGCGGAGTTCAGCCAAACATGGGCGTCTTACAGAACATTCTTCACAACTTCTGGTGGCTTCTGGTCTTGATCGGGGTCATGATCGTGATCCACGAGATGGGCCACTACCTGGCTGCCCGCCGTTTCGATGTTCACATCGAAGCATTCAGCGTTGGATTCGGTCCCAAGCTGTTCAAGTGGCAGGTCGGGGAAACCGAATTCCGCATCTCCTGGCTGCCCTTCGGGGGCTACGTCAAGATGGCCGGCGAGCAACCCACCGACACCAGCGATCCGCGTGGTTTCAACATGAAGCCACGCTGGCAACGCCTCATCATTGTCGCGGCGGGACCGCTCATGAATGTTGTGCTTGCCGTTGGATTGATGGCGGGCCTGTTCATGCTTCACTATCCGAAGCTGGCGAGCGCGAGCAAAGCCGCCACGATTGGATATGTCAAGCCGGGCTCGCCCGCGGCCCAGGCGGGCGTACACGAAGGGGACGTGATCGTTCAACTGGAAGACAAGCAGGATCCCACCTGGGACGACGTGATGCTTCGCGAAGTCGTCAGCGCCAAGCGTCTTTTGCCTCTGCTCGTCCAAAGGGACGGCAAGATCGTGCGCCTGGAAGTGACGCCGGAAGCCGAACCGAAGACGGGTCTTGGCTCCGCGGGTTGGGCGCCGCAGACCGACATTGAGGTGGGCGGGCTGCTCCCGGGCATGGATGCCGAGCGCAAAGGCTTGAAGAAGGGCGATCAACTCGTCAGCATCAACGGGGAGCCCATTCGCATGGCGACCAAGGTGCACGACGTGCTCGCGCGCAATGGGGGCAAGCCCGTTCATCTGGTCTACCGCCGCGACGAGGTCCTGCACGATATCGAACTGACGCCCACCCAGAGCGATTCCGGCGGCCAGCAGTCGTGGATGATCGGCGTAGCCCTGGCGCCGCGCGTCGTCTACGTCCGGCTGCCGTTCTTTAGCGCAATCAAGGAATCGGTGAACCAGAACGTCAAGGGCGCGACCCTGATCTTCCAATTCCTCGGCGCTATCGTCGAGCGCCGTTCCTCCGCCAAGTCGCTGGAAGGCCCTATCGGAATTGCGCAACTGAGCGGCGAGGCGGCACGGGAAGGCGTGTACACATTCACCAGCCTGATGGCGACGGTCAGCCTGAACCTGGCCATCTTCAACCTGCTGCCCATCCCGATCCTGGATGGCGGGATGCTGCTGCTGCTGCTGATCGAGATTCTCATCCGGCGTGACTTGAGCCTGCAGATCAAAGACACGGTCTTCAAGCTCGGGTTCGTCTTCCTGATGATGGTCGTCGCGTTCGTGATCTACAACGACATCTCGAAGATTCTACCGGGATCCTAGCCCTGGGATGGCCCTGGGAACGCCGATCTCCAGAACGGCTCCCATTAATGCGTCCGCGGCACCCTCAGATCGTGTTCCGCTCATCGTATCGGAGAATAAGCCGCGGCCTTGAACAGCGACATCTGGATGACACTGGCGATCTGTCCGCTCTTGGCCACCGATTCCGCGCGCACCTTCACCCATTCCGGATCCGCCCCGAACGAGGCCCAGGCCTTCTCCCGCGCGGCCAGGTCGTCGAAGGGGATCAGGTAAGTGAGATTCGGTTTGTTCGCGCCGATCAGCGTGGAACTGTAGAGAACAGGGTGGATGCCGCTGCGATGGAAGATCTTGATTTCGGGTCCGGCGAAGCGCTCGTGCAGCGCACGCAACTGCCGCGTCGTCGGCGAATGGTAGGTTCTCAACTCGAACACGCGTGGGGCCTTTCCAGCGTTGTCCGGCGGCGTAGCCGCTGCTGGCAGCGGGGGGCAATACTCCGCGGCTTCGAGCACGGTCTCGTTCAACTCCTCGTAAGGCGCCTCATCTTCCGCCTCCCACCGATCCATCTCTTCGCGCGCTGGCCCGTCCTCACGGAACTTGCGCTTCATCGCGGTGAGTTCTTCGAACGACGCGAACGTGCTTACCGACAGCACTTGCGGCATGTGCGCGGCTACCAGAGCCTCCAGGACAAGCGCCGGTGCGACGGTTTGCAGACGGCTGGCCATGCCGATGCGCGCAGTCTGAATATAGGCGGCGAGCCGTTGAGGCTGGCTGCCGTTTTTGAGCAGATAGCTCTCAAGCAAAAAGTAGCGCGGAGTGGCCGCGCCCTCCAGCCGATTCGCGGTCATAAGTACCCCCGTAGCTCCCAAGGCTGCCGTTTCTAGAAATGTCCGTCGAGTTGACACGCTTTGCCTGCCTCTCCTCACCTGAATGCCTGTAAACCGGCCACGTTTGCACGAAAGGTTGCCATGGCTGGCTCCGCTCTGACACGCTATTTGTTTTGGACCCTGTTCTGGACCAGTCGATGCGCTTGAACTTCCGCAACGCTCTTATCCTATCCGCACTGCTAGCTACTTTGCCTGCCGGGGTTCTGGCGGCCGAGTTCCGCACACCTGCAGGGACGCGCCCCGCCGCGCGCCGGCCAGGTGTTGAGAGCGTGCTCCCCGGTGGCCGCATGATCGAGCCGCTCGGGCGGGCCTTCCAGACAGGTCCAGGGGCCTTCGGCCTGGTCGTGAGTCCGGACGGCCGCTTCGCGGTGACCGCCAACGGCGGGCCCGACCGCTTCTCGCTCACCGTTCTCGACACGAACTCGGAACCCTGGCAGGTGACGCAGCTTCGCGCTCCGAGGAAGGAAGACAAGCCCGAGGCCGGCAAGGATGACGACGACTGGCGCAGCGTCTTCATGGGCCTGGCTTTTTCCAGCGACCGGCGCTTATTCGCCTCGGAGGGTAACAGCGGCCGTGTACGTGAGGTCGCTCTGCCGGCCGGGCGCGTCCAGACCGTATACCACCTCGACCAGGGCGAATGGCGCGACAGTTTTTCCGGCGACCTGGCCTACGATCCGGACCGGCGTCTGCTGTATGTCATCGACCAGGCGAATTTCCGCGTCGCCATCTTCAATACCAAGACCCAGAAGCTGATCGCGAACGTCCGCACCGGCCGCTTGCCCTTCCGCATGGCGCTCTCGCCCGATCGAAACCGGCTCTACGTTACCAACATCGGCATGTTCCAGTACAGCGCCATTCCTGGTGCCGACGAGAAACGGCCCCAGGAAACCGGACTGCCTTTCCCCGCCTTCGGATTCCCATCGAAGGAAGCCGTGCAAGGCGTCCGCGCCACGACCTCGCTGGGGGAAGTGGATGTGCCCGGACTGGGCGATCCGAACGTTCAGGAGTCCAACTCGCTGGCGGTGATCGATGTCTCCGATCCGTCCCAAGCCCATGTCCAGACCTTCGTTCGCACGGGCGAGCCGTTCGGCCCGAACAGCATGGGCGGCAGCAGCCCGACAGGTGTGGCTGCGACTGCGGGCACAATCTATGTCGCCAACGGCAACCAGGACACCATCTCGGTGATCGACGCCGTGACGCTCACGATCCGCGCGCAGATTCCGCTGCGCGTGCCCGACCTCGAACATCTGCGCGGAATTATGCCTCTGGGGCTGACGCTCGACATGAACAATGGCCGGCTGCTGGTGGCCGAGGCGGGCATCAACGCCATCGGCGTGGTGGATCTGACCAACAACCGGCTCGCCGCGCACATGCCCGCGGCATGGTTCCCCACCTGCATTGCACTTGATCGCGGCCGGGTATTCGTGGCCAATGCGAAGGGCTTTGGCACCGGGCCCAACGCCACGCGCACGGCGCCCATGGAGAAGAGCTTTCAGGGCGAGCGCCGCACGGGCGCGTTGACCGTTTATGACATGCCTCTGCCGCGGCTGATGCCCTTGCTGACCCAGCGCGTCTACGCGTTGAATGGCTTCCTGCCGCGCAAGCAGGAGCCGCTGGCGTTGCCCAAGGAGATCAAGCACGTCGTCGTCATCGTCAAGGAGAACCGGACTTACGACGAGGTCTTCGGCGCCATCGAGCAAGCCTCCAACGGAGCCGTCAACGGAGCGCCCGAGTTGGCCCGAATCGGTCCGCGCGGCTGGCTCTGGAGGGAAGAAGGGGCGCTGAAGGCTCGCGCCGACAAGCTCTTTTACAACATCACGCCGAACCACCAGGAACTCGCGGCGCGCTACGCCATCAGCGACAACTTCTATGCCGATTCCGAGGTCAGCGTCGATGGCCATCACTGGCTGGCTGGCTCGTACCCGAACGCATGGACCGAAAGTTCGCTCATGGCTGCCTATGGCGGGCAGAAGGACTTTCGACTGCACAGCTCCGCGCCCGGCCGGCTCTCAAACGCCGAAGGCAATTCGAGCGTGCACCCCGAGGACCAACTGGAGGCCGGCGCGCTGTGGCATCATCTCGAGCGCTACGGAGTGCCGTTCCGCAATTTTGGGGAAGGCTTCGAACTGGCAGGCGTCGCGGAAGAACCGGGCGAGAAGCCAACCGGAGCGCGCTATCTCACCAATGTGCCGATGCCGGATCCGCTCTACCGCAACACCTCGCGCGACTATCCGCAGTTCAATATGAACATCCCGGATCAGTACCGCGCGACGAAGTTCATCGAGGAGATGGAACGCCTATATGGCAAGCCAGGCACGGAGCTGCCGCGATTCATCTTCATCCACCTGCCCAACGATCACATGGCGAAGCCGCGTCCGTGGGATGGCTTCCCCTTCTCCGCCTCTTACGTATCGGATAACGACTACGCACTTGGGCGCGTCATCGAGTACCTGTCGAATTCGAAGTGGTGGAAGAACATGGCCGTCTTCGTCACGGAAGACGATGCGCAGGGCGGCGTCGATCACGTGGATTCCCACCGCACGGTGATGATGGTGGTGTCGCCTTACGCGCGCAAGAATTACGTAGCGCACGCCAATTCGAGCTTCCCCGGCCTGCTGCGGACGGCTTTCCGCCTGCTTGCGCTTCCGCCTTTGAATCTCTATGACGGGACAGCGGCCGACCTGGCGGATTGTTTCACTTCGCAACCCGACTTCACGCCTTACAAAGCGATCCGCCCCGACCCGGATGTGTTCGTTCCGGAGAAGGCCAAGGACCCGGCGGATCCAGAGCCATCCGTACAGATGGACTCGCCGTCGTTCCTCCGCCGGCAACACGAGCAGAAGTAGCCGAACCGCGACCGTGTGGGGCGGCGCTCCAGCGCCGCCACCTGGAGTTTCTACATTCAGGAGCGCGTTTGGGGATGACCGGCTTGGTATCAGGGCATGCCTTCAGGCGTGCCGAACCGTTGCGGAAAGGAATCGGCTTCAGCCGCTGCGAAGGGTGCGAGCGTGCTCGTAATGGCGGGCGAGAGAAAATGCTCTGAGTTCGGCTGAAAGAGCCACGCAGTTCGTCCGGTGTGGATTCTCTTAGAGCTCGTAGCAGGAGTGTGGGGATAGGGGAGAGATCTGGCGGCACGGCGTCTCCGAGTTCTTGCGGCACGCCTGAAGGCATGCCCTGATACGTTGCATACACGCCTCTTCGATCCGGCCCCGCTGAGGCCTCGCTGAGGCCTCGCTGAAATGTAGAAGCTCGAAGGGGCGGGCCCTGGAGCGCCGCCCCGCCAGATTATTGCCGCGCGCTGCGATTTGGCGGCAGCAAGTACTGGCCCGTGGGAGCGGGATGCCTGCCGCGGGTTACCGCCGCGGCCGTAGCAGCCGCGCCGGCCGGAATGTTCTCCCATGCACTGACCAGCGTGGTGGCCGAGGCGCCGTGGAATTGGAGCGCCTCAAAGGCGGTGTAGTCCGACGCCACCACTTGCACCTTCAGCACGCCCGACGGCAAGTTGGGTATAACATTGCGAACCAGGTCCGCATAACTGCCTTGGTAGGCCACCGTCTGGGTGGTGGCTGAGGCGTGCAGAGTCCCGTTGGAATCGAAAACCTTCAACGTGTAGGTATGCGCCAGTTGGTCATTTGCCAGGTTATAGATCACGAAGGATATCTGGTCAGTCGAACCGTTATCGACGCCTATCGATGACCAGGCAGTCCAGGTTTGGGCATCCCACACGACGGGCGCGCTGAGGGACCATGGCTGCGAAGGCAGAGCCGAGTAGATCAGTTGTGCCTGCATCTGCGAGCAGGTGCCCGCATCCGGGCAATATGCCAGCACGACGACCGGGCCCCCGGCCTGGCTGTTGTACGCCGGGGCTTGCGAGTGCAGCCCAAGCAGGTCCACCTCAATCGGCTGATTTGGGAAAAGCGCGGTGCTGGTTGTGACATCACTGGAAACTGTGGCATCGCCCCGGTACTGGAAGTCCAAAGTCGAAGGCACATTATTTACATCGTAGAAGTTCAGAAACACGGCGACTGGCGCTGTCGGCGGAGCCGCGACTCGGATCGAGCTGGCCCAGCCAGCCCCCGCCGCGTACCAAGGCAAGGTTCCGAAAACGAAGCATACGTAGCCAGTTCCGCCAGCGGGCGTGGTCACCTGCTGCGGCGCGCCTGCGGCGTTCGTGCCATAGGAGCCGCAGTTGAGGGCGGCGCTCGTGGACCAATAGGTTTGGGCGTTTGCCGTGAGGGCGGCCATAACCAATATGCCAGCCAGATAAGCAGACTTAACCGATATCATGAAATTCCTCCATCCCATCTAGTTCCGCGCCCTTCAGTGCGCATCGGAGCGGAGCCGCGACAAAAGGCGAGTGGTGGCCTCGGCCTCGCATGTTTCCTTCGGGTTCCGCGTTCTCGCCATTATTCCCTTCTGCGATTGTGGCAGCATCAAGGTGGCTCCAAATCTTTGCCTCTCCTACGATGCTTCAATCCAACGATAGCTGAAATCGCAGCAAGTAAATTCTACCGCCTCTTGACCCCACTGAGCGGCTTTCCAGACAGAATCCAAACACATAGCAACCGCGGCGCCAAACCAAATCACGAATAGGATGAAGGCCACATGCCCCGGAAGGCACGTTCGCGCAGCTCCCCACGGCCGCAGCCATGCCACGCCAGACTCGCGAAGGCTTTCACCCGCATTGAGAGTACCTCTCCGCATTCGATCCGCTCATCGAGAGCGTTCCCGATGCCGGCTTCCGGCGGTCCACGCCGCGGCGAAAGCGCCCAGTCCGGTTCTCTGGACCGGTTGATGTTGAGACGGGACCGCCCGATTCGGCGTTGCATGGAATGGAAGCCCCTCGCCACCCGCCCATTGGCCCCCCCGGCGCCGGGTTGCGCGACTGGCCGCGGAGTTCCACCTGAAAGTAGCCTGCCGGGTGGTCCCCATAGCCTTTTTCCACAGTTCGTGTATACTTCTAGTTAGGCCGAACCAGAACAGTGGGCGCAAGCCCACTTTTTTGTTGCCCCGGTCCGAGTAGTAGTCGGTAGACGGTACCCAGACATGACAGAGACGCCCCGGATGACGCTCCAAGAGCGCATCGCCGCCATCGCCGAGCGCGCCGCCGCGCGCGAGGGGCTTGAGGTGTGGGATCTCGAAGTGTTGGGCGCCGGACGCAGCCGTTTGATCCGGATCTACATCGACAAACCGGGCGGCGTGACGCTTGACGATTGCGAACTGATTTCCCAGCAAGTGGGCACCGTGCTGGATGTCGAAGACGTCGTGCCGGACCAGCGCTATCACCTTGAGGTCAGCAGCCCGGGCGTCGAACGCCGCCTGTTCAAACCGGAACAGTTCGCGCGCTTCGCAGGACAAAAGGCTCGCATCGCCCTGCGCGAACCCGTGGAAAACCGGCGCCGCTGGGAGGGGACCATCGCTGGCGTTGAGGAGGACATCATCCTCTTCGAAACCACGACAGGCGCCTCCATGCGTCTCAGCCTGGACCAGATCGAAAAGGCAAATCTCAAATTTGAGTGGTGAGCCGCTCCCAGACAGAGCGCGCACCCGAGCAAGAGAGTAGAAGAGGCACAAGCTTGGCTTCCATTTACCAGTCCATCGAGATCCTGAGTAAGGAAAAGGGGATTGACGCCCAAATCGTCGTCGACGCGGTCAAGGACGCAATTCTTGTCGCCGCGCGGAAACAGTTCCGCGGCAACGAGGAGTTGATTGCGGAATTCGACGACAAGTCCGGTGCGCTCCTGCTTTTCGCGGTTAAGAATGTCGTCGAGTCCGTCGCCGATCCTTCCAAGGAGATGACCCTGGATGAAGCCCGGCGGACCGAGCCCGCCGCCGAGATCGGTTCCATCTTGCGCTTCTCGCGTCCTACTGACGCCCTCGGCCGCATCGCCGCTCAGACCGCGCGGCAGGTGATCCTGCAGAAGGTGCGCGAAGCCGAGCGCGAGAATATCTTTCTCGAATACTCCCATCGCGTCGGCGAACTGGTGAACACGACAGTCAAGCGCATTGAAGGCCTGGATCTCGTCGTCGATCTGGGCAAAACCGAAGCGCGCTTGCCCAAGAAAGAGCAGTCGAGGCTCGAGAGCTTTTCGGTCGGCGACCGCGTCCGCTGCATCATCAAGTCCGTCGAACGAGCCGGCAAGAACGCCGGCGTCAACGTCTCGCGCGCCGCTCCCGAACTGGTCATGCGCCTGTTCGAGCAGGAAGTGCCGGAAATCTATGACGGTACGGTTGTCATTCGCGCGTGCGCCCGCGAAGCAGGCGAGCGGACCAAGATCGCCGTTCTCAGCAAGGACCGTGACGTCGATTGCGTCGGAGCCTGCGTCGGGATGAAGGGCATGCGGGTGCAGTCCATCATTCGCGAGCTGCGCGGCGAGAAGATCGACATCATCGAGTACAACGAGGACGCCCAGAAGTTCGTTGAGAAGGCGCTCAGTCCAGCGCGGATCTCGCGCGTGGCCATCGTCGATCCGGAAGGCAAGCACATGGAGGTGATCGTCGAAGACGCTCAACTCTCGCTCGCCATCGGGAAGAAGGGTCAAAACGTGCGTTTGGCCGCGAAGTTGATCGGGTGGCGCGTGGACATCAAGACCGAAGAAGAGAAGCGCCAGGAGGTCGAAGCGGCCATGGTGCAGCTCGGCTCCGGTACGCCGCTGTCCACCCTTATCGATCACGGCCTGGGCGAAGAGGTCTACGAGGTGCTGGTGGCAGGCGGAATCGGAACGGTTGAGAAGGTAGCCTCCATGACGCCCGAGGAACTCGAACTGATTGCAGGGGTTACCTCCGATTCCGTGGCGCAGCTCGGGATGGCCGTGAATAGCTTCTACGGGCATGTTCCGGCCGATGCCACAGCCGAATCGCCCGTCGAGGGGCCTACCGGCGAGGCAGGAGAACAGCCGGCCGATGTTCCGGCCGATGCCACACCCGGAGAGCCGGGCGAAGCATCGCCCGAAGTCGAAGCGTCAGCCGAAGCGGAAGCGGCCGATGAGTCTGCTCTGGCGGAGCCGCTCTCGCCGCAAACGGAGTCTGTCCAGGAAGCAGTTGTCGAAGAGCCTGCCGGCGAGGCATCGGTTTCGCCCGGCATGGAATCTGATACGATTGAAAATTCAGGTCTTCCTCGCGCAGGGTCTTCCGAAAACTGACCAAACGCAGTGATTGATGGGGCGAGAAGGTTGGTTTGCGAGTAATTGCCGAACATGGAAGTATCTGAGAGTCCGTCCGTGACTATGAAGAAAATTCGGATCAACGAACTGGCGAGGGAGCTCGAGGTCAAGCCGGGCGCAATCCTTGATCTCCTCCCCGAGCTCGGCGTCGCCGAGAAGAAGACTCACTCCAGTTCAGTCGACGAAGATGTCGCGGAGCTGCTGCGTAAGCGTCTCATCGGATCGGACGTAGAGCGCTACGTTCATCCTCCTCGCGGCGAAGAAGAGTACGACGATCACACGCCCGAAACGGCGGAGGAAACCAGCATCGCCGCTCCGGCCACACCGGCTCCGAACCGGCATGCCGAGCCGGTTGCCGCCACGCCCGCGGTAGAGCCCGCTCCGGGACCCGCTGCCGCGCCCGCCGCAGCGCCTTCAGTGGGAATTCCGGCACGCGAAGCGGCGGTTCATCCGCCCGTCGAAGCGCCCCCAGCCGCGCCTGTAATTCGCCGGCCGCTGCCGATCCGTCCACCACTGGCCTCTCCAGGCGGGCTGCGGCCGGCGGCGGGTCCCTCGGCTCCCTCGATCCCAATTCCACCGCGACCGGTGATTCACACGCCGCCTCCCGCGGCGGTTCCGGCCGCTCCGGCGCATGTCGCGATGCATCCGGCGCCCACGCCAGTAACTCATCCCGTTCCAGCGCCCCCTGCCCCAGCCGCGATGCCGGGAGCGCCTGTAGCGCCCTCGGCGCACGCCGCGCCGGCAGCGCCGGCCGCGCCTCAGGCCCCAGGTTCTCCCGCGGCGCCAGCGGCGCCGGCCGCGCCCGTGGCGCATGCCGCGCCCGCCGCCCCAGCCGCGCCTGCCCGGCCCGCGCTTCCGGCACTTCCGGCTCAGGCGCGTGCAGCGGCCCCGGCAGCGCCTGCCCGGCCTGCCGCTCCAGTGCAACGCCCGCCCTCGGTGGGGTTGCCCCAGCCGCGCCCGTCGGTCCCGGTTCAGCCGGCCCCGGCGCATGCCGCAGCCCGGCCAGCGCCGGCAGCGCCGCGTCCGCCCGCGCCTCCACCAGCCAGGAACGTACCACTTGGCGCACAGCATGGGGCACGCCCCGGAACGATTATCGCCGGCCCTCGTCAGCCGCTTCCCGGTGGGGAGACGCCGCGCAGCCCGATTCTGCCGGGTGCTCCCAGACCGCACCCGCCGCAGCCGCAGCGTCCCAGTCAGCAATCGCTACAGCAGCAGAGCAGCCCGGGCCAGCAGGGAGGTCATCCTTTGCGCCCGACCCTCGCCGGCCAACCAGCCGCGAGGCCGGTGGTGCCGCCGCGCCCGGATCTGGTCGCGCGTCTTTCTCAGTTTCAGACCAAGCCAGCTCCTGGCCAGCCCACCGCGCCCCGGCCCGGCATGCCCACGCCGGGGCGCCCGCTGTACCAGGGGCCAAGGCCCGGACAGCCGGGTCCGGGTGGTCCGCGTCCAGGTGGGCCAGGCTACCCATCGGGTCCCGGCCGTCCGCCGATGCGTGGGAGAGGGCCACACCCCACCTCGCCGGTGATGGAGCCGCCGTCGCCGCCTACCACCGATGCCGGCCGCCGCGACGCCGCGAAGAAGCGCGCTCAACAGCATGATCGCGAGCGGGACAGCGAAGGCAAACTCCGGACCTTCGGCCCGCGCAAACAGGAAGCCGTTCCCCTGCCCGTGATCGACCGCGAGATCACCATCTCCGAAGGCATCACGGTCAAGGAGTTCGCGGACAAGCTGGGAGTGAAGGCCAGCCTCGTCATTAAGACTCTGTTCCAACGCAAAGTCTTCGCGACCATTAACCAGACGCTCGATGTCAAAATGGCCGTCGATCTGGCTCGCGAATTCGGGGCCAAGACCTCGAAGATGAGCTACGAGGAAGAATCGGTCCAGGCCATTGAGGAGACCGAGGAAGAGGGTGATCGCGAGACCCGTCCGCCAATCGTTACCGTGATGGGCCACGTCGATCACGGTAAGACCTCGCTGCTCGACGCCATCCGCGAAACGAACGTCGCGGGGCGCGAGGCCGGCGGCATCACCCAGCATATCGGCGCCTATCACGTTGAAATCAAAGGCCGAAAGATCGTCTTTATCGATACGCCGGGTCACGAAGCGTTCACCCGGATGCGCGCTCGCGGCGCTCACGTTACCGACATCGTAGTGCTGGTCGTCGCGGCCGACGACGGCGTAATGCCGCAGACCAGGGAAGCCATCGACCACGCCCGCGCGGCCAAAGTGCCGATCATCGTGGCGATGAACAAGATCGACAAAGACAACGCTCTGCCGGATCGTGTCAAACAGCAGCTTACGGACCTCGGGCTGATGCCCGAAGAGTGGGGCGGCGAGACGCCGTTCGTGCCCGTTTCGGCGAAGAAGCGCCAGAATATCGAACTGTTGCTCGAAATGGTTCTGCTGGTCGCCGACATGCAGGAATTGAAGGCCAACCCGGGCCGCCCGGCCGTGGCCACGGTACTCGAAGCGCAACTCGACCGCGGGCGTGGACCCGTGGCGACCTGCATCGTCCGTAACGGTACCTTGAAGATCGGCGACTTCTACATCTGCGGCTCGGTCTTCGGCAAGGTTCGCGCCTTGTACGATGATCGCGGCGCTCAGATCCGGGAAGCCGGTCCCTCCATGCCTGTGGAGTTGCTTGGACTCGACTCCATGCCGGAGGTCGGCGACACGCTACAGGTGGTTACCGACTTGGGCAAGGCGCGGCAAATCGCCGAGTTCCGCGAAGTCAAGGCGCGCGAGGTCGCGATGGCCAAGACGCGGATCACGCTGGAAAAGGTCCAGACTCAGCTCCGCGAGGGCGAGAAGAAGGAACTCAACATCATCCTCAAGGCCGACGTGGGCGGCACCGCCGAGGTGCTTTCCGAGACCTTGCAGCAGCTCTCCAACGAGAAAGTATCGATTCGAGTGCTGCGCGCCGGAGTCGGCGCGGTCACCGAGGCCGACGTCATGCTGGCGGCCACGTCGGAAGCGATTGTTATCGCGTTCAACGTGCGCCCTGACCGCAAGGCGTCCGACGTGGCGGATCACGAGGGCGTGGACATCCGCCAGCACACCATCATTTACGAGCTCACCGACGAGATCAAAAAAGCTATGTCGGGCATGCTCGATCCGGTTTTCAAAGAGGTCTACATCGGCCGGGCCGAGGTGCGCGAGACCTTCCGGATTTCGAAGGTTGGCACCATCGCCGGACTCTACGTCCTCGATGGGCAACTCACTCGCGACTGCGATGTGCGCGTGCTGCGCGACAACATTGTGGTGCACACGGGCCGCCTGAATTCGCTGAAGCGCTTCAAGAACGACGCTTCCGAGGTGAAGAGCGGCTACGAATGCGGCGCGGGCGTTGCGGGCTTCAACGACCTGCATGTGGGCGACATCATCGAAGCCTTCGGCAAGGAAAGAGTCGCGCAGGAGTTGTTTAGCTAATCGCTTTTTCCCGGGCGGCGGCGCTAAGCCGCGGCCCGGGTATCCGTCCCGTAGCCGCGACGGGATAACCGGCCCGGCACGAACAATCACAATCGGCCCAGGCAACGCCAGTGCCGCATTCCAATGGCTCCAGTCGGCATCCTCATCCTGGAAATCCGCCTCACAGAATCCCATTCGTTAAAAGACAAGCGCCGTTGGATCAAGGCGCTGAAAGACCGGTTGCGCGCCGGCCACAACGTCTCCGTGGCGGAAGTGGACGACCAGGACCTCTGGAACGCCTCTACGGTGGCGGTAGCCACCGTGTCGGGCTCTCGTGAGAACGCCGCGAAGGTGCTGGAGTCCTGCGAGCGGATCGCTGCCGCACATCTGGGACCCCAACTTGTGTCGGTGACGCTGGACTGGCTGGATTGAATCCGTGACGGCGCGGAGTTGACGCACTCTGCGCAGCTTCAGGGCATGGTATGATCCCGCCAGACGAGGAAACACAATGTCATTCCGCCTCCTGCTCGTGCCGTTCCTCCTGATGCTCCCGGCGTTCGCCGGCGACGAGTGGAACAAGGTAAAGGATCTGCCCAGCGGATCGGAGCTGAAGATCTACGCGCGCGGTTCCGCGCAACCAAGACTCGCCAGATACGCGGATGCCACCGATTCCAGCCTGATCGTCGTAATCAAGAACGAGCAGGTCGCGATCCCCAAAGGCGAGATTGATCGCATCGAGGCGCGTCCACCGGTGAAAAAGGGCGGCAAGAAAGTCGTTCAGGAAACGCACACGGACGATCCGGCCAAGCCCTCTTTCGATGCCGGACCTCATGGCCCTACCGCGGGACCGCAGCGCGGCGTGCCTGGCACTCTGGGTTACTCATCCACGACCACTATGTCGTCCGCAGACAAGGGTGAGTTCTCAACCGTCTACCGCCGCGTCTCGGGAGCGCCCGCCGAAAAACCTCCCGCCAAATCGGAAGCTCGATAGTGCCTGAAGCGTCCCCGCGAGGGTGGCAGACCGATCGGAGCGCCGCCGGGTCTTCGCCTCAGTCTCGCTGCGCGCGCGCCTATTGCAGGCCGGCAGTGCGCGCTGCGAGAGAATCCAGTGCCGGCAGATCGGTGGAGGGACGGTCAAGATAGAAGTACGCGCAACTCGACCAGTCGTCCTGGCGTTCGAAAATGCCTTCCGCCCAAGTGTCCATTTCCACATGCCCCGGTCCTGCTTTGTAGACCGGCTGGCCAACCTTGTGCATTTCCGCGATTTCCGCCGAGCCGCGGTAGCCGATCTGTTGGATGGTCACGCGGACGTCGTCGTGGAAGTAAATGGGGTCCGGCAAGTGGTAGCGATAAAAGCAATAACGCATGCGCTCGTGGTCGGCGACGTGTGAGCCCTGGTACATCAACGCGTATTGGCCCTGTCCCCAGCCTGTGCCAATGTAGTCCTCAGTGCCGGTTCCGCTCAGCGTGGGCAACTCCTTGTCTCCGTCCAGGTAGACCTTCACCTCGCCCTCGCCCCACCACGTTTTTGAGTAGATCTTCGTATTGGAAATGACGCCCAGATTTGCGCCCAGGTAGCGGCCCTTGCCCGCGAGTTTCGGCAGGATCTCGTAATCGCGCTGCATCTGTGTCGGGTTCTCGCGATGGTAGTAGGCGTGGAAGTAGAGTGCGTTGGCGTCGTGGCGGTCGCCTAGCGTGTAATCGACGTCGTAGAAGATGGTCACGTTCTCCGCGCTCTCATTCGTCACCACGATCTTCATCGCTTTGCGGAAAGGCATGGGGAGGTAGCAGTTGAAGCTGCGGCCCTCGGGACTCGCGAAGGCCGCGGATTGGAAGGTGGCCATGCGGCCGAGGCCAGTGCCGAAGAAGTCGCCAAACGGTGCGCTGACGGCGGGCTTGGCGGCCTCGTCCCAATACATGTCGATGCGCATGCCGCGCAAGACCTGTGGAGTGCGTTTATCGATGGTCGCCCAGATGCGGCGCACGGTCCCGCTGGAATTATGAACTTCTGCCAGGACGAGTTTCTCTCCGGCTCTTAGATCGATGGCTGGACGACCCTTCCGGCCGGCATTCACCTGGCCCGCCTTGCCCTTCTCGCCCAGAGGGTTTTCGGGGCTGGCCCAGCGCGTTTCCACCCCATCGGGGACTTCATAAAGGCGTTGGGCGAGAACGGGCCCGAGCGCGAGGCTCGCGAGCAGGGCGGCTTGCAGGAGTTTCATCGAAAATACCTCAGAGGTAAGCATATTACGCGGTGGGATGGCGTGGTGTCGGCTCGCTGGACGGGGGTTCCACACAGCAATTGGAGCCAATGTGGAGATGGGCGTTCCCAGGGGCAGCTTGACCCAGGCTTCGTCGATGGGAAGAATAGCTTCATGCTTGTGCAGCCCCTGCGGCGTCGCTCCTGCTTTGTTCGGCATGCCGGACGCATCTTATCCTCCTGGCTCATGATGGCCGGGGCCTTCGCTCAGGCGCCCGCGCAGCCGGGGCCGCGCGACCGAACCGAGCTGGCGACGTTCTTCGACGGTCTGTACGCGGGACTTGAGCGAGCCCATCACCTGAGCGGCATGACCGTGGCCGTCGTCCGCGATGGCGAAGTCATCCTGCTGAGAGGTTATGGGTACGCCGACATCGAGAACCGCAAACCAGTGGATCCCGACCGCACTTTGTTTCGCATCGGCTCCATCACAAAACCTCTTACCTGGACCGCCGTGATGCAGCTATCGGCCGAAGGGCGCATCGATCTTACCGCAAGCGTGGATCAGTTTATACCGGAGGAACTTAACATCCGCTCTCCCTGGAAAGTGGCCCCGACACTGCACGATCTGATGACCCACACTCCCGGCTACGATGACGTGCCCGTGGTAGGCTTGTTCCGCCACAAACCCTACGCAGGCGTGCTCAAAGACGCCCTGCTCGAGAGCATGCCGATCATCGTGCGAAAGCCCGGCGATCTCGTCTCATACTCCAACTACGGAACCGCGCTCGCCGGACTCATCGTGGAACGGGTCTCCAATGTAAGCTGGGAGCACTACGTAGAGAACCGAATCCTGGCCCCGCTGGGGATGACCAACGCGACGGTGGCGCAGCCCATCCCCCAGGAACTCGCGGGGCAGATGGCGAAGGGCTACCGCTGGAAGAACGGCGAGTTGCAGCCGCAGGGCTTTGAGTACGTGCCGCTTGCGCCGGCCGGCGGCGCATCGGCCTCGGCCTCCGCCATGGCCCGGTTCATGTTGGCGCACCTTCAGGACGGGCGACTCGGAAACGAGAGGATTATGCCCGAGTGGGCGGCGCGCCAAATGCACGAGCCGCTCTACCGGCCCGCACCACAGTTGGGAGCCTGGCTGCATGGCCTCTACGAGTTGCGGCCCGCGTCACCGCGCGTTTACGGACACGGCGGCGACACGCTCTGGTTCCACTCCCTGATGGCGCTCTTCCCGGAATCGAATGCCGGCCTATTTGTCAGCTTCAACTCGGATTCCGGCACGCTCGCACGGAGCGAAGTGTATCAAGCGTTTCTCGAGCGCTACTACCCGCAGCCAGCCCTGGAAACGCCCGGGGTGCTGACGGGGGCCACTGCCCGTGCCGTGGCGTGTTCGGGCTGGTTCGCACCCAGCCGCCTGCCAAGGAGGACGCCGGCCCGTCTGACTGCGCTGATGAGCACCGTGTCCGTTGCCACCGAGGGTCCGAATCGCCTGGTTCTAAGAGGGATGGGCCAGCCCGCTCCGCGACACTTCATAGAGACCGAGCCTTGGGTTTACCGCGAGGCCCGCGGGCAGGATCTGTTGGTCTTCCGGCCGGGCGCCGGAGATCCTCCTGAGTTGGCGTTCCTCTCATCCGACCCCGGCAGCGCTTTCGAGCGGGTTTCCATGCTGTGGAGCCCGAGTGTTCAGATTGCGATCGCAGGCCTGGCCAGCCTGGGGATTGCGATCTCGTTTCTCGCCTACCCGGCATTGGGGCTGCGCGCCAGGTTTCTCGGCCTCAAGGTCGACGCTAGAGTAAGCGGCGCGCATATCGTGACATGGCTCGGGTCTGCCGCCTTCGTCGCCGCTATGTTCGCATTCGGCAGTTACTTGCAGGATCCCCTGGAGATTGTATTTGGAACGCCCAGTGCTTTGAATCTGGCTGGATGGTGCGGACGCGCCGGCGCTATGGTCAGCGTCATGTCGGCGGCCCTCGCCGTCATCCTTTGGGCGCGCGGAATCGGAGCCACCGGCGGGCGGGCGGCGCATACCCTGGTGGTTGTGTGCCAGGTCACGCTGGCGCTGTGGTGCATCCGCTGGAATTTGCTGGGCTGAGATGGCTCCTGGGAACGCCGATCTCCAGATCGGCCCACTCGCCGGGCCATCGGCAACTCCACCGCGATAGGTACCCCGATCTGGAGATCGGCGTTCCCAGGGCGGAGCCGCGACCTGGAGGGTGTAGCCTGGAGGTGTGGATCCGCTTCGTACTCAACGTGTCTCCGAAGCAATGCGCGAGGAACTTTCCGAACTCATTCGCTTTGAATCCGCCGACCCTCGGCTGACGGGAATCGACGTCTCGGGGGTCATCGTCTCGCCCGATATGAAGAAGGCGGACGTGCTGGTCTCCCTTCCCGGCAACACGAAGTCTCGTCAAGAGGCCATGGAAGGCCTGATGAACGCCAAGGCCTATCTGCGCAAGAAGCTGGCCGCCCGAATCGAGCTTTTCCGAATGCCTGAGCTGCGTTTCGTCGCGGACTCGGAGCCGGTCACCGACCGGCCGCTCGCGAAACTCCTCCGCCGCGCCCGGCGGGGGCGTCCAAAGACCGATCCCGGGCCTGTCTCGCCGGGTTCCGTGTAACGTCCATCCCATAGAAAATCAAGCGTTTTGTTGCCGAACTCAAGCTCCGGTTGTACCCTAGTGTCAGGGTTGCGCCCCCGTGCCGGCGCCGCATTGAGAGTGGCTTCTGTCTCCCGGTTTTACCCCTTCGGCGTGATTGCGTGGCTTGCCGCCGCGGCGATCTCCCTTGCCGCGAGCGAACCCTCGAAGCTCCTGCGGCTCGAACGCTCGCTCGATACCATGGGGACCACGTATACGGTCACTCTGTACGGCACAGACCAGTACCGGTTGGACTCAGCCATCGACGACGCATTCGACGAGGCCAAGCGGCTCAACGAATTGCTTTCCAATTATCGTCCCGAAAGCGAGTGGAGCCGGGTCAATCAGGGCGCCTACAAGGCTCCTGTGCAGGTTTCCGCTGAATTGTACAATCTGCTGGACCGCTGTCTGGATTATAGCCGCCGCAGCGACGGGGCATTCGATATCACGGTCGGGCCGCTCATGAAGATCTGGGGTTTTTACAAAAACACGGAGCGCGTCCCTCACCGGGCCGAAATTCGCTCCGCCCTGGACCGTATCGGATACCAGCACATCCACCTCGACCCGAAGGCGCATACGGTTCGCTTCGACGCCCCCGTTGACATGGATCCGGGCGGCATCGGCAAGGGCTACGCCGTAGACCGGATGGCGGACGTCCTTCGGAAGGACGGAGTGGCCAGCGCGTTGATCTCGGCTGGCCGCTCCAGCATCTACGCCATCGGGGCTCCTCCGTCCGAACCGCGCGGTTGGCACATCATGCTGCCCAACCCGCGCGACGCCCGCAAGACCGTCTGGGATCTCTATCTCAAGGACGAATCAATGTCGACTTCCGGGACCACGGAGAAGTTCTTCATGGCCGGAGGAAAGACTTACAGCCACCTGATGGACCCTCGCACGGGAACTCCCGTCCAAGGCATGCTGGCCGTCTCGGTGGTAGCGCCGAAGACGCTGGACAGCGAAGCGTGGACCAAGCCCTATTTCGTGCTTGGCCGCGAATGGGCTACCCGTCACAAACCCAAGGAATTTCGCGTCTTTCTTTGCGAGGACAGAACGGAGATCGCATGCGTGTCCCTCCCATGAGCAGCCGCTTTTTAGATGCCTGCCGCCGGCGCCCGACCGATGTTCGCCCAGTGTGGTTTATGCGCCAGGCTGGCCGGTATCTCAAACCCTACCGTGAGATCCGTTCCAAACACTCGATTCTGGAGATCTGCAAACGCCCCGATCTGGCGGCGGCGGTGACTCTGCAGCCGGTCGAGATTCTGGACGTCGATGCGGCCATCATTTTCGCGGATCTGCTGCTGCCAGTCGAGCCAATGGGCCTGAAGTTGGAGTTCGTTGCCGGCGAAGGACCTCTGATCGACAACCCGGTGCGCACCTCCACCGACGTGGACGCTCTTTCCACCTCGAACACCGACGACCTCGGATTCGTGGGCGAGTCGATCACGATGGTGACTCGCGCGCTGAACGGCAAAGTGCCCGTCATCGGCTTCGTAGGCGCGCCCTTCACCGTGGCGAGCTACATGATCGAGGGCGGGGCGTCCCGCAACTTCATCAATACGAAGACGTTGATGTACCGGGACGAAACCCTGTGGCGGCGCTTGATGGGCAAATTGGTGGACGTGCTCGGTCCCTTCGCCATCATGCAGGTGGCGGCCGGCGCGCGCTGTATCCAGGTCTTCGATAGCTGGATCGGGGCTCTCGGCGCCGACGATTACGTGCGCTACGTGGCGCCTTATTCCCGTGCGTTGATCGAGCGCATCCGGTCGAGCGGCGTGCCGGTGATCCACTTCGGCACGGGCTGCGCCGGGTATTTCCGCGAGCTGCATGCCGCGGGCGGCGATGTGATGGGCGTCGATTGGCGGCTGAACATCGACCAGGCGTGGATGGACATCAGCTATCGCTCGGCGATCCAGGGAAACATGGATCCGGCCGCCCTGTTTGCTCCGCTGCCCGAGATCAAGTCCAAAGTCACAGAGTTGCTCAAGCGCACCGGGACGCGTCCGGGCCACATCTTCAACGTGGGCCACGGGATCCTTCCCGATACGCCGGTGGACAATGTGAAGGCCGTCGTGCAGATGGTTCGGGAGTTCAGGCCGTAGTTCCAGCCGAAAGGAATGCCAGTTCCTCGTGCCATCATCGTCGGCGGAGGCATTTCAGGCCTCTCGGCGGCGTATGAGTTCGCCAAAGCGGGCCAGCCAGCCATCCTGCTCGAAACCCGCTCGCGTCTCGGCGGAGTTATCGAGACCGAGCGCGTGGAAGGTTGCGTCCTCGAAGGCGGGCCGGATAGCTTTCTCACCGCCAAACCCGCCGGACTCGAACTGATCCGCGAAGTCGGTCTTGGCGACCAGATCATCGGCTCTAACGACAGCTCGCGCGTGACTTATCTGGTCCGCAACGGACGCCTTGTGCCGATGCCCGACGGGCTGATGATGATGGTTCCGACCAAGATCCTGCCCATGGTCGCATCATCGCTGCTGAGTTGGAGAACCAAGGTCCGAATGGGGCTTGAGTTCTTCCGCCGGCCTCTGGCACAGGCGATGCCAGACCGCTCGGTAGCGGATTTCATCACGGACCACTACGGGCGCGAGACGGTTGATTACCTAGCCGAGCCTTTATTGTCAGGTGTTTACGGAGGTTCGGTGGACCGCCTGAGCGTCAACAGCGTGCTCAGCCGGTTTGTGGATCTCGAACGTAAGTACGGCAGCCTGACCCGGGGGGTCCTACATGCCCGCCGCCTGGCCGCAGCCCAAAGGACCGCCTCAGGCAAGGGCTCGCCGGCGTTGTTTCAGACCCTGAAGGGTGGTCTGGCGCAACTCACGGGCGAACTGGAATCGCGCATCCGTGGCAAGATCGACATCCGGCAGGTCCAGGCCGAAGGCATCGAGACCACCCCGCAAGGCTTCCTCGTGCGTGCCGGCGGAGAGTCCCTGAGGGCGCCGAGCGTCATCCTGGCCACCCCGGCCTGGTCTGCGGGTGCGCTGCTGCGCGGCCTCGACCCCAGACTTGCAGGTTTGCTCGAAGGCATCGAATACAGTTCCTCCGCAACGCTCGCCATCGGCTTCCGGCGGAGCGACTGCGGACGGATCCCGCCCGGGTTTGGGATTCTAATTCCGGCGCGCGAGCGGAAACTGCTGGTTGCGTGCACGTTTATCGGGGCGAAATTTCCCTACCGCGTCCCCGATGAGATCGTCGTGATTCGTTGTTTCGTAGGAGGCGCCGGCCAGGAGGCCGTTCTGGATCTCGACGACCGGGAAATGCTGCGGCGGGTCCAAGACGAACTCCGTGGACTCCTCGGTTGGACGGCAACGCCGCTGTTCACCCGTGTCGCCCGATGGCATCGTGCCATGGCGCAGTATACGGTCGGTCACGGCGCGCGCCTTGTTGAAATCCGGGAACGGCTGGCGAGTCTGCCCGGCCTTCATCTCGCCGGAAATGCTTACGAGGGGATTGGCGTACCGGATTGCATCCGAACCGGACGGCACGCCGCATCGCAGATCCTATCTTTAGGCCAATAGAAAAACCGTAGCCGCGACCGTGTGGCGCGCGCCCACCGCGTGTTGCATCAACGTCCCTTCGCTCCCGCCTGCAATTCAATTTCCCGTACGACCGCAAAAATTCCACCGGCGCATACGGAGAGGCATGCGCAGCAGTCAGCCCAAGGGTTCGGGTGCGTCTTTTTCCTGAGCTGTGGGAATCTTTTCGCCTTCGCATTGCGTCATTAAGAGTGAATAACCATCCTCTCCTCCAATTTGACCTGGACTTCGGACCCCGCCGCGAATGGAGATTCCGCGGCGGGGTTTTTCATGCAAGAAGGGCGCAAATCGGGCATGCTTGGAGTCATGAGTCTTCGCGTACACTCGACACTTGTACTGGCCTTGCTTTCCGCCGCGGCAGTGCTGCACGCAGGCGAGGCTGACAACCGGCGACTGGCTGAGTCCGCTTCCATGTTCAAAGAGATCATGGACACGCCGGACCGATCCATCCCCCGCGATTTGCTGAAGAGCGCCGAATGCGCGGTACTGATGCCCGGCACGAAGAAGGCCGGATTCATCCTCGGCGCTAAATACGGTCGCGGATTCGCAACCTGCCGTACGCCCAAGGGCTGGAGTGCGCCCGTCGCCATGCGCATTGAAGGTGGCAGCGTCGGCTTCCAGATTGGTGCGTCCGAGACGGACATCATCCTGCTGGTGATGAACAAGCGCGGCATGGACCGGCTGCTCTCCAGCAAGTTCACGCTTGGAGCGGAAGCGAGCGTCGCCGCGGGACCCGTAGGCCGCGATTCGCAGGCGCAGACCGACGCCACATTGCATGCCGAGATTCTCTCCTGGTCGCGTTCGCGCGGAGTCTTCGCGGGGATCGCCCTGCAAGGAGCGACGCTCCGGGCCGATTCGGATACAGACAAGGATCTGTATGGTAAGGAAGTGAGCAGGGAGGATGCTCTCAACGGGAAGGTCGCCACTCCCTCCCCAGCTACCGAACTCATCGCAACGCTCAACCGCTACTCCGGGGTCGGCAAGTAGAGTAAGGATCGGTAGCCGACCGGAACAGCCCCGTCTCGCAACGGCCGTGGCTCAGCTCGGAGATTCATCCGAGTTCAGCACAGAGCCGCGAATGCAAAGAGCGGTCCCTTGGACATCCCTCCTGCCCACGATTCTCGCTCGGCTTCGCGCTTACATGGCAGCAGAGAGCAGCGCGGGGACAGCTTCCAGAGGACCGCTC
>CAWGKI010000047.1:0-5534 GCA_963823095.1 Terriglobia bacterium
GTGGCCTGTCGCAGAGTAACCATTACTAGACTGTTAGCATCAAAGCTGTCATGGCCACTGGCAGCGAAATTTTGCTCACCAAGCAACAGCGGTCCGATCTAAGTAGCATCGCCCAGTCCCGTTCTCTGCCAGCCGGATACGTATTTCGCGCCAGGTTGATCCTCATGCTGGCAGAAGGCTCGTCCTTCAACGCGATTAAGCGACAGCTCCAGACCACGGCGCCCACCATCGTTCGCTGGAAGCAACGCTTCCGGCGATACGGACTGGAGGGACTGGACACCTATCATCCCGGCCAAAAGCCCAGTGTGCTGACTCCGGCTCTGCGCGCCCGCATCCTGTCAGCCACGCGGAGAAAACCTAGCGACGGATCTACGCATTGGAGTTGCCGCAAGCTGGCCTCTGCGCTCGGCGTCAGCAAAGACGCGGTGTATCGCGTTTGGCAAGAAGCGGGCCTGAAACCGCACCGCCTGGAACGCTACATGGCCAGCGACGATCCTGAATTCGAAAGCAAAGCCGCTGACATCCTCGGCCTCTATCTGCGCCCGCCGCAGCACGCGGCCGTGTTCTGCGTCGATGAGAAGACTGCCATTCAAGCCTTGGACCGTCTCGATCCCGTCCTGCCGCTCTCGCCGGGACGCGCCGAACGGCACGGCTTCGAGTACTACCGCCACGGCACGCTCTCCTTATATGCAGCGCTGAATACCGCCACTGGTCGCGTCCACGGCAAAACCGCTGCCCGCCATACCAGCCGCGAGTTCGTCGCCTTTTTGCAAGAGGTCGTATCTCTGTGCTCGCCTCGGCAACAGATTCACATCATCCTCGACAATCTCTCCGCGCACAAAACTCAAGCGGTCCGCGAGTTCCTCCAACAACATCCCCGAGTCCGGTTTCACTTCACGCCCACTTACTCGTCCTGGCTCAATCAGGTCGAGATCTGGTTCGCTAAGATCGAACGCGAGGTCATCGCACGGGGCATCTTCACCTCGGTTCCCGACTTGGCTCGCAAACTCCGCCGCTACATCAATGCCTACTCTGCCAATGCTCGGCCCATTCAGTGGAAATACTCCGATCCCACCCGCCGCGTCCGCAGTAACGAACTCACTGCGACAGGCCACTAGTTCCATCACTGCCCAAACAATTTCTTACGCACATCAGGCCAGAACTCTTTTGCCACATTGAAGAACGCATCTAGGGCGATTTGTTGTCCCCACTTATTTGCAGTATTTGCGAATGATCGATCCGCGGCCGGATAATAGGCATTGGAAATGCCTGCTGCCACGGCATTTCCGGCCAGCTCTGATGTGTTGAAGTGGTTGCCGCCGTCATCGCCACGAGTGATAACTTCCCGGCTGAGAGCGTATCCAGTTCGCTCCCAAAATCCGCCCTTGCCTTTCACGAAATAACGGGGGTCTTGGTGGAGAGCGACTGGGAATAGGCCTTCGCTCATGATGTTGCCAATTGCTTGATCTGCGAACGCCCCTCCGTAGTACTTGCCAAACCCCTGCGCTCCTGTTCCGAACGAGCTGTACTGCTTCTGCGCCATAGATAGCCCAGCAAAGATGCCAGCCACGAGAAACGCCGACGGATCAAAAGAGTCATCCAGTGCAACCTTCATCTTCGCGCTCGGCGTCAACGGTTTGATTTCCGCCGGGTTTTCGTCCGAGCGATAGTTGGGGATTATCCAGAAGATGTGATTCTTACTCAGTTGATGTCGTTGAGTGTCCTGTTCGAGCTCGGATTGATCGGATTGAGTCTGACTAGGTTGTGGCGCATCCGGCAGCGTTGAGGTTTCCTGACCGGTCGCCGCAACACCTCCAAGCAGCAGATTAAGAAAGAGCAGCCCACGGCAGACCACAGGAATTAATAAAAGCGGCGGTACGCTGCGCATTGTGGAATTGGATGCAACTTGGCAGCGACTGTGAGGGAACATGAAGAACTTGTCATTCGCTCGACACAGCGAATTCATTTTGAGCTGGTAATCTTCTCCACAGACAGTCGTGAATCTAATGGGCCAATGGCTTACCGACTTCGCATGGCGGCGATCTGGCGGGACCCCCGCTTTGCTGTTCTTCAACAATTCTGCCTCTTCGACTTGATCTCGTGAGATCCCGACCCCTCAGAACAAGTGCCTTTCCTGAGGTCGGCGCGTCGCCTTCTTGAGCTTGGGTTGCTGAACCCTAGCATAAACGCTTCGTCCGGGTGGGTCTGTCAATGAGGAGCATAGGATGTCGTGGTCCAATGCGAAGAGGAATATCCCAACAGGTCGCTACCAAGCGTCGGTATCGGAAGTCGTAGCGTGCTTCCGAGATGGAGAAGAGGGACGTCTTGTTTCGACTCACCTGGCTGATTGCCGGAGACAAAGCAACAGCCGAACAGTCCGTAGTCAATGCCTGTAACATGACTGTTCAGGGCCGCTGTCCGTTGCGCGATTGGATGACTGAATGGGCGAAGTCATAGACGATTATGAGTGCAATATCCAAAACCCTCGATGCGATACGCAGCTGCGAGCCAGCGTACAAAGATCTGCGTTGCCTGCATAGCGAACACCGAGTACGACACAATGATGCGGAGCCGTGCATGAGTTTCCTCTTCGGGATCGATCCCGGCATCATCATCGCTGAACTTGATCCGCTGGCTCGATCGGTTCTCGTCCTTAGAACGGCCATTAGGGCGTCGATCCAGGACTGCGCTCTGCGATTGAACGTCTCGCGGAGCACCGTCTGCCGCCAATTGCCGGGCCATGACATGGCTTCGTGACACACAACTACAGCACCACCCAGAGTGCGGATAGAATGGGTCCCCGACCTTGCATGCTCAGTGGCCCTTCTACTTGTCAAGGGCGGAGTAAAAGCAGACCACAGAGGCGGAGTAATAGTAGACCAGAGGAGCAGGTAGGAGATCGGGGATTGTCGGGGAGGAGGGCGTCTGGAGCGGAGGCCTGCGCCGCCTGAAAGGCGGCGCGTTTAGGCCGGAGCGGAAGACGTCCTCCTCCCCGAGGCGTGTTCGCGGTCGCGGGTGGCGGGCGAGAGTCGAGGCGGGCGGTGGGCGGATTAGGAGTTCGGCGGTGAGCTTCGCTTGCGTTTGCTCTGCTTCAGGCGGTAGCTCTCGCCGTTCATCTCCAAGATGTGGACGTGGTGGGTGAGCCGATCCAACAGCGCACCGGTGAGCCGTTCCGAGCCGAGGACCTCGGTCCATTCCTGAAACGGCAAGTTGCTGGTCACCAGGGTGGAACCTCGTTCGTAGCGTTGGCTGAAGACCTCGAACAGCAGTTCGGCGCCGGACTTGGACAGCGGCACGAAGCCCAGTTCATCGACGATCAGCAGTTCGTAACTGGTCATCTGCTTCTGATAACGCAGCAGCCGCTTCTCATCCTTGGCTTCCATCAGCTCGTGCACCATTGCGGCGGTGGTGGTAAAGCGCACGCGATGGCCGCGTTGGCAGGCCGACAGGCCGAGGGCCAGCGCCAGGTGAGTCTTTCCGGTGCCGGAGTTGCCCAGCAACAACACGTTCTCGCGCCGCAGTAGAAACTCGCAGCGCGCCAGTTCCAGCACCAGCGCCTTGTTTAGCGCCGGGATGGCCAGGAACTCGAAGGTGTCCAGGCTCTTGACCACCGGGAAGCGGGCTTGATGGATGCGGCGTTCGCAGGCCCGCCGCTCGCGGTCGAGTAACTCGTGCTCGGTCAGACGCAGCAGATAGCGAGGATAATCCACGCTCTCGGCGGCGCACTGCCGCGCTACTTTGTCGTACTCGCGCAAAAACGTTGGCAGCCGCAACTGCTTCAGGTGATGTTCCAGCAGCACCTGCGGAGTGTCCGCCGTAGCTGTAGTTTGTTCGCCGCTCATCGCGTCACCTCGCTTGGCAAGCGGAGTGGTGACGCCGAAAGCAAAACCATGTAGTCGGCGGCTTGCGTGGTTTGTACGTCGGCCAAGGGCAGATGCGGATAGTTCTCCAGGTCCAACCGCGGTGGCCGGCGCTCGATGCGGCACAGCAGCAGATGCTTGACAGCGTCGAAGCTGAGCGTGCCCAGTTGCAGCGCACCGACGATAGCCGCTTCGACCTCCGGCAAGGAGAACGTTTCCAGCAAGCGCAGCACCTGCACGTACTCGCGCTTACCCCCCTTGTTCAAGCGCGCTTCCAGCAACCGCCGCATTCGGGCAAAGCATTCGGGCAACTCCCAGCCCGCCAGCGGCGCCGCCTGGTCCAGCCCCCGTGTCTTCTGCTCCAGCAGCGCGAGATAGTGCAGCGGATCAAAGACCATATCTTCGCGCTGGTAACTGCGCCGGTGGCGCGCAATCACCTTACTGCCGCAGACGATCACCACCTCGTGCACATAACCCTTCGCCAGTACATCGCGGTGCCCGTACTCGGTGGGCACCGAGTAATCGTTCGTGCGATAGCGCACCAGCGACATCGAACTTACTCGCGCTACACGCTTCTCGCAGGCTTCATACGCGCTGGCGGGCAGTGGAAGAAACGCCGCCCGGTCCCGCTCCAAGCGTTCTCCGATTGTCTCCTGGTGGCCGCGCAGTCGCCGCGCTCGCCGCTCCCGACACTGTTCGAGTAACCGCACGTTCAACTCCTCCCAACTCCCCACCCGCGGAATCGGCACCAGGAAATTGCGCCGCGCGTAGCCCACCAAGCCCTCCACGTTGCCTTTGTCGTTGCCCTTCGCCGGTCGTCCGAACTTCTCGGCAAACAGATAGTGGCTTTGTAACTCGGAGAACGCCCGCGTCTTCTGCCGCGTGCCGTCGCCCAGAATCCGCGCCACCGCCAGCCGAGTGTTGTCGTACAGAATCGTAGTGGGAACGCCGCCGAAATAGGCGAAGGCCTGAACGTGTCCTTCCAGGAACGCTTCCGTCGTTTCCGCCGGAAACGCCCGGACGAAGCCGTCGTCGGAGTGCGGCAGGTCGATCGCGAAGTAGTGCGCCTTCCGCTCCTCGCCACCGACGATCACCAGCGCCTCGCCGAAGTCGGCCTGCGCCGTGCCCGGAGCATGCGTCAGCGGGACGAACATCTCCCTGCGGCGCAGCGTCGCGGCCCGCACGTAGTCCTTCACGATCGTGTAGCCGCCGGGGAATGCGTGCTCCGCCCGTAGCCGATCGAAGATCCGCTTCGCCGTATGCCGTTGCTTGGTGGGTTTCGTCTTGTCTTCTTCGAGAATGGCGTCGATCACGCCTACCCACGGCCCCAGCTTGGGCCGCTTCGCCGGCTCTTTCCGCCGGTAGCCCGGCGGAATCGAATATCCCAACATCTTGCGCACCGTCACGCGCGCTAGTCCAAACTCCCGCGCTACCGACCGTTGACTTCTGCCCTCGACTAAAACCGCTCGCCGCACACGCCCATAGATCTCCACTGAGTACATCCCTCCGGTGTTCCACGATCGCGGCCGTCGGTTCAACGGAACCGAACCACTTCCGTTACCCCTGCAGCCGGCCAAGCCCCGTGAAACAAGAATCCGGCGGTCTACTTTTACTCCGCCGCATCACGCCGCTCGCGCGGCGTAACGCGGTCTATTTTCGCTCCGGCGCTTATAC
>CAWGKI010000048.1:0-41880 GCA_963823095.1 Terriglobia bacterium
CGTGGAAGGCCGTCCAGGATATCAGCAATGCCGAAGCCCCCGCGGCGAGCAAATAGCGGCCTCCGCGTGTAGAGGTGAGGCGAGAGCTTCGCCGCAACCGCGACTTGCGGCCTCAACGCCCCGCCCTATTTGAGATCCCCCAGCGACCACTCCTTCATCCAGCGCAACACCGGCCTGTCGCCCTCCCACCGCACCGGCAGCCAGACATAGCGGCCATCGATCGGATTTTTCGGCCGCCAGCGATCGCCCATGAAGATGAAGGCTCCCGGCTTGCCCTGGACCGGCAGCACATAAGTGGACTGGCTCTCGAACGTATGCGTTTTCCGCAGGTGTCCCGCGGGTCGGATTCCCGAGCGCACGCCATTCGCCGAGCATGGAATCGGCAACCGCGGAGCGCGCCGCGTTCGGATCCCAGCCCGTGCAGCCCGAAGTGATCATGTAGTACTTGCGGCCGCGCTTGAACACCGCGGGCGCCTCGTTGTGAGCTGCCACGAAGGCCCGCACCCAGCGGCCGGCAAAGGAAAGGTAGTCGGCGCTCAGTTGCGAGATATGCAGCGTGCCGTTCTCCTCCGACGCGGTGATGTGATACGCCGTCCCGTCGTCGTCCACAAAGAGATTCATGTCGCGCGACATCTGCCCGCCCTGGAAGTCGCGGCGGACGATGGATCCCATCACGTTCGCCTCCAGCCACAGCTTGCTCCCTTGTGGAATGGGGACGGTCGGCACGGCGCCTTTCTTGAGCACCTCGGGGAAATTCAAGGGCCAGGTGCCCGCGTTGATCCGCAGCGAACGCACGAAGGCGTAGGGTCCGGTCACGTTGTCGCTGACGGCAACGCCCGTGCGCGCGCCTTCGTAACCCGCGCCCTTGGGCTCCAGGTGGAACCACATGACGAACTTGCGGGTCTTGGCGTTGTAGATCACCTTGGGGCGTTCGATGATGGAGCCCGCGACGATGTCGCTCTTGGGATCCTTCGTGACCGCCATGGCGATGCCTTCGTCGTTCCAGTTGTATAGGTCCTTGGACGAGTAGCAGTGGACGCCCACCATCGCGCTGTTGCCATGTGGGCCCGCGACTTTGTGCTCGCCGAACCAATAGTAAGTACCGCGATGGAACAAAATGCCGCCGCCGTGGGCATTGATGTGGACTCCATTGTTGTCCGGCCAAAGCTCGCCAGGATGGAAGTTTGTGCGCCCGCTCGCCCGCCTGCGCGTTTGGCCAGCCCACAGGCAATCGCCAGGGTTCCCACGATTCGAATCGTTCTCTGCTGCAAAGTGCTCACCGGACTCCTTCTTTCCTCACCAGACTCCTCGCAATCTCCCCCAGCACAGAACCGCGAACGACAGTGAGCGGCCATGGCCAGGCGCTTCCTCTCGTTTCGGAGCATCTTCAGAACAACCATTGTGGCGCACGATTCATCGTGCAGCGTCGACACTCTTGTCGACGTACAGCACCGGTAGCCAGGCATGCCGGCAAGAGTGCCGGCACGGCACGCTAAAGCGTGCGCCACAGGGGGGCTCGATCATTCCCTCAGGCTTTGGAGGAGCGTCGCGGCCAGGCTCTCGCAACCCGCCCGATCTTCCGCCGTGAAGCGTCCGGGCAGCGGGCTGTCGAGATCGAGCACGCCCAGCACCTGGCCGTCGCGGATGAGCGGGATCACCAATTCAGAACGCGATGCCGCGTCGCACGCGATGTGTCCGGGGAAGGCGTGCACGTCTTCGACCAGCACGGATTTTCGCGCTGCCGCCGCGCTCCCGCACACGCCTTTGCCCATGGCGATCCGCACGCACGCGGGTTTGCCGTTGAACGGTCCCAGTACGAGTTCATTGGCTTTGAGGAAATAGAAACCGGCCCAGTTCACATCCGGAAGCGCGTGGTAGAGCAGCGAAGCCATGTTGGCCGAGTTGGCGATGAGGTCGGTCTCGCCTTCGAGCAAAGCTGCCAACTGAACTCGCAGTTCCGCGTAGAATTCCGTCTTGGCGACAGCCGCCGGGATATTCAATTCATGCATCGGGCTCTCCCTGGAAAATCCGGGTGGGGCGGCGCTGGAGCGCGCCCCACGAATCGCTACTTGATTGGGGAGAAGTCCGTCGGCGTCATGTAGACCGATTCGACCTTTTCGACGATCTTCCCGTCCTTCTCCGAGGCGTCGCGTACTTTCTTCCAGTCGGGGTCGTTTTGGAAATCGGCCCAGGACTTCTTCGCGGCTTCGCGGCTGTCGTAAGCGAGGATGTACTTCAGCGTGTTTTGCGAGTCAGGCTCGTCGGCCGGCACCCAATACCCGACGTTCTTCATGCCGTGTTTCGCGAAAAGCTTCATAGTGTGGTCGCGGAACCGGGTCTTCAACGCTTCCAGCTTTCCCGGCATGCAATGGTAGGTGCGCAGCTCATAGACGCGGGGGCTCTGCGCTTCGACGGTGGCCGGCCGCGCGAGCCACATCGTTACGGCGCCGAGCGCGAAGAGCGCCGCGCCTGCAAGCAGGTTCTTCATCAGGGTCGTAGTGGACATGGCAGTATCGTATCAAGACCGCGCTCGGCAGGCCATCGTTGCTACGGCGGATTCTTCTACCATGAGGACGTGGGCCTGCGAAGGCCTCTCTCCGCGTGGAGTTTCTCATGCTCATGAAAGCACTTGTTAAGGCAAAGCCCGAGCCGGGCCTGTGGCTCGAAGAGATCCCCGTTCCGTCCATCGGCATCAACGACGTGCTGATCCGCGTCGACAAGACGGCGATCTGCGGCACCGACGTGCATATCTGGAACTGGGACGCCTGGGCACAGAGCACGATCCCGGTGCCAATGGCCGTCGGTCACGAGTTTGTCGGACGCGTGGTCGAGATCGGCTCGAATGTCATCGACCTCAAGGCGGGCGACCGCGTCAGCGCCGAAGGCCATGTCGTTTGCGGCCGCTGCCGCAATTGCCTCGCCGGCCGCCGGCACCTTTGCGCGCATACGAAAGGCGTGGGCGTGAATCGCCCCGGCTGCTTCGCTGAGTACGTCTCCGTCCCCGCCGCCAACATCTGGCGCCACAATGACTCGATCTCCGACGAAGTGGCGTCGTTTTTCGATCCCTTCGGAAATGCGGTCCACACCGCCCTGGCCTTCCCTGTCGCCGGTGAAGACGTGTTGATTACGGGAGCCGGCCCCATTGGAATCATGGCCGCCGCCGTGGTACGGCACTGCGGTGCGCGCCATATCGTGATCACCGACGTCAATCCGGCCCGTCTCGAATTGGCTCGGCGCTTCCCCGTGACCGCCGCCGTCGATTCGACAAAAGAGACTCTGCCGGAAGTTCAAAAACGGCTGGGCATGACGGAGGGCTTCGACGTCGGGCTGGAGATGTCCGGCAACGGCCGGGCTCTGCGCGACATGATCGCCAACATGCGCCACGGCGGCTGTATAGCCATGCTGGGAATCCCGCCCGGCGAGATCGCCATCGACTGGAACAACGTGATCTTCAACGGCCTCACAATTCAGGGCATCTACGGCCGCGAGATGTTCGAGACCTGGTACAAGATGACCGTCTTTGTCGAATCGGGTCTCGACGTCATGCCAATCGTGACGCACCGCTTCCCGTACTCCGAATTCGCCCAGGGCTTCGACGCCATGCGCTCGGGCAAGTCGGGCAAAGTGATCCTGGACTGGAGCCAAATCTAGCCTGGCTGGACCCGCCCTCCAGCGACGAGAGACTCAATTGCGAGCCGCCTGATCGAGGGGCAGACTCCAGGATGCCGGCGCATCATTGGCCGCCGATTTTGCCCGGATGGCCAGCAACCCGGCAACTGGCACGCTCGCCGATAACACCGTTCCCACCGATCCTGTAAACTCGAATGTTTACTGATGACTCGGCCCCTGGACACTCGCTTTTTCGGCCATCCGATCGGCCTATCCACCCTTTTCTTCACCGAGATGTGGGAGCGCTTCGGCTACTACGGGATGCGCGCCCTGCTCATCCTGTTTCTGGTCGCGCCCGTTTCCGGCGGCGGCATGGGGCTCGACGTCTTGACGGCGGGTTCCATCTACGGCCTCTACACGGCGTCGGTCTATTTGTGGAGCCTCCCCGGCGGGTGGCTGGCCGACCGCTTCCTGGGTCAGCGCAAGGCTGTTCTCTACGGCGGCATTCTGATCGCGATCGGATACCTGATGCTGGCCGCGACGAACGCTGGGGTGTTTTACGCGGGCCTGTGCGTGGTGGTCGCGGGCACGGGTCTGCTGAAGCCCAACATCAGCACCATCGTCGGGCAGATCTACGGGCCCAGCGACCCGCGCCGCGATAGCGGGTTCTCCATTTTCTACATGGGCATCAACGTGGGAGCCACCATCGCTCCGCTGATCTGCGGTTATGTCGGACAGAGGATCAACTGGCATTGGGGTTTCGCGATTTCGGGCGTGTGCATGGCGCTGGGCGTCGTTCAATACTGGTTCGGTCAGCGCCACCTGGGCGAAGCCGGATTGCATCCAGTGGAGCCGGCGAGTCCGCAGGAAGCGGTCTCGCAGCGCAGGTGGCTGCGAAGTGGCGTGCTGGTCGTGCTCGCGGTTGCGGCCGCGATGACCGTTCTCCATCTCAGCGGGGTTCTGCCTCTCACCGCGCTGCTGTTGGTGAACGCGTTGGGCGTGTTGTTGCTGGTGATTGTTGCAGTGCTGTTCGCCTGGATGCTGCTGGGCGGAGACTGGACGCCGGTGGAGAGGAAACGCCTGGCGGCGATCCTGGTGCTCTTCATCGCCGCGTCGCTGTTCTGGTCGGCATTCGAGCAGGCCGGCTCGTCGCTCAACCTCTTCGCGGAACGCAGCACCGATAATCACATTCTCGGGTTCGCCTTCCCGTCGAGCTGGTTCCAGTCGCTGAATTCGTTCTTCATCGTGGCGGTCGCGCCCATGCTGGCATGGCTCTGGCTGCGGCTCGGATCGCGCCAGCCGTCCGCCCCCGCCAAGTTCGCCTTGGGACTGGTCTTCGTTGGCTTGGGATACGTCGTGCTCTTCTTTGGAGCAACTCTCAGTGCGGGCGGAGCGAAGGTTACGCCGCTGTTCCTGATGGTCACCTACCTCTGCCATACTGTCGGCGAGTTGTGTCTGAGCCCGGTCGGCCTGAGCGCTATCACGAAGCTCGCGCCGGTCCGCATCGGCAGCCTGATGATGGGCGTATGGTTCGTCTCCATCTCGGTGGGCAACTACCTGGGCGGACGCCTCGCGTCGGTCTACGGAGCGCTGCCGGTGCCGGTCTTGTTCGGGCTCGTCGCCGGGTTCAGCATCGTGGCTGGATTGTGTCTGTTCGTGATCGCAAAGCCCGTTACGCGGTTGATGGGTGGAGTGAAGTAGCGTTCCGCTCGATCGCGGAATCGCCATCGAGTTCCACCGTCGGATGACGGCGGGAAGGATAAAATAGGACGAACATGGCGCGGAAACAGCACTCCGGTCCCGATACTCCCACGTTCGAGCAGAACCTCGACCGTCTGGAGGGCATCGTCAAACGGCTCGAAGAGGCCGAACTGCCGCTCGAAGAGGCATTGAAGCTGTTCGAAGAGGGGACGGCTCTCAGCGCGGGCTGCCGCCAACAGCTCGAAGAGGCCGAACACCGCGTCGAGATACTGACCAGGAAGGCGAGCGGCATGGTTGCCGAGCCGCTGCACGATCCTTCGGCCGAGGAGCCGCCAGAAGCGTGAACACACAGTCGATGACCATCAAAGAGTATCTGGCCGATTGCGCCCGGCAGGTGGACGCCGAATTGGACAAGATCATGCCTGCGGAGTCCGCTCCGCCTGAGTCGATCCACAAGGCCATGCGCTACAGCCTGTTTGCGGGTGGGAAGCGCATCCGGCCCGTGCTGTGCATGGAGGCGGCGCGCGCCGCCGTAGGGCATGAGGTCGCGGGCGTGACAACGGTCGCGTGCTCGCTGGAACTGATCCACACCTATTCGCTGATCCACGACGATCTGCCCGCGCTCGACAACGACGACCTGCGCCGGGGCCGTCCGACGTGTCACAAAGTCTTCGGCGAAGCGATGGCGATTCTGGCGGGCGACGGACTGCTCACTTATGCATTCGAGGTCCTGGCCAAGCATGGCAACGCCCGCCTGGTCGAGGAACTCGCGCTCGCCTCCGGTACCGTCGGCGGGATGATCGCGGGCCAGGTGCACGACATCGAGGGAGAACACCAGCCCCCGACCGAGGAGCTACTCGAACGGATTCATCGGGCCAAGACCGGCGCACTGCTCAAGGCCAGCGTCCGCATGGGCGCCCTGTATGCGAACGCGTCCGAACGGAAGCTCTCCGCGCTGTCCCGCTATGGATCGCACATCGGCCTGGCGTTCCAGATCGTCGACGACATCCTCGACGTGGTCCAATCCTCGGAAGCCCTTGGCAAGACTGCGGGCAAGGACGCCGCTCAGCACAAGATCACATTCCCGGCCGTTTATGGTTTGGAGCAATCCCGGGAAATGGCCGAGAAGGAGCGTCAGCGCGCGCACGAATCGCTTGAGGAGTTCGGAGATTCGGCGCAGCGCCTGCGGGAGCTCGCCGACCTGATCGTCGAGCGCAAAGCATGAAGCAAGGCCGCCAGCGCATCGACCAATTGCTTGTCGCGCGGAATCTGGCGGAGTCTCGCGAAAAAGCGCAGGCGCTCCTACTGGCCGGCGAGGTATTGGTCAACGGCCAGAAGGTGACCAAAGCCGGCGCGCCCGTGGACGAGACCGCATCGATTGAAGTGCTGGCGCGGATGCCCTGGGTGAGCCGCGGCGGCTACAAAATGTTGGGCGCGCTGGAACACTGGGGCATCGACGTGACCGGGCGCGTGTGTGTGGACGTCGGCTCTTCGACGGGTGGATTCACCGATTGCCTGCTCCAGCACGGCGCGGCCCGCGTGCACTGCGTGGACGTCGGAGCCGGGCAGTTGCACTGGAAGCTGCGGACCGATCCGCGCGTGGTGGTCCACGAGGGCGTCAACGCGCGCTACCTGGAGCCTGCGCTGCTGGGAGAACAGGTTGGGCTGGCGGTCTGCGACGTCAGCTTCATCTCTGTTACACTCATTCTCCCGATGCTTCCTCCGCTGCTTCTGCCGGATGGCGAGATCGTCGTTCTGGTGAAGCCGCAGTTTGAAGTCGGCCGCGAACAGGTGGGACGTGGAGGCATCGTTCGCGACCCCGCGCTGCACGAAGCGGTCTGCCGGAAAGCGGAAGACGCGGCGCGAATGTTAGGCTTCCAGACAAGCCTGATGGAAAGCCCACTGCCCGGCGCTGAGGGTAATAAGGAATTCCTGCTATATGGAACCGGTCGTCACAGTCGGGATCATCGCGAAGCCTGACGTCCGCCAAACCGAGGAGTTGCTGCCGGCCCTGCTGGAATGGCTCGCCGCGCGGAACGTGTCGGTGCGGCTGGACCGGGACGCCGCTGGCTACCTGGGCAGCGAGGGGTTGGACCGCGAGCGCGTTCCCGACGACTGCCAACTCGTGATCGTCCTCGGCGGCGACGGAACATTGCTCGCCGCGGCGCGCGCCATCGGCGGGCGCGACATTCCGCTCTTCGCGGTAAACCTGGGCGGCCTCGGCTTTCTCACGGCCATCAGCGTCGAGGAGTTGTTCCCCGAACTCGAACGGGCACTGCGCAACGAACATCGTATCGCCCGCCGCCGCATGCTCTCGTGCGAGGTGCAGCGCGATGGAGAGATCGTAGCGAGCTTCGACGCGTTGAACGACGTGGTGATCACCAAGGGCCAGATTGCCCGCATGATCGATCTGGTCTGCAACGTCGATGCCCACTTCGTCTGCCGCTACAAGGCCGACGGATTGATCATCTCCACGGCCACGGGTTCCACGGCGTACTCGTTGTCGGCCGGCGGCCCCATCGTCTTCCCCTCAGTTGCAGCTCTTTGCATCACACCGATTTGTCCCCATACGCTGACGAACCGGCCCGTGCTCGTGTCGGATTCGAGCGTGATTCAAGTTCTGAACCTTGCGACGAGTGGAGATGCCCATCTGACCATCGACGGCCAGGTCGGCGAGCCGCTGCGCGAGCAGGATCGTGTCGTGTGCCGGAGCTCGCAAAAAACCGTCAGCCTGATTCGTCCGCCGCGCATGCTGTTCTTCGATGTGCTGCGTCAAAAACTCAAGTGGGGTGAGCGTTGAGGAAGCCTTCCCTAACGGCCTGGATCTTCATTGCAATGGTGCTGGGTGTGCTTTTCGGGCAGTTCTTTCCCGAAGCGGCACGCCACCTGACTCCGGTCAGCAATATGTTCCTGCGCCTGATCAAGTCGATCATCGCGCCTTTGCTATTCGGGGCGCTGGTTTACGGTATCGCCGGATCGGGCAGCGCCAAGGCCATGGGGCGTATCGGCGTGAAGGCGATCGTCTACTTTGAAATCGCCACCACCGCCGCATTGTTCATCGGTCTTGGCGCGGTGAACCTGGTGCGCCCCGGCGAAGGCGTCACTCTCCAGAAGGGCGCCCAGGCGGCTCTTCCTCAGGCGCAGACGACGTTCGCAAGCGTTTTGGAGCACGTCTTTCCGGCGAGCGTCGTGGATGCGATGGCGCGGGGTGAGGTGCTGCAACTCGTTGTCTTCTGCTTCATCTTCGGCTCGGCCTGCATCGCGGTGGGAGAGCAGGCGCGGCCCGTGGTGGAATTCTGCAAGTCGCTGGTCGAGGTCATGTTCGCTTACACGAAGTACGTGATGTGGTTCGCCCCGCTGGGCGTGGGCGCGGCCATCGCCGCCACCATCGGGGCGAACGGCATCGGGGTTTTGTATGGGCTCGGCAAGCTGGTTGTGACCCTGTACGCTTCGTTGCTCGTCTTCGTGGTCGTGGTCCTCGGCGCGGTCGTCGCGATCTTCCGGATTCCGCTGGGCCGTTTCTTCCGGGCCGTGAAGGATCCCTTTCTGCTGGCCTTCACCACGGCATCCAGCGAGGCGGCCTTCCCGACCGCGATGCAAAATATGGAGCGCTTCGGCGTGCCGAAGCACATCGTCAGTTTCGTGCTCCCGACGGGCTACAGTTTCAACCTCGACGGCTCGACGCTTTACCTTTCCGTCGCCAGCATCTTCATCGCGCAAGCCGCGGGAATCCACATGACGCTCGGGCAGCAGCTCATGATGATGCTGACGTTGATGCTCACGAGCAAGGGCGTAGCCGGAGTGCCGCGAGGGGCGCTGGTGATCCTGACCGGCGCGCTCGCAACGTTCGGCCTGCCGGCGGAAGGGATCTTTCTGCTGCTGGGCATCGATACAGTGATGGACATGGCGCGAACTTCGGTGAACGTGCTGGGCAATTGCCTGGCATCCGCGGTTGTGGCGCGATGGGAGGGCTACGACCTGACGCCATTGGCGGAGGCTCCCGCTCCTCTTGCCGCGCCGGCGGATTAGCTCCTTTCGCGCCGGAAGGATACTGGTGAAGAAGTGAAACTTGGTGCAGTCACCTACAACGTCCTGAAGGACTGGGACGTCGAGACGATCATTCGCAATCTGGAGGCCTCGGGATTCGAGGCGGTCGAATTGCGGACCGGCCACAAGCACGGCGTCGAACCGTCGCTCGGCGTCGAAGAGCGGTCGAAGGTGAAGGAGCGCTTCGCGCGCAGCAAAGTCCGCCTGCTCAGCCTGGGCTCCACCTGCGAGTTCCACTCGGCCGACCCGGCGATTCGCCGCAACAACATTGAAGAGGGAAAACGTTTTGTCGATCTGGCGCGCGACATCGGCGCATTGGGCGTGAAGGTGCGGCCGAACGGCTTTCCCGCGGGCGTTTCCCGCGATGAGACGATTCGCAATATCGGGCTGAGCCTGAAGGAATTGGGCGACTACGCGCACGTGCGCGGTATCGAGATCTGGCTGGAAGTGCACGGCGCGGAAACGCAAGTGCCGCCGGTCTGCGCGGCGATCATGAAGGCCACGGACCATGCCTCGGTCGGCCTGTGCTGGAACTCGAATCCGACCGACATCGTGAATGGCAGCGTGCGGCAGTCCTTCGATCTGCTGCGGCCCTGGATCCGCAATGCGCATATCAACGAACTGGCCGACGACCGTTATCCGTGGCGCGAGTTGTTCACGCTGCTGCGCGCGAGCGGCTACGACCGCTACACGCTGTGCGAGTGCCAGGAGAGCAAGGAGCCCGAGCGCTTCCTGCGCTGGTACAGAGCGCTGTGGAGGGAGTTGAACCGGGCATGAGGCGCGCCTTTTCTCTTCTTGCGTCTCTCCTTGCGGGCGCAGTCCTGCCGGCTCTCCTACTGTGCGGCGCTCCGCCGGATCCCTCTTCGTTCCTGGGCCATCCGATCGGCCAGGACAAAGCCGCCGTGGAGTGGTCGCAAGTGATTGCTTACTTCCACGCGCTGGAGGAAGGCAGCGACCGCGTCCATGTCGTTGAATACGGTCGCTCCACGGATGGCCGTCCGATGATCGCGGCCATCGTGAGCTCGGCGGAGAACCTGAAACGTCTCGATCGCTTCGAAGAGATCCAGCGGCGGCTTTCCGATCCGCGCATTACCTCGGAAGACGAAGCAGGCAAGCTGATCGCCGAGGGCAAGACCATCGTCCTCATCACCTGCTCGGTTCATTCCACCGAAGTCGCATCGACGCTTTCTTCCATGGAATTCGCATGGCGGCTTGCGAGCGGCGCGACGCCGAAGCTCCAGCAAGTGCTGGAGAATGTCATCGTGATCATCGCGCCGTCCATCAATCCCGACGGCGTGGACATCGTCGCGAAATGGTACAAGCGCACGCTGGGCACGCCGTTCGAAGGGACCTCCCCGCCGGAGCTGTATCAGAAGTACGTGGGCCACGACAACAACCGCGACTGGTACATCTTCTCGCAGGCCGAGACGCGCGCTGTGGTGTCGCAACTGCACAACGTCTGGCATCCGCAAATCGTGTACGACGTGCACCAGATGGGTCCGGGCGCGGCGCGTATCTTCGTTCCGCCATGGATGGACCCCATCGACCCAAACGTCGATCCCGTCATCGCGCAGCAGGCCAATATGCTCGGGATGGGCATGGCGGCGGACCTCACGGCAGCCGGCCGAAAGAGTGTGGCCGTGAATGCCGTGTACGATTTCTGGACGCCGGGGCGCCACTATCAGAGCTATCACGGCGGCATGCGAATCCTGACCGAATCCGCGAGCGCGCGGCTCTTTTCGCCCATTGTGATGAAGGGCGAACAACTGGATGCCAATGCGCCGGGATATAGTCCGCGCGAACGCTCCTGGAATCATCTGGAGCCTTGGCCGGGCGGCACGTGGCGAGTACGCGACATCATGGACGACCAGTTGATCGCCATGGAATCGCTGTGCTGGCAGGCCGCCGTGCGGCGCGAAGACCTGCTGCGCAACTTCTACGGCATCAACCGCCGTGCGGTCGAACGAAGTGAACCCTGCTCCTTCGTCGTGTCTGCGCAACAGCGCGATCCGGCCGCCGCGCGAAAGCTGTTGGAGACTCTCGATTTTGGCGCGGTGGAGATCGAACAAGCTCAGTCGGCGATCACGTCCGGCAATGAGACGTGGCCCGCGGGATCGTACGTCATCCGAATGCAGCAGCCCTCGAGCGCATGGGCCAAGACGCTGCTGGAGCGGCAGAATTATCCGGACCTTCGCCAGTACCCTGGAGGGCCGCCCAAACGCCCCTATGACGTGACGGCGCAGACTCTGCCGTTACTAATGGGCGTCAAAGTAGCGCGCGCCGACAAGAAGATCGACGGCACTCTTCTGCGAGTGCGCCAGTTCCCGTTCTTGATATTTGCGAGCACACCTCCCGGCATACTTTCCGCGTCGGACAGCGATACGTGGAAGAAGGTTACGAAGGCCTGGAAAGACGGTTCGGACGTGTATCGCAATTCCTCCAACGGCGACTTCCGGCTCTCGCCAGCCGAGGGCTTCGATCTCGTGAAGAAGCAGCGGGTAGGACTGTACCGCAGCTTCGTTCCGAACATGGATGAGGGCTGGACGCGCTGGATCCTGGAACAGTTCGGTTGGCCTTTCGAGTCCGTTGGCAATGCGGTCATCCAGAGTGGACGCCTCATCGAGAAGTTCGACGCCATCGTCTTTCCCGATCAGAGAGCCAACATGATTGCGAATGGCTACGCGCCGGGCACCATGCCGGACGAGTACGCCGGCGGGCTGGGTGCGAAAGGCGCCGAGGCGTTGAAGCAGTTTCTCGCCGATGGAGGACGCTTGATCTTCCTCAACCAATCTGGGGGCTACGCGGCCTCGCAACTTGGGATAAAGGTCCGCGATGCGCTGGAGGGCAAGTCCAATCGCGACGTGTACTGTCCCGGCTCGCTGCTCAATGTGAAGAGCGAATCGACGGATCCCGTGTTGGCAGGCATGCCCGATGAGTTCACGGTATGGAACGAATCGAGCCCGGTGTGGGAACCGCAGGAGGGAGCGCAGGCGAAGGTGCTGCTGCGCTACGCGCCTGCCGGCGTGCTGGCCTCGGGCTGGCTATTGGGCGAGAAATACTACGCGGGAAAACCGGCGCTGTTGGAAGTATCTGCGGGCAAGGGCCGGGTATACCTGTTTGGCATGCGGCCGCAGTACCGGGCGCAAAGCTACTTGACGCTGAAGCTGCTGTTCAACGCGATGGCGCGTTAGTGGGGTGGCGCTCCAGCGCCGCGCGGGCCCTCCAGGGCCCGCCCCTGCAGTTTCTACATTTGGTAGTGCATTTGCGTATGATCGTTTTCGGTGTTGTATCAGGGCATGGCTTTAGCCGTGCCGAACCGTTGTGGAAAGGAGTTGGGCTTCAGCCCCCGTGATTGGCGCGACCCGCTCGCAGCGCCCGGCCCGACAATATCCTGAGTTCCGCGCGCACATTCTTCGCCACCACCAAAGCCAGCCAAGTCCGCGCTTTGTTGCAGTCGGAGCGGAACGTCACTTTGCCGATCGACGTGTTGAGTTCCTGCGTGGCGGCCAGGAAGTTTCGACTGCACGACTTCGTCGTCATGCCGGATCATCCGCATTTGCTGTTGACGGCAGGCGAAGGCATGACCATTGAAAGGGCCATGCAGTTCGTCAAAGGCGGATTCTCGTGCCGCTTAAGAAAAGAGTACGGCTACTTGGGAGAGATCTGGCAGCGCGGCTTTTCGGAATCTCGCGTCGAAGATCATCGGAGCTTCGTGGGGCATAGGGAGTACATCGCGGCGAACCCGGGTGTTGGCGGGCTTGGCCGACTCGCCCGAAGCGTATCCCTATTGTTTTCCGTATTTGGCAAAGAGGAAAGCCGCAGGGGCTAAAGCCCTGGACTGAACCGTCTTTACGGCACGACTAAAGTCATGCCCTGATACATGGCTCTTACGGCACGGCTGAAGCCATGCCCTGATACAACGCATACCCGCCTCTTCTATCTTGACCTGATGCAGCCGCGCCGAAATGTAGAATCTCCAGAGACCGGTTTCAACCGGTCCTTCCGGTCGAACTGGCGGGGCTGAAGCCCCGCGCAGACTGAAGTCTGCCCCACCAAGCATCTGCCCCACCACGCGTCTGCCCCACAACGCGTTTGCTCCACTCGTGTCAACGGTGCTGGTACGTAACTTCTTCCGCCGGTCTTTCGACATTCCAAATGAACGCGTTCCCACTCAGTCCTGTCAAACTGAGACAGGGACTCCCGGGCGGTCTGGAATGAAACGAACCCTCACTCGCATTGCTTTCGTGTTGATCCCGGCGTTGCTCGCCTCCGACATCGGCGACAACCTCGTCGTGCGCTACCGCATCCAGACCAACCGCGAGCCGTTCGGCTCTGTCCAGGTCAAACGCTACCTTGCCATCCGACACAAGGACCAGCGCGTCGAGTTCGTACCGACCGACCCGGAGACACGCCCCTGCGTAAATTCGCTGTTCCCGCAGTTCGGAAACAACCCCTGCTGGTACGTCTCGCGGAACAAGGTCGAACGGATCGACATGTAGGCGGATAGGGCCGGCTATTTCCAGACCACTGGTCCCTCGCCCAAAGTGCCGGAACCAGATGTTACGGAAGCTCATGGTAGTGACCGGCGCGCCGGGGAATCCGCTGTGGTCCTGCAACAGCAGCGGACCATCGGGACAACCCTTGGTCTGTCCGCTCTTGGCGATGGTCATGTGGTCCTGCACCAGCACGCCATTGAGGATTACCGTGACCGTCGCCAGATCCGTCACGTTGCCTTTCGCGTCGCAGCGCGGCGCATGGTAAATCATGTCGTAACTGGACCACTCGCGCGGACGCCGTGCGGCATTCACCAGCGGGGCGGCCTGGCCATATAGCGCTGCGAGCACGCCCTCGGCGTAGGTCGGGTTCTGGTAGGAATCGAGGATCTGGATTTCGTACCTGCCCTGCAAGTAGACGCCGCTATTGCCGCGCAGTTGGCTGTGCTGCTCGGGCATATAGGGCGGCATGAATTCGAGATGAATCTGCGCGTCCTTGAACTTCTCGGTGGAGACGATGTCGCCAACGCCCGTAACGCAGGCCATCACGCCCTTTTCGACGGTGCATCGGCACGGCTCTCCATCCTTGGCGCGCACGAAGTGCGAAACGTCCGTCCCGTCGAAGAGCACTACCGCGTCGGACGGAGCCTTAACCGGCGAACCGGGGTCCACAACTCGCGGCTGGGGGCCTTCATCTTTCTGCTGCGCCGCCGCATTTTGCTGTGTCGTGGTGGCGAGGGTGAATGCGAGACTGGCGAGGAAGAGATGACGCGCAAGCGTGCGGAAGCGGCGGTAATTCATGCCAAATATCCTATCGCGTTGAGGCGCCACACACGCACTGGCGCTCCCGCGCCGGATTCAGGCCGGACGCCGCGCGAACACGCCAGCCGCTGCGCTCCCCTCCGCCGCGCGAAAGATCGGCGCCCGGTACCAGTTCCACTTCGCCAGGCGGTATTGAACCGTCGTCGCCACTACACCCAGGCCATAGGTCACGCTTCTCCGCAGATTGATTGAGGAACACTCCGGGGCGTACTTCGTGGGGCACGAGATCTCGCCGATCCCCGCGCCGGCGTAGATCGCTTGTGCAAGCACCTGATTGTCGAACACGAAGTCGTCCGAGTTCTGCTCCAACGGCAGCGACTGAAGCAACTCGCGCGTATAGGCCCTGAAGCCGGTGTGGTACTCCGAGAGCTTTGCGCCCAACAGCAGGTTCTGAAACAGCGTCAGCGCCCGGTTCGACACGTACTTGTACAGCGGCATGCCTGAGCTCCTGGTCTTGCCGCCCAGGATCCGCGACGCCAGCACCAGGTCGTATACGCCCGTCGAGACCATGCTCGCCATCGCCGTTACTAGCAGAGGCGAGTACTGGTAGTCTGGATGCAGCATAACGATCACGTCGGCTCCCGCTTCCAGAGCCTTGGCGTAACAGGTCTTTTGATTGCCGCCATAGCCCCGGTTGCTCTCATGCACGAAGACCATTAGCCCCAGCCTCCGCGCTACCTCGGCAGTCGCGTCCGAACTCCGGTCATCGACCAGGATCACATGGTCGACGATGTCGGGCAGCTCGCGAACGGTGGCCTCCAGCGTATGCTCGGCATTATAGGCCGGCATGACGACGGCGACATTCTTTCCGTTGATCATCGCGTTGGCTTGTCTACTCCTGGAGCGGGCTCTCAAACCATTGTATTCGGAACATGCCTCTCTTGCGCTTTTCGGCGGACCGGCCACGTCATCGAACGTGTCGCAAGCGTGTCGCGAGCGCTGACTTCCCCAAGCTGATCCGGTATACTGGACCTCTAACATACGGAAGAGATACCGCAAATTCGGAGCGCGGAACCAACACTTCCGTCGAACGACGACCCGATGGAGAAAACATTCATGGATCGCCCCGACTTTGGATAGAAATTTGTTTTCGCAGCGGTCGGTTTTTCGAAAATGGACAACCACATATCTTTGGCGACTATGCCGGGAAAGCGCGTTTACAGTCCTCGTGTTGTTTTGCCCATCGCGCTTGCTCTCGTGCTCTATCTCGGATGGTGCTGGACGCTTGGGGTTGGGACGGCCGGACTTCAACAGGACGAGGCAATCAGTTTTCGAGGTGCGGCCAGACTCGTGTTCCACGACGCAGAGCGGCCTTGTCCGCACGGTGAGTCCATCAGTGCCCTTGGTCAGTGCTGGCCGGTGATGCTGGCGCCCTACGTCGGCACGCCGAAGGACTACTTTCTACTGCCGGCATTCCTCGTCGGGGGTGTGAACGTAGGCATTGCGCGTATGGGCGCCGGAATTCTCGCGGCTGTCAGTATCGCGGGCCTCTGGTTCTTTCTCCTTGAAACGCGTGGAGCGGCGGTTGCGGCCACGGCAGCTTTGGGACTCGCGATCCATCCTTCGTTCATCGATCTGCCCCTCTTTGACAACGGAAATATTGCATTCTCCATCGCGGTGCTAGGGCTGTTGCTGATGGTGTCGGCCTTGCTGATGAAGCGTGTTACCTACGGTAGAGTCTTCGCGCTCGGTCTGCTGGCCGGCCTGGGCGTCTGGTCGCGACTGAATTTTTCGTGGCTTCTGATTTCAGCCTTGGCCGGAATCCTTTTCGTGTCCTGGCGGGAGGCGCGCCGCGCCTTGCCATACCTCCCCGCGTTTTGCCTTGGCGGTGTTATAGGCGCGGCTCCCCTGCTGATGTACCTCAGCCACAATCTGGCTGAGCTCATGACCTTTATGAATGCTGCGTCAGTCAATACCGGATTTGCGGACCGTCTGAGCAGTTTTTCCTTGGTCATGCGAGACGTCCTGTTAGCCGACCGCGAGCACAGAGTGATCTGGGGGGGCGACTGGGTGCCAGCCTGGGAATCGCGCGTCGCCGCCATCGTCGTAATTGCGTCTGTCGGGTGGTGTCTGTTCATGATCCGGACCCGGCCAGTGCGGGCACTCTCGGTAAGCGCTCTCGTGTTGACCCTCTTTTATGCTTCGTCGAAACTCCCCGTGGCCGAGCATCATGCGGTGATTTTCGTCCCGCTCGCGGTGATGTTCGTCGCAATCTGTTGCTGGGATGTAATGAACCGCTTCGGCCTGGCAAGCATGCGCTGGATGAGGATTCCGTTTGCCGCTCTCGCCCTTCTGTACGGTTTGACCTCAATCCATTCAAACCTGGAGGCAGCGCAAGGCATGCACAAAACCGGGGGGACGGTGGAATGGGCAAGCACCGTAAATGACCTGGTGAAAGTACTTGAAAAGCAGAATTCCGGACCTCTTTATGAACTGGACTGGGGATTTCAGCAGGTGCTATACACTCTGTCAAGGGGGCGGCTCTCAGGGAGCGAGTTATTCTTCAATGCGAACGCGCAAGAGACATCGGACGGCCGTCGCTGGGTGGACGTGGTCAACGGAGGCGGCGTCTTCGTTACGTATGGAACGCGGTATCTGCGCCTTCCTCAAAGCACTTTGATCTTCCGCCGGGTGTTGAACTGTTTGAAGAGCCGGTACGAAACGCTGCCGGTTCGAAACCGCGACGGGTCCGAATATGCGGTCGTTTATACGGTTTTCCCGTTCACCGGCAGCCTCGACCAGACTGCGCGAGCGTGCCTGGACGGTCCGCGCACCGAGTTTTTCGCGGACCCGAATCCCATCATTGTTCGAGATGGAAGTGGGGTCGGCGAGACAGCGCTCTTCATCAACACCGCGGCCTCAAGAGCCGTGGAGGTCCACGTCCAATCCCCAGACGGTCCACTTCTTGCCCGTATCATTTCCATCATGAATGAAACGACCGCGGTGGCTCCGACGGACAAATGGGTTGTGGATGGCATGACCTTCTATATCCAGGATGTGAGCAACGGAAAGAAGTTGTCGGCCGAAAACACGCTCGGAACGGTGAAAGTTCGCGTCGTAAAGTCCAAGTGACGTTCGCGGGAACGGCCATCCCTGCTGTTCCCGCCGGCTTCCATCCAGAATCGAGTGACGGTATACGCAAATGCGAGGTGCCACCTTGGCATTGCCGAGAAGCGAGGCGGATTGGCGGCTATAGCGCGAGGATAGACTGGGGGCTAGATCCGGATCGCTGGTTAGCCGGCTTGGCTCGGCTACCGGGCTCACCGAGTTGCTCGTCGCGACATATTGGCCATCGGAGCTTCTCGCTAACGGTCCGGTGCGCGTCTCCGTCGAAGCCGGCGGAATCGCGCTGAAGCCGGTCGAGGTCCGCGGAAAAGACGGATTGAGGGACCTGCGCTGGCAACTTCCCAAGGCGCTTGCGGAAAGGAAGTCGATCGACGTGGTGCTCGCGGTCGACACAGCGCGCCAGTATGGCAACGATTCGCGGACGCTCGGCATGGCGGTTTCGCGCATCTCGCTGGAAACGCCGGGCGGCATTCGCTGACTCATGCCGGTTTGGGATTTCGATTGTGTGGACCGTTACCCGGTGGATAGGCTGGTTGTGATATGTCGCTACTGGGTTCGGCGGAAACAGACACTGTCGATGCACGACACGGCGGTTTAGCTCCTGCCGCGCAGGCCTGCGCCTGGATTGCACTGGCCGCCGGAGTGTTGCTGACCGGCTACGGCCTGTGGTCCCGCCATCTATTTGCCCAGCAGCTTTGGACCCCGGATGGACTGCACCGGCTGATCTGGCTTGCCGTGGGCTACTTCGTTTGGTCGGTGATCGCCGTCGCCTTCAGACGCCGTTGGTCGTTTCTGGCGAGCCTTGCCGTGATAGTGCTCCTTCTGCCGGCGGCGATCGGCTTCACTGCTCTGGGCGCGGTGTTCCTCTTTCTGATCTCCAGTTGGAAGTTGGGCTCGCTAGTCTCGTGTGAGGACGGAATTCCCACCCTGACCGAGGGCCTTCTCAGAACGACTCTGGGCGTGAGCCTCTGGATGACGGCGCTCTCGATTGCAGTTCACTTCCGTGTGAACTACGGCCTGGTGTATGCCTGCCTGTTCATCGCGCCGTTGCTCATAAGGCCGGGCCAGACCGCCAATCTCGGGCGAGGTCTCCTGCGCGGAGTTCGTTCACTCACGCAACAAAGCCCGGGCGTGTCCATCGCACTGGCAGTTGCAGCGTTTCCCCTGCTATGCCATCTGGCCCTCGTCCCAAAGCCGGAAATCGGAGCCGATGCGCTGTCGATGCACCTGATGGCTCCCGCATGGGTCGCATTTCAGCACGTCTGGCCGTTCGATTTCCGCCATTTTGCCTGGGCCGTCATGCCGATGGGCGCGGACTGGTGCTTCACCGGCGTGTATCTCCTGGGGGGCGAGTATGCGGCACGCCTGCTCAATTTCTCCTTTCTGGCTCTGACCACCGCGATGGTGTATGCGGCGTCGCGCCCCTTCGCGGGACGTGCGACGGCATTCTTGTTTGCCGGTCTGTTCGCATCGACGCCGCTGGTCCAGTTGGTGACGGGTTCGCTGATGGTGGAAAATCTCCAGGCGGCATATTTGACTGGCGCCGTGATCGCCGCGGCATGGTTTCTTGAGAAGAGCGGAACGCTGTACCTCTATTCGGCCGCTGCATGCGCCGGTGCGGCTCTTGCCACGAAATTTGGCTCGTCGGCCTTGGCGCTGCCGGTACTCGCGTTTCTCGTTTGGGCGGCGTGGAAAAACCGCGATCGATTGCCCAATGCCAAGTACCACATCCCCGCTGCGGCGGGCCTCGCTCTGGCGATTGGCGGTTTGCCCTACCTTGTCGCCTTCGCGAAAACCGGGAACCCGTTCTTCCCGTTTATGAACGACATCTTCCGGTCGCCTTGGTTCGACGTCAAAGCGATGCTGGACACCCGGTTCACACGGCCTATCGGCTGGAGCACACCGTTTGAGGCCATCTTCCACTCACGAGATTTCCTTGAAGGGCAAGATGGCGCGGCGGGGTTTCAGTTTTCCATACTTGTGTTTCTGTGCGTGGCCCTTTGGCGCAAGCGTTGGCCCGTCGCTGGGACACTTGCCCTTGCGGGAGCCATGCTGCATTGTTTCCTGACTTTCAGGACGCTGGCGTATTTGCGCTACGTCTATGCGGCGTTGCCGCTGCTATCCATCGCGGGCGCGGTCGCGGTGGGCCGGCTTGGCCACTCGGAGCGTTGGCTCCGCCGTGCGGTGTTGGCGATCGTGGCCGCTGTTCTACTGCTCAACATCTACTTCCTGCCGGCCTCGGGGTGGTGGCAGGCTGACTTCTATTTGAACCCGCGCGACCATGCCGCGATTAAGCGATACGTCGGGGAAGGCGCTCCGGCCCGGCTCCTGGTGGAGGAACTCAATCGTGACCATCCTGGAGATCCGGTGGCGTTTTTCGGCACGGATGGGATTGCCGGACTGCGCGCGGAGTCCTTTGCCTTCGGATGGCACAACCGCGCGTACGAGAAACAGGTGATGGAACTGACCGGGCCGGTCGGCTATGGCCGATTAGCGCAGCGTATTGGTGTGCGATGGTTCGTCGCTCCGCTGGCTTGGGCGCACGCGGGCGGGGCGGGGACGATCTCCGGCTTCCTGACGCGCTACACGGTCCCGGCTTCGACGGCGGGGGCACTGGAACTGCGCGGCTGGAAGCCGGGCGCGATCGAAGAACTCGCCCACGCTCAACCCGAGCGCCCCTTGAAGCCGTGCGACGCCGCATTGATCGACGATCAAAGCGCGCGGCTCAAGTACCGGGGACGTTGGCGCACATTGCAGCGCTTCGGCCTCGCGTGCGGTGGAACTCTGAGCTACACCAGCGAGCCCGGCGCCGAAGTCTCGCTCCAGTTCAATGGGACAAGCGTGACCTACCTTTTTACACGCGCCTATACGCGCGGCATGGTTGAGGTGCTCCTTGACGGGGCCCGCCGCGAGGTGCTCGATCAGTTCTCATCGGGCGTTGAGTGGCGTTCGGAAGCGACCTACGGCGGACTCGCTCCAGGACAACACACGATTACGATTCGTTCCCTGCATTCGAAAGCAGCGGCTTCGACCGACTACGATGTGGATGCCGATGGATTTGTAGTGCGGTAATACGCGCGCCCGAGTGGGGCGGCGCGCCGGAGTGGGGCGGCGCGTCCAGGGGGCGCTCCAGCGCCGCGCGGACCCTCCAGGGTCCGCAAGCGTCCGGAGCGGGCTCTGGAGAGCCCACGCGGTCCTGGAGGACCGCCCCACAAACGCGGAGACACTAACGCGCCATGGATGCTCGTTGGATGAACACTGGCTTTCCCGTGTGGCCCGTGACGTAAAAATAGCCCACCCCGGCGTCGGGCGGAGCGATAAAGATTTCGGAGTAGTCCGTCCATTCCGCGGTGCAAGGAACTGGCTGGATCGAAACCGGCATCTCGTGGTTTCGCTTGTCCATCCAATTCACCTGAAGACGGGTGAACGTGTCGGGCTGGGGGCACCGGGCTCGAATCGCCACCCGGTAGGCGCCGCCGGGCTCCACGGGCACACGCTGGTTCATGTATTGTTGGTCAGTCACTTGGACAGCGTGCTCTGACGGCACGAACGTTGCATGCCGGCGGTTGTTCCAACCTCGGAATCCATCCCGAAAATCGCCGTTCCTCAGTAACTCCCAGTCGTAGTCGAATTCCGGCTTCAGGCTCGCCAGCCGTTCGATCCCCGACGTAAATATGTCTGTCGTGTAACGAAGCAAAAATCTCTGTGTGACTGAGTCGGGCCTGGCCTCGGTCGAGCCGGCGCGGCAGCCAGTAAACCAGTGAATGCCGTTCTCACGCGCGAATCTGAGGATGTCGGCTTCGTTCTTGGCCGACGAGAGGCCGATTCGCCCCCGGCCACTGTGCCAATTGTTCATGTAGGTCGCGCCGCTGAAAAAGGCAATTTCGGCGACATTGCAGTCGAGCGTGGCAATGGCCGTGCCCGGCTGCACTACGTTGATGTAGTTTGCCAATGCGTCCATCGGAGCCATGTTCCGTCGATAGAGATTCGCTGCTTCGGAGTTGAACGGATTCAGCACGAAGTCCTTTTGGTACCCATTCGAACTCGGCAGAAATGCCAGGTTCAGTATCCATACGAACCCCGCGCAGAGCACCGCCGCCCTGCGGAAGCGGGGAGTGCCCTCCGCTATAGGGATCGCCAGAGCGAGGGTCGATAACGCGAGCGATGGGTAAAGGTACCTCAGATGAGGCGTCCCCAGCAGAACAAACGGCGTGGTTATCACGGCCAGCAAGAAGGGTGCGCGCGTAGCCTGGGGCCAGCGGCGATAAGGGACGGCCAACACCAGGGGCAACAACAGCAGCGCCTGAAATCCGAAGCCGCCATCCTGGCTCTCGTAAAAGCGCGAGGTGTGAAACGTAAGGTCATATAGCGTTCGCCAGGACGGCTTCTCGGTCCAGCGCAGGTCCTTCACGTAATAGCTCGCATTCATGTACTGCGAAGGGAAGACGTTGCCCAAGAAGGGGAACAACGGGTTTCCGGTACGCGCCCAGGCGTTCACATAGGGGAAGGCTCCGAATGCCAGGAATAGCGCGGCGATCGCCATCGCGCGGCGCGGAACGGCCCTCGCCGCCATGACGGCGATAGGCAGGGCGATGGCCAGCGAACCAACCTTCGAGGAGAGTGCGGCGCCGGCCAGCAGCGCGGCGAGCAGCGCCGGCACCGTTCGCGAGGCGTCGTCATTCTGGTTTGCGTCCGTCCCCAACGCGCTCCCCCGAATCCTTCCGGGCACCGAGGTATGCAGCGAAGGCAGCCAGCAGAAAAGCCTGTCTGCGCGTTCTCGATCATCAGGTTGGCGGTGACCAACTGAACCAGAGGCGTGGAAACGAATATGCCCACAACCAGCCAGGCCACCCAGTCCGGCGCCCAGCGGCGCAGTACGCGGACCATCAACAGCACCATCAGACCAAGCAGAGCGAAATCGAGCAGTCTTGCCGCCGTCTCGCCTCCCAGCATGTAGGCGATGGCAAACGAGAAGGTGCCGGCCATGGGCATCAATGACCAGACGAACGCGCCTGGGTCGTAGGCAAAGAAGTGGTTAGCCGCGAGACGTACCGGCAGCGCCAGGTGCATTGCCAGCCCATCGGCGCCGGCCTCCGGTTTTGGAATGAGCACCAGGTGCGCCAGCAGTCCGATGCCGAGCATCGCCAAGGGCAGGACACTGGCACGGCAACAGGCGGGGATTGGAGATAACGCGCCAGTGACGAACTCGGTCAGGCGGCGCGGGTATCCCCGGTTGAGCGCAATCGGCAGCACCAGCAGCAGGACCCAGACTGGAACGAAATGGATCTTAAGCGGCGCGGTGAGAGCGAGGAACGTGACGTAGATTGCCAGGCCGGTAAAAGCCGAGATGGCAAACGATCCCGAGTCGATCGGCGCTCGCGGATTCCTCGTGCCCTGAATACGGTACATGAGATCGGTCACTGCGTCGCCCAAGGAGGCGCAACCCGCTAGTAGGATGCTGACAGCGGCCACTGGCCCGGGGCCCACCAACGCCAGGCTTACGATCAGCGACATCAGCAGGAGATGCGCCCTGGTCAGGTGAGGCGCGCGCCAAATTGAGAGTGCCCCCAGAGCACCGAAGAGCAGGGCGAAAACGACGACGTTCTTAGCGCCGTTGCGATCCCAGATATGCTGTTTCCAAAGTGCGGCGTTGACCAAACCGGATAGCGCGATGGAGAGAACGAGTGCCAGAACCAGCCACGGTCTCACAGCCGATATCGACTTCATCTTCAAGAGCATACCCGATCCGGCCGTAGCCTTAACGACAGCCCCGGCGGCGCCTCGATTTCGGAGCGTTTGAGCGCGAATATGATAACTTCGAAGTTCTCATGATTGGATCTACGAGCTCGCTCAAGCCCCTGTTTTCGCGGAAGGGATTTTGGGCCAAGGCGGCCGTCTGGGGATTGACTCTACTCGCCGCGATCGTCTGCTTTGAAGCCGTGGCGTGGTCGTTTCGCGGTCACTTCTACTTGTATGGCGACGAGATCGGCAACCTGAGCGTCCGAATTCTTCGCGGGCCGACGGCTTACTGGGCGGAACTGAACTTTCTGCCTGAACGTTTCTACAATGACCGGCCGATCGGATTCGTTTCCGAGTGGTTGCTGTTCGACCAGTTCGGATTCGAGTACTCCAGGCAACTCGTCCCGTTCATGGCGATCCACTTCGCCAACTGCTTCATGCTGTTCTTGCTGGCCCGGCGTCTGGGCGCGAGCATATACATCGCTCTGGCTGTCGTTGCGGCGTTCGGCGGAACTAATATTACGGCGGTGACCGCAACTTATCTCGGAGCCGTATTCGACGTCTTCTGCTGTTTCTTCACGCTCGCCTGCTTCCTTGCTTTCCTGAGAGGGCGGCGCGGCTGGGACCTCGTGAGCGTGGTGCTTTTCCTGCTTGCTTTGCGATCCAAGGAGTACGCCCTGGCGCTGCCGTTCCTGCTGGCGGCGTTTGCGCTGGCGTATGCTTCCGGCACGCTGATCGAGCGGGCCAAAGAAGCTGGCCGGCGTCTCTGGCCGCACTTTCTGCTCACATCCGTTTTCGTGGGCAGGTATCTGTATTTGATGATGGAGCCGCGAAACGCGATCGCGGTGTCGAGCCCTTATCACCTTCATCTGAATCCGGCGATCTATTTCAAGGCCCTGCTCTACTACACTGCACTGGCCTTCGGGCGGCAAACCGATGAGATAAGCGGGCTGTTCAAGTTCGGAGCGCTCCTGCTGGGACTTCTGGCTTACGCCTGCTTCCGCAGGAAGATGACTATCTTGTTGTGTCTGGCCTGCTATGTCGCGTTGCTCTCTCTAGTCTGCTGCCTGCCCAACATCCGGGCGCCGTTCTACGTATATGGTCCCCAGGCTTTCCTCTGGCTGGCTGTGTTGCTGGCCGTCGAACGGATCGTCGAGTCGGTCGTGCGAGAAGAGCACCAGCATTCCGTACTGGCACTGATGGCGTTGGTTCTTATGGTGCTGATGTTGGACTTCCGTGTTGGCAATTACTTCCGGGATCGCATCAACTTTGTGAAAAACGTGCGGCAGATGAACACCATAACGGCGCGCGACCTGAGGAGCCTCGGCACCCTTCCGGGTGGCACACACGTTTATTTGAATCATGGATCGGTCACGCCGTGGCTGTTAAGTGTAGGTTCGGCTGACTACCTGTTGTTTCTGAACCACGGCAAGGACATCAAGCTGATTTACCAGAGGCCTGAGCGGGAATTGCTTCAACTGTATGCCGGAGATCGGGCGGAGAAGGTCTTCTGGGACTACAGCGAGAATGGGAGTGTGCGGCTGAGAATGCGGTCGAGTGCGGCCGTTGGGGCGACGCCATAGGACTGTGGCCCGAGGCGCTCGCGGACGCTAATGTTTGCCCACGTTCCGGCGTTTTTCCTGCCAGCGCTCGAACGCCTTTTGCCCTCGCTCCACCCACTTTGTCGGCGCCGAGGCGATCACAGACACCGCCAGGCCTGCCACGAACATGAGGACGAAGACAGGCGCCGGGACGGGTCCGAGATAGTCTTGTATTGCCTTCCACATGGCCGGATAACCCTACTGACCGGAGTGAAGCGCCGCCTCGGTCGCTTCTTTCAGTTCCGGCCAGAGGCTTTCATCGAACAGGCCCGCGTGCTGCCATCGTATTTTGCCCTCGCGGTCCAGCAGGAGGAGATAGGCGAGGTCGGTGTCGCCAACGCCCATTCTGTCCTTCCAATCAGACGCCCCGCCGTACACTGTGATCACACTGTCGCGATCTTCCTTAGGCGTGCCTCGGCGCATCCCGGACTCGATGAGCAGCTTAGCCAGGCGCGCCAGGCCGCTGATCATCGGCACTTGGAAGGAAGCCGTATCGGGATGCTGGCCGAATTCCCGGCGGAAGCGCTTCGTCCAAACGGCCACAGGACGGCGCGAGTCGTAGCTGAAGCCCATCGCCACGAGGGTCACCTTGCCCCTGGCGGCGTCAGGCAGGACAGCCTTTTGTCCGTTCAGGTTCTCGCCCTCGATCTTGGGCATGGGGGTTCCCACGGTCAGCGCCGCGGCCAACATGAACATCAATCCAATCACCTCTATAGGATGCCCTAATCGGCCATTTTGGACGCGCGAAACAGCATGGTAAGATGACTTAAGTTGTGCCGGTGTAGCTCAGTTGGTAGAGCGCCTGATTTGTAATCAGGGGGTCGCCAGTTCAAGCCTGGCCGCCGGCTCCATTCTCGCTTTCGCTAACGCACGATTGCAGCGTGTCTCTGGTGAGCCGTCCCGCTCCGGCAGTTTTACTCTGGCTTGAGATTCGCACGTTTCTTCGTCTCTTCCACCATGCGCAGCCAATACTCGCGCAGGAACGGCGCGCGTGTAGCCTCCGGGTCCAATCGCGCAGATCACGCCACAGGATGATCCAGAGATCTGTTCGGACTTGCGGTCCCAGTACATCTTCTTGCCTTCGCGATACGCGCGCGTGGCCATCACCACGGCCACCGCGTGGGCGAAGCCCGTCTCGATGCTGCCGTTGGGAGTGTCACGGGTGCGGATGCAACGCAGCCAGTCGTCGGTGTGTGCTTTCAAGTCGTCGCTCTGACCGACCGGGGGCACGTCCGGACGGCCGGGGAGTGTGACCGCCTCCGGCTTGACCTTGCCCGAGTGGAGATCGAAGACCGCGTTTGAATCCCAGCCGCTCTCGGTCTCGGGCAGGAACCACCACTGCGGACTGCCTTCGCCGCCGGGCGAATAGAGCGTGCCGCGCGTCCCGCGCAGGATGGTGTGATCGCCGTAAGCGTTTCCGAACGTCGTCGCGTAGGAGTACAACACTTCCTTCTGAGTAAACGTCGAAAGGCATTGAAACGTGTCGGGGTTCTCGCGTACGTCATGCCAGGCGAAGATGCCGCCGTTTGCCACCGTATCGTCGGGGATGAAGGTGTCCAGATAGAAGTGCGCCAGGCCCGAGCCGTGGCTGTACCACTGGTCCGTAATACCGCCGGAAAACTCCTTGAAAATGCGGAATTCGAAGTAGACGCGCGGATCGAATGCGCGCCACGGACGACCCATCAGCCAGCGCTTCCAATCGGTGTCCGCTTCGCGCAAAGCGGCGATGTCGGGATTCTTGGGCACGTGCCAGCGCGGCCCGTTGAAGTTCCAGCTTTGGCTGATCGACACCAGCTTGCCGAGCTTTCCTTCGCGGATCATTTCCCGCACTTTGTGTTGGTATGGGCAGCTCAGCCATTGCGAGCCCATCTGGACGACGCGCTTGGATTCGCGGACCGCGTCGCGCGCAAGCTTCGCGTCTTCCAGCGTATTGGCCATCGGCTTTTCGCAATAGCAGTCCTTGCCGGCGCGGACCACCTCGGCCAGGAGGCGCGCGTGCTGATGATCGCCGGTGCCGAGCATCACGGCGTCCAGCGCGGGATCGGCGAGCATCTCCTCGGAGTATTTGAAGGTCTTCGGACTCGCGCCGAACAGGCGTTGGACGTCGGAGGCGGCTCGCTCTCGATTTACGCTCCAGAGGTCGCAGACGCTGCGCACGTCGAAATTCGGATCGGTTTGGGAGGACAGCTTGAGCATGCGCCGATGGCCCCGCGCGCGGTGGCCGCAGCCGATCTGGCCGATCTGCAGGCGGTCGTTGGCGCCGAGGATGCGGGCGTAGGAACGTGCAGTCAGGGGCAATGCCGAACCGACCGCTAGCAGCGCTCTGCGGGAGATCTCGCTGGACATGGTAGGAACCTCCGAATCGTAGCTCCGTCAGACGGACACTTCGCAGCCCACTGGCGCGCTGCAAGAGCGCCAAAACCGGTAAGGCTACCGGTTTTTGAACGTGGAATCATACACTTACGGGCAAAAACCGGTAATACTACCGGTTCTTGCCACTCCCTTGTCGATCGTCGCCAGTGCCGCGCGACGCTTGCACCAAGTGTCTGCGCCGGCGAAATCTCATACAATTTCTTCCGTCGCCGGATCCCAGTGAACCGGGCTCTGGCGGCGGTATGAAGCGATGGCCATCTGGCATGCGATCGCCGCACGGAAGCCGGTCTCAAGGGGACAGTTCGTCGTCTTCCGGCTTCGCACGCAATCGAAGAAGTTCTGCATGTGGCGCAGCGTGAAATCCTGGTATCCAGGTTCGGCGCCAGTGCCCTGGTTTGGCGCGTCCGGGTTGGGGCACGAGTTCGACCTGGTCGGATTCCGCGTGCGTCATCGTGCCCTTGCTGCCGAATGCGTAATCGTTGGTCTCTCCGAAATAGTCGTTCCCGAACATCGAGATCCAGTTGAACATGAGCTTGGGGTGGCTCATGCAGACGTTCATCGTGTCCGGCACCTGCATCTTCGGCGAGCGGAAATTGCCGCCCGTCATGTTGACCATCGCGGGCACTTCCAGATCGAGCGCGGCGGTCCAGAAGCCGACCTGGTGCACCATGTTCTCGAAGACGTTGCCGCCCGAATAGTCCCAATAGAAGCGCCAGTTCATGTAGCGCTGCGGGTCAAAGGGATAAGGCTTGGCTTCGGCCTGGAACAGTGACCAGTCGATGTGCTGGGTGTCGCAGTCCGAGGGGACCTGCCGCAGCCAGCCACCATACGGAGCGTTGCGGAAGTGGTGCGCCTGTACGGCCGTGAGGTCGCCCAGCCTGCCGCTGGCGACGAGATCGCGCGCTTTCTGCAGGCCTTCGCCGCTGTTCATCTGCATGCCGACCTGGACCACACGGTCCGAGTCCCGCAGGGCCGCTCGCATGCGCCGGGCATGGCCCGGATTAAACGCCAGAGTCTTTTCCTGATACACGTCCTTGCCCGCTTGAATGGCCGCCACGAAGCTCAGCACATGCTGATGCTGCGGCGTGGCGATCAGCACGGCATCCACCGCTTTGTCTTCCAGCAGCTTGCGGTAGTCCTGGTAGGTACGAATGCCGGGGACGATCGCTTTCACTTCGTCGAGACGCCGCGTGTAGACATCGGCCACCGCCACCGCTTCGACGTTCTGGCACTTCAGTGCTTCGCGGAAGATCTCCTTGCCTCTCGCTCCGCCGCCAATCAAGGCGAAACGAATGCGGTCATTCGCGCCGATAACGCGCGGCGAGGCCAGAGCGGGAGCCGACCAGGCGGCGGCTCCGGCGGCCAATTCTGTCAGGAACGTACGACGATTCGACATAAACACCTCCCCAGGGCGGTCTTCAGACGCTTGAATATTTTCTGCACAAAGTTTTGATCTTTTCGATGAGCTTGGGCACGCCGGTCATCGGGTCCTCATTTGCTTCATACTCGGCGGACATATAACCCTTAAACCCGTGCGCCGCGAACATCTGCCAGACGCGGTCGAGGTCGAGGGGCGTTTTCGCTTCGCCCCAATAGTCGCGGATGTGCGTGTTGGTTGCGTAGGGCAGACACGCCTCAATCTGCGCGTACGGGTCATCGTGGAAGTTGCTGATGTCCAGCGTGCATCCGGCATACGGCGAATCGACGCGTCGGAGAATCGCGATCACATTTGAGGCCTTCAAAGTGAGCCCCATGTGCGACTCGATCCCGAGGATGATGCCCTTGCGCGCGGAATACTCGCAGGCCGCCTTCATCGTCTCGGCTACCCACTCGATGCCCTGCGCCTCGGTTGCTCCGGCAGGCAAGTTATCGCCGAAAACCCGCAGATGCGAAGCGCCGAGGCGTTCGGTAGCATCCACCCAATTCGAGATGGTGGCGACGATCTCCTTGCGCTTGGCTGCATCCGGCTCACACATCTGCGCGCCGATGGAGAGCCCTGAAATCGGCATGCCCTGCTGGTGCGCGAAGCGACGCAACGTGGCCAGGTACGCAGGCTCCGTGGATTTCAGCCAATAGGTGGTGATCTCCACTCCCAGGACGCCGAGTTCCACGGCTTTGACGATGAAGTCCTCCATCGTCATGGACCCAGCTTTCAGATACTTGCCATAGGAATACGCGCAGCAGCCTGGCAGGAGTCTGGCTCTGGCAGGCGCGGTCGCCTGCGCTGAAACGCTCGCGGGAACGCCGGCGGCCGCGGCGATTACAGAAGCCGTCAGAAACTCCCGGCGGTGAATTGGGCTTGGCATTGCGACCGCTGCTCCTTGCGAACGCTTACGAACACTTAGCAATTCTATCTCTATTTGAGGATCGGCAAGTTTGTGGACGACCAGGGGGTGCCCTACTGCCGGCCCATATAGCGCCGGTATCGACCGTCGTTATACGTGCTCCAGGGCGTGAATCCGCCCTTCTCGCGGTAGAGCTGGTAAGCGAAGTCGATGTTAGCCTTGCAATCGAGCAGATCGCGCAGATTCAGGCCGGGCCGCTTGAGGTGGACCGTATTGATCTGGAAATAGCCCCAGTCGAGCGTGCCGTCGGTGTTGTAGTGGTAGATCTCGCACTTGCCCTGCGCATTTTCGGCGCGCTGGATGGCCAGGGCGACCCGGCAATCCGGGCCGAATTTGCGGCAGGCGTATTCCTGCCACGCCGACAGGCCGCGGCCCTGCTGATCCGCCTGGGCCTCGGTTGCGCCTTCGGACTCGATCCGCTCGGCGATGACGACCGGCGATTGGAACCGGACGACAATCGGAGACTGCCAGCTCACGGTGTAGCGGGAATGGAACCACAAGCCTGCTCCCGCGACGACGGCTGCGGCCAGCACCAGAAACGGCAGACCGGGCAGGAAGCTCCGCGCGAGTGCCTTGATAGACAGCCCTCGCCGGGCTGGCTTGCGGCTGTTCGGGGGGCGGAGGCGTTTGCGGGCCTTCGGATGATTGGGCGCGGGGAGTCACTCTGCTGGAAAGAACCTCATCCGACCAGATTCGCAGAGTGCGAAGCTGCTGGGTGTCGCGGGACGCCGGGCCTTGCCTCCGAAGCGGCCCGTGGCGTTCATCGACGCCCTATCAGGAAATGTCCTCCTGCTCGACATCCGCGTGCTCGCTGATGAGGATGCGCCGGATGGAACGAAGATCTTTCAGGATTCTCAGGCTCTTGTCGACGTGATCGTCGAGCAGCTTCAACTTATAGAGCGCCAGATTCAGGGCCTCCACACGGCGCTCCTCGGCCTCCCGCAGACCCACTTTCCTGTCATCCGAGACATCGCGAATAGCCTCCTCGATTGCCTCGGAGAGCAGGCCCAGAAACTCCTGGGCGCTTTCAATCGAGTCAAACGGATTCCCCATTTCGCTCATCGCACCATTTTGGACCATTCCTGAAGCTACGGAACGGGAAAGTGCACCGGGCGGGGAGGCGTCGACCTTCCCCGTCGTTTGAGATCCTGCGCACTCTCGGGTTAGCGAGCGGACCAGTCCAGCCTGAACGGGCCGTCTTCCATGCGTCCGCTCATGGTGACTCGTTGGACTTCACCCGCACTGTTCACGTAAATGTTGGTCAAGCCGCGGGTGTCGCGATCACGGCCGCCGGAGGTCAGTTCGGCAATAACCACGGTGCGCGAGACGCGCGTGGCCTGTCCCGTGAAGACGACCCTGCGGAATCCTCTGGCCTCAAACTCGACGGCAACGCCGCCGTCGCGATTCAAGCTGACCAGGACATCGCGAACTGGAAGGCCTGGGCCATTTTCGCGGTTCAGAAATCCGCGCCCATTGCCGCGGAAATGGAGTTCGCCGCCCATCCTGCCGGTCCATCCCTCATTGCCGCGGGGGCCCTCGTCGCGCCTTGTGCCCTGACGGTTGTCCCAACCGCCGCCGGCATCCCCGCGCCACTCGATGTCGAACGTGTAGCCTTCGCGGCCACCCTGCGGATCCTCGATGCGGACCACGGCGGCGCCGCCCCGTCCCGGTTCCCGCACCAGCGTTTGACGCCCGCGTCCGTCGATTCCCGTAAAGCGGAAATCCGCTGGATTCATCGGCATCGCCTGGTTGCAGACAAACCGCCGCCAGGTGGCGTCCTGGCCGGAAAGAGTTCGCAACTCCGCGGAGTCTCCCCGAATGATGACTTCGGCGGCGCCGTCCACCACCACCTCAATCGTGCATTTGCCATGGTCGCCCCCGCCGCGGATGTCCGCACGCATGTTCGAGGAGCGCCCGCGCGGCTGCCCGAATGCGCAAATAGCCGCCAGCAAAGTGAATAGAGCTAACCGTGGTATCAATTGAATCCTCTTTCGCGAACCGAATTGTCATCTACCATTGAGCCACGAATCGACCGCTGCCGCCACCGGATGAACGCATTCGGCGCTGTTCCATTGCGCATTGGAACTCTGGAGCGATCCGGCACCGGGCACGGCGTCCTGCCGGAACCACGGTACGGAGCGCGTCCGGTGCGACATAATGATTCAGTTCACCTCTGTCCGCGACCCGTCCGCGAAAGGATACCTGACCCATGGACCGACGCCGATTCTTGCAGACTTCGCTCGCCGTGCCGGCTGCGTTGAGCATGAGCGAGGGTTACGCCGCCCTGTTCGACGAGAAGCCGAAACGCGTCGGCATCATCGGTCCCGGCTGGTATGGCAAGTGCGATCTGATCCGCCTGATGCAGGTTGCTCCCATCGAGGTTGTCTCGATGGCCGACGTGGACAAGCACATGCTCGACGACGCGGCCGGCCGCATCGCCGCGCGCCAGGATTCGAAGAAGCGGCCGCGCACCTACTCGGACTTCCACAAGATGCTCGCCGAGAAGGACCTCGACATCGTTCTCATCGCCACGCCCGACCACTGGCATTCGCTGGCCATGATCGAAGCGGTGAAGGCGGGCTGTCATGTCTACCAGCAGAAGCCGATCTCCGTGGACGTGATAGAGGGCGAGGCGATGCTGGCCGCCGCGCGCAAGTACAAACGCGTGGTTCAGGTGGGTTTACAACGCCGCAGTACGCCACACCTTGTCGAAGCGCGCGACCGGATTGTCAGAGAAGGCAAACTCGGCAAGGTGGGGCTGGTCGAAATCTACTGCTACTACCCTATGCGGCAGAATGGCAATCCGCCCAACATCGCTCCGCCGGATTATCTCGATTGGGATGCCTGGACCGGACCCGCGCCACTGCGGCCGTATCACGCCGACATCCACCCGCAAGCGTGGAGATCGTACAAAGAGTACGGCAACGGCATTCTGGGCGACATGGGCGTGCACATGCTGGACATGACGCGTTGGATGCTGGGCCTCGGCTGGCCCAAACGCATCAGTTCGGAGGGCGGCATCCTCGTCCAGAAGAATTCCGTCGCGAACGTGCCCGACACGCAGACGGCCACATTCGAGTTCGATGACGTGACCGTGGTCTGGCAGCATCGCACCTGGGGCGACGCTCCGGACCGGAAGGATACTTGGGGCGCGACGTTCTGGGGCGACAAGGGCACGCTGAAGGCCAGCGTCTATCGCTACGAGTTCACTCCGCTTTATGCGAACGCGCCCGCGGTTCGCAAGGACGTCACCTACGAACTCGATCAATACCCCGAGGACAAAACGGAGCCCCGGCTTGAGAAGCATGTGGCTCCGGCCATTCGCTATCACATGAAGGACTTCCTCTCCTGCATCGCGACCGGGGCAAAGCCTGTAGCCGACATCGAAGAGGGGCACATCTCCACGGCGAGTTGCATCCTTGCCAACGTGGCGCTCGAGACCGGTCGCTCCATCACCTGGGATTCCGCGAAGAAGATGGCGGTGGGCAACGACGATGCGAACCGGAACCTGCGCCGGACCTATCGTAAGGGCTACACACACCCGGAGCCGGATGGCGTGTAGCCTTGGCATTGTGGGGCGGCGATCCAGTGCCGCCCCCTATACAAATCTACGCCGTGACCCTGCGCCCTTCGCGATAGGCGATGTTGGCCATATGCGGCCCGGCCACCGCGGCGGCGGCGATTTCCACGGTGCAGTTCGGCTGTTTGCGGCTCTTAATGCAATCCAGGAAATTCTGCTGGTGCAGTTCCGCGCTGTCGTGGTCGGCCATCTCGGCGATCACCGTTTCCGCGCCGCCCGCGCTCCACGGCGCTGCGCTCGGCTCCGGCTCCCTGAAGATGCGATAGCCCTTGCGGTTGAGAACCATGGTGGCCTTCTCGCCCTGGAACGTGACGGACCAGTCGAAATCGTAGGCGCTGGTGTAGTTCAGCGTCCACGTGGCCATCATCGACGGGTAATTGAAGACCGCCGTAAAGACGTCCGGCGCCTCGGCCAGAACCGCGCGGCTGATGGCCCCGCTGCATACTACCGCCTGAGGCGAGCTGTTGCCGGTCATCCACTGCACGACGTCCATCAGATGGGTTCCTTGGTCGGTCATATTGCCGCCAGAGTAGTCCCAGAATCCGCGCCACCAGCGGAAGCGCTTAGGATCGAGCGGGCGTTTCGGCGCGTCGCCCAGGAAGCGCTCCCAATCGAGCTTGCCTTCGAGCGGCGACGTGCCCAGCCACTCCAGGAAATTCCAGTTCCACGCCGCGCGCGCATGCCACACCTTGCCGAGCGCGCCGTCGTCGATCAGCTTCTTCGCGTTATAGATGAAGGGCATGCTTCGGCGCTGCATGCCGACCTGCACGATCCGGTCGGTCTTGCGCACCGCGGCGACCATCTCCGCGCTCTGCGCGATGTTCATCGAGAACGGCTTTTCGAGATAGACGTCCTTGCCTGCGTCCAGCGCGGCGAACAGCATGGGCCGGTGCTGGTGGTCCGGCGTCGCCACTACGACGAAATCGAGATCCTTGCGCTCGATCAGCTCGTGGTAGTCCTCGTACGTCTTGCACCCGGCGGGCGAAATGCTCCGCGCCTTTTCCATGAACGGCTCATAGGTATCGCAGACGGCGGCGCAGTGCGCGCCCAACTTCATAAACGCAGTATGGAGCCATCCGCCCCGATTGCCCGTTCCGATGATGCCAAACGTGGGCCGGTCGTTCGCACCGAACGCGCTGCGCGGAATGAACAAGGGCGCCGCAGCGCCAATTAGCAGGTCTCGCCGATTCATGGCCCACAGTATATCCCCGCGCAGCGTGGAGCGCTGAACCCGCTTATGGCCGGGTCCGTACGGCGTTGCGGTACCATTCTGGAAAGAACGATGGGCGAGGTTCTCGAACTCCGCGGGCTGTCCCGTTACTATCCCGCGCACAAGGCGCTCGACGACCTGTCGCTCACTATCGCCGAGGGCGAATTCTTCAGCCTGCTGGGGCCATCCGGCTGCGGCAAGACCACCACACTGCGTCTGATCGCCGGTCTGGAAGAACCGACCGCCGGCGCCATCCTGCTGCGCGGCGACGCGATCGAACACCTCAAGCCTTACGAGCGCAACGTCTCGACCGTCTTTCAAAACTATGCCCTCTTTCCTCATCTCACCGTGCGGGACAACGTCGACTTCGGTCTGCGGCACCGGCGCGGAGGCAGGGTCGCCGGGGCGGCCAATCGGATCGCGGAAGTCCTCGAAATGCTGCAGCTCGGCGATAAGGCAGACCGCTCGCCGGCGCAACTGAGCGGCGGAGAAAAGCAACGCGTGGCGTTGGCCCGTTCGCTTGTGTTGCACCCCGATGTCCTGCTGCTGGACGAGCCCCTGTCGGCGCTCGATCCGAATCTCCGCAAGCAGGTGCGCGACGAGTTGAAGGCGTTGCAGCGGCGCGTTGGCATCACCTTCCTGTTCGTGACTCACGACAAAGAAGAAGCACTGTCCATGTCGGACCGGATTGCGCTGCTCAACGCGGGCCGGCTGGAGCAGGTGGGCACTCCGCGCGAGATTTATCGGCAGCCCCGCAGCCGCTTCGCGGCAGGCTTCTTGGGAACTGTCAACTGGCTGAACGGCGTCGGCGTCCGGCCCGAAGCCACGCATCTGAGTGAGATACGGCCGGCGAGTCACGCGTGCTCCTTTGAGGCAGTTGTCGAGAGTTGCCTGTTCCTCGGAAACTGCCTGCATGTGGAAGCGATCCTCCCGAGTGGAGAACATTTCATCGCCGAATTGCCCTGCTCGGATGGCGCATTTCAGAGCGGCAGCCGCGTCCACGTCTGGTGGCGGCCCGAGGACGAATTGCGCTTACCCGCTTGAGCAACATGACACGCCCCTGGCTCAGCAGCATCAGACTCCGCGCGCTGTTCCTGACGCCGGCCTCGGCTCTGCTGGCCGTCTTGTTCGGCATCCCGATGGTCATCCTGCTCGCCTACACGTTCCTTACGCGGGGCGCGTACGGAGGTGTCACGCCGCCGTGGACGCTGGAGAACTGGCAGAGGCTGGCCGATCCGCTGTATGCGGCCATCCTGTGGAAGTCGTTCGCGGTTGCTGGCATTTCAACTGTCATCTGCGCCGGCATCGGTTTCCCTCTGGCGCTCTTCATAGCCCGGTCGGAGCGGCACAAGAGTCTGTATCTGCACCTGGTGATCCTGCCGTTCTGGACCAGCTTCCTGGTGCGCACCTACGCGTGGATGTTCCTGCTCCGTGACACGGGCCTTGTGAACTCGCTGCTCCTGAAACTAGGGTTGATCGAGCATCCATTGCCCTTGCTCTACAACTACGGCGCGGTGCTGCTCGGCCTGGTTTATACCTACCTCCCGTTCATGGTGCTGCCTGTTTACGCGACGCTGGAGCGCATGGACAACTCGCTCCTGGAGGCCGCGGCCGATCTGGGCGCGCGTCCGCTGCAAGTGCTGTGGCGGATCGTTCTGCCGCTGTCAAAGCCGGGGATTCGCGCGGGCTCCATCCTGGTTTTCATTCCGTGTCTCGGCGCATTCCTGATCCCCGATCTGCTCGGCGGCGGCAAGACGATTCTGATAGGAACCTTGGTGCAAAACCAGTTCACCACGGCTCGCGACTGGCCCTTTGGCTCGGCGCTCTCCATGGCGCTGATGGGTGTGGTGCTGTTGCTGATGCTGCCACTGACAAGGAAGAACGGAACCGGGGGAGGCGATCTGTTGTGACCGCCCGCAACTTGAGAGCAGGCTCGCCCCTGCGATCCAGCGGCTGGCTCGCGGCGTACGCCGCGCTGGTCTACATGTTCTTGCACTTGCCGCTCGTGATTCTGATGATCTTCAGCCTGAACGGTTCGCGCTTCACTGTGTGGGAAGGGTTCTCGCTGCGCTGGTATGTGGAGGCGTTCCGCGACCAGGAGTTGATGGAATCGACGCTGAACAGCCTGATCGTGGCCGTCACCGCGACGGCTCTGGCCACGGCCGTGGGAACGCTCTGCGCCTACGCGTTGTGGAAACGCGCTTCGCGCTGGATGGCGGGAGGACTGGCTCTCTCGCTGGTCACGCCAGAGATCGTGATGGGCATCTCGCTGCTCGCATTCTTCCAATGGATCTTCCGTCACTTTGACTTTCGGCTGGGCATGCACACTGTAGTTCTGGCGCACGTGATGTTCTCGGTGGTCTATGTCGTGACTGTCGTGCTGGCGCGCCTGAGAACGATGGACCCGTCGCTGGAAGAAGCCGCGATGGATCTGGGTGCGACCGACTGGCAGGCGTTCTGGCATGTGACATTGCCTCTGCTTGCGCCGGGCATCGGCGCCGCCGCGCTGCTGGCCTTCACCATCTCCTTTGACGACTACGTCATCACCAGCCTGGTCGCCGGCGTCGATTCCCAGACCTTGCCTATGGCTCTGTACGCGATGGCGCGGCGCGGCGCAAACCCGGCGGTGAATGCCATCTCGACGCTGATCGTCGCGCTGATTGGCGCACTGATTCTCGTTTCGGAAAGGCTGCGAGAGCGATGAGCGAAGCGAAGAAGGAGAAGACGAACCGCCGTACGTTTCTGATGAGCGTCGCCGGCGCGGCTGGCTGCTCCGGACGCCGTTTTCGCCTGAACGTGCTGAACTGGTCGGTTTACATTCCGCCCGAGGTGCTGCGCCAGTTCGAGCGGGAGACGAGCATTCAACTCCGCTACAGCGTCTACGAAAGCAACGAGGAGATGCTGGCGCGGGTCATGTCGGGCAATTCCGGATGGGATGTCGTTTTCCCAACGCATTACTACATCCAGCCCATGCGCGAGATGCGGCTTCTGGCACGGCTCGACGCGAACCGGCTGAAGAATCTCACCAATCTCGACGCATCCTTCCGCCGGCCCGTATGGGACCCGAATCTGGAATGGTGCGTGCCCTACATGTGGGGCGCGACAGGCATCCTCTTCAACAGCCGCCTGGCGTCCTCGCCGCAATCCTGGGGCGACCTCTGGCAGAACCGTTACCAGGGACGGCTGACAATGCTCGACGACCCTGCTGAAGTGTTTGGCGCCGCCTTGAAGACTCTCGGACGTACGTGGAACGCGCAAAGCGAAAATGATCTGCGAGTCGCGAAGGAGCAGGCGCTGAAACAGAAGCCGCTGCTACGCGCATACCTCAACGCCGAGGTGCGCGACCAGGTGGTCTCGGGAGACGTCGCCGCGGCTCAGCTCTGGGCGACCACCGCGCAACAAGCGATCGATGCCGCGCCGCATCTACAGTTCACATATCCCGAAGAGGGCTTCGGGCTCTACGCCGACAACATCGCAATCCTACGCGAGAGCCGGCGGGCCGATCTGGCCTTGCTCTTCATCGATTTCCTGTTGCGCGCGCGTGTCGGCGCCGATATCGTGCTGGGCTGCCGCACGGCGACGGCCAATGGCGCGGCGCGGGCCCTTATAGCGAGCGAGCTTCAGGCACTCCCAACGCTCTACCCCGCTCCTGGCACGCTCGCGCGCGGAGAGTGGGCGATCACTCCAACGGTGAGCATGCAGCGGCTTCGCGACCGTCTTTGGACCGAACTGAAGTCCTCCTGAACGGCCGCGATCCTGAGCTCGCGTTGGCTCTCAGCGCCCGGATCAAAGTATCTTAAGAGTACCGGAGGAGATCGAGCAGGGCAGCTCGCGAGGTCGGCTAGACTGAAATGTTAGACGCGCGTTCGGACCTGATACTATTGGCACTCGCACGATGCGACAATTCCTAATCCAACTGAGCGAAGCGATGCCGCGGATCAATGTCCGCGCTGTGATCGACATTCTGCTCGTGGCGCTGCTGATCTATCAATCCGCGATGATCATTCGCGGCCGCCGCGCCATGCACATCGTGCTGGGGCTCGGCACCCTGGTTGTGGTCTATGTCGCCGCGATGCTGACTGGCCTGGAACTGGTGCGTACAGTGCTGGAAGCGATCGCGCCATACACCGCCTTCGCGTTGATCGTCGTTTTCCAAAGCGAGTTGCGGCGCATGCTGTCGCGCCTCGGCGAGCAGCGCTGGATGGGCATCGGGAGCCGCTTCCAGACGCGCGAGATCGCTGATGAAATCGTGCTCGCCGTGGGTTACCTGGCATCGCACAAGATCGGCGCTCTGATTGTTCTCGAAGGCGACGTTGGCTTGCGATCGTTCATCGAGAGCGGCGTCTCGCTCGACGCGCGCGTGACACGCGATCTGTTGCTGGCCATCTTCCAGCCTGGCGCCGCGCTGCACGACGGCGCGGTGATCGTGCAGAACGGCCGCATCGCCGCGGCGGCGTGTTTTCTGCCTCTGACGATGAATCCGAATCTCTCCGGAAAGCTCGGCACGCGCCATCGCGCCGGCATTGGCGTCACGGAGGAGAGCGATTGCCTCGCCGTCATCGTCAGCGAGGAACGAGGCACCATCTCCCTCGCCGCGCGAGGCGATTTGAGAGAAGACGTTTCCATGGAACTTCTGGCAGCACGCCTGAAGCAACCCTACTCGCAGCCGGTCCGGCCCGCGATGGCGGAGACGGTTTCCGAAGAGGTTGATGGCCGGGGAGGGATCTAGCCGTGCGGTGGTTCACTGGACGAAATCTCGGCTGGAAATTCGCCTCGTTGGCCATCTCGTTTCTATTGTGGTTTGCCATCAACGGCGCCAACGACCTCACCGAATCGGTCAGCGCGCCGGTCCAGTATCGCAACATCCCCCAGAACCTCGAGATTGGCTCGGATCTCGTCGAACAGGTTCACCTGATCCTGCGCGGGCCGTCCTTGTTGCTCTCGCGCGCTTCAACCAATCCCTCACCCGTGGTGATTGATCTCGCTGAATCCAAAGGCCCCGGAGAGAAGACCTTTGCGGTCACGGCAGCCAACGTCCGCCTGCCCGGCGGCGTCATGCTGGAGAAGGCTTTGCCGGGGCAGATTCGTCTGCGCCTGGAAGGCCGATCGCAGAAGACCGTGCCGGTCCACGTTCGGCTCGATCACCTGCCTGTCGGCATGGAAGCGACGGTGGACGAAGTCACTCCGTCGAGTTTAACCATCGTGGGCCCGGAGAACCGGGTCCGCTCGATCGAGGTTGTGGAAACCGACCCAGTCGACGTTCGCGCGATGGCGCCCGGCGGCCATGCGCGCACCTCCGCTTACGCCGCCGATCCGCGCGTGAGTTTCACCACATCGCCGAGCGTCTCCGTTCGCATCAGCCTGGTCCCGGTCACGGAGAAGTAAGCTCATATGGCAAGACAACTATTTGGAACCGACGGTATTCGTGGGGTGGCGGGAGAGTATCCTCTCGATCCTAGGACCGTTTTTGCATTCGGCCGCGCGCTCGGTGAATGGGCCAGCGATGCAGCAAAAGAGCGAGGCCACGACTCGGCGCACATCCTGATCGGGATGGACACTCGCGAATCCGGCCCCGGGCTCGCGGCGTTGGTAGCCGCGGGTTTGCGGCGCAGCGGAACGGAGCCCGTCTTCGCCGGCCTGATCACGACGCCCGGCGTCGCCTATGCAACCAGAGTCGAGGATTTCATTGCGGGCCTGATGATCTCGGCCTCGCACAATCCTTATCTAGATAACGGCCTGAAGGTGTTCGACCACTCGGGATTCAAACTGGCGGATGAAATCGAACATGGCATCGAGCAGCGCATCTTCGCGCTCGCCGCCGAGGAATGCGAGCCCGTTTCCGACGTCGTGGAGCCCGACGCGACGCTGGGCCAGCGCTACCTCGATTACCTCGCGTCCACCTTCCATCGCAGCCTGAACGGCCGCAAGATCGTGCTCGATTGCGCCAACGGTTCGGCTTCATACCTGGGGCCTGAACTGTTCGAGCGGCTTGGCGCGGAGGTCGTCGCGATGAGTGGCTCGCCGGACGGCCGCAACATCAACCTGAACTGCGGCGCGCTGCACACGGGAGTTTTGCGCGCGGCGGTGCTCGCCCACGGCGCGGACTACGGCGCAGCGTTCGACGGCGACGCCGATCGATGCATGCTTTTCGCAAAGACCGGCAAGCTGATCGATGGCGACCACGCCCTGCTGATTGCGGGACGCAAACTGCACGCCGAAGGCAAACTCGCCGGCAAGAACGGAACGTCAGCGGTGGTGGCCACCGTCATGTCGAATCTCGGCTTGCAGCGGGCGCTCGAAGCCGACGGGGTCGAGCTTATCCGGACGGGTGTTGGTGACAAGTACGTGCTCGAAGAGATGCTGCGCAGCGATTTGCCGTTGGGCGGCGAGCAGAGCGGCCACGTGATATTCCGCGAATTTGCGACGACGGGCGACGGACTGTTGACGGCGTTGCGCGTCATTGAGCGCGCCGAGGAGACGGGCCGGTGCCTCGACGATCTCACAGCCGATTTCCACATCTATCCGCAACGGCTCGTGAACGTGCGCTTCCAGGTGAAGCGGCCTCTCGAAGAACTGCCCACGGTTCAGGCCGAGATCCGCGCGACGGAAATGGAGTTCGGTGACGCCGGGCGCGTCCTGGTTCGTTTTTCCGGCACGGAACCGCTGGCTCGCGTCATGGTGGAGGGCCCTTCGGAAGAGCGCGTCCTCGATCGGGCGCAGAGCATCGCCGCGGCCATCGTCTCGGCTTTGAGCGAGTGAAAGGAAGTACCCGATGAAGACAGCATTCGCAGTATTGTTCGCAGGCCTGCTGACAGCGCCTCTATTTGCCCAACTGCCCGCGGGCACGAAGCCGCCGGGCGAGGACTGGGTGCAGATCTTCAATGGCAAGGACCTGACCGGTTGGCATAATGTCGGCGTCGAAAAGTGGACCGTGGAGGAAGGCGGAGTAGTCCGCGGCAAGAACGCTACGAAAGCCTATGGCTATCTCGAGACGGTGCAGACCTATCAGGGATTTTGAATTGTCCCTCCGGTTCAAGTGCGTGGAGCGGGGCAACAGCGGCGTCTACTTCCACACGAAATTCAAGCCCGGTACAGTGGACGTTTCCCAGGGCGGCCAGTTTGAGATCGACTGCAACGTCACGCGCCATACCGCCGGGGTCTACGACTCTATCAAGGGCTGGCTGGTGTGGCCCGCTCCGGAGAACGAAACGGTCATCCGCCCGAACGATTGGAACGAGTACCTGCTCATCGTCAATCGCAATCGCTACATCGCGCGATTGAACGGTGTGCCGAT
>CAWGKI010000049.1:0-1035163 GCA_963823095.1 Terriglobia bacterium
GTCGCCCGACGAACGCAACTTGCCGATCGAATGGAGGTGGCCCAAGCGTCGTGCGCTTCACAACTACAGCGAAATATAGCCGTGTGGGCTCCCGGAGGATTTGGGGGCTGAATGCAATGCCGAGGATGCAGCGCCGGCCGTCAAGAGAATTGGTCCGGAAGAAATGGGACGCGCCCTGGCCGAAGTCCTGAATCGCTTTGGCCTGACCGACGCCGCTCCCGAAATGCTGCGCGATCTGGCCGCGAAGGATCCGCGTCTCTTTTTCGTGGCCGGCGTGGCGCGGCTTCGATTGGAGGGTGGACCGCCGGGCCACAGAAAGCGCAGCTTGCGCCTGCTGGACACGCCGGCGTCTCTGCTGGAACTCGTACGCTCGGATTTTTTCAGCTCGCAGGAACTGAAGGATTTTTGCGTCAAGTACGTCCATGAGGCTCGCTGCTGGACGTCAAACTGGCGCGGCTGATGCCCGGACGCCAATGGGACGAGTACCACTTTGAGACGAACCTGACACTTCGGGTCCTCGATGTGTTGGATGAGATATCACCGGGGCCGCGGTTGCTGATGATCGTCGGTCACTTGACGCGCCATCCGGAGAAACATGTCGCTTCGAAAGCTGCCTTGCTGGTCGGCCGACGCCTGCAAAGCCGCGAGTGGGTGGAGCGCCATCTTGCTTCGACCGACTCCAGAGTGCGTGCGAATGTCGTCGAGTCGCTTTGGAGCGTCAACTCCGCGCTCGCGGCCCACACATTTCGCAAGTGTCTCTGCGATGAGAACAACCGGGTGCGCGGCAACGCGTTGGTTGGGATGCACCTGCTGGGCGATCGAAGCGTCGGTTGGCGCGTTCGACAACTCACGAAAGACAGCCGGCCGCGATTTCGACAGACTGCCGCGTGGGTGATCGGCAGGCTGGGTGAGCCCGAGCTTGTTCCGGCCCTTGAAGGATTGCTGATCGATTCCGACCGGGGAGTCCGGCAAGCGTCGGCAAATGCGCTGGAGAAACTACGTGCGAAGGCGGGTAGTGCTGCCGAGTCGAATTTCGGCCACGACACTGAAACCGTCTCTGCTCTCGTCTCAGATCAGGCGGGGGACGAATTGCCCGAACCAGCCGCTGCGTTTTCCGAAACCACGCCAAGCATTTCAGGAGAGCCAGGTATGTCAGGCGAGAGGGTCACGCCGGTGCTCGATCGAGAGGGACCGGACGACAATGCCGCGCCGGGAGACAACTCGACCCGGGCGATGTTCAATCTCCGCCTTGACGGCCGCTACATCACCGGCGACTGAGCGGCGGCCGCACGGCGTCAGTTGTTCATTTGCGCTTCAACATCGACCGGCGCCGCCTCGATATACAGGATGCGGCGGCAGTTCTCGCAGGCCAGGATATCGTTTCCAAGCTTCAAGTCGGCGAGAAACTGCGGGCGAATGGTAATGTTGCAGCCCATACAGGTGCTTTCCGTCACCTTCGCGACCACGCGGCCGTCGCGCATTCGTTTGTGAAGGCGTTCATAAGTCGCCAGCACCGTCTTGGAGATGGTGGTGGTCAGCGCAGCGCGTTCGGCGAGAAAACGAGCGAGGTTTGCTTTGGCGCCGTCGGTCTGAGCCGCGGCTTCCTTCTTTCGCCGATCCACAACCCGTTTCTCTTCGCTCAATGCCGCCTCACCGGCCGTTACGTTCTTGGTGAGAGTGTCGGCTTCTTCCATCAACTGAAGCCCTTGATCCTCACTCTTGCGGATCTCCGTCTCGCAGTATTCGATTTCCTTCTGAAAGGCCCGGTATTGCTCGTTGTTCTTAGCCGAGAGCATCTGGTCTTTCAACTTGGAGATCTTCTGCTGGTGGTCTTTGCCTTCACCTTCCAGCTTGTGACGGGCGCGCAGGTTGGCGGCGAGAACACCCTTGTCGGCCTCCAGTTTCCTGAAATGACTGACCAGGGCCTTTTCGATTTCGGCGATTTGCTTGGGAAGCGAGGCGATTTCCGCTCGCAGTTCAGAGATTGTTCGGTCCAGTTCCTGCAGATGCAGGGCCTTTCCCACGTCAGGGTGCATTACAACCCAAGTTTAGCAGTCAAGGCGGGGAACCGATGGAGAATCGGTCCTCCGAGCGCGCGAGTGGCCATTTCCAGCTCTTCCACCTTCATAATTCGGCAGAGGGCATAAACGATAGCGGCTCCGGCCGGAATGGCGATTCCGATGTCGAACAGGCGGGCCACACCGACGCGTTGGAACACCGCATGGAAACCCTGGCTTAGAACCCATACGGCTAGTCCCATCGCCCCGGAGGCGACGCTCACTTTCCACACAACGCTTCTCAGGCGTCTCCCGTAAACTCCCGCGATTCTGCCGTGCATCAACGAATACAAGGCCAGGAACCCCACGTTCGCCACAAGCGCGGTAGCCAGAGCCAACCCAGCCTGGCCCATGCCCCAATGGAAGGCTAGCAGCCAGCACAACCCGGCATTCACCGCGATCGACGCGAGGCTGGTAAGCATCGGCGTGCGCGCATCGCCGAGCGCATAGAACGCCGGGCTGAGCACCTTGATCGCGGAATAGCCCACTAGCCCCAAGGCGTAGTAGCTCAGGGCAAGCGTCGTCTGGCTGGTGTCGTACGCTTTGAAATTCGCGCCCTCGTAAATCAGCCCGATCATCGAGCGTCCCAACAGGATCAGCCCCACGGCGGATGGGACGGTCAGCAGAAAGGTCAGTCCCAGGCTCCTGGCGAGCGTTTCGCGGAACTCCACCGTGTCGCCTAAGGCGGCGCTTCTGCCGATGGCCGGGAGCGTCGCCGTCGCGATAGCCACGCCGAAAAGACCGAGCGGCAATTGCATGAAGCGGAATGCGTATCCGAGCCACGCGACCGGTCCGTCCAGTCCGCGAACGGGATCGTAGATCAACGTGGCCAGGACCGTCGTCACCACCACGTTGATTTGAACGGAGGCGTTTCCAATGATCCCAGGGCCCATGAGCGCCATGATGCGGCGCAGGCCTGGATGATGGAAGTCGAAGGCAAACCGGAACCGCATGCCCGATTTCCAAAGGCTGGGGAGCTGCCACACGAGCTGCAGCGCCCCACCGATGACGACGCCGAGGGCCATGCCGGCAATGGGAGAAAGGCCGATCCGCGGTCCGAGCCAAAATCCCAGCGCGACGCCGCTCACGACGCTGCCTACGTTGAACAGGGTCGACGAAAAGGCCGGGACAGCAAACTGGTTCAGCGCGTTCAACACGCCCATCGCCTGCGCGGCCAACGCCACCAGCAAGAGGAACGGGAACATGATCTGCGTGAGGACGACTGCCTGCGCGTACTTCTGCGGCGCGGCGTGAACCCACCCGCTTGTGAGGAAGCGGACCAGCCAGGGGCTCACCAGGACTCCCAGCGCGCAGAGCCCGCCGATGACCACGATGATTGCCGTGGCCACGAGATTCGCCAGATGCGCCGCTTCCTTCCTCCCTTTGGTCTGGAGGTACTCGACGAAGATCGGAACGAACGCGGCCGAGAGCGCCCCTTCCGCAAAGAGATCGCGGGTCAGGTTCGGGATGCGGAACCCGATCAGGAACGCGTCGTAGGAGGAGCTTGCGCCGAACAACCGCGCCATCGCGGCTTCGCGGACGAGTCCGCTGACACGCGAAGTGAGGACCGCGGCGCTAGCCACACCAGCGCTTCGAAAGACTTTCTCGGACTGCGACTGTGGTGCTGGTGGAGACACTGATTCTTGGGGCGGGTGACGCACTAGGTACTGGAACTCGTCACTGTTGCACGGCCTGGAGCGTGCAGCCAGTCGGCGTACACCAGCGGGTGCCGCTCAGTTGGAATGATCTCAATATGTTCCAGGCCGGCGTTCCTCAAGCTCTTGGTGACGAAGAGCGCCGCTTTCCGCACGCCCCCCTCATGCTCCGGCAGAGTCGAAACGCTGGGGATGCGGACGAAATCCTTCAGCTCTTCGAGGAATCGCTCCTCGTTCTGATTGGCGTATTGGTCAACGGCCTGCGACAAGAGGACCTCCCCAGCAGACGATCCTCCAATTATACGGTTCGGCGAGTCCGCACACCCATTCGGAGCGCTCACCCGGGCGTCTACGGGGATCGAGCGGGGAGGATTATTCGTGAGAGTTTCAATGGGACCGGGAGAGGTTCCATGAGACGAGCCCGCCGCGTTCGCAGCGCAACTTTGCAGCGGATGGAGGCTAGTCCCTCCAAGACAAGGATTGACCTGGAGGAGCAGGCTCAGGGCTTCTTCCGAGACTGGCGCTATACTCGCTCTCCGTGCATCTCTCGTACCCTCGCTTGCCGTGGAACTGGATCTGCGTTGCGGTCTCTGGTCCTCGCTAACTGCACAGCCAGCGCTGCCAAATCCGAACTGGCGGAGGCATTCGAAAAGGGCATGACCGCGGATTGGCGGCGGCGTTCGAGGCGCAACCGATCCACGAGATGCACGATGGCCCAAAGCATGCCGACCATCAGCAGTTGCTGTATGAGGATCACGGCGATGTAGCCGAACGGGTGCGGGTTCATCGTGGTTGCTCCATTTCTCTTGGCGTTCTCTTTGAGAAGGGTTTCGAGGCCCTCTTTGGCCCGAGTCGCATTTCGCAGTCTGATGGCTGGTGCGTCAGCCATCTTTGCGGAACTGCAAATTTACATCAGGCCCACTCTTTCTATCGGCACTTTGGCGGCACACATTAGCCTTTTTGCAGCGAATTTCCGCAAAAGCCGAATCGCGTAGTAGCATGGCTTGGGCACCGGCCTCCATGGCCAGGGCTGAAGGCGAGGATTGAAGTTCCAATGCAATCGATGACAGACTTGGGTACTGAGTCACCGGCCGCCGGCGGGAGAGTTCTTTCTCTGGACATTTTCCGGGGACTGACGATGCTCGTGATGATTTTCGTCAACGACCTGGCGGAGGTGCGAGGGCTGCCGTGGTGGACTTACCACATGCCGTCCGGCATAAACGGTATGACGTACGTGGACGTCGTATTTCCTGCGTTCCTATTCATCTTGGGCATGGCTATTCCGCTCGCGGTTCGGAAGCGGCTCGCGATGGGGGACTCCATGCCGCGCTTGTGGGGTCACATCCTCGTTCGCACGGCCAGCCTGGTGGTACTTGGAATCCTGCTCGCGAATGCCGGCAAGGTCGATCCCCGTCTCACCGGCCTTGGTTCGGGGCTGTGGGGCGTGCTGGCGTTGATCGGGGCGATGTTGTTTTGGATCGTGTATCCGCGCACCGGCGACCGCCAGTTGGTTTACAAGATCCTGAAGTACGCGGGATTGATCCTGCTGGTGGTCATGTTCGCCCTCTTCCGCAGAACCACCAGAGACGGCCAAGCGGCCTGGTTGGACTTCAAGTATTGGGAGATCCTGGGGCTTATCGGGCGAGCGTACCTGGCCGCTTGTCTCCTCTACATCCCTCTGCGCAAGAAGCCCTGGGCCCCGATTACCCTTCTGGCGGGCCTGACGGTCCTCAGCGTCGCTTCGCGGCTGGGTTCGGTGAGCTTCCTGCACCGCATCCCATACGTCATCTGGCCATTTGACGCAGGTCAGCTTCCGTCGATCGCAATGGCTGGTATTGTAGCCTCCACAATCTTCCTCGATTCGTCTCTCGCGCAAACCTTCAGGCAGAAGGCGCTCTGGGCCCTCGGCTATGCCGCGATTCTATTGGGCGCGGGTTGGATTCTTTTGCCGCTGGGGGTTTCGAAGAACGCCGCTACTCCGTCGTGGTGTCTGTTCTCCGCCGGCATCAGCGTGCTCTTATTTCTTGCGCTCTACTGGCTGGCAGACGTGCGGCGCGTCACTCGATGGGCGGCGATCCTCAAGCCCGCCGGGTCGAACACGCTGCTCACTTACCTGCTGCCCGACCTGGTTTATTTCGCCGCCGGAGGGATCATCATCTCGCTGCATTGGAACAGCGGTTGGCCCGGCGTCCTGCGCTCCGTGGTGTTCACCTTCGCAATGCTTGGCTTGTCCGGACTGTTGACCAGGCGGCGCGTCCGGATGCAGCTTTAGACGGCTAACGCGGAGATTCGGTGCGCGGTTGCGGGTGCGCCAGCCACAGGTTCAACATCACCAGAATCGCGCCGCACGTGATGGCCGAGTCGGCCACATTGAAGACGGGGAAGTGCGCCGCGCCCCAGTAGAAATCCAGGAAGTCCGTCACGCTGCCGAATACCAGGCGGTCGTACAGGTTGCCCGCCGCGCCGCCCAGAATCAGTCCCAAAGCCAGGCGGAAGCTCCAATGATCGTGCTCGGAGCGGGAGGATTTAGAGCGGATCGATTGCCACAGCAGCCATGCCACCAGGCCCAAGACGGCAATCGTGAAAGCGACCAGCAGCGGGCTGGTGTGACCTTCGGCCGAGTTGTCGAACAGACTGAAGGCCATGCCCGTGTTGCGCGTCGAAACGATCTGGAAGAAGCCTGGGATCACGTGAACCGTGTCCCAGGCGGCAAAGGTGGTCTCGATGACGTGCTTCGTCGTCCGGTCCAGCAGGACGATGGCGGTGGCTAAAGCGTAGGGCCAATAGCGCAACTTAAGTTCAGGCTCCTTGCCGGCTGGCGGCAATCTCCCGCACGGCTTCCGCACAAGGCGCGCATACCGTCGGCAGTTCGGCGTCCGAGCCGACATCATGCGTGTACTTCCAGCAACGCTCGCATTTGACGCCAGCGGCGCGGAGTACTGTCACGCGCAACGCGCCTTCGGTGGCGGCTCTCAATTCCACTTCCGACGTAATGAAGAGTCCCGGCAATTCAGACTCGTAGCGCCGCAGCAGATCCAACTGATCGCCGGACGTTTCCAGCACGACCCTGGCTTCGAGCGGCGCGCCAATCTGCTTTGCATTGCGCGCTTCTTCCAGGCTCTTCAATACCTCGGTGCGAACCAGCAGGAGTCGGTCCCAGGCTCTTGACAGCTCGGCTCCGTCTCGGGGGAGACCGGCCGTCAAGTCCGCGGGCAGGGGGAATTCGGCGATGTGGATACTCTCGGGCGAGCCGGCGGGCCGGCGCGTTTCCGCCCAGACCTCCTCGGACGTGAAGGCCAGAATCGGGGCGGCGAGCCGCACGAACGCGCCGTGAATGCGGTGCAGAGCCGTTTGAGCGCTGCGGCGTGCTTTCGAGCGCGGCGCGGTGGTGTAGAGGCGATCCTTCAGCACGTCGAAGTAGACCGAGCTGAGTTCCGTGGCGAAACTGTAGAGCGCCTGGTAGGCCCGGTGGAAGGCGTAGTCCTTGTAATGCGCAAGGCAGCGCTCCACCAGATCGGCCGCTCGATAAAGCATCCAGCGGTCGATTTCCAGCAGCTCGGAGGCGGGCAGTGCGTCCGACGCCGGGTCGAAATCGTGCAGGTTGCCCAGCGCGTAGCGGAACGTGTTGCGGAACTTGCGGTAGGCGTCGGTGAGCCGGTCGAGGATCACCTGCGACAGGCGCACGTCTTCGGTGTATTCCACCGAAGCGACCCATAGCCGCAGCACGTCCGCGCCGAACCTCTTGATCAGATCCTCCGGCGCGATGACGTTGCCGAGCGACTTCGACATCGCCCGCCCATCCCCGTCCAGAGCCCAGCCGTTGGTGGCGCATTCCTTGTACGGCGCCTGACCGCGCAGGCCCACGCCCACCAGGAGCGACGAATGGAACCAGCCGCGATACTGGTCGCCGCCTTCGAGGTACATGTCGGCCGGCCAGGGCAGTTCGTTAGCTTCGGTGAGAACGGCCAGGTGGCTCGAACCGGAGTCGAACCAGACGTCGAGAATGTCCGTCTCCTTGCGGAATTCGTGGCCGCCGCACTTGGCGCAGGCCACGTCCGGACCGAGCAATTCCTCGGACGTCTTGGAGTACCACACGTCGGCGGTGTGCTCCGCGAACTGCCGGACGATCGGATCGAGGTACTTGCGATCGGTCAGAGTCTCTCCGCACTTCTCGCAGTAGAAAACGGTAATCGGCACGCCCCATACGCGCTGGCGCGAAATGCACCAGTCGGGGCGCGAGGCGAACATGTTGGAGATGCGCTCCTGGCCCCATTCGGGATGCCACTGGACATGCTTGACGGCTTCGAGCGCCTTGGCCCGCAGATCGTTCAGCTCCATGCCGATGAACCATTGCTCGGTGGCGCGGAAGATGGTCGGGTGGTGGCAGCGCCAGCAATGTGGATAGCTGTGGTCGATCTTCTTCTCGCCCAGCAGAGCGCCGCTCTCGCTCAGGATGCGCGAGACGATCGGGTTGCCCTCCCATACCGTCTTGCCGATGAGTTCCTCAGGCAGAGTGCCGGCCGCGCCCTCGGCGTGGAAGAACCGGCCGCGGGCGTCGATGGGGCAGAAGATGGGCAGACCGTACTGCATGCCGGCCACATAGTCTTCCTGACCGTGCCCCGGAGCGGTGTGGACGGCGCCGGTGCCTTGTTCCAGGGTCACGTAGTCTTCAACGATGCCGAGCGAGTCGCGCTCCAGGAACGGGTGGCGGAAAACGGCTCTGTCGAGGACGGAGCCTTCGAAGCGCGCGTGCTCGATAACATCTTTCCCGGTCCAGCCGCAGTTGGCCATCGTCGCTTCCAGCAGACCGGCGGCTACGATGTAGACCGCGCCGTCCACTTCGACAGCCACGTACTCGAACTTCGGGTGGAACGCGATGCCGACGTTGGCCGGGATCGTCCAGGGCGTAGTGGTCCAGATCAGGCCGTAGACCCGCCTGCCTCTCAGAGCAGGATGGATCTTCGCGGGGTCGCTGGTCAGCTTGAAGCGCACCCAGATGGAAGGGCTCGAATGGTTTTCGTACTCGACTTCAGCCTCGGCCAGGGCCGTCCGGCAGTGGATGCACCAGTTGACCGGCTTCAGCCCCTTATAGACGGAACCCTGGCTCAGAAAATCGACGAACGCTCCGGCGATGACGCTCTCGTACTCGGGGCTCATCGTCAGGTACGGCTTTTCCCAACGTCCGAAAACGCCGAGCCGCTGGAACGATTTGCTCTGCAGGTCGACGTACTTCTGGGCGTACTTGCGGCATTCGGCGCGGATCTGGGCGACGCTCATCGAAGCCTTTTTCCCGCCAAGCTGGTTGTCGACTTTGATCTCGATCGGCAGACCGTGGCAGTCCCAGCCGGGGACGTAGGGCGAGTCGAAGCCAGCCATGGTCTTCGACTTGATGATGAAGTCCTTCAGAATCTTGTTGAACGCATGACCCAGGTGGATGTTGCCGTTGGCATACGGCGGGCCATCGTGCAGCACGTACATCGGCCGGCCCGCGCGGCTGGAACGAATCTGCGCGTACAGGTCCGTTTGCGCCCATTTTTCGAGCCATTTGGGCTCGGTGGTGGGCAGGTTTGCCTTCATGGGAAATGCGGTCGAAGGCAAATTGACCGTCTTCTTCAATTCTAAATTGCTGAAATCCATTGCGACCTGTTCTCTTCATCGTACAAAATCGGGCGAAACCACCCGTGCGGAAGTGTCGTCCCATCATCGGAATGAACTGTCTCTGGACCGCTATCGTGTGCGCGGCGTCTCTTTGCGCGGAGCCCGTCTTGCTGGTTCACGATCAATCGGGCGCGCTCTTGCGGCAGGCCGGCGTCGTAGTGCGGCCGGAGGGAAAGGTTCTGGCGTCGCGCGAAGCCCTGTACGGCGCGGGATCGGCTGTTCTGCTGGACGAAAAAGGCGGCATGAACGAGGTGGTCTTCCTGACTGCCGAGGACCGCGATTCGGGCATCGTCGAGCTTTTCGTTGGGAGGCAAGTTCCTCAGGGCCCGGACGCAGCGTCGCAGTATGCCACCACGGTCAGCAGCGGCGGCCATTCGGCGAAGGCGGGAGAGTATCTCATTTCGGGCGGATTCGGGCCAGTGGCGCGATTGAGTTGTTCGGGGAAAGGGGAAGCGAGCGGGCCGCTGTATAACGAACACGGCTTTCTCGCGGGCTGGCACGCGGTGCGAATGTTGAACGGGCAGCCGATCACATTCGCCATTCCAATGGAGCGCGTGTCAGCGGGCCTTGCCCCGATCCTGCCGGTTTCAATTTCCGCCTGGGACAGGCGGCGTAACTCGGCAGCCGACGATATCTATTCGCAGGCGCTCGCCTACATGTGGGGAGGCGACTTCGAAGGCGCGGCGTTCTATTGGCGCAAGGCCCGAGAGGCCGAACCGGCCAATGCGCGCACCTGGTACCATCTGGCTTTCGCCGAGGGCAAGACGGGTCACTCAAAGGAAAAGACCCGCTGCTTCCGCAAGGCGATCGAGTTGGATCCGCGCTTCGCCCCGGCGCACTATGACCTTGGGATCGGCCTTTTGCTTTCCGGGGACCGGGACGGCGCGATGGACGAAGTCAAGGCGCTGAAGCGGATCGATGAGACGCTGTCCAAGCGATTGGAGGGCTTTCTCGGCCTCTCCCACTCCGACGAATTGCCTGCGAAGAAGCCGTCCGCCCGGCCGATTGTTTGATTGTCCGTCGATTGTTGCATCCACTCATGCCCGCCAGTCTCGATCACTCAGCCCGATGAGTGGCTCCGCAGGAGCGCGGGGCCGCGTTCCGGAGGTGAGGGCGAGCCGTTTCATGCCGTATGGGATACTACGCTTCACCGTATCCAACAATGCGGATAATTCCAGTTAAATTATAAGAATAGTACCGAAGAGTAGCCTAGTACTAGGACCTAATTGCACTATCTTGTGCTCTTTTCCGGCGCGTGGCACATAGTATTTTCGCGTTTGACACATGCCGAATCTAATGATAGGCTTCCTTGCAGTTGTTTTCCGAAGGAGGAGGCCCTTCAACCACATGCGTATAGCATTCGGTATAGTACTGCTCGCCGGTGCGCTGGCTCGAGCCGGCGTAATCGACGATTTCAACCGTCCTGATGCGCCAACCCTTGGCCCAAACTGGACGATCCAATATGCAAATGCGGAGATCGTCGACGGCATGGCGCGTGCGCTCGATGGGGCGCCGAACGCTGCCCTCGCTACGTTTAACGGCGCGACCGCTAACAACGCTTTCGTTGATGTTTACCACACGGGTTCAGACACGTCGTATCTTGCGCTGGTGCTTGGGTACGCGGACGAGAGCAACAATTACTTCATCAAAGTGCAGGAGAATGGAGGGGGCGACTCGTTCGGCTATGCCGCCTTCTATTACGGCAACAACGGCGGCGGGAATTTCTTCACGCTGGAATCGCCGTTCAGCAGCGGCCGGATAACGGCATTCATGTCAGGTACGCTTGCCACGTTGTGGATCGACAGCAATTTCGACGGCACGGCGGATCAGACTTACACCTACGATTACGGCGTGTCTACGGGAGGGGAGGGCATCGGGCTCGGCTTCTACGGCACAGGGCAGGCCGACAATTTCGGTACGGGTGAGTTTGTCGCCGCGATTCCAGAGCCGGGTACCCTTGCACTGCTGGCATGCGGACTGGGCCTGATCGGCCTGCGCGCTCGCCGCCGAAGCAACTGAATAGACTGAACCGCCTCCCTGGCGGTGCCGGGGAGGCGATGAAGTTTGCAGGACCGCGAGGCGAGCATAGTCAGACGGTTCAGGCCATCGGCTTTTTCGCCTTGCTGTCATTCCACGCTGCACGAAGGGAACACATCGGGTCGCATACTAATCGTGTGTCCTGAGCGTCAGCATTCCGCCATCCCAGCACCATGCCATCCAGGACTCTCCTGACTTCTTCGGGATCCATACGTTTCACGCGAACACTACGCCGGGCTGATAAGATACTCACTGATCTGAAATCCATGGGAGTGCCGCTGCCCTGAACTCCCCATCGCCCGGAGTAGATGAGTGACCACGTTTCTGGAAGCGATGGATAACCGAACCCTGTTGGTCGCGACCTCGTTCGTCGCCGGGGCTTTCGCGCCCCTCATGCTTTTCATTCGGCGCTCGCATCGAACCTACCCCGGATTTAGCCAATGGGCGGCCGCGCTCTGTTGCATCTCGGTGTCGGCGTTTTTCCACAGCCTGCGAGGTTTTACCAGCGTCTTCTTCCAGGCGGTTTTGGGCAATTCCTTCCTGTTCGTCGGGCTGTTCTTGTACACCATGGGAGTGCGGCTTTTCTGCGGCCTGAGCTGGCGCTGGCGCTGGTACTATCTCGTCCTTGGTGCTGCTATCGCGGGCATATGCTGGTTTTGCTTCGTTCAACCGGCCGAGACTCATTCGAACTGCTGATCATCAGTGTTTACCAGATCGGCGGCTATTTGCTACGCCGGATTCTCCTTGCTCAGCGAGATCCCGCCTGCGACGGCGGTTCAGCCATCGGTTCACTGCGGCGGCATTCATTCCACCGGAAGACGTTGTTCTCCGAATGCTCGCGCTGCCGTGGATGCCCCGCCAGGGTTTGGCCTTGGCAAGTTACACCCCTAATACGGTGTTCTACTTGGTAATGCTGCTGGGCACCATCGGAATCATCTTCGGCTTCTTCCTGCTCACGTACGAACGCCTGCTTGCCGACCTGCGAAAAGCTCACGACTCTCTGGCCGCTGAAACTCTCGAAAGGCTCGACGTGGAGAAGCGCCTGGCTGAGGCCCGGCATCTGGAATCGGTTGGACGCCTGGCCGGCGGGGTGGCCCATTTCTTCAACAACAAACTCTGCGTGATGAATGGGTACGCCGCGCTGCTGCGGGAATCCAGGGAGTCAACGCCCCCGGTGCGATCGATGTCAGGGTTCATCGAGGAGGCCGGGAAGCAGATGGCCGGCATGACGGACCGGCTGCTCGCATTCTCTCGATCGAAGATGTTGCGCAGCGCCAGCATCGACCTCTCACAATGGCTCCGCGAGCTGGAGCCCCGGATTCGCGGCGTCTTCCCGGAATGCGTGGATGTGAGAATCGAGACTCCTTCCGTTCCCGCATTTGTCTTTGTCGAGGCGGACGAACTGAGCCTTGTCATTCTCAGGATTGCGAAGAATGCCAGCGAGGCCATTCCGCGGGATGGCTCGTTTCTGGCGTGCCTGCGACTGGTGGATGTCACTCCGAGCCAAAGCGCGAGCGAACCTGGCATCCCGGAGGGTTCGTATGCCTGTTTGTCGCTCACCGACACCGGAATGGGCATGGATGAGCAAACCAGGCAACGGGTGTTCGAGCCGTTTTTTTCGACCAAGGGGCTGGCGAATTCCGAGGGCCTGGGCCTAGCCAGCGCGTTCGGCTTCGTAACGCAGAGCGGGGGAACCATCACCGTTCGAAGCGAACCGGGCAAAGGCGCCACTTTCGACGTCTATCTACCGTTGATGGATGCTCAGTCGCCCAGCAGCTTGCCGTAACCGCGCCAGCGGGGCACGCTGTCGAAGACGGCCTTCATGCCAGCCGTAATGGGAATGGCGAGGATGAGACCCGCACCGCCCCACAGGAGGTACCAGACCATCAGGGCGAGAGTCACTACCAAGGGGTTCAAGTGGACTCGCGAACCCACGAGTTTGGGATACATGAGATTCAGGCCCGACGAGGTGGAGCACTGCGACTCCGGTGCCCACCAACAGGTACGGCCCCCAACTTGCGAAGACGGGCAAAGCCGCCGCGAGGGGGGGCAACAAGGCCAACGGCAAACCCAGGTACGGGATCAGGCTCAGGAACGCGCTCATCGGTCCCGCCACTTCCCAGTAGGGAACCCCCGCGAAATAGAAGAAGATCGAGCTGACGGCGGACATGACGACACCCAGCAGGAAGTTGCCCACTACGTAGGCGCGCGTGACGTCGGCAATGCCCTGCAGGCTGCGATTGAGGATCTCGCGCTGCTTGCCCCCAGCCAGTCCGAGCATCGCTCGCATCAGGTGATCCTGCCAGCTCAGAAAGAAGTACACCAGGAAGGGAACGAACGAAGCCAGCAGCAGGGCATCGGAGAATCTCGACAGAGAGTCCCAAACCAGATTCACCAGGTCGGATGGCTCCTGACGGATGCGCACCTCCTGCACGGGGTTTTGCGGAGCGCCGGGGGCGGAGGGGGTGGCCTTCCTGTTGCGGGAAGCCGCTTTGGACTTGCTCGCCGATTCAGGCGGCGGCGTCTGACGCAGCCGGGGTGGCACGAGGATCTCTTCGAGTGAATGCTGGATCTGTTCGACTTCGAGCGTCGCGGTGTCTACCAGATCGGCGATGCGTCTGCTGTAATTGGGCACTTCCGCCCAGAACCCGACCGCTTGCGTCCACGCTCCCAGCAGTGCCAAATAAAGCGTCCCAAGCATCATCGAGCAGGCCAGAAAGCTGGCCATCCCGCGCCGCAGCCGGAGCCGCATGAAGAGCTGCACCACCGGTTCGAGAATGAACGCGACCAGCACGGCACAGATCAGGGTGATGAAAAACGATCGGCCAACCCTGAGCAGCCAGACCGCAAGGCAAATGGAAAACAGCACCGCCGCCACCCTGGCCGCGCGCGGCGAGGCGGTGTCCTGGCTGAGTTGAGGTCCATTTGCTGTCGCCATTGACTGTCCGAACGAGACGGGTTGCTCTCAGTCTAGCCTAGAACCAACAAACAGCATCTGTAGATTGCGTTTAGAATGCGTGAACCGTCGCGGATGAGATTCGCGAGCGGGGGCGGGCGGCAGGCGAATGTCGAACTGACCGCATGGCAGGACGCTGGGAAGCGAGACTTTCGCCCGCGCCCCGGCGTCGATCTCCCTCTTCCACTTTGACTCGCCCCCCCCCTGGTCCTTCCGTGCGCTCAGCGGCGAATCAGCACTTCCTGCAAGCTCTCGCGGCTGACGAAGAAGCGGACCTCGCCATAGCGGTGGAACAGCTTGTGGATCGTCCTCGGATTGAACGTTTCTATGGGGCGCTGGCGCGACTGTTCGTGGAGCAGCAGCGTCTGACCGTCCAGGATCCGGCTTGTGTAAGGCGGGCGGCGCGATCCGCTTGAGTCGGTGCGAAATAGCGAGAACAGAGCGCGTCCGGCGCCAGAATCCGGCGATCGTTCCACCACCGCTTCAGCGATGGCAGGAGGCAGATACTGCAGCCGGTCCCAGAGGAGAATGGCGTCGGCCACTTGATCCTCGAACGACAACGCCGAATCGATGAACTCCTCGATCCGTCCGGCCGGAAATTGCCTTCCTCCTGCTCCTTGGGGGAGAAGAAGTAATCGTAGGAGTAGAGCAGATCGTCGACGTAAAGCTTGTGGCCGGCGCCAGTGACGAAGTCGATGTTCTCTTGCACCGGACCACCGAAGTCCATGACGTACAGATTCAACTTCAGCGCCATAGCGGAGACCAGCGTCTCCAGGCCGTGGCTCTTGCGAGCGTCGGGCGAAATCCCCGCTGCCGCCGGGCCGGCCGAGGCGTGCAAGTGTGACGGGTTCATCCTTTGCGAGTTTCTCCCGCGGAGGGGGTGGCGTTCGGAAGCGTTGGCTGTTGCGGCGCTTCGGCGGCCTGGGCGCGCGGTTGCGGGGCCTTCGGCGCTTCAGGGCGAACGGTCTCGATATTGCCTTTGAAGTACGCTTCTTCTTCGATCACCGGCCTGGCGGTGCGCATATCGCCGACCACGCGCGCGTTACGCCGGATCTGGACTTTTTCGACGGCTTCCATGTTGCCGTGCACCGCGCCGTGAATGACGATCTCGCGGGCGCGGATCGAGCCTTGCACGTGGCCGCCGGCTCCGACCGTCAGGCAATTCTCCGGCAGGTCGATGTCGCCTTCGATGCGACCGTCAACAATCAGATCTTCCCGGCCGCTGATCTTGCCCGTCAGCACGATACTCTTGCCAATCAGGGCGGAGCTCCGCGTCATGAGTTCCTCCGGTCGCCGGGCGGGATAATTCGAGGTTGGGGTTGCTTCCCGCTGAACGTTGGACACCGGCGCAGCGCCGGATCCGGGCGTAGCGGCATATCATCGTCTCGCTTTTTGTTCCAGTAAGCCATATTCAACTTGCTCCGAGCAATGGGTCTCCGTTCCGTCGCCCCAGAGGTTTTCGTCGCCTGGAGTCTGGCGGGCCTCACCGATTCATTCTTAGATAAACTGTAGCAGCTACTACGCTCGCGCGAAGCTCCGGGCGCCGTGGGACGCTGGAAGGCTGGGAGCGTAATATAAAGTCGTGACTCGTGCCAAAGATCTCGAAACCCGCCTGGAGCGCCTGGAGCAGCAACTCGGCGTCTATCAACGGATCAGCCGCCTGATGGTTCGGGACCTGACTCTTCCGGCGACGCTTCAGGCTGTCGTTCGCCTTGTGACGGAGTTCATGCACTGCGACTCGTGCTTGCTTTATTTGATCCAGGAGGACCAACTCGTGCTGTGCGCCTCCTCGAATCCGCATCCGCTCGAGATCGGCAAGGTCCGCCTGCGGTTGAACGAGGGGTTGACAGGCTGGGTGGCGCGGGAGCGGAAGATGCTGGCCATTTCAACCGAAGCCTTCAAGGACGATCGCTTCAAAGCTTTCAGCGATCTGCCGGAAGACAGTTTCGAAGCATTCCTCTCCGTGCCGGTCATCGCCCGCAATCGCGTCATCGGCGTTATCAATATCCAGCACCGGATGCCGCACCGGCACTCCGGCGCAGAGATGGAGTTGATCACTACGGTTGGAGAGCAGGTAGGCTGCCTGATTGTGCTGGCGCGGCTTTCACCTACAGCCGTGGAGGAGGCAAACCACGTGGACCTGGTACGGCGAGGTCTGCTTACGCCGGTGAAGCCAGAAAATGGCGAAGGATCCGGGGGGACCTGGCAGTGAACGGACTCCGCCGTCGCGATCTACTGGCACTCGCCGCAGTCCCGCTCGGGTGTCTCGCCCAGGGGCCTCCGGCCGCGCCCGTTCTGGAGAAGCCGAAACAACAACCGGAGCCACCCGGGGGGGCCAGGCAGAAGGCGGCGAACGAGGCCCTGATGGGTCCCGAGATCCCACGGGAGGGATTCCGCCGCTCGATTCCGGTCCGTACAAAGGAATGCGCTGGCAGGTACGCTACCTTTTCGACGAATTGGGGAAGCGCTGCCAGCTTCAGGACTTCTCCATGCCAACGCCGGAATTAGGCCTGGCGACCGTGCAGATCGAGGAGGAAGATTCCGGCGACGTGAAAGCGCGGCTGCTGCTCACGCACGATGGGGGGAAAACGTGGACTCAGGAGAAATGCGATAAGAACCCCCTAGGCGTCTTCGTCCTCGACTCGGTGAACGCTTGGTTCGTAGCCAACGGACGGATTATTTCGACTCGTGACGGCGGGAAGAAATGGGAGAAGTTTTCGCTCTCCGACCGGGGCATCACCCAACTCTGGTTCTATACGCCGCACGACGGCATCGGGTTTGGGCTGGGTAAGGTCTTCTACCGGACCGGCGACGGCGGGAGGACCTGGAGCGCCGTTCTCGAGTCCGAGAGCCTCAACCTGCAATCGCCGCAAACCTATCTGCGTTCTATGGCCATCCTCCCTTCAGGGGCAGGCATGCTGATCGGCGATTCAACTGCCGTCGCGCCGGAAGCCGCCGCGCTGCCCGACTGGATGACGCCCGAGAAGGCTCTGGGACGAAAGAGCCTGCCAGGAACGGCCGTGGTCTTTCAGACGCACGATGGCGGGAAGACCTGGTCAGGCCAGCTTTCCTCGGCATTCGGCGTGCTCCGGCGAGTTCGCATGGGACCTTCGCGAGGCGCTGTAGTCTTCCAATACCGCGAGTCGTTCGGGTGGCCCTCGGAGCTGTTCCTGCTGGATCTGCGCTCCGGCAAGAATTGGAGCGTGCTGCGCCGCAAGAATCTGGTCATCCAGGACATGCTTCTGCATAGCGACGGCAGCCTGCTCGTCGCGGCCACACAGCCATCCGGGCGTCTCCGCAATTCTCCAGTTCCCGGGAAGCTGCGCATCTTCTGGTCGCCCGACGCCGTGGAATGGTTTGAAATGAAGGTGGACTACCGGGCTGTCGGGAATTCCGCGACATTCGCGCCGTGCTCGGACGGCAGCATCCTTCTTGCTACCGACGAAGGCGCAATCGTTCAACTGACGAGCCAGTCGTAAAAACGCCCGAAACGGAGCCGCGACCGTGAGAAGCCGTAAATCTTTTGCTTCCCCGATGTCTCAGCCCCATCCTTGCCCATTTTGGGCGTCAAAAATTTCGCGCTTTTTTTGCGCAGTTCCGGTTGCTTCGCGCCTTACATGCCGCCCCCAATGGCGAGCCAACCCCTTTTCATGTCACCACTTGCCGCCACTTTCCTTCTTTCGCCCCGCGCACGAGCTCTCAGGCCATAGCCGTAAATGTTTTCCGCCACACCAGCCGCTCCCACACCATCACGTTGTAGGTGAAACACGCCCACAGCGCTTCGATCGCCACCTTCGTCAACCCGCGCAAGCGAAACTGCCGCAGCTTGATCTTGTCCTTGAGCCACGCATTCGGAAACTCCGCCACCGCGCCGCGCTGCTTGTAGACCGCCTTGGACTCCGCTTGCTCCATCTTCTGGCGAAACGCCGTCACCGCTTCCGGTTCCTTCACCACCACCGACACCGTGCGCCCTTTGCCCGCACTCTTGGGACAGCATTGCCCCTTCATCGCACAAGCCGCGCAAGCGGCTGCCTGCGCCTGGTATTGCGCATACCGCGTGTGCCTCTTCTGACTCTGCCGCACATAGTCCAACTGCTGGCCCGCCGGGCACTGCAGACAGTTCGTCCCTTCGATCTGCACAAACGCACCCGGCTCGAATCCCGGCGCAATCCCCGACGATTTCATGGCGTTGGCCACCCTCTGGCCGGCATCGCCCGGCGATCCGATCAAATCGATCTTGCGCGTCTCGGCCAGCAGGATGTTGTCCTTGCTGGTGTAGCCCCCATCCACCACCACCTGCCGCGGCGCTCGCCCCATTCTCTCCTCCACGCCGTCCAGTGCCTGTTCCAGCGCCGGCGCATCGGCGCTGCATTGGTTCACCTGCAGCCCCACGATCACCTTCTCTCTGGCATCCGTGCTGAGTTGCACGTTATAGGCCGGCCCCAGCGCTCCATCCCCGTGTTTCATGATGCGCGCTTCCGGATCGCTCAGGCTGATTCGCACCGCGGCTTTTTCCGCCTCCGTGGGCTTGTCCGCCTGCACGCTTTCCAGCTCTTTCACGGCCAGTTCCAGCCTGCCTTCTTGCTCCCGCGCCGCGCGAACCTGGGCCGCCCGCCGCAGCCCCGCGGCCTCGTTGTCGCCCTGTTTGCCGAGCCGTTGCACCACTTCCCGCGCCTTTTCCAGCCGCTCCCGCAACGTCTTCTCGCGCCGGAACGTATCTCTGCCCGCCTGGGCCGCCACCTTCGTGCCGTCCAGCATCATACGCTCCAGATCCACCAAACCCTCCCCTTCCAACAGCACCAGCAGTTGCGTGAAGGCCTCATCCAGCGCCGCCCGCTTGCTCTTCCGGAATTCGTTCAGCGTGGCATGATTCACCGGCTCGATGGCGCCCAACCACATCAGCCCCGGCTCCCATTCCATCAACCGCTCGATTTCCCGGCTGGAAGTAATGCCCTCGCTCAACCCATACAGCCACACGCTCAGCAGCAGCCGCGGATCCCACGGCCGGCGCCCCCGCCCACCCGCCACCGAAGACAACCCCACGAAAAACGCCGACAGGTCCATCATGCCCGTCAGGTGCCAGATCGCCCGCGCCTTATGCGTCGGCGGGATCAGTTGCTCCACGTCCAGGGTGACCACTTTCAATTGCTCCCGAACGGGACTGTGCAGCTTCAGGTTGCACGGCGCCTGCCTGGCTTTGGCCGGGGCGGCGGGGGCGGGTCCATCCGGTTCCTCGAACAACCTTGGAGTCTGCTGGGCGTCGGGCATAAAAACATTCTAATAAAGGACTGTTTTAGCCTGGGTATTTTTTTACAGCTTCTGAGGGAGCGGTTGCAAAGGCGCCTGAAAGTCATGCAGGCGTTCAACGGTTGTTCGACAGCCCGGAGGGCGAAGGACTGGAGGTCACGGCGCAAGCCGTGGACTCGCGAGCCGGGGCAGAGCGGAAGGGGAATGAAACGGGCGCATCGATCTGTTCCCTGTTACCGGATCTGCGATCCCCAGAAGGGTGGGATGGGCTACATTCGTTCGCTTCTGCGGAGCTATCAGCCCAGTCCGCGTTCACTCGCTGCGCAGCGCTTCCAGCAGTTGCCCGCGCGTGGCGCGCCAGGCCGGCAGGAGGCAGGCGATCAACGAAGCGCCGCAGAGCACGACTACCGCGGTGACGCAGGTCGAGGCTTTGAGCGCCTCCGCTCCTGACAACATGCCCCGGATCACCGACATTTCCGGATAGGCGCCCGCAGCTCCGAGGGCCAGGCCCAGGCAGACCAGGCCCATGCCGCGCCCCAGAACCATGCCGAGCACGTTGCCTCGCGTTGCGCCCAAAGCCATGCGAATGGCAATCTCGTTGCGTCGAGTGCTGACATAGAAGGCCAGCACGCCGTACAGACCGACTACGGTCAACACTAGTGCGATTGCAGAGAACACGCCCGCCGACACGACGATCGTGCGGTAACCGGCCAGCGACTTGTCCAGAATCGAGTCCATCGTCACCGGTTCCGAGAAGATGACGCTGCCGTCGTTGCGTTTCAGCACGCGGCGCAGCGCGCCAATCATGCTCTCCGGATCTCCGCTGGTACGCACGACGATGCGCATCTCCGGCGTGCCGACCTGCGCCGCGGGCAAGTAGAACGCGTCGGAAGGCCCGTCGCCCAGCGAGGATAGTCGCGCGTCCGCTGCAATGCCGATGACTTCGTAGTCTTTATCGCTCCAGCCGGCATGGACCCTCCAGCCGATCGGGTCCTGGTTCGGAAACAGCTTGCCGGCTGCGCCCTTGCTCAGAATGATGACCGGCTGCCGTCCATCTATGTCCGAACTCGTGATGTCCCTTCCGCGCAGCAAAGGAATCCGCATGGTCGCGAAATAGCCCGGTGAAACCCAGCGGGCATAGGGCGAAACGCCATCCTTCATGTCGGGGCGAGGCTGGTCGGAGCGCCACACCTGCCAGTCGTTGAACGGCTCTTCAATCGGCAGCAAATTCAGCAAACTTGCCGAGACGACGCCCGGCTGGGTCTGGACTTCCTGAAGCAGTGAGTTGAAGAACACGCTGCGTTGCGCGACCGTTGCGTCCTTGCCCGATTGGATTTGGAGCCGTCCGGTGAGAACGTGATCCGGCGCGAATCCGGGATCCGTAGTGATGAGCTTGACCAGTTCGTGGATCAACGTCGCCGATCCAATCAAGAGCACCGCCGAAACCGCAACCTGGAGGACCACCAGGCCGCCTCGGAGCCGCGTGCCGTGGACCTCCTCGGAACTGCGCGAGCCCGTCTTCAATCGCTGGCCGAGGTTCAGCGCCGTGACTCGCAGAGCCGGGAATACGCCAACCAGGATTCCAGTCGCGATTGACGCTCCGAGCGAAAACAGCAACGCCATGCCGTCCAAGGTTGGACCGCCGCTCTGGACCTGACCCAAAGGCAGCAGGCGCAGCAGCAGAATCTGCAACGCATAAGCTACGCCGACGCCCAGGGCGCCGGCGAAGAGCGTCAGCAGAACGCTTTCGGTCAGCAACTGCCGCATTAACCGGCGTCGCGGAGCGCCAAGCGCGGTGCGCATTGCCAGCTCGGGCACACGCTTTTGCCCACGCGCCAGCAGCAGGCCGGCCACATTGCCGCAGGCGATCAACAGAACCAGGACGCTGGCCGCCATCAGCAACAGCAGACTGGTGCGCACGCCCGTCACCATGAAGGAGTGCAGCCCGCTCAATTGCAGAGTCTTTCCGGCATTGCTCGCCGGGTATTGCCGCTGCAGGGCCTTGGACAATCCGTCCGCCTCCAACTGCGCCTGCCGCAGTGTGACGCCCGGCTTCAGGCGGCCGATCAGCGTGTAATTATGCTGGTCCCGGGCGTGGCCCATCGGGCCATCGTGGCCCAGCACCAGCCACAGGTCGGCATCGACCATGAACCGGAATCCGCGTGGCATCACTCCGACGACTTCGAAAGCCATGCCATTGCCGCGAACAGTCTTGCCTAACGCCTGCCGCGCTCCGCCGAACAAGCGTGCGGCCAGGGCGTCGCTCAGGATCGTTCTCGCCGCTCCGGGGCCCTTGGCATCTTCCGCCGCGAAGTCGCGGCCGGCAGCCGGGGCGGCTCCCAGAGTTCGAAACAGATCCCACGTGACGAAGCCGGCGCGCGCCAATTCGGGCTCCCTCCCGCCGGAGATCGTTCCGGGCGCGGCGATGTTCACCATGGCCGCGAGGCTTTGGAAAGAGTGGCATTGGGCCTGGTAATCGTAGTAGTCCGGGCCCGAGACCGGCCCGCTCGGGGCGCCATTGATGAATTTCTGGCCCGCCACCAACTGGTCGGGCTCGGGGAAGGGAATCGAGCGCAGCAGGGCATGGTTCACAGTGGTGAACAGAGCCGTCGCCGAGCCGATGCCAAGCGCCAAGACGAGCGCCGCTACAGCGGCGAAGCCCGGGTTTCTCCCCAATGTACGCAAAGCGAACCGGACGTCCTGCAGCAGGCTATCCATAGCGCTGCCCAGCCACACATCGTGCACGTTTTCTTCGACCAAGGTACGGCCTCCGATCTCCAGCCGCGCTTCGCGCCGGGCCCGATCCGGAGCGAGACCGCGGCCGATCTTCTCCGACGTCAGCAGGTCCTCATAGCTCTGGAGTTCGTCGGCGAGTTGCCGCCTCATCTGGCTCTTGTGAAAGAGCATCTCGTACCAACCTCGGATTCCTTGTCTGATTGGCATGCCCGGCTCCTTACACCGTCCCCAACACCGCATCGATCGCGGACACAACCTGAATCCAGTTTTGGCGCTCTTCGCCCAGTTGCTTCTGCCCCGACGGGGTCAGCGCGTAGTACTTGGCCTTGCGGTTGTTCTCCGACTCGCGCCACTCGCCCTGGATGTGACCCTTCTGCTCCAGACGGTGCAGCGCCGGAAACAAGGTTCCGGCCTGCACCTGGAAGACCCCACCTGTGATCTGTTCAAGACGCCTGGAGATCCCCAAGCCGTGCATCGGCTCTAGCGTTAAGACCTTTAGAATCAAAAGGTCCAGCGTTCCTCGCAGAAGATCGGTCTTGGTCTCGCCCATCTGGGATCTATCCTTTTCCGGGACCGTCTGAGGTCCCCTGTAGGGTTTCTATAGGAGTAATACGGAGAATCGGGCCGAATGGTGCAAACTTTTTTCGTCCGGGTTCCGCTCAATGTCGCGGTGGATTTCCTAGAGAGGGCTCCCGCGTTGGATCCTGGCCTTGACTCGGCGTCGCCGGGGCACGTCCAAACCCTGATCCTCGCTCCGGCGCCGGCGCTGAGGGACTGGCGCGGTTGCCTATTGGATGCGCCCCGCGGTTCTACCGCCGGCGGCCTTCCAGATCCGGCAGAAACTGCTGAATATCAATGATTTATTAGCACGGTCCGACCGTTTTCCCAGGGCGCATCGGGGCTGTGAAGGTGGTGCGGGAATCGAATAGTTATAAGTTTGGATACTACATTGTATTGTTGAGAATCTCAACAAAATGATTCAGATGTGCTAATCTGAAATCGAAGGTTCCCGGATCTAGTCAAGATTCATCCTTCCGGGAGCCGGACTTCCGAAGGGAATCATACATGTCCAAAACAATCGACGTCACCGAACTCATCCTCCGGGACGCACATCAGAGCCTGATGGCGACCCGAATGGCCATGGAGGACATGGTCCCGGCTTGCGAGGACATCGACAAGGCCGGTTACTGGTCCGTTGAGTGCTGGGGCGGCGCGACTTTCGACTCCTGCATCCGCTTTCTAAACGAAGATCCATGGGAACGTCTCCGCACGTTCCGCAAACTGTTACCGAATTCCCGCCTGCAAATGCTGCTTCGTGGGCAGAACCTCCTCGGCTACCGTCACTACGAGGACGGAGTGGTGGACCGGTTCGTCGAAAAAGCCGCCAAGAACGGTATGGACGTGTTCCGCGTGTTCGACGCGTTGAATGACGCCCGCAACGTGCGCCGCGCGATTAAGGCCGTCAAGAAGGCTGGAAAGCACGCTCAGGGAACCATCTGCTATACGGTCAGTCCGCTGCACTCAGTTACTGGCTATGTCGAATTAGCCGAGCAACTCGTCGAGATGGGATGCCAGTCCCTCTGCTTGAAGGACATGGCGGCCCTGCTCAAGCCTCAGCCTGCCTATGACATCGTCAGGGCGATCAAGCAGGCCTGCGGCGAAGAGACTCGCGTTCATATCCATGTTCACTCGACCACCGGAGTTACCTTGGTCAGCCTGATGAAGGCGATCGAAGCCGGCGCCGATTGCGTAGACACCGCGATCAGTTCTTTGAGCCTCGGACCGGGCCACAACCCCACGGAAAGCCTGGTCGAGATGCTGGAAGGCACGGGCTACGAGACCAAGCTCGACAAGATCCGGCTGGACAAAATCAAGACTCACTTCGCGACGATTCGTCCCCGCTACGCGCAGTTCCTTTCGAACATCACTGGAGTGGAGACCGACATTTTCGACAGCCAGATTCCCGGCGGCATGATCTCCAACATGGAGAGCCAGTTGAAGCAGCAGGGCGCGGGCGACAAGCTGAAGGAAGTGTTGCTGGAGGTGCCGAAAGTCCGCAAGGACGCAGGCTATCCGCCGCTGGTCACTCCGTCGAGCCAGATCGTTGGCACGCAGGCCGTCTTCAACGTGATGATGGGCCGCTACAAGGTCCTCACCGGAGAGTTCGCCGATCTGATGCTTGGCTACTACGGTACCTGCCTGGGACGGCGCAACCAGGAGATCGTCGATCTCGCCGCTAAGCAATCCAAGAAAAATCCGATCGACGGCCGGCCGGCGGATCTGCTCAAGCCCGAATGGGAAGCGCTCCGCGCCCAGGCGCTCGCGCTGCAAGGCTGCGACGGAAGCGACGAAGACGTTCTGACTTACGCAATGTTTCCGCAGGTGGCGCCGAAGTTCTTCGTTGCCCGCCACGAGGGACCGAAGAATCTTGGGAAGGATCCGGCCAAGGCCGCGTCCGCGCCGGCTGCCGCGCCTGCGGGCGGAAAGAAGTCCGACGCTGGTTCCGGCCCGGTGCTGACACCGATCACCTACGAAGTGAAAGTCAATGGTAAGGCTCACAAAGTCACGGTAGCCCCGGCCTAACGCCGGCCTTCCAGACTACTGTGGCTTATACCTCTCCAAGGAATCGACCGGGCCCGCGAAGCCGCGGAAACCGGTGGGAAGAATCGACGGAAGAAAAGGCTTGATACACGATGTCTCTCTCGATGGAGCAAAGAATCGAACAGTTGCGCAAGAAGCGCGCTGAACTATTACTCGGCGGCGGAGCCGATAAGTTGGAAAAGCACCGCGCCTCCGGCAAACTGACCGCCCGCGAGCGCGTTGACGCTTTGGTCGACCCCGGCAGTTTCGTGGAGACCGGGCTTTTCGCGCAGCATCGCGCGACGATGTTCGGCATGGAGGGTAAAGAGACGCCGGCGGACGGCGTTGTCACGGGAGCGGCGTCGGTGGGCGGACGTCTCGTCCATATCGCCAGTCAGGACTTCACCGTGCTGGGCGGATCGGCCGGCGAGTTGCATTCGACCAAAGTCTCCGATGCCATGCAGCAGTCGCTGAAGACCGGCAGCCCGTTCGTCTTCGTCAACGATTCGGGCGGCGCGCGCGTGCAGGAGGGCATCGACTCGCTCTCCGGCTACGGCAAGGTGTTTTACTCCAACGTGCAGCTCTCCGGCTCGGTGCCGCAGGTTTCGCTGATCTGCGGACCGTGCGCAGGCGGCGCGGCTTACAGCCCCGCCCTGACGGACTTCATTATTCAGACCCGCAAGGCGCAGCTCTTCATCACCGGTCCGCAGGTGATCAAGCAGGTGACGGGAGAAAGCGTCACGGCCGACGACCTGGGCGGCCCGGACGCGCACATGACGCGCTCCGGCGTCATCCACTTCATCGCCGAGGACGACAAGCATGCGGCGCTGATCTGCAAGAAACTGCTCAGCTTCCTGCCTTCCAACAACCTGGAAGATCCGCCTTACGTTGCGGGCGACTACACCTGCGATCCGGATCCGAAGCTGGATACCATTGTTCCGGTCGATCCCAAGATGAGTTACGACGTCCGGGAAGTCCTGCTGCGCGTCGTCGACAAGGCCGACTTCCTGGAAGTTCAGGCCGGCTACGCCGGTAACATCGTCATCGGCTTCGCGCGCATCTGCGGCCGCTCCGTCGGCATTATCGCCAACAATCCGGCTGTCAAGGCCGGCGTGCTCGATATCGACTCGTCGGACAAGGCCGCGCGCTTCATCCGCTTCTGCAACGCGTTCAATATCCCGCTGGTGACCTTTGTCGACGTTCCCGGCTTCCTGCCCGGCGTCGAACAGGAATACGGCGGCATCATCCGTCACGGCGCGAAGATGCTGTTTGCCTACTCAGCCGCCACGGTGCCCAAGGTGACCATCATTCTGCGCAAGGCTTACGGCGGAGCGTACATCGCCATGTGCTGCAAGGACCTGGGCGCGGATCGCAGCTATGCGTGGCCCACGGCCGAAATCGCCGTCATGGGCGCCGAGGGCGCGGCCGGCATCGTGTTCCGTAAGGAAATCGAAGCCGCCGAGGACAAGAAAGCCAAGCGGGCCGAAATGATCGAGAAGTACCGCGAAGCGTTTGCCAACCCGACCGTCGCGGCCGGGCGCCGCCTTGTGGACGACGTCATCGAACCTTCGATGACGCGTAAGTATATCGCGCAGTCGCTCGAGTATCTCAACACGAAGCGCGAACTGCGTCCTTCAAAGAAGCATGGTTTGATCCCTCTCTAAGCCATGCCAAGCGTCACGATTACGGAGCCACTAATGGCAGAAAAGAAATCGAACACCGCCGCCAGCGTCGTGGTCTTGAAAAAGGACCTGGACGCTCTCGTCGCGCAAGTGGCCGCTCTGAATGCGCGGCTTGAGAAACTGGAAGCCGCCGGCCCGGCAATGCCTGCTGCAGTTTCCGAGCCTGCGGCGCAACCTTTCCCGGCCGAGCCCGTGGCGGCCCAAGCGGCCGCGCGCGAGCCAATCCCGAGCCAATAGAAGTCGAGCCAGCCAAGGCCGGAGCAGCCAAGGCCGAGTCAACGAAACAGGCGGACGAATTCAGCGAGGAATTGCTGCTCGTCCTCTCCGCCGCCGTCGCCGCGTACCTGGGCAAGCGTCCGCACATCCGCGCCATCCGTCTTGTCGGATCCAGCGCATGGGCGCAGCAAGGACGTGTCTTCGTGCAGGCGTCCCACCAATTAAACGTTCCGCATGAGGCATAGGAGCCAGCCGTGAAACTGAAGATTACCCTCGACAGCAAAGTCTACGAAGTGGAAGTGGAAGCGACCGAGCCCGATCCGGAACCGCTCCCACTGTCCGGTTACATCATGCAGCCGGGCGTAGCGCGCGTGCCCGCGCCGGCCCCAGCCGCCTCGTCCAAGGGCGCTGGCAACGAGAACGTCGACGAGAACAAGGTCTGCCGCAGCCCGATCAACGGCATCGTCGTGAAGATTGCCGCCCAGGTCGGACAGCAGATCCAGCCCGGTGACACGCTTTTCGTGCTGGAAGCGATGAAAATGGAGACAAACATTACCGCGCCCGTCGCCGGCAAGATCTCCAAGATCAACGTCGCCGCCGGAGATGGCGTTCAGGCCGGCCTGGTGCTCGTCGAATTCGAGTAAGAGGAGAATTGCAGGAGCGAGTTATGGTCGAAGAATTGACTTCCGCTGGATTCGAGTTTGTCGATCATGTCGCCGTGGCGGTGAAGCCGGGCGAATTGGATGCGACCGTGGCCAAGTACAAGTTGCTGGGCTTCACCGAACTGCACCGGGAAGAGGTGTACGGCAAACACCAGGTCCGCGAAGTGCTGATGCGCATCGGCGAGAGCAACAATCTGATGCAGATCACCGAGCCGTTGACGCCGGAGTCGCCTATTGCCAAAATCATCGAACGCAACGGCGGCCGGGGCGGATTTGCCCACCTGGCTTTTCGAGTGACGGATATTCAAAGAGCCTATGCTTTTATGAAGGCCAAGGGCTTCAACATGACGCAGGAGCCTGGTCCCGGGTCGCGCGGCACGCAGGTGTTTTTCGTGCACCCCAAGGATTTCAGCTATCTGATCGAAGTCGTTCAGGAGGGCGCGCCCCATGCCTGATGTGATCAAAGAAGCAGAGCCGCTGAACCTGTCCGCCGAGTTTCCGCCAGTATCCACCGCCGCCTGGGAAGCCGTTATCGCGGCCGATCTGAAAGGCGCCGACTACGAGAAGCGGCTTGTGTGGCGCACCGAAGAAGGGCTCAAAGTTAAGCCCTATTACCGCAGTGAGGACCTCGCCGGGCTGGAAGGCCAGACCGATCTGGCTCCCAACGAGTACCCCTTCACGCGGGGCGCCGGAGCGGGCTGGACGATCGCGCAGAACTTGACGATTCCCGACGGCGCGGTCCGCGGCGACCGGCTCCACGACAGCGGCGCGACGGCAGTGCAGGAGTTGGCCTACGCTCTCGCCGAGGGCGTTGACGCTCTCGCTGCTCTGATCGAGACCGGCCAGGCCGCCGCCGACGCGGCGCCGCGAATCCAATTCGTTTTCGGCGTCGGCTCGAACTACTTCTTTGAAATCGCCAAGCTGCGCGCGGCGCGCCTGCTTTGGGCGCAGGCCGTTTCCGCGTTCGGCATCGCCGCTGGCGATTCGGGCCGGATGCGAATTCACGCCGTGACCGCTCTCGAAAACAAGAGCGTCTGCGACCCGTGGACCAACCTGCTGCGCTGCACGACCGAAGCCGTTTCGGCGATTCTCGGAGGCTGCGATTCCCTCGCGGTGCGCAGCTTCCACTATCCCGAGCGCTTAGCCGAAAACATTCAACTGGTCCTGAAGGAAGAAGCGCACCTCGACAAGGTAGGCGATCCCGCTGGCGGCAGTTACTACATCGAGGCGCTCACCGCATCGCTCGCGCGGGAAGCCTGGAAGCTCTTCCAACAGGTGGAAGCCGAAGGCGGCTACGCCGCGGCGCAGAAGTCCGGCTCCATCGACGCGGCTTTGAAGCAGTCGCAGGACGCGAGAACGAAAGGCTGTTTCCTCGCGCCGCCGGGCCTTGGTCGGCGTCAACAACTATCCCAATCTCAACGAGAAGATCGCGGGATCGGAAGAGCCCTCCACCGGCCGTCTGGCCGAGCCGTTCGAGAATCTCCGCCTGCGCACCGAGCGCCACGCAGCCAAGACCGGGCGCACGCCCAAGGTCCTGCTGCTCACGCACGGCGACCTCAAAATGCGCATGGCGCGAGCTCAGTTCTGCCAGAACTACATCGGTTGCGCGGGTTTCGAAATCGTCGAGTCCTCCGAATATGCCGGCACCGATGCCGACATCGTCGTACTCTGTTCGAGCGATCCCGAATACCTCGCGCTGGCGCAGGAAGTCTGCCCGAAAGTGAAGGTCCCGGTAGTCGTCGCCGGAAATCCGAAAGACCAGATTGAAGCGCTCCAGCAGGCGGGCGTCACCGGATTCGTCCACGTGATGGCGAACGCCGTGGACACCCTCACCGCCTGGCAGGACCGTCTGGGGATGGAGGCGTAAGCGGCCATGAGCAAGACGATCATGAAGCCTGATTTTTCGAAGATCGAGTTCAGCCCGGAGCGCAAAGCGCCCGCGGCTCCGGCCACTGGGACGCCCTGGCTGACCAACGAAGGCATCGCCGTGAAGCCCTACTACACGGCCGCCGACCTGGCCGGCATGGAGCATCTCGAGTACGCCGCCGGATTGCCGCCGTACCTGCGCGGGCCGTACTCCACCATGTACGTGATGCGGCCGTGGACCATCCGGCAGTACGCCGGATTCTCGACCGCCGAAGAGTCCAACGCCTTCTACCGCCGCAACCTCGCGGCCGGCCAAAAGGGCCTCTCCGTGGCGTTCGATCTCGCCACGCACCGCGGCTATGACTCCGATCACGAGCGCGTCACCGGCGACGTCGGCAAGGCCGGCGTAGCTATCGATTCCGTCGAAGACATGAAGATCCTCTTCGACAGCATCCCGCTCGATCAGATGTCCGTGTCCATGACCATGAACGGGGCCGTGCTCCCCATCATGGCCTTCTACATCGTCGCCGCCGAAGAACAGGGCGTGCCGGCGGCCAAGCTGAGCGGAACCATTCAGAACGACATTCTGAAAGAGTTCATGGTCCGCAACACGTACATCTATCCGCCTACGCCTTCGATGCACATCATCGGCGACATTTTCCGTTATTGCTCGGAAAAGATGCCGAAGTTCAACTGCATTTCGATCTCCGGCTACCACATGCAGGAAGCCGGCGCGACGGCCGACATCGAGTTGGCCTACACGCTGGCCGACGGTCTTGAGTACCTGCGCACGGGTCTCAAGTCCGGCTTGAACGTGGACGAATTCGCGCCGCGCCTGTCCTTCTTCTGGGGCATCGGCATGAACCACTTCATGGAAGTCGCCAAGATGCGCGCCGCGCGCGTGCTGTGGGCGAAGATCGTGAAGTCGCTGGGGCCGAAGAATCCGAAGTCGATGGCGCTGCGTACTCACTCGCAGACCTCCGGCTGGAGTCTGACCGCGCAGGACGTCTTCAACAACGTCGTTCGCACCGCGGTCGAGGCCATGGCCGCCGCTGTCGGACACACGCAATCGCTGCACACCAACGCGCTCGACGAAGCCATCGCACTGCCGACCGATTTCTCAGCGCGTATCGCCCGCGACACCCAGATCTACCTGCAGGAAGAGACCGGCATCTGCAAGGTGGTCGATCCCTGGGCGGGCAGCTACTACGTCGAAGCGCTCACCAACGAGCTGATCCACAAGGCCTGGACGCTGATTCAGGAAGTGGAAGTGCTCGGCGGCATGACCAAGGCCATCGAAACCGGCCTGCCCAAGATGCGCATCGAAGAGGCGGCCGCACGGCGCCAGGCGCGCATCGATTCCGGCAAGGAAGTCATCGTCGGCGTCAACAAGTACCAGTTCAAAGACGAAGAGCCGCTGGCGGTTCGCGAGGTGGACAATCGAGCCGTGCGCGACAGCCAGCTCCATCGCCTGGCGGAAACCAAAGCCAAACGCAATCAGGCCGACGTCGACCACGCTCTGGAAGCGTTGCGGCATTGCGCCGAGACGGGCGAGGGCAACGTGCTGGAACTCGCCGTCAACGCGGCCCGGCTGCGCGCCACGCTGGGCGAAATCTCCTATGCTCTGGAGCAGGTCTTCGGGAGGTACCAGGCTGTGAACCGCACCATCTCCGGTATCTACTCCGCGGAAAGCGAGAGCGATCCCGAATTCCAGAAGGCGCGCAAGATGGCGGACCAGTTCGCCGCGCAAGAGGGCCGCAGGCCGCGCATCCTGGTCGGCAAGATGGGCCAGGACGGCCACGATCGCGGAGCGAAAGTCATCGCGACGGCCTTTGCCGACGAGGGCTTCGACGTAGACGTCGGCCCGCTGTTCCAGACTCCAAAAGAGCTGGCCCGCATGGCCGTCGAGAACGATGTCGACGTGCTCGGCGTGTCCACGCTGGCGGGCGGTCACAAGACGCTGGTGCCCGAGGTGATCGGGGAGCTGAAGAAGTTCGGCCGCGCAGACATCCTCGTGACCGTTGGCGGCGTCATCCCTCCTCAAGATTACGAAGAGCTTTATGCGGCGGGCGCGGCCGGGATCTATGGCCCTGGCACGGTGATTCCGCTGTGCGCTCAGAAGGTCCTGGATGCGCTGCTCTCGGGGAATCCGCTTGCGGCCCGGGTGTAGCGAGACTCACTTGTCTTTGAAGCACGCCTCTGGCGTGATGCCGGGTGTCCACGCAACCGCGGACACCCGGTTGTTCCTTGAGCCCAGCACCCAGGTCGGAACAGATCCGCGAACGAAGAGAGCGGTCATCGGTCGGGTTGCAGGGACCGCTCTCTTCGTTCGCGGCTCTGTGCTGCGCACTCGGTGCCTTCCGTGTGAGCCTCAGGCTCTCTCGGAGCTAACTCGCAGCCGCGCCGCCGTCCATGTGAAAGTGAATCATGCCGGATAGCGGACCCACCCCAAACGTTTCGTCCTCGCGCCGTCGCAACCGCCTCGCGCCAGAGGCCTACGTCGAGGGGGTGTTGCAGGGCGACCGCGTCACGCTGGCGCGCGCCATCACCGTCATTGAAAGCGAGTTGGAAAGCGACGGCGAACTGGCGGCTGAGATCCTGCAAGGCGTTCTGCCCGACGCGGGTGACTCGCTGCGCGTTGGAATCACCGGCGTGCCCGGTGCGGGCAAGAGCACTTTCATCGACGTTCTCGGTTTGCACATCGTGCGCGACCTCGGCGAGAAGGTCGCCGTGCTCAGCGTGGACCCCTCCAGCCCGGTCTCCGGCGGCAGCATTCTCGGCGACAAGACGCGCATGGAGCGGCTGTCCGCCGAAGACCGCGCCTTCATCCGTCCTTCTCCGTCGCGCGGCCATCTGGGCGGAGTCGCCCGGCGCACGCGCGAAACCATCGTGCTGTGCGAGGCGGCCGGCTACCACAACATTCTTGTCGAGACTGTCGGCGTCGGACAGTCCGAGACCGCCGTCCGTTCGATGACCGACTTCTTCCTGCTCCTGATGATCTCGGGCGCGGGCGACGAGTTGCAGGGAATCAAGCGCGGCATCCTTGAAATGATCGACGCGATGGCCATCAACAAAGCCGACGGCGACAACAAGCTGAAAGCCGAACGCGCCCGCGTCGAGTACGCCACCGCACTGCACTTGTTCCCGCCGAGCCTGGACGGGTGGATTCCGCAGGTGGTCACCTGCTCCGCTCTGACCGGCGACGGAATCCCGCAAATGTGGGAGACCGTTTTGCAGCATCGCGACAAGATGCAGGCCTCCGGTTGGTTCCTGCGCCGCCGCCGCCAGCAGGCGCTCGACTGGATGCGCGAGCTCATTTCTTCCGGCCTCGAAGCCGAGTTCTACCGGCACCCCGGCGTGCATAGCAGGCTTCCGCTTTTAGAGGAGGCAGTGCGCGCCTCCCATGCCACTTCCTACAGCGCCGCGCGCGAGTTGTTGGCGCTGTTCCGATCCCGATCTGATTTCCCCTCCGGCCCAGCCTTCATCAAAGAGGGGAAGGAGTAATCCATTCATGTCTCTGCCTTATCCCATCCTGACCGCCGAAGAGGCGGCCGCACTCATCCACAACGGCCAAACCATCGGCTTCAGCGGCTTCACGCCCGCTGGCTCTCCGAAAGCGGTTCCCCGCGCGCTCGCCGCGCGCGCCAACGCGGAACACGCCGCCGGCCGCGACTTCAAAATCGGCGTACTCACCGGCGCCTCCACCGGGCCCTCCCTCGATAGCGCCCTGGCGGAAGCCGAGGCGATCAGCTTCCGGACGCCTTACCAGTCGAGTTCCATCTTGCGCAAGCAGATCAACTCCGGCAAGGTGCGCTTCGTCGATATGCACCTGTCGATGCTGCCCCAGGCAGTTCGTTACGGGTTTCTCGGCAAGGTCCATTGGGCCGTCGTCGAAGCCTGCGACGTGACCCCGGGAGGAGGCATCGTTCTCACAACGGGCGTCGGCGCCGCTCCGACCTACCTGCGCGAAGCGGAGAAAGTCATCATCGAACTCAACGCTTCTCACCCAGCGTCGCTGCTCGGTATGCATGACCTGTTCGAGCCCGCCGATCCGCCGGTGCGCCAGGAAATCCCCATCTTTCATGCATCGGACCGCGCCGGTTCGCCCCTCGTGGTCATCGACCCCGCCAAGGTGATTGGCATCGTTCTGACCGATGAGCCGGACGAGACCAAGGAGTTCTCCGAGGCCACTCCGACCACCGAGAAGATCGGCCAGAACGTCGCGGAGTTTCTGTCTTCCGAACTTCGCGCGGGCCGCATTCCGAAGGCGTTCCTGCCGCTGCAGTCCGGCGTCGGCGATGTCGCCAACTCGGTTCTCGCCGCGCTCGGCAAGGACACTTCGGTCCCGGCATTTGAGATGTACACCGAGGTCCTGCAGGACTCGGTGGTGCCGCTGATCGAGGCCGGCCGTTGCAGCTTTGCCTCTACCTGCTCGCTCACTTTGAGCCCGGAAGCGATGAAGCACGTCACCTCCAACGTGGCGTACTTCAAGAAGCACATCCTGCTCCGTCCGCAGGAGATCTCCAACAACCCCGAGATCGTCCGGCGTCTGGGCATCATCTCGATGAACACGGCCATCGAAATCGACTTGGGCGGCAACGTGAACTCGACTCACGTGATGGGCCAGCAGATGATGAACGGCATCGGCGGCTCGGGCGACTTCACCCGCAACGCCTACATGTCGATCTTCAGTTGCGCCTCCACGGCCAAGGGCGGCAAGATCTCCACCATCGTTCCGCTCGCCAGCCACATCGACCATAGCGAGCACTCGGTCTCGGTCGTCATCACCGAGCAGGGCGTGGCCGACCTGCGCGGCAAGGATCCGCACGAGCGCGCCCGACTGATCATCGAAAACTGCGCTCACCCGGATTTCAAGGACGACCTGCGCAAGTACCTGCACATGACCAAGCAGGGCCACGTGCCGCAGTCGATGAGCCTCGCTTTCGCCATGCACCGCCAGTTCCTCAATACCGGCGACATGCACCAGATCGATTGGGAGAATCAGCCCAAGTAGACTCTGTCCAGTCCGTTGAAGACCCCTCCCGCGGCCCGCACCGCAGGAGGGGTTTTCGTTTTGGTGCGCGGGGTGGCGCTCCAGCGCCGCGCCGACGCGGATCGATCCGGCAACCGTGCTCCGGCAGGAGTAGAAGCGTTACGTCATGAGGGACCGCCCAACGCCTGGCGAACCTCTGCGCGGTGCATGCTTCACCAGCGGCCAATTGTCTCTAATAGACTGAGAGGTTGCTCGACCAACTGAACACCGCCGACGCATCGGCATTCATCACCCGCTGGCAAGCGTCCGCCGCCGCTGAGCGTGCCAACTGCCAGTCTTTCCTCAATGAGCTTTGCGATTTCCTGGCGGTGCCCCGGCCCGATCCCACCGGAGCCGACGACTCGAAAAACGCCTATGTTTTCGAACGCGCCGTGGCTTTCCACAATGGCGACGGATCGACCTCTCCAGGCCGCATCGACCTGTACAAACGCGGATGCTTCGTTCTCGAAGCGAAGCAAGGCAGCAATAAGGACCAGGGGCAAGCCAGCCTCTTCGCTTCTTCTACGAGACTCAGGCGGGGAACGGCAGTCCGCGAAACGGGCGGTTGGGACGAAGCGATGCTGGCAGCCCGAAATCAGGCTGAAAGCTATGCGAAGGCGCTGCCGGTGTCCGAAGGCTGGCCGCCGTTCCTGATCGTCGTGGACGTAGGTTTTTCGCTCGAGGTCTACGCCGACTTCTCCTTGACCGGCAAGAACTACTCGCAGTTTCCCGACAAGAGTACCTACCGCATCCCGCATGGCGAACTCCCTCGCCCGGAGGTCCGCGAGCGGCTCAGGGGCATATGGCTGGAACCGCTGGCGCTCGATCCCTCTCGAATCAGCGCGCGGGTAACTCGCGAAGTGGCCGGCCGGCTTGCGGAACTCGCGCGCAGCCTGGAACTCGATTACGAGGCGCATCGTGTCGCCAGCTTTCTGACGCGCTGCATTTTCACCTCGTTCGCGGAAGACGTCCACCTGCTCTCCCATGAGAAGTGGACCAACCTGCTGGAGAGTTTCCGCGACGACCTTGCTTCGTTCCAGCCCGTCGTCGAAGCTCTTTGGCGAACGATGAACGAGGGCGGCTATTCGCCGATCCTGCGCGAGCACGTCCTGCATTTCAATGGTGGCCTATTCGAAAGCGTAGAGGCGCTTCCAGTGAGTGCGGACCAACTCGAACTGCTGATCCTCGCCGCGCGATGCGACTGGAAGGACGTGGAGCCCGCTATCTTCGGCACGCTGCTGGAGCGTGCTTTGGACAAGTCGGAAAGGCACAAGCTCGGCGCACACTATACGCCTCGCGCCTACGTTGAAAGGCTCGTGCTCCCGACTATCATTGAACCGCTTCGGGACGACTGGAAGACGGTCCAGGCTGCCGCGTTCAACCGCTACAAGCTCGGCGATGAGAGCGGCGCGCAGGAGGAAGTCCTCGCATTCCAGCGCCGTTTATGCCAACTCACCGTTCTCGATCCCGCCTGCGGCAGCGGCAACTTCCTGTATGTCACGCTGGAACACTTGAAGCGCCTGGAAGGCGAAGTGCTCGACCTGCTTGAATCCTTCGGCTACGCGCAGACGGTGCTGGTCGAAACTGGCATGTCCATAGACCCCCACCAGCTTCTCGGCATCGAGATCAATCCGCGCGCCGCCGTCATCACCGATCTCGTCCTCTGGATCGGCTATTTGCAGTGGTATTTCCGGACTTGGGGCGCGTTGGCCAACCCGCCCGAACCAGTCATAAAGCGCTTCCACAACATCGAGTGCAGGGACGCGGTCCTGGCTTACGACAGCAAGGAGCCAATTCGTGAGGCGAACGGGGAAATCAAGACCCAGTGGGATCAACGCACGATGCGCGTCAATTCCGTAACGGGCGAAGAAGTCCCGGATGAGACGGCGCGCAGGCCCATCTTCCAATACGAGAATCCACGGCGGGCCGAATGGCCCAAGGCCGATTTCGTCGTCGGCAACCCCCCATTCATTGGGACTTGGATGATTCGCCGCGAACTCGGCGAAGGCTACGCCGCGACGTTGCGGAGCGTATACGACGACGTACCGGAGAGCGCGGACTTCCTCATGTATTGGTGGCATCGGGCCGCCGCGCTGGTTCGTGCCGGAGAAGTTCGCCGATTCGGATTCATCGCCACCAATAGCTTGCGGCAGACCTTCAACCGCCGCGTGGTCGCCAACCATCTTGGGGGCGAGCCGCCGTTGTCGCTCGTCTTCGGCATTCCCGATCACCCGTGGGTCGATACGCAGGAGGGCGCGGCAGTCCGCATCTCGATGACGGTTGGTGAGCGTGGAAAGCACGAAGGGCGGCTGCTTGAGGGTGATGTCGGAGACGGCGGGCACCGATGAAACGACGGTCGAGCTTTTAGAGCGGGTGGGGTTCGATTCATGCTGATCTGACGATTGGCCCGGACGTCAGCGGCCGCCGTCGTCTTTGCGGGCGAACAATGGGCTAAGCTGCCGGGAGCTGCTAACTGCATGGCGCTGGGTTTATAGTGACCCCACAGGAGGCTGCAGACTTGGGCCTCGGGCGCATACCTGGACTTGAGCGGCACATCCGGTTGTATCGCAACGGGCGCGACCTGACGGCGAGTCCGCGCAACGTGATGGTCATCGATCTGTTTGGGCTGGAAATCGATGAAGTCCGCGACAGGTTTCCTGAGGTCTACCAGTGGGTCTGGGACCGAGTGAAACCAGAACGTGACGCCAAGGTTGGCGCATCGAAAGACATGGAAGCATATGCGGAAAAGTGGTGGCTCTTCGGTAAGCCCCGCAGTTCCTTCCGCCCGGCATTGGCGGGGCTCTCTCGATACATTGCCACTGTCGAGACTTCGAAGCATCGTTTCTTCGTGTTCCTCGACCAGAGCATCCTGCCGGACAACATGCTGGTGAATATGGCCCTGGACGATGCTTATTTCCTTGGGGTCCTCTCAAGTCGTATTCACGTCACATGGGCTCTCGCGAGTGGTGGAACGTTAGAGGATCGCCCCCGCTACAACAAGACCCGGTGCTTCGAGCCCTTTCCTTTCCCCGATGCGAGCGAAGCCCAGCGGGATCGAATTCGGGACCTGGCTGAATCTCTCGACGCGCACAGGAAGCGGCAGCAAGAGCTTCATCCCGGCTTGACCATGACGCAGATGTATAACGTCCTGGAAAAGCTCCGCTCGGATGAGGAGTTGGACGCTCGCGAGCGGGCAGCATACGAGCAGGGGTTGGTGTCCGTGCTGCGCCAGATCCACGACGACATCGACGCGGCAGTGATGGACGCATACGGCTGGCCGAAGGAACTCTCAACGGAAGAGATTCTCTACAAGCTGGTCGCGCTGAACGCGGAGCGCCAGGCCGAAGAGCGCAAGGGACAGGTGAGGTGGCTGAGACCTGAATTCCAGAGCGCGAAAGTTGGCGGTCAGGCTGGCCTCGGCATCGAACTGGAGGAAGGGGCCGTTGCGGAGGGCAAGATCGAACGCCGCGCGTGGCCGTCAAATCTTTCCGAAAAGGTCGGAGCCATTCGAGGCGTTCTCGCTTCACATCGGCGCCCCATGGACCCGGCGGCGGTCTCGCGTCATTTTATGCGCGCCCGCTCGCAAGAGATCCGCGAGATTCTTGAGACCCTAGTATCCCTTGGCCAGGCCCGTCAGGTCGAAGGCCGGTTCATCGCGTAGCAGTGTGGAGCCTCCTCCAGAGCCGCGCGGGCTCCAGCGCCACCAAGCCCGGAGCATCTACATTCCCAGGGTAGACAGGCGTACTCAGCCGTGGGGCAGGTTGTTAACCTGCAGCCGATTGGCAATCGGCCAACTGGCACGTTGGCGCGAGACGGCGGGAGTAGGCAACCGCCGCGCAGGCTACCAGACTGCCCAACGGCGCCGGCCAGCGGTTCCACTTCCAAGTCGCACACCCACAGATCATCCCCTGGGGGAAATGGTTCAACACGCAGTGTAGAATTGAACGGGATGCTGACTCGGCTATATCTCGACAATTTTAAGGGCTTCGTGAACTTCGAGCACAGACCGGCTCGTAAGGAACTCATTCTCGGTCGCAATGGGTCTGGCAAGTCATCGTTGCTGGAAGCTTTGTTGATGTTACGTCAGTTCGTGGCGAAGGGTGACGTGTTCGATGATTTCTCGATACTGGCACAGAGGACACGCTGGCTCGACCAACAGCAGACTACCGGCGAGCTGGACGCGGAGTTGGACGGTGGGAAGTACCGCTATCGTTTGGTTATCGAACCTTGGGGAGAACCATCCAGGCCACGAGTCGTTTCGGAGACCGTTCATTTCGAGGGGAAGCCGATATTTGAATTCAAGAACGGCGAGGTGCAACTCTTCAACGACCGGTTCGAACACAAGGTTACCTACGAGTTCGACTGGCATCGCTCCGCTTTGGCGACGATTGTGCCGAGGAGAGACAACCAGACGTTGAGCCGGTTCAAGCAATGGATTAGCGGCCTTTACTGCTTCAAGCTCAACCCGTTTGGGATGGGATCGCGCGCGGAAGGAGAGAACCTCTTCCCGAACGTTGACCTATCCAATTTCGCTGCCTGGTATCGACATTTAATTCAGGCCGATCCTGAGCACAACGCCGCCCTACTCAAGAGCCTGCGTGAGTCCCTCGACGGGTTCAACTATCTTAAGTTGGATCCCGCGGGCGAGAATGTCCGCCTGTTAGTCGCTGAGTTTGGCCAGAGTGGCGGTAAGACCAGTAGATTCTTCTTCAATGAGTTGTCTGACGGCCAGAGATGTCTGATATCCCTCTACACTATTCTGCATTTTGTACTCGCGAAGGGGGGCACAGTTGTTCTTGACGAGCCCGACAACTTTCTTTCGCTACGCGAGATTCAACCCTGGCTCCTGGCGGTGGCCGACACGATTGACGAGAGCGGGGGACAGGTACTGATCATTTCTCATCACCCAGAGATTATCAATCAATGGGCTCCGGCGAGTGGTGTCCAGCTCATTCGAGATGGGATGGGGCCTGTTCGCGTCGAGAGGTTTGCCGGGGACCCTACAAGCTGCCTGCCACCCTCCGAATTGATAGCGCGTGGATGGGAACGTGAGTAGGCCATCGCTTGTCACCGTTCTTGCGGAGGACCAGAGGCACCAACAGTTTGTCCGCAGGTTTCTTTACCGACTGGGATACTCACCCCACGATATCCGAATGGAAGCCCTTCCAAGCGGCAGCGGGTGCGGAGAGCAATGGGTTCGTGAACGGTATCCGACATCGGTGAGGGCGTACCGAGAGAGAGCCGCGCGGGCGCGTACTGCCCTTGTCGTCGTTATCGACGCGGATACGGACTCGGCTGAATGACGCCAGCGTCAGTTGCGGGAGGCCCTCACGCAACTTGGGCTGCCGGAACGCGGAGGAAACGAGACGATTGCCCATCTCATTCCGAGGCGAAGCATCGAAACATGGGTGCTCTTTCTTGACGGCAGAGCAGTTGACGAAAACACGGATTACAGCCGAGAAGCCGGATTGGATCAACTCATCAGTACTGGCGCCGTCGCATTCTTTGATGTGAGCCGCCCCAATGCCACGCTGCCGCCGAACTGCTTGGAATCATTATCCGCAGCAATCCCTGAAGCGAGGCGGCTTCAGTAACCCATCGCGGTTCTTAGCACGGCGCGGGTAGCTGGACTTAGCTGACCTTGCCGGGCGCCAACTCAGGCCAGAGGCGGCAGGATCAACTCGAAGTAGATGAGCGGATTTCCTTTGTATGCCACCCGGGCCGTCTCACGGTATCCGCACTTGGAATAGAAGCCTCCGGCTCCTCCTTCGCCCTCGTAGGCATCCAGGCGGATGCCGTCGGCAGGCCAGGCGCGCGCGGCGGCTTCGGCCTCCTTCAGCAGGCTTCGGCCGACTCCCTTGCTTTGGAATTCCGGGTGGACGGCCATGCCGGTCAGATACAGAGGTTTCTGGACCGGAGTGAAATATGCGGTATCGATGGCCCACGGCTTCTTCGTGGCCAGCCGCAGAGTCCCGACGATGCGGGGACTGCCGTCGCTGGCGACGTCGCGTGCAAGCAGCATTCGCTCGAACTTGGGTCTCCGCATTTGACTGAGCACGCCTCGCTCCGTTGGCGCAGACCACCGGGAGCCATGGCCGAACCGGCGGTTGAGGTCTTCAGCCACAGCGGTGTGAAGCGCCACGAGCTCGGCCGCATCGGATTCACTTGCCGTCGCAAAACTCAGTCGAATCCTGTCATCCCGCCTGACGGCGTTCCTGAGGGCCATTCCGCGATTGTAACCGTGATTGAGCAGGGCCGGCGTCGTGTCGCTTCGCCGAAATGAAGCCATCTTTCGACGCCCGCGGAAGATGGTTCTTTGCCAGTTTCTGGCGCCGTGATTCGCCTGCGCGAAGGCAAAAGGGAACCTCAGGTTCCGTTTCTCTGACATCGCGCCTTTAGAATCAATCGGTTAGAAATGCAAAGGGAACCTGAGGTTCCCTTCTGCCTTCACATCCTGGCTGTGCGTGCCGCCGAACAAGCCCGTGTTCAGGCCCGGCCCGGACTCTGCCGATCTGGAGATCGGCGTTCCCAGGGGGGCTGAACTAGTGCCGTGACCGTGTGGAAAAGTGCGAAATCTGTGGGGCAGGACGGTATCCTGCGCGGCGATTGGCAATCGCCGGGCGTGCCGGTTGCCAACCGGCATGCAGCTTGCCAAGCTGCCCCACAAAGCAACAGTTTTTCGCGGTCGGGGTACTAGCCGTCTCAGGCCTGGCCCAGACCGATGCGGCAGACGTGCTCCGCGAGCACCCGCTGCTCCGCCTCGCGATACGCCCGGTTGCGGCGCGCGAGTTCGTCGAAGTCCACCAGGTGCGCGTCGAACTCGGGACCGTCCACGCAGGCGAATTTCACCTTGTCCCCTACCGTGACGCGGCAGCCGCCGCACATGCCGGTGCCATCGATCATCACCGGGTTCAGGCTCGCGTACAGCGTCATGTTCCAGTCGCGAGTGGCGTTGGCGACGGCCTTCATCATCGGGATGGGCCCGATGACGTGACCGACGCCGAAGTCGCCCGGCTTGGCGATGCTCTGCAGGAGTTGCAGGACGTTGCCGTGGAAGCCGTATGTGCCGTCGTCGGTCGCCCAACGCAGGTCGTCCACGCACTGCTGCAACTCGGCGTCGAGGATGCGCAGGGCGTCCGAGCGCGCGCCGCACAGCGCCGTGACGTGATTGCCCGCCTCGACGGAATGCGCTCGCTACCGGCAGAACTTCCGCCACGCCGACGCCGCCCGCCATGCAGACCACGTGCTGGCCCGTACACATCGACGCGGGCTCGCCCAGCGGCCCGACCACGTCGGCCAGGAAGTCGCCCGGCTCTTTCTCGACCGTCTCCTTGGTCGTGTTGCCGATGGCCTGGATCACGATGGTGATCGACTGGCGCTCCACGCTCGATTGAACCAGCGTCAGAGGGATGCGCTCGCTGTCGGAGTTCGGGCGGAGGATGATGAACTGGCCCGCCTTCCAGCGCTTCTGGATGCGCGGCGCCTCGACCTCTAATTGGAAAACTTCGGGGCCGAGCTGTTTCTTCGCGAGTATCCGATTCATCCCTGCACCTCCACCGGTTCCGGCATCTCATCCGATGGCTCGGTGCTCAGCGCCTTGTCGATCGCTTCCGCCGCGGCCCGGCCGTCGCGCATGGCCAGAATCACGGTGGAGCCTCCGCGCACCACGTCGCCGCCCGCGTAGACGAAGGGCATCGACGTCTCGCCCTCTTCGTTGACGACGATCTTGCCGCGCTTCGTGATGAGTTGCGGCGTGACGCGCTGGAGTGTCGGATTCGGGGCTTGTCCGATCGCGGCTACTACGGTCTCGACCGCTAAACGGAACTCGCTGCCGGGAATCGGCACCGGCGATGGACGCCCCGAGGAATCCACTTCACCCAAACGCATCTGGATGCACTCCATCTCGCGGACCGCACTGTTCTCGTCGCCGTACATCGCGACGGGCGCGGCCAGGAAGTGGAATTGAATTCCCTCCTCCTCGGCGTGCTCGATCTCTTCCAGGCGCGCCCGCATCTCGGCGCGGCCACGGCGGAAGAGCACGATGGTCTCGCTGCCCATGCGCTTGGCCCAACGCGCGGCGTCCATGGCGGAATTGCCTCCGCCCACGACGATGGTCCGCTTGCCGACCCGCACCGGCGTGATCGCGTGCGGCTTGTAGGCTTCCATCAGGTTGATGCGCGTCAGGAATTCATTGGCCGTGTAGACCCCGATCAGGTTCTCTCCGGGGATGCCCATCATGAAAGGCAGTCCGGCGCCGGTGCCGATGAAGACCGCTTCGTAACCTTCCTCGAACAGCTCTTCGAGCGCGGCCGTCTTGCCGACAATGAAGTCGGTGACGAACTCCACGCCCATGTTCTGCAGACGGGCGATCTCCTCATGCAGGATCTCGCGAGGCAGACGGAAATTCGGGATGCCGTAGGCCAGCACGCCGCCCAGTTTGTGCAGGGCCTCGAAGATCGTCACGCGGTAGTTCTTGCGCACCAGGTCGAAGGCCGCGATGAGCGACGCGGGGCCGCTGCCGACCAGCGCTACCTTCTTGCCGGTGGGCGCGGGGAACGCACCCGGCGTCAGAGTCTTCTTGGCGAGGCGCGCGTGATCGGCAGCGAAACGCTCCAGCGAGCCGATGGCCACCGGACCAAACTTCTTGCCGATCAGGCAGGCGTCTTCGCAGAACAGTTCGTGCTGGCAGACGCGCCCGCAGACGCCCGGAAAGGGGCTCTGTTCGCTGATGACGTCTACCGCGCCTTCGGGGTCGCCTTGAGCCAGACGGCCGATGAAACGCTTGATGTCGATGTGCAGCGGGCAGGCGTTGATGCATGCCGGCTTTGGACATTGCAGGCACCGCTGCGCCTCTACGCTCACCTCGTCCGCGCTGAAGCCTAAGGCTACCTCGTCGGCCGATTTGGCTCTAACCTCTGGCGGCAGAACGGGTAAGACCGCGCGCGGAGCTTTGGGGTTGGGCTTGTAGGGAAGCGCCTTAACATCCATAACCTGAATCTACATGCAAACCGGATGCCAAAATATTGAAAGGATTTGGGTGAATACACCCAGCGGCGCTGAAACCGTCGCCGCTGACGGGAACTCCAGCGAACCCAAGCACATCATTCGTGGAATGAGTCGCTCGTCGTAGGGCCGACCGCGCCTGTTGCCCATCTCCCGCTTCACCATCAAGGATCTCGCTGGCAATGCCTGCTCGCCTCACCTCGCCAGTTCCTCCTGTAGTCCGTACCAGGTCGCCGGGTGACGCGGAATTCCCTCTGAATAATGGCCGACGTGGGCGTCGGCCGCAGACCTGGGGGTCCGCTCTGCCAGACTGCGGAGTCGCGCGCTCACGATCATGGAGACGATCACCGAGTAGCTCAAATTCCCGCTGACGCCCTTCACCGTGAAGGTGTAGTTGCCCGCAGCCGCGGAAGGGAGGGCGGCGATCTGTAGAGTCGTGGGGCTTCCTGGGGAAAGCGAGAACGGGCTTAGCGAAGCTGTCAACCCTTCGGGCAAGCCCGCGACGAACACGGCAATTCCGCTTGTGAAGCCGCCGGCGCCCGATGCCGTGATCGCGGTGGTGGCCGGCGCTCCGCCGATGGTCAAAGCAAGAGCGGCCGGAGCGCTGAGAGTAAAGAACGGCGCAATGGGCTCGTGGGGCAGGGGCGGTTGGGGACGAGTCATCATCGATCGGAACCTGTGGCTGGTGCAAACGATACGCCGGAATCGGGAATCGGTTGAGATCGATGCCCCTGAGCAGACGAAGATTCGCAAGCACCGCGTTGGGATGCGGCATCGTGGCCTTCGACGCTTTCAGATGTTTGGGCCACGCTGGGCGCTCAGAAGCAATGCGGTGAATACGAACAGATTCGCACTAACGGTTCTCACGGCGGTCAGGCTCCCGGTCCGGCCGTACTTGAGAGAAACAAGGTCATCGAGAAGGTTCGGCACTTGGCCTCCAATCACTAATCGGCCAAGAGGGCGCCGGACTTTATAGCGAAGGAACGATAAATGTTCGTAGGCCGCGATGGCGATCTTATCGGGATGGCCGCGAGGCGCGAGGTTACAGAGCGCCCTCGCCTCGCGCGAAGAGAACAACCCTCCGTCTCGGGGCGAAGACGAAACCGAAGCACGGTGATCGGCCGAGGCCGGATCGCTCTCTGTCCGGCGCGGCTCTGTGCCGCGGAGCGGGGAAAGGCCCGAACAGACCCAATACTGTTCACTTACGGGGCAATGTGGTGGGGCGGACGATCATTCTATGTCGTCTGCCGGATTCCGGACGAGACAGACCACGCAAAGCGATGGTCTATCCCACAAAGTGAACAGTATTGCGATAAGACCGCTCACGGCCGCAACTCCGTTTCAGGTCGAGCGAGAAAACGATCGGCGCCTCAGCGCGCCTTCCATTCCTTCCAGTCGTTGACGACCGCGTTTTCCAGGGCTCGCGTGGCCTTAGTGAACGCCGCCACCGGGATCTCGTCCAAGGCCTTCTTGAGCCGCTTGCGCGAGGCCGAGCCGATGTGCAGGTTCGCAGTCTCCGCGCCCATGAAATTGAGCAAGTGAAGGATGTCCTTCTCCTTGGGCAGGTCGTAAAGCTCAACGCGGCTGTTGGAGGGCGACAGCCGGCGGCCGACCCAATTTTCGCGCTGTTTGAGAAACGGATCGGCGCAACGCGCGGCGGCTCTCAGCAACTCCCCATAGCGAATCGCATTCGAATCGCTGAGCTTCGCCCACCAGGAGGCCGGAGGCGCAAGCTGTTTCACCTCGCGCGCGATCAAGCCGCCCTCGAACTGTGCAACGGCCGTCAGGCGTTGCCGTCCCAGACTGCCCAGGCCCGCCACGCGGTGGACGACGCGCAGGGATTCGACACCCCGCGGCAGCAACCGCATCAGCAGCCGCAAGCGCGGTTTTTGGCTTGCGCCCTTTGAATTCCGGCAAGTTGGTCAGCTTGCCCCAGAAGGCCGTGGGATCCTTCAGCCTGTCGATCATCAGGGTGCGCAGCGCCGCGTGGCGCTCTTCGAGCACGAAAGGGGATCCACCGGACTCCACGCCGCTGCGGTAGCCGTCGAGCATAGCACCGACGAGCTGAGGCCGCGTCGCGCTGAGCCCGTGATGCGCGCTCGCGAAGACGGCGCTCACCGCCAGGCGAGTCAGGTCCAGGGTGAACGGCAACTCGGCGGTCTCGTCCAGATCGTTGATACCCCAGACAAGCCGCCCGTCCGCGTCGCGCCAGGTTCCGAAGTTCTCGACGTGCAGATCGCCCACGGCAAGAACCGGCAACCCGCCGGCCATGCCTTCGGCGGTCTCCGCCCAAATCTGGGCCCAGCGGTAATAGGTAGCCCGAAGGAAGGGGAAAACCGCCTCGGCCATCAGCTCGTGTTTCTTGTTCAGGTCGCCATCCAGGATCACGACCTCCTTGCCCAACCACGCCTCGTAACTCTTTGTGGAGTCGATGATGTTCATAGGTTGTCCGCTAATACGAAGGGGCGTCCCTGGCAGGGATGATAACCTGAAATCTCATCACTCTATCAATGTCTTTGCTGCGTTATACGACCAAATCGGGCATTCAGGTGACGCGCACTTCCTCGCGTCTGCCCTTTCGCCGCGGTCTGAGCCACCTCCTGACGGAGTTGGACCGGCATCGCGGGATTTACCTTTCCTCCGGCTACGAGTATCCGGAAAGGTACTCCCGCTGGGACGTGGCCGCACTGTGCCCGCCGCTGGAAATCATCGGCAGGGGCCGGCGTCTGGAGTTCCGTCCGCTGAACGCCCGTGGAGAGATCATCGCGCGCCACCTCCAAGGCGTCCTCGGCCAGCACCCGCATTGGGATGCGCTGGGTTTCGAAGGAACGGCCCTCGCCGGACGGCTGAAACCCTTGCCGGCGCTGTTCCCGGAAGAGGAACGCAGCAAGCAGCCCTCCGTGTTCTCGATCCTGCGCGCGCTGGTTCAGGAGTTCGGCAACAAGAAGGACACACGGCTGGCACTGGCCGGGGCGTTCGGCTACGACCTGCTGTTTCAGTTCGACCCGATCCGGATGAGGATGCCGCGCGGCGAGCAGAAGGACCTGCACCTCTTCCTGTGCGACGACATCCACTTCATGGACCGCAAGCGCGAGGTGATCGAGCGCTACCAATACGACTTCGCACTCGGCGAGGACTCCACCGCGGGGCTGCCGCGCGAGGCGGCAGAAGTGAGCATCCCACCCGCCGGAGCGCCGCCCGAGATCGTCTCCGACCACACGCCGGAAGAGTATATGGCGAAGGTCGAGCTTGTCCGGGGCGGCATGAAGCAGGGCGACTACTATGAAGTGGTCCTGCGGCAGAGCTTTTCCGCCGGGTTCGGCGACAGCCCGGCCGAGCTGTTCCGCCGCGTGCAGCTCCGATCCCCAAGCCCGTATCAGTACCTGTTGCAGTTCGGCGACGAGCAACTCGTGGGCGCTTCCCCGGAGATGTTCCTGCGCGTCGAAGGACGCCGTGTTGAAAGCTGCCCGATTTCCGGGACCACGCGGCGCACGGGCGACCCGTTGCAGGATCACGACCTGATCCTGGCCCTGCTCAATTCGCCCAAGGAAGAGTCCGAGCTGACGATGTGTACCGACGTGGACCGCAACGACAAGTCGCGAGTCTGCGTGCCGGGTTCGGTGAAGGTGATCGGGCGCCGGCTGATCGAACGCTACGCGGGCCTGTTCCACACCGTGGATCACGTCGAAGGCATTCTCGACAAGGGCTTCGATTCGCTGGATGCGTTCCTGTCGCAAATGTGGGCCGTCACCATGACCGGCGCCCCGAAAAAGGCAGCTTCCCAGGCCATCGAGGATCTGGAGAAGGACCCGCGCGGCTGGTACGGAGGGGCGCTCGGACTGCTGTCGCTGAACGGCGACATCAACACCGGGATCACCATCCGTACCGTTCACTTGAAGGACGGGATCGCGACCTATCCGGCCGGCGCGACGCTGCTCTACGACTCGATTCCGGAGAACGAAGAGCGGGAAACGCGGCTCAAGGCGACGGGTTTCTTCAGTTCGTTGCATGCGCCTGTTGCGGACAGCGGACCCGCGGTGAAAGTCCGCGCCGAGCAGCCTGGCAAGGGCGTGCGGCTGCTGCTGGTGGATCACGACGACTGCTTCATCCAGACCCTGGCCAACTACGTGCGGCAGACCGGCGCCGAGGTGATGACCTACCGCTCGGGCTTCCCCCTGTCGCTGATCGACGAGTTGAACCCGGACATTCTACTGGTCTCGCCGGGCCCCGGACGTCCCGCCGATTTTGGCGTGCCAGACCTGGTGCGCTACGCGGCGTCGCGCGGGCTGCCTACCTTTGGCGTCTGCCTGGGATTGCAGGGCATGGTCGAGGGCTTTGGAGGCGAGCTGGGCGTGTTGCCGTACCCGATGCACGGCAAACCGTCGATGGTGACCCACGACAACCGCGGCGTATTCGAAGCGCTGCCGTCGCCGTTGAAAGTGGGCCGGTACCACTCGCTGTACGCGATTCGCGAGAAGCTGCCGACGTCTCTGGAGATCACGGCAGAGAGCGAAGACGGAATCATCATGGGCGTGCGGCATCGCGAACTGCCGATGGAGGCTGTCCAGTTCCATCCCGAATCGCTGCTCTCGCTGGGAGACCAAATGGGGCAGAAACTGGTTCAGAACATGGTGCGGCGATACGGCCACGCGCGCGCCAAGGTTAGCCGCTAGATGATCGTCCCCCACAAGATGTTGACGCGCCTGGAGACGGAGTGGGTCTCCGGCGTGCTCATCCTGATCGTCTCTCTCGCCGCGAGTTGGACCCTGGCTTTGGATCTGTGCCAACTGGTGTTCCAATGCGGCTGCACGCACCTGTGGGCGGGCGGTGCGGCGCACTGCAACATCCACATGGCGGGCGCAAAGCACTGCCCCTGGTGCAACGCGGGCGAGATCGGATACGGCCTGATCTACCTGGGCATTGCTCTGCCTCAGGCCTGGTTGAGCTTCCGCCCGCGATCCTGGATGTGGCCGCTGCGGCTCGCCGCCGCCCTCTTGGCGTTTCCCTTCTTCGGGATCATTGAGGCAGTGGCTTTGGGCATGATCACGGGCTATTGGCGGTAAAGCGCGAACGATGCGCGACGTTCTGATTCTCGGTGGCGGGGTGGCCGGGCTCTCGGCGGCGGCGGCGTTAGGCGAGGCCGGTTTCGACGTCGAGGTCCTTGAGATGAAGCCGTTCGCCGGCGGGCGGGCGACGTCGTATCCCGCGCCCGGGCCGGACGGCGAAGAGGCGGACGTCATCGACAACAGCCAGCACATCCTGCTGCGCTGCTGCGTCAACCTGCTCGACTTCTACCGGCGGCTCGGCGTGGCAGACCTGATCACGTTCCACCGCGAGTTTTACTTCATTGAACCGGGCGGGCGGATTTCGGTGTTGAAGGAAGGGCTGCTGCCCGCGCCGCTGCATTTCGCCGAATCGTTCGCGACACTGCATTTTCTGGGAATCCAGGACAAGATCGGCATCGGCCGGGCGCTGCTCGCGCTGCGGAATGAACGCAAGACGCGCGGCGACCTGGACTCGATCACGATGCTCGACTGGCTGAGAGAAAAGCGCCAGACGCCGCGTGCGATCGAGCGGTTCTGGCGGCAGATCCTGGTCAGCGCAATCAACGAGGAGCTCGACCGGATGTCGGCGCTGCACGGCTTCCAGGTGCTGTGGCTGGGTTTCCTGGCCGCGCCGGACTCGTACCAGATGGGCGTGCCGGACGTGCCGCTGGGCGAGCTTTACAGCGCGGAAGCGTGGCGGAAGATGCCGAATGTAGACATTCACTTTCGGTCAGCCGTAACTGAGATCCGCGTTCATGGCGGCTCAATCGAAGGAGTCGTTGCGGGCGACGAGTGGCTCGCGGCCAGACACTACGTCTCTGCGCTTCCCTACGACCGATTGGCGCGTCTGGGAGGCGTTTCGCCGCTACTCGGGGTCGACTTCCAGGAGTTCGAGCCGGTTCCGATCACGGGCATCCACCTTTGGTTTGACCGGCCGGTGACGGAGTTGCCGCACGGCACGCTGCTAGATCGGACCATTCACTGGTTCTACAGCAAGGATGGCGGCCGCCGCCTGCAAGTTGTCGTGAGCGCGTCGCGTGCGTTGACGCCGATGAGCAAAGGCGAGATCGTCGATCTGGCGATGAAAGAGTTGGCGGAATTCCTGCCCGGCGTGCGTGAGGCGACGCTTGTGAAGGCTCATGTGGTGAAGGAACTCCGGGCGACGTTCTCCGCGCGTCCCGGATTGGAGGCGGTGCGGCCGGAGTCGGCGACCGGGATTCCGAACTTCACGCTCGCTGGCGATTGGACTCGTTCCGGCTGGCCGTCCACGATGGAAGGAGCCGCGCGCAGCGGGCACAAGGCCGCCGAGCGGGCCGCGGCCGCGCTGGGCAGGCCTGCGAAGTTCCTGTTGCCGGATATTGCCTGATCGCGCTCACCCGCGCTGCTTCACCGGCAGGCCCCGGCCGCTTCTCTCACCTGCGCACATCGACCGCGAATTGGATTGGAGAGGCGAAATATCAAGAACACATTCGATTTCATAAAGATTGACTCTCTTTCCAATCAGTGTTAAAGGTAATGAAGCCTGCTTATCTCACATAAGCTGAAGGAGAGGCAAGAACCATGGCAACTAAGAAAGCCGTTCGCGCCAGTTCCCCCGCGGAATTAAAGGCGCTTGCGGTTGAATTGGGCGTCCCAGTCAAGGAAGGAAAAGTAACGGCCGTTCGCGACCGCTACTTCGTAACAATCGGAGAAACCAAGAGGGAAATCCCAGTCGGAGAAATCGTCGACCTCGCGCAAATCAAGGGGTTGGTCGGCCAATCGGTCTCCGTCATAACCTCCGGGAAGAATCTCGTCGCAATCGCAGGTCTTGGATGGAGGCCGCCCATCATCGTTTGCTACATTCCCGTTCCAGACTTCATCAAGGGTATCCGGGAAGATCTGCGCGCCACGATACTGAAGGGTATGGTTGACCGCAAAATCATCACTGCGCAACTCCAGGAACGCCTGCTCGCCGGGAAGTAGCAGGCAGAAACGGCGACGCTGCGATGACCCCGCACGAATATCTTGTCGTCGAGGTTACCGAGGCGTGCCCGCATGCCTGCGTGCACTGTTACAACTACTGGCGGGAGGACCGGGCTCCGGTTCTCTCGCCAGAGACTCTTCGCAGAAAAGACATCCTGAAAATCGTTCGCAAGATCCGGAGAGACGCCCCGATTCGTGTGGTGGCGCTTTCGGGCGGTGAGCCGCTCCTGCGCCCGGACATCGCAGGCATCTGCACGGACCTGGTGAACGATGGGCTGGACGTAGCCGTGATCACCAGCGGCGCGCTGCTGACGCCGGCCCGCGCCGCGCGATTCCCGGTGGGAACCACATTCGAGATAACGCTCTTCGGAGCTGACGCGGAGTTGCATGACCGGATCGTTGGCCGCACCGGGGCCTTCGGGCGCGTCCTGAACGGAGCCGTTTCCGCGCGGGAACGCGGCTGCTCCGTCGTGGCGAGCGTGGTGCTCAACCGGCTCAACGCCGGGCACACTCGCGATGCGCTGGAACTAGGTATCGCGCTCGGCGCGGATGCGTTTCTTCTCAACCGGATGAATTTCAGCCGGCTGACCCTGCCCCAAGCCAGTCAACTCGGTCCCACGGTAGAGCAGTTGAGGGCCGCGCTGTGCGCCGCGGAGGCGGTCGCCGTCGAATACCAGGCCAGCATCTCGGTGTCGGTCCCAATACCTGCCTGCGTCATCGATCCGGCTCCTTACTCGCATTTGCACTTTGGATGGTGCCCTCGAGGCGGGGCGCAGGCGTACTACACCGTCAGTCATGACGGACTGCTCCGCCCGTGTAACCACTCGTCCGTCGTGTTGGGCGATCTGCGGGAAACGCCGTTTGAGGAACTCGTGAACGGCCGCAAGGCTGTGGAGTTCTGGGCGCCCGTTCCCAGCGAGTGCAGGTCGTGCTCGCACCCGCTGCGCGATGCTTGCCAGGGAGGCTGTCCGGCCGCGAGCGACGAATGCTACGGGACAAGAGAGCAGTTGGATCCCTTTGTGCAACTGACCAGACAAGATGCGGCGGCGGTGCGTTGACTGAAGTGGTTGCCACATCCACATGACGTCCGGATTCCGTTCACCCCGGCTTGGTTGCCGGCGACGGACACTGACCCTTCGATACGTACGATAATGAGTTCCATGAGGATTCGGATCCTGTTCGCGGCTGCCTTGTGCCTGGGTTTGATGGCGACGGTTCTGGCAGCGCCGCCGATGACGACCCTGCGCGTCGAAGTGAAGACCCACTCCGACAAGCCGATCGAGCGGGCCAGTGTGATCGTGACGTTCGTCGAGGGACGCGACTACATGAAGCTCGGCAAGAAGGTCTACGTCCCCTATGAGTTGAAGACGAACATGGAAGGCATCGCCAAGATCCCGCCGGTCCCGCAGGGCAAAATCAAGGTCCAGGTGATCGCCAAGGGGTTCCAGACGTTCGGCGAGATCTTCCAGGTCAACGAGGCCGAGAAGACGATTGAAGTGAAGCTCAATCCGCCGCAGCAGCCGTACTCGGCGCACCAGTAACGCCGCCAGATCAACGCCGAGGCAGGCGTGGTGGGGCAGGATTTATCCTGCGTGGGACTTCAGAGGGACTTGCAAAATTCGTCCCTTGCGGCAGCAACGTGGAAACAGCGCAGCGCCGGCGCTGGTGTCTGGCTGGACTTGCGGCGCGGACGCCTCGCGAGCCACATGTCGTTTCGCGCAAATCGTGTGCTGAAACGGATTTAGAAAAGAATGTTTTGAGAGGGCTGCGATTCCCAGTACACTGTGTCTTTGGCAAAACGAAGGCACCGGGAGGCAGCCCTAATGTATAGCTTACGCGAGACGCTGGTACAGTTCGGCAATATTTTGCAGGGCCGTCTGTTTCCGGTGCTGGAAGCCGAGTTGGGACCGCTGAGCGATCTGCAGCAGCAACTGTGCGCACGCTAGCGCTGCTTCAGTTGGACGCCTTGGTCGAGGTGCGTTGCGGGCGGGGGCGGCCGGCGCATGACCGTGCTGCGATCGCGCGAGCCTTCGTGGCCAAGGCGGTACTCAATCTGCAGACGACGCGGGCCTTGTTGGATCGTCTGCGGGCCGACATTGTGTTGCGGCGGCTGTGCGGTTGGGAGACCGCGGCGGGGGTGCCCGACGAGAGCGTATTCTCGCGGGCGTTCGCCGAATTTGCGGAGAGCCAGTGGGCGCAGCGGGTGCACGCAGTGCTGATCGAGCGGACCCAGGCAGAGCGTCTGATCGGCCACATCAGCCGGGATGCGACGGCGATTGCAGTGCCCGAGAAGCGGCAGCCGAAGCCGAAGAAAAGCGGGCCGGAGCCGCGCTATCGCAAGGGCCGCAAGAAGGCCGTACCGGTGGAGCGGATGACGCGCCTGGAGCGGCAGTGTTCCGGGAGCCTGACGCTGGAGCAAATGCTCGCGGAGTTGCCGCGCGCCTGCGACGTGGGCTGCAAGACCAACAGCAAGGGTCACAAGTCGTTCTGGATCGGCTACAAGCTGCATCTGGACGTGGCCGACGGACAGATTCCGATCAGTTGCGTGCTGACCTCGGCGTCCTTGCACGACAGCCAGGTTGCCGTGCCGCTGGCCGAATTGACGGCGCAACGCGTCACGAGTTTGCGTCGTGGCGGCGATCCTACTTCACGAAGGCGATGGCTTCGATCTCGACCTTCACGTCCTTCGGCAGGCGTGCGACTTCCACTGTGGAACGGGCAGGCGCGCCGGCGCCAAAGTACCTCGCATAGACCTCATTCATAGCGCCAAACTCGGCCAGGTCCTTCACGAAAACCGTGGTCTTGACCACCGAGTCCAGGCCCGCTCCCGCCGCTTCCAAAACGGCCTTGAGGTTCTCGAGCACGCGCGCAGTCTGCTCGGCGATGCCGCCCGGGATCACTTGGCCCGTGGCGGGATCCAGCGGAATCTGCCCGCTGCAAAACACCATTCCGCCCTTCTTGACGGCCTGAGAATACGGGCCGATCGCCTGCGGCGCGCTGCCGGTGGCGACAATCTCTTTTATTGATTCCATCAGGATGCTCCAAGTTTGAGCGTGCCGACCAGGTCGCGCACGCTGCCGATTTTCTCTTCTTTCAAGAACTGGTCGAGCTCGCCGGCGATGCGCAGCGGCGAACTGGGATCCCAGAAACTGGCGGTGCCCACTTCCACGGCCGATGCGCCGGCGATGAGGAACTCGGCTGCGTCCGCTCCGCTACGGATTCCGCCCAGCCCGACGACGGGGATCTTTACCGCGCGCGCCGCCTCGCAGACCATGCGGAGCGCGATGGGCTTGATGGCGGGCCCCGAGAGTCCGCCAAAGCCCGCGCCCAGTCGGGGACGACGCGTGCGGATGTCGATGGCCAGCGAGACGAACGTGTTCACGAGCGAAATCGCGTCCGCGCCGGCCGCCTCCGCGGCTTGAGCGAGAGGCTCGATGCGTGCGACATTCGGCGAGAGCTTGACCACGACGGGCCGCTTCGCGATGCGCTTGACGCTCTCGACAAGCTCGCCCAGCAGAACGGGATCGCTCGAGAAGAACATGCCGCCGTGTTTCGTGTTTGGGCAGGAAACGTTCAACTCGTAGCCCGCCAGCCCCTCGTGATCGTCGAGCACTCGCACGACTTCGGCATAGTCTTCCAGCGCGTAGCCGAAGACATTGGCGAAGACGGCGGTGTCGAGTTTCGCGAGTGCGGGTAGCTTCTCGGCGACGAAGGCCCGGACGCCGATGTTCTGCAGGCCGACCGAGTTCATCATGCCCGCGGTAGCTTCCCACACGCGGGGCGGCGGGTTGCCTTCTATCGGCTCGCGGGAGAGGCCCTTGACGACGAAGCCGCCGAGCTGGTTCAGGTCAAGGATGGTCGCGAACTCGACTCCATAGGCGAATGTGCCGGAGGCTGCCAGCACCGGATTCTTCAAATGGATGCCGCAGAGGGTGGTGGCAAGTCGCTTGGATGTTGGGGCTGCGGCCATCTATTTGAGTTTAGCGTCTGAAAGTGGAGGGACGGCTGGTTGAGGCGTGGTGGTGTGGTCCGCGATGGGCGGTTTGCGGGGCTGAATGCCCCGCGCAGGCTGAAGGCCTGCCCCACCACGCCCGCCGCTTACGGCTGCTTCACCAGTTCCACGCGCCTGTTGCGGGCCCGCCCCGCGTCAGTGTCATTCGTTGCGACGGGAGCGTAAGGTCCCGCGCCGTGCGGCGCGAGCCGCTTCGCATCGACGCCTGCCTGCACCAGAGCTTTGACCACCGCGCCGGAACGCCCACCAGAGAGCGTCATGTTGCTCTCCACGGTACCCACGTTGTCCGTGTGACCCACCACCCACACCTTCCACGCGGGGTTCGACTGAAGCAGTTTCACCACTTCTTTCAGCGCCGCATCGGACTCCGGTTTGATCTCCGACTTGCCGAAATCGAAGAAGATCCCCGGCACCTCGACGTGCCCGTTCTCCTTCAGCCCGGCCTGGAACGCAGCGGCGTTGGCGACCACTTCCTGTTGCATCAACTGGCGCTCGATGATGTTCAACTCGTAGCTTCTGCCCTCGTTGAACGCCTCCACCGCGACCCAGGTTTCGAGGCCGTTCTTGGCAACGCGAACGGTCACTCTCCGCACATCTTCGGCCAGGACCTCTCCGCCGATCTTCTTCGCGGCTGCTCCGTAGTTACGAACGATCTGCAGGAATCCGGGGTGCGTCCCCGCGGACTCGTCGAAGTCATAGGCGTACTTGAGGTGATGGCCTTCCACCTTCTGCGCGCCGTTCTTCGTCGAGAACTCGTAAGCGTCGAAAGGCGTGTCGACCACGGAATCCGCACTGGGCAGGAAGTAATGCGGCAGGCGCGTGAACAGCGCCGGGTCCTTGTAGCCATTGAAGTCGCTCATTTGAGCGACAGCGGCGAATGAGGTCAAGAAAAACACTACGGGCAGAACGCGTAAGTACACGGGGGATCCTCCTTGGTGAAGGATATAACAACCTGTTGCTCTTGTTCAGGAGCCGGTACCGCGCGTCTGACTATGCGGAGGCTTGGGGCGCCGCCTGTTGCGCGACGTCCAACGCGGCCTGTACGATCAGGCCAGGGTTGTCGAGTTGCACCCAGTGGCCGCTTCCCTCGGCGATAACGTGTTGTCCGCGCGAGGAGAGAGCGGCCGTGGCGCGATGCGCTTCAATGACGGCGGGGGCCGTCCTTCCCGCGGAGATAACCACCAGCGGGAGGTCGCGGAGCGGGCCGTCATCCAAGGCGAGGGCGCAGGCCTCCGGAAGCCGCGCGAGGTACTCGGCCATCGTGTCGAAACAGCGCGGCTGGCACCAGTGCGCCTTCATCACCGGCCAAAGTTCTTGCGGCAGCTTGCGGACCTCGGCTACCAGACGGTTGGGCACTGTCACGCCTTTGCCGCCGGAGACGCGCGCCAGCAGTTTCGGCACGAACTGCGTGCCCGAGGTGAGCAGATCCAGGCCCAGGCGCACGATGCCCAGACGCGCCAGCAGGGCGCCCCGGCGGGAGAGTTGCACGCCCTTGCGCGCGCGAAACGCCTGCGTTTCGGTGAGTGGCGACCACTCCATGGGTTCCAGCGGATCGACCAGGACCAACCCAGCCACTTTTTCAGGCGCGTGAGCCGCAAAGTGGCGCAACAGCAGGCCGCCGAAAGAATGGCCCACCAGGACGTACGGTCCCGTCGCGCCGCTCGCGTCGAGCAGCGCTTCGAGTTCTGTGCAGAGTTGGGGGATGGTGCGCGGCGTGCGGATGCGCGGGCTCCAGCCGTAACCGGCCCGGTCATAGGCCAACACGCGGTGGCGCCGCGCCAGTTCCTTCTGGACCGGACGCCAACTCACCGAAGACGCCGAAATGCCTGCTTCCAGGACGATGGTTGGGCTGCCCAGACCCTGTTCGAAACAATGCAAGGCTCCGCCGGGGATGCGCAGCAGGCGGCCAGGGGCAGGGAAGCGCATGCGGTCGCGCCACGAGCCCGTCCACTGGTAGCAGAGGCCAGATCCTAGCAGCAGGCCAAGGCTCTCGATTATCGACTCGATCATAATTGCACTGTTGTGGGACAGACCATCACGTAGTGTGGTCTGTCATTCTATACAAGACTAACGATGGCCTGGATAGATGACACAAGATTGACAGACGACGCAAGCGATCGTCTGTCCTGCACGGGTCTGACAGACGACGAAAGCGATCGTCTGTCCTACAGGATGCTCAGAAGCTGAGCAACGGAAGCACGGCCCGGTCGATCTCGGCGTCCGTGATCGCGTTCAGTTTGACATTGCGATGGATTGTCCAACGCTCGGAGTGCTCGACCGCGCCGCCCGCCGGAACCTTCGTGATGGGTCCGAGGGTCTCCATTTCGAGAAACTCGTTGTTGGTAAACATCTCGAAACTGCATCCGAAATCGGGATAGTTCGGCGACGGCGCCGGAGTATAGCGCTTGATAAACAGCTCGCCGTTCAGCGCGTAGGCGGCCCAGGTCTTCGCGTTCCAGGTGCCGAGCTTCTGTGCATTGCTATTGGCCGGATCCATGCGCAGTGTCACGTACTTCGTGGTGAATTTCCAACGCGGATCGCTGAAGTCGGTGTAAGCCCACATGGTCAGCGGATTGGTGGGCTGCAGGTACTCGTCATGACTGCCGCGCGGCGGGAAGCCGGTGATGGCCGTTCCGCCCTGCGCCATCATGGACATCGCCCAGGTCGTGTATTCCAGCGGCATGATCCCGGCGTTTTTCAGACGGTGAATCACCGTGACGCCGGTGCCTGATCGGTCCATGCGAATCTCGATCTGCTTTTCAATCCCCGTCTCTTTCTCGACGGGTTGCGTGGCAATCACCACGCCTCCCTGGACCTTCACATCGATGGGAGAGTTGTCGGGCCCATAGCTATATTTCGGATCTTCCGGAGCGATCCAGACGCGGTGGCCGCCGCGCTTCACCCACGCGGGTTCGCCCGATTTGCCCAGGGTCTGCGGCTCTTCGAAGAAGAAATTCTGGCCGCCCGGGAAACCGAGGCGCATGATGCGCGGGCCGATGTCGGAGGTGACAATCAGCTCGATCTCCCCGTTGGTGACACGGTAGCAATTGGGCCAGCCATGGTAGGCGGTCTTCTCAATGCGGACTTCAGCATTCATGATGAGTGATCCAAGTACGAGCAGGCTAGCGGCTTTCAGCATCGCTGCCTATTCTTTCCTGATCGCGAGAACAGCGTCAAGGGGCGCTCCCGTGCGGCGTCCCTCCACTTCGGTGAAACCCGCGCTTTCGAGCAGCTCACAGTACTCCGCAACACTGCGCTCGCGGCCCTCGGTGCAGACCAGCATATTGAGCGATTGCATCAGCGAGGCGACGGGTCCCGTGTGGTCGTCGTCGAGCAGCGTCTCGGCGAGCAGGATGGCCCCGCCCGGAGGGAGCGCCGCGTGAATCTTGCGGAGCAAGACGCCGATCTTTTCATCGCCCCAGTCGTGGACGATGCGGCCCAACGCGTAGAGATCGGCGGGAGGCAAGTCGTCGGCAAAGAAGTCGCCTTCCACCAATTCAATGCGGCCGGCCGCGCTGGACGCCGCCACGTGCGGGCGAGCCTCGGCAATCGCTTCAGGGAGGTCGAAGACAACACCATGCATCGATCCATAGCGCTCGCAGGCGGCGATGGCCAGATGGCCCGTGCCGCCGCCGAGATCCACCAGACGGCGGAACCGTCCGAGGTTGAAAACACGCACGACGGCCGGCGAACTGATCTGTCCGAAGCCGTGCATGCCCAGCAGGAATTCGTGCTTCGCCTGCGGAGTGCGGAAGAAGCCGGAGAAGATGCCGCCATCTACGGCGAAGGTCTGGTTCCAGCGCGGCGTGCCTTCGCGCATCGCGTCGTCGAGGTGGCCCCACATCGGGTAGAGCGCATCTTTCGAGTAGAGGATGTAGCCCGCGAGCGTGTTCGGGCTGTCCTTTCGCAGGTACTCCTGCGCAACGGGCGTGTTCGAGTAGAGGCCGTCGCGTTTGTCGAGCAGGCCGAGGCCGGTGCAGCCATCGAGCAGCCGGCGCAGCGCCCGCAGATCGGTGTGAGTCTCCGCTGCCAGCGTTTCCGCGGTCTTTGCTTTGGAAACGAGCGCTTCCGCGCTCTCGGCTTCGGCGGCGAGCAAATCGAAAACGCCGAGCGAGACCGCGGTGAACATGGCCTGCGAGCGCCGGAAGGCACTGATGAGGTCGATGACTGGCGAAGGATCGGCCTGGCTCATTGCTCTATTTTCGCCGGATCCAGCGCGCAGGCCGCCTCCTGGATCCTGGCCCACACGGCCTGGACGTCTTCGCGTGAGGTGGCGATGTTGCCGATGGCATAGCGGATGACGAAACGGCCGTCCAGGACGTTGCCCGCCAGGAATGTAAACCCGGAGGCGTTCAGCCGCTCGATGATCCGCTTGTTGTCGTCGTCGTCGCCACGGTAGCGGAAGCAGACCAGCGATAGCGTCGTCGGCGCGGCCAATTCAAATCGTTCGTCGGCGCGCACGGCGTCGGAAAGTTCGTGCGCCAGAGCGATGTGGTAGCGCAGGATCTCCTCGATCTTCTTGCGGCCGAAATAGCGCATGATGAACCACAGCTTCAGGGCGCGGAAGCGGCGGCCCAGCGCAAAGCCGTAATCCATGAAGTTCACCGCGCGATCGTCCTGGTCGGTGCGCAGATACTCCGGAACGAGCGAAAAAGCGCGCCGCAGCATCTCGGGCTTGCGGCAGTAGAAGACGCTGCAATCGACCGGCGTCAACAGCCACTTGTGGGGATTCAGCACCAGCGAGTCGGCCCGTCCGGCGCCTTCCAGCATCCAGTGGTTTTCGGCCAGCATCGTCGCCGGCCCGCCATAGGCCGCGTCAATGTGATGCCAGAGTCCCTCCGCTTCCGCGATCTTCTGGACGGCGGCGACAGGATCGATGCTCGTCACGGAAGTAGTCCCAACCGTCGACACCACACAGAAGGGCGTCAGGCCGTTCTGGCGATCGTTGGTAATCGCCGCGCGCAGCAATTCGGGCGCCATGCGGTATTTGGAATCGACCCCGATCTTGTGGACGTTATCCTGGCCGATGCCGAGCGACAGCGCGCCCTTTTCGATGGACGAGTGCGCGTGCTCGGAGGCGTAGACGACCATGCCCTGCCGTGCGCCGCGGGCCCGCAACTCGGGGTCGGCCTGGACGCGCGCGGCGGCGATGGCCTGCATGGTAGAGGTCGAGGCGGTGTCCATAATCTCGCCGAAGAATTCCACGGGCAGTCCGAGCCACTGCCGCAGCCACGAGAGCACCACCTGTTCGAGTTCCACGTGGCCCGGCGACGATTTCCAGAGCATGCCGTTCGTGTTCACGGCGGCCGCGAGGGCCTCGGCGAGAATGCCCGGAGCGGAGGCGGTGTTGGCGAAGAAGGCGTGGAAGCGCGGATGGTTCCAGTGGCTCAAAGCGGGGACGATCTGGCGCTGGAAGTCGGCCAGAATCGCGTCCATCGGCTCGGGATTGTCGGGCGCGGAGGCGGGCAGCGCGTCGATCAAATCTCCCGGTTGGATGTCCGGCAACACCGGCAGATCGCCGACGTTAGCGAGGTAGGATTCAATCCAGTCAATGACCTCATATCCGTATCGCCGGAACTCCGCCGGCGCCATGTCAAAGTGATTCATTCCTCTCCTAGTCTTTCACTGAACCGCGGCAACTTGCTGGGCCAGCCGCCGGCTTCGCGATTCGGAGTGACGCTGCCTGGCGCCTCGGATTCGCATTTGAGGAGCGGCTTCAGTCAGTCAAGGAAACGTCCGAACTCCGAAGATGAGGAAAAACTAACGCGCCGGGCGATTCGTTTCACCCTCCCGAAAGATATAGAATGTGATCCACCGAGGTATTTTTGAAAATGGATTCTTCGTCGAACCAGACATCCCGCCGGTCCTTCCTGGCCGGCCCCGCCGCTGCTGCCGCGGCCTTCACGATTATGAAGCCGGAATTGGTCAAGGGCTGGGGCGCGGACAAGCTGAAGATCGGCTTGATCGGGTGCGGAGGCCGCGGTACGCAGGCCGTCGCCGACAACTTTAAGGGCGATCCGAACACCGAGCTCGTCGCAATGGGCGATATCTTCGAGGACCGGCTGGAAGGCAGCCTCAAGGATCTCCGGAAACGCAAGGAGATGCAGCCCTTCCAGGACCGCATCAAAGTGACGCCGGACAACCATTTCGTTGGATTCGACGCCTACAAGAAAGTGCTCGCCTCGAACGTTGACATCATCTTCCTGGCGACGCCTCCAGGATGGCGCCCAGTCCATTTCGAAGCGGCCATCGAAGCCAACAAGCACGTCTTCTGCGAGAAGCCCTTCGGCACGGATCCCGTGGGCGTACGGAAGATTATGGCCGCGGCAGCCAAGGCCGTGGAGAAGAAGCTCACCGTAGTCTCCGGTGCACAGCGCCGCAGCGATCCGTTCTACCTGGACATGATTTCCAAGCTGCGCGCCGGCGAGTTCGGCGACGTTCAGGCGCTGTACGCCTACTGGGTCGGCACGCCGGTCATCCAGCAGCCTAAAGGGAAGAAGCCGGAATGGGGCGACTTCGAGTGGCAGCATCGCAACTGGTACTCGAACCTGTGGCTATGCGGCGATCAGATTGTCGAGCAGCACCTGCACAACATCGACGTCTGCAACTGGGCGATGGGGACGCATCCCGAGAAATGCTTTGCCAGCGGTGGAGCGGCTTGGAGACCTGTGGGGACAGAAGTCTACGGCAACATCTACGACCATATCGGGGCCGATTTCGAATACGCCAACGGCGTGCACATGTCGAGCTACTGCCGCCAGTTCGAGAAGAGCTACGGCCGCGTCAGCGAGGTGATTGTCACCTCGAAGCAGCGCATGGAATGGAATCAGACCAAAGGCGCGCCAGGCTATCCGAACGAGCACGGCAAACTGATGCAGTCGATCCGCGGCGAGATCCCCTACGTGAATGAAGGCCAGGCGGTCGCCGAAAGCACCATGACCTGCATTATGGGCCGCGAGGCCGCATACTCGGGCCAAATGATCACCTGGGACATGATGATGAACTCGCAGCTCGACCTGTTCCCGAAGGGTGACTACGACTACAAGATGAAGAACGAGACGACGCCGTTCCCGGTGCCGGGCAAGTACAAATTCATCTAGGCCGTTCCAATTACACGTCCGCAAAAGACCCCCCGGTGCCCACGCGGCTCCGGGGGGTCTCATTTTTGCGCCCCCCTGGGAACGCCGATCTTCAGATCGGCTCCCTGCGGCTCACACTCCTGCCGCCGGCACATTCCGTTGCCCGTCACGCGGGCGGTCGGAGCCGATCTGGCATCGGCGTCCCCAGGAGCCGCCGGCCGCCCGTGACAACCGTGAGCGTCGCGGGCGGGACGGTTGGGCAGTGCAACGCAAACAGGCCACGGAACGTCGGATCGGGTGGATGCCGTATGACGCTCCAATCCGGGGCGATTCCGCCAAGGTGTTTGCCCATTACGGGAGCGTGCCGATGGTGGTTGAAAACCACCGCCGTGGTGACAACCGGCCAGCGCGGCTCGAAGCGGGCGTTGATTTCAAATGGCTTACCGGCTGGCACGGCGATTGCATATGGCACGGTTGAGTAAAGAAAGGATCGGAGAACCATGAATATCCGACACAATTCCAAATTCGCTTTTTTGTTGGCGCTGCCGGTGGCCTTCGTGTTGCCTGCTCTTGCGCAGGAGGGGTCTTACCCGGCGGAACAGCAGCAGGAGCCGCCGCAGGCGCAAGCTCAGGGACAGTACCAGCAGCAATACCCGCAACAGTACCCGCAACAGCAGTACCCGCAACAATACCAGCCCATGCCGCAGCAGAGATCGCCAATTACGGCGCAGCGCGGAGGCTGGCATCGGTTCGATGAGCCCGACGCAGTGGCCCATCCAGCGCTGCCTCTACCACTGACCATCCCGGCCGGAACGTGGATTAACGTGCGCGTGGATCAACCGCTGTCGAGCGATCACAACCGGCCCGGCGACGGGTGGACGGCGACGCTGACGCAGCCCGTGATCGTAAACGGACGCGTGATCGCCCAGCGTGGACAGACCGTAGGCGGCGTGGTGGCGGAGGCCCAAAAGGCCGGCCGCGCGAAGGGTACGTCCCGCCTGGGCCTGGACTTGAACGAACTGACCCTGGCCGACGGCCGCCAAATTCCGGTGACGAGCCGGTTGATGGAGTTCCGCGGCGGGACGTCTCATGGACGTGACGCCGTGGCCGTCGGCACCACCGTAGCCACTGGCGCGGCCATCGGCGCAGCCGTGAATGGCGGAGTCGGCGCCGGCGTTGGCGCCGCGGCTGGGGTAGTCGCGTCCACCATCGGCGTGTTGCTGACGCGCGGCAAACCGACGGTCATCTATCCCGAGACGACGTTGACCTTCCGCCTCGAAGCGCCTTTCACTTTCAACATCGATAACGAAGCATCCCTGCGCGCCTTCGCGCCGGTCCAGATGGACGACTACAGGCAGCCCGCACTGCGCAATCGCATGGTGCAATCGGCTCCCGCGCCGGGATACTATGCTCCGTACCCCTATTACTCGCCGTACTACTACTCGCCCTACTACTATGGGCCCGGCCTTGGTCTTTACTTCGGATCGGGCTGGGGCTACGGCGGTTGGGGCTATGGCGGCTGGGGTGGCGGCGGATGGGGACGCGGCGGTGGCTGGGGACGCGGCGGAGGGGGCCGCGGCGGACACCGCTAGAAGTAACGCTCCCACTCGGTTCGCCGCCAGTCGATCGAGTCGACCATAAAGCTTACGGGCCGGTTTCCAGGTCGAAGGACCAGGAGACCGGCCCGTTTCGCTTTTCATCTCATGGATGCGGCGTCGAGCGTGGGGGCTCACTCCTTTCGGCTCTGCGCCGCATCCCGGCGTTCCAGTCCACGCGGATCGAAAAGATGGCGTGGCCGGAACCCCTGCCGGCTCCAACGGGACTTGTTCGCCAGTTCGATTCGCAGGGCAAAGCCAAAGTCCGGTTCGTGGCGGCACTCGCGGACCGCGGCGTCGAACACGCCGCGCGGTGTGCGAAGCCGCACCGCCGTTCCAGACGGCAGCCCAACATCCAGGACGAGGCTTGCGCCTTTCGCCGAAATCCCCTCGATGTTGGCTATTTCGAGATGGGGCTCCCCGCGTGAGTCAACCCAGCGGACCTCGACCAGGTCCGCGCACAGCATGCGGTTCTCCGACCGGTGTTCTTTCATACGTGCGTAATTCACATATCGGATCGCGACCTGCGATCTTGAGCTTGGATGAGATGTGCGCTTACGCCGGACGATTCTGCCGGAACCATTCCTCACGGGTGCAGAGGCTGTTGCGGTCGAGCGCGCGATCCACGGCCAGCACGCCATCGAGGTGATCCATCTCGTGCTGGATCAGTTCCGCCAGCGCTCCGGCCGCCTCGATGATCGCCGTGGAGCCGTCCCGATTCTCATGTGTCAACCAGACGCCGGTGTGCCGCTGCAGACGCACCATCAGGTCCGGGAAGGAGAAGCAATCGTCCCAGAGCTCGAAGAAATCCGGGCTGCGCCAGGTGAATTCGGGATTGATGAGTTCGTACCGCACGCCATCCACATGCATGAAAATGACGCGGGCCGCGGCGCCGATCTGAATCGCGCTGATGGCACGGCCAAAGCCATGGGTCCGGCGGAATTCGGCGAGCGTGTCTTCGAGATCACGAAGAACCTCTCCGGCAGTTCGTGGGGCAACGGGCAGAGAGACGGACCGTAGCAGCGGGTCGCCGAGTTGCAGAATCCTACGCGCCGCCATGGGGCAATGGTACCAATCTGCGAACCACGCCTTGTGAGGCAGGCTTAAGCCGGGTGTGCGACAAAGAAGTGGAACCGCTGGTCAGCGCAGTGGGGCAGGATGGCATCCTTCGCGGCGGTCGCCTTCCGCCGCCGTCTCGCGCTAACGTGCCAGTTACTTGGCCGATTGCCAATCGGCCGCAGGTTGGCAACCTGCCCCACACTTGCATTTGCCACCAGTCCTGAAAATGTAGAAAGTCGAGCGACTGGTTGAAATCAGTCCGCGGCCTTAAGTCTGATGGCAACACGCAGGCGGCTTTAGGCTGGCCCGCTACTTCTTGCCGATGAGTTCGACGCGATTGACCTTCTCGCCGTGGAAGAACACTTCGACGATCCTCTCGGTTGCGGCGATATCCTCCAGGGGATTGCCCTCCACCAGTACGAGCGACGCATCGCCACCGAGCTGAAGGCGCCCGGCCTTGTCCGCCACGCCGAGACACGCGGCGGCGTCGGTGGTGGCCGCACGTAACGCGTCCAAAGGCGTCAAGCCGGCCTTCACCATCAGTTGCAGTTCGTGGTGCAGCATGGGCCCGTGGACCAGCAGCGTCGTACCGCTGAGCGTCGCGGCAGCGACTTTCGTCCCGCTGACGTGAGCCGCGAGCAAACCCTGCATCCCCGCTTCGAGCGTTGGCGTCTGGGGATCGCGAGCCAGTGGCCTGCGGTACGCCTCCTCGATCCGGTTGAGCAATTCGCGCGGTGTCACCTGCTCGGCGAGAGAGCCCTTCAGCAAGTCGAGTTTCGCCGTTTCCCTGTCCGAAGCCGCCTGAAGGAAGGAAAGACGGGACATCGGGCAGGCGCCTTGTCCCGTCTGGGTCGGCGCTTGCCAGATCGCCGCTCCAAGCTTCTCTCCAGAGGCGAACCGCGCCTCCAGCGTCTGGATGACCTTGGCGGGCAGCGCGATGTTGCCTACGCCCACCACTCCCGAATAGAGGTAAGCCGGCAGAGCGTGCTCGGCTGTGGCAATAGTCTCGGCGGATGAACTCGGCTGCAGCCCTGCATCCATGGGGAGCACCACAGCCGCATCGATCAGTCCCGGCAGAATGGTCTTGCCGGCGGCGGCGATTTCCGTCGCGTTGAGCGTTTTTGCCAGCGGCGCTTCGCCTTCGTATATCAGTTCGATCTTGCCGCGCCTCACCAGCAGCGAGGCGCGTTCGATCACGCGGTCTCCCGTGAAGACTCGCGCGTCCCGAATCAGCCAGGATTGGCTCTGCCGCGCCTCGCGCGCGAGAATCTGGGCCTTCTTGAGATTGCCTCGGTCGTGGGTCTGCCAGATCCCGGTAATGACGAAGGGAGCGAGCGCGGCCACCACCCATAGCTTCGCCGCAGGCTTCAGGCGATCTTCTTTTTCCCAGCGGAACAACTTGAAGCAGACGAAGAGCGAAACCACCGCGGTGGCGAGCAGCGCGACGACGGCCGTCATGTTCTGCGTAATCGATTCGCCCCGCAGCAGGATGCCCTGCATGCCGAGTGTCAGATGCGTCGAGGGCAGATACTGCGCCACTACCTGCAGCCAGTCCGGCATCATCGTCAACGGAATGGTCGCGCCGCTCAGCATCAGCATGGGCAGGTAGAGCAATTGGACGATGACCTGGCTCTCCTGCATCGAGTTCACAACGGAGGCGATGATGAGGCCCATGGCGCGGAAGGCCACGACGCCGATGCTGAGGAAAACCAGCAGCGAGATCGGGCTGCGCGGCATCGGCATGGCGTAGCGGAAATGCAGAATCCCGAGGAAGAGCGCGAGCGCCGGAAGGAACACGATCCAGCCTGTGACGATGGAGCTGACCAGGACCGGTCCGGGCGTAATCGGCGCGACTTTGAAGCGCCTCAGAATGCCGATCTCGCGCTCCATCACGGCGCTCATGCCCGCGCCGAAGAAACCGGTGCCGAGCACGTTCAGCGTGAGCACCAGCGCGAAGACTTGAGTGGCCGCGCCGGGGCTCTGCGCCGCGCCCATGAACTCGCCAAAACCAAAGAGGAAAACCAGCGGGAGCAGGTAATTGAAGAAGATGACGAGCCGCTCGCGAAACGTCAGCCTCAGCGTGGTCCGAATGTAGGCAATATAGGTTTTCATGCGCGCTGTTTGAACTCGCTCAGTCCCGAAGGGTCTTGCCCGTCAATTGAATGAAGACATCTTCCAGCGTCGGCCGCTTGATGTGAATGTCGGAGAGCCCGCATCCGCAAGCGTCCACCCACTTCACCAGGTCCACCACGGCGCGCGCCGGGTTCTCCGTCGCCGCGGCAAGCGAGATGCGTTCGTCGTCGAATGTGATCTGGTCATCCTGCGGCCAATTGGGAGGCAGACCTTCGGGCAGAGGATTCTCGCACACAATTTCGACGCGGCTCTTGCCGATGATCCGCTCCTGCAAATCGCGCGGCGTGCCGTGCGCGACGATTCTGCCTTCGTCCACAATGGCCACGCGATCGCACAGCCGCTCGGCCTCTTCGATGTAGTGCGTGGTCAGTACGATGGTGGTCTTGCGATCACGCAGTTCTTCGATCAGCGCGTGAATTTCGCGGCGAATCTGCGGGTCCAGGCCCGTGGTCGGCTCGTCGAGGAAAACGATATCCGGTTCGTTGACCATGGCCAGCGCAATGGCGAGCCGCTGCTTCTGGCCGCCGCTCAGCGTCTTGTATTGCGCTTTGCGCTTTTCCCAAAGCTGAAGCCGTTTGAGCAGGGCGGGCTGGTCCGCGCAGCGCGAATAGAAAGCTCCGAAGAGTTCCAGCGACTCTTCGACCGTGATCTTCTCGCGCATCACCGTCGCCTGCAGGCAGACACCGATGCGGTCCTTCACGGCCATCGTCTCGTTCTCCGGATCGAAGCCGAGAATCTTCACTTCGCCCGAGGTGCGGGGCCGCAACCCTTCCAGGATTTCAACGGTGGTTGTCTTGCCGGCGCCGTTCGGCCCGAGCAGCCCGAACACTTCTCCGCGCGCGACGTGGAAGTCGATGCCGCGCACGGCCTTCACGTCGCCGTAGGTCTTCGTCAAGCCCGAAACCGAAATTGCCAGATCCTGTTCCATGCACCCTCTGCTTCACCGAACAAACCTGCCATCCGTTGTGGCGCACCCTTGTGGCGCACGCTTGTGGCGCACGCTTCAGCGTGCAGCGTCGACATTTATGTCGACGTTCTGCAAATGGCGGCATGAATGCCGCCACGGCACGCTGAAGCGCGCGCCACAAGGCTCCGTCGAACGTCACAGTCTGTGGGCGCGACGGAATTTCCTATTGTGCCGCCAGCACCGCTATCGATGCGCGCATGAACGCCGGCAGATCGTCCGGCTTTCTGGATGACACCAGATTCTTGTCCACCACCACTTCGCTGTCTTCCCACAGGCCGCCGGCGTTTTGAACGTCGACGCGAATGGCGAAGAAGCTCGTGCAATGCCTGCCTCGCAACACGTCGGCGGAGCAGCAGCACCACAGGCCGTGGCAGATGGCCGCGACGAGTTTGCCGCGCCGGTCGATCTCCGCGATGAACTCGTTGGCTTGCGGGTTGCGGCGAATGAAATCGGGCGCGAAGCCGCCCGGAGCGACGACACCGTCGTAATCGCTCGCGTTGAGTTCGCCGTAACTCTTCGAGGTAACTGCCGGATAGCCGGTCTTGCTGGGATAGCTCTTGCCCGCCTCGGCGCCTACGAAATGCACTTCGGCGCCCTCTTCGATCAGGCGGTAGTAGGGGTACCAGACTTCCATCTCCTGGTAGAGTTGGTCGACGAAAACGGCGATGCGTTTGCCCTTCAATTTCGGTTCGGGTTGCATGGTGTCAGTTTACTTCGTTCCCGTATAGGTTTCCCCGTCCGAGGCGCTCGTAGTGGCGATAGAGGATCGCCGCGACAGCGGGAATCGGGTTCACGGCGTCGGGTAACAGAGAGGTCATCACGGCAAACGCGAACGGTCGATTCTTGAGCATCACGATGCCGCCTTCGGTGTAGACGCCGCCGATCTCGCCGGTCTTAGATGCCACCTCGACATCGTCGGTGATGGTCGCCCGGAAGGCGCCCTTTACGCGCTTCATGATGCTGAGGATCTCGCGGCAGTCTTCCGGAGCGGCGGCTTCGCCGCGCCAGAGCATGGCCATCAATCTGGCCATGTCGTTTGGCGTCGAGACGTTCTCGCGATCGGCGCGCGCCGCGGCCGAATCCATCATCACTCGCTGCAGTCGTGTGTGCGCGAGTCCGAGCGACTGCATCGTTGCGTTGACCTTCTCCATTCCCGCCAGCGCGATCATGCGGTTCGTCGCCGTGTTGTCACTGTCGACGATCATCTTCACGATCAGTTCGCGCACGGTCAGCGTTACCGGCCCTTTGGCCAGTGCGTCTTGCAGATACCCGCTGCCATTGACCGCGTGCTTAGTCTGGAGCGTGATCTTGTCGTCCATTTTGAAGGCGCCTTCCCGCTTTGCCCGCATCAACTGCACGAGCAGCGGCACCTTGATCAGGCTGGCTGTAGCCGACTCGGTCTTGGCGTGATACTCCAACGTCTCGCCTGTAGTCAGGTCGATGGCAGCGACGCCCAACACGCCATCAATCGTCCGATCCACTTCGGCGATCCGCGCGAGCGTCTTCTCTCCGTAGAGCTGAGCAACGGTTTGCGCGGAACACGCGATCGTCACCGCGAAACAGAGCGGAAGGAGCGGCTTTGGCATAATTACTAACGAGGATACCCAAGCATTGACGGCAACGTGGAACTGGCTCGCCGTGGCGTGCGGCGCCGCGGCAGGCGGCGTGTTGAGATACTGGGTCGCGCTCTGGTTCGGCAGCCACACGTCTCCGGGGTTCCCCTGGGGGACGCTGTTCATCAACGTCACCGGATCGGCGTTCATCGGTTTCTTCAGTACGCTGAGCGGCCCCGACGGACGCCTGTTGGTGTCGTCGCAAGTCAGACTCCTGGTAATGACAGGAGTGTGCGGCGGGTACACGACCTTCTCCACTTTCAGCGTGGAAACGCTGCGGCTGATGCAGGACCGGCAATATGGCTCGGCGGCATTGAACGCCGTGGGGTCCGTGCTGCTATGCCTGCTGGGCGTCTGGCTCGGCCACACGCTTGCGGCGACGCTGAATCCTCGTTAGATTGATCATGCCTGAGGAAAGAGCCATGCAAGTTCCGCGCGACGCCGTTCTGCTGCGCATCTTCGTTGGCGAAAACGACCGGCTAGGCCATAAGCCGCTGTACGAAGCCATTGTGATGAAGGCCCGCGAAGAGCATCTTGCCGGGGCCACGGTGCTGCGAGGCCCGCTCGGCTTCGGCCACTCCAGCCGGATCCACACCACCAAGTTGCTCGAAATGTCGAGCGACCTGAGCTACGTGGTGGAGATCGTCGACAAGGATGAGAAGATCCAGGCGTTTCTGCCGCTGCTCGATCAGATGATGATCGAAAGCTCGGGCAGCGGGCTGGTGACGCTGGAGCACGTGCAGGTGCTGCAATACGGACGCGTGAACAAGTAGAAGCGAGGGCGCCGACTCAATCGACGGCAACGCATTTCCAGCCCACTACTGGGCTTTGTCGGGCTTCATGACGGCGATGAAGTCGAGGTTGCGGTAGAGCTGTTTGTAATCGAGCCCGCAGCCGATAACGAAGCGGTCGGGGATATCGAAGCAGCAGAAATCGACCTGTAAGGGCACGATGCGGCGAGGCGTGCGGTCCAGCATAGTGCAGAGTGCGATGGAGTTCGGCCCGCGTCCGGCCAGGGTCTGCAGCAAATAGCGCGCGGTGAAGCCCGTGTCGACGATGTCTTCCACCAACAGGACGTCTTCACCCTCGATCGACTCATCGAGGTCCTTCGCGATCCGTACCACGCCCGGCGCGCCGCCCTGACCCGAAAAGCTCGAAATCGCCAGGAAATCGACCTTCACGGGAATCGTCAATTCACGAGCGAGCGCGGTAAGAAAGAACACCGAACCCTTCAAGACACCGATCATCTTGAGGTTGCCGTGGCGGTATCGGGTGGAGATCTCGGCGGCCACTTCTTTCAGCCGCTTGTCGACCTGCTCGCGGGTCAGCAGAACCCGCTCGATCATCGGCAGAGCCGGAGTCTTCATACTCAGTTACCAACTCCGGTCAGACCGAGTCCGTACTTCAAGACGAGTTCCTGCAGATCTTTCAGGTAAAACACCTGGATGTTGACTCCAGGATAAATCTCGCGCAGCAAGCGGATCTTTCGGTTCTTCTTCGTCACCAGCGACTGCTTCATCGTGGTCAGCTCGACGTACAGGTCCGACTCCGGCAGGTAGAAGTCGGGCGTGAAGGCCTCCAGAACGCGTCCCGAGGCGTCCCAGGCGATGGGGAAGCTCTTCGGCTCATACTCCCAGGCGATGCGATAAAAATCGAGCAAATTGGCAAAAATCTGCTCGCTGGGATGATAAAACTGGGCTTTTTTCAAACTGGCCTGGCCCTTCGCGGTCATTCCGTAACGCGCCAGTTGCAGCCGGATCTTGAACTGCCTTTGGGCCTCGGCAGCGGGCGCGAGCAGACCGTAACTGTCAAGCTCGTGGGCGTGCGCCGCGGCCTCGATCATCTGGGCCATCGGTTCGCCGTCGAAGGTTCCGGCGTTGAGCACCAGATCGAAGCTGTCGGGCGCCGGGTTTGCGCGCCGGAAGCGCAGCCGGCGAAGCAGGCGCGCTTCGCGTTCTCGCGATTTGAGCTGCTGTTTTGCCGTGGCGCGGTCGAGATGATCGTCGAGCATTAAGTTGCCGGTTCTGCGATTAGCGTGCGCGACGATGCGGACGCGCAGCATCGCGGGGAACCCTTCAAACAGCAACTCCGCCCCGTCCACGCCGATCACGAGATGCGTCTGCGTCGCGAGGCGCACCACAACGGAAGCAGCCATCGCGGGCCAGGCTTTGTCCGGCCAGGGAGTCTCGCCGGGCTCGCCGAACTCCTCAATCAGCAGAGCGTCCAGACGGGCTGCGCTCAAATGTTCGTAACCCAGCCGCTGCGCCGCCAGGCGGGCGACCTCGCCGGTTCGGCAGCCGGGTTCTCCGGAGACGGTGACTATGGCCATCGGCTCAAGTACTCCGTTCCCGTTCCACACGGTGGCTCGCAGCGCGGAACCGAGTGTAGAAACGCTTCCGGATCGAGCCGCGCGCTGAGGGCTTCAGACGGGTGCGCGATATGGGGCTGATGCGGACTCGGCTGCTTGGTGGGGCGGACCCCCAGGTCCGCGGCCGACCCCCAGGTCGGCCATGCGCCGATCGGCCACCCGATTCGGCGGTTACCGCGAGCGGAACGTCATGCCAAAGTAGGTCGCGCAGCACTGCGGAATGCTCGTTGAAGACTGGCCGACCTGGGGGTCGGCCGCGGACCTGGGGGTCCGCCCCACCAAGGCCATGATAGCGTAGAGGCGTCAACCTCAATCATGCTCTCACGAAGATCGTTTCTCCAAACATTTTCGAGCATCGCCGTTGCGGCTCCGGCTTGGGGCTTGAGACGGCTTGGCGGGCGGAGGCGCGCAGTGCGACGTCGCGGTGATCGGCGGCGGGACCGGCGGCTGCGCGGCCGCGCTGGGCGCGCTGCGAAACGGAATGCGAGTGGTGATGACGGAGGAGACGGCGTGGATCGGCGGGCAGTTGACATCGCAGGCAGTCCCACCCGACGAGCATCCCTGGATTGAATCGCACGGGGCCACGAGCACTTATCGGGCTTATCGTCAGGCGGTGCGCCAGTATTATCGCGACCATTCGGATCTGACCGTTGAGGCGCGGGCGAACGCGCTCCTGAATCCGGGCGGCGGCAGCGTTTCCGTACTGACGCATGAGCCGAAAGTATCGCTGGCGGTTTTGCAGGCAATGCTCGCACCCTTCGTGAGCGACGGGCAGTTCACTCTGCTCCAACGTCATAAACCCGTAGCCGCGGACGTGGCCGGGGACCGCGTGCGAGCCGTGCGCGTGCGCAATCTGGAGACCGGCGTGCTCGTGACGGTGGAAGCCGCGTACTTCCTCGACGCCACGGAACTCGGCGACCTGTTGCCTCTGACCAAAACGGAATTCGTGACAGGCTTTGAATCCCGCAAGCAGACCGGCGAGTTGCATGCTCCGGACGAAACGCAGCCGGACAACCATCAGGCCTTCACGGTTTGCTTCGCCCTCGGCTACGACAAAGAGAAGGATCACACGATTCAAAAACCCGCGGAATACGCCTTCTGGCGCGACTACATTCCGGAGATGAAGCCCGCCTGGCCAGGGAGGCTGTTGAGTTGGTCGATGACCGAACCGATCTCGCTGAAAGAACGCAAAGTTACTTTCGACCCTGAAGTGGAAGCGACGACGCCAGGCGTCATGAACTTGTGGATCTACCGCCGCATCGTGCGAGCGCGAAATCATCGACCCGGATTCGAGGGCGGCGATGTCACGCTGGTGAACTGGCCGCAGAACGACTATTGGCTGGGCAACCTGTACGGCGGAACGGCGGCAGAGGCGTCCCGGCACCTCAAGCGCGCGAAGCAGCTCAGCCTGTCATTGCTTTACTGGATGCAGACGGAAGCGCCGCGCGCCACCGGTCCGCGGGGGTGGCGCGGCCTGCACCTGCGACCGGATCTGATGGGCACCTCCGACGGCCTCGCGATGTATCCCTACGTTCGCGAAGCCAGGCGCATCCAAGCCGAGTTCACCGTGCTCGAACAGCATGTCGGTATCGATGCGCGCGAAAAGCTGACGGGCAAGCCGCGCGAAGAGATCAGTGCCGAACGTTTCGACGATTCAGTTGGCGTCGGCAGCTACCGTATCGATTTGCATCCCAGTTCGAAAGGCGACAACTACATCGACGTCGGCTCCCTGCCTTTCCAGATTCCGCTTGGCGCGCTGATCCCGCGCCGGATGGAAAACCTGCTGGCCGTCCGCGAAGAACATCGGCGTCACGCACATCACGAATGGATGCTACCGGCTGCATCCGGTGGAGTGGAACATCGGCGAAAGCGCGGGCATGTTGGCGGCGCACTGCGTCATCAGGAAGCTCAAGCCGCGGCAGGTGCGGAATACGGAAAAGCTGTTGCGCGAATTCCAGTCAAGGCTGACCGCGCAGGGCGTCGAGTTGGAATGGCCGAAGGCGTAGGGCCTCCTGCTCGTTTTGTCGCACGCCGGCCTTGTGGCGCAACCGGCCTTGTGGCGCACGCTTTAGCGTGCTGTGGCGGGATTTATCCCGACATCCGGCAATTGGTGGCATGAATGCCACCACAGCACGCTGAAGCGTGCGCCACAGAAGCGTGCGTCCCGCGTACGCGGCTATCCTGAACTCGTATGCAGATCAATGCGGCGGTGGTGGCGGGCGCGACCGGGATGATCGGGAACTACCTGGTCAACATCCTGCTCGAAGATGCGTTTTACGACGTCATCGTCACGCTGACGCGGCGTCCCCTGGCGCTTGACTCACCGAAGGTGGAGCAGCGCCTGGTTGATTTCGACGAGTTGAAGAGCCGCCGATCTCGTGGGAGCGACGCACCTGTTCTGCTGCCTCGGAACGACGATGAAGACGGCTGGCAGCCGCGAGGCGTTCCGGCGTGTGGACTATGGGTATTGCGAACGCTTTGCGCGACTGGGGCGCGAAGTCGGCGCCACGCGTTTGATGCTGGTGTCGAGCGTGGGCGCGAGCCCCAGCGCTTCGAGCTTCTATCTGAAGACGAAGGGCCAGACCGAACAGGCCGTCTCCGCTCTCGGGTTTGAAGCGCTGCACATCTTCCGGCCCAGCGTGCTGATGGGCCAGCGCGCTGAGGAGCGTTCCGGCGAACGCTTCGCGGCCGGCGCCTTCCGCGCGTTCGAGTTCCTGATGCGCGGACCTCTATCCAAATACAGGCCGATGCCGGCCGGTGTACTCAGCGCCTCGATGGCGGCAGCCGGGGAGCGGGGCGAGTCGGGCAAGCACATCCACGACTACCAGGACATCATGCGGCTGGCCGGGTTCTCGCGGTAATAGAGCGATTCGAAAATGCCGCACAATCACATGATCGCGTGATAACCCGCACAGGTATTGTCTTTGGCTGTTTCGGAATCGAAATGGCAACGGCGTTGCCGCAATCATATTCTCTCGTCATTAGAATCAGCACTTTACAGATTCAAAACGGCAACCCCTTGCCGTTTCGCCGAGTAAAGCACGGTGGCTCTCCAGAGCAGAGCGGAGCTTGCACGCCCTGCTCCTGGAGTTTCCACATTTTTTGGGCAAGCAGGCGTACTCAGATGTGAGGCAGGCTAACAACCCTCTCCACACCTGCATTTGCCGGCTGTCCTGAATATGCAGAAACTCGGGACCCGCGTCTCACGACGTGGGCTACACTCTTTCGCCCTGCAGGCTCCCTGAGAACGCACACTCGGCTGTTACCACGGGAGTTCAACTGCCGTTTTCAGGTCGAAACGTCGCTACTCCTGCCGCAGCACTGTTGCGGGATCGATCCGCGTCGCGCGGAGGGCGGGGGCGCAGCAGGCGATGGCGGCGACGAGCACGATCAGAGCGCAGCCGGCTGCGAGCACTGCCGGATCGGTGGGCTCCACTTGATACAGCAGTCCCTTCAGAAAGCGCGTCAAGGCGAATGCCGCGGCCAGACCGATCGCCAGACCGGCCAGCGTCATGGTCAGGCCGTCGCGCAGGACCAGGGCGAAGATCGATTCGCGCCGGGCCCCCAGGGCCACGCGCACGCCGATTTCGCGCGAACGCTGGCTCACGCCGTAGGAGATCACTCCGTAGATCCCGACGCAGGCCAGCGCCAGGGCGATTCCGGCGAGCAGGCCCAGCAGCCACGCCTGCACGCGCGGCCGGCCGATGGAATCGGCGATGAGATTCTCCATGCTTACGATCTCGGCTGTCCCCTGACCAGGGTCGACCTCGTGGATCGCCTTACGGACCAGGCTCACAAACGGCCGCGTGTCGCCCGTCGTGCGCACCACAATCGCCGCAATCCCTGACGGCACCTGGTCGTTCGATAGAAAGACTGTTGTGCGAGGCTCCGTCTTCAGATCGCCGTGCCGGATGTCGGCCGAAACACCGACGATCTCGACCGGTTCTATGCCGTTCCAGAAGACACGGAGGCGCTTTCCGATCGGGTCCTCGTTGGGGTAAAACGTACGGGCCGCCGTTTCATTGATGATGCCAACGGGACGGCCTCCGGCGCGGTCGGACGCGGTGAAGTCCCGGCCTCGCAAGAGCGGAATTGCCATCGCGCGGAAGTAGCCGGGCGTGATCACCGAGATGTCTCCGGTCGGGGCCTCGCCCCTGCGTGGTTCCGGACGGTCGGCGCGGAAACACCAGGTCCAGGAGTTGAAACCCTGCATGGGCAGAACGCTGATGGAGCCGGCCGCGGCCACGCCAGGCAGCGCGCGGACGCGTTCCAGAATCGCGTTGACGGTTTGCGCCTGCCGCGATTGGTCTTTAGATGGGAGCAGCATCATGCGCACGGTCAACAGGTGCCGCGGGTTGAAGCCCGGGTTGACTCCGTTCAAGCGCAGAAAGCTTTGCACCATCAGGCCCGCGCCGGCGGCTAGCACGAGCGCGAGCGCCACCTCCACCACGACCAGCACGCGGCGCAGCCGGTTGCCGGAAACAACCCCACGGCTCGACTCATGCAGGCTGCGATTCAGCTCGAGCCGCCTGGACTGCCACGCCGGGGCAAGGCCAAAAGCAATTCCCGCGACGGCGGAAACCGCGGCGGTGAAGAACAGGACTGCGAAGTTGACGTGAATCTCGCCGCTGCGCGGCAGAGGAAACGACGGCGGCAGCGTTGCGATCAGCAGATGGACCCCGATCGCGGCCAGCACCGCTCCGAGCGCGCCGCCGAGCAGGGACAACGCGATTCCTTCCACCGTCAACTGTTGCAGCAGGCGTGCGCGGCCCGCGCCCAAGGCGAGCCGCATGCTCATCTCGCGGCTTCGGCCCGCGCCTCGAACCAGCAGCAGGTTGGCGACGTTGGCGCATGCGATCAGGAGCACGAAGCCGACCGCGAGAAACAGGACCAGTAGAACCGGGCGCGTATCGCCGACCATTTGCTCCTGCAGCGGAACGACGGACGCGCTCCAACGCGAATTGAGATTAGGCCGCTCGAGCGCGGTGCGCACCATGATGGAGGCGACGTCGGCTTGCGCGCCGCGAGCGTCGCGTCCCGCGCGAAGGCGCGCCACGACCGAGTAATTGCGCCCCTCTTCGATATTCATCCGCAGGGGAATGAAGAGCTTGTCGTCGCGGCTTGGAAAAGCCAATCCAGGCCGCAGCACGCCGATGATTTGATGCGGCGCCGCGTTGATGGAGATGGCTTGTCCGAGAACGTCGGCGCGGCCCGCAAAGCGCTCCTGCCAGACGCCATAGGAGAGGATGACTACGTCCGGGGCACCGGGTTTGTCTTCGCCCGGCGCGAATGTGCGGCCCAGCAGCGGCGTGACGCGCAGCACCCGGAAGAAATCGGACGTCGCGGCAACGCCGGTCACCTGCTCCGGCTCCGCTCCTCCGGCGACGTTCAACGGCAACTCGTTGTACGCCGCCAACGCCTCGAAGGAGTGGTTGCTCTCCTGCCAGGCCCAGAAGTTGAACGGCGCGACGACGCTCCGATCATGACTTTCCGGAGGGCGTTCCCATACGGTCATCAGGCGGTCCGGCTCCGGAAATGAGAGCGGACGGAGCAGGACGCCGTCGACGACGGTGAAGATCGCCGCCGTCGCGCCTATACCGATCGCCAGGGCCGCGATGGCGAGAATCGAAAACGCGGGCGCATTGAAGAGCGATCGAAGCGCGAACCGGAAGTCCTGGGCGATACTTTGCAGCCAGACGAAGCCCCACATCTGGCGCGTGACTTCCTCGACCAGGGCAACGTTGCCGAACTCACGCAACGAGGCGTGCCGGGCCTCTTCCGGAGTGGCCCCAGCGGCGATCCGTTCGCTGGCATCGATGGCCAGATGCGCCTGGATCTCCTGCTCAAGCTCCTGGTTGGCCTGGCTGCGATGAAACAGACGATTGAAAGATGATCCTGTCTTATGCGTCGGCATTGTCGTCCCTCACTGTGCCGGATCCATCACGCCGGCGATTGCTTTGACCAGCAGATGCCATCTCGATTGCTCGGCCAGGAGTTGCTCTTTCCCGGCCGCCGTCAGGCGGTAATACTTGGCCTGTTGGTTGTTCTCCGTTGTGCCCCACTCGGAGCAGAGCCAACCCTGTCGTTCCAGCCGGTGCAATGCCGGGTAGAGCGATCCGGTCTCAATCTTCAGCACGTCGTCTGAATTGGTCCGGATCATCTGTCCTATGCCGTGGCCGTGCCGTGGTCCCCATTGCAGCGTGCGCAGGATCAGCATGTCGAGCGTGCCCTGCAGCAGCTCGATGTGGTTCTGGTAGCGGGTCTTCTCATTCATAAAAAGCCGTAGAGCGTCTAAGGTCGTAGACGATCTACTACCTTTTACGAAGGGGATCGCGGCAAGTTCCCGTCGAGCGCAAAAAAAGATGAACGGGTCCGATGGATTATTTACGGAGCCGCACTCTCACGCGGCCCGCACACCCGAATCCGGGATTTCCGCCGTGCTAACCTCCGGAAGAGCCATGTCCGTGGCTGAACCCTCACCGTTCCTCAACCGACAACCGACGAAAAAGGAGTGAGCATGAAAACGCTGTTGCTGGCTATGGTTTTCGGCGCGCTGACTCTGCACGCCCAGACGGATCCGCTGGAAGGGGTCTGGCAAGGCTACGACGGAGAGTGGATCCATGTTTCGCGGCAACTCGTCTCGCTGGCAGAAGCGATCCCCGCGGAGAAGTTTGCCTGGCGCCCGGCGCCCGGCGTGCGATCCACCAGCGAAGTCATCATGCACATTGCGGTCGCGAATTTCTGGTTGCTGAGCATCACAGGCGCCAAGATGCCGGAGGAGTTCAAGCCCGATCTCGAAAAATCCGTGACCGGAAAAGCGGAAGTGGTTGGCTGGTTGAAGCGCTCGCTGGACGCGGTGAAGAGCGCTCACGCGAGCGTCACTCCCGCCGACCTCCAGCGCAAGGTCAAGGTGATGGGAAGGGACGCCAGCGTGGATGGCATGTACCTGCGGATTATCGTCCACGCCAACGAACATATGGGGCAACTGGTGGCCTATGCGCGCATGAATGGAATCGCCCCGCCATGGTCGGAAGGCGGCGGGAAATAGCCAAGGTCCGTCGTTCGAGATGCACTATGACGCAGCTCTAATGCGAGATCCTTATGGGATCCATCCGCATTGTTGTGCCAAACTGGCAACAGTTCGCTTTCAATCGTCCAAGAGGAGGACCGCAATGAAGAGACTAATGGCTCTGATGGTAGGACTGTGCCTCACATTCGGCACAGTCGCCGTCGTGTTCGCTGACGATGCCCCCGCCGAGTCGAAACAGGCTAAGGGGAAGGGCAAGGGTAAGGGCAAGACCGACACCGGGAAAAAGGGCGCGAAGGACAGGACCGAAGCCGTCAAGAAGAGCAAGTAGGCTCGACTCCGCGGGAGCGAAGCTGTAGGGAAGCAGGGCTAATCTCCGGCTTCGCTCGCGCGGAATTGTCTGCAATGCAGTAGATCGAGGCGGGTCTATTCGTCCCAGTTACGCCTTCGGGTTGACGGCGAACGCTCGGAGGCGGTCGGCCATTTACCGGCTCCTCGCATTCTGCGAAAGTGAGGCCGATGGAGAACTTCGATCAAATCACCTGGAACCCGAACCAGATGAACGGGTAACCGTGCATTCGTTGCATGCGCATCACGGTCCGCCGCCTGGTCGAAGCTGTGTCCATGTACCCCAATCGCGAAGATCTATTTCGCAACCATCCCCGAATTGGATCCCGAGGATGTGCGACAAGGGCTCGCCTTCGCCGCTGCATACCTTGAAGACACGCGGCGGAGCCCGCCGCTTGATGGAAAACGCCGGTCCGCAAACGCTGCTCGATCACCTCAACTTGAATTCCCGAAATCTGCGGCGTGAGGTTGGATCTATCGTGCCGAGGTCTCTACTCGCCAACTCTCACCACTTCGCCAGGCCCGATGGAATTCATAATCGATCGGATCGCTTCCAGGTGCGGCAACAGGTCTTCGAGGCGGTTCGATTCTGCGCGTAAAATCAGAATTGCAATGCTGCGGCCAGCTAGATTCTGCTGGTACTGAAGGCCCTTGTCCATCGTGAAGAAGAGATCGAAGCCGGCGGCTTCGGCGAGCGAAAGCAAGAGTCCATTCTTTTGGCCCGCGAAGCCCGCCTCGGGCACGGTCTGGCATTCATGGTCGGGGAGTGCGTTCTTGAACTTGCGGGGGATGCACTCGTCGAGCAGAACCCTCACGCCGCTTGGCTTCCCAATTGGCCGATAAGGAGCGATTTCGCCAGTTCTAGCGCCTGAACGGCGGCGTCCTTCGTCACAGTCGGGAAATCATCCAGAAACTCGTCAAGAGTCTGCCCGCCTTCCAGGTAGTCCAGTAATGCCTGAAACGGGACGCGCGTGCCCTGGAAGACCGGAGTCCCTCCGAGGATGTCCTGATCCTTGACGATGATGCCGGTTGGTTGCATCGAAGGTGTCCTCGCCGCTTGCAGCGTTCACCTCATTGTATCGCAGCACGAATTGGGCACTTCAGCGGCTGCAAGTGAACTGTAGTGAACGAACCTGTCCACTACCAGACGCTAATCTCCGGCTTCGCCCGCGTGGATGTCGCTGCAATGCAGCGGGTCGAGGCGGGTCTCTTCACCGCAGGCCCCCGCGCTCTCCACTTGGATTGTGGCGTGAGCGATGTGGAAGCGGTGGAAGAGCACCTCGTTCACTTCGTGAATCACTACACCGCACTCCTCCATGGTTCGCGCGTCAGCGACTTCGACATGCGCCGACAGGAAGTTGAGGTGGTCGGACACCGTCCAGACGTGAACGTCATGCACGGCCTGCACGTGGCCGACTTCGCGCATCGCGTCGATCATCGCTTCCACGTCGAGTCCCTTGGGCGAGCCTTCCAGCAGGACGTTCGTCGCATCTCGCACCACGCCCAGGGAAGTCCAGGCGATGAACGCCGGCGATCAAAACGGAGACGGCGGGATCGGCATAGACCCAGCCCGTGGACTTCACGATCCAGCCGGCCAGCAAGACGCCGACTGCGGAGAGCGCATCGCCCGCCATGTGGATGTAGGCGGCGCGCATGTTCAGACTGTGACCGGCTCCGCCTCGCAACAGCGCGGCGATCACGGTATTCATGAGTACCGAAGCTCCTGCTACCCACATCATCAGTTCGCCGTGCACCGGCTCCGGATGACGGAATAGCGAGTAGGCTTCGACCAGGATCACTACCGCAATCACCAGCAGAGTGGCGGCGTTGAAGAGTGCGGTCAGGATGGATGCACGGTGATAGCCGTAAGTTTTCGCAGCGCTCGAAGGCCTCCGCGCAATCCAGATCGCGTAGGCGGCCAGACCAAGTGCGAAGGCGTCGCTGAAGTTATGTCCGGCGTCCGAGAGCAGAGCCAGACTGTGGGAGACGTAGCCCGCAAACGCCTCTCCCATGACGAACAGCGTTGTGATGATAAGGCACAGCCAGAGCATCGGACCCTCGGTCTGGCCGTGCACGTGAGGGGCGCCGGATCCGTGGGAGTGATGATGTTGCTCGTGACTGTGCGGGGAGTGCATGCCTGCTAATTATTAGATGCCCAAAGAACGCAAGAGATCCGCAGCGTGTCATTACAGCCTTCCAGGCCACGCCGTGCCTTCATTATCGGCGAACTGGCGGAGGGCGTTTGTTGTGGGGCGGACGCCCGCGTCCGCGAACGACTCCCAGGTCGCCCAAATGGAGATCGGCAACCTCGCAGCCACTGCTTTCATTAAGTTGCCCAAGACTGGCCGACGTGGGCGTCGGCCGCAGACCTGGGGGTCCGCCCCACTCTGCCGCTACCAGCCCATTTGGTCCATGCGAGTCTCGATGATGCCGGCGTACTGGGACATGCGGGCGGGCCGGCGATGAAGGGGATTGGGAATGACCGCGGCCAGCCGGGACGCCTGGTCCCGCGAGAGCCGCGCGGCCGAGGCATGGTAGTGATACTGCGTTGCAGCTTCCGCGCCGTACACGCCCGGTCCCCACTCAATCACGTTCAGGTAAAGCTCCAGGATGCGCTGCTTGCTTAGAAACAACTCCGCGACGGGCGCGAGGCCGAATTCGAAGCCTTTACGGATCCACGAGCGGGAAGTCGTAAGGTACAGGTTCTTGACCAGTTGCTGCGTGATGGTAGAGCCGCCGCGAACGATGCGCCCCTCGTCCAAATCCTGCTGGATGACTTTGTCCACGGCCTGCCAGTCGATGCCGTGATGCTTGTAGAAATGGGTGTCCTCGGCTGCGACGACGGCGTGTTGCAGTTGCATCGAGATCCGACTGAGCGGCACCGGCTGGTACCGCTTGTGATAGGGCCTGCGGTGAATCAGAGCCTCGATGCGGCGCTGGACTTGCACGCCGGTGGTCAGGGGATCGACCCAGCGCAACATGAATAGCGAAAGGCAGCACAGCAGGTAGACGGAGAGGACGGCGACCGCGAGCGTAAGGAAGATGCGGCGGAGGATTCGTCCTAGGCTTCGTCCGGAGCTGGGGCGTTTGTCCTTGCTGGACCGGGTGGGTGTGCGAGCCAACTCTCAGCTTAACGCGCGAGTTCCTCAGCCGCCGGATTGGGCGGCGCTTCTGCCACGCTCGGTTGCCGGCCGCGCCGCTGGTTTGCGTGCTCCACGAGAGCCGGCGTCTCCGAACCCGGCCGGAGTATCCTGTGTGAATGCAGCCTGGCGTACCTTCCTGGGACGAATACTTTCTCGCAATCTGCCGCACCGTCTCACTGCGCAGCAAAGACCCGAACACCAAATTGGGTTCGGTAGTAGTCGGACCGGCGCACGAGATCCGCGCCACTGGCTACAACAGCCTGGTGCGCGGCATCCGCGACGACTTGCCGGAACGCCTGCTGCGGCCCGAGAAGTACCTGTGGATGGAGCACGCCGAGCGTAACGCCATCTATAACGCCGCGCGGCATGGCGTGCAGATGCAGGGCTGCACGCTGTACGTCGAATTGCTGCCGTGCATGGATTGCGCGCGGGCGATCGTGCAGGCGGGCATTCGGGAAGTGGTGGTGGATGGCAACCGCGTCCGCCAATACTGGAGCGAGCAATACACGCCGCACTTCGAGCACATGCGCACGATGTTTCGCGAAGCGGGAGTCGGCTTGCGGTCCGTACCGCCGATTGAGGAAATAGCGGGGGAATAGACGCGTTTTTGTGGGGCGGGCTTCAACCCGCGCGGGACTTCAGTCCCGATTGTCCGCATTTGGGGAAACTTCAGAAGTGGGACTGAAGTCCCACGCGGACTAAAGTCCGCCCCACATAGGTCCGTTGAAGTGGTTATTTTCTGACAGACCCTCAGCCGCGGCCGAACAGACGGCGCAGGAATCCGCGCGATTCCTCGCGCTCGGAGTCCGGCGTATACGAGTAGACAAAGCCGCCATCGACCGCCGCTCGCGGGTTGTCGATGAAGAGCATCTCGGCGAGGTCGCGGTCGTACCGCTCCTCTACCCACTTGAATGCCAGATCCAGCCGCGGCGGCCGCCCGACAGGGTCGTGCCCATCGCTGGCCACAAAGTGCGCCAGTCCCTTGTCGAGCATGCGCACTGCGAGCTTGTGCGCCTTGGAGCCGAACAGGCCCAGCAGGGACTGCCCGGTCAACTGCATGTAGAATCCCTCGGCTACCCACTTTTCGATCTGCTCGAATCGCGTCTGCAGGATCTGGTTCCGCTCGGGGTGCGTCAGGATGATGCGGATGCCGTGGCTTTCGAGTTGCCGCCAGATGTCGGTGGTGTTCGGGAAAATCATCATGTCCGAGAGCTCCATCAGGACGTAGGGCCCGCGGTTGATGGTGTAGAGCTTCGGGTTCTCCATGGCGGCGTTCACGTTGGAGAACATCAGGTGGAAATCACAGCCACGAACGATCTTGATGCCGTCGCCGATCAGGCTCTGGGCCTCGGCGATCAACTCGTCCACCTTCTCGGGATCGTACGTGTATTCGGAGTCGGAATGGGGTGAGGCAACGATGATCTTGGTGCCTGCGTCCTGGGCGATCGTGAGCAACTCGACAGTCTCTTCCATCGACTTCGAACCGTCGTCGATGCCGGGCAGGATGTGGCTGTGGATGTCGATCATTTACGCTCCGCGCCGGCCTCGGCCAGTCTCGTCACTGCGCCGTCCACGTCGTCCACCTCGATAATGAATCCCTTCCGCCGTTCGATGTCCGCGGCCGAACGAGGGAAACTCACCACGACGGTTCTGTCTGCCTGTGAATTGCCCTTGAAGCTGTCCTTCGGCTTTAAGACAGAATTGTAGCGTGGGCCGTAGATCTTGTAATAATCCAGCACTCTGTCCAGATCCATCTGCGCCACCCGATCGCCATCGAGGGTTGTTCCGTCCGCGAGCAGGACCTGGAAGCGGACATCCTTAACTACGAACTTGACGTTCGACGGATTGCCGATTCGCGCCTCGAGTACGGCCAGACACGCGGCGTCGTCGGTGGGAATCAGGCGCGTCTTCAGGATCTTGCCTTCCAACCGGACCTGCGAGCCGCGGTTGACCAACAGAACGATGGCCAGCAGGACGGCCACAATCAGCAGGGCCATCGCAAGGTATTTTACGAAGTCGGGAATGCGCAGTTTGTTGATGCTTGGCACGGTTAATCTCAATTCGAAATAACCGGCGATGCGAGCTATCGAGCATGCCGGTGGAAAACACTCACCGATCCCGCGATTCTAACTTCCCCAGTCTACCCGAGCGGCTCGTTCCGCAGAGCGGCCCGATTGGGGCGGTCTCGCGTTACAACGCCGGCCGCGGCGTGAGCCGCGCGTACCAGTCGCGAGTGAGCTTTATGAACCGGGCCACCAGCGGCGCGACGGGCTCCTCTTTTTTCCAAGCGATGCCGATCGACCACTGCGCCTCCTCGACGCGCGTTTCGGCCAGCCGCACTTGCGGGACGCGCATGAGCCGGGCGGAACTCGGGACCAGGCTTACGCCGAGGCCTGCCCGCACCAGGTTCAAGACAGTGAACAGCTCGTTGGCTTCCTGGACGATCTTAGGCGCGAAGCCCGCCGCGCGGCAGGTCCTGACGATGTGGTCGTAGAGGCTCGCGGAAGTTGCTCGGGAATGAACCACGAACGGCGCGCCGTGGAGCGAGGAGAGACCCGCGGTGGGCCGGAAATCGCCCTTGGGGTTGTAGGCGACCACCAGCCGGTCTTCCAGCACGGCGGCGCAGTCCACTCGGTCGTCGAGCACCGGCAGACGCACGAATCCCGCATCGATCTCGCCGCGCAGCAGCGATTCGATCTGGTTCGGAGTGGACATGTCGCGCATGGTTATGTGCGCGTGTGGAAAGCGCTTGCGAAAGCTCAGGATCAGCTCCGGCAAACCCGAGGCGAGCGAGGCGATCCCGAAGCCTACCCGGAGCAAGCCGGCTTCGCCGCGGATGGCCAGCCGGGAGAGCTGTTCCGCACTCTCCGCTTCGCGGACCACTTGCCGCGCCCGGTCGCGCAGGACTACCCCGGCCGGCGTCAGACTCACCTTTCTGTACAGCCGCGTGAGCAGTGCGCCGCCGAGCTTTGCCTCCATGCGCTGGATCTGTTTGCTCAGGGCGGGCTGGGAGACATGCAGCGACTCCGCGGCCCGTCCGAAGTGGAGCTGATCGGCGAGGGCCAGAAACGAACGCAGCTCGCTGAGCTCGAGTTCCATAACCGCAGGTTATCAAACCAGGCCCGATGTTTCATTGGACTTCATGGTTTGCCACGATCAGAGTGAAGTCTGAAACGAGCCATGAACCAGCATTCCGAAAATTCGATTCAGGCTGTCGTCTTCGACTACGGCGGAGTGCTGTGTCACCCGCCGGCGACGTCGGAGATCGATCGTCTGGCGCTGACGTTCGGGCTGCCGCGCGACAAGTTCTGGCGCATGTACGGACGGCTGCGCGGCCCCTACGACCGGGGCGCCATCGACGCGGGCGAGTACTGGCGAACCATGGCGCAGTGCGCGGGTGTGCTCTTGAGCCGGTCCGAACTCGCTTCGTTGCATGCCAGAGATCTGGCGATGTGGAGCGGTTACAACAACTCGATGATCTCGTTCGCGGGCGAGCTGCGGCAGTCCGGCCTCAAGACCGGCATTCTCTCGAACATGCTCGCGGATATGTTGGAGAAACTCCGCGCCGAAGCAGGGTGGCTATCGCTGTTCGACGTGCAGGTCTACTCCTGCGAACTGGGATTGGTAAAGCCGGAAGAAGCCATCTATGCCCGATTGGTCGAGGAGTTGGGTGTTGAAGCGTCGCGAACGCTGTTCGTGGATGACATCCCCGCGAACGTGGAGGCCGCGCGACGAGCCGGACTTCAGGCTGTGGTCTTCGAGTCGGAGCTGCAATTGAGAACTTACCTGTCGGAAGTGCTGCCGTCGCCGGCCTTGAATTAGACCGACCTTGGCGATACGCCTCAGCCGCACGGCCGCAATTCGTTGCACGGGCATTCGAGCCGATCAGTCATTTCTCCGAAAGGAAACGCAGGATCTCGCGCATGACGCGTTCGCCTTGGTCCGTCTGGAAGAGATACTGAGCGTGTGCCGAGCCTTCGAGTACGATCAGTTTCTTGGGTACGCGGGCTCTCTCGTACTGTCGTCGAATTCCGGGCAGCCGTGGTCCATCTCCGCTGGCGTCGTCGCGCGCCACGATGAACAATGACGGAGACTTGAGCTGGTCTGCCGGGCCGTTCGGCGCCGCTCCGAGAAACACCAGACGATCGATCTCACCCGGTTTCGAAGCGATGGATGCATCTCCCGCTGCTCCTCCGCCCATGCTGCCGCCTATAACGGAAACTCGCTTGGCGCCGGTCTCCCGCAGATACCGGACTGCCGCCAGTACGTCCAAGTGAAGCGGCGCGCTCATCGGGTCATCCTGGCCTGGCCCACGCGACTTGCCGTAGCCGCGAAAATCGAGCGCGAGCACTTGGAATCCCGCTCCGGAGAGAATTCGGGCCTGCTTCTCCCAACTTCCCTTGTTGAACCGGCCCCCGTGGGCTAGTACGACGGCTCTATCGCCCTCGCCGTAGATGTCGGCGCAGACGACTCCGCCGTCGGAGGTTGGGACGAAAACGGTCTTCTGTGCGACAGCGGCATCCAGGCAAAGCAAAGCCGCGAGGACGGTGAAGAGTCGCCGCATTCTGTAACTGTACCAATCCAGCAGGTTGTTCTCAGGCAGTCAATGCGCCGCCTTTCAATGGACTTCCTAGCCCATGCGCTTGCGAGTCCGGAGTTTTGCATTACTGCTACTTGCGGCGCGCGAGCAGCAGATTGGAAGTGTTGGGCAGGAAGCGGTAGCCGAAGCCGAACTCCAGGGGCGGCGCTGGAGTGGCCGAAAACGCGGCTGCCATATCATCCTGCTGCCAGTCCTTGAACAGTGGGATCGGCTTGGCGTAGGTGCCGAATAGCCGGACGTCCCACTCGTTCTCGTGGAAGAAGCGGAACGGGATGCCGGAATCGTCTTCCACCACTACATCGCTCTGCTTCAGGATGACGCTCCGGACGGTGGAAAAGTACGACTTGTGCATCAGGTAGGAAGCCGATTTCAATAGCGTCTTCACGCGGCCCAGACGCTCCAGGTAATGCATTGCGGCGGGTCTCTTCTTGAGTGAGTCGCTCAGGTTCAGGCCCAGGTAAGTGAGCTTCTGCTGGCGTCCGGACGCATCGGAGAAGAAGATGGTCACGCCGCGGATCTCCCGATTGACTGGCGGCGTACTAGGCGCGGCCGCCAGGATGCCTTGTGGGGAGACTCGCACCTCGGCGACGTCCTCCACAGTGAATCCGCCGCGAGCGATGTAGAGCAGAAGGACCGGCGTGATCCCGCCCACGCCCTCGCCGCTGAAATCCTCTTCCATCTCTTCGGTCTTAAAGAAGCCGAGCGCCACGGCGGAGCGCAGGCTTTGCCTGACTCCCGACCAGTATTCAGGGGTGTAACCGTCGACGGAGGCAGGCAGCTTCCCGGCCGGTTCCAGCCCGATCATGACGTATTCGCGCGCGCCGGGATAAACCGCGAGCAGCGTGGCCGCGTCGGGTCCGCCGAAGGGGTAGAATGCCGTGCCGTCCTGTGCGGCGTCCCTCAGATTCTCGCTTGCCCAATGGTCGATTTTGTCGAGATAGCGCGCCTTCAGCCGCTTCCACTCCTGGTCAGTGGCTCGGGCGTGATGGGTCCACTCCGACCGTTGCTCAGGCGTCAGACTGGAATCGCGAGGCGCTTGCAAGCCGGCGATCATCTTCGCGGTCGAATCCCACTCGCCCGAATTCGCCGTTCGTCTTTCGACGGGCTTCTCCCGTGGAGCCGTATCGGCGGACGACTCAGACTTCCGCACGCCGCACGCGCAGCAGGCACACAGCAGGAATGCAGCAACAACCCAAGCCTTCATAGCAGGAATAGGACCCCATCGGCGCAGTCTGGTGATTTTTCAGCCTATCAGATGGGAGTAGATGCGGGCTCTTCGGGCGTCTTCGCAGAGTGAGAACCCGCCGCGGAGCGGGCACTCCAAAAAGAAAACGGCGCGGAGCCGCCTCCGCGCCGTCTCGCCAACTTGTGTCGAAGCTTAGTCCCTGCGCTTGAGGGTTGGCCGCTCGTCTGTGCCTTCCTTCGTGTTGGTATTGGAAGTGTCGTCTCCGTCTATGGTGGGGGACCCGGAGCCCGGGGCCTTGCGCAAGCGTGGCCGAGTAGGATCGTCCGGCGTTGCTTTGCGGCGATTTTCCAGCATCATCAACCTGTCGCGCACTTCGTCGAACTCCGAGGTAGTAACCACATACTCGGGTTTCTCTTTGAGGTACTGCGCGATCATCGACTGCACCTTCACGATGCGATCGCCGGTCGGCGGATGGCTCATGAACATCTTGGAGACCGAGCCCGGTTTGCGCTTCTCCATCGATTCGAGCCGCTCAAACATCTCGACGAAGCCGTTGGGGTCGTAACCCGCCTTGTACATGTACTGCAGGCCGAGCATGTCGGCCTCGGCTTCATCCGCGCGCGAGAACTTCAGGAACGCCATCGGGATCATGATGTTGGTGGCCTGGTAAATGCCGTACATCGCCCAGCCGCCGCCCAGGATCATCATCGGGAGGGTTGCCAGGTTTGCGATGCCCGCCTTGGTCATCTGGCGTGTGCCGTGGCGCGCCGCGATGTGGGCGATCTCGTGGCCCATGACGCCGGCCACTTCCGCCTCGTTGTCCGCCAGCTTAATCAAACCGGTATTCACGAAGAAGAACCCGCCGGGGAGCGCCATCGCGTTCGGTTCGTCGGTTTCGAGCACCTTGATGCTTACCGGCACCTTCACATCCGAATTGCGCACGATGTTTTGACCGACCCGGTTCACGTACTCCGTGATGATGGGATCGTCCACGATCTTCGACTGGCGCTCGATCTCCATGGCGTACTGTTTGCCCATGGCGATCTCTTTCTCCATCGAGTACCAGTTCACCCGGCCATCGACTTTTCGATTGCCGATTTCGTCGGGATCTTTTTTCTTGTCGTCGGCGGGCAGCACGGTCACCGTCATCGCCGCGGTGAGAATGACCGAGAGAATTGGACGCATACCCCGAGGACTCATGGCTAACTCCAGTCAGGCGTGGGAATCTGGCCCCAGTATAGACGAATAGCCTGGAAACCGTTCCCGCCCCTACGCTCTCTAACGTACATTCAGATAGATGGGTTACGACAATCGACAGGTGCAGCCATTAATGGCTGCGGATGTGGCAAAAACTACCACGCTCTGGAAGGAATACAGGGACGAATTCCCCGTCACCGAGCGGTTCACTTACCTGAATCATGCTGCCGTCGCTCCGCTGCCGCGCCGCACGGCCAATGCGCTGCAGCAGTTCTCGGAGGACGCCTGCCTGAACGGCTCTTTCCACTATCCCGACTGGATGGCCACATGCGACGCCGCGCGCAGCGCCGCTGCCCGGCTGGTGAACGCGGTGGCGAGCGAGATTGCGTTCGTCAAGAATACGTCTGAGGGCATTGCGACCGTGGCCCTCGGCTTCCCTTGGAAAGCCGGCGACAAAATAGTCGCATTCCAAGAGGAATTCCCGGCGAACTTCTACATCTGGAAGAAGTTAGAGGAATGGAAGGGCGTCCGGGTGGAGTGGCTCTCGTGCTTCGACCCGCTGGAGAAGATTGAACAAGCGGCGCGGGGCGCGCGCCTGCTGGCCATCAGCTTCGTGCAGTATTTGAGCGGCTACCGGGCCGATCTGGCCGCGATCGGTGAAATCTGCCGGCGCGAAGGCGTGTTCTTCTTCGTCGACGCGATTCAGGGCCTCGGGGCATTCCCTTTCGATGTCCGCGCGATGAACATCCAAGCGTTCGCCGCGGACGGTCACAAGTGGCTGCTGGGGCCCGAAGGGCAGGGCCTGCTTTACGTTCAGCAGGATTGGCAGGACCGCGTCGAACCGGTCGAGTTCGGATGGACGACCGTCGCGGGATTTCAGGATTACGCCTCGCGCGACATGACGCCGCGCCGCGACGCTGGCCGCTACGAATGCGGAACCCTCAACACGATAGGCCTGCACGGATTGCGCACATCTCTGGACTTCGTCCTCGAAGTGGGTGTTGAGGGAATTGGAGCGGCGGTGCGGGCGCTGGGCGACCAGATTGCCGTGGGAGCCTCACGGCTGGGTTATGAAGTGCTGGGTCCGGCGCGAACTTCCCAGACGGGAGCGGGTATCGTCAGCATCCGCCATCCGCGGATGGACGCTCGCGTGGTGCATGCGCAGCTTCGGGATAGCGGATTCCAGGCCGCTCCCCGCCAGGGCTGGGTAAGGCTCTCGCCGCATTTCTATATCAGTCCCGAGGATATCGAGCGGATGCTGGCCGCGCTTCCGGTTGTTCAGGGATTTTGAGGCGGGAGCCGATGCTCGAACCGCGCGCCGACGCATACCTCGTGCGACGCGCGGAAGAGTCTAGGGGCACTTCCAAGAGGCGCGGAGTTGCACGTACTCCACGACATGTTCGCCATGGCCGAGATCGGAGCGGCGAGGAGGATTATACAGTGCCGTCCAACACCGAATCCGAACGCATCCAGGAAGGAGGAGTATGACGAAAGCTCCGGTGGACGAATCAACTATACGGCCGAATTCGGTTTCGGACGAAACTGTGACGGTTACACTAAGCTCTAGGTAGGATCCTTCGGGAGCATTAATTGCATCCGGTGAGACTGTCGCCGGCTGAATCCTCATGCCATTGCCGGTTGCGAACGGTTGGGCTAACGAGTAGGGAATGCACCGGCTCGATCGAGAGTGTGCGCGTTGCGCGAGTCCCGGCCAAGCCTTCCCTATGGCGCCATGCGGTATTGACCCAGGTGAAATAGTAATGTCGCCGAGCCAACATTCCGGGCCGGAGCCTCAGGCGATCCGGGAGGCGCTGGAAGGTATTCTCCGCTCCCGCCTGTTTGTTCGCGCGGGGCGCGTAGCCTGGATTCTGCGCCGTATCGTCGATCTCTCTCTTGCGGGCAAGGCTGCCGAGATCAGTGAAAAGACCTTGGCCGCGGATTTGTCCCACGACTCCAAAGCGATGCCGGACGCCGCCACATCGGTGATCCGAACCACGATTCTGAGGCTGAGGAAGCGGCTCGAGGCATACTACGTCTCGGAAGGACGAGAGGAAACTGTGCGGATCGCCGTTCCCACGGGCTCCTACGTACCCCAATTCTCACTTCTGGATGACTTGGCCCGGAGTCATTCCGTGCCCGTACCCCTCTTGCCACGGCTCAGCGAGAACGTAGACGCCCGGAAGTTGTATCTGGAAGGGCGGCTCTACCTGCAACGCGAGTCAGGGACGGAAATCCGGGGGGCGCTGGGCTATTTCCGGCGCGCGTTCGAACTCGACCCGAGCTTCGCGCCCGCTCTTGCCGGCATGGCGGATTGCCATTTCCTGCTTGCGCTGATGGGTATCGTTTCAGGCCAGGAGGCATTGCGGGAGGCAGCCCCGCTGCTGGACGAGGCCGTGCGATTGGATCCCGAATGCGGCGATGCTTGGGCCTCGATGGGAGTCGTGCAGGGCATGTTGGGCTGGCGCTGGAAGCAGGCCGAGCGCTTCTTCGAGCGGGCTCTGGAGCTGAGCCCCGGTCTGACCGCGGTTCTGGTGAAGTATTCCAGTTTCAACCTACTGCTACGCCACAGATTCGACGAGGCTCGGAGCGTGATTCAAGAAGCTTTGGAACGACAGCCGAACTCTCCTCGCGCCAGTCTGCACTACGTGATCGCCGCCTATTGCCGCGAGGACTATGCGGGCGCCAGGGAGCACGGCTTGCGCACATTGGAGATTGTCCCGCGATTCGAGCCGATGCACTTGTGGCTGGGCAGGACTTGCTGCGCGCTGGGGGAGTATGAGCAGGCGCTGGTGCACTTTCGTTTGGCATCCAGGATGGAGTACAGCCGGTACCTGCAAGGGTACGAGGGGTACTGTTACGCCCGGCAAGGCAACGAAGCAGAGGCACGCCGTGTGTTGAACGATCTTCTGCACTGGAGCGAGCCCGTACCCGTGCCGGATTACATCTTCGCCACGCTCCATCTGGGACTGGGAGAAATGGATAGGTGCCTGGACTATATGGAGGCCGCGGTGGAATCTCGATGCCCTTGGACGCCACTGCTGCTCAGCGTCGATCCACTTTTCAAGGAAGTGCGCCGGGAACCTCGCGCCATTGCGTTGATCGAAGAAGATGAAGCTGCCTCGCGCCGGCTGACGAGGATAAGAAGGCCGCCACAGCCTGAATTCAGCCGTGGCGGCCTTCGCTCGATTCGCGTAGCGGCGGGAACTATCTCCCGGTCTGCACCTTTGGTGTGGCCAGATAGCCGCTGATGTGGTCTTTCTTGACGTCGTTGACCACAACCTCGTAGGGCTGACGCGCCTTGGACGTATAGAACTGGACGGGCTCGTTCACGCCCTTGTCCTTCTTCTCCGTCCGTTTGTCATCGGCCGTGATCTCAACCGTGTAGCGGTTCTTCTTGGGATCCGCCTTCTTCAATTCAAGCAGGACATCGCCGACGCGCTGCGGGGCTTTAGTCTTGCCCAAACTGAATTCAAAGTAGTTCCGGTCGTTCAGCGCCTTCAAGGCGGCCAGCTCTTTGCCGTTGGTCGCGATCAAGCCGCTCTGCACGCCGAGGTCGCCCTGCGTGGAACGGAGCGTTGCGATGGTCTTGTCGAGTTCAGCCTTGTTCGAAGCGACTTCGGTTTTGACGCTCGACACATCGGAGGAGACCTGGCCGATCTTGGTTGAGGCCGTCTCCTCGACCTTGCTGATCTGGCTCTCCATCTCCTTCTTCTGGATTCTCTGCTGCTCGGCCAACTCGCGAGTGAGATCTTCGGCTCGTTTGGTGGCGTCCACCTTGGCCTGTCCGGCGGCCCTGTTGGCATCGAGCCGGGCCTGCGCAAGTTTCGTCTGGAGGTCCTCAATGTTCTTCTTTGCAGCGGCGCTGGTGACATTGCCCGTTTCGCGGACGCGGCCCACCTCGCCGATGAGGGAATCCTGCACTTTGACCAACTGCTGCCTCAGGTTGTCGATCTGAACGTACAGATAGATGTTGGCTGCGATGAGCGCAATGACGGCCCCGAAAAGGATCGCCGTCTTCAGACCGGAGTTGTCAGGTTGGCTGGGCGGCAGAGTATAGCCGGGCTGAGGGGTATAGGGCGTCTGTGACACTTTAGAGTCTCTCCTTCAATGGACAGGGACGAATCCGCAAGGCTTTACGGAGCCCTTAAGGCTTCTCTCCATAGCAAGAGCGGTTCGTTTCCATCCTATCACCGGGGACGCAGTGGGCAGCCTCCTCGTTTCGACGGCGCCCGATTTCCCCGGGAGATACCCCTACATTTGTGGGAGTTACTCCTCTGTTGAGGTGGCATCGGGTGTAGGCCGAAGCCTCGGCCGCGCGAATTCCAGGTACTCCTGCGCGGGGATTCCCGGCTCGAAGCAACTCCGGCAGCGCGCCTCGTACATGCCGGAGGCCCCCACGACAATCAGGTCGTCGCTTTCCACCAGGCGCTGCGTGTGTTTAGCCGGATTGCCGCAGCGCATACAGATGGCCAGCGTCTTCGTGATCGATTCAGCCAGACACAGCAGGTCCGGTATGGGAGCGAAGGGGCGGCCCATGTAATCGGTGTCCAGGCCAGCGATAATCACCTGCTTGCCGCTGTCCGCCAGCGTCTGGGCGACGTCTACCAGGCCCGCGCCCAGGAAGTTGGCTTCGTCGATGCCGATGACCTGAGTCCGTGGATCGGTGAGGGCGAGAATCTGGCGGACGTCTTCCACGACTTCGGACTTCATTCGCACGTCGGCGTGGCTGACAATTTCGGTGTGGGAATAACGAACATCGATGGAGGGCTTGAACACCTGCACGCGGCGGCGGGCGATCATTGCCCGCCTCAGCCGCCGGATCAGCTCTTCGCTCTTGCCGGAGAACATTGGCCCGCAGACGACCTCAATCCATCCGATGTGTCCCATGACTACATCCATACAGGTCAGAATATCGCGTGCTGCCCGTTCCTTGCCTTACCGGATGGTCAACTCTACGCCGGCAGTTTGAAGAAGCGTGCAACCGCGGAGCCAACATGCCGCTTCGCGCGGCCGGGTGGGGCTCTTGAGGGCACTATGGCGGGGGGGCCCCAATCGCAAGCAAACGCGTTGAATGGAAACCTATCGAAAGATTCTATACGGAATTGACTGTTCGAGGCACGCAAAGACGGCAACACCGTTTTCTCCGCGCACCGGCGGCACGGATAGGATTGCGCCGCCGCCGACCCCCTGTTAGAGAGATCCGGCCGGAAATTCGCCTATATAAGCTAAGTTGTTGAATCCAAAATAAAAAGCCGGCGTGGACTCGGAGGAAGATCCACGCCGGAAAATCGCCAGCTTGAATCGGAGGAATGCTGGCTGTCACGTACCAGATGTACGCTCTGCGTCGGATAATATCACAGGACCAAAACCTTGGGAACAGATGGGATCACGGATGAGATCGCGGCGGCAGCGGCTCCTGGCATGAGATCGGACGCCCTGGCGGCATCGTTTCATTCGAGGTCCAATACAGAACCGCCGCTCAGTGTTAGTGGCAAGCAGTGCCCCGCCGTCCGCGGAGCGGAGAGGCCCGTCGCTAGACCATGAAGAACAGGCTGAGCCTCGGGAGCCCGGCCTTTTCGTATACTTTCCTATCGAGGAAGCTCTTCTCGAGCCGCGCCAATTGGTCGGTAGACATTTTGGAGCGATAGGGCCTTAGCTGCAGGTCCAATTCGCGCCGCATCTCGAACAGATCGTCGTCCGAGAGGCGCGTCCGGGCGATGGCCGCCATCTTCTCTTCGATCGCCGTCAGGCGCTGATCCAGTTCTTGCAGGTCCCGCAAATGCTCCTCCAGGGAGTCCAGCAGATGGGCGATGGATGCTGCGATCTCCGCATAACCAGCTAGTGGCGCGATCGTCGCCCGGGCCTTTTCCAGATGGGCGCGCACGGCCTGAGGTGGGAACGGATCTTCCGCGGGGGCGGAAGTGCCGCCGGCTGGCAGATTCTTCGCCATCGCCTCGGACTCTTTCATGACAGCCTGGGCGCAATAGGCCAGGGAATTGACGGCCTGGGTGCGCGTCTTCTTTTGCCGCCACTTGTCGAAGGCCGAGTCGATGCCGCGCAGCACTGCCTCCAGCGGAACTCCGGCGTTCTTCCAGGTCTCCACCAGGGCCCAATCGAGGGGCGAAAGGAGAAACAAGGCGGTTCCCCGCGCCCGTTGGAAATGCTCCTCCACTTCAGTGAAGTAGTTGAAGTAGTTCAGCCGCCATTCCTGCGATTCGTCGCTCATCGTGGTGGGTTGGCGGCCGCTAATGCTGCCTGCGCTCCCAAATCAGGCGCAGGCCATCCAGGGTCAGATCCTCGTCGAGATGTTGAATGTATTTGGAAGTCTCGACGATGAGGGACGCCTGCCCGCCGGTCGCGATGGTCTTTGTCTTTGGTCCCAGTTCGGCGATGGCGCGTTCAAGCAGGCCGTCGATCATGCCAACGAAGCCGTAGTACAGTCCAGACTGGATGCTGCCCACGGTGTTCGTTCCAATGACCTTTTCGGGTTCGCGGAAATCCACCATCGGAAGGCGGGCGGTCTTGATGAACAGGCCGTTAATAGCCATGCCGATTCCAGGGCAGATCATGCCGCCCAGAAACTCGCCTGCCGCGGAGACGACGTCGAAGTTAATGGAAGTTCCCAGATCGACCACGACGCACGGTCCGCCGTACTTGTGGAACGCTCCGGAGGCGTTCACCAGCCGGTCGGCGCCGACCTCGCGCGGGTTGTCGTAGAGGTTGTCGAGCCCGGTCTCGGTGGCCGGTCCCACGAAAAAAGCCTTGGCCTTGAAGTAGCGCTGCGCCATCTGCTTGAGCGGCGCGTCGATGATGGGCACGACACTGGAAACGATGAAGCCGTCCACCTGCGCCAGGTTCAACCCTTCCAGGGAGAACAAGTTGCGCATGAGAATGCCCCACTCGTCGGCGGTCTGGTCGCGGTCGGTGCGGAGCCGCCATTTTGTGACGATCCGCGCGCCTTCGAAGACGCCGATGGTGACGTTCGAGTTGCCCGCGTCGATTGCGAGTAGCATCTGGATACATCATAGCCGCCGCCGTCCGTGCCCCTCGGGTAGAATCAGCCATGGGAGTGCTAGGCCCCTGGCGGTACCGGCGCCACCCAACGGGTTCGCTTGAGTCTTCCGAATGCTCACCAAACTGGAAATCCGCAACTTCAAACGATTCGACTCGGTGGAGATCGAACTGGGCAACCCGGTCGTCTTCATCGGGCCGAACAATTCGGGCAAGACGACGGCTCTGCAGGCGCTGGCGCTGTGGGGGTTAGCGTTGCAGCGCTGGCGGTCGGAACCGAGCGGGAAGAGGCACGGGTTCGTTCTGAACCGAAAGGATCTGCTGGCCGTTCCAGTCCCGGACGCGATATTGCTGTGGCACGAACTTCATTACTTCGATGAGTCGATCCAGGAGGATGAGCGCCTCGTCTCTTCCACCACGACCGCGCGTCCAATAGGGGTCCGTGTCACAGGCCAGGGTGATCGGCGCGAATGGCGATGCGCTTTCGAGTTCAATCATAGTAACCAGGAGTCAATCGATTACGGACCATTCTGGAACGCTTCTCACGTGGCCCTGCCAGAGGAGGCCAGCAACATTCGCGTCGCGTTTCTTCCTCCGATGTCCGGTTTGGCGGACCAGGAATTCCTGAAGCAGCCCGGAGAGATAAGCTACCTGATCGGGCAGGGCAGGACCGGCGAAGTCCTCCGGAACCTCTGCTATCGGGCGAGGAACGATTCGCCGGAAGGCGAGCAGCGATGGGCGTCAATTACCGAATCGATGCAGCGGTTGTTTGGTACGGCGATCTCCGAGCCGGTTCTATCACCCTCGCGCGCGTCGATCGAAATGACCTATCACGACAGGAGCGGCGTCGAGTTGGATCTCTCCTGCACCGGGAGGGGTGCGTTACAGACCTTGCTTCTGCTGGCATACATGAGCGTCAATCCGGGGTCTGTTCTCCTTCTCGACGAGCCTGACGCCCATCTTGAAGTGCTACGGCAGCGCGAGATCTATCGGACGCTTTCTGAAGCTGCGATCCGGCAGAACAGCCAAGTCATCATCGCCAGCCATTCAGAAGTAGTGCTGGACGAAGCTGCCGGCCAAGACGTAGTCGTCGCCTTCGTCGGTCAGCCGCATCGCATCGACGACCGTGGGAGCCAAGTCCGGAAGGCACTCACCCGAATCGGTTTCGACCAGTACTATCAGGCAGAGCTAACCGGGTGGGTCCTGTATCTTGAAGGCTCTACAGATCTTGCAATTCTTCAGGCGTTCGCCGAGACGTTAAATCATGCGGCGCAAGTGCCTCTAGCACAACCGTTTGTCGATTATGTAGGGAACGATCCGCAGGAAGCCCGAGACCGCTTCTATGGCCTCGCGGAAGCCAAGCCCGACCTCGTCGGTTCACTCCTTTGCGACCGCCTCGATCGCCAGTTGCAACCGACCGATAAGCTAGATGAGCGGATGTGGCGGCGGCGAGAGATTGAGAACTACTTATGCCAACCGGAAACCCTTCGTGCCTACGCGGAGGATCTGGCGGCGTCGGATCTGTCGCAAGGACCGCTCTTTCAGACCGGCGATGCCGCGAGATTCCGGTCCGCGATGGACGAATGCATACAACTCTACGTACCGCCAGTTGCATATGGCGATCCGACAGATCGATGGTGGAGTGAGACCAAGGCTAGCGACGACTTTCTCGATCGCCTGTTCGAAGCCTTCTTCAAGAAACTCGGTCTGCAAAACCTCCTCCGAAAGACGAATTACCACCGCCTCGCTCGATACGTTCGTCCAGAAGAAATGGACCCGGAAATCGGGCAAGTTCTTGACGCCATCTACGCCCAAAGCCTGAAGGCACAACCAAGGCAGTAACCCGCTCGTGCTACTCGTGCAGCGGCCGCACGCCCCCCGCCGTGACCACCGTCTCGCCGCCGTCGTCCAGTCGCAGTCGCAGGAAACCGTCGGTTGTCAGCCCGGCTGTCGTGCCCCGCACCAGACCACTGGGCAGATCCACCTCGACGCGCTTGCCCTCGGTGTATGTGGACGCTGCTGAAAACAACGTCAGCACCGGGACGGCGCCGCCCGTGGCCAGGATCCTGGCGTTGCTGTCGATGGAGGTCGCGAGCGCCGCCAGCAACGCCTCGCGGCGAATCGCGTCACCCGTCTCGATGCGCAAAGAGGTCGCGATTTCGCGCAGTGGGGCAGGAAACTCCGTCTGATTCACGTTCAACCCGACACCGGCCAGAATCGCTCCGTTGTGAAGCTGCGTCAGAATGCCGCAAACCTTACGTTCGTTGATCATCACGTCGTTCGGCCAGCGCAGATCGGGCGACAGCCCGGTGAGCATCTTCAAGACATCGGCGACGGCCACGCCGAGCGCCAGCGTGACCACGGGCAGGCGTTGCGGCGTAAGGTCAATGCGCAGGATCTGCGTGAAGTAAAGCCCCTCGGCTTCAGGCGAGTGCCAGTTGCGGCCCAGCCGGCCTTGGCCCATCCACTGCATCTCCGCCCCAACAATGGTTCCCGCCGGCGCGCCCTCTCCGGCCAGACGCGCGGCTTCGCGCATGGTCGTGTCGATTTCGCTGTGCCACTCGATGCGCCGCCCGGGCATGCGCGAGCGCACCTGTTCCACGTCGAAGGCCATGAATAGAGGGTATCAATCGCGGATTCGGAGAACGGGCACCGCTCCTCCTGGGAACGCCGATCTCCAGATCGGCTCAATTGCCGCGTGAGCGCCAAACTGGCGGGTACATGCCGATGCCGGCCGGTCGGGGGACCGGCGCTCCGAGAGTGCTCCGTTTCCGGTGGGCGCTATTTCTGCTTGGGCTCAGCGGCCTGTCCGGCCTCGGCATCGAAGGTGATCACCGCGTCGGCGCTGTACTTGCGGTAGTTGCGGAACTCGGTCTCGTTCTTCACCAATAGCCGGCCTTCCCTCATCCGCATCTCCGAGTTCAGCGGAAGCAGGAACTGTTTGCCGGAGATGTCCTGATAAGAATAGTTCAGCGTGTTCTTCGCTTCCTGGATTGGGAACGACGTGGGGATGCCCTCGGCGATGAGCGTGACTCGCATAACCACCGGTACTTCGCGGTCGATGAAGATGCTGCCGGAATATGCCGGGCTATAAACCTGCGCGCCATTGTCATAGTCGATCGACCATTTCGAGCGCGCCCGGGTGACGTGGTAGTGATAGACGAGGCAGATGCGTCCGTCCAGCTTGGCCCAGCGTTCAAAGCCGAACTCCGCGGCCGTCTCCGGCTCGAAGATCTGTCTGAGCATAGTGCCGAACTCGCCGCTCGAAATCGCGCCGCCCAGCTTCTGGTAATCCTTGTCGCTCAGCTTCCCGCCGATCGAGATCACCTTGTACTCTTCCTTCTGTTCGAAGTAACTGAGGCGCGCGGCCACGGTGTCGCTCTGCTGCCAATACTCGGTGCCCTGGGGGTCGATGTAGCGGCGCGTGTACTGCAGGCAGAGGAAGTCGGGTAGATGCTTGGTATAGTCGAGCGCAATCTCCCGCGCTTCTGCCAGGATCCGCTCCTGATCGGCCATCGATGGTGGCGGCATGGGCGCCGGTGGCGGAGCGGCTGCCTTTACCATGTCTTCCGGAACGGGCAGGCTCCTGGTCGCTTCCTGCATCTCTTTGAGCTGCTCGGTGGTCTCCGGACCAGGGCCTTCCGCGATCATCATCATCAGGTCCCGATCCGTCAGCCTTTCCGTCAGCTTGTACATTTTCAGGTACTTGACCACCTGCTTGTCGGGGTGCTTCATCTCGACCGACGAGTGGATGAACTGCTTTAGCTGCGCGACGCTCATCGACATTTGCGCAACGGCGAGCGAAATTGCAGCGAAGGCGAGGAGGAGAACTCTCATGGCATCAGAATAGACGCATCCGGCGCTTCTGAGGTTGTGGCTGCGACGGCCCAAGGGCCTTTTCGATGGCCGAAAGAGCCAGCGGAGCCATGATCCGGTAACCGCCCGAGTTCGGATGCAGCCCGTCGTCCGAGTATTCCTTGGTCAGCATCGCCCGATTGTCCAGCAGGGGGTGGAAGTAATCCAGATAGACGTAGCCGCGCTTTTGGGAGAAACTGACCAGCCAGTCGTTCAGGGCTCGGATCACCAATGGCGACCGCACCTTCGAGCGCTCAAAAGTCGGATTGACCGCCGCGCTGTAATCATGCACCGGCAGAACCGAAGACAGAATCACCTTCACTTTGTAGTGGTCCGCCAGGTCGCACATCGCGGTCAGGTTGCTCTCGATGGTGACGATATCCACTCCGCGGCCGATGTCGTTGGTCCCCGCCAGAATGACTACCGCCGCTGGCCGGACGGACATCGCGTCATTCAGGAATCGGCCCAGCATCTGCCCCGTGATCTGTCCACCGATGCCGCGGTTGAGAAAATCTTTGTTAGGGAAATACTCGTTCAGCCGCCAGCCGTCGGTAATGGAATCGCCGAGGAACACGACGCGCGGGTTGGCCGCCTGCGGAGGACCTACCTTCAAATTGTCGTCGGCGTAGCGCCTCAGGTTGTCGCGGTCGGGATCGCGCAGATCGTACTGCAATTGCTGGAGTTGCGCCTGGAAATAGACCTCCGTCCGGATCACGGAGTCGCGCAATTCGGCAAACTGGCGGCGGGACTCATCCGGAAAGGGAACAGGCTTCGGCAGGGTGTCGGCGAGAAGTAGATAGGCCCGCACCGTGGCCAGCCAGCGGTAGTGCAATTGCGGATTGCGGAACCCGAGGAACTTCAGGCTCTCCAGCGTCTGGCGCGCGTTCTCAATCAGCGGCTTGCCCGCCGTATTGAGGTCGGGCATGAAAATGCCGCCGGCCTCCATCAGTTGCAGCGTGCGCTCGTACAGCTTAAGAGCCTGCGCGTCGGTCAACTGTCCGTTGTCCGGAGGCGCCTGTGCCACCAGGCCGCCCATCGCAAGAACAACCAGCGCCACGATCGTCGGGAATCTCGCAATCGCCGAACTCCTCACATCAGTTCCTTTCGACTTTCTCAAGTTGCAACGTGATGGTGCCGACGTAGAACGGCAGTTGAATGCGGAGCTGGATTGGCAAATGCCGTTCGTCGTCGGTCATCCAGACGAAGAGGCGTCCCTTGCGTCCGTAAAAAGCGCCGCTGAAAACGAAAGCCTCGTAGCGTGTGGACGGGAACTGCCCCAGTGGGGTGCGAACCAGCTCTTTTTCCTGCGCTTCCACCCGGATATTGGCCGTTTTCTTGCCGTCGGAGATGGGAATCGTCCAGGAACTGCCAGGCTTCGGATAGGTCTCGCGCAGTTGCCTGAGGGCGCCGGTCAGGTCGTAGACGCAGCCTGGGATGTCGCTCTCTTTTTGGGTGACGAGTGCGTCGCGATTTACATCCCGCTCCACGAAAGTCGCCTTGCGCCGCTGCTTGTCGAAGTTGGCCTGGATCTCGCGATTCCGGCGCCCTTCCTTGAGCTTGAACACCAGGCTCCTGTTGCAGCCCTGCTCGTCGCGCGTAAGAGTGTAGTTGTCTTCAACCCGGAAGAGGCGCGATACCAGTCCGGAGCTAAACAGCTTCATGACGGTGGTGCGGCCGCTCAAGCCATACACTTCAATGTCGCCGGCGCGCACGAAGCGCCACTCCGCGCTGTAGCGCAGGACCTCATTGGACGAGGACGCCGCCTGCGCCCAGGCCCGATCCGCGCCGCCCGTGGCGCATGCCGATACTACCAGCGCCGCCACAAGCGCATTGCGCAAAGTCATCTCCAATCAGTGTGACAGAAGGCGGAAAGAGGCTGCAAACGTTCGCTGGTTCGCGCCGGGCCATTTACTTGCCCTCCGGTGCTTCGCGGAGCGAGATGGGTGGATGCGGCTTGCCCAGCGAGCGAACCGTGGCCTCCAGCGTGCCGCGCAAGGATTCCCGCGGCACGCTGGTCACCATCGGCCGAACGATCCAGTCGAGCACGGCCGGAATGGCGCGAGACAGGGAGATGGAGCGGCACTCCATGTACACGCCGCCGGGACGAGGTTCCAAGAGCCAGTAGGAGTTCAGCCTCCACAGGAGTCCATGACCGGTGCCCATCGGGAGTTCTTTGCCGCCGCTTACCTCCGTAAGCTTGACCGAATGCGATATTTTGGCCCAGCGGCCCTGCCCGAGCGAACGATATTCAGCCTCGTACTCGCTGTTCAGCGTGACGGTCAGTACCTTTTTCTTGACGATCTTCAAGTAGACGCGCCACTTGTCGCCGTCGTGGCCCAGAACCCGCGAATCGACTATTTCCGGCGCGTAGATCGTCTTGTAGTTGGCGTAATCCTCCAAGACCGACAACACCTGCTCGACCGTCGCACCAGGCGCGAACGTCGCCGCCCTCCAATCGTGGATCAGCCCGCCGGTCACCTCGATGAGTGAGTTGGTCTCGCTCGCGGCGATCTTCACTTCGCCCGCTTCGGGCGTAAGGTGAGCCTGCCAGTCCATACGGGCCTCGGCAGCCTTTTGGTAGTCGTCAAACGCAAGCGTGGTTTGCGGAGACAACTCGGTCATGAACTGCGCTCCCAGTGTGGCCGGCAACGCCACCAATGGCCACAGCCGGGAAGCGAATGAGATGAGTCGCATTACTGGCTTCATCTTAAGACTTCGGCGCTTACGGCTCGCGGCGGAGCCGAAGCAATTCGATTTTGTAAACTCTGATGCTGGCTGCGGTTAAGACGGGTCGCGGTTGCCGTTGGGCTCTCTCAGTAGGGAACGCGGTCCGGTCGATTCAGCCACAGCCCAAAAGCCTCGGAGCTTTCTTCAGGCAGCAGGCGCGCGGTCGGGAGAGTGCGCCGCTCGATAGCTAGCGGGATCTGTTCGTAGAGGAAAGAGTCGTCGAAGCCTGCACGGGCGGCGTCCTCGCGGCCGGCGGCAAAGTAGAGAGCGTCGATACGGGCCCAATAGATGGCGCTCAGGCACATCGGACAAGGCTCACAACTCGAGTAGAGAGTGCAGCCCCGCAGGGAGAACCGGCCGAGCTCGCGGCATGCCTGGCGGATGGCCGAGACTTCGGCGTGAGCGGTCGGATCCAAATCCAAACTCACGCGGTTGACGCCCTCGGCAACGACTTTGCCGTCCGTGACAATCACGGCGCCAAAAGGACCGCCCTGCCCGGACCTCGCGTTGTCAGACGCCAGTTTCAGAGCACGGCGCAGATGGGATATGTGAATTTCTTCAGACACCAAATCCATTATGGTGCCGCCGCGCCGAACGCCAAACCCTTGTGTCGGATTCCTCGCCGCTGAGCCTCACCGGCGGCGGCAGACTGAAACCGGACACTAAAAAACCGCTTGCCGGGCAGTGCATTTCCGGCAAGCGGTCTTTGTCGGATGCCTGATTTACTTGGCCGAATTGTACAGGTCTTCCACGTAGCCCCAATTCACCACGTTCCACCATGAGGCGATATAGTCCGCGCGGCGGTTCTGGTAGTGCAGGTAGTAGGCGTGCTCCCAAACGTCGAGGGCGAGCACCGGGCTCCTGCCCTCCGAAATGGGGGAATCCTGGTTCGGGGTGCTGACGATATCCACGCCGTCGGCCGACTTCACCAGCCAGGCCCAGCCGGACCCGAAGCGGCCCAGACCGGCGGCGGCGAACTTCGCCTTGAACTCGTCGAAATTGCCGTACTTGGTCTGGATGGCCTTGGCGACGTTGCCTACGGGCGCTCCGCCGGCGTTCTTCGCCATCACCTTCCAGAAGAGGTCGTGATTCCAGACTCCTCCGCCGTTGTTGCGCACAGCCGCCTTGATCGCATCCGGGACTGCCGCCAGATTCTGTGCGAGCAGCGCCTCGACGCTCTTGCCGGCCAGCTCGGGCGCGCCTTCCAACGCTTTATTCAAATTGGCCACGTAGGTCGCGTGGTGCTTGCCGTGGTGAATTTCCATCGTCCGCGCGTCGATATGCGGCTCCAAGGCGTCAAACGCATACGGAAGCGGAGAAAGAGTAAATGCCATTCAAAACCCTCCTACGCTCATAATGGATGAGCCGTTCTTCAGGAAGGATTCAGCGCATCGGGCACGAAGACTTAGGGTTGGACGGGCGGTGCGGACGCCTTCGCGTAAAATGAAGCACACTCGCCCAAGTCGTGTGGATTCAATTTCTCACAATCGTGCTAAAGTCACGCTGTGCCTCCGATAAATGTCCCAGATCCGGAGCAGACTCCAGCCCCGTCCGCCTCTCCAGAAGCTCAGCTCGCCGAATTCATGGACGCGTACACTCCCGAAATTGCCACGCTCGCCAAAGGCGCTCTGGCGAAGATGCGTTCTTATCTGCCTGGCGCTACCGAGCTCGTTTACGACAATTACAATGCGCTGGCGATCGGATTCGGACCGACGGACCGCGCATCCGAGGCGATCTTCTCCATCGCCCTCTACCCCCATTGGGTGAGTCTGTTCTTCTTGCATGGCGCGGGACTTCCGGATCCCTCCAGGATGCTGCAAGGCACTGGAACCGCCGCCCGCCACATGATCCTGAAGAGTCCGGAGACGCTGGACGAGCCAGCGGTTCAGATTCTGATCGAGCAGGCTTTGCTGCACGCCGCGGTGCCGATCGATCCCACGAAGCCCGGCCGCCTGCTGATCAAATCGGTTTCTGAAAAGCAGCGCGCACGCCGGCCCTCCTGACATGAAGTGGGCGGACCTCCAGGTCCGCGCGGGCTCTTCAGAGCCCGCAAGCTTTTCCGGAACGTTTTCCGGAACGGTGCTCGGAAGCCCCGCGCGGCGATGCAGCGCCACCCCGCTGCGAATCCTAGACCCGAAACCCGCCGGAGCGCTCGAACGCGGCGCCGATACGGAACATGCCTGGTTCGTCGAAGTGCTTTGTGAGTATTTGCATCCCCACAGGCAGGCCTTCGCCGGTGGTTCCGCAGGGTACGCTCATGCAGGGGATGCCCGCCAGGCTTCCGGTGATGGTGTAAATGTCGCTCAAGTACATTTGCATCGGGTCGTCGACTTTCTCGCCGAGCCGAAAAGCGGGGAAGGGCGAAACCGGCGCGATCAACGCGTCCACCTTGTCAAACGCCTGCGCGAAGTCGCGTGCCACCAAGGCGCGGACCTTTTGCGCTTTCAGATAATACGCGTCGTAGTAGCCCGCGCTCAGCACGTAGGTGCCGAGCATGATGCGCCGCTTCACCTCGGGGCCGAAGCCTTCGCCGCGGGTGAGCTTGTACATCTCTGAGAGCGTCTTGGCCTGGGCCGACCTCATGGTGTAGCGCACGCCGTCATAGCGGGCGAGGTTCGCGCTCGCCTCGGCCGTGCACACGATGTAGTAACAGGCGATGGCATACTCGGTGTGAGGCAGGCTGATTTCCACCGTCTCACAGCCGCTTTTCCGGAGCAGCTCGATGCCCTTTTCGATCTGATCCCGCGTGTCGTTCGCGAGTCCCGCGAAGTACTCTTTGGGCAGTCCTATGCGGAGGCCTTTCACGTCCTGCCGCATCGCTTGCGCGTAGTCGGGTACCGGCGCGAACGCGCTGGTCGAATCCATATGGTCGCGGCCGGCGATGGTCTGCAGCAGCGTGGCAGCGTCTTCGACGGTGCGGCCGAACGGTCCGATGTGGTCGAGCGAACTGGCAAATGCCGCCAGACCGTAGCGTGAGACGCGGCCGTAGGTCGGCGTCACGCCCACCACTCCACAAAAGCTGGCGGGTTGACGAATCGAGCCGCCGGTATCGGAACCGAGCGAGACTACTGCCGTGCCCTGTGCCACCGCTGCAGCGGAGCCACCGCTGGAACCGCCAGGTACCCGATCGAGCGCCACAGGGTTGCGTACCGGCCCGTAAGCCGAATTCTCGTTCGAGGACCCCATGGCGAACTCATCGCAGTTCGTCTTGCCGAGCAGGAGACCGCCAGCGGCCTCCAGCCGCTCAACGGCTGTTGCGTCGTACGGCGGAATGAAATGCTCCAGGATCTTGGATCCGCAGGTCGTTCTCAGACCCTTGGTGACGATCACGTCCTTGACGGCCACTGGCACACCCGCCAGCGCTCCGGCGTCTTCGCCCCGCGCCAGCTTTTCGTCCACGCGCTGCGCGGCCTCGAGCGCCCGTTCCCGGCTGAAGGTCAGGAATGCGCTTGTCTTCGGATTCTCGGCGGCGGCGAAGCGCAACGCGTCCTGTGCGAGTTCCACGGCGCTGAACCGTTTGGCCGCAAGTCCTTCGCGAATGGTGGGGATGGTCAGATTTCGGACGTCCATGAATTCTCCGCGGCTGGTTGCCAAAGCCGGCGCTATCGCTCGATCACGATCGGTACTTTGAACTGCCCGGCGCCCGCAAGCGGAGCATTGGCCAGGGCCGTCGCATTGTCCAGCGTGGCGCCTTCGACGTCCGGCCGTAGCGTTGCCGTTTCCTCAGCCTCGAACAATACCTGCGCCATCGGCTCTACGCCGCTCGTGTCGAGTTCGTTGAGCTTGTCGATGTGGGTGAGGATGTCGTCAAGATCGCGCGCCATGCGGGCGATTTCCTGGTCGGTCAAATGGAGGTTGGCGAGATCGGCGATCGCGCGCACCTCGGGTTCGGTCAGTTTCACGCGCCAGCCTTTCTGCGGGACAGCCGGTAGATGTAATCGAGCGAAGGATCCGCGATGCCCGACGGTTCGGTGGCAAACAGCCCCGTGCCCCGCAAAGGCTCTTCGCGTTGCACCGGACGGCGCCGCGCGCCCACCCGGAATTCGATCTTCGTCGGCGCTGACTCCTGGAGCAGCGAGCGGAGATTGGCCAGAATCTGGGGGCTCAGCGCCGCCAGGTTCTTTTGCCAGAGCGCATCTTCGGCCTCGACGATCATGCGCCCATTCTCAAAGAAAGTGACGCGTGTCTTGGAGGCAAGCCTGTGGCCCACGGCGGCGGGCCACGCGGAGACAGCCAACTGGGTGGCGGTCAACGTGCCGCTGGCCGAACGGAGACGGCTCAAAATGCGTCCTGCGCGTTCCATGGAGGGGCGAATCGGAATCGTCATTCTAGCATGTACCCACGGCTGCCCTAGCGCCCGGTTCACGCCCGGTTCACTCCACTTCGCGAGCCGGTGCGCCATTCCAGCGGGGCGTGCCGTCTTCTCGCCCAGGATCCGGAGCATGGCAGGCTCCCGAACGGCTTTCTGGCGATTGGCGGCCTCGTGTTAATCTGATGGCTCCCTATGCTGGTTCTTGCCTCGCAGTCGCCGCGCCGCCGCGAAATTCTCGCGCAGGCCGGCTTGCCCTTCACCGTCCGGGCACCCGGCGTGGAGGAAGTCCGCCGGCCCTTGGAATCGCCCGAGGACTACGTTCGCCGTCTGGCCACCGACAAGGCTCGCGCGGCTGTCTCCGCGCCTGAGGATTTCACACTCGCCGCCGACACCGTCGTAGTTGTGAATGATACCGTTCTGGAGAAACCGCGTTCAGTGGAGGACGCGGAACGGATGCTGCGCCTGTTGAGCGGATGCTCCCACACCGTCCTGACGGGCGTGTGCGTGTTGCACGACAGTCAGGAACTCACGAACGCCGAGTCGACTCGCGTGTTCTTCTCTCCGCTGTCCCCGGAGGAGATTCGCGGCTACTGCGCCAGCGGCGAACCAATGGACAAAGCGGGCGCATACGCCATCCAGGGCCTCGCCTCCAAGTTCATCGAACGGATCGAAGGCTGTTACTTCAACGTGGTCGGGTTGCCCATTTCGCTCGTCTATCGATTGCTGAAGCAAGCTGGCTACAGCTTCAAAGCCGGGTAACGCTCCCGCATCCAACTCACAAAGGACTCCGGAGCCGTCATGGTCGAGAGCCGGCCCTGCCGCACCAGCGCCCAATCGTCGAAGAGTCCGGAAGCCTTGATTTCCGTGAGCGTCACCGGAGGATCGATCTTCAGCACGAATCGCATCTCCACGACCCAGGACTTCGCATTGGAGACACTTAGCCGGGGCGCCCCGGTGACCTCGGCCAGTGCGACAATGGCCGATTCGCCCTGGCTATGGTAGACGAAGACCCGATCGCCGGATTGCATGGCCCGGATCGCCTGGAGGGCCTGCGGATTGGTTACGCCATCCCAAATGGTTTTCTTCTCGCGCGCAAAGTCATCGGCGGAGTAAGTTTTCGGATCGGTTTTTGCCAGAAAGTACTTCATTGTTAACCTCCTGTTCGCGAACTCCGGCGGGCGGCCAATTTAGGGTTTGCGGATGCTAGAATACCAAGCTAGGGTGTTCCCCGGAAGGGACGGTCGATTTTGCGTACGCGCGAGATCTCCCGCCGCTGTCTGCTCGGGGACGTGGAGGATCAGCCAAGGTGCGTCGCAGTCATTCCGCTCTCAACTCGATTATCCCGTTGTCCATTTCCTGCATTCTTTGCTGCATCTTCGCCGCTCTGGCTTCGGCTCAGGCGCCCGAAGCTAAACCGCAATCGGGTCAAAGCACCACGGAAAGGCCCCAGACCGCTTCGGAAATAAAAGCGGGCGCTGCCCCGCAGGTCGCCGCTGCCGTCGATCCAAACGCTTACAAGATCGGGCCTGAAGACGTTCTCGAGGTGCGTGTCTGGCGGGAGGCCGAACTCAGCGGCCAGGTGCGGGTTCGCCCGGATGGAAAGATCACGCTGCCCCTCGTCGGAGACGTGCAAGCCGCCGGCCAGACGCCCGCCGAACTGCAAAAGAAAGCCATCGAAGCCTTTTCTCAAATTCTGAACTCACCTCAGGTTATTGTTTCCGTGGTTTCGGTGCAAAGCAAGAAGTATTACGTCAGCGGGCAGGTTGACAGATCCGGGCCATTCCCGCTGGTTACGCCGACCACGATTCTCGAAGCGATGAGCTTGTGCGGCTTCAGAGAATGGGCCAAGAAAGGCAGCATCGTAGTGATGCGGGGCCGGTATCGATTGAAGTTTAACTACAATCAGGTGATCAAGGGCAAGCATCTCGAGCAGAACATCATGCTTGAAGACGGCGATCACATTTACGTACCTTAAGCGACAAAAGGCGGCAAGATGCAAGGCTCAGTTCAGGAACAGCCCGGTAGCGTGGCCCGGCGGCCTCTCGATGTCGAGGACTATGTCGAGATCCTGCGCCGGCACCGTTCATGGATCGTCGGCCCAGCGTTTCTCGGACTCGTGGCCGGTGTAGTGGTGGCATTTCTATGGCCCGACACTTTCATGGCCTCCGGACAGTTGCGCGTCGTTCCGCCACGGGTACCTTCGCGGCTTGTAGCTTCCAATATGACCGAGGAACTGTCTCAGCGCGTCAATGCGATCTATCAACAAATCGTGAGCCGCTCAAATTTGAGCAACCTGATCTCCACCTACAATCTCTACCCGGACAAGCGCAAGAGACTGCCGAATGAAGATGTGGTGAACGATATGCGCAAGGATATCGTGACCAGCCCGTTGCGCGGCATGACCACGGGCGCAGTAGGGCGCAACAATGTCTTCGCGTTCACGGTATCGTTCTCCTACTCCGATCGCCGGCTAGCCGCCAAGGTTTGCCAAGACCTGATGGCGAAATTCACGGATGAGACTATCACCTCGCGTTCTTCTCAGTCCCAAACGACAACCAGGTTCTTCGAGGAAGAGATGAAGAAGGCGAAGGCCGATCTTGAGGAGATTGACGGCAAAATCGTGGCGTTTAAGTCGTCTAATGCGGGAACTCTGCCCGACGAGGCGAACTCGCTGATGCTGGGCATCTCCACGGCCGAATCTAGCATCCAGAGTCTCAACATGAGTCTTAGCCGCACAAGCGGTGAGAAGATTCAGCTCGAATCTCAGTTGCGCTATCTGAAAGACCAGGTGCCGGCTGTCCAACCCCAGTCCGCGGCGGCTGGTTCTACCGAGAATGCTCCGGCGCCTGCTCCCGTAGTGCGCGATGAGAGGCTGAACCAACTCGATAACGAGATCGCAAAGCTGGAATCCGCCATCACGGCGCTGCGCGAGAGCTATAAAGAAGGCCACCCCGACGTGCAGCGGGCACTTGCGCTGCTCGCAGGCAAGAAGAAGGAGCGCGATCAGTACGCGGCGAAACTGGCGTCCATGAAGCCCAACGAACTGCCCGCGCGTGCCACGGCCGCCGCTCCCCCACGCAATCCCGCGCGCGAGTTGCAAGGCCGCATCGCCGCTTTGCAGGCAGCGGTGCAGGCCAAGGACATGGAGATCGAGGACCTGAACCAGCAATTAGCGGCCGCCCGGACACGTTCCAGGAATCTGCAGTCGAAGGTCGAGGCCAGTCCGCTGGCGCGATCGGGTTATGTGGCTCTGATGCGCGATCGGGAGGGCGCGGCCCAACGATTTCAGGACTTGGAGAGGCGCTTTCAGGAGTCCTCCATGGCGACGAAGATCGAGGATCAAGGACAAGGCGAGACTCTGGAGACCCTGGAGCAGCCAGTCATCCCCATTGAGCCGAACGCTCCCAAACGGCCGATCATCATTGCCATTGCAACCGCCCTCGGACTACTGCTGGGCATTAGCCTCGCCTTCGGCCGCGAACTCAAAGACGTGTCGTTAAAGAGCCTCAAGGACGTTCGGGCTTATACTCGTTTGACTGTCTTAGGCAGCATCCCGCTGCTGGAGAACGATTTTGTCGTGCGGCGGCGCCGCCGCATGGCGTGGCTGGGGTGGTCGGCGGCCTTCCTGATTGGAGTACTGCTCATGTCGGGGGCGGTCATTTACTATTACACGGCCAAGGGCTGAGGATTGTGGCTGGAACGGTCCTGCCGACGGAGTGGGTTGGCCGGATACGACGCGAAGTAGCGACGAGGAAGGTTCATTATGAGTCGAGTTCACGACGCGCTGAGGAGATCGGATCCGTCCGGTTTGAATCCGCTCGGGCGCCCGAGCGCTCCGTCGCGCGCGGGCCAGAGCGGAGCCGCCCTCGACCTGACGGGCTTGCTCGAAAAGATCGAAACCGTTCCTTACACCCCGTCGCCAGAAGCGTCTCTCATCGATGCGTCGCGCCCTGCCGAGGCTCCGGCCGAAGAGTTCCGCAGCCTTCGTACGCGGCTCAATCACCTGCAGACGCTCCAGCCCATTCATTCGATCGTCGTTACTTCGGCTTCGCCCGCCGAGGGCAAAAGCTTCACGGCGGCAAACCTCGCGCTGGCCCAATCGCACCTTGAGGGCAACCTGACCTTGCTCTGCGATTTCGATTTCCGCCGCCCTGTGCTGCACAATCTTTTTCAGATCCCGCGTAGTCCCGGGGCGACCGATTTCCTTCAAGGCAAGGCCCAACTGCACGAGGTAATCCGGCGCGTCGAAGGCACCAACCTCTACCTCATGCCAGCGGGAGAGGCGGTCCTGAACCCGCTTGAGCTGATGAATCTGAGTGAAGTGAAGACGATGATCGACCGGTTGCCCAGCGTCTTCAATTGGGTGATCCTCGATTCTCCGCCGCTGCTCTTCGCCGCCGATGCAAACCTGCTCAGCACGCTCGCCCATGGACTGCTGCTCGTGGTACGAATGGGCACTACTACCATCGACTCGGTGACCCGCGCGATGGGAAGCCTGTGCCAGAACAATATTCTGGGCATCGTGGTGAACGGCGCACAGCGGAGCGAACTGTACAGCAAATACTCTTACTACCACTCCTACTACTACTCGAAGGCGGAGTAGCGCGTCACGCCTCTCGCTTCGCGTTCATGTCACATCCTGCCAACGCTTATCCGAAGCCGTGCCGGAGGCGCCCTTGCGCCTCGCCGCGGATGACGCTCGGGGCGCTGTGTTAGCATAGGCGTTCTTGATGGGGACTACGCCATTGCAGGCCGAACGCAGGCAGGGTCTACCTCGCCTGTTGTGCCAGGTGTGGGCCGGTCTTGAATGCGGTGTGCTCGCGGGCCTGACGATTCTGGTCTGGTTTGCCTTGCACTCGCTGGTGCGCGGCGAATTCTGGTGGTCGAAGTTCAACGTCGCCGCGGGCTGGTTCTACGACACGGCGGTGTACCACGCGGGGCTCGGCACGGTTACTTTGTCCGGCGCTTCCGTGCTCGTAGTTTTTTATTGTCTGGCCGGAGCGTTGTTCGCACTAGGCTGGGATGCCCTCTTCCGGGGCAGGACCTTTCTGGCCGTCCCGCTTTATGTGATAGGTGTTCACTTTGTTGCCGCGTACTTTTTCTGGCCATCCTTCGGTCCATTCGCCCGGCTCTGGTTCCCGTGGACCGCGATAGCGCCGGCGCACTTTGTTCTGTTCGTGGTGCTCATGCGATACAAGACTCTTTATACGCGCCTGCTCAACGATTTCGGCGATCCCCGCCGTCTACCGCGAGAACCTCTCGCCCCGCACCCGGATCTGGTCGAAGGTCCGCCTCCCGCAGTGTCTTTCGAGGCTCCCGGAAGCGCATCCGCGCCCACTGAACCCTCGGAGGATTGACGCTCTGATTGTTCTATTGCTTTTCCATCCTGTAGAATGAGGGTTTTGAGCCCGGAGGATGGGGACATTTCCTGCAACGGGCCACTGGCCTGTAACGTCTCTTCCAAGGCGCACCGTAGAAAGGACCTGCTCTGCAACCGATGACCCTCAGGCCGAGAAGCCTGGCAGCTCTCTTACCCTGTCTTCCCGTCATCTTCTTCGCCAGCGCCTTGGCGGCTCGCGGCTATGCGCCGCAGGCTCCTGCTACGCCTCAGGCTCAGACTCCTCAGCAGCCGGCGCCGAAGAAGCCCAGTCCGTTCGAAAACGTTCCCGGATCGGAAACTCCGAAACCGGCCGATCAGAAGCCCGCTGACTCCAAGCAACCTCCTCCCTTCGAGAAGGTGCCAGAGGTCAAACAACCGGAGCAGCCCGCTCCGCCGCAGCCTCAGACGCCCGCCGCCAAGCCAGAGCAACCCGCGCCCGCGGCGGAGGTAGCAAACGTCGTTGAGGCAGTTGAATTTCGTGGTGCCCGCCGCGTTTCTCAGGACACCCTGAAAGCGCTCATTTTCACCAAGAAAAACGATCTCCTGGATGAAGAGGCGCTGCACCGCGACTTCATGGCGCTGTGGAACACCGGCCGTTTCGACGACATCGTTCTCGAGAAAGAGAAGGGCAAGTCGGGTTGGGTCCTGCGCTTCAACGTCACCGAGCGCCGTGTCGTTCGGTCCATCAAGTACGATGGCAACAAGTCGATTACAATCTCCGAGATTCTCGACCGGTTCAAAGAGCGTCACGTCGGTTTGTCCGTGGAGCAACAGTACGAACAGAGCCGCGTCGCCCGGGCGACCCAGGTGCTCAAGGAGTTCCTTTCGGAGAAGGGCCGCCAGTTCGCCACCGTGACGCCCCAGATTCGCCAGATTCCGCCTTCTTCCGTGGAAGTCACCTTCAAGATTAACGAAGGGATTAAGGTCAAGGTCGGGAACATTGAGATCCTCGGCAATCATGTGTTTGGAAGCCGCGCGATTATTCGCGCGATGAAGAATTCCAAACCGATCGGCATTCCTCACTCCATCTTCCTGGAGAGCCTCTTCGCGAGCACGTATGACCAGAGCAAGTACGACGAGGATATGGAACGCGTCCGCCAGTACTACATGATGCATGGGTACTTCAAGATGGCCGTGCTCGAGCACACGGCGACGATCCACGATACTAACGGCGAGGGGATGCACATCCCGCTCTTTTATCCCAATAAGCCGGGCAAGCGCGCCGACCTCAAGGTCACCGTGGAAGAAGGCCGTCAGTACCGCCTCGGCAAGATCAATTTCGTGGGAGTAAAGCTCTTCCGTACGCCGGAAACTCTGATGCGGCCGATCTTTGGCATGGCCGAGGGCGACATCTTCTCCACGGAGAAACTGCAGAAGGGCTTCAAGAACCTGCAGAAGCTTTACGGCGAATTCGGCTTCATCGACGCGGTGCCCGAACCGGACTTCGATCCGCAGGACGCCGAAGGCAAGATGAACCTCACCATCAATGTGGATGAAGGCAAGCAGTTCTTCGTCCGCCGCATCGACTTCAGCGGCAACACCACCACGCGCGACAAGGTGATCCGCCGCGAGATCATGCTCGACGAAGGCGACATGTACAACACCCGCCTTTGGGAGATGAGCGTGCTCAGGCTGAATCAGCTTGGATACTTTGAGGCCCTAAAGGCGGAAGAAGCCGCGTCGATCACCCGCGACACCAAGAACAACACGGTCGACATCACCCTGAAAGTGAAGGAACGCGGCAAGAACTCGATCAGCCTGAATGGCGGCGTCTCTGCAATTTCCGGCACGTTCATCGGCATGGGGTATTCCACCAACAACTTCCTGGGAATGGGCGAAACGCTTAGCCTCAACACCCAGCTCGGCACCATGATCCGAAGCGCCACGTTCGGCTTCACGGAGCCCTACCTGTTCGACCTTCCGCTGAACCTGGGGTTCACTGTCTACATGCAGCGCTACAACTACGATCAGGCGCGCGAGGCCTCGCTGCTCTCCGGGAACAATTTGATCTCGTTATACAATCAGCTGGGCACGCAAAACCTGTTGAACTACGTGACCAACGGTTACGGCGGCACGGTCTTCGTCAGCTATCCACTGCGCCGCAGCTTTGCGCGCCTCGGCCTGACCTACGGAATCGACCGTTCCACCATCACGCCGTTGACTACCGCCGCGACGACCTATTTCAACTACTCGGATTTCCAGAATCTGAGCGGTCCGAACCAGTTGCATGGCATCATCACCAGCAAGATCACGCCATCGTATACCTACAACACCATCGATCATCCGATCACCCCGACGCACGGGCAGAGCATCTTCGCGAGCTTCGGCTATTCGGGCGGTCCGCTGGGCGGCAACGTCCAGACACTGGAACCCACGCTCACCTACACGCGATTCATGAAGGGTTGGAAGCCCGGACACATCATCGGCTTCCGGCTGCTGGGACGCATGGAAGCCGGGTATGGCGGCCGTTCCGCTCCGCCGTTCAGCCGCATCTTTATGGGGGGCGAGCAGGATGTCCGCGGTTTCGAAGACTTCAGCGTCGGCCCATTCGCCTACATACCAAGCACCGCGACCGTTCCCGTTCTGAACGCCGACGGTTCATCGCGTATGCAGAAGGTCATCGTGAATGGGTCGGAAACGTTCCAGGCCGTCACGCAAACTATCCCGACCTACCAGATCATTTATCCGGGCGGCGACACACAGGGTGTCGCCAACTTCGAATACCGCATCAAGATCTTCGGGCCCTTGGTCCTGGCTGCCTTCTTCGACGCGGGCGTCAATCGCGTCACGTTCCGCAACCAGTTAAAGCTGAATCCGGACCGTGTGGCGACGCTCCAGGGCCAGTTCCCGACCGCGGGCTTCCAGAACGAGACTACGCTCGTGCCGGGCAGCCAGAAGATCCGCACTTCTACCGGTCTTGAGTTGCAGATTATGATGCCGGTAGTAAATGCGCCGTTCCGCCTCTACTGGGCCTATAACCCGACGGTTTTGGACACTACGTTCCAGCCGCCGATCGCCGTGGATCCCACGATGTTTCCGAACCGCGCCACCTTCGTGAATGCAGCGCAGACATTCGGCCATGCGGCCGCTTACCCAGAGAAGCGATCGATGTTCCGCTTTACGATTAGCCGGACCTTCTAGGGCTGAGGATGACCCGCGTGGCGTGCTACCATTTGAGTGATCTCAGGAGTCTGAAAGCCGTGAATATGAAGTGTCTCCAGTGGAGCCTGGCCCTCGTGGCGCTCGCTCTTGCCGCCCCCTCCGCCCCGGCGCAAACGCCGACTAAAGTCGGCATCATCAATGTACAGGGCGCGATTCTTGCCACGAAAGACGGCGAAAAGGCCCGTGACGCCATCCGCGCCCGCTTCGAGCCGCGAGCCAAAGATATGGAAAGCCGCATGGCTGAAGTGAATCGCCTGCGCGATCAGTTCAACAAGGGCGCGAACACGATGTCGGCCGACGCGCGTGAAAAGCTCAGCCGCGAAATCGACGACAAGCAGAAGAAGTATCAGTGGGACTCCGAGGACATGCAGAATGAACTGCAACAGGAAGAGCAGAAACTGGTGAACGAAATCGGCCAGCGTATGATCTCCGTCATCGATGAGTTCGCCAAGGCCAACACATTCGCCGTGGTCTTTGACGTTTCTGGACAACAGAGCCCCGTACTCTGGGCCGCCAACGGCATCGATGTGACCACTCAGATCGTCGAACTGTACGACAAGAAGTTCGGAGTCGGTGGCGGAACCGCGGCAACTCCCGCGGCGCCGGCCCCGGCTGCCGCCAAGCCTGCGGCCACTCCGGCCCGCCCGACGGCTGGCGCTGCTGTGCCGAAGAAGTAGTACGCGCTTCGGATCGAGTCGGGTTCAAGTTGGTATCGAAGGGCAATCGCGGGTGAACAACCCTGGCGGTTGCCCTTTGTTTATTTGCGGTGTGGGGCAATGCTCCGGCGCGTCTTCCCGTACCGCTTCACATCTCTTTGCAGGCCCTCGCCGGTTAGAGGCTTCGAACAGGTTGCCGCTGCCGCGTCAATAGGAACCGATCTGGAGATCGGCGATCCCAGGAGCGGCGCGCCCCAGGGAACGCCGATCTCCAGATCGGCTCCTTACAACGCAGGGTCCATCGGTGAGGAAGGCGCAGGCATTGGTCTACGCTGGTCCCAAACCAGCGTTAGTGAGAACCGATACTGGCGGCTGGCGAGTTCTCAGAAGCCTGCCGGTACGATCCGGAACACGCCTTTCCACACGCCGCCCGGCGCAACTACTGGCAAATCCTTGAACCATCCGTCGTGGGCGGCATTGAACGCATTCGTCGGCGCGCTCATGGGCTCGAAGCAAACGAATCCGCGTCCGGGAGGCGCATAAACCACCGCCACCGGATACGAATCGCCATACTCTACAGTGACGCTCTGCTTCGCTCCTTCCAGCCGGAACCGGGCCCAGCCGTCGGCGTCCCGCACCAGCGAGCCGAAGACATCGTCCAGCGCCACGCCTTTCAGCGGCTGGGGGGTAGCGTAAGGGTTCGCGATCTTTTCACCGGTCGGAATCAGCCTCTCGTTGAGTACGAACTTCTCACCTGCGGGCAGCCGGACTTTCCACTCATCCCTGGGCGCGTCGTTCACCTGGAAGTAGGGGTGGAAGCCCAGCGAAACCGGCATCGGCTCGCTGCTCAGGTTTTCGACGGCCGTTTCAACTTCTAGAACGCCTTCCTTCAGCCTGTAGGAGGTCGTCACGGCGTTCGCGAACGGGAATTGAGCCATCATGGCCGGCTCGCGCCACAGCTCGATACGCGACGTGATAACGGCCTCCGCCGGCGTGGCTTCCGCGCGGATGACCTTCCACTGTCTGGCCGAGACCAGCAGGCCGTGAATCGGCGTCGGGACGGGACCGACGCGCACGTTCCCCAGTTCCGTGTTGATCGCATACTTCTTGCCGTTCACCCAATACGACAGCCCATCGATGCGGTTGGCCCAGGGCCACAGGAACGGTACGCCGCCCATGGCTCCGGGGTGCTTGGCCCACTCTCCAGCGCTCTTGTAGGGCGTCCAGAGGACGGGCTTGCCATGCACCGTCATAGCCGTCGCCAGATTGCCGACCCCTGGGGCGACCTTGACCTCGACATCCCGCGCGGCGTCCCGCAGGACGTACACCTTCGCGCCGTCTTCAACGGTTTCCCGGATGCTGTAGTTGTTCATGTTGGGTTCGCTCGCCAGCGCGCCGCGCGCCCCGGCCGCTGTCAGCGCCAGAGCGCCCGCAAATAAGAGTCCGGCCATGCCTGCTTGCATACAACGCCATTGTGCGACAAGCGGACTGAGCGCCGCTCGGCGAGTTGCTGCCGCCAAACACCGCGCGGTTCGTTTGATGAAGAGAACTTCAGACCGGCTTCAGCACTGTGCACACGGAGGCGCAGACTGGCCCGCCGATGTTGAACGTGGCCGCTGCGCGCGGATTCCGTACCTGTAGCGGCGCGGGGACCTTGCCGAGCAATTGCAGCGCGGACCAACCGATCATGGCGATGCCGGTCGCGCCCACGGGATGCCCCTTGGCAATCAGCCCACCCGATGTGTTGATGCCGCACTCACCGTCCGGCCGGGCCCTGCCTTCCACCCAATACCGGGCGCCCTGGCCTTCCGCGGCTTTGCCTATGACCTCCGTACCCAACGCGCCCATCACCGTAAAGCAGTCGTGAATCTCCGCGACGGTGATGTCCGTCGGGGTCATACCCGCCATCGCATACGCATTGGACATTGCGCGCCGGGCTCCCACAGGGCGCAGCACGTCGCGTCCCGCACAGGCCAGCGGGTCGGTCGCCTGCGCGTAGCCGGCCAGTTCTACGCAATCCTGCTTTCTGACCCCGAGTCTCGCCAATCCCCTTGCAGTCGCCAGAATCAACGCCGCATAGCCGTCCGTGATTTGCGAACAATCGTATGTTTTGAGCGGCAGCCCATCCACCACATAACGGTTGATGCCTTCGATGCGCACGGCGTCTTCCACAGTGATGGAGACCTTCTGCATCTGCGCCCACGGGTTGGAACGAGCGTTGGCGTACTCCTGCACGGCGATGTGCGCCAGATCGCCCTCCGTCACCCCGTATTCGGTCATGTACGCCTGCATAATCTCGGCAAAGATATGCGGGAAAACAAAGGTCTTGCCTTCCCGCTCATCGGGATAGGAGAAATAGCCAAGTACCTTGCCGATGAGCTTGCCGTCCATCTTGCCTTCGCCGTCGCGCATCTTCTCGTAACCCACGGCGATGCCCGTGTCGCCCAGGCCGAGTTGCAGCTTATAAGCGACGCTCAACACGGCCTGTCCGCCGGAGGCACAGGCGTTTTCCACGGCTTCGATGGGCTTGCCCGCGAGGCCTGGCGCCATAGCCATCAGCCCGGCGAGCAATCCCTGCTCGTTGAGCGAGAAGTTGCAGGCCGAGCCGATCGAGCCGACGTCCAGAGCGGCAGGGTCGGCGCCGATCTCCTCGCATGCGCCAGACACGGCGGATTGGACGATCTGCGGCACAGTCGCCGTCAGCAGCTTTCCGAACTTCGACTGACGATAGGCCGCGATGTAGATCTTCTTCATTGGTGCATCCTCCCAGGTCCGATCGGGCCCCTCTACTACCCAGACCGCGAAGAACCGCTCCTTTGTGGGGCAGCCTGGCAAGCTGCGTGCCGGTTGGCAGCCGGCACGTGCGGCGATTACCAATCGCCGCGCAGGATACCATCCGGCCCCACAGAATTCGCACTTCTCCAAACGGTCACAGCACTACTTTCAGAGTGTCCCCGTCACCACACCGCCGTCCACACTCAGCACGGCTCCGCTCACGAACGACGCCGCGTCGGAGGCCAGCCACAGGTAAGCGTTGGCGATGTCCTCGGGCTCTCCCAGGCGGCCGATCGGCGTGCCCGCCTTCATCCGGTCCAGAATCTTCTCGGGCATCTGTTTCACCATTTCGGTAGCGATGAATCCCGGCGCCACGGCGTTGACGCGGATTCGGTATCGTCCCAATTCGCGCGCCCAGACTTTCGTCATGCCGATGACGCCCGATTTCGTCGCCACGTAATTCGTTTGTCCAAAATTGCCGTACAGACCGACCACGGACGAGGCGTTGAGAATGACGCCGCCGCCTCCCGAAATCATGTGGGGCGCCACGGCGCGCGTGCAGACAAACACGCCTTTCAGGTTGACACCGATCACAGCGTCGAACTGCTCGTCGCTCATCACCGACAGCGGCGCGCCCTCCTTGTACTTCACCAGCATTCCATCGCGCAGAATGCCGGCGTTGTTCACCAGGACGTGAATCGCGCCCCACCGGTCGATTGCCTCGGCTACGGCACGCTCCACCGACGCACGATTGGAAACATCGACGCTCTGGAAGAGCGCCTCGCCGCCGGACGCCTCCAACTCGGCCAACAATGCCGCTGAGCCGTTTCCATTCACGTCCCACGCCGCAACTCGCGCCCCCTCGCGGGCGAACCGCACGGCGGTGGCGCGGCCGATGCCCGCCGCCGCTCCGGTGACGACGACTACTTTCCCCCGCAGTCCGGTTTCGATCATGGATTGTTCCTAAGTGACAGGCTCGCAGAAAATGTGCACGTCCGCGAGCCGCGTTCGACTTGCTCTAACCGCCAGCCGTAAAGAGGTGCACGCGGCGGGAAGACCGCAATCTCGTGTTTCGCACCGTTATTTCGGTTATCCGATGTTCATGATCCCGCACCGACTGAAGTATGCTAGTGCGTAAGTGGAAGAGAGTCCATACGCTTGACTGAACACCCATGAAAGTCCTTATAGCGGACGACAGCCCGACCATGCGCCGTCTGCTTCACTCCACTTTGAGTGAGTGGGGCTATGAGGTTGTAGAGGCCCACGACGGCGAGCAGGCGCTCGATGTTCTGAGCGGTGACGATCCGCCGCCGATCGCGGTTCTCGATTGGGTGATGCCCAAGCTCACCGGCCCCGAGCTCTGCCGGCGAGTGCGCAGCCGTAAGAGCCGTACCTATACTTACATTCTCCTGTTGACGTCGAAGGCGCAGCATCAGGACCTGATCGAAGGCATGGGCGCCGGCGCCGACGACTACATCGTCAAACCGTTTGACCGTCCCGAGATGGAGGTTCGACTGCGCGCCGGGCGCCGCATCGTCGATCTTCAGACCGAACTGATGCAGATGCAGGAGGCGCTCCGCGAACAGGCCACGCGCGATTCCCTCACGCACTGCTGGAACCGGTTCTCCCTCTTCGACATTCTGGCCCGCGAGATCAATCGCTGCCACCGCGAGCAGCAGGCGTTGGGTGTGATCATGTTGGATCTCGACCACTTCAAACTGGTGAACGACACCTATGGCCACGTCTGCGGCGACGAAGTGTTGAAACAGGTGGTCAAACGGATCGAAAGCTCCATTCGCTCCTACGACACGCTAGGCAGGTATGGCGGCGAAGAATTCGTCTGCGTCCTGTCTGGGTGTGGGGAAGAATTCGTAAAGGGCAATGCCGAGCGGATGCGCCTCTCCGTGGAGGCGGGCCCCATCCCGTGGATGGAGCACCAGGTGAAAATGACCAGCAGCTTCGGCGCCGTGGCCGGAATCCCGACCCCCAACCTGACGCCGGACGAACTGATCCGCGCAGCCGATGAGGCGCTGTATCGCGCCAAGCGTGGGGGCCGCAATCGCGTGTCTTTCTCGTCCTACGGCGAGCCGGCTTAAACCGGATGCTCCGCAAGGGGCAACGAACCTTATCGCTTGCTCACGCAGCGCCTGCCACGCAAGCGACAATGGCCCTATGGACCGTTCTCTCGATCTTGGGCATCTTCTCACGGAGCAGGTAAATCCTGCCTCCGCGAATCTGGACGGGCTGTCGACCGAAGAGATGCTGGCCGTGTTCCATCGCGAGGATCACCGTGCCGTCGATGCCGTTGAGAAAAGAACTCCCCCGGATCGCCGCGGCTGTGGACGCCATCTCCGGAAGCCTGCGCGCTGGAGGCCGTCTGTTCTATGCCGGCGCAGGCACTAGTGGTCGGCTGGGCGTTCTCGATGCCAGCGAATGCCCGCCGACATTTGGCGTATCCCCGGATCTCGTCACTGGCATCATCGCCGGAGGCGAGCGTGCTCTGCGCAGTTCGGTGGAGTCCAGTGAAGATTCGCCGGCGGCCGGCGCCGCCGATCTTTCAGGAGCGCGGCTTCACCAAGCAAGACGCGCTGGTCGGCATCGCGGCGAGCGGCCGCACGCCTTACGTGCTCGGCGCGTTGGACGCCGCCAACGCGCTCGGCGCCCTCACGGCCTGCATCGTCTGCTCGCCCGGTTCTCCCATCGCGGCGCGTGTGCAATTCCCCATCGAGCTACTCACCGGTCCCGAGGTCATCGCCGGATCGACGCGGCTGAAGGCCGGGACGGCTACGAAACTCGCCTTGAACATGATTTCGAGCGGCGTCATGGTGCGCTTGGGATACGTCTACTCGAATCTGATGGTGAACGTGCAGCCGTCCAATGCCAAACTGGTGGACCGTGCCGAGCGCATCGTCATGGCCGTCACGGGCCTTTCCCGCGAGGCCGCTTCGAAATTGCTCGAAGCTTCCGGCCGCAGCGTGCGGACCTCCATAGTGATGGGCCAACTCGGCGTGTCGCGTGAGGAGGCCGAGCGCCGCCTTGCGGCCTGTGGAGGACGCGTTCGAGAAGCGCTTATGCACGGCCAGTCGCCTTCGATCCACCCATAGTCGATACTGAATCGAGTTGGAGGTGATGCAAATGAAACACGCACCGGCCTTCCTGGCTCTGGTGAACGATGCGAAATCGCGCGTCGAAGAGATCGATCTCAACGGCTACCGCCGGATGCTCGCCGCGGGCACGCCCCACGTCCTGATCGACACGCGCGAAGAGAGCGAGTGGGCCGCCGGTCATGCCGCGGGCGCGATCCACCTGGGGAAGGGAGTCATCGAGCGCGACATCGAGGCTTGCGTCCCCGACAAAACCGCGACGCTCGTGCTTTACTGTGGCGGCGGATTCCGCAGCGCCCTGGCTGCCGACAGTCTCAAAAAAATGGGCTACGAGCATCCCATCTCGCTGGACGGCGGCTGGCGGGCATGGTCCGGCGAAGGAATGCCGGTAGAGAAGTGAGCCGGCGCTGGCACTTCGTACCTGCACCGCGAACGACAGAGAGCGACCGGCTCAATGACCTGCGACGGTCTATCCAATCACCGTGTCCGGCCACGTTCGATGAACAGTACCCGCAATTTGACATCTCGTGAGACGAAACTCCCGTGATTCAACCGGTGTTTGGAAAAAAGGTTGTCTCCGGATTCGGTTCAGGCTTCCCAGTCCTCGTATGCAAGTCCATCCACGCGGCTGAATTCGCGGACGTTGTGCGTGACCAGAGTAGCGGCGTGCACTACGGCAACAGAGGCGATCGGCAAATCGTTAGGTCCAATCAATGAACCCAACTCTGCCAGACGAGCGCGGATGCGGCCGTACGCCTCGGCGCACCGATCGTCAAAAGGCAATGACCGGTAAGGCCCCATGAATGTCTCGAGTTTGGCCAGAGCGTCCTGCGGATTCCTACTGCGTTGGACGCCATAGTGCAGTTCCGCCTTCACGATGGAACACACCGCAATGTCTGCCGGCGTGTGGCTCTTCAGAGCTTCTATGACCCGGCGCGAACGGCCGTTCAGATACTCCACGCAGACGTTGGTATCCAGCAGGTATGTCAACGCAACTCCTTGCGTGTTTCGAAATCAGGTGGAGGCTCGTACGCGATCGGATTATCCCGCAGGCTGCCGAAGGTTTTCTCGAAGTAGCCGTCCGGCCAGCCGCCTTCTATTGAAGGACTTGCCTCGATCTTTATGACCAACGGCTCCAATACGAGCAGGACTTCCACGTCGGTTTCGCCCAGACCGGTCATCACGTGTAGATCCAGAGTGCCGTCGACCTTCACTCGTCCCTTGGCCGAAATCGTCACCATGCGAGCGCCTCCTACCACAATGCTAAAGGATAACGAAGCGATCGGTTGCCCGTCCCCCAGCACCGAGCCGCGAATGCAGAGAGCGGGCCCGTGTGAACAAACTCCCCGCGCCCAGAAGCAAGAACTCACGGGTAGTCCCTCAAGTGAGGGCGTGGCGCGGAGCAAGAATCGCGAAGTTGGGGGTAGGTCCAAGGGACCGCTCTTTGTATTCGCGGCTCTGTGCTGTTCGGCCGCCAGGGGCGGTTGCAGGCCCTCAGCGAGGTGCCCTTCGACGGCCCATGTTTATGCCGATTGGGGCTAGACGTCGCAGATGGTGATCATCTGGTCGAGTACGGTCAGCGCGTCTTTGCCCTGTGTAGGGTTGTATTCGTGCGAGAAGTAACCCGTGTAGCCTAAGTCCACAATCGCCTGCGCGATGGGCTTGTAGTTGAGTTCCTGAGTGTCATCGAACTGATGCCGTCCGGGGACGCCAGCCGTGTGGAAATGGCCGATGTACTGGATGTTGTCCTTGATGGTGTGGATGATATCTCCCTCCATGATTTGCATGTGGTAGATGTCATACAACAGTTTGAAGCGCGGCGAGTTGATCCGCTTGGCCAGTTCAACGCCCCATGTGGTGTGGTCGCACTGGTAGTCCTTGTGATCGACCTTGGAATTCAACAGTTCCATGCAGATGGTTACGCCTTCGCTCTCGGCAATCGGCACGGCTTTTTTGAGGATCTTGGCGCAGGCATCCCAGGCCTGCTCGTCGGTCTTGCCGCGGCGGTTGCCCGACAGAGCGATCATCGTCGAAATCTTATGCTTGGCGCAGAGCGGCAGCTTCTCCTGAAAGGCCTTCTCGATCCAGGGGTGGTTTGCCTCTTCGTTCAGGCCGTCCGCGAGTCGCCCTCCGCCGGGGATCATGTTTGGTTTCAGCCCGTACTTCTCAATGGTGGCCCAGCGATCGGGTTCAACCAGATCGACGACCTGAATGCCCAGCCGGGCGGCGTTCTTGCACTGGTCTTCAAAACTCATGCCGCGGCCGAAGACGCTGCCGCAGACGCCTTGCTTCAGACGTCCTTTGCGCTGCTTCTTCCCGGAAGTGTCGGATTGCGCGGCGAGCGGCAGGGCTACGCCGGAGGCTAGGAGTTGTCGTCGAGTCATAGTGTTTGGAACCTCGTGGGGGTGGAGGGCCCCTCGGGATATCCTACATGAATGAGACCGAGCCGAGGGCGTGAGTCCGTCGAGGCGCGCCAATGAATTCAGCGATTACTTATTCCGTCGACCGGACCATCACCGCCGCGGAGTTTCGCGAGCTTCTTGTCGCCTCCACACTTGGGGAGCGCAGGCCCGTGGACGACCTTGGGCGGCTGGCGGCCATGCTGGCGTATGCCAGCCTGATCGTGACAGCTTGGGAAGGGGATTTGCTGGTCGGCGTATCGCGCTGCCTGTGCGACTTCGCCTTCGCCAACTACTGCAGCGACCTGGCTGTGCGGGAGAGCCACCAGAAGATGGGGATCGGGCGCGAACTGCTGAAGCGGTCGCTGGATGCCGGAGGCTGCAAGCTGATTCTGCTATCGGCGCCGAGAGCTGTCACGTATTACCCGCATATCGGTCTGACGCAACATCCTTCGGCCTGGACGCTCGATCCGGGAGATTTGCGCTGACGTGGGATTCGCACTTTGGATCGACGAGCAAACGGCCTGGGCGCAGGGCACGCACGAGTATCGCCCCATGGGGGCGGCGGTGATCGGCGTCTCCTGCGTGTTCACCTCGCGCGATTTCAGCGGTCGCAGACGCGCTCCAGCGCGCTACGATGCGCGGTTTACGGGGCACTTCGCCTCGCTGGGCCAAATGAACGATTTCCTGGCGCGATTTCGCAACCGGTCACAAGTGCTGCAAGAAAAAATCAGACAGCGGAAAAGTCTAGGCGCACCATACTTTTAGCGGCATGACGGAATTGCGGGCGCAGCGTGAGGCGGCCCGCATGCCCGGCCTGTTCTTGGAGCCTCGGGTTAGGTTGAGTTTGGAAGCCCGTTCCCAAAATCCAACTTGTCCCAGAGGCTCTCGGAAACGCCATGCCCTCAACTGCTCCTAGTGTGTCTGAACTCGCCCGCGTGACCGGATTGTCCGTAGACCGGACTTGGGTCCGCGCCACGGCCACTACCGGAGATACCAGGGTTGCCGTCTGGTGCGCGCCCGCGTGGCGTGCCAAGGATCTTCTGCATGCCGCGCCATCGCGTTTGCCCGCCGCGAACGCAGTGCGCGTGGAATGTCGGACTGGCGAAGCGTTTTGGGACGCGGAGTGGCCTGTGTCGTTCGACCTGCACTGGCTGCGCGAGATAATGCCCGGTTTTCCGTTGGGAGTAAGTCCCGTTCGCGTCCGGCCGGAGTTTGACGTGCAATCGACCGTCCGGCTGCGGGGCGACTTCGTCTCTCTCGTCTGGCAGGATTCGAGCGGACGTACGCGCGTGCAAGTTACGCGCGGCTCCGACGAGCACTGGGCCGTCGAAGTAGAAGCGGGCGCTGAGTCCCCCTCGGGTGTGCCAAAGGCCATGGGTGAAGTGCTACGCGCATTGACAGGATCCACCTCCGTGGAATGGCTGCGCGGCGTATTCGCCGACTCGTGCAGCTTACGTTGGAAGGATCTCGCGGAGCGAATCGGAGCCCGCCCGGATCAGCTTGACGATCTGGCGATCTACTTTCGGGGAATGACAACCACGGAAGAGGACGCCCTCTGGCGGGCCGCCGCCAACGCCGAATCGCTGGCTCAATTGCAGCCATGGCTGACCATGCTTGCGTCCGGACCCGCCGGCGCGTTTCGAGAATGCCTAAGGGAAGAATTGGGACGCGAGGGCATAGCGTTTTGGAGTGGCGCGGGAGGCGAGTGGCTGAATGCCGTGGCCGGCTGCACGCAGGGTGATCTGGCCTCGCCGGAAGCGGCGCGCACGCCTGGCCGAGCCAGCGCGCCGGGTGCTTTCGCTGCTCATCCGGGACGACCTGGCACGCTTGCTGGTCCGCCTTCGCGGCGAAGCCGAGAGGGAGTGGGACAGCCTCGCACCCTGGTACCGTCGCAGGATTGAGGAATCGTGCGGCGCACTGAGTGCCTGTCAGAACCGAACACGGGCCGAGTGCAGGGATCTTGTGGCGCACGCTTTAGCGTGCAGTGCCGGCACTCCTGCCGGCATATTCCGGACGTCGACAAGAGTGTCGACGCAGCACGCTAAAGCGTGCGCCACAATGTCCGATACGCACTCATCGGAGGGCAGCTCTGGGAATGTCATAGAGGAAGTCAGCCTGTGGATGAAGAAGCTGCACCAGCGGCTGCGCAGGTACTCGGAGGACGCAGTTCGTCAAAGTGCACAAGCCGCGCTATCCGTCGCAGTGAACGCACCGTCTGCGGGATGCGCCGTGAGCAGGGCTGTGGCGGAATTCGCATTCGATCCTACACCGCAAGGTGACGTCGCGGTCGCGCGCGTCCTCGCGGGTGACTGGCGGCCGTGCTTTAGGTTCGATGGCGGCGGCAAACTGCTCGGTGGACAGATCGTCAATATGCTCGGCCGCCGCATCGGCGTTGAGGTCCTGTTGCCGTTTCTCTCCAGGAAGACGTGGAAGCTGGACCGCGAGAATCTGGCCGAAGCGGAGTTCCGGCAAAGCGGCACGGCCCAACTGGCTCTCCTGCGAAAGGACGAAGCCGAGTCCAGGACGACCGCGTCGTTGCTGCTGAGTGCCGTGTACGGTTCGCGATCTGAGATGCCGGCGGACGACATGATCCACATGGTCCACGAGGATCGGCGTTCGCTCCGTGGAGACGAGTGCGACGCCTTCTGGCTGCGGCTGATCGGGGCTTACGGCTTGCACGCGCCGCAGTTGCCAGCTTCATCGGCCGATGCGCCTTGCGAGGCTACGCTGGGGATTCAGATCCCTTGGCGTTGGGCCGAAGCGTGGTGCCATGCGCCGGTGAAACGGGATGCGGGCTACCTCGACAAGTTCCTCCGGCTCTCTCTGGCCATGCAGGAGATGACGCGGTACTGGCTGCCGGCCCTCTACCTTTCCTCTCCCGCACGCTTCGATTCCCCCAACGCCGTGCTGCCCCTGCTGGTCTATGCCGCGTCGCGGCCCTATGCCGACCGCAAGCGCGCGGAATTCGGCTATGGCGCGATGAGCCCCAGCATAGTTCAGCGCGCCGCTTCATCGGCATCTCAGCGCTTGCCGGAAATTCTGGCGCCGCTGCACCAGAGCCTTCTTGCCTCGGGCCGGTTGAAGACAGCGGAGTTGTACTCGCCGCACCGCGCGAAGTTGATCGTCTCCGCCGTCCAGAGGCAGCCGCGGGCGCTTGCGACACTTCTGGTTGGCGACACGTTCCTCCTGGAGCACTGTTTTCAGATCGCGGGCATGTGCAGGGAACTGCGCGCGGTGGCCAAACGAAATCCGGCTCGGGCTCTCGGCAGGCTCGCGCAGTTTTCCGATGATATTGTCAAGGCGGGCCACAAAGGCATGAAGAAGATCTACGCAGACCAGGCGTACCGCGGGCTCGTCACCATCTATATGCTCGAGGCGACGAGGGTACTGGCTGGCGGTTCGGTCGATACTGGTTTGCGCGCCTCTTTGACGGTCGAAACAAGCGTCGGCTTGAGGCAGTATCAAGCGGCAGCGTGAAAGAGCTTACCGGTCCCACGGCAGCGCGCCTGTGTATATGCCGGGACCTTCGTGCCCCACCAGGCCGGCGATCTCCGGGCAGGACGCGCAGTAAGGGACAGCCTGATGGAAGTGGTCGCGCTCCGCACGCTTCTCTGCGAGCGGAGCACGCGTTCCGTAGGGATCGGCGGCCCACTGTTCTCGTGTCCCGGCTTCGCGCGCCGTGGCGAGTTCAAGCTCCGGAGGATCGTTGACGGCCAGCGATTCGAAGGGCAATTCCCAACGCAGAGCGGCCCGATGCCGTTCGGAAAAGCGCAGCGATTTGAATCCCCAACCTGCCACCGTTACCCGCTCCGGCCAGTGCCCGGCAATCTCGCGAAAGCGGCACAGGCCATAGAGTAGATTCAGAAACGAGTCGAGCGCGAACTCTTCCAGAACGCAGCGCTCCCGCACCTCCGCATGACTCCAGAACCCTGCGCGGGCCGCGATCTCGAAGTAGCCGCGAGCTTCGCTGCGAGGCCCGGCGAGCAACTCGGTTGCGCCTCCGGAAATCACAAGCAAGCTCGCCTGGTCCGCGGCGGCCAATTCAACCCCGGCGCGCAGGTGCTCGATGAAAAATCGGGGCTCATCGATCTGGAAGGGTTTCAGAAACCAGGTGGACGCGTCGGTGGGATCGCCAGTACCGCGCCACACGGCGTGGCCGGGCACGAGGATCATGCGATTGGGCGCCATTCGGTTCGGAGCTTAAAACAGGCTGTCCTGGCTGGCGCGAATGCCGCGCGGGCGGATGCCGAAGTAGTCGAACGCGCGTGGCGTTCCGACCCGTCCGCGTGGAGTGCGCTCCAGGAAACCGAGTTGGATGAGATAGGGCTCGTAGACTTCTTCGATCGTGTCCTGCTCCTCGTCCGTTGACGCGGCAATCGTGCTGAGCCCAACGGGTCCGCCGTTGAACTTGTCCAGGATGGCCAGCATGATCTTCTGGTCGATCTCATCCAGGCCGAAGCGGTCGACATCCAGTAAATCGAGTGCGGCGCAAGCCACTTCGAAGGTGATGTGCCCGCTCGCACGCACCAGTGCGTAGTCTCTGACCCGTCGCAGCAGGCGGTTCCCAATGCGCGGCGTGCCCCGGCTGCGACGCGCGATCTCTTCAGCGGCTTCCGCATCCAGAGGAACTTCCAGCAGATGCGCCGCGCGCGTGACGATGCGAGTCATCTCGGCGACGTCGTAGGGCTTCAGGTAGAGAACCAGGCCGAAACGGCTGCGCAGAGGAGCGCTGATGAGTCCCTGGCGCGTTGTGGCGCCGATGATGGTGAAGCGTTGGATCGGAATCGAATGGGTTTGCGCGGAAGTGCCCGCGCCCACGACGACGTCAATCCGGAAGTCCTCGATCACCGAATAAAGCGCTTCCTCGACGTCGGGCAGAAGGCGGTGAATCTCGTCGATGAAGAAGACCTGGCGTCCTTCCATCTTCGTCATGATGCCCGTCAGGTCGATTTTCTTTTGCAGCATCGGGCCGCTGGTCTGGCCGCACAGGACGCCCAATTCCTGAGCGATGATGTTCGCGAGCGTCGTCTTGCCGAGCCCGGGAGGACCGATCAGCAGAACGTGGTCCATCGCGTCACCGCGCCGCGTAGCCGACTCGATCGCAATCGACAGAATCTCCTTCACCTTCGGTTGGCCGGTGAAGTCGTCAAGACGGCGCGGGCGCAGGCTCGAGTCGAATTGAGTGTCTTCCGGCGTCGCCGACGGAGTGACGATTCGGGATGACGGCTTGGGATGAGTCCGCGGGTCCGGCATAGGCCTGAAGTCTCAGGTTAACGCAGCAGTTCCAGCGACCGCCGGAATAACGGTTCGAACTCTTTGACGGTCCCGCCCGCAACCGCCTTGCGCACGGCCATTTCCGCCGCGCCCTGTTGCGCGCCGAGATTCGTCAGCGCGCTGATCACGTCGGCCTCCAAAGGTTCCATAATGCCGGCGGCGGCCGTCTTGGGCGCGGCTGGACCGACGCCCAGAGTCTCCAGTTTGTCGCGCAATTCGAGCACCATCCGCTCGGCCGTCTTCTTGCCGATGCCGGGTACCCGGACGAGCATCGGAACGTCCCCGCCGCGAATGATCCGCACGAGTTCTGGCGCTTGAATTCCTGACAGCACGGTGATCGCCATTTTCGGCCCGATGCCGCTCACACCGATCAGCTTCTCGAAGAGCGCTTTCTCCTGCGCCGTAGTGAAGCCGAAAAGAACGATGGCATCCTCCCGAACCTGGGTGTGAATCCGCAATCGCACTTCAGTGCCCGGCTCGCCGAGCGCCGTGTAGGTGGATATCGGGATGGTGACGTCGTAGCCCACGCCGCCAGCCTCTACAACAGCCTGATTCGGGTGTTTCTCGAGCAGTATCCCGCGCAAATGTGCAATCATGCGGCTCCCTGTGCCTAACCATGATACCCGTCCATCCGGCGGAACATGCGGCCTGAGGAATGTTCTATGCCGGAATACGAAAATGACGCTGCGGGACACGCCTCGCAGCGTCACATGCTAGAGACTTCGGAGTCTTCTTTTATAGTCCGAGCGACTTCAATACCGCGGCGAAGACCGCGTCCGGAGAACCCGTTCCCTCGATCAGGTGGTAGTCGCCATTGGAGTAATAACCGATGAGAGGAGCGGTGGACTTCTCGTAGTTCACCAGCCGGTTGCGGACCGTCTCTTCGCAATCGTCCGCGCGCTGGGCCAGAGCCGCGCCACACGCGTCGCAGAGACCCTCCTGCTTGGGAGCCTGGCTCTGCAGGTTGTAAATGCGGCCGCACTGCGTGCAGTAGCGCCGCTGGCAGGTGCGCGCGATCAGTTGATCGCTGGGCACGTCGATGTGGACGACGGTCGGCTGCGGATAGCCGAGCTTCGGCAGCAGAGTCCCGAGGTATTCCGCCTGGCCCACGCTGCGCGGATAACCGTCGAGCATGAATCCGCTGGCGCAATCGGGCTTCGCCAGGCGCGATGCGACGATGTCGTTCACCATCGTGTCGTCGAGCAGGCCGCCGGTGACCATAACGGCCTGGGCCTTCTTGCCCAATTCCGATCCCGTGCGAACCTCAGCGCGGATCATCTCGCCAGTGGAGATGGCGGGGATATTCAACTGCTTCACCAGGCGCTCCGCCTGCGTTCCCTTGCCGCTTCCGGGAGGTCCCAGCAGCAGGAGGACTCGCGTCACCGTCGTGCCCTTGCAGGCCGAACTGAGCGTTTCTGTTGATGTCATGGGAGTGTCTTAAACGACAATTCTACCGAAATCGGTTAGTTTGGGTCAAACAAGCCTGTTTGTCTGAAACCCCCATGTTCAGTACGGCTGGCGCTACTCCGGCGAGAGCAGCGACCGTTCAAGGCGTGCCAGCCCCTCGCGGAAAGTTGAGGGTTGCGGCAGGAGGCTCGCCACCAGGAAAGCTTCGCGCTCGAACTCGTAGAAAAACCCCGGTTGCAGCAGAACTCCGAGCGCGCTCCAGTAGCCGCAGCGTCCAGTCTTCCTCGGAGTGGAAGCGGGGCACGTCGATCACGACGCACCATCCGCCTTCCGGCTCCAGGATGCGGGCGCCGCCGGCCGCGGAAAAGGCGCGGCGGGCGATGGCCAGGTTCTCCAGGCAGCGCGCGCGGATAGCGGCCTGGATCTGAGGCACCAGTTCCATCCAGCGAACCGCCGCGTGCTGAATCGGAGCGCTGACGGGCAGATAGGCGTCGGCGATCCACTCCAGTCGTTCTAGCGCTTCGGTGAGGAGCGAGTGCGGACCGGAGGCGTGGATCCAGCCGAGTTTCATTTGCGGCAGCCCCGCCACCTTAGACAGGCCGCGCAACGTGAATATGAGCGCCTCTCCGGTTGCTTCAAAGGTCGAGACGCGGTGCGCGTCCTCGCCCCAGCCGTAGTCGGAAAAGACTTCGTCGGCAATGATAGCGAGCCCTTTGGATGCCGCCCAACTCTGTAGCCGCTGCCACTCGGCGCGCTTCAAGAACGCCCCGGTGGGGTTGTTCGGGTTCACCAGGACGACGGCGCGTGTGCGTGGAGTCAGACCGCGCTCCAGAGCGTCGAAATCGAGTCCCCAGCGAAGGTCCTCGGGAAGCGAGTATTCCACGACGCGAACGGCGTCGAGCGTCGCGAGGCATTCAAACAGCGGGTAGGAGGGGCGGGGCACCAGGATCTCGTCGCCGGGCTCACAGAGCAGCTTGAACAGCCAGCCATAGGCTTCACTGGTGGATCCGGCCAGCAGCATGCGCTCCGGATACGCTGCCTGGCCCTGCCGGGCGTGGTGTGCCGCGATGGCCTCGCGGGCATCGGCGAGTCCGCGCGGCGAGGGCTCGTAGGTGAGCGATCTGGCGTCTGCCAGAGCGGCCAGGATCTCTTCGCTCGGATAGACCAGTCCCGCCCGGGTCGGGTTGGAGAGCGTCAGGTCCAGGACTTCGCTTCCCGCAGCACGGCGAGCCGACAGTGCAGCGTTCAGCCGGTTGGGCCGGAAATCTCCGGGAGTTCTAGTGGAAAAGCGGATCACGCCTCGGCGACCACCGGATTGCGCAGGGCGCCGATGCCCTGGATGCGGACCACCACTTCGTCGCCTTCCCGCAGCCAGCGCGGCGGCTTGTGCGCGAAGCCGACGCCGGCGGGCGTTCCGGTCGAAATCACGTCGCCCGGCTCCAGCGTCATCACGCTGCTCAGGAACTCGATCAAGGCGGGAATCTGGAAGATCAGGCCGCTCGTGTTTGAGTCTTGCAGGATTGTGCCATTGATCTCGCAGGAGATGTCCAGATTGTGCGGATCTTCAATCTCATCGACGGTCGCGATCCACGGTCCCATGGGGCAAAATGTGTCGAAGGTCTTTCCCATCAGCCACTGGCTTGTGGCCATCTGGTAGTCGCGTGCGCTGACGTCGTTGATGCAGGTGTAGCCGAAGACGTGATCGCGCCAGCGATCGGCCGGAATGTAGCGGCCGCCGATGCCGACGACAACTCCAAGCTCGGCCTCGTAGTCGGGCTTTTTCGAATTTTTCGGCAGGATGATGGGCGCGCCGGGGCCAGTAACCGTATTGCCGAACTTGCTGAAGATCGTGGGGACGGCTGGCACTTCCAACTTCGCCTCTGCGGCGTGATCGCGATAGTTCAGCCCAACGCAAATGATCTTCGGCGGCTTGGGGATGGGAGCGAGCAACGTGACAGATTCAAGCGGCGCGCTGGCGGAGGAGTGTGCGCCGGAGAGATAGGAACGGATGGTGGCCAGAGCGGCCGCGCCTCCAGCGATCACGTCGATGACGCGGTGGAAACCAGCGTGATGCAAACAATGGACTCTGTCTCCAACAACGAGGCCGGCCTGAGCCGGTCCGCCATGTACTGAATACGTCGCGAACCGCATGGATCGATGCTATCGCACCGTGAGCGGTACGCGGTTTGAGTTGCGGGTAAACGCCTGTTTGATATAGTGGAAGGTGACCGTGGCGCTATCGTCTAAGGGTTAGGACGAAGCCCTCTCAAGGCTTAAATAGGGGTTCGAATCCCCTTAGCGCTACCAAGCCCCGCCGTTCGTACTCCCCCCGAAAACACCAGAAATCTCGAAACGGAGCCACGACCGTATGGGAGTGGTTGCCCTGGCGTTCTTACTGGAAAGACGGGTCCTCCAGGATACAACCAGTCCTTAACGGTCGCGGCTCCGTTTCAGCGCCTTTACGCAGCCTTGGGCCGTTCAATCAGCGGCGTGAGCAACTCCATCTGGACCGGGCGGGGAGCGCGGAACGCGGCTAGTTCCGCCGGGTAATTCCGAATTAACTGGGCGGGCGCGCTGAGCGGAACCCGGTCGAGTATCTCTCCCAATTGCAGGGCATTCACCAGGCAGGCTCCGGCTTGCGCGCTGGTGAAGACCACCAGACATTCTCTGGCCGCGGCTGCCAGACGCGACAGACGCGGTTGCCACGCTTCCAACTCGTCCAACGAATACAGGTACGGCTCGGCAGAAGCTCGTCGACCAAACTCGCGGTAGGCGTCCGGCGAGGAGCGCCCGTGCAGGCGGACCAAGCCCGTGCTCGTGGTCAGCACCGAAGCCGGTGGCATCCCACGGAAGTATGCGGGCTGGTCCAAGTTGACGAAGGAGACTTTGTATTTCGACAGAATCGCAAGAGCCTCTTCGGAGAGCCAGCTCTCGTGCAGGAACTCACCGGCGAGACGGAATTCATGAAATGTCCGGCGCAGCTCGATGAGAAAGTCGCGGTTCTCGCGGTTGAAGCGGAAGGCCCAGGGGAATTCCATTACCAGAGCGGCCAGAAACCCCTCCCGTTGCAGCGGGAGCAAGCCCGATTTCCACGCTTCCACTGCGGCCGCCGAAAGGTCGCGGTCCTGCGTGAAACGGTGTCCGAGCACGGCCGTCAGGCGCAAGCGGGGATTAGCCGCCGCCTTCTTCATCCAGAGCCGGGCTATCTCAGGCTTGAGCGGCGTCTGGGCGGTCTGCTGGATCTCCAGCACCTCCACATAGGGCAAGAGCCGGTCGATGCGGTGTCGCCTCGGCGATAGACCGGCAAACACGGAATCGTCCCAGTCGGACCGCTGCCAACCGGAGACCCCAACATGGATGCGCTCTGAGTTGATCATGCCGCCTCTTCGTCTTTTCTTCGATTCTTAGAATAGAACAAAAGGCGAACAAAAGCAAGCGAAATCTTATCCTTAGCTTGAGGAGCGCGCGAGTGCGCAGGGGGAATACGTGTGTCTCCCAAGTTCCCTTGGGTCGTTGACCAGGAACGTAAATGATGCAGAATCAGCGGTCTAGCATGGTTACTCAGCACTACTCCACGAACGATTTGAGCGGTGTGAACCGGAAGCAACCACTCCCTCACGGTCGTGGCTCCGTTTCGCAGTTTCATCCGCTCAGCACCGAGCCGCGAATGAAAAGAGCGGTCCCTTGGGCATTCCTCCCGCGATGCGGCGCCTCTTCGGACTCGCCCTTCCGTTGAAAGCAGAGCAGCGCGGGGGCAGCTTTCAGGGGACCGCTCTTTGCATTCGCGGCTCGGTGCTGCTGGGATGTGGTGCTTGGGACGGCCAAATGCTGGCGGAGGCTGTGCGCGAAGTGGATACGATCAGCCGCAAATGCGAAACTGCGCTAGAAACGCGGACCGGTGGGCCAAGTCCCCGGCCTGGAGCGGTTGGAAGCGGGTTGCCGCGCAGGTTGAATCGGCTGGCGCGGGGCGCTGGCGCCTACCGGAACCTCGTCTTCCTGGAACTGCAACTGCCGGTCTAACAGCATTTCCATCGTGGATCCGCGTTCGAGCATCGTTTCGGGCCCCCGGCTCATGAGGACCCCAACCAAGCCCGCCGCGACCCCAACTCCAGCGCCGATGCCCGCGCCCTTGGCTCCACTGGCAACGCCGCCGATCATGGCGCCATAACTGGCTGCCGTCGCGACCTTCGTGGCGTCGCCCAGTTTGTCCGAGTCGCCCTTGATCTTGCCTTCGCTCCGGTCGAGCGTCCCCTTCTGGTCGCCGTCGAGGGTCGATGGCCGCGCCCGGAAATCGCGTGTCACGCCGTTAGGCAGGGTCAACGAGTCGAAACGGACGAACAGCGCCGAGCGCCCCTTTACCTTGCCGGCGCGCTTTACCTGCGTGACGGTCCCCGTGACGTAGCTCCCGGTAGGGATCACTAACCTGCCGTCCACCAGCACGGGAAACGCAGTCTCCAGATAGACGCGGTCGCCCTCGGCGGCGTTCTTGGTGCTAATGCTGTTGATCAGGTTGAGCAGAATCTTGGTGCCGGGCTCGACGAAATAGATGTGTTGCGGATCGGCCGGAGCGCTTGCGGCGGCAACTGTCGCGGCATTTGCTGACGTCGGGGCGGGTTGCTGAGCCGAGGCCTCGACCTGGGCAAAGGTAAGAACCGCACTGGCGGCAACGCTGAAGACAAGTCGGAGCAGCAAGATAGGCACCTCGTAAAACTGCACGCGGACGGCGAGCGGTTCCCCGCTCTGTCGCGGAACGACCACAGCTCAATTCCAGGCTAACGCCGTTAGGCGCAAGCCTCCACACCCATTTGAACGTCTTCGGCTCAAGCGCGGTTGCATCTGCCGCGCGTCACCCTTCCGGTTCCAGGACCGGCCGGCCCGCTATGGCCAACGCCTTCCTTGCGGTTGTCGCGAGCGGCAGCGCCGCCAACTCGTCCCGCGGGATCCAGCGGAAGCCCTTCGGCGCTTTCACGGGATCGGCCTGCCACACCTCGACGGTATAGTCGTGGCGAGTAATCGAGTGGCGGAATTCTCCCAGTTTGGCAGTGCGGCGCGCGCCAGGAATAAAGCGCGGTTCCGGCAACTCCCAGAAGCCTGCCAGACGAGGCTCGTGCGCACTGCGCTGCCGCATGAGGACCCGGCCGTCCTTCTCCACCAGCAATAGTTCGATCGCCAGTTTGATGGCGTCGCGCTTGTTCAGCTTCACCGGCAGCTCGTTCTGGATGCCTTCGGCTCGGGCCGCGCAGTGCTCCCTCAGCGGGCACAGCAGGCATTGCGGGCCGCGCGGCAGGCAGACAGTGGCGCCCAGCTCCATCACGGCTTGATTGAAGTCGCCGGGCCGGCGCGGGTCCAGCATCGTTTGCGCGAATTGCTGCAGCTTCACCCGGACGGAGGAGCTTTGCACCTCACCGCGCTCGGCGGTCAGCCGGCTGATCACCCGAACCACATTACCGTCGAGAACCGCGTGCGGCAGGCCGAATGCGATGCTGGCCACCGCCGCGGCCGTGTAGTCGCCCACGCCAGGCAACTCGCGGATCCGCTCGTACGTTTCGGGGAAGGCACCCAGCTTCGCGATCGCCTGGGCCGCGCGCTGGAGATTGCGCGCGCGAGCGTAGTAGCCCAACCCGCTCCACATCGCCAGAAGCTCCTGCTCCGGGGCACCCGCCAGAGCTTGCGGAGTGGGATACCGTTCGATGAACCGCTCATAGTAAGGCACGACGGCGACCACCCGCGTCTGCTGGAGCATCACTTCGGAAAGCAATATGCGCCATGGATCGCGCGTCCCGCGCCACGGCAGATCCCGGCGCGTGGCCCGATACCAATCGAGGAGCAATTGACCGCAAAGACGGAGTTGGAGCATTCGCGTGGATCGTCTGGGGGTTCGACCCAGGTTGATACAATGATAGGCGATCCCTCATTTCCGCCTCGATTCCATAGGATTTCGCACAAAGTGCCAGAATTGCTGCGGGTCCGCGGCGCGCGGGTCCATAATCTCAAGAACGTCTCGATCGATCTGCCGCACAATGCGCTGACGGTCGTCACCGGGGTCTCCGGCTCCGGGAAGTCGTCGCTTGTCTTCGACACCATCTACGCCGAGGGCCAGCGGCGCTATGTCGAGTCGCTCTCGGCGTACGCGCGGCAGTTTCTCGACCGCATGGAGAAGCCCGCTGTGGACGAGATCGACGGTATCTCGCCGCCCATTGCCATCCGGCAGAAGAACACGACGCGCAATCCGCGCTCGACCGTCGCGACCGCCACCGAAATCCACGATTATCTGCGCCTGCTCTACGCCCGCGCCGGCGAAACGTGGTGTCCCACCTGCGACAAGCCCGTGCTGCGCGATACCGTCGATCCCGTGGCCGCGGCCATGGCCGCACAGGTGGAAGGCACCCGCTGGTATGCGCTGTTTCCCGTGAAGGTGGAAGGCCTCAAAGGCGAGCAGGCGCTCAGGGACCACCTGTTCGATCTGCGCAAACGGGGCTTCACGCGCCTCTATCAGAATGCGCGGATCTTCGAGTTCTCCACGCCCGAATCGCTGCTGGAGATCGACTTCTCTCAGCCTGTCTTTGTCCTGGTCGATCGTCTGGTGATTCGCGGCGAGATGCGTCAGCGCCTGGTGGACACCGTCGAGATCTGCTACCGGGAGGCGGGCGAAGTGATCTTCGAGCTAATCGGCGAGGCGGAGCCGAAAAGTCTGCGTTTCAGCGAGCGCTTCGCCTGCAAGACCTGCGGCCGGGAATTCCTCACGCCCGAGCCGTCGCTGTTCAGCTTCAACAATCCGTACGGCGCCTGCCCGCAGTGCCAGGGATTCGGTAACACTATCGACTACGATATGGACCTGGTGATTCCGGATCCATCGAAATCACTCAACGATGGAGCGGTCGATCCGTGGACCAAGCCCAATTACGATTGGGGCCTGGAGGAATGCCTGTCCCGGATGGCAGGGCGCGTGCCCACTAACGTGCCTTATGCCGAGATGCGTCCCGCCGAGAAGGCAATGCTGCGCGAGGGCGTCCGCAGGTTCTTCCGCGAAGTGGAAAAGAAGAAGTACAAGGTGCACGTTCGCGTGTTCCTGTCGCGTTATCGCGGCTATACGGAGTGCAACGCTTGCGGCGGCGCCCGGCTTCGGGAAGACGCCCTGTTCATCCGTGTCGCCGGCAGGACAATCGCCGAAGTCGCCAGGATGAACATCGCGGAGGCGCTCGAGTTCTTTTCGACGCTCAACCTTGCTCCGGAGCAGGCGGCCATCGCAAGCAAGGTTCTGGTGGAGATCCGGCAGAGGGTGCAGTTCCTGAACGATGTCGGGTTGGAGTATTTGACGCTTGACCGGCTCTCGATGACGCTCTCGGGCGGGGAAGCGCAGCGCATTACGCTCGCCACCTGCCTGGGTTCGCGGCTGGTGGGCGCGACCTACGTTCTGGACGAGCCCTCCATCGGACTGCACTCGCGCGATACGGGCCGGCTGATTCGCATCCTGCACGGTCTGCGCGATCTGGGCAACACGATCCTGGTTGTGGAGCACGACGCGGACGTGATGCGCGCCGCCGACCACATCGTCGACATGGGTCCTGGCGCGGGTGAGTTGGGAGGTCAGATCACGTTCGAGGGCACGCTCAAGGCCATGCTCAAGAACGGATCGCGAAACGGCGCCAAAGCAGGGTCCAAGACCAAGGCCAAAGCCGCTCCCGCCCCCGCGAATGGGAATGGGAATCACCCTTCGCTCACGGCCCGTTACCTCAAAGGGGAATTGAAAACTTCGCTCAAGACCGAGCGGCGGCCAGTGGATCCGAAGAAGCTCCTGCAATTTTGGGGCTGCCGCGGACACAATCTGAAGAACATAGACGTCAGCGTTCCTCTGGGGCTGATGACCGTGGTGACTGGCGTTTCGGGCTCGGGCAAATCGACACTGGTCCACGACGTCATCAACAAGGCTCTGGCCTCGCGCTACGTGCACGAGTTGGGCGAGGAAAGGGCCGCGAAGCGCAAGGGAGCGCCGGCGGAGGATCCTACGGACGCTCCCCCAGAACGTCTGGTCTGCCGCAAGATGACTGGCGCCGGGCAAGTGCGCGAAGTCGTGCTGGTGGATCAGTCGCCCATCGGGCGCACGCCAAGATCGAACCCGGTGACTTACACCAAAGCGTTCGATCCTATTCGGGAACTGTTTGCCGCGACCCCGGAAGCGGACCGCCGCGGGTATACGGCCGGTCACTTCAGCTTCAACATCGCAGGCGGCCGCTGCGAGACCTGTCAGGGCGACGGCACGGTGACGGTGGAGATGCAGTTCCTGGCCGACGTGGAGCTGATCTGCGAAGACTGCCGTGGCACGCGCTACAAGCAATCGGTACTCGATATTCGCTATCGCGGGTTGAATATCCACGACGTCCTGCAACTGACCATTCAGGAAGCGATCGTCTTCTTCGCCGATCAGCCGCGGATTATCTCCAGGTTGAAGCCGATGGCGGACGTCGGGCTGGGCTACCTGCGTCTGGGCCAATCGGCGACGACTCTTTCCGGAGGCGAAGCGCAGCGTGTGAAACTGGCCTCGCACCTGACGCAAGTGGACAGCAAGGGCGTGCTGTACCTGTTCGACGAGCCAACCACCGGACTGCACTTCGACGACATCGCCAAGTTGCTCGACGCCTTCGATCGGTTGATCAAAAAGGGCGCGTCGTTGCTGATTATCGAGCACAACCTCGAAGTGATCCGTCATGCGGACTGGCTCATCGATCTGGGACCCGACGGCGGAGAGGCAGGGGGACGCATCGTGGTTGAGGGAACGCCGGAGACGGTCGCCGCGTGCGAGCGGTCGTGGACGGGCCGGTATGTGCGCGAGTTGCTTGCGTCCTAGAGGACACTCTTGATCGGAGGCCGGCCAGGGGGCCGGCCGCAGACCAGGGGGTCTGCCCCACTCGATTAGGAAACAGGCACAATAGAAGCGGAATGACACCCGCGATCCTACTGCTGCTCGCGGCACTGGCTCAAACGCCAAAGTCCCAAACGCCCGCCGCGCCCGCGCGCGATCCGATGGCCGAGGCGATGCGCGACCTGGATGCGGGCAAGACGCAGCAGGCCATTGCGACTTTGAAAGAGGTCCTCGAACAGAACCCCGACAACTACGGAGTCTGGTTCAACCTCGGCATCGCTTACAGCATGGCCGGCCAGGATGCCGACTCCGTGACCGCGTTTCGCAAGGTGCTCGCGCTCGAGCCGAAGCTCTACGAAGCGCAGCTCAACCTGGCGCAGATCTTGCTGAGACAGAAGAAGTACGCCGAGGCCGCGGAATTTCTCACGAAGGCCACGGAACAGAAACCGCGGGAGATCCGTCCACAACTCATGCTCGGAAAGGTGCTGCTCGCCACCGGCAAACCCGCCGAGGCGGAGGCGAGATTCAAAGCCGTGACCGCGATCGACGGGAAACAGGCCGAGGCTTTCCTGCTGCTCTCGCGGGCGCTGTCGGCCCAGGAGCGATGGGCGGATGCGGTAGAACCGCTTACCCGATATACCGAGTTGACCCCGGCGGACACTGCCGCGCAGATGGAGTTGGCGCAGACGCTCGAAAAGGCGAAGAAGCCGGCCGAGGCGGCGGCGATCTACCGCCGCTTCCCGAAAGACCCTTTTGCCATGGAGCGTGCCGGCGTCCTGGAGTTGGACGCCGGGAACGCCAAGCAGTCGGTGGAGCAACTCACGCTGGCCGTTCAGGCCACTCCGACGCCAGAGCTACGCTACGCCCTGGCTACCGCCTATATGCGCAGCGGGCAAATCGAAAAGGCGGCCGAAGTAGCGGCGGATCTGGTCGCGCAAACGCCCGGCAATTTCGGCACGCGCATGTTCTACGGCCGGCTTCTGCGAGATCAGAAGAAGTACACGCCGGCGGCGGAGCAGTTCAGCTCGGCGACGAAGCTGAAGCCCGATTCCCTTGAGGCCTGGAACGAGTTGAGCGCGATGTTGGTGCTCCTCAAGAATTATCCTGCCGCTTTGGAGACTCTCGAGAAATCCAAGCAACTAGGCGGCGAGACCGCCGCGTATTTCTGGTTCCGTGCGATTATGTTCGATGCGTTGCAGCAGCATAAACCCGCGCTCGAAAGTTACCAGCGTTTTCTGGAGATGAGCCAGGGCAAGAGTCCGGACGAAGAGTTTAAGGCGCGGCAGCGGGCTCGCATCCTGACGAGGATCGTTAACAGATGAAAGTTTTGATCGCGTTGTTCTGCCTGACGCTTTGCCTGGGAGCGGCCGATTTGGAGGCCGTGAAGAAAGAGCCGGATCCCGAGAAGCGCAGCGACAAGGCACTCGATGCCGCCGCGGAGATACTCAAGCAAGCGCGTGCGCTGCCTACCGAAGGCGGATCGATCGACGATTTGCAGAAGGACATGGACACGATGATCGAAGCTGTCGAGCTGTCTCTGAAGTCCCTCCGCGATACGGGCAAGCGCCCGAACAAGCTGACCAGGTACTACAAACGCGGCGAGTTGAAGACCCGCGAAATGCAGAGGCAGATGGAGAATTTGATCCAGGCGCTGGCCTTCGACAACCGGCCTCCGGCGGAGAAGGCGCAAGCTCGGTTGACCGTTCTGCACGATGAGTTTCTGTTTGGAGTTATGAGCGGCAAGTGAGGCGGATATGCTCAGGTTCCCGTTCCCCGCACTGTTTTGCGCATTGCTCTGCGCAATGCCGGCCGCGGCTCAGCGCGACTTTCTGACAGCCGACGAAGTTGACCAGTTGCGGGAGGCGCAGGCGCCCGACGACCGGCTCAACATGTATGCGTTGTTCGCCCGCCAGCGGGTGGACCTGCTCGGCCAGCTCTTCGAAAAAGAGAAGACGGGCCGCAGCCTGCTCATCCACGATACGCTCGACCAATACACGAAGATCATTGAAGCCATCGACACGGTGGTGGACGACGCCCTCGCCCGCAAACGGCCGGTGACGGTGCTTCCACACATCGCCAAAGTGGAGCGCGAACTGCTCACAAAGTTGGAGAAGTTCGCGGAGATCCCGGCGCCGGACGCGGAACGCTACCGCTTCAGTCTCGATCAGGCCATCGACACCACGAAGGACAGCGCCGACACATCGGAAGTCGATCTGACCGAGCGCACTCGTGAGGTGCAGGCGAACGAGAAGAGGATTGAGAAAGAGCGCCAGGCGATGAGCGCGCCCGAGAAGAAGGACGCGAAGGAGCAGGCCGCCGCGGAGAAGAAGCCGGCGGCTCCGAAGAAGAAAGCAACGCTGCTGAAGAAGGGCGAGAGCCTAGACGAAGGGGCCGTCGAGGTCGACTCCAGCAAGCCGGACAAGAAGAAGCAATAACGCCGGGGCGTCAGCTTCTCAGGATTCTTCGGGCTGGTTCTTGTTCTCCTCCAGCATCTCGCGGAGAATCCGCAGCAGCGCGGCCGTAAAACTGAAAACGACCGGGCCGGCGATGATGCCCGCCAGACCGAAGTACTCGATTCCGCCGAAGATCGAGAGCACCACCAGCAGCGTGTTCATGGGCATGCTCCCGCGCAGGATCCAAGGGCGCAGGATGTTGTCGGATAGTCCTACGACGAGCAGGCACCACACCAGCAGGATCAGGGCGCGGATCCACGCTCCGGCGATCGCGAGATAGGCGACGGCGGGAACCCAGATGAGTGACGTTCCCACAATCGGCACCAGCGATGAGAACGTGCCGATCACGCTCCATAGCCAGGGCTGCGGAAGACCCACGATCGCGAAACCGACCCCCATCAGCGCGCCCTGCGTGGCGGCGACAATCAGCGTCCCGTTGACGTTCGCGCGAATCGACTCGGCGGTCACTCGGATCAGTTCCGTGACACGGTGAGCGGGAAGCGGGATCCAGCGTATCGCCAACGCCTGCAGATGCACTATTCCCTGAAAGAAGAAATACAGCGCGAAGAACGTAATGGCGGCTTGGGTCAGCGTGGAGGTGACGTTGCCGAAGAGTCCGCCGATGCGGGCTATGGCCGCCTCGCTCGCACCCTGCAAGCGCGCCATCAGCGCAGCCTGAAGATTCGGAACGGCCATGCCAGTGGATTGAGCCAGCCAGGCCAGAGGACGCTCCAGAATGTTAGAAAACCAGACGTTCCAGCCTCCCTGGGAGCGGCTTGACGCCGAGATGGTCAGGTACAGGCTCTGCGCCTCGCGCGCGACCGTAACGGCGAGGAAAAGCAGCGGTCCGGCGATCATCATCATGATTCCCAACGTCGCGACGAGAGAGGCGAGAGCGGGTCTGCGCCAGCGCCGCTCCAAAGCCGCATAGAGCGGGAAACCCGAAATGCCCAGAACGCACGCGAGGAAGATGGCGTTGAGATAGGGCGCCAGGATCTGCCAGACGAGATACAGCGCGACCGCCAGCATCACCAGCACCGCAATCATGGAATCGCGCCGGCCGGGATCGCGGTTCACGCGCGAACCTCCTTCACTTCAAAGCGACGCGTTTCGATTTCGCTTTGGTCGTATTCAGCCGAGATGCAAATCTCGATGCGACGCTCAGGCAGCAGCGAGGGGAATCGTTCCGCCCATTCCAGGAAGACTGCGGCGGGGCGCGCGAAAACCTCGTCTAGCCCGAGACTCTCCACCTCGGCGACCGTGTCCAAACGGTAGAGATCGATGTGGTAGACCGACGTTGGGTCGCCGTATTCGTGAATCAGCGGGAAGGTGGGGCTGGAGACCTCTTCGGGACGGATGCCGCCGTAGCCGGCCGCCAGTCCCTTGGCGAGCGTCGTCTTGCCCGCGCCGAGATCGCCGATCAGCAGAATCGTCACGGGGACGGGCCATAAGGCGGCCAGACGCTCACCCAAAGCGATGGTCTCGTCTTCGTTTTGAGTGGTGTAGACCGTAGGCTTCATGGTCGCAGTTCACTCATCGCGTGCGGCAGGTAGCGAAGCAGATCCATCGCAGTCAGGCCTTGTTCGCCCAATTCGGCTGCGCCCAACTCACCCGCGCGGCCATGCAGCCAGACAGCGGCAAGAACCGCATTTTCAGCGTTCCTGGGGAATTGGGCCAGTAGACCCGCGACGATTCCGGTGAGAATGTCTCCGCTGCCCGCGGTCGCCATCGCGGGCGTGCCTGTCGGATTGACGAAAACGCGCCCGTCCGGCAAAGCGATGACCGTTCGTTGTCCTTTGAGTACGACGACGCAGGCGCGCTCGGTGGCGAATCGCCGGGCCGTGCCGACGCGGTCGCTCTGCACGGCGTCAATGCCGCAGCCGCAGAGACGCGACATCTCGCCGGGATGCGGAGTCAGCACGCGCAAATGCCCCGACGCGTTCAACGTGGTCGTGGAGAGCGCATTCAAAGCATCGGCGTCGACGACGGCCGGAACGGAGGCATTCGAGAACAGGTCCAACACAAGCGCTTCCGCCTTCGGATCGCGCCCGAGGCCAGGTCCGATAGCGAGGACGTCGCGTTCGCCTACGCCGTCGGCCCATTCGCCGGTCATCAGCTCCGGCATGAGGGTCGTAACGGTGGCGCGCTCGCGCGGATCGGCCGCCACGGTCACCAGTCCCGCGCCGCTGCGCAATGCGGCCGCACCCGACATGGCCGCGGCTCCGCCCTTGCCCCACGCGCCGCCGACCACCAGGACGTGTCCGTAAGTGCCCTTGTGCCCGGCGCGTTCACGCGGCGCGAAGAGGCGGGCGAACATGCCCGGCTCCACCAGGTTCAGCCAGTGTCCGCTCTCTTCCTCAAGGAACCTGCGTGGGACGCCGATGGGCGCAACCGTGATCTCGCCGGCCCGGTCGCAGGTGGGCGGCAGGATCAATTCAATCTTGGGTGCGGCGAGCGTCACGGTGTACGCCGCGTGGACCGACTCGCCTTCGGCGTGCAGCCCCGACGGGACATCCACGCTCACGATGGTCGCCAGCGGGAAGCCCGCGTTCATTTCTCGAATCAGTTCCAGCGCGTGGCCCTCCGCTGGACCTCTGAGACCCGTGCCCAACAGTGCGTCGACAATCAGCGTTGCCGCTCGCATTTCAGTCACGATCTTGCGCGAAAAGGGGACGCCGTGGGCATGCGTCATGGCCCAATTCGTAGCAGCATCGTCCTGAAACTCTTCCAGCGGCGCGGCCAGCAGAATGTGCAGCCCGGCGGGCCGGAAGCGCGTCCACAACTGGCGCGCGATCACTAGCCCGTCGCCGCCATTGTTGCCCTTGCCGCAGACTACGACGATGCGTTGCCGCTCCAAGGGAGCGAAGGACTTCTCCAGAAACTCGACGACGCGGCAGCCGGCGTTCTCCATGAGGACCAGCCCCGGAATGCCGGCCTCGATGGTCCGCCGGTCGGCTTCGCGCATCTGTTCCGCCGTCAGAATCTTCATGACGCGACTCCGCCGACGCGGGCCTCCAGGCGGCTGAGGGGCTCCGCCTCCCCCATTACGATGAGAAAGTCGCTGGCTTCCACGCTCGTGTCGGCCGAAGGATTGAAGATCATCTCACCGCTCGCCCGCCGGATGCCGAGGACGATTACTTTCATCTCGCGCCCGATATTCAATTCCTTGAGTGTCCGGCCCACCAGGTCGCAGCCGGACATCACTTCGATCTGCTCGATGCTCACGCTCGGACCGAGGTGAGTTGTGGCGAAATCCAGGAACTGGCGCACGTGCGGTTTGAGCAGGGACTGAGCCAGCCTCATGCCGGTCATGGCGTAGGGCGCGAACACCGAATCGGCGCCGACCTGCCGCATCTTGCGCTCGGCCTCTTCCTCGGCCGCGCGGGCCGCGACGTGCAGTTTCGGATTCAGCGTCTTGGCCGAGATGACGGCGAACAGGTTATCCGCATCCGTGGCCAGCGCGGCAATCAATCCGGCGGCACGCGACACACCCGCTTCCTTGAGCGTCTCGTCGCGCGTCGAATCCCCCAGCACCGCCAGGTATCCGTTGCGTATCGCCCATTCGACCCGGTCTTCCCGTTTATCGACGATGAGCAGCGGCACGCCGGCCGCGTGGAGCTCCTGCGCGGCGCCGCGGCCGACGCGCCCGAATCCGCAGACGATGAAATGGCCGCGTAACTGATCGATCATTTTCCGCATCCTCCGCCGCTCCAGCAGACTGCCAAGCTGCGCTTCGACGATCCCCTGCGTCATGACTCCCATGGTGAGCAGCAGAGTGGAGACGCTGAGGAACATGTAGAACGAATTGAACACCCGGCCAGCGACGGAGAGCGGGTGGATCTCCATGTAGCCGACGGTCGTCATGGTGATCATCGCCATGTAGAACGCGTCGAAGACGGGGAAGCCGGACACGAATACGAAGCCCGCCGTTCCGACGCCAAGGGTGATCGCAATGGCGGCGGCGATAATCGCAACTCGCCGCAATACCAGGTTCATTTCTTTACAGCTTCCGCAGCACCAGCAGAGTCATGTCGTCCTGCAACTCCTCGGGGAACGCGGTCCAGCGCCGCACGGCGTCCACCACGGCCGCCGTGATTTCCGAGCCGTCCCGATCCGCGTTGGCAATCAGCAAGTCGCGCAGCCGCTGCTCGCCGAAGTCCTCCCCGTATTCATTTTCGGGTTCCGTGATGCCGTCCGTATATAGTACGAGCAAGTCCCCGCTGCACATCTCCAGCCTGCTCTCGTTGTAGCGGGCGAATGGGAATGCGCCGACCACCATGCCGTTGGTGTCGAGCGTGGTCGCGCGCCCGTCCCGGACGAGGATAGGGGGCAGATGCCCCGCATTCACGTAGGTCAACGTGCTTGTCGACTCGTCGTACAGGCTGAAGAAGAAGGTGGCGAACTTCTCGGCCGAAGTGGAGGCGTAGACCTGCTGGTTCAGGTTAGCGATCAGCCTGGATGCCGAGATGCTGTCTTCATGGCCCGCTTTGATCGCCTCGGTCCACTGCCGCAACTGGCTGCGCATCGACGACTGCAACGTTGCCATCAGCAGCGCCGCGGAGATTCCTTTGCCGGCGACGTCTCCTATGGCCAGGGCGAGCTGTTTCTCACCGATCTTCTGGAAGTCGTAGTAGTCGCCGGAGACCATGCGGGCGGCCTCGCAAATGGAGTCCAGCCGCAGGGATCCCAACCCGGCGATGGGCTTGGGGTGGAGCTGGCTCTGCACCTCGCGCGCAATCTCGAGCTCGGCGAGCAGGCGCTGCCGTTCTTTTTCGCCCCCGATCAGGCGGCCGAGATTCTCGGTCATACGATTGAACGAGCGGCTCAACTCGGCGAGCTGGTCGTCGCCCGTCACATCGATGCGATGCGACAGGTCGCCGCGCATGACGCGCTGCGTTCCTTCGTAGAGGTCGTCGACCGCGGCGGTGATGGTCCGGGTCAGGTTCACGCCGATCCACAGCGCGAATGCTTCGACGATGAAGAACACTACGCCGAAGAAGCTCAGCCAGACGATCAGGAATGGCGTCTCGACCTTGTTCCCCGTCTGGTTGAAGACCACTCTGTAGACCTGCCACATGCGCGTCTTCGTACCCAGCACCGCTTCCGAGAACTGCCCCGGCGCGTGCCACAGGCACAGCTTCATCTGGATGCCCCACGGGATTTCCAGGTCCAGCGGGTTAGCTTGGGCGGCGACGACGTTCTCTTTCACAGGCGGATCCCCGGGCACGGGTTCGTGGATTCGCGCTGGCGGCGTGTCGGCCCTTCGGCTGACCGGGATTCGCAAACGGATGTCGCCTAAACCGGGCGCCAGGGCGATCAGGAAGCCGCGTGTGACCGGTACGATGATCGCCACGTCCACGTCGTCTCCGACCGCGTGGGCCCAGAGGTGGTATTCTCCGTCCTTGAGCAGCAGTCCATCGGCTTCTCCGTAGTTCTCCGGAGGGGGCTCTGCCGTGACGCCCTCGGGCCATCCGCGCACCGTACCGTTGCGCTCGCGCATCACTACTCGTGAACCGGGGAAGCGCTCCCGGTAGAGTTGTCCCGCGCGCCGCAGTGCTTCGACGCGTGAGGAGGGCGCCACTCGCACCAGCGTCTGTGCCGATTGCTTCAATACCTCAATCTTGCGATCGACTTCGGAACTCAACAGGTAGGCCCCGACTTGACTGGCAAGCGTGTACGCGGCCATCTCCGTGAGAATGCCGAGCAGAACGATAGGCACGACGGCAATGAACAGGTAGGCGACCACCAGGCGTTTGCGGAGCCACCAGATCTGTTGGCGCACCAGCCGCAACCCGCGTCTGAGGAGGGCGAAGGTTCCGAGAACGTACACCACCGCCCACGAGAGCAGGAACGCAGCTGAACCGTACCGGCGCGGCAGCCCGGTCAGCGCGACAAGCAGGAAGATGCCAAAGAGGCGTTCCGTCCAGGTAACCTGGCTGAACAGATTGCGCCCGCGTCCTTGCGCCATTCCGTTTCAGGTTATCCGATCATGGCTCCCCCGTGCGGTCCCATTACCCTATTCTGCCTGGAGATTCTGAGTGGAGCCGAAAACCGGTCAGATTCGCGAGCGCGCGATGTCCGGCAGATCGTCCGCGTGCCGCACATGTTCGGGCTGCAGGTAATTCGCAGTAAGGAACAGCTTCAGGGCGGTGAGGGCCGATTTCGGATCGTCGGCGAAGCGAAACAGGTTCATGTCCTTCTCCGAGATCATGTCGTGCTTGACCAGGGCGGGGAAGTTGATGATTTCGTGCCAGTACTCGCTGCCGTACAGCAGGATCATCATCGGTTTTTCGAGCTTCCGCGTCTGCATCAAGGTCAGAATCTCGGTCATTTCGTCCAGAGTTCCGAAGCCGCCCGGGAACACAACCAGCGCTTTGGCCAGATAGGCGAACCAGAACTTGCGCATGAAGAAGTAATGGAATTCGAAGCTGAGTTCCGGCGTGATGTAAGGGTTCGGATACTGCTCGAAGGGCAATCCGATGTTGAAGCCTATGCTGATTCCGCCGGCATCGTGAGCGCCGCGGTTGGCCGCTTCCATGATGCCTGGTCCGCCGCCGGTGCAAACGGCGAAGCGGCGCGTCGGGGGCTGCAAACCGTCGCTCCAATCTGTCAGCAGCCGCGCGAGTTCGCGAGCTTCGTTGTAATACTTCGCGAGCGGGCCGTCTTCTTTCAGACGAGCCGAGCCGAAGAACACGATGGTGTCGCGAACCTTATAGCGGCCCAGCCGGTCGAGCGGCTCCAGGTACTCGGAGAGCAGCCGCAGGCCGCGCGCCGACCAGCTTTCCATAAAGCGTGTGTTCTGATATGCGAGCGGCGGCGTCATGTGGTCTTTCGAATCGTTCATTCGCCCTCCTTGGGCTGTTCGGTGGTTGGCTGGCGGGAAGCGGCTTCGAGTTCGGCCACCCGGCGCTCCAGTTGCCGCATGTTCCGCAGGATCTCCGGCAGGCGCGGGAATGCTGTCACCGCACGACGCCACGTTGAGGCATCGAATGCGGGCGATCCCGAAACGACCGTGCCCGCTGCGACATCGCCGCCAATGCCGCTCTGGGCATAAACAATCGCGCCCTCGTGGACGGTCAAGTGGCCCGAAAGCCCGGCTTGCCCGGCGAGCAGGACGTTCTTCTTGAGAACGGTGCTGCCCGCGAGACCCGCCTGCGAGCAGATGATGTTGTCCTCGCCCACTTCGCAAGCGTGGCCGACCTGAACCAGGCCGTCGATCTTGGCTCCGCGGCGAACCCTGGTTTCACCCACGGTGGCGCGGTCGATGTTGGTCAACGATTGAATCTCGACATCGTCTTCGAGGATGGCCGGCCCGGACTGCGGGATCTTGTAATGCGTTCCATCCGCGCGCTTTGCGAAACCGAAACCGTCGCCGCCGATGACCACTCCGTTTTGCAGGATGACGCGATTGCCAATCCGGCAATGTTCGCGTACCGCGACATGGGAATGGGCCAGAAAGTCGTCTCCGATCGTCACGCCTTCGTAGATCGTCACATGCGGGTGGAGCAGGGCATTGCGTCCGATGGAGACGCGCGGTCCGATGACCACGAACGCGCCGATGGAGGCGTTTTCGCCTACCGTCGCGTCCTCCGCGATCACCGCCGTGGGATGGATGCCCGCTCGCGGGCGCGGCGGCTGGTAAAACAGCTCCAGCGCTCGCGCGAAATCCAGGTAGGGGTTCTTCGAAAGCAGTGCGGGGATGGGCAACTCGCCGATGCCCTCATGCACGATGATGGCGCCCGCGTTCGTGTCCTTTACCTTATGCGCGTATTTCGGATTGGCAAGAAACGTAAGCTGGTCCGGCCCGGCCGCGTCCATGCCCGTGACGCCGCGGATCTCCATCTCGTCGCGTTCGGCTCGGGGCGATTGCAGCGTGCAGCCGAGCCGGGTGGCGATCTCCTTCAGTTTCATGCCACCAGACTACCGCAGCAAGGGAGGAGCGGTGCTTGCGCCGCCTTGATCAAACCGCTAGCGGCTCCGTTGCATCAGTTGCCTGAGGTAGGAGTTAATTCGAGTTTGATACCCACCGCCCGATGACTTTATCCACGCCACCACATCTGCATCGAGCCGAATGGTCACTGTGGTCTTCTTCGGACGATAGAACCTCCCAATCACGGCATCCGAGGGAATCTCCCGAATTTCGGGAATGTCCGTCAGGTCGATGTCGCGATCTGGCCGGGCAGCGAGCGTCTGAAGCTGCTTTCGCTTCTCAGCCGATAGCTTGGGCATAGAGTTTCCTTTCCCGGCGGGTCGCGGGACGGGCCGATATGATGCGGATAATCTCATCCGAAGACTCTTCACGGTACGTGTGCACGACGACGAGAAGAATGATCTTTTCAATCGAGCCGATCGCGTGCCAGCGTTCCTCGCCGTCGGCAACCCGTTCGACAAAGGTCACGCAGCAAGGATCGTCGAAAACCAGTTGCGCCGTTTCAAAGTCGATGCCGTGTTTCGTCTGGTTGATCTCGTTTTTCGCCCGATCCCATTCGATTCTCATCCGTATTTACAGTATAGTCAATACGATTTCGCGAAGGTCCAGTGGATGAGTGCCAATGGCGGATGAGCTGCGAGAACGAGATCTTCCCTGCCGCACCGGCGAGTCGTATCGAACGGTAAGGCTAGAATAAAGGAACACTGGATGTACGGACCGAATCAGCACGCTGGCGCCGCGCTCGGGGCCTCTTTATTCGCTTTGCTCTGGGTAGCCGCGAGCCTGGGACAGAATCCACCCCAACCTCCTCCACCCAAAGCTCCACCCAAAGCAAGCGTCTCCACCGAGACCACTGAACTGCAGGCCGCGGCCGACGAGTTCAAGACGGCGACACGAGCGCTTGGCTATCGCGCCGACAGCCCTAAGAAGGCTTCCGGAACGGGCGTGAAGCTCTCCTCGTTCCACGGACGGTTGTACGAGAATTTTCGTAACGACATCCTGGACGCCGTCCCGCACGAGATCGCGCAGAACGGCGGCACGAAGGACCTGCTGCGGCGCAATCAGTTCGGTTTCAACCTGTCCGGGCCGGTGTTCCTGCCGAAGATTTATGACGGCTCCCGCCGGACGTTCTTCTCGTTGAATTACGAGGGGCTGCACGAGCGTATCGGCCGCTCCTATCTCCGCACGGTGCCGCAGATGAGTGAGCGCGCGGGCGACTACACGAGCGTCGTCGACGCCTCGGGGGCCCTGCTGCCGATCTACGATCCGCACACGACGCAGGCGAATCCGAACTACGATGCGGCACAGCCCGTTACGACCTCCAATCTGCAGTACTTGCGCTCGGCCTACCCCAACAGGATCGTTCCGGCCTCGCAGATGGACCCTGTTTCGAGCAGGATGATTGCCTACATTCCGGCTCCCAATACCGACGTTGGGCCGTTCTTTCAGAACAACTACTTCGTCGTTTCGCCGGAGACCAACAAGGCCAACGGCATGATAGCCAAGGTCGACCACAGCTTCAACGAGAAGCATCGATTGAGCGTCGGCGGCAGTTACACCGACGGGTTTTCCGGCGCGGCACATTACATGGAAAATGCCGCCGATCCCGGCGCGCCCGACCGGACCTACACCAACCGGCGAATCACTATCGAGCACGTCTACACACTCTCGCCGGGGAGCGTGAACACGGCGACGGCTGAGTTCGTTACCGACGTTTCTCAGAATTCCTCGGGCTCTATCGATCCGCTGTCTGCGCTCGGTCTGAGCGGCGTGCCCGCGCAGGCGTTTCCGCGCATCGGCTTTACGACCTATCTCCCGCTGGGCCGCCAAAGCAGCAATGCGCGAACCGCCCATAACGTCTTCACCTACACCGACGCGCACTCGCTCAAGGCCGGAAAACACAGCCTGCGCTTTGTGGGACAGTTCCAACGGCAACAGATTAATACCTACCAGCCGCCATTCCCAGCCGGCAATTACAGCTTTTCGAGTGGATACACCGATCTGCCGGGCATCACGGGCACCGGCTCCGATTTCGCCAGCTTCCAGTTGGGGGCCGTCGATTGGGGCGACGTAACCCAGGTGGTCTCGCCCAGCTACTTCCGCTCTTCGAGATATGTTCTGGTCGCGACCGACACATGGGAGCCGGTGAGCGGTCTGACCATTTCATTCGCGGCGACTTCCGAGACCACGTCGCCTCGCGTGGAACGATACAACCGGCAATCCACCGTCGATTTCAACACTATCAACCCGGCGAACGGACTGCCCGGAGCGGTGATCTTCGCCGGTCTCAATGGCGCGCCAACCACATTCCAGCCCTACATTCACCGGATCGATCCATCCGCTTCGCTCGCCTGGAGCCCCGGCGGCAACCGAACAAGCGTCATTCGCGCCAGCTACGCTCGCAGCTACCAGGCGCCTCCGCTGTATGCCAATCAATGGGGCACACAAGGCTACAACGCTACCCAGACGTTCAATGCTCCGAACAGTGAAACCACGCCGTCGTTCTTCCTGGCGCAGGGCGTGCCTGCGTCGGTTCCCTTGCCGGATCTGCGCGCGACGACGGCGAACGACACCAACGCGGCGCTCTTTGAGCGCTCGGGCAAAACGCCGATCTACCAATCGGCGGGCGTTTCCTACGAGCGGGAGGTGCCGCTGCAGGTGATCCTCTCGGCCGGGCTCGGCACGGCCTGGGGGCACGACCTGTTCGTCGGAAGCTGGGCCGCAAGCCCCAACGCGATCTCGCCGGACAATCTGAAATATGGCGTTCAACTCAACGACCTGGCCTTTCGTAACGCGTTGCGGCCGTATCCGCAGTACCTCGATTTCAACGTCTCCAGCCTTTGGCCGGAGGGGAACTACCGCCGCAACAGTGCCTGGGTCCGCGTTGAAAAGCGCAGCTCCGGCGGGCTGACGCTCAGCGCGACATACGAGTTCTCCCGGCAGTGGGACGACTACAGCGGTCCATACGGGAAGCAGGATTTCTTCAACAGCCATAACGAGTGGTCGCTGACGCCCTGGAATTCGCCCCAGCGGCTCTCGATGAACCTGAGCTACGAACTGCCGATCGGGACCAATAAGCCATTTCTCAACTTCCGCGATTGGCGGAGGCATCTCGTGGACGGATGGTCGGTGAGCGACATCACAATCGTTCAGGATGGCGGGCCAATCGCACTGCGAGCGCTATACAACAACACGGGCGGTGTGCTGAACACGCTGCGCGCGGAGGTCGTGCCGGGTGTGGACCCCAATGTCTCAAACCAGGGGCCCGGCCTTTGGTACAACCCCGCGGCGTTCACGCAGCCCGCCGACTTTACGATGGGCAACGCAGCACGGACTCTGTCGATCCTCAACCCCGGGCTGCAGAATCACGACGTGTCGCTGTCCAAACGTTTCGCGGTGGACCAGGACCGCACGATGGAGTTCACGATGTCGGCCTTCAATTTCCTCAATCACGGCACGTGGAACGATCCCGATCCCGTGATAGGGTCGGTGACTTCGCCGAACGTGAATGCGGGCCACATCATCGGATCGCGGGGAGGCCGCGTGGTTCAGCTCGGCTTGAGGTTGAGCTTTTGAGCATGAGGGCCAGCGCGTGAACCAGCGTGTGGAGATGTCGCGCAGGGAATTGCTCGCGGGCTTGCTGGCTGCGGTATCGCTCCGAGCCGCGCACGGGGCCGCGAACCCGGCGCCGCCTCCCGGCCGCTGCCGCGTCACCGCATGGCTGGGCGATCCCCCTCTCGACGCCGCCCAAGTCAAGGCGACCGTGGAAGGCGCGGAAGCGAAAGTCCTTGCCGTGCGGGACCCGGAGTCGCCACTGCTGCTCAATGTTGTGCTGGATCTGACTGGTGACCTGGCGTTGATCGGACCGGCGCGCGAGGCGCTCAAGGCGGAGCTAGCGGCGCTCTCTTCGAACGTTTGGGTATCGCTGCTGCGTGCTCAAGATGGGTTGCATGTGCTGAGCGATCCGGGTCCGGAGCGGAATGTTGTGAACACTCAGCTCGATTCATTGGAGACAACGGGCCGGGCCGGTTTACTGGAAGCGGTCATGCCCGCTGCAGCGCTCGCGGAGCGCATCCTGCACCGCTCTCCGATTCGAACCGCGATCCTCTTTCTGACCGATTCGAATATCTACAATTACCGCGAGGACTATACGAATCCGGTGGTCAATCCAAGCGACTCGCGCGACCTGAGCCGGCGTTTTCCCGAAGCGCTGATCCGGGAGAAGACGGCGAAACTCGCGGCTGCTTTGAACTCGACCGACGTGCCGGTCTTCGTGCATCACCTCGCCTGGCTTCGCGACCGGTTGAATGAGGCCTATCAAGCCGGCCTGCAGCAGGTCGCGGAGGCGACCGGCGGTTACGCCACGTTCAGCCGCGCGCCCGGCGACATCGCCGGCGATCTGAGCCAGGCGATCAAAAAGATCGCGAGCGAATGGTCCGTCGATCTGGAGTTGCCCGCCGGCACGAAGCGGACCTACTCCGTGCAGCTCACAGTGGAAGGTCGCGAAATCCAGTACCGCACGAAATACACCCTCGCCACGCATGCGAAAGGAAGCCTGTCATGAACCGCTGGCCGCGTCTTGCCTCGTCGATTTTGCCGCTCCTGGCGGCGTGTCTCTTTCTGGTTCTGTGGATCGGAAGCAGAAAGGAAGCCCGCATGACGGAGGGCGAACTCACGCAGCTCCGCAAAGCGCATGGCGAGGCCGAGTCGCGTCTGCAGACTCTCGAAGATCAGAACGCGACGATGCGGAAGCAACTCGAGGCGAACGGCATGAGTCCGGCTCTCCCTCTGCCCCCGCCGCGCAGTGCGGCGTCCTCCTCCGCGGTCGAAGCGGTGCGCCGGCTCGCGCTCACGCAGCAACAACTGGCCGACACTAAGGCCGCGCTGCAGGCCCTTCAGCAACGCACCCAACAACTCGACTCAAGCACCGCACAGCTTCAGAGCGAAAACAAACGCCTCACCGCGGCAGCCAGCGACGCGCGCGACGAGGCCGACTCACTACGCCGGTTGAACGAGACCATCGATGCCGAGTTGAAGTCAAAAACCGCGCGAGCGGATGCTGCCGACGCGCTCACCAGCCGCGCTCAAGCCGAGGCGGGCGAGGTGAAGCAGAAACTCAGTCTGACCACCTCGACCTTGCGCGAACTGGACGATATTGCGCGCCGCCGCGATACGTACTTGAGCAATCTGCAGCGCAAATATCGCGACGTCAACGACCAGCTTCGGTCTCTCTCCGCGCGCCTGGATCGTTACCGGGATTCCAATAGTGCTCCCAGCTTCTCCACCGACCTGCCTCGCCTGCAAAGCCTGGTGCAAGGCGCGGAGGAGGATCTGCGGCAGGTGCAGTCACTGAACGCGCAAGCGCAGCGGCTCTCGCAGAGGCTGCAGACCAAGTAACCCTGGGAACGCCGATCTCCAGATCGGCTCCGTTTAGCGGCCCAGTATCAAGGTGCGGAACTCATCGACGATCCGGTCTTGTTCCTTCGGATCGTCCTTGGCAATGTTCTCCTTCAGCTTTTTGAAGAACTCGCGCTTTCGATTCGCCTGGCTTTCGAGGCCAAGGCGCACGAGCGTGACAATCGCCTTGCTCATGCTGGCGTCGACCGTCTCGGCATACCGCTCCACCTGTTTGGCGACGGTGGACGGAAGGCCGACGCTATATCGCGGTCCGGGCTTGCTCCCACGGTCCGCCTTGGATTTGCGCACGCCGGCTTGCCGTCCGCGCTTTGGCGCCGTTGCTTCCAATTGAGGCATACAGCATCAGTCTGCCTCAGTATGCAGCAATTCTGCAACGCCGGGACGCCCCACCGTCCGGCAGGATCAGCTTGCGGTAGCCTGCCGTCCAGGACGCTCTCTCACCGTCTCACCATGAGCGGCATGGCATCCGCTCCGCCGGGGTGTTTCTCACTCTTCGGGAGCGGGAAAACTGCATCGATCATTCCTGCAAAACCGTAAGGCTTACCGAAGCGGCTCTTTAGAATCTGCAAGATACGGGGAGATTTCAGTAAGGCCTAACGGTTTTGCTTCACGAATCAGCCGATTTCCGGCCTCACCAAGGGCATAAACCCGGGCGCAAGTCCGCCTCGCGTCGCTTGACGCTGAATGCGTGACCCGCCGCGATCGAAACTCGTCGTAGGACTGTGATGGTCTGGATCTCTCCGGCGCTCGATTGCGCCGGCACTTGATTGCGCCGGGCGACCGAAGGGTGATTGGGTGTGCCGTCCCCGGATTTGGATGCATCAACTCTGCTCGGCGGGAATTCTAACGCTGCGACAGAACCGCGCAGCCGGCGGTCTGCAATCGGCCAGTCCCGTTTGCCGTTCGAGCGTTTGCGGGTTTGCCCGATTGATTCACTTGTGTTCGCGCATCAGGCCGGATACCTAAGCGCGCTTCGGTTATACTTCAACCGTGGGAGGGGATTCATGGCAAGGCGTAAGGTCATCACCACAAACGATGATATCGACCAGGCGTTGGAAGCGGCCAAGCAGCAGGGCAAAGCCACGTTGGTTACTGCGGTGGAGTATCGGTCCAGCCCCGAGCTGGACATGCTCGTTTTAAGGCTGAGCGACGGCCGCCGGCACCTGGTTGCGCGTGAAAACGTCGAGGGCTTGCAAGGCGCCACACCGGAACAGATCGCTCACGTCGAGATCCTGGGCGGCGGCACGGGCCTGCACTGGCCCGAGTTGGACTTCGACCTCTACGTTCCAGCGCTGCTTCAAGACGTCTACGGAACCAGGCGCTGGATGGCTGTACTCGGGCGTCGTGGCGGAATGGCGAAGAGCCCGGTGAAGCGCAAGAGTTCGCAAGTCAACGGACGGAAGGGCGGACGGCCAAGACGTGCATCTTCGCGGGTCTGAGCCTTGCGGCAGTGTTTCACGAAGGGCAAGTTTCGGAACAAAGGGGCACTGCCCCCACGCAGGCGAGGGCGCTGCAGCACAGGTGCTGCGCACCCGCCCACAATAGAGCACAACGAATGGACGAGGCGAATCGAGTTGACAACTGACACTAGCCAGTTTACGGTGTACCCTGATGATTAAGAGCTTTAAGCACCGGGGTCTGAAACGGCTCTATGAACGCGGTGACCGGAGCGGGATACGACCTGATTGGTAGACACGGTTGAACGAATCCTTACGATTCTCGACAGCGCCGTGACGCCGCAAGCTCTGGATGTTCCCCGGTATCGCCTTCATTCGCTCAAAGGCGATCTGAAAGGGTTGTGGTCTGTGACTGTACGCGCCAACTGGCGCATTGTTTTTCGTTTTGAAGAGACTGACGCCTTTGATGTTGAGCTGATCGACTACCACTGAGGAGGACCTCTGAGGAGGGAAAGACATGCCCATGAAAAACCCCGTGCATCCCGGCCGCATCGTTCGGCATGATTGCCTTGAGCCGCTAGGTCTGACAGTGACCGCTGGGGCAAAGGTTCTCGGCGTCAGCCGGCAGACTCTTACCAAGATCATCAACGGCAAGTCGGGCATCAGCCCGGAGATGTCTATTCGGCTAACGAAGGCATTCGGCAGCACTCCAGAGACTTGGTTGCGAATGCAGCTTGCCTATGATCTTGCCGCCGTCCGCAAGGACGAGGGCAAAATTAAGGTGCAGCGGCAGCGCGTTCCGCCAGAATTGCACGTGTAGGGATAGCCGCTGCAACCTGGGCTTGGTCTGGATCTCCGGATTCGGAATGCGGCGGAAGAGCGGCAAGTGATGTTGGAGATTGGGATTTGCGTATTGTCCCTAGATTGACATTGACGTCTGCGCTCGCAACTACGCGGTTGGTTCACTTGCCGCAAATCCATAGTCCGGGGAGAGTAGGCGCAGATCACAGCAAATTCGTTCATCGCGCGTGGCCTACTATCGTCGCACCTCAGCGGCGCACCTACTGTAGCCGGCTGGCAGACGCTACTTCCGAAAACCACCGCTGTCGCCGAAGCCAACCGATGAGGTTGGTAGCGCTCGTTCGCTCAGATTGCTCGGGTGCGCCACGGCGGCCTCAGTTAGTTGGCCGACTCCAACTCCTCTTTCCCGTCGGCGTCTTCCTCCACTGCCAGCGGCCCGGACGCCAGCAGCTTCTCGCCATAGGCATAGCCTTCGTCGAACGCGGCAAGGTTCAATTCGCGGAATCGTGCGGGTACCGAATCGTTCACGGACTGGCGGCAGGACTCCCGAGAAACAACTCCGGAGATGGCGCACAGGAAGCCCAGAATCACCACGTTCAGCACCATCTTCTTGCCGAGTTTCTCGGCCAGTCTGGTGGCGGGGATGCCGTACACCTTCAGATGCTGAGGCAGGTTCTCCAGCCGCACCAGGTCTTCTTCTACCAGCAGGACGCCGCCCTCTTTCACGTCGGGGGTGAAACGGGTGTAGGCCTCTTGCGACATGACAACGAGGATGTCCGGGTTGGTGAGGTACGGGTAGAGGATTGGCTCGTCGCTGACGATCAAAGCCGCGCTGGCCGCGCCTCCGCGCGCCTCGGGGCCGTAGTTCTGGGTCATCGTGGCGTAGCCGCCCTGATACAGGGCCGCAGCCTTGCCCAGGATGTGCGCCGACAGTATTACGCCCTGCCCGCCGAATCCCGCGATTCGAAGCTCTTTCAGCATTCGCCGCAACCCTCGCCTTCTTCGTGCTCTACCTGCGGCGGAGCATCGATCCATTCCTGGTAGTTCGCGCCAAGCCTCTCGCGCATCAGCGTCAAATAGTCCGGACGCTCGCGATCGACGAACTTGCCGACGATGATTTCCTTGCCGGGAAGCATCGCCACCTCGTGGGTCGGAGCGCCGTTGCGGACCTTGCTCCGCTCTTTGTAGTCCTTCATCGCAGCCAGCCCATCGCCCATGTTGTTCCTGCGCTGGAACAGCGTCGGGCAAGGCGTGACTACTTCGATGAAGCGGAAGCCCTTCTTCTTGAGGGCCTCGGCCATCGAGGTCTCGAGCTGCTTGACGTGGAACGCGGTCCAGCGGGCGATGTAGGTTGCTCCGGCAGCGTCGACAAGTTGCGGGATGTTGATGTCCGGCTCGAAGGCGCCGTACGGCGTTGTTGAAGACATCGACCCCGTGGGCGTGGTCGCGGCCGCCTGTCCGCCCGTCATGGCGTAAATCATATTGTTGACGCACACCACCAGCAGGTTTACGTTGCGCCGCGCGGCGTGAATCAGGTGGTTGCCGCCGATGGAGACCAGGTCGCCGTCGCCGGAGTAAACTACTACGTTCAACTCGGGGTTGGCCAGCGCCAGGCCCGTGGCGAAGGGAATCGCGCGCCCGTGAGTGGTGTGAAAGTGGTCGGTCCCAATGTAGCCGCCCACCCGGCCCGAGCAACCGATGCCGCTCACCATGACCAGCTTCTTCATGTCCACTTGATTCTTGATCAGGGCGTGAACGAAGCTGTTCACCGTCGTGCCGATGCCGCAACCGGGGCACCAGATCGACGGAATGCGGTCCATGCGAAGCAGGTCTTCAACCGGATTGTGAGCGGCAATTCCATGAGCGTGCTCATCCCTTCGCTCCCTTTCTCGATCGCCGCCAGGATGTCCAGCGGACGGTGCACCGTGCCGCCGGCATGGGGCATGGCGATGGTCTGGCAGTGGCCGCCCGCGCAACGCTCCACTTCAAGAACCACCTGGCCCATGTTCAATTCGGGCGCGACGAAAGCCTTTACCCGCTTGGCGACTTCGCGGAAACGCTTCTCCGGGAACGGCCAGACGCCCTTGCAGCCGCATGCGGCCTACCTTTACGCCCTTGGCGCGCGCCAATTGGATGGCCCGTTCGGCGACGCGCGACGTGATGCCATAGCTGACCACCGCGACGTCGGCGTCGTCCATGTGGTCCTCGTCGATCAGGGTGAGTTCGTCCTCGGCCCGGCGGATCTTGTCGAATTGGCGATTAATCAGGAGCCTCTGCGCCTCGGCGTTGCCGAGCGGATAGCCGCGGCGGTCGTGGGTCATGCCCGTGACGTAGATCTTGTATCCTTCTCCAGCGGCGGCCATTTCGGGGACCAGGTCCTCGCCGATCTCCCCATACGCCAGGAACTTGCCCGGCGCTTTCGATGGGGCGCGGCGCGGGAAGATTTCGATCTCTTCCGCTTTGGGGATGACGACTTTCTCGGTCATGTGGCCGACGCATTCGTCCATCATCACCATCACAGGAACGCGGAACTGCTCGGCCAGATTGAAAGCTTTGACGGCCAGCCAGAAGCACTCCTGCGGCGAATTCGGCACCAGCGCGATCAGGCTGTAATCGCCGTGCGAGCCGAAGCGCGCCTGCATCATGTCGCCCTGTGCCGGCAGCGTCGGAAGACCCGTGGATGGGCCGCCGCGCTGGACATTGAAGAAGACGCAGGGCGTCTCCGTCATGGCGGCGTAGCCGATGTGCTCCATCATCAGGGAGAAGCCGGGGCCGGAAGTCGCGGTGAAGGCCTTCTCGCCGGCCCACACCATGCCCTGCAGCGTGATGGAGGCCGCTAACTCGTCTTCCATCTGGATAAACAGACCGCCGAGCTGCGGCGCCCGCGAGGCAAAGCGTTCGACGATCTCCGTCGAGGGAGTGATCGGGTAGCCTGCGCCAAATCGCGCTCCGGCGGCCAGCGCGCCTTCACACGCCGCGGCATCGCCATTCATAAAATGCGTGCCGGTCAGCACAGCGCGCGGATCGGCGTGCTGCATGGCTCTATGGGTTTTCATCGTTTCTGCGATTGTCGCCATCTCAGGCTTCCTTTCCAGGCTGGCTTTGCGCCAGAGCCGTTGGGCGAACCTGCGGCTCCCGGTAACCGAAAATCGCGAAATCCGGGCAGTACATGCCGCACAGATTGCAGCCGGAGCATTTATCTCCGTCCACGAGATGTGGCGGGTGGTAGCCTTTGGCGTTGAACGCCGAGGAAAGCTTCAGAACGTGGGTGGGACAGAACTCCACACAAAAACCACAGCCCTTGCAGCGTTCGGTTACGACAACAACGGAGCCTCGATTCAAGGAGCGCCCCTCCTTCCATACCCTGGAGCTACATGCAATTGGGGTTCCGCACTGTATCGTCTGAATTGTGATGAAGATTCCTACAGATAAGCCGTGTCTGCGTCCCCGGATTTGACGATTGGGGGATAGCACCCACATGCGGCGGGTGCTCGCCTCGGGCATTTGACTCCACCAACCTGTTGTGGGGAATACGACGCAGAACGGAGCCACGACCGCAAGGGAGTGGTTGTAGCGAGGTTTCTGCGATGACCATGCAGGCCCGGATCGCGCCCACGCGAAGTGAGTTTGCTTCGTCGCCTATCACGCGGAAGTTCACGGCCGATCTGGAGATCGGCGTTCGCAGGGGGGCGATCTCAAGCGAGAGGGCGCCAGTCCTCATCACTCTCTTCGAGGTAGATGTAGGTGGCTTGCCCGCTGGCGATCACCCGGCCCTGGCCGTCGCGGACCTTCGCTTCGCCGAACACCACTGTCCTGCCGGCCTTGATGAGATGCGCGCGGCAGTGCAATTTACCCGCTGACGCGGGACGCAGGTAGGTTACTTTCAAGTCCACCGTGCTCAAGCGGCGGCCGCCCGAAAGCGCAACGGCGGCAATGCCGACGGCCGCATCGACGAGCGTCGCGGTGACCCCGCCGTGCAGAGTGCCGTGTCCGTTCTGCATGTCCGGCCGCATCTCGCACTCCAACGCCAGGCCGTCCTTGAACATTCTCACCACCCGGAGGCCCAGATGATGGTTGAAGGGCATTTGGGGAATGAGGGCGCGCGTCTGAGCCAGATTGAACGGGTGGCGTTTCACGCCCGACATTATGGCATGATCGGCAAAAGTGGGGCGGACGCCCTCGTCGGCGACCGGCCCCCCTGCCGGTCTTGTGCGGCGACTCCGAAAAAGCGTCCAACGCTTCGAACCGTCACCCACTGGTGATCGCCGAATGTGCGACCAGGGGGTCGCACGCGGACGTGGGCGTCCGCCCCACTTTTCCCCGGCAGGCAACTTCCCGTTGGGCTACGATTCGACTGGAGGCGATCTGAAGTGAGTGACCTTGTCACGACTCGTTGCCAGGACCATGTCCTGGTCGTCACCATCGACAATCCGCCCGTGAACGCGCTGTCCGCCGGCGTGGCCGAGGGCGTTGCCGCCGCAGTCCAGGCCGCCCAGACGGACGATTCGGTGAATGCCATCGTCGTCCTGGGGGCGGGGACAACGTTCGTGGCCGGCGCCGACATCCGGGAATTCGGCCGCATCGTTTCGGGCGAGCGCCCGATGATCAATCTGAGTCCGCTCTTCTGCGAGATCGAGTCCTCGCTCAAGCCGGTCGTCATGGCCCTCCACGGCAACGTTCTGGGCGGCGGACTCGAACTCGCCATGGCCGGCCACTATCGAATCGCCGCTCCAACGACGAAGCTAGGCCAGCCCGAAGTGAAGTTGGGACTCATTCCTGGCGCGGGCGGAACGCAACGTTTGCCCCGCCTGGTGGGGACCGAGGCCGCGCTCGAAATGTGCGTTTTCGGCGAACCGATCGGCGCCAAACGGGCGCACGAGCTGGGGCTGATCGATTCCGTAGTGGAGGGCGACCTCGTCGAGGCCGCGCGTGCATTTCTGCTGGATTCGCCTCTGCCCCGCCGTACCCGCGACCAGACGGACAATCTAATCAGCCCGGATCAGGCGCAGGCGCTCGCAGTGCGGGCGAAGCTGGAGGTCAGCCGCAGATTTCGCCAGCAGACCGCTCCGCTGGCTGCTGCCGACGCCGTCTGCGCCGCGGACTCGCTGCCCTTCGAGGAAGGGCTCGCGCTGGAAGCCCAGCTATTCGCCGAGTGCCTGTACGGCGAGCAGTCGCGCGCGCTGATCCACGCCTTTCTCGGCGAGCGCGCGGTGTCTCGCATTCCTGACCTGTCCAAGGAAATCCGGCCGCTCGACATCGGACTCGCCGGGGTGCTGGGCTCGGGCACTATGGGTTCGGGCATCGCGCAATGCTACGCCACCGCCGGGATTCGGGTCCTGCTCAGGGATTCGGATCCCGACGCGTTGGAACGAGGGATGACCGGCATTCGCGCCGCTTTCCAGAGCCAGGTTGACAAGGGTCGGATCTCGCAGGAAGACGCGGAGAAGCGTCTCGCGCTGATCACCCCCGTAACGGACTGGGACGGTTTCGAACGCTGCGACCTCATCATTGAAGCCGTCTTCGAGGATTTCGAGCTGAAGAAGCGAGTGTTCGCCGAGATGGACGCGATTGCGCGGCCCGGCGCCATTCTTGCGAGCAACACCTCGACGCTCGATGTCGATGCACTGGCTCATTGCACGCGGCGTCCGGGACGCGTGGCCGGGCACCACTTCTTCAGTCCCGCGCCGGTGATGAAGCTGTTGGAGGTCGTACGCGGCGCTGCCACGGACGCAGAGGTTCTGGCCACTTCCATGGCTCTCGCTCGCCGCCTGAACAAAACGGCCGTGGTTTCGCGCAACGTGTTCGGCTTTATCGGCAACCGCATGTTCGGTCCGTACCGGGCGCAAGCGGTGGCCATCGCCGAGGAGGGCGCCGCGCCGTGGGAGGTGGACCAGGCGCTAGTTGATTGGGGCATGGCCATGGGGCCGCTCGCCGTGGGCGATCTCTCCGGACTCGACGTCTTCTGGCGCGTGAAGAAGATGGAGCTGCAGGTTGGAATCCTGCATCTGGACGCCGAAAACTTTGAGGACCGCCTTGTCGGGCAGGGACGTCTCGGACAGAAGACCGGCGCCGGTTGGCATCTCTACGGAGATGGCCGCAAATTGTCGCCCGATCATGACGTGGAAGCGCAGTTGCGTTTGTACGCCGCCGAAATGGCCATCCCGCAACGCAAATTCACTCCGGACCAGATCGCGGAGCGCTGCCTGGACGCAATGATGAACGAAGGCGCTCGGTTGCTTCAGGAGGGTGTTGCGTTGCGCGACGTGGACGTGGACATCGTCTACCTGCTCGGCTACGGCTTCCCCGCCTGGCGCGGCGGACCGATGTTCTACGCATCGCGGGTGGGCAAGCGAAACATCTACGAGCGCTTGCTGAGCCGATACGAAGAGCGAGGGCCATTCTGGAAGCCGTCCGAGTGGTGGCTGTCCTGACGCACCGGCACAAAGGATCTAATCCACTTCAATCGGGAGGTGTGCCGCCGGCTCTTCCGCTCCGCGAGCGGGACCCGCTCGCAGACGCCGGTCGAGCTGCGCGACATCCAGATCGCCTGTCCAGCGCGCCACCACCAGGGAAGCGACGCCGTTCCCGATGACGTTCGTTAGCGCTCGCGCCTCGGACATGAACCGGTCGATTCCCAGAATCAAAGCCAGTCCGCCCACCGGCACGTTGCCCACGGCGGACAGCGTCGCAGCCAGGATGACGAACCCGCTGCCCGTGACGCCCGCCGCGCCTTTGGAAGTCAACAGCAGCACGGCGAGCAGCGTCAATTGCTGAGTCAGCGTCATCGCCGTGTTTGTCGCCTGGGCGATAAACACGGCCGCCATGGTGAGATAGATGGAGGTCCCATCGAGATTGAACGAGTAGCCTGTCGGGATCACCAGTCCGACGGTGGCTCGTCCCGCCCCCAGGCTCTCCATCTTGGCCATCATGCGCGGCAGCGCTGCTTCGGACGAAGACGTTCCCAGCACGATCAACAGCTCTTCGCCGATGTAACGCAGGTAGCGGAAGATGCTGAAGCCGTGCAGCCTGGCGACCAGCCCGAGTATGCCGAAGATGAAGGCCAGGCATGTGAGATAGAAGGTCCCCATCAGCTTGGCGAGAGAAAGCAGGCTGTGCAGACCGTAGGCACCCACCGTGAATGCCATCGCTCCGAAGGCTCCGATCGGCGCCGCGTACATGATCATTTTCACGATGGCAAAGAGGATCTCGGAAAACTTCTCGATGCCCCGGAAGATCAGGTTCCGCCTCGCTCCTAGTTTCTGGAGCGCGACGCCAAACAACACGGCGAGCACCAACACCTGCAGCACCTCGCCTTTGGCAAATGCGTCGAAGAATGTGGATGGAATAATGCCCAGGAAGAAGTCTTTCGTGCTCTGCAGCTTCCCTGGTCCGGCATAAGCCGAGACCGCGCCCAGGTCGAGGTTGCGCACGTCGACGTTCATCCCCGCGCCGGGGCGGATCACGTTGACGATGCAAAGACCGAGGACCAGCGCGAGCGTGCTGAGCACCTCGAAGTAGAGCAGCGCAAGCCCGCCGGTCCTGCCCACCTTCTTCAAGTCTTCGGTCCCCGCGATGCCGAGCACGACGGTGCAGAAGATGATCGGCGCGATGATCATCTTGATCAGCTTGATGAAGCCGTCGCCCAAGGGCTTCATCGCCGCCCCAGTCGCAGGCGCGAATACGCCGAGCAAGACTCCGGCGGCGATCGCCAGCAGCACCTGGCCGTAGAGAGAGCCGAAGATCGAGCGGAAGGATTTCATGGCCGGACGAGAATTGCTTTGCCCATATCGGATCACCAACCTATTTGCCGGACTTCACAGGGTCTCCGTAAACGGTCCCGCGTCCATGCGTGCCCACGTAAACACGTCCATACTGCTTCGGATCGCCAGTGATATGCAGCAACAGCCCCCATTGGTGCTGGTCGTCGTTGATTCTCACCCAGCTTCGCGCCGCGTCGTCGGAGCGGAAGATGCCGCGTTGGCCGTTGACGACACCGATCAGATAGAGGGCCGGGGAATCGGCGTCGGGAGCCGCTTTTCCGAAACCGAAAGCATGAATCTCCTGAACGCCATCCAGCCGTGAGAATGCAGCGCCGGAGTTGCCGGAGTGGTAGAGCCCGTTGAAGGCTGCCAGCCACAGGTCGCCTTCTCTTCCAGGCGTAGCGTAAATGCGGTCCTGGCCGCCACGGCCGTCTCCACGATTACCCCGCTTGGGCAGGCCGTCGGGTAAGGTCAAAGCCTGCTCGGTGAACGTCGCGGCGCCATCCGCGCTCACGAAGAGCTTCCCATCGAACAGCGCGAGCGCGTAGAACTTGTTCGGGTTCACTCGGTCGGCGATGACGCGCGTGTTGCGGGGAATGCCTTGCGTTTGTGCCCACGTCGCACCGCGGTCGCGCGTGTAGCCGACTTCGCTTCCTTGTGGCGTCCAGACCCACGTTGTCCCATCGGATGAAACGGCGATGTGCCCGAGAGTGCTGTTCGGCTTGGGAGTCGAGGCCGTCGCCTGCCAGGTCTTACCGCTGTCCAGCGAATAGCCGATGTTGCCGCCGGGATGATGCCCGGAGGCCCGGCCCACGCGCACGATGATCTCGGGCTTGTTTTCGGCGCATGCCACGCCGTTGGTGTTGCCGAACAGCGGCGGTTCGGGGCTGCCCTCTGGACTGGGTTTGTCGAGGTTCCAATGCACGAATCCGCTGTAATCCCCGATCGCCGAAATCAGGTGCGCGCCCTTGGGCGGGCTGAGCAATTCGAGCGCAACGGTCTCCTCGATACCCGTGCTCATTACGCTCCACTTGGTCGGCTTGCCGGCATCCATGGCGGTCAGATTGAATGTCTCCCACCCGCCGTAGCCCGTGGTGAACATCGCGTGAGCGGGATTGGCCGGATCGATCTCGATATCGAACAGCCAGTGGATGGGCGTGCGCAGGACGTACGGCGCGAGCGATGCGTCGAACGTTCCGCCGCTGCCGAATACGGGCTTCCAACTCTTGCCGCCATCCGTGCTGCGGAAAATGTCGTCCTCTCCGCCCGCGCCGTTGGCGCGGTTGAACGAACTGGCGATCACCACGCTCGGATTGTGCGCGTCCACGGACACGGCCGCGTAGCCGAATTTCTTGTTGGCCTCGGGGTTGGGTTTTTCGGGCGTGATTTCCGTCCACTCGCCGCTCTTGGTGTTCAGCTTCCACACGCCGCCGTCGTTCATCCGCATGGGGCCGGGATCTGTCCCATAAGAAACGTAGAGCACACCATTGGAGGCGAGCACGGCGTGATTGGGACGGTATTGCGTGGGCTGGCCCGCTACTGGTTGCCAGCTCTTGCCGCCGTCCGTCGAGCGGTACAAATTCTCCCGCCCCATCAGAGACGCGCCGACGTAGATGGTCGAACTCGCTTTGCCCTTCGAACCGCTCTTTGGATCGAAGACCGCGAAGACGATGCCGCTGCCGCGGCTGCGCCTGTTGCCCGCGCCTCCGGCGGGCGGGGCTTCGGTGACATCGGGGAAGCTCTCCACTTTGTTCCAGGTCGCGCCCCGGTCCGTGCTGGTCCACAAGCCCGCCTGCCGCGTGCCGAGGAACAGAATCCGCCCATCGTTGGGATCCACCGCCATGCGCTCGCCGTTGCCGCGGCCGTTCTCATTGCCTCCGAATTTGAAGGGGACGTTCGTGCGTTCGAAGGTCTTGCCGCGATCGCTGGAGCGCAGGATCGCACCGTTAGGCGTGCCGGGGTTTGTGTACGTGCCGCAGGCCAGGTAGACGCGATTGGGATCGGAGGCATCGAGCGCGATGCTCTCGACGCCCATCAGGTTCAGGTCCTCGTAGGAGAGCCAGTCGAGCAACGGCTCCCAACGGTGGATCCGCGGGTTCCAGCGATAGGCCCCGCCCATGTCGGTGCGCGCGTAGCGCACGTCCTTCGAGGAGGGATGAAAGACGATGCCATCGACAAATCCGCCGCCGACCATCTGCACGCTTTTCCAGGTGTAAGGAACCGAGCGCGGCTTCGCACCAGCACTCTGAGCCAGCGCCAGAGAGGTGAAGAGACCGCAGGAGAGCAGCGCGGCGCAGGCAATCAGTGGGATTCGATGCGTGTTCATGGGAGCTAGTTGGCGACCGATCCGGAGACGCACACATCCTATCATCGCGAACGAAAGACAGCCGTTTCAAGGGACGTCCTCTGCACTTTTATCTTTACATTGCAAAGTACTCTGCTAATCTGATCTCGTATGAGACGCCTCGTCCTGTTCGAGATTCTCCTCTCCTTCGCCGGCTGCACGCTGGTCCCGCCGTCGCCTCTGGCCAGCGCCGCCCGCGTGGGAGATCTTGCTGGAATCCGGCGCCTGGTCAAAGAGGGCGCCGACTTGAACGAACCCTCCGGCGTAAACGGATGGACGCCGTTGCACCATGCCATTCACAAGAATCAGATCGGGTCCGTCAGAGTGCTGCTCGAGCTGGGCGCGGACGTGAACGCTCGCGTTCCGCACAGCGTCACGCCGCTGATGATGGCCGCCGGTTACGGATACGACCCCATCGTGCGCCTCCTGCTCGAGCACAACGCCGATCCGACCATCAAGGACGTTCACGGCGAGACCGCGATAGACTACGCCAGGCACGGCGTAACGGACATCGACCGCTGGACCTGGCCTTCGCGCCAGACGGCCTGTATGCAACTGCTGCAAGCGGCCGTCAAGCATTGATTGCGTTCGCCACAGGTCTCATCATGACCGGCTGACCGTGCACTCCCAACGATGACGATCGACCACTCGCTCACCAGCACCGAACCGCGAACGAAGAGAGCGGCCAATACCGGAGAGCGAGGGACGCGCCCGATGGCCGCTCTCCTCGTTCGCGGTTCGGTGCTGTCAACAACTCGGAGCGCAAGCGCCGCATAATCAACAGCCTGATTTTCTTGGAAACGGCAAACGGCCGCCGGCCCCGGGATTGGCATAGAATGGCCTTTCCCGGGGGAGCACCAAATGACTCGACGCGATGCCGTGAAACTCACCTTGGCCGGAGCGGCCGCCGCCCGCTCGGCCTTTTCATTCGAAGACGCCTACCAGCCCGCCGCTTCCAACCTGCAAGCGCGCGAATGGTTCCAGGATGCGAAGTTCGGCCTTTTCATCCACTGGGGCGTCTATTCCGTCCTCGGGCGGGGCGAGTGGGTGATGAACAACGAGAAGATCCCCATCGTCGAGTACGAAAAGCTCGCGCCGAAATTCAACCCCGTCAAGTTCGACGCCGCGCAGTGGGTCTCAATGGCGAAAGCCGCCGGCCAGCGCTACATCACCATCACCAGTAAGCATCACGACGGCTTTGCGATGTTCGGAACCAAACAGAACAAGTGGAACATCGTGGATGCGACGCCTTACGCGAAGGACGTGTTGAAGCCGCTGAGCGAGGAGTGCCGCTCGCAGGGCGTGAAGCTGTTTTTCTATCACTCTCACCTTGACTGGCATCACCCAGACTATTTCCCGCGCGGCATGACGGGCAAGACGGCCGGCCGGCCGGAGTCCGGCGACTTCAATAAATATCTCGACTTCATGGACGCCCAGCTGAGCGAGCTGCTGACCGGCTACGGCGAAGTGGCCGGCATCTGGTTCGACGGCATCTGGGACAAGCGCGGAGCCGATTGGCGGCTGCGCCGGACCTACGATCTGATTCATCGCCATCAGCCACAGGCGCTCGTCGGCAACAACCACCACCTGGCGCCTTTCGAGGGCGAAGACTTCCAGATGTTCGAAAAGGATTTGCCCGGCGAAAACAAGACCGGCTTCAGCGGCGATTCCAAGATTGGGCGGTTGCCGCTCGAAACTTGCGAAACCATCAATGGCGCTTGGGGTTATAACGCCGGCGACAAGAATCTGAAGAGCACGAAGGCGCTGCTGCATTATCTGATCAACTCTGCCGGCCGGAATGCGAACTTCCTGCTCAACATCGGTCCAAAGCCCGATGGCACGGTGCAGGACGATTTCGTCACGCGCCTGAAGGAAATGGGCGCATGGCTCTCTAAGAATGGCGAGAGTATCTACGGCACTCGCGGCGGGCCCATCCGTCCTCGTCCTTGGGGCGTGACCACGCAGAAGGGCTCCACCGTCTACGCGCACATTCTCGATTGGCCCGACCCGGTGCTGCCGATCCCGCGCCAGCCCAAGGCAATCAAGAGCGCGAAGCTGCTCGGTTCGGGAGAGAAGGTCACCGTGACGAACTGGGGCGACCAACTTCTGTTAGGGCTGCCGAAGCAGGCCCGCGACGAGATCGACACAGTGGTCGTGTTGGAGACGGCCTGAAGCGGAGATCTCCTCGGCTTCCTTTCAATTCGAAATGTGGGGACGATTCTCGCTCCGACCGGAGTGGGGCGTTGGCGGTCCGGCCCGACAATTACTTCGCTGGCGGTGTTTCCTGTAGCGGCGGACGGTAGATGCGAATGGCTTCAATCTGCGGTGTCTCCCACGTCTCCTTGGTAAGCACGAGTTTGTGTTTGCCGTTCGTGAGCCCCTGAGCCACGGTGAGCGGATACTCGCGCGTCGCGTCGTCGCGCCGCTGGGATTCGTAGATGTCTTGAAAGAGCGGTACCACCTGCCAAGATGTCTCCGCGCCCACCGGAGTCAATACCTTCGCATAATCGAAGGCGCGTTGGAGGTGCCAGTCTTCGGGTTCCAGCACCACGCGGCCGGACTTCGAGACAAACCGTTCCGTGCTGACGCCAGCTCCATCCGGCCCCGTCTTCGAACCTCGCACTTCAAACCGCACGGCCTTATTGCCCGCGTCCGTCGCGGTGATCTTGAGGAACCACTCTTCAAGCTTGTAATGGCGCGTTCGCGCCAACGTGGATGACAAAGGGCCAGTCGGCGCCGGCGAGGTCGGACTGCCTTGTGACGGCGTAAAGCTCCCTAAACTCGCTGGGGCGTCTTGCCGTCGATTCGGATGGAAGCGCGGGCGTAGGGCTGCCGCCCTTCTCTCGACGACATCAAGTCCACGCGATTGCCTTCGAATTCCACTTCCATCCGCCCGTCTTTCCACTCGACGTCCTTGCCCACCACCAGGTCGCGCACCCATCCGCGCCAGCCCGTGTCCGGCAGGCTCGGGTCATACCGCAGATGAGGCTTCACGAGTTCCGTCAAAAGGAATTCACCCTGCGCGTTCATGTGGGTTCCGTCGCTGAGCAGCTCGGCCGGCCGTAGCTTGTTCGACGTCAAATAATTAAGCCAGGGTTTGCGGACGTCCATGTACTCCAGGCCGTACCGCGCGCTGAGGTCGCGGAGCCACTCGAAACAATGCTTGTCATGCCAGGCGTTCCGCTTGACTTCCGCCTCCGGGGACGGTTTGCCCTCTTCCGGCAGCCACGTGTAGTAGTCGCTTTGAATGGCGATTTCGGCCGTCGTCCGGGAGCGGATCTGACGAATCATCCACTCGTAATCGGGTTCGCCGCCATAGTCGTGGAAGATCACGAGGTCGGGGTACCAGGCGATCAAGTCGCTCTCGATGGTCCGTCTGAGCAGCGGGCTGGCGAACCCGCCGAGCGCCCGGTTGACGACCACCAGATCGGCCAGCGGGTAGCGCTGCCGCAGGTCGGCGGCCACCGCGCGCCACCAGCCTTGCTTGGTGATCGACTGGCCATAGAACATCACCCGGACCGTGTTGCGCTTGACGGCGGTAGAGTTGGCGAGCAACGACATGGTGCGCTGCACGCCGGCCCCGAAGGTGCGCGTGTCCAGCGGCTCCGGAGGCGGGTATGGCGCCGCCGCGGCCGCCGTGAGAATGAGTGCGAGAAGCACGGGACGTCGAGAGGCCAAAGCAGCTCCTTTGAAGACGGCGGTCAGATCAATTTCCGAGCGGGCTCCGTGTGCCAACAGACTATCACCGGATAGCAGCGATTGAGCCCTGCCTTCAGCACAGATTCAGACCTTGATATTCGTTTTTCATCCCTGTTACGATAATCTGACTGAATCTGGACGAAAAACAGGCAAATGACGCCGAATGCGCGACTGATGCGATGGCTTGATCTCTACTCGATCGGGATAGAGAAAGTAGACCGTCAACACGAAAATCTGACGGACTTGCTGAACTGTCTCAATGAGGCCTGGCGCTCCGGCAAAGGTCAGGACGTACTTCTGTTCCGGCTGGACCAGTTTCTCGATGCCGTTGGCGCCCACTTCCGGGACGAAGAGCAACTCATGCTTGAGAAGAGGTATCCGGATCTCGACCTGCACAAGGCCGAGCACGACTTCCTGCTCGAACAGGTACTGCAATTCCGGACCCAGTTCGCCGCCAGCGAAGCCGAGTTGACCGAATCGATGCTCGACTTCTTCCGCGATTGGCTGCGCGACCACATCCTGATCTCAGACCGGCGCCTCGGGCGCTTCGTGCGGGGTGAGGCCAAGCCGAAATAGCGGGTCGCGCTAGCGCTATTCTTCCGTGGGTTTGTGACAAGTATTACTCCTCCCTTCCGTTGTACAATCGCGCTGGAGGAAATCCCTGTGACCATCAGTCAGTCTCTTCTCGGAGAGTTCGACCAGGAAATGGCCGGTACGCGCAAGACCCTCGAACGGCTGCCGGCCGGCAAGTTCGAATTCAAACCACACGAGAAGTCTCCCACCATGGGCTGGATGGCCGGCCACATCGCGCAAATGACCCAGTGGGGAACGATGACCTGCAATGAGGACTCGGTGGATCTGGCCGCCGCTGAATACCAGGAGCGCCGGCAGGAGCCCACCACGGCGGAAGAGGCAGTGGCGGCGTTCGACAAGAATGCAGCCGAGTTCCGCGCCGTTCTGGCTCAGACCACCGACGAGCGGATGATGCAGCCCTGGTCTTTGAAAATGGGCGACAAGACGATCTTCACCCTGCCCCGCGTCGCCGTTCTGCGCGGCTTCGTGTTCAACCACATCATCCACCACCGCGCGCAGTTGACCGTCTATCTGAGGATGAACGGCGTTCCCGTGCCGGCGCTCTACGGGCCGTCGGCGGACGAGAGCAATTTCTGAGTCTGGACTAATTGCCTGGTTGGTCTCCAGGAGCCGGGTACACGCCCGGCTCTTGCTGTATTTACAGGCGTAAACAGGTTCTGCTAAAAAAACTGCACTTACCTCTTGAAAGTCTTTCAAGAGGGTGCTAGTTTTTTAGCAGGATGAAGAAGACAAGCCAATCCGAAACGCCGCCAGCCGCGCTCAGCAAGCGCGAAAGGCAGATACTGGACATCCTCTACCGCAACTCAAAGGCGACGGCCTTCGAGGTGCAGGAGCAACTGGCGGACAGTCCGAGCTACTCCGCCGTGCGCGCGCTGCTGCGGATTCTCGAAGAGAAGGGCCACGTTCGTCACGAAGCGGATGGGACGAAGTACGTCTACTTCCCGGCGGTGTCCGCGGAGCGGGCCCGCCGGTCGGCGCTGACTCATCTGATGCACACCTTCTTCGAAGGGTCGGCGGGCAAGGCCATGCTGGCGCTGCTCGACAGCACCCCTGGGGAACTGACGAAGGAAGACCTCGACCGCCTGCAAACGCGCATCGACGACGCACGCCGGAGCGCTTCCGGAAAGGAGCATGAGCGATGATCGGCGAAATCGTGAAGTCGACCCTGATTCTCGCGATTGCCTTGTCGGCATACGCGCTGATGTGGCGCAGATCGGCCGCCGAGCGGCACGTGGTCCTGCTGAGGCGGCGTGCTCGGGTCGGTGCTGCCTTTCTCCTGGAGGGCATTCAGCGCGAGTCTGCCCGAAGGGATGCCGTCCCTGTCCCTGCCAGTGAGCCTGCCGCCGGAAGCGCTGCATCTGGTGCCGGCGCCGGTTTATGCGCTGACCGTTTCGGCCGGCGCAGGGCGCTGGAGCTGGGTGGATTGGGCTCTGGTGGCGTGGCTCGCCGGCGTTCTTGTGCTCGGACTGCGCCTGGCGTCGGGTTACCTCGCGGCATGGCGAATTTCGAAGCGTAGTCAAGCGCTCGGTTGGCGGACGCCCGTGTGCGTACGATCCAGCGGCGAGCTGCAAAGCCCGGTGCTGACAGGGCTGCTGCTCCCTGTGATCCTTCTCCCGGAAGAAGCGGACGAATGGTCCGCGGAGAAGCGCGCCGCGGTGTTGGAACACGAGTGCGCCCACGTGGCGCGGCTCGATCATTGGTGGCATCTGGTGGTGGAGTCGATCCGCTGCCTGTATTGGGTGAATCCGCTCGTCTGGGCGGCCACGAGACTCATGGCCGTGGAGCGCGAACGGGCTTGCGACGACCTGGTATTAAAGCGGGGTATCGATGCGCACGATTACGCATCGCACCTGCTCGAATTTGCCCGTCAGCAGCGCAGGCTGCCGGCGGCAGCGATGGCGGAAGTATCGAACCTGGAGGGTAGATTGATGGCAATTCTTAATCCTGAAGTCCGGCGGAACGCGGCTTGGCGCGGCGCATTAATTGCGTCGATGACTCTGGTCGCACTGACTCTGCCGGTGACTCTGGGCATGACCCAGAATTCGCGAACCGTGGCGGCGGTGGTGGTGGATGCGTCGGGCGCCGCGGTACCCAACGCCCTGGTGCTGCTGAAGCCGGCGGCGGGCGGAGTAATTGAACGCAAAAGCGGCGACGATGGCACGGCGAGCTTCCCGGGCATCGCCGGAGGGCTCTACACGCTGGAGGTGCACGCTCGCGGCTTCCGCATCGCGAGCAACTCGCTGGAAGTCCTCCCCGGAACGGGACCTCTCGTCCGCAAGGTCTCCATGGAAGTGGGACACGTGCAGGAGACGGTCGGTGTGCAGGCGGATCGGCCCGCGGGCGTAGCTCCGAAGCACGAGCCGGTTCCGGGTCCAGCCAGCAAAGGCGGACAAATGGAGATGCCGAAGCTGGTGAAGATGGTTCATCCTGCTTATCCGCCGGACGCGAAGACTGCCGGTGTGGAAGGTTCCGTGGTGCTCCAGGTGGTAATCACCCTGGAGGGCGCGCCCGTCTCGATGAAGGTGATCTCCTCCCCCGCCGACAATCTGTCGCAGGCGGCGATGGATGCGGTGAAAGGGTGGAAGTGGGAACCGGCCAGGCTGAACGGGGAGCCCGTTGAGGTTGTGTCGGACGTGACCATCAACTTTGAACTGAAGTGATTAGGTGTGCAGCTTAGAACACCTGGGGCCGGGTCTTCGGATCCGGCCCTTCTTTTCTTTTCCGATTGTGGTCGATTACGAACCCCAGCAACGAACTCCAGCATGGGGCGCGAGCATTCAAGAAAATCTTATACTGAAAGAAGTTCCCGCCCCGGTTCTCAAACATGAAGAAGTTCTACCTCGAGACGTTCGGCTGCCAGATGAACGTGCACGACTCCGAAAAAGTCGTCGGCACGTTGGAGAGCCGCGGCTATGAACAGGTGGAAACGCCCGAGGCTGCCGACCTGGTCTTATACAACACCTGCAGCATCCGCGATAAGGCCGAGCAGAAGGTCTTCCACCGCCTGGATCAGTTTAAGCGTTCCGGCAAGGACAAGCTTTTCGCCGTGCTCGGCTGCGTCGCCCAGCAGGAGGGCGAGAAGATCTTCGACAAAGCGCCGCACGTCAGCATGGTGGTCGGCTCCGCCAGTTACTCCAAGCTGCCCGAACTGCTGGTCCAACTCGAAGCCGGCGGACGCCGCGTGACCGGCCTGAGCCTCGACACGGATGAGACATTCGAGACACCGATGACGCGGCGCGACAATCCGCATCGCGCCTACATCACCATCATCGAAGGCTGCGACAAGAGCTGTTCGTATTGCGTCGTCCCCTTCACACGCGGTCCCGAGCGCAGCCGGACTTCAGAAAGCGTGATGGAGGAAGCGCACTCGCTGGCCGCTTCCGGCTATACCGAAATTCAGCTCCTCGGCCAGAACGTGAATTCGTATCGCGATCCGTCCAGCGAGGGCTGGGACTTTGCCCGCCTGCTCGAAGCTGTGGGCCATGTGCCCGGTGTAAGGCGCGTCCGCTTTACCACTTCGCATCCGCGCGATTTCGTGAAAGAGATCATCGACGCCATCGACCGCACCCCGACGCTTTGCAACATGGTCCATCTGCCCGTGCAGTCGGGCTCGACCCGGGTGCTGGCCGCGATGGACCGCCGGTACACGCGCGACCAGTACATGCAGCGCATCGAGTGGATGAAGAATGCCAGCCGTGAAATCGCGATATCCACGGACATCATCGTCGGCTTCCCCGGCGAGACGGAAGAAGATTTCTCGCAGACGCTCAGCCTGTTGGACGAAGTCGAATACGACTCGATCTTCAGCTTCAAGTACTCCGTACGGCCCAACACGCCGGCGTTGTCCCTGGGCGACCACGTCCCCGAGGAAGAGAAGAGCCGCCGCCTGATCGTGTTGCAGGAACGCCAGCGCGCAATTCAGTTACGCCGCAACTCCAAGCTGATCGGCAGCGAGCAGGAAGCTCTCGTTGAAGGCTTCAATTCTTCCACCGGTCAATGGATCGGGCGGACTTCGCAGAATCGCGTCCTGAACTTTACCGCGCAGCCGCGCGAAGATGGGACTGTGCCGGAGCGGGAGCGAGTGATTGGAAGTTACGTTCCGGTGCGGGTGCTCCGCGCCGGACCGAACTCTCTGGCCGGCGAGTGTCAGGTGGCGCTGTAGTTCCGTGCGCGATGTGGTAAGAAGAGACAGGCACGCGCCATTTTCGTTCTCCGCTGCGTCTAGTAGTCTGAGGAAGGGGTTGCGATGGAAATTGAAATGAAAATCCGGGGGCTCATGGTGGATCCCGTCACCAACACGCCCATCGTTATCCTGCGCGACTCAAGCGGTAACTCAATCCTTCCCATCTGGGTGGGCGTATACGAGGCCAACGCCATCGCTTTGGAGATCGAAAAGGTTTCGACTCCCCGGCCCATGACGCACGACCTCATCCGGAATCTGCTCACCGGCGTGGAAGCGAAAGTCAGCAAGGTGGTTGTGAGTGAGTTGAGGGAGGAGACGTTCTACGCCGTCATCTGGCTCGAAAAGGACGGGCAGGTGATCAGCGTGGACTCGCGCCCCAGTGACGCTCTCGCGCTCGCGCTGCGTCTGGACTGCCCGATCTATGTCGAGGAACAGGTGCTGGCGAGCTCGCGCGCCGCGACCAACATCAGCGACAAGGTCACGAACGAAGAGTTGAAGCGCTGGCTGGAAGGTCTGAACGACGAGGACCTCGGCCGCTACAAGATGTAAGCGGAGTGGGGCGGCGCTCCAGCGCCGCGCGGAGTCCCGCAGCAACTAAACTCTCCGAGCCGCCCATGGCACTTGCCCGGCGCTCTCAAACCAGCTCTGGCTGCCAGGCCGCGTTGCAAGTGTTTCCGAATACGCCTCAATGTCCCTCCGCTCATCGCCCCGGCTCCGCGAGCCTCCGGGTGCGCTAGCCTGTGAGGAAAGCAAATGCGCAGCACAAAGCGTTTAGCCCCCCTCGCCCTCTTCGCGACTACTTTGGTTTCAGCCGCGGAGTTCGCCGTCTCGTTTCCCAAAGAGCGCAGCGACCGCCCATTGGACGGCAGACTCCTGATCTTGCTCTCAACCGACCCGTCGGCCGAGCCTCGCAACCAGATCAACGACTCGCCCAAGACCCAGATCGTCTTTGGCGTCGACGTCGATGATTGGAAGCCGGGCTCGACTACGCAAGTAGGCGCCAGCGCAACAGGCTACCCCATTCGCAGACTCTCCGATTTGAAGCCGGGCGAGTACACCGTGCAGGCCCTGCTCAACCGCTACGAGACCTTTCATCTCGCCGACGGGCGCGTCGTGAAGCTCCCTCCGGATCGCGGCGAGGGCCAGCAGTGGAACAGCAAGCCGGGCAATCTCTACAGCAAGCCAGTGACGGTGACTATCGTGGCGGGCGGCAAGCCCGTGGCGTTGACGCTCGACCAGGAAATCCCGCCAATTGCGCCTCTTCAGGATACGAAATACATCAAGCACATCCGCATCCGCAGCGAGCGGCTCTCTAAGTTCTACGGCACGGACATGTATCTCGGAGCGCACGTGCTGTTGCCCGAGGGCTTCGACGATCATCCGGAAGCGCACTACCCGTTGATCGTCAACCATGGCCACTTTCCGGCCGATTTCGACGGCTTCCGCATGGAGCCGCCCGATCCGGATTTGAAACCCGACTACAGCGAGCGCTTCCACCTTGCCGGATACAACAAGATCGTGCAGCAGGAGGAGTATGACTTCTATAAGAAGTGGACCTCGCCCGGATTCCCGCGTATGTTGATCGTCGAAATCCAGCACGCAACGCCTTACTACGACGACAGCTACGCGGTGAATTCCGCCAACGTCGGGCCCTACGGCGACGCCATCATGTACGAGCTGATTCCCGAGATCGAGCGCCGCTTCCGGGGCATCGGTCAGGGCTGGGCGCGCTTCACCTACGGCGGCTCCACGGGCGGATGGGAAGCGCTCGCGGTGCAGATCTTCTACCCCGACGAGTTCAACGGAGCATTCGGTGCGTGTCCCGACCCCATCGACTTCCGCGCCTACACGGTGATCGATATCTACAACGACAAGAACGCGTATTTCCTGGAAGGGCCGCATACGAAAGTGGCCCGTCCCGCCTCGCGCAACTATCTGGGTCAAATCTCCGCGACGGTCGACGGCACGAATATGTTTGAGCTGGCGCTTGGGACGAAGACCCGCTCCGGGCAGCAGTGGGACATTTGGGAAGCGGTCTTTTCGCCGGTCGGGCCGGACGGCTATCCGGCGCGGCTGTGGAACAAAGAGACCGGAGAGATCGACCATAACGTCGCCGAAGCCTGGAAGAAATACGATCTTCGATACCAACTCGAAACGAACTGGCCGAAGCTCGGTCCGAAAGTGCGCGGCAAACTGCACATTTACTGCGGCGAAGCGGACACCTACTATTTGAACAACGCGGTCTATTTGATGGAGGACTTCCTGAAGAAGGCCGCGAATCCTCCCGCCGAGGCCGAGGTCGCGTATGGAAGCCGCTTCGAGCACTGCTGGAACGGCGACCCGAACCTTCCGAACTACATCAGCCGCCTGCGCTACAACACGATGTACGTGCCGAAGATTGTAGAACGCATGGAGAAGTCCGCGCCCGTGGGCGCCGACCTGAAGAGCTGGCGCTATTAGCAGTTGTGGGGCGGACCTCCAGGTCCGCGTGGGCTCTCCAGAGCCCGCTGACTAATCGGGAGAACTTGCGGGGCTTGGAAGCTCCGAGCGGCTCTGGAGTGCCGCCCCGTTGCGCACGTGCGCGATATAGCGGCTCGGACTCGTGCGGTTCCCTCGATTGTCCCGCTCGTACCAGGAGAGATACAACCGGCGCTTCGCCCTGCTGACCGCGACATAGAAGAGCCTGTGCTCCTCGCTCAACCGGCCTTCGCGCTTGCTGCGCGCGCTGGGGAAGTTGTCGTCGGTCGCCGAAGCCACGAACACCACGGGAAACTCCAGGCCCTTGGCTTGATGGACGGTGAGAATCGCCAGCTTGTCCTCGCGGGTTGCTTGCCGGTCGAGGTCCGTGGCCAGCGTCACGTTCTCCACCACCTCGCGATACGCCATTTCCGGCGGCAGCAGCGGGTCGTCCAAGTCCTGGCAGAATGCTACGAGTTGTTTGAGGTACTCTACGCGTTTCCGCTCGTTCGGGTCTTTCTGATAGTGCTCGGCCAGGCCCGATTCGTCGAGAATCCGTGTCAGCAATTCGTCGGGACGTTCCCGTGCCATTCGATCGCGCCAATGCGCGATTTTGCGCGCGAGCGGCTCAAAGCGGGCAGCGTTGTTCTTAACCGCACCGCGGCGCACAGCCGAAGTCTCGTCCAGGCGTTTGCAGAGGACGTCGATCAGCGCCGCGTTCGCCTCCACATCGGCATGGGCTTCGTGCGCCTTTTCGAGCCCGATGCCGAAGTGCGCGCAGAGCGCACCGAGGCTGTAGCGCTTCAAGCCGCGGAATACTCTGCGCGTAATCTCCAGCGTGTCGAAACACAGCGGCTCCACCTGGTCGAGCCCCAGCTTCCGCAATGCATAGCGCAGGAAGTAGACGTCGAAGCCGCCGATATTATGGCCGGTCAAAACGCTCCCGCCGATGAATTCCAGGAACGCCGGAATCACCACGCTGGCCGGCCTTCCATTGGCCGCCAGGAACTCGTCGGTGTAGCCGTGAATCTGCGACGATTCGCCCACCGGCCGTTCGGTGCGGATGTAGGCATGGAAGCGCGCCTCGCCCTCCTGGGAACCCTCGGGCCCGCGCCGGGTCGCTGCAATCTCGCAGATTTCGTCCTGCGAAGGGTCGAGTCCCGTCGTCTCGAAATCGAAGACAGCCAGGCTGCCACTGTGCCAGGCATCGAGCAGCGGGGCATAGGGCTCGCCCCAATCGTACGTCGTCGCGCGCAGCAGATCGCCCAGGTTCAGCCCCGCGTCGCGCGGTTCGCCCCGCAACTCCTTCAGGGTGGCCTCGCCGACTCCCTTGGAGGGACGTTCCAGGAAGCGCAGGATGCTCTGAACGTCATTCGGATTCAGCAGCAGGCGCAGGTGCGCCATCGCGTCCTTCACCTCCATGCGCTCGAAAAACTTTACGTTTTCCACCGGCAGGTGCGGCAGTTTGAGACGCTGGAAATGCTCCGATAGATCGCGCGCGTTGAAGTTCGTCCGCACCAGCACGGCGCAGTCGGAGTACTTGATTTTGTCGGTCTCCCTGAGACTCTTGACGGTCGCCGCGATCCACTCGGCCTCTTCCTTGAGCGTCGCGCAGCCTTGCAGCGTGACGGGCGCGCCCTCCTCCTTGGTTTCGGGAACGATCTCTTCCGTCACGGAACCCTCCAGGGCGTGCACCACGCTCGAACAGGCGCGCAGGATCGCCCGGGTGGAGCGGTAATTCTGCGTAAACAGGATCTCGCGAACGGGCGCGAACTCCTTGCGGTAGCTGCTCAATATCTCTCCCGGCGACGAACCGCGCCATTCATAAATCGTCTGGTCGACGTCGCCGAAAAACGACAGGCGACGGTGGGACTGTGCGATCGCGCGCAGGATGCGATACTCGCTCACGTTGGTGTCCTGCACCTCGTCCACCTGGATCCATTGAAAGCGTTCCTGCCATCGGCGCAGGCTCGGTTCGGACTCCTGCCACAGCCGGTTGACGCCGATCACCAGGTCCGCGAAATCGAGCGCATGGCTCTCGCGCAGTGCGTGGACATACTCGGCATGGAGTTTCGCGAAGCGGAATGTGGCGGGTGCCCGGAATCCGGGCGGCGCGCTCTTATCGCGGATGTCCTCAAACAAATCGTCCTGACTGCGCTCGGTGCGGCTCCCGAACGGAGCGAGCCGTATTTCCTGCAGAGCGTTGCTCAGGAAGAAACCCAGCCGCTCGCGCTTTTCGGCCACCACGCCCATGCGCACCGCGATCTCGCAGGCAACGGAGCGCGCGTCCTCGTCGTCGAAGACCAGAAAGTCGCCGTCCAGGCCGAGTGCACCCGCGTCGCCGCGCAGGATCAGGGCGCAGAGCGAGTGAAACGTGCGCGCCGTGATTAACAAGGCATCCTCTCCCAACACCGCCGCGGCGCGCTCGCGCATCTGACGAGAGGCTTTGTTGGTGAAGGAGAGGCAGAGCACCGAACGGGCGGTCACGCCATGTTCGATGGCGTTGGCCGCGCGCCAGGCCAGCGCGCTCGTCTTGCCCGTGCCGACCGGCGCCATCACCAGTAGGCATTCGTCCCAGGCCTCTACGGCCTGCCGTTGTCCGGCGTTCAACTCATCCCACGGAATTCCAGCAGTCACAACGCAACCAGTCTACATGGCGCGGACAGGGCGGCATTTCGATGGACCTGCCTTTCAATTCGGCCGCGCCGTCCGATACAGAAGCGAGTGAGAATGGATCTGGTAGCCCGCGCTTTGATAAAGGGATTTTTGGAGGGTTCGGCGCAGGTAAATCCATGAGTGGCTTTAACGTGAATGAAATCAAGGGGAAAGGAGCGCGATAGGGCCGATAGAAACTTTCGATTGGACCCATGCGCACCGTGGTTCCTATCCTACGTATCTAAGCAGTATGGCCACCAGCACCATGACAACAGAACCGAATGCCAGCCAGGTTTCGCTCCTGCACAAGATCAGCAGCATCGTCAGTTCTGAACGCAGTACGGACGAGATGCTCGGAGAGATTGTCGGACTTACCGTGCAAGTCACCGACTGTGATGCTTGCCTGGTGTACCTGATCGACCAAGCGACCAACGAGATTGTCCTGCGGGCCTCGCAGGTGCCCCACGCAAAGGAAATCGGGAACCTCCGGATGCAGGTGGGCGAAGGCGTTACAGGTTGGGTGGTTGAAAACAAGTCTGTCGTCGTTCTCACTTCGAATGCCTCCTCCGATTGGCGCTTCAAGCGCCTGGACCCTTTGGTGGAAGACACATACGAAGCGTTCTGCTCCATCCCGCTCATCACCGGCGGCGAAGTCATCGGCGTAGTCAACGTGCACCACAGAGAGAAGCACGAGCATTCGCTGGAAGAGATCTCCCTGCTGACTTTCGTCGGCGAGCAGATGGGCGGAGCGATCGCGCGGGCGAAGCTGCAGAACGAAAACGCCCGGCTGGTCGAAGAGACGCAGGAGATGAAGCGGCAGCTTGAAACGCGCAAGCTGGTCGAGCGGGCCAAGGGCATTCTGCAATTCAAGTTCAACCTGACGGAAGAAGAGGCGTATCTCCGCCTGCGCAATGAGAGCCGGCGCCTCCGGCGTCCCATGCGCGATCTGGCGGAGGCGATCATTCTGACTGAGGATCTTTCGCGCAAGACCAGCGAAGGCATCTCGGTCGATCGCGACGTCGAAGGCGACTGATTGGATTGTGGGGCGGACCTCCAGGTCCGCGTGGGCCCTCCAGGGCCCGCCAACCAATCTCAGATCGAGGTGCGGGGTCTGGAGACCCCGCGCGGACCTGGAGGTCCGCCCCACAATCTACAATTGAGGCTTGCGGCCTTTCTCCCCTTACTTCCAGAATCCGCATCTGCTCACCTTCGCAGGCAACTTCTGGAAGCGCCCGGCCGACGAGGTCCATTTCCCCACCCGGCAAATTCTGTATCCGGGAGAGCCGGGCACGCAACTGCTGGTGGAAGAGAATCGTCCGCAGGGCCCCCCGCGTGGCGAAGTCCTCCTGATGCACGGGCTTGAAGGCTCCAGCCAGAGCGGATACATGGTCTCGATGGGGCTGGCTTTGGCGCGGGAGGGTTTCGCCGCTCACCGCATAAACATGCGCGGTTGCGGCGGGACCGAACACCTGACGCCAACCCTCTACCACTCAGGTCTGACGGCCGATCTGCTCGCGATGCTGGAATCGTTTCGCGCCCAAGGCCGCGGACCGTTGTTTCTGGTTGGCTATTCGCTGGGCGGAAACGTCGTGCTGAAACTCGCCGGGGAATTGGGTGAACGGGCGCGGGGGTTTATCGCCGGAATCTGCGCCGTGTCCACGCCCATCGACCTTCACGCCTGCGTGCGAGCCATCGGCAAGCGCTCGAACTGGATCTACGAGCAGCGCTTCGTGAAAAGGCTCTGTGGAAGATACCGTCGCAGGCACGCCGCCGCTCCGGAACGCTTCCCGCTCGATGGAATCGATACCGTTCGGACCATCTACGAGTTCGACGACCTTTTCACCGCTCCGGCTTTCGGATTCGGGGACGCGGCAAATTACTACCGCACGCAATCGAGCCTCCGCTTCTTATCGTCCATCCGGGTCCCAACGTTGATGGTGCAAGCGCAGGACGATCCGATGATTCCATTCGAGATATTCACTGGCCAGGAAGTCCGCACCAATTCGAATCTGACGCTGGTGGCCACCCGGCATGGGGGCCATCTCGGCTTCATCTCGCGCGAGCCGCCGCGCTTCTGGGCGGATGAGGTGCTAACCGATTGGATTTCCTCGCAAGCGCTTGGGATGAATGGGGAACAAACCGGCCATTCTGAACGTCTGGACCAATGATGCCCTCACGGATGAAATCGCGCGCTTCGATCACCGAATCCTTCAAACTCGCCATCGACTCGCTTCGCGGGGCTAAGCTGCGCAGTTTCCTCACTTTATTAGGGATCATTCTCTCCACCACCACGCTCATCTCCGTAATGGCCGTCATTCACGGCATGAACGTCTACGTGGCCGAAAAGATCGCCGACATGGGCGCGGGCGGATTCGTCGTGGTGCGGTTCGCGTTTCTGGGCGACTGGGATCCGAAGAAATTCCTCGAACTTCAGAAGAAGAACCCTGAGCTTTCCATCGAGGAGTACGAGTTTCTCCGGCAGAAGGCCTCATTGATCAGCGAGATCGGCATGGAGAGCCAGACCGACGGGACGGTGACTTACAAGGGTTTGCATCAGGATCAGGTCAACATCAAGGGCGGCACGGCCAACATGAACATCCTCGACAACATCACCGTTGAGTCGGGGCGCTACTTCAGCGAGGGAGAGGACCAGAACCACAGGCAGATCGCCTTCATTGGCGCGGACGTGAAAGATAAGTTCTTCCCCGACACCGATCCCGTGGGAAAAGTCTTCGCCGTGGAGGGACGGCCGTTCGAGGTGATTGGCGTGGCCAAGCGCCTGGGGAACGTATTCGGGGAGTCCCAAGACAACTTTATCCACATGCCGATCCATTCATTCTTCAAGATGTACGGGTCCCGGAGATGGTTGAGTTACTCACTGACGGCAAAGGATCCGGGCATGCTCGAATCCGCCATGGATGAAGTGAAGGCCCTGATACGAGCACGCCGCCACCTCCCGCCAGGGCAAGGTGACAACTTCATGGTCTTGACTTCCGATTCCATCATGAAATTCTGGGACAGCCTGACCAGCGCCATCGCGGCAACCGCTATTGCGGTGGTCAGCGTATTCATGGTGGTGGGCGGAGTGGTCATCATGAACATCATGCTGGCGGTCGTGACCGAACGGACGCGGGAAATCGGAGTGCGCAAATCGCTCGGAGCCCGCAAGGTGGACATTCTGCGGCAATTCCTGGTGGAGTCGGCGGTCTTGTCGGGGTGTGGAGGGCTGATTGGCGTGCTGATCTCATGGGCCCTGGCGATCGCCGTTCGGCTGGCGACTCCGGTCCCTATGGCCCTGCCTACATCCTCGGTGTTCATCGGCGTGGGCCTGTCCGCGGCGGTGGGACTTTTCTTTGGAATCTATCCGGCTCAAAAGGCGGCGAAGCTCGATCCGATCGAAGCTCTGCGTGCGGAGAAGTAGGCAATGCAACAAGGATACTTGCGCGAGTTTGCGCTACTTTACGCCGGCATTCAGTTGGCCTGGGACGCGATCCGGGGCCACAAATTGCGGTCTTTTTTGACCGTTTTGGGCGTGATCATCGGCACCGGCGCCATCATCGGCGTCGGCTCCATTCTGACCGGTTTCGATTCGGCGGTCTCTAACGCGATCAAGGGCTTCGGCACGGACACGATCATCGTCACCCGCTGGGAGGCGGGCGTGCACTTCGGCAATTCCTCGTCCGAGGAAGAGAAGCGGAAGCCCCTCACCTACGAGAACGCCCGGGCCATCTCGGAGCGCTGCCCGTCGGTGGATAGCGTGGGCCCCTACCTGTTCGCGAACTGGGGCATCCATCGCGTCAAGTACAAGAGCAACGACGTATACCAGGCACGAATCGCCGGCACCAACGAAGGCTACGTTTCGAGCGGACAGGCCGATATGCGCTACGGCCGCTTTTTCAGTGAGTTCGAGAATCAGCACCGCGTGCCGGTCGTGGTCATCGGCGAAGATGTCTTCAAGACACTATTTGCCACCGAGGACCCGACAGGCAAGACGATCGAGGTGGACGGGCATTCCTACCAGGTGGTCGGCGTGATGAACCGCCCTTCCAACTCGTTCCCCGGCCAGCAGGACAATCGTGTCATGCTGCCCTACTGGACGATGCGCAAGTTGAACCCAGGCGCCAAAGAACACATGCTGACGGTCAAGGTCAAGCCGGGCCTGCTGTCCAAGGCCATGGATGAGGTGCGAGGAGTTCTGCGCCAGGAGCGGCGCGTGAAGTGGAACGATCCGGACAATTTCGGGCTCTCGACGCCAGAGTCTCTGATTGAAAACTTCCGCCAGGTGACCTCCGTTACCACGCTGGTCATGGTGGTCCTCAGCTCGGTCGGGCTGCTGGTCGGCGGCATTGGTGTGATGAATATCATGCTGGTCTCGGTGACGGAGCGCACCAAGGAAATCGGGATTCGCAAGGCGGTCGGCGCGCGCAAGCTCGATATCATCATCCAGTTCCTCACCGAGGCGATCGTGCTCACTTTTTCCGGAGGGCTTCTGGGGATGCTTCTGGGATGGGGCATTTCCGGCATAGCCCGGCTCGCGTTCCCCTCCCTTCCGACGGAGGTGCCCTTCTGGGCGGCTGGGCTTGGCATCGGAGTGTCAGTGGGCGTCGGGCTCTTCTTCGGGCTCTGGCCGGCCACCAAGGCGGCCCGCCTGGACCCGGTGGACGCGCTGCGCTACGAATAGCTCGAATTGATAATCTGGAGTCATGCGGCGAGTCGTAATCCAGGCGCTGTCGTTCCTTCTTTGCGCCGGACTTGCTTTGCAGGCGGCCGAGACGAAGAAGCGTGCGCCTGTCAGAGACCGGTCCACGGCCGCGCCCTACTGGCTGCCCTATCCCCAATTTTCCGATGCCGAAGTACGTCTGGTCGTGAACTGGTTCCAGGATGCTCTTGAAGCGGGGAAGCGCCGTTTCGTGGCAATTCCCGTGGCAATCGCCAGCCAGATCCGCGTTGGCGCCAAGCTGACCGCGAGTGCGGTGAAGAGTCTGGTGGCTCCGCCACCCGAACTGCTGGCCAAGCTGCCTCCACTGCCGGACGGGTACGAACGGCTGCTCGCCGGCTCGGTCATGGTAATTGTGAAGACCGACGAGGAACTGGTGGTAGATACTCTGCCGGTCCTCGCCCGCTAGCGGAAAGTAGTGCATCCCCAGGCGTTGCTTGTTGCGTTCTTAGCTAATAGATGAACTTGCGTCGCATGCTCGTCGCGCTCTGTCCTCTTCTGGCATTCGCCCAGACTGCTCCGCCTCCCAGCCTCGACGAAGTCTTGAAGCGAGTGGCGGAGAACCAAGAGAAGGCCGTCGCCGCGCGATCATCCATCGTTTATACGCAGGAGACCCGCACACGTCTAATGCGAGGCGGTTCGAAACTGGCCCGCGAAGAGCAGCGCCGCTACATCGTCGCGCCTACGGCGACCGCCAGCGAGAAGAAGCTCGATTTCTTCGAAGGCCGCTACCGAAAGGCGGCAAGCTGATTCCCTACACGGATCCGAAGTTCCGCTACAAAGGACATGGACATCGACGGCGAGTTGGTCGAAAACATGACCGACAACATGGTCAACGACAAGAAAGTCGCGGGACGGCATTCCGCCGGACATGTTTCCACTGACGGCCAAGGAGCAGACGCATTACACCTATCCGCCTCGCCGGAGTCGCAAGGCGAACGGCGTCGAGGCGATCCGGCTGACTTTCGAACCAATAAGAACGTCGACGAAGAGGAAAGGGTATGGGCCGGGCGAGGTTCTCGTCGATCCGGTGGAGTTCCAGCCGATCCGCGTTGTCACGAAACTGGCGTTCAACATTCCCTGGGCGGTTAAGGTCTTTTTGGGAACGAACTTCCGCCAACTCGGATTCACGGTGACGTACAGGAAGGTCGCCGAGGGGTTGTGGTTCCCGGTCTCCTACGGCACCGAGTTTCACATGCGCGTCTTGTTCGGGTACGCGCGGACCATCGCTCTGAGCCTGGACAACCGCGACTTCCGCCGCGCCTCGGCGGACAGCACCATCCAATTCGAAACAGAATCGCGGCCGTAACCCCCTGGGAACGCCGATCTCCAGATCGGCAACGGAGCCACGACTTTGAAACGGAGCCACGCCGTCAGGGAGCGGTTGCAGCAGTGTCTTCCGTTCTTGTCTGAATGCCTCGCCCCGAAGGATATCAACCGCTCCCTCACGGTCGCGGCTCCGTTTCCAGGTGTTTCTCCGTTTCCAGGCCGGTGCTCCGGCACGGTATTTTCAAGAGGAATGATCTCTGGTGACTTCACCGTCGGCCCGGCGCTGGACGCCGACCTCGCGGCAGTGCCCGACTGCCCGGCCGTTTTCCTGGTGTGGCCGAAGGCCGGGCAGATGTCCGGCGATGTCCCGGCGCGCCCCTACCTGTCGAAGACGGGCTTCCTGCGCCGCCGTCTGCGCCGTCTTCTGGGCGAGGAGAGCACGGCTTCGCGGAGGCTCAACTTGCGAGGCATCGCGGGCCGCGTCGAGTACCGTCTGACCGCTTCAAAGCTGGAAGCGAGCCTGCTGTTTTACGAAATGGCTCGGAGCCATTTTCCGCAAGAGTATGAGCGCATGGTCCGTTTGCGTCCGCCGCCCTTCGTGAAGGTGCTGCTCTCGAACGAGTTCCCGCGGACGACGGTAACGACGCGTCTGACCACCTCGGGAGCTTTTCAGTTTGGACCCTTCCGCACGCGCGTTTCAGCCGAGCGCTTCGAGCAGGAAGTGCTCGATCTCTTCCAGGTCCGGCGTTGCCAGGAGGATCTGATTCCGTCGCCCGATCATCCCGGCTGTATCTACGGCGAAATGATGCGCTGCTTGCGCCCGTGCCAGCAGGTTGTCGGCGTCGAGGAGTACCGCAGCGAGGTGGACCGGCTGGTTGAATTCCTCGCGAGCGGCGGAGCTTCTCAACTCCACTCGATCGCCTCCGCACGCGACCACTTCAGCGAAGAAATGCGCTTCGAAGACGCACGCCGCCAACACGAACGTTACCAGCGCGTCGAACAGGTATTGCGGTTGCGCGATGAACTCGCCACTGGACTCCATCACCTGTGCGGTGTGGCCGTCCTGCCTTCGGCCGAGGCGGCGACGGTCGCACTCCGGTTCTTCATTCAGGGAGTCTGGCTGCCGGAGTCGATATTCAGCCTGGTCCAGGGCGGAGACATGGTGCCGATGGACCGGCGGCTCAGGGAGCTCGCCGGAGGGCTCAAAGCGCAGCGCGTCAGCCTGCGGGAGAGGCAGGAACACGTAGCGTTGCTAGCCCGCTGGTACTACTCTTCGTGGCGCGACGGAGAGTGGGTCCCGTTTCCGGAGATTTCCGAAATGCCGTACCGGCGCGTGGTGCGGGCCATCAGCCTCGTTGCCTCCAGCCAGCAGGCGCTGCCCTTTTGAATAGCAATCCGTCCTGAAGGAGGGGCATGCGCCACTCAAGCCGTCCGGTCGGTCGGAGAGCTCCGCAGGAGCGTAAGAATGTAGCCCAGTGCGCGAGCACTGGGTTTGCGAAGCATCGACGCAGAGCCCGGAACGGGGCGAAAGAACGTAACAACTTTCGCCCCGTTCCGGGGCTCTATCGTGCACCCCCGCAGTCCCACGGCTCGCGCCGTGGGCTACGATGTTTCGCCCTTCGGGCTTTCGAGAAACGCGCCTAAGTTCCTCGGCCGTTTCGACCCGCGGAAGTTCGCACATGACTCCCGTCGTTCGCAACTCCACCTTGAAGTTCATATCATGCAGCCGGGCTCCTCAAAAGCGCTTGCGGTGTCTATCATTGAGGAGAGGTTGATGAAAGTGCCCACCGTGTTGAAAGCGCCGAGCCGCAAGACCAATTTCGTACCACTCGCCATCGTTTGCATTCTGGTTGTCGTCCTCGGCGGCGCCGCATGGTTCCTGTTCCTGCGAGGCGGCGGACAGCCGGTTCAACCCAATCCTCTGACGCCGGAAGCCAAAGCCTACGTCCGCAGCCTCGGTCTGGCGGAAGTGGAGATGAAGGCCAAAGAGAACGCGATCGGCGGCATGCTGGTGGAGATCACCGGCAAGATCACCAACAAAGGCGAGAGGGTGCTGCGGTCGGTCGAATTGAACTGCATTTTCTACGATCCCTATGGGCAGGCTGTCTTGCGGGAACGCGTCCCGATCGTCCGCTTCAAGGGAGGCTCGGGTTTGCAGCCCGGCGAAACGAGGAATTTCCGGATGCCGTTCGATGCTATCCCCGCCGGCTGGAATCAGGCGCTGCCTCAGTTGGTAATTGCGGGCATCGATTTCGAGAAGTGACCGGGGCACGGAAACTTGCCGCGGGCCCTTTTTCCCGTTGTCCACGAAAAGCGGGAATGATGTTTTGAGCCGCAAAACACCTCGCAATGAAGAACCGGGGGCCGGCTGACTTCGCTTTCACCCGCAGCTTCCCGTAAAGTAGATTAAGGAATTGAGAGAAGCGCGAAAAGCAGTCTCCCCCTAGATCAGATGGATTCAATCACACTCCGCATCCGGCTGACCGCATCCAAGAAGCTCTCGCTGAAGATACGAGTGATTCCCAAGAGCCCCAAGACCGAATGGGGCGGCGTCCTGGACGACGGCACCATCAAAGTGAAAGTCGCCGCCGTGCCCGAGAAGGGCAAAGCGAACGACGAGTTGATCCGATTTCTCGCGGGGGAAGCCGGCGTTCCGAGGGCCAACGTCGAGGTGGTCGCCGGAGCCGCCAGCCAGAACAAGTTAGTCCGCCTCACTATGTAAACCCGTCGGCGCGACTAGTCGCGTTGGAACAGGCGCTGACCCGCGAGCCATCCCACCACGCCAAGCACCGCCACTCCGCCCCCATGCCACAGCGCGGCATGGGCACTCTCCACCACCGGACAGTAGGTCTCCTGCACCATAAAAGCCAGGCTGCCAGCAGCCACGCCCGCAAACCATCCGGCACGGCGAGGCGATACCAGATATCCGCGCCGCATGACGAGCCAGACGATGACTCCCGCAGTGGCGCCAATCAGCAGGCCCACGGCGTAGCACGCCACCCCGTGCTTCCAAAATCGCGTCTCGGGATGCAACTCATAAATCACGAACGGACCTGCCCACAGCAGCGCGGCGATTGCCGCGACTAGGTATCTCCAGGGCGCCGCGAGACTGAACCCGGGCATGCGTTCGCGCATGGCAGTTCCGAGCGTAAGCGAGAGCACGCTGACCGCGCACGAATAGCTCGCCGCTCTCTGCCAAGGGAGTCGCCCCGCCCAGCCTTGCGTCCCCATACCGAAAACGCCAACCAGCGCCACGACGGACAGAGCCAGGGCCGCGCCCGCCGCCGCCAGCAGAGGCCCCTTGAGCGGGCGGACAGGTTCCAGGTCCCGCACCGCCTGCTGGGCCTTCGCCAAAGCCGAAGCGGGCAGCGCCGCGTCCCTTGCACCCGTCAGAGCCTCGGCCAGCGCCTGGCAGCGTGGGCAGCCGGCGGCGTGCCGCCGAGCTTCCTTCGAGAGGCATAGCGGGTCGCCGCGATCCAATAATTGGTCGAACTCTTCGCAGTTCACTGAGGGCCTCGCTCTCCGCCCAACAAAGTCCGCAGTGTCTGGTAGGCCCGATGAGCGCGCAGCTTAATGGCTCCGACCGTCGCGCCTTGAATGCGAGCGACCTCTTCCAGGCTCAGGCCCGAAACCTTCAGCATCACCAGCACTTCGCGTTGGCTCTCGGGCAAGGCTTTCATCAGCTTTTGGAGAGTCAGCCTGTTCACGACGTCGTCCGTGCGTTCGTTGGCGGGTTCCGGCGCGTTTTCCAGCGTCGATTCACGTCCCTGACGCCGCTGCCTGCGGCGATAGCCATCCAGCCGCGTATGCTCGGCAATCGAATAAAGCCAGGGCATAACGGGCGCCGGCGGGCGATAGGTCTGACGCGCCTTGTGAATGCGGATCCAGGTGTCTTGCAGTAGATCCTCGGACAGGTCCGGGCTCCGGGTATGGGCGAGGAAGGAGCGATACAGCAGGGGACTGACGCGCCGGACCAGCTCCGTCGCGGCCGTCTCATCCGCCCGTTGGTACGCCTCCATCAAGTTCTCCAGGGGAGTCTCCCCAGAAGCTTGTTCGTCTCCGGCGCCCAGAAAGTTACCCCCTGCCGGGTCATGATACCATCGGGCTCCATCTGGGCGAGTTTGCAGTGAGATGCGTACGCGGCGTAACCTGAACTCCTGTTCATCCGAAAAGACTGTTGCCGCCAGAGTCCTGAGATAGAGGTTCTTTGAACCACAGCAGTGCAGGGCGGACGCCCAGGAACATGGTGGGGCGGACCCCCAGGTCCGCGGCCGACGCCCTCGTCGGCCATCTTCTGGATTCTTAATTAGTGTTAGCCGCCGGACCTGGGGGTCCGGCGCGGACGTGGGCGTCCGCCCCACTAAGGGAGAAGCAGCATGAACTACGCAATCGTCGGCAACGGCGTCGCCGGCATCACGGCTGCGCTGGATCTGCGCAAGCGCGATCCGCGCGCGGACATCACAGTGATCGGCGGCGAGTCGGACTACTTCTTCTCCCGCACGGCCTTGATGTACTCCTTCATGGACCGCCTGACGCGGCGCGACCTGGAACCGTACGAGCGTGGAGTCTTCGACGCGCAACGCATCCGGCGCGTGCGCGCCTGGGTGAAGGATCTCGATGCAAATTCCCGCACGCTCACCCTCGATAATGGCCAGTCCGTCTCCTGGGACCGCTTGCTGCTTGCCACCGGTTCGTCTCCCCGGCGGCCGGAGTGGCAAGGCTTGGATCGTGTCCGGGCGGGCCTGGTGAACTTCGTCTCCATCCAGGACCTCGACGCCTGCGAGTCGGCTGCGCGTAGCGGCCGGAATGCTGTCGTCGTGGGCGGCGGGCTGATCGGCATTGAACTGGTCGAGTGCCTGCGCTGGGCCGGCATGGAAGTCACGTTCCTGATCCGCGAGCCCTGGTATTGGCCGGTCGCGCTCTCCGAGCCGGAGTCGGCGATGGCGATCGAGCATATGCGCCATCACGGCGTGAACGTCGTGACGGACGAAGTCGTGACCAGCGTTGAATGCGATTCGCAAGGTGTGGTCACGGCTGTTTCAACGGAGCAGGGAAAGCGCTACGAGTGCGGCACGCTTGGAGTCTCTATCGGCGTTCAGCCTGCGGTGGAGTGGCTGCGCCACGTGTCCACGCCGACTCGCCTGAGCCGCGGCATCGTAGTCGATGCTGGATTTCGAACTTCGCTCTCCGGAGTGTATGCGGCGGGCGATTGCGCGGAGATTGAGTTGACCGGCCGTCCGACCTTCGTGGAACAGATCTGGTATTCAGCCAAACGCCAGGGGCGGCTGGCCGCGCGGTCCATGCTCGGCGAGCACATTCAGTACGCGCCTCCCATCTTCTTCAACAGCTCCAAGTTTTTCGAAATCGAATTCACCACCGTCGGGCGATTCGCGCCAGCCGCGCGCGAGTTCTATTACCGCTATCCGCAGCAGGATATCAGCGTGCGTATAGCCGAGCAGGAAGGCGCGGTGCAAGCCTTCAACATGCTGGGCTCGCGCTGGGATCACAACAAGTTCGAGCAGTGGATCGACGAGCGCCGCTCGCTCGACGACGTGATGGATCGCCTGCACCAAGCCCAGTTCGACGTCGAATTCGGTCGTCTCGATCTTGCCCCCGCGCGTGCGGCGCTTTCAAGCAGTGGCGCGCTGCGAATCCCGTGAACGCGGAGGCGCCGGCATGATCCGCCAGACGCTCCGCGACCGGTTGGCCCACGACATCACGAATCGCGGCGTCACGGCCTGGTTTGTGAGCGCGTGCCTGTTCGCCTTTTACCTGATCCTCTATTTCACCGAGTGGTTCACGCCCCTGGCGCAGGCGTTGCATCTCGGCTCGAAGTGGACGTTGTATGGCACGCTCTACACGCTGGCCATTCTGATCGGCGGCGGCTTCATGCTGCGCCGCTATGCCCACAACCGCTACCAGGTGATCCGCACCATCAGCGTGATGTGCGTGCAACTGCTCTTCGCCTACTCGCTGCCGCAGTTTCTGGTGTTCCTCAAGCAGCCCGAGTATTACTTCTCATACCTCTGGCCGTTGAAGCTCGACTACCTGAACCCAGGCTATCTGTTCCACCTGCCGCTCCCGTTTATTTTGTGGTCGATCCTGGGCTCGTTCCTGCTCGTGCCGATCCTGGGGATATTCTTCGGCAAGCGTTGGTACTGCTCGTGGGTCTGCGGCTGCGGCGGACTCGCCAACACCTTCGGCGAACCTTGGAGGCATCTCTCATCGAAGTCCACGAAGTCCTGGAGGTTCGAGCGCGTTTCGATCTACACCGTGCTGGGATTGGCCGTCGTTCTGACCGCGCTGATGTTTGTCAGCTATGCGGCCGGAGGAGCCAATCCTCGCGTGGCCGCCTTCACGGTGAAGTACCAGACCTGGTACGGGCTCGTGGTCGCATCCATGCTCTCGGGCGTCTTCGGCGTCGGGCTCTACCCCATCAACGGCACTCGCGTCTGGTGCCGCTTTTTCTGCCCGATGGCGGCTCTGCTGGGCATCGTTCAGAAAGCGGGGCGCTACCGCATCACGGTGAAGGATGACATGTGCATCTCGTGCGGGCTGTGCTCGAAGTATTGCGAGATGGGCATCGACGTACGCTCATATGCGCAGTCGAACGAATCGTTCACCCGCGCATCGTGCGTCGGCTGCGGATTGTGCGCCGAGGTCTGCCCACGCGGCGTGTTGAGGCTCGAAAACGTCAGACATCGGTCACAGCAAATGCAACTTGTCCAGATCCAACGACTGTAGTTTCAGCAGCCACGTGTTCTCTATCTTCCATGTGGCGACCGGGCTATCTTGGAATACATGCAAGTAAGCGCCTTTCTCTTACTGGGATCCGTGCTCGTCTCCGGCAATCTACTGGCCGAAGAAACCCCTTCTTCAGCTTTGCTGATTCTGTCCAAGAGCGAGCGCACGGTGTCGATCGTCGATCCATCGAAGCTGAAGGTCATCGCACGGGCGCCGGTGGGGCCGGATCCTCATGAGGTGGTCGCCTCCAGCGATGGCCGTTTCGCCTACGTGTCGAACTACGGCTCCGGGGCATACAACACGCTGGCCGTAATCGATCTGGTGGCTCAGAAGGCGCTGCCTTCCGTGGACCTGGGGGCTCTGCGCGGGCCGCACGGCCTGATGTTCGTCGGCGGCAAGGTCTGGTTTACGGCGGAAGCGGCCAAGGCGATTGGCAGCTACGATCCGGCGACGAAGCAGATCGACTGGGTGCTGGGCACCGGCCAGAACCGGACGCACATGGTTTTCGTCTCCGACGACCTGAAGCGCATCGTGACCGCCAACGTCAGCTCCGGCAGCATGAGCATCATCGAACAGGTTGTCCGCACGGGGCCTGGCCCCCGCGGCCCTGGCTCCGGAGGTCCGCCGCAAACCGATTGGGACCAGACCGTCGTACCAGTGGGCCGCGGGCCGGAAGGCTTCGACGTGTCACCCGGCGGCAAGGAGATCTGGGTCGCCAACTCGGCCGACGGGACCGTATCCATCCTCGATCCAGCCCAAAAGAAAGTGACGCAGACGCTGAATGCGGAGGTCCGCGGCGCAAATCGGTTGAAGTTCGCGCTGGACGGCAAACTAGTCTTCATCTCGACGTTGGGTGGGCCGGATGTGACCATCCTGGACGCCGCGACCCGCCAGGTAGTGAAGCGGGTGAAAGTGGGCCGCGGCGCGGCGGGCATCCAGATGGATCCGGACGGTTCGCGCGTCTTCGTGGCGTGCACGCCGGACGACTACGTCGCGATCATCGACTTGAAATCGTTGGAAGTGACTGGCCATCTCGACGCGGGGAAGCAGCCGGATGGCATGGCCTGGGCGGCGCGACGCTGAGCCGTCGTTCGCACGCTCAGGACTGCGGCGCGAAGGGCCAGATCTGCGTAGTCGACGCTCCGCCATCGACAGCGATCAATTGTCCGGTGACGTAGTCCGAGCCAGGCGAGGAGAGAAAGACCGCCAGCGGAGCGACGTCTTCCGGCGTGCCCAGATTCGGGTTTGCCTCGCTTACCTTAAGCCACTCGTGCATCTCGGCGGGTTCCCACATCTTCCTGTTCAGGTCGGTGAGGATGAAGCCTGGAGCGATGCAGTTCACTTGGATGTTGTACTTGCCCCACTCCGCCGCCAACGCGCGGGTGAGCCCGGCCAGAGCGCTCTTGGTCATCGTGTAGACGCTGACGTAAGGCATGCCCATGAAGCAAGTCAGACTGCCGATGGTCACCACCTTGCCGCCTTGGCCGCGTTCGATCATCTTCTTGCCGACCGCCTGCGTCAATTCGACGATCCCGGTGAGATTGGACTGCAGGAGAAAACCGTATTCCTCCGGAGTGTAGTCGGTGAAATTCCGGCGGATGTTCGTGCCCGCGACGTTGATGAGAACATCCACGTCCGGCAGCGCCGCGCTGAAGCTCTCGCGTGAATCGCGCGACGAGATGTCGAGTTCCATCGACTCCGCCTGGAAGCCTTCACCGCGCAGGTTGCGGGCGATCTCGGCGAGTTTTGGCAACGAGCGCGAGGCGAGGATGGTGCGGGCTCCGGCGCGGGCCAGACCCTCGGCGATCGCCTGGCCGATGCCGCGGCTGGCGCCGGCGACGACGGCGGTCTTCCCAGTGAGAGAAAAGGGATTAGCCGGTTTCATGTTTCTCAGGCTAGCATGGGGGGCATGAAACGCTTCTCCATCGCTCTTCTGCCCGGTGACGGGATAGGCCAGGAGGTGGTCGACGCCGCGCGCCGCGTGCTGGAAGCCGCGGGAAATCGCTATGCGGTGCGTTTCGAATTTAAGGCTTACGACTGGGGCTCGGACTACTACTTTCGCCACGGATCGATGATGCCGGGGGACGCCTTGCAGCGCCTGCGCGAGCACGACGCAATGCTGCTCGGCGCTGTAGGCCACCCGGATATTCCGGATCACATCACGCTGCACGGCATGCTGCTGCCTATCCGGCGCGGCTTCGATCTGTATGCCAACGTGCGGCCGGCTGTCCTTCTTCCAGGGGTGCAGTCGCCATTGAAAGGCTATGAGGCCGGGTCCATCGACCTGGTTGTCGTGCGCGAGAACACGGAGGGCGAGTACGCGCCCGTGGGCGGCTTCGTGCACCATCACCATCCCGCAGAGGTAGCCGTGCAGACCGCGGTCTTCACGCGGCACGGCTGCGACCGGATCATCCGTTTTGCCTTCGAACTTGCGCGTCGCCGCAACGGGAAGAAGCGCGTGACTTCCATTACGAAGTCCAACGCGCAGAGCTATGGCATGGTGCTGTGGGACCGCGTGTTTCGCGAGGTGGCCGCGGAGTACCCGGACATTCGAACCGGCTCGCTGCTGGTGGATGCCGCGGCTATGGACTTTGTCCGCCGGCCGTCGGATTTCGACGTCGTCGTCGCTTCAAACCTGTTTGGCGACATCCTGAGCGATCTCTCCGCGATCCTCACTGGGAGCATCGGACTCGCCGCCAGCGCCAACCTCGATCCCACGCGCGGGAACCCATCGTTGTTCGAACCTGTACACGGCTCCGCGCCCGACATTGCCGGGAAGGGCATCGCGAATCCTCTGGCGACCATCCTCGCCGCGGCCATGATGATGGAGCATCTCGGCGAGAGCGAGATCGGTTCGGCGCTCGACGGCGCGGTGCGCGCCGCTCTGGCTTCGGGCACTGCGCTTACTCCCGATCTCGGAGGCTCCGCAACCACCGCTTCGGCGGCGGACGCGGTGGCCGCGAGCCTTGCCTGAGCAGGGGACGTCCACAAAGCGCTGAACTCTCTTTCAAGCGGCGCTGCCTGTTGCCGATGAGAATTCTAAGACGGAAGGAATTCTCCCAGCATGGCATTAGACGTTCTCATCGTTGACGATTCGGGCGCGATTCGAAAAATCCTCCAGCGCGTCTTGATCCAGGCGGAGGTGCCGCTCGGCAAGGTGTACGAAGCGGGCGATGGCGTTGAAGCGCTCGACGCACTCAAACAGCACCCCGTCGGCCTCATCCTCTCCGACATCAACATGCCCAACATGGACGGCTTACAGTTGCTCAGCGCCGTCAAGTCGCAGGACACCACCAAGGATGTGCCCGTGGTCATGATCACCACCGAGGGAAGCAGCACCAAGGTGATGGAGGCTGTTTCGCTCGGCGCTGCAGGCTATGTCCGCAAGCCGTTCACGGCGGAGCAGATCAAAGAGAAGCTGGCGGGGTTGTTCTAGAGTTTTCCGGAAGCCGGAACGCGGGCCGAAGGAGCCTAAGTTATGACACACGAAATGAAAGTGGCCATCGTGCGCGATGCGGCGCATATCGTATTCGAGACGATGCTTGGCGTAACGCTGACGGACCGCGAGCCGGTCCGGGAAGAAAACGCGCCCATCCACAGCGATGGAGTGGTCTCTCTGGTTGGTCTCGCCGGCGATTGGGCCGGAACCGGCGCATTCCGCTGCTCGGCCGAGATGGCCATGAAGGTGTCGGGCTTGATGCTGATGCAGGAATTCACTGCCGTCGATCAGGACGTCCTGGACGCCGTCGGCGAGATCACGAACATGATCCTGGGCAACGTGAAGACCACATTCGAAGAGACTCTCGGGCCGATGGGGCTGAGTATTCCGACTGTCATCTACGGCCGCAATTTCACTACTCGCAGCGTCGGCCGCAGCGAGTGGACCGTCGTGCCCTTCGAACTGGACGGCGATTCCCTTGAGATCCAGATTTCCCTGGCAAAGCGCAAGGAACAGTCACCCGGCTCGAACGTGAGGGACCGCATGTCCACGGTTGTCTCCATGGAGGCGTAAACGCCGCGTAAACGCCGCACGAACGCCTCGTGCAGAGTCCGGTCCTATAGCGCCTGGACCTTGCGCAGTCGGACTACGCCCTGGTCCAGTGACGGACCCTTCTGTACGTTTCTTCGTTGCAGCCCGATCAACTCGTCCGTGAACGCGATCGCCTCCCGAACCCAGGCGAAGCTGACTCGCGAAGCCAATTTCGTCAAGTCATCGGCGATGTCCTGGTTTCGGACAGAGGTCTTGCCATGCATCAACAGCAGCAGGTCTTCGAGCAGGCCGTAGAGGATTTTGAAGTACAGGTCCAGCTTCTCCGACTTGCTCGCGATCAGGCTCTCGGAACGCTGAACCCACTGCGCAAACGAACCGCCCGCGGCTGCGTCCAACAGCGCCAGCAGGGCGGTTCTCCTTTTCTCGTACGCCTGCAAGTCCATCGAGCACGCCAGCCCCGGGCAACCGCCGGAAAGCGCCAGCCGCTTATTCGCGTCCTTTAGCCCGCGCGAATTCGAGAAGGAAACCATCTCCTCGTCCGATAAGGGTGACAGATGAAACTGAACACTGCGCGAACGAATCGTGGGCGGAAGGTCGAAGGGATTCTCCGCCGTCATAAAGAGGATCAGGTGCGGAGGAGGCTCCTCCAGAGTCTTCAGCAGGGAGTCGGCCACCTGATGGCTGGCCCGGTCGAACTGATCGATCAGGAACACGCGCCAGTGACCGCGGGAGGGCAGCAGTTGCGACCGGTCGCGAACCAACCGCATCTGCGGAATGCTGATCTGGCGGAGCGGTCCCTCCGGGCAGAACGTGACGAAGTCGGGATAGGTGCTGAAGAAAAGCGGGTCGTCGCTGCGCTTCTCCCCCGTCCACTTTTCCCGGTCCGCAATGATCGTCCGGTTCTCTTCGCGGCTGAGATCGTCCTGCTCGATCTTCTCGTCCAGGCTGAGCCCGTGGTGGCCGCCGCCGGCGGACATCTGGAACGTCGCCTGCGAATCGGCCGTCGCTCAACAGACGCGCGGCGAATCGACGCACCAGCGTGGATTTGCCCACTCCCTCAGGACCGGAGAGCAACATCGTTTGCGGAATCCGGTGCGTCGCGATCATGCGCTCAAGCGTCGCGGCCGTGCTGGCGTTGCCCCAGAACTTGTCAAACACGGGCTTCCTCCAGACGCGCGTACGCCGCCCTGACACGTTCGGCTACTTCTTCCACCGTCCCGTTGCCGTCCACGCGCACAAAGCGTGCTGGCTCTTGCTCGGCGAGCATCCGGTAGCCCTGGAGAACCCGCTCGTAGAAAACTCGGCTCTGCTCGTCCATCCTGGTGCCTTCGGCCGACTCCTGGGTGTTTCTCGAACGAGCCCGATTCAGACTGCGTCTCCAACTCGACGTCGATCCACAGCGTCAGGTCGGGCTTTCGTCCGCGGCAGGCGATTCCATCCAGGTCGGCGACGATTCGTTCGCCCAGTTGCCGGCCGTAGCCCTGGTAGGCGAACGTGGAGTCGGTCCAGCGGTCGGAAAACACGGTGACGCCGCGCAGCCAGCGCGGGCTCCAGCACTTCATGGACGTTTTGCGCGCGGGCAGCGAAGTACAAGAGCATCTCCGCGACCGAATCCATGTTGTCGTGCGCCGGATCGAGCAGGATGCGCCGTATGGCCTCGCCAATCCCAGTGCCGCCTGGCTCGACAGTCTCGATCACTTCCGTGCCGCTCTCGCGCAAGTGCTGGGCCAGCAACCGCATCTGCGTCGTTTTCCCGCTGCCGTCCAGCCCCTCGAAAGTGACGAAGTGACCGCGCCGCTTAGTCGAAGACATAGTGCAGCACTTTCTTGAGATCCTCCCACGACTCGCGCTTGGCATTTTGCGAGTAGGGCCTCAGCAGGAACGAGGGGTGGTAAGTAGGCATCACCGGGATATCGCGCCACGTCTGCCAGTTGCCGCGCAGCTTGGTGATGCCGTCACGGGTGCCCAGCAGCGCCTTCGCCGCCGTGCCGCCCAGAACGCAAATCGCTTTAGGGCGAATCGTCAGGAGCTGGCGGAACAGGAACTGGCCACAGATCTCCATCTCGTCGGGCAGTGGGGTGCGGTTTTCGGGCGGCCTGCATTTCACCACGTTGCAGATGTATAGGTCCGGCCGCCGGATCGTCAGCCCTTCTTTGGCGGCAGTGCCATCGATCATCTGGGTGAGCAGTTGCCCGGCCCGGCCGACGAAGGGCAAACCCGACGCGTCCTCGTCCGCGCCAGGCCCTTCCCCGACGAAGACCAGCTTTGCCTCGGGGTTGCCGGAGCCGAAAACGATCTTGTGGCGCTGCTCGCACAGCCGGCAGCGGCGGCAGTCGCCGATCTCGTCGCTGATCTTCTGCAGGGTGTCGTCTGTCGGCGCAACGGGTAGAAGCGAAGGCGTCACAATGTCGGCGGGGCGTGGCGGCGCAGGCTGGCTGATCATAGCTGGACCGGGCGGGCGAGAGGGTTGTGGCACGGCGGGCGCGGCCGGCGCCTTTCCGATCGCACTGGCCGGCTCGGGAGCCCGGCTCGCGGCGGGTATTGCACCTTCGGGAATGTTAAGTTGGCGAATGCCCAGGTCCCGATAAAATTCCAGGTGGCGCTTGAGGGAGTCTCGATCCATACTGACGCTTCCGGCGATGCTAATTCGCAGCTTTGTGGAGCGCCAGCCGCAGGATCAGGGCCTGGTCCAGAACCTGATCGGCGATCTCGCGCTTGGGTGCCTTGTCCAGGTTCAGAATCTCGCCGGTTCGCTGCACCAGCACGACTTCGTTCTCTTCCGACTCGAAGCCGACGCCGTCCTGAGAAACTAGGTTGGCCACCACCATATCGCAATTCTTCGATTCGAGCTTCCGCCGGGCCTCAGGGATCAGGTTCTCGGTCTCGGCGGCAAACCCGATCAGGAGTTGGTCCTTTTTGCGCCGGCCCACTTCAGCCAGAATGTCGGGCGTTGGATCCAGCTCGAACGAGAGCCGCATCGGCGTTTTTTTCACCTTCTGCCGAGGGACGTTCGCGACGTAGTAGTCGGCCACGGCCGCGGCTTTGATGACGATGCTCGCCTCGTCCAGCCGGCTCATCACCGCGTGATGCATCTCCAGCGCGGTCTGCACCTGGATGACTTCCACGCCCTCGGGGGGAGTGAGATGGACGGGACCGCTAATCAGAATCACGCGCGCTCCGCGCACCATCGGCCGCCTCGGCCAGGGCGTAGCCCATTTTGCCGCTCGACCGGTTCGAGATAAATCGGACCGGATCCATCGGCTCGCGCGTCGGGCCGGCCGTGATCAGAATGGTCTCTTTGTCGAAATCGTGACGCTGGTGCAGAATTCTCGCGGCCACAGCCGCGATTCTCTCCGGATCGGGGAGTCGTCCCGGACCTACGGTTCCACAGGCCAAACGCCCGTCATCGGGATCCATGATGAAATGCCCGCGCTCGCGCAGAATCTCCATATTGCGCACCGTTGCCGGGTGCTCCCACATGGCCGTATTCATCGCCGGGCAGAGCAGGACGGGCCCTTGAAAGGCTAGATAGAGGGTCGTCAGGAAGTCGTTCGCCAGGCCCTGAGCGAAACGCGCCAGCAGGTCCGCCGTTGCCGGTGCGACCACCAGCAGGCGATTGTCCTGAGCCACTCGGATGTGTTCGACGGAGCTGGACAGCACCTCGTCGGAGCTGCCGCTGGCGAACATTTCGGTGATCACCTTGCGTCCGGTGAGCGCCGCGAATGTCAGTGGCTGGATGAACTCACGGGCGGCGGCGGTCATCACGGTCTGTACCTCGCAGCCTTGTTCCATCAAGGCCCGCGCGAGCTCCGCCGACTTGTACGCGGCAATTCCGCCACCGACTCCGAGAATTACTGGGATGCCGGGCATTTTAGTGTAGGGATGGGGCTCAGAGCTGCTCTTCGGCGGGTTCTTCCGTCACCGGCGCGCCGGGATCGTACCAACTCACCAGACCACGCCGCACTTCTTCCATCGCCGCCACGGTCGGCTTCTTGGATGTGCTGGGCAGGAACGACCGTGCGCCGCTCTGCAACTGCCGCGCGCGCTTGGCCGCGACGATGATGTAACGGTAAGCGCTCAATTCCGGATCGTCCGGAATTGCGTTGATAGGACTGCGAAGCGTCCGTTCGGCCATGTTGCTCTCCTTCAGACTTCCTGCACCGCGAATGTTGCCACAATCCGATCCACGCGCGCGGTTACCGCGGGATTCGTCCGCCGAAGCGATTCCACGCTCGAGCCATTCTGCCCGCCGCGCTCCGCATTCACAATGGCCTGGAGCCGCTCGCTCGCCCGATCGACGTCGTCGTTGACCAGAACGTAATCGTACCGGCGATAATCCTGAATCTCCCGTGCAGCGCCAGCGAGCCGGCGCTGAATCACTTCCTCGGAATCCTCCGAGCGAGCGCGCAGACGCTTTGCCAGTTCGTCTCTGGATGGAGCCAGGATGAAGATGCTGACGGCGTCCGGGATCTTCTCCTTCAATTGTCGCGCACCCTGAACATCGATGTCGAGAACTACGTCCTTGCCCTCGGTGCGGCCCCGCTCCAGGATCTCCCGGTGCGTTCCGTAGTAGTTTCCGAAGACCTCGGCGTGCTCCAGGAACTCTCCATTGGCGATCCGCGCCTCGAACTCCTCGCGGGTGATGAAGCGGTACTGCTGACCGTCGACCTCGGCTCCCCGAGGCGCCCGCGTGGTGTAGGAGACGGAGAAGATGAGGTTCTTGTCGCTCGCCAGTAACCGGTTGACCAGCGTGGACTTACCGGACCCGGAGGGCGCGGAGATGATGAAAACGCGGCTCATTCGAGGTTTAATGCCTGTTCGCGGATGCGTTCGATATTCGTCTTGATTTCCAGCCCAAGAGTGGTGATCTTCATGCCCGGCTCCCCGGCGCCGGAGGTCTTGGATAGCGTCGTATTCGTCTCGCGGTTCATCTCCTGAAGCAGGAAATCCAGTTTCTTGCCGAGTTCGCCGCCATTGCCGAGCAACTGATCCAATTCACGCACATGCGCGTTCAGCCGGTCCACTTCTTCCGAAATGTCGCTGCGGTCGACGAGGTAGGCGACTTCCTGCGCCAGGCGCTGCGGATCCAGAGGCATCCCATTGAAAAGCTTGGATATGCGCTCGTCGAGACGGGTGCGGATCGCTTCCGTGACCTCGCTCCGCAGAGCGGCTATGGCTTCGGCATTCTGCCGGACCAACTCATTATGCGCGAGCATCGCCGTAGCCGTTTCGGCGCCTTCGCGGTTGCGGAAACGGTTCAACGCCGCCAACGCCTCCTCGGTCACGTTGATCGCTTCGGCTTCAATCTCGGCCGGCAAAGCAGCGGCCTCACTCTGCGCGAGCATGCCGGGAATGCGCAGGGCGCGGTTCGGATCCGGGTCGGCCAGGACGCCGCTGATGTCCGAAGCCTGTTTCAACGCGCGCAGGTAGGAGTCGAAAAGCGCTCTATTCAGCGCCGGCCCGGCCATGTTCTCCGCCGGCCTGAAGGACAGCCGAAGCTCGACGTGGCCGCGCGAGATGCTCTTCCGCACCACCTGCCGCAGGGCCGGATCCAGACATTCGAATTCCATGGGCAAGTAGGTATGAAGATCCAGCGCCCTGTGGTTGACGCTCTTCACCGTCGCCGTAATCTCGCCCCAGGCGCCTTGCCGCCGTACCTGGGCGTATCCCGTCATGCTGCGCACGCTCATGATTTAGTGCTCCAAGTCAACATACTGCAACCGGTGCAGCCGTTCATAGATCCCGCCCTTCGCGAGCAGTTCCTCGTGGGTGCCCACCTCGACAATTTGCCCGCCGTCCAGCACGACAATGCGGTCCGCGCGGCGGATGGTCGAAAGCCGGTGTGCGATCACGATCACCGTGCGATTCGTCATCAAGTTGGCCAGCGCGCGCTGCACCAGCAGCTCGCTCTCGGTGTCCAACTGCGAAGTGGCTTCGTCCAGGATCAAGATCGGCGCGTTCTTCAGCAGCGCCCGTGCAATGGAGAGGCGCTGCCGCTGCCCGCCGCTGAGCATCGTGCCTCGCTCGCCGACCCGGGTGTCATAGCCCTGTGGCAGTGCGTCGATGAACTCGTCGGCCAGGGCGTTTCGCGCGGCTTCCCTGACGTCTTTTTCGCTCGCCTCCGGACGTCCGTAGCGGATGTTATTCGCCACTGTATCGTCGAACAGAAACGTCTCCTGCCCGACCAGTGCGCAGAGTTTCCGCAGCGAGGCTAACGATGCTTCTCGCACGTCGACGCCGTCCAGTTTGACGCTGCCGCGTTCTACGTCGTAAAAACGCGGAACCAGGTTTGCCAGGGTGGTTTTGCCAGCGCCGCTCGATCCCACCAACGCGACGACCTCGCCGTGCTTCACTTCGAGCGAAACGCCTTGCAGAGTATACGCTTCCGCGTTCGGATAGCGGAACCACACGTCGTGGAAATCAATCGACTTCTTCAACCCCTTGATCCGCTTCGCGCCCTTCACCTCGGAGATCACCTGCTTCCGGTCGGCGTACTCGAAGACCCGCTGGGCCGCGCCGATCGCCTGCTGGAAAATGTTCGTGATGCCGGTCAGCCGCTTTACCGGCTCGTAGAGCAGCAGCAGCGCCATGATGAACGCAGTGAAGTCGCCCGCGGTCATGTGCTCCGACTTGACCATCGTCCGCGCGTACGTCAACAGGCCCACGATCGTCAGTGCGCCGAAGAATTCGATAATCGGCGAAGGGAGCGCCTGCTGCGCGATGTAGCGCAGGTTGTTCCGTTTGAACCTGTGAGACGCCTGCCTGAAACGCTCGCTCTCGTATTCCTCCGCGCCAAAGCCCTTCACCACCGCCTGTCCGCTGAAGGCTTCCTGCAGGATTTGGTTCAGTTCCGCGGCGTTGTCCTGAGCGGAGCGTGTCGTTCTCCGGATGCGCTTGCCGAGACGGGCGGTAGGCAACAGGACAAAGGGCAATACGGTGATCGCCACCAGGGCGAGGCGCAGATCGCGGCTGAACAGGACGCACAACATCGCGATTGCGGTGAATGACTGCCGGAAGAAATCGGCGAGCATTTGCGACACGGCGAGTTGGATCTTGTCGATGTCGCTCATGATCGACGACATCAGCTTACCCGTCGAGTGTTGCTGGAAGAACTCGTGCTCCTCGCGCACGACCTTCTCGAAGGTCTGCTGACGCAGATCGGTGACAGCGGAGAAGCCGGCGTAGCTGATGAGGTAGTTGCCACAATAGTCGGTCAGCCCCTTGATGAGAAAGACCAGTAGGATGGCCACTGCGACCAGCGACCAGACGTTGTGCAGCGGAAAGGGAATCACCTGATCCAGATAGACGATGTGGGCGGTGTATGGCACCCGTACCAGTTCCGCGCGCGAGTCCGGAGCGTGGGGAACCAGCACCTGGTCGATAACGGGCTTCATCAGCAAGGGAAGCGCCCCGTTCATCGCCCCGGCGATCATCATCAGGAAAATGGAGACGGCCAGTACTGGCGAGTAGCGCTTCGCGAATCCGAGCAGCCGGAACAGTTCCTTCATGAGCGTGCCCTCAGCTTATCGACCGCTTCGGTCACTCGCTTGAGCGTGACTTCGCCGAGCCCGGCCGGTTCGATAATCGCCTCGGAGTCCGTGCGCCAGGGTGCCCAGACCACAGGGTCGGAAGAGCCGTAAAGCACGACGCAGGGGACGCCGAAGGCCGCCGCCACGTGCGCCGGACCGCTGTCGTTGCCCGCGAATAACTTCGCCGTGGCAAGCAGGGACTTCACTTCGGCCAATGGCGCGCCCCGCAGGCACTCGAAGCCCGCGAAGGGCGAGAAATCGTCGCTATCGCCACCGAGGATCACTGCTTCCAGACCATAGCTCTCTTTCAGATAGTGCGCCAGTGCGACGAAACGCTCTACGGGCCAGGCTTTCGACGGGGCTGAAGCGAATGGATGCAGGGCCGCACAATTGGAAGTACGAGCGTTTGCCTGGGCATACAACCGGGCCCGAGGGACCTCCGTTTGCGGAACTCCCAGCCAGAACATCGCCGACGCCAGATGTTCGGCCGTATGCACTTTCCTTTCCTCGCCCAGGATTCCCTGAGCGCTGGGGATATGGAGGTTATAGAGACGCTGAAAACGGTAGTGGCCGAAGCCGGCCCGCCGCGAAGCCAGCGAGGCGGCGGTCAGCACGGCGCTGCGCGTGCCGCCGTGGAAATTCAGGGTCAGTGCGGGCCGCCACGCCAGGGCGCCGCCCGCGCGGGGACGCAGGATGGTCTCAATTTCAGGATTTCCGGCGAAGATGGCGGCGAATCGTTCTTCCACCATGACACCAAGGCGCAGATCCGGGCGCGCAAGTTTCAACAAGTGAATCGCAGGTGTGGTCAGAACGCAGTCGCCCATCGACCGCAACCGGATGACGAGAACGCGTGAGGATGGCGGCAGCGTATGGAGCACTGCCGTCATGGTCGTCCGCTTCAGTCCTCGATCCGCGCCTCATCCACCAGCATGACGGGGATGTCGTCGCGGACCGGATAAACCCGATGGCATCTGGGGCATTTCAGCCCGCTATGATCCTCCGTGAGCTGAACGGGCTCTTTGCAGATCGGGCAGACGAGGATTTCAAGCAGATCCTGACTCAGTGCCATACGCCACCTTCCGGAAACTCACAGTTTAACAGACGCCCTGGGTGCCCTGTAACAGTCTCCAAAACCGGTAGGCCTACCGGTTTTTGCCTGTAACTTATTGATTCTGCGTTGAAAAACCGGTAGACTTACCGGTTTTGCGCTCCCCGTGTTCGGTTCACGGGAGCCCGCAAGGCGTAAGTAAGATGGCCCCACCCGCCGGCGCCGGCTGGTTGACGGTGGAACCGCTCCTGGGAACGCCGATCTCCAGATCGGCTCCGAGCGCCCGCGTGAGCGGTACCTCAGCTCGACTGCGCCTCCAGGTTTGCCCAAGCGCCCCTGCGTTTGCGCAGAAGAACCCTGATGCCCACAGGCAGTTGCCGACGACCGAATTAAGAATCCAACGGAGCCGATCTGGAGATCGGCGGTCCCAGGGGCGCGCTCACGCATTAGTCGCGGTCCATCAGCCCTTCATTTCCGTACGCGCCGTCTTCACGACCTCCAGGAAGCGCTTGGCCCGCTCGGTGAAGATTGCGTAGTTGCCCTCTTTAATGGTCTTGGCGTCCACCAACTCGCCGCCTACTGCCACGGCGCTCGCGCCAGCTTTCAGGAAATCGCCCGCGGTGGTCAGACTGACGCCGCCGGTAGGAATCATTTCAATCTGCGGGAAGGGTCCCTTCAGAGCCTTGATGTACTTGGGACCGCCCACGTTGTCGCACGGGAAGATCTTCACGATGTCCGCGCCGGCATCCCAAGCCGCCAGAACTTCGGTCGGGGTCAGCGCGCCCGGCATGATCGGCTTCGAGTAGCGGTGCGCCATCTCAATCGTCTTGAAATTCAATGCCGGCGTCACGAAGAACTGCGCTCCGGCGAGCATGCACGCGCGGCAGGTTTCGGGATCGAGCACCGTCCCTGCGCCCAGCAGCATGCGGTCTCCGAAATGATCGGCCAGCTTTTCCAGTGCGCGCAATGCGCCCGGTACGGTCATGGTGATCTCCGCGGTGAGCACGCCGCCTTCGTAAATCGCTTCTATCGCTTTGAATGCGCTATCGGCCGAAGCGGTGCGGACGACGGGCACCAGGCCGATTTCACGAATTGTGGATAGGATCGTCTGTTTCGTCATACTGCGACGATCCTATCATGCGAGGATGACCGTGCAAGTCCTCGGGATCGTTGCATTGGCAAGATGACCACGCTAGGCGAAATGCGCGTGGCAAGCCCGGGCTTAGACAGATACGCCGGCGGGCAAGCCTGGGGCCTGCGCTACCGGCGGTCGATCGCATGGCGATGTGCCCTCTCGTGCGCGGCCGAGTTAGGAGTCGAGTTCTCAAGTTGAGGCACTCTTGCTTTTGATAGAAGTCGAAGACCGGTCAAGTGAATGGTGTTCGGGAATAACCCATTACGCCTCAATCACCTGCAAAACAGAATCGCTCACATGCGCCGTTTGGTCATTTCTGCCACTGGCGTCCACAGTGTTGAGATCCCGGCCTACGATTAATCCTTGACTCCTTCGTTACGGAGACTTAGCCTGCTTTCAGACGCAGTTCGATAGAAAGCCTGAATTGCGGACACCACATCAGGAGGTCGCCCGTGCTTTTTATCAAGCGGCTGTCGTTATCGTTGGCTCTGGCGATGCTAGCGCTGAGCCCTGCGTCTTTGTATGCTTGCCCATTTGACTCCGATTGTCATCTGTACACAGTGGTCTGCTATGCAGACCCTGACTGCCAAGGATGTCCTCAGAAGATCACTTTGTCAATCTACATTTGCGGTTACAGCGGCGGCATCGTTGAGTATTGCACTCGGGGCTGCTGCATATGCGCATAGGCTTTTCTCAGGAGGTAGAAATATGCTCATCCGTGGTCGAGCATTCGCATTGCTCATTCTTTCGCCGGGGTTGCTAGCGGCCCAGTGGATGCCTTTCGTTGCCAAGCACCGCCTGATTCAAACGGTAACGAGAGACGGCGGTTCAAATAATGTAGACAGGCATGAAGAAGGTATCGCAGTGCGTTCTTCGAACGGCAGCGAAATGAGGACCCTGGCTCCCGTAGCGACAGGGAACGGAGTATCGCAGGGCAGTGGGACCGCCAAGTTCCAGGATGCTTCAACCGGCAATGTGTACGAGATCAATAACGGGTCGAAGACTTACTCAGTCATGGATCAAATGCCAACCCCGTGGCGGCCCATAAATCCGCAAGATACGCCTTCGACCGTCTTCGACCGCCAGACAATCAATGGTCTCGCCTGTGTCGCACTGCCGGTTCAAGGGAAAGGACTCGTAAAGGGAGCTATGTGGCGTTCCATGGCCTACGATATTATCGTTAAGCTCGAAATGACGGTTAAGTTCGGGAACGCTACCACTAGCTTCATCGAAGAGATTTATGATATTCAACTAGGCGTTGAACCAGACAGCAATCTACTTCGCTTGCCCCAAACTTACACGAAAATCGCGTCCAGGGACAGCGCCACTTGCTCGACTTGCCCGAAAAAGTGAATTTAGGAAGGGCTAGGCGTCGTCAAAGCCCAGCGTCGTTCGAGCTAATACATCGCCAACAGCAGTTTCCCTGTCGTCTTGCGCCCGGCCAGATCCTCCTGCGCCCTGCCCGCTTCACTCAGCGGATAGACGGCGTGGATCTGCAGTTTGAGATGCCCATCTGCGCAGCCACTGGAGGACATCCGTGGCGCGCCAGAGCAGCTCCTCTCGCGTTAGTGAGTAGTTGCCGAGACTGGGGCGCGTCAGGTACAGGGACTTCGGGCTCAGAACCAGCGCCGAGAACGGATCCACGGGGCCGCTGGCGTTGCCGAAGCTCACCATCATGCCGCGAGTCTTCAGTGAGTTCAGGCTCTTCTCCCAGGTCGATTTTCCGACCGAGTCGTAGACGACATCGACGCCGTGCCCATCGGTCAGGCGTTTCACTTCCGCGTCGAAATCCCGTTCCGCGTAGTTGATGACTTCGTCGCATCCAGCCTTGCGGGCGATGTCGGCTTTGGCTGCACTCGATGTCGTGCCGATGACGCGCGCTCCGCGCAGCTTGGCCGCCGCGACAATCCATTGGCCCGCGCCGCCCGCGGCGGCATGAACCAGAGCGGTCTCCCCCGGCTTCAAGGGATAAGTGGAATGCGTCAAGTAATGCGCCGTCATGCCTTGGAGCATCGAGCCCGCGGCAACGTCGAAGCCGATCTCCCGCGGGATTTTGACCAATTGCCACGCGGGGACAACCGCGTATTCGGCGTAAGATCCTCGCGGCATGGCATAGGCTACGCGGTCGCCCGGCGACACTTCCGTCACACCTGCGCCAATCTTCTCGACGACGCCCGCGCCTTCCATTCCGAGCACGATGGGTGGAGGAGCCTTATACAGGCCCGTGCGGAAGTAGATGTCGATGAAGTTGACGCCAGAGAAGTGGAGTTTCACCAAGGCCTGTCCCGGCCCCGCTTCGGGCACGGGCAGATCTTCGTAGCGCAGCTTATCGACGCCGCCGGGTTCCGTTACGAATATGGCTTTCATGACGATCTCAACCACCTCCTGATGTGGATTTGCGCCGCGTAAAGCAGCAGGAACGTGAACGTGAAGGGCAGCAGAAGGGCCTGTCCCAGATGGGACAGAGCGTCCCCGCCGCCCAGGCCCATTCGCTCCATCATGAATCGAATGAGGATCCTCCAATGCCCGCGATCGAACCAGAAATAGTCTGAGTTTTCATTGACCAAAAACACCTTGGCGGGGGCGTGCCACGCCGTCAGCCACTTCCACGCGGTCATGATCGGGTCGCCGGTGCAGAGCAATCCGCAGATGTCCGGCCGCCGTTCCTTCAACTCGCGAAACAGCCGCCGCCGCGCCGTCCTGCCGCGATACTCCTGCACACGAAAAATCCGGCCGCGACTCTCGTCAAAGCGGTCCGGGGTCCCGGGGTGGCAAGTGAGTACGTCGATCTGCTGGAGATCGGGGTAGTTCCTGTCGAGTGCCGGCAGCAGCCGCTCCAGAACGTGCCGGGGGCCGCTCTCGACCACCAGAACGCGGGAAGTCGGCGGATGCCTGCGTGTGAATGCGTAACGCACAGTCTCTTTATTGTGGCGCACGCTTCAGCGTGCCGTGGCGGCATTCATGCCGCCATAAGCCGGACGTCGAGATGAATCTCGACGCCGCACGCTGAAGCGTGCGCCACAAAAGTCACGCGGGAGATCCGGGCCATCAAACCCGATAACATCCCAGCACCCGCAGCATGTCCGCGAGCTCTTGCAAGTGCGACAACGCGCGCTGGACACGCTCATCTTCGGTGTTGCCCAGAAAATCGAGGTAGAAGAGGTATTCCCAAGGCCTGCCGCGCAACGGGCGCGACTCGATCTTGATCATGCTCAACTCCCGCAACGCGAACGCGCTCAGCGCCTTGAACAACGTTCCCGGCTGGTTGCGGATAGTGAAGACAAGAGAAGTCTTCCAGCCCTTTTTGCCCTGATCGTTGACGGCCAGCGGCTTCTGGTCGGGGCGCCGCAGCAGGAAGAATCGCGTGAAGTTCTGCCGGTCGTCTTCGATCGACCGCTTCAGGATCTTCGCGCCGTAAATCTCCGCCGAGACCGCGCTCGCTATGGCGGCCCCGTCCCGGAGTCCCTCGGCCATCACCATCTTCACGCTGCCCGCCGTATCGTAGAACGACTCGCGCGCGACTTGTGGATTGGCCTTAAAGAAATCGACGCATTGGTTCAAGGCGACCGGGTGCGAGAAGACCCGCTTCACATCCTTGAAGCGCACACCGGGCATGGCGATCAGGTTGTGCACGATGCGGACGTTCGTCTCGCCCACAATCCGAAAGTCGAACTGCAGCAGGTGGTCGTAGTTCTCGTGCACCGAGCCGTGCAGCGTGTTCTCGATGGGGATCACCGCGGCGTCGGCCTCACCATCCCGCAGTGCCGCGAACACGTCCTCAAAGCGCTGCCGGGGCTCCACTGCGACGTCCGGACCCAGCAGGTCCATCGCGGCTTTGTGACTAAACGCTCCCGGCTCGCCCTGAAATGACGCGCGCAAGGCGGATTGCTTCTTTCTGGTGGCCATAGTTCAGTTTGCTCCATCCCCGGCTTTGGCGATCCGAACCAGTTGGGTAAAGACTCCTGCGATCTCGTCTAGGGTAACCGATCGGCTCAGCGGCCGGCATCGTTCAGGCTCCAGTCCCAGTCTGCGTATTTAAGCTTCCAGTGCTTGGATACGATTTGTGCGCCGTCGTCCCGGTACTTCGCGATGAACTTCAGGCGCTGGGCTTCGTCGCCGCCAAAGTCCTTTCCAAACCAGTCAAAGACGCTGGAAAGCGTGATGACACCGTGGGCGGGGTTGACGTCCACGTTTCGTTTCTGATTCAGGAATCGCCGGGCCGCATCGTTCAGCAGTGCATCGACGTTCGTTGCGGTGAAAGCTGTCCGCCCTAGCCAAGGGCAACCGCGCGACGCGCAGACGATAGCGAAGTGAATGCGCGGATCGTGGAAGCCCTCGCGCAATTTCTCCGTTTCAATCGCATCCAGCGTGGTGGCGCGGCCGCCCGCGCGCACGTTCATCAGCTTGAAGAAGATTCCCCGGCCCAGCAACGAGCCGAGGCGGTTGCGCCGTTCGGGATACCCGGCGACGATCGCATCCAGAACCAGCGCGTTGTAAGCGTTGAGCCAATAAGCCAGCCGGTCCGCCCGCGCCGGAAAGAGCGCCGGATGAGATTCCGGACTCACCTCGCCAATCTGCGAGGCGAATTTCCTCAAGCCCCCCGAGTCGCTCTTCAAAGCGGCGTATCGGACGTTGCCATCTTCGGTAACGAAATCGCTCAGGACGCTTTGCCAAAGGCGAACGTCGGGCGGTGTCGCAGCGGGCAGGGTCCGGCCGCAGACGCTCAGGAAGACCAGTAATGCGAGTGAGCCGAGGCGCACAGTTTCTTCAGCAACTCCTTGGCTTCGTCCAAACCTTCGAACAGCTTCTCTTCATCGCGGAACTGGCGAGTGTGCACGCGGCGTCGCGATCCCCTGTGGTCCACCGGATGCTTCAAGTGGAGCATCTCATGATAGAGCACGTATTCGACGGCCAGCCGCTTCACCGCCAGGTCGTCCATCAGGCTGCTGAGGATGATGGCATGGTGCGACGGATCGTAATGGCCCAGCGTGGTGCGCGACGGTCTGCGGCTCCAGCCGAGATCCGGGCGCGCCATCAAACCATCGAAGTACTTCAGGTTCAACTCTTCGAAAATCGTTTCCAGATTCCAGGCCTTGCCTTCGGGGCCGCTGACGAACTTGCGCCCGCGAAGCTGCTTCACCCGCTGCATGTCGCGCCGCACGTCCTGGCGGTTCAACCAGCGCCGGTAGGTGTTCGAAGCATGCGCCGGAGCATCTCTGCGCAGCATCTTGGCGACGAGAATATGAGCCAGGGCTTCAACCACCGCCGCAGGCGCGCCCTGCCACAAGTCGGAGAGCTTCACGTCCAGCCGCGAATCGCGCCAGGCGATGGCGCTGTTGGCGTTAGCGTAGCGCTTGAACACCAGCTTCACGCCTGCAAGCGGCGTGCGCGGACGATATTCCTGGAAGATCCGCGCGAAAATCTCCTCGGCGGACTCAGAGGACAACGCCGTCTGAAGTTGCATCCGTCTCCTGACTTAGCATAACAATGAAGTTTTGCAGCCTTTTCAGATGGGCTGGTCCGTTTCGCTCCGGGAACCTCGGGGCCACGAGTAAACGGTGACAGGGAGTGTGATTTGCGTAACGTCAAAATCAGCGCTTATGGCTGCTATGTGCCGCCGGGTCTCCTGACCAATCAGGACCTGGAGAAGATGGTGGATACCAGCGATGAATGGATCCTGGCGCGCACTGGCATCCATGAGCGCCATATCGCGGCCCCCGACGTGGCCACCTCCGACATGGCCGTCGAAGCCGCGAAACTCGCGCTGGCGCAGCGTGGGATCGAACCGGGCGATCTGGACGCCATCATCGTCTGCACGGTGACTCCGGATCATCTGTTTCCCTCCACGGCGTGCCTGGTTCAGGACCGGCTGGGCGCGAAGAATGTCTGGGGATTCGATCTGATCTCCGCCTGCTGCAGTTGCCTGTATGGGATGACCACGGCGGCGAGCATGGTTGGATCGGGCATGCACAACCGGGTGATGGTGATCGGGTCGGATACGATGTCGCGTATCATCGACTACACCGATCGCGCGACCTGCGTCCTGTTCGGCGATGGGGCGGGTGCGTTCATCATCGAAGCGGCCGAAGAGGGCGAAGTCGGCTTCGTCGGTCACAAGCATATGATCGACGGCTCCGGCGCCGCGGTGCTGCGGATGCCCGCGGGCGGCAGCCGTATGCCTCCTTCGCACGAGACGGTGGACAAGCGCTTGCACTTCGTCAAGCAGGAAGGCCAGGCCGTTTTCAAATTCGCCGTGAAGCACATGGGCGACATCAGCGCCAGATTGCTCGCCGAGCATGGAATGAAGACGGAAGACGTAGCCGTGATGATCCCGCATCAGGCGAATCTGCGGATTATCAACGCCTGCGCCGACCGGCTGAAGATGCCGCTCGACCACGTGATGATCAACATCCAGAAGTACGGCAATACCACGTCGGCGACGCTTCCGCTGGCAACGCGCGACGCCGTGGAGCAAGGCATGCTCAAGAAGGGCGACTACGTGCTCTTCGCCGCTGTTGGGGCGGGTTTCACGGTCGGTGCGAGCCTCTGGCGCTGGGAGATCTGACACGCGGATTCCCGGAGGAATCCCGGAGTCAAATCTAAACTACAGCACGACTGAAAACACAAGAAGGGCGGGATCACGTATCCCGCCCTTCTCGTTTCCCCGATTTTCAGCCGGTCTAGCGCAGCTTCAGAATCACTGTGAACCACAGCGCCCGAACCCTACATCTTGTAGCACCGAACCGCGAACGATAGAGAGCGGCCATCGCCAGATATTGCCGCTTCCTCGCGGTCGCGGCTCCGTTTCGGAGTTAACTCCCGGAGGGCAGTTCTCTTCGTTCGCGGTTCGGTGCTATGGATATGGCCTAAAACGTCAGTCGCAACTGCAGGTCGACCCTGCGGTTGTAGACTGAAGCTCCGCCGCCGAACCCGCCGGCGAGCGACAGTGGCTTACCAAAGTCCGGTGAACTCAGATTCGCTTCCGGAGGAGCGAAATTCTCGCGGTTGAGGAGATTGCGCACCGACGCGGACAGCGTCAGGTTAAAGCGCTTGCCGGTGTTGCCTCCGCCAAACATGCCGCCAGGGCCTCCGCCGCCTGGGCCGTGATCGCGGCCGCCGCCTGGGCCGCCCATACCGCGGAATCCGCCGCCTGGCATTCCGCCCGGGCCGCCGGCGGCTGTCTCCGTGCTCTTGCCAAAGCCCCAGGTACGCGCCGCCCGCAGGTTCAGGTTGAACTGGGCAGGACCGCGGCCGTAGTTGCGCGGGATGATCTTGTCGCCGGGTCCCGGCTTAGTGTTGAAGAGGCCGAGAGGCGTCGAGACCACATTCGGAGCGTTGGGGTCGGTAGCAAACGCCGGCCGCGCGTTGTAAATCAAATCCCCGTTGAAGTCGTTGCCGGTCGTAATGTTGTACGGTGCGCCTGAGGAACCGGTGATAAAGGGACTGAACATCACCTTCAGCGGAGCGGTTATCGAACCCCCGATGAAGAAGCGATGACGAATGTCGAACCGCGTCGGCCCCCACTCGCTGCGAAGATCGTATTGATTCATGGGAGAGCCGCCGTCCGAGTTGCCATTCGCCTGGCCTAGAGTGTAGAAGCCGAACAGCGACACCTTCCTGCTCATCCGCGAATTCACGTTGACGATCAACTGATTCTGCGTGAACAATCCGGCGGACTCATAGAGAGTCAGAGGGTTCGGGTTCCCGTAGGGATAGGCGCCATCCGCGAGCGGCGCGTTGATATTGCGCGTCAGCAGGTAGTGCATGCCGCGCGAAAAGGCCCAGGTGGCCGTGACGGACGTGTTCTTGGGCAACTGCCGCTCGATGCTCAGACCAGTCTGCGCGATGCGTGGCGCTACCAGGCCGCTGTACAGCTTGGTCGTCGTGGTCGGCTGCAAGTCTGCGGCGAGGGTGCCGAGCGTTGGAACGTTCGGATAGAAAGTTGGGCTGGGGACAAGGTAGGACTGCTGCGTAATCCCGTTGTAGCGCAACGCCGCCAGCGTCAGACTGTCGTTCACCCGGTCGTAGAAGAAGCCGGCGCCGCCGCGGATCACGGTCTTTGCCGTCTTGTTCTTGCCTCCGCCGATCGCCCAGGCAAAGCCGATGCGCGGGGCGAAGTTAGCCATGTCGCTGAGATTGGTCTGGTTCTCGTAGCGCAGCCCGAGGCTCAACGTGAAGGTTGGCTTCAGCCGCCAATCGTCGAGCAGGAACAGCCCGACGTCGGTCTGATTGACGCTGGCCAGCGGGTTCCCACCGGCGATGCTGAACAGGCTGGCTCCACCGCCCATCATCTGGATCTGAGCTGCCGAGTACCCGGCTTGCTGCAGGACCAGAGTCCGCCGGTAGCGCTCCAGAGAGGTTTCGAGCGCCATCAGTGGGTTGCCATCGGGTCCATTGACAATCTGGTTTTGATCGTTCAACACCGGGGCCTGGCCGCCGATGAACGAGAAGGTTCCGTTGAAATTGGAGGGCGAATAGTCGTTTACGTTGTCGAACCGCATCCGGCCGCCCCATTTCAGAGTGTGCACTCCGGCTGTGTAAGTCGTGATGTTGCTCAACTCGTAGAACCTGTCTTTGTTCCACGCCGCGCCCATCGGCGAGCCGCCGGCGTTAAACGAATCCGAAACGCTGATTGCCGGCGCGGTGCTGGCGACGGTGTTCGATGTGTCCTCACGCCGGTACTGGAGGCGCGTTTCCGTCACTGCCTTGCTGCCCAATACCGCCGTCTCCGTGATGAAGAAGTGATGCTCGCCGCCCGTGGAGTTGATGCCACGGTCCGCCAGCGAGAATGTGCCGACTCCCGAGTTGTCCCTGGAAGTTCGCTCCCATTGGTACCTCAAAGTCAGAGTGTTCTTGTCGTTGAGGGCGATATCCACCTTGGGCGTAAGATCCATGCGCACGGTAGGCGCGGGCACCGCCGATTGCAGGCTCATGGGCAGGAGACTCTGACCCAGCGTGGTGGCATTGATCACGCCGAATTCGCTTATGTCGCGCCGCTCGAAATCGAGAGTGAACGAAATCTTCTTTGCCAGAGGTCCGCCTAGATTGCCGCTAAACTGCCGCGACTGAAATGCCGGTTTCGCTTCGGAGCCGAGGAACGGGTTGCGCGCGTTGAACGCGTTGTCGTTGAAGCTCGTGGAGATCTGGCCGCGGAATTTGTCCATGCCGGGCTTGGTGAAGATCTCGACGCGGCCATAGCCAAGGTGATCGTATTCCGCGGAAAACGGATTCGAATTGACCCTGATTTCGCGGATCGACGCCTTCGAGGGCAGTGCGCCTCCGGTAAAGCCATCGATGTAAATTTCCCCGCCATTGGGACCGGCGGAGGGGCCGGCCAGCGCTTGCAAGTCGTCCTGCAGTTCGTCCGGATCGTCGGATAGCGCATCCAGATCGCTGCCTTTGAGAACCAGCGCGCTCGCATTCGAGTCCGGACTCACCTCGACGCGCCCGCGGTCGTCGCTGACCGTCACTTCCTGCGTCGAACTCGCCACGCTGAGCTGAATATCGATGCTGCCGTCGCCGCTCACCGGGAAGGCCTGCATCTGATAGACGGCGAAGCCTTGCTTCTTCACCATGATGTTGTACGCGCCCGCCGTCAGTCCCACGATGGAGAATCGGCCCAGGCTATCGCTTGTTACCGTCTTGGCCGGTCCACTTGCCGGTTGGAGCATCACCGTCGCTCCAGGAACCACCGATCCGGAGGGATCGAGAACCTGCCCCTTCAGGCTGGCCTTGGTCGTCTGTGCGGAAACGCCCGCAATAAGAATAATCGTAAGAAATGCCGCGAAAATGGGTCCACGCAAGGACCGCAGGAGTACACACATCATGCGCATTGGTCTCAATCCCTTATCTGGTTTGTCGAACTCGGAAACTACGCCGGCTTGCCGCCGGTCTCTTCTGCACTGGACTATTGCATGGGAACCATCGACATCACGTCGAGATTCATCCCCATGCTGGGCTCGCTGGAACGCCCGCTTTGCGCGGCCCGCCGTTGCGCCATGGCAACCAGGAAGTCCGCCCCTGCCAACACCGTGATCGCTGTCACCTGGCCCGGATTCGCGCTCTTGCTGCTGGCCACTACGATGGTCTCGCCGGCTTTCAGGCTATCCACGCCGACCTTTGGCATGAAATCCATGAAGCGGGAGAAATCTCCTCCGCGCCTTGGTCCGCCCGCGCCACCCTGCCCTCCTGACCAGGCCGCGCCTTGTCCTGCTCCACCGCCCTGCGCGGCAGGCGTTCCGGCCGGACGCGCGCCGCCTGGCGCTCCTCCGCCCGCCATCCCGCCACCCATTTGCGGCATGCGCCGCAGATTCGTTTCGGCCGTGATCTTGATGCTCACCGGCTTTCCGGTTTCGATGTTCTTGGCCTCGATCATCCCGGTGGCGGCATCGACGCTGGTCACCGTCGCCGCGACGTTCACGAACGATCCGCTCACTACTTGTTCCGCCTGGATCGTGCCGCTCGCCTCGTCCTTGGTCCCAAGAACGCGAATCTGATCGCCCTTTTGCAGCTCCGCCAGTGTCGAAACTTTAGCGTCCGCATACTTCACCGAGTCCGGCGCGTATTTCTTCAAAACTGTTTTTGGCGTCACCGCGACTTTGACCAACTCGCCGTCGCCTGCCATCGAAGGCAGCCGCAGAGTCACCTGGCTGGCCGCTTCGTCCTTCATCGTGACGATGCCCGCCGTACCGCGCTTCTTCCAGTCGGCCTGTTCATCCTGATTCTTTTTGGCGATGTCGGCCACGCTCATGTCGATGATGCGCAGCGCTTCCAGAGTCTTCAGGGCCTCTTTCACGGGGCCTTGGGCCAGAACCCGGTCACCCACCGCGATCTCGGCAAACTGAATCGCCTGGGCCTTGGTCAGGTCCCGTTCGCCGGGAGCCAGGCGCACTAACTTGGTCTCCGCGCTCGCGGAAACGGCATAAATATCGCCGGCATCCGTCTTGATGGAAAGTAGGTTCGAACCCGCATCCACGGCCGTGACGGCTCCGATGACACGATTGCGAGGCGCGGCAGGTGTTTGCGCGCCGGCCGCCTGTCCAATCACGAGGACGGCCAGACACGGCAACAGCACATGAACAAAATTCTTCATCTTGGTTATTTGGTAAGACGACGCGTACCCGTCGAAGGATACTCTCACGTCGAAAAAGTTTCACTGCGTTGTTACATCCATCTCATCACCGCTGGAGAACCGTGGATTTGGGGCGATCCGGCCAGACGTTTTGCCGGTTAGGTCTTTGTGCTCCACCCACTTAGCGGCAATCGGAGGACGGGGTCTGGCAGCTCGATGATCGAGCCGCGCGGAGGGGAAGGGATGGCTCTGGGAACGCCAGTCTCCTGACTGGCCCTTTCGAGCTATGCACTCAAATCGGCCGATCTGGAAACCGGCGTTCCCAGGCTACTGCTGTTTCTGGAACGCTTCGTCCGACTCCGCGCCGGGACGAGGTTTCCAATCGAGACTGTAGTATTCGCCCCGGTCGCGAGCCCACGGGTCGAAGACATTGATCACGCCCTGCAGTTCTCCGCTCAGCTCCGGAACATTGCGCAGCAGGACTCGCTTCAGCGGCGACACCGGTTGAGTGTGGCCGTTGGGCGTGCCCTTCTCCATTTGCGCACCTCCGGGACCGTTGTTGTTCACCCAGTCCACGCCGAGTTGCGTGTAGAACTCCGGCCGGAAGGACGATGTGAAGAAGCGGTCGCTGAACAGTCGCCGCGATGCGTTGAGGATGAACACCACGAACTGCGTCTCGGAGATGGCGTAGCCGTGCGGACGGGTCGATTCGGCCAGCCAGCCGACGACGGTGTCCACATCCTCGATGTTGTCTATCAGCGTGCCATTCGGGTGGCCCAGGCAATCGTTGATGGGCGTGCCGTCTTCGTTGACTTGCGCGTCGGTGATCGCCTTCGATGCATCGCAAACGTGCTGCCCGTAGACCTCCCGCAGGTTGCGCACCATGTCCTGCTGCTCCTGCCATTCCGGCGAGCCAGACGCGACATGCTTGTCCACGAAATCGTCGTAGCTCGTCAACTGTCTCAGCCCGTACTGTCTGCGGAACTCGTTGAACCTCGGTACGCCATGCTCACGGTCGCGGATGAGATCCAAGGCTGCGACGTCGATCTGCTGCGTCGGGCTGTCCAATCGGCCCAGCTTCAGATTCTGAAGGAACGCCGGGTGGTTGTTCAACGTGAGAAGCCCCAACCTCTGCCGCCCCATGCTCAAGGCCCAATTCGCCAGCCCTCGCGTTCGCATCGCGTCCGTGGCTTTGGCCTGGAAGGTATCGACGATCGGAACCTTGGCGACGATCTTGTTCGGATCCTTGCCGGCATCACGATACTCGATCAGATCCGGGACCAATGGGTGCAGCCGGTAGACGGTCACGAACTCCTCGGGAAAGTTGAATGGGGAACCGAAATGATTCACGCCGCCGTTGGTGAATTGGGGCTTGGTGATGTCGTATCCTTTTGCCTTGCTCCCGATCCCGAAGATGCCCGGCCCGGAGGCGAGCACCGAGTACCAGGAAGTGGTCTTGTCGGAGTCCTTCGACTTTCCGAAGCCCTTGGTGATCACTTCGCTCAGGGCCTTTGAAACATCGCCGCCGCCCTCGCCCAAAAGACCATTCCAATTGGCGTTCATGCCCTTGTACAGCGGTTCGTCGTAGAGCAACTGCGGGGTCCATTCGATGGTGTGAATCTTGGCGATTTCGGCCGACACCACTAGCCGCGCGACTTCGAACAGTTCGTCCGCCGACACGTCTTTGTTTCGGATGACTTGCTTGGGCTTGGCGGGGTCTCGCAGCCCGGAATCGCCGTTAGGTTTCGCGGCCGCCAGCTTGCGAAACTCGCTGACAAACGAATTATGTTCGCGTGCGAATAGGTTGTGATAGAAGCTCGTGCCGATGGTCCAGTTGTCCGGGAAGGCTGCCGCTTCCTGTCCGGTCCACTCGGGGTTGATGGGGTCGCCAGCAGCGAATACCGGCAGATAGGCCGGACCCGAGCCGCCAACAGGCGCCAGCAGAAATTTGGCCGGATCGGATGGATCGCGCTTCACGCGTTGCCGGGACACAGCGTCGTAGCCGTAGAGCTGCGATGCGTCCCACCAGGCCGTGTTCGTGTTGCGCATGGTCTTCGGAGCGCGGACCAGGTAGTCCTTGCCGCCGGAGGTGAACTTGCCGGGTTCGGCGTCTTCCGCGACGTAGGCTTTATCCATGCGGTCGTCCGGCCGGCAGCCCAGCTTCTGGATGTCGTCGGGCGTCAGAAGCAGTCTCGACGTTGTTCACCTTCTGGCTCTCGCAGCCGACCTTCATGTACTCGGCCTGGTTGTGCCCTTCCTCGAGGTGCGAGAACCAGTCGTGCGTCATGAACTGGATCCAGAAAGCCGCAAGAACGTTGAAGAACGGCGCCTTCTTGTAGTCGCAGTTGGCCGATTTCGAATCGTCAGGCAAGCCGTAACCCGCGCGGCAGGCGTCGGGATTCGACTGCGACCGGGTGAACAACTTGCGGCTGATCACCTGCGGATCCGGCGTAAGCAAACCGAGGCGGTCGCCGTGCCGGTTCTTCGTCAGATCGGTACGCCCCAGATCGGGAAACGTGGTCTCGAACTCCACATTGCGCGCGAACAACTGTCCTGTCGAGCCCATCAACGGGTTGACGATGTCGTTGCAGATCCCCGTGAGCGTGCGGCTGCGAATCAGATCGCCCTTGCAGGTCTGCGTCCCGTCGCCACCAACGGCTTGGTACTGCGGGTGATCCGCCGGCAGGCGCATCTCCGGCCAGCTCTTAAGGGACGGGCCGGGCACTTTGTCTCTTCCCGAGACGTACTGCTGGTAGGTCTTGTTGTTGTCGAACAGGTTGAACTTGATCAGCTCGACACGCTGGAATTCGAGGTCCAATAGCGCTCCGGTGATGCCACGGAGCGCAGGGCCGCCCGACGTAATCAACCCGTGCGGCCGGGACGTGGCATCGCCCGTACCCCAGTAATTCGACCAGTCCACCCACGGCGTACCCCTGAATTGCAGGGCCATGTGGCCGCCGCGGCACAGCGCCGTCGCTTCCTTCACCTTGCCCTGGAAGCGCACGTCGCGGGTGTCGGCGATCTTGCGGAACCCATCCAGAACCAGGCTGGCGCAGGCCTTCAGCGACTCCTCCTCTTCTTTCTTGGGGGAATCCTGGGCCGCAAAACCAAATAGCGCGGGCGCCGGCCCGATCGTTAACAGCAGACAGAAAATCGCTTTCATTTTCGCTCCTCCGCTAGATCCGGAATGCGGATCACAGAAATTATGAGAGCCTGTCTGGGTCAAATCAAGACTATTTTTTCCAGTTAAGCCTCGCGAGCCCGCGTTCAGACGCCGATAGGTTGTTTGCGGCGCCATGGGCCCGCGAATGAACGGAGGTGCTGCGCCGGACCTCGGGGGGCGATAGAGTATTTGCCATGACGAGACGGACCCTTTTCACTGGTACGGCGTTGACTTGTTTGTCGATGACTGCCGCCGCTGCGGTACCTGCGAAAGGCAAGTCGAAGATCCGGCTCGGCGGCCCGGTCTTCGGCAAGCACGAGGATCCCCGCGATCTCGCCCATGCTCATCGGGCACTGGGCTACTCGGCAGCTTATTGCCCCGAAGTGAAGATCGAGGACACGGAGCGCATTAGCGCCATCGAAGACGCATTCAAAGCTGAGAACGTCATCATCTCCGAAGTTGGAGCATGGGTGAACCTGCTCGATCCGGACGCCGACAAACGCAAGAAGAACTTCGACTACGTGTCATCGCGGCTGACGCTTGCCGATGCCGTCGGCGCACTCTGTTGCGTGGACATCGCCGGCTCCTATAACCCGATGGTCTGGTACGGGCCGCATCCGAAGAATTTGAGCAAGGAGTTCTTCGACGCAACCGTGGAGAACTGCCGCAAGCTGATCGATCAGGTGAAGCCGAAGCGAACGAAGTTCTCGATCGAAATGATGAGCTCGTCGGTTCCCGATTGCGCTGAGAGCTACATCCGCCTGGTCCAGGCGGTGGATCGCAAGGCGTTCGGCGTGCACATCGACGTCTGCAACGTCATCAGTTCGCCAGTGCGGTTCTACGATACGGGAACGTTCATCCGGCAGACCATCGCGAAGCTCGCGCCGTGGATCGTTTCCTGCCACGCCAAGGATCTGATCTGGCAGCCCGAGATGAACCTGCACTTCATCGAAGTCGTTCCCGGGCGTGGCTCGGTGGACTACCGGGCTTATCTGGAGGCGCTGGCCGCATTGCCGCACGAGACGCCGCTGATGCTCGAACACCTGAGCAAGGCCGAGGAGTACGCAGAAGGCGCGTCCTACATCCGCAAAGTCGCGCAAGAGACTGGCGTCGAGTTCGTTTGAAGAAGATGGTGGGGCGGACCTCCAGGTCCGCGTGGGGCCTCCAGGCCCCACAACTAACCCCTGAGCGGGCTCTGGAGGGCCCACGCGGCTCTGGAGAGCCGCCCCACAAGGAGAGCGCCTCCCCACTAAGCAGTCTTGCCGGGCAGCATCAACCGGTAGCCCACCCACGGCTCCGTGAGCAGGTAACGCGGGTGCGCCGGGTCCGGCTCGATCTTCTTCCTGAGTTGATTGACGAACACCCGCAAGTATTCCACCTGGTTCCCGTAGTCCGGTCCCCACACGGCTTGGAGCAGCCTCGTGTGCGGGATCGCCACGTTGGGATTCGCGAGCAGGTACTGCAGCAGGTCGAACTCTTTGGGCGTCAATCGGGTTTCTTTGCCATTCGAAAGAACGCGCCGCGTCGCCAGGCTGATTTCCAACTCGCCCAGCCAGACTGTCTCCACCGCCCCTTCTCCAGCGGCGGGCTGACGGCGTAGAGCAGCCCGGATGCGGGCCAGGAGTTCCGGCGTGCTGAAGGGCTTGGTGATGTAATCGTCCGCGCCCGCGTCGAGCGCTGCCACTTTGTCCTGCTCAGAGTCCCGGACGGTCAGCATGATGATGGCGGCCTCGGAACTCTCGCGAATCTGGCGGCAGGTTTCCAAGCCACCCATGCCCGGCATGTTCATGTCCAGCAGGATCAGGCTGAAGCGGCTGTCTCGCAGAGTCTCCAGCGCATCTTCACCGGTGCGGGCGTCGAGGACTTCATACCCGCTGGCCGTGAGCGTCGTCCGCAGCACACGGCGGATCTGCGGCTCGTCGTCGACTACCAGAATGCGTCCATTCATGCCTCGTCACCCCGTTCCGCCACAGGGAGCGCCATGCGGAATTCGGAGCCCTGGCCAAGCTCGCTGCTGGCCCACAGATCTCCACCGTGGGCGCGGACAATCTCTCGCGCGATGTGCAGTCCCAATCCGCTGCCGGGGATCCGTTGCTTTCCCGCGCTCCTGCGGTAGAACTTGTCGAAGATTCGGTCCAGGTACTTCGCGGGGATGCCGGGCCCGTGATCGCGCACCATGATGAGCACTCGATTCTCTTCCAGTTCTGCCGCGATCTCCAGCGGCGAAGCGGTGGCCGAGTACTTCAACGCGTTATCGATGAGCTGGCGCAGGGCGAGTTGGATCAGTTTTCGATCCACGAATACCAGGGGCAGGCCATCCCGGAATCTGACGCGATAGAACCCGGCCTTCGAGACGCTGCCCAAATTGAACGAGCGCTCCTTCACAGAGATCCTGGACGCTGACCAGTTGCATTTCGAGGCTGATTTTGCCCGCGTCGATCTGCGCCATCCGGACGGCATCGGAGACCAGCAGGCTCAAGCGGTCTGTCTCCTCGTCGATGATCGCGGTGAGCTCGCGCAACGGCGCGGGAAGAGCGCCGGAGTCCGAAAGCATCGACGTCGACGCGGCCTTGATGGAGGTCAACGGCGTCTTGAACTCGTGGGCGATGGCGTCCAGCAGAGTCGATTTGAACTCTTCACTCTGGCGCGCGACTTCGGCCCGATTTGTGGTCTCTTCCGCGTGGACGCGTTCCAGCGCGATGGCCACCAGATTCAAAAGAGCTTGCAGAGCGCCTTCGGATAGCGCGCTGGGGCTGAGTGCCAGGCTTCCGATCGGCCGGCCTCCCAGCGTCACCGGCGCCACCAGCAGTTCGGAGTCCGTCTCGTGCAGAGTGGTTGCCTGCGACACGGCCTGCTTCAGCTTTGCTTCGATGTCGGGCAGGTCCGCCGATCCGCCTGAGTAGATTTCGCCTGACGGCGCATCGTATAACGCCACCGCCCGGCAGTCGAAAATGCGAGCGATCTGTAGCGCAACCTGCCCGCCTATCGAGTGGTCGGGTTGGCTCAGCAAGATCGCCCGGCTCAGCGCGTAGAGTTGCTCGGTGTCGCGTTGGTGGTTGCGCGCCTCCAGCGCCTGGCTCTTCGCCCGGTCCGACAAATGGCTCGCCACCAGCGCGGTCACCAGGAAGGAGAACAGCGCGACCCAGTTTTGTGGATCCGCGATCGTCAATCGCCCATATGGGGGAAGGAAGAAAAGATTGAAGCACAGCATCGCCACGAAGCTGGCCAGAAACGATTCCACTCTGCCCCAGGTGGTGGCGATCCAAAGCACGCCGATCAGATAGGCGAATCCGGCAGTGGTCGCATTCACCGCAAACAAGCGGTCGCACAGCAGCGTGATCGCGGCAACGAGGATCAGGCTGAGCGCACAGCGTAAGACGACCCTCTCAATTCGTACCGACAAAGGCCACCCGCTTTCCCCAATCGCATTCTAGCTAAACATCTTGTGCAACCGGAGAAAATCGGCTCGGAGCCCGAATGGCATGTCCGCCTGCGCCTCTGTCAGTTCCCTGCGGCGTCTTCGATCACCTCGTGGGTTGCCTTAACATCGCTGACGACGCCAGGCGCACGCGTTCGAACGAAACAGCCGAGCCGGGATTGCGGGGTGGGGTACTTATGCCGCCCGATAGGGTCTAATGCGATCGGAAATCTCGCCGCCGCGCTCGTCTTCGGCCCTTTCCAGTTCGTAGTTGGCCTGCAGATTCATCCAGAACTGAGGCGTCGTGCCAAAATAGCGCGCCAAACGGAGCGCGGTATCCGCCGTGATGACACGCTGTCCGCGGACGATGTCGTTGATGCGGGTAGCCGGCACCAGTAACTCCATCGCAAGCCGGTTGGCCGTCATCCCAAGCGGCTTCAGAAAGTCCTCCCGCAGAGTCTCGCCGGGATGGATCGGAGACAGGATCTTAGCTTTGCCTGCCATAATTCGCCTCGCTCAATGATAATCGACGATTTCAACCCGAATTGCATCGGGTTCGACCCGGCGGAAACAGATCCCAGCCTCAGTTACCCTGCAACTGCCCTTCCAACTCCGCCCAGCGCGCGTACAGCGTATCGACCTCCGCCTGCGCCGCCGTCAGTTCCGCGTAAGCCTCTTCGATCTTCTTGGGATCGCTGACCACGTCGGACGCATGCAACCGGATCTGCGCCGCGGCCAACCGCTCGTCGGCCGTCAGAATTCTCTCTTCGATGGCGTCGTACTCGCGCTGCTCCAGGTAGGATAGCTTCTTCTTTGCGTTCGGCGCCGCCGGTCGTTGCGCCTCAACCCGCTCGGACACCTTCGCATTTTTCGCGCGTCGCTTTTGCTCCAGGTCCGCTTCCCACTGCGCCAGGTCCGCGTAGATGGTCGAGCCGCCTTCGCCATCCAGCCCCAACACCGCGTTGGATACGCGATCCATCAACGCGCGATCGTGCGTCACCAGAACCAGCGCGCCGGGAAATTCGAGGAGCGTCTCCTCCAGCACTTCGAGAGTCGGGATGTCGAGGTCGTTCGTCGGCTCATCGAGCAGCAGCAGATCCGCCTCTTCCAACATCAGCTTGGCGATGTGGACCCGCGCTCGCTCGCCGCCCGACAGGCTTCCCACCGGTTGCGCCAACTGCTCTTCGCGAAAGAGAAACCGTTTGGCCCAGCCGATCACGTGGATCGTCCGGCCTGCGTAGATCACCGAATCGCCCTCCGGCGCTAGCGCTCGGCACAGCGGAATGGTGGGATCGATCTGTTGCCGGGCCTGTTCGAAATAAACCGTCTTCAGCGCAGGCGCGCGCCGGATCTCGCCCGATTGCGGCCTGAGTTCATCCGTCAACAGTTTGAGCAGCGTCGTCTTGCCGCTGCCGTTCGGCCCCGCCAGGCCGAGCCGCTGCCCAGGGCTGAGCACGAGCTTCAGATTGTTGAACAGGCGGTTCTCGCCAAATGCGAACGACGCCTTATCCAATTCGATGAGCTTCTTGGTGCGGCGATCGCTCGCCGTGAAGTCGATCGCCGCAGTCGAACTCGAACGGCGCTCGTCCAGATCGCCCAGGTTGTCGATCATGCGATTGGCCTCGCCGATGCGGGCCTTCGACTTGCGCGTGCGGGCCTTCGCGCCCCGGCGCAGCCACGCCACCTCGCGGCGGACGACAGTAGCCAGCGCCTCGCGCTCCTTCGCCTGGGCCTCCAGGAAGTCGCCGCGCTTCTCGACAAAGGTGCTGTAACTTCCCGCGACACGCAGAATGCCGCCGGGGTAGATCCGGCTCAGTTCCATCATGTGCGAGGCGGCGTTTTCGAGAAAGTAGCGATCATGGCTGACCACAATGGAAGCGAACGGCGCGCCGGCGAGCAGATCCTCCAGCCACTCGATGCCTTCCAGGTCAAGGTGGTTGGTGGGCTCGTCGAGCAGCAGCAGGTCGGGCTGGCGCAGCAGCGCCTCGGCGATGGCCAGGCGCTTCGTCCAGCCTCCCGACAGGCTATCCACTTCCTGCGAAGGGTCGGTGAAACCCGCCTGCCCGAGGATCGAGGGCACTTGCGTATGCTCGCGGGCGGCGGCTTCAAGAACCGCGCCTACGGTTGTTGCCAGCGGGAATTCCGGATCTTGCGCCACGTAGACCATGCGCACGCCCTTGCGCAGCGCAACCTCGCCCGAGTCCGGCGTTTCCAGCCCCGCCAGGACCTTCATCAGAGTGGACTTCCCGGAGCCGTTAGGGCCGATCAGTCCGTGAACCTCACCGTCGTTGATGGCGAGAGACACACCCTCAAACAATATGCGGGATCCGTGTTGTTTTGAGATTTCGCGGGCGGTAAGGAGAACGGCCATTGTCAATCTTTAGTGAAACACAAGCAGGGCAGGGAGCCCGGAGCATTCGGTTAGAGTACACTGGATATGAGGGAGGTGCCGCCTTCTCAAGTTTTCGCCCTGCGAAAATGGGACTGCCGCTTTCCTGGCCTGTCGAGGCCGGGTCCCGTCTTCTTGCGCTGCTGTTCCCCGCCGACTGTGCCATTTGCGGCACGCCTCTCCACAAGACAGGTCGAATCCCCGTTTGCGCTGCCTGCCTGCAACCGCCGGAGCCCTTTGCCTCCGAGTATTGCTGCGCTCGCTGCCGCACGCCCTTCCTGAATTCGCACCCGCTCGACGATCACGGGCTGTGCTCGCTTTGCCGGCTCGGTTTGACCGAGTTCGAATGGAGTTGGAGCTACGCTCTCTACGAAGGCCGCTTGCGCGAATTGATTCACCTCTTCAAGTACGGCCGCATGCGCCCTCTGGACCGGGATCTAGGCGCGTGGCTCGCGCGCGCTTATCCGCGTCTGGAGCATTTCGACGCGCTGGTTCCTCTGCCGCTGCACTGGTGGAAACGGATGCAGCGCGGTTTCAACCAGAGCGATCTGCTGGCTCGCGAACTCTCCCGCCGCACCGGCGTCCCCGTGCTGAACGCAGCGCGCCGGCGGCGCCGGACCGCCGTTCAAGCCAATTTGACGCCCGCGCAGCGGCGCGAAAACGTGCGCGGCGCATTTGACGTTCCTTCGCCCGAACACGTGCGAGGATTGTCGCTCTTGCTGGTAGATGACGTGATGACTACTGGATCCACGGTCAACGCCTGCGCCAAAGCGCTCAAGCAGGCCGGCGCCGCGCGCGTTTGCGTCCTTACGGTCGCTCGCGCGGAGCGCCAGTCGGACTCCCGGATCCTGCCTGCCGAGGGGCCCGCTTCGGGCGTCCCTGGATTTGTGAGAGGAGTGTCCGCATGAACGCGATGCCAGAGAGACTGCACCGCCCCGTGCTTGTCCTCAATGCGAGTTACGAGCCCATCAACATCTGCGCGGCGCGCCGGGCTCTCGTACTCGTGTTGAAAGGACTCGCGTCGGCGGAGGCCCACGCGCCCGGACAGTTTCATTCGCAGCGCCAGACGGTGCCCTTGCCCAGCGTGATCCGGTTGCTCGAATACCGCCGGATTCCGCATCAGACCAGGGCTCTGTCGCGCAAGAACATTCTCATGCGGGACCGTTACACCTGCCAGTACTGTCAGAAGGTGTTGAATACGGCCGATCTCACGCTCGATCACGTGATTCCGCGTTCGCGCGGCGGCGAAACCACCTGGGAAAACCTGGTGGCCTGCTGCAATCCCTGCAACAACAAAAAGGGGAACCGGACGCCAGACGAGGCGGGCTTTAAGTTGCTTCGCCAGCCGCGTCCGTTCAGCGTGCACACAAGCAGGCAATTGATGCGTCTGCTGGCGCGCACCGACGAGCAATGGAAGAAATACCTCTGGTATTAGCCAGTCGCCCGACCCGTTACACGTTGCCTGCTTTGTCCGCCGGGGCCGGCGCAGCCGCGGGCTTGGGCTGAGGCGGAGTGGCCGGTTTCAACTGGCCTTCAGCAGCCTTCTTCGCCTTGTCCTTCACCGCGTCCTTTTTGATGGGACTGATGATCACGTGAGCATTGCGCCCTTCCAGCTTGGGAAAGCCTTCGCTGGCGCCATACTCGGCGAGATCCTTGGCAAAGCCGAGCAGAAGCTTCCGGCCGAGTTCCGTGTGCGCGATCTCGCGTCCGCGGAATTGCACGACGGCCTTCACGCGATTTCCTTCCGACAGGAAGCGGATGGCGTGGTTCAGCTTGAAGTCGTAGTCATGGTCGTCGGTGTTGGGTCTGAATTTCAGTTCCTTCACCTGGATGATGTGCTGCTTCTTCTTCGCCTCTTGCTGCTTCTTCTTTTGCTCGTACTGCCATTGACCGTAGTCCATGGCTTTGGCTACGGGTGGTTCGGCGGTGGGCGAAACGACGATCAAATCCAGGCCCAATTCCTGAGCCTTGCGGATCGCTTCGTGCGTCGCCATGATTTGGACGCTTCCATCAGGGAAGACAGCGCGAACCTCGCGGGCCCGGATGCCTTCATTGACGTTGTCTCGAACTTTGATGCGCGGACGGGGATACCTGGAAGGAAACATGCGGTGGGTAGTGGTTTAACTCCGATGGGTAGTCGAGCGGATCGCGTTGCCTCTGCTGCCAGAAACACACACTTCCGGCATTAAGCCGGCAGTTGTATTCGATCTGGTCGCACTCGTATAAAGCTGAAGCCTCAGTCGTCGGCCCCCTGCGCATCAGGATACACCGGAAAGTCAAGCAAATGGAAGCACTTTCCCCAGAAGAGTGGCGTTCGCCCGGCCTGCCGGTGCACACTAGGTCGAATATGGCGTATGCCTTGGCACTCATCCCGGGCGCGGGCGGCATTGGCGAGCCAATGCTGCCGCTGACGCTGTTTTTCGTGTTCGCGTCGTCATTGTTGCTGTCCGAGGTTGCTGAGCGGCTGCATGTGCCAGGCATCGTGGGCGGCATGGCGGCCGGCGTGCTCATCGGCCCATCCGCTCTCGGTCTCGTGCAATACGATAACGTCCTGCACGCGCTCTCCGAGATCGGAGTAATGTTCCTGCTGTTCCAGGTCGGCCTGGAAGTGAAGCCCTCCGAGTTGCTGAAGGTTGGCCGCACGGCACTGTTAGTAGCCGTTCTCGGCGTGGCGCTTCCCTTGGCTTTGGGCTGGGCGATCTTCTCCGCGGAGGGACGCCCGGCGGCAGAGTCGATGTTCATAGGCGCCGCGATGGTGGCCACCAGCGTCGGCATCACCGCGCAGGTGCTCTCCGCGCAAGGCTATCTCGCCCATCGCGCCAGCCAGGTGATTCTGGCCGCGGCGGTGATCGACGACGTACTCGGCCTGCTGGTGCTCGCCGTGGTTTCGAGCCTTGGGTCGTCAGGCAGGATCGATTTCATTGGAATCGGGGTGAGCGCGCTCGCGGCTATCGTCTTCGTAGTCGCGGTTTTTCGTTTTGGACCCACGGCGGCCAGTCGCGTGGTCCCCAAGCTGACCCGCCACATGAGAACCAGCGAGGGCGAATTCGCCATTGCCTTGTTGTTCCTGCTCGGCATGTCCGCTTTGGCCACGCGCTCGGGCGTTGCCGCCATAGTCGGCGCGTTCCTGGCTGGAATGGCGCTATCCGAAACCGTCTCGAAACGAGTCCACACACTCGCGCGCGGAGCGGGCAGGCTGATGATCCCCTTCTTCCTGGCGGGGATCGGTCTGCAAATGGATCTGAGCTCCTTCCGCAATCCGGGAAGCCTTACGCTGGCGATCGTGATTTTGCTCGCTGCAATCATTTCTAAAGCAGTTGGCTGCGGGCTGGGGGCGTGGAACTTCGGAATGAGAGACGCGCTCCGGGTCGGCGTTGGAATGGTCCCTCGCGGCGAAGTCGGGTTGGTGGTAGCGCAGGTTGGTCTTGGCGCGGGCATCGTCTCTCGGGAGGGTTACGGAATAGCAGTCTTCATGGCCGTGATGACCACGGCGATTGCGCCCCTGTTGCTGAAATTCGCGTTTCGAGAAGCGCGAACGGAGGTTCATGCGGTTTCTGACGAAAGTTAGCGGTAACTTCGATCGATTCTTGCCGTTTTTTGCCGGCTTTCTCGCGACTGCGCTTTCGCTGGCGCCTGCGCCCGCCGCAGCGCAAATTCGGGGCGCGGCGCTGGTTCAACATCCCCATCCCGGTATCTTGACCTGGGGCAGCGAGCTGAAGTTCTGGCCGCTGGCGGGTGGCGCTCCCATCGTCCTAAAAAAGGGAACGGACTTCGGCCCGGGCGGCTGCGTCGCCGACGTCGATGGCGACGGTTTCGACGACCTGATGGTGCAGGAGCATTTTGGCAACGGACCCATGCTGTGGCTGCGCGCGCCCAAGTGGGAGCCTCGCGTCATCGAACGCGAGACGGAGTTTCGAGACTGCCTGCCGTTCGAGTTCGATGGACACAAAGGCGTACTGGTCCCGCACTTCAACGCGCAGTTGCGCCTGTACGAATATCCAGAGCACCGTGATGACGAATGGGCGTACAGCGAGATCTATTCCATCTACACCGCTTCCAAGCAGGGCGGCCTGCTCGCTTTCGACGTGGACGGCGACGGGCTGACCGATCTGTTCATCGGCAACTACTGGATGCGCAATCCGGGCAAGTGGGACCTGCCCTGGCGGCTGTTCAATATGAACACGTTTTTCGACAAGCCGGACGCCGCGCTGGCGCGACACGCGGTTTATCGACGACCAGGCCGGACCAAGCCGGATCTGCTGTGGGCTGAGAGCGAGGGCGCGCCGGCGAGGTTCGCGCTGCTGGAGCGGCCCGAGGACGAGAAGCAAGGCTGGCCAGCACAGATGATCGAGCCGGCGCCGGATCATCCGCGCGCGCTATTAGTCCTCGATGCCCAGCCTGGCGAGTGGCCGCCGGTGCTGGTGGGGGCGGAAGACGGAGTGCGGCTGTACAGGAAGAGCGACGGCGGATGGGGCATGTCGAAGCTGTGGAGCGGAGCGCCCGTGCTGGCGCTGTTTCGCGTGCCGGGCTCCGTGCTGGCGGTGACGCCGGAGCGCGTCGAACGGGTCACTTTGCCTGAAAGAGCTTTGCCCGGAATCAGCGGCGCAGGTACGCGTCGTCGCCGCTGATCCAATCCTCGCGGCGCGGTGCGAAGAGATCGAGGGCGACCGAGTCTTCGAGCGCGATGACTTGGTGCGGAACGCCCGGGGGAATTTCGAGCGACTCTCCCGGTCCGACTTCGATCTCACCGCCAGGATAGATGAACTTCAGCCGCCCGCTTTCCACAGTCGTCACCTGCTCGTTTTCGTGCGAGTGGCTCGGCACGGAACAACCCTTGCTGAGATCGAGCCGTGCGATGGTCAGGCGGGCGGTGTGCACGACCCTGCGGCGCAGCGAGGGGTTCAGGGCTTCTTCTTGTATGTCGTTCCAGCGATAGAGCTTCACCCGCAAGAGTGTATCATGAGAAGGTTTGACGGGAGGATTAATGAAGGGCATAGTCCTGGCAGGCGGGAAGGGGTCCCGGCTCTATCCGCTGACCAAAATTACTAACAAACATCTGCTGCCGGTCTACAACAAGCCGATGATCTATTACCCCGTCCAGACTCTTGTGGACGCGGGCATCCGGGACATCCTAATCGTGACCGGCGGCAACCACGCTGGCGATTTCCTGCAACTGCTTGGCAATGGCAGGGAGTTTGGGCTGTCCATAGTCGGCTACTCGTATCAGGAAGGCGAAGGCGGCATTGCGGACGCGCTCAAGTTGGCGGAGGACTTCGCCGAGGGTGAGAAGGTCTGCGTGATTCTTGGGGATAACATCATCCAGAAGGGCATCTCCGCCGCAGTGGCGGACTTCGAGCGTCAGGAAAAGGGTGCGAAGATCCTGCTCAAGGAGGTTGACGATCCGGAGCGTTTCGGCGTAGCGGAAATCCGTGATGGGAAGGTCGTCAACATCGTGGAGAAGCCCAAGAATCCGGTCTCAAACCACGCGGTCACGGGCATCTACATGTACGATGCGACCATCTTCGAGAAGACCCGCGTGCTGAAACCCTCCGCGCGCGGCGAACTCGAAATCACCGACGTGAACAATGCATATATCCGGGAGGGGACTATGACCTATTCGTTCCTCGACGGATGGTGGACCGACGCCGGTACGTTCAGTTCGCTGCTGCGTGCCAGCAACCTTGTGGCGAAAGACTGCAAAGCGGAACCGCATGAGTGAAGAAGCTCTCTCCGAAATCCAAATCCCCGATTGCGAACGCGGCATCGGGAAGGTGATTCTCAAACCCGATTCTCCCGATTTGATCTCGGGCGTGCGCGTTCAACCCATTGCGCTGTGGCCCGACGACCGCGGATATTTTCTTGAGGTCGCGCGCTTCGGACAGGGACTGGTCGATCGGTTCCCGGCAGCCACGACGCAGGTGAGCGCGGCCCTCACATACCCCGGCGCGATTAAGGCGTTCCATCTGCACAAGCACCAGACTGACGTCTGGGCCGTGGTGCAGGGCCTCTTCCAAGTGGCGCTGGCGGACTTGCGTCCGGCTTCGCCTACGTACGGGGTGAAGAACACGTTCTACGTCGGGCAACTGCGCTCGTGGCAGTTGTTGATTCCTCCTGGAGTCGCTCACGGGTATAAGGTCATCGGAACCACGCCGGCGATGCTGGTCTATATGACCGATCGCCTGTATAACCCGAAGGACGAGGGCCGCATTCCGCATAACTCGACTGGGATCAACTACGACTGGGAGCTGCAACACAAATGAAGCTGCTCGTTACCGGCGGCGCGGGCTTCATCGGAAGCGCCTTTGTGCGGCTGGCCGTCAAGAACCGCTGGGCCACTCGCCTTGTCAATCTGGATAAGCTGACCTATGCCGGCAACCTGGAAAACCTGACTTCTATCGAGAAGGATTCGGGCTACCGCTTCGTGCACGGCGACATCTGCGACGGCGCGTTGTTGCGGGTGGTGCTGGAGGAAGAGCGCCCCGACGCGATCGTCCACTTCGCGGCCGAGTCTCACGTGGATCGCTCCATCCTGGGACCGGGAGCATTTGTGGAGACGAACGTGCGCGGAACGTTCTCCATGCTGGAGGCCGCGCGAGCCGCGAAGACGCCGCGCTTCCTGCACGTTTCCACCGACGAGGTTTACGGTTCCATCGACGCGCCCGACGACGCGGACGAAACGTACCCGCTGAAGCCGTCGAGCCCGTACTCCGCTTCGAAGGCGGGTTCGGACCTGTTAGCGCTTTCCTACGTCACGACGTTCAAACTGCCGGTGGTGGTGACCCGCGCTTCCAACAACTACGGTCCGTTTCAGTTCCCGGAAAAATTGATCCCGCTGATGATTTCAAACGCCATGGACGACAAGCCGCTGCCGATCTATGGCGACGGGATGCAGATTCGCGACTGGCTGTTCGTCGAGGATCACTGCCGGGCGATCTGGGCGGCCCTGAACAAGGGCGAGGTCGGCGAGATCTACAACATCGGCGGCTCTCGTGCGCTGCCGAACCGCGAGGTGGTGGAACTGATCCTGAAGCAACTGGGCAAGCCGTCGAGTCTGATGACGACAGTCACCGACCGGCCCGGGCACGACAGGCGCTACGCCATCACTACCGAAAAGATCGAAAAGGCGACGGGCTGGCAGGCCGAGGTTCCGTTCGAGGCGGGCCTGGCGCAGACGATCCAGTGGTATCGGGAGAATCGCGAGTGGATCGCGCGCGTCAAATCGGGCGAGTACCTGAGCTACTACCAGGACAACTACGGCGAACGATAGGCAGGCGGCAGGACTATCGCTGGCGGGCTACCAGGTGTTGCCGGCAGTAGCGGCTGCCTTGGACCGCGGAGCGTGTGCAGCGGTCTCCTTTGACCGTGATGGCGGCGCAACGCGAGGGCTTCGGCTTGACTCTATCCGCAGGGGCCGCGCTCGCATCGCCGATCAGGCCGATCCCGCCGAAGGCAGCAGGCTTGCGGTTCTGGAGTGCGCCCCGCTGTTCGCTCAGCCCGGCGATCAACTGATCGATTTCCGCCGAAATGGCGGCCACCTTCGTCTTCAGTTCGGCTAGCGCTTGCAGGGTTTGATCCACCCGCTCCAATTCGGGCGGAGGCGCCTGGCTCCTGTTGCGGGAAAGCAGGCGCGGCAAAGAGAAAGAGAAGAATGAGGGCAACCAAAGGCATAGTGCGGCCTACATAGAACCAGTGCGCCGACCGCGAATTTTTCTCAGCCCACATTGAAAACACTTTAGGTGGCGGGTAATGGGCGGTGTTGCGCGGGGCAACTTCCGGGTGCAACGCGGTTCGGGTTGAACACGGCGCGGTGCGGGCTCCATCCGTTCGCGAAGAGCGGATTGGGGCTAGGCAGAGTTGAGGAACGTACTGTACACTCGCCCGTATGCCGAAGTATGTCATCGAGCGGAATATCCCAAACGTTGGCAGTTTGCCGGCGGGGGAATTGCAGTCCATCTCACAGAAATCGTGCGGCGTGCTGCGCAGCATGGGACCGCAGATCCAGTGGGTACAGAGTTATGTGACCGGCGACAAGATCTACTGCATCTACATCGCACCTAACGAACAGAGCATTCGCGAGCACGCCCAGCGCGGAGGATTCCCGCCGATCGAATCAGCGAAATCAAGAGCATTATCGATCCAACCACGGCGGAAGCGCGCGGCTAAGGATCGGGGCGATAGATTCACGCGGGGCTGTGACTCCACTGGGCGGTTCGACAAATCGGTGGGTTGCCCCGCCATCTGGTGGTCGTCCGCGAGAGGACCCCTCTCTGTCGTTCGGGGCTGGCATTGGTAAGCGTAAAATGACCAAGAACCCGAAAATGAGACAGCTGATAAGTTGAGAACCAGCGTGACCGCCAGGGTTGAGGCAGAGCCCCGGAATCGGGGCGAAAGACCCTCATCCAGGCTGCTCCCTTGACATCTGGATCCGCCCGCTTAACTCAGGATTCCTCGCAAGTAATCGTTCAGCAGGCGTCCCGACGGGATCGTATTGTTGCCTCGTCTGTTCCAGCGTTGCGAGTTTGTCGCCGAATGCTTTCTTCGCTAGTTCCGGAGTCAGCGCGCGGTCTGATTCAACACGGGCTTGCCGTTCCGATCGGCGCAGAACTGATTGTAAGCGTCGATGAATCATTCCAGCCCGGATTGCCGGTCGAGACCGGATCGATGGTCATGACCGGTCCATCCCACGAGTAGGACAACAGAGACTGCTGGTCCTGGGCAATCCGGTATCCGACGTCGAGCAGGTCCGTGCGATAACCCTTTTGCGCGTAATAGTCGGTGCAGAATGTGAAGAAATCGGTGAGCACCGAGGGGAATTCGTCCTCGGGAAAAGCGTACAGGCTGAATGTGTAGCGGCTGTCATTGGCAACGTCGGGATAGCGAATGATCTCGTCGGCCGGGATTGTGTTGTCGCTGGTGATGATGTTCTCCAGTTTGAATCGCCACAGCGCATTGAAGTCATCGATGATGCCGTAGCGAATTTTGGGATCGGAGATGGTCTGACCCATGTCGTGCGCGAACTTGGGGCCGGAAGTGCCCCAGATATAGTTCCGCAGCGGCCAGATGATCTTGTTCGGCTCGCCTGAAGCGTCCGGATTGTACTTGCGGAACTCGACCGTGATGAGATCGTCGAACGGGAAAATGTAGTACATCATCGCGTAGTCGAGCGCCTTCAGTTCCGGCAACTGGTCGACGAAATCCGCGAGTGTTAAACGTCTTGTGGTGGACGGCCATCGGCAGCAGCGGGCGGATGCGGTATGTCACCTCGTAGACGATGCCGAAGGTGCCGTAACTGGCACGGACCATCTGCATCAGGTCCGGCTGCGCGTCGGTCACTTCCAGCAGATCTCCGGAGGCAAGCACCATCTTGACGCCCGTAACATAGGACCCGACCTGTCCGTATTCACCGGGGAACGACGAGTCCTTCGTCCCGCAGCAAGCCGCGCTCCCGGCCGTGAGGTTGCCGATCTCGGTGTTCACGTAGAACTGCAGGTTTTGCGCCGCCAGTGCCTGCGCCATGTCGATGTGGATGGCGCCGGCTTCGACGGTCAGCGAATCGCGGTGACATTCAGAATCCGGTTCATCTTCATCCGGATCAAAGTCCCGCCTTCCGCCGTGCCGCAGGCCGTGGTCGAATGGTTCGAACCGACAGCGCGGACCGGGGACGGATACTGGGCGGGGTTCGTCAGGACGTCGATGATGTCCTGAACCGAGTTGGCATCCACGATAACCTGCGGGTGCGAAACAATGTCGCCAAACCAGTTGGTAACGGTGACGTCCGGCATCGAAACTTCCTCCCTATTTCCTCATGGTTGAACGTTAGCTCCCGCCTATCGCGGCCACAACCAACCAAACACCCCGCCCGTCAGCAGCCCGTAAATCAGCCCGTCCACTGTCGCCTTGATCGTCGTAGTCCACGACCTGCGGTACCAAATCGACATCTGCCACAGTGCGAGCGAGTAGCCGATGAATGCCGTGGCTCCGGCGAAGCGGAACACGTGCAGGTACGGCTCGCCGGCGGGCAGCGCGCGCCCCGCGATGTAGGCCGCGAAGATCCCGACCACCACGCAATAGACGAACCAGAGGGCCAGATTTCTGCCCATCGAGAAAGGGCCGTTCGGCAACACCGTGACCACCATCACCGGCCCGTTCTTCAGCTTCGCGGCGAACTCGGGCGAGCCCGCGTCCTTCCGGCTCGCCGGGCGAGGCACCATGTAGTCGCCGGGCGGGATGGCAAACGGCCGGAGCGCGGCGAGCACCTTGTCTTCGTCCGGCATCTTCGGGTAATCGCTCTTGTGCCAGGGGGAAGCCATGTGGATGACGGAGCTCGCGATGAACACGAACACTGCCGACACGAGTATGGGGAGCCATAAGGCATGCAGTTCGACCACGACGGCCTCCTTCTTGGGGGCGGCTCGCGCCTTCGGCGGGAGTCTCGCCCAGCTTCGCGCGGTCCCACGACGAGTCCTTCCAGACAAGCACACAGCCCCGAGTTCGGACAGTATAAAGGCAAACTGCCGCCGTCGGACCTGAATCCGTACAATAATTTGTGGATTTTCCGGCGTAAGCCGTCCGGGCCTTTTTCGTGCCCTCGGGCAGTGGCGCGCTACTTCATCATGGGCACTGCCGGGATTCCTGCCGGCAGGCTCAAACTGTTCCGGGTGCGCCGCCCCTTGCGGCGCACGATTCATCGTGCCGTGCCGGCACCTTCGGGTCCTCACGCACGTCCGGCAACTTCCTCGGAGCTGAAATCAGAAACGCGTGCGCCACAAACCGGGCAGGAGTCAGGCTGCTGGCCGAGATCGGATACTGCGCACGATCCTGTCCCCGTCGCGCTGCCGGATGAGACGCAGATCGTAATCGATCTGCAGCCGAGCCACGTCTCCGGTGAGACGTGGAAGTACGTTCCCAGTCGCAACGCGGTGTCGGCGGTGATCGAGCGAGTACCGTTGACGATGGCGCTAATCCGATTCGGCGGGACGTCCAGGTCCCGAGCCAACTGGTTGATGCTGATCCCAAGCGGCCTCATAAAGTCTTCGAGTAGAATCTCTCCCGGATGAATCGGATCGAGTCGCTTTGCTTGTCTCATCGTCATCTCCTGATGCTTAGTGGTAGTCAACGATTTCGACCTCGAATGCATCGCCGTCACGCCAGGCAAAGCAGAGCCGCCACTGGTCGTTGATGCGGATGCTGTACGTCCCGGCCCGGTCCCCTTTTGATGCTTCAAGCTGATTTCCCGGTGGCACGCGGAGGTCCTCGAGTCGAGCGGCCCGGTGAAGAAACAGCAGCTTGCGCCGAGCGACGCGCTCGATCGACTGAAACCGCCGGACCATGCGGTCATCAAAGAGCAAAGCGGTATCGGCGCACTTGAAAGACCGGATCAAGTCCCAGCTTATTCCGGATAGCGTATTACGTCAAACGGAATAGATGGAGCGAACCTGCCCGTCCGCGCCAAGGTAGCCGCCCGCCAGGTCCGGCGGGATTCGCGCGTCTTAGAAATAGAATTTCAACCCGAACTGGACCTGCCGCGGGGACCGTGCCGCGGTAACGTATCCGAAGGTCGGCGTGCCGAACACCGTGGAATTGTTGCCATTCTGCGGTCCCGGCTTGGCGAACAGGAAATTGGCATGGTTCCCAATGTTGAAGAACTCGGCGCGAAACTGCACCCGGCGCTGTTCGGCAAACGGGATTTCTTTCAGCAGCGAAAGATCCCAATTCTGGACCCCAGGTCCGTTGACCGTATTCTGACCGACATTACCGAAGGATCCGAGCGCCGGGTCCACGAAAGCGCAAGTGTTGAAAAACGTTCCCGGCACGCAGGGCTTCCCGTTGGCGTTCTGCCCGGTTACCGCGTCGGGGCGCTGCTGGCCGTCCGAGTTGGCGAAGTTCCCGTTGCCGTCGGTCACCGTGTACCAGGTTCCCGAGGAGAACGTGGTGATGCCGGAAATCTGCCAGTCGCCGACCACATAATTGAGCCCGCTTGGCATGGTGCCGCCAAAGTGCTTGCCACGCCCCACCGGCAGTTCCCAGATGTAGTTGGCCACGAAGCGGTTCCTCACGTCGAAATCCAAGTTTGCGTGCTCCCACTCCGGATGCGCGGTCCAGCGGAATCCATCGTTGTTCTGAGCGCCCAGATTCGCGTTCGACGCATTGCCCAGGGCGTGGCCCCAGGTGTAGTTCACGAGCACCGTGAGGCCTCCCGAGAAGCGGCGCTGGAACTTGGTCTGCAGAGCGTTGTATTCGGAATTCCCGGCTGAATTGAAATACGAGATGCTGGTGTCCACGAACGGGAAGGGCCTGCGCGGAGCGAAGGGCGCCGACGGATCCGCCGTGGGATAGGCCTGGTTCAGGTTGAAGAACGTGTACAGGTGCGTTCCCTTCGATCCGACGTAACCCACCTCCAGCAGCGTGTCCCGGCTCAGTTGATACTGCAGCGTGCCGTGCCATTGCCAGACGCTCGGGATCGGCAAATGTGGCGCTAAGGAGAACAGTGTCGGCGTGTTCGGGTCGGTCAGCGCGTTGGCCGGGAAACCGTTCTGGAGGTTGCGCAGACCGGGGATCGAGCAATCGCCGGCCGCCGTGTTGTACGAAGGAAGGCTGCACGGCGTGGAGAAAGTCTCACCCACGAAATACGGCGGGTTGAAGCCCTGGCTCGGATTGCTGTACGGGCCGTTTTCGTCTCCGTTGTAAAACAGGCCGGCGGCGCTGCGCCACACGAGTTTGGGCGTGATCGCGTAGGCCAGGCCCACCCGCGGCGCGAAGTTTTTGTACTCCGGCTGGATCAGGCCGTCCGACGCGCTGTGATTCACGGTCAGAAGAGTTGCAAAATACGGCGTCAACGGGATATTGCTGTTGCTGGGTATGTCCAGGTGGCCCGTCCCGGGATTGAAATTCGATTGCGCGTTGAAGCGCTCCTTTACCGTCGAATAGAACTCATAACGCACGCCGGCATTGACCGTCAGCTTGCGGTTTACGCGCCAGTCGTCCTGGATAAATCCCGCGTAGTTCTTTCTTAAGTAATCGATGTTGTGCAGGTTGTTGATGCTGCCGCCGTCCGGCTGCCCGGTCAGCAGCGTCGCCAGGCCGCTGCCGCCGGTCCCGGGAGCGCCCGCGTTGTCGGCAAACTGTGGGGCGAAGTTGAGCGTGCCTCGGGGGGCCGCCGGCTGGAAAATGGTGAACTCCTCCGGCCGGATCTCGCCGCCGAACTTCCAAGTGTGCGATCCATGAATCAGCGTGAAGTAGTCGCTCACGGTGTACGTGTTCTGGATCTCGTTCGAAGGCAGATAAGTCGGGCTGCCCAGAGTGGCCGCGTCGCTGAAAGTCAACTGCGGCAAGCCGCCGTTGTTGGTTCCGGACGCGTACGGGACGCCCGGGAAACCGATCTGCCCCGAGACGTTGGTGTTCGAATTGAATTGAAAGCGCAAGGCATGCAGCCGGTTGTATCCCAGCCGCAGTTCGTTTACCAGCGTCGGGCTGAAGATGTGCGTCTCGCTGAGGGCCGCATTGTAGCCGTTGATCTGCTCATTCCCCGTGAAGAATCCACCGCCGTCCGCCAGTCCGCCGAACGGCCCGGGAATGTTCGACGGCTGACGGGACGCGCTGAAGCGGTAGAACGCGGTGTCCGCGCTCGAGAACACCTGGTCGACACGGATATCGCCCTGGTTCCGGTCCTGGACCAGGACCGGGTTCGAAAGGTAGTTGTAGCCATTGCCCGCCACGTTCGGCGTGGGGAAAAGGTTCATGAGCTTCACGCCCAGCGGGTCCTGTTTAGCCGTTGGGATGACGTTCGACGGCATTCCGTTCGGAGCGTAGCCGAAAGGCACGCCGCAGTATCCAGTCGGGCTGGTCGTGCTCGCCTGAGTCAGGGTGGTATCGAAGAGTTCGCCGCCGTAAGTCATCTGGCCGTTGCAATCTGTCACGCCGGTAGGCGACTGGAGGTTCAGATTGCTCGAAAAATCGCCGCCGCGCTGAGCCAGCGTTGGCACCTGATTCGTCAGAGTCTGACCCTGGCGGACCCGCAACCCTTCGTAATCGCCAAACACAAATAGCTTGTCGCGGATGATCGGTCCGCCCAGCGCCGCGCCGAACTGGTTCTGCTTGTACCCCGGCCGTTGTGCGTCGAAGAAGTTCCGCGCATCCAGCTTGTCGTTCCGCAGGAACTCGTAAACCACGCCATGGAACTGGTTCGTGCCGGACTTGATGGTCGCGTTTACAACCGCTCCATTCGCCCGCCCGAATTCAGCGTTGTAAGAATCCGTCTGCACCTTGAACTCCTGCAGAGCATCCACCGAAGGCATCACCACGTAGTTAGCCTCGTTCAGCAGGTCCGGCAAGTTGGAATTGTTGTCGATTCCGTCCAGCAGGAAGTTGTTCTGCAGCGACCGCGCTCCATTAGCGCTGAAGCCGAACCCATTCTCGTCGCGTCCTCCCGGCTCGCTCAACGTGACGCCCGCCGTAAGTTGCGCCAGTTGCACCGCGTTGCGCCCATTCAGCGGAAGGCCCGACATCAAACGGCTGTTGACCACCTGGCCGCGCTCGGATGTATCGGTCTCGAGCAGCGGCGCGGTTTCGGTCACCTGCACCGTCTCCTTGATCTCGCCGGGCTGCAGCGTCACGTCTACGCGCTGCCGCTGCTGGACGTCCAGCGTCAGCGGGCCCACCGCGGCAGTCTTGAAACCGGGCACCGTCACGGTAACTCGGTAGCTGCCGATGCGAACCGGGCTGATGGTCCACTCTCCGGTCGTATCGCTGGTCGCGCGGTATGCGAAGTTCGTGTCTACGTTTACGGCGACGACAGCCGCTTTAGGAACCGAGGCTCCGGAAGAGTCGAGGACCGTGCCCACCAGTGCGGCCGTGTCTCTTTGTGCGAACGTGCTGAACGGAGTCAACATCGCGAAAACGATGCTGTGAAGAACTGCACCCTTCATTGCCAAACGTTGCATCGCCAGAACCTCCCTGAGGTGATTTGAGTCAGTTTGCGCCTGTTTGTGCGTTATAGAAATGCTATCTTTGTGGCTCGGAACGACCTTTCGACAGAATTTACGGCTTTCGCCGCGGACCTTTCGGATCGTTCCGGATCGCAAGCACCTTGGCGAGGCCAGCGCTGGGAATTGGAGGTCATCTCGGCGTTAGGGCCTGCGAAGAAATGACCATGCCATGTGGTGAGCCCGCTGCTCGCTTTGTGGCGCACGCTTTAGCGTGCTGCGTCGACACTCGTGTCGACGTCCGGACTATGCCGGCATGAGTGCCGGCACGGCACGCTGAAACGTACGCCACAAGATCACGGGACTCCCCGATGGCGTGAGACTTGTCCAGACTGTAACGGTTGTTTCCGGACAGGTTCATACCGCCGGGCGCACCGGCGGTATGACTCTCAGTTGCCTCGCTCCACCCGCTCCGGATGGACGAGAGATCGCGAAGGTTCAAGTCCCGTGCTCGGCGGCTTGACTAGGCGGTAAGGGGGGACGAAAATGGCTCACCGGCGCTGTCGGTCCTCGCCAGGACCGGCGGAGCGGGACTCGGGCCACCAGTCTGGCGGCAGATTGCTCCGCACACTGAATTGAAAAGAGGGAGTCGCGCGATGACTGAGGTATCAACGTTTCGTCTGTACCTACTGAGAGCCATGTACCTGCTTATATTCGTGGGGCTCGGATCCATGATATGGCCCGGAATCATCCACCACGCAAAACCCTGGGATCTATGGCATGGTGTCGCCTGCAGCCTGCTGGCGGCATTATCGGCTTTGATGGGTTTGGGAATTCGATATCCGCTGCGGATGTTGCCATTGCTCCTCTTCGAACTGCTCTGGAAGGCGATATGGTTACTCGCCGTTGCGCTCCCGCTTTGGTCCGCGCATCAAGTGGACCCGGACACCATGGAGACGGTCCAGAACTGCCTGATGGGAATCGTGTTATGTCCTATCGTTATTCCCTGGCCCTATGTTTGGGCGAATTACGTGAAGCAGCCCGGAGATAGATGGAAGCGAGGTGCGCGGGGGATGGCGGTAACTACTCCGTAGCTAGTGTACTGCGCCACGCAGGATAACCATTATTCCTGGTGCACAACGGTGCCAATTGTGGGGCAACTTGGCAAGCTGCGGCCGATTGTCAATCGGCCAACTGGCACGTAGGCGCGAGACGGCGGTAGGCAACCGCCGCGCAGGATGCCATCCTGCCTTACGCGATCTCGATAATCGACAGTATTTTGGACGCACTACACTCGAACGGCAGTGCTTGGCCCTCCTACGGGCTGGATCCCGACAGAGCGGTTCATTGCCTGCTCGATGAGTATCTTAAAACGGCAGTTGAGCGGTCCCGACGGTAGCCACGCGCGCCTGTGCTGGCAGCCCGGCGGGCGAAAGAATGTAGCCCAGCGCGCGAGCGCTGGGAACGGTTTGGTCCTGGCAAAGCCCCTGAACGGGGCGAAAGATAAGGCCGAAAGATCGCGGATTCCCGTCTTTCGCCCCGTACCGGGCGGGCCTAAGGCTGCTGGCCGGGAGCGGATGCTGCGCACGATCCGGTCCCCGTCGCGCTGCCGGACGAGACGTAGATCGTAGTCGATTTGGAGCCCGAGCCACGTCTCCGGCGAGACGCGGAAGTACGTTCCCAATCGCAACGCGGTGTCGGCGGTGATCGAGCGGGTGCCGTTGACGATGGCGCTGATCCGATTCGGCGGGACGTCCAGGTCGCGAGCCAGTCGATTGATGCTGATCCCGAGCGGTCTCATGAAATCTTCCAAGAGAATCTCGCCCGGATGGATTGGATCGAGTCGCTTTACTTGCCTCATCGTCGTCGCGCCCGCCTCTCAATGGTAGCTTACGAACTCGACCACGTAGACACCCCAGACACTCCAGGATCGCGCGGTAACTGTGTTCCATCGTCTGATACACTGAAGCTGAACTAATTAATCAGTTCGGTGAAGGAACCCGCCATGCAGCAAGCCAAATCGTCGATGACGAATGTCGTCTCGGCCCTCACTGCCCGCACGCAGCTTGGGCAGATCATCAAGCGTGCCACGCAGAAGAACGAACGATTCCTGGTTGGCCGCCGGGGCGAGCCCAGCGTCGTCATCATGAGCGTTAAGGACTACATGAAGACCTTTGCGCCTCCCCCCGCGGAACTTGTCGCGATGCAGGCTGGCAGCCAGAAAGAGCGGGGCCAGCAAGCTCACCCCCGGTCAGATCAATCGCATCGTCTCCACCGTCCGCCACGCGGCGCTCATATGGGCCTCGTGAGGGGAAACGAAGGATCCCAGCCGCCCCGTCTGAGGAAACCCGAGATTTCGTGTCCTCAGTTCGTTCCCAGTTCTGTCACCATTGCAACGACTAGCTCTTTCGACGTCCTTCCTCTCAGGAATTCATTCAGCGAACCACGCTATTTTCGCTTGTCGTTCGCTGGGGATCAGTAGTATCATAGTGTCTCAAGACGTCTCAGGACGGTAAGGTGCCTCTGTTCATCGAGGGAAAGAAACTGTACAGGATTGGGGAAGCTCTAGCTGAGGCTTCCGTGAGCCGTGCCACTTACTTCCGGTGGCTGAAGCAGGGCCGTGTTCGAGACACGCAGTACAAAGATCGAAGACGCAAGGGTGCCGCGTGTTCACGGAGGTGGAGATGGGACGGCTAAAAAAACAGGCACAACGTCTTATTGAGGCTCCACAAATGACACTGAAGTTCGATGAGTAGGTTATGATATTCGAACTTGAAACCACAATAATCAGGTCCACAGCGATCCCGATGCCACCAACCCGCAGGCGGGAAAGGCGAGTTTCTGGGCAGCTCCCCCTACGCTTGCTGAAGAGCGAAAGGAGTGCCGATAGTCGTGGAGTAGATCCAAGGTATACGGTTGTTTCGATGTTCTCCGGTTGTGGAGGTATGGACCTTGGATTCATCGGCGGGTTTGGTGTGTTCGGTCGCGTGTATGACCGCCTTCCCTTCGATATCGTCTGGGCCAACGAGCACAACGCAAGGGCTTGCGCAACCTACCGGCGGAACATTGGGGAGGAGATTCTGTGTTGCGACGTTTGGGATGCGATGGAATCCATGCCGGAGCAAGCCGATGTGCTAATTGGTGGGTTCCCGTGCCAGGACATTTCAGTCAATGGCAAGCGTGCAGGAGCAAATGGGAGACGCAGTGGCCTGTACCGCGCGATGATTGAAGGCATCAAACGGACAAAGCCGAAGGTCTTTGTGGCTGAAAACGTCGGTAGCCTACTAATGGCCTGCAATGCGGAATCATTCCGCCAGGTCATGGCTGATTTTGGTGCATTGGGGTACACGCTCTCTTGTGGGCGTTACGAGGCTGCTGATTACGGGGTCCCTCAGACTCGGCAGCGCGTTTTCATAGTTGGAACCTCTGCGGAAGCGAAAACCTTTGTCCCGCCGGTGGCAGAACGAACTCCGGATAGGTGGATGACCGCGAAGGAGGCCATCGGCGACCTAGAGGAGCTGGATGAATGCCCGACTTTCAACCACGTGTGGAGCCGCGCCAACAGGAGCCCAGAGCAGGGAGACCGCGTTCTGAGAGCCGATAGGCCCGGTTACACCATCCGGGCAGAATGCCACGGCAACATTCAATACCACTATCGCCTTCGGCGGCGCATGTCCATGAGGGAGGCTGCGCGAATGCAGTCTTTCCCGGACAGCTTCATCTTCGAGGCGAAGTTGCGAGAAACAGAACGTCAGGTGGGCAATGCGGTGCCGCCGATCCTTGCATGGCACGTTGGGCGTGCTATTTGTGCCTGCCTGGAAGGCACGACTCCAGCCATCGCGGATGCCCATAAACGAATCAGGTTCGCTTCAGGGGATTAGTCGCGAAATAACACCTCGGAGGGCTTCCAGTCGGTCGCGTATCGGTCCGCAAGCTCGAGCCATCTCTTGATTCTCCGTTCGGGGAGGACGGAAGTCCCCCAATACTCTACGAAGAGCGCATCTTCGAGTTCGACGGCGGCTGTTCTTATTTCAGCTTCGATATTTTTGAGAGAGCGTGCCATATAGTTGCCACCCCGAGTAGGATTACCACTCAGTGCAACACTTCCAGCGGTGAATAAATCTCTCGCTTGAGAGCAGAGTACGCCACGGTAGGTGAGGAGATATAGGGCTGCGTCGTCGTATTTCTTCTTCGCGCCATTGGGTTTCACAACCTGCGGGCAAAGCAGCGCGGCTTCGGCGCGCAGTCTGCGTTTCTCCGTTTGGTCGAGACCCATATAAAGACGAACTTCAAGATCGAGAGAATGCTGTTGGGCCATTTCCGATTTGTCCTCTAGCCACCAGAGTCGGTCTCCGGCTTTAGCCGCTCACGGGCGTACTTGCGGATGTATTGCATCTTCTCGGGAATAGCGAGGCCGCTGAATGCTTCGTATGAGATCCCGAACTTGGCAAAGAGAGGTTCTGCCGTGCCGATTTCCACCTCGTACCTTGGCACGTGAGAAGTCCTCACGTGCATCACGCAATCCTCGTAGCGATTCCAACGCACGGTGGGCGTGCCGCCCATCTTCCCAAACAGTAGGTAGACGTGCTTGACGTTTCCATCCCGCGATCCTTCAAATGCGTATTCCGGGGAAGCCGATCAGTGATTCCGATCTGATGGCGATCACTCTCCGGGGTGATGTTGATCGCCGTCGGAGCGAAGCGACGCTGGGCAGTTCTAATCATCGTCAAGTGATCGGCATCCGTCAATCCAATTGCTTGTGAGCCCGGGAGTGGGGTGTGGGGCGAGGGGGCGGCGTGTGAGCCCCCTTGCCCCACTCAATCCTGTAGAAATCTCGTCGCTTGCGCCGATTCATGCGTTTTCCTTTCCGCTTTTAGAGGTGCGCTTTTTGCGCAGGCTCTCGCCCTGCAATTCAAGGCGGTGCGCGTTGTGGACCAGGCGGTCGAGGATGGAATCGGCGATGGTCGGATCGCCGATCTGAGCGTGCCAGCTCGCCACAGGCAATTGGCTGGTCAGCAAGGTGAGCAAGCCTGATAGCGCTGGTCGCAAATTTCGAGAAAGTCGCGACGCTCGTTTTCCGTCAGCGGCGCCATCGCCCAATCGTCGACGATCAGCAGGTCGACACGACTGAGCCGGTACAGCACCTTGGTGTGACTGCCATCGGCGCCGCCGTTCGAGATCGCGGAATAGTTCGACCGCTTTCAGAAACAGCGCCGTGTAGTTGTCGCGGCACGCCTTCTGCGCGAAAGCCCGCGCCAGCCAGGTTTTGCCGATCCCTGTTGGGCCGATCAAAAACAGGTTCTGGCGCGCGCCGACCCAGGCCGATTCGGCGGTGAGCGAGCGCACCACCTACGGTCCAACCGCGTGACGTGCGGAAGTCGATGTCCTCCACACAGGCGGGGCCTTGCAGCCGGCCATTGCGCACGCGCCGCTCCAGGGCACGGTTCTGCCGCCAGTTCCATTGGCGATCGATGAGCAGGCCGAGCCGCTCTTCGAAGCTCAGTTGTTGCAGGTCGGCGCTCTCCTGTTGCTCGCGGAAAGCTTCAGCCATTCCCTTGAGCCGCAGAGTGCAAAGTTTCTTGACGGTCGGTTGTGTCAGCATGAGTCCTCGTTTCGTTCACTGCAGGGCGGGCGAGTCGCCCGTGTCGAAGTAGTTAGGGCCGCGCAGATTGGGGTGATCCAGCGGCGGTTTGGGAGCCGGCGCGGACTCGGGTTCCGTGCCGTCCAGATTATTCTTGAGGATTGATTTCAGGCTTTGAAGGAGCAGGCGTTGAGCGTAAGGGCGCGGCGGGCCGCGGCCTCGACGCGTTGTTTGGGTATTGGTCGCCGAGCCGTAAAATACCGAGACACCAGCGATAGCCCTGCTCGGGGTGGCGCTTGGCCTGCATGATGCGCTCGAACAGTTGGGCCGTCGCCGGGCCGATGGTCGCGGCCCAATCGACGAGCCGGAGGGCGTCCAGGCCAGATAGCGCTGATGCGCCTTGGGCCGGTGCTCCTCGACAGTGGTGGCGCAATGCAGTGCGTAGCTGCGCGCATGCGAGGCCACACGCAGGCCCTTGTGAAAGATCTCCACTGTCGTGGCTGTGGCGCGCAGTTCTACCTCCTGCTGCGTGAGCTGGTACGGCACGCTGTACCAGTGGTGGTCGAACTCGGCGTGATAGTCGATGTTGACGCGCCGCTTTTCCAATCGCCGTACTGGTAGCGCTCGCAGGGAAGAGGCCGCAGCGCGGGCTTGTCGAGTTGCTCGTAAAAACTCTGGCGCGAGCCTTCGCATTTACGGAAGCCCCGCTGGTCGAGCCGCGCGAGCAACTCGCCGATGGCTTGATTGGCCTCGCCCAGCGAGAAGAATTTGCGCTTGCGCAGAGCCGCCAGAATCCAGCGCTCGATGATCAGTACACCGCCTTCGACCTTGGCCTTGTCTTTGGGCTTGAGCGGTCGCGCCGGCACCACGGCGACGCCGTAGTGCGCGGCCATTTCCTCGTAGGTCCGGTTGACGCCAGGTTCGTAGTGGGAGGCTTTTGGTCACGCCTGACTTCAGGTTGTCGGGCACCACGATGGCGGGCGCGCCCTGGAAGAATTCAAAGGCGCGCATGTGGGTTCCTACCCAGTCGCCGAGTTGCTGCGTCCAGGTCGCTTCGGCGAAAGTGTAGTTGCTGGCGCCGAGCACGGCCACGAAGAGCTGAGCTTCCCGCGCCTCGCCCGTGGCCGGGTCCTGGACGGAGAGGGTCGGACCGGCGTAGTCGACAAACAGCTTCTCGCCGGCTTTATGCTCATGGCGCAGCGCCACCTCCTGGTGCCGCAGCCAGCGCCGATACAACTCACAGTAACGGCTATAGCGATAACCGTCGGGATGCTGCTGGCGATACTCCTCCCACAGCAGTTGCAGGGTGACGTGCTTGTGGGTTTGCAGCTGCTGGCGGATGGCCGCGTAATCGGGCTCCGGCCACTGCGCCCGGCGCGGAGCTGCCGGCTCAGCCGGAGCCAGCGCCTCGACCAATCGCTCCTCGCCCCACTCGGCAATGTCCGGCGACTTCAGCCCCGCTTGCTCAGCGGCCTTCAAGTAGTTGGAGACCGTAGCCTGGCCAACACAACAACTCAGGGCAATCTGGCGCTGGCTCAGCCCCAACGAATCGAGTCTGAGCACCTCACGTATCTTGCGCATGGGCAACCTTTCTCTGCGGCAACCTGGACCTCCACTTGTCAGTGGAGACCCAGGCCCCGCTGGTCTACCCAGCGCGCTTCATGAAAACGGCTTTAGAAAATCATTCCGGGGATGCCGATCGCCATTCCGGGAAACGCCAAAAAACTGATCGGCTTCCCGCCGGAATGGTGATCACCATCAGCCCGAGATCGTGATCGGCATCATCCCGGAATCGCGATCATCATCAGCCCGGAACGCTGATCAGCATGCTCCGGAATACGCATTCAAACACGCTGTTAGCAATGCTTCGCCAGGTGTCGCTGTCTGTGAACTTCACTTCGATCCCTGAAATCGTTCGAACACGATATCTGGGAATACTTGCGGCCGGGAGTTCAGTTCTGTGCTGTCTATCTCCCTCTGCCCGGAGTAACTCCCTCAAGACAGTCCGGACCCTTGCCTCAAAGACACTGGGCACATATGTTTCGCCGGCGTCCCGTTCCCTGAGTAAGGATGTCAGCCAGCGCATTCAGAACAATTCTCGAACTGCTCTCGTATCATCGTTACCCGTTCTTCCCCTGCGCTACGACTCCAAGAAACGACTAATCCTGCCCACCAATTTGTTCTCGTCGGTCAAGCTGCATTCCCACAGCACTAGGGACTTCCAATTTAGTTTTCGCAAGTGCTGGAGAGTTCGTTTATCGCGAGCCCGGTTGGTCGCAATCTTGTCCGTCCAAGTATTCGATGCTCGATTTTGGCATGCGCCCAGGCCTACATTTGTGCCCATGCCAAAAGCAACCATGCACAAAAATCACCTTCAGTTTCGAAGGAAACACCATGTCAGGCTTGCCTGGGAAGTTCCGCGCGGTAGAGGCGGTACCGGTATCCCATTGCATGGACCAGTCGACGGACTAGCAATTCCGTTAGTGTCCTTCGACCGGACTAAACTCATCTGCTTGCTGCGCTCTTCAGGAGTTAGGTTGTCCACGAGAATTGGTACGTCCTAGGCCGTCCTACCAGCGATTGTAATCGATTGATCCAAAGACGCTTCCGTACAGATTCCAGATCACCGCGAATCCGCAAATCCCGAATCTCAGCCCCCTTTGCTTCGCGCCGAATCCCCTCGGCGATCCACATCCGCAATTGCGTCTGGTCGCCGACGGACTTGGCCGCCGCGGATATCGGGTCGGGATCCGCGACCGGCGACCGGGGTACCGATGCGCAATCGGAGGAGACGCACCAGGCCTCGCGAAAAACGGCCACACAAGTTCCACGCGACACTCCGTGGGCCGAAGGCAACGCCTATAGTGGGAAAGATCGCGGCGGTCGAGGAGGACCATGCGCCCTTCGATGGACCGGAGTGCGTCGAATTTAAACGACGAAGATGAAGTTCCGACTATCGAGTCATGCCGAATGGGAAATGGTGCGGCGCGGTATCCCAGCGCAATGGTGGAAGAGGTTCTGAACGGCCCAGAGCAGCGGGCACCGGACGAATCTCATGCGGGGCGTTGGATTTACCAGTCGCGGATGAGGTTCGATGATGGGAGACTGTACTTGACTGAGGGTCGTCGTCACCGAAGAGGAACCGCAGACGGTGATCACGGCGTACCAGACCGGCAAAATCGAGAAATACTGGAGGGCCGAATGAAAGTCATATACGACCCGGAAGTCGACGTTCTCAGCGTGCTGCTCAGCGACAAGAATGTGGCGGAGAGCGACGAAGAAAAGCCCGGTCTGGTCTTGGACTACGATCTGAAAGGCAATGTGGTCGCACTCGAGATCCTCGACGCGTCAAAGCGAATGGCGAACCCGATGTCTGTAGAGTACGCAGTCAAGCAGCCGCTTCGCCGTTCAGCGTGAGTCATCCAGGGCCACCCAAATCCCGAATTTAGGCCCGCTTCGCTTCGCGCCGAATCCCCTCGGCTATCCACATCCGCATTGCGTCTGGTAGCCGATGGACTTGGCTGCTGCGATCTTCTTCGCCGCGGATATCTGCTCGGGACCCAATCGAATGGAGATCGGTGACTCGGCCGCCGCATGGCGCTCTCCAATTGACTTGGACAATGACTTTGACGGCTTCACAGCTTTGCCCTTGGGAAGTTGGTTCCACGCCTCCGCTATGGAGTGCGTATCGAAATACTCGGCCGCCTCCTGGTCCGAGTGAAACTTTGGCATAGGCACAGTCGCCGAGGGAAGTTTGCTCTTCATATCGTTCCCCTGTTTGCGGCGGAAGAGGCGACGTACTCACGCCCTCTGTCAGGCGGTCACCTCACGCTTAACGCTCCCCAAGCGCCGTACGCGGACTCTCACTTCCACGCGCGACCCGAGCCGGTTGATGATCGACATGAGGCGATCGACGGTGAACCGTCCGAGATCCGCGTTGCGGATCCGCGAGAAATCGGCCGCCGCGATCCCGGTACGGCCGTGCGCGGCACGCACGCTTAATTGCTCCCTGTCCAGCGCCTTGATGATCTCGGCGGCCAGGATCGCCTTGAATTGTTCGGCATCCGCGTTGTTAAGTCCGAGGTCGCGGAACACATTCCCGCTTCCGCGCACTACGTCGAGTTTTTCGCTCTTCATCACAACAACTCCTTCAGCCGCTTTAATCGATCTTTGACCAAATCGATCTCGCGCTGGGGCGTTTTGATTCCCTGCGTCGATTTCTTCTGAAACGCGTGGATGACCCAAATGTCGTCCGCGAGTTGCACGGCATACACCACGCGGAACGCATCGCCAAAGGACGCCAACGCGATCTCGAAAACGCCAGATCCGGTGCCGTGCATCGGCTTGGCAATGTCAACCTTGCCGCCTTCCGCGGCGATCGTTAAAGCCGCAAGGCAAACCGATTGGGCGGTTTCCGGGAACGTCTCGAATTCCTTCCGCGCCGCCCTGATCCATGAAATGGGCCGTGTTCTTAGGCCCATTGCTCCTCGTCTATCATCACCTGCCTCACTCGATTATGTTGTCATATTTGACAACGGAGATCAATCTAGAGCTCGCCGATCCGGCGAATGGCACAAACCGGGGAAACCGGGGGCACAGCAAACACGAATTCCTCTGGATGCGGGAACCGGGAATGTCGCCACTCCAGGCTTGATCGCGAGTGAGTCTGCCTACGCCCCTGCAGCCCTAGCCTTGGCCTGCAGCAGCACAGGCTGGGTTTGCTTGCCGGCCACGAGGTCGCGCATGAAGTCGACCGCGCCCTGCACCACGGGCTCGCCATGGCCGACGCACAGCACGTCGGCCTGCACCATGTCGCACAGCTTGCCGACCGAGTCGCGATTCTGGGCGTTGTCCATGGTGATCATCGGCCAGCCGAGGGCCATCTCGGGCCATGTCGTTACGATATCTCCGGCGATCAACGCGCGCTTTTCCGGCCAGTAGAACGACAGACTGCCCTCCGTGTGGCCGGGCGTGTGCAGAACTGTCAGAGGGCCGACCCGATCGCCGTCCTTGAGAGTCTGGTCGACCGGGCAGGGTGGCGGAATTTTGAGGTGCAGCACAAAAGCGGCCTGGTATTTGTACAGGGCCAGTGGCCGCTGCGGGAACAGCGTTGTGGTTGACGGCACGGGCGCCTGCTTCTGGCCGGCCAGGATGGGCGCCTCGTAGTCGTGTGAGTAAACCGGCGCTCCGGTGGCTTTCTTTAGCGCGGCCAGGCCGCCGAAGTGCGATTGGTGGGCATGCGTGAGGATAATCTTCTTGATGTCTCCTGGCTGCCGGCCCATCTGTTTCAACTCTTCCAATACCAGCGTGCCGTTGTTGTCGAGCAGCGTGTCGATCAGGATCAGCTCGCCGCCATCGTCGATCAGATACGAGCGGACTTCTCCGCCCGAACTGTCGCCCAGCCGATAGAGCCCGGGCATGATCTGCATTATGCCTCCACTCTCCGCCGGAGTGGTCACGGCGGCAACATATACGTTTGGGTTATGTTAACAGACGCAGAGGCTGGGGCCTACCCTTTTCGAACAGCCTTTTCGAACACCCTTTTGGAACGGGATAGGTCTGCACACACCACGACGCACCAATTGCGCGCGCTCGGCGGTGTGCGACCGGGCGCGCAAGAGCTGTAGTGATGAGGCAGCGTCAGCGGCTAGTGGTGGTTGGCGTAGGCGATGCCTTCCTCGACGTGGCGGATGGCATCGTTCACCAGCTGAATCGCCCTGGCTCGATGGCCGCCCTTGTCCGGGTCGGCTCTCTCCAGGGACTCCTTGGCAGCGCGTAAATGCCCCAGAGCGGTGTGCATATGGGGCTGGCGTTCGGCTTTTGCAGTACCGGCCGCCAAGACGCCCAAGCCGATGGCCGGAAGAATCCGCTTTAGCGTAAACCTGCGTGAGACGGTCATGGTGATGCTCTCCCCCAAACAAACGAGAATTCTAACGCTTGCCAACTTGGCTGGGGGTTCCTTCCGGGATGCCCATTCCCGGCATCCAGCCGGACCCAGAATACACTGAGCCGCCGCCCTTCGATCCTGAGAGTTGCAGATCTTTTGGTCAGGTAATCAAGTTTCTGCTTGGGGCGAATTCAACTCATCCACGCCCGTCCAGCGTGACTTGGGACAGCGCCGCCAGCAGGACGTCGCGGCTCAACGGTTTGGCGACATAGCCGTTCATTCCGGCTTGCAGACAGCGGTCGCGGTCCTCCGCGAAAGCATTGGCCGTCACGCCGATGATCGGGACCCGCGCTGCCGCGCCGGGCAGGGCTCGGATCAGCGCGGTGGCTTCGTAGCCGTCAAGCACCGGCATCTGGCAGTCCATCAGAATCAGGTCGTAGGGATCGGCCGTGTGAGAATCGACCGCGGCCTGGCCGTTCTCGGCGATCTCGACGCGCGCGCCGGCTTGGGAGACCAGTTTCAAGATCACCTTCTGGTTGATGAGGTTGTCCTCCGCAACCAGTACCCGGAGGCCGGGCGGCAGAGCGGGCGCCTGCGCCGGCTCCGGCTGAGGGTCGCTGTCAGCCGGGGCGGCTGGCGGCATCGGCAGCTCGAAATAGAAAGTCGACCCCTCCCCCAACTCGCTTTCAACCCACAACTGCCCGCCCATCGACTCCGCCAGGTGGCGTGAGATCGCGAGGCCGAGTCCGCTTCCGCCGTATCGCCGCGTCGTCGAGGAATCCACCTGGTGGAACTCTTTGAACAGGCTCTCCCGCTGCTCGGGCGACAACCCGATGCCGGTGTCGCAGACCTCGAAACGAATCCAGCCCTCCCGCGGTGCTTGCACCGTCAGGCGGACCTCACCGGCCAGCGTGAACTTCACCGCGTTGCCAAGAAGATTCGAGACCACCTGACGGACTCGAAGCGGATCTCCCATCACGTTGCTCGGCAACTCCGGCGCCAATTGGAGCACAAACCTGAGCTGCCGCGCTTCGGCCAGTGCCGCCGCCGGGGATCCCAGGTCGTGGATCAGGGCGTGCAGATCGAACGGGACCTCCTCCAGCGACAGCTTGCCGGAGGTGACCTTGGCCATGTCGAGGATGTCGTCGACGATCGACTGCAGATGCGCCCCGCTGCGGCCGATATCGTCGAGCAGCTCGCGCTGTTCCGCCGTCAGGTCCAGATTGTTCAGAACCTGGGCGAGCCCCAGAATGCCGTTCAGCGGCGTCCGGATCTCGTGGCTCATGTTGGCCAGGAAGTGCATCCTCGCCGAACCGGCCTTTTCGGCGGCGTCGCGGGCCTGCCGCAGGTCCTCGCTCTGCGCCTCCAGCGACAACTGAGCGACGAACATCTCACGTATGTGCCTGCCGTTCGTCGTAATCAGCTTAGCCATCGCCGCCGCGTGGATGAGGATCAGGCCGCCCAAAAACCAGCCATAGCGGGGAATGGCGAACATGGCCCAGATATACGACGGCAGCACCTGGACGGAGACGCTGATCCAGTTGAGCCGGGGAAGCGGGGCGAGCAGGGTCGCGGCGACGCTGGAGATGCCGGTAACTACCACGATCAGGAGGCACTCCGGGATCACCTGGCCCCAAACATGCCATTCGGAATAAGCCACGAACAAGCCGAACACCAGGCTTTGGAAGAACGTGGCCTGCATCAGCCTTGTTCCGTTATATTCGACCCGAAGTCCATTGATCACGCGTCGCGAGTAAATCGTCCGGGCGAGTCCAGTGAGGCCGAGCATGCAGGACATGCACAGTGCGATAACCCGAACCGAGGGATCCAGTCTCAGCGAGAAGAGGGTCGCAAACAGAGCATATGAGAAGCTGCTCCACATGAGCCGCTTCGCCAGTTCGACGAGCAGCAAGCGGCGCAGATCCGGATTGTCGTTAATGTTCGACACTCTATGTAACTTATCGGAATGCTTCCCTTTTCGCATCGAAAATCGCAACGTGTGGGTTCAACTATGCAGGCTTGAGCAGTCTCCAAAATCGATTTCGGAGGCACGAATCTCTGACCGCGTGGGCCGGGATGACGCGCACGACACTGTTCCAGCCTCCCGTGCCTGGAACTGCAATCCTCGCGATGCCCCGAGCCGCAACGCCGACGGTAATCGCTCACTGCGTCAGGCCGTCACTGCATGCTTTGCGCTCCGCGTGCGCCGCACCTGGATTCTCACTTCCGCGCACGACCCGAGCCGGTCGACGATCGACATCGGGCCATCGGCGGTGAACCGACCGAGATCCGCATTGCGGATCCGAAAATCGGGCGCTTCACCCGGCCTGCACCGAGGCGGTTCGCTCCAGCTTGCCCCAGCCCACCAGCCGCCCGCGCAGCGCGTACAGCAGCGTCTTCAACAACACCTCATGCATGAGCTGGCGATAGAACAGCCGTTGGAAGAAGAGCAGTGCCAGGTCCTTTGGATTCTCTTCTTCGAGCGCGTACGCCACGCAGCCCGACAGCAACTCGACCAGGAAAAACGCCATGTAGTACAGCAGCACCACATGCCAATTGCCGGCGATCAAGGTAAAGACCATGGCTAGGTCGGCGAACGGCGCGAGCACCGAGAGCGCCACCTGGAACAGCCAGATGTTCGGCAGCGTGACGAAGGCGAGGCTTCCGTATTTCGGATTGAACAACGCGCTGCGATGTTTCCAGGCGGCCTGCAGCGTGCCGAACGACCAGCGGAAGCGCTGCTTGCGCAGGCTCGCGGTGTCCTCCGGCGCTTCCGTGTAGGCGATGGCTTTCTCCTCGTAGCGGATAACGTAGCCCCTACGCCGCAACGCGAGCGTCAGGTCGGTATCCTCGGCCAGAGTGTCGTGCCCGAAGCCTCCCTCGGCGAGGATCAGGCTCTTGCGCCATGCGCCGACCGCGCCCGGTACCACGGGGATGCCATTCACCAGGTCGAGCGCTCTTCGGTCGAGATTGAACCCGTAGATATACTCGATCGACTGGAAGCGCGTGATCCACTTCTGCCGGTTGCCTACCTTCGCATTGCCCGAAACCGCGGCGACATTCGGATCGCAGAAGTGCTTCAACAGCTCACGCACCGTGCTCTTTGCGAACAAAGTGTCCGCGTCCACGGCCACCAGGATTTCGTTCTTCGCCTCGCGGATCGCCATGTTCAGCGCGGCCGACTTGCCGCCGTTGGGTTTGGTGAAGACGCGCACGCGTGGCTCCAGCGCGGCGATGTTCTGTAGAATCGCCCACGTCTGATCCTTGGAGCCGTCGTCCACCACCACGATTTCCAGGTTCTTGTAGTCCGAGGCGAGCATGGATTCAATCGTGCGGCGAATCACTTTCTCCTCGTTGTAGGCGGCCAGCACCGCCGTAACAGGTGGCGTAAAGTACGGGTCATACCGCCTGCGCCGCGCCACGAACTTCTGGACGATCGCGAGGATTGCGTAGATCACCGAGCGCGCGCCGGTGAGAAAGATAGCGGCCAGGAACAGACGGCCGATCCAGCGCAGAAACATCCCCTTCATGTCGAAGGCCTGCGCTTCCAGGTCGGCCCAGCGCTTCTCGTCCACCGGTGGCACGGGCATCAGATCGTCGCGCGACTTACCGATCAGATCGCCCAGCGAGACAAACCGGTATCCCATCGCCCTGCAGCGCTCGATAATCTCGGGCAGCGCATCTGTCGTAGCGGTGCGGTCGCCGCCGCCGTCGTGCAGCAGGATGACATTGCCGTCGTCGATCTCGTTCATCACTTCGCTCACGATGTCGGTTGCCTTGACGCCGGCCTGCCAGTCTCGTGGATCGATGCGCTCGCCGATGGTGAGGTAGCCGCGCTCCTGCGCCCGAACGATCGGAATGAGCTCGGCCGGCGTCTGCGGTTCGCTGTCAGCGTTGTAGGGCGGGCGAAATAGAATGGTCGAGCGGCCCGTCAGATGTTCGATCAGGCGCAGCGTCGCGTCCAGTTCGAGATTGGTCCGTTCAGGCGTAGTCAGCGCGATGTTCGGATGGCTATAGGTGTGATTGCCCAGTACGTGGCCTTCCGCATAGATCCGTTGGACCAGCCCCGGCGCGGCCTCCGCGTTTACGCCGACGACGAAGAACGAAGCCGTCACCCCGGTCGCCTTCAGGATGTCGAGAATCCTGGGCGTGTACTTCGGGTCCGGTCCATCGTCGAAGCTGATGGTGAGTTCTTTGTCCTTGTGCCCGCCCACGCTCTCCAACACGTAATAGGTGGGCACTGTCTGGTACTGCTCCAGGTAATCGCCGTCGGGGTCGCGCCAGACGTTGCGCGAGCCCTCCCGCGGCGTCGCCCTCACACGCAGCACCTCGCCCTCGCCGTATTGGTTCACGGACTGGTTCACCGTGAGCCGCTTCAGCTTCGACGAAACGCCGTTTTCGTCGGGCCAGGCCGTCCCGGACAGGACCTGCCAAAGCGCGGGGTCCTCGCCGCCCAAGCGCCATAGCGCCACGCCGCGAAAGCCCCACGTCCGCGCATCGAGTATCTGGTTGAGACCGGTGACGCCGTCCAGAAACCATGTTTCGTGCTGCTTGCCGTCCAACTTGTAGCGCAGCACCGGGTTCTTCAGCCGGGCGTCGTATTCGATCGCGCCATGGTTGGCCAGCGCGGCCGCCATCACGTCGCCGTGCGAGACCTCCGTGCCACCGCGCCCGCCGATCACCCAGTCGTAACCGTAGCTGCCCATCCCGATCACGGTCTTCTCCGGCGGCAATACTTTCAGTACCAGGTTCATCTGTTCTTCAAACCATGACTCGGAGGCCACCGGGCCGGGCGAGCCCGACTGGTAGTGCTCGTCGTAGACCATTGGCACGATGTAGTCGTTGTACTCCGCCAGCCTCGGACCGTCATAAGCGGGGTCGTCCACGGGAATGCTCTGCGTAATGAGGTAGCCCTCCGGGTTGAGCTTCAGGCGCAGTTCGCGCATGAAGTCGATCAGCCGCTCGCGGTCGCCATTGCGTACCTGTTCAAGGTCGATGTTCACGCCGGCGAAGCCGTGCTCTTCGAGGTTGGCGTGAATTTCGTCGATCAGATTCTCGCGAGCCTCGCTGCTGTTGAGCAGCTTGTGCACCCACCCGCCCTGCCAGCCGTTGCTGTAGTTGGTCACCATTGCGAGCACCGGCAGGTTGCCCTGTTTCGCGATGGCCACCACCGTCTCGTCGGTGTCGTCCTCCAGGTCGCCCTTTGCATTCTTCAACGTGAGCCACTCCGGCACGAGATGCGTCAGACGCCGCACATTCAAGCGCAGCGACACGATGCTGGCCCGGTCCCAGTTCACGTAGTAGCCGAAAACCACGGGGGCGGCGGGCGCCACCGGAGCGGCCTTGCGGGGGTACACCACCGGCGAATTCGACCGCACGAACTTGACGTCCTTTGCAGCCCTGCGTAGTTCGAACGGTACGTTTTTTACCGCTTTTTCACCACGGATGATGGCCGGGACTTCCTGCAATGCGATGTCGTGCCGCGCTGCGGGAAGACCCAGCACAGGCAACTGCGGACTGGTGGCCGCCGCGATCAGCAACAGCAGCAGAAACACCGAAAGGATGGCCGCGGCGCCGGCGAAAACCCGGCGGGCCCGCGTCCAGCGCGCGCCGGAGGGATCGTGAAAAACGAACGGGCTGGTCATCGATACCTCAGTCTCGCTTGTTTTGCCGAGTCTCTTCGGGCTCCTCCGGAGCTTTCTCCGAGTCGACTCCGTCGGACGACTTCTCAGACGACGCCTGCGCTCCGCCGCCGCGCCTGCGCCGGATCTCTGCCAAACGCTCGGAAATTCGGGCCTCAGTGCCGCGCTGCGTAGGTTCGTAGAACTGCGTCCCGGTCAGAGCTTCGGGGAAGCACTCCATCTGAGTGATGGCATCCGCTGCCTGGTGCGCGTGCTGGTAGCCCTGACCGTAGCCCCATTCCTTCATCGCCCGTGTCGACGCGTTGCGCAATTGCATCGGCACCGGCTCCGGCGGTCGAGCCTGCACCAGCGCTCGCGCCTTGTTCAATGCCTGGTAAGCGGCGTCCGACTTCGGTGCAATGGCCAGGTAGATGGCCACCTGCGCCAGCGCCTGGTCGCCTTCCGGCACGCCCAGGAAGTGCACGGTCTGCATGCAGGCGATGGCCTGTTCGACGGCCCGGGGATCGGCCAGCCCGATGTCCTCCACGGCCATGCGCACCAGTCGCCGCGCAATGTACATGCGGTCTTCGCCGGATTCCAGCATCCGCGACAGCCAGTAGAGCGCGGCGTCGGGGTCCGACGATCTCACCGACTTGTGCAGGGCGGAGACCAGGTTGTAGTGCTCTTCGCCTCCCTTGTCGTAGAGCAGCATCTTGCGCTGCACCGCATCCTCGACCGCCTGCGCTTGCAGCACGCCGTCTTTCGACGCCGATCCGGCGATCTCCAGTACGTTGTAAGCCGTGCGCGCGTCGCCTCCGGAATAAAGCGCGATCTGCTCCAGCAGTTCGTCCGGCGCAGTCAGACCCACCACCGGCAAAGCCCGCTGCAACAGCCTGACGGTCTCCTCCACTGTCAGGCTGCGCAGCGCATAAACCTTGGAGCGAGACAACAACGCCGAGATCACTTCGAAGGACGGGTTTTCCGTGGTCGCGCCGATCAGGATGATGTCGCCGCGCTCAACGTAGGGCAGAAACGCGTCCTGCTGCGCCTTGTTGAAGCGATGAATCTCGTCGATGAAAAGGACAGTGCGGTAACCCAGCCGGCGATTCCGCTCGGCGTCGGCCATTACGAGTTTGATCTCCTTCATCCCGCTCAAGACGGCGCTGAAGGGGATGAACTGCGCCTTGGTGTGATTGGCGACCAGCTTCGCCAGGGTCGTCTTGCCGACGCCGGGCGGCCCCCACAGGATGAGGGACGTGAGCCGGTCGTTCTCGATCTGCGAACGCAGTGGTTTGCCGGGACCGAGGATGTGTTCCTGCCCGACGTATTCCTCCAGCGTCGCCGGCCTCATGCGCTCGGCGAGCGGGCGTCCCGGGTCGGCGATCGGCTGGTCGAAGAGACTCAAACGTGCTCCCTTTGACGCGCGGCTTCATACAGGACGATGGATCCGGCGGTAGCCGCGTTGAGCGATTCGACGGACTGGGTCGGTATCGTCAGTCCCTTTGAGAAGCGCCGGATTCCCGCCGACACACCGTGCGATTCGCTGCCTACGGCGATGCCGCAGGCGGACGTCAGATCGGCCTGCCGAAGCGGTAGTCCTTCGTCTACGATGGTCGTCCAGAGTGGAAGATCCCGTCGCGTGAAGGCTCCGATGGCGTCTTCCGGAGTCACCAGATCGAGCACCGGCAGGCGGAACAGGCTGCCCGCGGAGGCGCGCAGAGCCTTGGGATTCCAGGGGTTCACGCAACCCTTGAGCAGCAGCACGCCAGTCGCGCCGAAGGCCTCGGCAGAACGGATCAGCGTGCCTGCGTTGCCGGGATCCTGAATTCCGTCGAGCACCAGAACGAGCGCGGCCGCCGGGAAGAGGTCCTCTTCGCTCCACTTTGGCGGCCGAACCAGGGTGATGAGACCTTGCGAATTCTCGGTACTCGAAAAATCGCGAAAAAGTGCCTCGGAAGTTGTCAAAAAGCGGGTTTTTTCGCCATTTTCGACGACTGCCGCGGCGGCCGAAATCGCCGCCTCCGTGGCCAGAACGGCCGTGATTTCCAGCCTGCTGCGCAGCGCCTCTTCCAGCAAGTGGAACCCTTCCGCCACGCACAACCCGTCATTGGTCAGACCGCCCCGGGCGACCGCGCGGCGGATCTCCTTGAGCATCGGATTGTGGGTGCTGGTGATCTGCTCCAGGCGCGCGAGGTTGTTCATCTCATTCCATTAACGCGCAGTTCCACCTCGGCATGCACCGCCAATCGGCGAACGCGGCCCGATGCAATATATGATCAGAGCATACGATGAGGCGGTGGCTGTTGTTGCTGCTTCTCCTTCTCGCGGCGTGGTTCGCGATCATCCTCGCAGGTTACGTCGTGGACATCGAGAGGCAATCCAAAGTTGACGAGGCCCGCAAGGCAGACGTCATCGTGGTGCTTGGCGCGGCCGAGTACAACGGGCGTCCGTCTCCGGTGCTGCGCGCTCGCCTGGACCACGCTCTGGAGCTGTGGCACGCCAATCTTGCACCCCGCCTGATGACCACTGGTGGCGCTGGCGGAGATCCACGCTACACGGAGGGCATCGTCGGGCGCGACTACCTGGTACAGAAGGGCGTCCCGCTGGAAGCCATCATCGTCGAGGACGATAGCGAGACCACCCTGCACACCATCACCGCGGTGAGCGAGATCATGCGCCGCATGAGCCTGAAATCCGCCATCCTGGTCAGCGACGGATACCACATTTTCCGAGCGAAGAAGATGCTCCAGAGTCAGGATATGGCCGTTTACGGCTCGCCCCGCGCCGCCAAGGCGGGTGCGTGGTGGCACGAACGGTGGCTGGCCATCCGGCAGGCCTTCGGCTACATGGTCTGGCAGGCCGGGATTCACGTCTAGTCCGGATTCTTTGCAGCACCAGTCACATCGGGTGCGAATTCAGGTTTCGCTCTCCGCATAACGGGAATCACAAGGAAATGGCTAAGATTCGTGCGATATCTCGCACAAACTGGTCTAAACTAACTCAGATTTAGCGGCTCGCGCCGGCCACTGGGGGAACAGTGCTGCCGGGACACTGGCAACGGGCCGGGGAGGAGGAGATCTATGTCCGATCAATCGGACCAGCAGAGGCTGGAACTGGCGCTTAGAGTCAGTGATCGTGCTCAAGTGCAGGAGGCCCTTAGCGCGCTGAGCGGGATGGCGGAACCCGCGCGCCGCACAGTCCTAAGACCACATTGGGAAGATCCGGCCGGCGTCACGGGCGAAAGAGAAATCGCCATTCGCCGCGGCCTGGACAGCGCTTTCAACCAACTCGCAGCGCTGGAACTTGGCATCTCGACCGGCTACCTGGCGCACGAAGCGGCTACCGGCGCGGTCGAGCCCAGGATACGCGAATTGCTGAAGTCGCGGGCCGTCGCGCGGTTCGTCGACGACTACAGCTATTTTCAAGTCCGGCTGCTGGCGAATCGGCTCGATCACGTCGAGATTAAACTTCCCAGCGTCCCCGAACTACCCATCCTCGATTCTTCCCCGCGGCTTGACGCAACGGTCGGGTCGTTCCTTGAGAAGACTATCGAACTCCAGAAATGCCACGAGGTCCGGCTCCTCTTCGGCTTCCTGACGAACGCCGATGTCCCGGCGGCCGATGTCGATGGCTATGAGGTTCCCGAACTGGAGAAGGGCTGCGGGCACGGCCGGTTCCGGTTGTGGCTGGCAGACAAGGACGCCGAGCAGAGCCCGAAGGTCCAGGAGTACTTCCAAAGGTTGAAGCGCGCGGTAGGACGTTGGGTGTGGGATAGATACGCGATCTACAGGAATCAGCCGGAGCCGGTTAAGGCGCGGCTGGCGATTTTCGATATCTACTGGTTGCTCAGGCTCTTCAACGCCGAGATCTCCACCACCGGAGACGTTGTCTACTGCGGATCGTCCTGGCTGACGCTCATCGCGGATTCGCCGCAGGTCATGGACGACACGGGCGAACCCGAGGGCCAGCCTTCATTCACTGACGCCACAGATGCCACGGCGAAATGGTACGAGGCCAAAAGGATCTTGAGGCGCGCCCTGGGCCTGGCTTGCGATTGGATTCGGGGAGAAGCGATTGAGCAGGATACGGAGCACGGGACCACGCCCCTGACTTGGACCGAGGTCTTTAAGGCGGAGCTTCTGGAGATCCTGGAACATCGCCGGGAGCGCCACCTGGCGGGTCCGCCGGACATGGATAACGGCACACAGGAACCCTTCGTGGCGCGACATGGATTAATCGGGCTGGCCTTTTCCGGCGGCGGCATCCGAAGCGCGACGTTCAATCTCGGCATCCTGGAAGCGCTGAAGGAAAACGGTCTGCTTCGTCTGGTTGACTACCTGTCAACGGTGTCGGGAGGGGGCTACATCGGAGGCTGGCTGGTCGCAAATGCCAAACGGCGCGGATACTGGGTCAGGCGCGAAGCGGATTGGCGCGAGTCGATCAAGTTCCTGCGGGATTACTCCAACTACCTCTCGCCGCACCTGGGGTTCATGAGCGCGGACACCTGGACGATGTGGACCACGTTCCTGCGCAACACGATCCTGGTCCAACTGCAGGTCTTTCTGGCGTTGGCCGCATGCCTGCTGGCTCCGTATCTGCTGCGAACTCCGTTTCAGAACCTGCTGGGCGGGGCCGGGAATGGCACGCTGGCGGTCCTCCAGGATCCAGGCCTGCTCGCCGCGGTGTTCCTGGCGCTCTGTACGGTTCTGGTCTGCGGCGGGATGCTCTTCCCCAGCAAGCCCGAGCCCGGACAACTTGGTGCGCGGCCGAAGCGGCAGCAGTGGGCGATCCTGTTTGGCGTCTGCTTTTTGATCCCCGCCTCGCTATGCTCCACGGCGGCACTATGGCGGACCGCCCAGTCGCTGCTGGCCAGTGGCGCCGATTCCTACGGCAAGATCCTGAGTCAGATGGTGGCGGCGCCGTATGCGCCCTACGCGTTGGGGATGGGTTACGCCGGGCTGCTGGCTTTGGCGCTCGTCAGCGTGAGGAGGGATGGGAAAGGAATCGCCACTGCCGTGCTTGTGCCGTTCGGCGCGTTGGCCGCGCTGGTGCTTGTCGCCTGCGCTCTGATCCTGGTACTTCAAGGCTGGCTGCCCTACGCACCGATGGACCAGGCCGGCCGCGAAAGGGCGTTTGTACTTGGCCCGGTTCTGGTGATTGCCGTCGTCTCGTTGTCGGTCTACATGCTCATCGGACTGCTGGGGACGGCTTCCGACGGGCAGAGGCGGGAGTGGTGGAGCCGTTACGGGGCGCTGCTTTCCATGGCTGGAGCGGGATGGCTCGTCCTCGCCGCCGCGGCAATTTACGGTCCCCTCTGGATCGAGAAGCTGGGAACCGTGAAATGGGCCCCGGTTCTGGCCTGGCTCGCCACCAGCGTGGGCAGCGTGATGGCGGGAAAGAGTGGGTCCACGTCCGGAGAAGGCAAGTTGAGGGCAAGCCAATTGCCGGTGGAGTTGCTGGCAGTGGCCGGACCGTTCGTTGCCATCGCGGGGATCATTTTGGGCATTTCAACCGCCATCCATGCCGTTCTGCTGGCCCTGAGTCCGGCGCAGGTGGCCGCGGGTTCGGATGGCGCTTACTGGGCCGGGCTTCAAGCCGTCGATCCGGTCAGCGCCTGGGCTGCGTTCGCCGTCGTGCTGCTGACGGGCTTCCTTCTCACTTGGCGCCTGGACATCAACATCTTCGGCTTGAGCGAGTTTTACCGGAGCCGCCTGGTCCGCTGCTACCTGGGTGCCAGCCGCACGCGGAGGAACCCGCATCCCTTCACGGGCTTTGACGAGGAGGACGACCTTGCTCTGGCGAGGCTGCGCACTCACACGCCCGCAGGCTGCCGCGAGGCGGAAGAAGCCGCGGCAAAGGAGCGCGCCGAAGGACGGGCTCCGTTCGCCGGACCATTTCCGATTGTCAACTGCACGCTGAACCTGGGCGGATCTTCCGATCTAGCGGTGAAGACCCGCCGCAGCGACTGCTTCACGATGACTCCACTGCACTGCGGGTTCAACCACAAAGGTCCGCGCGGACGCCGCTTCGGCGCCGCCGGGGGGTACTGCCCAACGGAGAGCTACTGCGGCAGCGAAGAGAGCCTGACCCTGGGACAGGCCATCGCGGTTTCCGGCGCCGCGGCCAACCCAAATATGGGGTATCACACATCGCCCTTGACCTCATTCCTGATGACGGTGTTCAACGCAAGGCTGGGCGGTTGGTTCGCCAACCCCGCGCTGAAGAAGCCGGCCACCCGTGTGTCCCCCACCTTCGCCTTCCACAGCCTGGTGAACGAGCTGTTTGGCACGGCGGACGACGGATCCAAGTTTGTCGATATCTCCGATGGCGGACACTTCGAGAACCTCGGCATCTACGAACTGGTGCGGCGGCGCTGCCGCCTGATCGTGGCCGGAGACGCCGAGTGTGATTCGGATCTGGCGTTCGGGAGCCTGGGCAAGGCGATCCGGATGTGTGAGGTCGATTTTGGCGCGAAGATCAAGATCGACGTTTCTTCCATCCGGAAGGACGACCGGACGGGCCGCAGCAAAAGCCACTGCGCGGTAGGCCGGATCGAGTACGCCAACGGCGCCATCGGAGACCTGATCTACATCAAGGCCTCGCTGCTGGAGAATGAGAACACGGCGGTTCTCGAATACCAGTCGGATCACCCCGATTTTCCACACGAATCCACCGCCGATCAGTTCTTTACGGAGAACCAGTTCGAGAGCTACCGCAAGCTCGGTTATGACTCCACAAAGCGGACGTTCCGCGACAGCACGCTCAAGAGCGTCCAGGACGTCGAGTTGGAAGAGTTCGCACAGGAGTTGAGCGATATCTGGACGCCGGTGAAGAACTCGGCGCCTTCGTTTATCAGCAGCACGAACCAATTGAGCAGATTGTGGGAGACGTTGGGCAAAGATCCGGCTCTGCAAAATCTCTCCAACGAGATCATCAACCACACGCCTCCGCCGCCGGGACGGCCCGTTTCCGTCTCGCCCAGGGAGTTCTATTTCTGCAACGAGATCATCCAGTTGATGGAGAACGTCCACCTCGACCTCCATCTGGACGACACATGGGACGACCCGGACAATGCGGGTTGGAAAGACCTCTTCCTGAAATGCTCCCGTTCTGGGACGTTCCGCATCGTGTGGGAAAAATCCTGCGGGACCTACGGAAGGCGCTTCCACTACTTCTGCAAGCGCAAGTTGAATCTGATGTAGCCGAGTGGGGCGGACCCCCAGGTCTGCGGCCGACGCCCACGTCGGCCCTGGTTCGGACGGATTAAGAAAGTTTCGGAGCCGGGTCCAGGGGGACCGGCGCAGACCAGGGGGTCCGCCCTACATTGCACCGTCTTACAATACGTGGATGAGCCCTACCAAGCGACTCTACTGGGTGGACGACCATTGCCTGGAAGCGGACGCGATTGTGACAGGCGTGCTCGACAACGAGATCGCTCTGGACCAGACCTGCTTCTATCCGGGCGGAGGGGGACAGCCGGCCGACCAGGGGACCATCGCCACTACGGGGGCCGAACCGGCGGTCCTGAACGTGGTGAGCGTCGAGGCCGATGAGGACGGAGTGCTGTGGCACGCCTGCTCCCAGGTGGTTCCGCCGGAATTGCTCGGGCAGACCGTCAGCTTGCGCGTGGATGCGGCCCGCCGCGCGGCGCATTCCCGCTATCACACCGTTCTGCACGTGCTCAACACAATCGCGCAGCGCGATTACGGAGCTTGGATCACGGGCGCGCAGATCGGCGCGGACTATGCGCGAATCGATTTCCAATGGGACGGCTTCGCCCCAACGCTTTGCAGATGTGCTGGAGCAAAAGGTGAATGCCGTACTGACCTCCGGCCGGCATCTCGCGGCGTATTCTCTTGCCGAGGATGAGTTTTTGCGTCACCCCGAGATGCTGAGGACGCTGGAGGTGAAGCCGCCCGTGATAGACGGACAAGTCCGGGTGGTCGCAATTGATGGCTTCGATGCACAGGCCTGCGGCGGGACGCACGTGCGCAGCACCACCGAGTTGGGGCATTTCCAGATCACTCGCACTGAGAACAAGGGCCGCATCAACAAGCGGCTGTACGTGCGCTTGAGTGACGTCTCCGAAGGCTGACTGACGACGGTGAGCGCATCGGTGGCGGAGATACGCGCCGGCTCGTGGGCAGTGCGTAGTTCGGCCTCGGACTGCGGCGCGCTACGAGTGTGGGTGAGAGCTTGCGGGGCGGAAGCCCCACGCAGGCCGAAGCCTGCCCCACGGCACGCTATGATGTATCGCATAGAGTCCGGCTCGAACTGGGATGGATCGTTAACGATCCAACAGGCCGATTCACTTGCAGCAGGAGAATGCCATGCAACGACGCGAATTCCTTACAGGCGCGATTAGTCTGAGCGCGTTTCCCCACCACCTGTTCGCGGGCACGACAAAGAAGTCGGCCAGCGACGTAATTGAACTGGGACCGAAGAAGGTGAAGGTGACCCGGCTGGCGATGGGCACCGGGACGAACGGGATGGGCGGAAGCTCGAACCAGACCCGCAAACTGGGCATGAGCGGTCTGGCTGACCTGTTGCGGACGGCGTACGACAACGGGGTCGCGTTCTACGACTCGGCCGATCAGTACGGCACACACCCGTACGTCAAAGAAGCGCTCAAGAAGGTCCCGCGCGAGAAGGTCACGATCCTCTCGAAGACGCACGCCAACACCTACAACGAGATGAAGGCGGACATGGCGCGCTTCCAGAAGGAGCTGGGGACCGACTACATCGACGTCATGCTGCTGCACTGCATGATGGATCCCGACTGGCCGGAGCGCAAGAAAGGCGCAATGGATTACATCGTCGAGGCCCAAGCGAAAGGTCTCATCAAGACCAAAGGCGTGAGTTGCCACACGCTGGGCGCGCTGCGGACGTCGGCCAAGACGCCCTGGGTGGAAGTGCAACTGGCGCGGATCAATCCGGCGGGCGCGGTGATGGACGCCGATCCGCAGACCGTGCTCAGCGTGCTGAAAGAGATGAAGGCCGCGGGCAAGGGCGTCATCGGCATGAAGATCTTCGGCGCGGGCAAGCTGCGGCATAGGGCTGACGAGTGCCTGCAGTTCGCGCTGGCGCAAGACTGCGTGGATTGCTTCACGATCGGCAGCGAGAGCATCGCGGAGTTCACCGATCTGACGAAGAAGATTCCGGCGGCGTCGGTGCGCGGGTAAGTTACTGGCGGGCTCTGGAGAGCCCACGCGGCTTCTGGAGAGCCGCCCCATTCAGGTCCGGTGATGCGAGGGCTTCGGCTCATGCGGCTACGGTAATCCGCTGGATGCCGATGAATTCGAGACTCTTCCCCGCGGCTCCCTCCACTTCGAGGCACAGCTCGGCGGCTTCGCGTATGCGAACGGCAAGCTCGTCAAGGGACCGCCCTTGGGTGTGGCATCCGGGAAGTTGGGGGATGGAGGCGACGTAGTAGCCCTCTTCGTCGCGCTCAATAACCACATCGAAATGGCGCTTCATCGGCTGTCCTCCTCTATTATTCTAGTTCGTCTGGGATCCGCACGGAACGAGCATTACGTCAGATAAGCGTCGGACGTAACGGACGCATGCCGCGCGACAACATCATTCCCCCCGTCAGCGATTGCCGTAAACCAATTTGATGTTGTGCGTCTTGCCAGAAGTCATGCCGGCCGAGGCGCTAAGGCCAACCGGCAGCAGGTCGCCCGTCTCAATGCCGGCGCTGGCTTTGTCGGAAATCTCGAACGCGATCTCGACCGTGATGTCTCCGCGTTCGAAGGTCCCCAAGGGTCCCGCGACAACGCCCTCTTCTCCGACGTAGGCTCGCTTGGCCGCTTGGATGGCCTGCGCGATCGGCGACTTGAGCTTGCCCCGCCGCTGCTCCTCGGTGGGTGCAGGCGCCGCTCTGGGCGCTTCGAGATCGAGCGTCAGCGACGTGGAATGGGCAGTTGAGGTATCCACTCCACCGGACACGAGCATGAATTTCACTTTTCCGCCCGCGTCTATTTCGGTTCTGGCCTGCAGCTGCACCTCTACTTGCTTGAGGTCCGGGAAACCGGCGGGAGTATGCAGTTGTGATTCCTCCAGGGCGGCGTTCAACGCTCGCAAAACGGCGCGGACTTCGAACTCAGGGCGGTCGGCTTTTCGATGGGGCGCGGCTTGGGACCCAGCCTTGTCGGCAGAGGAACAGGCACCCAGCAGCAGAGCGAGAGTAAACAGGAACGTGTATTTCATAATGGCTCGTGAACGCGTAAATGCCGCCGCCATTCATTTCCATGGAGCAGCGTGAAGGCACGAGCAGCGGCGGCTGCTATTGCGGCGCCGAACTGCCTTCGATCAGGTCTCGCACAGCGGTGAAGAGGCCGGTATCCTCGACCACGTAGAAAAGTCCGCCCCGGCCGTTTTGGCTGCTGCTGCAATTCGGACCCGACAGCGAGCCCTGCTGGTTCATGTCGCCGAAGATGGCATAGGCGTGGCTGCCAGTCGAGACCCCAACCTTGGCGTGATTGCCGCTCGCCGCGGCGAGGCCTTCGAGCCCGATCGTCTTCCCGTCCCACGTCCCCGAGGTAGCGATGTCGACCGCGCCCGGTTTCCCCAACGACGAATCCCAACATCCGACGGTCGTGGTTTCGCTGGTGGATGGAATCTCGGGATTGGCCCACCACGTCGCGGCCCGCAGCGATTCGCCGCCCAACAGCGCCGAGACCATCTGCCACGGCGGGACGGCCAGCTTGGAGGGCTTGGAGATCAAGACGATGCCGCTCGATAGCGTGTCCTTGGTAGCGGTCGTGCTTTTCGAGACCTTCCCCAGCACTTTGACCAGCGCCTGAATATCCGCCGGGCCCCCGTTGTTCACGATCTGAGGTTTCGTCGGATCCGTTACGACGCTTGCGTTCGCGAGCGCCTTGAGGACGGTCACGACGTCGTCTTTGGTGAGCTTCAGCGAGAAGAAGTGCTGGCTCACCATGACGTCGTTGTCTTTCTGGATGCAGCCCAACGTATTGCCATCGGTCTTGCGCGGGTTTTTCGAGTTCCCCGAAGCCGGCCAATCGGGCGTCGAGACCTGCAGCACCACTCCGTTGCCGTTCTTGTCCCACGCCAGCATGCCCTTGGAATGGCCTGCCGGCGCTCCCTCCGTCGGGAGCGGGTCGCCATAGAACTGGTCGTTCCAGAGCACGAAGAAGTACTTGCCGTTGTACACCTCGTCAAACGTGGCTCCGAGCGGATCCACCGTTGCGGCGCCGATGCAGCCGTCGCCCTGCTGTAGTTTGTGCTCCGCGCTGCTGGCAAAGGCGAACTGTTGGCTGAACGACTTGTAGGACTGGGCGGTTCCTCCAAACGGGCAGGCTCTCTGGGCGCTACTGCCACAACCCGGAAAGGCCGCGGCATTGAACTTGAAGGCAAACCACCAGTCCACCGGCTGCCCTTTCTTCAACAAGGGAGCGGGAGCAGTCGCCGATTGGGCTGCCAGCCAACCGCCACCCAAGAACAGCGTCAAAGACAGCAATACCCTCGGTGCGAGGAAATGCGGCGTCCTGGCATTCCTGAATGGCTTTTGCTGCATGGCGGATTCTCCTCTTCCCCAGACGAACTCCACTCTCCTCGTCGCGGGCGATAAGATTCCGCGACGGTGCTTCGGGACAAAAGGTTCGTCTATGGCGCCCAGACTTTGGTCTACTATACGGCAGAATCCAAGACGGTGAGCAGTTTATTGCACAAAATTATTCGCGGATGTTCTGAAGGCGCATCGGAAGGGAGTCGAGACCGTGACCGATGGTATCCATTATGGGTCGCTCTCTTCGTTCGCGGTTCGGTGCTGGCGGCTGAACGGGCTTCGCTACAACCACTCCGTTACGGTCGTGGCTCCGTTTCGCGCGCGGAGCCAAAACCGCAGCGTCGTCGCCACACGAAGCGGGCCGTCACGTTCATTGGCGGCCCTGTGCTGACCGGTGGCTCCGTGCTGGCGCGGCTCCGGGCGCGTAGCGGCACTGCGAATTCCAGAAGACAAACCGCCGGGGAAGCGATGGAGGCCGTTGTCTAAGTTATTGTGAGCAGCGGGCCAACTCCTTCCTGGGGGACATTTCTACTTTGCCGCGACACGGGCCAACTCCTTCCTTGACTTCTTGGTAATCTTTGCTGACAATTGCACCCATGAATTTGTCGCCGGTGACGCCGGAATCTATCGTCATCACCATCGCGTACACGGTCCTGCTGCTCTGGGGCATGTGGGTGGGAGTACGGCAGGTGTACCAGGGATTCCGCCGGCCGCAGACGCTGCTGAACCCGCTGTTCGGCAACAGGCAGGCGATCCAGATCTTCACTTTTCACCTGATTGTCGTGTCTCTGGACCTGCTTGTATGCGGGCCCGTTTCGCTGCATTACAAGAGCAGGTTGTGGTACTGGGGCGGGCGCATCGCGTTGCTGTCTTCCTCGTTTCCGCTGGCGTCGTACTTCAATCGCAATCCTCAGTCGTTTGGCGCCCTGATCGGACACTGGGTGCGCTTTCGCAACTTCTTCGAAATCGGCCTGCACGTCCTGGTGGCCTCGATCGCACTGAACTGGTTTAACTACTATGGACTACTGTATTGGCTGGTAGCTTACCGCTATCTTGACGTGGGACCGAGGAGGCTGATCCAGACTTTCTACAACACGCCCGAAAAGAAGGCGGCGCGTCCGTGGGCGCCCACTCTCAACTGGGCAGTCATCACTACAATTTACGTCCTGGCGGCACTCGCAATTTACCATCGCAAAGTGATCTACGCCGCTCCGCCGGATGAGTTGCAACCCGAGCACATCGCGTCGACATTCGAGGTCCTGCTGGTAGGCGTTATCAATGTCGGAGTCGCGTTGACGAGTTGGGGCATGATGCGGAAATACACCGGAGCGGGCCCGGCGGAGGAGTTGATTCCGCCCGGTATGCCGAAGTGATCGGGGCCGGCCGCCCTCGGCTATACAGGAGACTGGTTTCAGAAGCTGAAGGAGGAAAGGGACGATGCTGAACCTCGACATCAGGAAGTCGAATCTTGGAATCGACAAGCTGCTGGCAGTGACCACGAATCCGCGGCACAGGTACATTCTGCTGAACTACGCGCGCCATCGCTTCCTGGAGTTTTCTGGAAGGTACGACGAGTTGATCACCGATGAAATGTACGTTGAGAACCCGATCTACAATCTGCATGCTCTGGGGTTCAACACCACGATTTCGGGGCGGGATAATGTGCGCAAGCTCTATAAGTTTTGGGCCGAGACCAACCAGACCGTCTTCTATGGCGAGAACGAACAGGTGGCGGTGGCCGACAATTTCGTCTGCTCCACCGTCACGGCCTACCAGCAGGTTTGGGGCGGCTCGCTGGTGTCGTCGAAAGTGATGGGGATTCTGCCCAAAGGACTCTCCAAAGACCTGTTGCTCAAGATGCTCGATGTGCAAGGGATCAAGGCCAACGAGGACCACATGTATCTCTATTCAAACCTCGAGGAGACCATCTGGCCCTATGACGACCGGTGCCGGCTGATGCGGGAGGACGTGATGGAGCCCGATCCTGCAGCGGCGAAGATCATGAAGCTCGATGAATCGGACGTCATGACTACCGCGCAAGCGGCAGCGGCGCTGGCGCCGCTCATCCAGCCATTGCCGAACTTCGACCAATATGTGCTCGGCAAATCGGCGACGGGTATGGCAGCGGGGTAGCTCCTTTTCCTGGTGGCCTCTGCGTGCGCCCAAGGAATCAATGGTTTGCGCGCCGCAGCGCGGATCCATCGAGCGTGAGATCTCACGCCAAACCGCCCAAGCATGCCGGACCCTATCGGAAGGTGGCCCCGCTCACCGAGGGGGATAGGGTAGATCGGCTGATATAATGAAGCATTCTTATGAATTTGAACGGGAATTCCGGGAAGAAGGTTATTCTTCTTCGCCCACGGGGTTTTTGTGCTGGGGTGGTGCGGGCCATCGACGTAGTCAAGATCGCCTTGGACCTGTATGGCTCGCCGATTTACGTGCGCAAGGAAATCGTGCACAACCGTCACGTAGTCAGTGAGTTACACGAGCACGGCGCCATTTTCGTAGACGAACTCCACCAGGTTCCCGAAGGCAGCCGCGTCATCTTCAGCGCTCACGGTGTCTCTCCGGCGGTGCGACAGGAGGCCAAAGAGCGAAAGCTGCAGGTAGTGGACGCCACGTGCCCGCTGGTCACAAAAGTGCACCTCGAGGCCGTGAAATTCGCCCGGCAAAACTCGACAATTCTGCTCATCGGCCATCGCGATCACGAGGAAATCGATGGCACGTTCGGCGAAGCTCCAAAGAACACGATCATCGTGGAAACCGAGGCGGACGCCGAAGTCGTGCAAGTGCCCGATCCGGATAAGGTGACGTTCCTCACTCAGACGACGTTGAGCCTGGATGAGACGAGCGGGATCATCGAAATCCTGAGGCGGCGGTTCCCCAGAATCTCAGGTCCCAGGTCGCAGGACATTTGCTACGCGACCGAAAATCGCCAGCTGGCGGTGAAGGCCGTGGCTCCGCTGTGCCAGCTCCTGCTTGTGGTCGGATCGCAGAACAGCTCGAATTCAAAACGCCTGGTGGAGGTCTGCAAGAAATCGAACGTACCCGCGTATCTGTTGGACGACTGCTCATTCCTTCGGGATGAGTGGTTTGCCGGCGTGGATACGGTTTCGGTGACGGCGGGCGCCTCGGCCCCGGAGCACCTGGTGCAAGAACTCATCGAGGCCTTGCAGAGCCGGGGCTACGGGAACCTCGAGGAACTGGATATCGTCGACGAGGATGTGCGATTTCAACTGCCACAGGAACTGCAAGGCGGCGTAGTACGAGCCTCCTCCATCCGTCCAGCCATATGACACCGGGACTGCAAGTAGCCGGTGAATTGCTAGCCGCAGCCTCCCGCGCCACGCTCCGCGGATCGAGTCGGCTTCTCTCTGTGCAACGGGAGGACGGGTTCTGGTGTGGAGATCTGACGGCCGATTCCACGCTCGAGTCGGACTGGCTGTTGCTGTTGTTGTGGCTCTATCCGCCCCAGGGCGGCGTGTGGAATCCTCCGGCGCGTGAAAAAGTCGATCGGGCCGTCAAGTCGATTCTCGGACGGCAGTTGCCCGACGGCGGCTTCAACATCTACCCTTCCGGCCCTTCCGACGTCAGCGCGAGCGTCAAGGCCTACTTCGCGCTGAAGCTGGCAGGCATGCCGGTTGAGGGCGAGGAGCTGACGAAGCTGCGCGAGCGCATTCTCGCGTTGGGCGGGATCCAGACGGCCAACAGCTACGTCAAGATCAACCTAAGCCTGTTCAATCTCTATCCTCGCGACCATGTGGCGACCGTGCCGCCGGAAATCATCTTGCTGGGCAACCTGCTCTACCAGATGTCTTCCTGGACGCGCGCGATCATCATGCCGCTGTCCATCGTGCAGGCGCTCGATCGCGAGGGGCGTCCTACGCCCGCGGGCTTCACGCTGGAGGAGCTTTTCCTTGCCGGCGAGCCGTTGGACTTCCACAGGGACCGCGACTTTCTCTCCTGGCACAATCTGTTTATCCGCTTCGACGGACTGTTGAAGTGGTGGGAGCGTCACGGACTCCGGTCCGTCCGCGAGAAGGCCATCGCCCGGGCAGAGAAGTGGATGCTGGAACGTCTGGAGCACTCCGACGGGCTCGGAGCGATTTACCCGCCGATGATGTACTGCATCATGGCGCTCGACCTGCTAGGTTACGTCCCCGGTTCGCCCGAGCGCGTCCGCGCTCAAAGCCAGTTCGACAGATTGCTGATTGAAGAGCCGGAGCGATTCATTTTCCAGCCCTGCTTCTCGCCGGTATGGGACACGGCCATCACGATGTTCGCTCTCGGCGAAGCCGGCAACGTACCGCCTGAACCGATCGATCGCGCGGCGCGATGGCTGCTGGCGAAAGAGGTCCGGCGGCGTGGCGACTGGTCGGTAAAGCGGCCTAAGACTGAGCCGTCGGGCTGGTATTTCGAATTCGAAAACGAGTTCTACCCCGACATCGACGATACGGCGATGGTGCTGCTCGCTCTGGCCAACTCCCGCGACGCCGGACTTGCCGGCGTGGATGAGGCTATGCGGCGGGGCGTCGACTGGCTGCTCGCCATGCAATCGAAGGACGGCGGCTGGGCGGCCTTCGACGTTGACAACAATTGGGAATTCCTGAGCAAAGTTCCGTTTGCCGATCATAACGCGATGCTCGATCCCACCTGTCCGGACATCACGGGGCGGGTTCTGGAGGCATTGGCGCGGTGTGGAGTGGATCCGGCACACGCCGCCGTTCAGCGCGGAATCGAGTACCTGCTGAAGACGCAGGAGGCCGACGGATCCTGGTTTGGCCGGTGGGGAGTGGACTACATCTACGGGACGTTTCTGGCCCTGCGCGGGCTGCGCTCGGCCGGTTACGACGACCACGAGGCCGCCGTGCTCCGCGGCGGCGAATGGCTGCGCTCGGTCCAGAACGCCGACGGCGGGTGGGGCGAGAGTTGCGCGAGCTACGACCGGAAGAGCTTCGTAGCGGCTTCCAGCACTCCCTCGCAGACGGCCTGGGCGGTGCTCGGGTTGCTGGCCGGAGGCGATACCACCAGCGAGAGCGTAATTACCGGGATCGAGTATTTGATTGAAACGCAACGCGAAGACGGCGGCTGGAACGAAGAACTGGCCACCGGCACGGGTTTTCCGCGCGTTTTTTACCTGAGTTACCACCTCTACAGGGACAGCTTCCCCGTGCTCGCGCTGGCGGAGTTTCAGAAGGCGAAATCCGCCGAGGGAGACACGATGGAAGTGCGGCAGTGAGCGCGCGATCAGCCGGCGAACCGGCAATATGCGGCGCTCCGGCGCGGCTTTGCGGGAGGCGCCGTTGAAGCCTGCACTCGTCACGGGAGCTTCGGGTTTTTTGGGCTGGCACGTCGTCCAGGTGCTGCGGCAACACGGCATTCCAGTCCGTGCGCTGGTGCGCAAGCCGGAGGCTGTCAAGAACCTGGACGCGGAGCTGGTGCAGGGCGACTTGCGAGACGCCTCGTCGGTGGAGCGCGCCACGGCGGGCTGCAGTCTGGTATTCCACGTCGCCGCCGATTACCGCCTTTGGGTCCGCGATTGCTTGGAGATGTTCCGCTCGAATGTGGACGGCACGCGCAACGTGCTGGAAGCCGCTCGCCAGGCCGGCGTCGAGCGCGTGGTCTACACCAGCACGGTCGGCTGCATCGGATTCGTGCCGGGCGGGTTGGGTGACGAAACCACCCCGGTGACGTACGCGGATATGGCCGGGCCCTATAAGCAATCGAAATTCCAGGCAGAGCAGGTGGCGCTGGAGTATGCTCGCACCGGGCTCCCTGTAGTGATAGTGAACCCGACCACGCCGGTGGGCGAACATGACGTGAAGCCGACGCCGACGGGCAAGACCATCGTGGACTTCCTGCGTGGCGCAATGCCGGCTTACATCGATACTGGCCTGAACGTCGTGGATGCCAGGGAGACCGCCGAGGGCCACTGGCAGGCGTGCGAGCGGGGGCGGGTAGGCGAGCGCTACATTTTGGGCAGCGAGAATTTGACTCTTCGCCAGATCTTCGAGTCTCTTTCGATCATTACCGGACGGCCCGCGCCGAAGACGCAGATTCCGTGGACTATCGCCTGGCTGGCCGGCGTCTGTTCCACCGGGTGGGCCAATGTGACCGGCATTGAGCCGAGGGTCCCGATCGCCGCGGTGCGGATGGCGAAGAAGAAGATGTGGGTGACGCACGCCAAGGCGGAGCGCGAACTGGGGTTCCGGCCGTCGCCGGCCAAAGTGGCGCTGAGCCGGGCCGCGGAATGGTTCCAAAGCAATGGCTACTGCTAATGGAACCTCAGTGGCTCAGGGCGCCGAGGTTAGAGTTGAGGCGGACGTGCTTGCCGTCGCCGCCGAGGAGCGCGAGTTCGCTGGATTGTTCGAGCGGGCAGAGACGAAGCGGCGTTTAGCCGGGTGGCCCATGGAATGCGCCTGGCTGGCAGTCACGAGATGTCCGGGAGATGCCCTGGAACGGAGCCGCGACCGTGAGGGAGCGGTGGTGCCGGAGACTGGCCGCTCTCTTCGTTCGCGGTTCGGTGCTGGAGGGGTAAGCGGTCTGCCGGTCATGGGGAGGCCCGTCCGGTGGCTGCTGGTCAGCGATGGCCCTGGAGCGGCGCTGGCAGGCAGGGCCGCGGCGCAGGCGTTGTCACGCTGCTCGGTGCGATGCATCCTCAGCACAGGGCTGTGCGGCGCTCTGGAGGAGAGCCTGAAGCTGGGCGACACGGTTCATGCAGTTGAGGTTATCGACAGTCAGGGAAGGCGTTGGGATACGCTGGACCCGAATGCCGGGACCAAACCGGTCCGGCTGCTGTCGGCGGGCCGCGTGGCCGTAAGCGTTGCAGAGAAGCGCAGCCTGGCGGCCGCGACCGGCGCGGCGGTTGTTGAGATGGAGGCTGCGGGCGTGGCCGCGGAAGCGGCGCTAAATGGGCTGCCGTTCTACTGCCTGCGCGTCGTCAGCGATGGTCCGAAGGAAGAGTTGCCGATGGATTTTAACCGCTATCGGGATACGAATGGACGGTTCTCGCGGATGCGTATCGCCGCCGCGTGCGCTCTGCGGCCATGGGCCGTACCCGCATTGCTCAGATTCGATCGCCAATGCCGGTCGTCGGCCGGGATTTTGGGAGATTGCCTTGTTCACGCTCGATTTGCCTGACGTTATGACCATGCGAGCCGCAGTTTACGTTGGCGCTGGACGCGTCGAGGTTCAGACCGTTCCGGTCCCGGAGATCGGGCCCGGGGAACTGCTCGTCCGCGTCGAAGCGTGCGGAATCTGTCACACGGATTTGAAGAAGGTCGAGCACGATCTTCTGCCTCCGCCTCGCATTTACGGCCACGAAATGGCTGGGGTCGTCGTAATGGCCGGAGAGGGCGTGACTCAGTTCAAGCCCGAGGACCGGGTGGTGGTGCTGCACCACATCCCGTGCCGCAATTGCTTCTATTGCGACCGTAAACTCTATGCTCAATGTGAGAGTTATAAACAGGTTGGCGTGACGGCCGGCTTCGCGCCCGCCGGAGGAGGCTTTTCGCAGTATATTCGCGTAATGGACCGGATCGTCCGCGAGGGCGTGATCGCCATCCCCGAGGGCGTCAGCTTCGAAGAGGCGAGCTTTGTCGAGCCTGTGAACACGTGCCACAAGGCAGTTGTGGCCATGGATCCGCAACCCGGCGATGTCGTTCTGATTCAAGGACAAGGCCCCATCGGCCTGACCTTCACCAGCCTCGTTGCACGGACCGGCGCCACGGTGGTGGCTACCGACACCATCCCCGAGCGGCTGGCGCTGTCGCGCGACTTCGGAGCCGCGGATGCAGTGGACCCTCGCACCACGGACGTCCCGGCCCTGCTAAAACGGTTAACGGGGGGTAGAGGCGCGGATCAGGTCTTTGTCGCGACCTCCGTTCGCGGTATTGTCGATCAAGCGATGGCCGCGTCGCGGCCGGGCAGCAAGATCCTGCTGTTCGCGCAAACTTCGGACACCGAGCGAATCGAACTATCCGGCGCGGGCATCTGCAAGCTAGAAAGGGTTTTGTTGGGGGTTTATAGCGCATCGATTGATTTGCAGGCGGAGACTGCCAGACTGGTTTTCAGCGGCGCCGTGCCTGTGAATCGCCTGATCTCGCACAGGCTGCCCCTCGATCGGATTCGGGAGGGTATAGGACTGGCGTTGCATCCGGACGGCAAATCTCTGAAAATAATGGTTCTGCCCCAGAGGTTGAGTGCGTGAACGAGATGATGACGGCCGCAGTGCTCTATGGACGCGAAGATGTTCGCGTGGAGCGCGTGCATGTTCCTGAAATCGGACCGGAAGACGTCCTCGTGCGCGTCCGCGCGGCACTGACTTGTGGCACCGACCTGAAGGTGTTCCGCCGCGGATATCACGCGAAGATGATCGTTCCGCCTGCTCTGTTCGGACACGAGCTTGCCGGCGATATCGTCGCCGTGGGCGAGAACGTCGAAGGCTTTTTCACCGGTCAGCGTGTGGTGGCCGCGAACTCGGCTCCGTGCGGCAAGTGTTTTTTCTGCCGCCGCAAGAACGAAAGTCTGTGCGAAGACCTGCTGTTCAACAACGGCGCCTACGCAGAGTACATCCGCATCCCGGGCCGCATCGTCCAGCGTAATCTCTATCACATCCCGGATAGCCTGGCCTACAAAGACGCCGCTCTGATCGAGCCTCTGGCCTGCGTGGTTAAGGGCCTGGACGACACGGGTCTGCAAGCCGGCGACAACGTCGTGGTGGTCGGGCAGGGACCCATCGGCATGATGTTTACGCGTCTCGCCCGGGTTTACGGCGCGCGCGTGATTGCCGTGGCCCGGCGCGTCGAACGGTTGGAGATGGCCGCCCGCATGGGCGCGAACGAATGCGTCCTGAACGGCAGCGGGCATGACGCAGTCGCGCGGATTAAGGAACTGACTGGCGGTTATGGCGCCGATGTCGTGATCGAAGCCGTCGGCAAGCCGGAAACCTGGGAACTGGCCGTGCACATGCTGCGCCGCGGCGGCACGGTCAATTTCTTTGGCGGCTGTCCCTCCGATACCCGCGTTTCGCTGGACACCGGGCTGGTGCACTACAGCGAGCTGAAGTGCCTCGCCAGCTTCCATCACACGCCTAAGGTCATTCGCAAGGCGCTCGACATCGTCGTACGCGGCGAGATCTCGGCCCGGGAATTCGTGAAGCAGGAAGAGCCGCTCACCAGCTTGAACAGCGTTTTGCGCCACCTCATGAGCCACAACGGGCACATGAAGACGGCCATCATTCCCTGACGTGTCCTCCCGAACGTTGTCCGCGCAACAGCCATTCGCTCAACCGAAGGACTTCCTGGCTTCCGAACGAGCCATGCGGTCGGCCTGGAGCCTTGACGAGTCGTTGGCCTATACGCGCTGGCTGTCCACTCACCACTACGAGAACTTTCACGTCGTCAGCGCGCTATTGCCCAGGCGCCTGCGCCAGGATTTTTACAACGTCTACGCCTTCTGCCGCTGGGCCGACGATCTCGGCGACGAGATTGGAGACACCTCGGAGAGTCTGCGCCTGCTCGCGTGGTGGCGCGAGCAACTGACAGCGTCGTATCGGGGCGGGGAAACATTGCATCCGGTCTTTGTGGCCTTGCGGGAGACAGTTACGCGCCATGACCTTCCGATGGCTCCGTTTGACGATCTCATAACGGCCTTCATCCAGGACCAGACCGTGACGCGCTATCGCGATTGGGACGAAGTGGACGCCTATTGCGTGAACTCGGCCAATCCCGTCGGGCGTCTGGTGCTGATGCTGTGCGGCTATCGCGACGAGGAGCGCTTCCGGATGTCGGATGCGACTTGTACCGCGCTGCAGCTCGCCAACTTCTGGCAGGACGTCACCGTCGATCTGCTGAAGGACCGGGTCTATTTGCCGCTGCATCTTTTCGAGCGCCACGGTTACAGCGTGGAGGAGCTGTCCGCGCACAAGTTTACGCCGGCCTTTCGCGCGGTGATGAGAGACGCCGTCGATCGCGCGCAGGCGCTCTTCAACGCCGGACTGCCGCTGGTGCGCACGCTGGATCGCAGTCTCGCGCTGGACATCGATCTGTTCAATCGGGGCGGAATGCGCGTGCTGGACAAGATCCGCGCGCAAGACTACAACGTGCTCGCCCGCCGGCCGGCGGTATCGAAGAGCGAACGCGTGACGCTGCTGCTCGGCTCTCTGCTGCGAGTGGCGTTTATGAAGGCGGCATGAGACGGCGATGGTGACGCTGGAACAATCTCACGCCTACTGCGAGCGCGTCTCGCGCCGGCGCGCCAAGAACTTCTATTACTCGTTCCTGTTGCTACCCCGTCCCAAGCGGCAGGCCATGTGCGCCATTTACGCGTTCATGCGCGAGTGCGACGATCGCAGCGACGGTCCGGACGCGGCGCTCGAAAAGGTCGCCGAATGGCGCGCCGGGCTCGACGCGGCGCTCGCGGGCGACGCGCCGCATCATCCTATCTGGCCGGCCTTTGTCGACACCGCGCGGCGGTACAACATTCCCGCACGCTATTTCCACGAGATGATCGACGGGGTATCGAGCGATTTTGAGACCAAGACTATCTCGACGTTCGACGAACTCTACCGGTATTGCTACCTGGTGGCGTCTATCGTCGGCCTGACCATTATTCACATCTTCGGGTTCGAAGATCCCAAGGCTCTCGGACTCGCCGAGAAGTGCGGTGTGGCCTTTCAGTTAACCAATATATTGCGTGACGTGCGCGAGGACTCGGGCAATGGCCGCGTCTATCTGCCGGCGGACGACCTGGCGCGCTTCGGCGTGAAACCGGAGGAACTGAACCAGACGAGACTGACGCCGACGCTGCGCGACCTCTTTCTTTTCGAAGCAACTCGCGCGCGGAGTTATTACACCGAGTCGCGGCCTTTGCTCGGCATGGTGCATCGCGACTCGCGACCCGCGCTGTGGGCGCTGATGGAGATCTACAGCCGTTTGCTCGCCCGGATCGAGGCCGAGGGCTACCCGGTGCTCGAACGCCGTGTGAGCCTGCCGGCGCGGGAGAAGCTCGGCATCGTGCTGCGCGCCTGGCTCGGGTTCTGTTGACGCGTCGCGAATGGAGATCTCGGGCCCGAACCCGACGAGCGGTGTATTGCCTGGACGGGTCGCCTCCCCGGCCTATTCGACCATGCTCCCGCCTTCGATCCGCTCGAAGAAATCGATGAGCAACCGCAGATCCCGATCCTTATAGCGCTCAATAGCGCCGGAGAGCAGTTCGGCCTTCGAAGAGTAGACGCCCTCCAGCTTGCTCAGACTTTCGAGAATCAAGTGGACAATGCAACTCCGCCTGTCGACCGGATTCGCCTCGCGTCTGACGTAGCCATCCTTCTCCAGTCTGTCGAGTACTACCGTCATGCCGCCCGTGGTGACACACGCCCATCGTGACAGGTCCCGGGGCGTTGACGGCCCGTGCAGTTGCAGCAGATGCAGGACCTGCAAATCGCGCAAGTTGATCCCGACGTCGTCGGCGACCCTCTGATTGAACAAGATCGCGGACGCGATTGATTGACGAACGGCCCGCGCGAGCCTTTCGGTCAATTCACTGCGATTGGGCCTTGACATCGTGAGCAGTGTATCATATTTTCTATGTAGCTTATTTATTAAGCAATCAACAAATGGAGCAATCTGAATGAGCACTCCGGCGAAAGCCTACAAGGGCATCGGAATGGAAGGGTTCATAGCCAAGTGGTACGCGAAGACCACTGCCAAGTCGATGAATGACTTCAAGTCTGACGCCTCGCGAGTCGCTTCGCTACTCGCACCCAATGCCAAAGTCCTCGAAGTCGCACCGGGGCCCGGCTATTTCGCCATTGAGTTGGCGAAGTTGGGCAGCTACGAGATCGTCGGATTGGATATCAGTAAGACGTTCGTTGAAATCGCGCGCCGCAACGCAGTGCAGGCAGGAGTGAAAGTAGAGTTCCAACTTGGCAGCGCTTCGAAGATGCCATTGGAGAGTGATCGCTTCGACTTTCTGCTTTGCCGGGCTGCATTCAAGAACTTCTCGGAACCATTGCTGGCCTTGCAGGAGATGCATCGTGTCCTCAGGCCGGGTGGTGGGGCCCTGATCATCGATCTGCGCCGGGACGCCTCAATCGAGTCGATCAACCAGGAGGTAGCGGGAATGGGCCTCGGGTTTGCCAGCGCGGCGTTCACCCGTCTGGCCTTCCGCTTCTCCCTTCTCAAGCGCGCGTACACAAAGCCCGATCTCGAGCGCCTTCTTTCGCAAACGGCATTTCGTTCCTGTGAGGTCGAAGAGAAGGGAATCGGGATGGAGATCTGGCTGCAAAAGTGAGAGTGAGGCCAATTGCTCGATCATCAATCCTTGCTCGGACGGAGGCACGTGCGCAAGGGGGTTTGAAATGCGTCAAGGGGCGACGTGGCGGAGTGTCGCCCGCGCAGACTGGGGGTTGCCCCACCAGGGGGTCCGCCCTACTCACGCCGGAAAAGTGACCGGATCGCTATCGTGCGATATTCTTCAATTAAGTGACCAAGATTGTTTCAAAACAGTTGCGCGGTTGGCGCCGAGGCATAATACTTTTACCGTTTTTTCTCCCAATTGGATGGGCGCAGCCTCCTCTCGCCAGTTGGAAAGGGACTCTGCGCGATGCCGCAGGCCAGCCCGTTCCCGGCGCGAAGGTCGCGCTCCACTCAGCGACGAAAGACCTGGAAGCACGCACCGCGGCCGAAGGCGTGTTTGAGTTCCGCGATGTCACGGCGGGCAAGTATGCCGTGACCGTTCAGTGGAACGGCACATCGAGTTCGGCGGCGGGCGAAGTGGATTTCGCAGCCGGCGCACAGATGCAGCAGAGCCTGCGCCTGACCGCCGCTGGAGGAGTGCTGCTGCAAACGGATTCCCAGTCCACTGGCGGCGAGCAACTCTCGGGCAAGCAGGTTTCGGCGCTGCCTCTGAATAAACGCGACTTCAGCCAGCTTCTGCTCCAGGCGGCCGGCACGCAGACCGACACCAACGGCGCAGCCAACTTCACGCAACAGTTCACCGTCAACGGCCAGCGTGGCACGGCGACGGTGTTTGCAATGGACGGCGTCGACACCACCGATCCCGAAATGGGAGGCGCGACGTTTTCCAATTTCAATGTGGATGCCATTCAAGAGATCAACTCCAGTTCCGGTGTGATGCCGGCCGACATCGGCCACGGCGCTGCCGGTTTTACGGCCATCACGACCAAGTCCGGCACGAACGAATTGCACGGCAGTCTGTTCGAGTTCGTGCGCAACGCCGCCTTCGATGCACGCAATTTCTTCGACCGCCGTTCCGTGGCGCAGCCGGGCCGCATCCCGCCATTTAACCGGAATGAGTTTGGCGTGGCCAACGGCGGTCCGGTGGTCCTGCCTGGTTATGACGGCCGCAACAGGACGTTTTACTTCGCGCAATACCAGGGCTTCAGGCAGGTGCTGGGGACCACGCAGGTGTTGCCCGTTCCGACCGCGGACGAGCGCCGCGGCCTCGACACCACGGCCTTTCCCGGCGACACGCTGATCGTTCCGGTAAGCCCGAAGATGGCCTCGGTGCTGGCTGGCTATCCCATGCCAAACGATCCCGGAGGTCCCTACGGCGCGCGCACCTACGCGATCTCGTCCAAGGTGCGGACGCAGACCGATCAGTTCTCCTTACGCCTCGACCACAAGGTCTCCGACAAGCTGGCGCTCTTCGCGCGCTTCAACATGAACAACGTCGATGGGCCTCTGACGAATCCCAGCCAGACGGCCATCAACCCCTCATTCGCAATTCCCTTCCTCGACCGCCAGCGCAATGCCGGATTTTCGGCGACCTGGACGCCCTCGGCGCGCTTCACGGCAGTGACCACGCTGGGTTATATCCGCTCGACGCCAACGTTCTCCGCACACAACCAGGCGCAGTCCGGGGTCACCTTCGGGGATGGCGCCTTTGAGCCATACAACTCGCCTGCAGGCTCGATCATGGGCGCCTTAGGCAATCTCTTCCAGGCGCGCCAGGATTTCACCCTGGTGAGTGGCAAACACACCTGGCAGGCCGGTCTTGAGGCTCGCGTCAATCGCGACACTACGATTTTCGGAATGTACCCGAACGGTCTGTACACCTTCGGCGGCGGCGCGGCCTACTCGCCGGTGTCCATTGTTTCCGCGAGCGGCGCGCACAACATCAACGTTGGCGAAGCTCTGCCCGACTCGCTAACCGGACTCCTCACTGCGACGCCTTTTTCCTATACTGTCGCGGTGGCGCCGCCGATGTTCGCGCAAGGCGACATGATGGGCGAAGCGGCGGTGCGGCGCGAGTCCGTGAACGTGTACTTCCGGGACACCTGGAAGCTCGCGCCGAACTTCAGCCTGAGCTACGGGCTGCGCTATGAGGTCAACTCGCGTATCCACGAGGGTCATCACTTGGCATCGGGCACGTTCTTCGACCAGAGCGGAGCGCGCTTTCTGGTCAACCCGGATCCGCACTACCAGATGGATTGGAACGGCTGGGGTCCACGTGCTGCGTTCGACTGGAAGGTGAACGACAAAACCATCATCAGGGCGGGCGGCTCCATCACCACGCTCCTTCCGAATCTGTGGCAGCAGAACATGGTGACCGGCGGTCTGCCCTTCGTGGCTTCGTTGTACGAGTCGGCCGCGCCGGGCGCTCCCGTCTCCTTCAGCGCCGCGCCCGTGGCCATCACCCTGCCAGGCGCCTACACGCCCTCGGGCCAGTTGATCTATTCAACGGGAAACTCAATGGACGTCGCGCCCAACACGGTGATGGACGTCAGCCGCTTCGAGCGTGAACTGGCCGCGCTGAGCCCCGACAAGCAAGTGCGCGCCGTCGCGGCATATGGCATGGCGATGAACAGCAGCAACGGCTACGTCGGCAGCTACACGGCGGGCGTGGAACGCACTGTAGGCGATCTAACGGTGAACGCCGCCTACGTTGCGGCGGTGGGCGTCAAGCTGGCGCGCATCGACTTTCCGAACGGCTACGGCGGAGCGGATCCGTCGGTTGCCCGGTACACACAGTTCGACGCGTCTGGCAAGGTTGCCGGCGGTTTCGGGCCTATCTACATTACGGCTAACGATTCGCACTCCACGTATCATTCGCTACAGGTCTCCGCGTCGAAGACATCGCTTCGCTATGGCCTGGGGTTCCAGGCGAGCTACACCTTCTCCAAGTCGCTCGACGACACCAGCGCCGTGCTCGGCGGTTTCGTCTCCTCGTCCTCGGGAACCGTGATGCAGGCGTCGCCACAGAATCCGTTCAACATTGGCGCTGAGAAGGGGCCATCAACCTTCGATGCAACGCACTCGTTCTCGTTCAACGCCGTGCAGGATCTGGCCATCGGCCGCGTGCCGCTGCTGCGGTCGCTCGGCAAGCGATTCACCGGCGGCTGGTCCTTGCTCGGCGTAGGATCGCTTGCGACGGGCTCGCCCTTCTCCGTCCTGTCCGGGATTCAGCAAACCGGCATGGGCGCGAATGGCGCGGACCGGCCGGATCAGACCGGCACGCCGTCTCTCTCGACGTCACGTACCGTGCGCGAGGATTACTTCGGGTTGGGCTCTAACAACGCCTCCTACTTCTCGATTCCGATCAACGTCGCCGGCGGCACGGGTCCCAATCGGGGACGCTTCGGCACGCTAGGACGCAATACATTCCGCGGTCCGGGATTCCACAACTTCGACATGTCGTTGATCAAAAACACGCCCATCGGATCGCCGTCCAATCCGGAGCGCACCGTGCTGCAATTCCGCGCCGAGGTATTCAACGTCTTCAATCTGGTGAATTTCGGTTTGCCGAACAACGTCTTGCTCGGTCCGGGCTTTGGGCTGATCAGCCGCACCTCGGGGTCGTCGCGGCAGATTCAGCTTTCGTTGAAGGTCTTGTTCTAGCCGAGCCGGTGCTGAGTCAGGCGCCGAGTGTCGTGCCGAGGTTCGTACTGAGGCATGTGCCGATCTCTTTGCTCAAACGCAAGTTCTGCCGAGCCTTCCTGCCCAAGTGCTAGATTGATGGGGAGGCGAGCATCCAAGGCCCTGGCGGCTGCGATGGTCTGCTTTCGTCACTGGTGTGTCGGCTTAGTCTGAGACCGCCGGTGCTACCCAGGATGCGCTTCGAACAGAGCGAGAATCATGCGCAGAGTCCTGCTCCAACTCGTTGACCGCGAGGGAACGCGCGAGTTCCCGTTGGAAGACGTTTCCGTCTGCCGCATAGGCCGGAGTGAGCAGAGCACTGTGGCCCTCGGCGGAGACGGCCGCGTCTCGCGCAACCACGCGCTGGTGCAACGCATGGATACAGGAGAGTACTTCCTCACCGATCTTGGCAGCCGCAACGGCACCGTCCTGAATGGCCGCCAGGTCGTCAGCCCGACCCCTCTGAAGAGCGGCGACCTGATCCGTCTCGGCGGCTACGAACTGCTCTTCGTTCAGGAGCAGGATTCGGTTCACCCGCCGTCTGAATTCGACACCGAGGAGGAGAAGACAACCGCTCTGCTGGACTTGCGGCTGGTGACCGTTCTCGTCCTGGACATCCGCGATTACACTTCTCTCTCGCGCGAACTGGGTGAGTCGAAGACGTCGGAAATGATGGGCGCCCTCTTTCGCGCTTCCGGCCTGGCCCTGGCCGAGAGCGGCAGCTACGCACAGAAGTACATTGGCGACGCGGTGATGGCCATCTGGGTCCACGACACCGCGCGGCCCTCTGAGGGCGATTTGCAATCCGTCTTTCGAGCGCTATGCCGTCTGGCCGGCATCGTCGAAGGCATTCAGCGGGATTTCTCTCTCCCCGAGCCCGTTCGGTTCGGCGCGGGCCTGAATTGCGGAGTGGCCGGTTTAGGCAACATGGGCAGCGCCGGTCTGGCCGACCATACGGCCATGGGCGAGTGCGTGAACAAGGCGTTTCGCCTGGAGTCCGCCTCGAAGGTGCTCGGCTACCCTGTGGTCGTCGGCCAATGCACGCACGATTTCCTCGGCGTGCTGCCCGAGCTTCGCGCCGTGCTTCAGCCTCGGATCGCCGAACTGAAGGGCTACACGCAGGCGGAGTGCGTTTATGTGGCTGAATTGGAAGAGATTCGTCGGGTGCTGGGTGCTGTTTGATGTCTATCTTTAGATAGCCTCTGGCGACGGGGTGAACGGGTTCCGGAGACGTCTTTTAGGCAACAGGATTCCGGCGGATGCCCCTTCTGTGATAGAAGGTAAGTATGTTTGAAGATCTTCTTCGCCCTCAACACCTGCTCGTGATCCTGGCCGTAGCCCTGCTGGTGTTCGGTCCCTCGAAACTGCCCGAACTTGGCAAGGGCCTCGCTCAGGGGATTAAGAACTTCAAAGACGCGATCAAGGGCGAGCCGGAAGTTACCGCCGCGGACAAGAAACAGTCCACGGAAAAGCCTTCCTGACGTTTCGTCTCCGATTGGTCTGGCCACCCCACTGGGGCGGCCTTGAGTGGAAGTAGCGCCTCGTTCGCTCCCCCGCTTGAATCCACAGTTTTCCCGCACTCCGACAGCCTGGCCCAAGTTGCGTTCCCCCATTGGGAGAGCGGCTCGCGGCGGTAGCGGACTGCTGTCCAGAATGCTCACGGGCTTTGTCTCACGCGATGGATACACGGAGGCGAAGCGGCGGACGTCGGCCGCGACCGCGTTCTTCCCAGTCGGGCAGAGAGTGGTTCCTCCACCCCCTTCGGGCGTATGATGAAAAACCGCGAGATGCACGAGCCGGTGGGCTCGAGTTTCCGAGCCACGCTCGCTGCCCCACAGTCCCTCAGCCGATGTGAGGAGTACCTTCAGTGGACTGCCTGCGCAGTTGCTCCCAAGAGAGGCGGATTCATCCGCCCAGAGTCGCGGTGATAGTGAGAAGGAGCCCCATGGATCGAAGATCGTTGCTAGGCCTGATGGCCGCCGGAGCGCTGACATCCCGTCAGTTGGCCGCGGATGAAACAGCGGCAAAAGCCGCTCGCGCTTTACCCAGTCCCAAGATCAAGGACGTTCAGGTGATCGCCACCGCGCCAGACGGACTCCGCCTGGTAGTGGTGAAGATCCTCACCGACCAGGATGGCCTCTACGGCTACGGTTGCGGAACCTTCACGCAACGCGCCGACCTGGTCGTCGCTGCGGTCGAGAAGTACCTCCGGCCTTTTCTGATCGGCAAATCGGCCGATCGCATCGACGACCTGTGGCAGGCGATGTACGACTCGTCTTACTGGAAGAACGGCCCGGTGCTGAACAACGCCATCAGCGGCGTGGACCAGGCTCTCTGGGACATCAAAGGACGCCAGTGCGGCCTGCCCGTCTACCAATTGCTGGGCGGCAAGTGCCGCGAAGCTGTGGACTGCTACGCCCACGCCGCCGCCGCCGAAATCCCACAATTGATTGAAAACGTGAAGCAGCTTCGAGCCAAGGGCTTCCGCAACATTCGCGTGCAGATCGGCGTACCCGGCATGGCCGGCTATGGCGCGGGCCCCTCAGATGTGAAGGTGGAGAAGCTTCACAACGACCCTGTCTTCGAGCCCGAGGCGTACCTGCACCGAGCCCTGAAAATGTTCGAGGCCGTGCGCCAGGAATTCGGCGACGAGATCGAGTTGCTGCACGACGTGCATGAACGCATCTCGCCGATCCAGGCTGTCCGGTTCGCCAAGGAAGTCGAGCGTTTCCGCCTGTTCTACCTGGAAGACGCTCTCTCTCCCGAGGACATCCAGTGGTTCCGCATGATCCGCCAGCAGTGCTCCACGCCGCTGGCCATGGGCGAACTATTCAACTCGCCCCACGAGTGGACCCCGCTCATCAGCGAGCGCCTGATCGACTACATCCGCGTCCACGTCACCCAGGCGGGCGGCCTGACGCCCTGCCGCAAGATCGCCGCCCTCGGTGAGTTCTTCGGCGTGAAAACCGCGTGGCACGGTCCTGGAGACGTTTCTCCCTTCGGCCACGCCGCCAACATCACGCTCGACCTGGTTGCCTACAACTTCGGCATCCAGGAGTGCAACCAGTTCTCCGACCGCGTCAAGGAAGTCTTCCCCGGCTGCCCCGAGATCCGCAATGGCTACTACTACATCAACGAAGCTCCCGGTTGGGGCATCGAGGTGAACGAGGCCGAAGCGAAGAAATACCCCTACGGGTTCGGGGAGCGCGGGACACGACAACAGAACAACGGCGGTTGGGGCATCATCCGGCGCCGCGATGGCACGGTGATCAAGCAGTAGGCGCACAGGAGCATCGAGGATGTGGGCTTCTGCCTTCTCGCTTCGGCACTTCCAATCGCGTGCCCTTACGTATCCGTAATTCAAAGGGCAAAAAGGTCTGGATTACCGCAAAAGGCCGCTATAGAATGAGATCGTATGAAACGTATCTTCACAAAACTCCTGCTGGTCTCATTTCTGCTCGGGGCCTTCGCCTTCTGTCAGACTCTCAATAATGACTCCATCTTGAAGATGGTTAACGCGGGGTTAGGGCCGGACGTAATCGTGACTATGGTCCAGTCTCAACCGGGCGCCTACAAACTCGGCGCGGATGAGATGATCGCCCTAAAGTCGGCTGGGGTGCCGGACAAAGTCATCACCGCCATGCTGACCAAGGGGAATTCACCGGCACCGAGCGGGCCGCCCGCTGTCGAAGCCGCATCTACGCGTGAGATCGGGGTGTATTTCAAGAAAGACGGTGAATGGAAGGACCTTTTACCGGAAGTCGTCAATTGGAAGACTGGCGGCGTCTTGAAGAGTATCGCCTCCGCGGGAATTGTGAAGGGGGATATCAACGGTAACGTCCAGGGAACCAACAGCCGGACCAAGCTTGCTTCACCTGTAGAGATCATGATTTATGCCCCTGAGGGCGTAGCGGTCACCGAGTATCAACTCCTCAAACTGCGCGAGAACAAGAGCTACAGAGAGTTTCGGACTGTGACCGGCGGAGTGATGCACGTTGCCGGCGGAGCGACACGGGATCTGATACCTTTCGAGGGTAAGAAAATTGCGAGCCGGACATTCAGTGTCAGTCTCACAAATCTCAAGCCGGGAGAATACGGCATTTTACCCCCTGGCGCGAATTCGGCTACCAGTGCAAGCGCCCAACTTGGCAAGCTCTATTCGTTCAGCATTGTAGAGTAATTTCGCTCCTTCGCGTGCATCCCGGCACGCCCGCCAGCAAATCACAGCGCCCCCGTCGAGCACAAACCGCCTCGGCGGGGGCGTTCTCATTGGCGTCTCACTTGCGGCAACTCCTGTCCGCGCCCCATTGGATTCAATTCTTCTCACCTTGCGGATTTACTTTCCGCAATCCTCCAGAATCAGTTAGCATTGATGAAATCCTGAGGAGGACCGATGCAAGTTGCCAATCCCGCCGGCGAACACCCGACGCCTGCCGTTGTTTTTGAAACTCTCAACGCCTACCAACGCACCGCCGCTCTCCGCGCGGCCATCGAGCTGGATCTGTTCCGCGCCGTCGGTGACGGCCCGGCGACCGCCTCCGTGCTTGCGCAGAGGTGCGCTGCGTCGGAGCGAGGCGTGCGGATCCTGTGCGACTTCCTGGTGATCATCGAGATCTTGGCCAAGGAAGGGGACGTTTACGCACATACACCGTCGAGCGCGGCATTTCTCGACCCTCGCTCGCCGAGCTCCATCGCCTCGGTGGTCGGCTTCCTGAGCCAACCGGAGTTGGTGACATCGGCGCAGAGCATGGCGGAAATCGTCCGTCAGGGCCGGACCAGCCTTCCGGGCGAGGGCACCGTGGAGCCGAACAACCCGCTCTGGGTCGAGTTTGCACGCAGCATGTCGCCGATGATGGCTCCTATGACCGGACCGTTGGGGCGCGTTGTTTTGGACGGGAACTCCGGGCCCATGCGGGTGCTCGACATCGCCGCGGGCCACGGACTGTTCGGCATCGAGATCGCCAAGCAGAACCCCGAGGCGCATGTCGTCGCCGTGGACTGGGCACACGTGCTTGAAGTCGCGCTGGAGAACGCGCAAAACGCAGGTGTAGCGGATCGTTACCGGCTACTGGCCGGCAGCGCATTCGACGTCGATTATGGCGGGCCGTATGACGTGGTGTTGCTGACGAACTTCCTGCACCATTTCGACGTGCCCACCTGCGTGGAACTGCTCAAGAAAGTCCGGGCGTCGATGAAGCCCGGAGGGCGAGCCGCCGCGCTGGAATTCGTTCCGAACGAGGACCGCGTCTCGCCGACAATGGCCGCCTCTTTCAGCCTGACGATGCTGCTGACCACGCCCGCGGGTGATGCTTATACCTTCAGCGAACTTCGATCGATGTTCTTGGAAGCCGGCTTCACTGGCATCACGGCCCACCCCGTGCCAAGAGCGCCGCACACGGTTGTGATGGGGATTGCCTGAGTAGGGCGGACGCCCTCGTCCGCGCCGGACCCCCAGGTCCGGCTCCTGAAACTAATCAGAGTTGAACACATGGCCGACGAGGGCGTCGGCCGCAGACCCGGGGGTCTGCCCCACTAAACCTCGGTTTCTTCGATTTTCTTCTTGTGCTTCTGCTTGCGGATACGCTCCACCTTCTCCTTGTCGGGAGTGTGGAGTTGGGTGGGCGGACCGATGGGGACGCGGTGCATCTTGCGAGGATCGATTTTGATTTTGATCGTTTCTTTCTTCATCGTTCCGCCCCCAACTGGAAGACGCTCGTAGCTGCGCCTGCGATCCGCAAATCGTGCAACATCCGGCCCGCCAGCCGCCTTAGCCCTTCAGGTCTTTGAAGGCCTCTTCGATCTCGCGCTTTGCCTCCGGGCCGACCGGCGTCAGAGGCAGGCGGACAGGGCCGCCGTAGTACCCGTTCAGATCCATCGCATACTTCAACCCTGGAATGCCGTACTTCACCGTCACCAGCACGGCGGCTTTCGCGATCCTGCGCTGCCAGTCCATCGCAGCGTCGAACTCGCGCTGCCGGTGGGCTTCGTAGATAGCGATGGTCGAATAGGGTGCCGCGTTCGCATAGGCCAACACCGCGCCCACGGCGCCAACCGCGAAAGAGGGCGCAAGCGTCGGCGCCGAGCCGACCAAAACCTGGAAGCCCGGCTTCACCTCGGCGATCATCTGCATCACCTTCTCGATGTTGCCCGAACTTTCCTTGATGGCGATGATGTTGGGGTGCTCGCTGAGCTTCGCCACCGTCGCCGCGGGGATGTCCACGCCGGTGGTCTGCGGCCAGTTGTAGATCATCAAGGGGATCTTCGACTGGTCGGCGACCGCGCGATAATACAGCGCCTGCGCCGCGCCGTTGTTCACCATGTTCTTGTAGTAGTGTGGCGTCCGCACCATGGCCGCTTTGTAGCCCATCTCTGCCGCGAGGTCCGTCAGTTGGACGGTCTCACGCACGCTTTCCACGCCAGTGCCGCACAGCAGCAGCTTGTCCGACGCGGCGTACTTCGCCACCAGCTCGAACATCCGCAGCTTCTCTTCCGTCGTCAGGAACACGCTCTCGCCCGTGGAACCGCACACGACGTATCCCGACAGCCCCGTCTTGTTCCATTTGGTGACGTTGTGCTCCACCTTGGCCGGATAGATGTCACCGTCGTAATTGAACGGCGTCGCGATGGGAGGAAAAATACCTTGCAGCTTCATGTGTCTTCTCTCTCTAGAGTAAGCCTGGGAACGCCGATCTCCAGATCGGCTCCGGAAGGTCCGCGGAAGGCCACTCTCCCGACTGGCGCGCTGGCCGCCGGGAGCATGCGCCGCGGCGCGTGGTTTTTGAAGAGCTTGCCGGAGCCGATCTGGAGATCGGCGTTCCCAGGGGCAAGCCGTCCGGTTCTCAACCGCCGTGCCCTACGTGTTAGCCTGAGATTACGTCATGAGCGACCTCGCCGAGACTCCGTATCCCTCCCTGCCGCCGCTCTCCAAGTGGCTGCCGGTCCTGCTTTTGGCCTGGCTCATCCCCGGCGGAGGGCATTTCTATCTGAAGCGCACTTACCGCGGCCTGATCCTGTCCGGCTGCGTGGTTGTCACCTTCTCACTTGGCCTCATGATGCGCGGTTACGTCTTCCAGCCGACTGGCGGAGACCTGCTGACCACGGTAATCTACTACGGTGGATTCCTGGCCGACGCCTGCAACGGCATTCTGTTCCTGATGACCAAGTGGTTCGGCTACGAGTCGGCCGACGTCGCGGGCCATGTCGTCGATTACGGCACGAAGTTCCTGGTCGCGGCCGGCCTGTTCAACATCCTGGCCATGGTGGACGCCTGGGAAATTGCGGTTGGCCGCAAGGATTGAGGAGACGCAAGCAATGAAAATGGCTCTTTCGCACTTTGAAGCGACTCTCCTCCTCGCACTCTTCATCTCGGCCGTTCTCGGCGTGGTCACAAAGAAGACCGACCGGGAGCGCCTGCGCTACGGACTGACTTCTTTCGGCTACTTCATCGCCACCATCTTCGGCCTCGCCTGGGTGATGTACCTCGGCCATCGCTAAGTCGTCCTTTTCAAGACCCTTCAGTCGTGGCGCACGCTTTAGCGTGCTGTGGCGGCATTCATGCCGCCATTCCGGATGTCGAGATGAATCTCGCCACTGCACGCTAAAGCGTGCGCCACAGAGATCGATGTAACATTTCCCCCGCGCTTTAGTAGAATCCTGAACGTGCTCTGTCGCAGGTTTCTTCTCGCTCTTCTCCTGACCCTTCCCGCGCTGGCCCCGTTGCACGCGCAGGACTCCAAAGTGGACAAGCTGGAGCCACCCTCGTGGTGGGCCGGCAGTGCCTGGACACCTATCCGCCTGCTTGTGCACGGGCAGAACCTCGCCGGGGCCAGGATCGCGGCGCCCGCGCCCCTCACGGTCGCGAACCTGAAAGCCAATGAACGGGGGACGTACCTTTTCGCCGATCTGACCATTCCCGCCTCGGCGCAACTTGGCAAGCACGATCTGCACTTTGTCTTCGCCGACGGCAAGACGCAGGACGTCGACTTCGAACTGCTCCCGCCGCCTGGTGGTTCCAGTCGCGGCCAGGGCTTCCATTCCAGCGATTTCATTTACCTGATCATGCCCGACCGTTTCGCCAACGGAGATCCCTCCAACGACGATCCCGCCGTCTCGAAAGGACTGTTCGACCGCTCGAAGCCGCGCTACTATCACGGCGGCGATCTGCAGGGCGTCATGGACCATGCCGGCTACCTGAAAGAGTTGGGCGTCACGGCAGTATGGCTCAATCCCTGGTATGACAACAACAACGGCCTGAACGAGAAAGAGCGCTACAACAACAATCCGATGGCCGACTATCACGGCTATGGCGCCGTGGATTACTACGGCGTCGAGGAACACTTCGGCTCGCTCGTGCTGCTGCAAAAGATGGTCCGCACGCTACAGGCGCAAGGCATTAAGGTGATGCAGGACCAGGTCGCCAACCACGTCGGGCCGTATCATCCCTGGACGCAAGACGCGCCCACGCCTACCTGGTTCAACGGCACCCCGGCCAACCATGTCGCCGACACCTGGCAGGTCTGGACGTTGATGGACCCGTACGCGACGCCGGCGACTCGCCACGAGACTCTCGACGGCTGGTTCATCGACATCCTGCCCGACATGAACCAGAACGATCCCGAAGCGCGCCGCTACCTCATCCAGAACGCTCTGTGGTGGGCCGGCGTCACGGGTCTGGACGCCATCCGGCAGGACACCATGCCTTACGTGCCGCGCGACTTCTGGCACGATTGGAGCGCAGCGTTCAGGCATGACTTCCCCCGCTTGAAGGCCGTCGGCGAGGTCCTGGACGGTGACCCGGCACTGACCTCGTTTTTCCAGGGCGGACGCCACGGCAACGATGGCATAGACACGGGCTTTGCCTCGGTGTTCGACTTTCCGTTGTATTACTCTCTCCGCTCGGCTTTCGCGCGCAATGGCGACATCCGCGACGTGCCGAAGGTGCTCGCGCACGACTTCCTTTATCCCAATCCCGGCATGCTGGTCACGCTGCTGGGACTGCACGACGTCGCGCGCTTTATGAATGAGAAGGGCGCGACGCCCGAGGGCCTGAAGATGGCCTTCACCGCTCTGTTCACGCTGCGCGGCGTGCCCATGGTCTACTACGGCGACGAGATCGCCATGACCGGCGGAAACGATCCAGACAACCGGCGCGATTTCCCCGGCGGTTGGAAGAGCGACCCGCGCAACGCCTTCACCGAGTCCGGCCGAACGGCGGTAGAGAACGGCGTTTTCCATCACCTGCAAAAGCTGGCCGCGCTGCGTAAGCAGTATCCGGTGTTAGCCAAGGGCCGAATGATGAACCTTTACACCAGCGAGAAGCAGTGGGTCTTCGCACGGAGTGGCATCGGCTCGACGGTCATCGTCGCTTTCAACACCGCCAACGATCCCGCGAAGATCGAAATCGACTCCCAGGGGCTCCGGCTGGCCGAAGGAGCCGTGCTGAAGGGCGCCCTCGGCGATATCTCCGCGACGGTTCAAAAAGGCCGGTTGAAGTTCGAGCTTCCGGCGCGCCGCAGTGCGATTTTCGTGCAGCAATAGGCCCGACTCTGGAGACGTCCATGCAGAAACCCCGTCTCGCCCCCTGGCAGATCTGGAACATGAGCTTCGGCTTTCTGGGCATCCAGTTTGGCTGGGGACTCCAGATGGCCAACATGAGCGCCATCTACGAGTATCTGAAGGCCAAGCCCGACCAGATCCCGCTGCTGTGGCTCGCCGCGCCGCTCACCGGAATGATCGTGCAGCCCATCATCGGCCACATGAGCGATCGCACGTGGGGACGTCTGGGCCGCCGCAGGCCCTATTTCCTCACCGGCGCGATCCTCTCGACGCTGGCTCTGATTCTGATGCCGCATTCCTCCGCGCTGTGGATGGCGGCCGGCCTGTTGTGGATCCTCGACGCCTCCATCAACATCTCCATGGAGCCCTTCCGCGCCTTCGTCGCCGACATGCTGCCCGAGCAGCAGCGCACCGCCGGGTTCGCCATGCAGAGCTTCTTCATCGGGGTAGGTTCCGTGATCGCCTCCGGGCTGCCCTGGATCATGACCAACTGGCTGCACGTCGAACGAGGCGTAGGAAACGCCATTCCGTTGAGCGTCCGCTACTCGTTCTACATCGGCGCGGTCGCGTTCTTCTCGTGCGTGCTATGGACCATCGTCACCACCAAGGAATATCCGCCCGCGGATCTCGAAGCGTTCCGCCGTGAGAACGCCGCGAGTCCCGGCCTTATGCACGGCTTGCATGAGATTTTCGATTCCATCAAAGCCATGCCGCTCACCATGCGGCGTCTGGCGCTGGCGCAGTTCGCCACGTGGATGGGACTGTTCTGCATGTGGATCAACTTCGCGCCCGCCGTCGCGCGCGGCGTCTTCGGGGCTCCGGACGAGACATCGCCGCTCTACCAGCAGGGCGTCGAGTGGGGCGGCATCTGCTTCGGCATGTACTCGCTCGTGGCCTTCCTGGTCGCATTCCTTTTGCCCGTGCTCGCCCGTTCTATCGGCACGCGCGGCACGCACGCGCTGTGCCTGCTGTGCGGCGCGCTCGGATTGCTCAGCGTCGGCGTCATCCACCAACCCTGGATGCTGCTGCTCTCGATGACCGGAGTCGGCATCTGCTGGGCCAGCACCGTCTCCATGCCGTATGTGATCCTCTCCGGCTCGGTCCCCGCGAACAAGACCGGCGTGTACATGGGCATCTTCAACTTCTTCATCACGCTGCCCGAAATCATGGCCACGCTGACGCTGGGCTGGATCATGCGGCACTTCCTGAACAACAATCACCTGACCGTGGTCCTGCTGGGAGGGGCGTGCCTAATCGTCGCGGCGATTCTGATGCGGCAGGTGCCGAAGGAGGAGCCTGCGGCGACGTGATCGGATGAAGTAGAACTGCTTTTGGGAGCGGCGAGGCTGTTTCGCCAGAGTCGGCTACTTCCACCCGCATAATCAGGCATTCGTGTACTGTCACCGATTACTTCCACCGCATCAATGCGGCGTTACATGTACTGTCACGGATACGTTATGTGAGCGGCTTCTGGTGCGATTCCGCGGGCTGACTCGGCGTTGGTCAGCGATGGCCATCCCTACGCGACCTGGTACCCTGGATTCTGACCGGTGAGGCGCAACGACGGGCCAGGCACATTTGGTCCAATCGTCAGGGCAGAATCCATTGCTGGCATCGTCAGTTTCCCCTGACCCGATGGGCATTGTAGAACCGGTATGCGCCTTTGGAGACGGTGATCCGGTTAGTTTAGTGAACCTACGGTGAGCATTACTGCCTGGTGCGCGATAGGCCTTCCGAGTTGATCAACGATCATCCCGCTCGCAGATGGCGGTACTATGGGAAAGACGAACATGAACGAGCTATAATGCTGTTCCATGAGCCAGGAGATCGGTTCGCCCGGTGTAGCCGAAGCAAGTCCCCGGATCGTGACGCTGGCCGATTGGGACGACTCATTTTTTAGCGATTGGACTTGTCATTTGTCCACATAAAGCTCTGCGTCACCTTCACGCTCGCGCTCAGCGGAGTTTTCAAACCCGCTAGACGCTCACGCTGACACCGCACTCCGTTTGTTCTTTGTGGTGCTTCTCTTTGTTACCGATTCTGTACTGCGTAGGTCTCGGTCTGGAACTCGATCGGAAGCGGTGAGTGGCGGCTCGTATGGGAAGCTTTGCTTCAACGGCCAATAGCGGATTTGGTCGATTGGGCCGTGCTGTTGGCAAAAGGGTTCAGGGCTAGGATCTGAGAGTACTCATACTGCTAAGGCCAGCCGCGTCCAACTGCCGCTTCAACCCTGCGGGCATGGAACTTCGATTCTTCGCCAGGCGCGTAGACATGTTGGATTAGCATGGTCGGGCCATCCATACCCAGCTCCCAACTCTATTCGTTCTTCCGGTCAACAGTCACGGACAGTACGGAATTTAGCCAGAGATAGAAGAGGTCATGGTCATGATCGATAGCGTCGGTAGCCGGTCCATTGATTTGATGTCATACGTTTCGGTTTTCTTATTCTCAATGGAGGAGCTGTCGGTTGTCGTTTTGGAGGAGTTGAAGTCGGCGCTCGCAGAAATAGGCCGTCGTTACAGTGGCATGACGTCCGTCGAATGCTTGAAACGAACGGCTGGTAAAGGTCGTTGTTCCCATGCTGCTGCCGCTGGCGTAATCTATGACGAAGTGCTCTTTCCACGTTAGTTCCGCGGGGCGTAGACCAACGTCAGGACTTGGTATGCCGGTCGGACAGTGATTCCAAATGACGGTGGAACCTCAGTTGCCATCCACCTGCTCGCTGGGCGGCGGGACCTGGCCGAACATTCCGTTGCTACTATTAGCCACAGATTTTCGTCGTGCCGAGACATAAGACCGTATTCGCATCGATTGCTTGAAAAATATTCTACATTTCGTCCACTTTTCGCGCGGCGGCGGCCTTTTCCGAATTTCCATTAATACTTACGCTCGAGCCACAGATTTCCTTCCAAGCAAGAGCGTAGATCGTACTCGGAATGGCTTCAAAAACTCGCAACATTGCATCGACGTGTTCGCGCCGCGGCGGCGCTTGGCCGAACGATCCTCCATGCTCCGGCCACAGATTCCCATCCGTACCAAGAACATAGATGCTATTCAGGTCGATTGCCTGAAACTGCTACGTTGCCATGAACGTGCTCGCGCGGCGGCGGCACCTGGCCCGAGAAACCGCCGGATCCAGGTACTCAGGCACAGATTCCCGTCTGCGCGAGGACCCAGACATCGGCTGAGTCAAGTGCCTGGAAAACTGCTACAGTGCCATCGACGTGTTCGGCTTCGGCGAACTGCGCGAAAGGCACATGCTCCAGCCACAGATTCCATCTGTACCAGGACATAGATGCTATTCACGTCAATTGCCTGAAAAACTGCTACATTGCCATCGACGTGTTCGCGTTTCGGTGGAACTGCGCCGAAAGGCGCATGCTCCAGCCAAGTTTTGATCCAGCCAGTACTAGAACGGGATACGGATTATACGTATCGCCGATTCGCTGAAAAGCTCCTACATTGCCGTCAATCTGCGCACGGGATGACGGAATTGGAAAGCCGAACTTGATTTTAATACCAAGGAGGGACTATCTTCGGCATGTCCAGCCACGAGTTCCCGTCGTTTCCAAGTACGCAGATACTGTGGGATCCGCCAGCGTCGAGAACAACGTAGCGTACGAGAGACTAAGAGAGGACCTAGGCAATTTGTAAAGGACATTGCGGTTCTCTTTCAGGGCAGCCCGAAGCTTCGGTTTGCTCAGCTTTCGGGGCGGATCACAAATCTTACCCGGAATTTCATTTTGACCCAAGGTTTCGACGATAGTAACAAGGCGTCAACTTTTGATCCTCCGAAAGTGCAGGTCCTGAGTGCTTTTTCGGAAAAGGAAAAGGGAAAAGATAAAAGGACGTCCTGAAAAGGTGAAAAGTAAAAGGGACGTCCTAGAATGTCCCGCAGCGCAGACAATTGAAACGGAAGAGTTAACGTAAAGTGTACACTGCGGGCCGGGACTGCGCTCCTCGGCCGGTCCGGCTTCGCAGACGTCGCATGTTTCCGTAACTCGCATTTTGCCCATAGCTTACGGTGGAGTGCCACATTGCGCTCGAACGTCATTCCGGAGCAACGAGTAAGGTTGTGTTGATACGCAGAGGTCAGTGGGACACACCGGCACCAGGACTCACCTTTATCCCAGCCCTACTCCGATCCGGGGACAGTCCGGATAGCGTCCCTTTGCGGCATGCCCCCGTCGGGCCTCTAGGCGACGCGGAGTTTGGCGGCACCGCGCTTCCTGGGCTTTACGACGATCTCTACATCGTGCCCCAGCGCGACCAGGAAGCGCATGAGGCGCTCGACCGAATAACCCCGAAACTGGCCGGCCAGCATCGCCGAGACCTTGGGCTGGTCGATGCCCATGAGCTGTGCCGCAGCCGTTTGGGTTAACTCTCGTTGCCGGATGATCCGGCCGATCTTAACTACCAGTCCTGCTTTGATCAGGTGTTCCTCGGCGTCGGCCAAGCCGAGGTCAGCGAATACGTTGCCCGTACTGGGCTCTTGCTCAAGAGCCTTTCTTTTCAGCATTCTTCACCTCGCTGCGCAACTGTTTGAGACGCTGCCGGACCAGTTCTATCTCGGGCTGCGGTGTCGCGATCCCGGACTTGGACTTCTTCTGGAAGGCATGGATCACGTAGATCGACTCACCGATGGAGACCGTATAGACAGCGCGGTAGGTTCCGCTCGGATCCTGGGCCGCAATTTCCATCACGCCGCCACCAAGTCCGTGCAGAGGCTTGGCCTTGGCGCTCATTTCGCCCATTTGCGCGGCGTACAATGCATAGCCAACGTCGTCTCGAACGCCTGCCGGAAAGGCCTTCAGCTTGGACCGGGAATCGGCGAGCCACGTGAGTTTCTTCATGCGTCGTGACATGCCTATATTGGCATAAGTCACAATGGCGCGTCAAACGAGGGGAGTGCGCCTGTGACAGGCTGTATTGCTCAAGTCCCTCGGCTAGAGGAAAGGGAATGGGTCTCTGTGGAAAGGGGGGACGGAAGGTGAATGACCAAACAGGCGCTGAGCTCCCCCGTTTTCCAAGTCGTGCAGGCAGACGAATCAGTGGTTCCCCCAATGCCCAAGCGTGACACTCGCCTCGGCGATGTGCATCGTTTTGCCCATCCCGCGCACTTGGCGCATAATCGCCCTATGGCTCTCAAGCTATCCATGCGGCGTCACCTCGACGTCACGATCCTGGACGTGGACGGGAGACTCTCGCTGGGCGACGGTTCCTCGACATTTCATGATGGCGTCAGGGAAGTGGTCTGGGAGGGACACAAGAAACTGCTGCTCGAGAACTCGGGCATAAAGTACTTTGATTCGTCGGGCCTCGGAGAGCTGGTCTCGGCCTTCACTCTCGTGCAGAACCGGGGCGGGGAGTTGGTGCTCGCGGCACTAACCAAGAGCTTGACGAACACGATGCAACTGACGCACCTCTACACCATCTACCCCATCTTTCTGGATGTGGATGAGGCGCTAAAATACTTCGACGGCAAACGCTCGCCTCGAGTTCAGATATGGCGCAGGCAATATGAGGACGTTGTAGTGCTGGAGATTGCCGGTTCGGTCGTACCAGAGCACGGTTCCGATGTCGTGGAGGAAGCCCTCCGGGCGGCCAGCACCGGTCCCTCTCACCACGTCATCTGCCTTAGCTCGCAGATTCTCGACGTCAGTCCGGAGGGTCTGGGGCTGATTGACCGGGCGGCGGACGCGCTGAAAGGACAAGGCCGGGAACTGGTGTTGGCGAACGTGGAAGCGCGCCTCGATGGCTTACTCCGGCACTGCGATGAGGCGGGAATCCGAAGGTTCCCTACACTTGACCAGGCCCTCGCGGCGTTCGGGGTCAAGGTCTACGCCAGCGACAGGTGGAAGATGGCTTGAGCCGCTGTTATGACGATTCAAATCGCGCGTTGGACGGCAACCAAGAAATGGCGCAGGCGGTCAGCGCAGTTGCGCCAGATCCTTCTATCGCTGGCAGCGTCGCTTCTGGCGGTGGCTTCGCTGGGAATCGTCGTCTGGCTCGCCGCTCGCGTTCCGGCCTGGCGGGCGCAGATCGCCAACCTTCCTGATCTCAAGGATCGTATCTCGCTGGAGAACGAGATCACCAAGAATGTGGTGCAACTGCTCGGCGGATCAATTCTCTTGCTTGGGCTGTATTTCACCTGGAAGAACACACGGCTGGCCCAGGAGGGCCAGTTGACGGACCGCTTCAATCAGGCCATTGAGCATTTGGGCAGCGACAAGAGCGAGGTGCGGCTCGGCGGCATCTACGCCCTGGCTCGCATTGCGGCCGATTCACCCAGGGACCACTGGTCCGTGATGCAGGTCCTCTGCACCTATGTCCGAACTAAGGCGAATGGCGATGCCCCCGAGGTCCCAAGCGAGGTCCCAAGCGAGGTCGGCGCCATTCTCACCCTGCTCGGACGCCGCCGCGTCGACTACGAGGGGGACGACGAAACGCTCGATCTCCGCGGCGTGAATCTAAGCGGTCTAAATCTCAGCGGCGGCCAGTTCGATGGCGCGTTGTTTGACGGCGCCACGCTGGAGAACACGACACTTACCGATGCGCATTTGCGCCGGGCTTCGTTGCGGGGCACTGACCTTCAAGGCGCATTCATGCGCAGAGCGGACCTGACGGACGCCGACCTATCCGCCGCGGATCTGCGCGACAGCACGTTCCGTGACGCTTCGCTCGTGCGGGCCAATTTGTTCGGCGCGAAGATGGAAGGCGCCAGTTTGATCGGCAGCGATTTGCGCGGAGCGCGAAACGCGGCGAGACCCCAAATTGCGGCCACACTCACCGACGATGCCACGAAGCTTCCCGACTTCCAGGACGTCGGCGGCGCGACGGCGAGCAGTGGGAACGGGACGGTGTAAGCAAGTCCGGGCAGAGATGATCGAGCAAAGAAAAAGAGGGAATCGAGGCCCTTTTTCGCTCTTTTCGCTTTTGAGAATTCTAAACTAGCACTTTAGAAAACTCAAAAATAGACCGGGACACAAACGGGGCGAATTGTGCCCCGCTCTCCCGTCCTGCATTCTTCCGCACCGCTTTACCGCGCCTTCCGTGGGTGGCGCACCGCGTTCTTCCCCGCTTGGTCCGAGTTGCCGTTCAGACTCGTCCACGAATGCTCGCACGTCGAGCGCCTCGATGCCTGGCGCCAGCGCCCGGGTCGGAGGCGCCGTTGTCGACGTGCGATGGACAATGCTCAACTGGACGGGCCGTTTGTCGCCCATGGAATCTGCGCAAAGCGCCCAACGGCGCGGCCATGCGCGGGTGGACGGTTCTGGATGCCTTGCACTCCACCATCCGCAGACCACCCTCGCCGTCCGGGAAGAGAAAATCGACCTCCAGCCCCTGTTGGTCGCGAAAGTGGTAAAGCTCTTTCCGCCGGCCTCGATTCACCTGGCTCTTCAGGATCTCCGCGGCCACATAGCCCTCGAATATGGCTCCGAGAAATGGCGACCGATCCAGTTCCGCCTGGGTCGCGATGCCGAGCAGATGGCACACCAGTCCCGAGTCGCCGAGATATACCTTGGGCGACTTGACCAGGCGCTTCCCGAAGTTCTCAAAGTAGGGTGGCACCAGAATGACCTGGCCCGTGATCTCCAGAACGTGGAGCCAGTCTCCGACGGTCGGCACGGATACGCCGAGAGGAGCAGCCAGGTCCGTCTTGTTCAAGATCTGACCATGCCGGCTGGCCAGCAGGGCCAGGAAGCGGCGGAACGTAGCCAGATCGCGGACGTTGGTTACGGCGCGGACGTCGCGCTCCAGGTAGGTCTGGATATACGAACTGAACCACAGCCCGCGTTCCGAGGGATGTGCCAGCACCTCCGGGTAGCCGCCGTGAAGCAGGCTGGCACGGTCCGTCTCGGCCAGACTGAAGGGCAGCAATTGCACGATGGCGGCGCGCCCGGCCATTGACTCGCTGACGCCCTGCATGAGGGGCGCCTCTTGCGAGCCCGTGAACAGCCACTTGCCCATCTTGCGCGGGTTCTGGTCGATCCGCGTCCGGATGTAAGCGAACAGTTCAGGCACGTTCTGGATTTCGTCGAACAGCGCGGGGAGCCGCAATTCTTCCAGTAACGTTCTGGGATCGGACCGAGCGCGGGCTTGAACATCCGGGTCCTCCAGCAGCACGTAGCTGGCGCGAGGAAACAACCGCCGGAGCATGGTGGTCTTGCCAACCCGCCGGGGCCCGGTCACCACCGTGGCGGGGAAGCCACGGACGGCTTTCAGCACCGCCGGCTGGATGATGCGGGCAATAAACTGCATATGAGAATTCTAAACCAGCGGTTTAGAAAACTCAAAGATAAACTGAGAGAAGATACGGATCAAATTGGAATAGACGTCGCTCTTTCGCAACAGCCTCCAAGCGTTTCTGCCTCCAAGCAGTTCAGTTGTTCGGAACCCCGCCGGCAGCTATGATGATCCCACCGATCAACGTAATCGCACCGAAAGCGGCCAGCACACACAACCCGACCTTGAGCCCTTTGGACATTCCTTTCTTCGCTTGCATTGCCTTGATGCTCTTCACCTGGTCGAAGCGCAGCGACTGCTTTTGAATCGTCTCCCCGGTTGCTGTCTGCAGTTCGAAGGAATCGGCGGTGATGGCCCCCAGGCGTCCCCGCAAGTTTTGCTTGTCCTGCGTCTTCACTTCGACGACGCTTCCAGCCGGCATTTGAACAATCTGCTCTTGAATGGTTGCCGCTTTCACCTGTTGCGCGTGGCGGGCGCACAGCGGCCCCGGGACGCTCAGAGTCAGAAGTATCGTTAGAAGTTTGGCGATCCAGTTTCGTAACATCCGATCCTCCTCAATCCGGATATTCAGCTGGCAATATTGGAATCAGCTAACCATTTTTCGGTAGGCGCGTCAATGGGGAAAGGGGAAACCACCATCCTCAGGGGTGAGACCTGCTGCGATTACGCAGCATGCGCCGACAATTCGGCGATGAGGTCCCGAAGCTTGTCCCGTTCGAGCGGCTTGGTCAGGTATCCGTTCATGCCGGCACTCAGGCAAATGTCGCGATACTCCGTCGTCGCGTGAGCGGTTAAGCCGTAAATCACCGGCTGGCCATCGGCGGCGACGCGGCTCCGGATCTCGCGAGTAGCCGCCAGTCCGTCGACCTCAGGCATCTGCACGTCCATAAGAACCAGGTCATACTTGTTTGCCACGACAGCCGCAATGGCCTGGACTCCGTTCTCCGCCAGGTCCGCCGTCACGCCGAGTTGCTTCAGCAGCAGAAGGATCACCTTCTGGTTGATCACGTTGTCTTCCGCAACCAGCACGCGCAGTTGCCGGCCTGCGTGCACAATTGGCGGAGGCTGTGCTCGATTTCTCAGGCTCCTGCGCGCGGCCCACGAGGACTGTGAATCGAAACCGCGTACCCTCGCCAGGCTTGGACTCCACTTCAATGCTTCCACCCATCAGTTCCACTAGCCGTTTCGAGATCGCCAGCCCCAGGCCGGTTCCCCCATATCGACGGCTGATGGAGGCATCCGCCTGAGTTGAACGAGGTGAACAAGCGGGGCAGTTGTTCGGGCGCAATCCCAATGCCGGTGTCGCGAACCTCAATCGCGATGGAATAGGAAGTCTCGTCCTCCCGTTCGAGTCGGGCGGCGAGTTGAATCTCCCCTGTACTCGTGAACTTCAGGGCGTTGGACACCAGGTTGAGCACAACCTGCCTCAACCGGGTTTCGTCCCCGGCCACCCACTCGGGCAACTCCGCCGCCAGATGGCAACGCAGACTCAGGCCCTTCTCCACTGCGGCGGCACGGAAGAGCTCGACGCTTTCTTCCAGAGCCCGGCACAGATTCAGCGGCGCGACATGTAGCTCCAACTTCCCCGCTTCCACCTTGGAGAAATCCAGGATGTCGCTGATCACCCTCAACAGGGCATCGCCTGAAGAGCGGATCATACGGATCATGTCCAGCGCTTCGGCGGGGACGGGCATGGTCTCCAGGAGCCGGCTCATCCCGATCACCCCGTTGAGAGGAGTACGGATCTCATGGCTCATCGTGGCTAGAAACTGGCCTTTGGCCTGGTTGGCCGCATCCGCGCGCCGCTTTTCTTCCAGCACCTTGGTGCGTTCGGACTCCAGTTCGGCCGTTCGTTGGCGCACCGCCAGTTCCAATTGGCGGTTCCTGCGCAGCAGCAGTCTGTGCCTCCACAGAATGCCGGCCCAAAAGACGGCGGAGGCCAGTAAGAGAGCGGCCGCTCGCAACCACCAGGTCTCCCACCATTTCGGCTCGATCTGGAATTCCGCGGCAGCCACGTTGGCGGACAACGGTCCCTCGCGAACTCGAGATCGGATCTCCAGCCGGTGGCTGCCAGGGCCGAGGCCGGCAAACGAGATGACGCGATCCGCTGTATCCGTCCAGTGGTCTCCATCCAGCCGGTATGCGAAGTGCACCAGTTGCTCGTGCTTGTAGCTCAGGGAGGAGAACTCGGCCCTGACCATGCGCGATCTCTTATCGACTTGGAGCCCCGTAATGACTGGGTCGGCAACTGCCTGCGCCAGGAAGACGCGCCAGCAGGAGGCCGGTAGTGGGCCAGTCCGCCGCTGGTACCGATCCAGACGCTCCCGTCGGCATCGGGCCAAAAGGCTTCTCCGTCCGTGTCGTTCCAGATCAGCCCGTCTTCGGTGCTCAGGTATTTCCAGGAGCCGCCGTCCAGGATGGAAACGCCGTTGGCGCTGCCCCGCCAGAGGCGCCCCGCCGCGTCGAATCCGTGAAAGGCGGTGACCTCGACCGACGAGGCGCTGGAGGTCAGCACCGGCGTGGCGCGAACAATGCGGTCTCCCTGGAATTCCACTCTGTCGATGCTGGCGTCATAGCGGTTGTGCAGCCAAAGAGCGCCGTCAGGGCCGATCGCAGGGATGTAAGGGCTGTCGCTGAGCAATCCATCCGCCTTGCGGTATTGGCGCCAGCGCCCCTCGCCGAACCTCCACAAACCGTCGGGATTGGTGATCCACATCACACCGAACTTGTCTTCCGCGAAGGCCCATGCAGCGCGTTCCAGAGACGGAGGCTGATCGATGCGCTGGAAGCGGCCCAGGGCGGACGGCCGGTCGTTGCGAAAGACTCCGCAGGCAGTCGCAATCCACAGTCTGTCCAGGTGGTCGACGAAACCGCGATGCGAAGTTGCGCAGGGGAGCCCGTCCGCCTTGCCGAACAGGCGCAACTTCTCCGTTGCCGGATCGATGCGAGCCACGCTCCCCGGTTTCACTACCGCCCAGATGGCGCCATCCGATGTCTCTCCCAGCCAGCGGACATTGTCGCCGCCCAAGCCTTCTTTTCTGGACCAGGTCCGAGTCTTCCCATGCCCATCCATGCGGGCCAGGCCCAGCGACGTTCCAACCCACAGCGAGCCCTTCCGGTCGCGCCGGATGCTCCAGATGAGGTCAGCCGGCAGGCCTTGCGCTTTGGTCCACGCTTCCCATTCGCCATAGCCCAGCCACCTTGCCACGCCTGCTCCGACGAGTGCGACCCATACGGATCCCTCGCGATCTTCCAGGACGGCGCTGGCCATTGCAGCAGGCAATCCACGCTGCTGGTCGACGACGCTCCAGCCTCCCGCCCGGCGAATGGCTATCCCCTTGTCGGTTGGCACCATGAGCGATCCGTCGCGAAGCGTCGTTAGAGAGCCCCAGAAAATGCTGGACGCGATATCCGGTTTCTCCTGGACCAGGCGTGGCGCTCCAGGGGGCTTTCGGTACAGTTTGCTTGGGCTGCGGATCCAGACCGAGCCGTCCGGAGTTATTCCGATTGCATCCCAGGCGTCGTCCGGCAGCCCTTCCGCCGGACCGAAGGTCGAAACCCGGCCACTCTCTTCGGAGCATAATGCGCGTCCGCAACCGAACCAGAGTTGTGAGCCGGACTCGCGCGATGCCGCGCATGGACATGCCTGCGAATTCGGGTCCCAAGGGATACGGGCGAGCGTAATAGGAACCGTCGCCCTTCTGCGCCATTTCGTACAAGCCGTTGGGAGCGGCGACAACTACGTGACCGTGCGCGTCTTCCGCGATGCCTTGGGTGCCCGACAACATGCCGCTAAGCCCGGCGACGGCGTGGAAGCGCTGCCCGTCGAAGCGGAAAATTTGCGCACAGGTGTTGGCCCAGAGCGCGCCATCGGCGGCCACGTGCAAAGCATGGACCTCCGTGGAACAAGGCAACCCTTCCGCAACGGACATGAGACGAAACCGGGTCCCGTCATAGCGGTAGAGTCCACCTTCCGATCCCGCCCACACGAATCCGGCTCCGTCTTGCGCCAACGAAAGGATGGTCAGATTCTGAAGCCCATCGGCGGCGCCGTAATGGCGAAAGCTGTACTGCTGCGCCGCGGCAGCGCCAGCAAACGTCAGGAGAAGTGCAGCACACGCGCGGAGATTACGACACCGGCACATCACGGGTTCCTGATCCCATCATATGGGCCGTCGAGCGATAAACAGGTTGAATTCCACTCTACCGGGAGGAAATAATTGGCTTCGATCTAACTCGCCAAGTTGCGCCCAATAGCAAATGCGTATCGTCAGCGCCGCAGTGTGCCATAGCTCGCCATCGTCTCGAAGTTTACAGGTATCGCGCTGTGGTGCCCAACTCCAGGCCGCTTGGGATCGTATAACCTTCATATGCGAGTACAGTATTCCCTGTCTTTCGCACTGCTGGCGAGCCTGGGTCTTGCCGGTCAATCTTCAAATTGGATCGCGGCCGGTGATCTTGCATTGTATGAGGGGCATCCCGCGGAAGCCGCGGCGGACTACAGCCGGGCACTTGAGATGCATGTCCAGGCTGGCGCGCCAGATGCGGATCTCCTGCATCTTCGGGTCTACCTTGTGACCGCTTACCTCGAAAGCGGGGACATCCGCGGAGCCGAGGGCGTGCTGCGACAGGTGGACGATGGCGGCGTCACGATCGAAGACGGGCGTTCGCGCGCGGAAGTGTTGAATGCCTGGGCGGCGGTACACACCTTCCAAGGCAAGTGGAATGAAACGGAACGAGAGCTGGACGAGGCCCGCGGCATCCTGCTGCATACGCCCGAGCCGGGTGACTTATTGCCGTCGGTGCTTCACAATCTGGCAGCCATAGAGATGAGAACGGGAGCCTACGCGCAGGCGCTGATCAACGAGCGGGGCGCCCTGGAGCGCTGGGGAAACGCACCAAACCAGGACATTCGCCACCTGGTCAAAGGCTGGGCGGCACTCGGGGCCGTGCAGTACCTGGTTGGCCAACCGCGGGAGGCGCATCGGTCGCTGGAACGGGCGATCGCTACCGCGCGAAAGACATACGGTCCCAGTCATCCGCTACTGGCTGCCTTGTTGGAGAGCGACGCCGTGATTCTCGACCGGCTGAAGTTAAAGAAGGAGGCGAAACTGGCTCAGGGAGAGGCGCAACAAATCCGCGGCGGCAGGCCCGCGGCAGGGTCCGAACGAACGACCTGGAACGTGAGAGAAGGACTCGCGCCCGACAGCGCGGTATACCTGCGTTCCAAGTGAGCCGTGGATCCAGCCGTCCCGGAGAGGGGGGCATCGCGACTTTACGCAGGTAAAAAGGTCGTTGCAGTCATCGGGATTTCCCGTTTCGCCGTATCCTGTGTGGAGTATTCCGGACAGACTAGTGCGTGTTTCGCCGTCCGCACGAGATCGTCCGGACCACCGGCAAGGAGAAAACATGCGCCTGATCTGCACGCTCGCGTTCTTATGCGCCACCGTGGCGGCCCAAACGCCGGACCTGACCGGAGATTGGCTTCTGACCCTGACCATTTATGGCGAGCCCGATGTCATGCGGCTCAAACTCGAGCCCAAAGAAGGCGGCGTCACCGGCAAGATCTGGGGCGGTGTCAAGCTCGATGGCGCCATCAACGGGTCATCCGTCGAATTCAAATGCAGCTACGAGGAAGACAAGGAAACCAAGTCCTGCGGCAACGTGTCTGCGACCATCGCCGATGGCGAGATGAAGGGCACGGGCAAACTATTTGATGACGCGGCCGAATTCCATGCCAAACGTCTGCCGGTTGCGACCGCCGCTCCGCGCACTCACGACTTCACGGCGACGAAGTACTATCGCCAGTTCAGCGGTTCAACCGAGCCCGTGCTCAGCATCAATCCCGGCGACACGGTGAGGACCAAGTGTGTCGATGCCGGCGGGGTGGACGATCAAGGCGCGCACAAATCGCACGGCGGCAATCCGCTCACCGGGCCGTTCTATGTCGAGGGCAGCATGCCGGGTGACACGCTCGTCATCAAGCTGAACCGCGTGCGGCTGAACCGCGACAGCGCGGGAACCGTACAGCGACACGGTCGTTGGCAGCTCGGTGGATCCCTACTACTATCGCGACCTGAAACGCGTCAAGGACTTCGACTCTACCTGGAAGCTCGACCGCGAGCTGGGTATCGCGCAGTTGACCAAGCCCACGGACAAGCTCCGGAATTTCAAGGTCCATCTCCGGCCGATGATGGGCTGCATCGGGGTCGCGCCGGGCGGCCACCAGGTCTATCGCTCCGGCAATCTCGGCAGCTACGGCGGCAACATGGACTACAACCAGCTTCAGGAGGGCGCTACGGTGTATCTGCCGGTCTTCCAGGAGGGCGCCTTGCTGTTTATCGGCGACGGCCATGCGGCGCAAGGCGACGGCGAACTCACGGGCAATGCGCTGGAGACCTCCATGAGCGTCGAGTTCACGGTGGATCTGGTGCGCGGCAAGTCGCTGGGACAACCGCGGTTCGAAAATGACGAGTACGTGATGGTCTCCGGTATCGCCGGTTCCCTGAACGCAGCGTTGCAGGAGGCGACCACGGGATTGTCGCGCTGGCTGGAGGACGAGTACAAGCTCAACCCCGGCGAGATCGCGATGGTGCTAGGCAGCTCGATGCGTTACGACATCGCGGAGATCGTCGATCCCCAGGTGCACGTGGTCGCCAAGCTGGCGAAGTCGGTTCTCAGTCAAATCGTCAAGAGCGAATGAGCGGCAAAGAAGGAACGTCTCCGGTTTCCAACGTGAGGAACCGCAGTCTCGAAGAGTTGTCTAAGCTGGGAGTGGAAAACGGCATATAATCTCCGTATCCTTCCGCTCCTCGTCAGGGCCGGAATCGATGAAAAGGAGACAGCCGGATCATGAAAAGGCGTCTGTTCGTTCTTGGGTCGTTTCTGACCCTGATGCTGCTGCCCACCGCCGGGGCCATCGATCTGAATGGGAAATGGAAGGGCGACCTGAACGGCCCGGACGGCAATGCCCTCGAGATCAATTTCGACTTCAAGGTGGATGGCGAAAAGCTCACCGGCACGGTGACCAACACTTACGGAGAGGAACAAATCACCGAAGGCGTGGTGAAGGGCGACGAGATTTCGTTCATCATCATGGCCGGCGGAGGCCAGTTCAAAATCACCTACAAGGGGAAGGTGGATGGCGAAGACATCAAGTTCCACGTCATCATCGGCGAAATGGGCGAAGGAGATATGGTCGCCAAACGAGTGAAGTGACGACCTCCACTCGAAGCTAACGCGGCATGCGAGCCTGGTCCGTTGCACTCGCCGGAATGAGCGGAGCCGCGCCGCAGTGCGCCTCGTGATGCATTCAGGATCAGGATCAGAAGCCGGTCGGATTCCGCGTCGGATCGGCGGGGGACCTCCACACAAACGATTCGTCGATCCCGTCCAGGCTGGTGACTCCCGCCAAGCCCATATTCATTTCAAGTTCGGCCCACAGGATCTCGACGACTCGCGCGACGCCCGCCGCACCGGCTACGGTCAGGCCGTGCAGGAACGGCCGGCCCACCGCCACTGCAGCGGCGCCGAGAGCCAGCGCCTTGAAGACGTCCGATCCGCGCCGCACGCCTCCGTCGAACAGCACCGGCTTGGCCCCTCCCACGCGGCGCACAATCTCGGGCAGCACGTCGATGGATGCTGGCAACGAGTCCATGCTGCGCCCGCCGTGGTTGGAAACGTAGATCGCGTCCGCGCCGTGGCCTAGCGCCTGTTCCGCGACCTCGGGATGAAGTACGCCCTTGACGATCACCGGCATGCGCGTGACGCTCTTCAACCACTCGATGTCCTTCGGGGTCACGTTTGGCGCACGAACCACTGAGTAGATGTTGCGCCCGCCGGGCCGGTGCGGGGCGCTGGCGAGATCGGCTCCCAGCGACAGGAGATTCGCACGCGCGAGGCCCTTTGGCAGCGAGAATCCGGCGCGCAACTCGCGGTCGCGCGGCCCGTTTACAGGCACGTCCAGCGTGACGACCATTGCTTCGTAGTCCGCGGCTTCCGCGCGCTGGACCAACTCGCGCGTGAAGCCGCGATCGGGGTTCACATACAGTTGGAACCACAGCGGCTGAGTCGACGCGAGCGCCGTCTCTTCCAGCGTGACCGTTGCGAAGCAGGGAGCGATGAAGGTCGCTCCGGCCTGATTCGCGCCCCGAACCGCTGCCAGTTCTCCATCGGGGTGGAACAGCTTCTGGTAGGCGCAAGGCGCGAGCAGCAGAGGACTCTCGTGGCGTCGTCCGAACAGAGTGACGCCGGTGTCGATATGGCTGACGTCCACCAGGGTGCGAGGCAGCAGCCGGATCCGGTCCAGGGCATTGCGATTCTCATGCAACGTGATTTCGTCTGCCACGCCGGCCGCGAGGTATTCGTAGGCCATCTCGTTGAGTCTGGTCTTCGAAATCCGCTCGAATTCATGCAGGCTGCGAATCGCGGTAAGGTCGAGAGCGCCGGCTGGCTGGGCCTTGTGTTCGTGACTCATTGAGTTTTATTGTCCTCCGAAGCGAATCCCCGTCGGGGTAGCGTTCCAGACGTTGAGGTTGTGACCGTCTCAAGCCGAACCTCGCAGGTTGTCGATTCCTTTCGATTGCTTTTGTATATAGACTAGGTGGAGCCCGGGCTGGAGTCTCGGGAGATCTCCTGGAGGTGATGAATGGAACTCGACCGCCGGGCTTTCTTTAAGTCGACTGCCTTGACAGGGACCGCGTTCGGCAGCGCGCGCATTCTCAGCGCGAACGACCGGATCCGCTGCGCGACCATTGGCACGGGCGGCCGTGGGACGTATCTTACCAAACAGTTCGTCGCCCAGGACGTCGAGGTGGCGGCCGTCTGCGACGTCTACGAACCGAACGTCCAGCAGGGGCTGAAAGAGGCCTCCCCGGGCGCCAAGGCGTACGAAGACTATCGCCGGCTGCTCGAAGACAAGTCGATCGACGCCGTCATTATCGCCACGCCGGACCATTGGCACGCGCAGATGTTCATCGACGCGGTGCAAGCCGGCAAGGACGTGTACGTGGAAAAGCCTCTCGCGCACAGTGTGGACGAGGGGTTCCGCATGCTCGCAGCTCTGCGCGGCACTAAGCGCATTGCCCAGATCGGGACGCAGCGGCGCAGCTATGCGCTTTACCAGGAAGCCAAGCGCATCATGGATTCCGGCGCCACTGGGCCGGTCCGGCTGGTGAACGCCTGGTGGGCCAACTACTGGGGAGCTCTTAACGACTCAAAGCTGGAAGGCAAACTGAACTGGGAACTGTTTCTGGGCTCCGCGCCCAAGCGGCCGCTCGACGCATCGCGGTATTTCAACTGGCTGCACTATTACGACTACTCGGGCGGGATCCTCATCGGACAGACGGCGCACATCGCCGACGGCGTGCAGTGGATGATGAACTCGGCCTACCCCGTCGCGGTGACCTGCGCCGGCGGCCGGGCCAACATAGCGGGCGCGGAGATTCCCGAGACTTGCAGCATGACGGTGGAGTTCCCCGAGAACTACATCCTGGTCTTCACGCTCGGCTACTCAGCAATGCGGTATCGCTTCTTCAACGACCAGATGCAGCAATTCCACGGAACCAAGGCGCGCTTCGATCTGGGCAGGGAGTCCTACACTCTCTATCCGCAAAGTCTGGATGTGGACCTGAAAGCCAGCCAACAACGCCGCGAGCCGGGCACGTTCGAGCCGGCCAGCCATGCCCATATCGCGAACTTCCTCAAGAGCGTCCGCGACCGTTCCGTGCCCATTTCCACCATCGAGATGGGGCAGCACACGAACGTGATCTGCTGCATGGCGGTAGAGTCTTTGAGGACCGGGCGGCGCGTCCGCTGGAACGCGGAAAGCAAGCGCATCGAAGCTTAGGGACAGTTCAGGTCCGACGACAATCGCGCGCGCTGTTGTGGCGCACGCACCTGTGGCGCACGCTTTAGCGTGCCGTGGCGGCATTCATGCCGACATCTTCGGATGTGTTCCGCCACAGCGAGATTTGTCGGCTCGATCGCGAGATCACAATGAGAATCTTTCCAGCAACCGGCACTACTTCGATATGGAAGAGTCCTGGCGCAGACTCCCGCACGTCTACCCTGAAGACCGCTGGCTGTTTCTTACCTGGCACCTGCACGGCAGCCTGCCTCAAGGCCTGTACCCGCCGCCTGGCCAACTGAAGGGTGGTCAAGCGTTCGCCTGGATGGATCGTTGCCTCGACTCGACCAGGCACGGGCCGTCGTACTTGCGCCAAGACGCAATCGCGCGCATCGTGTTGAACGCCCTTTGGAAAGGCCGCGATCTCGGATCGTTTGATCTCGGGCCTTACGCGCTCATGCCCAACCATGTACATGTGCTGTTGTTGCCCAAGGTGCCGCCTGCAAAACTGCTCCAATCCGTGAAGGGCGCTTCCGCAAGGGAGGCCAACATCCTCCTGGGCCTCTCGGGCAACGCCTTTTGGCAGCGGGAGTCTTACGATCATTGGGTCAGATCTGAATCCGAATGGAAGCGGATCGCAGCTTACATTGAGAACAACCCTGTGCGGGCTGGACTCGTTGGTGACGCCGCGGACTATCCCTGGTCCAGCGCGTGGCGAGGACTGACCACCGATGGCTGCTAACCACAGATGGCGGAATGATTGCACCACGCTCGAAGATGTCGGCATGAATGCCGCCACGGCACGCTAAAGCGTGCGCCACAAGCGCCAGCGCGCACTATAAGCGCGAGCATGCAATCTCCTGCCGAACGCGAACTCTAGTTCGCCGGTTGCGGCGAATCCGAGGGCCGCCCGGACTGCATGGCGACCTTGCCGGCGCGCGCCTCGGAGATCACGACGTGGTTGGCTTCCAGCGTCTGTCCGACCGTCTGGTCGAGCGAGATTCTCGCGCTGTTGTAGGTGACCAGGGCCGAAATCTGCGAGGATTGGGCCGCGGCCAGATCGCGCTGCTGTTGGATCACATTGAATGGAGTCGATGCGCCGATAGCGAACTTCTTCCGCTCCGAATCGAGGAGCTGCTGCGAGAGTTCGCGGTTCAGAACGGCAGCATCGTAGCGGGCTCGCGCCTGTTCCAGAGCTACGATGGCGTTCATCACGTCGACTTGCGTCTGATTGAGATCTTTCTGCAAGCTCAGCTCCGTCTGCCGCAATTGCAGTTGATCGATGCCGAAGTCGGCTTGCGCCTGGCGGTTGCGGATTGTCTCCTGGTAAAAGGCGCCGACATTCTGCGAAGGGAAATTGCGGCGGAATACCTGGCCGAGGGCCGTTCCGACTCCGCCGACGAAATATCCGTCGGGAGTTCCCGCCCTTGGGTTGCCGGGCGTGCCGGCGAGGCCCGCGGCGCTCGCTCCACCGAACGCAACGAGGACGGGCAGAATGCCGCTTCTCGTGCCCTTGGAGGAGATCTCCGAAGCCTGCAGATTCGCTTTTTCGGCCGCCAGATCGGGGCGATTCGCCAGAGCTTTGGCGACCAGATCCTTGACCGGGGGCAGGTCGTCCTTGGCCGGCATCGCGAGCCGGTCGAGAGCGACGATGTGCGCCGAGGCCAGCAGCGGATCGGCGATGCCCTTGCGGCTGATCAGGTTCTTCAGGCGGACTTCGTCCTGCGACAGAGTCGTCTGGGATACGATCAGGTCCTGACGCGTCGTGGCGAGTTGAGACTCCGCTTTGATCCGTTCGGTCTCGGCCAACGAGCCGAGATCGATTTGCTTCGCCGTGTCGGCGAGGAAGGTCTGAGCTACGTCGTAGGCGCTCTGCTTGGCCTTCACGTCTTCATCGGCGGCGACCACCGTGTAGTAGCCGTTCAACACGTTATTGACGACGGCGATCACCTGGCCGCGGAACGTGAGGTCCGACGTTGCCAGGTTGATCTTCGAAATGGTGATGGTGCGCCCACCCACCTCGGTGCCAAAGCCGTTCAACAGATTGTGCTGTAGCGTGATGGAAAGGCTCGGCGCGAGCGAGGGATTCAGAACGTCGGTCGGCGAATTCTCGTTCAGGTAGTGGTTGGTGTAGCTGATGGACAGACTGCCGCCGCTCAGCAGCCCTTGCTGGATGGAGCCGCTGTAAGCACGCTGATTCTGGACCAGCGCCGAGGTCAAGCTCTGCACGCTGTTCGGCTGTGGCGTGGTGATGTGTGAAAAGGTCGTAGTCTCCTGGATTGTCGGATCCAGGTTCTGCGTCACGGGGCCGATCTGAGAAATCGATGCGTTGCCCGCGCCACGTGGCGCGCTCGAGCCGCCACCGCCCTGCACCCCGGCTGCCGCCTGGCTGCCCTGCACGCCCTGGCCGCTGGCGACAGAAGTAGACTGCGAGGCCGCGCTGGGAACTCCCGGCAACGCTCCGCCGGCTTGCGCGCGTGTCAACCGCCACTGCGCGGAGATGGGGGCGTAGCGCGAGATCTCCAGATCGACATTGTTCTCGAGAGCCAGCGCAATGGCGTCCTGAGCGGTCAGGTACAACTTGCCGTCGCGGATCAACGCATGCAGCCGGTCGGAATCCTCCAAGCGCACGGCCGGGACATCGACGGCCTGATAGGGCCGGAAGACGATCGACGCCGCGGGCTTCACGGGTCCTATGGCGGCGTCCTGTGCCAGCAACGGCGTCGTGGGAAAGGTCACGCACAGCGCGATGGCGATGCCGGCGCGCCAGCGATTCAACCATTCGGAGGAGAGAATGTTCACTGTTTCACCTCCGGAAGCGTCTGGGTGCCGGCAATGTTCGCATGACCCTTGAGCGCATCTTCCACCGAAACCCCGTTGACCTCGAGCGTGCGTCCCAAAGACTGATCGAGCGCGATGCGGGCGTGCGTGAAGTTCGCCATGGCCTGTACCTCGGAGCTTTGAGCTGTGGCCAGATCGCGCTGATCCTGGACCACCTGGAAGGCTGTCGCCGCGCCGAGCGCGAACTTCTTCTGGTCGGCGTCCAGCGTTTGTTCGGCGAGCCCGCGCGACTTCACCGCCGCTTCATGCCTGGCCCGCGCCTGTTGAACGCCAATTACCGCATTCTGCACGTCGACGCGGATCTGGTTCTTCGTCTTCTGCAGCGTAAGTTCGTTCTGCCGGATCTCGATCAAGCTAGTCGCGTAGTCCGACTGCGCGGCCCTGTTGCGCAACGGTATGTTCAGCGAGAAGCCGGCCGAGTAGTTGGGATAATTGCGCCGGAAGATCTGGCCGAGCAGATTGCCGTAGCCGCCGGCCAGGCCGCCCGCGCCGCCCGCGGCCAGCGCCACCGCCGTAACGTCTCCCGTGAGTCCGTTGTTGGTCAGCTCGGCGAAGGCCTGCAAGGTCGGCCTGAGAGAGTTCTTGATGCCCACCAGGTTCATCTGATTGCTCTGCAGGTTCAGGTTGCTCTGTTCGATTTCGGGGCGCTTTTGCAGAGCTTCGGAGAACAGTTGATCGACGGCGCTGACGTCGTCCTTCTCAGGAACCGCGATGGTGTCGAGCGGAACGATGTGCACGTCCGCCAGTTCCGAGGTCGCGATGCCGGCCCGGCTCAGCGCGTTCTTAAGAATCGTCTCCTGCTGCAGCAGGTTTGTCCTGGAAATGACCAGGTCTTGTTTGCTGGCGTAGAGTTGCGACATGGCGCGCGTGACTTCGATCTCCGCCAGCGTGCCGATCTCCACCTGCCGCTTGTTGTCGTCCAGCAGCCGCTGCGCCGTGTCCACCGCACGCTCGCGCGCCTTCACGTCCTGATGAAATGCGACCAGGTCCCAATACAGATTCAGAGCCGCCGAAACCGTCGTGATCAACTGCTGCTTGAACTGCAGGTCGGTCACCTTCAGGTTGTTCTTCTGAACTCGAATGTTGCGGCCGTTGACCGCCGAGCCGAAGCCCTGCAGCAGGTTTTGCGTCACTTGCAGATCGAGCGCGCCATTCGTGTACGGATTCAACGTGTTGTAAAGGCTGTTGAGTTTCGTGCGCGTGCTGTAATAGCTCAACGTCGAGGTCATGCCGAAGCTGAAGTTCTGCGCGTACTGCGCCTGGTAGGTTTGTGTGTCCAGGACCAGCGCATTGATGCCCGTCAGAACCGTGTTGCTCTGCGGGTAGCTGGCGTGCGCGAAATTGGCAAAGACCGCGAGCGATGGATCGAAGGACATGATGCCGGGACCCAACTGGGTGACGATGCCGCCGCCGGAATGACACGCCCACCGAGCCAGCGGCCGTTCCGCCGCTGTTGAGGCTCACGCCCTGCAGGCTGACGCTTTGCGGACCCGCGGCCACGGCCGCGCCAACGCTGCGCAACACGCCGCCCGCCTGGGCGCGCCTGAGAACCTCCCGCGCCAACAGTGGGGCGTAGCGTTGAACTTCAACGTCAATGTTGTTCTCTATCGCCAGGGCGACCACGTCCTGCGCCGACAGGTACAGATTCCCGGCGCGGATCAGCGAACCGACCCGCGAACTGTTGGCCAGATTGATGGGCGGGACGGACCTTACCTGATAGGAGTGGGTCAGCCATCCCATGCCGCCCTTCGCGGGCTCAATTCTGATTGCCGATTGAGCGGCGGCGCCGCTGGCGATGAGCAGAGAGGCGCACAAGAGGGAAGCGGGCAATTGAAGTTTTGTCATCGAATTATAGAGATCCAACCCATTCAAGATCGCATTGGCAGCCAGCGCGAAGTCCTGGCCTTCGGCTTTCGCCGGCACCTTCATCGTCTCCGTCGCCGCGAGAACGCGGGGATTAAGGTCATCCCAGCCGCCTGCGGCTGCGCTCCGCGTGCAATGCCTGGGGGACTTGCCACACTCTATCGAAAGAATCCGGCAGAACGCTACTTCTCTACTACTGCGAACCGGCGTTGGGTGTTACCACGCCGGAACCCCAACCCATATTGTGTTCCAAATGGGCTCCTGCTTGCCCGGCGTTCCGATCCGCCCCAACTTCCCTCGGCACTACACTAAGTGTGTACGCGCCCGCGCTTACAGAAGATCCGAGAAATCGCATCGGACAAGAATCGCGTACCCGGAAACGGTCCCGCCGGCCTCTTCCGCGCTCTCCGATGCGGCTCCAGGGGGGAATTGTGCGACTTGCCGCTTGTTTCATGCTGCTGTGCGCCAGTCTGTGCGCCGCCGACGGCTTTGTGCACGCCGACGGCAGGCATCTGGTAACTCCAGATGGGCAGAAGCTGATCCTGCGCGGAATAGGCCTTGGGAATTGGCTTGTGCCGGAGGGCTACATGCTGCTCGTGGACAAAGGCGCGGCCTCGCCTCGCGAGATAGAGCGTCTGTTCAACGAGTTGATTGGTCCATCCGCGGCGGACGACTTCTGGCGCGAGTATCGCAAACGGTACGTCACGGAGGCGGACATTCAATCCATCCGCGCCGCCGGATTCAACTCGGTGCGGATCCCCTTCCATTACAAGTTCTTCCTTTCCGAAGGCGAGGGGTTTGCGCTTCTCGACCAGGCCATCGCGTGGTGCAGGCGGGCAGGCCTTTACGTCATCCTCGACATGCACTGCGCGCCCGCGGGCCAGACCGGGACCAACATCGACGACAGTTGGGGGTATCCCTGGCTGTTCGAGAGCCCGCGCGACCAGGAATTGACGGTGAACATCTGGAAAAGGATGGCCGCGCGCTACAAGGACGATCCAACGGTCCTGGGCTACGACCTCTTGAACGAACCGATCCCGCCATTTCCGGGACTCGCCAAGTACAACGACAGCCTGGAGCCGCTCTACCGGAGGATCGCGCAGTCCATCCGGGCAGTGGATTCGCACCACGTCATCATCCTGGAAGGGGCGCAGTGGGCGTCGAATTTCGGCGTATTCGGTCCTCCCCAGGATAAGAACACGCTCTATAGCTTCCACAAATACTGGACCGCGCCTACCCAGGATGTCATACAACCGTATCTCGGCTTCCGCGAGCGCTACAACGTGCCGGTGTGGCTGGGGGAATCCGGCGAGAACACCGACGAGTGGATCGGCAAATTCACGCAAGTTCTGGAGAAGAACGAGGTGGGCTGGTGCTACTGGCCGTACAAGAAGATGGGCGCGAGTTCGGCGGTTGCAACCATTTCGAAGCCTGCGTATTGGGACGAGGTAGTCGCCTACGCCTCCGAGCCGGGGACGTCCGGGGCGACGGAGCGGCGGATCTTGAAGCGCCCTTCGCTCGAGCACTCACGCGAGGCGTTCCGCGACCTGCTGGAGAAGATCTTGTTAGCCAATTGTAAGACAAATGTGGGCTACGTTCGCGCACTGGGCCTGAACCCTGCGGCAAAGTAGACTCGCGTCTCGGTGATTGTGTGGCGCACGCTTCAGCGTGCTGTGGCGGCATTCATGCCGCCATTCCGGATGTCGAGATGAATCTCGCCACAGCACGCTAAAGCGTGCGCCACATCCGCACTTGAAGCCGTTCCGGCTCTCGCGAGATCGTTGGACCTCGAGTTAAGTCGAACGAATCGAAAACGGGCTTTTGTTTTGTCGCTGTAAGCCACTGATTCCAAAAGTCTCATCTATCGCGAAATCAAAACGCGTTATCGTTTGTCTGGCACGGACTCGAGTCCTCCAGGAATGGGTCCTCAACATGTCAGTGCGTCAAGGGCGCCTAAGACGGTGCGCGAGTTCTGGGACGCTGGACGGGTGCAGTTAGGTCCGCGGCTCGGGAGCGACACTGGCAGCTACAGCCAAAGCCGAGCGCAGCGCTTTCAGTAGCGACCCTCGCGCCGACTCCAGGTAGAAATGTCCGCCTCGGAATTCATAACGCTGGAATGTCGATGTCGTCTGCTCGCGCCAGGCGTCCAGATGCTCCGAAGTGACGTTCGGATCGGCGTCGCCCCCGTAGGCGACGATGGGCACGGCCAGCGCGGGTTCCACCGAGTAAGAGTAGTTGCGGTACAACCGGGCATCGCTGAGCAGAGCGGGAAGGGCTAGCTTCATCAACTCCGGGTTGTTCAGGATGCTGGGTGGAAAGCCCTCCAGCCTGCGCAACTCTTCGATGAAGTCGCGCATGGCCGGCTCGGGGACCGGATGGTAGTTCAGGCGGTACTGCGGCGCGCGCGCTCCGGAGACATGCAGGCTTTGAGGCAGCGGCAGCCCCGCGCGGCGCAACGCACGAGCCAATTCGAAGCCGAGTCCGGAGCCCATGCTGTGGCCGAAGAAGGCGAATGGCGCGCGAGTGTAAGGCCGGATGGCTTCCAGCAGCAGCGCGACCAGCGTTTCCATACGTTCCACCGGCGGCTCGCTGGCTCTGGACTCGCGGCCGGGCAGCCGCACGGGAACGACATGCGCCAGCGGGGCCAGCGTCTCGCGCCACGCGCGATAGGACAGCGTGCCTCCTCCGGCCCACGGAAAGCAAAACAGGCGCAGGCGGGACAACCCGACATCGTCCACGCCGGAGAACCAGTTGCTCGATTCCGTACGCGTTCCGGAAGCCCGCTGCTTCACGCGTAGAGCCAGCAGCCGCCGCTTTTCGTCGCTCAGAGCCGGCTTGGCCGGTTGGGGCGCATGACTGCGCTTCGGCTTCCGCTGGAGTTCCAGCAGATACCGCTCGAAGGGCTCGCCTGTCAGGTCCGCGGCATATTTCAGCGCGGCTTTCCGCGAGGCGTGCGCCAGATCCTCCCAGTGGTCGTGATGATGGAGCAGGTCGCTGAGAATCTCCACCCACGGCCGGGCGTCCTGTGGAGGCACGTCGGCGAGGGGCACCATTCTGGAGTCGAGCGCGGGCTTGTACCGAACGATCGGTCTCACGCGGATCAGGTGCGGGACGCCCAGCTTCGCCTCATGCAGGCCGCCGACGTCGCTGGCCAGCACGGGAATGCCCCGGCTCATCGACTCGAGCACCACTCGCGATCGCGCCTCGGCCCACACCGACGGCACCAGCATGATGCTGGTCTGCCGCAACAGGTCGTCCATGTTGTCGTACGGGCCGATCAGATGGATGTTCGGGCGTTTCCGCAGCTCTTCCAGTTCCGCTTCCTGCGTGCCCCACAGCGGCACGCCGGCGAACTGGACGCCGGGCATCAAGTCCGCAATCTGCAAGAAGATTGAAATGCCCTTCATCGCACAAGGGTTCACCATGGCGACGTAAGGATTGTCCCATCGCCCCAGGTTCGGGTATTCCTTGATCGGATCCAGCAGCGAAATCGGCACGTGCACAGCGTCCAGCCCGCTCCACTCGCGCACGTAGTTGGCGACGTAATGGCTGACGCCCACGACGCCATCCGCGCGCTTCAGCCTCTCCGTCTTGGTGGAACTGACCACCGAACTGTCCGGGCCGAAGGGCACCGCGACGCTTGCGCGAACCAGGTAGACCACCCGGGCGCGAGGGGCGTTCACGGCGAGATCGAACAAGAGCTGCCCGGGGTCGTCGGTGGAGGTGACGATGATGTCCGGATCGAATTCCAGGATATGGTCCTTAAAGAACGAACGCAGTTGCGGACCTAGTGAGAGCGTCCGCACGTCCACCCCATGCAGCACGAAGCGCGTGGTAACGCCGTCGGAAGTGTCCGGCTCGATGCCACGTTTGCGCAACTCGGCGACGAGCTGGTTATGCCCTGCCAAGCCGAAGCTTTCCACTCTGGTAGCAACTCGGACCTGGTGCCCGCGCGCGGCCAGATCCTCCATCAACAGCCGGTTCGACTTGTCGCCGCCGCCCGTCGAGGGGAAGTAGGTCGAGTTGTGGGCCAGCAGGATACGCACTAATCGGAGCCCTTCTTTTCTTGAGAATGGACCTGCCCTTGAGCGCGAATCCGGCTCAGCAGGCTGGCGCGTTGACGCGGGTCGAGCTTCGCCAGCCGCGCGGCCAGATCCTGCGCGTTCGATGCTGGATGTGACTGCACCGGCCGTAACTCCAGAAGATAACGCTCAAAATCCGCCGCATCGAGTTTGCTTACAAAGGCCAGCGCCGCGGCACGCGAACCTTCTGCTTCGCTCCAGTATGCGGTCTCGTCGTTGAGCATCCGCGCGAGCGCCGCGATCCAGCTTGCCAGATCCTGCTCCGGTACGATGGCTCGCGGCATACCCTTGTCGTCGAACACCATCTCATACTTCTCGACGGCCCGCACGGGCACAACGCAGCCGGTACCGCGCTTGGCTTCAACCAGGCCGCCCGAGTCGCTCGCCACGACGGGCACGCCGCGCGACATCGCTTCCATGGCGATCAACCCGAAGCCCTCGTACCAGACCGACGGCATGAGCAGACAGCGGGCTTCCCGCAGCACGTCTTCGATGTCCGCAACGGTGTTCAAAACGCGCACGTTGGGAATCGCGGAGAGTGCCTCGCGATCTTTCGCCGTCGTGCCCCAGCCCTTCAGCGCCGCGAAGTCCACGTCCGGAAAGGACCGGGCGAGCACCAGAAAGATGGAGATCCCCTTCACGGCGCACGGATTCACCATCAGCACCGTGCCGGAACCGAAGCGGCCGAAGCGCCGGTACGGCGGATGGCCGTAAATGGGCGGGTGGATTACGGTGGCCTCGCGGCCCAGGTGTTCGCGGATGTAGCCGGCCATGTGGTGTCCGATGGACACTACGCCCGCGGCGCGCCGGATCTCGGCGGTGGCGGTGTCATCCTTGTGCCAGCTCTCGGGGCCGAAGGGGAAGAACTGCGGCGTGTGGGCCAAATAGACCAGCCGGCCGTGCGCGGCGTGCGCGGCGGCTCTCAGAATGACGTGCGCGACGTCCTCGCTCGAAACCAGAACCCAGTCCGGCGCGAAGGCTTGAATCTCCTCCGCTACCAGACCGTGCTGGAGCTGCAAGTTCGGCACCCCGCGGATCGCAACGCCATCTACAACGCGTTCCCGTGCGAGGCTATCTCCGGCGGGCGTTGGCGAGATGACGCGGCATGCATGGCCTCGTGAGGCGAGGTGCCTCAGCCAGGCGAGATTGCCGCGTGTCGATCCTCCCTGGGGAGGGTCGTACGAAGCGTTCGCCGTGAGGAGGATCCTCATTCGCGCGGACCGTCCTCCGCCTGTTCTTCGGCCGCCAGCAGGGCGTGCACTTCCTCGTCCGAGAGACCTTCAATCTCCGCCAGCAGCGCCTGGTATTCCTCAGGCGCAACGTCGCCCATCTGTCGCGCCTCGATGGTCTCGGCCAACTCCCGCAGAGTCAACGTGCCCGAGTAGACGTCGTCCACCGACAACTCTACGCCGAACTCTTCCTTCACCCGCATCAGCAGCAATACTGCCAGCAGCGAGTGCCCGCCCAGGTCGAAGAAATTGTCGTGCACTGAAATGGAAGGCCGCTGCAGAATCTCGGCCCAGACTGCGATCAGCCGCCGCTCGACGTCGGACTGCGGCGCGCCGTCGCCCGTCACGGTCTGCAAAGCGGAGCGCGCTTCGCGCCGCATCGCTTCCAGGACCTCTTCGGGAGTTCTTAGTTCGCGCGCGATGCGGTCGAATTCGAGGAATCCGCGTTGCGCCGGCTCGGCCGGGGACGCTTTCGGCTCGCCGACCTCGCTCTTCCGCGCCGGCTTCCAGCGCATGCCCTGGATCGCCTTCGCTTCGTAGGCGTATTCGCAGCCGGCAAGCAGCGGGGTCCGCACGCTATCCGGAATCGATTCAAGGAAGTCGTGCGCGGGCCGGTTCTTGCGGCTCTGCGTGAAGGGCACGGTGACTTGATGAATGCCGTTCTCCTCGGCGTGCTCGCCCAGGAAAGCCAGCAGGCGATGCTCCACGCCGCGGCCCAACACACGGCAGCTCAACAGAAACGTGTCAACCCGGTATTCGTCGTCGAGCTTTTCGACGATCAGCAGTCCCGTCAAGCCGTAGTCGCCGAAGCGGTCGCTCACCTCGGCAGTGAAGATCTCATGCCGCCCGCTTTGCAGCAGCGCGTGCAGTTCGGCCTCGCTGCGGCGAAGTGTGGTGCAGTTGAATTGATTTGTGCGCTGCGTGAGCTGCGCGGCGCGGCTGAACCGTTCCGACGCCAGCGGCGACACATCCACGCGCAGGCCGAGCGAAGCGACAAACTCTTCGAGATTGGAAGCCGCGTGCAGCTTGCGGCCAAACTCCAGCGACTGAACGTACGATGCGCTCCGGCGCCGGTCTTCCTCGGTGACCACTGGATGGTCGAACGCCCAAAGGTGATCGAGCCACGCAGGCAAAGCGCTGGATTCTTCGGGCAGCGTCAGCGAGAGGACTTCCGGCAGGGAGCCCGTGACTTCCGCCGTTTCCCGCGCATTGTCGTCCAGAAAAACGAAGCTATCGACGCCGAAATTCAACTCCTCCGCGAGCGCGGCGATATTGGCCGCCTTCGAGTCCCAATTCAGCCGCCAGGCAGCGAAATGCCGCGGCTGCAACGGGAATTCGGGATGAACGGCGAAAGTCTCCCAAACGTCGGCTTCGTTGTTCTTGCTGTTCAGGCACAGCAGCATGCCCGCTTCGCGCTGCGCCAGCAGGAACTCATGCAGCGCCCGCCGCGAGGCATCGAGCTTCACGCCTTCCGCGCCGTCCTCTCCGCAGACGCCGAGCCAGAGGGTGTTGTCGCAGTCCACGGCCACAGCTTTGTAAGGCGGATTGTGCAGTGCGTGTGCGTGGCGCACGATCGCCGTCCCCAGGGCCGCGAAATACAGCTCGGTGAACGGGATCTTGCCCAGTTCGTCACCCGACGCGTCGTACCAGTTCTCTACCGGATAGAACCGCCGAATTTCGCTCGCTTGGATGGTCTGTACGCCCGGAATCCCGCGGATCTGTTCGTTGAATCGCTCCCGCGCAGCCGGGTTGGGCGTTGCGCCCGGCGAATCGGGACAGACTCCAACGACGAGCGGAACGCTGGAATGCTCCGGCGCCTGGCGGATTGCGCCTGCCAGAGCCTCGGCATCCTGCACCGAGAAGGCGCCCAGATCTTCAAACCGGATGAGCAGCACGTTGACGCCGTGCCGGTTTCCCGCGAACACGCTGCCGGAATCGAGCAGAGTCTGCATCAATTGGTTGAATGGCGCGAAGCGGACCTCGAAAGAGGTCTGCAATTGGCGGCCCCAAAAAAGCAGGGAGGCCTGAAGCGGCTCGGCGGTAAACGATGCCGCAAGCGAGAAGACAAACGGCTCTGCCGCTGGAAGAACGATACTACCCACATTCTCATTGTAGAAACATGCCGGCCCGCGCCGTATCGATTGGCTCGAAAGGGCTATCTTTTGGAGCGCTGCAGAGCCACGACGAGAACTGAGCTGCAATCGTCCGGGCGTTGTGAATGATCCCTGTTTTCCACGCTCTTTCGGGCGAATGCCAACCTCGAAATGAAGTGTTCGCGACACTCCGAGGAACCGCTTGTTCTCGCATCGTCAAAGGTAAATGCAGCCCGTGCCCCAAGAGAATTTGCACGGCAGCCCTTGCGGGCAAGGCAGCGGAGTTAATTGCCTGCGTTGCTCTGAGAATCTGGCGGTTGATTACGCGGCGCCGGCACTTCCGATCATTGCCAGCACCGAGCCCCGAACGAAGAGAGGGGTCCCCTGGAACTTTCCTCCGCTTCGCGGTCCATAATCGGCACCGCGCCTCCGTCGATTTCCACCCAGAGCCGAGGCCGCTTCCACGGGACCCCTCTCTTCGTTCGGGGCTCGGTGCTCGCCGGTTATTCGTTGTGGGCGGCGGCCGCATCAATATCCGAGTTGCATTCGAGGTGCTGGGCGACGGACATGCCACTTTCATGATTGGGGGTGCACGGCCCGCCGGTCATGGAGAGATCGGTTGAGTGAGCGCCGCGATTACTTTCGCAGCATTGCTCTCTTCCCGCATCCGAACAAGGAACAGTCCCGACCGCAGCACCGGGCCAGGATGCACGATGAGTCGTCCCAGAACCTCCACGGCGCAATCCATGTCTTGAATGGCATGGTCTCGCTCGCTGCTCTCCTGGAGCGGGGCCAGGCGTACCGCGTTCGTCCAGGCCAGGTCGCGCGCCTCCTGCATGCCGAAGCTCAGTACACGATCTTCCTCGTGGCCGCCGAACGTTTCTATCAAGCCGATCCACGGGGAAACTTGCGCCAGCTCTTGCTCCACGGGATTGACCAGCTCCGAGAGCAATTGGTTGATCTTGTCGAAGTCGTTCTTAAGGCCCTGGATCTCCTGCCCGGGACTTGTCGCTGCCGCCGCGATAGCGAGATCCAGGTTGATGTGCGCATTCATCCCGCTCAGCAGGTGTTGCAGGATCACTGGCTGCCAGCGCGAGCCTGTCTCAAACGCGACGCGCCAAGACGCGGTCACCGGATGTCCCGCTCGCCAGCACTCCCATGCTTCGAGATAGCGATTGGCGAACGTCACGTCCAGACGTTCCATCCGCGCGCCGTCTTCAAACCGGCCGGCGCCGATGCCGTCTTTCACGCTTTCCGTCACGCGGCGGTACAGGGCTGGGAAGTAGCCCAGCCGGCTGTTCTCATCAGTGCAAACTCGGATAATCCCGGTCAGCTCCAGGATCACGTCGTCGATGGTCTGTGCCGACGGCATATCGCGCTATTGTAGCCTGTTGCCCAGCTCGCGCCATCCGCCGCCGCGGCGGTATCCTGCAACCGTGCAGCAGCCATCGCCCAAGCGCCCGCCCATCCGTCTTTTAGTCACCGGCGGAACGTTCGACAAAGAGTACAACGAGCTGAACGGTCAACTCTTTTTCCAGGACACGCACCTGCCCGAGATGCTCCGGCTCGGGCGCTGCCTGTTGGACGTTGAAGTGCGGACGCTGATGATGATCGACAGCCTGGAAATGACTGGTGACGACCGCAAGATCATCGCCGGTCATTGCCAGTCGGTGGCGGAGAGCCGCATCGTGATCACTCACGGCACCGATACGATGAGCGATACGGCCGAGGTGCTGGGCCGGGCATTTGCGGCGGGGACTCTGGCCGGCAAGACCATCGTTCTCACCGGCGCCATGATCCCATACAAATTCGGGAGTTCCGACGGGCTGTTCAACCTGGGGAGCGCTTTGGCCTTCGTGCAGACGCTCCCGCCCGGCGTCTACATCGCGATGAATGGGCTCTGGTTCCCCTGGGACGGCGTTCGCAAGAACCGCGAACGCGGCATATTCGAAACGGTCTGAAACACCCTTGGCGGGCCCTGGAGGGCCCACGCGGCTCTGGAGCGCCGCCCACGCACGCTACTTCAGGGCGTAGACGTAGCCGTCCGTGCTGCCGAAGTACACCTTGCCATTCACTACCAGCGGTGACGATGCAACCGAGCCGAGATTGAACATGCGCTCGACGCTCACCACGCCGCCGATGTCCGACGGGCGGAAGAACACGGCATCGTTCCTCGACCGGTCGGCCTTGAGAACCAGGTCACGGTTCGCTTTCGAATCCTCGGTTTGAAACTCCCACAGTTGTTTGCCAGTCTTCAGATCGAGCGCTTCCAGCCCGCCATTCATCTTCCCTATGTAAACGGTCTCGCCAGCCACCGCCGGCGACGAGAAGAGAAAGAAGTTGTCCTGCACCTGGTAAACGGGCTTGCCCGTCGCCGCATCCAGGGCATGGAACAGGCTGGAATCCGAGGTCCCGAAAAGAACCATGCCGCCGGCCAGAGCGGGCGAATCCACCACCCAACTGCCCTTGGTGCCAAAGTTCCATTTCTCTTTTCCGCTACCCGCGTCGACGGCATACATGTGCGCGTCGCGACAGCCCACGTACACAACTCCGTTGGCGATTGCGGGCGAGCCCTGGAACCCCACCTGGTTGTGCATCATGGCGTCTTCACCCGTCTTGAAACGCCATTTTTCGATGCCGCTGGAGGCCTCCAGCGCATACAGGTAACTGTCCCAGCTTCCGATGTAGATCGTCCCGGCGTCGTAGGCCGGCGAGGAATGCACTACGTCGCCGGTCTTGAACTTCCAACGGACCGCTCCGGTCCACTGATCCAAGGCGTAGACATTGCCGTCGCCGCTGCCGAAGAAGACCGCGCCTTGCCCGATGACTGGACTCGAGAGGAACATATCCCACGGGTCCCAAAACGTCTGGTTCGCAGGTTGCGCGCCGTGCAGGCCCTTGGCCTCGAAGCGCCGCTCGCCGCCGGTTTTGAACTTCCAGCGCAGCGTGCCTTTCGCCGCGTCGATGGCGTAAAAGAAACCGTCATAACTTGCGGCGAATACGAGACCGGAATCGACCGCCGGCGTGGAGTCCACCGCCGCGTGCGTTTCAAACTTCCACTTCTGGACGCCCGTCTCGGCGTCAACGGCGTAGATGTTGTGGTCGTCGCTGCCGAAGTAGATGACGCCCCGGTCGAACACCGGAGAAGAGAGAACGCGTCCGCCCGTCGCGAATTTCCACGCGATGCCGCCCAACTCCCGAGGCCCGGTTGCCGCATATACGCCGGTGTGCGCGGAATCGCCTCGAAACATGTCCGGAGCTTGTGCCGGCCCCTGCGCCTGAGCGCGGCATGTGGATGCGAGCCATGGCGCGAATGCGAGAGCGAACGCCGCAAGCGCGGCCAGAGCTATGGAAGATTTCCCGTTCGTCATAATTCGTTCCCTTGGATGATTGCCTGGTTACTGAGCCGTCTTGCGCCAGGCCAGCGGAACCTGCATCGGACCTGCCCAGAGTACGCCGCGCATTTCGCCGCTGGGCTTATCAAAACGACCTTCATATCCGAAATTAATTGCCGGAACCCCCAGTTCAAAGCTGTCGCCGTTCTGGACGATCAGCTCGACGGGCGCCGCGTAGTTTCCGGAATCGAACATAATCAGTTTCCCCGTGGCGAACCCCTTGTCCCCATTGGCGAGTTCCAGCCCGAGCCGCATCTTGAACCCGCCAAGGTCCAGAGTTCCTTGCCAGTTGCCCTCCAGTTGCTTTTGGATGGCCGTGCTCGGCCGCAAGTGATCGACCTGAGGCTCTCCGACTCTCCTGAGCGCGAGAGGCAGATTGTGCCCTGCGTATTCAAAACTGCCCGAAAGTGTGCCATTTTCAGTGAGTTTTGCGATGAATTTGGGATCGCCCAAGGCGCCTTTCACCGTGCAGGCCAGCGCGGTCGCGTCGACGGACAGATCCTTGAGCGGCGCTCCTTTCACCCCGAATTGAGGAAAGATGGCCGAGCCTATCCAGGCGCCGTCCGTTTTGGCAATGTCGAGGACGATGACAATCGGCGATCCCGGAGTTTGAGCCGTTCCTTCCCATCGGCCGGCCAGAGCGGTGGTTTCCGCTTTCCCTGGCGAGGCTAAGCCCACGGATAGAACCATCGCGAGAACAGTCGTTCCCGCCGCGCCAAATCGTCGTGGAAGCATAAGCGTCCTTTCGCGTCTTTCTTTCAGAAGAGGGGACGCCAATTCGCCGTGCGTTGTTCCCGCTTTAGCGAAATATGAGGACGTTCTCCGCTCAGGAGTCTTGAAGGCGGGATCTGGTCGATTGAGTGGCAGCGGATGCGAACAGCCGCCAGATTTCTCGGGAGGTATCTAGTCTTCGACCGCGGGATCGACCCCTCCGGCGGCTCGCGAGCCCGGCCAGCCCATGCGGTTCAGCCCATCGAAGGCCGCGGATTTGTAGCATTCCGCCAACGTGGGGTAGTTGAAAACCGTATCCACGAAATAGTCGATCTTGCCGCCGAAGGCCAGAACGGCCTGGCCGATGTGGACGAGTTCGGATGCGCCCTCGCCAATGATATGCACGCCCAGCAACTGGCGCGTTTCCCCGTGAAACAGGAGTTTCAGCAGCCCCGTTGTGTCACCGATGATCTGGCCGCGGGCAATCTCGCGGTAGCGGGCCTTGCCTACCTCATACTGAATGCCGTCCCGGGTCAGTTCTTCTTCATTGCGGCCCACCATCGAGATCTCGGGGATGGTGTAAATACCATATGGGAACAACTCGGGAAAACTGTTCGCGTTCAGCTTGAACATGTGGCAGACCGCTAGCCGGCCCTGTTCCATGGAAGTCGAGGAGAGGCTTGGAAAGCCGATCACGTCGCCGGCCGCGTAAATGTGAGGCACGGCCGTCTGGAAATTTGGATTGACGTTCAGGCGTCCACGGTCGTCGGCGGGTAAACCGGCGCCCGTGACGTTTAGCCGCGCCGTGTTGCCGGTGCGTCCGATGGAGTAAAGCGCCTTGTCCGTGACGATGTGTTTGCCGCTTTCGAGTATCAGCCGGACGTGCGTCTCATTCTCGTCTTCGAATTTTTCGATCGAGGAGACTGCTTCGTTCAACCTCAGGGTGACTCGATTCTCCCGCAGGTGATAGGCCAGCGTGTCGGCGATCTCCTGGTCCACGAACGGCAGCAGGCGCGCCCGCTTATCCACAAGGGTGACCCGTACCCCCAGCGCCGCGAACATGCTCGCATACTCGCAGCCGACTACACCGGCCCCGACCACCGCTAGTGTACGCGGCAGGCTGTCCAGGTACAAAATGTCATCGCTGGTGAGGACCGCCTTGCCGTCGAATGGAATGTGCGGATCGCGTGTAGCTTCCGTGCCGGCGGCAATCAAGACGTTTTGTCCGGTGATGGAGCGGGTGGTGCTGCCATCGGCGTAGTCCAATCGTACCGTGTGATCGTCGACGAAGGACGCTGCCGCGCCGATCACCTCAACGTTGTTGCGCAGTAGCTGGAAACGCGTCACGTCGATCTCGTGCCGCACCACAGTGCTGACACGGTCGAGCAAGTCCACCGCCGTAATCTTCCGCCGCACGGTCCAGGCCAAGCCGTGGAATTCGCGGTCGCGATATCCGGAGAGTTCCAGGACCGCTTCACGAAAGGTCTTGGAAGGAATAGTGCCGGTGTTGATCGACACGCCGCCGAGAACCGTCTTCTTTTCGGCGAGGGCGACCCGCTTGCCTGCTTTGGCGCCCTGAATGGCGCCGCGCATGCCCGCAGGGCCGGATCCGATCACAATCAGGTCGTATTCGTAAGGATGAGTGGATGGCGTCATGAGCGGATGCACCGGTCGCGCCCGGGCGCGATATCCGATTCTAGCAGCCGCGCACTTGTCTTCCGCTCTACTCTTCGACTTCCACCCGAACGGGCTGTTCGATGAGCTTGGGTTCCTTGCCCTTGGTCAGAATCATGAGGCGATAGCGCACGCCAGGCTTCGCCTTGGCGGGAATCGCAACCTTCAGCGAGGTGTCGGTCTGGTCCGTGGCCGCGACCGCGATGTCGTTCTGGCCATCGGTGAAATACACCTTGTCCACAAGGTTCTTTCCAATATTTTCGCCGGTGACGGTCACTACCGCCCCGATTTTGCCACTTGTCGGATCTACCGCCGTAAACCGGGGAAGAGCTTCCTGTGCCAAAAGCATCGGAGGCGCGGCAACCATCAATAGAAACAGTGGCATCAGCCACTTAAGAGACAACCGCATCTCAAAATCCTCCTGAATTGATCCTAGGCTTCAGTGAAGCGACAATGCAAGTCATTTCGTCAGGATTCGATGAAAGCTCGTACAGGTTTAGAAAGGCCCCCCGCAAGAAAAAGAAAGCCGGCTCCAGAGCCGGCTTTCCCTCCGTCGGGAACGGATCGCGGGGCTGGTTGCCGGGCTCAGATCGCCTGCGGTAGATGGAGTCCCTTGTGTATGGCATACAGTGCCAGTTCCAAACGGTCGGATACGCCGAGTTTGTCGAAAATATTGTGCAGGTGGTTCTTGACGGTCTGCTCCGAGATGAACATTTTCTCGGCCATCTCTTTGTTCTTATACCCTTGCGCCACCAAGGCGACAATCTCCCGTTCACGCGTGCTGAGCGGCGCCCTCTCCCGGCCTCTTGTCCCACCCGCGGCCGCCGCGGCTGCCTCTGCCGTGGCGAACTGGCGCATCACTGCGGCGGTCGTATGCGCGTCCAGCCAGATCTCGCCCGCGTGTACCTTGTGGATGCTCTTTACGATCAATTCGCCGGAGGTCTGCTTGAGAACGATGCCGGCGCAACCGAGCTTCATCGCCTGCACGAACTCGTTCTTGTCTTCCGAGGCAGTCAGAATGATGACCTTGGCAGGATTTTTCGTGCTGCTCAGCGTCTGCAGCGCAGTCAGGCCGTCGGTGTTTGGCATCCTCAAATCCAGTAGGATGACGTCCGGGCGCCAGGAGTCCATGTGGTCCAGCAACTCCTGCCCGTCCGCGGCTTCCCCTACCACGTCGATGTCCTGCTCCAGCGAGAGCAGTTTTCTCAGCCCGTCTCGCACAATCGGATGATCGTCGGCGATCACCACACGGATCTTAGCTACCCCATTCGTCGAGTTCATGACACCCAATCGACCCCGCTTTCAACATGGCTGGCCCGCGACAACGTTAAGCCGTTGCCGTCTTGAATACCGCGTCTCAGCTCACACTTCGGGCTGGACCGTTTGAATGAATTGTAGAGAAGATCTAGTACCAGAGCAAGCGTAGTAATGGCCGTACCTCCCCCATTCCCCGCCGCACGCCTGGTACGCCGGTACCAATCGCGCCTCAAGCCTCAGGCTTCGAGCGGCAGCCTCCTCGACCAACGACAGGCTGGCGCAGGCTTGCCGGGAATCCCTATTCCCCAGTTCCCCGCAACCGGATAAGCATATCAAAATAAATCGGCTCCGTGCCCGGCCAGCCGCGCGGCGATTAGCCCTAATGGGCTATTTCCGTGTGCCGCCTGGCTCGGGACAATCGTAAATTGGGGCTGTTATAGGCTGGATAGGGCGATTCGCGAAAGGGAGACATTCCGAATAGTCGCGGTCACCTCGGACGCCCGTCGAACGCCTATCCATTTGAGACCGCCGCGTCGCGTTCTCCGCATGGTTGGCGGAGTCCGGTGACATAATATGGGTCTGCCCGGCATCGTCTCCGCCATTCGAGATCCGATTGGCTTCAAGCAACCGCAAATGACGGGTGTCGCGCCCACGAAGGAGATCATGAGTACCGAATCGACTACGAAACAGGAATCCACAGTATTCGCTCCGGAGGCTTTTCCCCCGGAGGGAGCGAAAAAGGGCAAGAGCCGGGCGTGGATTTGGGTGCTCCTCCTTTGCCTGCTCGCGGGTGGCGCTTACTACCTGTCTCGCGGCGGGGCCGGGCAGGACCAGAAGAAAGCCGGCAAGCAGGACGGGAAACAGGCCCGCGGCAATGTGCCCGTGGTCACTGCCAGCGCGCGCAAAGGCAACATGGAGATCTTCCTCGACGGATTGGGCACCGTGACCGCATTGAACACCGTGACGGTCCGCACCCGCGTCGATGGACAACTCGACAAGGTTGCGTTCACGGAAGGCCAGTTCGTGAAGCAGGGAGACCTGCTTGCCCAGATCGACCCGCGCCCCTTCCAGGTGCAGCTCGAACAGGCCGAGGGACAGATGGCTCGCGACGAAGCGACGCTCAAGAACGCAAAGCTCGATCTGGAACGTTACAGGGTCCTGCTCGCGCAGGACTCCGTCCCGAAGCAGCAGTACGATACCCAGGTCTCAATCGTGAATCAGGCCGAGGGGACCGTGAAGTCGGATCAAGCCACCATCGACACCGCGAAGTTGCAACTCGTCTATTGCAAGATCACATCGCCGCTCACCGGCCGGATTGGGTTGCGCCTGGTGGACCAGGGCAACATGGTGCACGCCGCGGACGCTAACGGCCTGGCCGTGATCACACAGATTCAGCCCATCGCGGTCGTGTTCAACATCACCGACAGCGACGTTCCCAAGGTCCTTCAAAAGATGCGCGCGGGAGCGAAGTTGCGCGTGGATGCCTACGACAAGTCCAAGTCGACGAAGCTCGCATCCGGCGAATTGCTGACCATCGACAACCAGATCGACCCGACCACGGGGACGCTGCGTTTCAAGGCCATCTTCGGGAATCAGGATGATGCGCTCTTTCCCAATCAGTTCGTAAATGCCCGGCTCCTGATCGACACCAAACGCAACACGGTGATCGTTCCCGAGGCGGCCGTTCAGCGTACTCCGCAGGGAACGTTCGCCTACGTGGTGAAGAGTGACAACACCGTCGAAAACCGGGACATCGTTCTGGGACCCGCCGAGGCCGACGAAAGGTCCTTGGATAGCGGACTGGCGCCCGGTGAAATTGTGGTTGTCGAGGGAGTGGACAAGCTCCAGCCCGGCTCCAAAGTGACTACACGCGCACGAGGCGGCGCCGCGGGAGCGCGCGCCTACACTGGCCCGGGTGGCGGTAAAGGCGGTAAGCAAGGTGGCGCGCAGGCCGGGAAAAAGGGGACCGGCGAATGAGTCCGTCCCGACAATTCATTCTGCGGCCGGTTGCGACTTCGCTCTTCATGCTGGCGATCGTGCTGGTTGGGGGCGTCGCTTACAAGCAACTGCCCGTCTCGGCGTTGCCGCAGGTGGACTACCCGACCATTCAGATCCTGACGTTCTACCCCGGCGCCAGTCCGGACGTGACGGCGTCATCCATTACCGCTCCACTGGAGCGCCAGTTCGGCCAGTTGCCGGGACTGAACCAGATGACGTCGATCAGCTCGCAGGGCAGTTCGCTCATCACGCTTCAGTTCGTTCTTGAACTGAACATCGACGTGGCCGAACAGGAGGTGCAGGCGGCCATCAACGCTTCCGGCACCTACCTTCCCCGCGACCTGCCCAATCCGCCGATTTACAGCAAGAGCAATCCCGCCGACACGCCGATTATCACGCTGGGGCTTACCTCAACGTCTCTGCCTCTGTCCAAGGTGGAAGATTACGCAGACACGCGGTTGGTGCAGAAGATCTCCCAGTTGCCGGGCGTCGGGCTGGTCAACATCAGCGGCGGTCAGAAGCCCGCGGTCCGGATTCAATTGAATCCCATGGCGCTCTCGTCCTATGGCCTGACGCTCGAGGATATCCGCACTTCCATCGGCTTAACGAGCGTCAACCAGGCCAAAGGCGTCTTCGATGGCAGCCGCCAGTCCTACACGATCGCAGCGAACGACCAGCTTCTCTCCAGCCGCGATTACAGCCCGCTGGTCATCGCCTATCGCAACAACGCCCCGGTCCAACTGAAGGACGTGGCCACGGTGGTCGACGACGCCGAAAACGTCAAGCAGGCCGCCTGGATGAACAACACGCCCGCGGTCATCGTCAATATCCAGCGGCAGCCCGGCGCCAACATCATTGAAGTCGTCGACCGGGTGAAGAAGCTGCTGCCGACTCTGAAGAGCTCTCTGCCATCGGCCATCGAAGTCCAGATCCTGACGGACCGCACCACCACCATCCGCGCTTCGGTGGAGGACGTGCAGTTCACGCTCGTACTAACCATCGCCCTGGTGGTGATGGTCATGTTCTTGTTCGTGCGCAGCGTGGCTGCCACCATCATTCCAAGCGTTGCGGTGCCGCTGTCGCTCATCGGCACGTTTGGCGTCATGTACTTGTTGGGCTACAGTCTCAACAACCTGACATTGATGGCGCTCACAATCTCGACCGGCTTCGTGGTGGACGATGCGATCGTGATGATCGAGAACATCGTCCGCTACATCGAAGAGGGCGTTCCGCCTCTGGAGGCCGCGCTCAAGGGCGCCGATCAGATCGGGTTCACCATCGTTTCGCTGACGGTGTCCCTGATCGCAGTGCTGATCCCGCTGCTGTTCATGGGCGATATCGTCGGGCGACTGTTCCGCGAATTTGCCATCACGCTCAGCGTCACCATTCTGGTTTCCGCGATAGTCTCGTTGACCCTGACGCCGATGATGTGCGCGCGCCTGCTGAAGCACAAGCCGGAGGCGCAGCAAGGCCGTTTCTACAGGATTTCCGAACACGGCTTCAATTCGGTGATCGCCTTTTACGGCCGCACTCTCCAATGGGTATTGGGTCATCAGACCGCAACGCTTATCGTGGCCGTCGCGACGCTCGGGTTCACCTTCTATCTCGCCTGGATCATTCCCAAGGGCTTTTTCCCGGTGCAGGATACGGGCGTGATTCTCGGCATCTCCGAGGCTCCGCAGACTACTTCATTCCCCGCCATGGCGGATCGCCAGCAAGCCCTCGCAAAAGTGATTCTCAAGGACCCGGCAGTGGAGAGCCTGTCCTCTTTCATCGGTGTGGACGGCGTCAACACGACCATCAACAGCGGCCGCATTCAGATCAATCTCAAGCCCCTGGATCAGCGGAAGATCAATTCGAGCGAGGTGATTCGCCGCCTGCAGCCGGAGTTGGAGAAGGTCGATGGCATCCTGCTGTTCATGCAGGCCGTGCAGGATCTGACCGTGGAAGACCGCATCAGCCGCACGCAATACCAGTACAGTCTCGAAGACCCGGATCCGAAGGAGTTGGGCGAGTGGTCGAACCGCTTCGTCGAGAAACTCCAGTCCATCCCGCATCTTCGCGATGTCGCCAGCGACCAGCAGAGTCTGGGCCTCCAGGCGAGGCTTGTGATCGACCGTGTGACCGCCTCGCGGTACGGCATCACTCCGCAGATGATCGACGACACGCTCTACGACGCCTTCGGTCAGCGTCAGATCTCGATCATGTTCACTCAGTTGAACCAGTATCGCGTGGTGATGGAAGTCAATCCCGACTGGCAACAGCGGCCTTCGGATCTGAAGAACCTCTACATCCGGTCGAGCACCAATGGGCAGGTTCCGCTCGACGCGATCACCCACTACGAGACCGCGACCACGCCGCTTACCGTGAACCATCAGGGGCAGTTCCCCGCGATTACCGTTTCCTTCAATCTCGCCCCGGGCGCTTCGCTGGGCGAAGCGGTGGACGACATCAAGAGCGCCCAGACCGAGATCGGCATGCCCGCCAGCATTCAGACCAGTTTTCAGGGCACGGCCGCGGCGTTCCAGAACTCCCTGGCCAACGAAGGGTTCCTGATTCTGGCCGCGCTGGTCACCGTCTACATCGTGCTGGGCGTGCTGTATGAAAGCTACATCCACCCGGTCACGATTCTCTCCACGCTTCCCTCCGCGGGCGTCGGGGCGCTGCTGGCCCTGATGCTGTGCAAGAACGACTTCAGCGTTATTGCGCTGATTGGCATCATCCTGCTGATCGGTATTGTAAAAAAGAACGCGATCATGATGATCGATTTCGCGATGGAAGCCGAGCGCAAGGAACACAAGCCGCCTTTGGAGGCGATCTACCAGGCTTGTCTGCTGCGCTTCCGGCCCATCATGATGACCACCATGGCCGCGCTGCTGGGTGGCATTCCGCTAGCCATCGGAACGGGCGTGGGCTCGGAGCTGCGGCGGCCGTTGGGTATCTCGATCGTCGGCGGGTTGTTGCTCAGCCAGCTTCTCACCTTGTACACCACACCGGTGATTTATCTTTGGTTCGATCGTCTGGCGCGGCGTTTCGGACAATCCGCGGCGGGCGTTGCAATTGAGCCGGATGCGGAGCCGGAGGGCGCATGAGCCTTTCGACGCCATTCATCTACCGGCCCGTAGGGACGGCGCTGCTGACCGTGGCGCTCGGGCTGGCGGGCGGCATCGCGTACCGGTTTCTGCCGACATCGCCTCTGCCGCAGGTGGAGTTTCCCACGATCTCGGTGGGCGCGGGTTTGCCCGGCGCCAGCCCCGAGACCATGGCCTCGTCCGTGGCCACTCCGCTCGAGCGGCAATTCGGACGCATCGCCGCCGTTACAGAGATGACCTCCACGAGTTCGCTCGGCTCCTCCGGCATTACTCTGCAGTTCGATCTGAACCGTAGCATCGATGCCGCCGCGCGCGACGTGCAGGCGGCGATCAATGCCGCTCGCGGCCAGTTGCCGACGAATCTGCCGAACAATCCGACGTATCGCAAGATCAATCCGGCCGACGCGCCGATCATGATCCTGAGCCTGACGTCCGACGTGGTCGGCAAAGGCAAGATGTACGACGTTGGTTCGTCGATCCTCGCCCAGCGGCTCGCGCAGGTTGACGGAGTCGGCCAGGTCTTCGTAGGCGGCAGTTCGCTGCCGGCCGTCCGCGTGGAAGTCAATCCTACGATGTTGAACAACTTCGGTCTCAACCTCGAGGACGTCCACACTGCGCTCACCGCCATGAACGCCAATCGCCCAAAGGGCGAATTCATGGGCAAAGAGCGGGCTTTGTCTATCTACACGACCGACCAGCTTAAATTGGCCAAGGAGTATCAGCCGCTGGTGATCTCCTATTCCTCGAAGAACGGCGGGGCGGTCCGCCTCTCCGACGTCGCCGAGGTGACCGACTCGGTAGAGGATATCCGCACCGGGGGCTCGGTTGACGGGAAGCCTTCCATTGTCATGGTGATCTTCCGTCAGCCCGGAGCGAACATCATTGACACGGTAGACCGCGTTCGCACCCTCATGCCGTCGTTCCAGGCTCAGATTCCACCGACCATCCATCTCGGCATAGCGCTCGATCGCACCACCACCATTCGCGCCTCCGTGCATGACGTCCAGGTCTCGCTGATGATCTCGGTGTGCCTGGTCATCCTGGTGGTGTTCATCTTCCTCCGCAGTTTCCGCAGCACGTTGATCCCCGGCGTTGCCGTGCCCATCTCGCTCATTGGCACCTTCGGCGTGATGTATCTCTGCAACTACAGTCTCGACAACCTGTCCTTGATGGCGCTGACCATCGCGACTGGCTTCGTTGTGGACGATGCGATCGTGGTGATCGAAAACATCACCCGCCACCTGGAAGCCGGCATGAAGCCGTTTCCGGCGGCCCTGTTGGGCGCCAAAGAGATCGGCTTCACGGTGCTTTCGATGAGCCTCTCGCTGGTGGCCGTATTCATCCCGATTCTCCTGATGGGCGGCATCGTCGGACGACTGTTTCGCGAATTCGCCGTCGTGCTCTCGACTGCGATTGGCGTATCGTTGCTCGTTTCGCTGACCACAACGCCGATGATGTGTGCGCATCTGCTGAGAGAGAAGCGTCCGAATGAGCGGCATAACCTGCTGTTCCGGATCAGCGAGAAATTCTTCAATGCGAATCTCGCCGGCTACTCAAGGACTCTGAGATGGGTCCTGCGGCATCAGCCGCTCACTCTTACCGTCGCGATCTGCACCGTCGGACTGTCCGTCTACCTGTTCATTACAATCCCCAAGGGCTTCTTTCCCCAGCAGGACGTCGGCCGCCTGATGGGCATGGTCATCGCGGACCAGTCCATCTCGTTCCAGTCGATGAACAAGAAGATGGATCAGATCATCGGAATCGTGCTCTCCGACCCGGACGTCGACAGCGCGACAACGTTCTATGGTGGGCAGGGCACGACCAACACGGGCCGCATGTTCGTCGTGTTGAAGCCGCTGGGAAAGCGTAAGACCGACATCGATCACGTCATCGGGCGGTTGCGTCCCCGGCTCAACCGCGTTCCCGGCGCCACTCTGTTTCTCCAGGCCGTGCAGGACGTCCGCATTGGCGGCCGCATGGGTGGCGCGCAGTACCAATACACATTGCAGGGCGACGATTTCGCCGAACTCGTCAAGTGGTCGCCGAAGGTAACCGCGATGCTGAAGACCCTACCCGGCTTGACCGATGTCAACAGCGATCAACAGGACAAGGGCCTCCAGGCGTCCCTAGTCATCGACCGCAATACTGCATCGAGACTCGGCATTACCGCCAAACAGATCGACGCGACGCTATACGACGCGTTTGGCCAGAGCCAGGTCTCGACGATGTACTCGCAGATCAACCAGTATCACGTTGTGATGAACGTGCAGACCGAATACTGGCAAAACCCCGACGGGCTGAACGAGATTTATCTCACCACGAACAAAGGCACGCAGGCGCCGCTCAGCGCCTTCACGCACTACGAGCCCTCGACGACGCCTCTTTCTATCAACCACTCCGGCCAGTTTCCCTCGGTCACAATTTCGTTCAATCTCGCTCCCGGCTTCCCCCTGGGCACCGCGGTCGAGGAAATTGCGAACGCGCAGCAGGAGATGGGGCTGCCCGCGGCGATCCACGGAAACTTCTCTGGGGCCGCGCAGGCCTATCAAGCGTCCCTCGCCAACGAGCCCATTTTGATTCTGGCGGCGCTGCTCGCGGTTTACATCGTGCTCGGCATTCTCTACGAGAGCTTCATCCACCCCATCACAATTCTTTCCACCCTGCCGTCGGCGGGCGTCGGCGCGCTGCTCGCTTTGAAGTTCACCAATACCGACCTCAGCGTGATCGCGCTCATCGGCATCCTGCTGCTGATCGGCATTGTGAAAAAGAACGCGATCATGATGATCGACTTTGCACTCGAGACGGAGCGCAAGGACGGGAAGGCGCCGCTGGACGCCATCTACCAGGCGTGCGTGCTGCGATTCCGCCCGATTACCATGACAACGATGGCGGCGTTGCTGGGCGGACTGCCGCTCGCCATCGGGATGGGCAACGGAGCGGAGCTTCGGCAGCCGCTGGGCATTACGATTGTCGGCGGGCTGATCTTCAGCCAGATGCTGACGTTGTACACAACCCCCGTCGTTTACCTTTATATGGACCGCCTCCGGGTCTGGGCGACTGGCGCCAAGCATCGTATTCCCGCCGCATCCGGAACGCCGGAGGTGGCCTAGTCATGGAACGTATGAGATCTAAGCTGCGTTCGAAACTGAGCCGCGACCGGGAACTGAGCCACGCCTGGCAACGGAGCCGCACCTGGAAACGGAGCCGCGACCGTGAGGGAGCGGTTGCCGCGCAACGTTTTCCGATTCCCAGCACGGAGCCGCGAACGACAGAGAGCGGTCCCTCCCCTGAGAACGCCGGCTCCCCAGTCGGCACGATTTCAGAGAGTACACCGTATCAACCGCTCCCGCACGGTCGCGGCTCCGTTTCCAAGTGTGGCTCCGTTTCCAGATTCGTATGGAGAGAATTCATGTTCCATCGCTTGAGTCGAGTCGCCGCTGCGTCGGCGGCTCGCCGCTTGGCCGCTAGTTTGGTGGCCGTTCTCGCGCTGGCCGCCGGGGCCTGCGCCGTCGGGCCGAAGTATCAGCGTCCCGCGATGCCGCCAGTGCCCGCGGTCTACAAGGAAGCGCCGCCGGCCAGCTATGGTGACACGGCAGGGTGGAAGGAAGCCCAGCCAAACGACGGTGCGCTCCGCGGCAAATGGTGGGAGGCGTATCGGGATCCGCTGTTGAACTCCCTCGAAGAGCAGGTGAACCTTACCAACCAGAACCTGAAGCAGTTCGAAGCGCAGTACCGCAGCGCTCGCGCCGCCATCCGCGTCACACGCGCCGGACTCTTCCCGACCGTCTCCGGCAGCGCGACCGTTACCGGTGGCCAGAACTCGAACAACCTCACCGGCGTCAAGTCGAGTCCCTCCGCCAACCTGCAACTGCCGGTGTCGTTCAGCTACGAAGCCGACGTGTGGGGACGCGTGCGCAACGCGCTGAAAGGCAACGTCGCCACTGCGCAGGCCACTGCCGCCGATCTCGAGACTGCTCGCCTCAGCATCCAGGCCCTGCTCGCGCAAAATTATCTGCAATTGCGTGGTCTGGACACTGAGAAGGAACTGCTGCAATCCACCGTTGAAGCTTACGTAAAGGCCCTCGATCTCACCACGAACCGATATAAACAGGGCGTCGTGTCGAAGCTGGATGTCGTCCAGGCACAGACGCAGATCGACACCACGAAAGCACAACTGATCGAGACCGGCGTGCTGCGAGCACAGTACGAGCACTCCATCGCGGCTCTGCTCGGAAAGACGCCGGCCGAACTCACCATCGCTCTATCGCCGCTGACGGCGCAGCCCCCGGCTATCCCTGGGGTATTGCCCACGGATCTGCTCGAACGGCGTCCCGATATTGCCGGCGCGGAGCGCCGCGTAGCCGCCGCCAACGCCCAGATCGGCGTGGCGAAGGCGGCCTTCTATCCCGCCATTGGCTTCAACGCCTCCGCTGGAATTGAAAGTAGCAGTCTGCTCAATTGGTTCACCTGGCCCAGCCGGTTCTGGTCGCTCGGTCCGACTTTGGCGCAGACGCTTTTTGAAGCGGGTGGGCGGAAGGCAGTTACCGAACAGGCCCTGGCCGATTATGACGCCACCGCGGCGACTTATCGTCAGACGGTCCTCACGGCTTTCCAGGAAGTCGAGGACAGCCTCTCCACGCTGCGCATTCTGGAGCAGGAACAGCAGCAACAGCAATTAGCCGTCAACTCGGCCGCGATGTCCACGGAGCTGTCCATGAACCAGTACAAGGGCGGCATCACGACTTACCTGACAGTCATCACAGCCCAGGCCATCGAACTGGGCGGCCGCGTAACGTCCGTCAATCTGCTGACACGCCGGATGGTCGCGAGCGTGTCGCTGATTCAGGCTCTCGGCGGCGGGTGGGATTCGTCGCGGCTTCCGGCTACGCAGGATCTCCTGCCGCCGGGAAAGGGCTTCTTCTCGAAGGCATTTCCAAAGGCGCCGGAGAACGTACCCGACACTGCCGCTCCGAAACAGAACTGACGCGCAATGTGGGACGGCGCTCCTGCGCCGCGCGGGGCTTCCAGGCCCAGCACATCTTTTGAGTTAGTCGGCGGGCTCCATTGAGCAGCCGCTAACGAAGCAGTAGGAGCCGATCTGGAGATCGGCGTTCGTGTGCCCAGCATGGGCAGAATCTAATTGGATGAAAGGAGCCAATCGGAGCCGATGACGGCAACCGTAGCGAAACGCAAGGCGTAGCCGCGAGGTGAAGCTGAAAGAAGCGTGTAGCAAACCCTCGACCGTAGGGACACGAACTGGCAGTGAGGCCGGATGCGGGCGGCAAGCTGGCGAACAACAGCGAAGCCCAAAGGTCATCAAGACGCATCAGGTAGAGCCGGTCGGCGCGAGGGGAGAGATTCTGCACCTTACCTGGGGAGATCTCTGTCGGTGAGAGCCGGGGAGAAGTCAGCAGAGGCCGTAGTAGCTGAAGAAGCCGCTGGTAATGGTCGGCTGGAGCCAAGGGCCGAAGGACCAAGGAACGGAGCTAGAGAAGGGACTGGAGCCGGTGCAATAAGAGGACTCGAATTCCGGGCGCAACAACTACGGTAGCTAACCCGGGAGTGCTGGCAGGCAGAAGCGGTGCAGCCGCGGCGAGCCGAGAGCGGAGAGACCAGGCCGGACTTTGCGGACCTTTGGAAAGAGAGCGATGTACGAGAGTCTGATGGAAGAGGTCGTTCGGGAAGACAACCGGGATCGAGCGCTTGGCAGCGGTGAAACGCAACCAGGGCGCGCCGGGGGTCGACCAGATGACGGACGACGGAACTGGAGAGTCATCTTCAGGCGCACTGGGAGAGAGTCCGTGCGAAGCTGCTGGCGGGGACCTGGGTGCCGAGCCCCGTGAAGCGGGTAGAGATACCGAAGCCGAGCGGGGGTACGCGGATGCTGGGGATTCCGACGGTGATGGATCGGCTGATTCAGCAAATGCTGTTGCAGGCGCTGACGCCGATCTTCGATCCGGCTGTTCAGCGAGCATAGCTACGGATTCCGACCGGGGCGCAGTGCACAGGACGCGCATGCGGGCCGCACAGCAGTATGCGCAGGAAGGGCCAGGACTGGGTGGTGGATTTAGACATCACGAAGTTCTTCGGATACTGCTTCATACTGCCCCCGGATTCATGAGATGTGTCCTCGAATAATGCTCGGGTTGCTGATCTACGACCTCTGATACGCAAGCCTTTACGCCGTCCCTGCCGCACAAGAACGGCTTTCGAGCTCGCCGCGCTTTACACGCTGCAACACGGTCTTGCCGTGAAACGCCGAGTTTCAGCGTCGTCTTCCAGCATCGGCAGATACTCCGGCGGCGCCTGCTGCACGATGCTGCGCTCGCAACTCTTCAGTGATACGAATCTGCCATGGTGCTCCGGGCGTGACTCTGCTCACCTGCAATGAAACCGTCCGCGAGCCAGCGGTGAATGCTGGAAGTATTCATGCCGAGAATCTGCGCCGCCTTGCGGATGGAAACCAGTTCCCGCTCGGGGGACTCAGCCGGCGGCTGGAAGCGGGGAATATCGCGATAGCGGCGCAGGCTGCCGACCTGATTGGCGGTGAAGCGCTCACCTGTGGCGGTTTTGCGCTCCTGACGATTGAGGATGCCGGCGATGACCTCATCGGGATAGAGAGCGGCAAGGCGGCGCAGCAGCGAGATGGTGTCTTCATCGGTGTGTGGGCCCATGCGGACTTGAAAGCGTGGGACCGAGCACATCGAGCGTGCGTGATGGCGCCACCGCGCCAGCGCAGAGTCAGGTGCGCATGCCTTCGGCTCGCTTCAGATTCGAGAATAACTTCTTCGAGCAGCGTGCGCAAGCAGTTCCTTGCGATCGCGATCCGTGGTGGTCGTGCGCGTACCAGACTCGCCGAAGATCGGAGCCGAGAGCCTGAATGCGGCGTAGTTGCTCCGGGCTCGAGCGTGCTGGGTTGTTGTTGCTCGCGGCGCCGCAATTCCGCTTCGGCGCAGGCCAGATCACGCAGGCGGCTCTCCCATTCAGCTTTCCAGGCCGCGCGCGACAAGACGATTTTCGGGTTCCACGGTCCGGTAACGGCGTTCGGCCTTTTCGGACATCGTAGCGCAGTCCGTTCCACTTCCAAGCCGCCATTGCGACAACGCGGCATCGTGATTGGCTTGCGAGTCTGTTCCACGGTCAGCCGCATCGCTTCTATGGCAGCCGGGCGTTACCGCTTCAAGAAAGGCATTGGCGATGGCTTGCATCGATCGCCACTCCGCCGACGTTGAGGCAGTACACTCCGCGTCCCGTCGACGATATCTTTACCGGCGCAGTGATAACCCGGAGTCGAGTTGCGGCCGCGATAATGCGTTATCAGTCGGCGGCCGCAATGGCCGCACGATAGCAATGCCCTGCAGCAACGCGGAGCCTTCTCTCACCGACTCCTCCGCTTGCGATGCGGTCTTCGGCCGGGTATTGGAGTCAAGACGTGTCTGGTTGGCCTCGAAAGGTCGCCCAGTCGATGAAGCCCGGGATGATGTTCGGTAATGAGCACGCACCACTTGTCCGATGGGCAGATGGCGCATGCGCATGTTTGACGCACGCCATGTTCATCGACGTAGCGTTCGCTTCGGGTCTTGCCGTAGGCGTAAGCGCCAGCATATACCGGATTGGTCAGAATGTGATGGATCGCGGTGTAGGTCGGAGCGACCCAGCGGATCCGGACCAAGCTCACGGGACGGGCGTCCTGTTGCAGAGGGAACGAGCAAGCCTTCGGAGCGAAACCAGAGCCAGACGCGACGCGCCGAGCCGAACTCGGCGAAGCGCTCGAAGACGGTGCGGATCGCGCCGGTGACCGCTTCATCGGGATGGAACAGAACTTCGCCATCCGCTTCTCCCCAGACGAAGCCAACGGGCAAACCGCGGCGCAGTTCGCCGCGCGCGGCTTTGTTGCGGATGCCGCCGTCGAGCCGGGCGCGAATGATGTGCAGTTCCGCTTCGCTCATCGTGTCCTTTGAGACCGAGCAACAGGCGATCGTTGAACAGCGCGGGATGATAGACGCCATCGTTATCGCCAATAAGAGTGTCGGTGAGGCCGCACAGTTCGAGCAAGACGATACCAATCGGCATTGTTGCGCGCCAGACGCGAGACTTCAAGACCAAGGATGATGCCCACATGGCCCAACGCAACTTCGCTGATCATGCGAGCGAAGCCGGAGCGCTTGTCGGTACTGGCGCCGGAGAGACCGAGGTCGTCATCGATGATGACGACCTGCGCCTTGGACCAGCCGAGTTGGCAGGCTGTGTCGGCCAGCGCGTACTGGCGCGCCGTCGATTCACGGTTGTGTTCGACCTGGGAGGGGCGTCGACTGCCGGACATAAATGCAGGAGGCACGCTGCAGTATGGGATGGTTTGATTCTGGAGAGGATCAGTCATTGGGCTGCCTCCTGTGACGGTTCTGGCACTGGTCGCGAACTGGCGTTGAACCATCAGACGCGCCAGCAGTTTCGATGACGAGCTGCTTTGTGCTCGTCGTCCAGTTCCTCCCACAAGCACGTCTCCGGAATCGGGATATCGAGTGAAGTTCAGATTCAGTTGCGGCATGACTCTCCTGCTTTGGAACAGATGTTAGCGGCGCCGATCGTTGCGGCGCGTTGCAAAAGAGCATCTGCGAGGAAGCGGAGCTGAAGCAAGTCCTCCAGCGAACCGATAAGGTGGTTACCGTGCATCTGAGCATGGAGAGGCAGATTGCGAAATCTGTCCAGTCCGCCGGAACCAGCGACTTGCTTCCGTCCGGCAGAATGAGAACGAAATGTAAGCTGCCGCTCCTGTCTGACAGAGTGCCGGAGTACCTCCAGCGACCTTCGTTCAAACGGATGATGACTGCGAGTGATTGTTACACGCTTCGGGTAATCCCGAAGGTGGGTAGTCTGCGGTGGTTTCCTTCGACCATGTCGAACCACGACATACTGATGGGACGGATCGGAACAAGTGATCCGGGACAAACGGGTGTTGGGGCTGATCGGCAAGTATCTGAGGCGGGGCGCGATGGCGGACGGACTGGTAAAGGCGGGCGTGGAAGGGACGCCGCAAGGCGGCCCGCTGTCTCCGCTGCTGGCCAACATCTATCTGGATGCACTGGATAAAGAACTGGAAAGGAGGGGACATTCGTTCTGCCGCTATGCAGATGACTGCAACATTTATGTGAGACAGTCAGTCGGCGGCGGAGACGGACGTTGCTCTCGCTGCAGGACTGGATCGGGAAGCATCTGCGTCTTGAAGGTGAACACCGCCAAGAGCGGTACGGGGAGGGTGGAGGAACGGAAGTTCCTCGGCTTTCGACTGGATCGGGAACGGCGGATCGGCGTAGCGCCGGAGAGTATCGAACGATTCAAAACGAAGGTGCGGGAGATGTGGCGGGGGAGCCGGAGTCGAACCAGCAACCAGCTGCGAGACGAGTGGCAACGCTATAGTGCAGAGGCTGGTGGGGATACTTCCGACTGGCCGAAGAGCGCCGCCCGGTCTACCAACTGGAGGGCTGGGTCCGAACGGCACATCCGGAAATGTTTCTGGCAGCGATGGCACACGTGTCGCTGGCCGCGAGCGCGCGTTACGCCGACTGGGACTACGGGGCCGAATGCTGAAAGTCGCCTTCAGTTCGGACGAGGGGCATGGCCGCTGGCTGCAAACTGGCAGCCGTCCAAACCGCCTTGTCAAATGCGACGCTACGGCGATTTGGCTTTCTGATGCCATCAGACCTTGCGAGCTATCAATGCTCGCTGAGTTCAACCGCCGGATGCGGAAAACCGCACGTCCGGTGGTGTGGGAGGGTGACCGGGCGCTTAACTCCCGGTCACTCGACCGATCCAGGGGCGGCATTTGCCACTCACATACGGAGATCCCGTTGTTTACGGAACGTGACTCTCGCCGCTCCGTTCCCGAGCCTAAGATCCTTGCCGCACGTAGGGAATCCCTTGCGCCTATGATTGAGGCGGAACCATGCAACGCGAAGTCGTGTTAACGAACGGCCGCCGATTGATCCTGCTCGAAGGCGATATCACACAGCTCGCTGTAGACGCTATTGCGAATGCCGCGAACTCAGCCCTAGCGGGCGGCGGCGGCGTGGATGGTGCGATCCATCGTGCCGGCGGCCCTGCCGTCATGGACGAACTCGATCGCATCCGCCCCGCTGTGGGACGGCTCCCCGCCGGGCAAGCAGTGGCCACAACGGCAGGCAGGCTTCCCGCCAAGTACGTCTTCCATGCCTCCGGTCCTATCTGGCGCGGCGGCGCGAGCGGCGAGCCGGAAGCCCTGGCTTCGTGCTACCGAGTGTGCCTCGCCCTGGCCGAGGAGCGCGGACTCCACTCGGTCAGCTTCCCCTCGATCAGCACGGGAATCTACGGTTATCCGCTCGATCTGGCCGCACTCATAGCCGTAGAGGAGATCCTGGCGTTCCTTTCCTCCCGCGCGGTCTCCGTCGAGGAAGTCTGGATGGCGCTGTTCGACAGGACAACTTATCATGCATACGAATTGGCGTTGCCCCTCGACGCTGCGTAGCTTCCGCACCTAATCCAGGTTCAAAACCTTCACGCCGGTCGAAAAAGCAGCAGGTCCAGGCTGAACGTCACTCGCATCGCCTCGACTGGACGCGAACGCATGGGACGGTAGATCGAATTCAATACGTCCTGAGCCGCACTGGCGTCGAGGTCCGCCGAGGTGGTGACCCGGCGCCGTTCGACGAGCGCGAATTCCTTTGAGAATGTCTCGATGGTCCGATCCACGCGATCACGGCCCGCGCCGCGCAACTCGACCAGATCCTCGGGCCCGGGCAGGGCAATGAGAAGGCGGCCATCCTCGCGCAGGATGCGCCGGAACTCGCTCGAATTCATCCGCGCCGTGATGGATAGCACGACTGAGAACGAGCGGGCAGCATAAGGCACGAAGCGATCGGCGTTGGCAACGATCCACTCGCATTCGGGGTAACGCCGTGCCGCCGCATCGATGGCCGGAACCGAGATGTCCACACCATGTGCGCTGCAACCAGCCTGTCGAGCGAGGCTGCCCAGGTAGAATCCGTCACCGCAGCCGGCGTCGAGCACAGCGTCGCCGGGCGTAGCAGCAACCATTTCCGCGACTGCGTTCAGCAGTGGCGCGGTCGCGCCGCTATCGTGGCAGCGCCGCCGCCCCTCCATCGCGGCAATGGTGTCGCCGGCCTGGTTCGATCGCCGGTCCTGGGGTTGCAGCAGGTTGATGTACCCGCTGCGCGCGACGTCGAACGAATGCCCGTGCGCGCAGACCAGCCGCCGCTCTTCGCGCACCAGCGCCACGCGGCAGTTGCGGACGGGGCAGAGGAGCATGAGCCGAGTCTAGCGAATGACGAGCGGAGGCCCAAAGCAAACGCCAGTCATCGGCCACACCCGGAATCGCCACGAATTGCCCTGCCTACATTTTGTAGAAGAACTCTTCGTATACGATCTTGTCTCCGTCGACCTTGTAGACGGCCACCTCCTCCATCGTGAACCGCTTGTTTTGCGGCTTGAAAGTAACGTCGAACTTGAAGACCACTGCGAAGTGCGAACCCGCAACGAGAGGACCCTCCACATGCGCCGAGTGGACCTCGTGGTTAGCGGTCCACCATTCGCCCTTGGCCAGGCAGGCGTCTATGCCCTTCGACTCGCGCGACTGTCCGGGAGGCGCGCCGGCTTCCATGCTGACGATATCCGGCGAGTAGAGAGTTTTCACGGCTTCGTCGAGTTTGCCCGTGGAGCACAGCTTGACGAGCTTGTCCGCAACTTCCTGGGTAGTCATGTTCGCTTCTCCTATGCGCATTTTTGCACGCATTTAATACATTAACATTACGAGACGGTATGGATTTTACTTTGGTGAACGGCACTGGGGTTGACGAGAGCATGCATTCGGCTTCGAAGTGCGCGATTCAGATATCATGAATGCGGATATGAAGTTTGCCGCGTGCCTGTTTCTCAGTGGCCTTTTCCTCTGGGCCGCCGAGCCGGCGAAGGTCGTTTTCGACCGGGCCGTTCAGGCGCTGGTCGCCGGAGACTACGCGGCGGCCGAACGGGGGTTCAAGTCCGTTCTCGAACAGCAGCCTGGCCATGTGGGCGCGCTCGGAGATCTGGGCATTATCTACTCCCGCACAAACCGCGCCGATCTGGCGATCGCAATGTATCGCCGCGCGCTGCGGCTTAGCCCGGATGACAAGGTGCTGCTGCTCAATCTCGGGCTGGTCTATCTGAGACAGGAGTCGCACCAGAAGGCTCTCCCGTTGTTTGAACGGGTTGTGGCGATCGATCCCCAGCACCAGCAGGCCCGGCAGTTGCTTGCGGTCTGCCGCATCTACACCGGCCAGCTCGCGCCCGCGATTCGCGATCTGGAAAGCCTGCGCGCCGCCAGTCCACCCGACGAGCACCTCCTTTTCCTCCTGGGTTTCGCCTACCTGAAGAACCGCGACACTGGGAATGCCAAGTCCGTTTTCGAACAGATGTTCGCACTGGCCGGTCCGGCGCGAACGCAGTTCATGCTCGGCAGGGCGTGCTATGAGGCCACTCTGTTCGACCGCGCTGAGGAGAGCTTCCTCGAAGTGCAGCGGCTCGATCCCAATTTCGCGGGGTTGCACCTCGAATTAGGGAAACTCTACATCAGCCAGCGCCGGACGGACGACGCGATCCGGGAACTGCAACTCGTGCTCAAGGAGAAATCCAGCGACGAGGACGCGAACTACTATCTGGGCAGTCTGCTGGTTCAAGAGAACCGCTTCGCGGAGGCAATTCCTTACCTCGATAAGGCGAAGAAGCTGAAGCCCGACTCCTGGGCGATCTGCTTCAACCTGGGGAAGGCCAAGCTGCGGCTGGAGCAAACGGCTGAGGCTATCGTGCTGCTCCAGAGAACGGTGGAATTGAACCCGGATGAGTCTTCCGCCTATTACGAGCTTGCCCGAGCGCTCCAGGCCGGTGGACGAAAACTGGAAGCCGGCCGGGCGTTCCGCCGCGCCCAGGAGCTAGCCCGATAACCGTCGTAGGGCGCCGTTAGCGATTCATTTGCGCCAGGCAACGACGCGGGTTTGGCTCGGCTCCCCGGCGAGCACTTTGGTTTCGATCAAGACCTCGAAAAAGGGATGGGAACGGCCATTCTCGGGAATGCCAGCCATGGAGAGGATATCGCGAGCCGATTTCGGGTCTAGAATCATGCTGCCCGCAGCCTCCGTGCCTTCCATGTTGGTGCCTTCGATGAGGAGCACATTTCCGGTTGCGCCAACTGAAGGGCAGAATGCAATCAGGCCGTACGTGGCCCCGGGCACCCCGTCCTCCCCGAGCATGTAATAGGAGGCACGCTCACCGGGCCGGGGGTTCTTGTTGACGATGCTTTGCCTGGAAGCCGCGTCCACCTGGATCCGGAAATTCCGCTTCCGATCATACAAAGCCACCCACGGGTTGGCGTAAGAACTGCCCAGAAAAATGTAATTCCCCGAGTCCAGGTCACGAGGACGGATGTCGCGCGCAAAACGGATCGACATTTTGGCGCGCGGCCCCGTGAGACGGAGGATTCGAGCCGCCAGGAGTACGTCGGCGTAGCTGGTCAATTCACGAGAGCGTATGCGGTGCAACAGCCGGTCGCCGCTGCTTAGTGTGCGGCCGGCAGGCTTAACGCTTTGCCAGAACTCGGGATCCAGATACTCCTCCAGCGAGGCGGGCCGCCCGGCCAGATCCTGCATGAGGCCAAAGCAGCTATCCGCGACCACCAGCGATACTGAGCGGTCCGGTTCGAAGACCCAGGAGAGCGGCGCGGGCAGCGGGCTACCGGGGGCGGCCAGGGAAGTGGCAATCTGACGCTGGAGCGTCCGGTTCTGAACCGTCATGAAAGTGCTCACGCCGAGCGAGGCAACCAGCACGGCCAGCCCTAGCCAAGAGAGGACTCTTGGCGAGATACGTATGGACCAGCGTCCGGGAGTCTCCGCGGCTGGAGCCGCAGGTACGGATTCCCTCTGCGAGAATACCGGTACATAGCTGCCTTTCGGGATTTCCAATACTAGAAGCTCGTCTTTTCCTTTGGACGAGAAGTATTCGCTTAGCTTAACTCGTAGTTGCCGGGCGTGAGCCCGCACGATATTGTCTTCGCTTGGACTGTAGTCCGCACCCCGCCCAAAAACGGCGCGTCCGATCTGGTGCTCGTTGAGCGAATCCCCCTGGCCCTGCAAGGTCTGCTCGACAACGTATATGAGAAAGTCGCGAAGCTTGGCAGCGCGCCGGAACTGCGGGCTGGCAGAGATCCGCCTGACCAGTTCCATCCGTTCATCCACAGCCTCGCCTGTTTTGGCTTCCGAGGGCCCGCTGGGGCCTGAAGGGGCTGTGTTTATCGGGCTGCTCACCTGTGGTCCCACACTGTTAACCCCTGGTTCTGACACTTGAATTCTACCACCCCGGGGCCTTAGCCTTCTGACAGCAGGGGCAAAATCTAGGTCGTGCTTTTCCCAAAAACTCGAACCTTTGGATGCTGTTGCCAAGTCGCAAATGAGGTAGTTTATGAACTTTAATGCTAGGTGCAGAGGCACCAAGATCGTTCTTGCGATCTTTCTTCCCCTTCTGCTCATGTTTCTCGCTCAACCGCTGATGGCTCAATCGCAGAACATCAGTGGTACCGTCGTAGACGCGTCCGGTGGGTCCATTCCCGGAGCCACGGTCCAGATCACGGACGTGGCCAAGGGCGGCGATCCGCGGCAAGTCGTTACAGACAATACAGGCCGATTCCAGGCCATTAACCTTCAGCCAGGCCGGTATCTGATCACCCTTGAGAAGACCGGATTCAAGAAGGCTGAAGTCCCGGTCACCCTGGATGTCAACGCGAAGCTGGACGTTGGACAGATCAAGCTCGACGTCGGATCGTTGACCGACACGGTGTCCGTTTACGCGGAAGCCTCCCCTGAGGTCACCACGAACACGGCCGACAAAGCGTACACGGTGGACAAGACGCAGATGTCGGAATTGCCCATGAACGGCCGTAACTTCACGTCGTTGATGAACACGGTCCCGGGCATGAGCAGCGCGGCTCAGAGTGACTTTAATGTAAATTTCAATGACGTGTCGCAGTTCCACTCCCTGGGCGGACGCGGATCCCAGAACAACTTCTACCTGGACGGTTCGCCGAACGTAGACGTTGGCGACAACCAGTCTCAGTACACCCAGGCCAGTATCGACACCATTGCGGAGTTTCGGGTCCTGCAGAGCGGCTTCAACGCCGAGTACGGCCGCAACTCCGGTATGGTGATCGCGGTGCAGACCAAGTCGGGCGGCTCCCAATTCCATGGCACGGGGTACGAGTACCTCCGCAATAACGCGTTCGATGCCAAGTGCGTGCTGTGCAACACGCTGCAACCGCAACTGCGCTACAACCAGTTCGGCGGCAACATCAGCGGCTGGGTGCCAGTGCCCAAGATTTCCACAAATCAGGATAAGCGGCTGTTCTTCTTCTACAACCGGGAGATGACGCGCCGTAACCTGCCGGGCAGCGCCTACTCGGACCTACCCGACGCACAACAACTGGGCGGGAATTTCAGCGAATTGCTGCTCCCCACCAACATGCAGTATGCCCCGCAATTCAAGAACGGTACGGTCTTCCAGCCCGGCACCATCACGCGTGACGGCGCCGGCAACATCATCAATGGCACGCCCTACGCGGGCAACATCGTTCCCCAATCGCAGTTTCAGCCGCTGAGCGCCAACCTGACGAAGATCTACACCGGAATCCCCGGTTTCGCGAGCCTCCCGGCCGCGCCGAACCCGGGCTACGTGCGTTACTACTACAACAACCCCGATAACCTGGTGAAGAATCAGGACCTGCTCCGCTTCGACTACACCATCAACAGCAAGATGAGCAGCTTCTTCCGCTGGGTCAACGATTACCAGAAGGAAACTTTCCAGAACGGTATCTGGGGCAGCCAGCCTTTCCCGATCCAACCGCAAATGCGGCCAAAGCCGGGCAGCTCCTGGTCGTGGAATTTCGTCACGGTATTCACGCCTTCGCTGGCCTCCGAGACGATCCTGGCCTACAACCACCAGTCCCAGTCGCTTTCGGTCGTGGGCACGAACCCGCTCGACCGCAATACGCTGGGAGCCGCATGGACCCAGATATACCCGCTGAGCAACATCACGAACTCGACGCCCGACATCACGACCAATTCCGGATTTGGCTACGGCCTCGGCAACCCCGGCTGGCACAACTGGGGCAAGGACTACAGCATCACCGAGAACTTTACGTACATCAAGGGCGCTCACTCCTTGAAGTTCGGTCTCTTCCTGAATCGCGACGACAAGGCGCAAACCGGCACCTGGCCGCAGCAGGGCAACATCAACTTCGGTTCCAGCTCCTCAATGCCGAACGACACCGGCAACGGAATTGCCAACATGCTATTGGGCAATTTCAATAACTTCACGCAGCCGAGCGGAGCCGTCTTCCCGTACTTCCGCTTCCTGGAAGCCGACGCTTATATCCAAGATAGCTGGAAGGTCACCAAGCGGCTGACCGTGGAGCTGGGCCTTCGCTTTGCTCACATGACCCCGACCTACACCGTCGACCGCGGCGGCACCCCGGGCGGAGAGGGCGCCTGGAGACTATACAGCGTCGATCTGAGCCAGTACACCGCGGCCGCGAAGCCGACCATCAACCTGTCAAACGGCTTCCTGGTTGGCAATCCGCTGAGCGTGTTGTCTCCGCTCGGCCTGGTTTGCGATCCTTGCGCCGGCACTCCTCGCGGGTTCTCCCCGACCAAGAACTTCTTCCAGCCTCGCGTCGGCGTCGCCTACGACGTCTTCGGAGATGGCAAGATGGCTCTTCGTGCCGGATTCGGCATGTTCAACGAACGCATGCGCCAAAACAATTTCAACTTCGGCGCCGGCGGCCAGTGGCCGAACCTCTCCAATGGAACGGTCACCAATGGCAACGTCTCCAACATTGACCTGAGCGGAATTACTGGGGCGAATGCAGCCATCCAGCCCCCGAACATGACCGTCTGGGCCTCGAACAACACGATGCCCTCGATTTACTCCTGGTACGCCGGCGTGCAGCGCCAGTTGCCCGCCAAGTTCACGCTGGATCTTTCCTACTCCGGAAATCACGCCGTGCACCTGATGGATCAGCGGCAGATCAATGCGCTGCCCGCAGGTACCTTCCTCACGAACCCGACGCTCTCGCAGTCGGTCAACTACTACAACAACGCCCTGCTGCCGTATCTCGGCTGGGGTAATCTCAACACCATCGAGACGAATGCTTACTCGAGTTACAACGCGATGATGCTGCGCGTGAGCCGCCGCTTCTCCGACAACTTCTCGGTGAATGTGAACTACACTCGCTCCAGTACCATGGACGTCGTGGACAACGACTCCGACGCCATCAACAATCCGTTCAACATCAGGCAGAACTGGGCCCACGCCGGTTATGACCAGCCCAACGTGGCCACGCTCGACTTCGTTTACATGCTCCCGAAGACGAAGAGCGGCAACCCCGTCCTGAAGCAAATCGTCAACGGATGGGAACTCAGCGGCATGCTCCGAGCTCAATCGGGAATGCCGATCAACGTCACCTCCAATGGCAACCTCATGGGAGTGAATGCTGGCAGCCAGTATCCCAACCTGATCGGCGACCCCTATGCCAACACCAACAGCTTCCAGTGGCTGAATCCGGCCGCCTTCCAGCGCCCGGCGGATGGCCAATACGGCACGCTCGGCCGCAACGCCCTGCGCCTGCCCGGCGTTCGTAACGTCGACGCCAGCATCATGAAGAATTTCGCCATCACGGAGCGCGTCAAGCTCACCTACCGCTGCGAAGTCTTCAACCTTCTCAACAACGCGCAAGTTTGGGGTATCAACGCCGGCTTCAGCGGTGACAACGCGGGAAGCGGAATCTCCAACAGCGCCGCCAACTTCGGGCAAGCCAGCTCTTACCGCGACGCCCGAACTCTGCAAATGGCTCTCAGACTCGCGTTCTGATCCGGTGTAGTGGTCTGAAATCGCCTGTACGAGGTATCCGTACTGGCGCCTTCGTGAATTGAGTGTTCGGTTGGCGACCAAGTCTGGAAACCCGCCGAGCCAAGGTAGACGTCAAACGGCGCGACGGCGAGTGGGCGGTTGGAACTCCAGCCTTCCACGGACCGTGGCGCCGTTCGCGCATTAGGGACACAAAGCCCTGGCGTTCAAGAGTGATCGGAGCGCGCCCCCATCGCGCACCTCAACGGATGCCTCGGATGATGCGCTACGGAATCGGGAGAGGCTCTTGCTTCAATTGTGAGAAGCTGATCACCGAACGGTGAATAGCCTCGAAGGCAAGTTTGCCGGTATGGGTTCGCCGCCTTGACGCTCGTCCACGATATTGACGGCGATTCCAAGCTGAAGTCCGCTCAGGTCCCCTGCGCCTCGTTGCTTGGCTGAATCCAGAAAGTCCTGGATTCTCTCAATTTGTCCGGCGAGCGCGCTCTCCGTGGAGTCCTGGAAACTAACCATGTCGTGCCAGCGCACGGTCGTTGTTGCCCAGAAGATCCCGGTGATGGTGTCGGGCTTTACGTTGTTCCAGAAGGCAAGGTACTCCAGGCCATCCTTCCGCTTGTCCTGTTCGCCGAAGGGCACCAAAACCACACTCCAGCCTGCTTGCACGTCGGTCGGGATGAGCGTTCGGTGGTAGTAGATGTCTCGGGGTCCCTTGACCAGCAGAACGTCGCCTTCACTGGGCCAATTCTTCAGTTGGTAGAGGCCAATCGGGGGAAATCCTCGTGGTAAGCCTCGTACGCCGCAGCCGACTCCGCCACCGCCGAATCCTCCGCCGGATAATCCGCCGAATCCTCCGCGGACTTCGTCAACGATGACGAAAGTGTGAGTCAGGGGCAGCTCGGACAGTGCTTTGCGAAAGAACTTATCGGATCGCATCCGGAGCAACAGGTTGTTCACGGCTGTCCATTGCGCTTTGCTCAACTCGGCGCCACGCATAGAAAGCAGGAATTCCTCTCCTCCCTGTTGGCGAGACTGCACGATCAGGACTTCGTCGCGCCAGCTCTGCTCAAAGGGGCTAAGGTCTCGCTCCGGAACGATGGTCCCGGAGAGAATTAGCGCATCGAAAACAGCGGCGATATAGGCCGCCTCTTGCGTGTTCTTGGGCTCATCCACGTACGGTTGCATGGACGCTAATTCGCCGATGAGAAGCGGCCCAAGTTCAGGCACGCTAAGCCGGCTGATCCAGAACACACCCCACGCTCTGTCCAGTAATGCAGGTGAGGAGAGCAACTGGCGCGCCTTCAGTTCTTCAGCTCTCGGTTGCGCAAACGCAGAGCTGACAATCAACGCCAAGGAGAGCAGGATCGTAATTACCGTGTCTGTGGCACGTGAAGATCGGCAACGTCGAGCCTTGTCATACCACCAACATCGCTCGAAGCCAGCGGGTTTGAAACTCGGGGAACCGCGCAGCAAGCTCTTTCCCTCCTCCACCCATTTCGGCCGCTTGAGCGGACTCGCCAGTTGATGCGCCTGGCACTATCTCTGACGAATTGCAGCAGAGCATGGTTGCGCGTTGACGAAACACGAGCTCGAATTCGCAGAAGGGCCTTCTGTGGGACGCCCGCTCCCCATGTTGGCATTGTTGGCGCGGGCGTTCCCGTTTGCCGCGCGCGCTGCGAGTGGCCCCGGACGGACGGGCAGCGCTAGCTAGCGTGAGCCCATCGTTCCGCCACTTCCCGGCCCAGATCTGCCGCCGCGCCGCCGCCGGTGCCTCCTACGACACGAACGGCGAAGGCGATGCTCGGGCGCGAATGCAGACAGCCGGCCCATTCCGCGGGCAGGCATGGAGTCTTGCCCATACGCATGGCCCAGCCGGCGAACCAACCCGCGCTCGAACCAGGCAAGCCGCCCGGCGCGGTGCCCGTCTTGCCCGCGATCCAGGCATGATCGCTCAACGCGCGTTGCGCCGTGCCGCGCTCGACGGCGGCGCGCATTCCCTCCACCACCAGCAACGGCGGACCCGCCTTCAGCAACTCGGCGTAGGCTCGTGCAAGGGTCGAGGGAGATGCGCTGACGTGGGCCAGTCCGAGTGCCTGCAAGCAAACCTGCTCTTCGTTTGGAGCGCGCTGCGCCGCCAGTCCGGCCTGCCGCAGGGCCTTCAGCAGTCCATCCGGCCCCAGCCGGCGGGCCATAATCGCGAACCAGAAATTGCAGGAAGCGGCCAGTGCCTCCACTGCGTCCAGCGGTCCGGCATTGCGCGCGTGGACGCACTCCAGATCGCGTTCCCCGAGCCGGAACGCCCCCGGACACTCGAGCCGCTCGTCCCGCTTCAACAAACCCCGCTCCAGGAGCGCCGCCAGCACGAAGGGCTTGAGCGTCGCCCCCGGGAGACCGCTTCGCCGGAAATCACCCTGCTGAAAAACCAATCTCCTGGAAGCGCTCTCGATCGCCGCGGCGTCGCCCGAATCGGCGGTGGCGTGGCCGCGCGAAGGCGCTGAGAAGCGGCCCTTCGCGAGGGTTAGATTCGGCAACGCTGATATGAACCAGTCGCGCCGGGTCATGGGCTTCAGATCGTGGGCGAGGAACCGTCGGGGGAGCCGATGGCAAACAGATCGTAATACTTGGATGGAACCTTCACAGGACGCCCCTCCCGAGTGATGAAGACGTGCTTCGTTTCGCCATTCACCAGCAGTTGAGACGTTGCTGCGTTGCGGATCTCGTACGTGAATACGATCATCCTGGGGTGCGAACTCTTGAGGCGAGCTTCCGCCAGTATCTCGTCGTCGTATCGCGCCGGAGCGTGGTAGCGGAGCTGGACCTCCACCACGGTCAGCAGCAGGTTGTCGTTCAATTCAATGTCGCGATAGCGTACGCCCCGCGCCGCGCACAGGTCCGTGCGCGCCATCTCGAACCAGGGCAGGTAATTGGCGTGATAGACGACGCCCATCTGGTCGGTTTCGGCATACCGCACGCGAAACCGTACTTGAGACTTCTCGGCAAGTTCCACACCCATCATTGTCACCCCGCGCGGGGGAATCTAACGCCGTGGAGCGGCGCTCCAGCGCCCGTGGGCTCTCCAGAGCCCGCCCGGATCACTCGTGCCGACGCTCGAGCCTCCGTTGTAACGGCCGCTCCCGAGACATCGCGGAAATAGCACTGCCGTCCGTCTCCCACCGCCTGAGGGCGTAGAATCTTTCCCATGAATCGCCGCAAGTTCTTGAGTAGCGCTGCCGCCACGGTAGCCGCCGCACCGGTCCTGGCCGCCGGGCGGAGCGCTGGCGCACCCCTTGACTCCTCGGCCATCGCACGCCGCCACGCCATTGTGAACACCGTGCCAACGCCGAACTTCTTCGAAGGCGCATTGCTCGGCAATGGCGACGTCGGCGTTTGCGTGACGCTTCGGCCGGACGCACTGGGCTTGCACATCGGCAAGGAGGACGTCTGGGATATACGCGTCAGCGAGGATCACTACCCGCACGTTCTGCGCTTCGACGAGTTGCTGAAACTGTGGGAGCGCGCCAGTGAAGAGGCCAAGCGCCAGGGCAAACCCGAGATGATCTATCTGGAGGACAAGATCGACTTCTTCCGCGACTACAGCCAGAAGGTCAGCGCATCGTATCGCAAGCCTTGGCCCCGGCCATGGCCCTGCGGCATCGTCTGGATCCATTGGGACTCAAGGCGTGTGCGGCTGGTGAATCAGACGCTCGACCCTTCGAACGGCCTGTTCACGGCCGAGTTGATTTCCGACGACCTGAAGGGCAAGACGACCCCATTCCGTCTGCTGTGCTTCGTCCATCGCGAGGCGAATCACTTATGCGTTTGGGCGGAGTCCGCCGTAGCCGGAAGCCCCGCGCCCATCGAGCGCGTCGTCTACGTTCCCAACGAGGATTCCGAGGCGCGTTTGCCCAGCCCGGAACTGCGGACGGCCGATGGATCGTTCACCTGCTTCCAGCGCTTCCCAGCCACCCCGCCGCCCGGGGACGTGGCCGAAGCCGGCTACAACTGGGGCGTCCGGGAGAGCCGTCCCCCTGTGGCGAGCGAAGCCGTTCCCGAGCCGCCCGCGACGCCGGACGACTCTTCGTTTGCGCTCTCGGGGCGGTACAGCCTGAAAGACTTCCGTCTGGACGTCACGCTGGCGACGCCGAGGGATGCGAAAGACAATCGCGCCGCCGCGGAGTCCGAACTCGCGCGGCTGTCCGCAGCGCCAGCCCGGCAACTCCAACGGGCCTCCGCGAAGAGTTGGAGCGCGTTCTGGTCGAAGTCCGCCGTCGAGTTCGATGATCGCGAACTCGAACGCATCTGGTATCACAACCAATACTTCCTGGCCTGCTGCCTGCGAGAAGGCAAACTTGCGCCAGGGCTGTTCGGCAACTGGTCGAGCGGCCGCATCGGGACCGCATGGCACGGCGATTATCACATGAACTACAACACGCAGCAGGTCTACTGGGGCGTGTTCTCGTCGAACCACGTCGAGCAGCATCTGCCTTACGTGGAATTGTGCGAGAAGCTGACCGCGCTGGGCGAGAGCTATGCCAAAGATAAGTTCGGACTGCCCGGCGCGTTCTTCTTCCATTCGGCCTACCCGGTTCCGAGCAAAGTAAACCCATACCCCGCTCCACCTTGGGGATATGAGGTGTGCGAAACGCCCTGGACCGTGCAGAGCTTGTGGTGGCACTACCTTTACACGCAGGACCGGGAATTTCTCCAACGCGCCTACCCGATGCTGCGCTCGGCCAGCCGCTTCCTCGCCGCCTACGTAAAGAAGGCAGACGACGGAAAGTATCACATCGTTCCCACCGTCTCTCCCGAGAACTGGGGCTTCACCGTGGACATGCGCCTGAACAAGGATTGCATCATGGACGTGGCGCTTTCCGAGTTCGTGCTGAAGGCCACGGCGCAGGCCGCGGAGATCCTCGGCACGGATCCGCAGGAGCGCGAGCGATGGGCCGATATAGGTTCGAATCTTGCGCCGTATCCAACGATCGACGGGCCCTACGGCAAGGTTTGGCTGGATGTGCCGGGCGCGCCGGCGGAGTGGATCTACAACGTACCCGTGACGCTCGCTCCGGTTTTTCCCGGCGAGCAAGTGGGCTTGGGAAGGGGCGAAAAACACCTCGAAATTGCGCGAAAAACGGCCAAAACGGTGCGTTTGGAGGGCGGAAACGACTTGGTTTACCTGCCGCTCATCAAAGCGCGGCTGGGCGAATTGGACGTCGCATCGTTCAAGAAAGAAGTCCGCTACTGCCAGTTGCCAAATGGCATTTCGAACGATCGCGTGCGCCAGACCGGCGGGCGCTACGGCGAATCGACCGATTTCGATTTCATGATGCGCATGGGTGTGTGGACGGAGAACCTCTCGCTGCCCGCGGTGCTGAACGAGTGTCTGTTGCAGAGTTACTCGGGCGTTTTGCGGCTGTTCCCGAACACAACGAACCTGGGCAAGGCGCGCTTCCGCGACCTGCGTGCGGCAGGAGCTTTCCTGGTGAGCGCGGAGTGGGACGGCCAAACGGTTTCCGGCGTCGGCATCCTCAGCGAAAAAGGAGTGACGTTGCGCCTCTGGATCCCTCAGGGCTGGGAAGCCGGCGGAGAGTTTCTGGTGTCTCCCAAAGCCAAGATCGAGCGTCAGGGTGACGTGCTGGTTGTACCCACACGCGCCGGAACGCGTTACACGATCAGTAAGGCCTAACCCTGGGAACGCCCCTGGGAACGCCGATCTCCAGATCGGCTCTTATCGCAGGATGCGCGGCAACCCGGCGCGGAGAGATACCGTCGCAGTTCCTCAGTAAGTCTGGGCAGCGTCCAAGTGAGGCCGCCGGTTCAGAGCACTTGGGCCGATCTGGAGATCGGCGTTCCCAGGGGGGCGGATCTGGAGATCGGCGTGCCCTGAATGCTACTGAGCCTGCGCCGCAAGCGCTTCCAACTGGCGCAAGTGATTCGTGTCGTGCCCGGCCATTGTCTCGAGCAGCGTCGCGAACGTCATCGCCCCGCGCTCGGGATGGCTGACCGGCTTCGCATACGCATCCGGAGGGACGGTGCTCAGCAGAATCAGATTCCAGGTGCGCAGGGCAGTGAACGCCTCCAGCGCGGCCTGGGCAGGGATGGCCGTGTACGGTTTCGACCACGCGTCCTGGTCGAAGGGTTGGACGATGTGGTGCGGTTCCGCCAAGGTCTGCCGCAGCCGGAAGCCGAAGGCCAGTTCGGTATCGGCCAGGTGGCACAGAATCTCGCGCGGCGACCATTTGCCGGGTGCGGGGCTCTTTTCGAGTCCCGCCGCACCGAGCGCATTCGCCACGGCCTTTAGACTGCCTGCCGTTTCCGCGATTACTGCTTGCGGATCGCGTCCGCCCACGAAGCGTTCATATGGATTCAGGGACATCTTTGCCGCTCCAGATGTGAAGTTTACGCCAACCGTAAGATACAAACAGGATAAGGCAAACCGGCGCCACGGCGGGATGCGGGCGTTTCCCGGGCAGCCCGGCGCGTGGGTCAATCCGGCAAACAGGCTTCATATCGGACTGAAACCGATATAATGAGCCCATGACGGGATTGGTGACGCTGGGCACGCCCGCGCTGGACTCCGCGGCGCTGAAAATCAAGCAGGATAAGCTGATAGGCGATCTGCGCGCGCTGGGCCGAGTTCTGGTGGCTTACTCCGGCGGCACCGACTCCGCGTACCTCGCCTGGGCCGCGAAACAGGCGTTAGGCGACAACGCTGTTGCCGTTACCGCCGACTCACCGTCGGTCCCGCGCTCCCACATGCGAGACGCTGCGGCTTTGACGCGCGATTTCGGGATCCGCCATGAGATTATCGAGACTCGCGAGTTCGAGAATCCCGAGTACGCCGAGAATAATCCGGACCGCTGTTTCTACTGCAAAGACGAGCTTTTCCGCCGTATGGAGGAACTCTCCGCGCGTTTTCCCGGGCAGACGATCGTCTACGGCGTAAACACCGATGATCTGGGCGATTACCGGCCGGGACAGAAGGCCGCCAGGATTCACGAGGTGAAGGCTCCGTTGATGGATGCGGGTCTCAGTAAGCGGGAGATTCGCGAGCTATCGCGTCTGGCGGGCCTGCCGACGTGGGACCGCCCCGCGGCGGCGTGCCTCAGTTCCCGCGTGGCATATGGAACCAAAGTGACTGTCGAGAACATTCAACAGGTTGAGACTGCCGAAGAAGCCCTAAAGGTGATAGGATTCCGGCAGTTCCGCGTGCGATACCACTCGGCGGAACTGGTGCGGGTGGAAATCGCGCGAGAGGAACTGCCGAAGGCGCTCTCACTTGAGGTTTTCGACGAGATTTCGCGCCGCTTGAAGAGCATCGGGTTCAAGTACGTGACGTTGGACCTGGAGGGTTACCGGCAGGGTTCGATGAACGAGGTCCTGTCCGAGTTGAGCAAGGAGCAGGTCAGAAGCGAGGTTCAGAATGCCGCGCGGCAGGGGACGTGAGCCAGAGCCGACAGCCACCACCGTCCGGGATTGCCTGGATACGCTGGTGGCCTATCTCGGCCTGGAGCAGCGTGCCATAGACCCGCCCGCACCACAGGAGTGGGCGGCCGTCACGGACCGGTTGGAGAGGTCCGTCGGCTGGGTCTTCTCGCCGCGGGCCGCCGAACAGGCGGTGATGCTCCGTTGCGCGGTTTCGGGCTATGCGGAGGAACGGACGGCGGGCTGGTTCGACCGCGTCGTGGAAGAGCTTATCGCCCTGCTGGCTCGACTGCGTACGGATCTGGGAGAAGGCCAGGCGGGCGCCGCCTGGATGCTGAATCGACAGTTGCTCGCGGTTTCGCAGGCCATCCGGGCTGGGGTCAGTGACAGCACGCCGGGGTACAGAGGCCTGCAGGCCGCTCTTGCCGGCTCGCCCTGGTTTCTGGCGGATCTGGGGCGGCTCGCGTCCCATGCGGGCCTCGACGTTGAGAAGCTGCTGCCCGCGCGATCACCCTGGCTGCAAGACAACGAAAGGCGCTACCGCCGCCTGCTGAAGACCACGGGGGAGGCTCCGCTGGGGGCGCGCATCGACCAGTTGACAAGCACCCTGGAACTCCGCCGTCGTCAATTGCAGGACTACCTGCGGTTTGCCGGCAGAGCGCCGCGGCCGGTGGAGACATACTGCCTGGCGCTCAATGAGGTCTACGCCCGGCTGCAGCCTGGGTTCACGCCGCAGCAAGTGGAATCGGAAGCCGCAAGGCTGGCCGCCAACTGCGAAGAAGCGGGGTTGGAGAGGTGGGCCGGATTGCTTCGGGACCTCGCGCCGCTCGCCGAGTTCGCGGGAGAAGCCATGTGGCCGCCCGGCGTCGATGCCTCATGGATGAACCACCAGATGCTGCCCGCGCTTACGCAAGGGCGCGTCGCCCGCTGCTGCGGGCTGCCGTTCTGTCACTCGCTGGAGCCGTTGGAGCTCGTCACAAGCGCGCTCGCCGCGCGTCCAATACTCCATGCGGACCACGCCGCCGTGGCGATCCTGCTGGAGCACAGCCTTCTGGCGGAATCCAGCGTGCACCAACCGGAGGCGCCGTTCTACTTCGACGTGTTACGCGAACTGGAGGCGAGCTTCAGGCTGTGGCTCGATGCATGGTTGTCGATTGCGCAATATCCCCGCGATGGAATGCCCGGAAGGGAGAGCCCCGTGACGCCCGAGGGTTGGTGTGTTTTGCTCGGATCGCTCCGCGACGTGTTTTTCGGGCGCGCCGGATCCATGCGGGCGGAGCAACTCAGGGCTCAATTCCTGGCCGGCGCCGGACTGGGGAACAGCCGGGATCTCCTCCTGCAACTCGAATCGAGGCCGCGCTGGGTGAACTGATCTCGCCGATGCGTGTCGGGACAGCCGCCAAGAGACGCCCCGCCAGCCCGGGACCTGCCACCAAGAGCACAACCGCCCTCCGGCTCCTCGCGGTGAAGAGTTGTTTTTTACAACATAAAGGGCATCTGAATATACGGAAGTCTCTTGCGGAGTTCCTTTGACTACAGTGAGCGAGATAGGCCAGCACGAACTGCACGGGAGCCGATGCGGCTCAACAAGACGCCGTGGCGGGTACAGTTGCGCAATTGACAGCCATGCCTCAATTAATTGGAGGATCAAGAGGATGCGGCCGCTGCCCGGCGGGGTCACCCTGCGCCTGCGGGAGGTCTCGATCATCCGAACAATGCCCGCGCAATCTGATTTAATGGAAGACGTCACTCCCCGGGAAGACTGATGCGCTTGCGGAGCAAATCACCGGTCGGCGCGTTCGTGGCCACCAGCCTGCTCTGGCTCGGCTGCATTAGCCTTTCCGCCCAGGCGCACGATCTGAACCGGGAGTTCACGCAGTTTCACATTTCGCGCTGGAATGCCGAGAATGGCTTGCCTTCTTCAAGCGTGAGTGCGATCGTCCAAACCAAAGACGGCTATATCTGGTTTGGCACCTACAGTGGCCTTGCGCGCTTCGACGGCGTACGCTTTACGGCCTTCGATCACAGCAATGGCAAGCTGCCCCACAACGAAATCGTCAGTTTGCTGGCATCGCAAGACGGCGCTCTCTGGATCGGCACGAGTGGTGGCGCGGCGCGCCAGTTTCAAGGACGGTTCGAGACTTTCGGCGCGGACAAGGGGCTTCCCGAAGCAGCGGTTGTGGACTTCACCGAGAGTGGCGGGCAGATCTTCGCGTCCGTTCGAAATCGTGGGATCTATCGTTTGGAGAAGGGCCGCTTTCGCCCGTTCGGCCCGTCCGGACTTGCGGTCGGGACCCGGCCGCATTCGCTGCAGCCCGCGCCCGGCGGCGGCATTTGGGCCGCGGGGAACGCCGGCGTCGTGCAAATCTCAACATCGGGCGCGGTGCGCATTTTCGATTCGGCCAAGACCGGTCCGGTTCGCACCATCTATGCCGACACCGATGGCACCATATGGGCCGGCACCGTCAAGGGCGAGCTGATGCATTTCCGCAAGGGCGCATGGGAGACCGTGCCCGTCCCGGAGATTCTTCCACGGAAGGAACTCATCGTTCTGTCCATGATGCGCGACCGGGCGGGCACGCTTTGGATCGGGAGCGATAACTCCGGCTTGATCGCTATTGGGCCGAACCGGACCCGAGCCTACAAGAACTCTCCCAGTCTGCCCGAGCCGCGCATCGTGAGCGTCCTGGAAGACGCCGAGGGAAGCATGTGGCTGGGCATGCCGGCATTCGGCGCGCTCCAGGTGAGAGATGGCCGCGTGATCCCGTTCGGGCAAACTGAGGGCCTCAGTTGGGACGTCGCGCTCTCGGTGATGCAGACTCGCGACGGAACGGTGTGGGCAGGACTGGAGGGCGGTGGGCTCAACCTGCTGCAGAACGGGCGCTGGCGGGTAATCACCGCGCCTCAGGTGCTCGGCGGCACGGTCCCCTATACGATGCTGGAGAGCCGCGATGGGTCGGTATGGGTGGCTACCGACAACGCCGCGCTGCACCAGTTTCGCAATGGGACTCTGGTTCAGAAGCTGAAGGTCCCGGGCAATCCCGGCAATCCTGCCTCGCTCGCGGAGGATTCGGCAGGCACGCTTTGGCTCGGCGCCGCCCGTGGCCTGTACCGGCTACGCGGCGGCGAATGGACTCCGCCCCCGGAAGACTCAGGACCGCCTTGGAAGAGTTCAGTGAGCGCCATCGTGCCCACGCCGGAGGGCGGGGTCCTGGTGGCCACCGAGGCCGGGCTGTGGAGCGTTTCGAACAGTCGATCCGTTCCGGTACCCGGTACCGAAGGGGCCAATGTCCAGGCTCTTCTGCGCGATTCCCAAGGCACGATTTGGGCCGGGCTGTACGGAGTGGGATTGCTTCGAATTCAAGCCGGACAAATGTACCGCTTCGAACCCGCCGACGGCCTGAGTGAGACGCAGATCGTCTCGCTGGTTGAAGATGGCCGCGGAAAGCTCTGGATGGGCGGTGCTCGCGGCGTGTATTCGGCCAGTTTGCAGTCGCTCAAGGAACGCGCTTCGGGAGGCAAGGAGCCGGTCCAATTCGACATGATCGGAGCCGGCGACGGCATGCGCTCGCGCGAGTGCAATGGCGGTCTGACACCGGCTGCCTGGCGCATGCATGACGGATCCCTGTGGTTCACCACGATGCGCGGACTCATCCAAATCGATCCCTCGCTGCCCCCACCTGTCTTCACGCCTCCCCCCGTGGTGATTGAAGAAGTGATCGTCGGGCGTGAGACCAGGCAGGCCAGTTCGGGTGTCGTGAAGCTGGAACCATCCAGACGCGACCTTGGCTTTCGTTACACCGCGCCGGGCTTTGTTTCTCCGGAAAAGATGCGCTTCCGCTATCGCCTGCAAGGCTACGACGAAAAATGGGTGGATGCCGACGCGCGGCGCGAAGCGTTCTATACGAACTTGCCTCCGGGCCGGTACAAGTTTCTTCGTGCAGGCTAGTTCGTCGGGTCAATGGAGCAGTGCCAACTCGAGTCTCGAAGTCGACGTCGCGGCGTTCTGGTATGAGACCTGGCTGGCGCGGATCGCGTTCGCCGCACTTCTTCTGCTCCTCTTGGCTGGCGCCTACTTCTCTCGTCTGCGACGTTCCCAACGCCGGGAGGCGGAACTAGCGGCGAAAGTGGAAGCCCGCACCCGGGAACTCCGGGAGGAGGTGGAGGAGCGGCGCCGCGCGGAGCAGCGCGCCGAGGCACTGGCTCGCACCAAGAGCGAGTTTCTCGCCAACATGAGTCACGAAATGCGCACGCCGATGAATTCGGTGATCGGCATGACCAGCCTGCTCATGGAGACTCCCATTTCGGACGAGCAGCGCGAGTGCGTGGAGGTGATTCGCGCCAGCGGCACTCATCTGCTGTCCGTGATCAACGATGTCCTCGACTACTCCAAGGTCGAGAGTGGCACTCTGGCCTTGGAGAGCCTCCCGTTCCGCATCGACCAGTGCGTCAAGGAAGTGTTCGATCTTCTATCGCCGCTGGCCAAGCCGAAGAATATCCAGTTGGTGTGTGCTTTTGAAGAGGTTCCGGAAGCCATTCGGGGCGACATCACGCGGCTGCGCCAGATCCTCGTCAACCTTGTGGGCAACGGGATCAAGTTCACCAACCATGGCGAGGTCGAGGTTCATGTCTACCCGCACGAAGACGGCAATCCGCCGGTGCTGCGTTTCGAAGTACGCGATACCGGAGTCGGCATTCCCGCCGGCCAGGAGGAAGGCCTCTTTCAGGCGTTCACGCAAGGGGACACTTCCACTACGCGGAGGTTTGGGGGCACCGGGCTTGGTCTCGCCATCAGCAGGCGCCTGGTGGAGTTGATGGGCGGCACCATCGGGGTTCGCAGAAATTCCGGCGTGGGTGCGACTTTCTGGTTTACGCTTCCCGCCGAAGCGGTGGATGCAAGTCTGGTTCCCAAGCCGGCGCGGCCTGGCGGCATTGACACATCTCTCGCTTCGAGGCTGCCGATGCGGATTCTGCTGGCCGAAGACAATCCGGTCAATCAGAAAGTGGGCATCCGGCTCCTGGAGAAACTGGGTTACCATCCCGACCTCGCGGCCAACGGACAGGAAGCTCTCGATGCCGTCCGGCGCCAGAATTACGACCTCGTCTTGATGGACATGCAAATGCCTGTGATGGACGGACTGGAGGCGAGCCGGGTGGTGGTGCAGGAGTATCCATCGCAAACCCGGCCGCTGATCGTTGCCATGACCGCCAACGTTCTCGAGTCCGACAGGCAGGCCTGCAAGAATGCTGGGATGGACGACTTCCTCGGCAAGCCCGTACTGCTTTCCGACCTGCACAAACTCCTGGAGCGGTCGAGCGTTCAACTGGGTCTGCGCCGCGAGGGGATTCAGAGCCGGAGAGAAGTCCAACACGACCTGCCCGCCGCTCTACCGCCGCTCGCCGGTTGATGCTCTCCTGGGAACGCCGATCTCCAGATCGGCTCTTCCTGCCGCATCTTCTTCAGCGGTCTGCATTGGCCCGAATTCCTGTCCAGCCCCGAATCGGAGCCGCGACCGCGAAGGGATCGGCAGTATCGGGTAACCCTCGTTTTCAAACGGTGCTGGCATCTTGTGTGTCCATCCAGCCCAGCTACAAGAGCCGATCTGGAGATCGGCGCGCCCGGGGGCGGCCTCGTTTTAGGCTTTTCAACGGCGCGTTGTCATGGCATCTTCATTGAATGCGCTTATTGCTATGCCTTCTGCCGGTGGCTTTCATCGCCCCGGTTCTTCTTGCCGACACGATCATCGTTAAGAACGGCGATCGCATCACCGGCAAAATCCTGAAGACAGATGCGAACGCGATCGTAGTGAAGACCGATTACGCCGGCGAGATCAAGATCGATCTTGCTGCGATCGTGTCCTTGACCAGCGACGCGCCGCTCAATGTCGTTTTGAAAAGCGGCGATCAATCTCGCGGCAAGCTTTCCATCGCTGGCGACATGGTTGACGTCGAGGGCGGCCCGCAGGCAAAGAAGGCCGACCTGACCGCAATCCGCGATGACGACAACCAGAAGGCCTGGCAGCGCGAGGACGAGCGCCAGCACCATCCGAAGTTGATGGATTTCTGGGCCGGAGCGGTCACGTTCGGGCTGGCCGAGGCGTCAGGCAACTCGAACACCACCACGTTCAACACAAGTGCGGCAGTCGCGCGGACGGCGGGGAAGAACAAGATGTCGCTCTACTTCAACCAGGTGTACGCGACGCAGAGCACCACGCTGCCATATGGAGAAACAGCCAATCGCGTTGGCGGCGGCTTCCGCATGGACCGCGACGTTTCAGGCAAGCTGTTCGTCTTCGGGACCACCGACTACGACTACGACAAGTTCCTCGGTCTGGATCTGCGCAGCGTCTTCGGCGGCGGACTGGGCTACCACGTCTGGAAGAGTTCTCGCGGCCATCTCGATCTAGGCGGCGGCGTTGTGTACGACCATGAGAAGTACTCGACGGGGGAGATCCGGAATTCCGCCGAAGTCCTCGCCACGGAGGAGTTCGGCATCAAGCTGCTTTCCAAGCTGAACCTCGTCGAGCGGCTGCAGCTCTACCCGAATATGAGCAATACCGGGCAGTTCCGCCTTAACTTCGACACCACGGCCAACATGCCCATCTACAAATTCCTGGAGATCGAACTTCGGGGTGAGCGACCGCTACCAGACCGATCCACTGCCCGGCCGCCAGGGCAACGACATTCTGTTCACAACGGGAGTACGTTTGAGCTTCGATCAGACGAAGAGGAAGTGACCCTGGACCGCCGATCTCCAGATCGGCTTCGTCTCGGCGCAAACGTCAGCGGATCACTTCCACCCGCAGCGGCTTGCCGCGGAGTTTCGCAAGACCGACGCGGGACCAGGCGCGGTCCGCCGTGACGGCAATCGCACCACACCTCGCCGCCGTCGCAAGGCATACGCAGTCCCCAAGAGAGAGGCCGAGATCGCGGCGGGTTCCGAGCAATTCGCCGCAGGCGGCAGCGTCGACAAAGGCATGTTCCGTTTCAAGCTGCAGTTCTTCGACGACGGATTCGGCGGTCTTGGGCGGGACACCGCTTCGAATTAACCGCGCGATGACTTCGGCCACATTGACGCTGTGGATGAAAGAGCGGTCGAGAATCTCGAGAACGCGCTCCTGCCCCGGCTCGCCTAACAAGACGGTCAGTAGCGCCGAAGCGTCCAGGAGGTACTCGGTCGTCATTTTTTGCCGCTTTTGCGAGGCTTCCGGTTCTCGCGAGCGGCTTCGGCGCGACGGTCGGCGATCAGTTGGTCCGACACCAGCGTGCCGGCAGGAACGTAGCGGCGAAGCTGGTTCTGCACACGGGAAAGCGCCTGCGCTCTGGATTCAACATCCAGGCCGCCCTTTTCATTCACCTTCACGATGATGTGGGAACCCTCGCGCAAGCCGAGTTTGCGGCGCACCGGTGCCGGGATGAGGATCCGCCCAGACTTTTCCATTTGTGCGGTAAACGCCTGCATGCTCCCAGTATGCAGCACATCTGGCAGATTTTGCATTTCTGCCGTATTCCGTGGCGCCTCGCCTCCAGCAAAACGACATCCTGCTCGCCACGGGAGTGCGGTTCAGTTTCGATCAGACGAAGAAACGATCGCCGGATTCGGCATCCGGTTGTTTGCCGGCCGTCGCTCTTTCCCAACGGGCTCTCAGTTTGTCCCCTTCTAAGCTTTGGAGTGCACCCCAAAACTGAGACGCGGAAATTAGGGACACTTTTCATTGAACGGAAAGGAGTCCTAAATGCGCGGCCCAAATCGAAGGTATTCGACGGAGTTCCGGGTGCAGGCGGCGCAACGGATCGAGCAAGGCGACAGCGTTTCCAAGCTTCATTACGAGCTGGACATCAAACGCAGCGTGCTATACCGCTGGCGGGATCGCTACCGTGCAGAGGGGGCTACGGGGTTCGAGCGGCGTGCGGGCCGGCCCCCGGGCGTGCCCAATCCGGCGCCCAAGCCGTGCACCAGCGTGGAAGAAGCGCTGCGCCAGCAGATTGCCGCGCTAGAGCGCAAAGTAGGCCAACAAGCGTTGCAACTGGATTTTTTCAAAGGAGCCTTCAAGCGAGTAAAGGAGTCGAACCAGGCGCACGGCAGCGCTGGCAAGACAGCATCTACCAGGAGATCCGGGCAATGATGCGGCTGGAAGGCTTTTCTATTACTGAAGTGTGCCAGGCCGCGAGAGTCAGCCGGGCCGGCTTTTACCGTAACTATGAAGAACATGCGCCGCTCCAGGCCGATGTCGAATTACGCGACGCTATTCAAAAGATCGTGCTGGAGAATCGTTTCTATGGCTACCGGCGCGTAACAGCGGCGCTCCAGCAGCAAGACTGGGCCGTGAATTGTAAACGCGTGCTGCGTCTGATGCGCGCCGACAACCTGTTGGCGTTGCGCAAACGGCGCTACGTGTTGACCACCGATTCGCACCATCCCTTCGCCATTTACCCCAATCTGGTGCCGCGGTTGGTGGTGAACGGAATCAATCAATTGTGGGTGGCCGACATCACCTACATCCGCCTGCGCGAAACGTTCTTGTACCTGGCTGTAGTCCTGGACGCGTACTCGCGCAAGGCCGTGGGTTGGGAGTTGGGCGATACGCTGGAGGCCAGTCTCGCGGTGGCCGCGCTCAAGCGCGCGCTGGCCGATCGCACCCTTCAGCCCGGCATGGTGCATCACTCCGACCGCGGCGTGCAATACGCATCGGGCGATTACGTGGCGCTGTTGGAATCGCACGGCTTCCTGGTCAGCATGAGCCGCAGCGGCAACCCCTACGACAACGCCAAGGCAGAAAGCTTTATGAAAACACTCAAGTGCGAAGAAGTGTATCTGAATACTTATCGCGACCGGGAAGAAGCCCACGCTTCTATCGCACACTTTATTGAAGAAGTATATAACGCCAAACGTCTGCACTCTGCTTTGGGATACTTGGCGCCGGATACTTTCGAAGCCAGCGCTAAAGAAGAACCGAGCACAAAAGAAAAGGTGGCCGCTTCGCGGCAACTTGTTATATGAGTTTTTGGAGGCATGGGAAAATCTATCCATCCGATGGAGGCGCCAGCATTGCGGCCGACGCCTCCGCTCATCGTTCGGATGAGTTTTCAGCGGGCTATTCCTCGGCGGGTTGCTCTCCAGCAGAGCCCACCTCCGCTTCGCCCACCATCGAAAGTGTACAATCGACCTGTCTTGCTGGGAATCGAAATCCAGCCAACGGCAACCTGTCCCTAATTACGGCGTCTCAGCCGAGGGGTGCACTCCACTTTGTCCCTTAGGAGGTACAGCACGTTCCCGATCTTCTTCCCGCTACGCTTCTCATTGATCTCACTGGGGTCGTCGGCCTTCACGCCGTACCACCGTGAGATTTGAGCCGCGTACCACGCCGCCATTCGGGAGAACGTCGCAGCGGGCTTGCCGTCGGACCTTTGGCACGCCAGATACCCCTCAACGAACCCTAGGCGATGGTTTGGAATACTCTGCCGCCAATACTCACCGTCGAAGATGCCGTGCTTCTCGGGATAGTTCTCGCCACCGCTGCTCTGTGGGCGCCCCTGCAAACCGAGTTTCACAAGCACCGATACCACCGGCGTCTGGAGTTCTGACATATGCGGGTCGTAGTACTTTGCGATTCTTGGCTCCAGCGTGTTCCACAACGCGCCGGCGAGTTGCTTTTGGCCAGCTTCGTGCACCGCACAATCGATGTACCCTGCAAGGAACCCGGTCCGTTCATCTTTCGTTGCACTGCGCCACTATGCGCCATCGTAAGAACTGGTGGCTGCGGAAGCATACGAGCACAAGATAAGAGTTGAGAAGAACAGTCGTTTCATCATGGCTAGATTCAGTGGCATCTCGGAGAGTAGTAATGCACTTCCGTGCCTTTCCTGAAAGTGTAATTCTTATTGTGTACACCTACATTTCCGCCTATGTCGTTAATCGGCGGTCCTCGGCCGCCCGGCTCCTACGCGGAAAGGAGCCGCGACCGTGAGGGAGTGGTGATATCGAAGTCAGTTCCCCTTCAGCTCGAACAGATAGCGGCCCGAGCCGGCCTGAACCACGATCTCCCCTTCATGTTCGCTCACCGAGGTCACGCCTTCGGATGAACCGGCAGCCTTCTTGTCCTGCCAGATCGCCTTGCCGCCTTCGGATAGGACTACATCGCGAAGCTGGAGTTCCGGAATGACGATCTCCGCCTTCGATCCGAACGGCACCATGACTTCGAGCTTCAATCCGTCATCGGTGCGCTGCCAGGAAGACAGCACCTTGCCGCGCATCGTCTCGAAGTTGCCCGAGGCCCACTTCAATTCGCGCGTGACTCCGGGGTGGATTAGCACCTTCTCGTAGCCTTCTCCGCCAGGCGCCAATTTGATGCCCGCGAGGTCGGTCATGAACCAGTCGCCGATGGCCCCGAACATCGCATGGTTGTGCGAGTTCATCGACGGGCCTTCCTTCTTCTGCCACAGTTCCCAGATCGTGGTGGCGCCGTTGTCTATCATGTAGCCCCAACTCGGGAACGTGCGCTGAATGGAGATGTCGTAAGCGAGGTCGAGGCCGGAGTATTTCGCGATCACAGGCAGAGCATGCTTGGTGGCGAGGATACCCGTGGTCAGGTGCGAATCGTTGTGATACACCACCTGGTTGCGCAGGTAGCCGGCGACCTTGCCGCGGATGGCGTCGGGCGCCATGTCGTAAGCCAGAGGTAAGATCTGAGAGCCCTGCGTGCCGTTGCCGTAGTAGCCTTCAGCCGCGTTCCAGAAGCGCTTGTTAAAGCCGTCCTTGATTGCGTCGGCGCGCTGGCGCAGTGCGGTGGCCTCCGCCGTCTTGCCGAGCGTCTCGGCGGTCTTCGCCGCGATGTCGGCCGCGACGTAGCTGTAGACGGTCGAGACCAGTGGACCGGGCGTGAAGTCGACCGGCACCCAGTCACCGTACTTGATGAAGTCCGTCGTGCCGTCTTTGCTCTTGCTCCACATGAAGTCGGACCATTTGCGGATTCCGTCGAAGTGCTGTTCGAGCAGGCGGCGGTCACCGTACTGCTGATACGAATACCAGAGCACCAGCGGGTAAGCGGCGCCCCAACTGGGGTCGGCCGGGCCCTGTGCGAAGCGGGCGCGCGGTGTTGTGTCGGGCACGCTGCCGTCCGCGGCCTGAGCATCGTGCATGTCCTGCAGCCAGTTGGTGTAGAACGCCGCCATGTCGAAGTTGTACATGGCCGCTTCGGCGTAGAGGTGGCCGTCGGCCATCCAGCCCATGCGCTCGTCGCGCTGGTTGCAGTCGGTGGGCATGGACATCAGGTTGGACGTAATGCCCCACTGCACGATGTGTTGAATCTGATTGAGAATCTCCTTCGACGACGAGAAGCCACCTGTGGCCGGAACATCGCTGTGCACCACGCGAGCCTGAATCGCGTCCATCGTGGGCGTGCCGGGATAGCCCGTCACCTCGACGTAGCGGAAGCCGTGCTGCGTGAAGCGCGGCTCGTAGACCTCGGTGCCTTCGCCCTTCAGCGTGTAGGTGTCGGTGGCGCGCGCGGCGCGCAGGTTCTCGACGTTCAGCGTGCCGTCTTCATACAGCAACTCCGCGTGGCGGATCTTGACCACAGTCCCGCGCGGCCCGCTCACCTTCAAGCGCACCCAACCCGAGAAGTTCTGGCCCATGTCGTAGACGAACATGCCGGCCTTAGGGCTGCTCATGCGCTTCGGTGTCATCTCCTGCAGAGCGCGAATCGGCTGCATCATCTGCGCGCTGACGATCTTGGTCGGGGAGGGCTTCTCCTCGGCGGGCTTCCAGCCTTCGCCCGGGAAACCGGCCTTGTCCCAGCCAGGCTGCTCCAGGCGCGCGTCGTAGCTCTCGCCGTTGTAGAGGCTGTCCGAGGTGATGGGGCTGCGGCCGGCCTGCCAGGTACTGTCGGTGGAGACCTCGATCTTCTGGCCGCCTTCGAGTTCGATATTCATCTGAACCAAGGCGATGCGATTGGCGAACCAGCCTTCACCGAGCAGCACACCGATCGCATTCGCGCCCTGCCGGACGAAGTGCGTGACGTCATACGCGTTGTAAAGCACACGTTCGGAGAACGTCGTGTTCGAAGGATCGAGCACGTGGTCGCCGATGCGAACTCCGTTGATGTGCAATTCGTAGTAGCCCGCGGCGGCGATGAAGATCTTCGCGCTCGCCACCTTGCCGGTAACCTTGAACTCTTTGCGCAGCGCGTTGCCGCCTGCGATCCACTTGCCCTTCCAATCGCTCTTGTTGAGCAGACCAACGCCGAAGCGAGCAACGTTGCTCCACGGGCTGGCCGTGCCGGCCTTATCCCACGAGCGGACTTTCCAGAAATAGGTCTTGCCGCTTTCGAGCGGCTTGCCTGCATAAGCCACGTTCACGAACTGGGCGCTCTTGGCCTCACCCGTGTCCCAAATGTCGCCAGTGGCGGCCGAGGGGTCCCTTGAGACCACGATCTGGTAAGCAGTCTGCGCGTTGCCACGGACGGTGGAAACGGGTTGCCAGGAGAGGCGCGGCGGCGCCGCGTCCACGGTCTCCGGGTTGATCAGGTACTCGCAACGCAGGTTCTGCGGCGGCTGGGATTGGGCCGACGCGAACATGGCTCCGGCGAGGAAAAGTGTAAGAAAGCTCGATGTCTTCATGAGGGGGACTCCAGGATGGAGGTTCCCGGCGATTCTATCACCTGAGCCAGCAGCGCATCGGAATTGAGCAGGCGTTTGAGCAGGCGTGCATCGCGCGGGCGGCTACTCACACGTGCTGCCGAGGACCCTGAATGTGGGCATATCAGGCCCCGCTGTGAGAGGAGATCCGAAGTCGAGCAGGCCTTGTTCCACCGCCGGTTGCCAGTACGACGATCCTTCCAGCCCGTATCGCTCGCGGATTTCGCGAATCATCGTTTGGAGCCGTTCAGGATATTCGCCCTCGATGCGTGACCAGCGGGAGAAGTGCCGCCGATAGCTCCCAGCAAGTCGCGGAAACTCCGCATCCAGGAACGGCAGAAACACGGCAGCGGCAGAAGGCTTGAGGAATACGGCGTGGCCCATGAAATAGCGCGCGCCCGCCGCCTGGGCCTCGCGAGCGACTTGATCGATGGACGAGGGAGAGTCATTGATACCCGGCATGACGGGGCTGACGGCCACGCCGCATTGCACGCCGGCGCGGCTCAGCCTTGCTATCGCCGCGAACCGCAGCTCTGGCCTGGGTGCAAGCGGTTCAAGTCGTCTTGCCAATGCCGCGTCCGCCGTGGTCACCGTCAGTGTGACGCGCACCTGGTTGCGTTGGGAGATTTCGGCAAGCAAGTCAGCGTCCCGGGCGACCAAATCCGACTTCGTCGTAATGCCCAGGTTGTATCCCGAAACGCGCGCAAACACGTCCAGCATGCGGCGCGTCAGACCGTAGCGGCGCTCCGCCGGCTGATACGGATCGGTGGCGGTGCCGAGCGCGATCCACTGGCCCAGCTTGACCTGCCGCAGCTCCTGGCGGAAAGCCTCGGCATCCCAGCTTTTCGCGAAGATCAGCCGCTCGAAATCCTCGCTGTCCCGGTATTCCAGAAACTCGTGAGTGTATCTCGCATAGCAGTACTTGCAGCCAAATTCGCAGCCTCGATACGGGTTGATCGTCCAGGCGAAGGGAACTCGACTGCTGGTGCAGCGGTTCAGCAGCCGGACTGTCCGCAACTCCCGGTACTCGACAACACGCTTCCACTGAAGGCTGGCCCCGGCGTGGGCATTTCGAGCAAGACCGGTCAGCATATTGCAGTATGTTCGCATTTTGTTCGCTATGGGTCAAGCGTGGAATTAGCTGAATTGTGAATCTTGAAAAGAGTTCGCGTCGAGTTCTGGAATCGAGAGGAAGATCTGTTTTTTCAAGAGAATAGGGCTCATGTTCACCTGGCCTGCCGCGCTGATGTCAAAATGAAGCGGTGTCCTATTACCGCGACCCGCTGAATCCGGAGGCTGTCCACTTTCCGGCGAAATTGCATGTCGCGGCGATCAACGGTTTGCTTCTGATCGCGCTGATGGCAACGGTGGTCTTGACGCTGATTTACGGCCGGGGAACCCAGTTGCGGGACGATCTGGCAAAGGCTGTCGTATGCACGGCTGTCGTCGCTCTTTACTATCCAAAGCGCATCACGACGAATGAGGCTGGTGTGCATGCCAGCCGCTTCCTCGGGTTCGGACGGCGGTTGATGCGATGGCATGAGATCGGCAGCGTGCGCGAGCGCGCCCTGGTTCCCGGCATCCCTCCTTTTTCTGCCGGATTCATTGGAAACTGGGTCGTCGAGGTCCGCCCTGTCGATGGCACACGCCCAATCCGGCTGACTTGCCGCCACTCCGGCCGCAGGGCGTTTCTACGCGAATTGAGGCGTTGGGGCGCTCCAGACCCCGTCTTGCGGAACCCGCCGGATCGCGACCTTTGAAGCTGCATTCGGACGTTTTCGCAAAGTAACTTTTGCCTGGGTTGGCTCATCCTGTAACAGAGGCGAATTGGAGTCGATTCGCGCGAATCGCCGTTCGGCGCGGCCCTCGATCCGGGAGGCGGGCGGAGAGGAGAACGAATGGGGCGGATATCCATCGTATCTGGAGTCATGCTGGTGGCCTTCGCGGTTGGCGCACCGGCGGGTCTTGCTCTGGAAACGAGCAAATCGATCACGCTCGCGGGGAATCAGAGTTGGGTAGACACCGGCGTGGACGTCAAGACTGGCGAGGTTTACCAGTTCGACGCCAGCGGCGAGATCACCTACCCCAACGCCCGCTCAGCCACGCCTCCCGATGGTTCTCCCAAGGGCTGGCGCGATCTGACCAAAGCGTTTCCGGCGGAGGGCGCCGACCGGGGCGCTGTGATCGGCCGTATCGGCTCTAGCGACGCCGCGATCCCCTTCGTCGTCGGTGCGAGCAAGCAGGTCACGATTGTGATCGATGGAAGGCTGTTTCTGGGCATTAATCACCCGGCAAACTCGACGGCGGACGGCTCGTTTACCGTGAAATTCAGCCGGGTGAAGTCCGCTCCGAAGGACGCAGCCGCGTTCAGCGGCAAATTACCGGCCATCAATGTCTCGTACTTCGACCATATCCCCCGTCGCGTCTCCGACCCGCAGGGCAACCCCGGCGACCGGGTGAATTTCGCCATTGTCGGTACGGAGGATCAAGTGAAGGAGGCGCTCAAGACGGCCGGCTGGGTGATCGTCGACAAGGATGTAAGAGACACAGTACTGCAAGGCGTCATCGCCACCTTCTCTAAGCAGGCCTATCTCACCATTCCGATGAGCCCGCTGCAGCTATTCGGCAGGAATCAGGACTACGGCTTCGCACACGCCGAGCCGATAGCCGTGGTCACGCAGCGGCACCACTTCCGCCTTTGGAGATCGCCGAAGGACGTGGATGGCTCTCCGGTCTGGATTGGCGCCGGCACGCACGACATCGGTTTCGACCGAGATCAGCGCAACAACGGCTTGACGCACAAGATCGATCCCGACACCGACAAAGAGCGCGACTTCATTGTCGAGACGCTGAAGCAGACTGGAGCCGTGGTCAAGACGGACTACATCACGCCCAAGGACACTATCACAAAAGCGAAGACGGCCCACGGCGAGGAGTTCTTCACCGACGGCCGCATCCTCATCGCCTGGCTGCGGCCCGCGGCGCCAGCCTCCGCTGCCTCGAAGTAGGCGCGTCGCGTTGGAGCCAGTGGACCCTGTGGCGTACGCTTCAGCGTGCCGTGGCGGCATTCATGCCGACATGCTTTCGGACGTCCAGAAGAATGTCGATGCGGGACGCTCAAGCGCGCTGTATTCGGCAGGGGACATACTGCCACACGCACTAAGCTAATGAATGTGACGCACACCGAGCTCGTCGCCGAGTTGCTGAACGGCCAGACCACGCTGTCGCTCGCTACCACCTCCGAGGACGGGGCGCCGCATGTCGCCCCGCTGTTCTACCTTGCCGGCGACGCTCTCGATCTTTATTGGCTTTCATCCGCGCGCTCGTCTCACAGTCGGAACCTCAAGCGAAGTCCCTCGGCCGCCGTTACTGTCTACAGTCCGGCCCGGGATTGGAAGGAGACTCGCGGTGTGCAGATGCGTGGCGTGGTCTCGATAGTCACGTCGCGATCCGAACGACGCAAGATTGTCGAAGCATATTGCGAGCGATTCCACCTAGGTCTGCTGTTCAACGCTCAGATTGTGCGCAGCCGACTCTACCGCTTTCGGCCGGAATGGGTCCGCTATCTCGACAACACGGAGCGCTTCGGCTACAAATTTGAATTCACCGTAGAGGAGGTGGCATGAGAGTCATTGCCGACGTCTGCGTGATCCCGATGGGGATCGGGCTCTCGGTTTCGAAGGAGGTCAGCGTCTGCGAGCGCATCTTCGCCGAGGCCGGTCTCAAGACGAAGTTGCACGCTTACGGGACCAATCTTGAGGGCGAATGGGATGACGTCTTTGCCGCCATCAAGCGCTGCCATGAGACCCTGCACTCCATGGGCGTCGTCCGCATCTCCAGCAGCATGCGCTTTGGCACGCGCACCGATCGCGAGCAAACGATGGACGACAAAATCCGGAGCGTCGAAGCGAAACTCGTCTGAGCGCCGCTGCCGTCGAAGTGGGGCGGCGCTCCAGCGCCGCGTGGGCCCTCCAGGGCCCGCAGCCTTGCGCGGAGCGGGCTCTGGACCACAGGCCGCGCGACCGGGGCCGGCCGCCAAATTCAAGCTGACCTCACGTCTTACAGCCCGATGCCCACCAGCAACTCAGCCTGGTTGGCGTTGATCTTCGGGATGGTTTGTGACGAGATGTTGCCGAAGCGAGTCCATCGCAGTTCGCCAGAGACTCTGAGGATCAGCAGTTTGAATTCGACTCCGCCACCCAGTACCAGTCCTTCCTGCCAACCTCCGTGAGTACTTGTCGCTAAAGGGTTCGGCAGGATGCTCGTTCCCGGCAAGCCCGTTGAGTAGCGGTTCGCAAGGCCGCCCTCAATGAAGGGCCGGAAGAAGACACCCTTCTCGCCGAACTTCTTTTTGGCCAGAATCGGCAGATCGAAAGAGTCGAAGTTGAACTGGCGCGTAATGGTCGTGGTCCCGTTGACGATTCCGCTCAGCGTCGCTCCCGACTTCTTGTAGAGCAGGTCCCCTTCCAAGGAGAACCCTAGAGGCAGGCTGAGCTCGGCGTACGGGCCGATAGTGTAGATATGATCCTGCTTGGTGAGGTTGCTGGTGTCGTTGGTGAAATCGGTCAGCCTTCCACCCACCTTCAGCCCGAAGCCGATTGGCAATTGTGCCCGCAGCGGCACGGTCAGGCAGGTGAGAACAAACAAAGCCCAAAATGTTCTCTTCATGCTTCCCATCGTGGAAGGGAATCGCCGCCGCGTCAAGCGGCCTTGGTGTGGTAATGCCCGTGAATTTACTTCGAGGTGGGGCTGGTCGGCGTGGGGCGGCGCTCCAGCGCCGCGTGGGCTCTCCAGAGCCCGCCAACACAAATCTCCGAAGTGGGGCCTGGAGGCCCCACGCGGCGCTCCAGCGCCGCCCCACCAGAGGAGCGCAGCCCCACATCACCCGGACTGACCTCTTACGACGCCGTCATCGTCGCGGCGTCCCACATGCACACGCGTTTCTCGAAGTAGCTCGTGTTGCACAGCAGCGCCGGACCCGTCGCGCGGAACCCGAACTCGGCGTCCTCGAAAAACGGTTTCCTCGTCCGAACCGCGTCGATGAAGTTGCGCATGTGGATCTGGTGCGCGTCCTTTACGACGCTGAATCGCTCCGCGGAAGGCCCGCCGAGCGAGGCCGAGGTCGGCGTCTGTTCGGGATACTTCTCGCGATACAGGCGCAGGGTCTCCTCCTCGATCTTCTTCGAGAACGTGTCAGCCGTGTTGCCGGGCTCCTTCTCGCGCGGAGTGCGGTTCACGGTCACGTTCGAGAAGACGTCTGTCGTGATGGTGCCCTCGCTGCCAATGAAACGGTAGCCGAAATCCTCTTCCGGCTTCGAGCTCTTGAAGTTCACCCGCAGCATGAACTGGAACTGCGGATGGCGCTCGCTCTTGTCGTAGTCGATCACGCCGATCTGCGTGTCGGGCACGTCGCGCCCATCGTTCCAATAGCGCAAACCGCCGGTGGAATAGATCCGCTTCGGCCCAATTGCGCCCGTGGCGGTGTGGAGCCCCGTAAACAGGTGGACGTAAAGGTCGCCGGCCACGGCCGTGCCGTAGTCGCTGATAATTGCGCCAGCGGAACAGCCGGATCGGTTCGAAGGGCCGCTTCGGCGCATTGCCCAGGAACCGGTCCCAATCGACGTTCTGGGGCGTCGCATCGGGTGGAATGGAGTATTGCCAGGCGCCGATGGCGGAGTTGCGGTCGAGCCACGCTTCCACCATGTTCAACTCGCCAATCGCGCCGGAGGAGAGCAACTGGCGGATCTTCTGGAAGGCGTGCGCGCTGGCGTACTGGCTGCCCATCTGGAAAATGCGGCCGCTCTTTTTGGCTGCCGCGATGACGCGTTTGCCGTCCTCGATCTTTTGCACCATCGGCTTTTCGCAGTAGACGTCCTTGCCTGCCGTCAGAGCGTCGATGGTGATCTGGGCATGCCAGTGGTCGGGCGTCGCCACGATGACTGCGTCGATATCCGGGCGTGCGAGGACCTCGCGGTAGTCGCGCGTGGTCGCGATGCCGGGATAGGTCTCTTTCATTTTCTCGAGGCGGGAGTCGCAGACATCCGCCGCGGCGGCGATTTCAACGCCCGGGACGATCACGGCGTCTTTCACGTCGCCCTGTCCCATGCCGCCCGCGCCTAACAAGGCGATCCTGAGTTTGTCGTTGGCCATCATAGTGCTTTGTCCTCCCGTTTACGCTTCCACGACCCGCATCTTCACGGGATCCCATTGCTTGAGGCGGTTCTCGTAGTAGCTCATGTTGGCCAGTAGCGCCGGACCGGCGGCGCGCAGGCCGAACGAGGCGTCTTCCACCACCGGTTTGCGCGAGCGCACGGAGGCGAAGAAGTTCGTATGATGCGCGAAATCGTCCGAGTAACCATGCGGCGGCAGATACGACTCGTCTTCCGAGGACTCGAGATTGTCGGCGCTCAGCACCTTTTCCGGATATTTCTTGCGGTATTCCGCGACGATCTTCTTCGCGGTGGCTTTAGAGAAGCCGCCCGGCGTCATTCCGGGTTCGGTCTCCTTGGGAGGCTTGGTGATCGAGACGCCGTGCCCGATCTTCATTACGCCCTCGCTGCCGGTGAACTTGAACCCCGAGGTCTCACCGCCGCCGCACACAAAGTTCACTCGCAGGGCGAGATTGAACGCGGGATGGTTCTCGGTCTTCTCGTAGTCGTAGAGGCCCACCATGATGTCCGGAGCGTCACGATCGCCCTTCCAGAAATACAGGCCGCCCGAGGCGAAAGCTCGCACCGGTCCCAGAGATCCGGTGACGAAATGAATCCCGGTGAACAGGTGGACGAACAGATCGCCGGCGACGCCGGTGCCGTAATCGCTCCAGTTCCTCCACTGGAACAGCCTTTGCGCGTCGAAAGGGCGTTTGGTTGCGCTGCCAAGGAAGCGGTCCCAATCCACAGTGGCCGGGCTGGCGTCAGGAGGGATGGAGTAACGCCACGCGCCGATCGCGCTGTTGCGGTCGATCCACGCCTCGACGGTACTCAACTCACCGATTGCGCCGGAGCGAAACAACTCTTGCGCCTTCTTGTAGACCACGGAGCTGACGCGTTGGCTGCCCACCTGGAGAATGCGGTTATATTTTTTCTCCGCGTCGATTACCAGGTGTCCATCCTGCCACTGCTTGACCATGGGCTTCTGGATATAGACGTCCTTGCCGGCGGCCATTGCATCCTGGGTGATCTTCGCATGCCAATGATCCGGGGTAGCTATAATCACGGCGTCAATGTCTTTGCGCAAGAGGACCTCACGATAATCGCGCGTCGTGAAGACATCGCTGCCCCACTGCTCTTTCGCGCGTGTCAGCCGGCCCTCGTAAACGTCGCACACCGCGACGAGCTTCGTGCCGGGCACGCTGATCGCAGTCGAAGTGTCGCCGGAGCCCATGATGCCGCAGCCGATGGTCGCAAACTGAATCTTGTCGTTGGCCGATGTCTGGGCCAATGCCTGCGAGGAGAGGATCGCTGGGAGCCCGAGGCCCGCCGCGCCACCGGCCTGCAGGAAATGTCGCCGGGTAGATGCCATGCGTATCATTCTATCCACTAAGTTCGAGAATGGTCCGCTGGGGCGGGTTCGGCGCGCAAAGGAAGGAGCCCAGGCGGTTTCTCAGCCAGCGGGCACTGGAGTCCGCGCGACGCTGTAGCGCTGCCCCACCGCTAACAGGCTCAGACGTGCTTGAGGCACTCGGCGATGTCGCGTTCGGGAACGGCGCCTTCTTTGATGAGACGCCAGTAGGGTTCGGTGATGTCGATGGTGGTCGCGCCCATGCCCGAGCAGTGTCCGCCGTCGAGCACAAGATCGATCCGCCCGTCCAGGATGCCGAAGACTTCGATGCCGCTGGAGCAGGTGGGCGAACCGGTCACGTTCGCGCTAGTAGCCACGAGCGGCTGACCCATCAGCTCGAGCAGCGCAGCGGCCAATCTGGATCGAGACTGGCGCAGGCCCAGGCGGCCTGTGTTGCCGGTCACGCGCAGGGGTACCTTGGCCGATGCGGGCACGATGATGGTCAGTGGACCGGGCCAGAAGCGGCGCGCCAGCAGCGTGAAGCGAGCCGGCGGTTCCGTCACCAACTCCTCGGCCATCATCAGATCGGTCACCAACAGGGGCAAGGAATACAGCGATTCGCGGCCCTTGGCGGCGAAGACGCGCCGTACTGCCTGCAAGTTGAACGGGTCGGCGACTATCGTATAGAGCGCGTCTGTCGGAATGGCAACAATGCCGCCTTTCCGAAGGAGATCCGCTGCCCTGGCGACCGCTTCCGGCGCGGGCTCATGTTGGTCGATTTCAAGCAGGTCGGTTGGCTTCACTTAGTTGTGCGGAGCGCCTTCTGAATCCATCTCCCACTCCAACGTGGGGGAAGCGTAAGTCAATCTGCAAGTCTACCGCGCGCCTATCGCACCGGCAACCTCGATTGCGAGGCCGTACCGGCCAAACGGCGCGCTGAGTTGAACGCCGTTGACCAGAGGCCGGACGCGGCGCACCATTTCCTGCGCGATGGCGACGCCCTCGGCGCGCGCCTTTTCAGGGCTGTCGGCGCCCTTCAGCCGCTCCAGGAATTCGGCGGGAACGGGAACACGCAATTCGTTCACCATGAACTCGGCGTTGCGAAAACTGGTCAGCGGCCAGATGCCTGCGATCACGGGGACGCGGAAGCCCTCAATGCGTTTGACGAACGCCTCCACCTGATGCACGTCGAACACGGGTTGGGTGACGATGTATTCGGCTCCAGCCTGGACCTTCCACTCAGTGCGCTTGATCTCCTCGTCCATATTCAACGCGCCGGGATTGGCTCCTACACCCAGCACCAGCGAGGTCTGCGAGCCGATGGCGTTGCCGCCGATGTCGAGGCCCTGGTTCAGCCCGTTAACGATGTTCGCGAGGCCGATGGAATCGACATCGAAAACGGCAGTGGCATCGGGGTAATTGCCCATGCGCGGAGGATCGCCAGTGATGCAGATCAGATTGCGAATGCCTGCGGCGTGCGCGCCAAGCAGTTCGCTCTGGATTCCGAGGATGTTGCGATCGCGGCAGCAGAAGTGGAGCACCGATTCGATGCCCGCTCCGCGCTCGATCAACTGGCAAGTCACCTGAGCGCTCATGCGGGCGCTGGCGCGAGGCCCGTCGGGAACGTTGATGGCGTCGATGCCGGCCTCTTTGCACAGCCGTGCGCCCTCGATTTCCTTGGTCGCGTCCACGCCCCGTGGCGGCAGGATTTCCACGAAGGCGACGAACTTGCCGGCGGCTAGCTTCGCACCGAGCGCGGACTTCTCCGCGACCGGCGTCTTCTTCATCGCCTGAGCGGCGTCCTTCTTCTCCTCCACGCTGGCCTGGACGGCCGTGTGCCCAGGCTGCAACGAGCGAATCTCACTGCGGATGGCCTTGATGTGTTCGGGTGTGGTGCCGCAGCAGCCGCCCACGATGCGCACTCCGGCCCACAGCATCCTGCGGGCGTATTGCGCCATATACTCGGGCGAGCAAAGGTACAGATTGCGGCCATCCACCATGGCCGGATGGCCGGCGTTGGGCATGGCGCTGGTGGGCTTCTGCGTAAACTGCATCACGCGCTCGAGCGTTTCGAGCATGGCCTTCGGGCCCACCGAGCAGTTGATGCCGACGACGTCCGCTGGCGATTGGTCGAGAAACTTCGTGAAGGTTTCGGTTTTGGTGCCATCGTGCAAGTTGCCCTCGTCGTCGATGGTGATCTGCGCCACCAGCACGGTATCGCGGCCCGCTACCTCGCGGGCGGCCGCGAGCGCTTCCCGCAATTCGTTGAGGTGTTTGAACGTCTCCAGAATCAGCAGGTCCACGCCCTCTTCCACGAGGGCTTCGATCTGCTCTCGAAACACCGCGCGGGCCTCTTCAAACGAAGTCGATCCCAGCGGCTCCAGCAACACTCCGAGGGGTCCGAGAGCGCCCGCCACGAACACATCCGAGCGTTCTTTCGCGGCCTCACGCGCCAGACGAACGCCGGCGCCGTTGATCTCCGCGATCTTATTAGCGATCCCAAAATTGGCGAGGCGCAGCCGGTTGGCGCCGAACGTATTCGATTCCAGAATCTCCGCGCCGTTGCGGACATAGTCCTTGTGAATGTCACCGACCAACGCCGGGCTCGTCACGTTCAACTCGTCATAGCAGCGGTTGATAAAGACGCCCTTCGAGTACAGAACGGTTCCCATGGCGCCATCGGCGACTAGCGCTCGTTTCGCCAGGAGTTCGCGGAATTCGCCGGCGCGACAGATTCGCTTCTTCATTACCCTCTATTGTAGTGGGCTCGTCGAATCCGGCCATTCCGCTCGGCGTGCGCGTGCTATTTGATGCCGGGCATGGGGAACCAACCCGTGCGGGCCAGCACCACGGCAGTGGCGAAGACCGCGTAGAGCAGGTAACTGATCCGGTCGCGCACGGCGAAGAGCACCGGATCCTCATCGAGCTGGCCGCGCGAGGCGACCAGCCATATCCGCAGCAGCCAGAAGATAATGCCGATAGCGACCACCCAGAGCCATTGCGGTTCACGGTAGAGCTGCAGCACTTCCTTGCTCTGGATGTACAGCGTCAGGACGATACCCGTGGTGAAGGCGCTCGCGATGCCCGCGGATTGGACCGCCGCCAGATCCCAGACGAAATAGGCCCGCCCGGAGACGGCGGTCGCATGGCGCTGTTGCAGTCCGATCAGTTCCGACGCGCGCTTGCTGAACGCAAGACTGAGGAACAGGAAGCTGCTGAATCCCATCAGCCATTCCGAACAAAGCACTCCCGTCGCCGCCGCGCCCAGCAGCACACGAATCGTGTAGAGAGCCGACAGCGTAAAGACGTCTACTAGCGGCTTCCGCTTGAAGTAGAAGCTGTAGGCTACGGAAACAAGCGGGTAAACGGCCAATATCAAACGCGCCGGCGGAGGCAGCCAGAACGACAGCACCAAGGCGCCTGCGAGACAGAACGGAACGATTGCCACTCCTGCCGAAACTGGCAGCGCGCCGCTGGCGAACGGGCGTTTGCGCTTCCTGGGATGTTTCCGGTCCGACTCCAGATCGAGCAGGTCGTTGATGATGTAAATCGATGAGGCACACAAGCTGAGAGCGAAGAACGCCAGGATCGCGGGGAGCCAGAGGCTCGAATCCAGGAATCTGTGGGACGTCAGCAGGACGGTGAACACCAGGACGTTCTTCACCCACTGCTGGACGCGTACGGCCTTGGCGAGGGTCTTGAAACTGAAGGGCGCAGAGGGGAAAACCAGCGCATCGGGGAAGCGGCGTTCAACCTCGGCTTCAAACTCCTGGGCAGCGCCGGAGACGATCACTCTGCGCGCGCTGCTCCACACGGGCAGGTCGATTTCCGCATCGCCGGCATAATCGAATCCCTTTTCCCCGAACCGTTCGACCAGGTACTTCTGCTTGCGGCCGCCGGAGAGATTTCGGGTTCCATCGCTGCCCCACGACTCGTCGAACAGCGGGTTCAGGTGGGACGAGACCGCGTCGGCTACGCTCTGGTCCGAGGCGGTGACCAGGTAAAGCTTGCGGCCTTCCGATTTCTGCTCGCGCAACCATTCCAGGAAGTCCGGCCGGTACGGCAACAGCGAGCAGTCAAGAGCCGCTTCGGCGGTCAAACGGCGCTTGAATCCCGCCTTGCCCCGTTTCAGCCAAAATGGCAGGCGAAATAACAGCGCGGGCTTGCGCTTTACCGCGATAAGCAACGCCTCCTGGAGCGTGTCGGTCGAGACCAGCGTGCCGTCGAGGTCAACACAGAGTGGAACGTCAACGCTGGTTGTTTGCATAGAGGCTCGGCGGCTGGCCAGATACATTCTAACCACACCCTCCTCCGCGGAAGCTACGGCGGGCAGGCCCGACGGCTGGACTTTCTACATCTGGGCGAGGCTTGGTCGGTACGGATCGAACTGGCGTGTATGTATCAGGGCATGCCTTCAGGCGTGCCGCAAGAACGCCCTCAGTCGCGGCTTCAGCCGCCGCTGCTTTCGTCTTTGCCAAGCGGGTAAAACGACATTCGGAGACGCCGTGCCGGCAGATCTCTCCCATGTCGCCACATTCCTGCTACGAGCGCTAAGAGAATCCACCCTGGAAGAGCTGCATGGCTCTTTCAGCGGGACTCAGGACCTTCTCTCGCCCGCCATTACGAGCACGCTCGACCCCTTCGCAGCGGCTGAAGCCGATTCCTTTTCGCAACGGTTCGGCACGGCTGAAGCCATGCCCTGATACAAAGCCGGACGCGCCCAAACGCGTTCCCACATATCGAAACGCCAGACGGCGGACAAGACCGACGGCCCTCCTCCGCTGAAGCTACGGCGGGCAAGGCGGAACGGCGGAGGAGGACTTGTCCGCCGTAGCAGGCGCAGCCCGCGAAGGCGGAAGGGCGGAGGAGGAACCGCCTGATACGATAAATATTGTGTTTGCAGTCATTGAGCGCAGAATCCGCGAGGGAATTACCGCCTACCTGTCTGGCCGGGTTGCCGAGTTGCCTCCTATCGCCGTAGAGCAGCCCAAAGAAGCCTCGTTTGGCGAATTCGCACTGCCCGTCGCCTTCAGCCTGGCGCGCCAGATGCGCAAAGCGCCACGCGTGATCGCCGAGGAAATAGCGACCGGATTGCCACCCATCTCCGGCGTCGCTTCTATCGAGATTGCGGGCGGCGGATTCCTGAATCTGCGCCTTGACCGGGGAGCCTATGCCGCCGGGCTCCTGCGCGGCGAGGACTTGCCTCCCGTAGCCGTCCCCGGCAAAGTCATCGTCGAGCACACCAACATTAATCCGAACAAAGCGGCGCACATCGGCCACCTCCGCAACGCGGTTTTGGGCGATACCTTCGTGCGCATGCTGCGGGCCTGCGGCCGCAAGGTCGAGGTGCAAAACTACATCGACAACACCGGCGTGCAGGTAGCCGACGTGGTGGTCGGCTTTCACCAGCTTGAACACAAGTCTCCGGCCGACGTGCGTGCGCTGATTGCCGCCGGGAAGTTTGACTACTACTGCTGGGACCTCTACGCGGCTACGTCGCTGTACTACAAGACCCATCCCGAAGCCAAGCAGTGGCAGCGCGACGCGCTGCATGACATTGAGCACGACGAGGGCGTGGTCGCCGAACTGGGCCACCTGATCGCCGACGCCATTGTCGAGTGCCACCTGACGACGATGCTGCGCCTGGGCATCGAGTACGATGTTTTGCCGCGAGAGAGCGAGATCCTGTATCTCCAGTTCTGGGCCACCGCCTTCGAACTGTTGAAGGAGCGCGGCGCCATCTACTTCGAAAAGGAAGGCAAGAACTCCGGCTGCTACGTTATGGCCGGCTCGCACTTCCGCGAAAACGCAGGTGACGAAGATTCCAAGGTCATTGTGCGCTCCAACGGCACGGTCACCTACGTCGGCAAGGACATCGCTTACCAGATGTGGAAGTTCGGCATTCTCGGCAAGGATTTCCACTACAAACCGCTTCGAACCTACGACGACGGCCACGTGGCGTGGGTCGCCACGCACGAACCGTACGATGGCGAATCGCCCAAGTTCGGCGCAGGTACCGAAGTTTACAACGTCATCGACTCGCGCCAGTCCTACTTGCAGGACGTGGTGGTGGCGGGTCTGAAGCGCGCTCGGCTTCAACGACCAGGCGGAGAAGTCCGTTCACTTCGGCTATGAGATGGTCGCGCTCACGCCGCGCACCTGCGTCGAGTTGGAGATCCCGGTCAGCGAGGAAGACAAGCAGAAGCCTTACGTGCTGGTCTCCGGGCGTCTCGGGCTCGGAGTCAAGGCCGACGATCTGATCGACAAGCTGATTGAGAAAGCGCGCCACGAGGTCGACTCGCGCCACGCCGACAAACCCGAGGCTGATCGCGTGCGCATCGCCCGGGACATCGCCGTCGGGGCGCTGCGCTACTTCCTGCTGAAGTTCACTCGTAACACCGTCATCGCATTCGACCTGCAGGAGGCGCTCAGCTTCGAGGGCGAGACCGGGCCGTACGTGCAGTACGCGGCCGTGCGCGCGCGCAACATCTTCCGCAAGCTGGCCGAACGCGGCCTGACGATTCCGGATTTCACCGCGGTCCTCAATGAAGACGCGATGGGACGCCAGTTGGCGGACGAGAACTGCTGGCAACTGCTGCTGGCCGCGTCGAAGGCCTTCAAGGCGATTGAAAGCGCTCTGGCGAGCGGCGAGCCGGCCGCCGTGGCGAAGTACGCCTTCACCCTGGCGCAGTCGTTCAACACGTTCTACCACGACTATCCGGTGCTCTCGGAAGAGAACGCCGAGAAGCGCACCTTCCTGCTGTGGATGACCGACTACTTCCGCACGCAGCTTGAGCGAACGCTGGCGATTCTGGGCATCCCCGCGCCGGAGTATATGTACAAGTGGACGATCGCTTGCGTCGTCTGGTACGGCGGAGCCTCAGCCGAACAACTCCGCATGCGAGCCCAACCGTGCCAATCGCAAGGTGCCCACGTCGGGTTTACGGTAGATCAAAAGCAGGTCGGGCTTGATGTGACACTCACGATAACCGCCCCAATCGCCGCTCAGCGCATGGTCGCGGTTACTCGTCCGGTAAACCTTGATCGTCGAGTAGCAACGCCAGCACAGCGGACAACAGGGCATCGAGGTCTTTGACGCGGCGCGGCATTGATTTCACACGGCGGTAATCGCGCTTGAACGCCGATGAGCGCTCAATCGTCCGCATTCAAGTCGGCCATTAGCGCGTCGACATTCTTGAAGCGCTTGCCCTTGCCTGCCTCGAGTTCGGCGATTGCTTTGCGGGTGGTGGCGTTCGGCGCTTTCACTTCGAACGGCAGGCGGCGCTCATCCGCCACGCGCAGCATCAGCAGGCGGATTGCGTCCGAAATGGACAGCCCCATCGCTTCGAGCGCGTCAGCGGCGCGCTGCTTGGTCGCGGTATCAATGCGAGCACGAACATAGGAGTCTGCGAGGCCCACCGTAGATCTTCTCATCACTTCCGATTGTAGTCACAATGGAACTACAAATCAACCTCATCACACCTCGAGCGCCGCTGTTTCTTTGTGGGAGGTGATTTGAGCCCAGCGGCCAATGTTGCGCAGTACTCGCTCGCAGGCTTCCCGTGCTGGATCGACAGCATCGAGTATCTGCCGCTCGCCCAAGCCTTGCGCCAAGTTGGCAGGAAGCTTCAGCTAGCGGCGTTCATCGAGTCGTCTCAGACCAAGCCGTGATCACCGCTCCGCCCTCCGCCGGGCCTTCCGCCAGGCATTGCGAGAGTCGCGGTGCTAAGATCGCGGCAGAACCTTCCGCGCCAAGTAGGGCTGGATCACGATCTGGAGCTTCGTATGATCCAAACGCTGACCGCAAACTGGTGGCTGCTGGCATTGTGTGGCGTTTTCGACGCCACAGCTTCAGCCCTGTACTTCATCATGCAGAACCAGGATGGCCCCGTGACTTTCCATGCGTGGAGAGGCACGATTCTGTTTCTCGGTGCGCTCATATTGGCAGCAGGCGCATGCACCATGGCAGCCGGCCTCTGGAGATCCGCAAAGGGCAAGTGCTGGCTTCTGGTGCTCAATGGCCTTGCGCTTATCGCCCTCGCGTTGATCTATGAGTTCCTTGTTCGATACAGAGTCAGCTTTCTGACTGTCGCGCTCTTGATCATCCTGATGGCAGTGAGCGCCGGCATTCTCGAATTGACTACCGCGCGAACCTTGCTGCGCCAGCGATCACGTTGCCGACGGATGGTTGCTTGGCATTGCCGGCATGGCCTCGGCTGGTTTCGCGGTGGTATTTCTTGCCTTGGGGCTTCGCTGGATTACCGTAGAACCGGGATCGCGCACTGACCTGCTTTGGCTTGGCGCCTATTTCGGCTTCTCCGCCATCTCCATGCTGGGGCTGGGTCTGCGCCTGAACAGACTGCGCGGCCCCAACTATCGCGTGGCCGGCGGCGCATTGCCCGCATAGTTGGGTCCCGCACCCGCCGTGTGGGCTGAAGACCGTTGCAGCGCTTGCCCCAAGCGGCCCCACGTGGAAGAGAGCCGGATTGGCGGGTCAGGCGCCCCGTTCCGCCAAACGATGCCTCATCCTGCTGCAACGCTTCGTGCGGAATGCTGGCTGATAAGCTTAACATCAGAAGTACTCATAGCTATGCTGCACCTTCGCTCGTCCGCCACTGGCCTGATCCTTGCCTCCAGCCTGCTGCTACAGGCGCAGCCCACTCCGCCTGTTGCGAAGCGTGTTCCTCATGAGGAGGTCCGTCACGGGGCAACCATCACGGACAACTACTTCTGGCTTCGCGAGAAGACCAACCCGGAGGTCGTCCAATACCTCGAAGCGGAGAACGCCTACACCGAGGCGATGACAAAGGACCTGAAGCCCCTGCAGAACACCCTCTACAAGGAGATGCTCGGCCGCATCAAGCAGACCGATCTCGACGTACCGGCGCATCGCGGCGACTTTCTCTACTACAAGCGCACCGAGGAAGGGAAGCAGTATCCGATCTTCTGCCGCAAGCATGGCCCCGACGCACGGGAAGAGGTTCTGCTGGACCCGAATGAGCTGGCGGAGGGCAAGAAATTCGTCTCCATCGGGCATATCGCTTACAGCGACGATCAAAACCTGATGGCGTATACCACCGACTTCGTCGGCTTCAGGCAGTACAGCCTGAACGTCAAGGATCTGCGAACGGGTCAAGTCTTCGAGGACACTTATGAACGCGTGGACTCGGTCGAGTTCGCCGCCGACAACAAGACGCTATTCCTGGTCACCGAGGACGAGACCACCAAGCGTTCCGACAAGCTGTGGCGGCACACTCTCGGATCGGACAAATTCGAGCCCGTTTACGAAGAGAAGGACGCGCTTTACGACATCGGGCTGGAAAAGACGCGCGACTTGAAGTTCCTGCTGTTGAACATCCACAGCACGGACACCAGCGAGGTCCGCTACCTGGCAACGGACAAGACCGGCGACGAGTTCGCCGTGTTCCTGCCGCGTCAAAAGAAGGTCCGCTACGACCTCGATCATCGCGAGAACCTGTTCTATGTCCGCACCAACGAGGATGCCAAGGACTTCAAGGTGCTGACGGTGCCGGAGAACATGCTCACGATGCCGAGAAAGAAGTGGAAGGTCTTCCTGGCGCACAAGGACGGCGACCTCATTCAAGGGCTCGACCTGTTCCACAACTTCGCCGTCGCGATCGTCAAGTCCGAGGCCCTGACCGAGTTGCGGCTGTTCGACTACGTTAAGAAGAGCTGGTTCAACATCACTTTCCCCGAGCCCGTCTATGCGGTCTCACCGGGCGACACGCCCGATTACGAATCGACCACCTACCGCTTCAACTATCAGAGTCTGGTGACTCCGCCGAGCGTGTATGAATACAACACGAGCGTGCACATGTCCCTGTTGATGAAGCGGCAGGAGGTCCTCGGCGGGTACGATCCTGCGCAGTACGTGTCCGAGAGGCAGTGGGCCGTGGCTCGGGATGGCGTGAAGGTGCCGCTGTCTATCGTCTACAAGAAGGGCATTCAACGCGATGGCAAGGCTCCATTGTTCCTCTACGCTTACGGATCGTACGGCTATGGTACGGCGGCGGCTTTCTCCAGTTCGCGTCTCAGCTTGCTCGATCGCGGCATGATCTACGTCATCGCGCACATCCGGGGCGGTAACGAAATGGGCGAGAAATGGCACGACGACGGCATGCTGATGAAGAAGAAGAATACATTCTTCGATTTCGTCGACAGTGCCGAATACCTGATCAAGGAGAAGTGGACCTCATCCGACCGGCTGGTGATTGAAGGCGGCAGCGCCGGCGGCCTGCTGATGGGGGCCGTAGTCAATTTGCGGCCGGATCTTTTCCGCGCCGTTCATGCCGCTGTTCCATTCGTGGACGTGATGAACACGATGATGGACGCCTCGCTTCCGCTGACGGTTGGCGAGTATTTGGAATGGGGCAATCCGAACGAGAAAGCGGCATACGACTACATGAAGTCGTACAGTCCTTACGACAATCTGGAGAAGCGCGCCTATCCCGCGATGCTGGTGACGACCAGCTTCCACGACAGCCAGGTGATGTACTGGGAGCCCGCGAAATACGTCGCCCGCCTACGTACGTTGAAGACTGACTCCAATCCTCTGCTGCTGAAGTGCAAGATGGATCCGGCGGGGCATGGTGGAGCGTCAGGACGGTACGACCGCCTGAAGGACACGGCCTTCGAGTACGCTTGGCTGCTCAGCCAGGTGGCGCATTAGGGCCGGCCGGCGGCAAGTTGGAGAGGGGTTTGGCAACCGGGCTGGAGAACCGCGCTAAATCCCAAATACGCGGTAATAGGCCATGCCGATCCACTCGCGAATGGCCCGCTCCGACTTCTCCAGGCATTCGGCCTTAAGCATCAGGCTGCTCGGTTCGAATAACCGCAACCTCCCTGCCTCGAAATCGGCGGGAAATGGGATCGCGTCGATCTTCTCCTTCCTCGCGAGCCACATTGAGCGTGGCATGTGGAACGCACTGGTAACCAGGATGATCCGCCGCCAGCCGTGCTTCTCCATTGCCCGCCGGATAGACCGCATTTCCCCCGATGTTTCGATGACCGTTTCGTCCGTCAGTACAATCCGCTCCGCCGGAATACCATGTTTGACGGCTTCTCGCGCGAGCGTAACCCCTTCGATCTCGTTGCCGTTTTCCGGCCATAGGAGCCCGCGAGTAAAGAGCAATACGGGCGCGCGCCCGGCGGCGGCGAGCTCGACCGCGCGTTCAAAACGGTCGACCGAATACTTCCACTCCGTCGCTGAGGTCACCGATTCGTTCAGCATCCCGCACAGCACGACGATTGCGTCCGCCTTCGGGCAGTCTTTCACTTCCATGGCTGGATAGCCGTTTTCCAGTCCGGACATCAGCCAGGTAGCCGTTGGAGGAAGCGAGAACACCCACAAGACGCCGATGGCGAACCCCGTAATCCAGCGCTTTTTGAGGAGCAGACCGAGGATCCCGAACAGAATGCAGAAGCCAATCGGGAGGAAGGGAAGGGGGAGGGCTTTGTGGAGCCACAAGGGGATCAATAGGAAGAGCATATCCGTGCAACCGGCACGGAGCACGCCATCTGAGGCGGCCTTACCGCGCATGAACCAGCCTACATGATGGCGCGGTGTTTCCGAGACCCTGGCACGGCCCCTGCCGCGCTCTTGAGCTTCGATTCCGTGCCTGCGTGATACTCTGTAGTGTTCATGCCGGCTGACATCAAAGACGCGCGCATAGACGAGAGTGCGCGGCCCTGGAGCCCGTCCTCCTGGAAAAGCTTTCCGGCTCTCCAGCAGCCGGTGTATCGGGATCCCGCCGCACTGGAACGGGCGCTCAAGGAACTCGCCGAACTCCCGCCGTTGGTGACCAGTTGGGAGATCATCGCCCTGCAAGAGCAGCTCGCCGACGCCGCGATGGGCCGGCGCTTCGTCCTGCAAGCGGGCGACTGCGCCGAGCGCATCTCGGAGTGCTCCTCCCAACGCATCACGAACAAGCTCAAAATCCTGCTGCAAATGAGCCTGCTGCTGGTGCAGGGCGCGGCGTGCCCCGTGATCCGCATCGGCCGTTTTGCGGGCCAGTACGCCAAGCCCCGATCCTCCGATTTCGAGGAACGCAACGGTGTTCGCCTGCCGAGCTATCGCGGCGACCTGGTGAACCTTCCGGAGTTCACGCCCGAAGCGCGCACGGCCGATCCGCAGTTGCTGATCGCCGGTTACGAGCGGGCGGCTCTGACGTTGAACTACATCCGCGCGCTGATCAAGGGCGGTTTCGCCGATCTCCACCACCCCGAATATTGGGATCTCGACTGGGCGGAATACTCGCCGATGGCGAGCCAATACCACCGGCGCATCGCGAGCGTCAAAGACTCGCTGCGATTCATGGAGAACATCCTCGGCATCCGCGCTGGGGATACCGATCGGATCGACTTTTACACGAGCCACGAAGCCTTGCACCTCGGGTATGAGCAGGCGCAGACGCGCCGCGTGCCGAGGCGCTCCGGCTGGTTCAATCTGTCCACACACTTTCCCTGGATCGGCATCCGGACCTCTTCGGCCGAAGGCGCCCACGTCGAGTACATGCGCGGCATCGACAATCCCGTCGGCGTGAAGGTTGGCTCGACAACCGATCTCGACGGATTGCTCCGCTTGATCGATGTCCTGAACCCGCAGAACCGCGCGGGCCGCCTCACGCTGATTCACCGCTTCGGAGCGGACAAAGTGGAGAGGGATCTGCCGCGGATGATCGAGGCCGTGCGGCGCGAAGGGAAGATCGTTCTGTGGGTTTGCGACCCGATGCACGGCAACACGCGCACCACGTCGAACGGATACAAGACGCGCTCGTTCGACGATATTGGGACGGAGTTGCGGCTGGCGTTCGACATTCACCAGGCGCGTGACAGCCGGCTCGGCGGCGTGCACATCGAACTCACCGGAGAGAACGTCACGGAATGCACGGGCGGTGCGCGCGGATTGAGCGAATCCGATCTCAGTCAGGCGTACGAGAGCGAGGTGGATCCGCGACTCAACTACGAGCAGGCGCTCGAAATCGCCATACTGATCGCGGGAAAGCTCGCTTCCATTCGCGAAAAAGCTTGAAACGCGGGGGCGTCTCGCGTTGTGCGCCGCGAATGGGGTCAAATAAACCCAGGTTCCAGCCATGCCATTCATCCACGAAGACTTTCTACTCAGCAATGACGCTGCCCGCCGGCTGTATCACGCGTTCGCCGAGAATGAGCCGATCCTCGACTACCACTGCCACTTGAATCCTAGGGATATCGCCGAGAATCGGAGCTTTGCCAACCTGTTCGAAATCTGGCTGGAGGGCGACCATTACAAGTGGCGCGCAATGCGCGCGAACGGCGTCAGCGAAGAACTGTGCACCGGTTCGGCCAACCCGTATCAAAAGTTCCTCGCCTGGGCGCGGACCGTTCCGCAGACCTTGCGGAATCCGCTTTACCATTGGACCCATCTCGAGCTGAAGCGATACTTCGACGTAGACGATCTGCTCGACGAGTCCACCGCCCCGCGCATCTGGGAGATCGCCAACGAGCGTCTGGCGGGCGGCGGATTGTCGGCCTGGGGCATCTTGCAGAAGTTCAATGTCCGTGCGCTCTGTACGACCGACGACCCGGTGGACGATCTCCGCTGGCACCGCCAAATGCAGGGCTCGGCTTGCCCGGCCAAGATATTGCCGGCCTTCCGGCCGGACAAGGCATTGAACGTCCACATGAACGAGGCGTTCAATGCGTGGACGAATGCGCTCGCGGCAGCGGCTCAAGTCGAAATCCGCCGCTTCCCGGAATTCCTCGACGCGCTCCGTAAGAGGCACGATTTCTTCCACGAGTCGGGCTGCCGGCTTTCGGATCATGGGCTCAGCGTCTGTCCGCCCGTGGACGGGACTGAAGCGGAAGCGGGCGCAGTCTTCGACCGCGTACGCTCGGGCGGCGCCGCCGATGCGGACGAGCAGCGGCGTTTTGCCGGTTTTCTGATGCGCTTTTTCGCTCGTCTCGATGCGGAGAAGAGTTGGACCAAGCAGTTGCATCTCGGCGCTCGCCGCAACAACAACAGCCTGGCTCTGGCCCGGTCGGGGCCCGATACTGGTTTCGATTCCATCGGCGATTGGCCGCAGATCGACGCTCTCGGGGCGTTCCTCGACGCTATTGAACGCGAGGGCGGACTGCCGAAGATGGTCCTTTACAATCTGAATCCCGCGGACAACTACGGGCTGGCGACGATGGCCGGGAACTTCATGGACGGCCGGATCGCGGGCAAGGTCCAATTCGGTAGCGGCTGGTGGTTCCTCGACCAGAGAGAGGCCATCGAGTGGCAGATCAACGCACTCTCGAATTGCGGATTGCTTGCCCGCTTCGTCGGCATGCTGACGGATTCGCGCAGTTTTATGTCGTATCCTCGCCACGAGTATTTTCGCCGCGTGCTGGCGAACATGTTGGGCCGCGACATGGAAATGGGCCTGATCCCCGACCGGGATGAACTCGCCGGGGGCATGCTGCGCGACATCTGCTACGCCAACGCGCGCGACTTCCTGTCCCTGCCCGTTTGAATGGGTGCGGGACCAGGCCGGCGGGATGGTATCTTAATGGGACGAAGATGGCAGATGGAAGTGCCAATTCCGATGCTGTCGAGACCCTCGGGGAAGCGGCCGGATTGCCCGGCGGACCCCACCATTCGCACCGTTTCGGGAACCGCTCATGAGTAAACCTGACGTTCTGATCGTTGGCGCTGGACTGGCCGGATTGTGTTGTGCACGAACCTTGCAGCGGCACGGCGTTTCTTTCGAGATCCTGGAGTCTTCCGATGGGGTTGGCGGGCGCGTGCGGACCGATCGGCACGACGGGTTCCTGCTGGACCGGGGATTTCAGGTCCTGTTGACCGCTTATCCGGAGGCTCTCGATCAGCTCAATTACGAGGCGCTCCGCCTTAAGCCGTTCGTTTCCGGCACGCTGGTTCGCTATCACGGCCGATTTATCCGCCTGACCGATCCGTGGCGGGAGCCCGGCGCATTCCTGAACAATATCTTCGCTCCCATCGGATCCTTGAGCGATAAATACCGGATGTGGAAGCTGCGCAACGATCTGATGCGCAAGGGCATCGAGGAGATCTTCAGCGGCGAGGAGACTTCGACCCTTCAGGCCCTGCGCCGGCGCGGTTTCTCCGTCCGGGTGATCGAGAGTTTCTTCAAACCATTCCTGGGCGGTATCCTGCTCGACGGCAAACTCACGGCCTCTTCGCGCATGTTCGAATTCGCTTTCAAGATGCTCTCGGAGGGTGACAGCGCTCTGCCGGAACAGGGCATGGGCGCGATTCCGGAACAGCTTGCCGAAGGGCTCCCAGAAGGGTCGATCCGGTTGCAGGCCAAGGTGAAGTCGATCGGCCATGGGGAAGTTGTCCTAGAATCGGACGAAATTCTGCAGGCCAAATCCATCGTGGTTGCCACCGACGGGCCGGAAGCATGCCACCTGCTCGGATACTCGCGCAACATCAATTCCAGGAGCGTGTCGGTTTTGTACTTCGTCGCAAAAGAGCCGCCTCTCGACGAGCCGATCCTGGCTATCAACGGGGGGAGCCGGGGCCCGATCAACAGCGTTTGCGTACCGAATCTGGTGCAGCCGTCGTATGCGCCGGAGGGAGACTGGCTTGTATCCGCCTCCGTCATTGGATGGCCGACGAGCGACGACAAAATTCTCGTAAACATGGTCCGCAGCCAGCTCCGCCGCTGGTATGGCCTGGTCGCCCTGGAGTGGCGGCTGCTGCGCGTCTACCGGATTCTGCACGCGCACCCTGTCACCTACCCTATGGAATGGCAGCAGCCGCAACGCCTCGGAGACGGGCTGTACATCTGCGGCGACCACCGCGCCACGCCCTCCATACAGGGGGCGATGGAGTCCGGCCGGCTCGCGGCGGAAGCGCTCCTGCGGGAGTTGGGCATCCTCATTGAATCCGGAGAACCGCGCGAGTTGGTTGCCCCCAGCTAAGGGCGGCAAGCATGAGCATCGCGGAGAGCATAAATGAGAGCATGACGATGATGACTGACGCAGGTCCGATTCAATCAATCGCGGCGAAGACTCCAAACGAAAAGCGGTTTTCGTTTTTGCCCGTAAGCGACTGATTCTAAATACCCTCTAATGCGGAAACGATAAACCATTTTCGATTCGCCCTTTCGAACACCGCCGGTCGACGCGCTTTCGCCTTTGCGTGGCCGCCGAAAGAGCAGCACGCCGGAGCGCCGTGACGATTGCGCCGAGCCCCCGTTGAAGGAGCGTCTACCTAACCTGGTCCCGCGGACTTCTCCGTTGACTCCCTTCGTTTCTGGCTTTTCTGCCAAGGGGTTCCCCATATCACGGTCAATCTCGTCCGCAAATTGAATCGAGGCTGAACCCACGCTTGCGTCCGGTGTCGACAATCCGGCCTTGAAACAGCATCCTCCCGTTCACCATCAGGTCGATGGGGCGGTCGAGCGGGTAGTCGAAAGCTAATACGTCGCCGGGCGTCAGTTGCAGCATGTCCTGAACTGTCATGGTCGGCCCCTGCAGGCGCGAATCAAACTTAACCTGTGCCTGAAGCAGGAGCTTCAGCGCCCGCTGCCGGTCTTCCTCCGAGGCTTCGGCTTTTCTCACCGACCACTGCTGGTCGAACTTTTGCCGCAGCATTTTGATGATGATGGACGGGATGCCGACGTTCATCATTCCGGCCAACTCGCCGATACGGATCTCGATGCCCACCGCGACGACGGCTTCGCTGGGCGACAGGATTTGCAGCAGTTGGGGTTCGGTTTCGTGCTTCTCAATCCGGAAGTTGATCGGACTGATCGGCGACCACGCGTCCTCCAAGTCGTGCAGCACGATTCTCAATACGCCATCCAGCAGGCTCTGCTCGATCTCGGTGATCTCGCGATCCACCTTCAGCCGGGTCTTGCCGCTACCGCCAAGCAGCATTTCGAGCACGGGGTACACGATGGTCGGGTTCATCTCAAGAATCGCGTTGCTGTCGAAGGGCTTCATCGCCATGGAGACGATGCAGGAAGGCGAGGGCAGGCACTGCGTGAATTCAAGAAAGGAAATCTGTTCCACCGAAACCAGATTCACCATGACGTAAGCGCGCAGGTAGGCAGACAGACTGGATGCGAGACTTCGGGCAAAGTTCTCGTGCAACAGGTGGATGGACCGGAGCTGATCTTTCGCAATGCGGTCCGGGCGTCGGAAATCGTACGGCTCCGCCTTCTTGGCGGGGTCGCCGGATGCTTTGTTCTTCTGCATCCGTTTGAATACACTATCGATTTCCTGTTGGGAGAGGACGCGATCCAACGCCATGGCACTCTTTGTATCGGCGGAAACGGCCTGGAACTTTAGGGCTTGATGCGCTTTTTGGTGTAATTGTTTCCACTGAACCGGCAATGCGCAGTCGCACGCGATTTCAACCACAGGCTGCTAGCCTGAAGGGAAGGATGCGACGGTTCTTCATACAGAACTTCGGATGCAGGGCGACGCAGGCCGACGGCGCGGCGCTGCAGGGTCTCCTGGAACGCCAGGGACTGGCCGAGGCCGGTGAAGCGCGGAGCGCCGACCTGGTGATCCTGAACACCTGTACGGTGACTGCCGCCGCGGACGATGACGTGCGCAAGAGCATTCACCGGGTCCACCGGGAGAATCCTGGCGCGCGCATCCTGGTGACGGGCTGCTATGCGCAGCGGGCTCCACAGGAGCTGGCGGCGATTCCCGGCGTTGACTGGGTGGTCGGCAACTCCCACAAAACAAAGATCCCAGAGCTAATATGTATAGCGCCGGAGAGGACTGGGGCATCGACGCCGTACCACGGGCAAGTCCACGTCGGTGACGTTTTCGCGGCGTCCGAGTTTCTCTCGGCCCCCGTTGACGACGCGTTCGGCGACCGGTCGCGCCCGAACTTGAAGATTCAGGACGGCTGCTCGAACATGTGCACCTTCTGCATCATTCCGTCGGTGCGGGGCAGGAACCGTTCCATGCCGGTAGAACAGGTCCTCGACCAGATCCGTTCTCTGGCGCGCAACTACGCCGAGATCGTTCTTACGGGGATCAACCTGGGCAGATGGGGCCGCGAGAGCGGGTTTCGCACGGAAGACCGGATGCGCCTGGTGGACCTCCTGCGCCTGGTGCTTCAAGATACCGATGCGCGGCGTCTGCGGATCAGTTCCGTCGAGCCGATGGACTTCAGCGACGACCTGCTCGAACTGATGGCCTCCACGGAGAGGATTTGCCGTCACGTCCACGCGCCCCTCCAATCGGCCTCGGACAGCGTTCTGAAGCGCATGAAGCGCCGCTACCGCGCGCGGCACTACGAGGACCGGTTGCTGCACGCCCACGCGCTGCTGCCCGAGGCGGCGTTCGGCGCCGACGTAATGACGGGCTTCCCCGGCGAGACCGACGACGAATTCCAGCAGACCTACGGCTTCATCGAACGCATGCCGTTCACCTATTTGCACGTCTTCACTTACTCTCTGCGCCCAGGCACGCCTGCCGCCGCGATGCCGCAGGTGCCCGGCCCGGTTCGCAAGGAGCGGACGCGCCTGTTGCGGGAGTTGGGCGCGCAGAAGAACCTGGCATTCCGCCGCTCGCAGCAGGGCCGCACGCTGAGCGCGGTGACGCTCGACAATGGCACGGCGCTCACAACGAACTACCTCAGCGTCGAGCTGAATACGCCACACGCGCCGGGCCAACTGATTACGGTGACGCTCGGCGAAGCCACGGAGCGCGGCCTCGGCGAGGCTGCAGTGTTCCCCGTTCTCGCTTCCTAAAGTAACTGCACTATTTCTTTCGCGCGCTCTCTGGAGTAGGCTGGATGCGTCATGTCCGTGGTTCTCTGGGGTGTCGCCCTGGTCGTCGGCCTATATAGCCTGCATCGACTGGCGGTGGGGATGGAGAGCCGGGGTTGGATCTTCTACATGAAGACGCGCGCCAACAGCGGCGCCCTCGGCTCTGCCTTCCTGGAGTTCCAAAGCATCGTCCAACCCGAAAAGAAGTACGTGCTGGAGATGCGGCAGGACCAGCGCGCCGAGCGCGATGACGAAGGCGGTCCGAAGTAACCTCGCTCGCGGTTCCTCACAAACGTGGCAATAGGAAATCGGGACTCTGGACGTGGCGAATGAACGCTTCCGCCTGACTATATCCGCTCTCTACGCCTCGAAACTTGGCGATCTGCTCCTGCAGGGAGTAAAACTTCTCCGGCGCCTGGCTGGCATGCGCGAAGCACGCGGATCGTTTGCGCGCGGCCTGGGCGCCGATGTCCACGTAGTGAGTTGGCGCGAATTGCAGCGTGTCTTCGCCCGTCGTGACTTCGTAATAGTAAAGCGCGAACAACTTGTGCATCCGCAGCCAGGCTTCATAGACGAGTGACGAGATCGCCCGGTGATCGGCATGACCGTCGATGGGCCATTGGGCGAAGACCACATCGGGCTTCTGGGCGGCGAGCAGTTCGTGGAACTCCGCGTAGTGACGCTGGTCGACCACGGATTGCCCGTCGATGTGCCCTGCGAACACCGGCCGCGCTCCAAGAATCTTGCAGGCTTTGACGGCTTCCGCCGAACGAATCGCTCCGGCTTCTTCCGGAGGCTTGCCCGCGATGCCGCCCTCGCCGCGATTGAGGTACAGGAGAGCGACCTCATGGCCGAGATCCGAGTAGCGCGCGATCGTGCCTCCGCAGCCGTACTCCGGGTCTCCGGGATGGCCGCCCGTCACCACTACGCGCAGCTTGCGCGCGGCGTCTGGCGCTTTCAGCCGCGAGTAGTCCGCTTCCGGGCAGGCCTGCCGCCAGAGCGGCCTGTTGCAGAATGTTGCGGCGGGTGTGTATCGGCATATTGACTCCCAAGAGACATCATCATACCCATGTTTCGCCGGGCGCGCGGGTTGAGCGTCGCGGCTGATACGCTTCAATGGAGGCACAGCAGTCCATTGAATACTCCCTCCTGGGACGCCAGTCTCTATCTACGCTTCAGCAAGGAGCGCACACAGGCGGCCATCGATCTGGCGGCTCGCGTGCAGCTTGCCGATCCGCGCCGAATCGTCGACCTGGGATGCGGCCCGGGCAACTCGACGGCTGTTCTTAAGGCTCGATGGCCTGGCGCCGGGATCACGGGTCTGGACCAATCCGCGGAGATGCTGGCCGAAGCCCGTCGTCTATACCCTCAACAAGAGTGGCTCCAGGCCGACATTGCCAACTGGGAGGCAGAGCGGCCTTACGACCTCGTCTATTCGAATGCCGCCATCCAGTGGGTGCACGGCCACTCGCAGCTCATTCCCCATTTGCTGAAGCAAGTGGCCGCGGGCGGCGCGCTGGCGGTGCAGATACCTACTCACTTTGAATCGCCATTGCATCTTCGGATGAGGCAGATCGCGCTCGACGCGCGTTGGCGCGACAGGATGGGCGGCGCTATCAACTCCGTGGTCGAAGAGACTCCGGCGTATTACTACGACCTGCTCGCCCCGCGCTGCTCGCGCCTGGAGATGTGGCAGACCGAGTACATCCACGTGATGGACTCAACCGCGGCCATTCTGGAGTTCATCCGGGGCACGGGGCTGCGGCCGTACCTGGAGGCGCTGGGCAACGAACTCGACCAGGAGTTGTACGTGCGCCTGCTCGCCGGCGAAATTGCGCACGACTATCCGCAACGAAGCGACGGGAAGGTTCTGTTCCCCTTCCGGCGGCTGTTCTTCATTGGCTATCGATGAGGGCGTGGAGTGGGGCGGCGCTCCAGCGCCGCGCGGGTCCAGACCCCGCTCCTGAAAAGTGTGCGGGCGCTGGAACCGGCTACTTCAACGCGATGGTCACGCCGCTCTGGCTGCTCCAACTGCCAACGGTGACCACCAGAGCCGCGTTCCCGGACGGCAGCCCGCTGGGCACCGTGACGTTCACCAGCAGGATGCCGGAGACGCTGCCGGGCGCCGATGCGGCCTGGACGGTGGCCTGCTTGCCTCCGATGGTGACCGAAACGTTCTGCGCGGGGCTGCGGCAGGATCGATCCTTCAATCCGGCCATCCACGGCAGGCGGATTCAGCACGCCCGCGCCCGTCATGTAGAAGGAGAGACTGGCGCCGCCCGTGGCCGGGTTGAGCGAAGAATTGAACGCGACCATCGAGAGTCCCGCGTCGAAGGAGAAGGCCAGAGCCTGTCCCTGGCCGGTGCCATCGGCCGTGAACACGCCTGGCGCGGAGGCGACAACCTGGGTCTGAAACGCGTCCGAGCCGCTGCCCATGTACTGTACCAGCACCGTTGACGTCGGAGACAGCGCCGCGGAATAGGGAACGACAGCCAATACCGAGGCCGCCGAAGCGGACAGCACCGGCGCGGGAGTTCCATTGAAGAGCACGCCTACGTTCGACAGATTCGCGTTCACAAAGCCGGACTGGGCTGGGAATCGGGGCCGCAGCGCCGCTCGCGGGGCCGAGGTTCGTGCCGGTGATCTTCACCACGGTGCCGGGCGCGATGGCCGTGAGGCCCGACGCGGCGTTGACAACGGCCGAGATCACCGGCTTAGGCGCTTTCAAGGCGCTCGCCTCTGGAACGACCAGCAGCGTGGCCGAGTAGGCCGGGAATGTCGCGGTGATGCCGTTCGCCGTCGTGCTCACGTCCGAACCTCGAACGATGGCGGCGGGACTCGCCGCGCTGTACTGCCAGACCTGCGCCGCGCTGTCCGGCTGGAAGTTGCCGATGTTGACGTTGCTGCTGAGGTCGTTGGCGGTCTTGTTGATCACCATCAGCGTCAGCGCGGAGTCCCCCGATCGCTCGGCGGCATAGACGGAAAGCTGGTCCTGGTTGTCGCTCGCGGCCGAGATGCTGGTTTCGCCGAACGCGCTGCCCTTGCCGTCGTAGTTGCGGTATAGGCGGAAGGCGTAGGACATCATGTTGGGCACGCCTTGTGAATCGGTCAGGTTGCCCCATAGCGTGGCCAGATCGAGCCCTTCGCGGCCGAACGCACCGAGCAGATCGGCCTGGGCCAGGGCGCCCGAGATGTCGGTAAACGCGCCGAGGTTGTACTCGGTGATGGCGGTTTTGGTGCCGGGGTAATTGTCGGCGATCCACGTCTTCATGCGACCGATCAGGTTGACGGGCTCATTGCCCAAGTACTCATCGTGAGTGAAGTTGTACGTCGGATCCCAGAAGACGCGCGGCGATTGCAGGCGCGCGGCTTTGCCCGCGGCGCTGACATCGTCGCCGCCCGTGCCGGGCATGTAGCCGTGAACGTCGAGATAGTCGAGCAGCCGGTAGCCGTTGTCCTGTCTCGAACTTGCGCGAATTGCTGCAGATACCACGCCGTCAGGTCGATGTCGCCGTGTTTCTTGCGGTCCACCGGGTTGGTCCAGTACTTGTAAGGCGCAATGCCCCCTCTCCAGCCGGCCTCGATATCCACTGCCGAGAAGAACAGGTCCATGTAGCCCGCGCTCACCGGGCCGGCTACCGCCGCGGTCGGGTCGCCGGCTTTGATGGCCCTGGCATAGCGGAGGCCGCGCTCGGCCAACTCATCGTAAGTGAAGGGCTGGAGGTGAATGTTTTTGTGGTTGCCCATCCACCAGATGGGCTCGTTGTCGAGCGACCAGACGGCCACGCCGCCTTGCGCGGCGGTACCGTATTTGGCCGCGGTGTATTTCACCCAATCGGTCATGAACGCGGCGTCGACGTTGACGTCGCTGTCGGTTCGATCGAAATTCGGGAGTGAGGCGACTTCCGTGCCGCTGGTCAGCGTTCCGTTGCCGCAATCGGGCGCGTACTGGTCGGTCGCCTTCTGGGCGCCGTATTTCTTGACGCTGAAGCTGCACGTCTTGGGCACACGCGTGCCGGCGACCCAGTCCATGATCGGCACCGTGCTGTAGCTTTTCGCCCCGGCGGCGAGATTGGCCTCGTGGAACAGATCGTGGGCCGAGCCGTCCGGCAGTTTGGCGGGATCCGCGGACGAATTCTGCGGGAAGATCTCGAAGTACCAATCGCCGCCCGTGTTGGACGAGTCGAGTTTCCAGTTGTACTGGGAGGTCGCGTTGCCGCCCCAGCGCGTCACCGGCAGATGCATGTCGGCCGTCGCGCTCATGTTCCCGTACGAGTTGACGCCGTAGACATCCGGGCTGATGGGGTGCCGGTTGGACGCCGCGTCCACTTTCAGGTTAGGCCCGGCCGTGGCGCTTTGGGCCGTCATCAGAGAAGCGGGGCTTTGCGCCCCTGGCCGTCCGTCCGCCGGTCGCCGGAGAGGCGCGGACGTCGGGGACGCCATGGCTGCCTTGGATGCCGTAGCCGCCGTGTTCGCTGGGTCCAGCGGAGCCATCGCGGGCCGACGCAGTTGAGTTTGGCCGCCAAGCAGCGCGGCGAAAAGGACGGAACCGAGTCCGAGGCTAAGCTTCGAAATGAATGGTCGTATCAAAGTGGACACCCTGGTCTGTAATTTCTGTGTAATTTCAACATACCCCAGCCCCGGCTTGAGCGGTAGGCAGGGAATCAGGCTCTAAGATGAGATTAAAAGGCCTTTTCTTCTGGCCCACTAAACAATGACCAATCAGTTTCCGCATCCCCAAGGCAGTCAGGCCCGAGTACTGCTGACCAGCGTTTTCGGCCCCTATGCGCAAGATGACGAGTTCGGCAGCCGTTCCATCAATCCGATGGAGCTCTACCACAACCAAGTCACACGGGAACAGGGACCTTACTCGCTGCGCATGTTCCACCGCTCCTGGGGGATCATGTTCATCCAGGAAAATATCGGCGCCCCGTCCACTGTGCTCGATTTTCCTTCGCGGGAGGATTTCGAACGCGAACTGACCTCGCAGCACTACGACGTGGTCGGCATTTCCGGCATCGTGATGAACGTGGGCAAGGTGAAAGAGATGTGCCGCATGGTGCGGCAGTTCTCTCCCCATTCGTCCATCGTCGTCGGCGGCCATGTGGCGGCTATCGCGGACCTGGACCAGATCATCGATGCCGACTTCATCGTCAAGGGCGAGGGCGTCGGCTGGATGCGGACCTATCTGGGCGAGGATGCTACTGCGCCCATCAAGCATCCCCTCATCGCCAGCGGATTCGGACAGCGCGTGATGGGGTTGAAACTGCCGCAGAAGGTCGGTTCCACCTGCGCGACCATTATTCCGAGCGTCGGTTGCCCGCTGGGCTGCAACTTCTGTACGACGTCTGCCTTCTTCGGCGGGAAGGGCAAGAGCTTCAACTTCCTGAACACCGGCGAGGAAATCTACCAGGCCATGGAGCGCGCCGAGCGTGAGCTGGATCTGAAAGCGTTCTTCGTGATGGACGAGAACTTCCTTTTGAACCGCAAGCGGGCGCTCGAACTGCTGGAATGCATGAAAAAGGGTCAAAAAAGCTGGGAAATGTACGTGTTTTCCTCCGCGAATGCGATCCGCAAGTACACCATGCAGGAGTTGGTCGAACTCGGCGTTTCGTGGATCTGGATGGGGCTGGAGTCGCCGAAGTCGGGCTACGCCAAGCTGAGCGGCTCGGACACGCATGAACTGACCGCTGAGTTGCGCCAGCACGGCATCCGCGTTTTGGGTTCCTCGATCGTCGGCATGGAACACCACACGCCCGAGAACATCAAGGATGAGATTGAGTACGCGGTGGAGCACGAGACGGACTTCCACCAGTTCATGCTCTATACGCCTCTACCGGGGACGCCGCTGTATGAGCAGATGAAGGGCGAGGGCCGCATGATCGACGTCGATCTCGCGGATGTTCATGGCCAGTTCAAGTTCAATTGGCGGCATCCGCACATCTCTCGCGACCAGTCGAAGGAATTCCTGGACGACGCATTCCGGCGCGATTTCGAGCGCAATGGCCCGTCGTTGTTCCGTCTCTGCCGGACAACTCTGGCCGGTTGGAAACGGTACCATCTCTCTCCCGACGCTCGCGTTCGGGAGCGTTTCGAGCGCGAGGCACATGCTCTCCGAACGCACTACAGCGTGGTGCTCTGGGCCATGGAAAAGAACCTCCGAAAGACGAGTGAAGACGTTGCCGCGCGCGTGCACGAATTGCGCAAGGACATCCGCCGCGAGTTGGGTTCACTCACTTCCGCGGCTTCTACTCTGCTGGGCGGGCCGATGCTGCTGTGGACGACGAGACGCGAGCAGAAGCGCCTGGATGCGGGCATCACCTACGAGCCTGAGACGTTCATCGAGCGGCGGAACTGGGTGGAAGCCTGAGACTTCTCTAACCCCGAAGAACAGACGCTGTGGCGCACGCTTTAGCGTGCCGTGGCGAGATTCATCTCGACATCTGGAATGGCGGCATGAATGCCGCCACGGCACGCTAAAGCGTGCGCCACAGGTGCGTCTGCCTCACTCAGTTCTGGATGTGGCTTACCGCGTTCAAGAAGAAGAACATGCGCAGGAAGGCGTAGACCGTCAGCGCGATCATCAGCCCCGCAATGAGGTCCCAGACCTTGTCCCGAAAGCCGGGGACGAGCCTCGGCGTGCCCGCGATCCAGGCCGTCACGAATCCGGTGGCCAGTCCGCCGATGTGCGCGGCGTTGTCGACGCGGAAGAACGGCAGCAAGCCCATCAGCAGGCCGTAGACCGCCCAGCGCACGTAGAACTGTTTCACCATCGACGCTTCCATGCCGTGGCTGACTGTGCCGTAGGCGATCATCGCGCCGATCAGGCCGAACAGGCCCGCCGACGCGCCTACCGAGGTGATGTCCGCTCCCCGCAGGATGCCCCACATCGTGCTGGCCGCGAAGCCGCCGATCGTCGAGATCAGGTAAATGGCCGTCATGCGGCGCGCGCCATACTCCTGTTCGGCGTGCGCTCCGACGTCCATCAGCGCCCAGCAGTTGAAGGCGATGTGCATCAGACCGCCGTGCAGGAAACCGGCGGTGAGCAGACGCCAATACTGCCCGTTCAGGACGAACAGCGGACTGGTGGCGCCGAACTTCCTGAGCGTGTAAATGTCGATGTTCATCAGCCCGCCGCCGGCGCCGGACTTGACGCTGGCCAGCAGCGTCAGTAAGAAGATCCCGACGTTAATGCTCAGGATGACGATGGTGGCGAACTGCGCCGAAGGGATCAAGCCTCCGAGCAGGTCGGTGCCCATACGGTCGACGGCGCGCGGTCCTACCGGCACGTCGCAGTACGGGCAAATCTTATCTTTGGTTGTGATGAATGCCCTGCAATTCGGGCACATGCGGCGAGTTTCCACTTCCCTTCAGTGTACGAAACCCGAACGCAGTGAGGCGTAACAGTTCGACGGCCGTCAACGATTCCAAACCAGCGCCTGGAAGCGGTGGATTGAGTGGAAGCCCATGCGCGCGTAAAGCCGCTGGGCCTGCTGGTTCGATTCGGTCACGGTGAGCGAGACCTCCCGGCAGCCTCCCGACTGCAGCGCGAGCATCGAGCGGCGCAACAACTCCCACCCGAGCCCGCGCCCCATCCAGTCTTTCGACGCGCAGAGTTGGGCAATATGGCCCGTCTCGGCGGCGACGCGGGTCGCGATCACGCAGCCCAGGACTTCGCCCGACGGCCCCAGAGCCACGAAGCTGGCTTCGTGCTGGAAGGAACCGCAGCCCGGGTAGTTGACGATGTTGCGGAGAAACCGCTCGGCGCCTCGCATGCTGTTGTACTGGTCGTTGATCCGGCTGTCCACGTGGTTCCGGTAGACCTGGGCGATCAGTCCGGCCGTGGAATCGAACCACACAGGGCCCCAGTGGAGAATCCGCACGTCGTTGCCGAACGTAACCGCCCTGAATTGGGACAGCCGTTCGAGCGGCGCCAGCATGAAGACTCGGGGGAACCTCTCCGGAGCATTGCCCGGCTGCCAGGCCAGCGCGTCAGGCTGGCCCAGTTGCATCAACTGGCATTCCACGCGCCGGATGGTCAGGGCGGGAAGGCTGGCGGAACGCCGCAGCGCTTCAATAGCCCGGTTGAGGAGTTGGCTTTCCGCCTCGGGACCGCGCCAGAGATCGCGAACGTACAGATCGCCGAGCAGCGCCTTGTGCTCTTCCAGGACCCAATAGCAGTAGCCGGCCAGCTCCGAGCCGCACACCAGCGCCAGCCCGTCCAGCGCTCGCATGTTGATGTAACGGGTGACCAGTTCCGCCGATCCCGAGAAGTCCCAATGCAAGCGCGAGCGCCAGTTGCGGATCTCCTCGTCCAGCAGGGCGTGCATGCGGCTGGCGGGGATCGAGCGCAGATCCTCGATCTGACAAGCCGCTATTCTGGCTGGCGCAGCCATTTCGTGCATCATAGCAGAGGCTACGCCTCGCAGCCTGGACCTTCAGGACCTTCAGGCCTGGCAAAAGTAGGGCGAACCCTCCGGTTGCCCACAAACTTGCGCATCGACGCTGCGAGGCAGGCTTCAATTCAGATTCAGGCGCTTCAACAACTGTTCGTAGCGTGGATCTCCCCGCAGGGATTTGAAGCGCGGGTCGGCCTTGAGCCAGACCACCTGCGGTTCGTTCTCCGTCATCGCTTTTTCGAAGAAGCGGAAAGCATCGTCCTTCAATCCAGTGACCGCCGCGCAGCGGGAGACGTGAATCGGCCGGTCGCCTTCAGCAGTGCCGGCGGCGATCTGCCGCTTCGCCGCTGCGATCGCTTCGGCGGTTCTGCCGTTCAGACCGAGTTCGCAAGCGCCGGGCCGCCAGTTGTCCCGGTGCTGCAGTTGCGCGCAGCGCGCAAACGCCGCCAGCGATTTCTGGCTTTGGCCGTCGTACGCGAGGGCCATGCCATAGTCCCACCACATGTCCGCGAAATCAGCTTTCAATTCCAATGCGCGCCTGTATTGCTCTACGGCTTGGTGCGCGCGGCCGGCCCCGAGAAGCGCAAAGCCGTAAGTGTACGTGGTAACGACGTTGCCGGGGTCCAGTTCTTGCGCCCGTTCGAATTCCGCGATCGCTTCGTCGAAACGCGCCTGTGGCAGCAGACAGCCCACCGCGTGCAGGAGATGGGCGTCGCCCGAGTCGGGATTAAGCGCCAGGGCCCGCTGGAATTCCCGCTCCGCCGCGGCCCACTCGTGCTGACGCCAGCCCTGGACAAAGCCTAGCGCGGAGTGCGCCTCGGAGAGGTTCGCGTCGATTTGAAGCGCCCGGTTGGCTTCTGCCAGCGCCCGGTCCCAGGTCTCCTCCGACGGAGCGGCCCGGTAATAGGCCAGCAACGTATAGAGATTCGCCAGACTGGCATGCGCCGGAGCGTAGCCCGGATCGAGCCGCACCGCCTCGTTCAGCAAGTCCACCGCGTGCAGCATCGAGCCTTCCGTGTAGACGTTCATCAAGGCCCTCGACTTCAGGTAAAGGTCGTAGACCTCCATGTTCGACGTGTAACGCGGCGAAAACGTCGACTGCCCGCGAACGCCCAGCGGAACGCGTAGCGCCCCGGCGATGGACTCCGCGATCTCGCGTTGCAGGTCGAAGATGTCCTTCGACTGGCGGTCGAAGGAGCCGGACCAGATCTGGAATCCGCCGGTGGCATCCACCAGCCGGGCGGTCACGCGGATTCGCGCACCCGCCTGACGAACGGAGCCCTCCAGAACGTCGTGCACGTTCAGCAGGCGTCCGATTTCTCTCGGATCCATGCTCTTGCCCTTGTACTGGAAAGCCACGCCGCGGGAAGTCACCTGAAGCCCTTTGAGCCGCGACAACGCGTCGATCAGTTCCTCCGTCATCCCGTCGCCGACGTAGTCGTTCGCTGCATCGCCGGTCAGGTTCGCGAATGGGAGGACTGCAATGGTATGGGTCCCGGCGGGGCCGGGCCACCGCTTCCACGACCAGAACCCAGCGACAACGACTGCCAAGAGCGATGCAACAGCCACGTAGAGCCAGATATGCGAGCGTTTTACGGTAACACCAGAGTCTCCCCAGATGCCAATAGCGGTGCGGTTTGTCCGGCGGTGTTCCCTGCCTCGAGGATCGCCGCCACTCAACGCAGCCGTCTGAGACGAATCCGCCGGGGTTGGGCAGCCGGAGCGGCATCCCGGAAGACCGGCACATATGCCCCGCGCGGAATCTCGATTTGAACGGAATGGCTCGCTCCTTCGCCCGAATAATACTCCTCAAGCCGGGCTCGCAGGCGGCGCGCCTCCACGCGCACGATCGGGTCCAGGCGCGGATCGAAGTCGTTGCCCCGCTGGAAGAACTCAATGCCGAGTACCGACTCCTTCAAGCGCTCGCTCTGGTCCGCGAGGGTCGCATCCACGACGTGGCGCAGGAATAGCGGGAGCCGCCCGGCTGTGGCAAATCGCGGCGACGAGACGATCTTCTCCAGTTCCTCCCGAACTTCCAGAGGGGTTGGCACTGGCCCCTTTTTACCGTAAATCGATGCGGTAAGTCTAACCTTTTGTTTCTTTTGGCACTTGATGTTACGCCGTCATGCTGGGTGTCGAAGGCAAACGTGCCGGCGACGGCGCGGACCACGAGAAGGAGCAACAACAATGACGACGAATCATATTCCAATGCCTGCGAGCCCCGGCGGGCTCTCCGGCCGGTATCACGGCTTTGACGCCCTGCGAGCCTCCATGATGATGCTTGGCGTCTATCTGCACGCGGTGTGCGCCTACGCCACCATGGACAATATCTGGTGGTACAAGGACGCCCAGACCAGCGTGGCCTGGGATCTGCAGTGCCTGTTCATCCACGTGTTCCGGCTGCCCATGTTCTTCGTGATGTGCGGCTTCTTTGCCGCGCTGCTGGTGACCAAGCGCGGGCAGGGCGGATTCTGGCGGAACCGGATGCTGCGGATCGGCATACCGCTGGTGGTCTTCTGGTTCATCCTGTGCGCCTTCCTGCGCCCCATGGAGTACATGGGACGGATCCTGGGCCGCAATCCGGACGCATTGCAGCGAGTGTGGGACTACGCCTCGCACTTCCGCTTTCTCACCCCCATCACGACCATGCACCTATGGTTTCTGGTGGTCCTGTTGTGCCTTTACCCGCTCGCGCCGGTGCTGCAGTACGCGCTGAGCGGACGGTTTGGGACGTGGGTGGACGGAATCTTCGGTAAGCTGCTGGCCAGCCCGGCAGCGCCGCTGGCGATGGCGTTCATTACCTTCCTGACGCTGCTGCCGATGCACTCCGGGATTCTGGACACGCCCCACGGCGCCATACCCGAAGCGCGGATTCTGGCGGCCTACGCGGTATTCTTCACCTTCGGCTGGCTGCTGTTCCGGCGCCGGGATCTGTTGAGCGGACTGGGCGGACGGGCCTGGCACAACCTCGCGGGCGCGCTGCTGTTTGCGGCGGCGAATCTGGCCGTGGTGAAGGTGCAACTCGACCTGCGGCCGGTCCGCAGCGCCCTGGCGGTTCTGGCCACGGCCGCGACGGATGCGCTGTTCTGCTGGCTGATCATCTTCGCGCTGATGGGGCTCTTCTTGCGCTATGCCAACCAGGCAAACGCGCGGGTGCGGTGGATCTCCGACTCCGCCTATTGGATCTACCTGGTTCACCCCGTGGTGCTGCTCGGCATCCAGATCGTGCTGCGGGACCTGCACATCGCGCCTGTGCTGAAGTTCGTGCTCACCCTCGGCCCGTCGCTGGGAATCCTGTTCGCGAGCTACGAGTGGATGGTGCGTGGACGCTCGCTCGGCTGGCTGCTGAACGGCACGCCGAGAGCGCCGAAGCCGGAGAAGCCAGTCAGCTTGCAGGCGGAAGCGCAACAAGCCTGACCGGCCCGCAGGTCCGGGAGCATCACGACCCCGGAGGCATCAAGATTTGGTGATGCGGTGAATCGCCTTCGGGTGCTCCCACACCTCGCGCTTGATCCGCATGCCGAAGCCGGGCAACTCGGGCGCCGTGACGCACCCGTCCTTCGGCATCAGCGGGTTCTCGAGCATCATGGGCCAGTCGGATTCGTAGAAGCGCTGGCAGCTTTCCTGGATCCAGAAGTTCGGCAGGGCGGTAGACAGGTGCGTCGATGCGTAGAACAGCAGCGGACCGCCCGCCGTGTGCGGCGCGAACGGAAGCTGATGCGCCTCGGCCAGATTCGCGATCTTGCGCGCTTCCGTCAGACCGCCGCACCAGGTGACGTCGAACATGACGAACTTCGCGGCGCGCGACTCGAGCATCGACTCGAACTGAAGCTTGCCCGCGATGCGCTCGCTGATGGTGAGCGGCAGCCGCGTCGAGCGGGCCAGCTCCGCATACTGCGCATAGTTGCCGGGCATCAGCATGTCTTCCAGCCACAGCGGCTTGTAGGGTTCCAGCGCTTCGGCGATGCGCGCGGCGGAAGTGAGATTCCAATTGGAATGGAACTCGATCAGGATGTCGATGGACATGCCGAACTTATCGCGCAATTGACGCACCGGGCGCAGTGCGTGGTCGATTTGCTCCGTCGTGATGAACTGCCGGTGATTCGCGGCAGCCGCTCCGTCGAAAGGCCAGATCTTGATCGTCCGGATGTTGTGCTGGTCGATCAATTCCTGCATGATCCGCTCGGGCTCTGTGTTGAAGTCGTACTTGTGCGGGAAGCAGGTGTTATAGAGTCGAACCCGCTCGTTCGACTTGCCGCCGATCAGCCGGTAGACGGGCGTCTGTAAAGCGTTGCCCAGTAGATCCCACAGAGCCAGATCCACCGCGCTGAGACAGCGTATCTCCGTGCCGCCCGCGATCTGGAAATCGATGGCGTGATAGAGATCGTTCCAGATGCGCTCGATGTCGCGCGGGTCCCGTCCGAGCAGCATCGGAGCGAGATGCGTGTGAATCATCTCCGCCTCGGCCGCATTTCGCGGATAGGTCTCGCCCAGTCCCGTCACTCCCGCGTCGGTGTGGATCTTCAGCCAGGTCCAATGCGGCCAGAAGGGCGCGTCATCGCGCGAATTCCAGTAAACCGTCTCCAGCGCTGTGATTTTCATAGGAGTTGCCATCGAAGCAGAGAGCCGGAAAGGCGCCAGCGGAGCAAACAACATCGGCAGGCATGACATGAACGTCCGGCGAGACTGCATTGCGGTATTCTACGCCCCTGGGAACGCCGATCTCCAGATCGGCAAGTGGCCGTGGATGGCGGCAGGGGCGTCTCCAAGCTGCAATCGCCCAGGCAGGGCTGGCCTCGATTACGCACAATATCGAAGGATCTTTGCCCCTGAATCCGCCGTATCATTCGTTATCGGACATTCGCGTCCGAATCCATTTCCGCGCCCAAAGGAGAGAGAAACGATGAGCGTGACCAAGAGTACCGCTTCGCGCCGGAAATTCGTGCGCGGCGGCATGGCACTCGGCGGAGGGCTGCTGGCTATACCCTCCCTTCCGGCCGCTGCGCCGGCAGGCGAGGCAGCCGCGAACGAGACCCTGCGAACCATTCACAGCTTGAGAAGCATCCACGGTGACTTCTCGACCAAACCCGTCAGCGAAGCGGACGTCAAGACGGTGCTGGAGGCCAGCGTCAGGGCCGCCAACGCGTCGAATACGCAGTCCTACGCCATCGTGATTTCGCGAGATCCGGACAAAATCCTGAAGGTCACCGGCTACCGGGCAGGCTGCCTGTTGCTGTACTGCTCGGACTACACGCGCATGATCGACACCGCGAGCCACCTCGGTTACGAGTACCACGCCGACAACATGGACGCCTTCATTACGAGCAGCACGAATACGATCCTGGCCGCTCAGACGGCGGTGATTGCCGCCCGGTCGCTGGGCATCGACTCGCTGCTCACGAATGGGATTCATCGCGGCGACATGGAGCGCATCTGGACGATTCTGGATCTGCCGCAGAAGTCCTGCTTCCCGCTGATCGCTCTCCTGCTGGGGTATCCGAAAAGCGAGCCGGCGCACAAGCGGGGCAGGTTGAAGGACACGGGCATCGTCCACTACGAGCGCTTCCAGCGTCTGCAAAAGAACGACTTGGACGAGATCGTCCGCCAATACGACGACAAGTCGCTGCAACTCGGCCAAATCGACGACTGGGAAAAGAAAGGCTACAAACACTACCTGGATTGGTTCTACAAGGAGTGGGCGCGCGCCGGCGCCAAGCCGACAACCAGCGAAGGGCAGATGTTGCGGCGTCTGAAGAAAAGCGGATACGTCGACGCGCAGAACGCGTGATACCCCGGCGAGAGGCGGCCAAGGCCTACGAGAGAACGGCGTCGATCATCCGGTGACTCGACACGGGCAAACTGGCCAAGAATGCATTGATCTCGCGCAGCAGGTCGGCTTCGTTGGAGAGGAAGATATAGAAATTGGCCCGCGGCAGCTCGATCACTCGAGCGGCGGGCACGCCGCGCTGTAGATCCCCCATGTGCCGCTTGTGAATCGCCAGGTCCAGAGCATGTTGCCGTTTCATGGCTGCGCGTTCCTTAGCGTCCTTCGGATTGTACTGCTGGATCTGCTCTTCCAGGGGACGCGCGGCGGCAAACAGCGCCAGCACAGGCACGTCTATGTGGGCGTAATCCGGCTTCTGGCGGCCCTTGAAGATCGCGTCGCGCACGCTTTGCGGGACCAGATACTCACCCATGCTGCCGTCCGGGTTAGCCGCATACATCTGGCGCAATTCCGACTCTGGGAATGCGACTCCGTGCGTCCGCAACTGCCACTCCCGGTATGCCTGAAACGAATGGAAGTCCGGCGAGTCTGGCTCTCGCATCGCCGCAGGCAGCTTCTTGCGGTCCGGGGGCTCGACGCCATAGTCGGCCAAGACCAAGGTCGGGTCCTCCGCCGAATTCAAGTAGATCAGTCCCGCGAGCCGGTCGGGATGCTGAGCGCCCAATGTACTCAAGTCCTGGCCGCCAAAGGAGTGCCCGGCAAGGACCGGCTTCTCAGTCAAATTCAACGCATCGAGCACTGCCAAAATATCATCCGCCGAACGCTGCGCGGTGTAGCCGGAGTCGGGGCGGCTGGATGCGCCGTATCCGCGCCGCGTGATGCCGTATGCGTGACACGTTGAGGCCAGCTTCGGGGCAAAGTCGTCGTACGCGTGCGCAGTGAGATAGCCCGCCAGGAGTACTACGGGCCGTCCGGTTCCGCCCCAATCCAACACCTCCAGGCGGACGCCCTCATCGACAGTGATGAACTGCACGCTATGTGTCGAGGGATCGTGCCAGGCTGCGGAATCCTGTGCGTACGCCAACGCGCAAGTCAGGGCCAAATTACGCGCCAGGTCCGCAACATGGATCCGCATCGCACACCCCTTTGCACAACAGAATCGGGAAATCAGTTTACTGGCTCCGGCCGCTACGGTCAAAGACAAATTGAGACAAATTGAGAATCGGACAATGGTCTGCGAACGGGCTCCGTGTACGGCGATGCGCGCCGCTCCTGGTCATTGTATGATCGGCTTACTCGTAATTCTGGGAGGCTCGGCTCATTTATGAAACGTCGCGAGTTCTTGTCCCTTGCGGGTTGCGCAGCGGTTGCGCAGCCACAGCAGCCATCGGTACTCGTGCACGAGCACGTCCTCGTCGATTTCGTGGGCGCGGACAAGATACGGCCAGGGCGCTACGAACGCGACGAGGCGTTTCGCGTGGCGCGGCCCAAGCTCGAAGAGTTGAGGAGATTCGGCTGCCAGCGAATGCTGGAGTGCACTCCGAATTTCCTGGGCAGGGATCCGGAGTTGCTCGCGCGGCTGGCCGATACCGTCGGCCTCGAGATCTGGTCGAACACGGGCTTGTACGGCGCGGGTGACCACAAGTTCATCCCGAAGTTTGCCTACAGTGAAACGGCTGCGCAACTGGCCGCGCGCTGGGTAGCGGAGACGCGCGAGGCCTGGCGTCCCCGCTTCATCAAGATCGGCGTCAATCGAGGGCCGCTGGACGAACTTGACCGCAAGCTGATACGGGCCGCGGCCATCGCTTCCCGCGAAACCGGATTGACCATCGCTTCGCATACCGGCGACGGAGCCGCCGCGTTGGAGCAGTTGGAAATCGTCACGGCTGAGAAGGTGAGCTCCGTCAAGTTCGTCTGGGTGCATGCTCAAAGCGAACGCGATCGGGCTGTGCACGAGAAGCTCGCTCGCGCCGGAGTATGGGTGTCCTTCGATGGCATCGGGCCGGAATCGGCTGCGTCCCATCTGGAGAGCGTCCGTTTCATGGCCGCAAAAGGGCTACTCGGGCGAGTCCTGATCTCACAGGACGCTGGCTGGTATCACGTGGGTGAGCCCGGCGGGGGCGAGTTCCGCGGATACACATACCTGTACAAGAACTTTCTGCCTCTTCTGGAACCGGCCCAGATTCCGGTCCTTATGTGGGACAATCCGCGCGCGGCTTTTGGCGCCTAGTGTACTGCGTCACGCAGAACGACGATTATTCCTGGTGCTCAATGCTGCCAATTGTGGGGCAGCCTGGTAAGCCGGGGCCGTTTGTCAATCGGCTGGGTGCGTTTTCCCGGCTTCCTGCCCCCACGATCTCGATAATCGACAGCATTTTGGAAGCACTACACTACTTGACCAGTTCCTCGTCGAAGCACACGGCCACTTTGCCGCAGCGGCCCGAGGCCATCAGCGAGTAGGCCTGGTCCACATGCTCCAGCTCGAAGCGGTGCGTCACCAGCTCGGCCGGGTGCAGCTTCCAGGTCACCAGGCGCTCGACCAGTTCTTCCATCAGCCAGATCGAGGTGACCCACGAGCCGAAGATCGTCTTCTGGTCGTGGATGATGTCCGGCGACGGGTTGAACTCGACGCGGCCGCCCTCGCCCAGGAACACGATGCGGCCCCATTTGCGCGTCGCTCGGATGGCCGTCGCGCGCGCCTGGTCGTTGGCCGAGCAGTCCACCGCGCGCTCCACGCCGTTGCCGCCGGTGAGACTTCTTCACCTCGGCCACGTTGTCCGGGCCGGACTTCAGCACTTCGTCGCACAGGCCTAGATCGCGCGCCAGTTGCAGCCGCTCGTCGATCACGTCGATGCCGATGATACGGTTCGCGCCGAGCTTGCGGCACAGCGCTCCGGTGGCGAGTCCCACGGGACCGAGGCCGGTGATCAGCACCGCGTCGTTGCCGCTGATGCCGAGCTTCATCAGTCCTTCGTACACCGTGCCGAAGCCGCAGGCCACCTGTGCGCCGTCGGTAAACGACAGCTCGCCGGGCAGGGCCACCAGGTCCTTCTCCTCGGCGAGCAGGTACGGCGCCATGCCGCCATCGCGCTGCCAGCCGTAGGCGCGCCGGTACTTCTCGCTGGTGCAGGAGATCATGTAGCCGCGCCGGCAGTCGTTGCAGACCCCGCATCCGGAGATGTGATACACGATCACGCGGTCGCCCGCGCCGAAGCGCCGGCAGCCAGGGCCGGCCTTGACGACCTGGCCCGAAGGCTCGTGGCCCGCGATCTTGTCCTGGTAGCCCTCGGGACCCTTGCCCAGGTGCTCATGGTAGATGCAGCGGATGTCGGAGCCGCAGATGGTGGAGGCCTTCATCCGCAACAGCACCTCGCCATGGCCGGGCTCGGGCACAGCCACTTGCTTGAGGACCGTCGTGCTGTCGCCGGGCAGGTAGGCGCCCAGCATGGTCGTATCGATCGTTTTGTTCATCCCCATGTTCCTCAACGCCTCGTTCATCCCCGGCTTCTCTCCTTACTCACGTTCCTGGAGCGCACGCTGCTGTGGCGCACGCCTGTGGCGCACGCTTTAGCGTGCCGTGGTGGCATTCATGCCACCATACCAACCCGGACGTCGAGATGAATCTCGCCGCAGCACGCTGAAGCGTGCGCCACAGGATCAGGCGGGAGTGATCTCTCCATCCAAATCCCACAGCGCTTCCCAGTTCTGCCCGTCCTTCCACAGGAACACCTGGCCCTTGATCAGCCGGCAGCCCTTCTCGATGCCCGCGATGGCCTGCATCTCTTCCGCCGTAAGAGGCTCGCTCACCGTGCTCTGCAGATTCGCCAGGTAATTCCGCCGCTTGGTCGAAAACGGGATCGGCGTCTGGCCGCGCTGCACCGCCCACTTCACGCAAACCACCGCCGGGTGCACGCCCAAACGCTCGGCGATCTTCATGATCGCCGGATCCTCGATGTCGGTGGTGTCCTCCGGCGTCCGGTCGCGCTCCGGCCGGCCCGGCGAACCCACCGGGCAGTAGCCCACCGGCTCGATGCCGTTCGCCCGCACGAAGCCGAACATCTCCTGCTGCTGGAAGTGCGGATGCAATTCCATTTCGTTGATAGCGGGCTTGATCCGGCAGTCCCGCAGCAGCAGTTTCAGCTTGGGCACGGTCATGTTCGACGTGCCGATATGCCGCACCAGACCCAGGTCGACCAGCCGCTCCATCTGCCGCCAGGTCCGCATGAAGTTCTCATGGATATAGGGCTGGGCGTCGGGACTGCGCGAGTCCACGCTGCACCCCGGCGGATGGAAGTTCGGGAACGGCCAATGGACCAGGTACATGTCGAGGTAGTCGAGTCCCAGGTCGGCCAGCGACTGCTCACACGACTCGCGAACAGAGTCGTGCTTGTCGTTCCACAGCTTCGAAACGATCCACAGCTCTTCGCGTTTCAAGCCGCCGTCGAGAATGGACTGAAAGGCCGGTCCGATCCTGCCTTCATTGCCGTATACCGAAGCGCAGTCGAAGTGCCGGTAGCCCACCGCCGCCGCGCCCTTCACGGCTTCGGCCACCTCGTCCGCCGTCACATGGTCCGAGCCGAACGTCCCCAGCCCTATGGCCGGCATCGTCGCGCCCGTGTACAGCCGCCGTTGCGGCACGATCTCCGGATCCACGCCATCCAGAGTGACTGTCCACGTCTGATCGCTCATCAAGAAACCTTCCTCATCTGGTCTACTTCCCTAGCAATGCGAACAAAGTGAGCGGCCCATGCCAGATGCAACCGCTCCCTCACGGTCGCGGCTCCGTTTCGGGGTTGTGCCCGCTCAGCGCATTGCCCTTCGAATTCGCGGCTCGGTGCTCAGGGGCGTTCCTTCATGTCACCGCCAGTAATCCAACCGCAAAAATCGTTTACTTTCGACCTTGCCATCATATTCCCCGTTGTAAAAGCCTGTCAATCCTGCACAGTTTTGGGTTTGACTCTGGTTTATTGCTGAGTTAGAGTTACCGATTACCGCCATGCCTGCATTTCTGCTTCTTGCCAGCATTACAGGCGCTGCCCAGCCCTCCGGGCCGCATGCGGAAATAGGGTGGAGCGGGCTGCTCGGGGCCGCCGGGACTGCTACACTTGGCGCGCCCATTCTTTGGACGCCGGGTCCGAATAGCGGAGGATGGTATTAAGACATGACCGTCCGAATGAAAGACATCGCGCGCGACCTGGGAGTCTCCGTCGTTACGGTCTCCAAAGTGTTGCGCAATCACAGCGACATCAGCGCCGAGACCCGCCAGCGCGTGCTCAAGCGCATGAAGGAGCTCAACTACCGCCCCAACCTCGCCGCCCGCGCCCTCATCACCGGCAAGACTTACACCATCGGGCTGATCGTGCCCGACCTGCTGCACCCCTTCTTCGCGCAGGTCGCCAAGGCGCTCTCGGGCGTCTTCCGCCAGAAGGGTTACAGTCTGATCCTGTCGTCGTCCGAGGAAGATCCCGAGCTCGAAAAGCAGGAGCTCGACGTGCTCCTGACCCGGCGCGTGGACGCCATCCTGATCGCTTCGGCGCAGTGGACCGTCGAGAGCTTCCGCCAGATCGAGGACCAGCAGATCCCCTACGTGCTGATCGACCGCCAGTTCGTCGGCCTGGCCGCCAACTTCGTCGGGGTGGATGACGAAGCCTCCGGGGCGCTCGCGACCGAACACCTGCTGGCGCAGGGCTGCCGCCGCATCGCGCACATTCGCGGTCCGGAGGTGAGCACGGCCATCGGACGCGCCGAGGGCTACCGCCGCGCGCTGGCCCAGCACGCCATGACGCCCCTGCCGGGCTACGTCATTTCGATGGGCGCCTCGGGCGACGAGCGCGGCGAGGCCGGCGGCTACGCGGCGACCACAACGCTACTCGCCCTGGAGCCGCGGCCCGACGGCATATTCTGCTACAACGACCCCGCCGCGATGGGCGTGATGCAAGCCATCCTCGACGCGGGCCTGCGCATCCCTGAAGATATCGCCGTCATCGGCTGCGGCAACGTGCACTACTCCGACTTCCTGCGGGTTCCGCTCAGCACCATCGACCAGGACAGCCAGGCCATCGGCGCCCGCGCGGCAGAACTCGCCCTCGCCCTGATCGACTGCCAAGACGCCCGTGCGCCCTTCCTCGATCTGCATCACCCCCACGCTGGTCGTGCGGGCCTCCAGCCGGCGCAAAGGTTAGGCATCGCCGCTGTATAGCCCTTGTGCGATTTGGTCTCGATGCCGAACGCTGTGCGAACTTCGATCAAAACCGGAAGCCGGCCGATCCCTGGCCAAAGTCCGTGATCTTGTTGCCGCGCAATTCTTCCTGCGATTCGACTTCAAGCTTGATCTCATGCCAGACGAAGCGCGTGACCCTCGACTCTGGCATGACCTGCAGCAGGTACTGAACCTGCCACGTCCCGCCGCCGTCGAACTCCGGAACCTGGTTGATCTGAACAACCGGGCACGGCTTTCCATCCAGCCAGACCCGGACATCCCCCGCCTTCAACTCCGGCCCGATGGCCGTGGGCGTGTGCCTCATAGCCTCTTCCATCGCCTTGCGTTCCAGTTCACTCAGGACACCGTCTCCGTCCAAGTCGAATTTCAGGACGCGCGACAAAGCAGTCGGCCGGAACGTCACAAGCAGAGTCTGCGGGCCTCCGCGAATCTCGAAGGGGTGGATGCTATAAAGCTCCGTGCGGTCGAGCGTGAAGGTCTCTTCGCGGTCCTTCGTGAGATCGTAATCCCAGGCCCAGCGTTCCAGCGAGTCGTAGCCGTAACCCGCTCCGTTGACGTTCACCGTGGCATAGATGCGCGCAGGGACAAGGGCGTCGAAGCTGCCATCCTCCGCCACGGGAATGGTCACTTCTCCCGGCAGCCCCCAACCCTCGGGTTGCATGTCGATGTAGGAGGAACGCCACTTTCCGTCCCGATACTTCACCTTGCCGTGAAAGCGCGACCACGCGAGCGGCGCGGATCCTTTCTGTGGGGTAGCATCCGGCGCGGAGAGCTCCCAAGATACGCTCTGGGCTTTCGGCAGCGTCTCCTTCAGTTCGATGCCTTGCCTGAACCAGCCGTTCTGGACTATGACGGAGACGGTGCCTTCGGCCAGCTTCGCGCCCGCGCCGTCGATTGCATATCGCAGTGTGTAGGCGCCGTCTCGAAAGCCGGTCCCGGAGAGAGCAAGACCCGGTCTGAGCGGCATCTCCTCGGCAGGTTTGTTATAGGGATATTTCAGTGTGATCTGCGTCGCAGTGGGGTTATATAGGAACGCCTCGACGGCAACCGCTGCCCACGCGGAATCGGCGCATCCCGCAACCGCCACCAGAGTGATAAGAGACCAGAAGTTCCGTTTCATCACTTCGAGATACGCGGTTTGTCGGGCCTTAGTTCTGTCGATCCGGCACCCCGGGAGCGCCGATCTCAAGATCGGCACTCAGCTTGGAGCGGGGCTTTGGACCCCGCGCGGCGCTGGAGCGCCGCCCCACTTACTATGAGCCTAACGAGCTAGCCGCGGTGGCCTTGTCGATTTCGGACGATAGCGCGCCGAGCGCTTTGGCGACGCGGCCGATCTGAATGTCTGCCTCGGGCCAGTCTCGCTGTTCGATCGCTTCGCGTACGCCGGGAACAGTCTTCACGCCGTAGCCGGTATAGTAGCCGGGCGCGTACAGAAGATGGCGGTACCAGGGACGCTTGGGCAGCCCTTCCGCGCCGAGCAGCGATTGCTCGGTCTTGATTAGAATCGCATCCAGCGCCGCTTGTTTGGACGGGTCGAGCTTGCCGGTGTCCACCTTGGACCAGGCGTCCACGCTGGTCTGCAGACTCGCCGCGGCGTTCTGCAGCGGGGCGAAGTTGATGAAGGGCACTGGCGGCTTCGCTTCCGGCAGAGCGCTCTGCTTGCGGGGATTGGCAGCGAGTTTCAGCGCGCCGCTGCGTGAGCTGATCGTTGGCGCGAGCGGTCTTCTCGCGCTCGTCGTCGGCGAGCTTCGCCAGTTCCTTCACATAACCCGCCACGGTCTTGCTCAGGTTCTCGAAACGCAACGGCAGAACGTCGGCGTTCGCCATGCGCAACACCATGCGGCCGCCGAGCTGCGCCGTGGTCAGAGCATATTGCAGGTCCGGGTCTTCGAACTTCACGTGATGGCTATAGGAATCGTAGTTGGAATGGTAGACGCCGTACTCGTCCTCACCGCCAAATCCGAAGTTGAGCGATGGCGATGCCCAGGTGCTGCAAGAAGGGCGTGAAGTCGGAACCCGAGCCGAGGGGCTCAATGGCGAAGTCGGCTGGTTTCTTGCCTGTGTTCGCGTAGTCGAGGGCCTGCCTGCGCTCCAGGGCGGAGACCTGGTACGCGGGATCCTGGACATCGCGCGCGGCCTGCGTCGCAAAGAGTTCCAACGAATGCGAACCGCCGATGCCGACGAAGCCGCGGGTGGTGGAATCGGTATTGATGTAGACCGCCGCGTGTTCCTGCAACTCAGCGGCGTGTTGCTCTGCCCATTCGGTGGAACCAAGCAGCGCCGGCTCCTCGCCGTCCCAGAGGCAGAAGACGATGGAGCGTTTCGGCCGCCAGCCCTGCTTCGCCAATTCCGCGATGCCCCGCGCCTCTTCCAGCATTTCAACCGTGCCGCTGAGCGGATCGGTCGCACCGAAGACCCAGCCGTCATGATGGTTGCCGCGCAGGATCCACTCGCCCGGCCGCTCGGCGCCCTTCATGCGCGCGATGACGTCGTAAGCGGGCGTGAGCTTCCAATCGGACTCGAGCTTGAGATGCACGGTCGCCGCACCCGGGCCCACATGGTAGGTGATGGGCAACGCACCGCGCCACTCGGCGGGGGCGACGGGACCGCCCAGAGCGCGCAGCAGTGGCTCCGCGTCGCCGTAAGAAATCGGCAGAACAGGAATTTTCGTAATTGTTTCGGCGTCTTTTTGAGCGAGGCGCTTGGCGTCTTGCGTCGCCCCGACACCCGGCGTGAGTGGATCGCCGGGATAGGTGGGCATGTCGAGGACGCTGCCGCGCTGCGCGCTGAAGGGCGGCCGGTAGCCGCCCTTGGGATACGTGTCACCGTTGAAGTAGCCGTCTTCTTTGGGGTCGGAGTAGATGATGCAGCCGATGGCGCCGTGCTCGGCGGCGACCTTCGGTTTGATGCCGCGCCAGGAGCCGAAATAGCGCGCGATGACGATCTTGCCTTTCACGTCGACGCCCATCGTGGCCAGACGCTCGTAGTCGGCGGGAACGCCGTAGTTGACATAGACGAGTTCGCCGGTCACGTCGCCATCGCGCGAGTAGGCGTTGTACACGGGCAGGCCATCGGTCTGTACGGAGGTCTCATCGCCTGCAATAGGCGGCTCGACGAGGCGCGCGGTGTAGTGCTCGGGGAAGGTCATTTCGAGCAGGCGCGTCTTGGGAGTCGGGAAGAGCGGATAGAAGGTCTCAATCTCCGTCTCATAGCCCCAGCTCTTGAGCAGCGCGGCGAGCTTGTCGGCGACGACCTTACCGCCCGGCGAGCCTATATGGTGCGGACGCGAACTGAAGTCCTTCAGCCAGCGATCCATATTCTGGCGGCTGAGCGTCGCGTCGAACTGCTTCTCGAGTTCGACCTCCTTCGCGGCGGTAGTGACGTTGAAGCCTGCAAGAGGCGGGGCTGGCGTTTGCGCGGAAACAAGCGTGGCCGCGAGGAGCAGGGAGACTACGGGTTTCGTGAACATTTGGATGATTTTATTGAGGGTAGCACCTGGGGCAGCAGGCGAGGCCGTGGATCATGCCTGCAAGGGCCAAAGTCAGGCGCTTTCGCTGGACAAACCGTGGGGAGCTTTGCGATGCCGTCCAGTCAAGGGTCCGACCAAGCTCAAGTATCGTTACGCTTGACGTAATGCATAATGGGGCGGTATCCTTGCTTGTGATCGTTGGTTACCGGGACAAGCGCACCAGAGATTTCGCCGCTGGGAAATGGTCAAAGGCCTTGTCTGCAATCGAGCGATCGGCGCGCTTGAAGCTTGACCGTCTGGAGGCGGCTCCCGCGCTGAAAGATCTTTCCGTTTTGCCAGGCAATAGATTTGAAGCGCTGTCTGGAGATCGTAAGGGACAATACAGCATTCGCATCAATGACCAGTGGCGGATCTGCTTTGAGTGGCCGGACGGAGCACGAGGACCGTCGAACGTTGAAATTGTTGACTACCACTAGGAGGGCGCATGGCAGTGACGGCAATCCATCCAGGCGAGCATCTCGCCGAAGAACTGAACGAACTCGGAATGAGCGCTGCCGAACTGGCGCGCAAACTCGACGTTCCGACAAATCGAATCACCAGCATCCTCAATGGCCAGCGTGCCATTACCGGCGATACAGCCTTGCGCCTGGCGCATTTTTTCGGCACAAGCGCGGAGTTCTGGCTCAACCTGCAAAGCCTTTACGATTTGCGTGTCGCCGAAAGGAGGGTAGGGCGAACCATAAGGGCGCTCCCCAGCCTGAGGCGCCGCCAGCGAATTCCGGCTTGATCAAATCGGCCTGACGAGTCTGGCTTTCAAAGCTGCCAACCGGCGACCGTCCATCACCCGCTCTGGTAATTTGCGTTGCCCGAGCCCGACTTCTATCATGGTCCCATTGCACGCGCGCGTTTACCCCATCGCAGACACAGAGATTCTGGCCCGCCACGGCTTCGAGCCGGTAGGATTCGTTGAGGCATTGCTCGATGGCGGCGCGGGGCTGATGCAGTTCCGCCACAAGGACGCTTACACGAGGCAGGCCTTCGAGCAACTCGAACGGATCGCCGAGTTGTGTCATGCCGCGGGCGCACAATTGATCGTCAACGACCGGGCCGATTTCGCGGCGATCTGCGGCGCCGGATTGCACGTCGGACAGGACGACCTGCCTCCTGCGCTGGCTCGCCGCGTGATGGGCGAGCGTATGCTCGGTCTTTCGACACACAACGAAGCGCAGATGCGCGCGGCGGCGAGCGAGCCCGTGGATTACGTAGCCCTCGGTCCGATTTTCCAAACCGGTTCTAAGCGGAACGCCGCACCGGCAGTAGGCGTCCAAAACCTCAAGACCTGGCGTCCGCTGGTCGAAAAGCCTCTGGTCGCAATTGGCGGTATCACGCTCGAGAACGCGCCGGATGTGCTCGCCGCGGGAGCGGATTGCGTCGCCGTGATCGGAGACTTGCTGCCCGGCTCGAGTGAATTGGGAAAAGTGAAAGCGCGGATGGAGACATGGCTCAGACAAGTCCAGTAGCGGTGGAAGCCCAGGGCAAGAACGGCGGTCTCGTGCAGAGCCTGGGGCTGCTCGACTCGACCACGCTCGTGATGGGCTCGATGATCGGATCGGGCGTGTTCATTGTCGCCGCCGACATCGGACGGCAAGTGCAATCGCCGGGACTGTTCCTGCTCACGTGGGTCGTCACCGCGCTGATGACGCTGGTGGCCGCGCTGAGCTACGGTGAACTCGCCGCCGCCATGCCGCAGGCCGGCGGGCAGTACGTATATTTGCGCGAAGCATTCGGACCGTTGAGCGGCTTCCTGTATGGGTGGACGCTTTTTACTGTGATTCAGACCGGCACTATTGCGGCCGTCGCGGTGGCTTTCGCGAAGTTTCTGGGCGTGTTCGTTCCCGCGGTTTCCGCGCAGTCGTGGTTGTTTAAGTTCGGACCCGTCGGCGTCAACACGCAGCAACTGGTTGCGATCTCGCTCATTGTCTTTCTCACCTGGGTCAACACCAACGGCGTGCGCACCGGGGCGATTATCCAGAACGTCTTCACCATCGCGAAGGTCGGAGCGCTGGCGGCCCTGATCATCCTCGGTATCGTCGCCGGCCGGAATCCTCACGCGATTCAAGCCAACTTTGCCACCTGGGCGACTTCTGGCAAGGCGCATCGTTCGGATGGACGACCGTGCGACTGGTGGGCGTAGCGATGGTGGGCGCGCTGTTCAGTTCCGACGCCTGGAACAGCGCCACTTTCACCGCCGGAGAGTCGAAGAACGCGAAGCGGAACTTGCCGCTCGCATTGGGGATTGGCGTGTTGGCGGTGAGCGTGCTCTACATCGGCTGCAACCTGATCTACCTGATGGCGTTACCGCTTAAAGACATTCAACATGCCGCCGAGGACCGCGTTGCCACGACGGTGATGGCGCAGATTCTGGGACCGGTGGCGACGCAGCTAATGGCCATCGCCGTAATGGTCTCGACATTCGGCTGTAACAACGGGCTGATCCTCTCCGGAGCGCGGGTTTACTATGCGATGGCGGGCGACGGTCTGTTTCTTCAAGGCGGTGCGCAAGCTGGATCCGAAGACGCATGCGCCGGTGCGGTCGTTGTGGGTGCAGTGCCTGTGGGCCTGCGGTCTGACGCTGACCGGACGCTATGGCGACTTGCTCGACTATGTTATCTTTGCTGTTTTACTCTTCTATGTCCTGACCATCATCGGATTGTTCGTGCTGCGTCGCACTCGTCCAACGATGGAGCGGCCGTATCGTGCGATCGGATACCCCGTTCTGCCGGCGTTGTACATCGCGGCGGGCGTCCTGATCGAAGGCCTGCTGCTGGTTTATAAACCGAATTACACTTGGCCCGGCCTGCTGCTCGTTCTGCTAGGCGTGCCGATTTATGTGGCTTGGAATCGGAAGAGACGAAGCGAGGGCGACGTATGAGTTTGCGTGCAACGAAACCGCCTAGTGCGATTCAACGAGAATCCATGATCGCGTGCGATTTGAGTAGGAAGCGCTGGCCGCCGGGCAGTTCAAGACTTCACGGCCGGCTTTGCGCGGCTCCTAGCCATGCGATAGACTGACAATCCTCCCGCGTCCGATCGAGGCCGGCGATCAAGAAGTTCCACCGAAAGTATTCTTTAGTCCATGCCAAATCTCTTCTCGACGAAACCGATAGACGGCCTGATAGCCGAGGCGAAAGAGCAGAACGAGCACAGCCTGCGCCGCTCGCTGGGCCCATTCTCCCTGACCGCGCTGGGCGTCGGCGCCATCATCGGCGCGGGCATCTTCGTGATGTCGGGCCTCGGAGCGCAATACGCCGGACCTGGGCTGATGTTGTCGTTCGTCCTCTCAGGCCTCGGTTGCGCATTCGCCGGACTCTGTTACGCCGAGTTCGCCGCGATGATCCCGCTGGCAGGCAGTGCATACACTTACGCTTATGCGACGTTGGGCGAACTGATCGCCTGGATCATCGGATGGGATCTGACGCTCGAATACGCGATGGGCGCGAGTACGGTCTCATCGGGATGGTCCAACCACTTCATCGAATTCCTGCGTATCTTCAATTTGAAAGTTCCACTGTGGCTGGCCTACGACCATTGGACGGGGCTGCGCGCCGCGGTGGACACCATCGCCCGCCAGGAGATCATAGCGACGCACCCCTCGGCGCTGCCCGGCTCGCAGGAGTTCCTGAAATTGATCGACGGCATCAAGAGCGCGCCGTCGGCGGACATCATGGCCCGGGCGCATGCGTTTCTGGCCGCTCCAACGATATTCGGCGTCGAGATCGGCTTCAACCTCCCGGCGTTTCTCATCGCCTTGGTGATCACGACCATTCTCGTGATTGGCATCAAGGAAAGCGCGCGCTTCAACGCAGGCATCGTCGTCATGAAAGTCAGCGTTGTGCTGTTTGTTCTGGCCCTCGGCTCGCAGTTCGTGAACACCAGCAATTGGGGACATGACTGGTCCACCTTCGCGCCTTACGGCTTCTCGGGAATTGGGGCCGCGGCGGCTTACATATTCTTCGCCTATATCGGGTTCGACGCCGTGTCCACCACCGCCCAGGAAGCGAAGAATCCGCAACGCGATCTGCCCATTGCCATCATTACTTCGCTGGCGGTGTGCACGGTCCTTTACATTGGGATTGCCGCGGTCCTGACCGGCATGGTGCCCTGGAGAGAGATCAACATCGAAGCGCCTATCGCGCGCGCTTTCCTGGATCGCAATTTGGCTTGGGCCTCGCATATCATCACCGCGGGCGCCTTGGCCGGCTTGACCAGTGTGATGCTGGTGATGCTTCTGGGACAGACGCGCGTGCTTTACGCGATGGCCAAGGATGGACTCCTGCCGAAAAAGTTCTTCGCGGCCATTCATCCGAAGTTCCGGACGCCTTACAAGAACACGATCCTGGTTGGCTTATTGGCAGCCGTGGTAGGCAGCGTCACGCCGATCGACGACATCGGGAAGATGGTGAACATCGGAACGCTGCTCGCGTTCGTCATCGTGTGCGCTTCGATTCTTGTCCTCAGGTATACAAATCCTGAACGGGCACGTCCGTTCCGGACGCCGTTCGTTCCGGTGGTGCCGGTGCTCGGCATCCTGTTCAACGGCTACATGATGTACAAGCTCGGATGGGTGAACTGGGCCCGCCTGATTATCTGGCTGGTCATCGGCCTGGTGATCTACTTCACTTACGGACGCAAGCACAGTAAGGTTCAGAACCCGAGCGTTCAAGAAGAGGTCGTGTAACCCTCCCAGCAGCGGGTTTTCCACTATTCCGTCGCCGCGGCGAGGGTGAACCCGCCAGACGGCGCCGATTCGGTTAGCGGTCGCAAGCTGTCCGGCATTTTGGCGCGAACCCGCGTGGCAGGCGGTGCCCGTCCAGAATGGCGTGATAGCCTGGATTGACTACTCTTAGTCGCGCAGGGCTCTAAGAAGGAACCATTATCACCATGACCAGACGCTTGTTTGCCACTCTATTTGTTTGCCTTTCTATTGGTTCGCTTGCGGCTGTGGCGGCCGACAAGCCGGACTTCAGTGGCAAATGGAAGTTGAATACCGAGAAGAGCGATTTCGGCCCCATGCCTAAGCCGGAAAAAGTGGATTATGTCATCGCCCACAAGGATCCCGAGTTGAACGTGAAGTCGACGGCCACGACGCAAATGGGCGAAGTCGCCAACGAATCCAAGATCGTCACGGACGGCAAAGAGTTCACCAACACAATGCGGGGGCAGGAGATCAAAGGGACCGCGAAGTGGGAAGGCAAGGTTCTGGTCGTGCATCAGGAGCTTGAGATGCAGGGCACGACGATCCGCCTTGACCAGAAGTGGACGCTGTCGGAAGACGGCAAGAGCATCACGCAGGAAATCTCGATCTCCACGCCGCAGGGCGAGCTGAAGCAAAAGGCCGTACTGGACAAGGTCTAGCCGAGCGCCTGTCAAGCAACCATAACGGTGCCGCGGCTTCGGGGAGGCGGATTGGCGCAATGCGTTGCGCCGCCCGCCTTTGCGGGGTTGCGGCTCCGATTCGTTTTGGCCACCTCCCGGCGCGCCCCATTCGTAGATTCCGCCTGCGCGGACAGCCGCCATTTTCTCCACATCGCTTGCAGCGCCGGTTCTGAAGATTGAATCTGAACGGATAGCATGAGCACAACCGCGAGTATGTTGCACCGGTTTGAGCGACAGAAGCATGACTACCGCTTCCTGGAGATGTTCATCGTCATCTTCGTGGTAATCCTGCTGATCTCCAACCTGGTGGGCGCGAAGATTATCTCGCTGGGCAACCTGCGCTTCGCGGGCCTGGACATCGCAATCCGTTTCGGCGGCGGGAACCTGCTCTTTCCGTTCACCTACATTTTTGGCGACGTGTTCACGGAAGTTTATGGCTACGCCGGTTCGCGGCGGGCCATCTGGCTCGGCTTCTTCGCATCCATCCTGATGGCGGTCATCTGCGCGCTGATCGTCGCGCTGCCGCCGGCCCCCGAATTCCATGAGCAACATGCCTACGAGGTAGTGCTCGGAGTCGTGCCCCGCATGGTAGCGGCGAGCCTGATTGCCTACTTGTGCGGAGAATTCGTCAATTCCTTCGTTCTGGCCAAGATGAAGATCCTGACGAAGGGTAAACGATTGTGGACGCGCACCATCGGTTCGACGGTGGCGGGGCAATTCGTGGATTCGGTGATCTTCATGGTGGTGGCCTTCGCCTGGGTGCAGAGTCCGGGCGTGATCTGGGAGCTGATTTATTCGGGCTACCTGTTCAAAGTGGTCTACGAAGTGGCGATGACGCCCCTGACCTACTGGATCGTTAACAGGCTCAAGCACGCCGAGGGAGTCGACGTCTACGACATCGAAACCAACTTCAGTCCGTTTGCATCCGGCACGGCGGGAGCTGCGTTCGTGCCTCTTGGCGAAGATTTTACGAACAAAATGGCGGAAGAGGCTTTGGATCGACGGCTGTGAAACGGATGCGGCCCGCGATACATCTCACCGTCCGGTAGTCTTGCACTTCGGGTTACACTGGAACTGTCGCCAGCGCTCGGAAGAACCGGGGTCAAACGTATGCAGTGGAAAGAGTTTTGCCTGATTGCCGCCGTTGGCGCCCTCGTTCTGGGCGCCGGCGCCGGTTTAGCGATCGGCCAAGAGGACAAGAAGGACGGCGGGACGCGGGAAACCGTGGCCAAGCCGATGACTGCCAAGGAAGCCAAACGCAAAGCCGACAAACTGCGCAAAGAGTTGATGACGCCGTACAAGAAGTGGATGGATGAGGACGTCGTCTACATCATCACCGACGAAGAGCGCAAGACGTTCAAGAACCTGAGCACGGATGAAGAACGCGAGCAGTTCATTGAACAGTTCTGGCTGCGGCGCGATCCCACTCCCGACACGATTGAGAACGAGTTCAAAGAGGAACACTACCGCCGCATAGCGTACGCCAATGAGCGTTTCGCGTCGGGCATCCAGGGTTGGAGAACCGACCGCGGCCGCATTTACATCACCTTCGGCCCTCCCGACGAAATCGAGTCCCACCCATCGGGCGGCTCTTACAATCGTCCGATGGAAGAAGGCGGGGGCGAAACATCGACTTACCCGTTTGAAAAGTGGCGCTACCGCTATCTCGAAGGCGCCGGCCTGGGGACGAACGTCGAGATCGAATTCGTCGATACGACGATGTCGGGCGAATACCATATGTCGATGGATCCGTCCGAGAAGGACGCCCTGCTGTACGTGCCTGGCGCGGGCCTCACGATGATGGAGCAGATGGGCATGTCGACGAAGACGGACCGCTTCACTCGCACTGACGGAACGCACCTCGGGACGGGCACGCAGCCTCTGACGGAGAGCATGGGCGAATTCCAGCGGCTCGAGCGCTACGCCGCTCTCCAGAAAGCTCCTCCGATCAAGTTCAAGGATCTGGAAGCGTCGATCAATTCGAAGATCACCTATAACGTACTGCCGATGCTGGCGCGCGCCGATTTCTTCCCCGCCACTTCGAATTCGGTGATGACCAACATCACTTTGCAGTTCACCACCAAGGATCTGCAGTTCAAGCAGAAGGATAATGTCTCGACGGCGGCGGTCAACATCTACGCGCGCATCACGACCATGTCGCGCCGCGTGGCCAACGTCTTCGAAGACGTTGTGACCATGGAAGTGCCGACGGCGCTGCTGGCGGAAGCGAGCAACGGCGTCCGGATGTACCAGAAGTCCGTTCCGCTGGCGCCGGGCATGTACCGCATCAACATCGTGGCCAAGGACGTCACGGGCGGCAACATGAACAACTACGAGATGGCGCTGAACGTGCCGCGTCTCGAAGACGACAAGTTGATGACCAGTTCGCTGGTGCTCTCCGACGTTCTCGAAAAAGTGCCCACCCGCCAGATCGGTACGGGACAATTCGTGATCGGCTCTTCGAAGGTCCGTCCACGCGTGGGCGAATCCTTCAAACAAGACGAGAAGATGGGCATCTACATGAAGCTCTACAACCTTGGCGCGGATGAGACTACGCACAAGGTCGCGGGCGACGTGACGTACGAGATCATCAAAGCGGGTGACAACTCGAAGGTGATCGACTTCACGGAAGATCTGAACAACCTCGAGGGCTCGTCCTCGCAAATGACCATCGAGAAGTTGCTCCCCCTCCAGTCGCTGCAGCCGGGGAGATACGTCCTCCGGTTGAAGGTGAATGACAAGGTAAGGAACCAGACTCTGACCCAGTCGTCGGAGTTTTCTATAGCTGCACCCCCTGCCATTGCTGCCGCGGGGGAGATACATAATCCGGCTGCGGCTCAGCGCTGAGCTAAAAAGCGAACCTTGACCCGGCCGGCGGATTTTTTTATAACAGCTTAAAGGCTGTTAGGGCCGTTAGCTATCGAGTTGAGACCGCGGGTCGAAGCGGTCTCGCAGGAGATGCATGCTCCGCATTGCCGGCATCGCCTTGATGGGCGTCCTGATGGGAAGCTACACGAGTGCGCAGGGCGGCGGAATCCGGCTGCTTGGCGCAATCGAGGGACGTGTGCGCAATGCGGCGGGCGTGCCCCAGCCCGGCGCGATCGTGCTGCTCCAATCGCAGAACGAACGTCTGGTTGCGCGGACGCAGACCGCCGTCGATGGCCGGTTCCGATTCGATTCATTGACCCCTGAGAACTATACGGTTCGCGTCTGGTCGTCGTCCTTCGTTCCCGCCAACCGTCAGAACGTCCCGGTCCGCGCCGGTATGGAGAGCATGCTGAGCGTGCAACTGGCGAGTTTCTTCTCGAGTATCGAACTCGTTTCCACCCTGCCCGCGCCCGGCGGATTGGTTACAGATGAATGGAAGTGGGTTCTGCGGAGCAATCCGGGGCTAAGACCGGTACTGCGCCTCTCGCCGCGGTTGGATTCGCTGGCTTCCAACAAGGACTGGCCAGTGCCGGACGGCTGGCGCAAGACCCGAGGCGTAATTCAATTCTCCGGCGGCGAATCTTCGTCGGACCTCACCGGAAGTTCGAGCGACCTCGGGACGGCGTTCGCTCTTGCCACGTCGGTCTTCGGAACGCGCGAGCTGCAATTCAGCGGTAACGTCGGGTACGCGGCGGCTTCCGGCAACCCGGCCTCGGCGTTCCGAACGCGCTACACCAATCTGGGCGGGGGGCAGGGGGCGCCCGATGTCGAGTTCACGGTCCGGCAGTTCGCCGTTCGCCAGCGCGTCGGGCAGGCGCTGCTCACAGGCCCCGGCGCGTCACAGGACTTGCCGGCCCTGCGCAGTTACTCGATCAAGCTGCAGGATCGCCAGGAAATCGGCGACCGGATGCGGCTCGATTACGGGTTGATGATGGAGGCGGTGGCTTTCGTAGATCATTTGAACGTACTGAGTCCGTTCGCCAAGCTGGACTACGACCTCACGCGCAACAGCGGGGTGGAACTGGCGTTCAGCTCGGGTGCGCCCGGCGCGGATTTTTCGCCGCAACCCGCGACGCCGTCGCAGGCCGATAGCCTCGCGGGCCTGAACATGTTTCCCAGAGTCTCGTTGTATGGAGGGCAAGCGCGTTTGCAGCGGGCCACCAGTTACGAGGCGGGCTACCGGTTGAGCCTGGGCGATGCGACTATCCGCGCTTCGGTTTACCGTGAGCGGGTGGCCAACCAGGCATTCGTTCTGGCAGGTGACACCTCGGGGCTGCAGCCCGGGGATCTGCTGCCGGACATCGCCTCGAGTTCATCGATTTTCAATTTTGGGAATTTCCTGTCGTCGGGCTACCTGGTGTCGGCAACGCATCCGTTGGGCGGACAATGGAGCGCCACGGCAACGTTCGGCGCCGGTGGCGCCCTGCGGCCGGACAGTACGACCGGATTCGTCGATGATGCCGCTGCGTTGCGCGAGAGAATGCGGATGGGTCAGACCAAATGGGCCTCCACACGGCTGACCGGTACTCTGCCGGGAGCCGGCACGCACTTTTCCATGGCTTACATTTGGACGCCTGGCGGGCGGCTGATCCCGACGCACGCCTTCCTGACGCAGAACTTGCAGACCGGGCTTGGATTCAATTTCCAAATCCGGCAGCCGCTGCCAGCCATCAGCGGGCTGGGCGGACGCTTTGAAATGACCGCCGAGGTGCGCAACTTGCTGGCGCAAGGCTACCTGCCGGTACCTTCGAGCGATGGCCACTCGATGCTGCTGGTTCCGTTCCCGCGCTCCCTGCGCGGCGGCTTGAGCTTCATCTTCTGAGGCTGTTTCTTAAACTTCTCCGATCATGTTCCCATCGTGGGCATATAGTGCCAGTGTCGCGCTGCCGCTCTATGACGGTCGCGGCGCCTGGGAACGCCGATCTCCAGATCGGCCCGCGTGGCCCGCGTGGCCGCGTGAGCGGCGTTGCACTTCGATATACTACCGCTCTCTGACGGTCGCAGCTCCGTTTCAGGGCGGAGCCGCGACCGCGACGCTACGGCCGCTTTGGGAAGGGCCGCTCTCTGTCGTTCGCGGTTCTGTGCTGCGAGGCGGGCACGTCATACTCATGATTGGGCATGCCCCGTGTGACGATCACGGAGAGATTTGTGACGACATGTCGTGCTCAATGCTACGGATCAAACTGCGAGCCGGGCCCCGCGTTTACACTGGAAGTAAAGGACCTGATGGATCTTCTCGTTTTCGACCTCGACGGCACGCTTGTCGATTCCACGCTCGATCTTGCGAATGCGGTGAATGCGACTCGTGTGCACTTGGGAATGGAGCCGCTGCCCGTGCCCACCGTGGCCTCCTACGTGGGCAACGGCGCCCCCGTATTGATCCGGAAAGCGATCGGGCCGGACGCCGATGCAGAGACGCTCGACATGGCGCTCACCTACTTCCTGAGCTGGTATCGCGACCACATCCTGGACAATACGCTGCCTTATGAGGGCGTACTCGATGGCCTGGAACAGGCGCGGCTCGCGGGGCACAAAATGGCCGTGCTCACGAATAAGCCGGAACGCTTTTCCAGGACGCTGCTGGCCGGTCTCGGTATGGATCGATACTTCTTCCGGATTTACGGCGGCAACACCTTCCCGGAGAAGAAGCCCAACCCGTTCGGCCTGCACAAGCTGATGGAGGAAGCCTCGATCCCGCCCGAAAACACCTGGATGATCGGCGACTCCTCGGTGGACATCCTGACGGCCCGCAATGCCGGTGTGCGCTGTGTGGGCGTGACCTATGGAATCCAGCCCGAGTCGCTGGAGGCAAACCCGCCGGACGTTCTTCTCGACTCGCTGGACGGGTTCCTGCCAGCGCTCGAGTAAGTGGTGGGGCGGACCTCCAGGTCCGCGCGGGCTCTCCAGAGCCCGCTGACTAACTCCGAAAGACTGTGGGGCCTGGAGGCCCCACGCGGACCTGGAGGTCCGCCCCACCCGGCAGATGTAGAATCTTGACATGGACTTGCACGGTTGGTTCACTGTCTTGCGCCTGCCGATCGAGATCGTCGCCGCATGTCTGGCGGTCATGCCGTCGATGCTCTTGTTGCGTGCCTGGAATTCGCTGCCGGACGTGATTCCCGTCCACTTCGGATTCAGCGGCCGTCCAGACAATTGGGGCAGCCGGTACCAGGCATGGATTATCCCCTGCGTCGCTTTAGTGATTTACGGAGCGTTCAGCACCGCGGGCGGCACATGGAGTTGGATGCTGGGCAGGCATTCCGAATTGCCCCATGGTATAGAACCTCTCCTGCTCATAAGAATGTTCGTCGACCTGCTGATGACTTACATCACTTGGGCTTCCATCCGCGTCGCGCGAAAAGAGGCCGATGGGTTGAATTCAGCGGTGCTGTGCGGCCTGCTTCTGCTGTCAGTCGCGCCGGCGGCCTTGCTGCCGTTCACCCAGCATTGAGGCGGTTTCTCTACTTTCCAGGTGACAATCAGGTTTCCGTGGGACAATGCAAGCTGAGATGGGCGCCGGCAGGCAGTCGCGGGGCGCGGAGCGTTTCTTCGGAGGCGCGTCGTGCAACGAGGCAAAGTCCGGTCTCCATAGGGCAGCGTGCCGGCTAACGGCCGGGGGGGCGGGCTCAAAGCCCGTTTCACGGATCAGTGCCACAGAAAATATACCGCCGGTGGGCCGCGAGGCTCGCAGGTAAGGGTGAAATGGTGCGGTAAGAGCGCACCGCGTTGCGGGCAACCGTAATGGCAGGGAAAACCCCACGTGGAGCAAGACCAAATAGGGGAGGATGGCGTGGCCCGCGCCGTTTGCACTCCCGGGTAGGTTGCTTGAGCCTGTCAGAAATGGCACGGCCAGAGGAATGACTGCCGCCCGGCCGTAAGGTTGGGTCCAGAAACCGGCTTATCGCCGCGCCCATCTCAGCTTTGTAGTTTCCGCGCATTAAGTCTCTCTTCATGGCGGCGTTCTGGAGCGAGAATAGGGTGGACGGGGATTGAACCTTTTGCGAGTTAAGGACCGCATTGTTCTGATAGCAGTCGCCTTGGCGGCGTCCGCCTCACAGGCGGCTGCGGGCGCCGAGCCACGCTCGCTATTTATCCTGTTCGGTCCGAGCGCCGCCGAGCCGGCCCGCCAGGGGGGGCGCGCGGCGGCCCAAACCGCTCGTCACTGGCTGCGCACTCCGGATTCGACGGTGGAAATCCGCTGGCCGGGCTTGAACGAGGGCCTGCCCGTCAGCCTGAAAGTGGATTCCAAAGAGTTCGAGCAGTCCTTGATCGATGTCGCATCCAAGGTGAAGGACTCCGACCCAGCCGACTTCCTGAGCGCCCTGGACTCCACCGCCCAGGCGCTGTCGCACAAGCCTGGCGTGCGTGTCATGGCCGTCATTCTCAGCCGCCCCCCTCTCTCCAGCGAGGCAGAAAAAAGCATTGGGCAAGTGGTAGATTTCTGTCGCGAAAACCAGATCCGCATCGTCGTTCTTGACTCATCTGAGGGTACGGAGAAGACTTCGCACCAGATTCTGGAAGAACTCGGGAGCCGCACGGGCGGAGCGATGATATCTCAAGCGAAGGCGCTTGATTCGTCCGTCCAGAACGTTGTCCCGGTCGCGGGCGTGAAGGCCGAGGCGCCCCCGAGCCCCGCCGCTACCCCCGTTGCTCGCCCCGAATCTAAGCCCACATCCGCTCCAGGCGAGAGTCCGGCGGCAAAGTTCACCCTGCCCGTGCGTACCCGTTTCATCCGCACCTCGGGACGCGGCGGCACTGGGTCGTCGTTGAATCTCAACGTGGGCGGGAGTTCCGGCGCCCAAGCGACCGGAGCGACGATGGCGGAGGCTGCCGGCAGCGCCAATGACAACACTGGTCCGCTCCGCGGCCTGTTGTTCGTCGAATCTCCCATCAGCGCTTTGAAGTTCGACGTCGATGACGCCGCGGGGACTTTCACGGCCAAAGCGCGACTGACCCAGATCGTTCGCAACTCAAAAGACAAGGTGATCTGGAAGGCTCAGAAGGAAGTTACCTTGCGCGGTCCGTTGCGCAAGCTGGAAGCACGGCGCGCGGGCAACCTGTACTACATGCGCGGCGTGACGCTGCCCGGCAGTGACAAGTTCACGTTGGAGGCCACGGTCGAGGACCTGCTGGCCGACTGCTCGGGCACGGTCCGCCAGCCTCTAAAGACGGGCTCGACGACACCCGGACTCGTGGTCAGCGACGCTCTTTTCGTCAGACCCATGCGGGCGGACCGGTTTGAGGCGGATCAGAACTTCAACTATGACGGACTGGCGCTCGCGCCGATTCTCGAGCCCGAGTTCCATGCGGAGGAGCCGATCGACCTGCAGTTGTACTTCGTGATCTACCCGGATCGCTACGGAGCGCAGCCCAGCATGGATCTGGAGTTGTTGCGCAACGGCAAGTCCGTGGCCCGCCTGCCGCTGCCCTTCAAAACCAAAATCTACGACACGGCGATGGAGGGCAGGCACGTCAGTATGACGGGCGCGCAGGCGCAGGAATTTCCGTATCTCGCCAACATGAAGGGCGCCAAGCTGGGTCCCGGCGACTACGAAGCGAGAATCACGGTCCGCCAATCCAAGAGCGTGCTTTCGCGCCTCATCCCATTCCGGGTGATCGGCACGGCGCCCGCCCGCGCTTCAAACCCGGGCCGGACCACGCTCGCTGGCGGTCTTGGCGGACCTACGGTCGCTCAGCCCGGCCAGATGGAGGACGAAAGCGTAGATGTCGCGCTGCCGGAGATCGATCCGGTCAGCGTCACAACCGAGGGCATCGCGATGAGCGCGGAAGAGCAGGCGCGCGCTTGGGCCGAAGCCGCCGAGAACGCTTCGGGCTATTCGTCGCACCTGCCCAACTTCCGGTGCAGCCAGGAAACCCACCGCCTGAAGGCGCCTATCAAGACTCCTGAGCAGTTCCGCGAGACGGACACGTTCAAGGACGAGCTGGTGTACGAAGGCGGTCAGGAGAGTTACCGGACCATCGAGGTAAACGGGGTCAAGAGCGACGTTTCCATACGCGAACAGAAGGGCGTCCACTCTCGAGGAGAGTTCGGAACCATGCTCAGTGCCCTCTTCAGTCCGAAGGTCGCGGCGACCTACAAGTGGGCTGGGCAGGCGATGGCGGGCGGCGTCCTGTGCGACGTTTTTGAAGTCGGCGTGACCACCGAAAAGTCCAACTTTGCCCTGTATTATAACGGGCGCCGGCAGGCGGCAGGCTACACGGGACGGGTTTTCATCGACGCAGAGACCTCGCTCGTGCGCCGGCTGACCATCCAAGGCGAAGGACTGCCCCAGGAGTTCGCACTACAGTCGCCGGTCTTCTCGCTGGAATACGGCATGGTCAAAGTGGGTCCACAGGACTACCTTCTCCCCCTGCGATCCATCCTGCAGGTGCGGCAAGGCAAATTCGTCGTGCGAAACGAGACGGTCTTTCGCGAGTACCGTAAATTCGAGGCCTCTTCCGAGGTTCAGTTCTGACTCGGCTATGGGCAAAATGGAATCGTCCCGCGGGTTAATGTGTTGATCTAGGAATGCGCTCGATGCAAAACCGGATTGGTCTATCGGCCGTCGCAGTTCTGGCCACCTGCTGGTGCGCGCCGGTCCACGCCGATGATCGCTCGTTGTCCGTTCTCTTCGGCCCCGCCGGCGCGGAGGTCTCGCGAATGACTGCGCACACGGCCGCCTCCACCGCTCGCCAGTGGCTGAAAGACGACGGTGCGTCGATAGAGATTTGGCGCGCGGGCAAACCGGATGGCGTGGAGATTCCGGCCGGCGTTACCTCCAAAGACTTGGAACAGGCATTCGCCGGTGCCGCCCGCGATTCGCGAGACAGCGACCCTTTGACGTTCATCAACTCGCTGGACGCCTCGGCGCAGGCACTCGCCCGCCGTCCCGGCACGCGTCTGCTCGCGGCGATCCTGGAGAACCGGCCCTTGTCGGGCGAGTCGGAGATTGCGCTGAAGCAGATTGTCGAGTTCTGCCAGTCTCATCTGATCCGAGTCCTTGTTCTGGTTCCTGAAGAAGGTGGGTCCAAGATCGTAAACCCGGCCTGGAAGATGCTGGCCGAACAGACCGGCGGGCTGCTGACGCGCGATATCAAAGCGCTCGAAACCAACGTTATGATCCTCGCTCCTTCCAAGCGGAACCCGCAGAACGAAGTTCAGGAGCTGGCCACCCACGAGCATTCCACCGCGGCTGGCGCGACGCCCGCGTCATCGGCTACGCAGGCGCAGTCCGGCGGCTATCAACTTCCGGTTCATATTCGGTTCGTGAGGATCTCGTCGGGCGGCGTTCAGACCTTTGGTACGCAGAAGAGCTTCACAAGCGGGGGCAGCGGCGGCCCGGGAGGCGGCAGCGGCGGCATCACGACCAGCGAAGGCGGCCCCAATATGGAAGGCACCACGGGGCCGATGCGTGGATTGTTGATAGTCGAATCGCCCTTGAACGCCCTGAAATTTCAGATCGACGATCATGCCGGCACCTACCTGGCGCGTGCGCGGGTGACGCAGATCGCCCGCAACGCGAAGGGCCAGGCGGCCTGGGTGGCGAAGAAGGAAGTCACGTTTCGAGGCCCGTTGAACAAGATGGAGGCGCGGAGCGCTGGAACGCTGTTCTACATGCGCGAAGTGCAACTGCCGGCCGGCAAGTACACGTTAGAGGCGACGGTCGAAGATCTGATCGCGGGGAGTTCCGGTACGGTTCGCGAACCGCTGCAGACGGGCGCGGGAATACCGGGATTTACGATAAGCGATGCGCTGCTCGTGCGCCCCTATAAGGGCTCCTCGGACCGCATTGAGGCTGACATGGTGCTCAGCTATGACGGGAATGCGATTGCTCCGATGCTGAACCCGGTCTTTAAAGCCAACGAGCCATTCGACCTGCAACTCTATCTGGTCATCTATCCGGACATAATGGGCGGGCAACCGGAATTGAGCCTGGAGATCCTGCGGAATGGAAAAGTAGTCGGGCGTACCGCACTGCCGTTCAATGAAAGGCTCCGCGACGAAGCGCGGATGGGCACGGGCGGGCAACAAGGCGAGCAAAAGCACCAGTTCCCGTTCATGGCCACGCTCAAAGGCGCCAAACTCAGCGCGGGCGAATTCGAAGCGCGCGTGACCGTGCGGCAGAACAAGAACGTGCTGACTCGCACCGTTGCCTTCCGCGTGCAGGGCTCCGGCCCGGCGATCGTCGAGACTGCGGGTGGACCGTCCGCGCCGCTGGCTGCACCCGAAGAAGATCTCTCGGAGATCGTGATCCCGGAAGTCGACCCCGTCGCCATCAATAGCGGCGGCGCGACGCTGCCGGAGGCTGAACAGAAGCGCCTATGGGAGGAAGCGGCGGCGGCCGCGATGGGGTACGCTTCACACCTCCCGAATTTCCGCTGCAACCAGGAGACCCGGCGGCTCTCGGCGCCCGTGAAAGATACCGAACGGTTCCACGAAGGCGATGTCTATATCGAAGAGCTGACCTATGAGAACGGCAAGGAAAGCTACCGCACGCTCGAGTTCAACGGCCTGAAATCGGACAAGATGCGCGGGGCGATGCGAGGCATCCACTCGCGCGGCGAGTTCGGCACGATGCTCCGTTCGCTGTTCAGTTCGCAAGTCGGCATCAAGTACAAATGGGCCGGACGGGCGATGGCGGGCGGCGTGCTGTGCGAAGTCTTCGAAATCGAGGTACCGGTAGAGAAGTCGAACTTCGTGATGTACTTCAACACGCGGCAGGAGGTGGCCGGCTATACCGGGCGCGTTTTTATCGACGACGATACGGGACTGGTGCACCGCCTGGTGATGTCGGGTACCAGCCTGCCCAAGGACTTCCAATTGCAGTCGCCGTCGTTTTCACTGGAGTACGGCATGGTCCGCGTCGGCTCGCAAGACTACTTGCTGCCGCTGCGCTCGGTGCTTCAGGTACGGCAGGGCCGCTCGCTGGTGCGCAACGAAGCGGTGTTCCGCGACTACCGCAAGTTCGAAGCGTCCTCCGAGATCAAATTCAACAATTAGCTGGCGTCGGGGGACTGGTCGAGCGTCGTTCTCCGCGGCGGCGCAAAATTCGACAGAATAGAGTTCATGACTGTTCGAGTTGTCGCTCATTTCAACGCCCGTGCCGAAACTGCCGCTGCCGTTCGTGAGATCGTCACTGGTTTCATCGCGCCGACGCGCAAGGAAGGCGGCTGCATTTCCTACGTGTTGATGCAGAACGACGCCGATCCGCTGGAATTTACGTTTGTGGAAGAGTGGGCTTCGAATGCGGCGCTCGACACGCATTTGCAGACCCCGCATCTTAGGGCAGGCGCCGCGAAACTCACCGGCCTGCTGGCGAAGCCGGGCGACATTCGCCGCTACAGCGTCATCGCCTGAACCAAAAAAAACGGCGCACCCATCGACTCAGGGCGCGCCTTCAAGTGTGGCAATCCGGAATGCGTCCTCCGACAGACGCGCTCCGACTGCGGCAGAGAGACCACGACCAGCCACCTCGTCCTCCGGGCATCCCGCAGCGCTCCTCCCCGCCGTCGTGGGACCACATCATCCACGAGTCTGAAATACCATCGAGGCGGGGCCAGCCAGCGGCCTCTCTACCACTAGCCCGGTCTACTCCCAAGGCTGCCATCCCTATGTGCAAGCACGGTACCAAACATTGGCGTTGTTGTTTATCAAGGATTTATGGGGAATGCCGACGACCTGGCTCCGCCTCTCTGTCCACACTCTGGGCAAACCGGTGGAAGAACGCCCGAATCCATGTAAACTAAATAGACGCAAAATAGCTGGATGCTCTTCACCCAGGCCAGGCAAGCGCATGGAACAACAGGAAATACCAGGGGCGGCCGGATCCGGCGGCGCGGGCAATCTGCCTGACAGCCAGAAGCTCGCCTCGATCCTCCGGGTCTGCCAAAGGATGAACTCCGAGCGCGACTTGAACGCTCTGCTGGATCTGGTGGTATTGGAAGCCTCGCGCCTGCTGGATTGTGAACGCGCCAGCATCTTCCTGTTTACGCCAGCCCGCGACGAATTGGTCTCCAAAGTCGCGCTCGGTAGCGAGCAGACCATTCGCGTGCGGGCGGGCCTTGGCATCGCCGGAGCCGTCGCCGCCACGGGCGAGCTGGTCACGGTGAACGACGCATACAGTGATCCGCGCTTCTATCAAGGCGTGGACGAAGACACCGGGTACCGGACGCGGAACGTCCTGGCGCTACCGCTTATCGGCGCGGACGGAGAGATCATCGGCGCGTTCGAGATTCTAAACAAGCGCCAGGGTACCTACACGACCGAGGACGCGGAGATCGCCCTCTCCCTGGGAGCGAACGCGGCGCTGGCCATTCAAAACGCCCAGATGATCGGCGAGTTGCGGCGTCACCGGGCGACTCTGGAAGCCGAAAACCGCAATTTGTTGCGGGAAATCGGCGGCCGTCTCCCCGCCCAGAGCCTGCTCGGCATGAGCGCTCCCATCGAGTCGCTGCGCACCATGATCACCCGCGTGGCCGACGCCGACGTAACGGTGCTGATCACAGGCGAGAGCGGCACGGGCAAGGATCTGGTCGCCCGCTCGATCCACTTCGCCAGCCCGCGGGCGCGCGGTCCGTTCGTGGCGCTGAACTGCGCCGCCCTGCCGGAGACGCTTGTGGAGACGGAGCTGTTCGGCGTCGAAAAGGGCGTGGCCACCGGTGTGGACCGGCGCATCGGCAAATTCGAGGCGGCGCATGGCGGGACCCTCTTCCTGGACGAAATCGGAGATCTGCCGCTGCTGGCCCAGGCCAAGATCCTGCGCGTCTTGCAGGAGCGCAGCGTGGAACGGATCGGCGGCCGCAATCCGATCCCGGTAGACGTGCGCATCGTGGCGGCCACGAACAAAGACGTGGAGGGCGCCATCGCGAAAGGGCATTTCCGCGAGGACCTCTACTATCGCCTGAACGTCGTACGGCTGCGCTCGCCCGCGTTGCGCGAGATTCGTGAGGATATCCCGCTGCTCGCTGCCTGGTTCCTGAGCGAGGCCGCGCGCGAGATGAAGCGGCCGATGGCTCGGTTGTCTCCCGCTGCCCTGGCTGCGGTGGAGTCCTGCTCGTGGCCGGGCAACGTGCGGCAGTTGCAGAATGAGATGCGTCGCGCGATCGTCTATGCGCGCGGGCCGCTGATAGATGCCGCCGACCTGAGCGAAGCCGTTCAGGCCGTGCCCCGCTCGAGCGCGGTCCCACCTGCGGCGGGCTCGATGGTTCCACTGAGCCTGCCGGACGAGGTGGAGGCACTCGAAAAGGTGCGCATTCGCGAAGCGCTCCTGGCCTGCGGCTTCAATCAGGTGCGGACCGCGCGGAAGCTTGGCCTGAGCCGTCAAGGACTGATCAATAAACTGAAGAGGTATGGCATCACCGCCCCGGGAGACGCCGCGGATGGTGAGGAGGAAGGCACTCCGGAATGAGCAACTCCCCGAGAATTGGCGGCCCAGGCCGGATCCATGAAGGCACGGCCTGGCTGGTGCGCCGGATTGCGGCCGTTTGGGTGGCCGCATGGATGGGCATGATCCTGCTCGTGGTCACACTGACGGTGGTGACCTTGAGCTCTCCCGCGGAGTTGAAAACCGCGCCGCCGGACGGTTACGCGCAGGCTGCTAAGGCGGCGGGTGAGCCGCTCATGCGCGAACTGCTGCATTATCACGCCGCCGAAATCAGCGGCGAGATGTTAGACGTGTGGGGTTGGATCCAATTCGGATTCGCAATCGGGTTGTTTGGCGTTCTGCTGCTGCTGTCGACGGTGGGCAAGGTGGAGCTTGGAATCTCGCTAGCCATGGCAGCCGACGCAATCCTGTTGAAGTTTCTGCTCCTCCCGAACATGGATGTGTTCAGCCGCCAGGTGACCACGGGAGAGGCGGCGCGGCGTCTGGCGTTGCTGAGCGAGCGCTACCAGATGGCGACAACCTCGTTCTACGTTTCGCAGAGCGTCACGCTGATTCTAGGGTGTTTTCTTCTTGTGCTTTTGCTGCGCCGGAGTCATGCTTCGCGCCGTGGTGGAAACCTCTGAGATCAGATTGACCCGGTCGATGACGCCAATGACCGCGGCGTCCAGGGGCGCCTGCTTGAGACCGGCTGCGGTGAACGCAGCGAACCCGTCCTGAACCAGCAGGACCCGGTCCCCCACGCCTGCGTGGACGCTATCCACGGCCGCGACCGGATTGCCGCGCGCGCTGCCGTCGAGCTCGAGCGGCTGCACGAGCAGAATGGTCTTGCCCTCGTGCGATGCATGTTTCCGAGTGGCGCTGAGATCGCCGATGACGCGTCCTATTTGCATTGAAAATGTGGCCGATCTGGAGATCCGCGTTCCCAGGAGCGGAGAAAAGTCACCGCGTGGCGTCTCCGCCCGCGTCGCATTGAACATGGAACTCGTCGACAATGCCCACGATGGTCGCGTCCGTCGGTACCTCATCGGGCCGGAACGGGAAGCTCGCTTCTCTGCCTCGAACCCAATAGACAACTTCTCCCGCGCCGGCGCCCGTGCAGTCCGTGCAGATCAGTACCTTGCCCGCTGGGCTCAGATCCGGCTTCACCGGTTGGACCAGCAGGAGCCGCTGGGATTCAAATCCAGGATTCTTGACACTCGACCAGATACGCCCGACGACTCGTCCCAATTGCACGGCTGATCCTACTTGCCGTCCACCGACAAGCCATCGACAATGCCGACGATCACGCAATCGACCGGTTTGTCCTGGCAGCCGGAGGCCATGCGCGCCGACGAGCCGCCGACGGTGAAGACCAGTTCGCGATTGCCCGCGCCGACGGTATCGACGGCAATCATGTAGCCGGGTTCTTCCTTACCATCCGGAGTCACCGGCTGGACGATGAGGAGCGTGTGCCCTTCCAGACGAGGGTCTTTGCGGGTAGCGACAATCGATCCCACTACGCGACCGAGATTCATATTCGCCGCCTACTTCGACGACTTGCCGATCGGCAGAATGTCTTCGAGACTCGGGTGCGGGCGCGGAATGACGTGCACCGTAATTAACTCGCCGATGCGGCGGGCCGCCGCGGCGCCGGCGTCGGTGGCCGCGCGAACGGCCGCGACGTCGCCGCGGACCATCACAGTTACGTAGCCCGACCCGATCTTCTCCCAGCCCACAACCACGACGTTGGCGGCCTTCACCATCGCGTCGGCGGCCTCGATCATCGCCACCAGGCCGCGCGTTTCCACCAATCCGAGTGCTTCACCCATGGAATTATCGACTCTCTCTCATCCGGTTCGATCCGTCGCGTTGCAGGCAACAACCGACGCCTGCGACGCCTGGCCGCACAGCGCGAGAGACTGCTCGCGCGTGACTCCAATCTTACTCTGAGTCGATGGCCATCGCATTCCGGAAGGCAAGGCAAGGCGAAGCGGATATTGTTGCAACCGCTGGGCTACGGTGCTGCTAAACTACCGAACTGAGGGTAATCCCAAGTCATGAAAAAACTCTTGCTCGCTCTCGCTCCGTTGGCCCTGGCTCTTGTCGCCGTACCGGCGCTCAACGCCCAGGCAGCCAAGAAGGCTCCCGCCAGCCCCCACGAGACGGTCTCCGCCGAGATTGGCGGAAAGACCATCACAATCACCTACGGCCGGCCGTATATGAAAGGCCGCAAGATCTATGGAGACCTGGTACCGCTCGGCAAGGTGTGGCGCACGGGCGCCGACGAAGCCACCACGTTTACCACAACCGGCGACCTGATGCTCGGTTCCTTGCACGTGCCTGCCGGAACCTACGCCTTGTTTACCATCCCTGGCGAGAAGGAATGGACCGTGATCCTGAACAAGGTCGCCAAGACCTGGGGCGCCTACGACTATGAGAAAAACAAGGCACAAGACCTGGGCCAGACGAAGGCGAAGGTCGAGAGGCCCGATGCTCCGGACGTCGACCAACTGATCATCGCCGTCGAGCCTGCGGGCGAAAACAAGGGCACTCTGGTGATCTATTGGGAAAAGACACGCGTGACCGTGCCGATCATGGTGCACTAACACGATAGCTTTAGGGCGGACGCCCACGTCCGAGCCGGACCCCCCTGGTCCGGCTGCCGAATCTAATCAAACGTCCGAAAAGAGGCCGATGTGGGCGGTCGTGGACGTGGGCGTCCGCCTCACAATCTGCTCGTTTTCCATAACCTCGACGATGCGCCTTACTCTGCCTGCACTTTTCCTCGCTTCCATGGCCTTCGCTCAGCAGGCCAACACGCTAACGCCCGCAGAGAAGCGGGCCGGCTGGAGCCTGCTCTTCGACGGCACGGACTTCCACGGGTGGGTGGACCCCACTCTGAAAACTCCGCCCTCACACGCCTGGACCGTGGTGGACGGCTGCATCAAGACGGTCCCGCACGCCGCCATGCGCGAGGACCTGAAGAGCGTCGAGAAGTTTCGCGATTTCGAGATGGTGTTCGATTGGAAGGTCGCGCCAGGAGCCAACAGCGGCGTGAAGTATCGCATCCAGGACTTAATCCTGATGGATCGCGACAAGACGAAAAAGGGCGTGCCCTTCGAACAGCAGGTTGAGTTTGAATACCGCAATCGACCCTCGAAACGCGAGACCATTCGGCCCGGTGGAGGCTATGAAGAGTACCCTGTCGCCTTCGAATACCAGGTGATCGACAGCATTCATCATCCCGACGCGCTGCGCGGCCCAAAGTACCGCGCGGCCGCGCTTTACGGGATGTCCGCTCCGACGCAGTACGCCGATCATCCGGTCGGCGAGTGGAACAGCTCGCGCATCGTGGTCCGCGGTAAGCACGTCGAGCACTGGCTGAACGGCGTGAAGGTGGTGGACACGAGCCTCGATTCGCCCGAAGTACGGGAGTCGATCGAGAAGCGCTGGAAAGACGCCCCTGGCATCCGCGCGCTGCTGCTGAACCAGCCCGTCGTCGAGAGCCCGGTCGCTCTGCAACACCATGTGGACGAGGCGTGGTTCCGCAACATCAAGCTCCGCCGCCTGGAATAGCGCCAACTTGGGATTGTGGCGTACGCTTCAGCGTGCTGTGGCGGCATTCATGCCGACATTGGCCGGATGTCGAGATAAATCTCGCCACGGCACGCTGAAGCGTGCGCCACAAGGATCCGTTGCGGCGGCGAAAGCACTACTTCTGATAAACGATGTAGTCCTTCAGCCGGTCGTGATACTCTTCCAACCCGAAGACTCCCACCGCCTTGTAGCCCTTCCCATCCAGCAGGTTGGCGGCGCGCGATGCGCGGCCTCCGAGCTTGCAGAACGGGACGATTGGCTTGTCTTTCGGCACTTCGCTCAACCGGCTCTGCAGTTGTCCGACTGGTATGGTCAAAGCGCCTTTGAGCGTGCCGGTGACGGCAATCTCGCTGGGCTCGCGGACATCGATGAATAGCACCTTCTGAGGCTGTTCAAGCAGTTTCACCAGCTCTTCGTAGGCGATCTTCTTCGGGGCGTTGGTCCCGGCCTGGTACGCCATCAGCAGTGCCGCGGCCAGCGCGACGGAGACGGCGCAAACCCAATGGATGGTTCGCATGGCCGCGAGTGTACCATGGAAAGATTATGGGTTCTACACCGGACGAGTTTTACCGAATAGCCAAGCTGCCTCCGTACGTGTTCGCCACGGTGAACGAGATGAAGGCACGCCTGCGCGCCGCGCAGTATGACGTCGTGGATTTCGGAATGGGCAACCCCGATGGCGCTACGCCGCGCCCGGTGGTGGCCAAGCTCGTCGAAGCAGCCCGCATCCCGCGCAACCACCGCTACTCGGTTTCGCGCGGAATCCCCAATCTCCGCCACGAGATCGCGCGCCGCTATGAGCGCAACTATGGCATCCAGCTCGACTCGGAAACCGAAGCCATCGTGACCATCGGCGCCAAGGACGCTCTGGCCCACATGATGTTCGCCGTTGTCGGACCGGGCGACCAGGTAGTGACGCCGGCGCCCTGCTATCCCATCCATCAGTACGGCGTAATTATGGCCGAGGGCGAGGCCGTGCCACTGCCCGCCTCCGACCCGGCAGAATACCTCAACCGGCTGGAGGATCTGTACAAGCAGGGTCCGCGCAAGCCCAAGATGATCCTGCTCAGCTATCCGCACAATCCGACTACGACTTGCGTCGATCTCGATTTCTTCAAAACCGTGGTCGGACTCGCGCTAAAGCACGGCACGATGATTCTGCACGACTTCGCCTACGCGGACTTTGGCTTCGACGGCTTCAAACCGCCCAGCATCCTGCAGGTGGACGGGGCCAAGGAAGTGGCCGTCGAGATCTTCTCGATGACCAAGAGTTACAACATGGCCGGCTGGCGCATCGGTTTCTGCCTGGGCAATCCGCGCATGATCGGGGCGCTAGCGCGCATTAAGAGCTACCTGGATTACGGCGCGTTCCAGCCGATTCAGATCGCCTCCATCATCGCCCTGCGCGATTGCGAGGAGGAGGTTGCCAAGATCCGCGGAGTCTACGAGAAGCGCCGCAGCCTCCTGGTGGATGGACTGAACGCCGCCGGTTGGCCCATCGAGATGCCGAAAGCCACGATGTTCGTCTGGGCGCCGATTCCCGAAGCCATGCGCGCTATGGGATCGCTGGAATTCTCCAAGCTCCTGCTGGAGCGTGCTCTGGTGGCCGTTTCGCCTGGCATCGGCTTCGGTCCGGCCGGCGAGGGCTTCGTGCGGTTCGCTCTGATTGAGAATCACCACCGCTCGCGGCAGGCCGTTCGCTGCATCAGGGAGTTCCTCAGGGACCGGAAGAGCGGCCAGAGAAAGGCTCCCGCCCTGGCTCAGGCCTGAAGGTTCGGGAGCCCCGCGCCCCATTGACCTCCTCCCGAATGAGGCGTATTCGAATACCAGCAGGAGGAAGTAAGCCATGGTGTCGGCAACCCTGGTTCACCGGATTGAGGACCACTGGGAGCGGGTAAGTGCCCGATTCTTCCGCCTGACGCGGAACAGTCCGGACTTGCCCCACATCGCTCGCATGCCGGAGTCCGAGATGGTGGAAGCGTGCCGCCGCGTTTTGCGGAATCTCGGAAACTGGCTCGTTTCCAGTTCGGAATCCGACATCGCTTGGCATTTCGAGCGCATCGGGGCCGAAAGACACCGCAGCGGCATCCCTCTCAGTGAGGCGATTCGAGTGGTGCAACTGCTGAAAGACGCCACTATCGACTTCATTCACGACGAAGGCCCGCTCGAAAACTCGGTGGAGCTGTACGCGGAAGAAGAGTTGGAGAATCAATTGGGGCGGTTTTTCGACCTGTTGGTGTTCCACCTTGCGCGTGGCTACGAGAGCGCGCCCGCTCACCCGCGACTGGGTCTCGCCCCGGCGCTTAGGGTCCCATCCTCTCCCGAAGCAAGATTGCCGGGCTTGGGAGAGCCTTGGTCATCGAATCTGCCGCGGGCGTCCTCCGTTTCGCCTGCCTTACTCGCTGTGTTACTCTAAGTGGGTAAAGCGAACATGAAACGAGGAGTGTGTACCCAGTAATGTCACTGGTGGCTGAAAGAAAATCCCAGGTAATCACGACGTACCGCGTCCACAAAACGGACACCGGTTCGCCGGAAGTGCAGATTGCCCTGTTGAGCCAGCGGATTGTGATGTTGACCGATCACTTCAAGACCCACAAGAAGGATCACCACAGCCGCCGTGGACTACTCATGCTCGTGGCGCGCCGCCGCCGGTTGCTGGACTATCTGAAGTCTCGCAGCCCCGAGCGCTACGTTAAGATTATTCAGAGCCTCGGCATCCGCCGTTAGGCCTCTATCAAACTGCTGGACAGCGGCTTTCGCTGACCGCACACCATTCGAAATGGGACGAGCCTTCTGGATTTCGCACACCGCAATCTTGGTGTGTGTCCGGAAGGCTTTTGTGCGTCGCGGCCCATGCAGTTCCTCAATCAAGTTCCCCTCACGAAATATTGCAGTCGAGGCTAGCCGGCAATCAGGCCGGAGGCCATGGAGAAATGAAGATGATACATTCTGTTGAAATTGACCTGGGTGGCCGGGTCTTAACCCTGGAGACAGGGAAACTCGCCAAGCAGGCGCATGGCGCCGTGGTTGTGCGATTCCGCGAGTCGGTGGTGTTGAGCACCGCCTGTTCCAACCGGGAACCGAAGCCGGGCGCTTCGTTCTTCCCTTTGACAATTGACTACCGCGAATACACTTACGCCGCGGGACGCATCCCCGGCGGATTCCTGAAGCGTGAAGGACGGATGAGCGACCGCGAGATCCTCACCGCGCGGCTCATCGACCGTCCGATCCGTCCCCTGTTCCCCGAGGGCTATTCCTGCGAAACGCAGGTTGTCGGGCTGGTGCTCTCCGCCGATCCGTCGAGCGATCCCAGCACCATGGCGATTAACGGCGCGTCCGCCGCGCTGGCCATATCCGACGTTCCCTTCCACCACGTGCTCGGCGGTGTCCGCGTCGCGATGGTCGAGGACAAGTACGTCGTCGATCCCACTTACGAAGAGCAGAAGGCAGCGAAGCTCAACATCGTCGTAGCCGGAACGGCCGACGGAATCGTGATGGTGGAAGCCGGAGCGAACGAAGCCTCGGAAGAGGAAGTTCTGGCGGCCATCGAGTTCGGCCACGAGTGCTGCAAGAAGATTGTCGCCGGCATCAAAGAGCTGGTGGCCAAGGCGGGCAAACCGAAGCGCGAGTTCACTGCGCCGGTCCGTAACCAGGAAACCTACGCCAAAGTCGAGGGTCTGGTCCGCGACCGCCTTGCCGACGCTTTGAACACGCAGAAACACGGCAAGACGGAGAGCTACGCGCTGGTCGACGCCCTGGAAGACGAAGCCCTGGCTTTGTTTGAAGAGCCCGCGGAGAGAGTCGAAGCTCACATCTGCTTCGAACTGCTGCGCGAGCGGGTGTTCCGCCACGAGATGCTCGATCTGCGGCAACGCCCGGATCGCCGCGCGTTCGACGAGATCCGCGCGATCAACATCGAAGTGGGCGTTCTGCCCCGCACGCACGGTTCGGCGCTGTTCACCCGCGGCGAAACTCAGGCGCTGGTCACCACCACGCTCGGCACGAAGGAAGACGAGCAGCGGCTGGAGACCATCAATCTCGCCGAGACCTCGAAGCGGCTCATGCTGCACTACAACTTCCCGCCGTTCAGCGTCGGCGAAGTCGGCTTCATGCGCGGCCCTGGCCGTCGCGAAGTCGGACACGGCGCATTGGCCGAACGCAGCATCCTGGCGGCCATGCCGGCGGAAGCCGATTTCCCCTACACGCTCCGCATTGTCAGCGATATTCTTGAGTCCAACGGTTCGTCCTCCATGGCGACCGTTTGCGGCGCCATCCTGTCGATGATGGATGCCGGCGTGAAGATCAAAGCTCCGGTCGCGGGCATCGCGATGGGCCTGGTTACGGAAGGCGACAAGTACGCCATCCTCACCGACATCGCGGGCGCCGAAGATCATTACGGCGACATGGACTTCAAAGTCGCCGGCACTAAGGACGGCATCACGGGCCTCCAGATGGATATCAAGGTGCCGAACATCTCGATCGCCATCATGCGCGAGGCGCTGGCGCAGGCCAAGGCCGGACGGCTCCATATCCTGGGCAAAATGAATGGGGTAATCTCCGAGCCGCGTGCGGAACTCTCGCCCTACGCTCCCCGCATTTACACCATCACGGTCCCGACCGACAAGATCCGCGAGATCATTGGCCCCGGCGGCAAGATGATCCGCAGCATCACGGAACAGACGGGCACGAAGATCGACATCCATGACGACGGTACGGTGAACATCTTCGCCATCGACGGCGACTCCGCCAAGAAGGCGTTGCAGATCATCTCCGACATCGCAGCCGTGGCTGAAGTGGGCAAGACGTATCTCGGCAAAGTGGTACGCATCGCCGATTTCGGCGCATTCGTGGAGATCTTCCCGGGCACCGACGGCTTGCTGCACATCAGCGAGATCAGCGAGAACCGCGTTGCGAGCGTGCGCGACGAGTTGAACGAAGGCGACCAGATCCTGGTAAAGGTGCTGGCGCTCGAGGGCAACAAGATCAAACTCAGCCGCAAGGCGATTCTGCGCGAACAGCGCGAGAAGCTCAACAAGGCACAGGGCGGCGCTCCGAGCGAGGAAGGCGGCGAACCTCAGATTGAGGTGCGCAGCGAGAATCGCGGTCCGCGTCCCGAAGGCGCCGCCGTTGGCTCCGACCGTCCGCCCCGCAGCGATCGCGGCGACCGTCCGCATCGAGGCGGCGACCGCGACCGTGGTCCGCGCCGCGGTCCTGGCGGCGGTCACGACCGTCACTAGACTCCGGCATTCCGGAATATTCATCGATCGGTGCGAAACGGCTCTCCGTATGGGAGCCGTTTCGTCGTTTCAGGTGGCATTTAGGCGCATCCGCACCGCTGGCACAGAACCGGGTACAGCATGGATAACTGGCTGACCATTCACGCCCAATCATGAGAAGCGTGCGCCTGCGCCCAACACCGATCTCTCCATGACCGGCGGGCCATTCACCCTCAACGATGAAAATGGAGGCCCGGCTCCCTGCACCGTACCACCGCCAGCACCGAGCCGCGAACGAAGAGAGCGGTCCCCTTCAAGGAACCTCGGGGTGGACAGCCGCGACAGCGGCCCACGAATCGCTCTTTGGTAAGCATAAGAAGTGGCTTGCAGCCCAAACCACGCGATTCGCGTTTGTTGCTAGTGATGGAAGAGACGGGGTGAGGACCGCCATGCGGGAGAAATTCCCAAGGGACCCCTCTCTTCGTTCGGGGCTCGGTGCTGGTAAGGAATCGGAGTGTAAGCGCAGCATAATCAAAGGCTCGATTTTCAGAGCAACCGCGAAGGAAAAGTGCGGCTAATGCCTCGGTGCAACCGCTCCCTTACAGTCGCGGCTCCGTTTCGCGCGCGGAGCCACCGCCGAGAGAACGTGGTGGCCTGAGGAGGGGCCGCTCTCTGCCGCTCGCAGGGCCATATGTGCCGATCTGGAACTCGGCGTTCCCAGGGCGCCTCCGGCGGTCTGACGACAGGGCGCCATTGCAGACGGTGGTAAAATTAAGGTTCTTTATCGAGCCGGTTTCCGGCTCTTGAAGTCTGGGTCGGCTTGACCCGCGGGCACGTCTTTGAAACTCACCTTTGCCTCTCGGCATCTCTAAGATAAGCCGCCTGTTCCACCCGGACAATTGGTAATTGGTTATTGAATGATACGGATTAGACTCGCCGCAGTCGCGCTTCTTGCTTGCCTGCATGCCGCTTGGGCCGCGGGAAGCCCACAGGCAGAAGCACCGGCCGAATTGAAGATTGAAGTTGCGGTGTTCGATTCATCCCACCTGCCAGTACCTGGGGCGCAAGTTCAGCTCAAACAGGGCGATGCGATTCTCTCCACCGTTTCGACGAACGAGACCGGCCACGCCATCTTTCCAGGTCTCAAGCCCGGGCGGTTTTCCGTTGGCGCCTTGAAGGAAGGGTTCGACCCAGTCTCTAAGAACGACTTCGAGCTCTCGGCCTCCGCACCCGTGACAGTAGAATTTTCGATCGTCCCCAGCGCGGCCAGCAAGGTGACCATGGACGTGCGCGATACGGCCTCACCCGTGGAAGAGGGTTCGGGAACGTCAAACACCGTTTCAAAGCTCGAGGCCAAGGACGCACCCACCCGGCCAGCTACCGTTACGGACGCCCTGCCGCTGCTGCCGGGCATCGCCCGCTCGCCCGGCGGCGGCTTGCAATTGTCCGGCAGCGGAGAACACCGCAGCGCGTTGATCGTCAACTCGGCCGACGTCACCGACCCCGCGACGGGGCAGTTCGGCCTGACCGTTCCGATTGACAGCGTGGAGAGCCTGAACTTCTATCAGACATCCTTCCTTGCCGAATATGGGCGATTCACGGCCGGATTGGTCTCGGTGGAGACCCGGCGCGGCGGTGACAAGTGGAAGTGGGAGCTAAACGATCCATTTCCCGAATTCAACATCCGGAGCTGGCATCTGCGGGGCTTGCGGACTGCAACGCCACGACTCAACTTCGAGGGCCCTCTGATCAAGGACAAGCTGTATTTCTCCGAAGGATTTGAGTACGAAGTCCGCAAGACCGCGATCTACACTCTGCCGTTTCCCTTCAATCAGACAAAGCAGGAAGGTATCAATTCCTTCGCGCAGCTCGACTGGATCGCATCCAGCAAGAACTTAGTCACTGCCACCGTTCATGTCGCCCCCCAACGACTGGGCTATGTGAATATGAACTACTACAACCCAGAGGCAACTACTCCCGACGCCAGCACTCATAACTACACAGGTACTATTTCCGACAAATACACCGTCTTTGGCGGCCTGTGGGAAAACACGATCTCGGCGACGAGATTCGACGCCCACGTCTGGGCTAAGGGACCCGCCGATTTTGTCATCCAGCCGCAAGGCAATTCGGGCAATTATTTCGCCGATCAAGCCCGCGACGCCGAGCGATATGGATGGATCTCGTCGTACTCCTTCGCGCCACGTGAGCGCTGGGGGTCGCACAATTTCAAGGTCGGCAGCTACATCGCAGGCAGTTATGACGACGGCCGGATGGTGGAGCATACCATCGACGTGATGAATGCCAACGGCGGCCTGGTGCAGCGCATCGCGTTCACGGGCGGCGCTCCTTTCGACAACGCCGACACCGAAAACGCGTTGTACGTGCAGGACCACTGGATCGTCTCTCCGCACGTCGCTATCGACATGGGGCTCCGCACCGAGTCACAACAGATCTCCCAGACGATCCGCTTCGCACCTCGCTTCGGCATCGCCTGGAGTCCGTTCACCCGGCTCGGCACGGTTGTTCGGGCGGGGGCCGGTATGTTCTACGACCGCGTGCCCCTGGGCGTCTACTCGTTCGACCACTACCCGAATCGCGTGGTGACACGCTATGACGGGAGCGGGCAGATTCTGCAAGGGCCCACTGTCTACCAGAACGGGCTGGGGGAAGTGATCACGGAGCAGAGTCTGATCCTTGTCAGGAAACTTCAGGCCGGCAATTTTTCTCCCAACAGCAAGACGGGCAGCATTCAATTGGAGCAGCCCGTGACACGCTTCGTCCGCCTGCGCGCGGGCTACATGCAAACGGTATCCGGCGGCCTGGTGATGCTGGATTCCACGCTCCCCGACCCGGCCACGAACACGGCCTCCACTCTTCTCTCGGGCAACGGCACGGCGCGCTACCGGCAGTTTGAGGTTAGCGCCCGTGTGAGAGCGGGCACTAATCGGGAATTGATGTTCTCTTACGTCAGGAGCAGGAGTACGGGAGACTTGAACGATTTCGCGAACTATATCGGCAGCTTCCCGTCGCCCATCATTCATCCGAACCAGGTGGCCACCTCGCCAACCGATATCCCCAACCGCTTTCTGGCGTGGGGCACCATCCACTTGCCGCGCGGCTTCGGCATCGCTCCGGTGTTGGAGTACCGCAGCGGCTTTCCGTATGTGACGGCAAACGCCTTGCAGGACTACGTCGGCATTCCCAACTCGACGCGTTTCCCCGGTTTCCTCTCGGCCGACGCGCGCGTTTGGAGAGACTTCCAGGTGAGCAAGAAGTATTCCGTACGGCTATCGGTCAGTGGATTCAATCTGACCAACCACTCGAACCCGGAAGCGGTTATCTGGAATACCGCCAATCCTTCCTATGGCTTGTTCTTCGGGGATAGGCACCGGCGCTTCACAGCCGACTTTGATGTAAACTTTTAGCCAGTGATCTTACCTGGGCGGGCGATGTGATTTGGGCTCCGGTCCCGGGCCGATTCGCCGCATGCGCGGGGAGGCCGGCGTGGTGAACTCGACGGCTCGCGGCACGCCTTTCCTTCGCCTTTCCGTTCTCGCCTCCGCATCCCTGCTCATCCACGGATATCATCTCGGCGCCGACGACGCAGCGATTTACGTACCGGGCATCAAGCGGGCTTTCGATCCCGGGCTCTATAGCTTTGGCTCGCAGTTCTTCATGATGCACGCGCATCTCTCGTTGTTGTCTCCTCTGGTAGGAGGCACGGCCCTCCTGCTGCATGTGCCCATCGATATAGCCATCCTGGCGTTCCACTGGATGGGGCTGTTCCTGCTGTTGTTGGGTGCGTGGCGATTGTTGGGCATCTGCTTCGAGAGTGAGGTGGCGCGCTGGGGCGGCGTGGCGCTTCTGGCTGGGACGCTTGGCGTCCCGGTGGCCGGAACGGCACTTTCGATCGCAGACCCCTACGTCACTTCTCGAACGCTTTCGACGCCTTTCACGCTTTTCTGCATCGCGGCCTTTCTGTCAAACCGGCGGCGCGCCGCACTGGCCTGGCTGGTGGCGACGGTGGCGATCCATCCGCAGATGGGAGCATATTGCGGGGCTTTTCTCGCAATCGCGGACGTGATGAGAAGGCAGGGCGCCGAGCGCCTTATGGAAATGCCCCTGGCGGCCGCGGGTCTGCCGCTGATGTTTGACTTCGCCGCGGCAAGAGGCGCCGCAAGAGAGGCGCTATATTCGCGCACGTTCTTCTTTGTCTATAACTGGACCTGGTACGAATGGCTGGGGGCCATCGCACCGCTGGCGCTGGCCGGATGGGCCTGCCGGTTGCATCTACGATCCACCAGCGGGCAGTTTCGCCTGCTGGTACGCACCCTGGTCCCGTTTGGACTCGTCTTCACGTTATTGGGTGTCATCCTCTCTTCGTCGGTTCATCTTGAGAACTTCGCGCGGCTCCAGCCGATGCGAGCATTTCATATCGTTTACGTAGTCTTCTTCGTCCTGCTGGGAGGGCTGTTGGGAGAAAATGTGCTCAGGGCCTCGGCCTGGCGCTGGGTGGCGGTGTTCATGCCTCTGGCGTGCGGGATGTGGTTTGTCGATCACGACGCCTACGGAGCCAGCTCTCACATCGAGTGGCCGGGCGCGGCGCAGACCAATCCCTGGCTTTCCGCGTTCTACTGGATTCGCGCCAATACACCCAAGGACGCTATCTTTGCGCTCGGACCGGACTATATGAAGTCGCCCGGAGAAGACGCGCATGGGTTCCGGGCGGTCGCTGAGAGGAGCATGCTCGCGGACAACGTGAAAGACAGCGGCGCGGTGTCGCTGTTCCCTGAACTGGCCGGCGAGTGGAAAGCTGAGGCGAACGCTCAAATGGGTTGGGAGCAGTTTGGTCCGGATGAGTTCAGCGGCCTCGCGCGGCGCTACCCCGTCAATTGGGTGGTTACGCGAAGATCTTCCGCGACAGGGCTGAATTGCCCCTATGAGAACATGGAGCTTGCGGTGTGCCGCATCGGGCCAGGAACGCCGGTGTCAGGTACACCCCCCTTGGGCAATGCGGTCCGCACGCCGCAATTTGGCGCCGCTGCTGAGTTAAGGTAATTCCAGGAATGATCAACGGGAAGAGAATCGCGGTTGTACTGCCGGCCTATAACGCCGAGAAAACGCTTGAAGCTACTGTGAGAGAACTACCAGACACAGTGGACGCGATTGTCCTGGTGGACGATCACAGCTCAGACGGGACGGTGGCCCTGGCCCGCAAGCTGGGTCTGATCGTGGAAGTCCATGCCAAGAACTACGGCTATGGCGGAAATCAGAAGACCTGCTACGCGAGGGCCCTTGCAACGGGCGCCGACATCGTTGTGATGATCCACCCGGACTATCAGTACTCGCCGCTGCTGGTGACGCCAATGGCCGGCATGGTCGCCTATGGCGTGTACGATCTCGTATTGGGCTCCCGCATCCTTGGAGGGGACACTCTACGCGGGGGAATGCCCCTGTATAAGTACGCGTCGAACCGTCTGCTGACTTTGTTTCAGAATCTGATGATGGGCGCAAAGCTGTCTGAATATCACACTGGATTTCGTGCCTATACGCGAGAGTTGCTGGAGGCGCTGCCGCTCGAGGAAAATTCCGATAATTTCGTCTTCGACAATCAACTGATCGCCCAGGCCCTGCTGCTGAAAGCCAGGGTCGGGGAAATCTCCTGTCCGACGAAGTACTTCCCCGAGGCCTCGTCCATCAACTTCCGCAACAGCTTTATCTACGGCCTGGGAGTGATGAAGACCACGATCCAATACAGCCTGATGCGCTGGGGCTTGCTGCCTTCCATTCTGGATCGCGCGCCCCGAGCGGCCTCCAATGGTCTCCACCGATGCGAACCGGCGCCACCCGCGTCGGGACATCGTGAGCCGCCGGTTGCGGGCAAGTAGCCGGCAAGACGCTTCAAGGCTGGTGCGCGCTTGACCTGCAGAGCGTTTCAGTCTGTGACAACGAGGGAATCATGCCAGAGAACTTGGGCCGGATATTTGAGCAAAGGCTGGCGGCGGCAGACGCGCGTTTGAGAGAAGTGGAAGAGTGCCGGGCCGCGGAGGCCTTTCGCCCGGGCGGATGGCTGCGCAAGGAACTGCTGGGACATTTGCTCGATTCGGCCGCGAATAACCATCAGCGCTTTGTACGAGCCGCGCTCGACGGCCGCTTTGAGGGACCGTCTTACCAGCAGGAGGGCTGGGTGAGTCTGCACGGGTACGGCGAGTTGCAATGGGATGCGCTGTTGGCATCGTGGCGTGATCGCAACGCCACTCTCGCGCGGATCGTTACGCGGATAGACGAACAAAGTCTCCATGCCCCATGCAAGATTGGAGACTACCCCGAGGCCCCGCTGCAGTCCGTCATCGAAGACTACCTGCGCCACATGGATCACCATGTCGCGCAAATTGCCGGCGAGCCCGAGGCGTAGTTCTTCTGGCAGCGGAGTTGGACCTATCCCTGTGCGGCCCTTCACGCGTCGTCAGCCGGCAGCCGTCGGCTTTTCCAATCCGGAAGCCGTCAGGCTTCAGTAGAAAGAGACGCGCGCATCAGCAAATAACTGCGCACGGCCTTTTCCACGGGCGGCATGGGCTCGATCCCCATAGATTCCAGCCGGGCGTTTGACAATGCCGAGTAAACAGGGCGCCGGGCTGGAGTTCGGTACTCGCGCTCGCGGGTGGCTTTCAATTCCGGGTCGAGTCCGGCGCTAGTGAAGATCAGCTTCGCGTAGTCGAACCAGGAAATGGCGGTTCCCCCGCCTGCGTGGAAGGTCCCCCGCGCTTTACGTTCCACCAATTCGGCAGTGGCATGAGCCAATGCCGGAGCGTACGTAGGAGAGGCCACCATGTCCTCCACAACACGGATGGGCTGTCCGCTAGCCGCAAGCCGCAGCATCAGCTCGACAAAGTTGCCGCGAGCGGTCCGCATTCCGGCCGGTCCGAAGACGCCGGATGTACGCAGTATGAGTAAATCGTCGAGGTACGCGCGCGCGTAGAGCTCTCCACAAAGCTTCGAGACGGCGTAGGCGCCCAGAGGGTGCGGCCGGTCGTCTTCGGAATAGGGACTGCCCTTCGTGCCGTCGAAAACGTAATCGGTGGAGAAGTGAACAAGCTTGGCGCCCGCCTGCCGGCAGGCGACGGCCATGTTCCTGACCGCCAGGGCATTAACCTGGTAGGCGGCCTGAGGCTCATTCTCGGCGACATCAACCATGTTATATGCCGCCGTATTCACCACGAGTTCAGCGCCGGTGGAAGAGATCACGCGCTCCACGGCCGCGGCATCGGTGATGTCGACACCACTCCGGTCGTAAGAAAAAACGGTGAATCCGCGAGCCGAAAACTCGCGCTGGATCTCAAACCCAAGCTGGCCCGCGCCACCGAACAGGATCGCTTTTCCGCTCATATCGCACTTGAACTATAACGCATCCCACCCCTCCGGCGGCAGAGCCCGATCATTGACAGGTTCTGCCGGCCATGCGCATCGGCGATGGCGCGGGCCGAACGTTACCGTCTGCCGAAGTGTGGCTCACCGTTCACCAGGCGCCGGGGTAAATGTGCCAAGGGGTGAGCGGGTTCGCCCTCCCGTGCCTCCCCCAGCAGAGCCGTGACCAGCTTTCGCAGGCTGTGCAAGCCGCTGAGGCTTTCATTCATCTCAATGAGAAGAGAGAACTCGCCCGGCGTCTCTTCCCTGCATGCGGCGATCTCCCCCAACAGCATCGTGTCGTGCTGGTCTATGCGCACCGGCAATCCCGGCGGCAGAGGGCGTGCACACCGGGCCGTCATCAGGCGCGAAGCCATGTGACTCACCTCGATGTCCGTGTCCGAGGCCGAGCCCTGCAAGGGTATGAGCTTCGCGCGCCAAGTGATCGCAGGGGCTGGCTGAAGAGTCTCTCTCGCTTCCATGTCCTGCATATCGGCAGAGAAACCAGTAACGATTAGAGTCTTTCGCGCGGAATTTGCGCTCTATGTCGATTAATTAACGATCGCGTAGCCCGCGGTTAACGTGAGGTGGCCAGAAGCCATAGCGCCAGAGCTAGAGCCGCCGCTCCGGCCGCTTCCACCGCCAGACGCCGGGCGAGCCATCGCCGCCAGTTGAGGGTGGCGGGCTCAACGGGCCGCTTCGGCTGCTCCGCCCGAGATTGTAGATACCTTTGCCCGCCCTCGTCGGCCAGAATGACGTTGGCCGTCAACTCGCCATGCAGCGCTCTATCGAGATCCCGCTGCAAGTCCGCCGGCACCTCGCCGGGAGTGCGGAAGTAGCGGATCTTGCCACTCCGCGCGGTCAGTACGGAGGTGAAATGAAAAACCGAGCTTGGCGACGCCTCCTGCATGAATCACGGCTCCATGTGTTGAAGACTCGCTTCGTCGACGGGCGGTGAAACCGATTGCTTGGCCCGGTCCATGACGACCTGGATGAATTCGAGGCCCGCTTTAGAGAAGGCCTTGTCCCGCCGGTAAACCAGCCCGAGACGGCGGATGAGGGGTTCCGGCGAGAGGGAAACCGCGGCGAATTGACCCGAGTCCAGGCCCTCCTGGAAATGGGAAGCCGCCATGAACGAGATCCCGAGCCCCGCCAGGACGAACCGCTTGATCATCTCGGTGGAGTCCAGCTCCATCGAAATCATCACCCGGTCGGAAACCGGCTCGAGCCAGGCGTTCACCTTCGCGCGCGTCGCTCCGCCCTTGGGCAACAGGAGCGTTTGGCCAATCATGTCCTCGCAACGAACGGCCCTCAACTGCGCCAGAGGATGACCGGACGGGAGCAGAAGCTTGATTTCATCGATGTGCACGGGCAGGACCTGCAGCTTCTTTTCCTGCACGGGCAGTTGAGTAAAGCCGAAATCGGCCAGGTTGTCGACGATGGCTTCCACCACGTGCTTGCCGTAGCTGCGGTCCACCAGCAACTGCACATTGGGGAAGCGCTTCTTATACTCCGAGAAGACTGTCGGCAATACGTAAATGCAGGTGGCTTCGTTGGCGGCGATCACAAGTTCGCCGCGCGGGACCCGCTCCAGTTCGTTGATGGCATCCTGAGCGCGCCGGCGGAGTTCGAGGATCTGCTCGGCGTATTCGCACAAGATTTTCCCCGCCGGAGTGAGTTGAATGCGGGTGCCCAGCCGTTCGAACAGGGAACAGTTCAGCTCCTGTTCGACTTGCCGGACCTGAGCGCTGATGGCAGGCTGTGTACGAAAGCAGGTCTGGGCAGCTTTGGAGAACGACTTGAGTCGCACGATCTCGAGGAAAGTGTGAAGTTGATCAAGATCCATGTGCTACCTGGCAGCACCATCATATTACCATCGCATCGACGGGTTCCAGAAACTGGATTGCGTGAGGAGGGCAGGTGGGAGTTCGGGGGCCTCTCTGACGGCCGGGACTGCGAACGCGCTCTTTCCCCGCCATCTCTGTGCTGAAATGAGCTTCTGGGGCGTATGCGCGCACGCAGTGCGGGATTTCGGCAAGACGACGGGGCGCCGCGCACCCATCGCAAGATATTGAAATGACATCACTTCCTGCCGCGAATATGCGATTCTACGCAAACCTGGCGGTGGCGGCCGCCCTTGTAGCTGGGCTTTGCCCTGCCTTTGAAACAGGCTCGCCGGCTGCCCAAAGTGGACTCCGGAACGACGAAGTGGCAGTGATCGTCAACGATGCCGACCCGACATCAAGAGCCATCGCCGATTACTATTCGTCACGGCGGAGAATCCCGGCATCTCATATTTGCCATCTTCATACAACTTCGGAGGAGGAGATTGGCCGGGACGTGTACGAGCGCGAGGTGGAAGCCCCCATCGCGAACTGGCTGAAACGCGGCAATCTGGTTGACAAGATTCTGGCACTGGTCACGACGACGGGCGTTCCGTTGAAGGTAGAGGGATCGCATTCCACGACCGGCACCGCATCGAGTGTCGATTCCGAGTTGACGTTGCTGTATGCCCAACTTCAGGGGCAGAGGCGGCCTCCGCTCGAAGGCGGGATTCACAACCCCTTTTACCAGTCGTCCGAGCGGTTCCGGCATCCCAAGTTCACGATGTACCTGGTCACGCGTCTGACCGCCTACACGCTGGCGGACGTGCGAGCGATGATCGACCGCTCGCTGCAAGCACGGAATCGCGGTGTGGTGGTCTTGGACGGCAAGAGCGGCGACATGGACGACGGCGAACTCTGGCTGCGCGGCGCGATGAACAGGCTGCCCCGAGGCAGGACGGTGTTCGACGACACGGCACGGGTGATCGAGAACGTTGGCGAGGTAATTGGCTACGCCAGTTGGGGCTCGAACGACCCGAACCGCAAGAGCCGGACCGCGGGACTGCGCTGGCTCCCCGGCGGCATCGCGACCGAGTACGTGAGTTCGGACGCCCGCACCTTCCGCGAACCTCCGGCAGGTTGGCGAACCACAACCTTCAAAGATCGCGCGGGCTTCTTCGCCGGATCGCCGCAGTCACTCTCCGGCGACCTGCTGCGCGAGGGCGCCACCGGAGTGTCGGGACACGTCTACGAACCGTATCTCAAGTTCGCGCCGCATCCCGACCTGCTCTTTCCGGCCTATCTCGACGGATGGACGCTCGCGGAGAGCTACTGGCGCTCGATTCCCCTGCTGAGTTGGATGAACGTCGTGGTGGGCGACCCGCTTTGCCGACTGGAACCCTGAAGGTAGCCGCAGCGCCGGCCGCGTCGGCTCCCGCCTATTTCTTCCGGCCCGGAGTGACGCTGACGCCTTCGATGATTTTGGTATTCGCTGGCAGCGTGAACTTCTCGTCGGTCACACCGGTGTTGAAAGCGACCGACTCGCAGAACATTTCGTAGGTCCGTTCGCCGTTGCGCTCGCGCTGAATCACCCAGGGCCACAGGATGCCCTCGCTCTCGCGGTATTTGGAGAAGACCGTGGCTTCCTCGTCCCGCTCCTTCGAGATGGCGTTGCGGCTGAACCACTGCTGGCGCACGGGAAAATGCGTCGATTGTTCGAAGTAGACCGTCACCACGCGGTTGTCGGAGTCGGTGATATCCACCGAGTCGACCGGAACGTTATTGTAAAGCTCCGTGCCGCGGGATTCGAAAATCATGCCGGGCTCATTCAGCCGCATCCGCAGGATGTACAGCACATTGTGCAGCAGGCTCTCGCGATAGCGCTGGTAGTCCTCGGCGGTAAAGTACTTGGCGCCCCGGTAGGTGACGTTGTAGCCCTGCTTCTCATCGAAGAGAACGTACGCCGTCTCGTCCTTGCCGAACACTTGCCGTTCGCGCTGCCCGAGGAACGCGACCACGGGAGGCTCCGGCGCGACCAGATACCGGATGTAGATCTTCGCTTTCGACAAGCCGCTGAGATTCTCGTTGAAGAAGCTGTAGGCGCGCCCCTCTTCGATGCGATCGGTCATTTGAAGAAAACGGTCGCCGCCGAGCGCGGCCAGGCTGTCCATCACGATCTTGCGCCCTTTGGCGGCGGGATCCTCAGCCCGCGCGCATAGAACCAGCGAGAATGCGACGGCCAGCGGAAATATCCGGAAGGAGGGTACGAGTCTCACGCTTTCGATTGTAGACCGCGAAGCTGAACCAGTGCCTCGCCGCGCCCGATTTACTTGGCGCAACGCGCGGCCGGCTCAAGCCACCTTTGCGACGCCTGTCGAGGCACAACTGGCATAGAGACGGTAGACGCCTTCAAACACCTTCTCCCATGTCGCCGCCTCCGCTGCCTGGCGCGCCCGTTGCGCCATGCGCGCGCGAGTACCGCCTTCCCGGACCAGACGTGCGCAGGACAGCGCAAATGCGTGTTCGGTGCTGGCAACCAATCCGTCGACTTCGTGCCGGACCAAATACTTCGGTCCGCCGCCGGCTGTCACCACGCAGGGCACTCCGGAAGCCATTGCCTCCTGGATGACGTTGCCGTAAGTGTCGGTCTCGCTGGGGAAGGCAAAGAGATCCAGGTTCGCGTAGAAGCGTGCGAGGGCCCCGCCCTTCAGCACGCCGGGGATCTGCCTGCGCACCAGATTCCGGCGCAACCACTCTTCTTCGTTCCCACGACCGGCGATCCAGAATTCGTAGTCCTGAATACCCTGTTGCTCCAGTTCTCGCTCGACGGTATTGAACCAACGCACGCCCTTCTCCGGCGACAGGCGCCCGGCAAAGCCGATACGCACGACGTCGTCCTCCCGCCGTCGTTTCGAAGGATGAAAGAGCTCCGTGTCGACGCCCCGTTTCATGAGCACGCTCGGACGCTTGGTCGCCGCTTCGAGCAGGGCTGTCAACTCCGGATTTGGCGCCAGGGTGCATTGGGCCTGGCGGTAAAAGCGCAACGCCGCAGTCAGGACCAACGCTTGCGCCGCGCGGCCGGCGAGGGCGGCGAGGCCCGCTGGCAAGATCGAAAGGCATTGCCTCAGACGCCGGCTCGTATACTCGTGGATATTGGTATGCCAGGACGCCACCAGCGGCACGTCCAAGCGCCGTGAAGCCCATACGCCGAGCATACCGAGGTGGCTCGGACCGGTTACGTGGACCACGTCCGGACGAAAGCGCTCCAGTTCTTCCAGCAGCAGTTGCTTATGACGGGCGCAGCGGACGTCGAAGCGCAGATCCTGCTCCAGCCACACCGACCAATGTCCCACGGCGAGTTCTACGCGCCTCACGTTTCCGACATCCCAGCAACTCGTTTCCGGCCCGGTGTGAACGCTCAGAAACGGATAACCATGCTCGCGTGCGTGGCTCTCCAACATGCGGCTCGTCAGAGCGACGCCATTCACCTCGTGAAAGCTGTCCGCAAAGTAGGCGACGCGCATGCAAGAGATCCCCGTCAGGCCAATTCCTGAGTCGCCGAGAGGAACTGCCGCAGCGCGGCGTGGAGGCTGCGGCTATCGAGCAGGCGGCTTGCGCCGGCAAAGCCCCGGACCACCAACGGCTGGCGGCCTTCGCTCCAAATGCTGGAAAGAGCCTCAACCTGGCCCGTGTCGTAGTCGCGAACGAAGACCCGGTCAGTCCAGCGGACCCAGCCATGCGTATGCTCGCGGTTGTCGCGCATCACATCGGCGATCATCTTCATCACTCGCGAGACGATCGGTTCGCGGTACTGCGGCATGACCAGAACATGGCTGCGGCCGTAGTCGCGGACTTCTTCGACGAATTCGCTGAAGGTGGTGGAGTTCGTAAGGTTGAGCATGGCGTTGGGCTCGCAGCAGTGGCGGTCGCCGCCGGAGACGACCGGTTTTTCGACCGAGGCGGCCAACGCGGCCACGCGCCTGTTTTCGCTCCACGGGCGCAGTCCGTTCAACTCCAAGGCATGCAGATACGGAGCGTAACGCCGTAGAAACTCCACCGCCATGCAATCGTGATACTGCTGGCCGCCACCCTTTTCATCCCAGTACGGGTGATTGAAAACGACCAGCGTGTCGGGCTCCTCACTGAGCCACGACAATACGCCCTCGATGCTCGGTCTCCTTGGGATCGGCCGTGAACGCCGCGAGCGCCGCCATACAGTGCGTGGCGCGGCGGGGCGGCAGGTTGTGCACTCCCAGATGGAAGACCACCCCGCGATAGGGGACGGTCCATTCCACGGAAACGGGCGTCTGGCGGCCCTCCGGCAGCAACCGCAAGAGCTGGGGCGCCTCGACGTTGTCGTGATCGGAGATTGAGACAAGGGCCTGCAACCCGAGCCTTTCAATCTGCCCGCGCTCCACCGATAGCGATTCGCGCGGCCCCAGCGGAGGCGTCCACCAGGCATTGAAGTAGTTCACTTCGCGCCCATGCAATCGGCGGTACTTGGCCTCCTCCGCGCGCACGAGGTCGCGCACGATGGGCACATGCGCCGCGATGCGTGGGATGAAATCCAGCGTCTCTTTCGAGTGCGAGGTGTGGCTGTGGAGCGAGACGCCCGTGCGCACTCGCTGCCAGGGGGCGCCGCGCCAGGCGAATTGGATCGGCTGAGGGGTGTCCATCAACCTCAGCCTGAACGCACTTGGTTAGAGCGCGATGCAAGCATTGTCAATATTCGGTCAAACAAGAAGGGTTCAAACTGTTTGTTGAAATACGATGACTAACCGCAAAGGAATGGGCAGCTTAGGCGAGGCGGATGCGGCCCGGCTCCGGATTCGCTCGTATTTCGAACCGGTGAACGTGGACGACCGTCTATCCGATCTCGTGCGCCGTGCTGGAGATCTGGCGTATCGCCGCCTGAAAACCGCGGCTGTCCAGAAGGTGGGCCGCGCGCGCGAAGCCGCGAATCACCATAGGGCCGTTGGTAGCGCCCCAGACGCTCGAAAGCGCATCGACGGAGCCGTCGGCGCGCCGGAAAAATACGCGGTCGCTCCAGCGGACCCAGCCGTGGGCGTGCGCCTCGTTGTCGCGCATCACGTCGGCGATCGAGCGCATCAGACGGCAAGCCAGAGGTTCCCGGTATTGTGGCATCACCAGAACCTGACTTCGCCCATCCAAGCGGACTTCCTGAACGAATTCCTCGAAAGTGGGCGCGTTGGTGATATTCAACAACGCGTTCGGCTCGGAGCAATGCCTGTCGCCGCCGGCAATCACCGGGTATCCCTGCGAGCGCGCGAGTTCCACCGCACGGAGATTTTCCGTCCAGGGGCGGATTCCGTTGACTTCCAGAGCATGCAGGAAGGAACCGGCGCTCGCCAGAAACTCCAGCGCCAATGCGTCGTGCAGCGGCTGCCCGATGCGCTTCTCGTCCCAGCAGGGATGATTAAACACCACCAGCGTCTCGGGCCTTTCCGTCAACGCGGCCAGCAGCGGCTGGATCAGTTCCTCGCGCGGATCGGCAGTGAATGCATTCAACTCGGCGATGATTTGAGAGGCGCTGCGCGGCGGCAGATTGTGTACGCCGAGATGGAAGAAAGTCCCACGGAAAGGCACCGTCCATTCCGTCGAGACTGGCGTGTCGCGGCCCTCCGGCAGCACGCGCAAGAGCACCGGCGCTTCAATGTTGTCGTGGTCGGTCAATGAGACAAAGGGACGAAGGCCCAGTTCCTCAATCTGGCAGCGCTCCACAGAAAGCGCCTCGCGAGGGCTCAGTGGCGGGGTCCACCAGGCATCCAGGTAATTGAACGGTCGCCCGTAGCGTTCCTGGTATCTCCGCTCCTGGGCACGCACCAGTGCTCTCAGGATGGGGATCCGGGAACTCAGACGAGGGATGAAATCCAGCCGTTCTCTGGAGTGAGAGGTATGGCTATGTAAGGAGATTCCGGTTACGGCGCACTGCCATGGGGCGCCTTGCCATGCGAAATGAATCGAATCTATGGTTTCCATGCTCCCAGAGTTTCTAATCAACGTTAGGGCCCGTCCGTGCTCTTGTCAATTCAGAATCCAACAAAAAAGCCGCGATTGTTTCAAAAAGTCAGATCTTGACCACTCGCGCTCTTTGCCGCAAGTCCCCGGATCATTGCCCCCGACAACCATACCAAATCGGACTGGAGAGCATTTTGGCGCTGCGCGTGCCGTACAAGGGCAATGTCCAACTCCTTTGAAAGCCATTCAATGGCAAACAGTGTGGACGGGTGAAGCCGCTTCCAGGTTCGCCCCTCTTTCGATGGATTCGGCGATCCGGGCAAAGGATGCGGCCAACTTGTGATGGGGTCCGTTGAGTCGCAGGTAGGATTGCAGGCAGTTCCCGTCTGGAAACGGTTACGGAAGCGCCAAGTTTGAGCGAAAGACGAGGTCTCAGGTCGCCCAGCCGGAAGACCTTGTAGTGCTGGCCGCAGGCTACGAAGGCGACAGGTGGGCGCATTCGACGGACGCCGAAGAGATGCCTTGAAACGGTGTTGATGTCCCCCCCGATGAGAAGAATGACCTGTCTTGGCGTTTCGTCCTCGAATTGCCGTCCCACTAACCGAGGGCCGACAGCGCTCGAAGCGACGTGAACCCTGCCCCAGCCCGATGCCGCATTCCTGAGGATTGGGAGGAGACCGAGGCGATGAAGCTGCCAACAGTTCTCAAACGTGCAGCCTACTTACCTCGCCGAATCTCGGAATCTGCGATAGACCAAGCGTCATTCTCCGGTTTGCCGCTCAAATCAAAGCAGCCGATTCCCCTCCCTCCAGAGAAAAGTCGGCCTCAGATTCAGAGTGCCGACTCGAAAGCGTGTTAGGACAGTTGATGTCGGATTTAAACCTTGGCCCGGCGGAATTCCCGCGGCCCATACTGAAGACAGGCGAAGTGCGATTGCATCGTTTCATCGACATGCGGCAATGCCGCACTCATTTGTTTGTTGTTCTGACCGTCGCCATTCTTTTATCGACCAGCGCGCCGAAACTATACCCTATTTGAGGTAGAAACTTGCTTGTTTTTGGGTTAGCCCATTGACTCTTTCGGAGACAATTGGCGTAAGAATTGCGTTGACAACCGCATTTTTGCGAGTTAGCATCGTATCGCGACCACAGAACAAACAGATTCTACGATCGAATGCGACCGATCATTTTTCAAGGTCTCTGATATTTTTCGAAAGTAACCGATTATGGAGGTCAAGAATATGGAATTTTCAAGAACCGGCGCGAGACGCGAGGACGCTTTCAGCGCCGGGGGGGGGCGAGTTGTTAACGGTCACGATTCCCGGCTAGTCTCTCTCCTGGCGATGACCGTAGTGGCTCTCGCCGGTGGCTCAACAACTGCGTGGGGGCAGAATCCGAATGCCGGGTGCCCAAATGGACCGTACACTTCATGCATCGACCCGGTGCCGGCAACCTACTTGAGCGGATCGTGGATCGAAATGCTCCCTGGAGGCACGATCCCCGCCGAATGGACGATCACGGCGAACAATGGTGCGCCGGGGTCGAGTGGGAATGTTAGCGGAGATGTGCGGGCGTTCTCTCCGGCACCTCCCGGCTACAACTGCCCGGTTGTCACCTATCAGGTCCAATCCAATTCCTCATTCACGCCTTCCTCCATCACGTCGGGCCTGGAAGGATCGACGGTCATCAGTTGGTTGGCGTTCAACCCTACCCCCAGCACAGCGTGTGGCGGCTTCGTGCCGACTCACAGCTACACACTCACTGGCACCGTCCCCAACAAGGGCAACGATACTGCGAGTGTCACTTGGCGGAACTATGAGGGCGGGTCCGGATCCGAATCGATGGAAACCAACCTTGTACTGACTCCGACCGGGGAGACCCTTACTCTCGATACCCAATACGACCCAAATGGGTGGGGACCTGCCGGCGGCTACTATCAGACGCAGCTCTATTTCCTGCAGACACTCCAAGATTCAGCCTCGTATGATCCGCCGGATCCTCACAACAACAAATTTCAGGGAAGGCAAGTCTTTGAACAAGCCGGCGGAACATCCACAGACGGGTGCTATAACGCTGCCCGGGCCCACGGCATAACGCAAACCCCGGCAGCGTTTCAAATATTAGGATCGGTTTGGAACGTCGGGTACTCTTCTGGGGCAGGAAATCAATACGGGTGGGATGGCGTTGGGTACACGACAAAGACCATCGATTGGTATCGTGAGTTCCTATTGGATTCTGACTTTCCCTGTACGGCAAGTGCAGTGCAGGCCATGGTGATCGTAGGGTATATCCCACTGGTGGGTAACGTACAGTACGCGACCCATAATCTAAAAATTGCGATCAAGTCCAAACAGGCAAAGACTGGGGTTACTGTCACAAAGGACTCGATCACGCAAACCAATCCGTACTAGGAGGCCAGTCACATGAACGCAAACGATTCACAGAAAGCCAGAGTAGGCAACATGCCGCCACGCTGTTTAGGGGGACTATTGATCGTGTGCGCGAGTGTCGCACTCACCCTACCCTTGGCGGCCCAAGGTCCAGCGCCTGCAGGACAGCTCACAACAATAAACGCAGAGTCGGGAAATCCCTTGGGAGCGGTGCTAGACGGACTGCAGCAAGTTCTGCTCAGTCCCATCAATTTTGAGACGGGCCCCTTCGAGAATGCGGCCGACCTCAAAGGACCGGCCGTGAATGGCCTCGCTTCACCCAAGAGTCCGTTCAGCATCTCAATCGACCCGGCCACGCTAGTACCATTCGCGGCTGCTGAATTGGCAGTCGCGGCATATTCACGCGCAGGACTCCCGGGTGTGTACAAAGTCGCGCAAGTGGGCAACTCCGTTGAGGTGACGCCTGCGCAGATCCAATCAAGCAGCGGAATAATCCAGAGCGTCGTGCCAGTGATGAGCTATCCCGTCACTTTCCCTCTGGCGACGCGCCCGGCCTACCAGACGCTGCAATTGTTGGTGGACCAGATTACGGCGAAGAGCGGCAAGAAGGTATTACTTTTGGATATGGCGTTTGGACCTAGTGACATGTTGTCGATCGGCGCCAATGGAGAAACAGCGAGCAATGTATTTTCTAGCATTGCTGCGCAGGTAGCCTCTACAACAAGCCAGAAACTTTACTACCGGTGCTTCTACTATCCGGATAAGCACACATATTATCTGGCGACAAGGGTAATAATGACTCCACAGCCACCTATACCAACCAGTAAACCTCCTGCCAATAATTATTTCCCACCTAATAGGGTGGGGCCAGCCGACAGCCCGTTTTTCCACAAGAGCAATTGATCGAACTGCTTGCCGGCTGGTGATCGCAGATTATCACTGGCGCCTGGAAATGGTCCGGCGCCAGTGGCTCGATTCTCCCAACAAGCCGCTGAGTGGCCGCCCCGGAGATCGTTAGTTAACGGCTCCGTGGCACTTCTTGTACTTCTTTCCGCTGCCGCAGGGGCATGGTTCGTTGCGCCCGACCTTCGCCGATGTGACCGGCTCCACGGGCGCTTCGTCGATCTCGTGATCGTGATCGCAGTCCGGACCGTGAACATGCACGTCCTCAGGGAAGAAGATGGGCGGCAAACCTTCGCGCTCCAGCCGAGTGTCGAGCGCGCCGGCAACCACCTCGGTCTCAGAGGGCGTGAAGCCGCCGGCAAGCTCTTCGATCTTTTCCAGCAGCTTGAGCACGCTCTTTGCCGTAGTCTTACCGGGGACGGCGAGGGCGTACGAGAACAGGGCCTGCTCGCGCGTCTCTTCGTCGTCGAACAACTCCTGGAGTTCCTCGGCCAGTTCCGGAATCGGGAACGCCCCGACTCCGACGACGGCGTTGCCGCGGACCCGCGGGTCTTCGTGCTGCAGGTTCTCAGCGAAGTACTTGCGATAGCGCAGGTCGTGGCTTCGCCACATGGCCTCGACTGCGTCGGCCCGGCTCTCCGGGATCTCGTAAAGCTCGTGGATCGCCTCGTGGAGGGTGCTCACGCCGGTCACGGAGGCGAGAGCCACCATCGCCGCGGAGCGCTCGGCTAGCGTCGATTCCGCATTTTCGAGCCGCTCCAACAGGAAGTCGAGAACCTCCTGGTCGCCCTCTTCGGTGGCCTGGAGCGCGCTGCCAAGTGCTCGCAGAGCGGCTGCGCGCACCTCTGGCTCAGCGTCCTCCCTGGCACGCTTCAACAGGGCGTCTCGCGTGTCGTCATTGTACTGCTCGTCGCACAGGCTGAGCGCGGCTTCGAGGCGGTACTCGACGAAGTCGCAGTTGAGGAACTCTTCCACCTGGTCCTCGGGCAGGGACTCGAAAAGCGGCGGCGCATTGTCGCGGTAATGCTTCAGGATGTCGAAGTACGGCAAGTCGCGAACCGGCTCGCCCGCTTCGAGTTGCGCCAGGCAGTCTTCCAGGGCCTTCCGCTCCTGCTGGGCTTCGTCGCCTTCCGGCAATTCGGAGAGAGCGTCCTGGATCATCGGAACCAAAGCTGGATCGCCATAGAGTCCGACGCACAGCGCGCCTTCATAAGGATCGACGGCCAGCACCGTCTCCAGCAGTTCCGGAATCCTCGGATCCCGCACGCCGAGCGCCGCCAGCAGAAACACGAGGTCGCCCTTATCGTCGGGCGCGGCTTCCGCGATTGCGGCCAGCAGAGGTTCCACGGCGGGGACGCCCAGCGCGGCAAACGCCTCGACCAGTTCGTCGGGAATCCCGTCTTCCGATGTCGTGAGCCGCTGCAGGTAGAACGGAATCGCCTCGGGGGTGTTGAAGTGGCGGAACAGGTCAAACGCCTGCTCGTCGAGATCCAGCATCCGGTCTTCGCGTATCTCCGAAGCGAAACGCACCAGATCGGGGATCGTCTGTTCGGGCCGCGAGGTCAACGATTGCAGCAGCCGGTGATCGAAGCCGATCCGGCCGGACTCAGCTTGCGTGAGCAACTCAAAGGGAGTGTATTTATCAAAATCCGGAGGAAGAATGGGCACGCTTTGAGTGTTTCACAGATCGCGGAAACCGGGAACGACGTGGCGCAAAGAGCTGTGCCTACCTCAACAAAAGCAAAGGGGACCGCTGCGCCGTGCCGTCATGCGACACCGTGAAACGGTCCCCTTTGGGTATGAAAGGCCCCCTTGTGCGGGGGATCGAGCCGGTCTTACTCCGGCTCTTCTTCTTTGTTGACCTGGAGCGTCACCTGAGCGACGACGTCCTTGAATAGACGGATGGCGATCTTGTGTTCGCCGAGCGTCTTGATTGGCGCGTCGAGCAGGATCTTGCGCCGGTCGATGGTGTAACCGGCCTTCTCCAGCATCTCGTGGATGTCCTTGGCGGTGACGCTGCCGAACAACGCGTCCTGCTCGCCGGCCTTTTGGGTCGTAGCGAGCGTGACCGTGGCCAGCAGTTTCGCCAATTCCTGAGCCGCGCCCTGTTCTTTTGCCTCACGGCGGAGAGCAGCCTGGCGCTCCTGTTCGACGATCTTCTTGTTGCTGGCGGTGGCCGGGACGGCCAGCCGCTTGGGCAGCAGGAAATTGCGGGCATAGCCGGCCGCGACCTTCACGACCTGGCCGCGAGCCCCTAGAGTTTCGATATCTTCGCGAAGAATGACTTCCATGTGGGGATTGCCTCCAGAGTACGCGCGCCTACTTGCCCGCGAAGGGCAGCAGAGCGATGTTGCGGGCCAACTTGATGGCCTCGGTGATGCGCCGCTGGTTCTGTGCGTTCAAACCGGAGATGCGGCGCGGGATGATCTTGCCGCGCTCGGTGATGAATTGCGAGAGCAGCCGGACGTCTTTGTAATCGATGTAGTCGATCTTTTCGAGACAGATGCGATCGACCTTTTTGCGGCGGAAATACTGGCGCTTGCCAGTGGCAATCGTCTTGTCGCCGCCTGTTGGGCGCTGGTTCGCGGCGATGGGGCGTCCACCTCTTTGTTCAGCCATGGTGAATCTCCTTTTCTTTCCTCAAAGCCTCTGCTTACTCAGCGGCGGGCGGGGCCGCGGCTTCAACCGGAGCCGGAGCTTCAGCCGCCGGCGCAGCCGGAACTTCAACTGGCGCCGCAGCCGGAACTTCAACCGGAGCCGCGGCCGGCATGGCGGGCTGACCGGGAGCGACCGTAGCCGGTTCGGCCGGCAGCGCGGGCGCCACCGGAATGGCCGGGGCGGGAGCGGCAGTGATCTGCGGCTTGCGCTTGGCGCGCTTTTCCCGTTGCAGCTTCCGCTTCTCGAGTTTCTTCAACGATTCGTCGATGCGCACGGTGATCCACTTCATCACCGAGTCGGTGACGCGCATGCGGCGCTCGACTTCCTTCACCAGGGCGGTGCTCTCGGTCGAGAACTGCACCAGGATGAAGAAGCCCTCATTGCGCTTCTCGACGCGATAGGCGAGCTTGCGCACGCCCCACTTCTCGACCTTGTCCACCGTGCCCTTTGAGGAGACGATCAGCGCCTTGATCTGTTCGACATAGGCGTCGATCTCTTCTTCAACGGCATCGGGACGAAGGATGAACAGCTCTTCGTAGATTCTCATTCTTCCTCTCGATTCGTGCCCGGAGCGCGACGGTTGTGAGCCGTCATGGCCTTTTCGACGCCCCAGGCAATAATGGACTCAACTGCCTGACTTGCGTTGTCCAGCAGCTCGTCCAGTTGCTTCCTCTGCTCGCCCTTCATGGGAGCAAGCACGAACTTCGCCCCATCCCCGACCGGATGTCCGGGATGAATGCCCAACCGAACCCTTGGAATCTCGTCCGTGCCGAGACAACGGATGATGTCTTTCATCCCGTTGTGCCCGGCGGCGGAACCCTTCGGCCGGATCCGTAGGCTGCCCCAGGGCAAATCGAGCTCGTCGTAAACGACCACGATCCGCTCCGGAGCCACCTGATACTTCTCAGCCAGCCCGTTCACCGCCTGACCGCTTAAATTCATAAACGTTTGCGGCTTCGCGAGCAGCACCGCCTCGGCCCCGAAAGCGCCCTGACCCACATCGGCCCGGCATTCGTATCGGGAAACGCGGATATTGTTCCGCGCCGCCAGACGGTCGACCACCAGAAAACCCAGGTTGTGGTGGGTGAACTCATACTCGGGCCCGGGATTACCAAGCCCCACAACCATAAACCTAGGCTCCGGCATGGCCGATCACCAGGGAGTGTCCCTGACCTCTCCCTACTTCTTCTTCTCGGGCTTCTCGGCTTCTCGCCTTCCTTGCCTTCTTCTTCCTTCTTGCCCTTCTTCACTACTTCCGGCTCGGCGGCAGTGGCGACGGCTTCAGTGGCCTCCGGCTCAACTTCCTTGACCGGCGACACGACGTGCGAGATAAGCTGATCCGGCGCGCTGACCAGTTTCATCGTGCCCGAGAGCGGAACGTCGGCGGCACGCAGGCTGCTGCCAATGCGGAACTCGGTGACATCGACGCGGAAATCCTCGGGGATCTCTTCCGGCAGGCACTCAATCTCGATTTCGCGAGTGATGATCTCGTAAACGCCGCCCTGCTCCTTCACGCCGCGCGGGTCGCCAATGTTGAGGACCCGGACGCTGACCTTGAGGCGCTTGGTGAGGTCGATGCGCAGAAAATCGACATGAAGGATGTTCTCCTTCAACGGATGGTTCTGCCAATCTTTGAGCATCACCGGCGTCTTCTCGGCGCCCGTGATGTCCAAAGTGAAAATGGTGTTGCCGCCCGCCGCGGAATTCAGGACCTTGACGATGTCCTTCGGGCTGACGGTGACGGCCACCGGATCTTGGCCGGTGCCGTAGACCACGGCGGGAATCTGCTTCTGCACCCGCAGCCGCCGAGCTTCATTCTTGCCCCGGCTCGAGCGAAGCTCCGCGGCGATGGTGAGGTCCTTTACCATAACTTGCTCCTGTCGATCAAACAAACAACGTGCTGACGGACGTCTCTTCGTGGATGCTCTGGATGGCGCGCGCCAGCAGGCGGGCCACCGAGAGGACGCGGATTTTGCCGCAAGCGGCAGCCTCCGGGCGCAACGGAATGGAGTCCGAAAAAACGACTTCCTTAAGACCCGAACCGGCGATGCGCTCGACGGCGGGTCCGGATAAAACCGCATGGGTGGCACAAGCCGATACCGATCGGGCGCCTTTGCTCAACAGAGCGTCACAGCCCTTCACCAGCGTGCCGGCCGTGTCGATCAGATCGTCGATGATGAGACAGTCGCGGCCCTCGACGTCTCCGATAATGTGCATGATCTCGGCCACGTTCGGCGCATCGCGCCGCTTATCGATAATGGCCAGGGGAACTTCCAGGCGCTTGGCGAAAGCGCGGGCACGCTCCACGCCGCCCGCATCGGGCGAAACCACGATGGTCCTGCTCAGGTCGGTGGAGCGGAAATACTCGATCATCACCGGCGAGGCGAACAAATGGTCCACCGGGACGTTAAAAAAGCCTTGAATCTGAGCGGCGTGCAGGTCGAGCGCCAGCAGGCGATTCGCCCCGGCCGTCTCCAACATGCTCGCAACCACTTTGGCCGAAATCGGCACTCGCGAGCGGTCCTTGCGGTCCTGCCGGGCATACCCGTAATAGGGCATCACCGCAGTGATCCGGTCCGCCGAGGCGCGCTTCAGACGCGTCGATCATCAGGAGCAATTCCATCAGATTGCGCTCGACCGGCGTGCAACTGGGCTGAACGATAAAGACGTCGTTCCCACGAACGTTCTCTTCAATCTGAACCCAGATTTCGCCGTCCGAAAAGTTCTTTACAATCGCGCCGGCGAGAGGCACGCCCAGCGCGGCGCAGATAGCACGAGAAAGGGGAAGGTTGGCATTCCCCGAAAGGACTTTCAGACGATCGGTTCCCGTCGCTCCGTGCACCAGCTTCAGCACCTCGTGCGCAGGCCGCCTGCGGCCTCACGCGTATACACTCTGGGGCGGCCACATTCCGGTAGTCGCGTGCCCCCGCAAGCCACGCAAGTACGCCGCTTGGTAGCGGGCGCGCGTGACCATATTGGTCGAGAAAACCTGGAGAGGTTCCGTTCGAAACTGCGGAAGGGCTCCCTGAAGCTTGGCCCGGTCCGGAAACACCCCGAAGAGTGTTGCCCCACTGCCGGAGAGCCGTGCAGAATGGGCACCGTGCCGCTCGAGTTTTCTCCGCCATCCAGCCAGCTCCGGGTGGAGCCGAAAGACAGCGTCCTCGAAATCGTTTTCTGCGGCCCGCGCACAATACGCTTGCCACACGAACGATTGGAACGTCTTTAATGTAGCAATTCCATCAATTTCCGTCAATGCTGGACGGCCCAGCGCCCGGTAGGCTTCCGGCGTTGAGACGTGGATATTGGGTGCCAAAACCAGCACCGGCAAGGGCTTCGGTTCGGGCAGCGGGTAAAGCTCTTCACCGCGTCCGAGGCCCAGGGCAGCGCCTCCAGTGAGGAAGAACGGCACATCCGAGCCGAGTTGCGCGCCCATTGCCGTCAACTCGCCAAGGGTCGCTTTGCGGCCGCTGAGCGCAGGCAGAGCGAGCAGCGTACAAGCGGCATCGGAGGAGCCCCCACCGAGTCCCCCGCCCATCGGGATGCGCTTGGTCAGCCGCATCTTCAGCACCCCGTGAACCTTCTTCGCTTCGAAGAAGAGGCGCGCGGCGCGCACGACCAGATTGTTATCGATGGCTAGAGCGTCTTCGAGTTCGATGGAAGTCTTGCGTCCGGGTGCGAATTCGAAAGTGATCGTGTCCTTCAGGCCGATGGTTTGAAAGACGGTCCTCAGTTCGTGAAAGCCGTCCGGGCGTTTGCCCAGCACCTTCAGGCTGAGGTTGATCTTGGCGAATGCGGGGAGACTGGCGAAGCGGGCGGTGGTCATCTGATTTAGGATCCAACAGAAAGATACTCGGCGGGTGTGGCGATGGCGATGCTCTGAAAGGACTTAAGGATCAGAAGATCTTTATCTCCGGAAACGAGCAGATGTGCGCCCGCATTCACCGCAGTTTCAAGCACCGCGTCGTCGTTCGGGTCGCGGCAGGTGCCGGAGAGGAGTCCATGCACGTCGACTCGAAGGGCTCGCCCCCACATCGCTCTCAGATCTTCTCTTACCGCTTGTTCTTGCCGATCGAATTTGCAGACTAGGATGCGGATGACTTCTGCTTCGATGAAGCTTGAGATTGCAGGCACGTCACGGGTCAGCGCCCGCTCCGCGGCCAGTTCAGGAACTCCGCCAAATTCCATCGCGGAGATCCAGACACTGGTATCGAGGACGACGATCACTTCTCTGTCTGCTCCGCGCGCATTTCCTCGCGGACCTCGTGAATCAGCCGCTCGACATCATCGGGCGTATATCCCATGTGTCCCTTCCGCAGACCTTCTTCCTGTGAACGCTTCAGGATTGCGTGTATGCGCTGCGCTTCGTACGTCCGAAACGCCTCGCGGAACAGCTCGCTGATGGTCCGGCTCTCGACCTTTGCAGTCCGAATGACCATTTCGGCCATGTCCGGAGGCAGGGAAATCGTGAATTGCTTTGTGACGCGCTGTTGCGGCATGCCTCTATCATTACTCAGTAATGCTCAGTAATGCAATATCGAGAACACCTCATGCCCGTTGAGCTTGCTTCGCCCGTGCAGAAAATCGAGTTCGAGCACAAAGCCGACGCCCACGACCACGCCGCCCAGCCGCTCCACCAGAGACACTACGCCGGACGCCGTGCCCCCGGTAGCCAGCACATCGTCGAGGATCAGCACCCGCGCGCCCGGCGTGATGGCGTCCTTGTGGACCTCCAGCCGGTCTGTTCCGTATTCGAGGGCGTACTCGACGCTCTCGGTCGCAGCCGGAAGCTTGCCCGGCTTGCGCACCGGCACGAAGCCCGCACCCAAGGCGTATGCGATGGCCGGCGCGAAGAAGAAGCCGCGCGCCTCAATGCCGACGACGATGTCGATGGGCGTCGAGGCGTACCGCGCCTTCAGCTCGTCGATCACCTGCCGCCAGCCGGCCGGATCTTTCAAAAGCGTCGTAATGTCGTAGAAATTGATGCCCGGTTTCGGAAAATCAGGGACTTCGCGGATTAGGGATTTCAAGTCCGGCATGGTTGAGAATTGGTGAGAAACCTCCACGATTGTATCGCGCCGAGCGTCTCTAAAGTCATGACATGCCTGCTGAAGTGCACGTGGGCAGTGTGCTTTCTCGTGGTTGATCTGCCCGGTCTCGCTCAGATCGGCGAATCGGCGCGCCCCAAACCTGCCTCCATCGAAGTCATAGTCGCGGATCAGAACGGGCAACCGATCCCCGGAGCTGAAGTCGCTTGGTCAGACGAAATGACGGCGTACCGGCGGGCAGGCCGCTCGACGTCCCAGATCGACTTGCCGAAAACGGACTTCAACGGGAGACTCTTGATCGAGCTTCCCAGAGACGGGGCGTTTCGCGTCGCGGTCCGCCTCGACGGCTACCTCGACGCCGACGACTTAAGCCAGATCGAGCACGTCGAGGTCGTCCAGGTAGATTGGGGCAAAACGGCAAAGCTGTTCGTCGATCTCGTCCGCAGCGCATCGTTTCAAGGGACGGTCTACTTGGACGACGGCCGACGCGTGGCGGGAGCGGTTGTGCGATTGCAGCCGGCGGCGCTCTCCTGGACGGGTACGATCCGGGGCCCTGCCCCCAAATGGCTGATGGCCAAGACAGATGCCCAGGGTAACTACGCCTTCCCCATCGTCCCGCCCGCCCAGTATGGGATGTGGATCGCGCCTCCGCGCGGACGGTAAGCGACTCGCTGGAAAAGAACGATCGCGATGAGTGGACAGGCTACGGCACCGTCGTCTGGCACACCAGCGTCGAGGAGTTGCGCCGCATCGTTCCAGTGGACATCGCGCCTGGCGAAGACGTGCGCGGCTACAACGTCGTACTGCGCAAAACGAGGGTATATCCCATCCAAGGGACCCTGCGGGAATGGACACTGAAACCGCTTCTCCACGCCAAGGTTTCGATTAGAGCCGAGGCAGAAGAGCCCATTACCCTGCTCGCGCCTCGCCCTGTCAACGCGCCAACTGGAGATTTTGAATTCCCGGCCCTTCCGGAGGGCCGCTACGCGCTTCTCGTATACCGCGACGATGCGCCCGAAGCTCCGCCCTACGCCATTCCATTCGAAAGTGGTGAAGGAATCCCGGGTGATCCTGCCCTTGGGCCCATCCTGAAATCCCGGCACGCGGTCAGGATTCCACCCTGGCGCCCCGTCGAAGGGAAGGTAACCATACTGCGGCCGGACCCCACCGCGGCACCGGATCCCAAGGCACCAATGCAGGCGCAGCAGCCCAAGCCCATTCGCCGCAACCCCTATGCGCAGCCGGCGCCGGTGATCGTTTCCCTCACTCCGGCGGGCCGCCCCTTTGCCGCCCGCACCGACGCTGTGTGGCTCGAAAGCTCTGAATCCTCCAATTGGAATGCTATGGAGTTCCCAGCAAAAGAGCTGCCGCCGGGCTGGTACGAATTCAGGGTCCAGGCCCCCGAGCCGTGGTACGTCGTCTCGGCCCGAGGCGAAAACACGGACCTGTGGGAGAACCCGATCCTCCCATGCTCTCGAGCCGGTATGATTCTCCGGCTCACTTCGTCATAGAGATTCGCCAGGGAGGCAGTGCTCTGGAAGGAGTCGTCGTCAACGACCAGGGCGAGCCAGTCGCCAATGGCGCGATGTGCGCGCTGTCCGAGGACCCCCACAGGCAAGTTCAGCCCGGCGGAGCGTTCTGCGTGCGCGCGGACGGCGGCGGAGAATTTCGCAGCCGTTGGATGAGTCCGGGCAAGTGGAGGATATGGGCGTTCACGAAGAAGCCGCGCGAAAACCCGGCCAGTCCCGCTTTCAGGGAGAAGTACGAACGTCGCGGTCAGACGGTGACGGTGCCGGAAGACGGCGTGCTGGCAAGACGCTCGGTCCTGGTCATCGAGTAAGTGTCTACCGGAAATTCTCCGGGCGAGGCGCGAGCGCTCCAAGGACGCTCATGCCAATGACCAGGGCGGTCATCACGCCCATCCCGATGTTCCAGGCGCGCCTGGGCCGCCGGGACCAGGCCACGAAGGCCCAGGCGAACATCAGGTTCTGCAGGAGCACCTCGGGCAGGCCACGCAGGTGCTGCATCAGCGTGAGCTTGGTGTAGACCAGTCCCTCCAGCGAGCCGGGCGCGGGACCGGAAGGCGAGAGTACGCTCAAACCCACGACCAGCGCGAACAGCTTCAGCCAGCCCTTCGGCTCATCGAGCAGGACGTGGCGGAACGGGTACAACACGGCAGCCAGCACCAGTCCACGGAAGACCTGCAAGGCCGGGCCGGCCGCGATCCATGGGGAGTCCATCGGACGCATGAGTTGGGAGAGGCCTGGCGTCTGGAACAGACCCTTGTAGTCCATCAGCGTGTAGGCCAATATGCCGGCCACAAAGTAGGAAACCATGTGACAGGCGGTGGCGCGGAACCAGAATTGACCGAAGCCTGGTTCGGCGATAGGCGGGCGATGCGTCGTTCGGCATGACTCTCCTGACAGGATCCGTCCCGGAGACGCCGCCACACACGGCTTCCGCGCGTCCGGACGTCCGGACGAATGCCATGCCCTAGTTACGGATCATCCGGCCTTTTGTTCCGCATAATCGCGCTGCAAGCTTGAGCCGCGCCTCCTGGGAACGCCGATCTCCAGATCGGCCCAAACACTGCGTCAGCGGCAAGTTCTCGGCGACAAGTGCCGATCTGGAGATCGGCGTTCCCAGGGCGGATGCGGCGCAGGTTCTTACTTCGCCGTCGGCCAGAATCCGACTTCCTTCTTCCACTCCTCCAGCGTGTTGTAGCAGATGGGGCAATACGTCGCCCGATCGATGAACTGCCACATTCGCGCGGGGATGGAACCATCGCCCTTCACCATGTGCGGGAACAACTCACAGTTGACCGGGCGCCCCTCATAGACCGAGCAGATGTTGCCGTCGAGGAAGACGCAGCCTTTGCCCTCTTCCTGCCGCAGGATGACACCTTCCTCGTCGTCGTGAACGGTGTAATCGCGCCGGAACTCGTCCAGGTCCATGCCAAGGAACTTGGCGAGCTTCTGCGAATCGCGCGGCGTGATTGGCGTCTTGGCCACGCGGCAGCAGTTGCCGCACTCCTTGCAGTCGATGGCGTTTTCGACCTCGGAGGCCAGTATTTTGAATTTGCGCACGACGAAGGAGTGAGTCTTGAGATGCTTGCGGAAGCGGTCGTTTTCGGGCCGCTTCTTTTCGCCGAGACGCTGGATTTGGACGAGGTCGGTAATCATAAAAGGACGAAGGCCGCCCGGACAGGTTCTGCCCGAACGGCCTTCTTCATTGTCTCTCACTCCCGGTCCGGCGGATTCTTACCAGGTCACGTTGGCTTTCTTGAAGTCCCCGGCGCGGACGTAGCTCAGTCCGTCCAGGTCGAGCAGCTTCTTCATGGCGGCTTGAATCTGCTCCGGCGTCAGGGCCTTCACCTTCGCTTCCATCTCGGCGTCAAAGGCGAGCGTACGGCCAAAGTACAGGCCATTGGTCAACCTGCCGATCAACTCGCCATCGTTAGCGCGAGAGACCTGCCGCCCCTGCGCCCAACTCTTCTTGGCAGCTTCGACTTCCGCCGCGGTATAGCCCTGGTCGATGATCTTCTTCAACTCGTCCTTGAACGAGGCTTCCACCTTCGGCGCGTTCTGCGGATTGCAGATCGCGTAAGCGAAGAACTTGCTGACGTCTTCCTTCGGCGTGGATTGCATAGCCGAACCGACGCCGTAACTCAATCCTTCCTTGTCGCGGATGCGCGCGAACAGGTGCGAATTCATGCCCTGGCCGAGGATGAAGTTGCCGAGCACCATGGCCGGGAAATCCGCATCCGTATCGGTCAGCTTCAACAACATGCCGGAGACCCACATCGTGTTAGTCTTGTCGGGCGTTTCGATCACATTGGTGAAAGGTTTGATGTTCGAGTAACTGTTGACGACCCTCGCGTAGGGCTTGGGGCTCTTCCAATCGCCAAAGAGAGTCTTCACCTGGTTCTGCGTCGACTCGGAGTCGAAATCGCCGATCACCGAAAGCTCGCCATTGGAAGCGCCATAGAACTCTTTATAGAAGCTCTTGGCATCGTCGAGGGTCACGGCCTTGGTCTCCTCGATCTGCTCGTCGATCGACATCGCGTAGCGCGGATCGCCCTTCGGATAGGGCGAGAGGTGCTTCTGCAAAGACACCATGGCCAGCGCCTGGGGCTCGCTCTTATTGCTTTCGAGCTGGGCCAGTTCTTCCTGCTTCAGCTTGTCAAACTCATCTTGCGGGAACGACGGTTCGCGCAGGACTTCAGACACCAGGTCGATTGCCGGCTTCAAGTTCTCCTTGGTCGTCGTGATGCGCGCCATGACGGAATCGACCCCGCCCATCACCATCACCTGCGCCTTCATCTTGTCGAAGGCGTCCTTCAACTGCTGGCGTGTGTGTTTAGCCGTACCGCGCATCAACATCTGGCCGGCGAGACCGGCTGCCACTTCCTTGTTTTGCAGCGACTTCTCATTGCCGAAGTGAAGTTGCAGCAGCAGGGTCACTTGATTGCCCCGTGTCTTCTTTTCGAGGAATGCGATCTTGATGCCGCCCAGCGATCCGCGCGCGGTGCGCTTGTCGATGTTCGCGGGGCTGGGATCGAAGGACTCACCCTGTGCGACCGCCGGCGCGCCCTTGTAGTCCTTCACCATGGCGGCCACGTCCGGTGAATTTGGAATTTCGGCGCGAATCGGATTCTTATCTGGGATGAAGATGCCGGAAGTGCGGTTCGATTGAATGAAATACTTCTCGGCCGCTTTCTGAACGTCCGCAAGCTGGACGGCTTTCACGCGATCCCGGAAAAGGAACATCAATCGCCAGTCGCCTTGCGCCTGCCATTCGCTGAGATTCAGCGCCACGCGCTCGCTGTTGTTCAGCAGCAGATCGAAGTTCTTCAGCCAGTTTGTGCGGACCCGTTCCAGTTCCTCACTTGTGAACTTGTTCTTGGCAATTCCCTCGATGGTCGCTACCAATGTTTCGCGCGCATCTTCAAGTGGCTTTTCCATCCGCACTTCGGCCATCGCTCCGAAGATGCCGGGGTCCTTCTCCTGCAAGGTCTCCACGCCGATCGACGCCGCCTTCTGGGTGTCGACGAGGGCCTTGTACAACCTTCCTCCCGGGACGTCGCCGAGAATCGACGACGCCATTTCCACGGCGGCAAATTCCGGGTCGGGTCCGGCAGGGACGTGATAAACGGCCATGGCCACTTGGGTGTCGCCGTTGCGCCGCAGAGTAACGGACCGCTCGCCGTCCTGCGTGGGCTCGATCGTGTAGGTCTTGCGCAACTGGCGGGTAGGCTTCGGTATGGACCCGTAATACTTCTCGACCAGAGCGAGCGTCTTGGCCTCGTCGATCTTCCCCGCCACGACTAGAACGGCGTTGTCGGGTTGGTAGAAATGACGCCAGAACGCCTGCAGCCGTTCGATTGGCACTTGTTCAATGTCCGACCGGGCGCCGATTGTGGAGTGCCCGTAGTTATGCCATAAAAATGCCGTAGAGAGGATCCGCTCCTCCAAGATGTTCTGCGGGCTGTTTTCGCCCATCTCGTACTCGTTGCGGACCACGGTCATCTCGCTGTCCAGATCCTTCTTCGCGATGAACGAGTTCACCATGCGATCCGCTTCCATGCTCAGCGCCCAGTTCAGGTTCTCGTCGGTCGCCGTGAAGGTCTCGAAGTAGTTGGTCCGGTCCAGCCAGGTGCTGCCATTCGGCCGCGCGCCGTGGTCCTGCAACTCCTTCTTAATATCGTTGTGGTTCTTGGAGCCTTTGAACATCAGGTGTTCGAGCAGATGCGCCATGCCCGTCTCGCCGTAGTCCTCGTACCGCGAACCAACCATGTAAGTGATGTTGACCGTGGCGTTGGTCTTGGTAGGGTCGGGGAAGAGCAGCACGCGCAGGCCATTGGCCAACCTGTACTCGGTGATGCCTTCCACGCTGGTGACTTTGACCGCGCCGGCCTTTCCAGATCGGCCGTCGCTGGCTTCGCCGCGGCAGCCTTCGCAGCAGGCGGCTTTGCCGCGGGAGCGGGCGTCTGAGCCAACAGCGGGGTTAAGGAAACAACTGTAAACAGGGCGGCAGAGGCCGCTCGCAAGAAGAGATTGTGTCTGTTTCGAGACATAGTTTCGATCTTGATCCTAGCACTCCGCCGTGGCTGGATTCCAAATCGCACCCGGGGCCGGGTCCGCTAGGAATCGCCGCCGGAGTAACCTATCACTCATGGACCGCGACCATGTGCGGAAGATTTGCCTCGCGCAGCCTGGCGTGACGGAAGTCGTTCAATGGGGCAACGCGCTCGTCTTCAAAGTTGCGGGCAAGATCTTCGCCGTGATGAATCTGGAGCCAGCGCCGACGGCGCTCAGCTTCAAGTGCACCCCCGAAGAATTCGCCGAACTCAGCGAGCGGCCCGGCTGTATGCCGGCTCCCTACCTGGCTCGCGCCCAATGGATCGCATTGGAGACGCTGGAAGCGTTGCCGGCTCGCGAGATCCAACGCCTGCTGAAGCTCTCCTATGATCTGGTCGTCGCGAAGCTGCCCAAGAAAGCGCGGGAAGCGCTCTGATCGGAGTGGGGCGGACCCCAGAGTCTGCGCCGGACCCCTGGTCCGGCTTCTGAGCACTAATCAAGAGTCGGGAAGGAGGGCCGACGAGGGCGTCGGCGCGCAGACCTGGGGGTCCGCCCTACTTTCAATCGAACGTCGTCGGCCGCTCGGGATGTCTGTAGTGCTCGAACATCAGCGCGATTTGCGCGGGCATCACGCGCGTCAGCGACAGCGGCGGCAGTGCGTCTTCGGCAAAGAATCCGGCTCCGTTGGTTTCGTAGCTCGAAGCAGCCTCGCCGCCAACGAGTTCACAAAGGAAGAACAGCTTGTAGGCGTGGAAGGGATAGAAAGGATGACCGTGCAAGTTCCGGTCGAGCACCGCCGCGAGCTTCCGCGCCTTCACGGCGTATCCGGACTCTTCCCGAACCTCGCGCTCGACCGCCAGGCTCGGCACATCGCCCACGTCGGCCCAACCGCCGGGCAGACTCCACGCACCGTCTTCCATCTCTTTCACCATGAGGATCCGGTCTTTGTGAATCACGGCGGCTCGCACGTCGACTTTCGGCGTCGCATAGCCCTTCTCGCGGCTGAGCAGATCGAGGACAGGCTGAATTCCGGCCGAACCCGTACCGGCGTCGAGCATTTCGGCCGCGATCTGCCGCACGGCCTCGTAGCGCTCAGTGTCGTAGTGGTCCTTGGTATAAGTGATGCCCGTCTGGGCAATCGCCTGCAGACGCTTTGCCCAGTCGAGCCATTGCGGGTCCATGTTTTGAGTGTATTCAGTAGGACAGACGATCGCTCGCGTCGTGTGTCAATCTGTCATCCATCAAGGCCATCGTTAGTCTTGTATAGAATGACAGACCACACTACGTGATGGTCTGTCCTACCTCTCAATCGAGGATCGAGAACAGGCTGCTGAAATCGTCGGTCCAGAGTTGTCCAGCCGCGCCGGGAAGCCGCTGGCCCGCGCTCTCAATCTCTTCGTGCCCGAGATAACCGCCGCTGTTGCCGAGCAGCACCCAGGTCGAGCGGAATACGCCGCGCGCCCGGTCGCCCGGATCGTCGATGACCACCGCGGGCTTGTGCAGAACCGCGGCGGCGGCCTGGACCACGGGTTTCAGGTTCAGATACTGATTCGAGATGTGCACGGCCAGCACGCCCTCGGGTTGGAGGTGCTTGAAGTACAGTGCGAAGGCCTGCTTGGTGAGCATGTGGACTGGAATCGAGTCGCCCGAGAAGGCGTCCACCGCGAGCACGTCGTATTGTCCCAAGGGCTCTCTTTCCAGCGACAACCGCCCATCGCCAAGCACGACGTTAACCTGCGCGGCCGAATCGCGGATGTAACTGAATTCATCGCGTGCCAGACGCGCCACGAGCGGATTGATCTCGTAGAAGCTGTAACGGTCCCCGGGACGGCCATAGGCAGCCAGAGTGCCGACGCCCAGTCCGACAACACCGACGCGCAAGGCGGTCCGCTGTTGGCCCGCTGCCCTCAAGGCGATACCGATGCCCGAATCGGCGCCGTAGTAGGCGGTGGGCTCGCGCCTCCTGGAAGGCGACAGCCATTGCATCCCATGATCGATGGAGCCGTTCATGAGCTTGCGCGATAGCGGGTTTTCGACCGATTCGACGCCGGTCGCATTGGGAGCTTGAACCCAGGCCGGCCCGAGTTGATCCACCACGCTCAACACTCCATAGAAATTGCGGACCATGATGCGCGCCCGTGCGGATTCCTCCACCCCGGTCGCTACCAGGCCGCCAACCAACAGGGCGGCGAGTCCAACCAATCCGAGCCAGGCGGGCTGCCAGCGCGCACGGTAAAAGCGGCTGCGCGGATCGCGCCGGTACACCACGGGCACCAGCACCGCGCACGCGCCGAGAGCGATCTGGAGTTCAAAATGGCCCGAAAAGATGCGCGGCGCGAGGAGCGCGGCAAAGAAAGCCCCGAGCGCGCTGCCCAGCGAGATCCGCAGATAGAACGACGTAAGATACGCGGGGTCGGGCTTCAGCCGCACCAGTTCGCCATGACAGAACATGCAGCAAACGAACAGACCGCAACAATAAACTCCGACCAGCACTGAGAGCGGCAAACCCGCAAACGAAGGCGACAAAGCGTAGGCCATGCACGCCAGCGCCACGCCGAGCAAGCGCAGGAACAGGCCGCGCCGGTACCAGATGGAGCTGTCGAAACACAGGATGAAACTCAGCAGATAGAGCGCCAGCGGAATCACCCACAGCAGCGGGACGGAGGCGACGTTCTGCGTGACGTGCGTCGTGACGGCGACCAGCAGCGCCGATCCACAGGCGGCGAGGGCCATCCACATCAGCTTGTCCGAAAGTCGCGGTGCGGCCCCGGCACCCTGCGCCGGCGCTGGATCCGGCCGCGCCAGGAATCCCGTCGCACTCCCTCGCTCGCCAAAGGCCACCACAGCGCACAGGGCTGCCGCGACGACGTAAACGATGGACCACAGCCCGGCTTGATGCGTACTCGTCAGCTTCGGCTCGATCAGCGCCGGGTAGCTCACCAGGGCCAACATGGAACCGACGTTCGAAAGGGCGTAGAAGCGGTAAGGCACCGCGCCCGAGCGGCTGCGCGAATACCAGGATTGCAGCAGCGGACTGGTGGAAGAAAGCAGGAAGTAGGGTAACCCGACGGTCAAGGTGAGCAGCAGCAGAATGCGCCACGACGGGTCGCCGGAGCCCGTCGGCTTCCACGCTTCGCGCGGCAAAACGGGTAGAACCAGCAGGCTTACGGTGAGCAGTCCAATATGGATCCAGCTTTGCATTCGCGGTGCGGCGCGCCGCGTCAGGATGTGGGCATAAAGGTAGCCCAGCAGCAGGGCGACTTGAAAGAACAATAGACACACGGTCCACACCGCCGCCGCCCCTCCGAACCAGGGCAGGATGATCTTACCGATGAGCGGCTGCACCTGGAACAGCAGGAATGCGTTGAGGAATATGGCAACGGCGTAGAGCCATGAGGGCACTGGTCTGGGAGGATGCGGAGGCCATGCCTTTGCGGCGCCCACGCGCGCCTCCGCTTCGATGGAACTTTGCGCAGCCAATGACTTTCGGAACTCCCTCTTGAAACGGACCCTATGGATGTAGACGCCCGATGCCGCGATCCTGTTCCCATCGTATCGGACGCTGGGGTAACGCTTGGTCCGTGTGGGGCGGACCTGGAGGTCCGCCCCACCTTGTGTGTTTACTTCTTCTGCAGCGCTTCCAGCACTTGGCCGGTCTCTTCCTCGACTTTGGCGTGCAGGCTTTGGCCGTGAGCGTCCATGGTCACGATGGCAGGGAAATCATTGACGCGCAGGTGCCACATGGCCTCGGGAATGCCCAGTTCCATCAGGTTGACGTCGAGCACCTTCTCTACCGTCTTGGCATAGTACTGCGCCGCGCCGCCAATGGCATTGAGATACACCGCGCCGCACTCCTGCAATGCCGCGAGCGTCTTCGGACCCATGCCTCCCTTGCCGATGACAGCCTTGACCCCGAAGCGGCGCAGCACGTCGTGCTCGTAGGGCTCCTCACGGATGCTGGTGGTCGGACCGGCGGCCTTCACCTTCCATTCCCCGTCTTCCTGCAGCATCACCGGACCGCAGTGGTAAAGCACCGATCCGTTCAGGTCCACGGGCGGATCGTTCTTCTGGAGGTAGGCGTGCACGGCGTCGCGGCCGGTGTACATCTCGCCCCGGATCAAAACGACATCGCCGACGTGCAGCGTCCGCATCTGTTCCGCGGTCAGGGGCGCGGTGAGCACCACTTCGCGGCCCGTGAGCGGGAAACCTTCACCCTGCGCCATCTTCTGGACCGGCTCGGCGGGATCCCGGTAGAGCCAATCCGTAATGGCTCCGGTCTTCGAGTCGAGGATTACGCCCAAGCGGCGGAACGCCCAGCAGTTGTAGGCCACCGAGACGAAGAAGCTGGCCGGCAGGCGGTTTGCCGCCATAATCTTGCAGCCGATCAGGCTGGCCTTGCCGCCGAAGCCCATGGCGCCGACGCCGAGCTTATTGGCCTCATCCATGATCTCCGTTTCGAGCTGCGCGAGTACCGGGTTCGGATTGGTGTCCTCCAGCGTTCGGAAGAGTTGGTATTTCGCCAGCGCATAGCCCGTGGCGCGGTCCGAGCCGATGCAGACCCCGATGGCGCCCGGCGAGCAGCCTTGCCCCTGCGCCTGCCAGACGGCGTGCAGGATGCACTTTTTGACGCCCGCCAGATCGCGGCCCACGCGGCCCAGATGCTCCAGTTCGGCTGGGAGCGAGTATTGGATGTTCTTGTTTTCGCAGCCGCCGCCCTTCAGGATCAGTTTGACCTCGATCTCGTCCTTTTCCCACTGTTCAAAGTGAATCACCGGCGTTTCGGGTCCGAGATTGTTGCCGGAGTTCTTACCCGTCAGCGAATCGACCGAGTTCGGCCGCAACTTGCCGCGTCTGGTCGCCTCGGCGACCGCTTCGCGAATCGCCGCCGCGATCTGGATCTGGTTCGTGCCGGCAGGGGTGTGGATGACGAAGGTCGGCATGCCGGTGTCCTGGCAGATCGCGCCTTCGCCCTCTTCGGCCATGTCGATGTTGGTCGCAATGATGTTGAGCGCCTGATGCGACTGGGTGGCGGGCGTCTCGATGGCGAGCACGTCGCTCATCGCGCGGCGGACGTCGGGAGGGAGATTGGTGGAAGTCTGGGTTATGAGTTCGAGGAGGCTGGAGGCGAGGAATTGCATGATAATTAACTCCTGAACCTCATTCTATGCCTCCGGGGTGTGAATGAGGCGTGTAACGGGAGGCTTGCCAAAACGACGGGTGAGTTCTTGTCCCCATTGCCAGAGCAATAGGGTCAGCGGATTGTCCGCGCCAAGCGCAAGCACCGCAGAAAGCCGGTGAGATTGCCGGAATCGGATCGACGGTTTGTTTACTTGACCGTCAAGTGGAACCGGCTTACGGTGGAGCAGGTGGTCTACTTGAATGTCAAGTGAACGAACGGACTCAATGACGGTGCTGCAGGGAACGCTCGATCTGATCGTCCTGCGGACGCTCCAAACCATGGGCGCGCAGCATGCCTACGCGATAGCGACGCGGATCGAGCAGGTTTCCGAAGACCTGTTGCATCTGAACCAGGGCACTTTGTACCCGGCGCTTGTCCGACTGGAACAGCAGGGCAGGATCAAAGGTACCTGGGGCAAGACAGATAACAATCGCGACGCGAAGTATTACGCGATTACCAAGGCCGGCAAGAAGGCGCTGGAGGAGGAGACTCTGCGTTGGCGCAGAATGTCCGGGCTGGTGGACAAGCTGCTATCCGAAGGAGCGTGACGAATGCGCAGGTTCATGGCCAGACTCGCGAATCTGTTTCAGGGCCGGAATGCCGATCGCGAGCTGACTCGCGAGATTGCAGCTCACCTTGTATTACTGCAGGACGAGTTTGAGCGCCGCGGGTTCACGCCGCAGGCCGCTGCAGTGGCGGCCCGACAGGCCTACGGCGGGGTCGACCTAGCGAAGGAACTGCATCGTGAGGCACGCTCTTTTCTTTGGATCGATCAACGACTCAAGGACGTGCGCTACGGAGTCCGCAATCTCTTGCGGACTCCGGGCTTCACCGCCATAGCGGTCTTCACGCTGGCGCTGGGAATCGGTGCAAATACGGCAGTCTTCAGTGTGGTGAATGCCGTACTGGTCCGCCCGCTGGCATACAAGGACCCCGAGCGCCTGGTTACACTTCTGCATTACGGCACCGGCCCCGTGGCGGTGGCCAACTTTATCGATTGGCGCGACCAGAGCCGCAGCTTTGAAGCAATGGGAGCGGCCGAGTATTGGACGCCGAACCTCATCGGCACCGACTCGCCGGAGCATCTACGAGGTCTGCATGTGACCCAGCGCCTTCTTCCGATGCTCGGCGTTCAACCTTTATTGGGACGGCTGTTCGTCCCCGGCGAAGACAGCAAAGGCGCCGAGCACGAGATTGTCTTGAGCTATCAGCTCTGGCAGAGGCGCTTCAACCTCGATCCAAACGTACTTGGCAAGGCGATCAACCTGAGCGGAGAGGCTTACACCGTGGTTGGCGTGATGCCATTCGGGTTCAAATTTGCGCCATTCTGGGCCCCGCGTGCCGAACTGTGGGCGCCCCTGGCATTCGGGGATCGGGTGCACGAGCGCGACGGGAACAGCCTGAGGGTGTTCGCGCGGCTCAAGCGCGATATTCCAATTGAACAGGCGCGAACGGAGCTCGCCACGCTGACCGCGCGGCTTGAAAAACAGTATCCCGCGACAAACCGTGACATGGTATTAAGGCCGCTCATGGAGAATGTAGTGGGCAAGGTCGAGACGCCACTACTGATGCTGCTGGCGGCAGTTGGATTCGTGCTGCTGATCGCTTGCGCCAATGTGGCACACATGCTGTTAGCGCGCACCTCCGACAGGCAGAAAGAGATTGCCGTGCGGACGGCTCTGGGAGCAAGCCGCACCCGGGTGATCGCCCAGTTCCTCACCGAGAACTTGCTGCTCGCCGCGCTCGGCGCCGGCGCGGGTTTGGGGATAGCTCTTGCCGGAACCAAGGCTTTGGTTGCGCTGAGCCCGGCCTCCATCCCGCGGGTGGAATTGGTGGGCATCGATGACAACGTCGTGCTATTCCTGCTCGGCATTACCGCGCTAACAACGCTATTGTTCGGCTTGGTTCCGGCTATGCGTGCGGCCGTGGCAAATCTGAGCGGCGCGCTCAAGGAAGGAGGCCGTGAAGGCAGCGACGGGATCCACGGCAACCGGCTACGCGGCTTTCTGGTGACATCGGAATTTGCGCTGGCGTTCATGCTGCTGATCGGCGCCGGACTCATGATTCGCAGCTTCTCCGCGCTGCAATCAGTCAACCCCGGATTCAACCCACACAACGTGCTCTCAATGGTAGTTTCCGTGGAAGGGACGAAAGAGGTCGAATCGAACAAACGGGGCATTTTCTACCGGCAACTGATCGACCAGATCCGGACGCTGCCCGGTGTAAGGTCGGCGGGCGCGATCAACCACCTGCCACTACATGGGGACATGTGGGATCGGGGCTTTGAGATTGAGGGCCGTCCTCCTTCGCGTCCGGGCGAAGGGCCCAATGCAGTTTACCGCATCGTCATGCCGGGCTACTTCGAATCGATGCGCTTGCCCGTGCTACGCGGTCGCGCAATCGCAGACAGCGACGATGAACGGGCGTCGGGCGTCGTAATCCTTAACGAGCGAGCTGCCAGCGAGTACTGGCCTGGGCAAGATCCAACGGGCAAGCGGATCGGCATCCAGGAGGACAAAAGCGGGAAGACCAACTGGCTGACCGTGATTGGAGTAGTCGCGAATGCGAAGCAGTACGAATGGGCGTCCGAGCCCCAATCGGAAATGTATCTCGCTGCGCTCCAGAATCGCGACTTCCTGGGAGAGGGCGGGACGCACATGGCCTACATCACGCTAGTGGTGCGCACCGGCGGCGATCCGTCGGAGATGGCGTCTGCGGTGAGAAAAGCGGTATGGTCGTTCGACCGCAATCTGCCGATCTCCGAGGTCGTCACGATGGACGAAGTTGTGGCCACTGCAAACGCCCAACCGCGTTTTGAAATGCTGCTGCTAGGGGTGTTCGCGGTGGTTGCCTTGCTGCTGGCGGCAATTGGGATCTACGGTGTAATGAGCTATTCGGTCTCTCGGCGCACGCGCGAGATCGGCATTCGCGTTTCGCTCGGCGCAAGCCATGCTGACGTCTTGCGGATGGTGGTACTGCAAGGGATAAAACAAGCTCTGACGGGCACCGCCGCGGGCTTCGCGGGGGCGTTGCTGCTGGCGCAATTGATGGCCACAATGTTATACGGAGTGCGGCCAACCGACCCCATCACGTTCGCCGGTGTAGCAATCGTCCTCGCCTCCGTAGCGCTTCTGGCCACGCGTATCTCGGCGCGCAAAGCCACTCGGATAGAACCCATGGCCGCTCTGCGCAACGACTAGCCGCTTCTCCTGACGTCTGCAGCTGCGTATCCTGAGCGCGCGCTCAGGGAGCGCGAGACTGTCGGTTGAAGAAGGCAGGTAAACTGAAGTGTCCACCGCTGCGAGAACGAAATCTACAGCAGTTCTATCCGCGCACGCCGAGTTTGCGCAGGATGGTCATCATCGGGCACCAGTTGGTGAACGCCGACTGGAACAGGTTCAGGCCCACGAAGGCCGTGAACCAGTAGAAGTAAGGGCTTACGGTCATGCCCAACCCGACGCTCAACACGATGAAGAGCCCGGCGATCAGTCTCAACCAGCGATCGACTGTCATTAGTTATCCCTCTGGTTGCGGAGATGCACTCGGCTGCGCGGGCGTGACGCCTTTACCCGCGATTCTCGATTGAAAAATATAGTAGACGATCGGCACTGTCACGCGCGATAGCGCGAGCGAGGCGATCTCGCCCGCCATCAACGCAATAGCGAGCCCCTGGAAGATCGGGTCGAAGAGGATCACGATGCTGCCTACCACCACCGCGGCGGCGGTTAGCATCATGGGCCGGAAGCGGACCGCGCCCGCGTCCACCACGGCCTGATCGAGCGGCATGCCTTCTCTTAAGCGCAACTCGATGAAGTCCACCAGGATGATGCTATTCCGGACGACGATTCCGGCGCCCGCGATAAAGCCAATCATACTGGTGGCTGTGAAGAAGGCGTTCAGCAGCCCGTGCGCGGGCAGGATGCCAACCAGCGAGAACGGGATGGCGGCCATAATGATGAGCGGCGTCAGGAAGCTCTGGAACCAGCCGACCACCAGCACGTAGATCAGGATCAGCACGGCGGCGAAAGCGATGCCCAGGTCGCGGAAGACCTCGTAGGTGATGTGCCACTCGCCGTCCCACTTCATGGCGTACTTCGCGTCGTCGAAGGGCTGGTGCGCGGTGAGCTGCTCGATCTGGTAGCCGCCGTCCACCGGCAGCTTCGCGATCTCCGGTCCGAGCTTGAGAATCGCGTATACGGGGCTTTCCATCGCGCCGGCAACGTCGGCGGTCACGTAGGTAACAGGCATCAGGTTCTTGTGATAAATGCTACGCTCCACGGTCGAATTCTCGACGCGGATGAGCTCTGAGAGCGAGACCAGGCCGTTGCGGCCAGCGACTTTCAGTTCCTTCAGACGCTCCAGGTCGCTGCGCGTGGAGCGGTCCAGCCGGACCGTGATTGGAATGTCCTCGCGCGCCGTGTCGATGTGCAGCAGGCCGGCGCTTTCACCTTGCGAGGCGATCGCGACCGTCTGTGCGATCTGGTCCACGCTTACACCGTTCAACGCGGCTTTCTCGCGGTCCACGTGCCAGATCTGCTTCGGCTGCGGATCCTCGACGTACCAGTCGGCGTCAACCACGCCGTCGGTGTGGTCGAAGATATCGAGGATGCGGCCCGCGAGTTTCTCGCGTCCTTCCTTCGTCGGGCCGTAGACCTCGGCCACCAACGTTTCGAGCACCGGCGGGCCGGGGGGAACTTCCGCCACCTTGATGCGGGCGTTATGTTCACGCGCGATGGCCAGCAGGCTCAAGCGGACGCGCTTGGCAATCTCATGACTGGGCGAACTCCGCTCGCCTTTCGGCTTGAGGTTCACCTGAATATCGGCGACGTTCGAGCCGCGGCGCAGGTAGTAGTGCCGCACCAGGCCGTTGAAGTTGTAAGGCGAGGCCGTGCCCGCGTAGGTCTGAACGTTCACCACCTCGGGCTGCTCAAAGGTCTTTTCGGCAAGCTGCCGGGCGACGCGCGCGGTCTGTTCGAGCGTGGTGCCCTCGGGCATGTCGATAATCACCTGGAACTCGCTCTTGTTGTCGAACGGCAACATCTTCACCTTGACGAATTCGATGTAGACGAGCGACATGGCACCCAGCAGCAGCACCACCACCATGCCCAGGAAGCTGTAGCGCACTACAGGGACGTGAATCAGGCGATCCATGAAGCGGCGGTAGAGAACGGTGAGGCGATCCTCCTTGTGCTCATCCGCTCCGCCGGCGTGCGGATGCAGCAGGCGAATGGCGGCCCATGGCGTCACGATGAAGGCGACTAGAAGCGAGAAGATCATGGCCGCCGTGGCGCCGATCGGAATAGGCCGCATGTAGGGACCCATCAGTCCGCCGACAAAGGCCATCGGCAGGATGGCGGCGATCACGGTGAGCGTCGCCAGGATGGTCGGGTTGCCTACCTCGTCCACCGCCTCGATGGCGACTTCGGTGAGCGAGCGCCCCGCGTTACTCTTCATGCGCGCATGCCGGACGATGTTCTCGACAATCACGATCGCATCGTCCACCAATATGCCAATGGAGAAAATCAGAGCGAACAGCGTGATGCGGTTCAGCGTATAGCCGTAGAGATAGAAGACGGTGAGCGTCAGCGCGAGCGTGACGGGGATTGCCGTAAAGACGATTAGCGATTCGCGGAAGCCCAGCACCAACGCGATCAGTATGCTGACCGAGACCACCGCGATGCCCATATGGAACAACAGTTCGTTCGATTTCTCGGCGGCGGTTTCGCCATACTGGCGCGTGACGGTGAGGTCGACGCCGTCACTGAGCAGCGTGCCCTTCAGCGCGTCCACCTTGCGCAGGACATCCCCGGCAACCGTGATCGCGTTCGTGCCCTTGCGCTTGGCGATGGAGATGGTCACGGCGGGCTCGAAGCTCTTGCCCGCGGCGAATTGAACATACTGGCTAGGCTCTTCGCCCGTGTCTTCCACCGCGGCGACTTCTCGCAGATAAACCGGGTGACCGTTTGAAACAGCCACCACTACGTTCTTCGCTTCTTCGGCGTCGCGCAGGAAGCTTCCAGCTTCGAGGACTGTCTCGACATTGCCGGTCGAGACCGTGCCCGCGGGCAGCTTGCGATTAGTGGAACCCAGTGCGCCTAACACTTGCAGAGGCGTGAGGCTGTAGGCTGACAGCTTGCCTGCGTCGAGCGTGACGCGGAGTTCGCGGCGCTGCCCGCCCAGGATCTTCACCTCGCTGACGTCGGGCGCCTGCTTGATGGCATCGTTCAACTGGGCGGCAACCTGGCGCAGTTCAAAGTCGTTGTGGCGCTTGCTGTGCAGTGTTAGCGCGAGGATCGGGACGTCGTCGATGGAGCGCGGTTTCACCAGAGGTTGCGACGCGCCGGGCGGCATCAAGTCGAAGTTCGCGTGCATCTTCTGATTCGTGCGGACGATCGCCTTCTCCTCATCCTCGCCCACCTTGAATCGGACGATGACCAGAGCCGACCCCGGCATGGTGGTGGAGTAGACGTACTCGACGCCGGGGATCTCCCACAGCAGTTTTTCCATGGGGCGAGTGACGCGCTGTTCCACTTCCTGCGCCGGCGCGCCAGGCATTTGCACGAACAGATCGATCATCGGGACGATGATCTGCGGCTCCTCCTCGCGCGGCAGCATGAGGATGGAGAAGACGCCAGCCAGCAGCGATGACGCGATGACCAGCGGCGTCAGTTTCGAGTTGATCCAGCCCGCGGCCAGCTTACCCGCGATGCCGAGTCCGGGACGGTTCTTCACGGGCGCACCTCGATGCGGGCGCCGTCGGTCAGCCCTTGTGGCGGGCGGTCGATCACTGGCTCTCCGACACTCAATCCTGAGAGGATTTCGACCTGCTCGCCGCTGCGCATTCCGGCTTTGACCAGACGGCCCCGGGCAACGCCGTTTTCCGCGACGAAGAGGCGATCTACCTGTCCGTCGTGCACCAGCGCGCTCGCCGGGACGGCCAGCGTTTGCCGCTCACCGAATTCGAACAGCGCGCGCCCGAAGACTCCGCTGCGCAGGCCTTGCACTGCCGGCAAATTGATTTTCACCGTGAAGCTGCGCGAGCCCGGATCGAGCGCCGGGACCACTTCGCCCACGCGCGCCTCGATGTCTTTGTCGAAAGCGTCGAGATGCACCCGGACTGCCGTGCCTGCCCGGATCTTGGCTAGCCGCGTTTCATCGACGGACGCCTCCAGCCGGTATGCCCCGCCTTGCTCGATAACGACGATAGGCGTACCGGGCGAGGCCAGCATACCCGGCTCCGCTTTGCGTTCGATGACAGTTCCGGCGAAGGGTGCGGTCACGTTCGCGAAGCTGGCCTGTAGTTTCGTCTGCGCCACGGCTTCGTCAGCCTGATGAACGCGGGCGTCAAGTTGTTGCCGTTTAGCCCGGGCCATTTCGTAGCTGGCGCGCGCCGTCTTGAGCCGCGCCTGCGCCTCGTCGAATTCCTGGGCGGTGATCGACTTCTCATCGAAGAGCGACTTCATACGGCGGTGACTGGACTCTGCCAGGTCGAGTTGCGCGCGCGCCGCTTCCACGCCGCTGTCGGCTTCGGGTTGCGCGTCCAGGGCTTCGCGGCGTCCCGCTTCGGCCTGCCGCTGAGACGTTGCGATATCGCGGGCATCGAGCACCGCGACCACCTGGCCGGCTTTCACAGCGTCGCCGGATTGAACGCGCACTTCTAGGATGGAGCCCATGGTTCTGGCCGAAAGGACCGTGGTCACGCGGGCGCGGACCGAACCGGTCGCTTCATAGACCTCCGGCAGCTTCACCGTTTCTGCTTTGTGCGCCGAGACGGCGACGGGCGGAGCACTTTCCGCCTTCTTCAACGACTCGCTTGTGCCGGAGCCGCAGCCCGCCAGCACTCCCGTCAAAACAATTGCTGGGATGGTCCACAGGGCCTTATTTGAGAACATCGGAATCTCCATTCAATGCGCCGGTAGCGGCTTCGAGTTGCACGGCGGCGGTGCGCTGGTCGTAAAGGGCCGCAAGGCGGCGGGTTTTCGATTCGAGCAGGGCTGTCTCCGAACGCAGCAGATCGGTCACCGTAGCCAGACCGTTCGAGTAGCGGTTGCGAATAATGCGCAGGCTCTCTTCGGCTTGAGCGACGGTGTCGCGCGTGGTGGAGACGCGTTCGCGAGAGGCTTCGAGATTCGCTTCGGCACGCCGCACCTCAAGCCGCACGGCTGCATCCATCTGCCTTTCGCTGGCGGATGCCGCGGCTTTCATATGGCGCGCTTCGGCGACGGCGGCCTTGGTCCGGTTGCCGTCGAACAGGGTCCAACGGGCCGAGGCGACGAACAGCCAGTTCGCGCCACCCTTGTTGATGAAATTCTGGCGGTCGGCCTCGAAGACCCCGTGCAGTCCGATCGTCGGCCAGTACTGGGATTTGGCGGCGGATTCCTGTGCGGCGCCCAACTCCTTACCGAGCCGCGCCGAGAGCAACTCGGGCCGCAATTCCGCAGCCTGCGTTTCAAGCGCGGCGCCGGTTTCTCCGGCTAGTTTCGGCGACTCCATTGGAGTGGTGAGAGTGTGCTCGTCGTCCAGCGGCAGGCCGAGTGCTTCATTGAGGGCAGCGTGAGAGATACGCAGGTCGGCGGCGGCACGAGCGCGATATTCGCTCATCGCACTCGCATGGACCTGAACGCTGAGGACGTCCGCGTCGGTCGCCACGCCGGCCCGTTGCTGGCTGCGCGCCCGCTCGAGATCGGCGTTGGCGGACTTCAACGATTCCTCGGCCAGACGAAGGTTCTGCTCCGCGAGTCCGACGCCGTGGTAAGCTCGGGCCACTCCTGCGATCAGCGCCAACTGCAAGCGGCGGCGATCTTCCTCGGTCATCTTCTTTCCGATTTCAGCGGCCTTGACGGCGTTGCGCGTCGCTCCGAAATCGTAGACCGTCTGGTCCACGCTCACTTGAGATTGGAAATTGTTGAGCGCGTCCGGCCGGTTCAGCGAGCCGAGATTGAAATTGGCGGCCGAGAACTGATGCTGTGTTAACAGCGAGCCGAAGACATAGACAGGATTGTTGCCACTCTGAAAGCTCTCCATATAGGTCGCTCGGGGCAGCCAGCCGGAGCGAGCCTGCGCGATGCGCGAACCCGCCGCCTCCACGCGAGCGGCCGCAGCTTCCAGAGATGGATGGCGGGTCAGGGCCAGTTTCACTGCGTCGGGTAGAGTGAGCGGCGCCTGAGCGCATAGCGTCAAGCTGGGCATTAGAAACAGAATCAGTTTGGGGATTTGCATGGTCGTGGCTAAGCCGGTTGCGACTACGCCATTCTGGATGCAGCGGCGCGGGTGTGGTGACACAGACGAGAGCATGTCACCTTCAGCATTCGGCTGCATCCTAGGGAGAAGAAGGATAGGCTATGGAACTTACGGTGAACTACCTCGGAGGCGTCCAGTTTGAAGCAGTGGCCCGGGGCCACAAGATCTACTCGGACCAGCCGGCGGAGAACAATGGATTCGATGAAGGCATGACGCCGCCGGAACTCCTGCTCGCTTCCGTGGGCACTTGCGCGGGCTATTATGCCGCCGAGTATCTGAACCGAATGAAGCTGCCCGCGTCGGGACTTCGCGTTCGCGTCACGGCCGAGAAGGCGAAGAACCCCGCGCGCCTGGCAAAATTCACGATCGTGGTGGAGACACCGGGCGTTGACGACCCGGAGCACGTGGAAGGCGTCAGGCGGGCCGTCGGCAAATGCCTGGTAAAGAATACGCTGGCCATGCCGCCGGAGATGGTTATTGAGGTGGGAGCGCCGCAGCCGGCGCAGGTCTGAACTGGAATAAGTAGGGGCTGGAAAGCCGTTACCATGGTTGTGTGCCAGATCTCGTCAACCCCGAAGTGGAGTGGGCCCGGCGTCTGATCGAAGGGGACGCGACCGCGTTCACGCCCTTCGTGGAGAGCTTCCAGGCCAAGGTGTTTCAGTACACCTGGATGATGTGCGGGCAGCGCGAGGATGCCGAAGAGGTGGCCCAGGACACTTTGCTCAAGGTCTTTGAGAGTTTCGATCAACTGCGCGAGCCAGAGCACGTGAAGGCCTGGGTCTTCCGGATCGCCAAGAATTACTGCCTGATGAAGCGCCGGAGGAGCGTGTTCGCGCCGGAGCGGGAGTTATCGCTGGACGAATTAATGCCGGGCGCCATGCCGGGAAGCGACTCGCCCGGGATCGCAGCGTCCGATCGAGTGCGGGATCAACGGGAGCTCCCGGAACAGGGACTGCTGCGCAGGGAGCTGAACAGCGAGTTGCAGACGGCTATGCAGGAACTGCCCGAGAACTACCGCTCGGTCGTGCTGTTGCGCGACGTGGAAGAACTGTCCACCGCGGAAGTGGCGGAGGTGCTGGACTTGAGCATTGACGTTGTCAAGCAGCGGCTGCACCGGGGCCGCCTGGCGCTGAGAAAACGCTTGGCCGGTTATATGACGCCGGCCGGAAGGGACTCCGAATGAGCACTTCTAATCATCGACACGATCCGGCAGACCCGTCATGCCTGGAGGTTTTCGAAAAACTCTCGGAGTACCTGGATGGCGATCTGTCGCCGCAAGATTGCGTCCTGATCCAAGAGCACATCAAGGACTGCGAACCTTGCGTCGCCTTCGTGGAGTCTCTGAAGAAGAGTATTCAGGCCTCCCGCGAGCTTCGTCCGAACGAGCCGGTCAGTAAGCTGGATGCGGCGACGCAACAAAAGCTGAAGGCCGCCTGGCAGGCGGCCTTGCGGCGACGAGCTGTTTGAAGTGAGGTGGGGTCGGCGCTCCAGCGCGCGCGGGCCGCAGCTCCGAGGATGGCTGCCTGCAACTGCCGATGGACGACGTTTGAGCCGGACAACGGAGCCGATCTGGAGATCGGCGTTCCCAGGCCGGATTTACTTGCCGCTCTTCAAATACGCCAGCAGGTCTTCCATCTCCCCATCCTTGATCTCGGGCCAGGCTTGCTTTTTGGAGCTCCATCTTCTGGATCATGCCCGGAGCGTGCTGGGTGAGCGAGCCGATCAGCGTGTAGGCGTCGGGGACCGCGCCGGCGATCTTCGGTCCCGGACCGCTGGTATGGCAGCCTGCGCAGGCCTTGGATGCGAAGACCTTGGCGCCGCGCCCCGCGTCTCCCCCAGTGGCCGCGAATTGCAGCGACCAGACATAGCCGACCAGGCGCTTCATCTCTTCCGGGTTCAACTCGACCGGCTGCTTCATCATGTTCGAGTGATTCCACATGGCAGCGGAAAAATCGCTGACCGTGCGGAAAGCGACTCTCTTGGCGAGCGTACGCGCGCCCTGGTGGCAGCCCGCACAACCCTTCGCCTGGAAGAGCATCTCCCCGGTTTCGGCCGAAGCGGGCTGAAAGACGGGCGTGTTCTTCCTAGCCTGGGGCTGGGCGCGCAGATAAATGAGCAAATCGTTCATTTCCCCGGCCGTAAGCGAGGGGAACTTGACGCCCTTCTTCTCCATTTCGGCGCGCATCGCGGTGGCATGGTTCCACATTCCGCGGCCCAGTTCGATGGGATCGGCCAGAGTCTCCCACTTCAACCCTCGCTTGCCTGCCGCGCCGTCCAGGGCATGGCACTCCGCGCAGCGCTTCGCAGTGAAGATTTGCTTGCCCCGCGCAGCGTCGCCGGGAGGATCCATGTAGCGCGCGGCATAGAAATACGCAAACATGTCCGCGCTGTCCTGGGGCGTCAAATCCACCTTGACCGAAGACTTGGCGAGAGCCCCCCACATCTTCGGCGCGTGGTTCCATAGCATGGCCGCCATGCTGGCGGGGGTGAAACCGGAGCCGCCCTGTTTGCCCAAATCGGGCGCAATCGTCCCACCGTGGCCGGCCACGCTATGGCAGGTGACGCAGTTCTTCGATTGAAAGAGAGCGGCGCCACGAGTGGCGTCGCCATTCAGAGACGGAACGGCCGCCGCGAATGCGGCGGCCATGGTGATTCCGACGACGATTCTGAGCAACATGACGTGTGCACCCTACAGCAGGAATCGTACTCCAGTCATTACCGTGTGGGCCCGGAAGCCTTCATACATGTAGAAGGGCTGATTGAGACCGTACCACTGCCACTCCGAATAGAGATGAACGTGATTGGTCAGAGGCAGCAACAGTTTGCCTTGCGGTTGATAGTAGCGCGACGGGCGACTGCCCGCGGTGGCCACCATCGACCCGCCGAAGCTGAGCTTGGGCTTGATCAGGCCTTTGCCCGGCAGGTTGATCTCGGCCATCAGCGACGCGGAAGTCGCATTGTCGATGTAGAGCGACCGGTTGAGATCGTTGAACGGGAAGATGGTGATGTAGTTGATGTCGGACTTGATCTCCGAATGCGTGTAATCGGCGATCAGGCTGATTTTGTGGTTGCTGGGAAGCCATTGCAGACTGGCCGATTCCACCGCCGAAGTGTACTTCGCGTAGACGCCCAGAGCGGGATTGCGATTGTCCAGGTAATTCACGCCCACGCTGAGAAACAGGTTTTGCGGCAGCGTAAAGCGCGACTGGGCGCGGAATTTCAGGTAGTCCTGCAGACCGGTGCGGTAGAAGGTCTTCACTCCGTTGGACATCTCGAAGTCCGTGCTGAAAACGACGCGCTGCGTGGGCCGGTACTGAGCGCCGGCCAGTCCGACATGGCGAACCAGTTGGCCGCCCTCGTCCGGCGTGGTAGTGCTCAGCAAGCCGGAGGGGACGTCCGCGGAGCCCCATTCGTAGCGATAACCTCCGCGAACCATCAACTTCTTGGAAATGTCCACGAGCGCCTCGGTCTGGGAGCGATGCTGTGTGACTTCCAGGTAGTTCGGGGTGACCGAGTTCAAACTGGCGGCAAGTCCGGAAGAGAGATAGAACAGGCTGCTCAGCGTGGAAGAACTATCGTCGTGGAACGAGTCCGTGTCGAACGATTGACGGATCCGGATGCGATTCAGGAACCGCAGCTCCATCGACATCGAGCCCGAGGTGCGAGGCATCGCGGCGCTGCCATACACCTGGTCGAAAGCCGTCGAGTAGAAGGCCAGATTGGGGCTGGTGGCCGGAACGTTGCCCTGCTGGAGTTGATTCAGCGTCGACGAAAGCCGCGGTTCGGAGTGGTAGATCTGCCCATAGAGGTCGATCCACGACGCGGGGCTGTAAGTGGCGTAGCCCTTCGTAAAATTGCCGTCGCCGCGAACGTAGTAGGCCTGCCAGGCGTTCGTCAGGTAAAGTTGCTGGCCGAGGTACGGCGTGGTACGGTCGCCGAGAGTGAATCCATTCGAATAGACGCCCTGGTCGTCCTTAAAGACGTTGGCGCCCTGCTCGAACGTGAGATGCAGCTGCTTCAGCTGCAGGCGAACGCCGCCCCGGAACGTGTTCTGTCCCCAGTGAATGTTGTTGACCACCGGGTACTGGTTATTGGCGCCATCCACGAGCGTGGAAATGCCCATGCCCGCGTCGGTGTTGCGCGAGTAGGCGACGTAGGGCTGGAACCAGTAGCCGGGCAGGAGCAACAGCTCGTTGTCGAAATTGCGCGTCTTGGTGTCGTAGGCCCGCTGGTTCATAAACACGCCTGTCGTGAGCAGGGTCGGGTCGGCGTAGGAAGGCAGGTAATTGAAGTACGAGATGTTCGAGTAGCTGCTGGTGGCCCGGTAGAACCGGTCTTTCTTAATGTCGAGCCGCATTGAATTGTACGGATCGCCCCAGCTATGGGCCTGCAGGATGATGCTGTCGGCCACTTTGTTTTCGTGCGGAGGCGGATCGAACTTCAGGTCGACGTTGACAACGCGCGGCCCGGATCCGAGGTTGACGATGCTGCGATAAGTGTTCACATCGCCGCCGACCGTGGAGACCCAGCGGTCGCCGACGTCGATGGTGCCTTCGAGCATCTTCTCTTTCGTGGCAGGGGAGGCATCGGCGGCCGCGGGCGCATCGGCCTTCGTTTCCGGTTTCGCCTCGGGCTGAGCGGCCTGAGTGGCCTCCTTCGGCGGGTCCTGCGCGGCGAACGCGAAGGCGGCAGCGAGCATTAACAACAGGGCTAGTTTCTTCATCGCAGCAACCCTTTGTCGGCGTTGGAGCCGTGGATTTTCTGATGGCAGGTCGTGCAGTTGCGGAAACGCGGCACACGCATATCGTGGAATGCCGGCGGCACGCTGCCCAGGGAACCGCCCGAAGACGGCGACTGGAGGTTGGAGTGGCACTCAAGGCACACCAGGAACACCTCCTGACGAGTCAACATCCGCGGATTCACCGAACCATGCGGCTCGTGGCAAGTGTTGCAGCCGTCGGTCTGGACCGGGGCGTGGTTGAAGACGAACGGTCCGCGCTTGTCGCCGTGGCAGTTCACACATCCGGGCTCGGAGCCCGTGCTGGCCTGGCGCATATTGCGGCTCATGAAACTGGAATGGGGATTATGACAGGACGTGCAGGCCATGGCGCCTTCGGGCACCTTGTGATGATGGGGCTTCAGGAACGATGCGGCCACAGCGGTGTGGCAGCCCGAGCAAAGCTGGTTCACTCCGGCATTTCGCTTGAGACGGACGAACGAACTTTCCGCGCCGGTCTTGTGCATGTCATGGCAGGACGTGCACGCGATGGCGTTGCGGGAGTGACCACTCTCGATCCGCCCGACGTGGGTGGACTGGTTTCTATGGCAGGCAAGGCAGATGGCGTCGGTTTTCGCGGCGCTCTGCTTGGCCGGGTTGACGATGTCTTCGGCCGAGGCGGAGTCGGCGTGTTTGGAACCCATGCCATGGCAAGCCTCGCAAGCCTTACCCACCCAGCGCTTATTCTTTTCCAGGTTGAAGTGAGGGTTCTTGGCAAAGGCCTTCGAGATGTCTTCGTGACACCCGGCGCAGGCTTCCGAGCCGGCGTAGTCCAACTTTACGGGTGCGGCCGGAGCGGGCGCCGCTTGTTCGGGAGCGGGCGGCTGAGCCGCGCCCTGCTTGGCCTCCTGCTTTGCCTCCTGCAGGGCCGGACCGGCAGCTTGCGCTGCGAGGGCAAGCGCAAGCGTTGCCAGCGGGAGGATTAGGTGTCGGAATCGGGTCATGAATACTCCCTGAATCTCGGATCCGCAAAAAAAGCCAGGCAAGGCCGCTAGAGCGACCTCACCTGGCCTTCTACTAGTTTAGTTGGACGGCGCGTGCACGGTTGTCACGGAGTAATCCGCGTTGGGGCCGTGGCAAACGGTGCAGCTCTCACCCAGCGTACTGGTGTTCACCAGGGCATGCGAAGCCGCGTCGATGGTAGCGTGGCAGCCAAGGCATGCGCCGGAGGTCGGGAAGACCGGGTTGATGTATCCGCGGGTGTCGTTGATCTTGGCAACAGCCTTGATCGGCAACACGTAGGTGCCCGTGATGTGGCATTGTTCGCAGTTGGTCAGGTCGCCGGGGTAGCCGACGTCGTTGAAGTTGGTCTGCGAGCCGCCGTACCCGTAGATCGTGAAATCGCGGGTCTGGCTGGGACCGGAGTGGATCCGGTGAATCATCAACGCGAAGTCGATGCTCTCCGGCGGATTGGCCGAGCCGTTGGCGGGCCGCATCGCCGCATCGTTCTCGATGGGGTTGTGGCACAGCACGCACTGCTCGATCTGGTTGCGGTTCTCGCCGTGCAGCGTGAGATTCCAGTGGCAGCCGTCGCACTTGTTAATGTCGACCACCGCGCGGCGCGGCATGACGGCGCTGCCGTCTACCGAGAAGTAGGAGACGACGTTCTTCATGCCGTACTCGATGGTCTGCGCCTTGGTCGTGCCGGCCAGGACAGTATCGTAACGGCGGCCTTCCATGCCGATGCTGTAAGTACCCGTCGCGCCCGCCGGTATCGCCGTGGCGAAGGTGTAGGTATAGGTGTCGCCGCTCAGCACGGATTTCTTGCTGGCGTCTTCACTGATGTAGCCATGGGCATTGATGCCGACGTAGTCGGAGGTCGGGCCGGCCAGAACGAGCGCCAGGCGGTAGTTCTTCTGCGAGAAGGCCGACAGCGGGATCGTGGCGCCCGAACTGTCCTTCACCTGGAAGGCCACCACGGGAGTCTGGCCCGGTTTGGTATTGGTCACGGAGATGATCGTGCCCACGATGCCGGGCAGCATGCTGGACTGATTCGGATTCACATGCGCGCCCAAAATGGAGGCGTCGAAGTCCGTCTCGCCCTTCGGGAAGTGGCATTTGGCGCACTCATTGTCGCTCACCGAAGGTCCGCCGGCATGGTTCACGCCTGTGGTGAAGTTCACGTTGTCGTGGCAGGAGCCGCAGGCGGCCGCCGTCGGATAGGCCGTGAATGCATTCGCCTGTATGGCGTCGGGAGCATGACAGGCCTGGCAGGTGTTGGGATTGGCCGGGAAGATGATGTCGGAGTAGTCGTTATTCCCGTGCGAGCCGTTGATTTGGTAGGGAGTTCCGGCCTTCACGCTGGGCAGATTCGCGCCCATGTGTATCTTATGGAACATCACCTTCATATCGATGGAATTGCCGGTCTGTGGATTGATGTATCCGGCCGTGTGACACAGGATGCAGATGTCCATCGAGCGGCGCGAACCGCCATGAAAGGCGATCTGGCTGTGGCACTTGTTGCAGGTGGCCGTGGTAACGACTTGACGAACCGTCGGCGTTCCGCCGCCCAGCACGAAACTGGAGGTGGCGTTCGCGTAATTGGTGCCAAGGTCGAAGTCCGTCAGGGTCCGCGAAGCAGTCATGCCGACAGTGAGAGTCGAACCCGTCGGGACCGAGTTCGGCACGGGGGTCTTGAATGTATAGGCATACGACCCGTCGGGATTGTTGACCAGCGTTCCGCCCGAGTCGGTTCCGGGCTGGATAGCCGTAACTCCGGGCACCGTCGTGTTCTTGGTCGTCGTGATGTTGACGTACTGCCCGCCAGGCGTACTGGCCGGAATGTAAGACAGGATGTACCGGACGGAAATCGCACCCGGCGTCTGCACGCCGGTGATGTCCAGGAGGGCACCCTTCGGATCGGTTAGTTTGTAGGTCACGGTTAGCGGACTGCCCGCCGTGAACTGGATGTTAGTAATTTGAATTGCCACGCCGGGACGCACAAAGTTCAGTACGCCCGGATTGGCAAATGATGCCTTACCACGGATCCCGTATGGGGTCCTGGTCGAGCTCAGCAGGGCTACGCTACCTGCCATCAACCCTGCTACCAGGACAAACCCCATAAAGGCACGTGAGCGAGAACGCATTCGCATGGAAGCTCTCCTTCTCAACCCCAAAAGAGGGATAACACGGACTCCCCGCCAACGAACAGTCAGCAGAAAAATCGCGTCCAATGCACTGCATCTTCCACTCCAAACCAAACGAGGGGGTATGGAATAATTCTACAGTGCGTGTTTTCAACGTCTTATAGATATTACGATGAAGAGGTATTAATATTCAAATCACCGGCTGAACTTTCTTCAACCCGAGTTGGGTGAAAGCCCACAGCCTGACCCCTCTGGACTGAGAGAAATGACGCGATTCCAGAATGCGGATGTGCTCTTCAGGCCCAGCCGGATCGCGCCCGAGGGGCGTCCCGGCTCACCAGTGAACGGACTTCCCAGGTTCGAGTTCCCAGACTTCTATGCCGTCGCTCTTGACTAGCGCCGCCAGTTCGGCCGGCGTTCCGCTCAGGATCGGAAACGTGCCGAAATGGACGGGGATCACCTTCTTCACACCGAGAAGCCGGGCCGCCAACGCCGCCTGTTTAGGATCCATCGTGTAGTAGTCGCCGATCGGCAGGAATGCGAGTTGCGGGGCGTAGAGTTCACGGTAAAGGGCCAGGTCGGAAAAGACCGACGTGTCGCCCGCGAAGTACGCCTTGCGCCCGTCGGCGAAGTGCAGAACGAAGCCCGCGGCTTCTCCGCCGTAAACGATCGAATTGCCCTCCTGGATGCCGCTGGAGTGCAGAGCGTGCGTCATGGTGACCTTCAGGGAGCCGGCTGTCTGGCTGCCGCCCTTGTTCATCCCGCCGGTATTCTGCACACCCTTGGTTTCCAGCCAGGCGCAGATTTCGAAGTTCGCAATCACCTTGGGCTTGAACTTCTTGGCGAGCGGCACCGCGTCGGCCACGTGGTCAAAATGGCCATGCGTGATCAGCATGGTGTCGATGCGTCCGATCTTGAACCCTTGCGGCGACTTCGGATTCCCCTCGATCCACGGATCGATCAGGACGATTTCGTCGTTTTCCAGCTTCAGTTGGAAGGTGCCGTGTCCCAGCCATGTGATCTCGATCATGCCTGAATCCCCTATGAAGAAAACACGTCAAACGGAGCCGCGACGGTGCGGGAGCGGTGAACTCGGAAACTGGCCGCTCCGGTCATAGACTCGGCGCTCACAAATCAGGATGCCACCGCTCCGGCGAAAGCCACAAGGCTCTGGTAGGTGCAGCGTCATTCCGGCTCCTTTACGGTCGCCCCCCTGGGAACGCCGATCTCCAGATCGGCTCCGACGCCCGCCCCCTGGGAACGCCGATCTCCAGATCGGCTCTGACGCCCGTGTGAACGGCAACTCAATTCGGCGTTTGCACAACCGGAGAACTACAGCCAGTTGCCATAGGCCGGAGTGAGCCTGACGAAGCCGATCTGGAGATCGGCGCTCCCAGGGGGACGAGCTCTCCAGAAAGTCGTCGGCTCCGTTTCGCTATTGCAGGGCAAACACTCAAGCGGGTAAATCCCACGTCGGGTCCCATTCCACTCTCTGCTTCTTCTCAAACGCCAGCGCCGCCAAGCGGCAGGTGATGGCCGAATAGTAGCCGTGCTCCTCATGTGCAATGGTGCGCTTGCGGTCCCGGATGCGGTCCAGCCAATCGCGCAAAATCACGTCGGCCGCGGCGCCCGTACCCCCTGCGCGCGCGGCAGGCGCCTTGCTGAATTTCGAGTTTGGAGTGTACGTGTAGCCCGTGTCCTGCACGTAGCGCTCGGCCCACAGCACGCCGCCCGTGCCGCGCAGTTCGACGCCGGCCGAGGTCCGCACGCCAGGCGCACTCAAGCACTCGGCCGTAAACGTGACCGTGGTCTCTTCCGCATAGTCGAAGATGCAGGTAACCACGTCCGGCGTATCCCGGCCGTCTTTGTAGAAATACGTCCCGCCGCCCGCGCTGGCTGCTACCGGGTGGCGCAACCCCATCCAGTGATGCGCCGAATCCATCACGTGGATGCCGATGCCCATAATCATTCCGCCGTCGTAATAGAGCCATTTGTAGGGACTGAAATAGATGTCCGGATTCCAGGCCACCTTGGGGCCGGGACCGGTCCAGCGCTCCCAGTCGAGCCCATCAGGCTTCCTCTCGAAGCCGGGAGGAGGCGTCTGCACGTAGCCCGCATTGGATAGATACCAGGTTCGCGCAAAGCCACCCTTCCCGATTACCCCAGAGTCGATGTAGCGCTGTTTGGCCTCGACGAACTGCGGCAGCCCGCGCCCTTGCATGCCCGCCTGCACGACGCGCCTGCCCGCTCGCGCGGCCTTCACCAAGGCGATGCCCTCTTCCGGCCGGTGCACCATCGGCTTCTCGACGTATACGTCCTTGCCCGCATGCATGGCCGCGATGGCGACCGTGGCGTGCCAATGGTCGGGAGTCGAAACGATGACAGCATCCAGATCCTTGCGCTCGACCAGTTGGCGATAGTCGAGGTACTGTTCCGCGCCCGAGCCGGCGAGTTGCGCCGCCTGCGCCCGGCGCGCGTCGTAGATGTCACAAACGGCAGGAAAAGCCACCTCGTCAGGCGCGATCTTCTGCAGGGACTTCATCAAGTACTGCCCGCGGCCGCCCGTTCCGACCACTCCAATGCGGATGCGGTCGTTCGCGCCCGCGACGCGCGCCGCCGAGAGCGCCGAAACAGTAAGAGGCAGCGAAGCGCCAAGGAAAACCCTGCGGGTCTGGTTCATGATCATGGTGTGCTCGTCAGACAGATTCTGGACGACGCCCACTCTATGCCCGCAGCCGCGGCGATGCAACCCGGCAAAAATAGGGCTTGGGTGCCAACGTCAGGGTAAACCTTAGCGCAAACTGCGATTTCGGTAACTGGCGCATCGCCACAACGTCAAAACCGTAAAATCTTACGGTTTTACATTTCTATAGTGAAGCAGTTATGCCGCGCCTCGCACCACGATGATGGCCAGAACGAGCAGCGCGATGCCGACCCACGCGTGAGCGATGCTCTTGGTCCTCGCGCCCTTCCACTCGCCGCTGATGAGGCCGTTGACGTTGGCGGCCACGATCACCACCGACATGAAGACAGGCCAGCCGACGACCTTGCCCAGCGGTCCCATAACGGCCGTGCCGATCCCGTAAATGCTCATCCCCCCAAACCACAGTGCACCCATGAGCGCACTGCCGCCCCAGTGCCATGCGGTCGTGCCTTCCGCCGTGAACTTGCACCAGGTCTTGTTCTTGCACAAGAGGTAGATGGAATACGCGGCGTTGATGAGAAAGCCTCCAGCCAGACCTGGGACCCAGATCGAATTTGCATCCATGCCCAGAGCGGCGCCGTGAGCGGCGGCGGCCTTCTGAATTGGCTCGCCGAAGCTGAAACCGATGTTCAGCATGGGGGAGAGAATTCCCGAGAAGATGCAGATCAGGAATCCCGCGGCGAACGCGCCCTTCGCCCCGGTGGGACTGGCTGCCGCAAGATCGCGGTCGCGCAATGCGCCAGCGCGAGCGCAGACTATGATACCGACGACGACCACAGCCAGGCCGCCCAGAAGCACATGTCCGTTGTGAGTATTCAAATCGGCGGGGTGCAGGACCAGCATCGGGATCAGGGAGCCCAGGCAGCTCGTCATGCCCAGGATGATGGCGAACCCGAGCGCCATGCCGATGCGGCTGATGCCGAGCCCGAATAGCGTCGATCCGATGCCCCAACCCGCGCCGTAGATGGCCACTTGCAGCAGTAACGCCAGCGACGTGCCGCTATAGACCTCGCCCAGCGACGGAACCGTGGCGAAGGCGAGCAGCAGCGGCAGGCAGATCAGGCCAACTGCTGAGTACACCAACCAGATGTTCTCCCAGGCCCAATGCTTCTGCATCCCCTTCATGGGCACAGCGAAGCTGCCGTGAATCACGCCGCCTAGAATCGCGAGCAAAGTACCTGCGAGCGCGCCTGAAGCCATGCCGATCGTCTCCCTCGCCGCGGATGCGGCGCGGCACGATTCTATCAATAAACTCGGAGTGATCCCGAACTTAACGGCCGCCATGCCTGCAACAAGTCACTTTAGGCTGCCGGCGCATGCGCCCGATCTTCACCCGGCCACAGTCGCCTCCCAGTACGTTCGTACTGGAACGTACTGGTTTGTTCGGGTCCCTGGCTGCGTGTTGTACTATCAACGGGAGCAACAGACCCGAAAATATCGGCAAGCGGCAGGCGTCCGCCAGAAGATGGGCAACGGTTTCATGAGCGGATGCGGGCAGCAGACCCAGGCTGAATTCCCGCAAGTCGTGCGATGCGCGGAGCGGAGAAGAGTATAGAATTAATACGCCACTCCAGGCTGCCCGTCCTCCGGACCGTTGCTTGTTCTTAAGCCTCTGATGCAGCCAGGACAGGTGATTCATCTTCCGCGCTGTATTGCGTTGCAGATGCCGCGGGGACGCCTGTATCTGCGATGCTCCCGCTTTATGCGGCCGGCAGTGAATGGCCCAGACAACTGGCCGTTGGCGTATCGGATCGGTTAGGCAACATGACAATGACGTTTACCGCGAGTGTCGAAATGCCTCAATGCGGGAGGCCGGCGGTAAGCTGACCATGAGAAGCATCCTCGCCAAGATAGCGCTCCTCGAGTCAGTCTTCATGCTCCTGGCGGGGACGTTGCTCTACGTTCTGCTGGAGCGCGACTTCGACAAGGAAATGCACGCGGCTTTCATCGGCGAAGGCCAGGCCATCGCGGCGAACATTTCCAAAACCGTCGAACCTGTTCTGGCCAGGCACAGCGCGGTGGCCGTTCGAGCACAACTTGAGGAACATTTGGAGGCTCCGAATGTGGAGTGGGCGTTCCTTGAGTCGCCCGATGGCGCGGTTCTGGCGCACACCTTCGGCAAGGAGTTCCCGCGCGATCTTCTCGCGGCCCAGACTCCAGGAAGCACGAACTGGTTCGAACTGCCAGCGCAGGGCAATTCAAAGCCTGTGACTGTGTTCTCGCGGCCCGTCTCCAGCGGCAGGGCCGGAATGCTGTACGTGGCAATAAATCGCGGACCGTTGCTCGTGTCCGTCTTGCGGATGAGGTTCATGCTTCTGGCCGGCGTGGCAGCGGGTATACTCTTTTGCATTTTGGTCCTTGTATGGATAACTCGCCGGCTCTTGAGTCCGATCCAGACGCTAACTGGCGTCGCACTGGAACTCAAGGACGATCAGAGCGGCGAATTCAAGTGGGTGGCGGCGAAATCGGACGACGAGTTGGGTGTTCTGACCAACGCCTTCAACTCGATGCGGGCCGTCATCCAGCACCGCACCGAATGGCTGGAAGAACGCGTCCAGGCCCGAACTGCCGAACTCTCCAAGGCAAACGCCGAACTTGCCGTCGAGGTCGTTGAGCGGCAGCGTGCCGAGCGCGAATCCACGCTGGCCAGGGAAGCCGCGGAAGCCGCAAACCGGGCCAAGAGCGCGTTCGTCGCGAACATGAGCCATGAGCTTCGCACTCCGATGAATGGAATCATCGGCATGACGGAGTTCATCGAGGCCGGCAAACTAGAGGAACAGCAGCGCGAGTACTTTGCCATCATCAGGAATTCCGCGCACTCCTTGCTTTCGGTCATCAACGACATCCTCGACTTCTCAAAGATCGAAGCTGGGAAAGTCGATCTGGACCTGATCGATTTCGACTTGCCAGCCCTGGTCTACGAGACGCTAAAGCCGCTCACCCTTCAGGCCGAGGAGGGCGGCGTACAGCTTCTCTGCACGATTGACCCCGCGGTGCCCGAACTGGTTCACGGCGATCCGGTCCGCGTTCAGCAAGTCCTGCGGAACCTGGCGGGAAACGCGGTCAAGTTCACCAGCAAGGGCGAGATCCTGGTCTCCATTTCCGTCGAGTCCAGCGACACGAATTCCACCGGGTTGCACCTGAGCGTACGCGACACCGGCATTGGCGTGCCCAAGGATCAATTTGCGTCGATCTTCGAGCCTTTCCGTCAGGCGGATGTCTCCATGACCAGGAAGTTCTCCGGCACCGGTCTGGGCCTCTCCATTTGTTCGCGCCTGGTTCAATTGATGGGCGGGAAGATCTGGTTGGAAAGCGAGGAGGGAAAGGGCAGCACCTTCCACTTCACCGTACGGCTCGATCGCGCGTCGGGCGGTTCCGCCACTGTCATCGATGGTCTCGAAAAGCACCTCGCGGGCATACGCGTGCTGGTCGTGGACGACAACGCCACCAGCCGCCAGATCCTGCACGACAGCCTGGTTCGATCGGGGATGCATCCCGTCGTTCGACCGGATGCCTTCTCGGGCTTCGAGGCGTTGATCCGCGCCGGCGCCGGGCCGAATCCTTTCCACGTGGTTGTCACGGAATGCCAGATGCCGGGGGAAGACGGATTTGCGTTGGCCAAGCGCATCCGCAAGACTTCGGCGCTGGGGGGAATCCCGATCCTGATGTTGTATTCCGGGAGCCAGAGCCCCGATCCCGGCCGCTGTCTGGTGCTGGGCATCGGCGCGACACTCCCTAAGCCCTTCGATCAGATGGACCTGCAAACGGCCATTCTGAAAGTGCTCCATCAGCAGACGTTCAAGAAGAAGCCAGCTCCGCAGCGGGCCACCGCTCCGCCCGCCGAGGCAGCGGGCTTGCGTATCCTGCTGGCGGAAGACAACAAGGTGAACCAGCTTATCTCCGTCAAGCTGCTCGGGCGTTTAGGCCATTTCGTGGTAGTCGCGGGCGATGGGCGGCAAGCCGTCGAAGAGTTCAAGAAACAACACTTCGACCTCGTGCTAATGGACCTTCAAATGCCCGAAATGGATGGCTACGCCGCGACCAAGGCAATTCGCGAGTATGAGGATGGGCTGGGCCGTCACACTCCCGTCATCGCGATGACCGCGCACGCAATGGCCAGGCACAGGGAAAGCTGTCTGGACGCGGGGATGGAAGGCTACGTCTCCAAACCGGTGAATGTGAAGGAATTGGAAGAACAGATCAATCTGCTGAAGCCCAACGGCGCGGCCAGATCCCGTTAGGCCCGCGGAACTCCCCTCCGCCGGGCCGGCGTAGCGGCCATCGCCACCCCGGCGGAGAAGCGCATCACACCCCCTTTACTTCAACGGACCGAGCAAGTAGACCACACCGAGCGTTGCCGTGTTCATGCCCTTGACCGAGGCCAATTGCGCACCTCGATTGAAGAACGGCTGGTCCGAGGCATCGCGACGAAACTCCAGGCGGGCGACCAGGTGATCATTGTATTTGTACTCACCCGTCAGCGTACCTTCCTTCAGCGTCTGCACCGTTCCGGTCGAAAAGCCGTTTGCGTCGTCGAACCACTCAGCGCGCGCCGCGACGGCGAACTTCTTGCTCAACTGGTAGCGTCCTGCACCGGCGATGCCATACCAGCTCGAGTAGCCGGGGCCGATATTGTTGTCCCGCCCATAGTCGTAGTTGATGTAGAAGCTCGCCTTTGAAGTGGGCAGCAGCGTCAGCGTCGTATCGAACAGGTTCCGCTTGCCCGCGGTGGTTCCCAGGTGATTCGGACCCACATAGTAATTGGTGGTCAACGCATACTTGGGCTTCGTGTAGGCGGCGGTGATCCCGAGATTCTTCATCGTGTTGTTGCCCCACAGATTGTTCCATGCGTTGACGACCTGGACGCCCACAGTGAGGGTCTTCGTCACCGGAACGCTCGACCTGAAGCCGAAGTGATAGTACGGGATGGCCCAGGCAAACAAGAGCGAGCGGGTGTAGTTCCAGTTCGAAGTGCTCTCGATGACTTCCGCTCCCGCCGACGTTACGAACTCCCCAAAATCGAATTCCGCGCCGTGCATGTGCTCGGGCTTCAGGATGACGTACATCTGCTTGATGTAACGGAAACCCTTCGGCTGGTCATCGGTGGCGTGGATCAGGCGGAATGTCTCGCCGAGTCCAGCATCCACGTGGATTCCCAGGACCTTGTCGGATTTGTCGACCGTGAACATCGCCATGCTGAGTTCCGGCTGCCCCCAGTTGATATCGAAGTTCTGAAGCTGATTCGAATTCGAGACCGGGTGATTGGAATTCAGCGTGATGTAGCCGTCCGCCATTCCTGAGAAGACCCATCCGTCGTATTTGGGCGGATCGGCCGGAGGTGTCGCCGGCGCCGCCGCCGCGGGGGCCTGGGCTGGGGCGTCCGGCGAAGCGCTGCCGGGAGCCGGAGTTTGTGCGCTGGCGCACATGGCGATCAGGGCGCCGCAGAGGACAAATGTAGCCTTCATAACCGAGTCCTTAAAGTTGTTGAATTGAGAGTTGCCACGCCTCAATCCTCGGCAGGGAGGAAGGCACGCGACCAAACCGGTTGGAGGCGAGGGGCGGCATATGGCTTCGCCGACGGGGAGGTCAACCGATTGTTAATGGGAGTATGAAGGATTTCCTTCTGGAAGAACAATCGAGACATTTTATGACGATCATCACAATTGTTGATTCAAGGCCAGGCTTCTTCTGGCGCATCAATCGTATTCCGGATTGTGCGCTCCTCTGTTTGGCGCTTCGGCGCCGTACCAATCATGGCCGTGAACCTAATTCCGCCCGACGTGGGGACGCCAGGCGGTCAGCAGAATGAATCCTGTAAAGACAACAACTTGCGCCGGTTAGATGCTGGTTATTGACCGCTAGTCCACCGTCATCCATGCACTGGTCGGACCATCGCATGGTAAGTTGAGGCCGCTGGACATTTCACTTGAGGCATCGAGATTGCCGACCAGGACACCGGCGAGCGGCTGCTCGCCGGGTTTGACGCGATCTCAGGCCCTGCTGTCCATCTCTGATACTTCGGGAGGTCTCATGAAAGGATTAGGCTTATCTCGCGGGCCTGGAATCGCCTTACTCGCACTCTGGATGACCTGCCTCATACCGCGGACAATGCCGGGACAACAGGTCACCGCGGCCATCAATGGATCGATCAGCGACCCGTCAGGCGCACCAGTCGTAGGCGCCACAGTGGTCGCAACCGATCTCGACCGCCAAACGGCATGGCGTACGCAGAGCAATGCGGAGGGGCTATACATGTTGCCCCGGTTGCCCATCGGATCCTATAGCCTTCGAGCGGAGGCGGCGGGATTCCAGGCGGCGGTTTACCCGCCCGTTCATCTGGAAATGAACCAGACGGCGCGCGTGAACTTTTCCATGACGCTGGGGCAGCTCAAGGAGACCGTCGAGGTCACCGGTCAGGCTCCGCTGCTGCAGTCTGAGGCAACTCAAGTCAGCACGGTGATCAATTCAGCCGCGAGCGTCGCGCTCCCGCTGGCAACGCGCAACTACGTTCAGCTCACGCTGCTGGCACCGGGAAGCGTCTCCGTGGATCCCTCCAGCATGAGCTCGGCGAAGACGCCCTCGGGAGGCAATACCGGCAGTGCCCAGGGCCGGCCCTTCATCAACGGCAACCGCGACCAGGCCGACAACTTCATCCTGGACGGCATGGACAACAACGAATGGGGCGCCAACTACGTCGGGTACACGCCCAGCGTTGACGCCATCGAGGAATTCAACATCATCACCAGCAACGCGTCCGCTGAGTTCGGCAATTTTCAGGGTGGCGTGATCAGCACATCGATCAAGTCCGGGACCAACCAGTTCCATGGAGACCTGTTCGAGTTCTTCCGCAACGACGTGCTGAACGCGAACAGTTGGTCCAATAACTGGCAAAACGTCACCAGGCCCCCCGTGCGCTGGAACATGTTTGGCGGAACGCTTGGCGGACCGATCGTCAAGAACAAGCTCTTCTTCTTCACCGATTATCAGGGACAGCGGTTCGATCATCCTTCCAACAGCGGATACCTCACGGTTTTCTCGAAGGCGGAGCAGGCTGGCGACTTCTCGCAGTTGAGCACAGCTCTCTACCAGCGTAAGGACTGGAATATATACGGAGCAAAAATACCGTATCCGAGCAATTTGATCCCAGCTAGCCAGATCAGCCCCGTGGCACTGAAGCTGTTCGCCAGCCCAATGTATACCCAGCCAATCAATTCGAATTCGAAGTACAACTACATTAATACGAGCAATTCACACATCAACGGCGATCAAGGCGACGCCAAGATCGACTACAACATGTCCGACAACGATCGCTTCTTCGCCCGCTACTCGCAGGAGTTTCTCACCGCGCCATCGATCAACTCCGACCCGCTCGTGATCGGCAGGTCCGATGAGAACACGATGCAGAACGGCGTGGCGGGCTGGACGCACACTTTCGGCCCTTCCGTCGTCAATGAGGCCCGTTTTGGAGTGAACCACATCCTGATCAACGTTGCCGATTCCCCGGGCCAACTGGGCAACTTCGCATCGGAGGTTCTGGGTATCCCGGGTGGCAACGATAGCGGCCCTGGCCTGTTGCGCATGGTTATGAGCGATCAGACCGTGAACAGCTTCGGCAGCTACAACTACGCGACCCGAGAGGGCTCCACGGCGTTCCAGGGCGAGGATGCGCTAATTATCAGTAAAGGCAAGCACATCATTCACACAGGAGTCCAAGCCTGGCACACGCGTCAGAACTTGTATTATGCCGGCAACAACGGCGCCTGGGGATACATGCAGTTCACCGGGCGCTACACTGGCGCTTCCGCGTCCGACTTCCTGGTCGGGCACAATTTCGCCCTTGGCCGGGGATTCGGCGGAGCGGTAGGTACCACCGGGCAGCGCTCCAATATCCTGGGTGCGTACATTCAGGACGATTACAAGCTCACCAGCGAACTCACTCTCAATCTCGGGCTGCGCTACGAGAACCACCTGCCCTTGACCGAAGTGCACAACCGTCTTGTGAACTACGATCTGTTCACTGGACAGCCTCAATTTGCAGGCAAGACCAACGAATACGGCAATAACAGCCTGTACTATCCGTACAACCTCGGCCTGGATTTCCAGCCCCGCCTGGGACTGGCCTGGTCGCCCAAGGCGCTAGGCGGCAAGACCGTCATTCGAGCGGGTTACACGCTGTCCTCCTTCTTCGAAGGGACTGGAATCAATCTCCGCATGTCTATGAATCCGCCGCTGGTGCCCGCCGAATACAGCTACAACGGCTGGAACGGTGGCTTCCAGAGCACGATGACCCCCAGCGACGGCATGATGCAGCCCACAAACCCCTATTCCGGCGCGATCATTCGCGCCTGGGATCCCACTGTCCGGCCGGCCGCGGTCCAGCAGTGGAACTTCACCATTCAGCACCAGTTCTCCAACTCGTTGACTCTCCAGGCTGGATATGTGGGCCAGCACGGAACGCACCTGATCGTTCCGATGCCTTACAGCGACAAGAAACTGAACGCCGATGGGACCATCTCGCCGAGTCCCTTCTTCGCGGGAAACCCGGACCTGGTGAGCCAGATCACCGGTATTCAGGGCACTGCGTCGGTCGGCAATCAGAAATACAACGCGCTTCAGACCGTCCTCCAGAAGCGCATGTCGAACGGGTTGCAGGCACAGATTGCCTACACCTATTCAAAGTGCATGACCGACTCGATCGGCTTCTTCAATGGCGGCGGCCAAGCCGGCGCTCAGAACAACAACTTCCAGGACCTGTACAATCCGAAGGCCGATTGGGGTCCCTGCTTGTGGGATTCCAAGCACGTGTTGACGACCTATGCGATTTACGAGCTGCCATTTGGCAAGGGCAAGAAGTTCGGATCGAATCTCAACAAGGTTGCGCAGGCTGTCGCCGGCAACTGGCAGATGGGAGCCATTCTCTCGCTGCGCGGCGGATTCCCGCTCACTCCCGGCACCGCATGGAGTTATGACCCTGGTACGGGAGCTGGCAACTGGGCCGACATCCGCCCCAATTGTGTTGCGCCCGTGTCATACCCCAAGACCAATTATGCCTCCGGCGGCCTGCAATGGTTTGACACCAGTTCCTTCGTAGTGCCGAGCAGCGGCTATGGAACCTGCGGCGTTGGAATCATCCGCAGCCCGGGGCTGAAAAACCTCGATTTCAGCCTGCAAAAGCAGTTCGCATTCACCGAAACGAAGAAGCTTGAGTTCCGTGTGGAGACTCTGAATCTGACCAATACGCCGATCTTCAACCAGCCTACGCTCGACATAGGCGATTTCTTCGGTGCGGTTCGGAGTGCACAGGGCGAGCGCAACGTTCAGGTTGCCCTCAAACTGTACTTCTAGTCCTACTAAGCCTGCGGCCGGGCCACCTCTTGCGGGTGGCCCGGCGCATTCCCCTCGCTCGTGAAAGCCTGGAGAGTCGCTTTGTCTGAATTCACCAACAACATCCGAAGCACTCCGTTTTCGCGTCGTCTCCTGCTGGGTGCGTTGCCGCTCGCGCACGCGGCCTTCGCTCAATCGGCATCGACACCGGCCCCAACCCAAACGGACTCCTCGAGTGCCGCGTCCGATGCGGAAACCGTGATGGGATTGAAATTCCTGCCATGCAACCCAGTGCGCATGGCATTCATTGGAACTGGCGGGCGTGGAACCGACCTGATCGCTAATTTCCTTGGAGTCGGGAACCTCCGCATAAACGCCCTCTGCGACATAGACCCGGCGCATGCGGCGCCCGCAAAGGATCTGGTCGAGAAATCCGGCGGAGGTGCTCCCGCACTTTACACTGCGGGAGAGCGCGATTTCGAGCGTTTGTGCCACCGCGACGACATCGACCTGGTTGTGATCGCCACTCCCTGGCAATGGCATGTCCCCATGGCCGTATGCGCGATGCTGCATGGCAAGCACGTCGCCGTGGAAGTACCGGCGGCGACGACGATGGAGGACTGCTGGACACTTGTCCGTACCTCCGAGCAGACTCGGCGGCACTGCATCATGCTCGAGAACTGCTGCTATGGGTACAACGAGATGTTGGTACTCACCATGGTTCGCGCCGGGAAGCTCGGCGCGCTGACCCACGGCGCGGGCGGATATCTGCACGATCTGCGCGGCAAACTGACCTCGGAAACGCAGCAGCCCTGGCTGCGGCAGGAATACATCCGGCGCAACGGGAACCTGTACCCGACGCACGGGCTGGGACCGGTGGCCCGCTACATGGGCATTCACCGCGGCGACCGATTCGACAATCTCGTTTCCTATTCATCGCCGTCGCGTTCGCTTGCGGAATCGCAGAGCAAACGCACGGCCACAAAGGCGGGCAAGCCGCTGACAAAGTTCCGCTGCGGCGATCAGAATACGAGTCTGATTCGCACGGCGCACGGACTTCTCATCAGCCTGGAACATAACGTCAGCAGCCCCGAGCCCTATGACCGCATCAACCTGATCGCGGGTACGGGCGGCATTTTCCGCGACTATCCTCCGCGCATCTACGTGGACGGCGAGACGGAGGAGAACACATGGGAATCGCTGGATCGTTACAAGGCCGCCTATCAGCATCCGCTCTGGACCAAGATCGGCGAGAAGGCGCGCGGCATGGGCGGCCACGATGGCATGGACTTCGTGATGTGTTATCGCCTGATCGAGTGCATTACGCAAGGACTCGCCCCGGATATGGACGTTTATGACGCCGCCGCATGGAGCGCGGTCGCTCCGCTAAGCGAGATCTCAATTGCCTCGGGCGGGACGCCGGTGGCGTTCCCCGATTTCACGCGCGGCCGTTGGACCTCAAATGCGTGATGGAACCGAGGCTCACGCGCGCTGGTCCACTCAGCGCTCAGCACCGAGGACCCGGTGCAGTACGTATTTGATCTCGACGGGAACCCATTTGCGGTAGTGGCACTTGATCAGGACCTGGTAGTGAGAAGGCAGTTCGCCGGAAGGCAGTCGGATGTGCTTCAGCAGATCCGAGGCATAGATTTCCGAAGTGACGTACTGGGTCGCTGCCAGAGTGCCAGGAATGCCCGACCCGGCGAGCACGATGATATGGCCGTCTTTGTTCAGCCCGGGCAGGTAGCTAATCAGGGAATAGGTGATTCCGGACTGGTTTCCGCCGGGTTCGTCGTCGGCGAAGAGAGCAGGCTCGCCCGGCCGGGGCCTGACGTTCCGGACGCCGGAAGGAGGTTCAAGCGCGAGATCCTGCTGAACCGGCAGGTCCATGATCTGCAAGTTGAATTTGGGGGGGCCGACGAAGATAACGCTGCTGCCGCCCATCTGATTCCACGAGAGGTTCATGCTGCTGACCAGTTGAATGCCTGGAATCCGCGGCGCAAGTACTTTGCCGAGTGTGAACGCTCCGTCCAGTTCGCCTAGCGTCGTGAAGACGTACCACGGCTCGGGGGTGACTCCTGGGAATCGCTGCTTCAGTCTGTCTATCAGCCCGGAACTTTGGGCCATGTCCCACGAGTTCACCGCGGGGTCGCGAAAGAACCCCCGGTCCCCGAGCTTCTCAAACAGCGGCGCCCCGACGCAGATCAGCACGGGCTTGTTCGACGCCAGCACGGGGTTCCAGAAAGCCTCGACGCCCGGCGGCAACTTGCCTGCCTGAGATACGGTGCGTTTCAAATCCCGAACGGATAACCCAGACAGGACGCCGAGCGCCGTTACGATCGCCAGCGCTCCCAACGCAAACAGCGCCACCGAGCGCCACCGGTTGGCGGATCCGTCCGACGCTTGCGCCGCAATCGACTCGCGATGCGCGAAGAGGAGTTTGAAACGGCCCTTGGGAAAGTCAATGATTACGGGGTCCGAGTGGCCGGCGGTCACATAGTACTCGGCGATCCTCTGCCGGAGCTTGCTCGTTTGAAATCGGACAGTGGAATCGTGCCGGGGATCGTAATCTTCGGGCTTGCCGATGCCTTCGATGCCGACCGTGTATTCCTTTAATTGATCGGCTTCGCCACTCAGCGATTTGTCGGCGAGATATCTCAAGAGCCGGCGCTGAAGCTCCGACGCCCGAAACAACTCACTGTCCACGAGCCGCTGGACCTGCTCGCGGACATCGCCTTCAAGTACTTCCACGAAGCGTATTATATTCTATGGGATACGCGGCAGGGTGGCCTCATCCCCTCAGAGGAACAAGCCGTTTGAGGTTCTCCGGACTCAGCCACTACGCAAGTGTCTTGGCGTCGATTTGCTTGTGTCTGCTCTTGGCTGGCTGTCCGCTCACGCCGCCTTCGCCTTACCAGTTCGCCGAGGGGCTGCCCGCGCGGGTCGTCCATATTCCTCACCCTGTGGAGCCCCGAAGGCGGACTGAGCCGAGGGAATTCCGGCTATAACCTCTACGTTGCGGTGGCGTCCGTCGGCCTGGATGTCTCCACCGGAAAAAGCCACCTCCGATCGAGGGCCGAAGGCGGCCGCGCTTCGAAGCACACTATCACCGGACACAGTTGGCTGATCCTCGAACGGCCGGGGAAACGAGTCGAAGTGGGACATACGCCCGACCAGCCAATCCTGTTGAGAGGCGTCAAGCGGCTGGCCGACCACGGCGACCCCAACCCCATCTCCTACCTCTGGCAGAATCCACCGATTGGCCGACGGCACGGCCATCTGCGCGGATTGCACCCCACCTACGTGCTGCGCCTGCCCCTGACGACGGAGCAGTTCGCCGACATTGAGCGCTTGCTGACGACCTACGAGTTCGATCGCTTCAGCGTGATTGGACACGATTGCTCGGACCTGGTTGTGCAGGCGGCTGAGATGGCGGGCGTGCGGGTGGACTACCAGGTGGACATCACACTGCCCGCGACGAAGACTCTGTTCGGCCGCGAGTATCGTATCTGGACCGACTCGAAGTACCGCGAGCTTATCATCGCCTGCCCCGACGTACTCGAAGCCTCCCTACGCCAGTTGGCGCAACGCAACGTCGGCGAAGACTTCACGGCGCGATACGATAGCCTCGCGCACTGAGCAAAGATACTGCCGGGAAGCGGAGGCGTCTTGTGGCGCACGCTTCAGCGTGCAGTGGCGAGATTCATCTCGACATCCGGCAAATGGTGGCATGAATGCCGCCACGGCACGCTAAAGCGTACGCCACAAACGCGCCTGCCGAATACTTCTTACTTGAACGCGATGGTCACGTCGTTGGCGGCGATTCCCCCCAGCGTCGAACTGAGGGTGGCCGCTCCCGAGCCGGCCAGCGAACTGGGGAGCGCGATGGTGATCTGATCGAGCCCGGGGAACTGGCCGGTCGCGCCCGCAGAGGTCACTGACATCGGCGTGCCATTCAAGCGCACGCTCGCCTGCGCGGTGCCGGGCAACTGAGCGAAGCCCGTGCCATACAGAATCAGCGAGAGGCTATCGGAGGCGAAGTTGATTGGGGTAGCCACGTATTTACCCTGGCTCGGATCGTAATGCGCCACCGGCTCGTAAGTGGTCGCGCCAGTCGGCTTCACCCTGCGCACTACGGCCGAAGCCACGCCGGATGTCGAGCCGTTTGCCGTGAAGATAACAGGCGCCAGCGGCTGCACTTCCAGCACTCCCGCGGAAACCGCGGTGCCGTCCTTGAGCACTTGCACGTCCACGCGTCCCGAAGCGACGCTCGACGGCACCTGGTAGTAGATCCGGCTCGGCGAGACATAGACCAGGGGCGCGAACGTAGTCACGCTCTGCGAGTCGGTCAGTTGAACCTGCGCGCCATGCAAAGTCGTCGGCAGCGTGTTGCCGAATACCGTCACAGCCGTCGTGAGTCAGTCCGTTCCCGAAGCCTGTAACCAGCGAACCGGGAGCGAGCTTGTAGCCGTACGGTCCTGCCGCCGAGGCCGTCCGGAACATGTCCGGAGAAAGATGCGCCAGCAGAGTTGGAAGCTGCTCGCGGTCTGTGGTGAAGTTGTTCAGCGGCTGCACGTTCAATTTGTCCGCGCTCGCCCAATTCCACGCATCGCCTGCCGACCAATAGCTGGCCGGAAGGCCCGCCTGATCCAGCTTTGCCAGGAGTCTGTCCATAACGGGAAACCAGCGCGAGTCGTCGCGCGGCACTCCGAACTCGCCCAGGTAGCACTTCACGTTGTTGGTCTGGCACCAGTTCAGAAACGGCTGCAAGTCGGGTCACGCCTACATTGATCAGATCCGCGTTCAGCGCCAGATTCAGGTCGTACGAACTCGGGTAGGTCACGTGGGTGTTGTTGTTCGTGGAACTGTAAGTCCCGCTGTAGTCGTAATCGAAGTACTCGTGCGCCTGGTACCAGAAATTGTTGGCCGGATCGCTGATCCAACTGCGTCGGGCCGTGATTGTTGGGCCAGAAGGGCGCGCTGCTTCCGCCGTCGCCCGGGATCATGATCAGCTTGTTGTCGTTGTTCCCGCGGATCGCCGTCAGCACATCCTGAGTGATCTGCATCCAATTCGCCGTGCCCATGTCGTGTGGTTCGTTCATCAGGTCGTATGCCAGCACGGTGTCGTCGTCTTTGAACTCGTTCGACATCTTGACCCAGAAATCCGCGAGGTCCGCGGTGGTCACCAGCTTCTGTCCGTTGTACATGTTATCGATGATGCACGCGTTGGGCATGGTGCCCCATGGGTCCTGGTTCGTACAGGCGCTCGACGGGATGGTGTAGCGCCCGAAATTGTGGATCTCCACGCTGACCTTGATCCCGGCCGCCTTCGCGGAGGCGATGTTGGCCTTCAGATACCCGAGCACCGTCGGATCCAGCGGTCCACTCAGCTTCGGCTGCAATCGTTCCCACAGGTTCGTGAGCCGGATAAAATTGAACCCTCGCGCGGCGAAGTATTCGAAGGTCTGCTGGCTGGGATACAAGTATTGCGAACCGTTGGCGCCGGGGAGCGTCTTGTTGCCCCACTCGGCTCCGGTCACGTTCACGCCGCGCGCGTACTGAGCGGCCGCGAGTTGGGTGGTGGCAGCCCACGCGGTTGCGAGCAAGAGAGTTCTAGATAAACTGGCGCGCATCGGTGGATCCTTGAAAGATTCTATCTGAGCTTCGTACTCCCGCCACCGGCAATCTCTGCGGTCGGTGGACAAGCGGGAAGTGGAATCGTGTGACGCGCGTCCGATATCTTGGAGGCAGGGGGTGACTCTTGACAGACGAAGTTCACACTAGTCCGCAGAAGTTGCGCGCCCGTGTCTGTGCGGTATGCGGCAGAGTCGTGCCCGAATCCGAGGCGTTTTACTGGGGTTCGCATTGCGCGCAATGCGCTGCGCGGAGCCTCGATGCAGCCAGCGACGATCCCGAAGGCGATCCCGAACCCGGCTCGTGGCGTCGTCCCGGCTCTGAATAGCGGGGTTTCTTGAGAAGCTGACAGACCATCGACGCTTTCCCGGGACTCGAAACCGAGGATACCGTTGCTACCGAGCGCCGGCCAGCCTACCCTTAGAAACGGTCGCGTATGCAGCATCCCGTCCGTCTCCTGACTGCCGTCCCGATTTGTGACGGCCATGACAGCGCGATCAACACCATCAACCTGGAATTCATCCGGCACGGCATCGAGGTGGTCTACCTCGGATTCCATCGCTCCGTCGCCGACATCGTGCGAGCAGCAATTCAGGAGGACGTGCGCGCTGTTGGCATCTCCACCTACAACGGCGGCCACGTTGAGTTCTTCCGCGAAGTGCGGCAAGCGCTGGACCGTCAGGGCGCGAGCAACATCGGGCTCTTCGGCGGCGGCGGCGGGACCATCTCGCAGGCCGACGCGCGCACGATGAAAAGGCAGGGGACCGACGAAATCTTCTTCCCCGGAGCCTCGCTGGAAAGCATGGTGAAATTCGTCTTCGATTCCTACGGCAAGCCGCGCAAACGCACTGGAGCGGCTTCGCCCGACGGCAGGTTGGCGCAAGCGCTGACGCGTCTGGAAGAGGGCGGGCTGTTAAACGCAAGAACCGAGCACGACGGCGTCGCGCTCGCGTAATCGGCATCACCGGCCCCGGCGGCGCGGGCAAGACCACCCTCATCGACGAACTCGTTCTGCGGTTCTTGAGTAACAGTCCTCTGGGCCGGGTCGCGATCCTCTCGCACGATCCGAGCATCGTCGGCGACGGGGCCTTGCTCGGCGACCGCGCGGCGATGATCAACTCCCAACACGATCGCGTCTTCATGCGCAGCATGGCGACGCGCGGCCGCGCCGGCGGGCTGTCCTCCGCCACCGGAGACTGTCTGGATCACCTGACGAAGCAGGCTTTCGATCTGATCCTCGTCGAGACGGTCGGAACGGGCCAGGAAGCCCTCCCGTTCCGCGGCAGTCCATTCGACGCGACCGTGCTGGTGATGAACCCGGACTACGGGGCGCAGCTCCAATTGCAGAAAATTGCCATGCTCGACGTCGCCGACGTGGTGGTTGTGAACAAGGCCGACCAGCCACGAGCTAAAGCCGCCGCGGCCGAGCTGGGACGGCGGCTCGCGCAGAATGGCAAGTCTCAGAAACTGGTCGTCGCCGAGGCGCGCCGGCATTGCGACGCGGGCGTGGATAACTTGTACCGCATCATCACGGCTGGCTCTGAGAGGGACGCCGCATGAGTTCCCTCACGAAGGTTTGCGAAGTCGTGGAGGCGTATAACCGGTTTGTCGGCCGGCAAGTCGAACAGGCGCGAACGGACAAGAAGCTGCGCTCCGAGGTGCTCGCTCGGTGGGACAAGGTGCGTGCGGGCATCGGCCAGGTCGAACTGCCGACCGGTCTCAAAGTTCCTCGCCAGGCTCTGCCTCAGTGCGACGAGCCAGGAGAGATGGCGCGTTACCTTTACGGTGAAGGACTCCCCGGCGAGTTCCCCTACGTCAACTCGGCTTATAGCGAGATGTATCTGGATCCGCTGGAGGCGAGCGGGCCGAAGCCGGAGGAGCCGACGCGCCTGTTCTCCGGGCTCGGTCTGGCGGAGGACACCAACGCGCGCTTCCATTACCTGAGCCGGCACCAGCGCACGTACCGCCTCTCCACCGCGTTCGACGGACCCACGCTATACGGGCTGGACAGTGACGCGGATGGCGTGTTCGGAAAGATTGGCGAGGGCGGCGTAGCGGTGGACACGGTAGAGGACATGCTGCGCCTCTACGACGGCTTCCCGCTCGGCGCCGCCAACTGTTCCGTGTCGATGACCATCTCCGGGCCCGCGCCCGTGCTGATGGCCATGTATGTCGCGGCGGCCCGGCGGCGCTTCGGCTCGGGGGTCGTTCCGCAGTTGCGCGGCACCGTGCAGGCCGACATTCTGAAGGAGGTGCAGGCGCAGAACGAAGCCATCTTCCCCGTCGACGCTTCGCTACGCTTCCTGTGCGACATGATCGAGTGGACCAGCCGCGAAATGCCGCGCTGGTATCCGATCTCGATCTCCGGCTATCACATCGCCGAGGCCGGCGCGACGCCGGTGCAGCAGGCCGCCTACACTCTCTCGAACGGCTTCGCTTACGTTGAGATGTTGAAGCGGCGCGGCCTCGACGTCGATGAGTTCGGACCGCGTCTTTCGTTCTTCCTGGACTGCGGGCTCGATCTGGAATACCTCGCGCTCACGCGCGTGTGCCGCAAGATCTGGGCCATCGGCATGAGGGATGCGTTCGGCGCCGGGCCGAAGGCGCAACTGTTCAAAGTGCACACCCAGACCAGCGGGCGTTCGTTGATCGCCGCCGAATACAAGAACAACCTGACACGCACGGCGGTCGAATTGATGCTGGCCTACATGAACGCGACGAACTCGTGCCACTCGAACAGCGCGGACGAGCCGTTCACGACGCCGAGCGAGGAGTGGAGCCTGCTGGCCTCGCACGGCCAGTCGATTCTGCTCGAAGAGTCCGGCCTGTTCCGTCACATGATGAACGCGCTGTCGGGCTCGCCCGGCATGCGGTGCGTGGAGCAGGCGGTGGAGGCGGCCGTCCTCGAGGAATTCCGCACTATCGAGGAGTTCGGCGGCGTGCTGGGCGCGATGGAGAACCGCTACCAGCGGACGCAAATCCAGTCCAGCGCCCACTTGACGGAGCGGCAGATTCACTCGGGCGCCCGTCCTATCATCGGTCTCACGCGTTATCGGAACGAAGAAGAGCAACCACCCAAGATCGAGCTCGTCCGGACTTCAACTGCCAAGAAACGCCGTCAACTCGCGCGCCTGAAGGCCTTCAAGCATCGGAATGCGACGGCCGCCCGAGAAGCGCTGGCCCGGCTGGGCGCGGTCGTGGACCGCGGCGGGAACGTCTTCGCGGAACTATTGAACACCGTGGAAGTGTGTTCGCTCGGCCAGATCACCCAATGCATGCAAGAGCGCGTCGGCAGATTCCGGCCCATGGTCTGATCCATCCTGGGAACGCCGATCTCCAGATCGGCCCTCATTGCCGCGTCAGCGCGACTCTCTCGAATCTGCGGGCTCCGTTTCCGCCTCCGCTTGCCTATACAGCGCCCATGCGCTCGCCAGGTCCTGCACCACATGCCCCAGTGACTTGTACACCGTGATCTCTTCGGCCGTTCGGCGGCCCTCGATCTCTCCCGCCAACACCTGGCCAATCTCAGCAACGATGTGTTCGTCGCCGACCAACCCCGCCTCCTTGGTCCGTAGAAACTCCGCGCCTTGCCGCAGAACCCCTTCCCGGCTGTCTGCAATGAAGCGAGAGCGAACCACCAGATCGTTATCCACCTCGGCCGGCCCCGCGAAGCTCGATCCGACGATGTTCACGTGCGTGCCCGGCCGCACCCAGGCGCCTTTCAGGATCGGCTCGGCCGCCGAAGTCACCGTGCAAATAATGTCGGCCTCCGCAACCGCATCCGCTACTTCCCGCGCCGCTACAACTGGAACGCCAAGCTCCGCTCGCATTCGCTGCGCGAAGTCTCGGGCACGCTCGGGCGAACGTCCCCAGACCATGATGGATTCGAGCTTGCGCACCTTGCCGATGGCCCGCGCGTGCGTCGCGGCCTGTTCGCCATAGCCCAGGATCGCCAGCCGGCAGGCGTCCTTCCGCGCCAGCGCGTCGGTCGCCACCGCGCTCGCGGCTGCCGTCCGGATGGCCGTGATCTCGCCCGCATGCACGACGCAAACCGGCGCGCCAGTCTCGGGATCGAACAAGATCACGAGACCCTGATGCGATTGGATTCCTTTCGCGAAGTTCCCATGGAAGACGCTGATCAGCTTCGCGCCGAATGGCGCATGCGCGCCCAGCGCGCCTGGCATGATGCCGAACAGCCGGCCCTCGGACAGCGGAAGGATCGACCGCAGATGTTGCTTTGTCTCGCCCTTCGAGAACGCGATCATCGCGTCGCGCACGATGGGGATGCACACATCGTAGGTGAGCCGCCGGGCGACTTCTTCGCGGTCGATGAAACGCATCGCGGGTCCCAGTTACTGATTCACGAACTCCAGCAGCCGTTCTTGCACGGCCTTGGCCCGCTGCTCGTCCCAGCACGCCAGGAAGATGGTGTCGTCGCCCGCTACGGTGCCCGCCACCTCCGGCCAGTCTTCCGAATCGAGCGCGACCGCCAGCGAGTTCGCATTCCCCGCCGAGGTCTTCAGCACGATGATGTTCTGTGCCAGCCGCACGTCGAGCAGGAACTCGCTCAACACCGTGCCGAGTTCCGCGCCCGCGGAATCGGCCAGAATCTCACGGTAGCCATCGGCGGTCTTCGCCAGACCCAGCTCGCGGATATCGCGCGAGAGCGTGACCTGCGTGGCCTCGATGCCCTCGGCTCGCAGCTCGCGCGCGAGCTCCTCCTGCGTCGTGATCCTTTTGGAGCGGATCAGTTTCAGGATCTGCCCCTGGCGGTAATTCTTGGTCATGGTTGCATCGACTCCAGCCGCTTGCGGGCGGCGCTCAGTGCCTTTTGTACCGTCTCGGGCGCGGTGCCGCCCGGCGCGGTGCGCGTCTTCATGCCTTCGCTCGGATCCATCAATCGAGCCATCTCGGGCTTGAAGCGCGAGTCGAAGCCGGCGAGCGCCTCTCCCGTCCAATCGCCCGGCTTCTTGCCGCTCTTCACACTCTCGAGCACCAGCCGCCCGACCAGTTGGTGCGCCTGGTGAAATGGTACTCCGCTGCGCGCCAGTTCTTCCGCCAGGTCCGTCGCCACCAGCCAGCCCTCTTCCGCGGCTTCGCGTGGGACCTCCGGCTTGAGCTGCGAAGTCTTCACCACCAGCGCGGCCATTTCAAGCGCGCCGTTGAACTGCGCTGCGGCGTCGAAGACCGGTTCCTTGTCTTCCTGCATGTCGCGGTTGTAGGTCATCGGCAGACCCTTCATCGTGACGAACAGCGAAGTCAGGTCGCCAAAAACGCGGCCCGTCTTGCCGCGGATCAGCTCCAGCGAATCCGGGTTCTTCTTCTGCGGCATCAGGCTCGAACCGCTGGTCACGCCATCGCCGAGTTCCAACCAGCCGAACTCTTCGGAGCTGTAGAGAATCCAGTCCTCCGCCAACCGGCTAAGGTGCAACATCGTGACCGACGCGGCATAGAGGAAATCGAGCGCCCAGTCGCGATCGGCCGAAACGTCCAGCGAGTTGTATGTGATCGCGTCGAAGCCCAGCTCTTGCGCCAATGCCTCGCGGTCCACAGGGAAGCCGCTGCCGGCCAGCGCGCCCGATCCGAGCGGCATCACGTTCACACGCTTGCGAGCCTGCGTCAGCCGTTCGTAATCCCGCGAGAACATCTCGAAATACGCCAGCAGGTAATGCGCCCACGTCACCGGCTGCGCCCGCGCATGATGCGTATAGCCGGGGATCACGGCCTCCGGATGCGCTTCCGCCGATTCGAGCAGAGATTCGAGCAACAGCGCGAGCAATTCGAGCGCGCGGTCGATCTCGCCCCGTACCCACAGCCGTGTGTCGAGCGAGACCTGCTCGTTGCGGCTGCGCCCGGTATGGATCTTGTCGGCCAGCTCGCCGGTCAGTTCTTTGAGCCGCGCGATGACGAAGGTGTGGATGTCCTCGTCGTCCGCGCCCACCGCGTCTTCTTCCGGAATATGCGAGAGCGCGTCGCAGATGATCTTCGCTTCCGCGTTCGTCAGGATGCCGACGCGGGCCAAAGCTCGCGCATACGCCTGCGAGCCGAGAATGTCGGCTTGAAACAATTTGCGATCGAAATGGAGTGAGAAGCTGAAGCGCTCGAAGACCTCCGAGGGGCCGCTCTCGAAGCGGCCTCCCCAGAGTTTCAGCGCGTCTTTCTTCTCTGCCTTCTCTGCGCTCACTTGCCCTTCCCTGCGTCTTTTCCTTGGAGCAGCGCGCGCACCTTGATCGGCAGTCCGATCAGGTTGATGAAGCCCAGCGCGTCCTTCTGGTCGTAGCTCGCGCCCATGTGGAAGCTGGCGATGTCGAGCGAGTACAGCGAATTCGGCGACTTGCGCGAAACCGGCTGCACGTTACCTTTGTACAGGCTCAACCGGACTTCGCCCGTCACCGGCTTGCTCACTTCGGCGAAGAAAGCGTCGAGCGATTCGCGCAGCGGCGTGAACCAAAGTCCGTTGTAGACGATCTGGGCGTAGTCGAGCGCCAGCTTCTGCTTGTAGTGCAGCGTGTCCTTGTCGAGCGTCAGCGCTTCGAGTTCCTTGTGCGCATAGTAAATCAGCGTGCCGCCCGGCGTCTCGTAGCAGCCGCGCGACTTCATGCCGACGAAGCGGTTCTCTACTAGGTCGATCGCGGCCCACGCCGTGCTCCGCCGCCGAGCTGGTTCAGCTCTTCGAGCAACGCCACAGCCGATGCGCGCCGCTTGCCGTTCAGTGAAACTGGAACGCCCGCTTCAAATCCGATGGTCACTTCGGCCGGCGTGTCGGGCGCATCCTTCGGCGACTTCGTGAGCATCCAGATGTGCTCGGGAGCGGCATTGGCAGGGTCTTCCAGCTCGCCGCCCTCGTGCGAGATGTGCCAGATGTTGCGGTCGCGCGAATAGATCTTCTTGGTGGACTGAGCGATCGGCACGTTGTGCTTGGCGGCGTACTCGATAGCGTCCTCGCGCGAGACGATGTCCCATTCGCGCCACGGAGCGATCACCGCGAGCTGCGGCGCAAGGGCTTTGTAGGTCAGTTCGAAACGGACCTGGTCGTTGCCTTTGCCGGTGCAGCCGTGCGCCACGGCATCGCAGCCGGTCGCCAGCGCGACTTCCACCTGCTTCTTCGCGAGCAGCGGCCGCGCGATGGAGGTTCCCAACAGGTACTTGTGCTCGTACTCGCCGCCGGCGCGAACGATCTTCCAGACGTACTCGCTCACGAACTCTTCGCGCATGTCGGCGACGTGCACTTCGCTCGCGCCGGTCTTGAGGGCCTTCGCTTCCAGCCCGGACAGCTCTTCGCCGCCCTGGCCGATGTCTCCGCAGACTGCGACCACCTCGCAGCCGTAGTTCTCTTTCAACCACGGGATGATGATCGACGTATCCAGCCCGCCCGAATAGGCCAGCGCGACTTTCTTTGGTTTACTCATGATTGCTCTCCAAGAAGAATCTTACTCGTCCACGAGCGGGTTGTGCCCGGCATTCGTGGCGCGGGCATTCCCGCCCGCCGTGACGGCCGTCCTAAGACGGCCCTATTCAGCCAGCAGCGAAACCAACAACGCCTTCTGCACGTGCAGCCGGTTCTCCGCCTGGTCGAAAACCACGGAGGTCTTCGACTCGATCACTGCGTCGGTTACTTCCTCTTCGCGATGCGCGGGCAGGCAGTGCATGAACAGCGCCCCGGGCGCGGCCATCTTCATCAGGTCGATGTTCACCTGGTAGGGCGCAAACAGCCGCGCGCGTTCGAACGCTTCGTGCTCCTGGCCCATCGAGGCCCACACGTCGGTATAAACTGCGTCGGCGTTCTTCAGGCCCTCGACCAGATCGTTGGTGACTTGAATCTTGCAGCCGTTGCGCTGTGCGAAGCCTTCGGCCTGGCGCAAGATGTCGCTGTTGGGTTCGTACTTGGGCGGCGTAATCACTGCGATGTCCGCGCCCAGCCGGGCGCAATCGAGCATCAGTGAATGCGCGACGTTGTTGCCGTCTCCTACGAAGGCCAGCTTGTGGCCGCGCCACGCGCCCCAATGCTCTTTCAGCGTCAGCATGTCGGCCAGAGCCTGGCAGGGATGGTATAGGTCGCTCAACGCATTGATCACCGGCAGGCCCGACCACTTGGCCAGATCGTCCACGGTCTTCTGCTTGAACGTCCGGGCGACAATCAGATCCGTCCAGCGCGACAGATTGCGCGCGACGTCTTTCACCGGCTCGCGTCCGCCGACTGGGCCGATGCTTTGAATCGAGTCGCCGCCAAGCTGCTTGGCCGCGACCTCGAACGTAATGCGCGTGCGCAGAGAAGGCTTCTCGAACAACAGGCTCAAGATGCGGTTCTTCAGCGCGACGCGATAGCCCGCTGGACGGCGCTTCACTTCCGCGGCCAACTCCAGGATTTGCAGGAGCTCTTCCTGCGTCAGGTCGAAGTCGCTGCCGAGGTTGCCGGCGGAGATGTGGGGAGGGCCAGCAACGGGCAGTTCGTGGGCCGTTGCGTGGAGTGTGGGGTGGCTCATGGGCGGGCTCGATTCGTCATCCATGAATAGTTATTCGTTACAATGAATAATTACACATTTCTAGCTACGGTGCAAGTCGGCTCCTCCAAGCACTCGTTTCTACGCGGTTTGACGCAAAATCTGGCTCAAAATTGCCGGAATTTCGTAAATGGCGCGATTGTGCACTTGTGCCGCGTTCTGCCGCATTTTGTTCAATGCGCCATCGCTCGATAGCAGGTCCCGCACGGCTCCCTCGATCTCGCGGAAGCTCTTCAGCACAACGCCGAAGCCATTCTCCGTCAGCCATTCCGCGTTGTAGCGCTCCTGGGGCAGGGTCCAGGCGTTGCGGGTCGTGATGCACGGCAGGCCCAGGTGAACCGCCTCGCTCAAGCTGCCGGGGCCCGGTTTGCCGATGAAGAAGTCGGCCAGCCGCATGTAGTACGGCACCTCTGAAGTGAACCCGACAACGTGGCGGCGCAACTTGCCGGGCAGAGTCCTCAATGCGGCTTCGAGCTTCGCGTTCTTGCCTGCGATCAGGATGAGTTGGAGCCGGCCTGCCTGCGATTCGAGGCGGCGCGCGATCTGCAGCATGGAACCCGAGCCGTAGCCGCCGAACAGAACCACGCCCGTTGGCATGGCCGGGTCCAGGCCGAGCTTCACCCGCTCGGCGTCGCGGTCAAGCGGCGGCAGATCGTAAAAGCGTGGCTGCAGAATCATCCCCGAAGTGAGGAAAACACGCTCTTCCGGATGGCCCATCGCGCGGGCTTGCTCCACCGCGTGCTGGCTTCCACAAATGAAATACTGCTCCTGCTTTTCCATCCAGAAGTGCGGCGGGAAGTCCGCGATATCGGTTATTACCGTGACGTACGGGCGGCCCGGCGCGACGCGCTGCCACGCCTTGAACATAGCCTCGTTGAAATTTGGGATCAGGCTGACGGCCATGTCGGGCGCGCCCGTCTTTTGCCACCAGTCTTCGAGCAGCCGCACCTCGGAGCCCGTGTAGAACCGGATGATGCTCTGCATGAACCGCAGGCCGGTCTCGGAGCCGAGGGTCCAGCCTTTGCGCAGCATCAGGTTGTAGATCGCCTGCAAATCGATGTGCAGCACCTTGCGGAAGACGTCCACGGAGTCGAGTACGTCGCGCAGGTGCATCAAGCGCGGCGCGATTTCCGGATGATCTTTTTCGAGGATCGCCTTCAGGGCCGTCGCAGCGGCTCGATGCCCGCCGCCCGCATCGAAAAAGATCAGATCCAGTGTGGCCATAGTCGCGTGACTATTGTAGCCCGCGGCCCCGCAGAACGGCTGTTTGGAGGACATTCGACCTCGTAAAGCGTGCCAAATGAATCAGGTTTAGACCCCCTAATTTCGGGTAGCTCACTAGCCTGAGCGGGGTAGTGGAACGAACCATCCGCAGAGCAATAGTGAAGGCGTGGATGGCGCCGAGGCCTTCTGGCAAGGCCGGTCATCCGCAACCAAATTGAGGAGACCGTAACACCAAGATGAAGAAGATTCTCGCGATTTTCGCTCTCGCTTCCCTCTCGACCTTCGCCGTTCTGGCGCAGGATGCACCCAAGGCCGAGACTCCCGCGCCCGCGAAGAAAGCCGCTGTGAAGAAGTCGGCTGTGAAGAAGGCCGTTCCAACTGCCGAAGCGTCGACCGCTCCGGCTGGTGTGCCCGCCACTGATGCAACCGACGCTCCGAAGCCTGTGAAGAAGGTTGTCAAGAAGACCGTTGCAAAGGCCGCTCCCGCCGCGGATGCAACCGCCGCTCCGGCCGCAACGCCGGCCGCTGAAGCGACTGCCACGCCGAAGCCTGTGAAGAAAGCTGTCAGGAAAGCTGCTCCGAAGGCCGTTCCAGCCACCGAACCCACAAAGTAGCCGCGACTCTTTCGAGTCGTCGGAGGCCGTCCAACCATCAAATGGAGGCGGCCTCTTTTCTTCTCTTTACGTGCCCTCGTCCGCCACTCTCCGAAACCGCACTTTTCGTTCTATTCAACAAGAATTGCCACTTTTGTCATATCTCGTTGACATGAGCCGACGAGACTCAAGGTGGGACCATGACAGGAATCGCTCAAGTCCTTCTGCAGTCCATTGAACGGCGCGATCACGTGATCATGCGCCGCGTGCACAAATGGCCTGCGCCGAAGTGGTTCCGGTTGTGGATGATTTGCGCGACGCGCGGTGGCGACGGATGGCTGTGGTATGCGCTGGGTGCAGCGCTACTGATCTTCGGCGGACCGCAAGGCCGCTGGGCCGTAGCGGAGTCCACTCTCGCTGCCGCAACAGGCATCGGTCTCTTCCTGGTCTTGAAGCGCGCAGCGGGCCGCAGAAGGCCCTGCGCGATTGAGCCGCACTGCTGGTCCACGCTGCTGCCTCCTGACCAGTTTTCGTTTCCTTCGGGTCATACCATCACGGCGTTTGCCGTTTGCACTCCACTGATTGCGCAGTATCCCGGCGCCGCTCCAGGCATACTGTTCTGCGCGCTGAGTGTTGCGGCTTCCCGCGTCCTCACAGGGATGCACTTCCTGAGCGATGTACTCGCGGGAGGCATACTCGGCTGGCTGCTTGCGGAAGCCGCGATGCGGATCTTCTGATTGAAACTGGCGACGCCCAGGCGCGCCGCCTTGGGCCGATCTGGAGATCGGCGCTCCCAGGCGCAGCCACCCCACGTCACCTTCCGGTGATGTTCTCGTACCAGACCAGGTTTGCCGTTGCGGAGCCAATGCAGACAATGTCGACGCGCCCGTCGCCGTTGATGTCCGCCGATGCGCAGCCAGCGGCCGCGATGTGATCGTCAATCACGCTGCGCGCCCATTCACCCTTTCCATCGTTCCGGTAGAGCACCAGACTGTGGCCCTTGCGAAACCCAGCGACCACTTCCTGATCGCCATCGCCCGCGAAGTCCGCCGCCAGGATCGTATGGCCGTCTTCGAGGCTTGAATCGATGACTTTGCGCAGCCACTTGCCTTTCTCTTCGCGATAAATGGAGACCTGGTTGCCGTGCCAAGGTTCGATCGCGGCGAGCTGCCGCCCCTGCTTCGTCCGAACCACCGTCACATCGCTGGAGCCGCACTTGGGCCACGGGGCATCGTTGCCGTGATTGATCTCCGACATCGTCCAACCTTTGCCGGTATTCCGCAAAAGATGGATGCCTTCGAAGCTCGCTGTGAGGATATCGTCGCGTCCGTCGCCGTCCCAGTCGGTGATGAAGATGCCGTGCAGGACGCCGTGCAGATCATGGTTGATCAACTCCCGCTTCCATGTGCCAGGACGGTACAGCGACAGTTCGATGGCATCGCGATAGTCCGGCGCGGTCGATTTCATGCCAGCGAGCGGCGCATTGATGAATGCCACTTCACCGTGAGCGCCGATCTTGGCCACACGCAAGCGATGCGCAGTGGGTAACCGATCGATCAGACGCATGTCCCACGGTTCACGCGGATCGCCATTGTGATGCAGCAGCCAGACGTTGCCCGCGCTTTCCAAGGGATTCATGGCGAAGCCATCGGCCAGGAGCAATTCGGGAATGCCGTCGCCGTCCACGTCCGCCGCGGCGAGATTGATCATGTGCGAGCGCCCGGATACGATCACGTGACGCTGCCAGCCAGGATTCTCATACCAGACCAGTTCGGAAAGCCCATCGGCCAAGGCAATGATGTCGGGCTTGCCGTCTTTGTTCATGTCGGCGACAACCACGTGATAGCCGCCCGTCAGTCCCGTCGCGATGGTATGCGCTTCAAAGCGGATGTCAGGCGGAGCGGCGCAGGCGAGCGAGCAGAGCAGGGAACCGGCCGCGAGGAAGAGAATCGCTTTGGTCACACAGACACTTTACGCCAAAGCGTGTGCGCAGTTGCACAGAAGTGACTGCACGAAGGACGAGACTCGATCAATGCCGGCCGGATCGGCCCAGTCCGAACATAGCCGGCTGATTGCCCTCGATGGTCTTGCGCACAGGTCAGCCGTTTCAGCCTGATATCGAGCGAACCAGCCGGTTGAAGGCTAGTGATGTCCGTGCGAGGGAAGCGGCGCCGCGCGACAACACCCCGGGTGCCGGAGCTCGGTGCTCGAAGTGATGGCGAGGCTGTGATACCAACCGGCCGCGATTGATTCGACGTTCGAGAGAACCATGGGCACAGTCGTCTCGCCGTTGCGATTCTGACCCCAGGCAGCGACTGCTCCGCCTTTTTCGAGAGCAAGGCCGTAGTTCTGGCCGGCCGCAATCGCGGAAACGTTCGCGAGGCCTGCCGGTGCGGAAGTCTGGCCGTCCAAATCGTAGCCCCAGGACACAAGCGTTCCGTCACTCTTGAGCGCGAGGCAATGCACGCCGCCCACGGCGATTGCCGCAGCGCCCGAGAGGTCCGCAGGCACGTCCGTCTGGCCATAATCGTTGGCGCCCCACGCCACGACCGTCCCGTCGTTCCGCAGGGCGAGGGCGGTTTTTCCGTTCGTGGCGACCGCTACGACATTCGAAAGGCCGGCCGGCAGAGCCAGAAGACTGTTACCGTTCTGGCCCCAGGCAGCGACCGTTCCATCGCTTCTCAGCGCGAGGCTGTAACCCGCTCCGGCCGTAACCGCGACGACATTCGAGAGCCCCGCGGGCACGGCCGTCTGGCCCAGAGTGTTGTCGCCCCAAGCCGCTACCGTCCCATCCCCCCTCAATGCGAGGCTGTGGACGTCGCCCGCCGCAATCGCGACGACGTTCGAGAGGCCCGCGGGCACATTCGATTGCCCGTACGTGTTGTCTCCCCAAGCCACGACCGATCCGTCACTCTTCAACGCCAGACTATGGGCAGCGCCTCCGGCGACAGCGACGGCCTTCGAGAGGCCCTCCGGCACAGTGGATTGTCCGGAATCGTTTCTGCCCCAGGCCACTGGATACCCGTTTGCCGCAACGCCTGTGACGTCGCTCGCCTTGTTATTGAGAGAGTTCGAGTCGCCGCCTCCGGAAACCGTGGCTTGGTTCGTCAGGCTCGCCGCCGCATTTGCCGCCACGGCCACGCGTACCCCGATGGCGGGATAAGCAGCGCCTCCCGTGAGGGCGTCATTGCGCGTGCAGCTATTACCGGCGCAGTTCCAGCCCAGCCCGCTCATCGATGTAACGGTCAAGCCCGCCGGTGGATTCTCCGCGACTGTTACCGCACCCCCGCTCGGCGCGCCACCCGGCGCGTTGCTCACTCGCAGCCAGTACACGGCGTTGGTCTGTCCCCGCAGGAAGGCGCCAGCGTGCTGCGAAGTGATCGTCAGGTCAGTCGCCGTGGCCGGAACGAAGTTGGCCGTGACTGTCAGGGGGCTGCCGACCGAGAGGTCTTGCGGATTCTGGAGGCCGATCGACGCTCCGCTAAATCCAGCAAACGCATATCCCGGGGCCGGTGTGGCCAGCATCCGAATAGAGCGAGCAGAATCGTAGAACCCAGTTGCGGGAGAAATGGAACCTCCGGCTGGAGGGTTCACGACTGTGGTGACGAGGTACTGAGGCTTGAAACTCGCGGTGTAGATGGCAGCGGAGGTTGGACTGACCGTGTGCGTGAGGGCCCCATGGTCGTTCCAGCCGGTGAATACATACTGCCCGGTGCTGCCTGCCGCAATCGGCGACGATGAGCCGATAGTGTGCAAAGTGCCGGGCGTCCAACTCAGCAAGAGCGGCTGATCCGTGTAAGAGTTGCCGTCAATGGTCAGTTCAACGGTGTCACTTAGGCCGGATGTGGCGATTACAACCTGAATGTTCGGGGACGCGGAGCTCAGCAGCGCCAGACTATGCATCCCGCCTCCGGCGATTGAGGTGACGTTCGAAAGCCCCGGGGGCACCGTCGACTGTGCCCAGCTGTTGTCACCCCAGGCCAGGATCGTCCCGGCCGTCGTTAAGGCGAGGTTATGGAAGTCACCTGCCGCGATTGCGAGGACGTTGGCCACTCCTTGCGGCGTGTCCGTCTGTCCGGACGAGTCGAAGCCCCAGGCGAGGACCGTTCCATCGCTCCTCAACGCCAGGCTGTGAAATGCGCCTGCCGCTATCGCGACAGCACCTGAGAGACTCGCCGGCACGTCTGTCGCGTGGGTCCAACTCGCACCCCAGGCCACTAAGGTTCCATCGCTCTTCAAGGCGAGGCTATGGTAGTAGCCTGCGGCGATTGAAACGACATTCGACAGGCCCGGCGGCACAGCGGTCTCGCCATCTGAGTTGTAACCCCAGGCCACGACCGTTCCGTCACTCTTCAACGCGAGGCTATGGGACCTGCCCGCCGCGATCGCGACGACGCCCGACAAGCCGTCAGGCACAGCCACGGCGCCATCGCTATTATCGCCCCATGCCACAACGGATCCGTCGCTCCTCAGCGCCAGGCTGTGGCCCTCGCCCGCCGCAATCGCCACGACGTTCGAAAGGCCCGCGGGCACAGTCGACTGGCCCGACGAGTTGTCACCCCAGGCCACGACGGTGCCGTCGCTCATCAGTGCCAGGCTGTGGAGCCCGCCTGCCGCGATCGAGACGGCGTTGGCGAGGCCCGAAGGTACCGTCGCTTGCCCAGATTGGTTCATGCCCCAGGCCACCGGATAGCCGTTTGGCGCGATGGCGGTGACATCACTCGCCGTGTTGTTGCCCGGGTTAGTATCGCCGCCGCCGGATACGGTCGCCTCGTTCGTGAGACTCGCGCCGGTGTTCTGGGCAACGCTGGCCATCGCCATGATTGCGGGGTACGAGGCGCCAGCAGCCAGCACGTCGCCGCGGCTGCACGAGTTCACCGTGCAGGTCCATCCATCCCCGAGCATTGCGGTGATTTCCAGTCCGCCAGGCGCGTTTTCCGTCACCGAGACGATGCCGGACGTTGGCGCGGAACCTGCGTTTTTCGCCCTCAGCAGGTAATAGGCATTGGTTTGCCCTAACTGGAAGGAGCCAGCATGCGTGGACGTAATTGTCAGGTCCTGCCCACTGGCCATCGGAGAATATCCGAGAAGACCAATGAAGCATAGGACCATCCCGCCGCACGCAGCGGCAGCACGGTTCCACATGACACCCCTCCCCCAGCCATTCTCACTGCGTGCGGAGATCCCGGAAACCGCGCGAGCGCTTCCGGCGCGGGTTAAGCGCCGTGAACCGCGCTCGGATTCCAGGATGGCGTCGAATACCCTATCCGTTGATCCGGGCCATTGCCGAATATGGGTTGGCGATCCTCCTGCCTCCAGGCCTACGCATTAGGAAGATGCTAGCGCGCATCGGCGGCTGGCATATTGCGCTTCAGCAATGTCCACTCGATGAATAGAGTTTCGCCGCCATCGCTTGAGGGGGCATGGCGAATCCGGTCTGCTTGCGAAGCGCAGTTACCGTTGGGTATGCTCTGCGCGCTCAGGTGCGATAGCTTGCGTTGATAGTGATGTAGTCGTGCGTCAGGTCGCACGTCCAGAAGGTCGCCGTTCCAGGACCCTTTTCACCCAGCAGGACGCGGATGGCGCAGTCCGGCTCGTCGAGCTTTTTGGATAGCGCCAACTCGTCGTACTCGGCCGCGAGGCCTTTGCGGCAGACGCGCACGCCCTGCAGCCAGACGTCGGTCTTCGCGGGATCGAACTCCACGCCGGCATAGCCCGCCGCACACAGGATGCGGCCCCAGTTGGGGTCCGAGCCGGCAATGGCCGTCTTGGTGAGATTGGAGTTGGCGATAGCGCGTCCGACCTTTGCAGCGTCGGCGTCGTTGCGCGCGCCTTCGATGCGGATCTCGATGAGCTTCTTCGCGCCCTCGCCGTCGCGAGCGATCTGTTTCGCGAGAGACTGACAGACTTCGTTCAAAGCCGATTGAAACGGCGCGCGATTCTTCGGACCGATCTTCACGCCTGACGCGCCGTTGGCCAGCACCAACAGCGTGTCGTTCGTGCTCATGTCGCCATCGACCGTCAAGCGGTTGTAGCTGGTTGCGACGGCTGCGCGCAGGGCTTTGTTCAAGTCTCCAGGAGAGATCGCCGCATCGGTCAGAACATAGGCGAGCGTGGTGGCCATGTTCGGGCAGATCATGCCAGAGCCCTTGGTCATGCCTGCGATGCGGAAGCCGCCAGCTTCGACGACGGCCGTCTTGCGCACGGTGTCGGTGGTGAGAATGGCGTCGGCGGCGTCGGTGAAACGCTCGGTTGAGAGTCCTTCGATCAGAGCGGGCAGGGCGTTGACGATCAGCGCTGGATCGAGTTCGAGGCCGATCACCCCGGTCGAGGATGGCAGAACTTGCGTGGCCGGGATCTTTAACAGCTTGGCCGCAACACGACTGGTGGCCAGCGCGACCTTGTCGCCGGTGCGCGTGGCGCAGTTGGCGTTGCCAGCGTTCACCAGGATGGCGCGCGCCCGGCCGCCAGTGGCGTCCAGGTTCTTGCGGCCGAGTTTCACCGGCGCGGCCTTCACTTTGTTGGTGGTGAAGACCGCCGCGGCTGAGGCCTCGGTATCGGACACGATCAGGGCCAGGTCCGGCTTCTCAGCCTTGCGAATACCGGCGTACAAGGCGGAATAGCGAAACCCTTCAGGCAAATTCACTTCGATCTCTCTCCTTCAAGACGGCGGGCCATCGCGTTGTGGCGCACGCTTTAGCGTGCCGTGGCGGCATTCATGCCGCCATTGTCCGGACGTCGACATGAATGTCGACGCAGCACGCTAAAGCGTGCGACACAACCAGGCTCCGTTGCTCAGTTATGGATGCACTCCCAGCATATCGTCGCCGGAGAGCCGCATGCCGTTCAGAAATGCCTCGGCGGGCACTCGCTTGCGGCCCTCGACCTGGACTTCCAACAATTCGAGGACGCCTCCGCCGGTGCCGGCGAGTAAGCGTTTGCCGACAGCGTGCACCATGCCTGGCGGCAGAGCTTCGCCGACCATCCACTCGGTGGAAGGCACGGGGCGGCATTTCCAAATGTTGAAGCGTTGGCCTCGAAACGAGGTCCAGGCGCCCGGCCACGGCAGGAAGCCACGTGCGCGGTAGCAGATCTCGCGAGCCGTGCGATGCCAGTCGATCAGGCCGTCTTCCTTGCGCAAAATGCGCGCCACCGTCACCTCGGAATCGACCTGAGGCGCTCGCGGGCAAGCGCCTTTTTCGAGCAGGTCCAGAGTTGCGGTGAGCAGACTAGCGCCCATTTGCGAGAGGCGCGAGCTTAACCCCAGAGAGTTTTCCTCGCTGCCGATTTCGGTCGCCGTCTGCAACAGGATGTCGCCGGTGTCGAGCCCGGCATCGATCATCATGGTCGTCACGCCAGTCGTCGTGTCGCCCGAGGCGATCGACCATTGGATCGGCGCGGCGCCACGCCAGCGCGGGAGCAGCGAGGCATGCACGTTGACGATGCCCAGACGGGGCAGGTCGATGATCGCTTGGGGAACGATCTGTCCGTAGCCAACGATCACCATGACGTCGGCGCCGAAGTCGGCGAGCTCGGCAACCACCTCGGGACGGCGCACGCGTTCGGGCTGGAAGACCAAGAGCCCCGAGTGCAGAGCGGCGATCTTCACGGGCGATAGCGCCAAGTTCCTGGCCGCGGCCCTTGGGACGATCCGGCTGTGTGTAGACCGCGGCTACTTCGTGCCCAGCGGCGACGATGGCTTCAAGAGTGGGGACGGCGAACTGCGGGGTGCCTAGAAAAACTACCTTCATCGACAAACGAAGGTTACCACTCGTTGGCTTTCGCCAGCTTGCGGATCTTGCGCTTGATCAGGTCGCGCTTCAGCATGCTGACGTGGCTGATGAACAGAATCCCGTTCAAGTGGTCGATCTCGTGCTGCATCGCGCGCGCCAGCAACTCCTCGGCTTCAAGTTCGAAGAACTCGCCGTCGACGTTTTGGGCGCGCACACGCACTTTCATCGCACGCGTCACGTCCTCGCGGAAACCGGGGATGGAGAGGCAGCCCTCTTCGCCCACCTGGCGGCCATGCTTTTCGAGGATCTCAGGGTTGATGAGCACCACGCGAGCCAACGGGTCCTCTCCTGCGGAGGGGTCGATCACGGCCAGGCGTTGGGAGAGGGCGATCTGCGGCGCCGCGAGACCGAGCCCCTTGGCGGCATACATCGTCTCGAACATGCTGTCCACCAGGTCGCGCAGCTCGCTCGTACCGAATTCGGTCACGGGCTGAGCCGGCCTTTCCAGGACGGGGTCGCCGTATTTGACGATTTTATAGATGGTCGCCGTTTTGCTGCCCACTCAGAATTCCTTTATCTGTTGGATGTAACCGTCGAAATTCCGTCGCGACTCTCTGAGGCTATCCCCTCCAAATTTATCAAGAAAGCTTTGCGCGAGCACCAGCGCCACCATCGCTTCGCCGATGACGCCTGCCGCGGGAAGTACGCACACGTCGCTGCGTTCGTATGCCCCAAGAGCGGGCTCCTTGGTCTGCATGTCCACGCTTTCCAAAGGCTTACGGAGAGTTGAGATAGGCTTGATCAGACCTTTGATGACGATATCCTGGCCGTTCGTGATGCCTCCCTCAAGGCCGCCGGCCTTGTTCGAGCCGCGCGTGAACTCCTGGCGTTCCCGGCTGTAACCGATGGTGTCCTGCACTTTGGAGCCGAAATAGGCCGCAGCTTCGTCCGCGTAGCCAATGAAAACGCCTTTCACGGCCTGGATCGACATGATGGCCTGCGCGAGCCTTCCGTCCAGGCGCGTGTCCCAAGAAATGTGCGATCCCAGTCCGATCGGCACGCCGTGCGCCCGTACTTCGAAAATCCCGCCCACGGTGTCGCCGGTGCGATAGGCCTCGTCCACTACAGCCTTCATGCGGTCTTCCGCAGCGGCATCCACACAGCCCAACAGTACGGGGTCCTTGTGGGAGAGAACCTCGATCTCGGCCCATTCCACTTCACGTTCGAGCCGGGCCGAGCCGGCCTGGACGACGTGGCTGAGGACCTCGACGCCGAACTGCCGCAGGAACTGCTTGGCGAGGGCTCCGGCGGCGACGCGGGCCGTAGTTTCGCGGGCGCTCGCGCGCTCCAGGATGTAGCGGGCGTCTGTGAAATCGTACTTGATGGCGCCAGCGAGATCCGCATGGCCGGGGCGCGGGCGCGTGAGCGGTTTCTTCTTCGAATCGCTGTCGGCAACAACCTCAACGGGAAGGACTTCGGTCCAGTTCTTCCAGTCGTGATTGCGGACGATCATCGCCACCGGAGAGCCAATGGTCTGAGAGTGTCGTACCCCAGAGACGATCTCGACCTGGTCGGTTTCGATCTTCATCCGTCCGCCTCGGCCGAAGCCTTGCTGGCGGCGCCAAAGTTCACGATTGGCCTCGGCTACCGAGATGGGGACCCCCGAGGGAAGACCCGTCAGAGTCGCGACGAGACATTCGCCGTGAGACTCGCCGGCAGTTTCAAATCGTAACATGGGGGATCACCTACTATCCTACGGGAGTCGTATAGATCCAGCAACTTACGGTGCGCTACGAGGGGCGGTCCTCCAGGACCGCGTGGGCCTGCCCTCAACCGGCTCACGAACCATCGCTGGAGCGGCACCGCGGCGGCTCACGACAGGTGCGCGATTCGCCGCCATAGAATCGAGATGAAAGGGTGAGGCACCACCTTGAAGTGCTGTCTCGCCGGACCGCGTTCGCCCGAACCTCAACTATCGACTGGGTTTACGCCGCCGGACTGGGGTTGGCACAGCCGTCTGCCATCCCAAACCAGTGGGTCCCGGTGTTCGGACCGGCGTCCTGTAAGTCTATTAAAATAAACATAATCTACGCAGAACCAGCGCTTAATCGGTAACATGAGGGGTCGAGCTTCGAAGAGGTTTTAGATTGCGGATATTTGGATGTGTTGTAACCGCATCTTTACCTTGATGGGCTACCATACCTGTAGGCGCTTGAGGTTAGTCATCAGACGCAATAGCAATGTGCGATCAATCCGCCGGTTCGATCTGGCGGTTGTGTGGGCGGTTTGTTTTAGGGGTGGCAGTGTCCAAGATCACGAGCCGAGCTAGGGATCTCGCGACCGCGCCATCTTCAACTCTCAACTTTCGTGGTTCACGACTTCTTTCGCATAGCCCGTTCGCGGATCGACGCTCGCCATGCAGCGAGCGTTGGGCCGGCGACGGCATCCGGACGGGCGATGCCGGCTTTCAATTCCATCAAAAGGTAGGATTATGCTCAGGCAAATCTGTTGTCTCTTGTTGTGTATAGTTTTCGCCGTAGCGCTCCTTCCGGCACAGAACAGCGCCGGCAATGGATCGGTGAGCGGCGTGGTACAGGACGCGACCGGCGCCATCATTCCAGGCGCCAAGGTGATCGTCGCGAATGTGGACAAAGGCATTCGCCGCGAACTCGAATCGAATGGATCGGGGCTGTTCAGTGCCCCCGCTCTAGTGCCTTCCACCGGCTACAGCCTGACGGTGTCCAAGCAGGGTTTCGCCACCTATAACGTGAGCGACTTCCAGGTGACCGTCGGAGGCAGCGTGGATTTCAAGGTCATGATGCAGGTTGCCGGCAGCGCCACTCAGGTGGAAGTGACCGCGACCGCGCCCGTGATCGAAGAAACCAAGAGCGGCGTCACCGACGTCGTCAACCAAGGCCAGATCGATGGTTTGCCGATCAACGGACGCCGTGCGGATACTTTCGCGCTCCTGACGCCCGCCGTCGTTCCCGACGGCACCTTCGGACTGATCAGCTTCCGCGGCATCTCCTCGGGTAACGCCTTCCTCACCGACGGCAACTACACCACAAACAGTTTCTACATGGAGAATGCCGGCCGTACGCGCATTACGACCCAGATCTCGCAGGACGCCGTGCAGGAATTCCAGGTTCTCTCCGACGGTTACTCGGCCGAATTCGGCCGCGCGATGGGCGGCATCATCAATACCGTCACCCGCAGCGGATCCAACGCTTATCACGGCACGGGCTATGAGTTCTTCCGCAACCGCACGCTGAATGCGCCGGACCGCTACGCTCCCTATTCGGTTCGCAATCCTCCGGAGTGGCGCCACCAGGCGGGCGGAAGCCTCGGCGGGCCGATCAAGGAAAACAAGTTGTTTTTCTTCTCGAACTTTGAGTTGGTGAAGCGGAACTTCCCCGGCTTGAACCGCATCACGAGCCCCCAGATTGCCGACGCGACGGGCAGTAAAGTCAATCCGGCTAACTGCAAGGCGCCCGCCACGGCGGCCCAGTGCGCAGCGGCCACTTCGTTCATTCAGAAACAGATGGACGTATTGGTCCCGCGCACGGTCAGTTCCTACATGGGGTTTGCCAAGTTGGACTACCGTCCGAACGACCGCAACACCTTCAGCTTCGACGCCAACGCCATGCACTGGCGGTCTCCTTATGGCATTCAGACCCAGGCCGTTCTCACCAACGGAAACATGATCGGCGGCAACGGCAATTCGACTGTCGAGACGCGCTACGGGAAAGCCGACTGGACCTGGATTACGTCGCCTAGCAGCTTGAACGACCTGCGCTTCGGTTGGTTTAAGGACCGGCTCTCCGATCCGGCCGCTTCCGACCTGTGGCCATCCACGGGCGCGCTCGCGATTTCGGTCGCCGGTGCCGCGGTGGGCGCCGCGTCGGCCTATCCCCGCACGCAGCCTAGCGAGCAGCGCTTCCAAATCAGCGACAATTACAGCCTGACCAAGGGATCCCATTCGTTCAAGGTCGGCATCGACTTCTCGACCACCGAGGACTACATTAACCAGATCTACAACGCGGCCGGCTCGTATTCTTACTCGACGCTTACCGCGTTTGCCCAGGACTTCACGGGGAACACAACCGGTCTGCGCAGCTACAGCAGCTTCTCGCAGACCTTCGGCAATCCGATCCAGGATTTCCGCACGACGGAAGTGAACCTCTATGTCCAGGACACCTGGAAGCTGAGCCGCAAGGCCACTTTGAATTACGGCGTCCGCTGGGAGAAGGCCCTCCTGCCGCAGCCCACCATGTCCGATCCGAACTACCCGCAGACCAGCAGGATTCCATCGCCCGACAAGAACTTCGCCCCTCGTCTCAGCCTGGCCTACTCGCTGGACGACAAGACGGTCATCCGCGTCGGCGGCGGTCTGTTCTACGCACCGTTCGTCGGCAACGGCCTCGACACGCTGTTCCTGGGTAACGGAATTTACCAGACCAGCATTTCAGTGAACAGCACGTCGACGGGTGCGCCCGTATTCCCCAATCCGGTCGCCTCGGTCAACACGGTGCCCGCAGGTACGAAGAACATCACTTTCGCTTCGCCGAACTTCCACAATCCGTACACCGAGCAGGCGACGCTGGCCATCCAGCGCCAGGTCGGCCGGGATACGGATGTCACGGCGAGCTACATATTCAGCCACGGCGTCGGACTCATCACTTCCCGCGATCTGGATCTGGGAGCGCCGACCACGACGCAGACCTACACCATTCAGGACGCCAGCAAGACCAACGTGGGCACGTATATCACGCCGATCTGGACCTCCGCGTCGAAGATCGATACACGCTACGGCCGCATTTACCAGGTGGAAAACGGCGGCAACTCTTCCTATAACGCCTTGGCGCTGCAGTTCCGCAAGCGCATGTCGCACGGGCTCACTCTGCAGGGTTCTTACACCTGGTCGCACGCCATCGACGATGCCCAGCAGTCCGGCGCCTCGAACACCATCGCCTATGCCCAGTCGAATATGTTGAACGGCAATTACTCGGCCGACAGAGGCAGTTCCGGCACCGACCAGCGGCATCGCGCCACGATCAACTGGCTCTGGGCGCCCAGGTTCACCAAGAGCACCTCCTGGGCCTCGCGCTACCTGGTGAACGGATGGGAACTCTCCTCCATCACCACCATGGCGTCGAGCCAGCCCGCGACTGCTTTTGTCAGCATCAGCGGACAGCAGTTCACTGGCGTCACCTTCTACGGCGGCAACACGACCCTCAATGGTTCTGGCGGATGGGGCCGCGTGCCCTTCTGGCCGGTGAACAGCCTGAATATCGACAAAATGTATAAAGTCGATGCGCGTCTTACCCGCAATCTGCCCTTCACCGAAAAAGTCACCGGCATGTTGATGTTTGAGGCGTTCAACGCCTTCAACACGCAGTTCAACACTGCCGTGAACACGACAGCCTACACCGCGACCAAGGGCGTGCTCGTCCCGGTCTCCGGTTTGGGCGTCGGCAACCAGAGCCAGGGCTTCCCGGACGGCACCAACGCGCGTCGCGCTCAGGTGGCCTTCCGGCTGGTGTTCTAGGACGCACAACGGCAACGGGCCGCGATCGTCTCGTGGCCGGCTGAATGAAGCGGCAGGGTCCCACCGGATCCTGCCGCTTTCCTATTCGGCCTGTCTCGTCGCGTTTCCTTGGTGTGGGTTCCGGAGACTTAACCCCGCGCAGGGTGTTCCTTGCTCCATGCCCTCCGGCCCCGGCGCGCTGCAGTCCACTGGCTTCGGGACGGTGAACAGGTACAGCGTCCTTCCCTCCACCAGCAACTTCTGATCTGGCTTCCAGTCCCGTATCGGGAAGCTGTGGGAGACGATGCGTGTCCCAGGGGCGAGTTCGCGCAGGAAGCGCGGACGGAACTTCTCCAGCACGGTTGGGATCAGGAAGACTGTGACCACGCTGGCTTCGGAGATGTTGACGTCGAAGAAACTCTTCTGCTCGAATTGCGCGCGGGCTGCCACGCCGGCTCTCGCCGCATTCTCACGCGCCTCGACGATGCGCTGCGGATCGATGTCGTAGCCGACACCGCGAGCGCCGAATTCCTTTGCCGCCGTCACGATGATGCGGCCGTCTCCGCAGCCCAGATCCAGAACAACGTCGCGCGGTCCCACATGGGCCATTCGAAGCATCGCCCGGACGACGTTTGGCGGAGTCTGGACATAGGGGACGTCGAGACCCTTCCCGAACTCGAGTTGCTTCGTGCTCTGGCAGGAGGAAGCGGCTAACGTGAAAGCCGCCAGCAATAGACTAGAGCAACGGAACGGCAGTGGGCGTGAGGTTCCTTCGGAGTGCGGCACGCAATCAGCTTATACCGACGGCGAGATTACTCGTGAGGGCCTCGTGAGGACCTGGGCGCGGAGAAATCGGATTATTTCCGCTTTGCCTCTAATCAACTCGTGGCGAAGGGCCGATATTACTGTGTGAGAGGGGCACTGCCGGGCCTCGAAATCGGGTATTGATGGAAGTGCATGGAATATCTGGCATACTTCGCATTTCTCGCCGCCGGTCTGCTGGCCGGCTGGCTGATCGCCTCGCGCAAGTCGTCGTCGGCCCAGGCGGAATGCGCGGGACTGCGCGCGCAGATGGCCGAGAAGGACTTGGCATTCGCCGCCAAGCAGAGTGACCTGGGGGTGGCGCAACAGAAGCTGAATGAGGTCTCGCAGGCGAGTTCCGCCGCGCAGAGCGAAGCCGCCGCGCTACGCGCCCGGCTGGTGGAGATTGAACGCGCCCACGTCGAGAAGGTGAAAGAGATCAACGACGCGCAGGCGCGCCTGGTGGAGAGCTTCAAGGCGCTGGCCTCCGACGCTTTGCACGCCAACAACCGGCAGTTCCTGGAGCTCGCCAAGGCGACTTTGGAGACGGCTCAAAAGGCCGCGGCCGGCGAGTTGGAAAAGCGCGCGACGGCGGTGGAGACCTTGGTGAAGCCGATTCGCGAGTCGCTTGAAAAGGTAGACAAGCACATTGGCGAAATGGAGAAAGAGCGCGTCAGTGCTTACTCCGGTCTCACTGAGCAGGTGAAGCTGCTCGGCGTGGCGCAGTCGCAACTGCAGAGCGAGACGGCGCAACTGGTGCGCGCTCTGCGGGCTCCGCAAACGCGCGGCCGCTGGGGAGAAGTCACGCTGCGCCGTGTGGTCGAAATGGCCGGGATGAGCGAGCACTGCGACTTCGACGAGCAGGTCTCCGTGGATTCCGTGGATAATGACGGCGCGCGCCTGCGGCCCGACCTGATCGTGAAACTGCCCGGTGGGCGCGTCATTGTCGTGGACGCGAAGGTCTCGCTGAAGTCTTACCTGGATGCACTGGAGGCCCAGGACGACGCGTCGCGTGCCCTGTTGCTGATCGATCACGCGCGGCAGGTGAAGGATCACATTACGCGGCTCGGAGCGAAGAGCTACTTCGCGCAGTTCGATAAGACCCCCGATTTCGTCATTGCATTTTTGCCAGGGGATCCGTTCCTCGGGGCGGCGTTTGAGAAGGACCCGTCGCTGCTGGAGTACGGCGCGGAACGGAAGGTGCTGATCGCTACGCCGGCAACGCTCATCGCACTGTTGAAGGCGGTGGCCTACGGTTGGCGCCAGGAATCGGTGGAAGAAAACGCCCAGAAGATCAGCGACCTCGGAAAGGAACTCTACGAGCGAATTGCTAAACTGGCTGCGCACTTCACCGCCGTCGGCGACTCCTTGGGCAAGGCCGTCAAGAGTTACAACGACGCTGTCGGATCCCTGGAGGGCCGTGTTCTGGTGACCACCCGCAAGTTCCGCGAACTGAATGCGGCGAGTGCCAAGGAGATCCCCGAAGCGGGCGCGGTCGAGCGCTCTGTCCGGGCGATCCAGGCGCAGGAGCTGACCACGGGCGCGGAGGGAGGAGAATAGCGACTCCTCGATGCTCGCTGCTACTCCCCTGCGGCTACTCGAGAACCAGCACCTCCAGGCGGCTGGGCGTGGCCGTCGAGTGGCCGATGCGCTGCGTCGCGGGCCGGAAGTCCTCTGGCTTGGCGAACGGGATGCTCTCCACGAAGCTCTGCGGATTGCGGTCCACCACGGGGAACCACGAACTCTGCACCTGGACCATAATGCGGTGGCCCATCTTGAAGGTGTGCAGAATGTCCGGCATGTCGTATCGAATCTCAACGAACTGGTTCGATGGAAGGGGCTCTGGTTTCGCGAAGCTCTTCCAGAATCTGCCCCGGAATGGTTCGCCACGGACAAGCTGCTCGTATCCTCCCATATGCAGCCGGGCTGGGTTGGGCGACGGCGCCGGCGCATTCGCCGGATAGACATCGATCAGTTTGACGACCCAATCGGAGTCGGTACCGGAAGTGGATGCTTGCAGGCGCACTCCGATCGGGCCCGAGAGTGTCACGTCGTGGTCGAGCGGCGGCGTCCGATAAGCCACGACGTCGGGCCGCCGTTCCGCAAAGCGTTGGTCGTCGATCATGTACTCCTGAGCCATTCCAGGCGCGATGAACGACGTGGAAGGAACAGGCTTGGAAGGGTCGCTGATATATTGGTCGAAGCCTTCCGGTTGTTGCGGCGGATCGAAGCCGAGCCCGCCGTTTTCGAGGAAATAAAGCGTACGCTTCCGTGCGGCCGGCGGAGGCCAGGCACTGAACGTCAACCACTGATTGGTGCCCGTTTCGAACATCCAGGCGACTGGCAGCTTGGGATCCTGCCCATCGCGCAGCCATTTTTCGAAGAACGGCGTTTCGATCCACTCCTGGAAGAAAGTGGAGGTGTTCTGGCCGAACTCGACAGGGCCCAGATGAGTGCCGCCCTCACGGCCATGCCAACCGCCGTGCACCCACGGGCCCATGACGATCGAGACCGGTGCCTTGGGACTTCGCGTGGATGCGTTCAAGAAGAGTTTGAGTGGGCCCTGCAGGTCCTCTGCGTCGTACCAGCCGCCGACAGCGAGCACGGCGGGTTGAACGTCGTGGATGTGCGGAACCAGGCTGCGCGCCTGCCAGAAATCGTCGTAGGAGGTGTGTTTCAGCAGGTCGGTGAAGTATCGGTTGCGGTAGCGATAGTACTTCTCATCGCCATTGGACAGCGGTCCAAGCGCGAGGTAGAAGGCGTAACCGTCCTCCGTCCCGAACTCGAACTGCGATTCCCGCTTCGGCAACTGTGGCTCTTTGTGCTCGCCGAAGGAGCGGTAAAAGCCGAAGTTGGCGGCCAGGTAAAACGCTCCGTTATGTGAGTTGTCGTCGCCGAGGAAGAGATCCACCATGGGCGCTTGCGGGGAGACGGCCTTCAACGCGGGGTGGCCGAGAGCAGCCCGCGGCCGCGTAGAAACCTGGGTAGGACGTACCGGTGAGGCCAGCGCGCCCATTGTTGCGCGGGACGTTGTTCAGCAACCAGTCGATGGTGTCGTAGGTGTCCGTGCTTTCGTCGATGTCTTTCGATCCTGGGTGCGCCTCCAGTTGCGGCCGCATCTCGGAAAACGTCCCTTCGCTCATGTAGCGGCCGCGGACATCCTGCTGGACAAAAATGTAGCCTGCGTGGGCCATGGCCACCGACGGTCCGAGGCGCGAGGGGTACTTGTCCTCACCGTAAGGCGAGGAACTGTAAGGAGATCGAGTGATCAGGAACGGGTATGACCGCGAGGTGTCCTTTGGCGCATAAACGGCCGTGAACAGCTTGACGCCATCGCGCATTGGGATCCGAAACTCCCGCTTCGTGTAATTCTCGCGGATCCAGTCGGAACCCTGCCCGCAGACGATGGCAGGCAAGCACGCGAAGAACAACGAAAGACGGTAGAGATGCATAAAAGATAATGTAAACACCCCGTTAGGTACTTTGTAAATTCAGTACTATCGATTACAATCTAATCAAAGCCCACGGGGCTCTCCTCCGATGCCCCGTACCCGCTTGGGCGACCACGTCCTCCTCCAGTGGTCGCCCATCTAAACCTCTTCTCCCCGCCTGAGTGATTCCAATCTTGTCGATGCCCGGTTTCGAGCGGCCGGTTCGGATACAGCGCGAGCGACTCCGCTGCCGATGAAGACCTCACTGTCTTCGCGATCGTGTCGCACGAGTGGAGCTTGAGAACGGTCCATAAGGCGAGGTGGTATCCTCCAGCCGGAGGCGTGTTTCCTTTGAAAACCATCATCGAACCGTTCCGCATCAAGAGCGTCGAGCCGCTGCGCCAGACGACTGCCGAGGAGCGCTCCAAATTGATCGCCGGTGCTGGCTACAACCTCTTCTTGCTTCGCGCCAGAGATATCCTGATCGACTTACTCACGGACTCAGGCACGAGCGCAATGTCCACCGAGCAGTGGGCGGGGATGATGCGCGGAGACGAGAGCTACGCGGGCAGCGAGAGCTACTTCCGTCTGAAGGGCGTGGCCGAGGCTCTGACGGGATTCAAACACGTGATTCCCGCGCATCAGGGGCGGGCGGCGGAGCGCATTCTGTTCAGCGTTCTCTGCAAACCGGGACACATCGTTCCGAACAATACGCATTTCGACACCACGCGCGCTAACGTCGAATTCACCGGCGCGCAGGCTGTCGATCTGCTGAAGCCCGAGGCGCGCGACACGCAGGCGCAACTCCCATTCAAGGGCGACATGGACACGGAAGCGCTCGAACGGTTGATCGCCGAGCGCGGCCGCGAGAATGTGCCTCTGGTGATGGTGACCGTTACCAACAACTCGGGCGGCGGCCAGCCCGTGTCGATGGCGAATCTCGAACAGGTTCGCGAGATCGCGCGGCGGCATCGACATCCCGTTGTACCTCGACGCTTGCCGCTTCGCCGAAAACGCATGGTTCATTCACGAGCGCGAGCCGGGATACGCGGAGTGGACGCCGCGCGACATCGCCCGGAAGATGTTCTCTCTCGCCGATGGATGCACTTTCTCCGCGAAGAAGGACGCGTTCGCGAACATCGGCGGCTTGTTGTGTTCGAACGACGATCGTCTGGCCGAACAGGAAAAAGACCTGCTCATCCTCACGGAGGGATTTCCGACTTACGGCGGGCTGGCAGGGCGCGATCTTGACGCGATTGCCGTGGGGCTGGAAGAGATTCTCGATCCCTACTATCTCGCTTACCGGATCGCCTCCACCGCGTATTTGGGCCGGCATATTGCCGACCACGGCGTGCCAATTGTCGAACCGCCGGGCGGGCACGCGATCTACATCGACGCAGGGCGCATGCTTCCGCATATTCCTCGCACCCAGTACCCGGCGCAATCCCTGGCGGTCGAGCTATACCGGCACGCGGGCATCCGGAGTGTCGAGATCGGGTCGGTCATGTTCGGCGAACATGCTCAGCACGAGTTGCTGCGGTTGGCCATCCCGAGGCGTGTATACACGCAAAGCCATATCGACTATGTCGTGGAAGCGATTCTCGAGGTCAACGAGCGGAAGGATCGTCTGCGCGGATACGAGATCGTATCGCAGCCGCAGTTCCTGAGGCACTTCAGTTGCCGATTCCACCCGTTGGAGTGAGAGCGCGCCTGGGAACGCCGATCTCCAGATCGGCCCCGGCTTACCTCCAGCAAGATCACTGATATCGCCGCTCCCTGACGGTCGAGGCTCCGTTTCGAGGTTGGACTCCGCTATTTGCGGACGCTGGCGGCCGTGGCTGTAGGAAAGTCCTTGGGCACTTTCACAGTCACCTTGCCGGTAGCTGCCCACTCGGTTCCGCGCTGCAGCGTCGTGATGAAGCCCACGCACTGCATCGCCGCGACGTCGTGACCGAGCGTAGTATGGAACACGCGGCCCTTGCCGTAGCGAATGGTCATCAGCATCGGTTCTTCTTCACCGGTCCCGCGATTTGACGGCTCGGAGTGCGCGGTGCCCAGCACCGTCAGATTCTCGGCCGGCCCGCACAAGCTGTCATAAAGCTCGTCGGGTGCGTGGGTCCACTCCACCGGCAGGCCCTTGGAAATGGGGCTCTTCGTATCCCGCATGACTACCTGGAACGGCAGTCGCGCGCCGTGATTGCCGCAACGCGCAGGGCTCGAATCGAGCACGACCTTACCTTCCTTGAAACGCACGCGCGGTCCGAACTTTTCCGTGGTGCGATTCTCCCAGCCGCCTACCGCGATCATCTGGCCGTACTCCTTCCACTGCGGAAACGAGTTGTCCGCGGCGTGATAGGACACGAAGCCGCCGCCGTTTCGAACGAAGGTCTCGAAGGCCGTTTGCGTTTCCACCGGCCACGCTTCGCCGTTGTAGTTCGAAACCACCACGGCGAACTTGGAGAAATCGGGTTTGAACCCGCTCATGTCCTGGCCCTTGGCCGGCGCTGTTGCGACCTCAACCGCAAATCGCCCGCTTTCTTCCAGGAGCTTTTTCAATACGGGCGTCGTTTCCTTCCAGGCGTGATTGTTCTGCCCGTCGACGATCAGGACCTTCAGCGGGGGCGCCGCGGAAGCGAGCGATTGGATCAAACACAGCGCGGCGGCGGGGAGGAGAGATATTCGGATATTCATGATTGCCTTCTGTAATGTCATATCAGCTTTTGACCCAGGAAGCAGAGGTCTTCCGTGGGGATCGCCGCGGCGCGAATCTATTTGTGGCTCTATAGCCGCTCGACCAGCTTGAGCAGAGCTGTGAGAGACACTCGAGTTGCCGCGGCTTTTCCATCCGGATGCTTATAGTGCGTTTCCAGCGTGAACGCGCCCTTGTAGCCGCTCTTGAGTAGAGCCCGCATCTGTCCCAGGTTGTTGAACTCGCCGTCACCCACCGCGCACCACTCCACCTTGCCGTCGGGCGTGTGCCGGTAGTCGCGCAAATGAACATGGAAGATACGCGCGGGGTCGAGCAAGCGGTAGCCGTCCGGGAAGGAAATCTCTCCGTCTTTCCCCGCGTTGTTGGGATCCCAGGTCAGCCCAACCGCGTCGTCCTGAACGTTCTTGAGGAGCTGTGCGGCCGTCGCGGCGCGGAGAACGTAGCTGCCTTCCAGGTTCTCGACGGCGAGGCGTACGCCACCCTTCCTGGCCCGCCTGGCCGCCTCTTTGAGCAACTCGTAAATGCGGGGCAGGGCACTCGCGTCGGGCGTCTCGCCCTGCTTGTAAGTGAAAGCAAATGTGCGCAGGCAGTCCGTGCCGAGGATGTGGGCGCGCTCGATGGCGGCGTCCAGCAGGGCCCATTCTTTGTCGAGCGCCGCCTGCCCCTCGGGAGTATGCGCCGGGAGTTGCCCGCGGAAGAAGGCGGTACCCAGAACGGCTGTCTTCACCTGGTTGGCGTCCAGAATCGCGCGCGCTTCGCGCACTCGTTCCACCGGCTGAGCCGTGTTGTATTTGCCCCAGATGGATCGCAGGTCCGCCCAGCCGACGCCGAAGCCGTTCAGAAAACGGGCCGCGGTCTCGACGTCTTCGTCGATCTCATCCGTGACTACGCCGAGCCGGACTTGTTGGAGCGTCGCGCCGAATACGGCGTTCCAGCCTGTGGGAATAGCACTTGCGGTAACGAGAAAGCGCCGACGGTTCAAGGGCATCTTCAGGCGAGTCTATTGCGTCGGAGCGGCGATGCGCAACGCAGGGTGCCGCGCGAAACCTGCCGCTAAAGATCCTGTATAAAAATATCGAACCTATCGAACGACGCTGACGTCTCCCTGCTGCTATCATTGCAGTGCTGTAGTTCCCGGGTGAAGACCAACCCATTCCCCCGCACATTTCGTCGAGCGCGACCCGTCGTCGAGCAAACCAACGAGGAGAATTCCGGACCGTGCGTGTTCATCTGGTCAACCCAAGCGATGTGGCTTTCGGAGTCGGCGTCATTACGCCGCGCTGGATGTATGTTCTGGCGGCCGCGACGCCGCTGGGCTATGGCGATCCAATTGTCACCGACGAAACCTTAGAAACACTGGACCTGACCGGCATTCAACCGGGCGACGTGGTCGGAATTGGTATCCATACGGCCAATGCCTTTCGAGGTTTTGAGGTCGGCCGGCTGGCACGCGAGCGGGGAGCATGGGTCGTCTTTGGCGGGATTCACGCCACTCTATATCCGGAGGAAGCGCTGGAGTTCGGCGCCGCGCACGCGGTGGTAAAGGGCGACGGCGACAGCATCTGGAAGCACGTCCTCGCGGACTGCGAAGCCGGGAACCTGCAGCAGATCTATGACGGCGGCAAGATCGGCGGCTCGGAGTTCCTGGGCGCGCGCTGGGACCTGCTGCCGAAGAAAAGCTACATGTGGGCCTCGGTGCAGACCGTGCGAGGGTGCCCGAAGCATTGCTCGTTCTGCTCAGTCTGGCGCACCGATGGTCAGAAGCCGCGTCAACGCTCGAACGAGCTGGTGATTCGCGAGATTGTCCAGTTACGGCGCATGGGATTCCGTTTCATCGCGCTGGCCGACGACAACTTTTACCCCGTCACGCTCACCGATATCGCCCAGGCCGAACGCCAGGGCAATCAGGAAAGGGTGGCCGAGTTGCGCGCCATGCGCGGCGAACGCTTCGACCTGATGGAGCGTCTGGCGGCACTGCCGTCCGACACCGTGCTTTACACGCAAATTACGATGGAGTCGGCGGAGGATCCGAAATTCCTGGACGCCATGAAGAGAGCCCATATCCTGGGCGCACTGGTAGGCGTGGAATCGGTGACAAAGGAAGGGTTGAAGGCGGTCTTCAAGGATTTCAACGAAACCGGAGAAAACCTGGCCGCGCGGCTGCGCACGTTCCGCGAGCACGGCATTCACGTCTTGGGCTCTTTCATCTTTGGACTCTCTTCGGACCGGCCGGACACGTTCGACGCGACGGCCGCGTTGGCCTCGGCTGCGAGACTCACGTTCGCGCAGTTCGTTACGATGACGCCATATCCGGGCACGGTGGATTTCGAGCATTGGGAGAAGGAACTGGCGGCGGGCGGAGGAGTGCCGAAGATCGACGGCGTTCCCATTACGCGCTATTGGCGGCTTCCCTGGCATCGCCGTCCCAGGCTTTGGGCGACGCATAGCACCATGACGCAGGAAGAGATTCGCACGCGAACGCAAGGCGTATGGGACCGTTTCTACAGCTTCGGGGAGATCTGGAAACGCTCGGATTGCGTGAAGTCGCTGAAGGCCCGGCTGGCCTTTGTGTTGATCTCGAAGCTCTATCGCGCAATGTACGCGAACACCGGCATAGCCACGGATAGTGCGCGGCGCAAGAGCGCCAGCAAATCGGCGCGCTTCTTCGCGAAGGCCGCGCGCGGTTTGTTCGCGGGCAAGCCGATGCCCGATCTGGTGGAACCGGGCGTGATTGCCGATCCGTTGCCGGTATTGGGGCAGTAGCGGCCGCTGGAAGATCGGACATTTCGCGTAGTGGTGCTTCAATCCGCGCACCATCCACGCCTGCCTCACCACGCCCTGGTGGTACGCTGACGATTCATGCTGCCATTCCAAGCCGCGGCGGTCTCGCTCATGATCTCGGCCGCTCCCGCGTGTTTCGCCGCCGAGCCGCCGGCTCCCGTTCGAATCGTCTTCGTCGGTGACATCATGCTCGACGGAGGGCCGGGTCACATCGTGACCAATGCCGGCGACCCATTCGCCGCCGTTGCGCCGCTGCTGCGCGATGCCGATCTCACCATCGGCAACCTGGAGTGCGCCATCACCAGGCACGGTCACGCCGTGGACAAGCCCTACACGTTCAAAGGCCCGCGGAGTGCGCTGCCGCTGCTCAAGAAGTACTTTTCGGCTGTCTCCCTGGCCAATAACCACTCCGGCGATTGGGGCAGGTTGGGCTTCGCCGATGAGCTGACGCTGCTTCAGGAGGCTGGCCTGCCATTTTTCGGCGGCGGCGCGAACCTGCGCGAAGCTCACCGGCCACTGGTGCTGACCGCGAATGGCCGGCGCGTGGCGCTGCTCGGGTACAACGATTTCCCGCCTCGAAGTTTCGCCGCGAAACGCAATGCGCCGGGCACGGCCTGGCTGGTTGAAAAAGACGTCGTGCGCGACATTCGCAGCGCCAGGCAAGAGGCGGACACGGTGATCTTGTTTCTTCATTGGGGCGAGGAATTGGAAGAGACGCCGCTCCCTGAACAGCAGGCGCTCGCGCGGCGTCTCATCGACGCGGGCGCGGACGCTATCATCGGAGCCCACCCGCACGTGACCCAGACCGTCGATTGGTACAAGGACCGGCCCATCGTTTACAGTCTCGGCAATTTCCTTTTCGACTACTTCCCCACGGACCCGCCGGTCTGGAAGGGATGGATCGTCAAGCTGACCTTCGGCGTCGATGCCGCTCCCAAGTTCGAGAAGTTCACCGTCGAACTCGATCCGGCCGGAGCGCCCCACCTCGCCGAAGGCCGGTGAGCGGAGTCGCGGAGCGGTAGTCGGACCATAGTCGATCCACCTCGCGGCCATTGACAGTACCTCCGCTGGAGTGAGGGAATGACTTCAGTGACCACTGCTCGACTAGAGTTGCTCTCGATGCTCTCCTCGGATTTCGAGATCAACAGGGGTTCGCCCATTCCCTTCGGCGCCACCGTACGCCGCGGAGGCGTCAATTTCGCCATCTTCTCGAAGCACGCGACCGCGGTCACGCTGGTTCTGTTCTTTCCTGGCGATCGCGAGTCGCTGGTGGAGTTCCCGCTCGATCCGCGCATCAATCGAACGGGCGACGTCTGGCACGCGTTTCTGCAAGGCCTCAATCCAGGGATCCACTACGCGTTTCGCATGGATCGCGTACCCAACGAGAACCCGCTCATCTATCGCTTCGAGTACGGCAACACGCTGCTCGATCCCTATGCGCGGTCACTTTCCGCTCGTGCTCCATGGGGCGTCCCAGCCGCGGACCGCGCGCCGCGCTGCTGCGCGGTGACCGACAGCCGCTTCAATTGGGAATTCGATCAGCCCTTGAACATTCCGTTAGCCGACAGCGTGATCTATGAAGCGCATGTCCGCGGCTTCACGCGCCATCCCTCCTCGGGAGTCGAAAAGCCGGGGACATTCTCGGGATTGATCGAGAAGATTCCGTATCTTCAATCGCTGGGTGTGACGGCCGTCGAACTGCTCCCGATCTACGAGTTCGAAGAGTGTGGCAACGTTCTTACGGATCCCGCCACGGGCGCCCGGTTGTACGACTATTGGGGTTACAATCCCATCTCGTTCTTCGTACCGAACGCGGCCTATTCAACGATGCCGGGAGACTCCGGACCGCTCGACGAGTTCAAGACACTCGTCAAGCGGCTGCACGCGGCGGGCATCGAAGTCATCCTCGACGTCGTCTTCAACCACACTGCCGAGGGCGACGAGACCGGTCCGACGCATTCGTTCCGTGGAATCGACAATCCGACTTACTACACGCTGAATCGCGCTACGGGCGAATACCTGAATTACTCGGGCTGCGGCAATACGTTGAACTGCAACCATCCGGTGGTCCGCGATCTGGTCTGCGAGGCCCTGCGTTATTGGGTGACCGAGATGCACGTGGACGGCTTCCGCTTCGACCTCGCTTCCATTCTTGGGCGGGGACAAGACGGAGCGGTGCTCGCCAACCCGCCGCTGCTGGAGCATCTGGCCTACGATCCGGTGCTGGCTCAAACGAAGCTGATCGCCGAAGCCTGGGACGCGGCGGGGCTGTACCAGGTGGGCTCGTTTCCGGCCTGGGGGCGCTGGGCCGAGTGGAACGGACGTTACCGCGACGATCTCCGCAGATACGTTCGCGGAGAGGCGGGCATGGTGTCGGCACTCGCCACGCGGCTTCTGGGCAGCGCGGATTTGTACATGATGAACGACCGGGAGCCTTGGCACAGCATCAATTTCGTCACCTGTCACGATGGCTTCACTCTCGCCGATCTGGTGTCCTATGACGTCAAACACAATGAGGCCAACGGAGAGAAGAATCGCGACGGACTGAACGAGAACCTGAGTTGGAACTGCGGCGTGGAAGGACCGACGGACGATCCCGCCGTGCTCTCTTTGCGCTCGCGCCAGGAACGTAACTTCGCCACGCTGCTGATGCTGTCGCATGGCGTTCCGATGTTTCGCTCAGGCGATGAAGTGGGACGGTCGCAACGCGGAAACAACAATGCGTATTGCCAGGACAACGAACAGAATTGGTTCGACTGGACGTTGACGGAGACGAACGCCGGCCTGCTGCGCTTCTTCCGCCTGTTGATCGGGTTTCGCGCGGAACATCCGATTCTGCGGCGCGAGACCTTCGCGTCGTCCGAGGAGGATTCGCTGCAGCCGTGCGTGGAATGGCACGGCGTCGCGCTGCATCAACCCGACTGGTCGCAAGATTCGCGCAGTCTGGCGGCGCATCTGCATGGCCGGCCGAACGGCTCGCAGGAGCACATCTATGTGATCTCGAATGCGCATTGGGATGCGCATGAATTCGAGCTGCCGGTGGTCTCCGGCTGGCGCTGGGTTCGTGTAGTGGATACCAGTCTTGAGTCACCGGACGACATCGCTGAGCCGGGCAGGGAAGAAGCGCTGCCGAATCCGCGGCGGTATGCCGTGGGTCCGCGATGCACTGTCGTGCTGATGGGCCAGCCGTCATAGATCCCTGGGAACGCCGGTCGCCAGACCGGCTGGCATTCAGCAAGTTTCCGCCAACTTGCCGCTCTGGCGGCAATTGAGCCGATCTGGAGATCGGCGTTCCCAGGAGCGACAACCGTGAGTACTGGCTTCCGTATGGGGCCGCTCTCTGCGTTCCCACCGCGTTGCAGGGCATGAGGAAATGCCATGTGGAACAATCGTTCTATGCGACCGAAGTTCCGGATTGGCCTCGTGCAGATGGCCTGTTCAACAGACCCGGCGGAGAATCTTGAAAAGGCCGTCGTCCGCATTCGCGAGGCCGCCGCGCGTGGCGCTCAAATCGTCTGTCTGCAAGAGCTGTTTCGCTCGCAGTATTTTTGCCGCACGGAAGACGCGGCACTATTCGACCTCGCCGAGCCGATTCCGGGTCCGTCCACCGAGCGTGATCGGCCGCATCGCCAAAGAAACCGGGACCGTCGTTATTGCCAGTTTGTTCGAGCGGCGCGCCGCCGGGCTCTATCACAACACCGCTGCCGTGCTGAACTCCGACGGCGCGCTGCTGGGCCTGTACCGCAAGATGCACATCCCGGACGATCCGCTGTACTACGAGAAGTTCTATTTCACTCCGGGCGATCTGGGCTTCCGCAATTTCGACACGCCGTTCGGGCGCATCGGCGTGCTGGTCTGTTGGGACCAATGGTATCCCGAGGCGGCGCGGCTGACGGCGATGCAAGGCGCTGACGTGCTGTTTTATCCCACCGCCATTGGCTGGCACCCGTACGAGAAGGCCGAGCATGGCGCCGCCCAGCTCGCGGCGTGGCAAACGATCCAGCGCTCGCACGCCATCGCGAACGGCATCTACGTCGCGGCGGTGAATCGCATCGGTTTCGAAGGCGCGCCCGGAGACGACCTCGAGTTTTGGGGACATTCGTTTGTGGCCGATCCGTTTGGCGTCGTCGTCGCGGAGGCGTCGCAGGACCAGGAGGAAATCCTGGTTGTGGAGTGCGATCCGGCTCATGCCGAAGAGGTCCGGCGCAACTGGCCGTTCTTCCGCGACCGGCGCGTCGATGCGTTCGGACCGCTCACGTCGCGCTGGCTCGGAGAAGAACAAGCATCTCCAAGCGAGAACCCCGTGGCGCTGCAGTTCAGCGTGCAGCGTCGACTGCAGTGGCGCTACCGCATATGGCGCAGGATTCCGGGCGACGGCCGCGAGAGCCGAGGCAGAACTAATCGGTGCAAAGCCGTGAGCCTCAAACCAGAAGGGAAAGTTTTCTTCTTGACGTGCCTTAGTGAAAGCGCTTCAGCAACTCGCCCAGCTGCCGCAGGTAGATTCCATCCGAAACGGGATCCAGATGGCTGGTCCCCGGCTCGTAGCCGCCTTCGGCGAAGTCCTTCCGCTCCGGGAAATATCCGATGTAGCCGTTGGTGTAGCCCATCAGAAACGCGTGGTTTGCGGGGCAGGCGGCCTTCACCTTCTGCCCGATCGCATGAAACATTTCGCCCGGAAACGTGACCCACATCAGGTCGCCAATCCGCACCGCCGTCGTAGGCACGGGCACCACTGTTTTCCGGAAGTCCTGGATCACTTCGCGGTAGGTTCGCGGCAGACCGATCTCCGCGTTGACGACCTCAATCGAGGCGTCGAGACGCGCCGGAGTCAGTGTGTTGTAGACCCGCACCACCTCGCGTCCGATCTCTTCGCCCAAGGCCCAGGTCGTCCGGATGTCGTCCGGGTTCCCGTCCAGGCCGCCTACAACGCGCGGGTTGATGTCGCCTGCTGCGCCCTGCACGAACATGGCTCCGCCGCCGCCCATGCGCGCCTCTACGTACTCCTGCATGCGCCCCATCCACTCGCCCGACAGCTTGGCGTTGCGTCCTCCGAGGCTGGTGCCATGGCAGGCGTAGTGAATCATCACGACTAGCGGCTTGCCGGCCTCGGTATCGATCCGTACCACCTGCACGGCATCGTCGATAGGACCGCCGGGATTGGCTCCCAGTCGCATGACGCCGCCGAACTCGTGCACCATCACCGGCGCGTCGGTCTTGTACTTGCCGAAGGATTGACTGCTGTTGTTCTCGTCGAAACTGAGATAGGAATCCTTGTCCCGCGGTTGGACCTGACGACGATTCATAGCGATGCGCGAGTGTCCGTCACCCGCGGCGATCCGTACTGGTTGCAGACCGCGATGGCCTTCTGCGCGGTCGCAATCATAGCCGCCGAAAAATCGCGCTCCCACGTCGTTTTCGCCCTTGGGCCCCGGAGAAGGCGCCGCATGGTTGTGCTCATCGCCGAGCAGGATATTGCCCACGGGAATCCCGGTTGCCGCTGAGACCCGTTCGCGGAATTCATCGTGGCCGCTGACGCCGATGACGTCGGCCTCAATGAACAGCGCCTTGCGTGTCCCATCGGAAAAGGCCAGGCAGCGGACGTACAATTTGTCGTTGCCATGCACGCCATCGAACGGGGCGTTGCGCAGGTCGTAACCGCCCAGGAATAGCGCCTCATGGGGCGTGATATCCGTCTTCGCGAAACCCGCCTGGATGGGATCCGCCCAAGCCTGCCCCCAACCACACAGCGCCAACACAACAACACCGGCCGCAAGTCTCATGCGGGGAGCATATAGCGCTGAGTGACAGGATGCAAATCGGCATCCGCTCCAGGGGCCGAGTTTCTCCTCCCGTCACACGCGTGACCGAAGTCACTGTCTTCGCCGCCCTCCCATGGGACTCTCAATGTGGATTTAATCTCATGCCACGATTTCGCATATTTGACATAGGAGTACGACTTCCATGAAGAAGCTGTGGTTCGCCTTTGGCGCCATCCTCGTTTTTTCCTTTGCAGTCCTCGGCTGGATCGGGACCCGCATCTACCAGGAGATGCCGCCCATCCCCGACCGCGTGGTCACCACGACCGGGCAGGTGGTTGTCGCTTCGGGCCAGACCGGCCGCGGGCAGAACGTCTGGCAGTCGATGGGCGGAATGGAGACCGGCTCCATCTGGGGCCACGGCAGCTATGTTGCGCCAGACTGGACCGCCGACTGGCTGCACCGCGAATTGGTGTTCGTACTGAACGAGTGGTCGAACGCGCAGTACGGCAAACCCTATGCGCAGTTGTCCGCCGAACAACAGGCCGGGCTGCGCGGCCGGCTGCAACAGTTCTACAAGACGAACACTTATGACCCGGCGACGGGCGCGATCATAATCGACCCGGTGCGGGCACGCGCGTTTGAAGACAATCTCAAGCACTACTCGGACATCTTCATGAACGGCCACGCAGCCTATGCAATTCCGGCGGGCGCAATTTCGACGCCCGAACGGATGCGCGACATGGCGGCATTCATCTTTTGGACCTCCTGGTCAGCCTCAACTAACCGGCCCGGGGACACGGTGACCTATACGCAGAACTGGCCGCATGAAGATCTGATCGGCAACAAGCCCTCGGGCGAGACTGTGATGTGGACGGGCGTTTCGATCATCATGCTGCTGGGCGGACTGTCGCGCCATGATCTGGTGGTACGCCAGCCAGGAGAAGCGCGAGGAAGCGCACAACGTGCCGGCCAGCGATCCGCTCGGCCACTGGCGCGCGAGCCTGTCGCAGCGGGCCACGCTCAAGTATTTCTGGGTGGTCGCGCTGCTCATCCTGGTGCAGATGCTGATGGGTGTCCTCACGGCGCACTACGGTGTGGAGGGCGACGGCTTCTATGGCTTCAAACTCGCCAAGATTCTGCCTTATAGCGTGACGCGCACCTGGCACGTGCAGACGGGAATCTTCTGGATCGCGACAGCCTGGCTTGCTGCCGGGCTGTTCATCGCGCCGCTGGTGTCGAAGTACGAACCGAAGCTCCAGAGGCTCGGCGTGAACGTGCTGTTCGGAGCACTGCTGGCGATCGTCGCTGGATCGATGTCCGGCGAGTGGATGTCGATCCAGAACAAGCTCACTGACGAGCAGTCGTTCCTCTGGGGCCACCAAGGTTACGAATACGTCGATCTGGGGCGGGTCTGGCAAGCTCTGCTCTTCATCGGACTATGCATCTGGCTGACGCTGGTGATCCGCTCCATCCGGCCGGCGCTGAAAGTCGCGGGCGAATCGAAGCCCCTGCTGTACGTCTTTCTGATGGCCGCGGGGGCTATCGGTCTGTTCTACGGCGCGGGCCTGATGTGGGGTCAGCACACGCACCTGTCCATCGTCGAATACTGGCGCTGGTGGGTGGTCCACCTGTGGGTGGAGGGCTTCTTTGAAGTCTTCGCGACGGCGGTCATCGCGTTCTTCTTTACGCGTCTGGGGCTGATTCAACCGGCCTTTGCGGCACGCTCCGCGCTGCTCTCGGCCGCCATCTTCCTGGCGGGCGGCATCATCGGCACGTGCCACCACTTGTACTTCTCGGGCACGCCCTCCGTGGCGCTCGCCTGGGGCTCCGTGTTCAGCGCACTTGAAGTGGTGCCGCTGACGCTGGTGGGCTTCGCGGCCTGGGAAGACATCCGGCGGGGCAAGCTCGCTCCCTGGGCGGCGCGCTACCAGTGGCCGATCAAGTTCTTCGTCGCCGTGGCGTTCTGGAACATGGTGGGCGCAGGCTTGTTCGGCTTCATGATCAACCCGCCCATCGCGCTCTACTACATGCAGGGTCTGAACACGACTCCGCTGCACGGTCACGCGGCTCTGTTCGGCGTCTACGGGATGCTCGGCATGGGGCTGATGCTGGTCTGCCTGCGCGCGCTGGTCCCGAATGCAAAATGGCACGAAAACTGGCTGAAATGGGCCTTTTGGTGCATGAATTCGGGCCTCTTTGCGATGTGCATTTTCAGTCTGCTGCCGATCGGCCTGATGCAGACCTGGGCCTCGGTGGATCAGGGCTACTGGTATGCCCGCTCGCGTGATTTCCTGGGCACGCCGCTGCTGCAACAACTGCGCTGGATGCGCGCCCCGGGCGACACGTTGTTCGCCCTGGGAGAGTTCATCTTCGTGATCTTCATCTTCTCGATCCGGAACACGCAGGTGGAGAAAGCCGAGCAGGCCGCGGCCGTGGATCTTAACGATTTTGGCGAACCCGCAATGCGCGTTCGCTGATTTGACGATGACCCCTTCCATCGGGTCGAAGCCTTCGGGTTTCGGCCCGTTTTTTGCGCCCTAAGCCTGCCGGCCCTGATGCAACCGCTCCCTCACGGTCGCGGCTCCGTTCCGGTAGCTGCGCTCAACGCGGCAGCAGTGAACTCGGCAACAGCGGGAAGGCCGGCTCGTCGTCGTCTCCGGAGAGGAAGGCTTCAAACAGCATGGCCGTCGCGGCCCTGCGCTGCGCCATCTGCTTGCGCCGCTCGCGCAGGAAGGCGAAGCGGCAGGGAGAATAACGCTCGAGTGCCGCCAGACATTCCGGCGAGTAGAACTCATCCAACTCGCCGGCCGAGCGAATGACGACCGAGCGCGAGCTGGTGCGGATCAGGTCCTTCAGCGGACCGCTCCAGTCTTCCCGTCCATTGGATGAGGCCTCGTGCGGCAGACTGTCCATCTCGCGCATCACCTTCAGTCCGAAATGCAGCGTCCTGGCAGTCAGAACGTCGAGCGGCTCCCGGCCCGCTGCCGCGGTGAACAGGGTCAGCGCGCCGCTGGCGCGATCCTCCCGCAGATCCTGAAGATCGTCCGCCAATTGAAGGAATGCGCCCCAGAAATAGGCGAAACGCTCCGCTTGCGGAGAGAGGGTCGCAGACGCCAGATATGCATCGGCGATAACCGACGCGCCGCCTTTGCGGAAGCTGACGCGCAGCGTCTCTTGCTCGCCGCCTCCGGAGCCGCGCCGCTGGAACCGCAGGCTCTCTTGCTGGGCCTGGTGAATTCCCAGCAAGCCAGCATAGACCCGCGAGTTGAAGGCGCGCGGGTACTCGTCCTCAATCATGCCGACGAGCCTCCAGATGCCTTTCTCGTGATCGTTGGCCGGAGCGACATCGCCGCCGCCCAAGCGATGACCGAAGCGCAGGCTGAAGCCGAGCTTTTCTTCGCGCGAGACATCCCCGGCATCCAGGTAGTTGTCGGTCGCCGGATAAAGCATGCTGTAGGCGAAGATGGACGGCGTCAACCGCATCTCATGGCCATAGAGCAGTTGCAAACCGCAGGCGGTCCAGGCATTGCGGCTGGCTTGCAGGATGTCGGCTACCGACGCAGGCACACCCAGGCGCCTGGCCTTACGCCCCAGCTCAGTCCCAATGGCTGACAGGCCCCCGTCCAGCAAGAGTCTCAGGTGCGGTCCGTGGAGATCCAAACCCGCGCTGGCCAAACGCACGAAAGCCGAGGTGATGCGGGACTGAGCCGCGGTCCGTTCGGCACGGCAACGGGGAACCGCGGCCAATTCCGATTTGACCGATTGCAGAAACAGATCGAATTCAGCCTCGTGGACCTGCTGTTCCTCGGCGTCATAGGTTCGATTGCCGGAGGTTTGTGCGAAGTCAGGCAGGTCGCCAGGGCAGTCCCGCCAGAGGCCGATTGCTTCGTCGAGTAAGTCAGTCACAGGAAACAAGTATTACGAGCCTGCGCCACTGCGAGTTCCCGTTATCGCTCCCCGATAGTGCTGCCGGAGCGGGGCGGTCCTGGAGGACCGCCCCACGATGGAACCAGGCGGATGCGGCTCAAAAACCGTCAACACGAGGTTTGTGCTCGGCTACAATCAGTTGAACCCCAAATGACGAGGCGGCCCGTCACTATGCTACGCCGCCGGATTCATTCTGGGACGACGGCGGCTCAACCCCGCTGTCAATCACGGAGTCAGATCGTTGAATCATCCCCTGCGCGTGGCGCTCTTCACCGATTCCTTTCACGAGACCAATGGCGTCGCTACCGTCTCCCGCGAATTCGCTGCGTTCGCCGGCCGTAGCAGCCTCCCGTTCTTCAGCGTTCACGCAGGTCCGGAGACGGCATCTTCAGAGGAAGGTTCTGTCTGGACTCTGGAGTTGAAGCGCAGTCTGGCGTCCTTCCCGCTCGACAAGGGCCTGTACTGCGATGTGCTGCTGAATCGCTACCGCAATCGCCTGGTGCGGGCGATGGCGGAGTTTCAACCCGATGTGATCCACATCACGGGACCGGGCGACCTGGGCGTGCTGGGCTTTTGGGTGGCGCACATGCTGGGGGTGCCGCTGGCCGCCTCGTGGCACACCAACCTGCACGAGTATGCCTCCCGGCGCTTGCACAAAATGCTCTCGATCGCGCCAGACGGCTTGCGGGGGACTATTAGCGAAGGAGCGGAGCGGTCAAGTCTCAAAGCCCTGATGGCGTTTTACCGCCTGGCTCATTTCACTCTGGCTCCCAACCCGGACATGGTGGAACTGCTGCGCCTCAGGACCGGTCGGCCGGCTTATCCAATGGCGCACGGCGTCGACTTGAACCGGTTCTCGCCGGCGGCGGAGAGAACGCGCAACGGGCCGTTTCGCATCGGGTATGTGGGGCGGCTGACCGTCGAGAAGAATGTGCGGGCCTTCGTCGACCTGCAGCGGCAGCTCGACTCCGCCGGGCGGCATGACTTCCAATTCGTGCTGGTGGGAGACGGCCGGGAGCGCGAGTGGCTGCGACGGCATCTGCCTCAAGCCGAAATGCCGGGAGTGTTGCATGGCGAATTGCTTGCAGCCGCCTACACAGGCATGGACGCCTTTGTGTTTCCCTCGCGGACCGACACTTTCGGATTGGTGATCCTTGAAGCAATGGCTTCGGGCGTGCCCGTGCTGGTCACTCGGGAAACCGGTGCGCGAGTGGGCATCCGCGACGGTGTGGAAGGCTTCCTGAGCGACGATTTCGCGGCGGGTATCCTGAAACTCATGGATTCCGAGCCTCTGAAGCTTGGAATGGGCGTCGCGGCGAGGGAGTTTGCCTGCTCCAAGGATTGGGACAGAGTCTTCCAGGGTGTCTACACGACTTACGGCGAGGCCTTGCAGACCGCTGCCGTACAAGACCGGTTGGCATCCCGGTGGAAGACACAACACGCTTCGGTGTGAGTCCATAGTGATCGAAATTACTTGAGATTTTCCCTGCAATCGCTTCAGAGTCTTCGCGATACTCAGGCATCACGAAGTGTGGAGACCGCTATTGGGGAGCGGGAAAAACCTGAAACGGAGCCGCGACCGTCAGGAAGCGGTGGTTGATCTCAGTCCTTCGCCGCCAAGCCTTTCAAACAAGAGCGGATGACCCTGCTACCACCACTCCCTGACGGTCGCGGCTCCGTTTCCAGGTTGGGCTCCGTTTCCAGGGTGGACTCTGTTTCTGGATCGTGGCTTCGATAAGCTCTTATTGCTCTGACGGTTGCTAGGAAATCCCGAACTTGTGCTTCAATGCGTAGATCATCTCGAAGCGCAGGAAGTAGCCCATGTCGCCGACCCGGTAGTAGCTGCCGGGGAGCATCGCTTCATACAGCGCATGACCACGCAGTTGCGGGCCGAGCTTGAAGTCGAGCCGGCTCTGGAACATGTTGCCGCGCCCGGTGCCCGGACCGAAGATCGCCTGGCTGCCGGGGTAACGCTGGAGGGCGTTCATGCGGTAGTACGTGAAACGCCAGTTCGCGTCTTTCCAGGGGCTGAAGGCCGTCTCGGCCTGCCACATGGACAGATTCGTCCAATAGCCAACGCCCTGCTCTTTCAACTGGCTGTAGATGTAGAGTTCGCTCCAGGCGGGCCAGCGGCTGAATAGCGGATCCCAGCCTTCGTTGGTCCCCTTGGTTGCCGGATCGTCGCCGGAGAAGCCGTACCAGCCGGCCTGAAGGTAGGGTTTCCCGGGCACCTTCAGGGTCTTCCTGAAGTTGGTATATCCACCCCACCCGCGGATGATTATGCCCGCATGATCGCGGCCCCACTGCTCATCGCCTTCCGACACAAACTTCAAGTCCCTCTTGAAGCGGTGCACGAATCTCCCGCCGGCCGTATGCACGTGACGGTCGGGCTGAAACTGAGGGTTGGAGACGGCCCGGAGGTCGTGATACTCCTTCTTCAGGAAGTAATACGCTTCGAGATCCGTATCCTTGCGCGGCGAGTGGGTGAAAGTCCCGCCGATGGCTTGCTCGTCCCATTCGACGAGTTGCCGGTTTACGTTATGAATGCGCGGCAGGAAGCGGTCGTGCGACGGATTCCAAACCCCAATCGACTCGAATTTGGACTTGCCGCGCTCGTAGGTCAGGTCGAAGGCGTTCGAGTAGACCGAACGCGAACCATCCCAGGGATTGCCCTCGATGAAGAGCCAGCCGTCGTCTTTGACCAGATTCTGACGCCCAATTTTCAGCGATAGCCCCGGCGTGAGGACGTCGTGAAAGTCGAGGTTGAAGCTCTCGAAGATGATCTCGTCGAACTTGAACGGAGTGCGCGGGACGATGATCTCGTTGGTCTCCTGGTCGAGGCCCACATACACATCCAGCTTGGGCGAGAGGTGGAAACTCGACCACAGGCGCGTGCGATAGCGGATCTGATTGCGCTGGTCGTCGGTCTTGTCGCTGTAGTCGAGAATGTTGTTCCAATTCTCGTTGCGGACCCTCTGCTCGAATCCGATTTCGACGGTGCGAGCGACCGGTTCCTGAGCGAGGCCAAGTTGGGGAATCAGCAACAGCGGCGCAGTCAGGACGAGGATTGTTTGAGAAATAAAGGCCTGTTTACCTGTTATCATCGCGCCGGAAAACTCCAAAATGCCATCTGGCTATACCGCTCCCCGGTCTGAGGACCCTGGGGCGGCGCTGCAAAAATATCGGGCAGGAATGCGACCGCAGGCGAAGCGAACCGGGCCTCGACCGGGTGTGAATTCGGCTGGGAACGCGAGGATCGAGAGACGCCTGCTTGTTGGCAGGAGCTAGGGGAGCATCCAAGACCAAGTGCGGCAGCCAGGTTCGGCGCGCGCACGGATGCCGAGCGCAAACTTGTCTCCAGCGACCGTCCTCATGAGCGTATCATCCAGAGTCCGATGCCGGCAATTTGGAGCAGGATTTCCGCGAGCAGCCTAGTGACAGGAGCGGCGGTTCGAGTTCAGGAGAAAGGCCTATGGCTGAGACTCAGCCGCAGGCCTGGTTGAACAGCGCTGGATCAGTTCCTCCACCACCTGGGTGCGGTGGCGCAATTCGTCCCGGAAGGCGCGGTGGTCCGTGTGCCGAACCTCGACCAACAGCTTGACATGAGCCGATTCCAACAGTTCCAGCAGGATCGCGAGCTGCTCGCCCTGCACGTTCAGAGGTTCCAGCGTGGTTGAGCTCACTTAGGTCCTCCTTGGATGCAAATCAAAGCTGACTTTATTGTGAACGCCGGAAGAACTCGCGAGTCAAGGGGGGCGTCGCCGATCGTCCTCGCCGGGCCGGCTATTTCTTCAGCAGGGCATCGATGCCCGCTTGCGCGATGGCCTCGTCGATTTCCGAAGCCGCGCCGCTGGCTGAGATTCCTCCCAGGAGCTGGCCGTCCACTTTGATCGGCAGCCCGCCCTGATTGGGGAAGAATTGCGGGAACGCCATATTCTCGACATGGCCTTTCTGCACCTGATCTGCCCCGCTCTTGGAGGGGCTGCCCAGGAAAGCGGCATGACGCGCTTTCTTTTGGGCGAATTCAAGCGTCACCAGAGAGGCCCCGTCGCCCTTTTGCAGGAACAGCAGGTTGCCGCTCTCGTCGACGATGACAATGGTCACTTTCACGTTGCGCTTCTCGGCCTCCGCTTCGGCGGCGGCGACCATCGTCTTGACGGCCTTCAGGTCGAGATATTTCTTGGTGGGGAGATCGGCGGCGGTTGCAATCGTCATCAGACCCAATATACACGCGAGGATTCGGGACATGCGGATTAGCCTATCATTGCGCGGCGCTCGCCACTCGCGATTTTCTGCGCGGAGAGCTTGTGCCAGACCCGTTGCCGTCCCAGGCCGAAGCCTGACCAGCCACCGCCCGCCAGAGAATTCCATTACCAGCGAGTTGCACGACCAGTGGCGGGTCCTGGCAGAACGCGCATGGCTGCGCCTGGGAACGCCGATCTCCAGATCGGCTCAGTTTGTTGCGTCAGGGGCACCCCAAAAGGAAATGCCACATCTTCACACGGAACACGAGTCGGGGGTGCCCAGCCGGAGCATTGCTACCACCGCTCCGTAGAAAGTCATTCCCAGACGTTGCCGCTCGCGCGGCAACAGTTGCCGATCTGGAGATCGGCGTTCCCAGGGCTCGTCAGACGCTCGTCGAAGGCCATCCTTAGACTTTCAAGCGATATCGCGGGCCACAGGCCCATGGGCACTCCCTCGCGGTCCCGGCTCAGTTTCGAGGCGGAGCCACGACCGCGGCGCAGCGGCGGTTTGAGGATGGATCGCTCTTTTCAAACGCGCCATCAAAGGATCTGGCTGGCGGAGGCCTTCAGCTTGCGGATGGATTCCTCGATCTTGGCCCGATTGGGCACGTCGGGGTGATAGTGCAGGTACTCTTCCAATTCCCGCGCCGCTCCTCGTTGATCGCCCTTCTGGAGGCAGATTTCCGCCAGCAGCAGTTGCGGGCGGGAGAAGTGGCCGGGGTCGATGCGGCGCGCTTCGTTGAGGTACTTGCGTGCCAGGTCGAGACGGCCCAAGGCAAAGTAATTCATGCCCATCTGCGAATTCGCTAGCGCATCCTCGGGCCTTTCCAGAACGGAGTACAGGTTGAAGGTGTAAGCCTCCGACGGCCGGTTCAGCGTGAGGAGCACACCCCCGAGGTTGACCAGGGGCTCGTAACTTCCAGGTGAAGCGACGAGCGCGGAGCGAAAAGCCTGTTCCGCCTTGTCATATTGAGCGGACTTATAGAACAGCGTCCCGAGATTGTTCCATGCGCCGCTGAAGCCCGGCGCCAGCCGCACCGCCGTCTGCAAAGACTCAATGGCTTTCTTCTGGTTGCGGCGAGCCAACTGCCGCTGGGACTCGGCGTAAGCCTTCTTGGCCTTGTCGGATATCGCCAATTCCTGCACGGAGACTGTGCCGCGGTTTCGCGCGGGTTCGCGGGAAAACAACGAGTCGTCGAGCGTGAGGGAGAACGCGACGGAGTTCTTGGCGTCCGCCGTGCCGGGCCCTATTTCGACCGTACGCCGGACCTCGCCGCGGTTCGGCACGCCGATGATGAGCGTGTATGTCCCCGCACGGAGTCCTTTGAATTCGAACTGGCCATTCGATTCGACCAACACCGAGCCGCTGAAGGTGGTGGTGAAGCCGTCGAGGGTGATCACAGCCCGAGCGGGAGGTTGCAGGACACCCCTGAGCCGGTACTCCACATCCGCCGCGCTAACGCAGACTGCGAATACCAGTATTGCGACGAGCAATAGCCGCAAGCGAGCCGATGGCCCCATGTTCGCTCTATTATGCCCCTTTCCGTGCCAGATTCGAGTACCCCAAAATTTGGCCCCTCAGGCGGAGACCGGCTGGCTCGGGCGTGCTCGGCGTCTCCCTGCAAGACCAGACAATCGTTGCTAGCTAAATAATTGCTAATAAAATTATTGACACGTTATCTACTTTCGTGTACGGTTGAGTTGTGGCAAGAAGTGAAAGCAGGCTCCAGGCGGAGTTGAAACAATCCAAACCGTTCTCTTCCCCCGTGGAGGAGGCGTTCGTGGCAGTGATCAAGACCGCCGACCTGCTCATCAGCACGCTGGACCGCAGGCTATCCGGGTTAGGACTGAGCCATCAGCAGTACAACGTGTTGCGCATCGTGCGTGGGGCTGGCGCCGCGGGTATCGCGACGCTGGCTATCGGCGAGCGGCTGATCGAGTCCGCGCCTGGGATGACGCGTTTGCTCGACCGGCTGGAAGAGAAAGGGATGGTCCGCCGCGAGCGGTGCAAGCACGACCGCCGTCAGGTGCTCTGCTACATCAAGGATGAGGGAGCGCGGCTTCTGGTGGAACTCTCTCCCATTGTCGACGGCTTGGCGAAGTGCAGCTTCGAGCAAGTCCCGCCCGCGGAACTCGAGGCCTTCATCGAAACGCTGGAACACATTCGCGAGCAGGTTGAGCGTTTGTGAGTATCCTTCTTGCCAGTTCAGAAAATCACAAATCGAGAGGGGAAATGACAAACATGGTCCGCAACATCGCAATTGTCCTGGCAGCGCTGGCTCTTCCAGTCTTGGCTGCCGATTACAATATCGATTCCACACACAGCGCTGCCCAGTTTTCGGTGCGGCACCTGATGGTGAGCAACGTCCGGGGCGAGTTCAGCAAAGTCACCGGCAAAGTCGTTTACGACGATGCCCAACCGACCGCGACCGCGGTGGAAGCTTCCATCGACGTCTCTACGGTCACCACCCGGGAAGAAGCGCGAGACAAGCACCTGAAGAGTCCCGACTTCTTCGATGTAGCGAAGTATCCCGATTTCTCCTTCAAGAGCACTGGCGTAAAGAAGACTGCCCAGGGACTCGATGTGGCCGGCAATTTGACCATCCATGGCGTGTCTAAGCCCGTGGTGCTGCATGTCTCCGGCATAACCAAAGAGATCAAGGACCCATTCGGCTTGCTGCGGCGCGGCGCGACCGCGACCACGGTGATCAACCGCAAGGACTTCGGCATGACCTGGAACAAGGACCTGGACGGCGGCGGGGTCGTCGTCGGCGATGAAGTGACTATCACTCTCGACATCGAAGTGACGCGCAAGCCGGCGTAAGCAATATCTCAGTTGATCGCCGTTGGAACTCCCTGCGCATCTGGGGCGCAGGGAGTTTTCTTTTTGATGCCCGGTGGGGCGGCGCTCCAGCGCCGCGTGGGCCCTCCAGGGCCCGCTCTGGTAGGTCTTGCGCACTCTGAGGAGTCGGCTTGGACTTTCTACATTTAGGGATCGCGTTTGGCTATGACCGGCTTTGTATCAGGGCATGGCTTTAGCCGTGCCGAACCGTTGCCAGAAGGTATCGGCTTCAGCCGCTGCGAAGGACACGAGCGGGTTCGTAATGTCCCGGAGTCGCGCTAAAGGGGCCATGCAGTTCGTCCCCGCCCCATTCGTGTACCGCCTACGGAAAGAATACGGCGACTTGGAAGAGCTCTGGCAGCGCGGCTTCTCCGAAGATTGTCTTACCTACTTGACGAAGTGGAACGCCACGGCGGCTAAAGCCCTGGACGGAGGGCGTACATACGGCACGGCTGAAGCCGTGCCCTGATACGTGCGCGCCAGTTCGATCCGAACCCGATGAAGCCGCGCTGAAATGTGGAAACTCCAGGCGGACTCTGGAGAGTCCGCGCGGCGCTGGAGCGCCGCCCCACATCACTGCCCGGGCAAACGGGCGATAATTATCGGACATGGCTGCACACGCAAAGCGCACGGCCCCGGCTGCGCTCGAACTCGTCGCAGGCGGGCAGACTCTTGGCGTCATCGGCGCGGGGGTGATGGGCTGCACCTTGATCCGCGGACTCATCGACAGCGGCGCGATCGAACGGGAGCGCATATGGGCTTCGGCGAAGACTGCCGCGAGCTGCGAGAAAGCGGCGCAGAGCCTCGGCGTCCCCGTGGAGCAGGACTACGGACGCCATGTCGCATCCTCAGGTCTGATTCTGATTTGCGTGAAGCCGAAGCAGGCGGCAGGCGTCCTCGCGCATCTGAGAGAAGCGGGCCTGAACCCGCATACGCTACTGATCTCGATCATGGCCGGCGCGACGACGGAGCTCCTGGAATCGCTGCTCGCCACCGGCAACCCTCTGGTGCGCGCCATGCCGAACACGCCATGCATCGTACGCGCGGGCATGAGCGTGGTCTGCGCCGGCACGCACGCTTCGGCCGATCATCTGGCGCGCGCCCAGAGAGTCTTTGAGGCGGTGGGGCAATGCGTGGCCGTGGACGAATCGCACTTCAACGCCATCACGGCGCTCAGCGGCAGCGGCCCCGCCTATCAATACCTGATTATGGAAGCGCTTGCCGACGCGGGTGTTCGCGTCGGCCTGCCCAGACAACTGGCGCTCAAGCTGGTAGCCCAGACGGCGCTCGGCTCCGCCAAAATGGTCCAGGCCACGGGCCGGCATCCGGCCGAGTTGCGCGACGACGTGACCACACCCGCGGGCTGCACGATCGGCGGGTTGATGATGCTGGAGGACGGCAAGATCCGCTCCGTGCTGGCGCGCGCCGTCGAGGAAGCGACGCGAATCGCGGCGCAACTGGCTCCGGCGGCAAACGCCGCGCCGGCACATAAAGCGGCGACAACCCGGTGAAACGGTTGGCTCTTGCGTCTTCAACTCAACACACGCTTCGGTTATAAGGCGGGCCTGGAGTGCGCCGGCGATCAGTCCATCTTGAGATCCAGGTATGCAAGATAAATAGCCGTCAGCTTATACGCCTCGGAGTAGTCGTCGAAGTGGATCGCCTCCACGCGGTCGCGTTCGCTGTGGAGAATCGAGAAGCTCTGCTGTGTGACGGAGTGGATGGAGATAACGGGGATGCGGGCCGAAAGGAAAGGATGTGTATCGTCATCGCCCACCTGGTCCACGTTAACCCCTTTAAGGGGGACATCAATCGCCTTCGCAACTTCGTGCAGACGTGTTACAAGAGCGGGAGCTGACCGGCTCACCCAGACCTTCACCGAAGATAGGCCGAGACACTCGAGATTCACAAAAGCGCGCACTTGCGCCTTCTGTTCAGGCTTCAACTTCTTGATATACGCGGAGGAGCCGACAAGCCCCCGCTCTTCACCTGCAAACGCCACGAAGACGTAAGTGTGCTGGCGAGGCCGGCTCTTGAGAGCTTGGTACAGCGAGGGTAGCAGAGAGGCTCCACTCCAGTCGTCGACAATGCCATTTCCGCGGTCTGCAAAATCGAAATGGCCGCCGACCACAATGGTCGAGCTCGTTTGGCCAGGAAGCGCACAGACGACGTTCGCCGAGTACCTGTCGAGAGGCTGCTCCTCAGCAGTGCATCCCACGTCAGCGAAAATCTTTTGGATTGCCGCCTGACGTTGCCGGTGTCCAACCAGACCACTTTCCAGACGAGTCTTCAGCAGCGGCTGAGAAACCAGGTCCACAAAGAGCTTTTCAGCAAAACAGGAGCCGGCAAGCAGGGCAGCGGCCACTGCGGTTCGAATGATTTTGGAGGTCACCTTTCAGTTTCCTTTAGCCGAATTCAGCCGCAGCAAAAGGTTCCACATAGAACTTTCAAACAAGCCGCTTACATCCCCGGCGGGGGGTTGTAGACGAACTTCACCATGCCGTCGCGGTAATCGATGGTCATATCGAAAAGAATGAGCGTGGGCAGGCCGAGGATCCCGGCGACTTCCGTCCCCGTGCCCCTGCTGACATTCGAAAGGTCCAGGGCAATCAGGTCGCGCACCGTCTGACGGTATCCGGCGAAGGCCACCGTCACGCTGTTGGCCGACTCCAGATTCTTGATCTTGCCCGATACCCCTTTCATCTGGAAGCGATCCTCTCCTCGAACCTTCGCGACCCCGCGAGCGGCCGTGCTGGATATCAGGCTCTCACCCGATCCGGTATCGAGAAGGAAGAAGCCCTGCTGCGATTCCCCCAGGAGAGTCTTGATCAACAGGTGGTGGCCGAAGCGGAAGACCTGGGCGAACCCCTTCAGTTCCGGTCCGTTGTAGCGGTCCACAGCCTCCTCCCCATCCCACGCGGGACCGGGCAGCGGTTCCAGGCGAAATTCACGTTTGCGGAAGTCGAGTGTGATGAGAAATCGCTCGAAGAGGTCGGGCCCGATCAGACCCTCGGAGTCCGAGCTGAAGGCTTTGTCCGAGACGTGGACTACGCAGTTGTGGAACTCGACGTCGCCGACGCGCACGCTCTCCGCGAAACCAACGTAGCCCGTGGGATCGCGGTCGTCGCCGAGCCCGCTCAAATCCATATCGGCAATGCGCTGCACCTGCGCTTTCTCGGCAATACGGCGGGTGATGGTCAAGCCGCTGGCGCCAGTGTCCAATTGGAGCGTCGCGGCCTTGGCCCCATTCACGGAAACGGGCAGCGCTACGCCGTGCACCTGCTTTCCGCTCAAAAGGACCTGCATGTGGATCGAATTCGAGGCGTACGGTGTTGCGAGAGTCCCGGTCTTCCTGCCATTCAGAAACTTGTGGAGCGCCGCGACGGCCACCAGCCACTGGGCATGCCTGCGATCTTCGCCCCGCGCGGTGCTGAGATATTTCTCGAGTGCGGCGTCCTGCTCGGCTCCAGTGGCGGCGTAATGCGCAAAGCCGCCGAGGATCGCGGCGTCGCCCGGATCGATTTCATGCGCTTGCCGGAACAACGCAGCGGCGGTCTTGTTGAGCGATGCGGAGTGAAACACACGGCCGAGCCCATACAGGGCACGAGCATTGCGTCCGTCTTGCTGCAGGGCTTTCTTGTAAGACATCTCCGCGGCGGTCAGGTCGCCTCGCCGCATTTCGATGTCGCCCCTGGCTTCAAGCAGGTCCGCGGATGCAGGGGTCAGGGCAAGAGCTTTCTGGATCACGTCCGAGGACTCGGCCATACGCTGTTGATCGAGCAGAATCTGACTGAGAAGAACAGCCGCTCGTACTGACGACGGATCCTTGGCAAGAGCTTGCTGGAGAAGTGTAGCGGCCTCTTCGGTCTTGCCATCCCGTAAAAGGGCGAAGGCATCGTTTACCGGTTCGGCCGCTGTTACAGACAAACATAGGCTCAAGAGCACGATGGCAAGCTTGACCGAGGTGAGGGGAGAGATAGGTGAGAAGACATGCAAATGACTCTTGCCGATTGCGCCCGACTCGAGATCGCAAGCGCAAATCGAATCCCTCTATTCTGCCAAATCTCGCTGCCCTGATTGCGTTAATGCACCTCGGCCAGGAAGCCTCGCGAGGCAGGAGGAATGTTGCGCGGTAGAAGCTGCGCACATCAGCGTCAATCGGAGCGAGACTGAAGGCGTGGAGTTGGATTCGGCACGACTACGGGAAAGTGTTCGTCAGGCATACTCGGCCGCTGCCTCCGATCCCGGCGGGCGGCACCCTTTTCCCGTAGGCGAAGAGTTCGCTCTCAGCCTGGGCTATCCACGCGAGTTTCTTGACCGAATTCCTCATGCTTCCGTCGAAGGCTTCGCCGGCGTCTCCAACGTCTCCGTCTTCGCCGACCTTCCGTCTGGAGGCACGGTGGTCGATCTCGGCTGCGGCTCCGGGCTGGATTCCCTGATCGCCGCTCAGCGGCTTGGCGCGAAGGGACGAGTTGTGGGCATCGACTTCAGCGAAGCGATGCTCGGCCGCGCGAAGTCCTCGCTGCGAGGACTCGGATTGGCCAACGCGATGCTTCTTCAGTCGGCTGCCGAGCGGCTCCCTCTGGCAGACGGTTGTGCAGATTGTGCGATCGTGAACGGCATCTTCAACCTGAACCCGTTTCGCGACGAGATATTCAGCGAGCTCGCTCGCATCGTGAAACCGGGGGGCTCCGTCTTCGGCGCGGAGCTGGTCGTGCGCGAACCGCTGCCTGCGGCAGCGAGCACCGGAGCGGCGAACTGGTTTTCCTGAATCGCCGGCGCCAAGGAGGCGGTCGCTTTCATGGATGAGTTCCGCCAGGCCGGTTTCCGGGAAGCTCGGATCCTGCGGACGACACGCAACGCAAGAACCAGGAATCCAGCCGTTCTGGCGGCCGAGTTTGTAGCGATTCGTTAGCGCGGTCAGGCGGAGTGAGTCTGTTCGTTGCCTACTGCAGCTTCACCGAGAACTTCAACGAGCCGTCTGGCCGATAGGCATATAGCGTTTTATCGCCGGGCGCAAACGTCGCTGAATTGGACGGTGTTGCCGAGGTCCAGGACATCATGTCGTAGCCGAGAACATAGACCATGTAGCCTCCCGCCGGATCCGCCACAATCTTCGGAGCCGACAGAACGTTGGACGAAGTCTGGATCGTGCGCATGACGGACGCGCTGGCGTCTGTGGCGGAGATGACCAGGATTTGCCCGTCCTTGGTCTGCGCCTGCGGCGCCGTCATCATCGTTCCCCCTGAGGAGAAGTTCGAGTAGAACATCTGATAGTTGTCGACGCTCAAGTAGATCAGCCCGTCGCTGGCGAGAACGGGATTGGAGACGCGCCCGCTGGAAATGGGCAGTTTCCACTTTGTGCTCCCATCGACGGGGCTGATGGCGTCGACCTCGAACTGCCAGGAATAAGACGGCGACGCTCCGGTGGCGGGCTGCGCGGAGGCGATGGAACGAATTATGTAAGCCGTGCCATCGGGTCCCAGCGTCAGGTCATCGGTCATCCCAACGCCCATCCCCGATCCCATCATCGGCGTCGCGCCCATGTTCTCGAACATCCGCATGTAAACGGCAGGAGGGCGTCGCCGGGGCGCCCTGAGCGGGCATCATACCGCCGCGAAATGGATACGGCAACCCAACCGGCTGGGGCGTGGTGCCCTGCCCCGATCCCATCCCGCCGCCCATCCCGCTCTCCGGGCATACCGCCACCCATCTGTGCGAGAACAATCGATGAACCGGCCAAAAGAAAGGCAAAAAGACGCTGAATCCGCATGAATGTGCTCCTTCAGAGTTTGAGAAATCAATGGGAGTGTCAGCACTTGGAATGCCACGAGCTTTTCTGTCGGGGAAATCTACACTTTGCCTGGAAGATAGTCGGTCCCGAGGCCTTGCGGGGATCGCGCTGCCGGGCAGAAGACCCAGCACTGCTCGAGTTGCGCGAGATGGCGCAGAGCAGTTCAGCAGGGTCCAACTCGTGGTGCCGCAGGAGTGAGCAGGGGCGCCCACCCTAACTTTGCCTAGGAGCGATGGAAGGACATCCCGGCGAAGCTGACTACGCTCTCCTCGTCGATGTTCCACTGCTGGTAACGGCGGAGCTGACCCGAGGCGGGCCGGGCGGCACGCAGGAACGTATAGAACGGCGCGGTTCCGCACCACTTCAAGTCGTCTTCGTTCTCGCGGACCAGGTCCCAGAAGCCATCCACATCGGCGGCTGCCAGCCGCTCGATGCGAGCGCGGTCACGCCCGCCGACCTCCAGCATCCGGCCTTCGTTCGCGCGCGCGGCGAACTCGTCGCCATAGCGGCGGCCGATGTGCGCCATGTCCACGCCCAGCACGTAGCAGGCGCGGTCGCGCTCACGTTCGGTCAGCGAGGCAAGTGACTGCAAAAAGGCGTTCACGGCATCGTCGTCCTCGGGGATGCCGCCGGAAGAGAGGCTGAGCGCGAACGAGCCGCAGAGGATGGGGAGGATGCGGATGTTGGGCCCGTACAGGGTCTGCAGAAAGACGATCTGGAACTCGATGGAGTGCTCTACCGCGTGGCAGTAGTCCTCCATCAAAATGCCTTCGGGCGCCTCGCGCTCAAGGAAATCCACCCAGGCAGTCTCGGTTCGCGCTTCGCCGAAGGGCGTGATGAAATTCTTGCGCGTCAATCCGAAGCGGCCTGCTTCGCCGTAGTGCGATGTTCCGAGCACGACGAAGACTTTGTCGGCGAACGGGCTGTCGGCGGCCTCAGACGGCAGAGCGCGGAAGGCCTCTCTGTAAGCTTCCCAACCGCCCTCGGGGCTCACATGCGGCGCGGCGATTCCCACCAGCTTGGACGGGTCCACGGGGCCGTTCTCCGGAGCGGACAAGTAGTCGCTAAACAGTTCGCGCAGCTCGCCCGGCTCGTCAGGATAAGCCGACCCGGCGTGGGCAGGCGCGCGCGAAGGCGCGGCCGCGAAGGCCCGTTGGCTGGCCTCGCGTCTCGCGTCGAAGCGAGGGGTTAGCAGGAATCCGGCCTCATCAAGTGTCGTAAAGAGATGGTCCATCAACTCGGTGACCTGCACGTCGCCGGTGGCTTCGGTGAGGACCTCCCGCAGTTCCAGGTCCGACTGTTCGCCGTCGAAGCAGCGCAGCGCCGGAACCAGGACAGGCGGAATAATCAGCGTGGCGTCCGAATAACCGTATGGATCCCGCACCATCAGGCCCGGACGGTCGGAGACGGGCGAAGGCAGGAAGTCGAGGTCGTAGCGGAGACGGGGCAGGATCTGCGACATTGCTCCATCATAATCGCGGTAGCGAGACGGAAGAACGCGCGGATCATAGAATTGTTGTAATGTTGGCACGACTCAAAGGCAGCAACGTTCTGATCACGGGCGCGACCGGCGGTCTTGGAGAGGCCGTAGTGGGCGTTTTCGTGCGCGAAGAAGCGTTCGTCGCGGGCGCGGCCCGGCGATGGACCAATGACGACAGCGTGGATGGTTTGCTCAAGGTGCGAGCGGATCTGACCACGCCGGAAGGCGCCGAGTCCGCGGTGAGAGCCATTCTCGACGCGCGCGGAAGCCTGAATGCAGTAGTTCATCTTATGGGCGGCTTCGCCATGGACGGCCCTGTGGCATCGACGAAAACCGAGACATGGGATCGCATGATGGACATGAATGCCCGCTCTGCGTTCCTCGTCTTCCGCGCGGCACTGGCGGCGCAAACGCCGTCGCCGAAGGGACTGCGCCGGCTGATTGCGGTGGGATCGCGCGCGGGAGTGCAAGCCTCGCCCGGCGCCGCGGCCTACGCCGTGTCGAAGGCCGCGCTGCACGCGCTGGTGGTGAATCTGGCGGCGGAAGTGGCCGACCGGGGGATTACAGTCAACGCCGTGCTGCCCGGCACCATCGACACCGCAGCCAACCGAACGGCTATGCCAGGCGCGGACTTCTCGAAATGGGTCCGGCCCGAGGCGATCGCCGAAACACTGGTGTGGCTGGCGTCGGACGCCGCGCAGACGACTAGCGGCGCTTTGATCCCGGTGTACGGCCGAAGTTGAGGGCATGCACCGCTTGTTGTGGCGCACGCTTCAGGGTGCTGCGTCGACATTCTTGTCGACGTCTGGACTATGCCGGCAGGAGTGCCGGCACAGGGCTGAGTGGCAATCGCACAACTTCGGAGCGCGCAAAGCGGAGACAATCGGTACATGCCTGTTTCCAAACTAAGCGAAGACGAACTGCGTCTCGCGGTGGCCAAATTGCCGGGCTGGAACGTGGCCGCGGGCAAGCTCCACCGGGAGTACCAATTCGCCGACTTCATCCACGCCTTCGGTTTCATGGCGACCTCGGCGCTCGCCATTGAAAAGATGAATCACCACCCCGAATGGTCGAACGTCTATGGACGTGTGACGATCGATCTCACAACGCACGACTCAGGCGGCATCACGGCCAAGGACATCGCACTGGCGGCAATCCTGGAGTCAACTGCAGGGAGGATGCTCTGAGATGAATTCGGGATCTGCCACCGTACCGCGCCGGACGTTTTCCAACGCGGTGCACTGTCGTGCGCACGGGCGTTCCGCGGCATTGGCTTTGACGCTGGCGGCTTTCGCATGTGCGCCAGCGCTGGCGCAGTCGCCATTCTCCGGCGGACCCGCTCTGGATCAGGCCATTGAGAAAGCCATCGCCGCTCATAAGACGCCGGGCGCGGTCGTCTTGATAGGGCAGCCCGGGCGGATCCTCTACGAGAGGGCCTATGGAGAACGTTCGATCGAGCCGGTCCGCGAAAAAGCCACCGTCGATACGATTTACGACGCGGCTTCTCTCACCAAAGTGATCGCCACGACGTCTTGCGTGATGAAGCTCTTCGAACGCGGCCAGATCCGCTTGAGCGACCGCGTCACCGAGTATCTGCCCGACTTTCAGGGCGGCAAGAGCCCCATCACGATCCGCGATCTGATGACTCACTTCTCGGGGTTGCGCGAAGATCTCGATCTCAAACCAGAGTGGAGCGGCTACGAGACGGGCATTCGCATGGCGCTCGCCGAGAAGTCGCGCACGGCGCCGGGCGAGAGGTTCGTCTACAGCGACATCAATTTCATCCTGATGGGCGAGATTGTGCGCGTAGTCAGCGGTAAGCCGCTAAACGAGTTCGCCGAGCAGGAGATCTTCCGGCCGCTCGGTATGAACGACACGCGGTTCCTTCCGCCGGCGGAGTGGCGCGCGCGCATCGCGCCGACCGAGCGCGACCACGGCGTTCCGCTGCGCGGCGTGGTGCACGACGAGACGGCGCGATTCATGGGCGGCGTCGCGGGCCACGCCGGACTTTTCACAACCGCTGAAGACCTCGCGAAATTCGCGGAGATGATGCTGAACTTCGGCGAGTACAGAGGCGTGCGCATCTTCAGCCCGCTCACCGTGCGCAAGTTCACCGAACCGAACACGCCGCCGCATCAGCCGGTCCTGCGCGGATTGGGTTGGGATATCGATTCGCCTTTCTCCGGCAACCGGGGCGAGTTGTTCCCACTTGGCTCTTATGGGCACACCGGTTTTACGGGCACGTCGATCTGGATCGATCCCTCGACGAAGACCTATGTCATCCTGCTGTCCAACAGCGTCCATCCCGTGCGCGGAGCCGCTCTCACGGCGCTCCGTTCGAGAGTGGCGACCATCGCCGCCGCGGCCGTGGGCATCGACGCGCCGGGCAGCATTCTGGCCACTCCGATGGAGACCTCGCAGTCCGCTCCGGCGCGCGTCACCGCCCGCACAGTCGAGACGCTGAATGGCGTGGACGTGTTGGCCTTGGATGGTTTCTCGAAGCTGAAAGGCAAACGCATCGGGCTCATCACGAACCAGACGGGCGTGCTGCGCGACGGCCAACGCGATCTCGACGCCATGCTCGCGGCGGGAGTGAAAGTGACGGCGCTGTTTTCGCCCGAGCATGGATTGGAGGGAAAGGCCGACTACGAGTTGACCGTCGCTCATAGCAAGGACGAAAAGACGGGCATCGGCGTGTGGAGTCTGTATTCGGGCGCCAATCGCAGACCCTCGCGCGCGATGCTGCAGGATATCGACGTGCTGGTCTTCGACATCCAGGATGTCGGCGCCCGTTTCTATACCTATGCCACGACCATGAAGTATGCGATGGAGGCCGCGGCGCAGGCCAAGCTGCCCTTCATTGTGCTGGACCGGCCGAATCCCATCAACGGAATCGCCGTGGAGGGACCGGTGCTCGATGCGGATCTGCTCTCCTTCATCGGCTGTAGCCGGATCCCCTTAAGGCATGGGATGACCATGGGGGAACTGGCGCGCTGGTTCAACGCAGAGGACAATGTGAACGCCGTGTTGGAAGTCGTCCCGATGAAGAACTGGCGGCGTGCCGACTGGTGGGACGCGACTTCCTTACCCTGGGTGGACCCCTCGCCGAACTTGCGCAACTTTAACGCCGAGTTGCTTTACCCAGGCGTGGCGATGCTCGAGTATTCGCCCAACTGGTCCGTGGGGCGGGGTACCGTCGCGCCCTTCGAGCAGGCCGGCGCCGACTGGATGAAGGGGACGGATTTCGCCGCCTACCTGAATCGCAGGTTCGTGCCGGGCGTGCGCTTCTATGCCACGCGCTTCGTACCGGAGAGCGCGACTCTCAAGGGCAAGGCTGTGGAGGGCGTGCGCTTTGTTATCACGGACCGCGAAGCATTCTCTCCCGTCCGGTTGGGACTGGAGATCGCGGCGGGATTGTTAGAACTCTATCCGGGCAGGATCGACCTGGAAAAATGCGCAACTCTCATAGGCAGCCGCGCGGTGATCCGTGCGCTGCAAGATGGAACGGACCCGAAGGCGATTGAGGACCAACTCCGCGCCTCGAGCGATGACTTCAAGGCGCGGAGGAAGCCCTACCTGCTATACGAATAATCGGCTTCGGAATATCGTTCCTGCCCGGGTGAGGGAGCGGAGGCTCGCTATTGAGCCGCTGGATCGCCCGGCTTGCGGCCGCGGCCTCTCTGCGGCACCCCAGCCGCGTTACCGGGCTCGACCTCTTGTTTCCTCTTCAGTTCGGTCATCCAGGCCGGGGGACGTCCCCGCCTGCGCCCTTGGCCGTTGGCCAGCCGCTCCAAGGTCAAAATGGCTTCTTCAATGGCCGCGCGTTCTTGCCGCAATTCATCCAACATCTTCATGATGTCCATGACAGAGTACCTTCCGTTCATAGCGCCGCTTTAGCCCTGCCAGCCTCGATTGCCCGCCGAGTGCCAGCCGGGAGATGCGGCTGCTTCTTCGTTTTCTAGTCTTATGTTACGTATCTGAAAAAACTTTACAAGCCGAATGGGACCAAAACCTTCCACGCAACATCGAGATTTCGCATCAAGGCGTTGCAGGTTTCCGGAGCTTTCGCGACCAATTGCGGTAGAAGGGGATGCCGGCCGCGATCAAAATCAGTCCGAGACCCGACTCGCGTGGTGAATTTTTCAACGTAAAACCCAATAAGAGCGCCGCAACCAGCACAAATACGATGGGAACGAGCGGATAACCTAGCGTCCGATAGGGCCGGTCCAGGTCAGGACGCCGGTACCTAAGTACCAGTACGGAAGCCGTTGCCATGCCATACAAAATCCAGCTAGGAAATATCACCAGAGTATAAAGCTGGTCGAATCGGCCGCTCAAAACGATCACCGCGCTCCAGGCGCTAAGGGCGAGGATGGAAAAACCGGGCACGTGGCGCTCAGGATGAACCCGCGCGAATGCTTTGAAGAAATAGCCGTCGCGCGCCAGGGCGTAGGGCACGCGCGAACCAGTTAGAATCGATCCGTTCAATGCGGCGAAGATCGAAATCATGGCAGCGAAGCTGACGGCTCCCGCGCCCCAGGATCCGAGTATCTTGCGCATCATTTCCGCCGCCACCCGGTTGCTGGACGCAACCGACGACGCAGGCAATACGGCGAAGTAAGCGACATTTGCCGCCAGGTAAATGAGGATCACTAATATCGTGCCGAGGATCAAAGCCAGTGGCAGATTGCGCTGCGGGTTGCGGATCTCTCCAGAAACCATGCCGACGTTGTTCCAGCCGTCGTAGGCCCAAAGCGCGGCGACCAGCGCCGCGAAGAAGCCCGCCGCTCCACCGCGCGCGGCGACCGAAGTCGAAAAATTGGCCACGTGCGCCTGGCCGAGAAAGAGGCCGCAGCCGACCACCGCGGCGAAGAGCACCACTTTCAATACGGTGACGGTCACCTGCAGACCCGCGCCCTGCTTTACTCCAAGCCAATTAACGAAGCCCAACCCAAGAATCACGGCCATGGCGAGGAGCTGCCCGGCGCGAATCTCCAGCGGACCGCCGTTTTCGCCGATGGGCAAAGGAATGCGCGCGACAACGTTTTCCAGAGCGGGAAAGAAATTAGCGAGGTAATAGAAGAAGCCCGTGGCCAGCGTGGCCACAGACGCGCTCTTGGCGACCCACATCTGCGTCCAACCGTAAAGGAATCCCCAGAACGGGCCGTAAGCCGCCTTCAGGTAGACGTACTCGCCGCCCGCCTCCGGCATCATGGCGGCCAGCTCCGCGTAGGTCAGTGCGCCGGCGAGCGACAGCAGGCCGCCGAATATCCACACCACAAACACCCAGAACGGCGAGCCCATCTCGGCAACCATCGCCTTCGGAACGATGAAGATTCCGCTTCCGATCACGGTGCCGACAACGATCGACACGGCGGTCCAAATCCCCATATCGCGGCGCAGACCAGCTACGCCGCTGGCGCCGGTGTCCGGCATTCTTACCCCTCCAGTTCCAGAACTGCCCTATCGCCGGGCCGCCCGCGAATCAGGCTCGCTCCCGGAATTCGCCTCGCGACGCGGCGAAGGCCAGCGATACGGCAATTGTAATCAACGTGCCGATCGGCACGTACCAGGTGAACGCGATAGGCGTGGCGAAGCGGATGTAGAGATTGCCCAGAATACCCGCGGCCATGCCGGCCATGGCGGCGCCTTCGCTCACCTGCCTCCACAGCACCCCGAGGAGGAAGACGCCGAGCAATCCTCCGTACAGAATCGCGGCGATGCCGATACCCGCTTCGAGCACCGAGTCCACGCGCTGCGCCACCACGCCAATCGCCAGCAGCACCACGCCCCAGCCCAGCGTCGCGAAACGCGCCACTGACAGATAATGCGCTTCCGGCTTGCCCGGCGAAGAGTAGCGGTAGAAATCCATGACGGTGGTGGAGCTAAGGGAATTGAGCGCGGCGCTCAGGTTGGACATCGCCGCCGCGAGGATCGCCGCCATCACCAGGCCCGCGACGCCGGTGGGCAGGTTGTCCCAGATGAACTGCGGATAGATCCGGTCGACCTTCGCGGGAACCTGCCAGTGGTTGGCCTGGTAAAGAGCCCAGAGGATGCAGCCGATCGTCAGGAACAAGGAAAACAGCACGGCCACCACGGCCCAGCTTGCGAACAGAGCCTTGCGGCTTTGTTTCAGGTCGCGCGCGGCCAGCAGGCGCTGAACCATCAGTTGTTCGGTGCCATGGCTCGCGGTGCAGAGGAAGCAGCCGCCCAGGACGCCGGCCCAAAATGTGTAGGGTTGGGAAAACCATGCGAGCGTGGGCGTGAATGAAAAATCGAAAATACGGAATTTGTCCGCCAAAGCCGCCGCGGTGGATACCTGCGCCCAGCCGTGCGGCAGTTTATGGAGGATCGTGAACAGGCTGAGGACCGCGCCCGCGACATACAGGGTCATCTGAACGACATCGGTCCAGATGACGGCCGTCATGCCGCCCTCAAACGTGTAGAACAGCGTTAAAGCCACGATGACGACGATGGCCCAGAACGGGTCGAGCCGCAAAATAATGGAGATCACAATGGAGATCGCGAATACCCTTACACCTTCGGCAAGCGCGCGCAGGAGCAGGAACAAACCGGCGGTCAAGCGCCGCAGGCGCGAGCCGAAGCGCCGCTCCATCAGCTCGTATGCGGTATAAAGCTCGCCTCGAAAGTAGTGCGGCAGCAACAGCGTCGAGATGACGACGCGCGCCAGCAGATAGCCGAGCACGACCTGCAAGAAGCCGAAATTCCCTTTAAAAGCGAGGGCCGGAGTGCCAATGACGGTCAACGTGCTGGTCTCCGCCGAGACGATGGAAAATGCGATGGCCCACCACGGGGCGTTGCGTCCACCGAGGAAGTAGTCGCGCAGGGATTTCTGGGAATGCCTGAACCGCGCGCCGAACCATGTGATGCCGGCGAGGTAGACGGCGATCAGCGCAAGGTCGATGAAGCGCATGAACCGAGGAGTTTATCACACGGATTTGTGCCACCTGGAGCCTTTGGGCTGGTATATAGTAATGGGCGCGGCTGGAACGGGAACCTGCCGCGGCGTTGCGGTATCTAAGTGGCCAGGAAAGCTCAGCCTGGACGAGATGTGGGGATTCGTTGGAGACCGGCCGGGTGACAATATGGAAGCGCTTGCTACACCCTTTGTCCTTCGGCTATACTCCCCATTTGTCAAGCTCTCCGGCGGCCGTGCGTTTGAAACGGTCGCGGCGGAGACGGCCGGTAGCGTAAGTTTTTCAGCCCGACCCTAGGAGGCATGTGTGCAGTTCTCATTCAAGCGTGCATTTGCGTTGGTCGCCCTCGGCTCTCTCGCCACCATCGCCGTGGTGGCTCAGGCCCCGGCCCAGGCCCCGGCGAAGCAATGGAAGGACCGGGCAGAATACGACCTGTCCGACTCCATCATCAAGGAGCAGAATCCGACAACCAAGCTCCAACTGTTGAAGACCTGGAAGGAGAAGTATCCGGCCAGCGACTTCAAGGTCGACCGGCAGGCCCAGGTCATGGATGCCTACAGGGCGCTGGGCAACGGCAAAGAGATGATGAACGCCGCCAAGGAATTGATTGACCTCGACCCGAAGAATATCCAGGGGCTGTATTGGGCCAACCTGCTGACCATCAGCCTGCAGGACAAGAGCCCGGAAGCGCTCGCCGCCGGTGAGAAGTACGCCAAAGGCCTGATCGACGCCGCGCCTGCGTTCTTCGATATCTCGAAGAAGCCGGCCAGCGTCGCCGAGGATGCCTGGAAGAAGGAACAGGCGAACATGGACATGACAGCCCACCGCACGCTGGGCTGGCTCGCCATGCAGCGCAAGCAGAATGAGGACGCCGAGAAAGAGTTCCTGACGGTGCTGCAAGCCAACCCGAACGACGCGGAGGTCTCTTCCTGGGCCGGTACCGTGGTCGCTTTGCAGCGCAAACTGGAAAAGCAGTCCGCGGCCCTCTACCACTTCGCGCACGCCGCCTACCACGATGGTCCGGGCGCGCTGCCCGACGTCGCGCGCAAGCCTCTACAGGCCTACCTCGAGAAAACCTACATCAACTTCCACGGCGACAAGTCGGGACTCGACGCGTTGATCGAGCAGACGAAGAAGGAAGCGATTCCGCCGGCCGGCTTCCACATCGCGTCCAAGGATGAACTCCTCGCCGCGCAGGAAGAGGAGTTGAAGAAGTCCAATCCGCAGCTCGCTCTGTGGGTCAAGATCAAAGGCGAACTCTCCGGCCCGAATGGCCAGCAGTACTTTGAATCCAGCCTGAAGGGCGCCGCCGTTCCGCCGCCGGAAGGCATCGAAGGCGTCAAGAAGTTCAAGGGCAATGTGGTTGGCACATCCCCCGAAAAGAAGCCGACCAATGTCATCCTTGGCATCTCCGCCAAGGAGATGAGCGAAGTCACTTTGAAGTTCGAGAAGCCGCTTGCGGCGGTGCCGGAAAAGGGCACGGAAATCGAGTTCTCCGGAGCACCGTCGGCCTTTGACGCGGACACCAAGATGCTGACTTTCGACGTGGACCCCGAAGACGTCACGGGCTTGCCCAAGCCCGCCCCGGCCAAGAAGGCCGCGCCAGCGAAGAAGGCCGGCGCGACCAAGAAGAAGTAAATCCCCCTGTCCTTCCCGCTGAAGAGTCGGAGACGCCGGTCCCTTAGGGCCGGCGTTTCTGCATTCACGTGGGGCGGCTCTCCAGCGCCCACAAGCCTCCTGCCGCCATCCGCAACGCCGTCCGTGTCCCGCGTGTACGCTCGGAGAAGCGCTCCGCCATCCAATGATCTCCGTCATCATCCCCACGCTGAATGAGGCCCGCGGCATCGCCGCCACGCTGCGCGGCATATTCGCTTTAAGCCCAGGCCTGGATGTGGTCGTGGTTGACGGCGGAAGCGAGGACGTCACGGCAGAGGCGGCCGCACTCGAGGGCGCGCGCGTTTACCATTCAGAGAGGGGGCGAGGAGCCCAGCTAGTCAAGGGCGCGGTGGAAGCGCACGGAGAGGTGCTCTGGTTCGTGCACGCTGACACGCTGCCGCATCCGCGAGCCCTGATCGATATCGAAGCCGCACTCCACGATCCCGGCGTCGCTGGAGGCAATTTCGGAATCCGCTTCGATGGCGGGAGCCTCGCGGCTCGATTCTTGAACCGGTTGCAGGGGCTGCGCCGCATGCTCGGCTGGCATTACGGGGACAACACGATCTTCGTCCGGCGCGAAGTTTACTGGGCTGTCGGCGGATTCCATCCCTATCCGCTGTTTGAGGACGCCGACCTGGTCAAGCGAATCAGGCGAGCCGGCCATTTTGTGACCCTCCCCGGCCCGGTCACGACGTCTTCACGCCGCTTTGAGGATGGCCGTTTTCTTTCAACGGGATTGCTGTGGATCCTCCTGCAGACCCTTTACTGGCTCGGCATGTCGTCCTATGTGCTTGCGCGCCTCTACGCGCCAGTACGACGGCAGGACAGGCCGGTGGCCCCGCTCCGGCGGCCTTGATCGCCGGATGAAACGGGGAACTTTGCGCGCCGGCGCTTGTCTATGCAGGTGGTAATCTGAGTTACAGTCTGGAGGCGCAGTGAGTCATCTGCGAATCGCTAGCTTTTTCCTGATCCTGGGTTCGGCCCTGGCGCAGGACACCTGGAAAACTTGGCTGGATGAGGGCATCCGCGCCTTCAAGAACGGGCGCTACGTCGAAGCCGCGGCGGCATTTCAGAAGAGTGTGGATCTGAACCCGTCGGCCCTCGAGCCGCGCCTGTACCTCGCCACCGCATGGATGAGCCAGTACATCCCCGGCGCGACTTCGCCCGAGAATCTTCAGGCGGCGAGATTTGCTGAGCGAACGTTCGTGGCGACGCTCGAGCTCGATCCCCGGAACGTGGTGGCGCTGAAATCGCTCGGCTCGCTCAAGTACCTCGAATCACAGGGCGCGCAGGACCTGGAGGAAAAATCCAAACTGCTCGACGAAGCGCGCGGCTGGTATCTGAAGGTAGTTGAGGCCGATCCCGGCTGGAAAGAGGCCCATTACTCGCTCGGCGTCATCGCCTGGGCCATTTGGTATCCGGACTGGAACGCCGCGAGGGTGAAGCTCGGCATGCGTCCTGAAACGCCAGGCCCCTTTGATAACGCCGTTGTGCGAGCAGACCTCCGCAGCCGTTACGAGGCCACTGTGCTGGACGGTATCGACCACCTCAACAAGGCGCTCGCCCTCGATCCACAATACGACGACGCCATGGCCTACAAGAATCTGCTCCTGCGCGAATATGCCGACCTCTGCGACTCCAAACCTGAGTACGAGAAGCTGAAAGCCGAGGCCGATGCTTTGGTCCAGAGGGCGCTCGATACACGGCGGGAGAAGGCCGGGCAGGGTGGCAACCGTCTGGTAGTCCAACGGTCAGAGGAGTGGCCGGCGGTGGCGGAGGTGGCGGCGATCGCCACGTACTCCGCTGAGACCGGCGCGGAACAGGCATCCGCGCCCGGCCGCATCACCGTGGGCGGCAACGTGATGAAGTCGAAGCTGATCTCCCAGCCGCCTCCCGCGTATCCGGCGGACGCGAAAGAGGCTGGCATCGAGGGCGACGTGCTGTTGACGGCCATCATCGCCACGGACGGCAGCGTGGTGCAATTGGACGTGAAGAGCGGCCACCCCATGCTGGCGTCCGCTGCCCTCGAGGCAGTGCGCCAATGGAAGTACAAGCCGACGCTGCTGAACGGGGAGCCCGTCGAGGTCGTCACTTCCGTCCACGTCAATTTCACACTGGCCAAGCCGAAGTAAGAGCGAATCCTGGCACTGAGTTCAGGCGTGGTCCAGCATGACGCCCGCGATTGATATAGTTTGTATCAAGTCATGCCGACCTCCAGAGAACGCGTGCTCGCCACGCTGAACCACCGCGAACCGGACCGCGTAGCGGTCGACCTCTCCGGCTACCGCTCTTCCGGTATCTCCGCGATCGTCTACCCGAAGCTGCGGGCCGCGCTGGGGCTGGAACCCCGCACCGTCTACGTTTACGACCCTGTCCAGCAACTCGCGATTGTCGACCAGGACGTCCTCGACCTGTTCGGCGTGGACACCATCGAGTTGGGACGCGAATTCTGCCATGAAGATCGTTGGTGGGTCGATTGGACTCTGCCCGACGGCACGCCCTGCAAGATGCCCGTCTGGGCAGCGCCCGAAAAGCGCCCCGATGATCAAACGACGGGTGGATCCTACGAGCGCAAGACGGACGCGTGCTGGCGCGCATGCCGGAAGGGTCTCTGCATTTCGACCAGATTTACTGGCCCTGGCTCGAAAGCGAAGAGGATCTCAGCCGGTTGGACGACGCGTTTAATGGCAGCATGTGGTCGGTCTTCGGCGGCCCGCCGCAGCCTGGATTGACGACGGCAAGAGTTGGTCGAAGGCGCGCGCCACCTGCGCGCGCGGACCGACCGCGCCATCATCGGCCTGTTCGGAGGCAATCTGCTGGAAACCGGGCAGATGCTATTCAAAATGGACCAGTTCTTGATGATGCTGGCCGGAGAACCACGGCGCGTCCACCGCTTCCTGGATGCCTTGGTGGAGTACCATCTGGCGAACCTGGAGCGGTTCCTCGGCGCGGTCGGTTCCAACATCGACGTCATCGTTTTCGGCGACGATCTCGGTTCCCAGAATGGCCCTCAAATCTCACCCCGGATGTACCGCGAATTCTTCCAACCGAGAGAAACGATCCTGTGGGGCCGGGCCAAGCAGCTCACGGACGCCAAGATCATGCTGCATTGTTGTGGCGGGGTGCGGCCCCTGTTGCCGGGACTGATCGAGGCCGGGCTGGACGCCATCAATCCGGTTCAAATCAGTTGCCGCGGCATGGAAGCCGAAGGACTGAAGCGCGACTTCGGCAAGGACCTGACCTTCTGGGGCGGAGGCTGCGATACCCAAAGCGTCCTGCCAAACGGCACTCCCGAGGAAGTGCGTTCCCACGTGTTGCGGCAATGCGAAACGATGGCGCCGGGCGGAGGGTTCGTTTTCCAGCAGGTGCACAACATCCTGGCGAACGTACCGCCGGCGGAACATCATTGCGATGTACGGCGCGGTCCGTGAATACGACGCGCTCCCGCCTCGGGCTTAAGTGGGAGGGCTCTCCAGAGCCGCGCGGGCTCTCCAGAGCCTGCAAGCTTGGCTGCAGCCGCAGTCTCAGCACGGACTCTACGGCCGAATGCGCAGAGCGTACTCCCGCAGCAGCCGCCCATCCGGCGCCGCGAGCCGCACCCAGTAGCTGCCGGGCGGCAACTGCCGTTGGAGCGTGACGTTCGCGCTCCCAGCCGCCGGATTCACGGAGATCGTCTCAAGTGTCTCCCCGACCGCATCGACGACCGTCACGCTGTAAGACGCATAGGGAACAACGTCGGCTACGTCGATCCGCAGGCGCAAATGGCCGCCCACGACGCTCTCGGCCGTCGCGGGAGCGGTACTGCCGCGTTCGCTGCGAAGAAGAACTTCGTTCACCTCTGAAACGCGCCACAAGGGCAGCATGAAGGCGACGAAGGTCAGTGCGCACACAGACAGAGCAGCGGCCGCCCAGCGAGCGTGCAGAGGCGCTCCAAACGCATTGCTGATCCAATCGAAGACTCGTCCCAACCGCCCGGCGCGTGGGCGCCGCTCCGCGGCCGCCTTCTCCTTCCGCTGCAGCAGGACGGCAGCACTCCGGGTCGCACGAGCGAACTCGTCCTCTTCGTTGACTTGATGCTGGCATGACTGGCACCACAGCAGGTGAACCAGGCAACGCCGCTCAGCGTCTTCACTCAATTTGCCCCGAACGAGATCCTCGATCTCGGATTCTTTCAGGCAGTTTATCCCGGACTTCCGGTCCTCCACTGTCGCCTCCGAAAAGTAAATCCACGGCCACTCGAAAAATCGAACCATCCGGTCCCTCGCTGATCTGGTTATGGCGCCGATCCCCTCAGTCTTCGCCATCGTCCATCACCACTCAATGAGTGTCACGCTCCGGCCATTTTTCTCATGCCAAACTCCGTTTCGTCGGAAGATAGCCTCTTCCTCCCCAATTCGCCGAAGCGCGCCTTGGCTCGGGACTTCAGGAGCCGAAACTGCGTTTCGGTAAGCTGCATCGCTCCGCAGATCTCGTCCTGGCTCTGTCCTTGGAGATAGAACCGCGTCAGGATTTCGCGGTCGCGTGGAGAGATCTCCTCCATCACTTGGACCATCAATTGCGCGTTTTGGCGGCCAATGGCCTCTTGCTCCGGGTTTTGCCGGTCGTCCATGACAAAGGTGCCGACTTCAAAATCCACGCGCTCCCGCCGGGTGTGCACTGCTTCGTCGATCCCCGCGGCCACCTGCCTGCGGATGATGGTCTTGACGTATCCCATCAGGGCCTCGGGTTCCCGCAGGGTGCCCGCGCGAATGGCCTGAATCACCGTCAAATAGGCGTCGTGAACATGGTCGTCCAATTCGGCGGGCCCGAGGCGTTTGCAGAAGTAGTACCGCACGCCTCGCGTGAAGCTATCGTACAAGGCTTCCATGGACTCGCGGTCGCCGTTTTTCACCCCCTCAACCAGCGCGCGCCAGGACCGTCGCGAGTCTCCACTTGAATTCCAACCAGTGCAGGCCTCACACCTCGCCTGGTTCCCTTCCGCGTCTGAAGCAGCGCCGGTTTCCTCGACCGGATCCACACCATTCCACTCACCGTTTATTGTCATTGGTTTCGTGCCGTTCTCAGTTACGTCCTACTGTCGTCCAGGCGCTCCAAAATGAGGGTCGCGAGGTCCAGCCTCTCTGCGCGAGCAGTGCCAGTTGCGCTTCCCTAAGAGCCACTGAAGGCTCCGTTCCTCGGCGGATGGATGCATAAAAAACATCGAAAAGTGCCGAAGCGTCGTCGGGGATCGGCCAAAGCGTTCCAACCACTCCGGACGCGCCCGACGCGATCCACGACTTGAAGAATCCCGCCAGGCCCGCGCCGGGCTGGTGCGTTCCCCGGCCAGTCCCGCAGCCGCTCATCACAATCAGGCTGCCCGGTAACCGGTATGCGCCCACGCTGCGCGCCGTGAGGCCGTCCGCTCTGCCGTCAGGCCGAAGCGAGAGCATTAGAAACATCTCGGAAGACCGTCGCGCTCGCACCGGCGCCAGACCGGATCGGCCGCTTCGCATCAGCACGAAGCCCTGGCCGTCCGCCTCTTCCTGGATCAGATGAGCCGAGAGGTGGATCACCCCGGGGCGCGCGGCCATTTCGGCCGAAAACCGCTCCGGAGTCGCCGCAAGGCCAGTGAGAATGCGGGATTTCAGACCCGCTCGATCCCACTGGTTCGCGATCCGCCGCAATTCCGCACCGCTGCCCGGCAGTCTGGGGAGTTGAAGTGCGGCAGACTGGGACGATAAAGGTGGAGTTCGCCGTCCCCAACGATCGTCCGCTACGTTGTACACCGGATCGCCCACGCCGAGAAGCGAATTGGACGGCCGCGTGGCGGGCTTCCTCTCCAATAAGGTCAACGCCGAGGCAAGAGGCTCGAGAACGTGATCCTGAATAAGGTAGCGCCCTTTTGGGCCGGCTTCGCGGCGCAGAGCCGCCAACGGGACTTCCAGTAGAGCGTCGTCCATCGACAGCAGCCAGCGGCGGCGCGAACGCGCCCTCTCGGACAGCGGGCCGAACAGTGCCGCGTACAGGCCCGGACCGGAATCCAAACCATTTTGGGCCCCGAGCCGCACGGCGCTGCCAAATTTCGAGAGAGCGCCCACCAATTCTCCTCGTCCGGGGAGAGGGATCTGCTCGAAGGAGTCGCGGGTCAAAGCCCAGAGCCAGGAACGCCCCTCGCAGAGGCCAAAGGACATCAATAGGTCGTCCCGCCCCAAGGCGGCTTGCAGCCGCCGTATTCCTTGGCTGCCTTCCAGCATCGGGCCGGCCTGAGCGGCCGCATGCCGGCGATTCTCAAGCGACCTCAGTTTCGCTTCGATCGCCGAAGCCTCCGCGCCCGCCGGACGGCGGCCCGCTGGGTCGTTGGAAAGCCGCCAGAATTGCTGGCCACGCCACTGGGCCAGCGTTTCCCGGTACTCCGAATCGTCGGCCAAATTCGAATCCGCGCTGGAGCGGAACGCTGCGTCGCGCGTCTGCTCGATGGCCAACATGGCTCGACACGCCAGATCCTGGCTTCCGTTGCGCTGGCTCGACTCGGCCGCCAACTGGGCATAGGAGCTTGCGATCTGGTGTATCCCGATGTTGGCGAGCAGTTGAATCTCGGGGGATGGCACGACGGCCTGCCTCCACCTGCGCGCCAGTTGCAGCGCCTCCCGGTAGGCGGCGAGAGCCTCATCGTGCCGGCCCGCCGCGGCGAGACTCTGCCCGAGGGTGAAGGGCGCGAGCCAGGGCGAGGCGCTCGAGGCCGAGTAGCTCCGGGACGCACGCGCCAGTTTTGCGAGCCAAACCGCCCGATCCGGCTGACCCGTTCGTAGCGCAAGACGGGACAGCGAACAGAGCACGGGCTCGATGTCGCGCAGGCGCTGGAGACGGCGCAGCCGGTAGGCTTCGAGCAACGACTCTTCGGCCCGGCCGAAATCGCCGCGCTGCAAGGCCAAAAGGCCGAGATCCTCGACCAAAGCCGCCCGGACCTCGGCATTTCCAGCTGCATCGGCCGCGTCCAGGCCCGACTTTGCGGCACGTTCGAGGGCGCCCTGGTCTCCCGTCCGCAGAGCCAGGCGAGCCTGCCCCGCGTACAGAGCCGGCCAGTGCCGCGAGGCTGCGGGAAGACGCCCCTGGGCTGCTTCCAACTCGCGCCGGGCGGAATCGACATCCCCGAGCAACAGATACATCGATGCCAGGTTGAGGTCGATGACGGCCTCTACGTCGGCGGCGCGGCTCTTTCGCGCCATGAGGCGGGCTTCTTCGTAAGCGGTGAGCGCTTTGCGGTATTGGTAGACGATCAGGTAACTGCCCCCGAGGGCGTTCAAGAACCGTTGGGCTCGGGGCAGATCCCCAACGCTCTTCGCCAGCGCCGCTCCATCCGAGAAGGAGCGAATCGCCTGCCTGTATCGCATATTTGCCAGCGAAGACATGGCAAGCGAACTTAGCCGGTCCAACTCGGGGGCCGGCGGCTTGGCAGACGCTGCGCGTAACTGCAATTCACCGGCACATAGCAGCCCGGCGAAACCGAGAACAGAGAAAACCTCACCCGTTCTCAAGGTATTAGTGTTATATCAAAAATGAACCGCAAGATCCAGTCGCGCTTCAGGCTCATTTGTGGATTGAAAAATGCTGGAGGCATACGCGGTAGGATGAATATATGACGCTTCTGGAGCAGATCCAGCGCGCTGGAATTGCACTCCCTCTGGGGGATCTGAGCGTGCTTGTGCGTCGAATCGTCGAGAGGTCCAACCAGAAAGAATCATCGTATTCGGTTCCGCTGCCCGGGGCAGTATGCAACCTGGCAGCGATCTCGACCTGCTTGTGATCAAGCGCGGCGACTTCCACCATATCGAGTTGGCACAGCGCATCTACCGGGCCCTGGGAACAAGAGAAATCGCGGTTGATCTCACCGTGGCCACGCCGGAAGAGGTGGAAAAGTACCGCGATGCATATGGCCTCGTTCTGTATTCGGCGCTTCGGGAGGGCAAGCTAATCTACGATGCCGAAGCGGCTTGAGTAGCCGCGCGACATTTCATGACCCCTGTAGCGTATGATCTGCGCCGGGATGCTTACGCGACGCAGCGTTTTCGACGCACTGGCTTGACAGGCGAGTCCTCGGCAATTCCCGACAAGACCACGGGGCTACGATCGGGAAACTCCGCGACCAGCGACAATTTGCCCCCCATAGCTTTGACCGTATTCCGCAAAGTGGACAACAGGAGATCGCTCCGTTTCTCAAGGCGGGAGACGCTGTCCTGCGTAATGCCGAGCGTCTTGGCCATCCGGACTTGCGTGAGCTTCCGCGCGCGCCGCAACTCGCGCAACGTCATTTCCTCGGCAATCAATTCCGCCGCGCGAGTCTCGACGCGCTTGCGCTGAGTGGGACCGAGTTCCCGGATTATGTCTTCCACATTCGTAGCCATATTTACTCTCGCCCCTTCCTCAGCCGCGCCAAATGAGCATCGAATCGCTCGTCTGCTTTCCGAACGAGTTCGCGATAGAACCGCTTCTCGCCGCCTCCCGACTTGTCGCCGGCGATGAGCAGAATCGCTTTGCGTCGGGGATCGAACGCGAACGCCACGCGCCACTCACCCGCCGCCGCGCTGAAGCGCAATTCCTTCATGTTCGCGTGACGAGAGCCGTTTAGCGTGTCGGCGCGGGGGCGTCCTAGTTGCGGCCCGAATTGCTGCAGCAGACGTGCCAACGAAAGAATCTCGACACGCACGTCCTCGTACAACGTATCGAATTCCGGCTTGAATTCGTCACCGATTTCGACCCGCCAACCTATGCCCATATTATGAGTTGCGATTCATATGATGTCAATACCATATCATCGTGCCCGCGACACGGCAGAGTTGTCGCGTAAAGGCGGTGGCAAAACAGGCAACCTAGCTACCCTACGCCATTTGGTGAATCAGGCCGTAGATCGGCTTCAGCGTCGGATACAGCACGTTGTAGACTTCGAAGCCGCGCTGATACACCGCGCACTCGTGCGGGACGGGCACCACGCTGCTCGCCTCTTTGATGGCGACCGCGCAGACTTCTTCCACCGAGGCGTAGGGTCCGTCGCCGGCGAGTGCGAGCAGAGCCGCGCCGTAAGCCGAGCCCTCGGTGTTCGCCAGGGTCGTCACTTTCGACGAGAAGATGTCGGCCAGCATCTGGCGCCAGAACGCGCTCTTCGCGCCGCCGCCGGAAACGCGCACCTTCGTGATGTCGAGGCTCATGTCCTCGTGGATGATGGAGAGGCAATCGCGCAGGCTGAAGCTGACGCCCTCGATGACCGCACGGATCAGGTCCGCGCGCGTGTGCTTGTTGGTGAGACCGATCCAGCCGCCGCGAGCGTACGGATCGAGGTGCGGCGTGCGCTCGCCCATTAGATAGGGCAGCCAGTACAGGCCATTGCTGAGCGGCGGAGCCGTGGCGGCCTCGGCGGTCAGGGCATCGTATTCCGTGCCCGGCGCAAGTTGGTTGCGGAACCACTGCAGGCTCAGACCCGCGCCTTGCGTCACGCCCATCACATGCCACTTGCCTTTCACGGCATGGCAGAAGGTATGCACGCGGCCCTTGCGGTCGTACTGCGGCTTGTCCAGATAGGCGAAGACCACGCCCGAGGTGCCGATGGTGCACGATGCGACGCCGGGACTAACGATGCCATTGCCGATGCCACTCGCGGCCTGATCGCCTCCGCCGCCCACCACGGGTGTGCCTTCCTTTAGGCCAGTCGCTTTCGCGGCGGCCTTGGTGATCTTGCCCGTGACATCGACCGACTCATACAATTTCGGGAGCAGGCCTTTGTCGAGTTTCAGACGCTCTACCATCTCATTGGACCAGCGGCGGCGCACGACGTCGAGCAAGCCCGTGCCGGAGGCGTCGGAAACTTCAGTGGCGTACTCGCCGGTGAGGCGCAGCCGCACGTAATCTTTCGGAAGCAGAAACTTGCGCGCCCGCTCGAAGTTGGCCGGTTCGTTGTCGCGCACCCACAGCAGCTTGGGCAGCGTGAAGCCCGTGAGCATCGGGTTCGCCGTGAAGGCGACGACGTCGTCCTTGCCCACCGTCGAGTTCACGAAATCGACCTGGGCCTGGCTGCGTTGATCGCACCAGATGAGGGACGGACGGATCACCTCGTGAGCCGCATCGAGCAGCACGAGACCGTGCATCTGGCCCGAGAGACCGATCGCTTTCACGTCCTCGCCCTTCGCGCCGGCCGCTTCCAGAACGCCCTTGACGGCCTTCTGCGCCGCGTCCCACCAGTCCTTCGGGTCCTGCTCGGCCCAGCCGGGGCGCTCCATCGTCATCTCTTGGTGCGGAGCGGTGAAGCCCGCCACGAAGGCGCCTTTTTCGTCAATCAGCAGCGCGCGGCTGCCACCGGTGCCAATGTCGATTCCTAGCCAGTACATGAATTTGAACTCCGTCGCTCGCGGCGTCTGGATGATGCCACAATCCTCAGTATTCCGTATTAGAGCCCAGCGGGCACGCCCACGTCCGCGCTTACTTCCAGAAACGGCAAATAAGCCGCTCCAAATAGACCTGCTTCGTTGCCGAGCAGCGCCTTCTCTATCCTCGTCTCCGTGTTGCGAAAAGTGAAGCTGCGCTTGCGAGCCTCGGCGAACATCGAGGGCGCGAACAGATCCCACGCCGGCAGCGGACCGCCGCTCAACAGGTACAGCGGCGCGTTGAATATGTTTACCAGATTCCCGATGGCGATGCCCAGCGCGACGCCCATCAGTTCGAAAATCCGTGTCGCTTTCCGCCCGTCTTCGCCTGCGTCCTCGGTGGCGATGCGGAAGACTTGCTCGGCGGTCAGCGCCTCGCCCAGTTGCAGCAACCGCGCCATCACAGAGATAGCCGTCGCCGAGGCATGCTTCTCCAGACAGCCGGTGTTGCCGCAGCCGCACGGGTTGCCATTGGGAATGATAGTCATGTGGCCGAACTCGCCGGCCATGCCCACGTGGCCGCGCAGGATGCGGCCGCCGGAGATAATCCCGCCGCCGATGCCCGTGCCGAGCGTCAGCAGAATCAGGTCATCGACGTCCCGGCCCGCCCCCAACCACTTCTCTCCGAGCGCCGCCGCGTTGGCGTCGTTTTCCAGAATGACCGGCGCGCCCAGCTTCCGCTGGATTTCGTCGCGTAAAGGTACGCCTTCGAGCGATGGGAGGTTGGCCGAGTTGGCGACCACGCCTTCCTTGAGTCGAATGAAGCCCGGAACGGCCACGCCGACGCCGGCGAGCTGCTCCACGCCGAAGCGTTCACGCAGGGCCTGGATGGAAGTTACGATGTCGCTTACTACTGCGTCGCGGCCCGCTCTCAAATGGACGGCGCCGGCCTGTTTGCCGAGCTGGTTGCCGGCCCGGTCCACGGCGGCGGCGCGCAGGTTGGTCCCACCAAGGTCCACTCCAATGGAGTACGGCGTCGTCTGAGCCATGAAGCCGAATGATATCAAACAAGCGGATTTGAATTGGTCTGAGCGCGGGTACGCGCTACTAGACCTTACCGTTCTTCGATAGAGCATTTTCCAATCCACAAATGAGCCTGAAGAGCGGCTTGAAGCGCCGCAAACCCTGATGCATCATTACCCCATGGCGCCCCCGTTCAGACTCTGTGACAACAATCCGATCGCCTTCGTTGCCACACGCGACCCGGCTCGTTCGAGGGAGTTCTATGAACGGACCCTTGGCTTGCACCTGGTTCGCGATGAGCTTCCTTTCGCACTCGTTTTCGACGTGCACGGAATCATGCTGCGGGTGACGCCCGTCAAGGAACTGACGGCTGCCCCTTACACTGTCTTGGGTTGGAATGTGCCGGATATCACGGAGGCGGTGCAAGCGTTGCACGCGGCGGGCGTCGTGTTCCAGCGCTACTCGGGCCTCGCACAGGACGAGTCTGGCGTCTGGACGTCGCCGAGCGGTGCGAGGGTTGCCTGGTTCAAGGATCCGGACGGGAACACTTTGGGCATTTCGCAGTTTTAGGCTCACCATGGCCGAGAAACGTTCCACCGAAGACCACCGCCTTACCCGGCTATCGCAGATCTGTCTTGCTCTGCCCGAAGCGGCGCGCCAGGACTGCGGCAGCCACGCGGCATTCACAGTCCGGAAACGAAGTTTCGCGTATTTTCTAAACGATCATCACGGCGACGGGATCGTCGCGGTCACTTGCAAGGCGCTGCCTGGCGACAACGCGAGTCTCACTGCCGCTCAACCCACGCGCTTCTATTTGCCTACGTACATTGGGCCGAAGGGCTGGGTCGCGCTGCGTCTGGACGTCGGTGAAATCGACTGGGAGGAAGTGGGCGAGCTTGTCCTCGGCAGCTACTGTCTGGTCGCGCCCAAGCGCCTGGCCTCGATAGTTGCGGGCGGTTAGTGGGCCGAGCGCTCAATTCTTCAAGGACTACACCGTGTTTTCATTTGGCAAGCCCTCCGCCTGCGAGGGACCGTCAGGCCGTGCGGTAGCGGTCCGGTCTAATCCGGTCCGCAACCTGCGGTTCACGGCTGGACGGGAATCGCCATCGTTGTATTGACAGGGGGCAAGATTGGACTTAGGCTGCAGGGACCATGGCATACAGCACGCCTGTACATCCGCAAGTACTGAGAGAGTTCAAGGCTGCCGGAGAAGGATGGCCTCCGCGCCAGGCCGGCGAAAGAATTATCCAGGCTATTTTGAACTACTATCATGCCGAGATTACGGTGCTCGATCCGTTTGGAGATGGCGAGCTGTTTCGGGTGGGCACTGGCGCGCCGAGCCACAACATCCACGGCGTCCACATACACCCGGTTTCGGTTCAGTGGGGTACCTGGCAGTTGAAAGCGCATAAAGACGCCATCGCTTTCCTGACCGATGACGACTTCAACATGTACCTCGGAACGCTGCTCCAAGCGCTTGAACTTGGTCGCTTTCGTGTCGGGTTTGAAAAGAAATAGCTTCGATGTCCGCCCCTCCCACCACCTTCAAGCCCGTGGGATGCGATTTGCGGGCCACTTGGATTCATAACTCGTCCGGTCCATCGCATACCGCACCAGGCGGACACCCTGGCTCTCGAACTCGCCATCGAACTCAAGGCCGAGCTTCCGCATGATCCGCGTCGATGCCTGGTTGCCTGGCATCGCAACCGAAATCACGCGGTCCAATCGCACCCGGTCGAATAGGTCTCGCAGCGCGAGCACGGCGGCCTCGGTCGCCAGTCCACGTCCCCAGTGCGAGCGGTTCAACCACCACCCGATCTCCGGGTCCGTCGGCATCACGCCAGAAGTTGGCGCCGCAGAAACCGATAAAGCGCCCGTCCGGTTTCGACAGCAGCTTCCAGCGACAGAACCCGCGGGTTGCGATACGCCTCGATCTGGCTGTCGACAAACGACCGGATCTTCTCATCGGTCCAAGGATCGCCGCCGGTGATGTAGCGCATGATCTCAGGGTCGGTGGCGAGCGCGCGAAACTCGGTCCAGTCCGCGCTCTCCCATGTGTCGAGGATCAGCCGCTCTGTTTCCAAAATCATACACACCATTATGCGAAGCGCATCGGACCCTTGCCTGGAGCCTCTCCAGCCATCACGCCGCACGTGCTTCTGATCCACGACGCGTGGGTGATAGGATACCCGAGAACTCGAGGTACCCATGTCTGCATCCGATACACGCCGGTCTTTTCTGGAACGCAGCCTGCTGCTGGGTGCGGCTCTTTGGCCGCTCGAAGGGGCGTCGCGCTCGCGAATCAAAGTGAGCGTCAGCAAGACCCCGGCTATGCCCGAAAAGGAGATGCTGCGCGGGTTGCTAGCGCTGCGGCTGAACGCGGAAGTTCGCTTTGAGAATTCTCGCGAAGTGAGTGCGGCGGGCGACCGGATCATCGATCTCCACATCGACAAGACGGGCCTTGCGCACGAGGAGAGCTACGAGGTCCGCACCTCCGGCAAGGACGTTATGCTGCGCGGAGCCAGCGAACGCGGCCTGCTTTGCGCGGTCTTCGAGTTTCTGGAACGGCAGGGCGCGGTGTTCGGCATCGACGGCGAGAATTATCCACCCGAGCCGGCGCGCGAGATCGTCGTACCGGGCAGCGGTCAGAAATGGACGAGCACGCCGCGCTTCGCCGTGCGAGGTTTGCTGCCCTGGCCAGACTTCCTGAACTGCATCACGATCTACAACGAGGAAGACTTCCGCGCGTACTTCGAAGCGATGCTGCGGATGAGGATGAACACGTTTGGCATGCACGTGTACACGCAGGCGTTGCAGTGGGCGGAGAGCTACCTCAATTTCGAATTCGCCGGCGCCGGACACCTGGCCTATCTCGACAGCACCGCCTCGAACCGCTGGGGCTATCTGCCTGAGCGGACCTCGCGCTTTGGCATGGGATCTTCCCAGTACTTCGACGGAGAGGTCTTCGGCAGCGACGCTACGAGGCTCGGACGCAGTCCTTGGGAGATCGCGGAAAACACGCAAAAACTGCTCAAAAATGCCCTTTCTTACGCCAAAAAGCTGGGTATTCGCACAGGTGTCGGATTCGAACCCTACCAGATACCCGACGAGATATATCGCGCTCTCCCGCCCGAGGCGCGGTTTGAAGACTCGAAGGCCCGCCCGCGTTTCGACCCGTCCTCCTACACCGGCCGCAAGCTGCTCGAAACGCGTCTCGACAATCTGCTGAACTCGTATCCGGACGTCGATCACGTCTGGCTGTGGGAAGACGAGGGCGCCAATTGGGACAGCCGGAAGGAGGGTATTCCGCTGCCCGCCACGGCGTTCCAACTCACCTACGACTACCTGCGCCGTCATGCGCCGAAAAAGCGGTTGATTATTAGCGGCTGGGGCGGCGTAGCGCGTCACTTTGCGGACCTGCACAAGGTCCTGCCGGAGGACATCGTTTTCTCCTGCCTCAGCGACTCGCTGGGCTGGGATCCGGTGCACGAGGTCTTTGGGCAACTCGGCTCGCGCGAACGCTGGCCGATTCCGTGGCTCGAAGACGACCCGTCGATGTGGCTCGCGCAGTTCCACGTCAACCGGTTCAAGCGAGACGTCGATCTGGCCGACCGGTATGGGTGTCAGGGCATGCTCGGCATACATTGGCGCCATCGCATCGTCGATCCCACGGCGACGTTCTTCTCCCGCGCGATGTGGGACAAGGGCTACGCGCCCGATGCGCACTATGCCGCCTACGCGAAGTCGCAGGCGAGCGGCGAGAGGGCGGGGAAGTACGCGCAAGTATTGAGTGGCGTGGACCGCGATCAATCGCTGCTGCGGACCGGCAGCGACGTCGTGAAGGACGGCCACATCGTGCAGACGGAGTTCAGCGGCGACTACTCCGAGGCCTTTACATATTGGACTTCTTCGAAGGTCACGGATAAGGTGCGGGCCTCGCAACAGCAGGTAGCTCATGAGTTACGCGCGCTCACCGATTCGGCGCCGGCGGTTGAGAAAGACCGGATGGAGCACGTCACGCGGCACGTCGAGTTCATGGCGCACTACGCCGAGGCGTGGGTTCATGCTCAGGCGCTGAATGAAGTGCTAAAGCGCGCGGTGGCGCTGCGCAAGAACAAGCAGAAGGCCGAAGCGAAAGCGCTGGTCGAAAAAGAGGGTGTTCCAATCTGGCTGAAACTCGCGCCGGAAGTGAGGCAGGCGATCCTGCGCTTCCACGGCGCGGTGGCGACTCGCAACGACATGGGGACTCTCGCCTCGATGCAGAACAAGTTCGTGCGCATCGCGCTCGACCGGCTGCCGCTGTCGATGGCCGAGTTTCTGGATGCGATGCCGGCGGAAGTGGAAGCCGCGGCGCAAGCCGCGCGGCAGCCCGATATGGAAACGCCTGCCAGACTGATCGTTCCGGTGCGTCCGACCATGCTCGGAAGAGGCGAGAAGGTCCGCATTCTGGCCGTCGTTCCGGGCTCGGCGGCGGTTCATTCGGTCACGCTTCGGATGCGCCCGGCAGGATCGGTGGCGTGGGTTGAGCGGCCGTTCAAGTTGCTCGGGCGCAAGACCTGGGAGGCGTGGCTGGAGTTGCCCGCCACGTCAGGGCCTGTCGTGGAGTACAGCATTACGGCGAGCGCGGACGGCAAGTCTTTGCAGGCGCCTGTCCAAGGGGTGTATCGGCTGACGGTGGGCTGAGGGCGAGGCAGAAGCAGGCGGGGTCTGGACCCCGCGCGGCGCGAGAGCGGCGCCCCACTCCGCCGCAAATCCAAGCCTTCATCACCGGATAATCCGTGAGAGCCTGAATTCGATTGAACGCCGCGTCCTCGTGACGCGTTGAGGTAGATATGAACCAAGTTTTGCTCGCAATGTCTTTTGGCATGTTACTGCTCACACCAGCGCCGGCTCTATTTGCTCAGACGACTCCGGCCGGCCATTGGGAGGGGAATGTCGTCCTGCCCAATCAGGAAATGACGATTTCCGTGGATCTCGCCAAGAACGACAAGGGCGCATGGACCGGCAGCTTCGGCGTCCCCACGCAAGGCGTCACCGGGCTGAAAATCGACAAGCTCGAAGTGGATGGCAAGAACGTCAAGTTTACCGTTCCAGAGGCGCCGGGGGCTCCGGAATTCAGCGGCGCGGTGAAGGACGACGGTCACATGGCTCTGAGCTTTTCCGCCAACGGCGCGAGTTTTCCCGCCGACCTGAAGCGGACCGGCGAGGCGAAGGTGGAGTTGCCGCAAACGAGTCCGGTGGTCGACGCGAAATTCGAAGGCGATTGGGAAGGCAGCCTTGTAACGCCTCCTACGCCTGAGAATCCCTCAGTCACGCTGCGCATCGCGATTCATCTTCACAATCAGCCTGACAAGACCGTGAAGGCGACTCTCGATTCGCCGGATCAGAATGCGTTCGGCATGTCCATGTCGGACGTGGTCCAGAAGGACCTCGCCATCGAGATGAAGTTGAAGATGGTCGGCGGAGCGTACAAGGGTGTTCTCAACGCCGAGGGAACTGAACTCGCAGGCGATTGGTCGCAGGGCGGAGGGACGCTCCCTTTGAAACTTAAGAAGGCCACGAAGTAGGCTGCGCGCCTATTCGTCCACCACTTCTTCGAGCCGAACGAGGTCGCTCCGGAACCCGCGCGTCTTCCACGCTCCGTAGGCCAGTCCCATCGTCAGCCAGGCGACGCCCGCGGTCTTCGCGATGATGCTCAGGCTGAGCCAGAGATAGAGGCATACGAGGAACCCGAGAACCGGCAGGACCAGAAACGACCAGCGCCGGTCTCTCCCGCGCACCCAATAGTGCAGCAGCGTGCTGACGTTGACTCCCATGAAGCCTATCAACGCGCCGAAATTCAGCAGCTCCGCGCCGACCTGGTAGCTCATAAGGAACGCGCCGACCAGGCAGAGCGCGCCGATCAACATCACGTTGCGCGATGGGATGCGCCGTTCCGGATGCAGGTAGCCGAAAAAGCCGCGCGGCAACACGCCGTCGCGTCCCATGCCATACAGCAATCGTGCGCCGGCGAGCACGCCTCCGCCCGCGGATCCGATGCTCGCCAGAATCAGGGTCCAGGACATCGTCTGGAAGAGCGCCGATCCGCCCGCCCGTCCGGCGACGTAGAGATACGCAGTGTCGTTATCTGGGAAGGGCTGCGACGCGGGCCAGAGGAGTTGCGCGGCGTAGACCTCCAGGGACGAAAGCACGCCAATGATGAGACAAGTGCCGACGATGCCCAGCAGGATGTTGCGACGCGGGTTCTTCACCTCCTCGGAGAGCGTCGAGATGCCATCGAAGCCAATGTAGGTGAGCACTGCGACCGACGCGCCGTTCGACACCGTTCCCCACGAAAACAGTGCCGGATCGTAGAAGGGATGGGTCCAGAAACCGGCCGCGAAGGACGGCATGGCGTTCAGCTTGAAGAAGGTCGCGGCGAACATCCAGGCGACCACCAGTCCCATGACTCCGGCCAGAGCCTGATTCGTTCGCGCCGTGGAGCGGATGCCGCGCAAGTTCAGCCACGTGAAGAGCGCGGCGAAAAAAATGGCCCACGGCGGATAGCCGGTGCTGGGGAACATGGCCATCATGCCCTTCGAACACCAGATGACGCAGATCAACGGATTCACCACATAGTCGAGCAACATACTCCATCCGGTGATGAAGCCCAGGGCGGGATGAATCTCCCGCGCGACATAGCTATACGCCGAACCGGCTACCGGGTAGGCGCGCGCCATGCGCCCGTAGCTGATCGCCGTCAGCAACATAGCGAACATGGCAATCAGCACCGTCGTCACCACATGCCCATGACCGGCCGCCGAGATGGCGCCGAACGGAGGCATCGGCGCGGTGGGCTGCACCATGATGACGCCGATCACCAGCAGCTCGAACAGACCGAGCGTGCGTGCGAGCCCTGGAGCGGACTGAGCTGGGCTGGACATATTCCAGACATTCTGTCATTTGGAACGCGTGGTGGGGGAGGAATTCGACTCGCGCAGTTCCCCCCTCCCCGTGCCCTTGCCGCCACATTGCCGAGTAGTGGCGGCAGTCCGCTTCCCATTCCGCGCAATATGTACGCAAATGTTTGGTATAAACCAAACGAACCGAGGGCGAACGTGACCATCAATATCCAGTATTTGCGCAGATTTGATTATTGAAAAAACGTACTCTTGTGATAGGATTCTCTCGTGCACGAGTAGCCCTGCCACTTCAGGGTCATTGGGTCCCGACGCATTCCGCAATACTCGCGGACTGCGGCGGGAAGAAGTCTGGGAAACGGACACGTCCCAATGAGCCCTAACCTTTTCTCATCTCAGCGCTGGGTGTGCTGGATACCAAGACTAAATAATTCGTAACGTTCCGTAGCATCTGCACGGGGCGAACTGCATTTCGACGGAGGGATTTCCGGCTGGATTACCAACGCTCGTGGTGTGTCGGCATGGTCAAATAAACTCCCTTCGCCAGAAATGAACTGTTCACGTCGAACGTTGTGCCGCGCGTCGTGATTTCAGGCGCGGCACCCAAAACTCAAAAAGGAGGATCTGAGTGAAACACTTGCGGGTTGTATTTGCAGTTGCAGCCCTGGCGGCCAGTCCAATCTGGACATCCAGGTCGATCGCCCAAGAACGTGAAGGCGGTGGCCTTACCATCTCCCCAACATCGCTGTCGTTCAGCGCACCGGCGGGTAGTACCACTCGTGTCTACAAGTCCTTGACGGTTAGCGCCAACAGCAGCACCAGCTTCACGGTGAGCTCGTCTGGACACATCGGATCGAACATTTGGCTGTTCGTCGCACCTTCCGGACCTCTCACCGGACCCCAGACCCTGTCGGTCTCCGTATACCCGAGGGGCCTGATGCCGGCTACCTACAACGGCACGATTACGCTCACAAGTGGTCGTCGAACTTATACGGTCCCAGTGACGCTGACGATCACCAGTACAACGCGTACGCTGACCGTGAGCCCCACGTCCCTCTCGTTCACCGCCACGGCTGGAGGCTCGTCTCCCGGCGCGCAATCCCTGGCCGTGAGCGCCAGTCCGAACACGTCTTTCACAGCCAGTCGCGGCTCCGCGGCGTGGTTGACCGTCTCGCCCACTTCGGGCACTACGCCCGCGACATTGTCGGTTTCTGCGAATGTATCCGGACTGGCGGCTGGGACCTACACCGGCACCATTACCGTTACGGGCAACGGCTTAACGCGAACGGTGGCCGTAACCTTCACCGTGACCGGTTCCGGCACGCCCACACTTACGGTGAGCCCAACCTCACTGTCCTTTGCTGCCACCGTTGGAGGAACTTCGCCAGGCGCGCAGAGTGTGTCGGTCAGCGCCAGCCCTAACGCGAGCTTCACGGCGAGCAAAGGCTCCGCGACATGGCTCACCGTCACTCCCACTTCGGGCACGACGCCCGCGACGCTGGCGGTTTCGGCGAGTCTGACCGGACTGGCGGCTGGGACCTATACTGGCACCATTACGGTGACCGGCAATGGTCTCACCCGCACCGTCGCGGTGACGTTCGTCGTAAGTACAGCCGTCGCTTCCGGCGGCCCCTTCAAAGTGATCGCCTGGAACGACCTTGGAATGCATTGCGACGATGGTAAGGATTTCAGCATTGCCGGATTCCTGCCTCCGTTCAACACCATTTATGCCCACCTTGTTGACACTTCGGGCACCTTGGTGACTTCGCCCGGCGGCTATACGCTCACCTATAAGGCAATCACAGACCCGCTGACGAACACGATCAACACTACGTCGATCGGGAAGACCAACTTCTGGACCTACATCGCGTCATGGGGATTCGGGATTCACCCTCCGGACGTAGGGTTGGTGGGCTACGCCATGCCGGGTCTGGCCAATACTCCGCAAGCCATGACCTTCAGGACGATCGACAACACTTGGATCGCGCAAGCGATCCCGCTCACGAATTATGCCGATAACGGGACGAACAACTACTTCCCGATGATGCGCGTCACGGCGACCAACTCTTCGGGCGCGGTGCTGGCGACCACTGACATCGTACTTCCGATCTCCGACGAGGTCAGTTGCGGTACCTGCCACGCTTCCACAAGCGGCAACACCGCCGCCATGCCGATCAAGGGCTGGGTAAACAACTCGGATCCCAGCAAGGACATGAAGCTGAACCTGCTGCGCAAACACGACGAGCGGTTCCAGAGCTTCCCGCTGTTCCAGGCGGCCGCAACCCAGGTCGGCTACAGCACCGCCGGACTGGAAGCGACGACCGCCACGCAACCCGTGATGTGTTATGCATGCCACGGATCGGCCTTCGTCTCCATCACAGGCGTCGCCGGTGTTCCGCCGCTAACGACCTCCATCCACGGGCTACACGGCAACGTGCTAGACCCGGCTACCGGCGCGACGCTCAATAGCGGCACGACCCGCGGGACCTGCTACACCTGCCACCCCGGACCTAAAACCCAGTGCCTGCGCGGCGCCATGGGAACGTTGCTGACCTCCACAGGCTCCAACGCCATCGAGTGCCAGAGCTGCCACGGCAACCTGAGCGCACTGGCTTCGACTACCCGCACCGGCTGGTTCTCCGAACCCAATTGCGCGAGCTGCCATACCGGCCTGGCGAGCGCCACCAACACCACGCTCGCCTATACTTCGGCGTTCTCCAGCGGCACCACGCCGCGAACTCCCGCCGACAGCACGTTCGCCAGCAACGCGAACTCCCCGACCGCCGGATTCTCTCTTTTCCGCACTTCAAGCGGTCACGGCGGTCTGCAGTGCGAGGCCTGCCACGGGTCAACTCATGCGGAGTTCCCGACTCCCATCGTGAACGACAACGTCCAGAGCATCGCTCTGCAAGGCCACGCGGGCATGCTGGTGGAATGCTCGGCCTGCCACGCCACCGTCCCAACAACCACCAACGGCGGACCTCATGGGATGCATCCCGTCGGCTCGTCGTGGGTCAGCAGGCACCAGGATGTGGCCGACTCGGGCGGCGCAGCGGCGTGCCAAGGCTGCCATGGTACGGACTACCGGGGAACGATCCTGTCGAAAGTACAGACAGACCGGACACTCGCCGGGAGAACGTTCACCGCGGGCACGATCATCGGCTGCTATAGCTGCCACAACGGTCCGGGCGGCGGTTAGCCGCAATTGGGCGGGCATCTCAGTTCAGCGTGCTCAACCAAGAGTCAACGCGCACGAAAGTCGCAGAGCCGGTCCCGGTAGGACCGGCTCTTTTGCGCTGTGGCTATCTTTTTGCCAGCCGGATTTGCGGAGAGACTGCCTGGAATTCGGACACCCGGCAGAAAAACCCCCACCGGGTGAGTAGACCGATTCTTCGGTTTAGCGAGTGGCTTTGTCCTCTTTTCCCCTCTGTTTTCTTGCGATACCAAACAGTTATCCTCGGGGCCTTGCTTCCACGCCAGAGTGTACGAGTGCGCCCAATCGGCAGGTCTCTTCATCAGTTCGCGCGTCGGAAAGTCAATGCTCTTAGTACTTTAGTACCAATGATCTCGGTCAATCAATGATCATTAAACCACTAGGCTACCGGAGTGGGGTTAGCAGTAAACTGTCAGCACCTCCTATCAACCGGGAGAGTACTGTATCGTCTGGGTTGGATTTAGAGGACGATCACATGGGGAGGGGGAGACTCTCGTGCGACAATTGTGTCTTTTGGCACTGCTTCTTTGTGGGGTGGTGACCGGATTCGCTGGTTCGGTCGTATACGACAACGGTGCGCCCAATCAGCAAAATGGGAACGAAATGACCGCGTGGATCCAGGCTGATGCTTTCGCCCTGGCTCAGAGCACCTACATTACAGGCGTGAATTTCTGGACACTCGAATTGACTTCTCAGAACGGTTACTCGGGTTCCATCTGGTACGGGATTTACGCAGACGCCAGCGGCCAACCTGGAACGCTCCTGGATTCAAACGTGATCGCCTCTCCGGACAGGACAGTCACGGGCGCCACGTTAGGCTCGTTCGACGAGTACGCGTATCTTTTCAACATTTCGCCTTTCACCGCCACGGGGGGGGGGGCCTACTGGCTGGGGCTCCATAACGGTCCTCTGGACAATACGGCTCGCGGCGAAGTCTATTGGGAAACCACGAACCCTAATGCCACAGCCGGCGGACAAGAATATAACCTGACTAGCCCAGTGGCCTGGGATGCCAACGGAGCGCAACATGCTTTCCAATTGACTGGTAGTGCCGTTCCGGAACCTTCGACCCTGATCCTGTTTGGCGCCGGACTCGCCGGGCTCGGACTTCTGCGCCGACGCAGGAGCTGACTCTTTCGGTCGTAATCCTGCCGAGGTTACACTGACCCGCGCCGGAGGTGGTTTACCGCCTCCGGCGAGGCTTATGCTCGTTTCTTCGCAGACTGTAGCCTTTCGAACAAGGACCAGTTCGCTTTCTTCGCGAAGGTCACGGGCATCTGGATTCAGTTATCCCGATATTAAGTGTCGAAGCGGAGAAGTTAGAGCCGTGTCTCATCTTCCGTGAGCCGAGTCGTCTTCGCGCATAGCATCCGCGAGCACCGATCTCTCCATGCGCGGTGGACCGTGCACCCTCAACGATGAAGATGACGTGTCCGTCTGCCAACCCCGCGAATGCAACGCGGACGTCAATGCGGCCGCCGCCCACAACGAATAATCGGCGAGCACCGAACGATAGAGAGGGGTCCCGTGCAAGCGCCGCGTAATCAACAGCCAGATCTTCAAAGGAACCGCGAACGATAGAGAGCGGCCCGGCCCGGACGAGCACGGACTCCTCAGTGACCGGCGGATCGGCATTGCCGTGATGAGAGTCCAAACTCCGAGCCGACAGCCGCTCTCTTCGTTCGCGGTTCGGTGCCGCGGGCAAGGATTCGGATCGTATGCGCCGCGTAATCAACAGCCAGATTCTCAGAGCAACCGCTTGAAGCCATGCTCGGGATTTTGCAGAATTGACCTTCTTCTCGCCCAGTGGAGCACGAGAGCGAAGACTGTTAGCTGCCCGTAGCAGGAATCCTCGATCCGCTGAATGTCAGCGGATCGCCCTCGTAAGCCCTTGAATGCAAAGTGGGCAACTCTTAGAGAGCCGCCAATTCTCAGCGGTCGCCGATTTCTGCCACGGCTGTCAGGAGCGACTCTTTTGGACCGTGAAGAATGTTGAGCCCTTGTTATCTTCATGGAATAGAACACTTTCTTCCTCGCCAGAAACCGCAAAATAATCGGGGCCAATCCACGATTATTGCTGGACGCGTAGCTGAAACAAAACTATAGTTCTCTGTAGAGAACCTGAAGTGTCGGTACCACGGTTCTTCCTACCCTCGGCCCGGTGGCGGCGGAGTCAACGGCTGGGGATAGCGGCCGAAGAGAGGGATCACGGCGTCGGGCTCGTGCTGTTTTCGTGGGAGAAGAGTCCCCGGATTCGGTGGGGAGGCGCCGTGCGGACTCAGTAGGCAGGCGAAATCCTCCGCGTTCGAGAGGAGTGTAGCGAGCGGCGTCAATGCGACACGGCTGAGGATCGGGTCCGGGCCCACGCCACTGCCGGTTGGCATACGCGCCGGATGTCTGCAACCGGGAGCACGACATGCGCTCCCCTGTCGCCGTGAATCCGCGGCACGGGTCCGGTGCGGGAATGGTCTCTGCTTTGCGAGCCCGCCGCAGCCGAGTTCGCTGCTGGTCTCGCTTTTCTTCAACGCAGGCTATCTTTCGGGCGATGCATCGAGAAGGCCCTGACTTCGTATCCGAGATTCAGGACAATCTCCTCCTTTCCAATTATTTGACCTTGAGAGTGTGCCAAAATTTGGTGAGCTGAGAATGAGCACCGAGGAAGTAGTGGGTTCACAGCGCGGGCGAGTTCGTCCTCCACGAATCGCCTGAGAAGGGGGGCGGAACCGGGATAGCGCAACTTGAAGTTCGATCGGAATGTCCACCGCATGTCTGACTGGGACTTACGGCGGCTGATCGAGCTGGTGGCGCCCCAGGAATTCGTTCGGATGGAGGAGATTGGCAGCGTTGGTATGGAAGAGGACAAAGTCGACATCCTCTTAGTCGACGACGACCCCGCGGTGCGTGGCCTGGCGCGGATCATCCTGGCGCACGAAGGATGGCAGGTCGAAGAAGCGGGCAGCTTGCAGGAAGCACTGGATAGAGTCCGAGAGGCCGGTTTTCGGCCGCACTTGGCGCTGGTGGATCTCTGCCTGCCCGATGGAATTGGAACCGAACTGGCCGGCGATCTCCAGAGGGGGCGTCCGAATTCGAGGATTGTCTACATCACAGGCGATCCAGGGCGGTTGCGACGGTTGGACTTGGGAAGCCACTCAGTCCTCTCTAAACCCTTTACGCCGTCGCAATTGGTGGAGGCAGTGCGCGCGGCGCTCGACGCGATGAGGCCCGTGGCTGTCGTTATCGAATCGGGCCGCGTATATCGCCGGCTGATTGGTTCGGCGCTGGGGCAGGCAGGTCTACAGATCGTCACGGCAGCCTCGCTCGACGAGGGCATGCTGCTGGCGCGCAGTCGAGAGGCTGCCGTGCTATTCACTCCAGAGCCGGAAGAAGAGAACGCTCTGGCCCGGTTGCTCGATTTGAGGCGCTTGATGCCGGGGATCGCGGTAATCGCCTTGGAGAGTGGCAGAACTGGCCTCGCCCGGGGGTGGTACGACCACAGACTGGTCAAGCCATATTCGGTGCAGGCCGTCGCCGATGCGGTCCAGCAGGCCCTGAACACAGGGGCGTATATCTAGCTCAAGCCCTCAAAACGGCCCAATGTGCATCCACACGGCGACGGCGAGGAAAACGACGACGAGGACCAGTACCAGGATCTGCTCTACCATCTGACGCGGCGCTTCTTTCAGAATCGGGTTCGTCTGTTGCTTGTCGCGGCGTAGAAAGCGCAGCATTCGCGCGGCAGGAACGAGCAGCAGCGCGGCGATCAATACCAATGCCAGAATCTGGAGTACCACTTCGCCTTAGATGGGGTCCTTCCCCAAAAAGTAGTCTATCGAAAGACAGCATCAAAAGGAAGGGAATCTATCCCTCATTGAGCTGGAAAGCTCTGTTTCCCTTCTTTGAAGTCTTCTCCGGCTTGCTGGAAAGCCATGACGATCCGGTACCCCCGGGGAGCCCGCTGGGAGGATATCCTGGGCGGTGCGGGACGTGACAATTCAGCCGGAAGCCCGGCTCACCTCGGTCACTCACCGATCCCGTTGGATTTCATGCGGTCTTCCCCGCGAGCGAACTGACGGCTGCCCCTCGGCATGTGATTGAATGCAATGAAGGCACACATGGCGATTTCAGCGGCAGCCCGATTGAGTTCATTTGGCCCAGCGAGGCTGGGGTGAAGGGATCCGGCAGGGGGTTCGGCCGCATCGGAGTCCGGTGGTGGATCGTCGCGCTGCTGTTTGCATCCACGGTTGTCAACTATATCGATCGCCAGACGATCTCAGTGTTGGCTCCCTACCTGAAGCGCGACTACCGCTGGAACAACCAGGACTTTGCCCTGATTGTGATCGCGTTCCGCCTGGCCTATACGGTCGGGCAGGCGGTATGCGGCCGGCTGATCGACAGGCTTGGCACGCGCCGCGGCCTGACCATCAGCGTCACGTTCTACTCGTTGGTCGCAATGGCAACCTCCCTGGCCACAGGGTTAAAGAGCTTTGCCGGGTTGCGGTTTCTGCTCGGCGTGGGCGAGTCGGCAAACTGGCCGGCGGCGACGAAGGCGGTTTCGGAGTGGTTCCCAAGAAGGGAACGCGCGCTGGCAGTTGCGATTTTCGATAGCGGCTCGTCCATCGGAGCCGCGGTTGCGCCGATGCTCGTGCTTGGCATTTATGGCGCTTTCGGACACTGGCAGCCGGTGTTTCTCGTAACCGGTGCGCTGGGATTGATCTGGCTCTGGCTTTGGCGCCGCTTCTACTACCCGCCGGAGAATCATCCTTGGATCGGACCCGAAGAGCGCGCCGCGCTGCTGCGCGACCGTGCCGAGGCGAGCGATGGGGTCCCCGTGTTGGCGCGAGCGCGCTGGGTGGACCTGCTCAAATACCGTCAAACCTGGGGAGCGATCGCCAGCCGGGCACTCACCGACCCGGTCTGGTACTTCATCGCCGATTGGTTCGCCCTCTACCTGGTTTCGCGCGGGTTCGCCCTGGAGCACAGCCTGCTGGCGTTTTGGGTCCCATTTCTGGCCGCCGATCTTGGCAACTACTCGGGTGGAGCTATGTCTACCTGGCTGGTCCATCGCGGCTGGACGGTGGGTTGGGCGCGTAAGGCCATCGTCATCCCGGGCGGGCTCGGAGTGCTGTTCCTGATCCCGGCGGCATATGCCCCCGGCCTGCCGCTGATCTCCTTGTTTTTCGGTCTGGCGACGTTTTCCTATGCGGCATTCTCGACGATGGCCAACACGTTTCCCGCGGATTTGTTTACCAGCGAAGCCGTCGCTTCGGTCAGCGGAATGGGCGGCGCTGCCGGTGGCGCCGGCACGATCCTGGCGACCTACGCGGTGGGTTATATCGCCGACCACGTAGGCTTCCGTCCGGCTCTGGTCGGCGCCAGCTTTGTGCCGGTGATCGCCATGCTGGTTGTGCTGGCGCTTGTCAGGAATACGCCGGCGAGCGGCCGCGGGCTGATCCAGAAGATCTGACAAGATTTGTGTCAGGGCGGGACCACGGTTGCTTGGGGAAGCGGGTCATCCCCTCATTGCTTCGCCGGCGCCTGAGGGCAGTTCTGGTGCAGCTTCTTGCCCTTTGGAGGGGTGTCTCCCTGCACCAGTTTGTCCGCACCGATGCGCGCCACCATGGCGCATTCGGAGTAGTGGTACACCGAAGACTTCTTGCTCCAGGAGTACTTGGGCCCGGCGGTTGCGACGGGCTCCGGCGGGACGACCACGACGGGCGTCACTGGCGCTACTGGGGGCGTGACGCCGCTCGCTCCGGCGATTGCGTACGTGGCTGAGCTGCCCGCGCTCGTGGCAACCGTGTACGTCGTATCGCCTGGCGCTACCTGCACCACAACGTTGCCGCCAACGTGTGTCCACTCCCGCCTCCGGCGTCGCTCCTGCGCCGGTCTCCGTCCAATACGTCGCGACCTTCTGTGCATGCAGCCGGGTAACGCAGTCCGCCGCCGGATGGTGGTAATCGTTCCCGTCGCCGGTTGAAATGATGCCGACCGCGGGCCGGGTGGTGGTGAGCCAGGCCTCGTTCGAACTGTAGGAACTGCAGTGGTGATGGACCTTGTAAACGTCGAGGCGTCCCACCAACGGCGCGACGGTGGTCTCGATGTCGGCGTAGGATCCCGTATTGGCGCCGCTGAGATCGCCTCCGATTTCGGCCTTGAACGGACCGAAGTTCAGCAGCACTGCGACGCTCAAGTCGTTCTCGTTCGTCGTCGAGATGCCCGCACCGTTCACAGCGACGACGGTCAGATCCACTTCGGAGCTCGTGCCTTCGTCCAGCCGGATCACCTGTCCCGCGACCGCAGTCTTTCGATGTTCCGCTACGGCGGCAACGTACTTCTGATACGTTGCGCCAGGATAGCTGGCGCCACGGTCGTAGGCGGTTCCAGTCAAGGGGAATTGCGCCAGGACTTCGGGCATGCAGCCGATGTGGTCGAAGTGATAATGGCTCACTACAACGTAATCGAATTTGCCGATCCCGAGCTGCTTCAGGTACGCGAGCGGCTTCTCACAGCTCTTGGTTCGCATGTCCTCTCCGGCGTCGAAGAGGACCACCTGGCCCTTGGGCGAGATGAGCACTGCGCTATCGCCCTGACCCACGTCCATGAAGTGAAGTTGGAGTTTACCGTTTTGCTGGGCGAACAGCCCGCTGGCCAGAAAGAGTGCAACGACAAGACGGAACATATGCATCCTCGTCGTCACGGTATCAGGAATCCGCTTGGAAGCGAAGCCAATCTTGCCTTGAAACGGCCACTCCCTGGGAACGCCGGTCTCCAGACCGGCTGACATTCTGCGTGTTCCCGCCCGCTTGCCGTCAACGCGGCGATTGGTGCCGATCTGGAGATCGGCGTTCCCAGGGGCGGGGAAACATAGATACCACCGCTCCGTTTCCGGGTCGCGGCTCCGGCCGACTAGCGCGTCAGCGTCTCTTCCAGGAAGCGGAACGCGCGCGGATCGTTGGACTGACCCAGCCAGAAGAACGCCTGCTTGCGCACAACTGCATTGTGATTGGAGCGCGCAACTTCGATCAGCTTCGGCACGCCCTCGTCCTTGGGCAACTGGCTGAGCGCGAACACGGCCTGCTTCTTAACGTCCGTGTCGGGATCGTTTTGAAGGGCCTCGTCGATGGCGCCTACGGCCTTCTGGCTGGCGCGTTGCGCCAGCCAGAAGAGCGCCTCACCACGCCGATGGCCCGTCTGGGATTCGCGTGCCAGCCGGATCAGGGCAGTCTCGGCTTCTTTCCCGCCTTGCAGCGCCAAAGCTACCAATGCGCCCTTCTGCGCGCTGGCCTCCAGGAAGGCCGCGCTCTCGCCCGCACTCACGCCGGTCAGCCAAATGAAGGGCAGCCCGCCGGCATCCAGTTCGCAGTCGGTCGAGAAGACGCTGATCTTCTGAATTTCCCCACCGTCCACGCGAATCAGCACGGCGATTTCCGAGGCGCCCTCCAGCTTTACCGGCGTGGAAAGAGCATTGCCGCCGTTACCGCTGCTGGTAACCACTCGGCTGCCCTCCAGACTGCACCCGCGGGAATGATCGTTCCAGCAACAGGAATTCGAACCAGGTCTCGCAGCGGGCATCGCATAGCCCACCCAGGCCGGTCCCGTTGAGCGTTGCCACTCCGCCGCCAGCGAACCCGAGTGTGCGCGCGTTGCCAGTTTCGCGTTGATCACCCGGGGCTGCTCGGCCTCTGCCGGCAGCAGCCCGCAAGCGAGCGCGATTGAGAGAAGGATGAACGCCGATGGTTTCATTTGTTCAGCAACTCCAAGAAGAAGTCCGCGCCTTCCTTCGAATGCGTCAACGACAGCTTCTGCACTGCCTCTCTCTTCAGCTCCGGATTCGTCTCCTTGCGGGCGATATCCACCAGCGCCTTGCCGTTGTTTTGCAGGAACAGCGCGTTCAGCACGGCGCTCTTCACGCCTCTGTCGGAGCTGGAATGATACATCGCGACCAGCGTGTCTCCGGCCTTCCCCGCGCCAGTCAGACCGAGGTTGTTGATTGCCTTCTTCTGGAGTTCCGGATCCCGTTCGGTCCGTGCGAGTTCGATCAGCTTGTCCACGGCGCCGCCCAGGAACAGCCCCTGCAGGATCTGCTCCTTGATCTGCTTATCCGATTCGGTCGCGTACAGTTCGGAGAGCGTCTTCTGGTCGCCCATCAGGCCCAATTGACGGATGGCCTCTCTGCGAAGTTCGGGCGACTTTTCGCCCTTCGCCGCGACCGCCAACCGCTCCTTGTCTCCCGACACCATGAAGCCGCGCAGAATCTCCCGCTTCACTTCCATATCGTTGGAGGATGCGTAAATCTCGGAGAGCACTTGATGGTTCTTCGGACTTCCGAAGAGCGCAATGTTACGCAAGGCCTTCCGTTGAAGCTCGGGATTGGACGAGCCCCGCGCGATACGCTCGACCACGCTCCGGGCGGCTGGCGAGTCATTCTGGCTCAGCACGAAGAGTGCGCGCTCCTTGACCTGGTTCGACGAGTTGCCCTGCAGCGTCTTCTCGAGAATTGGAAGAGCCCTTTCGGGATCGGAACCCATCAGACCGCTCAGCGCCATCAGCTTCAGATCGTCGTCGCCGCCTACGCTCTCTGGCGTGACTGTCTGCCCCGAAGCCTGGCGCAACTCCAATTGGAGCGCCTGGGCGTCGTTCAGCCAGCGGCTGTTGGGATAGGCCGCCCTGAACTTTGCTAGTGCGGTCAACGCAGCGTCGGTCTGGCCCAGCTTTTTCAGCGCGTATGCTTCCCAATAAGTAGCCGCATCCACCCTGTCTTTGTAGTGGGCGGCGATTTCCTGGAACTGCTTCAACGCCGGTTCCCACTTGCGCTGATCCAGTAGGCTCATGGCCTTCTGATAAGCGATTTCCGCTTGCGTCGCGGGGGCGTTTTCGTCCCCGGAGGGATCGGCGAAGCCGAAAGCCTGGGGCTTGGCCGCCGCGGCCGCGAGCGCGAAAACGAGAATGATTTGGACTAGTTGTTTCTTCATTGGGTTAGTTCCTTACTATCTGGTCGGGCCGCGCGGCCTTTTCCTTCTGAATCACCTGAGATCGCAACACACGAATCTTGAAAAGGAGTCCTTGCTGGGCCATGCGTTGACGAACGGAGTCGAGTTCGCCGCCGGGCGCATTGGCAATCTCGGTGAGCGTCCGCTCCAGCTCATCCAGAACGGCCGCCGCGCCCTCATCGCCGGAACGTAGCGCCGCCTGCCGGTACAACCGGTTCTCTTTGAGCAGGTCCTCGGCCTGGTTGCGCTCCAACGGCGTCTCGGCATCACTGGAGTTCGCCAGCGACACCAGAGTCATCTGCGAGCGGTCCAAATGCTCTCCCAGCGCGTCCAGCAGGACACGCTCGCTCCCGCTACCTCTCGCCACTACCTGGTTCTCCGGTCCCGTCGGACGGACCGTCCAGCGTCCGGCTAAAAAGGCGAGCGCGAGCAGCACGGTCACTCCGCCCGCCAAGGCCCAGCGGGGGATTGCCATGTTCCAAGCGGCGCCCAGCCGGCTCCACCCCGATCTCTTCGCGTCCAGCCCCAACTCGCCGCTCACCTTGAGCCAGACCCGCTCGCCGTACTCGGCCCCGCGCTCCGGCACGGGCAGTCCATCCACGCTGTTCAACAGGCGCTGCAGCGCGGCGTACTCTTCGCGGCAAGCCAGGCACTCGGCCAGATGGGCGTCTATCGCTGCCGCATGCGCTGCCGCATGCGCCGCCCCATGCTCCGAATCGCCGTAGTAGTGCAGCACGAGTTGTTCTTCCGTCAAATGCTCCGTTTCGCGATTCATAACGTTCGCCTCTTCAGCCCTCTCAGCCGGACACCGGGCGCAACGCCACCCGCAGTTTCTGCACGGCCCGAAAAACTCCCTGCTTCGCCGAATTCACATTGATGCCCATGGCGTTGCCAATCTCTTCGAGCGAGAGCCCATCAAAATGCCGCAGTACAAACGCCGCGCGCTCCAGGTCGGTCAGCTCACCCAGCGCGGTCTCCACGTGTTGGCGCAGCTGGCCGCTGTGCGCGAGCCGCTCCGGCGTGGGGCTCTCCGCGGGCAAGCTCTCCAGCACGCCGGCATGATCCTCGTCGCCGTCTATCTGCGCCCAATTCCTGCGCTTCTTCGCCGCCAGCAGGTCCAAAGCGTAGTTAGACGCGATGCGATTGATCCAAGCCTGGAACGTCGCGCGGCCGTCGTACTGGGACAGGCGCCTGTAAGCGCGAATGAAACTCTCCTGCACCACGTCCTCGGCGTCGGCTTCGTTCCCCGTAATCCGATAAGCCAGACGGAACAGAGTACGGCTGTGCCGCTCCACGAGGGTCCTGAAGCCATCGCCCTCGCCGGCCAATACTCGCTCGATGGCTGCCTCGTCCGTTTCGATCACGCCGGCTCGTCCACCTTTGCCCTCATCCCGTTCCACCTATATGACTATGGGCGCGGGACGCGGTTAGGGGAATCCGCAGGGAAATGTGTAAACGATTTCGGGCTTTCATTTGCGGGAGGCTTCCAGGGTTCGAGCGGAATGACGACCCGGACAACCAGGCACGGGTAAATTGGCTCTCGGCGTGCCCTACGTTGGCAGTTAAGGACAACTGAATCGAGCGCACAAGGAGCCGCGCTGTTGCGCCGGCCCCTTACCCCTACTCATGCGAATTGCACTGCTCAGAGCACTTGCCGCCTGCCTTGCTCATGGCCAGTCGCCGGACGCGCCAGCCGTCCTGCAGCGCTATCTGCAAGCCAATCAACAGCATCCGGCTCCCGCTGAAGGTGTACGCGAAGAGGATGCCGCGGTCACGGTCGAGATTGAAGCCTCCGCGCCGCGCCTCCAGAAGCATGGCGCGATGCGCGGTGTGAGAGCGATCACCCGGGCTGGCCATGTCGTTTACAGCCGGCTGCGCTTTAGCGGTGACCAGTTCATCAAGAAGGACGTCATATCCCGCTATCTGGCGGCGGACGTCGAGAAGCGCAGCGAAACTGAAGACGTCGCCATCACCGCCCGCAATTATCGATTCCAGTCCAAGGGTGAGGCGGACTACAACGGCCGGGTTGCGGAGGTCTTCCTGCTGACGCCTAGGCACAGGCGGCCCGGCCTGTTCCGCGGAGAGTTGTGGCTGGATGCTGCCAGCGCCTTGCCCTTGCGGGAATGGGGGGACTTCGTGAAATCGCCGTCCTGGTTCCTCAGCAATCCGCGTTTTGTCCGGGATTACAACCTCATTGACCAGACTGCGCGGCCGAGGCGCCTGATCCTCACCGCCCACACTTCCCTTGTCGGCGATGTCGAGATGACCATCTGGTTCAACGACGACGCCAGCGGCGACGGCGTGGACAACGGCTCTTTCGTGGAGAACGGCGAGGTGGGCCTGGTGGCCGCGTCCAACCCTTAACGCCGTACGCAACCCGCGCCGCCTGCGCCGCATTCCCGCCGGCTGCGATTAATAAAATCAAGAGGTTAGGGCGTGATGCTCCAAGGGAGGTGAGCGCTTCCTGTTGCGCGGTTCAGGCCCGGCTGAGGACCTTGTGAGCCCAACTCCAAATGCTCCGGGAAGGTTGGGGGCGGGGCGTAAAGGCAACGGGCACTCCGAACGAACGCAGCAGATCCAGCGACGCCGGCGGCTCGGCGGAGACCAGCCGGGCTCCCGATCCAAGCATGCGCTTGATCAACTGCACCCCCGGCACGTCCGCGCCAGTCAGATCCGAGAGGTCCAGCACCAACTGCTTGCCGCGCATGATGGAAGATGCCGTCTGCCAGGCGTGCTCCAGATCTGTCACCCAAGGCCCAGCGAGTTCTCCCGCGAGTTGAAAACGGAACGTTGTCGCACCGTCGTGTTGGTAATAGTCCATGGTCCTCTTCGCCAACGTCCACCCTTGAGAGAGAACGCGGGTTCCGCCTCCGTTCGGCTACCCAGCGCCTGAGCACGGCTCGGTCCAATCCCAGGCGAGGCCGCACAAACACACTGACGGTGAAATTCACCTCCGGGTTGCGGGCAGTGGCGGATTCGAGTCAAGTTCGACGCGCTGTCCGGCAGCGGGCAGCCGGGCATCGCACAGGGTGGCCTGCTTCGTGCACTTCCCCCTCCATGGATCGACCCGGCAATCCCCTAATCCACGCACGCGGATGCTGCCCTGTGCCTAAGGGGAGAAGCGCGTCGGAAACTCCAGACTTACTCATTCCCGGGCCTGAAACTCTCGAAGGCGTCCAAAGCACCGGCGCAAATTGGAAAAGCGACGATGAGTGGATTCCCGCCCATTGGGAGGATGCTCCGTCTGTGCCGACCAAAATCGGCACTTGCCGACAGCATATGCCGAAAGTTCGGCTCCGCGCGGAAGCGCTGCTATGCTGATTGACGTGGAGCACTCGCAAGCGGAGATCTACCAGGCACTGTTTGAGCTCTCTCAGTCCATCGCCGACCACAGCGATCTGGAGAGTCTCTGCGAAGGCCTGGCGCAGGCCCTGAGGCGGATCGTAGAGTTCGAGCGCTTCGCACTTATGCTCCACGACCCCGAGGCCAACATCATGCGGGTGCATGGCGTCGTCGAAGGCCACACCGCCACCCGTGAGGTCGAGCTCACTCTGCCCTTGGAGCGAACGCCGGCGGGCTGGGTCCTCACGAACCAGCAGCCATTGATGATTCCCAATCTGCAGCGCGAGACCCGCTGGCCGGAATTCATCGGCATCCTCTGCTCTAAACAACTTGTCTCTCTGACGCTGGTTCCATTGACCACCGGCAACCGCCGCCTGGGCGTCCTGGGCTTTGGCGGCAATGCGGAGTATTCCATCAGCGCTACGGAGTTGGCCTTCATGCAGCGCGTGGCCTCGGAGTTTGCTGTCTCCGTGGAGTCGTACCTGATGAGGCAGAAGCTGGTCCATGAGCGGGACCGGCTGCGCGCTTTGTTCGAGATCACCAACGCTCTGGTATCGAAGCTTTCGCCCGCCGAGTTGTTCCCCGCGATCTCGGAAGAGATGAGCAGAGTGCATCGGGCACGACAGCGCCGGAGTCACGCTGCTGAACCGGAAAACCGGCGAGATCGAGCTTTACGCCTTCCACTTCTCCGGCAGCGCGCGCATGCCGGTGGAACGCAAGTCGGGGGATCCGGCCGGGCTGCCGATGGGCGAAGCGCTCGCTACCGGACGGCCCGTGGTTCTCAGCGAACCTGACTTCCAGCGATTTCCTTCGCCGCTCTACCGGGAAATGCTGAGTCACGGAGTCGCGGCACACTGCTCCATTCCGCTCTCCACTCCCAACGGCATCATCGGCACTCTGGAACTGGGGCGCCACAGCGGCCGGCCATTCACCGAGGAAGAAGTCGAACTCGGTGTCCAGGTGGCTCGCCAGATCGCCGTCGCAGTGGAGAACTCTCTGGCGTTTCAGGAACTGGACGAACTCAAGGATAAGCTTGCCAGCGAGAAGCTCTATCTCGAAAACGAGATCCGTTCAGACCGGAATCTGGGCGACATGGTAGGAGACAGTCCGGCCTTCCAGACCTTGTTGAAGAGCGTCCAGATCGTCGCTCCCACCGATGCAACGGTGCTGATTCTCGGCGAGACTGGCACGGGCAAGGAATTGATCGCGCGCGCGATTCACGATCTGAGCGATCGAGGCAAACAAAACTTCGTCAAGGTCAACTGCGCCGCTATTCCGGCGGGGCTGTTGGAAAGCGAGCTTTTCGGTCATGAGAAGGGCGCGTTCACCAGCGCGGCGGCCCAGAAGATCGGGCGTTTCGAACTCGCGGATCGGGGGACTCTTTTCCTGGACGAGATCGGCGAAATCCCGCTCGAACTTCAGTCCAAGCTGTTGCGCGCTATCCAGGAGCAGGAGTTCGAGCGCCTCGGGGGCAACCGCACGTTCAAGGTGGACGTGCGCTTCGTGGCGGCCACCAACCGCGACCTGAAGCGGATGATGGAGGAGAATCTCTTTCGCGGCGATCTCTACTACCGCCTGCACGTGTTTCCCGTGAACGTGCCTCCGCTGCGCGAGCGCCGGGAGGACATCCCGCTGCTGGTCCGGTATTTCGCCCAGAAGTATGCGCAGCGCATCAACCGCGTCATCGACTCGATCCCCAGTTCAGTGATGGATTCGCTTACTCGCTACGATTGGCCGGGCAACATCCGCGAGCTTCAAAACGTTCTGGAGCGGTCGGTGATTCTTTCGCCCGGTCCGGCACTGCGGATCGCGATGCCGGAGATGGGCGAGACGGTCATGGCTTCCCCGCGCCGAACCTACGTTACGGAATTCCGGGACCAGGAGCGCGAGCGCATTCTCCAGGCGTTGAAAGACTCCAGAGGCACCGTTGGTGGGCCGGACGGGGCAGCGGCCCGTCTCGGAATCCGGCGAACCACGCTGCAATCCCGCATGAAGAAGCTGAACATCGGCCGCCAGTACGCCTGATCCCGGTCGCCTTTAGCGTGAAGCCGCGCGCCCGATCAAGCGGCAACGGTGCTGAGCGGGCATAACTTCGAAACGGAGCCGCGCCCCGACGACGATCTCCGGATGCGCCCTGGGAACGCCGATCTCCAGATCGGCACACCTTGCCCAAGGACCGGTTGCGCTCGGGCATGACTTTTGAAGGAGCGTCCCGTTCTCAAGTAACCATCGCGAGTAACCATCGCGTCCCACTTGCGGCTCCGTTATCGCATTGTAACTTTGGCCCCAGCCGTGCATCGACAATGACGCATGTTATCGACTTCAACAGGACCACAAACGATGTCAGCGAACGACCCCCCGGACGAACGTCTCGTCGCTCTCGCTCAGAGCGGCGACTCGAACGCATTCGAACAGCTCGCCACGCGTCATCGCGACGGGACATACCGGCTGGCTTTACGAATCGTTGCCCGGCCCGAAGACGCGGAAGATGTCGTTCAGGAAGTGTGGCTTTCCGTCTTCACTCATCTGGGGCGATTCCGGGCCGAAAGTTCGTTTCAAACCTGGCTCCACCGCATCGCTTATAACCGTAGCCTGCAGTGGTTGCGCTTCAAAGGAAGATCGGCGCTCGACCGTGCCGACGCCGGTTTCGACGAAAGCAGTGCTCACCTGGTACCGGCAGCCCGAAGGCCGAAAACGCCTGAGGACATCGCCATTCTCCGCGAGCAGCGCTCGACGCTCGGCGCCTTGATGGAAAAGCTCGCGGACAAATACCGCCGCGCCCTCTACCTGTGGGCGCTCGATTCCAAGAGCGTCGAACAGATCTCTCGCGAGATGCGAATCTCCTATGGAGCGGCGAAGACCAGAATCCATCGGGCACGACTGCAATTCCATGAAGCGGCCCAGAGCCTCGACGGGAGAGCGCTGCAACCCGCCATGGTGCAAACGGTCAGGGAAGGTATCAAGCGACGCTGACGCAACACTTCCGGCGCAACGCGTAATGCAGATCGATCCCAGCCAGCCTCCAGCAGGCAATCTGCCGCGATTGAGCAATGGCGCAGCCCCGGTAGCTCAGGGCGCGCTGGCCGTCCAGCGGCGAGATCCGCGGTGCCCGGCCGTTGGTCAGGCCTTAGTTGGCAGTCGCGAGCCATCCCGGATCAAGCGTTCGAGAGCGGACGGATCCAGGTCGCTGAGGCGCTTGAAGCGAACGCAACTCCGCCCGATGTTGGCTTTAGGCAAATCGGCTTTGTAGCGTTCGGCAATGTACCCTTTCTCATCCATTGCGCAAATGTAGAGTGAGATGTAGCTCTTGTTGCTCGCCACGCCGATGCGGAACCAATCGCCCTCGCGACCGCTGGCGTACTTGTAATGCCACGGGCCATAAGCCAGCATGCCGCTGTGGATAAATGGCTCCAGTTTGGGAGCCGTCTTGCGGATCAGTGCGTCGAGCGCGGCGACTTCCGTCCGGCGGGACTCTTCGAGTTGCGCCAAGTATTCGGCTGGGCTGGAGACTGGAAGCTGGCCTTTCATGGTTCGTCCAAAATAGCACAGCGCCGCAAGTGCATGGCAAAGTGAGTGGCCCTGTGCATGGCGCATGGGCACGCCAGGCAGAGGGCGCAGTCGTGGGGCAGCTTGGCAAGCTGCGGCCGATTGGCAATCGGCCAACTCGCGCGTTGGCGCGAGACGGCGGCGGTAGGCGACCGCCGCGCAGGATACCATCCTGCCGCACGGCTTGGGCCAGCGGTTTCACTTGTATTTTGCCCACCGCCGCCGCTACGCCAGCAGACGGTACTCTTTCAGCTTCCGATAGAGATTTCTTTCGCTGATGCCCAGAATGCGCGCCGCATTTCCGCGATGACCGTGGCTGGCATCCAGCGCGCAGCGGATATGCGTCAACTCGAGTTCCGCCAGCGTGGGCAGCCGGCCGCCATCCAGACTGGGCACGGCGATCGCGGGCTGCGCCGAACCGCCGCGCAGAGGGGCCGGCAGGTGTTCCGCCAGGATCTCTTGCCCCTCGCATACTACTACCGCGGCTTCCACTGCGTGCAGCAGTTCGCGCACGTTGCCCGGCCAGGAGTGCCTGCGCAAAGCGTCCAACGCGCTTTCGCCAAGCACTTTGCTCGAACCGTAACGCTCGTTCAGCATGCCCACGAAGTGGCGCGCCAGCAGTTCGACGTCCTCCCCGCGCTTGCGCAATGGCGGAATCTCCACCGTAATCGTGCTCATGCGGTAGAACAGGTCTTCGCGGAACAGACCCTTGTTCACCATGGCCCGCAGGTCGCGGTTGGTCGCGGCCAGCACGCGCACATCCACGCGGACTTCGCTGGTGCCGCCGACGTGCCGGAAGGCCGAAGTGTCCAGCACGCGCAGCAGATTCACCTGCGTGGCCTGGCTGATCTCGCCGATCTCATCCAGAAAAATCGTCCCGCCGTGCGCCACTTCGAACAGGCCCGGCTTGGACTTTTCGGCGCCGGTGAATGCTCCCCGCTCATGGCCGAACAGCTCGCTTTGCAGCAGGCTCTCCTGCAGGGCGGCGCAATCCACCACCACGAATGGTTTGGACTTGCGCGGGCTGCGTGCATGCAACAGCTTAGCCACGCGTTCTTTGCCGCTGCCGGTCTCGCCGGTGATGAGTACGGTGGAATCGCTGGGTCCCACCAGATCCACCAGGTGCAGCATGCGGCGGAATTCCGGAGATTCGCCAACAAAGCAAGCAGCCGGGTCGGCCGGCGTGAGAGCGCGCTCCAGCAGGCTCGCCCGCTGCCGCAAGGTGCGCCGCTCGATGGCGCGCTGCACGCGGATCTGGATTTCGTCCAGCGGGCAAGGTTTGGTGACGTAGTCGAACGCGCCGTCGCGGATGGACTCGATGGCGCTGTCGATCGAACCGTGACCGGTCAGCATGATCACCTCGGCCGACGGGACGCGGGCACGAATCGCCTTCAATGTCGCGAGGCCATCCATCCCGGGCAGCCGCAAGTCGAGCAGCACGACCTCGGGCTCCTGACGTTCCAGGCATGTCACCGCATCCTCGCCGCTGGCCGCCGTCGCTACGTCATATCCCATGCGCCGCAGTTCGCCCGACATGACGTGACGAAACGCGGAGTCGTCATCCACCAGCAAAATCGGCACGGAGTTCTTCATGACTGGATAAGAGCCGGCAGTACGATCTCGAACGTTGAGCCGTGCCCGACTTCACTCACCATGTGGAGGTCGCCACCCCAGCGGCGTACGAAGTTCAGCGAGAGGAACAAGCCCAGTCCGGTGCCGCCCTGGCGTGCGCTGAAGAATGGCTCGAAGATGCGCTTCTGGTTCTCCGGCGCGATGCCGCAGCCGTTGTCGATCACTCGCACGCGCACCTGCCCGTCCGCGTCGCCCTCCACAGCCACAAGGCCGCCCGCCCGCGATGCCTGAACCGCATTCAGCAACAGGTTGATCAGGGTATGCTGCAGCTCGGCCTCCTCGGCCCGCACCAGCATGCCGGAGGGCAGCGGCCGTACCTCGACCTTGACCATGTGTTCCCGCGCGGTCGGTTCGATCAGCCGCGCTACCGCGCCGATCACCGGCGCCAGGTCCACCATCTCGCCTTGCGATCGATGGCCGCGCGACATTCGCAAGAAGTGCTGCGTGATGCCCCGGCAGCGCAGCAATTGCTCGCGTGCAATCGAAGCGCTTTCGCGGACCCACTCCGACTTGGTCTCGCGCAGGATACCTTCCACGCATGTCAGTACCGTGGCGAGCGGCGTATTCAACTCGTGCGAGAACCCGGAAGCCAGGGTGCCCACAGAAGCCAGCCGGTGCGTTTCAGCCAGGTGCGCTTCGGCCGCGCGACGCTCCGAAATGTCGCGCCAGACCTCCACCACCTGTTGCAGATGCCCGGTGGAATCGAGGATCGGCGAAGCGTGCACCTCCTCCCAGATGGTCTTTCCATCGGGGGCGCGGCGCTCGCAAATCCGCACCTGCCGCGCGCCGGACTTGAGACAGGCCAAGGTCGGGCAATCGGACACAGTGCAGCCGCCGGGCGTGAACTCGCGGCACTGGCAGCCGAGCACCTCCGCGCGCGAGTGCTGCGCGCGCACCAGAAATGAGTCGTTCGCGGCGATCACATGCCGTTCCGGATCCAGCACCACGATGCCGTCGTCGATGCTGTTGATCACCGTCTCCAGGCGCTCGCGCTGGTTGCGCACCTCTCCCACCAGGCCGGTGACCGAATCGGCCATGGTGTTGAACTCGCGAGCCAGCCAGGAGATAGTGTCGCTGCCGCCGGCGGGGACGCGCTGCTCCAGGTCGCCTCCCGCGATCTTGCGCGCCGCCGTTTCGAAGCGCTGCAACCGGCGCAGCACAATCACCCGGATCAGCAGGCCGATCGCTCCCACCAGGAGCAGGGTGATGGCTGAGGTCCCCGCCACCATCCAGCTCAGGTCGCGGCTCATCTCTTCGCTCAGTTGCTTGGTGCGGTAATCCAGGATCAGAATGCCGTTGATCTTGTGGCTCGGATCGTGGCAGCCGTAACACTCCGCCCGGTTGCGGATCGGGATCACCGTGCGCAGCACCTCGCCGCCGCGGGTTTCGATGACGCGGCTGGATCCTCGCTGATTGGCCGGATACTGGTGGCACGCCTGGCAGGTCGGCGAGGAGATTTGCAATTCCGCATCCGCGCGTGCCGCCCCCCGCGGGATAGCGCTCGATACCGTTGCGGTCGAGCAGCACCAGCTTCTCCACCAGGGACTGCTTGCGGAAGCTCTCGATCATGCTGGCGACGAGCGTCCGCTCGTTCTCGATCATCTGGTGTTCCAGCGCCACCCGGATCAGATTGCCCTCGGACAGTGCATTGGCCCGAGCCGTCTCCAGCAGGGACTTCATGTGGTGCTGCGAATACAGGTAAGCGCCGCCGACGCACGCCAGCACCACCGCCGCGGTAACGCCGGCAGCCAGGCCAACGGTAGTGCTAACGAAGGACGGCTTCATGTCGCTGGCCACGCTGGCCACAAGGTCGGTTGAATGATGTCATACACTGACGAAACCGTCAATGACTGCCCATCTGGCAGTGACAATTTGTCAGTACGCCCGCCCCATGAAGCACCACGCTTAGCATTATCAACAGCTTACGCTTTGGCAGCCGGCTTGCATCGCTGGTCCTCACGAAAAGGAGACCGCCCGATGGAAATGTTGCTGATGGGTGTTTGTCTGAGCATGTTCGGATTGGCAGTTGCCTGTCTGGCCTTCGGCACGGCAACTCGCGTCAACGAAGAAATCGACGCTGCGGCGCCTGAGATTGCAAAGGAGACAATAAAGGTAGCGGCTCTGCCGGAGCGCTTCTTCGTCCAACCGCAGCCACTTCCGATTGCGGCGCACACCAGAGTCCCGATCGAAGCGCTGCTGTTGCAGATCGAGAATCACGTCCGGCTGGAGCACGCGGCCGCGGAGTGCTTCCTGGAAGCTCCTACCGCCTCACTCTTGCACAGTCGTACGATGTCCCCATTCGTGAACTGACAACATCGCTCGTGAACAAGGAGGACAACCATGGTAACTGCGGATCTACTGGATGGGCTCGCGACGAGAGAAGCGGCACGAGTGTTGGGCCTGGGCCAGAGCAAGGTGCTGAACTCGGGCGCGGAATTGTTCCACCTGGGCGATGTCGCCGAAAGCATTTACCTGATCGTGCAGGGACGCCTGCGGCTCACGCTGCCCATGGATGTGCGCAGTCACGAGGAGAACATTCTCGTTGAGGAACGCTCGAGCGGGCAAACCGTCGGCTGGTCGGCTCTGACCCCACCGTATCGATTCACGCTGACGGCCACCGCGTCGATCCAAACCGAGGTGATCGCGCTTTCGCGAGCGGCTCTCATCAGCCACTTCATTGAGCATCCCGATACGGGGTACAAGGTTTCCATGAATCTGTCGAGTGTGATTGGTCAACGCTTGCAACTGTTCCAGGCCATGTGGTTACGAGAGATCCAACGCATGGTGGAATTGCGCTGTGCATAGGCAGCCCGATTTGCAGGCGAAAAAGCCCGCGCCGGCACGATGGAGGGTGACCGGCGCGGCCGGAATTGCATTTGTTGTCTTGGGGCTGTTCGCGATGGCCTTACCGGCGGCGGATAGGGGGCAGCCTCCTCCCGCCTCCGGCGGGCCGGAACGCCTCGAAGTGCCTCCCCCGCCATTCTCCGAAGGCATCTTTCCCTGCACATCCTGCCATGCCGACAGGCCCGTCAACCGAACGCGGCGCGAACTGGTCGAAATGCACACCGACATCGTGCTCAAGCACGACGAGGCCCATCGCTGGTGCCTGGATTGTCACGACGCCACCAACCGCGACGTGCTGCATCTGGCCAGGCGGCGAGCGCGTGCCATTCGAAGAGTCCTATCGCCTGTGCGGCCAGTGCCACGGAGAGAAGTACCGCGACTGGCGCGCCGGCGTCCATGGCCGCCGCACCGGCAACTGGAACGGAGTGAAAGGCTACCTCTTGTGCGCTCACTGCCATAATCCGCACCAGCCGCGATTCCACGCGCTCGCGCCCAAGCCGGCGCCGCTGCGGCCCAGCCGCGACCTGAGATGAACAAGGAGAGCCGCTGATGTTATCCCGCCGCCAGGCCGCACCAGCCATAGCGGGCATGATTCTTACCGCCTGCGGTCCCAAGCGTCTGTACGAGGTGCCGAAGGAGCGGCTCAAATCGGCCGTCGCGGAACTGGAGCACAAGTACAAGCAGGAACATTCCAAGCAGATCAAGGTCTCGGATGCCGGGCCGATTCCAGGCGTCCATTTCGCCTACGCGCTGGATATTTCGCGCTGCATCGGCTGCCGCCGCTGCGTCTATGCCTGCGTCGCGGAAAACAACCAATCGCGCGACCCGCAGATTCACTGGATCCGCGTCTTCTCCATGGAAAAGGACAAGGGCGTCGATTTCACCCACGCCGATCCTTACTACCATCCGGCCGAGGTACCCGAGGAGGGTCACTTCTACGTGCCGGTGAGCTGCCAGCAGTGCGAGAATCCGCCCTGCACCAAGGTCTGTCCGGCCGGCGCGACCTGGAAGGAGAAGGACGGCATCGTGGTCATCGACTACGACTGGTGCATCGGCTGCCGCTACTGCATGGCCGCTTGCCCTTACGGCGCCCGCCACTTCAATTGGACCGAGCCCAGTATCCCGGAAAACGAGATCAACACGAACACCCATTACCTGGGCAACCGGCCTCGGCCCAAGGGCGTGGTCGAGAAATGCACCTTCTGCATTCAACGCAGCCGCGCGGGGCGCTACCCGGCTTGCGTGGAGGTCTGCCCGGTCGGAGCGCGCAAGTTCGGCAACATCCTCGACCCGGATAGCGAGATCCGCTACATCATCGAACACAAGCGCGTGCTGGTGCTCAAAGAGGAATTGAATACCGTACCGAGGTTCTTCTACTTCTATGCCACATAAGAGCGTAATCGACGAGCACGCGGCTCTTCATCGGATTTACGCGCGGCAGCTTGCGGCTGATTCTGCGGGGGAACCGGGCGTACTGGATGTGGCTCGCGTTTCTCGGCGTGCTGATCGTCTCCGGCGTGTTTGCCTACGCAGCGCAGGTTCGCGTCGGCCTGGGCCTGACCGCCATGCGCGACCAGGTGAGCTGGGGCTTCTATATCGGCAATTTTACGTTCCTCGTCGGCGTTGCGGCGGCGGCGGTCGTGCTGGTGATCCCGGCCTACATCTACAACTGGAAGCCGATCCGCGAAATCGTAATCTATGGCGAGTTGCTGGCGATCAGCGCCATCACCATGTGCCTGATGTTCGTGCTTGGTGGATATCGGCCGGCCCGACCGTTTCTGGCACCTGATTCCGCCCTTCGGGTTTCTGAACTTCCCGCGCAGCCTGCTGGCGTGGGACGTGCTGGTGCTGAACATCTATTTCGTGGTGAATCTCGTGGTGGCCACCCACATTCTGTACCGCGCGTTCCACGGCAAGCCCTACCTCAAGCGTCTGGTGGTGCCGCTTGTACTCCTCAGCGTGCCGATGGCGGTGGGGATCCACACCGTGACCGCGTTCCTGTACAACGGACTGGCGGCGAGGCCCTACTGGAACAGTTCGATCCTGGCGCCGCAGTTCCTGGCCTCGGCCTTCTGCTCGGGTCCCGCGATCCTGCTGGTGGTGCTGCAACTGCTGCGGCGATTCACGCGCTTCGAGATTCAGGACGCCGCCATCTGGAAGATCGCCGAACTGATGGCCTACGCCATGTTCCTGAACCTGTTCCTGCACGGCGCCGAGGCGTTCAAGGAGTTCTACTCCGACACGCACCACCTGTTGTTTACGCGCTATTAGTACTTCGGCTTGGCCGGACATCACACGATGGTTCCGTTCGCGTGGAGCGCGGTGGCGTTGAACCTGACGTCGTTCGCACTGTTCGTTTCGCCCCGCATGCGCCAAAACCTGATCACTTTGAACATCGGTTGCCTGGCGACCTACGCCGGAGTCTACATCGAGAAGGGGATGGGACTCATCATCCCCGGGCTGACGCCGGACACGCTGGGCGAGATCTACGAGTACTACCCGACTCTCACCGAATTGCGCGTGGCCGCGGGCATCTTCGCCGTCGGATTTCTGTTGTTCACCCTCATGCTGAAAGTGGCCGTGCCGATCTCACTCGGCGAGTTCATGGGCCGTCGCAAGGACGTCCAGGCTGCCGCTCCCGATGAAGACCTAAGCGTTGCCTTGCCTTAGAGCCGGACGGCGCTCCACTTGCGCACCCGCACTCGGGTGTGCGTCAAAAGAAGTACCGCACGGACTAGCCACGCAGCGGCAGTTCGCTTCACATAGCGCCATTGGATATGATCTGGTTCGGCCGGTTCATCCGGCTCCGGCTTCCACCAAGGAGTTAGTTATGCGAGGTATTCTGCTTCCCGGGCTGCTCGTCGCAGCCGCGGCAATTGTTTCAGCGCAGGTAGAAGAGAGCAAGAGACCGCCGATCATCGATATTCACGTTCACACATTCGGCGGCTTTCCCGGCCTCGGGCCGATGTGCCCGTTCAACCCGCAGTTCCTGGCGGCCGACCCGACCCAGAAGGCGGCGCCCATCGGGTGGGTCAAACAAAATTGCACAAATGCACTTGAGCCATCGAAGAGTCAAGAAGAATACATGAAGGCCGTGCTCGACGAATACGAGCGGCTCAATGTCACCGCCGTGGTGATGGGCGATGAGAAGTCCGTGCAGAAGTGGAAAGACGCGGCTCCCGGACGAATCATCACCGCCACGTCTTTCGACAACGGCCCCGCGGGCGGGAAACTTCTCCCGGTCGAACAACTAAGAGGGGCCTACACGGCACGCGGATTCAAAGTGATGGCCGAAGTGGGGGTGCAGTATCTGGGGCTCTCGCCCAGCGATCCCTCGCTCGATGCCTACTTCGCCCTGGCCGAGGAACTGGACATCCCCGTGGGCATCCATATGGGCACGGGAGGGTCCGGCCGCGCCAACAGCGCCATGCCGAAGTTCCGCGGTTCGTTGGGTAATCCGCTCCTTTTGGAAGACGTGCTGGCCCGTCATCCCAAGCTGCGTTTGTGGATTATGCACGCCGGCTATCCGATGATCGACAATCTGCTAACGCTGCTCGCGGCCAACGCGCAGGTTTACGTGGACGTGGCGGGTCTTATCTGGAGCTATCCGTTGAAGGAGGTCCACACTTACATCCAACGCATCGTGGAAGCGGGCTTTGAAGACCGCGTGATGTTTGGAACGGACCAGATGGTCTGGCCGAAGCTGATGGCGACTTCGATCGGCGTCATCGAAGGCGCCACCTATCTCACCACCGAGCAAAAGCGCGACATTCTCTACAACAATGCGGCGCGCTTTCTGCGGCTGGACAAGGCGGACAAGAAGTAGACCTCAGTTTCCGCCACAGCCCCTCGGCTGATGTTCGCGAGCCGCCATGCGATCATGTCTTCTGAACGCAGAGCGGCTCGAATCGATGCACTGGCTGCTTATACCCCTGCTGTTGGCGCAGGCTCCGCCTCCGCGGAGCGCGGACCGGGAGCTTGCCGCCATTCTGGCCTCGGGCGATCTCGCGAAATCGCAATCCAGCCTGGAACTGATGACTCGCAAGGAACCCGGTAACGCTCGGGCCTGGATGCTGCTGGCTCAGACCTACGCCAAAGAGAAGAAGCCCAACGCCGCGCTGTTGGCGGCGAACAAGGCGGGCGAGTTGGGCCGGAACGACGCCGAGGTGCAGCAGGGGCTCGCGTACCTGTTTATCGAACTGCAGCCCGACCTGACAGAAGGCCACGGGTTTTGCAGCGCGCTATTCCGCACTGCGCCCCGACGACAGGGACGGGTGGCAACGCGCAGCTTCCCTCTACCTGGAAACAGGTAACCCCGATCAGGCCCTTGCAGCCGGAACGCGCGCGATCGCGATCGCGCCCTCAGCCGAATTGCACACCATCGTCGGACAGGCTTACATCGCAAAGCGGGATTGGCAAAATGCAGAGCGGCATCTGAGTGCGGCGGTAGCCTTGAGCCCCTACGACGAAGACACGCACTTTCGTCTGGCGCAGATGCATCTGCTGCACCAGGACTTCTCCAAAGCCTTGGATGTGCTGATGAACGCGCGGAAGATCTTCGACAAGAGCGCGCAGATCGAATTGGCGCTGGGCGTCAGTTATTACGGCCTTAGGCGCTTCCCCGAAGCCGTAGACCAGTTCCTCAAGACCATCCGCCTGGCGCCCTCCGTGCCACAGCCGTACGCGTTTCTGAGCCGGATTTTGGAGCATGCAGGCGACCGCCTGGGAGAAGTCACGCGAGCGTTCGCGGAGTTCAACTCGAGCCATCCGACGGATGCGATGGGCTACCTCTGGTACGCAAAGGCATTGACCGCGCAACTGGCGCCATCGGGAGAGACGGCGGAATCGGAAACCGCATTCGAACTTTTGAAGAAGTCGCTGGCACTGGATGCGAAAGTTGCTGAGACTCATTATCAGCTCGGTTGCTTGTTGGAACGCAAACGGGACTACCCTGGATCGGCACTCGAATTGGAGCAAAGCATCGCTCTGAATCCAAAAGAGACGGGTGCGCATTTCCACTTGTCGCGTGTCTACGATCGGCTGGGCCGTAAAGCGCAGGCGGTACGCGAGCGCGAGTTGCATGAGAAGCTGACCGAAGCCGGGAATGCGGCGCCGGCTCTTGCCAACCCCGAAACGGAGCCGCGACCGTGACGGAGCGGTTTCGTATTCCAATGCTCTACGGGCGCGCTTTTCGAAGCGGAATGACAGGCGTTGATATAGCCGTTTGTACAACCGCTCCCTCTCGGTCGCGGCCCTGTCTCGGAGGTACGAGCGAGTGATTGACCGGAACCGTCGCGAGTTTTTGACGACATTCGCGGCCGCTGCTTTCTTCATCCAGCGGATTCATGCCAGCTCGCCGTTTCCGGTACGATTCCGTCAACAGCCGCAGTACGGTCCAGCCAGCCAACTCGTTGAAGCAGGTTCGGACGAGTTCCCCGGCGAACGGCTCGCGATGGAGATCGAATCCGGCCTGCAGGCTGGCGTGCAGGGCGGGGAAGTCAGGTTCGCCGAGAATTGCGGTGGGTTCTCTCCGGCCGCCAGCGAGTACCGCGCCATCGCGCAGGGAGTGTCGCAAGCGGTCTATGACGGCTCTCGCGATGTCGCATCCGGCTGGAAGAAATGGCTGGGCTCCCTCGGAGAGATTCGCTCCGCGCGCTTCTACTCACTGCCGGACAACGTCGTCCGCTACGACGTCCGCGGCAAGGCCGCCGGCCGCCTGGAGCAGCGCGTCGGCACATGGAAGCTTAATTGGGAGAAGGGCTCGATCACTCATCTGGAGCCCATCGAAGAGACCCTCACCCACGCCGCGAAGCCATGGTTTCGAGACGTCACAGGCTCGGCATTTTCGGGCGACTCTTCGTTCTCTGAGCAACTTACGCGCGGCGTTCCCTATTGGCGCTCGCGGCTGGACCCGGCCACCGGCATAGACCAATATGGCGAGAACGGAATCGCCGCCGCGGATATCGACGGCGACGGGCGCGACGAGATTTACGTCTGCCAGCCGGGCGGTCTGCCAAATCGCTTGTACAGAATCGAAGAGAGTGGCCGAGTTCGCGAGATTTCGAAAGAGGCTGGCCTCGATATCCTGGATGAAACGGCCGGGGCGCTGTTCGTCGACTTGCGAAACTCCGGCTCGCAGGATCTGGTTCTGGTCCGCGCCAGCGGACCAATACTGTTTCTGAATGACGGCAAGGGGCACTTCACCGCGGCGCCGGATGCGTTCCATTTCGCCACTGCGCCGCAAGGTTCGTTCACCAGCGTGGCGGCGGCCGATTACGATCGCGACGGACGGATCGACCTCTACTTCTGCTGCTACGTTTATTTTCAGAGCGAGGCGCAATACCGCTATCCGGTGCCGTACCATGACGCACGGAACGGTCCGCCGAACTTCCTGTTCCGCAATCGTCTGAACGAGAGTCCGGGCTACTTCGAGGACGTGACGGCGGAAAGCGGCATCGACCACAACAACAACCGGTTCAGCTTTGGGGCCACGTGGTGCGATTACGACGGCGACGGCTGGCCCGACCTGTACGTTACCAACGACTTTGGGCGCAAGAACTTATACAAGAACACGAACGGTCATTTTCGTGACGTCGCCGAGGAAGCCGGAGTAGTGGATCTTGGCCCCGGCATGAGCGCGGCGTGGCTCGATTATGATGGCGACGGACGGCCGGATCTGATGGTCTCGAACATGTGGAGCGCCTGCGGGCAGAGGATTATCAACGATCCCTCGTTCGGGCCCGTAGTGCGGGATCCTTCGCTGCTTGCTTCCTACCGCCATCACGTCAAGGGCAACTCGCTCTACCACAACAATGGAGACGGAACGTTCTCCTACACGGGCGACAAGCAGGGTATTGAGATCGTGCCCTGGTCTTGGGCCTGCGACGGCTACGACTTCGACAACGACGGCAGCCCTGAGTTGTATGTCGCTTGCGGCATGCTCTCGAACAACAGCCCGTCCGACTTGATGAGCTATTTCTATCGCCAGGTGGTGGCGAAGTCGCCCGTGAAGTACATGCCCGCGCCGGCGTACGAGAATGGCTGGAACGCGATCAACCAACTCGTCCGGCAGGACTTCAGTTGGGCCGGCCCGGAGCCCAACGTCTTTTTCGTTCGCCGCGCGGGACGCTATTACGATTTCTCCGGGGTGAGCGGCATCGACCGGGCCGAGGACAGCCGCGCGTTTGCGTTCACCGATATCGACGGCGACGGCAACATGGATATCGTTCTGAAGAGCCGGCTCGGGCCGCAGGTTCGAGTCCTTCAGAACGCGTGCGGCGTGGGCCGGAAGTCGTTTGTGATCGCGTTGCGTGGAACCAAGTCGAATCGCGACGCCATCGGAGCGCGAGTCGAAGTGGATGGGCAAGTGAAGTGGTTGGCTGCCGGCTCGGCCTACGTCTCGCAGCACACCAAGCGTCTGCATTTTGGTCTGGGCGATCTCGAACGCGCGGAAAGGGTGCGGATCCATTGGCCTTCCGGAGCTGTCCAGGAACTGCCGCCGCTCGCAGCGGGCTTTGTGTATGAAGTCATCGAGGGTAGTGCAGAGATCGCATCCCACCCTTTGCGCGCGCGCATGGAATTGCCCGAGAACGGCCCATTTTCCGTCGACAACAAGGCGCGCCTGCACACCACATGGCTGCGCGAGCCCGTCCCTTTGCCAGAGAAACGCCGCGGACCGGCGCTGCTCGTGCTCCACGCGGGGGAACCACTGCCGCAGTTGCCAGTTGCCATCGATGCGCTCGATCTCAGGCACACGGACGAAGCCCTCGTCGCAGGGTACGCCATCTTTCGCCGGTACCTGTTCGACTACCGCGCCGATCTGGCGACGCCCCTCTGGCTGCTGATCGACGCGCACAGCCGTGTGCGAAAGGTCTACGCCGAAGCGCCTGACGCATCTACGGCGAAAGCCGATTTGAGCACAGTGGAAGGCCCATCGCCCGACCCGCGCGGACTGCCGTTTGCGGGGTACTACATCGGTCACCCCGTCCGCGATTACTACAAGATTGGCGGCGGGCTGTTGCAGGCAGGCTACCCGGAGCAGGCGCTTCCGTATCTCCATGAAATGCTGCAGCGGACTCCCGACAATCCGAAGGCACTCGTGGCCGTGGGCCTGATCCATTTACAGGCGAAGCGGCTGACGGAGGCACGCGCGGCGCTGGAGCGGGCGCTCGGGCTCGCGCCAGATCTGCCGGAGGCGTGGAACGAGCTTGGCGGCGTCGAATCCGAAGCAGGGGATTTCACGGCGGCGTTGCGCTGCTATGAAAAGGCGCTCGCGCTGGTTCCCGAACTTCCCTACGTGCTGGTGAACGCCGCGCAGGCACAGGAAAAGCTGGGCCACTCCGCAGAAGCGGAGAAGATGTACCGTCGCGCGCTCGCCGCCGATGCGAGCAGCACGGACGCACCTGACAAACTAGGATTGCTATTAGCTAAGCGGGGCCGCACCGAAGAGGCGCGCAAGCTGTTCGAACTCGCGATTTCCGTGCAGCGCGACAACGCGTCTGCGATCAACAATCTCGGCGTGCTGTACCTCAACAGCGGGCAGGTCAACGATGCCGTCGCGGCGTTCGAATATGGCATTCGCGTGGCGCCGGACGCCGAGATGTTGTATCTCAATCTGGGTCGAGTCTGGGTGAAGATGGGCGAGCGGGAAAAGGCGCGCGACGTCATGCGCGCGTTGCTTGCGCGTAAGCCTGATAATACAATTGCTCAACGGGCATTGAAAGAACTGGAAGGGCAGTAAACGTACCGCTCACGTTGCTGGATCTAATCGAAAGGAGCAGTCTTGATCTCTGCGCTGTTTTGCATGGGCGTGCTGCTGCAGACCGGTCCGCTGAATGCCGCGCTGTCTCAGAACCCGCCGGATCGTGAAGCGCACATCCGACAGTTGATCGCGGACATCGCACGCTCCGGGCGCGTGTTGGAGACCGGCCGTGCGAAAGAGCGCCTCGCCGATCCGCGTAAGCAGATCGCCCCGGGGGCTCCGCCATTGCTGAGTTTTCGATATTTCGACGGAGCCGACCGCCACAGATTCGGCAAGCTCGACGTAATCATGGACGATGCGGGTCACTAACTTCCTTCTCTTTTCCACGCTTGCGTTTGCCCAGAGCGATCCGCTCGTTCAGGGTCTGGAGGCGTTCCATAAGGGCGACTATGCGCAGGCGGAACTCGGCTTTCGCGCCGCTCTGAAGAACGGCGCAGGACAAGCGAGCGAGCGCCTTCCTCGCTCTGACCCTGGCGGCAACGAACCGCTGTGCCGAAGCCGAGCCGGAACTGGTCAAGTCCAGCGCGAGCCACGACGCGGACATACAGCGGCTCGCGGGCCTTGCACTCGCGCAGTGCCGCATTGCGGGCAATCGGCTGGATGACGCGGCCGCGATATTGACTCGGCTCAGTGTTGCGAACCCGTCGGACGCCGACGTGCTTTATGAGATCGCCCGGCTGCACATGCGGGCCTGGAACGATGCGATTCATCAGCTTTACGAGAAAGCCCCGGCCTCGTTTCGAGTAAACCAGCTTTCGGGCGAAATCCTGGAGACGCAGGGCCAGTTCGCCGAAGCCGTCATCGAGTATCGCAAAGCCATTGCCAAGAATCCGCAGGCGCTCAATCTGCATTTCCGCCTGGCTCGCGCCATTCTGATGAGTTCGCACACTCCGGAAAGCCTGGATGCGGCCATGAAGGAACTCGACGCCGAACTCGCGTTGAACCCGAAGGACGCGGTTGCGATGTACCAGGAGGCTCAGATCTATTTGAATCAGCAAAAGCCCGAGCAGGCCGAAGCGAGTCTGCAACGGGCCCTCGACATCAATCCGGCGTTTCCCGAGGCGCTCATAGCGCTGGGCAAATTGCGGCTGGATGGAAAGAAATATGCTGACTCCATTGCATTGCTCCAGAAAGCGGTGAGCCTGATGCCCCGCAGCGAGTCGGCGCACTACAGCCTGATGATGGCCTACCGCAACGCAGGCCGAATGGCAGATGCGAAGCGCGAGAAAGCGGAGCTCGACAAATTGCAGAAACCGCCCGAGGGAGAGTTCACGGAATTTCTGAAGAGGCTGGGCGAGAAACCGCCCGAGCAGAAATGACCATGTTTCAGGACGGAGCCACGACTGCCAGGCATTGGTGGCATCGAGCGATTCCGTGGTCCGAAAAGAGCTCGCTTCCACTCGTCCCGCACGGGTTTTTCTCAGCAATTCGCGTGGCCATCTCCTTGGCCCTAACCATGACGCTCACGGCGGAGGCGCCTCCGGTATTCGTTCCTGAGTATCGCGATGTCGCTGCCGAGTCGGGGCTCACCGCGACGTTCCCCAACGGCGGGATGGAGACGAAAACTTACATCATCGAAACCACGGGCAGCGGCGTAGCGTTGTTCGATTACGACAACGACGGACTGCTGGACGCGTTCATAGTCAGCGGCGACGGCGCGCCGAGCAGGCTCTACCACAACGAAGGCGGCGGCAAGTTCCGCGACGTCTCCGCGCAGATGGGCATCTCTCGCGTGGGCTGGGGCCAGGGTGTCTGCGCGGGCGATTACGACAACGACGGTTTCACCGACCTCTTCGTCACCTACTGGGGACAGAACATTCTCTACAAGAACGAGGGCGGCAAGCATTTCCACGACGTCACCAAGGATGCCGGTTTCACGCAGGATCGCGTGCGCTATAACACAGGCTGCGCCTTCATTGACTACGACCGCGACGGGCGCCTCGACCTGTTCGTTTCGAATTACCTGAAGTTCAGCTTTGAAGAGACTCCCAAGCCGGGCGCGAATCCGTATTGCTGGTACCTCGGACTGGCCGTGAACTGCGGGCCGCGCGGGCTGCCCTTCGACCGCAACATCCTCTACCATGCGAATGCGAACGGCACGTTCACCGACGTTTCGGAAAAGAGCGGCATTGCCGAGCCTCATGGGAGCTATTGTCTTTCGGCGCTCACCGCCGACTTCGATGGAGATGGCTGGCCCGACATCTTTGTCGCTTGCGACCAGACTCCGTCGCTGCTCTACATGAACCAGCACGACGGTACTTTTTCGGAGGAAGCCGTTTTGCGAGGTGTTGCTTTCGACGACAACGGTAAGGCGATGTCGGGCATGGGCGCCACGACCGCGGACTACGACCATTCGGGCTGGCCGAGCATCTTTCGGACGAACTTCTCCGACGAGCGGGAGACGCTATACCGCAACAACGGGCAAGGCGAATTCCAGGAAAAGACGATTGCCGCGGGGATGGGCCAGAACACGAAATACGTGAGTTGGGGCTGCCAGTTCCTCGATTTTGACAACGACGGCTGGCAGGATCTGCTGATCGTGAACGGCCACGTCTTTCCGGAAATCGACCGTAAGAACATTGACATTCGTTTCAAGGCCCGTCGAATTCTGTACCGCAATCTGGGCGACGGCCGCTTCGACGACATCTCCGCGCAGGCCGGACCCGGCATTCAGGCCGTGCACTCCTCGCGGGGCATCGCCGTCGGCGATATCGACAACGATGGGGTGCTGGAAGTCCTGATCAACAACCAGGGCGAGCCGCCGACTCTGCTGAAGCAATCGAAGCGGCCGCCAGGCAACTGGGCCTCCCTGCAACTGGTGGGGACGAAGTCGAATCGGAGTGCGATCGGGGCGAAGGTCCGTCTGACCGCGGGTGGGGCCACACAGATGCAGGAAGTGCGCAGCGGAGGCAGCTTCATCTCGCAGAGCGATCTAAGGCTGCATTTCGGGCTTGGCGCGGCGCAACGCATAGATAGCGTTCAGATCGAATGGCCCAGCGGATTGAAGGAAAGGCGGAGCGGGTTGGAGATCAATCGTGTTCTGGTTCTGAAGGAGCCCGAGGCGCGGCAGGATGTGGCCCCGCCGCGTTGAACGGATCTCTCCACAACGGGCAGACCGTTCACCTCCAATCGTGAAGATAGCGTGCCTATCTTCCAGCACCGAACCGCGAACGACAGAGAACGGCCCTGCCCGGAGGAGAACGAATTGCTCAGTGACCGGCGGATGGGTCTTCCCATGATGCCGGTTCAAGCGCCGAGCCGATGGCCGCTCTCTTCGTTCGCGGTTCGGTGCTGACAACGACTCGGAGTGCAAGCGCCGCATATTCAACAGACACATAGCCAGAGCAATCATGGATGATGAGGGAGCCCGATGCCAGATACTACCGCTGCCTCACGGTCGCGGCTCCGTTTCGAGATTTTCACAAAATAGCCAAAGCCCCGCCAGGTGCGGCGGGGCTTTGCCAACGAACTTTCTCGCGCCGATTTAGAACTGGAAGCGCAGAGCCATTTGCATGCGGCGCTCGGACCCGAACAACGTGCTGGTCACGCGGCCGAAGTTGGCGTCGTTGTTGTTGTTATCCGGAGTTCCGAACTGCGGGTGGTTGAAGATGTTGAAGCCCTCAGCGCGGAACTGAACCTTGAAGCGCTCAGTCAGGCTGAAGCCCTTGAACATCGAGAAGTCGACGTTGACCTGACCCGGAGAAGTGTTCGACTGCATGCCGAGATTGCCCTCGGTGCCCGGCGCTGGATTGGTGACGGCGCTGGTGTCGAACCACTGCGTGGGAGTACGTCCACCGGATGGAGCCGCGTTCGGGTTCTTACCGGCGACAAGGTCCGGGAAGCAGCTATCCACGCTCGCGATGCAGGAATTGCTGCGAAGTGTGAACGGCGGGCCCGTGCGCATGGTGAAGATCGTGTTCAACTGCCAGCCCCCCACCAGAATATCGGCGGCGCGGTTCATCGAGCCGCCGAACTTTTTGCCGCGGCCGACCGGGAGGTCGTACTGGGCGTTGGCGACGAAGTTGTGACGGATATCCCACGACGCGGTCGAGTAGTTGAGCGAGTAGTTCCGCGGGTCGATGTTGCCGAGTCCGTTGGAACCGCTGAGCGTTGTGCCGCTGGTGGCCAACGCGTGGCCGTAGGTGTAGGCCGCCATATAGGTGAGACCGCTGCTCAAGCGCTTTTCCCACTTTGCGGTGAGCCCCGCATAGTTGCCATAGCCGTAACTGGCGGTATCCGCAATGCCGCCGATGTTCGGATAGGGACGGCGGCTGTTGGTGCTAAGACCGGGCGTCGGGCTGTTGTACGCCGCGTTCGGGTCGGGGTTCAACACCTGGTGAGCCGAGTGGTTACCCACGTAGGTAATCTCCAGTGCGTTGCCGCCGCGGAACTCATGCTGGATCGCGAAGTTCCACTTTGACACGAGCGGGTTGCGGAAGTTCTGCTCGACGGCGCGGAACGAAACCGGGGCGGGAAGGGTGAAAACGTTCGACGGGAATCCGTTCGTGACGCCGTTGGTGCTGCTGAAGTACGGGTCGAAGGTGTAAACCGACGCGTTCGGGTTGCTGAGGTCTACGGTGGCATTGAACGGCACGGCTTCGCCGCGATTCGGGTAGCCGCCCTGGTTCTCTTCACCACCGTAGAAGATGCCGAATCCGGCGCGAATCACGGTGTTGTGGAATACGTTGTACGCCAGACCGATGCGCGGTCCGAAGTCGAACTTGTCCCACGGAATCAAGGTGTCCGGAACGGCGCCGCGCGATACCTTCACCTGCGGGAAGGCTGCGGCGAAATTCGGAGGCAGCGGAGCGTTCTGATCCTTGCCCTTGGGAATGTAGAGGGTCAGATCCTGCAAGCTGAAATTCGATTGGCGCCCGAACTTTTCTCCGATCGGCGAAAACAGTTCGTAGCGCATGCCGAAGTTCAAAGTCAACTTACTGGTGAGCTTATAGTCATCTTGCGCGTAAAACGCCCAGGCGCTCTTTTGCGAGGAAATGAAGTTGTTGGTGGAAACCTGGCCGCCATTGACCACGCCAATGAGGAACGAAGCGTATTCGTCGCCCGTCAGGTTGGCGTAGTTGACGTTGCTTCCAGTCGGTTGAGGCAGGGAGGTGTCGATGCGGCGGAAGTTCAGGTCGCCGTGGGGACTGGGCACCTGGAAGAACGGGAACTTGATCGGGCGATACTCGGCGCCGAACTTCATGGCGTGAGAACCCTTGTTGATCGCCACGTTCTGGATGAAGTCCCAGACGTTCGAGTACTCCTTGGAAGGCAGCCAGTCGGAAGCGCCAAATCCGCTGTAGCGGTCCATGCTGACGGACGGCAGTCCGCCGTTCAGCGTCGTGGTCGGATCGTAGCCGCCAATGCCGAAGGCCTTGAACTGGTCGGTGTTCGGAAAGGCCTGGGTTCGCGCGGTGACCAGACGAGTGTAGGCAACGCGCGTTTCCGAAATGATCGCCGGCGTCCAGACGCGTGCGTAGCTCATCATCGCGTTGCGGGAAAGATCCTGTTCGGAGTTGGAGTTGAAATACGTGGCATCCAGGGCGCCGGGCAGCGGCGCGGCGTTGAATTTATTGGTGTCCGCCCAGCTAACGCTGCCGAACAGGCTGTCCTTGTCGCTGATGCGATGGTCGATGCGGATGTCGTACTGCCATGTATCCTGCTTGCCATCCGTGGTGGTGAAGAAGTCGTTCTGTGGAATGTTGCCCGAGCCAAAAGGAACGTTCGGCGCTGGGAAGAGCTTGATGATCTTCAGCGACGCCGGATCCATCTGCGCGGCCGGGATGATGTTGCCCTGGTAAGGTGTGCGTACCAACTGGCCGTTGACGGTCTGCTGCGAGTGGGGGTCGAATAGTTCGCCCTGGCTCACAGAACCTACGTTGGCCACGTTGCCGATATTGCCACCCAGGATTCCGGCGAAGTTGCCGTTGATCATGTCCGGGGTCGGAATGGTGAAGAATCCGCTGGTGCCGAGATTCTGAACCGCGCCGCCCGTGGAGCGGATCTTCGTGCCTTGCCAGTCGGCGAACCAGAACGTGCGGTTCTTGATAGCCGGGCCGCCGATGGCGCCGCCGTACTGATTCTGCTTAAAGGGTCCACGAGGTTGCCCCGCCTGGTTGTTCTCCCAGCGATTAGCGTCGAGAGCCTTGTTTTGCAGATACTCAAACGCCGCGCCGTGGAATTCGTTCGTGCCGGACTTGAGAGTAACGTTCATCACGCCGCCGGCGCCGCGCCCGTATTCCGCGCCGTAGCCGCTGGTCATGACGCGCATCTCACTGATGGCCTCGACCGAAGGTCCGACGACGAACGCCGTCTGGTTGAGGAAGTCGATCACGTTAACGTTGTTGTCGACACCGTTCAGAAGAAAGTTGTTCTGGCCGTTAGCTCGGACGCCGTTGGCGGAGAAGCCGCCGCCCACCGCGTCGCGAGCGCCTGGTTCGGCGGGAACGACACCGGGTGAGAGCCGCGCCAGGAAAGTGAACGTGCGCTGCCCACCGAGGGGCAGTTCCGAGACTTGCTTGGTGGCGATGCTGGCGCCCAAAATGTCCGACTCCGTCTGCAGAAGCGGGACTTCTTCCGTGATGGTTACCGATTGCGTCACCTCGCCGACTTCGAGCGCGATATTGACGCCAAGACGATCGCCCGCCGTTAATGTGGCCCCTTTCTGAATGGACTTCTTAAAGCCTTTCGCCTCGGCTTCCACGGTATATACGCCGGGTTTGAGCGCCGGGCGCGTATACTCGCCGCTGGAGTTGGCTTCCACCGTATACTTCAGGCCGGTAGCGTCCTCGGTGAGCGTTACTTTCGCCCCGGGGACGGCGCCGCCTTGAGCATCGGTGATTGTTCCTGTGATTGTTCCCAAGTCGCGCTGCGCCAGCAAGGACGCAACGCCTAAGAGCGAGAGCAAGAGAATCCGTGTAAAGAAACGCAAAACGTGGTTCCTCAATTTCGGCGCGAGTTGACGCGACTCGCCCCCCTGATTCGACCCCTCAAAGTAAAGCCTGCGGGCTATTACTTTGTGAACACGTATGCCGCGCGGTTCCAAGCGCGCTGTTATAGACGGAATACCAAACTAGTTCACGTTATACGCCGATCCTCGGTATTGCAACGGAGAAATAGCTGGTCGCGCCCTCCCAACCGCGCGCGGAACCACTACAGCACCCAAAGCATGCATTCAAACGCGTTGCCCACACTTCGAAGAGAAACCGCTGCAAATCGCAATTGCAGCGCTTACATGCCGAATGGCAACGTTTGCACAAGATTATGCGAGATGTAAACTGGAGTCAAGAGAATTCCTCGGGCAATCGTTTCGCAGTGGGGAGGATTCGCGGGCCACAACTCCTGTCCGGATACGCTGCTTGCAAGCTCGCCCGGACCGCCGAGATGGCGTATAACGATCCCGATCCGACTATGATCCCGGACGAGGCGAAGCGGCCGGCGCGAGTGCGACAACTAGCGGTGTCGCCCGTATGACAAGAGTTGCGTCATAAACCATTGACGCGGAATATGGATGGCCTACCCCACGTCAACTGCACGACATCAAAGCGTGTCCTGTAGGGAATGACACGCCTAAGGACTACCCTGGCGCGCACGTTCGCATTCTCCCGTCAGGGAAGATCCATGCCCTGGTAATTATCGCCTCGGATACCGCTAACTCATTGTCTACAAGATGGTTAATGGAGTCAATGACTCGGTTCTCGGGCACGGGTAAGAATTCATGGGTTGTTCTATATAGGATAATAGGGTCCTAAAATAGTTATAGGTTGGCAAGAACTCGACCCTCAAATGGATGGCGAGCCAAGTATGGAGTCTTGAACGGCTGAGAATCTCCTTGATCTGTCGGTCAGGCTTAGGGGCTCATCGGCCATACCGTTCGTGAAGGTACCCGCGAAGGTCCGTGAATCGTTCTGATTCAGTAAGCTGCGGGCATCGATCAGTCCACCGCTCCTATTGCCTTTCTCGGCTGCCGAAAGATAGGCTTCCTTCGTCGTGGCGGTCATTCTTTCGTCCCCCAGCATCCGTTGATCGAACTTCTAGAGCGCGGCTGCAGGCCATGCAGTTCCGCGGAACGCAGAGTAAATTATGCGAAGCGGCGACGTAGACCCGGGCAGTTCGACCGGGACGAATGATTTCCTGGTCGTGGCTCGCATCTCCGGTGTAACCTGAGACTCAGCGGGAACCCAGAACGATGACACGGAGAAGACTTGGTCAGCTTCTGGCCGCGGCGATCGCGCCGCGAATCCTCGCGGCCGAACGGGCTCGCGCATTCGTCCCTGGGAAGAGACTGGTGTTGGTGACCATCGGCGGCATCCGCCGTCAGGAGAGTTTTTCCAAACAGGGCCTCGTCAACATTCCTCATTTGTACGGCGATCTGCTGCCGCAGTCGATGTTCTTCCCGTACACCGCCAATGAGGGCGTGACTTCGCATTTCAATACGATCTCCAGCATTCTGACCGGCGTCTGGCAGCACGTCGACGATTGGGGATCGCAGAAGCCCACCAACCCGACCCTGTTCCACTACCTGCAGTCACAGCAGCACGCAGGCGTCAACGATGTCTGGGTAGTCACCAGCAACAAACAGCTCACAGCCAACATCAGCCCCGGTGTGAACGTCGTTCTATCCAAGCAACTCCTCGTGGAAGCCGTCGAACGGATCATCATGGGCCAAAGCACTCGCAAGCAACTGGAGCGGGAGCAGCTCTTAGCCGAAATGAAAGCGGTTCTCGAAACCGACTATGAGCGGATCGGGTGGGGTGCACCGTCCGCGTCGAGCTTCCAGGATCCCGGCGTCAAGGCGACATTCGTCGCCGCGCTGACCGATTTCATTCACGGTCCCGACGCTCCGGCCAGTGGCGACGAACTCACGCTGATTCTCGGCAAAGAGGTCCTGCAGCGCCTTGGGCCCGCCATGCTGATGATGAACTTCTCCGATGTCGAAGTGGCCCATTCCGGAGCGTACTCGCTGCACCTCGGCGGCATCCGGCGCTCGGACCTCCTCTGTCACCGCTTGTGGGAATTCATTCGGGCGCACCCTGCGCTGAAGGACAACACGACGCTGGTCATCATGAACGAGTTTGGCCGCGATCCGGATGGATCCTCGACCAACGGATTCTTCAACCACCGTACAAATACCGAGACGTGCCGGATGGCGTGGAGCATGGTGCTCGGCGCGGCCGTTCACAAACCGCAAGTTGTCGACCGAGAGATTCGCCAGGTGGATATGGCGCCGTCGATCGGCGCGTGGATGGGACTCGAATGCGATCGCTCAGTGGGGCGCGTGCTGCCTGAGATCGCGACTTGAAGCCATGGCCCAACCGATCCATTCCGGCTTGATTTCGCGGCTGCCGCGAACCTTCGGGCCCACCCTCAACGAGCAGTTCCAGCGCTGGGACCTGTTGTTTCCGGCCGAGCAACGCCGCCTCAGGTCGCAGCTCGACTACCTGGAAGGTCTTTCGCAAGCTGAGTTGAAAGAACTGTTCGCGCCCATGGCCAATCTGGAAAGCCGCATGGAACTGCCCAACTGGCAGCCCGGAACGGCCGGAATGAGTATCCGCGAGACTGGCATTCTGGCGCGTTCGCCGCTCTATCCGCAGTGGCGTACGGAGGCGGAAAGGGTCTTCGCGCACATTGAGGAGGCCATCGTTCCGTTGAACCGGCTGAGAGGTCTGCCGCGCCTGATTCTGTGCACCCTTCCGCCCGGATTGCCTCTCGGCGAGGATCCCATGTGGCCGGAATTGTCCGTCAACGGCGCATGGGCCCGGCTCTCGAAACCTTTTCTTGAATCGGAGAGCGAGCTAGTCGCCTCCCTCTCCAAACGCACGGTCAATTCCGGGCTGGAAGACATCGAATCGACCTGGGTGATCGAATGCACTCGCGCTCTGTCCGCCACCGTGGAGTCAACTAGCGCCGTCGAATTCTCGTGGGACGCCTTGGAAGCGGTTCGCCGGACTTTCCTGGCCCGCTTCAACGCAATCCACCGGGACCTCGACTCGGCCGATCGAACCACCGAAGAACTCCGCAAGCTCGACATCGGTCAGTCGCTCGACCCGCGGTTGGGCCGGATTCCGAGGGTGCGCGAGTTCATCCGTTCCGTCCTCTTGAGCGGCAACGGCTCGCTCGTGTTTAACAATTCTTTCGTGCAGTGGAGCGCAGCGGAGGCGCTGCGGCGAGTCCAGCCGCAGGTGCTCGTGGCCGATTTCGGCATCCGGCCGAAGCTGAAGCCTTTCAGCAGTACCGTTCTGTTCGAGGATCAACAACGCTCGAACCCGACGCCCGATCGGGACGACCCGGCCGGTTCGCTCGTCGATGGCCAGATGCTCGCGCAATACGTTCATTTCGCCGCGCAGGGCGTACAGGCCTATCAGGAGCACTCAGTGACGCTGCTCGCCTGTGCCGGTCTCCCTCGGGTTCTTGTTGTGGGCGGCAAGCAGGACATCGCGCACTTCGCATCGAGTGGGTCGCTGCTGGACACACAGCAGCTCACCGGACTCGCGCTGAGTTGGCTCGCGAGGACCGCGCAATCATAGATTGCGAACCCGGTGAAAGAGCGGAAGCATCCTTCGATGCTTGTCTTGTCCATCCATCTCGGAGTTACAATCAGTACCAATATCGAGCGAGGCAGGCTGGCCGATCATCCATGGGAAATGCGCCGCCGTGGCGCGAGGAGTTGGAGATGCAAGCTTGAGTGTCACTGTCGGGGTCGTCACTGAATCACTCCCGGGCGAGCGCCGCGTCGCGCTGGTCCCCTCAGCCGTCGCGCTTCTGAACAAGACCGGGACGGAACTGTCGATGCAGGCCGGGGCAGGGAATGCGGCCGGCTTCACGGATTCCGAATACGCGGACAAAGGCGTCCGCGTTTTGCCGCGACGCGCAGAGGTGTTTGCAGCGGCGGACGTGATCCTGCAGGTCCGGTCCCTCGGCGCGAACCCCGAACAGGGCCTCGCGGATTTACCTCTGCTCCGTCAGAATCAGGTGATCATCGGGTTCGGCGAACCGCTCACCGCCCTGGAAGCGGCAAGCCAACTGGCAGCCGCCCGAGTCAGCTTCCTCGCCATGGAGTTGATGCCGCGCATCACCCGGGCGCAGTCGATGGACGCTTTGTCCTCAATGGCGACTGTGGCCGGCTACAAGGCGGCGCTGATGGCCGCGGATGCACTGCCGCGCATGATGCCCATGCTGATGACGGCAGCCGGCACTATCACGCCCGCTCGCGTACTTGTGGTTGGCGCCGGCGTCGCCGGACTGCAGGCCATCGCCACTGCCCGGCGTCTGGGGGCCGTTGTCAGCGGCTACGATGTCCGCCCGGCCGCGAAGGAGCAGGTGGAGAGTCTGGGGGCGCGCTTCGTTGTTCTCGATCTCGAAACCTCCGCCGCCGAAGACAAGAGTGGCTACGCCAAGGCGTTGGGCGAGGACTTCTATGCCCGGCAACGGCAATTGCTGGGAGATGTTCTGGCCGAGCAGAACATCGTGATTACGACGGCGGCGGTTCCTGGCAAGAAGGCGCCGATACTGATTACCGGGGACATGGTTCGCCGGATGGCGCCCGGCTCCGTGATTGTTGACGTTGCGGCCGAACGCGGCGGCAACTGCGAACTCACGCGTCCCGGTGAGGTCATCGAAGAGGCCGGCGTACGCATATTCGGCGAGGTCAATCTCCCGTCCACAGTGCCGTATCACGCCAGCCAGATGTACTCCCGCAATATCGCTACGTTCCTCAAGTACCTGGTCAAGGACGGTGCGCTTGCTCTCGATCGCACCGATGAAATCGTCCGGGAGACGCTCGTCACTCACGGGTCGGAGGTAGTCCATCCCAAGGTGCGCGAACTGCTTGGCCTCGCTGTCCTGGCCTGATAAAGATGCGTGAACTCGAAAGGACGGGCAGAACCTATGTCCACCGATCTTGAACTCGGCCTGTATGTATTCATGCTGGCGACCTTCCTTGGTCTGGAGGTGATCCGCAAGGTGTCGCCGCTGTTGCACACTCCGCTGATGTCTCTGACAAATGCGATCTCGGCTATCGCGGTAGTTGGAGCCATCGCCATCACCGGCGCGGCGCATGCCTCGACGCTCAGCCGAGTCCTCGGTTTCATCGCGGTGACGGCCTCCACCATCAACGTAGTCAGCGGATTCCTCATCACGGACCGCATGCTCAAGATGTTCAAGAAGCAGGGACCCAAGCCATGACCGAGAGTCTGGTCAACTACATCTACATCGTCTCGGGGGCGCTGTTCATCCTCGCCTTGAAATGGATGAACTCTCCAGCGTCGGCGCGGCGTAGCGTCCTCGCCGGCGAGGTCGGGATGCTGCTGGCGGTGATCGGCACGCTGCTGAAGCACGACGTCATCAATTACCAGTGGATCCTGATCGCGTTCTTTCTGGGATCTGCCATTGGCGCGCCCATCGCCTACCTGATGCCGATGACCGCGGTTCCCCAGAGGACAGCGCTGTCACACGCATTCGGCGCTCTTGCGGCGGCCCTGGTCGGTACGGCTGAGTACTACCGCGAGACGCCGCACGGCTTCGTGATGGTGGCCATCGTCGTCGAGACTCTGCTCGGCTTCCTCACCTTCACAGGCAGTCTCATGGCCTTTGGAAAGCTGCAGGAGATTCTGCCAACCCGCCCGATGGTCTACCGCAACCAGAACGTCATCAACCTCACTCTATTTACGATCGCGTTAGGCTTCGGCGTGCGATTGGCCCTGGTGCCAGGAGATACGTGGATGTTCCCTGTCTTCGCCGTGCTGGCGCTTCTGTTCGGCGTGCTGCTCATCGTTCCCATCGGGGGAGCCGACATGCCGACGGTGATCGCGCTACTCAACTCATATGCGGGGCTGTCCGCCTGCGCTATGGGCTTCGCACTCAACAACAAACTGCTGATCATCGCCGGCGCGCTGGACGGGTCGTCGGGACTCATCCTCTCGATCATCATGTGCAAGGCGATGAATCGTTCGTTCACCAACATCCTGTTCGGCGCGTTCGGCCAGCTTCAAGTCGCGCAGGGCAAGGTGGAGCAACGGCCCGTGCGCAGCGCAACGCCCGAAGAGGCAGCCGCCATTCTTGAAAGCGCCAGTAGTGTCATCGTCGTTCCCGGCTATGGACTCGCGGTGGCCCAGGCGCAGCACAAGATCCGCGAACTGTACGACAGTCTTACGAAGCGCGGCGTGGACGTCAGATTTGCAATACACCCCGTAGCGGGCCGCATGCCGGGCCACATGAACGTCCTTCTTGCGGAGGCCGACATTCCCTACGACCGGCTGTTTGAAATGGACAGCATCAACTCCGAGTTCGCACAATGCGATGTCGCGCTCGTGATCGGAGCCAACGACGTCACCAACCCCGCCGCGCGGCACGATAAGTCAAGCCCGATTTTCGGCATGCCGATTCTGGATGTCGATAAGGCTCGTACGGTGATGGTGATCAAGCGGTCAATGAATCCGGGGTTCGCGGGCATCGAGAACGAACTTTACTACCTTGACAGGACCCTGATGCTGTTTGGAGATGCCAAGCAGTTCGTCTCGGAGATCATCAAGGAACTGCCCGCGCCTGTCCGCGCCTGATATCAGTGAACTCCACCCGACGCTACGACCGCAGGCTTCGCTTCGGATCCTTGTGGCGATGGCGGCGCCAGACGGGACGAACCATTTGGAGATGCCGGCGCGGCTGGGGCTTTCGGCGCAGTCTGTTGAGGCTTTGCCGGAGCATTATTGGGACGCGCGGAGGCGGAAGGTACGGCGGGCGCCGTATAGCGGCGCAGTTCGGTCGAACTGCCGCTGCCGACCGCGATCATCCGTTCATTGTCATCGGTCACCTCCAGCGCCCTGATGATATGCGGTGTGACGGCAAAGACGATTTCGCTTTCAGTGCGTTGTTTGTTCTCTTGAGAGAACAAGTACTTCAGTATGGGCAGCTTGCTGAGCCAGGGATAGCCGCTCATCGACTGGGTCTCCGAGTCGTTCAGAATGCCGCCCAGGAGGTTCACCTCTCCATCCACCAGCCTGCTTTCATGTTCGATCCGGCGCTGTCCAATGATCGGTTGCGTAATGCCACCAATGTCCTCCGTGCCCGTAACCGAGGAGATCTCCAAGACCATCTTCAGGGTGACTTCGTGCGCGGAATGGATGTGGGGAGTGATATCGATATTCACGCCAACATCCAGGTATTGAAACTGAGTGCTGACCAGCGGACTCACGCCGCCTCCGCCAACCATGCCGGGTTGAAACGAGCCAGTGGCTATCGGTACGCGGTCGCCGATCCTCAGTGTGGCCTTCATGTCGTTCATCGCCCGAATCTGGGGGCTCTGCAGGATCTTCGTGTTGCTGTCGGTGGCCAGGGCAGTGAACGAAGTTCCAGGCACGGCGATAGTGAAGCTTCCAATATTGACCGAATTCCCCGAGGAGCTTCCGCCGCTCGCCGCTGGAGCGCCGCCAGGCAGGTAACCCACGCTGGTGGACGTAGGCACAGTCGTCCCCAGAGTACGAATGCGGTCGCGGCTCACTTCCATCACGGCGATGTCGAGTACTACTTCCGATCTGGGCTTGTCGATGTCGGCCAGCAGTTTTTCGGCCAGGATCATCTGGTCCGGCGTGGCGCGCACGATGAGGGCATCCTGTTCCTGCAGGATCTGGACGCGGTTGACGTCCAGGATTTGTTTGACGACGTTGGCGGCTTCCTGTAGTTCGCTCGGAGCGGTGATGTTGCGCAGGTAGAACGTCCTCATCACGTTCTGTTCCAGGTCTTTGCGCTTAGCGGGCGAGTCCGAGGTGACGAAAATCGTGTTCGCCAACACAGGACGCCAGAGCGTCTTCGACTGAAGGCGAACCATGTCCAGCGCCTGGTGAAGCGTTACGTCCGCGAGATCGACCGTGAGTTTCTCCGGCCTGTATTCCGGATCCATCACCACGTTGATTCCCGCCAGCCTGCAGATGGTCTTGTAGGCCACGTCCGTATCCGCGGTCATGCGCAGCGTGATCGCGGCGTTCGAAAGCGGCTGCAGCTCCACGGTGTGAGAAAGGTCCTCGGCCAATTTAGGTTGCGGCGCCTCCGTCTTCGGAGCCAACCGCTGAAGCTCCTGCCGTCGGATCATGTCGGCCGTACGACGCAACTCCTGTTGCGCGACGAAATTGGTGCTGTCGATTTCGGCCGCCTTCTGGAATTGTGCCAATGCTTCCGTGACCGCGCCTGTGTTGCGCAGGACCTGGCCCGTATGAACGTGCTGGAAGGCCGCGTTGTAGCGCGAGTGCGTGTAGGCGACAAAGTACTTCGCGTTCTTGGGGTCAAGCGTGAAAGCCTGCCGGTAGTAACCAAATGCGGCATCGAGGTCCGCCGCGTGCTCCGCATGGACCCCCTGCTTAAACGCGTCTTTTGCGCGATCCGCACTGGCCGGCAGGCTGAGCGCCAGCACGACCACCGGAATGATCAGCCTACGTCGAAGGATCATGGTGCATTACTAGATAGAGATCGAACTCGTTTCGATTCCCCGATCATCCATTCTCGCCGCACTGACTCACGGATCTGTTTGCGGTAGCGCAAGCAAACCCGGCGCACGAGGAGGTTTCTTGTGCGCGATGACGCTTTTCAGTGCCGGCCGGCGCCAACCCAGCGGTCTGGCCCGGCGGGACCGTGGCATACGAAACAGCCGCTGAGCCGGAATCTCATCGCCGGGCACCTTCGGAGCCGCCGATTGAGTGTCGATCCCGCTATTCATGCCCGCTTGCCACACGGCGGCTGAAGGTACCGGATGCAGGACTGCAAAAACGTCGCGAGATATCTTGACTTTTTCTTACATTTGGGCGAACGTTAACAAGTTCACTTCTTTAAGTCATGCGCAGCCAGGCAGAGACGAATCGCGGGTGGAGGGGGCCTTCGACCTTGCGCATATCGTCCGTTGACCGCAACAACCTGTATCGAAAACGCTTCCTCGCTCGCAGGGCTGCCTTGCCGCAGGTAGGTCAATGTCCGTCGAGCGAAGGATCGGCCGCACTCCATGATTTAGTACTCATTCATACGCGTACTGGTACGGATAAGCATAGAGTACTAGCACGATAATGCGTTAGTGAGTTATACAGTATTGTCATCGTGGTGTTTCTTGAATCTTTGATCTGCCTCTTAGCATCCGACGCTTAACGCAGTCTTGCTCCTAGTGGCCTCATACGCTGGTGTGCGGGCAGCCAGAGACAATCTGGTGAGTGTGGCTGAGAGATAAGAAGAATCCGGGGAGGGGTCCTCTTCCTGTACGAGCTGTGTCAGGGACGATTGGGCGGGGCACCGAATAACGACACAAGCCGTTGGAAGTTGGGACCAGAGTGTTTATGAATGGTTTTTCCGGCGGCGGAAAAGCAGTGCCAATTCCAAATACAGCATTGTGGACCTGCGCCAATTGCGGAGGCGGGAGAGTTGCGCCCGGATGGGCCGCGAATCGACAAGCTCGCTGCGTCAAGCTTGCGCGCTCATCGTCGGGTCGTTGCGGATCTGCAAGGTAAAGGCGTCGCGCTGGACGCGAAGCACGCTGTGTTGTCGGCCGTTCGGAGTGTGGCGCTTACTGGAATGCCGGTTCGCGAACGCGCTGCAACGGGCGATCGCATGAGGACATAAGGAGCTGGGCCAAGCGACGCCAACTGAAAACGATAGTGAACTCAGTTGAGAGAGATGGACATCTTTTTTCTGAAGGCTCGGGGAATGGCTGGTTTGCCTGGAAACCATCGTTGGCGCCAGCCGGGACACCAACGGTCAGGAACTCCACATAGGAATGGAGCAGAAGTTGGTTCGTCTGAAAAGAGCCATACCCGTCTCGGTCACTTTACTTGGGGAGAGTGCCCTGAGGGAGAAGGACTCGGCGGGTATAACAAGAAGCTCCGACGGCTTGAGGAGACGACTGGGACACCGTCTCTTCGCTGTGCCGTTGGACACTCCTCCGATGAGAGAGTTTCTCCGCGGAGGTGGTGGTTTCGACAGCCCTTGAGGGTTGATTGAAGCAGAGGGGGGGGTGGACTGTGCAGATAACTAAGAACACTACTGGCCGGCACGAGAAACCGTTGTGTTTCAGACCCAATGGTTTTGAGCCGTCGATCACACCAAATGCGTTGAGCCACAAACACGTAGATACCTTTCGAGGGAGCGTGCTTGTGCCTTCCCGGATGTTTTCCGGGATTTCGCCCTGCGACCATATAGAGATCTGTGCCGCCGCACGGCCCAGGTGTTTCGCCCGAGCCGAGACGCTATACAGGGAGGGCGAATCGATTCAGCGGGTCCTGTTGCTCACGTCGGGGTTGGTGAAAATCACACAACTCGGCAGGGGTGGCACGGAGGCGATTCTCAGGCTCGGCGCGCCCGGCGATCTCGTCGACCCGGCGTGCCTTCTGTCGTCAGGCCGGCATTGTACGTCGGCGCAGGCCTTTCGATTGTGCCATGCCCTGGTCTGGGACGCTCCCACTTTCATTGCCATTGCGGCCCGCTATCCGGTTCTGTACCGGAACCTGGTGCAACTTCTGGGCGAGCACTTGCTGGAGCTCGAAGAACGATTTCGCGAAGTCGCGACGGAAAGAGTCGGTTCCCGCGTGGCGCGCCAGCTCTTGCGGCTGTTCTCACAGATCGGCCAGCCATCCGACGGAGCCGTAGTGGTCACCATTTCGCGGCAGGAGCTGGCCGAGATGACCGGTACGACGCTGTTCACCGTCAGCCGTCTGCTCTCGGCTTGGGAAGACCGCGGGATGGTTCGGCCCAGCCGTGAAGCAGTGACGATTTGCGACGTCGAATCGTTGCGCAACGTAACCGATTAGGACCGGAATGGTTCTGTAGTTATGCACTCCGCCGGGTCGTCCTCGTGCGCGGGCCTGGACCTAGCATCGAATGAGAGTTGTGATCGTCCAGCACGATCTCCCCGCAGGCTTTCCCGTGGATATCGTCTCCGGGAAAGCCTGGCCGCGGCGTTTGCGCGGGCGCAAAGACACCCTGTCCGCGCCGCGCTCATCATCGTAGATTGCCAGCCGTCTCGGGACTGAGTCCAATGGGCTCATGCCGTACGGAGTGTGTGTATCGAACATCGTGTTTATTGGGGCGTGGTGGCCAATTCGCGGGCCGACCGCAGTTGTCCGAACGACCTGTTGAGGGCGGGCGATCTCAGCCAACGACGCTCTTCGTGGGCGAAGGGGGCGTGCCGGACATCACCGGGAGATAACCCGTGAGCGGACCGGCGGAGCGGGAGTGTGGGGGAGGGCCAAATGCGCAAGATCATTCTTTCGATCGCGGCGATCGCCGTCGTCGCCTTGTCTTACGGACTTGGCCGGTACCAATCGCATTCTCAGCGAGACGGCAAGGCCGAGCGCCGCGTACTTTACTACGTGGACCCGATGCATCCGGCCTACAAATCCGACAGGGCAGGCATCGCTCCCGACTGCGGTATGCAACTCGAGCCGGTTTATGCCGATGCCGCTGAGGCTGCCTCGGCAACGGCTCAACTCGCGCAGGTTCGTGCCGGAGCGGTCAGCATTGACGATGCGACACAGCGGCTCATGGGGCTCAAGCTCGCGCCGGCGGAGCGAAGCGGAACATCCCGGATCATCCGCGTAGTGGGCCGCGTCACCCCGGAAGACACGCGCGTATACAGGCTGAACCCCGGCGTGGACGGATTCGTTCGGGAGACCTTTTCCGATTCCGTAGGAGTTCTGGTCAAGAAAGATCAGAAGCTTGCAACCTACTATTCGCCCGAATTTCTGTCGCCTGCCTCCGGATTCCTGGCCGCGGTTGAGCGCGTACCGGGATCGGGAGGAAGAGATGGGGCAAAGTCTATTCCATTTCCGGGCGCAGTCGCGAAGCAAGGCGTGAGCAGCATTCAGGGGTATACCGATCGGCTGCGCAACCTCGGCATGAGCGATGTGCAGATCCAGCAGGTGGCGGAAAGCCGCCAGCTTCCCGAGAACATCGATGTCGTCGCGCCCGTGGACGGATTCATCCTGGCCAGGAGCATTTCGCCGGGGCAGCATTTCGAACGCAACATGGAGTTCTACCGCATCGCGGACCTGAGCCGGGTGTGGGTTGTCGCGGAGGTGAACGAGCAGGAGGCGCCCTATATGCGCCCTGGCGGCCAGGCGCAAGTCACTTTGAGAGACGAGGGGCGCCGGTGGACTGCGCGCATCACCGATAGCCTGCCGCAATCGGAGCCCGGCGGCGGGACTGTCAAGGTTCGTTTGGAAGTGGAGAATCCCCGGTTCGTTTTGCGGCCCGACATGGTGGTCGATGTCGAACTGCCCGTCCGGCTGGCGGCTGCCGTCACCGTACCGGCGGACGCTCTCGTCGATTCCGGGGCACGCGCACGCGTTTATGTCGAGCACGGCGAAGGCGTCTTCGAGCCGCGCGAGGTGGAGACCGGGTGGCGCTCCGGCGAGCGGGTTGAAATCCTGCGTGGGGTCGAGCCGGGTGAGCGCGTCGTAGTATGCGGCGACCTTCCTCGTCGATTCGGAAAGCCGGCTGAAGAGCCCTTCGTCCGTGCCTCCGGCCGTTCGCATGGCGGACAAGACGGTCAGCGCTCCCGCGAAAACGGCCGCGACAGGCATGGTGAAAGATCCGAATTGCGGGATGCCCGTAGATTCGGCCAAGGCTGTAGCTTCGGGCAACACTCTCGCGTATGGCGGCACGGTCTACTACTTCTGTTCAAAGCAGTGCAAACAGTCGTTCCAGAGCGGCGCGGGCAATCAGGCAAGCAGGCGAAAGGGAGATGACGATGATTAGTCGAATCATCGACTTCTCCGTTGCACACAAATTTGCGCTGTTGATTGGCATCGCCATCGCCTGCGTCGCCGGTTGGTGGGCGATGGTGACGTTGCCGCTGGACGCCATTCCCGACCTGAGCGACACACAGGTCATCATTTACTCCCACTGGGATCGGAGCCCGGATATCGTCGAAGACCAGGTAACCTACCCGATCGTCACCGCGATGCTCGGTGCGCCCAAGGTCAAAACGGTTCGTGGATTTTCGGACTTCGGATACTCCTACGTCTACGTGATTTTCGAGGATGGAACGGACCTGTACTGGGCGCGCTCGCGCATCATGGAGTATCTCACCAGCGTCCTTCCGCGTTTGCCGGAAGGAGTCAAGACCGAACTCGGCCCCGATGCGACGGCGCTTGGTTGGGTGTTTCAGTACGCCCTGGTGGACTCCTCGGGCAAGCACAGCCTCGCCGATCTGCGTTCCTATCAGGACTGGTATCTGCGCTACTATCTTCGCTCGGTGCCCGGCGTGGCCGAGGTCGCGCCGGTCGGCGGGTATACCCGCCAATACCAGGTGAATCTCGACCCGAATCGTCTGCGGGCTTACGGCATCCCGGTGAGCCGGGTGGTTGAGGCGGTCCGCGGCGGCAACGACGAAGCGAGCGGACGATTGCTGGAGTTTGGCGGCACGGAGTACATGGTGCGCGGCCGCGGGTACGCGCGTTCTCTCGAGGATTTCGCGAAGATCCCGCTGAGCGTCAGCGACACCGGCTCCCAAATCCGCATTAAGGACGTCGGCCAGGTTGCCATGGGGCCCGACCTGCGGCGCGGGCTTGCCGATCTGGATGGCAAAGGCGAAGTTGTCTCCGGCATCGTGGTGATGCGCAACGGAGAGAACGCGCTGGATGTCATCAATCGCGTGAAAGCGAAGATCAAAGAAATTGAGCCCGGACTTCCGGCGGGCGTGAAAATCGTTCCTGTCTATGACCGCTCGGAGTTGATCCACAACATGATTGGCACAGTGAAGGAGACCATCATCGAGGTCGTCGTCACCGTAGTGCTCGTCATCCTGGTTTTTCTGTGGCATTTCCCCAGCGCGGCCATTCCGATTGCTGACCATGCCGATCGCCGTGCTGCTGGCCTTCATTCCGTTCCGCATGATGGGCATCAGCGCCAACGTCATGTCGCTCGCCGGAGTGGCGATCGCCTTCAGCGAACTGGTGGATGCCTCCATCGTGGTGGTCGAGCAGACTCACAAGAAACTCGAAATTTGGGAGAAGAACGGCCGCATCGGCGACTGTCACGCCGTCGTCGTCGGCGCAATCAAGGAAGTGGCAGGACCGATTTTCTTCTCGCTGCTGGTGATCGCCGTCTCCTTCCTGCCGGTGCTGACGCTTCAGGCTCAGGAAGGCCGGATGTTCAGACCGCTGGCATACACAAAGACGTTGACGATGCTCGTCGCCGCGCTCCTGGCGATTACTCTCGATCCCGCGCTTCGTCTGCTGCTGACCCGGGTCGAGCGCTTCGATTTCAGGCCGGCCTGGCTATGCAGGTTCGCGAATGCGTTGTTGGTGGGCCGGGTTCAGCCCGAAGAGCAGCATCTCGTCAGCCGGTGGATGATCCGCGTGTACGAGCCGGTAGTCCGATGGACGCTGCGCTGGAAGTGGCTGGTCGTTGGCGCCGCGGTCGCCTTGATTATCGCTACGATCCCGGTGTTCAACAGCCTCGGAACCGAGTCCATGCCGCCGCTCGACGAAGGCTCGATCCTGTACATGCCTACGACGCTGCCCGGCATTTCGATTCGCCAGGCGGAGCAGTTGCTCCAGGCAAGCGATCGGGTGATCCGGCAGTTTCCGGAGGTGGATCGCGTGCTCGGCAAGGCTGGACGCGCGGAAACCGCCACCGATCCGGCTCCGCTCTCCATGTTGGAGACGGTCATCATCCTGAAGCCTCGCTCGGAATGGCCGCATGTCGATACCTGGTATTCTTCCTGGGCGCCCGAGTGGGCAAAATGCGTCTTCCGCCACATCACACCCGACACGATCTCGAGCGAGGATCTGGTCAGCCAGATGAACTCCGCGCTCAAGCTCCCCGGCGTCAACAACGCATGGACGATGCCCATTCGAGGGCGTATCGACATGTTGACCACCGGCATGCGGACAGCAGTGGGGCTGAAGATCGCCGGCGCGGACTTGCAACAGATTCAGGAAATTGGAGGCGAAGTCGAATCGCTGCTCAAGAAGGTGAGAGGTTCGCGTACCGTGCTCGCGGAGCGCACCGCCGACGGCTACTTCGTCGATCTGCAATGGGACCGGGAACGACTCGCACGCTACGGAATTAGCATGGAAGATGCCCAACGGGTGGTCGAAAACGCGATCGGCGGCGACAACATCAGCACGATCCTGCTGGGACGGGAACGTTATCAGGTGAATGTCCGCTACAATCGCGATTTCCGCAGCGATCTCGAATCGCTCAAGCGCCTTCCCGTCCCGGCCGGTAATCAGCGGCAGGTCTCGTTGAGCGATCTGGCGCGAGTCGGCATCGCCACCGGGCCGGCGATGATTCGCAATGAAAACGGTCTGCTCACGGGATACGTCTACGTGGACCTCGCCGACCGGGATGCTGAAAGCTACGTCCGCGAAGCGAGCGAATTGCTGCGCGAAAACCTGAAGCTGCCCGTCGGATCTTCAGTCTCCTGGAGTGGGCAGTACGAGACGATCCAGCGCGTGGCGGAGCGGCTCAAGTTGGTTGTGCCGGTCACCCTCTTTCTCATCTGCCTTCTGCTGTACATCAATACGGGGTCGGCAATCAAAACGACGATCGTCCTTCTGGCCGTCCCTTTTTCCGCCGTGGGTGCGATCTGGTTTCTCAGCTTCGCCGGCTACAACATGAGTGTGGCAGTGTGGGTTGGACTCATCGCGCTGATGGGGATCGATGCCGAGACGGGGGTCTTCATGCTGCTCTATCTCGACCTGGCTTACGCCGAGGCCAGACTGCGAAGGCCGCATGCAGACGCTTGAGCAATTACGAGAGGCCATCGTCCACGGCGCCGCCAAGCGAGTCCGGCCGAAGTTCATGACGTTCGCCACCACTTGCGTCGGTCTGTTCCCCATCATGTGGGCCACGGGCGCCGGCTCCGACGTGCTGAAACGGATTGCGGCGCCGATGGTTGGAGGGATCCTCACGTCCTTCATTCTCGAGCTGCTGATCTATCCCGCGGTCTACGAGATTTGGCGCCGGCGCTCACTGCCGGATCGCATGCGATCCGGTGAGGCAATTGATTCGCTTGAGTTGCAGCCGCAAGTAAGTTCTGTGGGGTCGCAGTGGAGCTGGCAAGCGTCAATCCGGCCCCAGGAATCGCCGAAGAACTGAAGTTTTGGAGGTGAATAGACATGAAGGCAGCAGCGGAGCGGGGAAATGCATTCCAGTCGCGTTACCAGCGCACGGAAACGGAGGCTGAGTTCACGCAGCGGATGCCACACGCCTCTCGGGGTACTTCCACGGGCCTCCTTCGACGGGGCCTGACGCATGCGAGCGGTGCGTTCGCAATTATCGCGTTCACGGGGTGCGCAGTCTTGCCGGACGCGCACGCGGCGCCATTGACTCAAGCCGCGCAGCAAGCGCCGGCCGGCGCGGCCGAGCCCTCCGCTCCTCCTGTCATCACTTACGTGGATGGCCAACTCCGCATCAAAGCGCTCAATGTGAGCCTGGCGGAAGTACTGGCGAAAGTGGCGAGTCTGACCGGGGTGAAGTTCGATGTGCCTCCCAGCGCGAACGGGGAACTGATGCCGTTTGTGGAACTGGGGCCTGGAACCGCGCGCGAGGTCCTGGCAGACCTGTTGAGCGAATCGGGTTTCGACTATTTGCTTGCGGCCTCCGAGACCGATCCGGACAAAATTCAGAGTGTGCTGCTGATGCCGCGAGGGAAGACCGCTGGCAAAGGCAATCGGATGGACGCGGCGGCGCGCCCGCAGCGCGGGCCCTACGGCAGACCGTCGCCTGCCGAAGCCGAGGCGGCAATGGCTCCTGAGAACTCGATTCAACCGGCGCAGGCAGGGAACGCCGCGCCGGACGCGGCCCAACCGAACTCGCCGCCGGCGGATCCATCCACGCAGGCTCCGGTATTGCAGCCTGGTCAGTCCAACGTCCCGAGAACCGCGCCCGTACCGGTGCCTTCGTCCCTGGACTCGCAGAGCATCAACTCACAACTGCAGCAGATGTACCAGCAGCGCGTCCAGATGAATCAGCAGATGCACCAAGCCCCCCCGCCGAACGCCACCGCGGGCCCTCCGAACAATTAGTACCCAGACCGCGAAGAACTGTTCCTTTGTGGGGCAGCTTGGCAAGCTGCGTGCCGGTTGGCAACCGGCACGCGCGGCGATTGCCAATCGCCGCGCACTGGAGTTTCTACATTTGGTAGTGCATTTGGGTATGGTCGGTGTTGTATCAGGGCATGGCTTTACGTGCCGAACCGTTGTGGAAAGGAGTTGGGCTTCAGCCCCCGTGATTGGCGCGACCCGCTCGCAGCGCCCGGCCCGAAAATATCCTGAGTTCCGCGCGCACATTCTTCGCCACCACCAAAACCAGCCAAGTCCGCGCTTTGTTGCAGTCGGAGCGGAACGCCACTTTGCCGATCGACGTGCTGCGTTCCTGCGTGGCGGCCAGGAAGTTTCGACTGCACGATTTCGTCGTCATGCCGGATCATCTGCATTGGCTGTTGACGGCAGGCGAAGGCATGACCATTGATAGAGCCATGCAGTTCGTCAAAGGCGGATTCTCGTACCGCTTGAGAAAAGAGCACGGCTACTTGGGAGAGATCTGGCAGCGCGGCTTCTCGGAGTCTCGCGTCGAAGATCAGCGGAGCTTCGTGGGGCATAGGGAGTACATCGCGGCGAACCCGGGTGTTGGCGGGCTTGGCCGACTCGCCTGAAGCGTATCCATATTGCTTTACTTACTTGGCAAAGAGGAAAGCCGCAGGGGCTGAAGCCCTTGACTGAACCGTCTTTACGGCACGACTAAAGTCATGCCCTGATACATGGCTCTTACGGCACGGCTGAAGCCATGCCCTGATACAACGCATACCCGCCTCTTCTATCTTGACCTGACGCAGCCGTGCTGAAATGTAGAAACTCCAGCGCGCGGCGATTGCCAATCGCCGCGCAGGATACCATCCTGCCCCACGGAATTCGCACTTTTCCACACGGTCACAGCACTAGGCGCGGCACGCTTACTTGCTTGACGGCGCTGTGGTGGCCGGATGGAGTTGCTCGATCTTCTTGCGGTTGTAATCGTCGATCACGCGGATGATGTAGGCCCGGGTTTCGGCGAACGGGGGAACGCCACCGTATTGCTTCACTCGCTCCGGCCCGGCGTTATAGGCCGCCAAAGCCTTCTGCGCGTTGCCGGCATACTGGTCGAGCAGCTTGCGCAGGAGCGTCGTCCCGCCTTCAACGTTGGCCGCGGGGTCGAACGCGTTCCCGACGCCGAGACTGGCTGCTGTCTCCGGCATCAGTTGCATCAGGCCGCGAGCGCCCTTGGGTGAGACCGCCGCGGGATTGAATCGGCTCTCGGCCTTCACTACGCTGGCAATGAAATCGGGATCGATGTCATGCCGGGCGGCAGCTCCGGAGATCAAGCCATTGAATGGTCCGTTGGCCGCAGGCCGGCCGCTCGCGATAGTCTCCGCAGCCTCGGCTCCAACGCTTGGGGCTGGCGGGACCGCCGCCGGCAGCGGCTCAAAGCTCTGTATCTGTTCGCTAGGCACTCCAACGTAGCCCGTGCCGGCGTCCGCGCATAACCACAACCGCGTAACTTCGCCGGAGACCTCCCGCCTCGAGAACTGGATACTGAATCCGTTATGCAGGACAGCGACCTGGCACACCTCAGCTCCGTTTCCGGCCTGAGCCGGCGCTGGGCCCGCGACGCCGTCTCCGCCGAAAGAGACCTCGCCCAGCAGAGCCGCGACAACACAAAGAGTGCGGAATTTAGTCATCTCAAAAGGCCGCATACCCTCTCCAAGCGGCCATCTAGCCACTCACGATCATTCCGCCGAGGTTCAGATCAGGTCTCTCGGGCAGTCTGATGCTGGACCTGCGCGAAACGGCAGGGATCCGGATGCTGGGGGGGGGAGGGCAGCAACCCGAACCCGCGGCGCGCAACGCGCAGGCTCTGACGCAACACGCATCAACCAGCACCCTCGCTTCCGCTTTCGGCATGACCTGCCTCGGCGAGCGCGAAGTCCTATTCTCCCCATCCCCGTTATTCTGCGTGCGGATTCCCAGGCAAGAACCGGCACGAATTGCAGTTAAGATCGGTCGTGGCTGCCGTTTCGTTAAGGCCAGTGGGCGAGTACTTCCCATTGGCGAGAATTCGATCGATCGCATTAAATGTGAAGCGTTGCAGTTGCGAAAGCAGCAACGCGGTTCTCTGAGGCACGATGCCGGACCGATGCTCCCCGCTGGACTACCTGGAACTCGTTTGCACTGCCGATTCCGGCTTCGCAAAATGCGCTTCATCGATCTTGGGATTCACGACCACCTTCTCGATGATGCTCTTCTCCGGAGGCACGGGAGTATCTCTCATCCCCAATGCGTTTTGAGCCACGGGAAGAACCCTCGTTTCCAGAAGAAATGGTATCTGAAGGCCATTTACCGGGCGGTAGTCCCGGAAGTAGGTTTCCACCGGATGGTCCACGCCATCCAGCCGTCTGGGCTGGCCTTCGATCTTCGCTTCCAGAAAAGTCTGGGCGTCGACCCACACATGAATCGCCGCGCCATTTTTCATGGTCAGCTTGAGCTTGTAGGTGTCGCGGTCCTCCACCTTTTCCATACCGTCGAGGTCGACTCGTGTACCTTTCGCGGCGTAGTCCACCAGGGGGCCATCCAGGTCGGCCTGCATCGAGGACATTTTCGTTTCTTCCTCCGTGTAGGGCTCGATGACGCGCCGGTTCAGGTACGGCCTTAGCTTCCAGCCGTTCGTGCCGTCGTAGACCTGGATCGCGGTCTGGCCGGCGAATTGCAGTTCGAACCTCATCTTGCGCGGGCGCTCCAGTTCCATGACAAAAGGTAGTTGGGCCTCTTCCTTCGGACGAGGAGGAACCAGCAGTTGGCCGGGCTTGCCTTTCGCGATCGGCAGTTGAAGCGTAGCCCGCTGATTCCCTCCGGCGCCCAGCTTTCCAGCGAGCGACATCGTGCGCACGGCGCGCCACGCCTGCAATCCGCCGCGAGCCGCTACGTTCTTATCCACGACCTCCGCCGCAGTCAGTTTCGACTGCAGGGCGTCGGAAGGCCTGGCTTGCGAAGCCGCGGGCTTGACCTGTGCGGCCGCGGGCTTGGCTTGCGATGACGAGTTATCTCCTCCCGCGGCGAGCGAAACGGCGCACGCCAAGGAAATAGAAACCCCCAGTAACTTTCGGCTCATCTGTAAGTCCTCGTTGCGGGAATTGAAAACCGATCACACAAGGATAAGGCTGAATTGACGTCGGCTATTTGTGCCCCGTCAAAGTTCACAGCCCTGAATTCTTTTCTGTTGGGTTGCGTTACTCCACCACAAGCCCATCCGCCCTGAATTGCCCGATCACCACGCTGACCCGATCGCCAGGCTTCACTCGCCTGCCTCTGTTCGAAAAGGCCATCCAATACGCCCTGCCTTCGATGGGCGTACTGCTCTGGCGCAATTGGCCGACCTTCTCGAGCGAGGGGACCACCAGTTGGACCCCGGCTGCTGCGTCGTACAGGGCAGGTTCGGCCTTCTTGTCGTTGAGGGGTTTCGCCTTCTCCGGGTCCAGCACCCGGTAAGTGAACTTGACGATCTCGCCCGACTCCACATACTTGACGCGGAGCGAGTCGACTCCCCAGACAAGCCCGTAATACGCCGTTGCCCGCATAGGTACCCGGCCTGGCCGATGGCCGTACGGGGCGGCCGCCGGAAGATTTCCCGCAGCCGGGGCGGGTTGATCGCTTTCCGCGAATACCAGAATGCCGCTGGCGAGAACTCCGGCAAGCAGCATCACCTTGGCGCCAGGAATCGCATCATGGTCAATCATCGTTAATACATCCTCGTTTCGGTGGGCCAACTATTCATTCGTATTGCCGCGACGGCTTGCGCCTGGCCAAGCCCGCTTCCGGCCGGCGTTACTTGCCTTCCAGGTAGTTCCGGCACGCACCAACCGCCTGATCCTTCGGCACTTTACCAAGCTCCGCGGTTATCCAGTGATAACCGTCTTTGTACTCTGTCGTGCTGCGCGCCTCGGCCACTTCCTGGTCGGGGACTCCCTGCACCATCGCCTTCTTTCGCTCATGATACTTCGCAGCCGACTGAGCATCCGCTTGAGTGCAGAAGTCCAGAGTCCCTTCCATCTTTCCGAATGCGTCATTCGGCATGGGAAGCTTATCCGCCGCGAATTGGGGTGCCAGCAGGGTCGTAAACAAGAACAGGATTCGATTGATTCTCATGGCTGTCTCTTATCTCTCGTCTTGTGAACCTCGGTACTTGCCTGCGCAAGTCCCAGACGGACAATGATGCTGCTCGCGAGCGACGATCGCGAGCAGCATCCAGTTTAGACTTCCGCTGACTGGCCCGGCTTCACTGTGCCGTTCCGTTCAGGGTAGAGGTTTGCGTGCCGGCCAGGTCGGTGACGCTGATGGTTGCGGGCTTCGCCCCGGCAGCTTGTCCAGTGAGCGGCTTGAACTGCACTTCAATGTTGCAGGTTGCACCAGGCGCCAGGGTCGTAACGCCGAGGAGTTGGCCGTTGCCCGCCGGGCCGCAAGTCGACAACAGCCGCACCACGGTCCAGTTTGCGTCGTTGGCCACCGTTCCACCGAGCACTCCTTGGGTGATCCCGGTCAGCGGCACGTTGCCGGTGTTGGTCAGCGTGAACGCATGGGCTGGATCAGCAAGGCAAGCCAGGATGCCGAGTCCAGTGCCCGGGCAATTGCGTGCCTGAGCTATTGTCCACGAGGTCGGAGTGAGGGTCGCGGCGGTCACGGCCGCGATACCTGTACCGCTCAGGCCCACCGGCGAGCCGGTAACTGTAACATTCGCCGTGATGCCCAGAGTCGCATTAACAGGTCCAGCCGCGTTCGGAGAGAACACTACGTTGATCGTGCAAGTAGTACCTGCCGCCAGCGTGGTGCCGCAAGTCCCGCCTGCCCCCGCTCTGGAGTAGCGTGCCGAGGAGAAGGTGAGTCCGATCCCGGTCGCACCTCCCGTGCCGGTGTTATGCAGCGTGAGGGTCTGCGCGGCGCTGGTGGTTCCAGTCGCCACGTTGCCGAAGGCCAGCGGCCCGCCGGTTACGCTAAGTGTCGCGGTGGGGGCAGCGGCCTGGAACTCGACCGCACCGATGTCAAATTTGCTCGGGCTGGCCGGATCCGGTCTCGGATTGCCGAAGAAGTCGGTCCCCGGCGCACTCCCCAAGAGTGAGGAGCCTCTCGGGACGTAGTCGATGGCCGGCGAACCTGCCGCCAGGGCGTAATTGGCGAGCGTGGTGCCGCTAACTGGGTTCTGCAGCGACAAGGGGCCCCAACGCATGTTGATCCAATTGTTGCCCTCGTCCACCGTTGCAACCGGAGTCAGGTTGAAGATCGGGTTTGGCACGGTGGCGTCCGCAACACCCGGAGGCACCGCCCAGCCAGACGCTCCGAATTCCGGAGGAGTCCGCGAGCCGTTGCAGTACTGGCTTACGAAGTTCGGATTGGATCCGGTGTTGCTAGCGGCATAGCCTAGGCTGGCTAGGGTGCCAGTGATGGGGGGAGTGAGCACCGAATACGTCGGATTGAGTGTGACTCCGGACTCGTGGCCAGCAACCGTCATGTCGCCGCGCACGCCGATGTCCCAGTAGTTGGCCGCCACGCAGGCGCCGGTGCCTCCCGTGATGGTCACGCCGGCGCCGTTGGGCGTTGTGGCGTCAGTCTGAGGCTGGGTCGGAGCCAGCGTTGTGGTAAAGGCGTTATACAGCGAGACCACATTCTGCTGGTATTGCGCGCTGAGAGCGCCAACGCCGATGTAGTAAGCGCTGTTTTGCCAGAATATGTTGTTAGCCAGCAGCGGATAAGAGTAATTCCGGCAGGTTCCATTGGTTGCGGTTGTGCCCTGATAATGGCCATCTGGGCACCTGACCGTCGCAGGAAGATTCGCTTTCATGACCGCGCTGTTCTGGATGCTCACGAGTCCCGCGATTTGAGGACACGAGGTCTCCGTGCCGATCACGCAATTGGTACCCTCGGAACTGGCCAGGGGATACCCGATCGTGGTGAACAGGATTCCTGCCGAAGCAGTGGTCGAGTTCGAAACGATCGTGTTGTTGACGATGTTCACGTTCAGCGCGTCCACCAGGGAGATTCCAGCGCCATCCCAGCCGGCAACGTTGTCGGCGATGATGTTGTTTTGCACCGTGGGCGAATACCATTGGCCAGGCTTGGTCGGGAAGGCCAGAACGTCCGATCCGTTGACGCTCTGGAAACGCAGGCCGCCGCCGCTGCCGGATTCCGCCGCGTTACCCATAATCAGGTTGGCGTTGATCATCAAGCCGGGACCCACGCCGTCGCTGGGGGTGATACTGCCCGGAGTCGGCACGCAATCGGTGTCGGTAGTGGCGCCGCACGTAGGATCGGCGTCGGGGGTGCCCATCACGAGCAGACCGCCGCCGTTGGCCGGGATGGTCGGGTTGAGACTCTGGTTGAACAGAATCCAGTTATGTTCGATGTCGCCGTCGTAGCTGAAGCCCATGTGAGCGACGCCGCCGCCGTCCCCGCTGCTCAGATTGCCGCAGACCCAGTTGTAGTTGAACTTGTAGTAATCGGCGCCGGTGCAGATGCTGACGCCGCCCGCCCCCGCCGGGGTACCGGAGAACAACTCGTCGCCCGTGGAGGAGTTCAACGAGACATTGTTGTTATGGATGTTGACACCCATGTTCTCGCAGTACGGCAATTGAGTGCCGGCGAGAATAGAATTGGATGTCACGCAGGAGCCGGGAGCTGCGTTTGTGGCGCCGCCCTGAATGTACGAGGGAGCAAATTCACCCTGGCCCAGGTTGATGCCGCCAGAGAGCGTTCCCGCATTGCTTTGGATCCGGTTGTTGGCGATTTGCAGGTTATGCCCCCAACCGTGGACGAAGATTCCTCCGCCGCCCTGGGAACTGTCGGTGATGCCCAACCCGTCGATGCTCGAGGGGTTGCACTGGTAGTTGCTGGGGAACGGATTTGTCGTGTTTGTACTGCTCGTATGACAGATCGGATTGGAGTCCCCCGTGACGTACGTGCCGTTAGCGGCCACATTCCCGGTGAGCAGGGTGGTGCCGGTCGGGAATGCGCCGGCAGCTCCAGCCACGTTTAGCGGGCTGGGGAAGTTGACGCCCTTTGCCAGTACCGTGATGCCCGCGCCTTCGAGCGCTCCCATGAGGCTTGGCTCTTGCAACAACTGGGCCAGGTTGCCATTTTGCGTGGCGTCCCACCCGAGGATGGCTTCGAGCGGTAGCGGATCTACCTGGGCATTGTTGGCGTTCTCAGCGAAGTAATTCCAGCCGGTCCCAGGGCAAGAAGCTCCTCCGGTCGGATCATAGGGATTCCCTGCGTTAATGGGCGTACCGCTGAGGTTCAACCCAAACAGGCAATTGACGTGCTGGCGCCAGGCATCCAGCTTGCCTGCGGGGTGAGTATTCGCGTTAATGATGCTGGAGGCCGCGCCTACGCCCTGCAGCCGGACGGGCTTCCACATCAACACCAACTCGCTGTGGGCTGCTGTGGTTTTGCTGGTGATGCCTGCGGTGGCAGTACCCGTCGCCGTTGTACACGCAACGGTCCCGGCAGCCGCGTTGCAGATCGGGTCCACGATGATCAAGTCGCCCGGGGCGGCCGTGTCAATCGCAGCCTGGATCGAGGCCGAGGCGGCGACGTGGGTCGGAGCCTTTCCGCCAATGGTGACGGTGACGGTATCGATTGACTTCTGCCCGCTGGCTGTCGTGATGGCTAGTTCGCCGCACCGCGCGGTCGAGCCGCCGTACTGCGTTTGCTGCTGCACGGCGCAGGCCGGCACGCCGGAGGGCACGCTAAGAACTATGGACGTGTCGTTCCACGTGGTAATGCTCGCCGGCGGTACAGTTATCCCGCCAATGGTTACACTACCCTTCGCGCCCCCGAAACCATAGTGCCGGGTTATGGTTTTCTGATTGTAGGGAGCCGTCGTCGCCGCCGGCCCGGAGTAGGCATAGTTCGGGACGGTCTGATCGCCCAAGGCGGTAATGGTGATAGTGTGGCCCGCGGCGCTGACCCACGGTCCGACCGCATCGCCATCGACTTCGGCGATGGCCGGAGTGAGAGCGGGGTAGGCACAGTCCACATTGTTATAGCCGGCGCCGGCAAACGCGGACGTAGGCACGACGGGCGTATCGAGGTACTGCGTAGTCCCAGGCATGAACGGCAGTTCGTAGCAGAACTGGCTATAGCCTGGGGTATAGGACGGGTCGGTGATCATCGTCCCGCCGGGGCCCGGAATCGGCCCGGGGTCGTTCATGCAAACGACCATCATCGTGGGGGAATAACCCGTCGGGTTGGGCGGGTTGACCTCCCAGGTCGAGTACGTCATCCCGTCGTAGGCGCCCCAGTGATCCGCGTACACGCGCGAAACTTCGTTCCCCGCCCAATCCTTGATCGAGACGGGCAGGTCTGGCGGAGCGAACTTCTCGCCGAATTGCGGCGAGAACGGATCGAATTCAGAGGTGTAGTCGTCCGTGATGCCGCCGGTGAACTTGGAGGCAATGTGCGTCGAGGTGTAGATGTAGAACTTGGCGATGGCGCCCATCTGGTCGCCCAACGTCACTTCCTTGCGGTCGCACAGGTTGCGGGTGGCTCCGGCGAATGGCGCCACCTGTTTGGTCTGTGGATACAGGCTGATGTAGTCGGGTACGACACGCGCTTCGCCGACGCACGGCCATACGGGCTCAGGTATGAAACCTGGGACAATGCCTTCCTGCGGCGTGGTTCCCAGGCTCTGAGTCGGATTCTGAGCGCTGTTGGCATTGTAGCCAGGACCGGGGTACTGCTGAGACGCAGCCACCGAGGCCTGGTCCGGGACGATAAAGATGTTGCCGAGGCCGCCGAACTCCTGTGTCACCGGCGCAATAAAGTTGTCGCCGATCAGAATGTTCTTGTCCTCTTCCTTGACCAGTTCATAGCCCGGAGGCAGGACTACTTCCACCACGTACTTGCCGGTGGGCAGTTGCGGGATGCCGTAGTACAAATCTGACGCTGGCGCGGCCGTATTCGCCGTGCAGATCGTGCAGTTCGTGCCGGCAAGGGTCGGCTTTCCATTCGCATCGGTGGCGGTCACGCTGGGGAACTTGTACATGCCGTCGTAGGGCGCCGGCTGAATCTGGTTCCAGTTGTGCATACCGTCGTAGCACTTGAATTGGGAATTGTCCGGCAGCGGGGTTAGTGCTGGCCCGCCGTGCTGGGAGTTGTAGAAGTTGAGGTAGTTGGGCTGATTATACAGCGAGAAGTAGAACAGGTCCGGAATCACGCCGGAGTTCCCGCCCTGACCCGGGCAGTTCATGTTGGGTGTGACGCCATCGGCACGGAAGCCCTGGGCATAATCGTCCCAACTGCTGGTCTGGGTGGTGTCCACCAACCTGAGGGTCGGCGTTACGCCGTCCGACGCAAAACCTTCCTGGTAGAGGTTGATGGTGACGTGCGGAACCAACGGTTCCCACTGCGTCTGAACGAGCATCATCGGGTCGTCGAAGGGACGGGTCGAGGCGTAAATGACGTGGCCCTTGATGCCGCCGTTCTCACCCGCGACGTAAGGCTCCTTGCCGAACTCGATGAAGTTATTCTGGCCGGGGAATCCCTGCCAGCCCTCGACTCCGCCAACGAAGGGCGGATCGATGCGGCCGGAGGAAAGTTGTGTCGAACAGGTAGTGACAGGGGGGGTAGCGGTGCTCGTCGTGCAGACGCTGGGCGGATCGCTGGTACCCGAGCCATTTTGAATCGACTTGCCGCCGCAGTCCGCTCCGGCGCAATAGACCGCGCCCGGCACGCGCAGGTTCGCAGGCACGGAGACGATTTCCGCGGTGTTGGCGAGGAACTTCCCGATGGTGGAACCTCCGCACGGCGGATAGCCCGTCGTACCACAGGACGGGGAGCCATCGGCGGGTCCGCCGACGTCGTACACTACGTGGGTGCCGGTGTTCTTATAGCGGGTCACGTCGGTCTCGACCGTGTACCAACTGAACAGCGGGAACGTCTCGTTGAAATTGGCGGTGCCCGTGAAGTCCGTGACCAGAAGGTTCTCCAGGCTGCCGTCGCGCAGCCGGACGGCAACGTTCGCGAATGGAATTCCCGCCTCACTGGACTGCGAGATACCATCTTTGTTGTCGTCGATGAAAGTCCGGGTGTACAGGTTCGTTTGCCACTGGGTGGTGGCGATGTCTCCCATGTTGACGGTCCCACCGCCGGCACTGACTCGCACTGGCGTCGAAAGGCCGTCCACCAAGGCATCGTTCCACTGGTCAAATACCGTGACTCTCCAGTCGCCCGCGGGAACGCCTGTGAGCGTAAAAGTCCCATCTCCGTTGCACTTGGTGAAGATGAAGTCTTCGCCGTCGGGGTCTCCAAAGCTCACATAGCATTGGGACCAATAGTAGGTATCGTGCGAACCGGTGCTGTAGAGTCTCTCATCCGGCGTGCGGCTCAGGTGCTCGCCAGTGACTCTGCCCGTGATCGTGTTGTTGCAGGTGTATCCTGTGCCGGGCTGGGGGCTGTTCGGGTCCGTCCCGTTGCAGAGATACTGCTTGCGTGCATTGATGATCCCCGGGTTGGCGAATCCGATGCTGACGTGGTACGACGCGGGTCCAAACTCCTGGAAGTAGCTGGGCTCGCCGATTCTGGTGAAAACGTCGTGCGCTTTCTGGCCGTCCAGGGTGTTGGTTTGGAGCCACTCTTCCCCTCTGGCAATCCGGTCTGCCCCGGGAGTGGCAATCACGCCCCATCTTCCGGGCATCAAGTTGGCGATGACGGCCTGGCCCGCGAGCGGGGACAGAGTCTTGCCGTCGGCTTCGTACTTGGGGCAGGTGACGACCATGCCGGTGATGCCGGTTGCGGTTGGGTCGGTCGCCAACGTTGTCGGACTACCTCCCGAAGTTGCACTCAACTCGTTCTTGCCGATCGGGCACGCATCCAGCCCCGTGCTCGGGTCTGTTGTTCCCGCCAGGCTGTTGGTCAGCGGCTGGTTGAACATGTCGTAGGTCATCTGGCCGGTGAAATCGCCGTTGCCGCCCATGGCGTCCCACAGGTGGAGTTGGAAACCGCCCAGTCCTGGCTCTTGAGGCGATAGCACGTCGATTCCGCCGCCGGTATCCTGCTCGCCGTTCAGCGGGAAGTCGTCTTCGTACACCATAACGGAGAGTTTGCCCGGCGGGTAGGGTGAAGGCTGGGTGAGAACCGTCACCGCGGTCTGTCCCGCGGCGATCGGAGCGCCGCCCATGCCGTGGCCGCAGGTCGAGTTCGGCGTACTGACGCCGCCCGTGCTCGTGCAGGCAGGGCTCTTTGCATAGCCGGCGACAAACGGATTGGCCGCGTCGCCTGGAAGTATCGAAATGTAGTAGCGTTTCGTCGGATCCAGCGCAACCGAGCCCGGCATCACGGCCGTCATGCCGTTGCCTGTGGTGTCGGGGCGGCAGACGCCGTTGCCGACATCGCATACAACGTTGCTGTGCACTCCAGTGGCCGGGTTGACGGCCATCTGGCCGCCTTCGCAGGAAACCGGTCCGGTGCAGCCCTGCGCCACATATGGCATGTAGCTGGTGTGGAAATTGGTCCCGAGGGTTGGAACGATGCCCAGACCCGCTGTCGGGCAACCCGCCGGCGGAGGATTCGCCGAGCAGGCGGGATTGACGTAGAAGGTTCGATCTTCCTCAATCACCCAGCGGTAGTCGCCGATGGTGGTTGTCTTGTCCTGTCCATCGAGCACTTTAACCGCCAGGCCGCTGCCGGTCGGGAAGTTGAGAGTTGCCGTGGTGGCCGCGCTGAGCGCTCCCTGTGAGTTCTGTGCCTTAAAAGTGAACGTTTGCAGGCCTGGGCTGGCCCCGCTGACGGTGAATCCGCCGTTCGCATCCGCGATCACGGTGATCCCGGTCGCGGCGACCGAGGAGGGCACGACTGTAACAGGCAGGTTCGCGGCGTCTTTGCAGCCGGCCAGGACGCCTGGCGTCTTGACTGCGAGGTACGTGGCGAGGTTCGAATTGAAAGTCGTGGACGCGCACGTGACTCCGGCGACTACATTCGATGCACCCAGGTTCACAGTAGCGGTGATACCGGACGAGCAGGTCGTCCCGGTAACAGTACCGTTCGCGCAATAGGTGAACGAGTCGGAGGTGGCAGTGCCAGTGGGAACGTAGGTAAACGTTCCGTTAGCATTGAGAGTTACCGTTCCGCTTGCCGCCTGCGTTAAGAGCGTAACGCCGTAGACGTTGGTGTCGTTGGCGATGACGCCTTTGGATGCATCGGACACCGTGAGAGGCTTGCCTGCAACCAGCGCGCTATACGTATCGGCGCGGGCTACCGCAGCCGTAAACACACCAGTGCCCGAGGCGACCGGCAGTCCGGAGCCATTGATGCCGATGTAGGCCAGCATACCGGCGTCGCGGTCGATGGCATTCCCCGACAGGCTCAACTCGCGGTCGTAGACAGGGAGTGCATTCGCGTACGGTGCGATGGTTGTGCCGGACGTAGCAACGGTCGTCGCCTGTCCATTGATCATCACGTCGAAGGTCTTGCCCGCGGCCATGAACACATCGCTCTTGACCTTGGGAATGCCGGGAAGAGGATTGCCGTCTTCGGCAACGATCCTAAAACCGGTAACGATGGGATTGGTCGCTCCCGTTTGCCCCGCTACCTGCGATCCGACGATCGAAGGAACGTGCATCCGCAAACCGGCGTTGACCAGGCGCACCAGAACGTTGCCGGTGGTACCCGTGGCAGGCGCAATCGCAGCCGGCGTAACCGTGAAGAGCGAACTAGCCGGACTGGTCTTGCTGAGCGCGACGCCGTTGATCATGTAATAGAGGGGGGTGTAGTTCACCGCCGGCGGATAGCAGTTCCCGGAGTGGGCGGTGGCTGGGTTGCCGCATCCACCCGACTGCCCCGACCAAACTGTAGTCTCGCTAAATCCCGCGGAGTTGACCGCGAAGCTGACCGCGTTGTTTTGAACCGGGTCGATTTCGCTGAATTCCAGCGGAATTTCTGCGTCGTAGGTCAGACCTGGATACGCCGTGCCGGCTGCCGTCTCCACTCCAGCCGCCGCCGTAGGCGCGGCCGTCACCACAAGAATGCCGTACAGGCCCATGGGAACCTGAATGGACGGGTGCGTGCCGGACTCGAGCAGATATGTACCTGGCTTGAGATGTCCCCAAGTCAGCGCGGTTGTCGCTCCTGCAGCCACTTCGGTGGCGAGGGATTGCACGCGCGGCCCTTGCGGCGGCGGAACAAGCGACGGAGAGGAGCCTGCCGTGGGCCACGTGACCGTGTTCGAGGAGAGATTGGAGTGATCCGGGGAGGGCGTGGTGGTTCGCGCGCTTCCCAGACCGCCACCCACCTGTCCCACGATCACGATCGATGTGGGAACGGAGTTCCCGTTCGAGAATGACAGGCTATTCGTGAGGTTGATCGTCAGCCCACCGGCGGCGCCCGTCGGAACGGTAATCACCACGGGGGACCAGCCGGTCGCCGCTTTATTCAAGGCTGCACAGGTCGCGGTCGAGCCGGTCACGGCCGTTCCGCAACCATAGCCCCACATTGGCACGACCGAGCCGTCGGGCATAGTCGCATTGGCAGGCCCCGCGGTCAGATTGATCTGCTGCTGGCCAGAAGCCGCAACCGCCGCGAAGGAAAGAATAGTGACTGCCCGCAGCGCGAGCAGACGGATAGCTTTGGAATCGTTGGTTCTCATTGTTTCTTGTCCTTCTCGTGGATCAGTTGGACTCGTCAATCACAAATTCACGGGTATCCACCAGCATCATCATCAACATTCCGCCGGGGAATACATTGTTGGTAGTGATCTCGCGCTCATTGTGCGAGTGCCACATATAGGCCCAACCGCGTTCGCTGGCTGGGTTCGCCTGGATATTGGAAGGCTGCAAATTGCTGCATGGGGAGGCTCCGTTAGCAGCCGTGCTGCCCGTGCTGCTGGCGCAGGCTTGCGTTCCGCCGCCGCGCAGGGTTGCATCCGGCCCTAGATAAGGAGTGCCCCCGTACCAGGGTCCATTCGTGAAAATGTTGGGATTCGGAAGAGTAGTTGGCCCGCCGGCGGCAACATCGCCGAACGGAGCGGCTTCCAGGGGTTTGTTATGATCCTGGCACCACTCGAAATAGTTCACCGCGGTAGGAGCGCCGGTGTTATAACCATTGAGATCTGGCGTGCAGGATAGCGAGGCCAGGGGGTCGCTGGTGTCACCTGGATGATGTCCGTAGGGGTCCCAGTTCAGCCCTCTGCCGGTAAAGTAGAAGATCCCGTCGAAAGCCTCTCCCGGAGTCGTGTCGGTGTTGAACATCAACGGGCCGGCGAGGTCGGTGCCATCGGGGGCCAGGATCATGTTTCCGTCGCGAGCCAGAATGCGCACATGGTTGGCGTGCTCGTGGAACGGGTGTTGCCACCGGCCCTGGCCGATCGCGCGGATCAAAGTCATCTCGCCTGGGTGCATGTGCGGATTTCCGTTGTAGGGCTGGTGCGGATACTCGGCCGCAAAGTTGGCGTCCATGAGGTCCGGCATGGAGCGTCCGTTGATCAGGAAGTAGGCCGGATGGTAAGGCTCCGTCGGGACATTGAGACTGCATCCCGGGGCTCCCGCAGTGCACCCATTTAAGGCCGTGACCTGCGCCAACGCGGTGTTGTGAATCCTGGCATCCATCTCAGCCCACTGGAACAGGTATTCCCGGTCGTAGCAGGTTCTTGGATGGTCGTAGGCCGCCGGCGCCAGGCGGAAGTCCGTTTCACCCCAGGTCGCTTTTGCTTTCGCGTTGTTGCCTGGATTCGTCAATGGCAGTCCGGTGCTACAGGCGGCAGGAACGCTGGCGGGAAGCACAACGACGGCGCCATACAAGCCCATCTCAACTTGGAGATCGCCTTGCGTCCCGCTGTAATAGCCGTGAGTTCCTGGCGAATTTGCCGTGAACGTATAGGTCACCGCACCTCCTGGTGCAGCCTCTTGCGTCAACAGACCCGGTACACCGCCCGTAGCTGAGACGACAAAACCAGGGAATAGGATCGAGGTGTTACCCGCTGCGGTGGGAAGGTTATTGGTCAACGTTACCGTGACTGTATTCCCTTCTGTGACAATCAGCGTGGGGCCGGGCACTTGCATCGTCGGGCAAGTCGCATTGCTAATAGCTGTCGGCGCAAATCCGCCCGGTGTACCATTGCACCCGTAACCCCAGGCGTAAACCGAATTGCCATCCGGCTGGTTGAGGAAAGCGGTTTGCGCCGTCAAGTTGAACGTCGGGCCGGTAATTCCAGGAACCGCCGCGTGAGCCGCCGCGGCCAGGAGCAATGCTACCGTGGACGCCAGAAGCAATCGTGTAATTGAGATCGATTGTGTCATGTTCGTTGCTCTCATTTGCCGCTCTCCTAGTTGCAGGTGTTGCCGAACGTGTTTCCGCCCGTCACGCTAGCGCAGATGTGAACTTCGGTCATGAGTCCGCCGAAGTTTTCTTGATCGTTCGAAAGATGGTCGAGATTTGGGGTGTAGAGGTAGAAGGTGCTGCCCGCCGGATACAACTGTGCCGCGCAGCCCGTGGATCCGCATCCGGCGTCACTGGCATCCAGCAGCACATCCAGCGACTCGCCACCGCCCAACGTGATGGAGCTGGTGTAAAACTCCATGTTGTTTCCCGCTTGATCCCGCAGTAGCTTGGCGTTAAAGCCAACTTCCTTCATCGGAATTCCCACCGACTGCAGCGTCTGGTACTCCGCGACGTCCAGGTCCGAAAGGCGCAGGAGAGCTTTCCCACCCACGGGAATGTTGATGATGGAAGGCAGAGGCTGCGAGTAGTGCATCCTGCCATCCGAAGATTGGGTGGCCATGGGGCCGGGCGTGACCGTGTCGGGGTAGCTTCGTCCATTCAGAAGGAAGAACTTGTTCTTCATGTCGACGAAGGCTTCCGGGTTGAAGGTCATGCCCACGAAGTGGAAGTTGGGATCGAAGCCGTGGATCTGGATGGGATACTCGACGTCATACGCCGTTGAGCCGTCGCCGTCGTTGTAGGTATACTTCTGCGAGTTGCCAAGCAAATCGGTGCCTTGCGTTGCGCCCGTGTTGACCGCTGGCATGGTGGCGCTGCACAGGATATCGGCGGCGGGAATGCAAACCGTTCGCAAGTCCTTTGGTGTAAGTGCGGTCGCGCCAATCCCATTCTGTTTCATCAGGGAGGCATAGAGATTGGTGCCGGCTGGAACCCGATTCTGCCGCGGACGGACATACAATTGCCCGACCATGCCCATCTGCAAGTGCTCGGGTGGCGTGATGTGGCAGTGCCAGAAGTACGTGCCGGCATCGGGCGCCAGATAGTAATAGGTGAAGCTGCCGCCAATGTTGATGGCCACCGAGGCGTCCGGCACGCCGTCAAAAACCGACGAAGCGTTGGGATACCCGTGGAAGTGGATGGTGTGCTGCTCGAACAAATCCGGCCGCATGATCATGCCGACATTAGTGAGGGTGAGGAACATCTCGTCGTCTTCGTCAAATGCGACCAGAGGCGCCGGGATGTTGCCGTTCATCACGCCGACGTCCATGATCTGGCGCGGATCCACGTGACCGTCGTATACCTGGCCAGTCGATGCGGTTGCGGTCTGAGACGCATTTATATCGGCCAGTCCCGTGGCCGTGGCGTTAAATGTGAAATTGTATGGGTTCGGGAAGCCGTAGTTCGTCACCCCGCTCGGGAGGGGAGACGGGAGGCCGATGCCCGTAATTGTCCAGGTGCCGTCATAACCGGTCCCGGTCCCTGCGATGATTACGCTTTGCCCCATGGCCAAACCGAGAGGAGCGTTTGTCTGAACCACCACCTGAGTCGATGGCGCCGGGGCCTCGGCAATATCGTAGATGGTGACTAGGTTCGCGATGTCGGGAGCCAATCCCACCGCGCCGTTAAACGAAAACGCCCCGGTCGCAAGGGGCGTCGGCCACGTCGGCCAAGTGTTGGCCACTATCCCATCTGTCGTGGCGGGGTCGCCGGGCAGGAAGATTGACGGATACGCCGTATTGAAGCCGCTCGGGAATTGTGTGCCAGGTCTACCGTTGGCGATGTCGGCAAGACCGGACAACGGTCCGAAAGAGAACATAAACGTCTGGGTGCCGTTGGCCATCGTCGAGTAACCGTCGCCGCCCGACACCTGCTGGCACTTGATGGCGCCGTTTACGTTCGCGGTGGGCGCATAGAAACCATTGCCGTTCAGTGCAAGAGTCGTGGGACCTGTGTAGGCGGGTTCCGCATTATTGTTGGCCGGCACCGGGTGAGTGATGGTGCTGGCCGGGCATTGAACCCGGAATGACTGAGCGGTGGCCGACAGCGCTGCGACGCAGATCAGCGCTACCAGGAATCCAAAAGTATTCAGCTCTCTTCTCGCCATACGTTCTCCTTCGCCGCGCACACCGGCGGCGTGTTGGTGGTCTCTGATCCCGCGGCGCCCTTCGGTCCTAAGCGAACTTCAGTCGCCGCAAAAGCCCAGCGCCAGGTTGGTACAGTACCGCGCCCGGCCGGCGCACGTCTTTGCACGAGAGCAAAGATCAATGCCATTCATGAGTAATGCAATCCAGAACAATCCAGCCCCAATGAGTAGTAGTGTGTTTGTACCTGCTGGCGAGGGAACAGTCTTTGCTTATGAACAAACTCACGGCTGGATCGAACAATTTGAAAATAAACCCAACTAAAGTACTAGTTCTGGCGGCATCCTTTATGTAAGTGGAACCATGACAACCGGGAGAATCCGAGTAGCGCCCGCATTGAGAAGCCCGAGCGCTGGCCAGGGAGTACGGTGGCTCATGCGCCCGGTTTTGTTCACCGGCGCCGCCGATCGGACGAAATGATCCCCTGACGATGGAATGATGCTGAAATGACGTGAATATCCGGGCAAGATCATGCCTGGAGGAGTTGCTTCAGATCATCGGCGACTCCGGCCTCGCCGCTTCGGCGGGATCGTTCGGACGCGCCTTACTTCAATGTGACTGGCCGGCATCGAGGCCCCGGCGCAAGGGCGCGGATGTTCCGCTCCGCGCCCGCTCGCCCCGCCGCTTACTGCAGCTTGGGTATGGAGGTGAATCCGCCGGTCGGATAGACGCGCAGTCCCAGTCCCGTGATGTTGGTCGAGGAGGCCTCGCTGAACCGGATGATGCCCCGGTTGGTGATCGTGGCCGGGAATTTGTCGCCCAGCATAAACGAGGTGTGACCGTTGGCGGGCAGGACGATGGCTCCGGTCCCGATCTGGTCGCCCAACTCGTTCAGGATGGTCGCCGTGATGGTGCAGGGCTGGGTTGCGGTCAGATTGGCCAGGGCAATGCCCGTCTGCAGGCCGCCGGTGCCGTCGTAGGGCAACAGGAACGAGGGCGCGAAGACCGATTCCAGCGGCACCGTGCCCGCCGACCCCACTCCGGCCGTGGAGATGTAGTGGAAGGCCGCATAGCCCTTGATCAGTCCCCCGCTGGTCACTTGCACCCAGCCGCTGGAGGAGACCGCCGAGCCGGGAGAGCTGATATCGATCAGCATGGTCGCGCTGGGGGTGATGGTCTCGGTCAGCTCCGAGGCGGTGAGCGTATGCGTCACCCCGTCCAGCGTCGTGCTCATGTCCAGGCTGAGCGCGCTGCCATTGTCGGCCAGGAATTTGACATCCACCGCGACGGCGGAGGCGGAGGTGTTGACCAGATAGATCGAGGAGTCCCAGCCTCCGCCGGAAGCGAAGTGCGAGAGCACGGAGGTGGTAGTCACGACGGCGGCGTTGATGACGAGGGTGAAATCCTTCGTCGTAGACAACTGGGCCGAGTCGGTCAGCTGAATGGTGAAACTGCTGCTGCCCGTCGTGGTGGGCGTACCCGCGAGCACGCCGTTGCTCGACAGGCTCAGGCCGGCCGGCAGCGCGCTCTGCGGCGCCGTCCACACGTAGGGCGGCGTGCCGCCGGTGGCGGTGAGCGTCAGGGAATAGGCTGCCCCGACTGTGCCCGGCGGGAGCGTGGCCGCGGTGGTGATGGTGCCGGGCGGAGCGGCCGCCGTGACATTGAGTACGAAATTGCCGGTGGCGGTGGCCGAGGCGCTGTCGGTGACTTTGGCCGCGATGGAGAAGTAACCGGTCGCCGTCGGGGTGCCGGTGATGGCGCCGGAGGCGGCCAGGCTCAGTCCGGTGGGCAGCGTCGAATTATTGATCAGCGCCCAGGAGTAAGGCGGAGTGCCGCCGGTGCCGATCAACGCTCCGGAATAGGCCACGCCTGCCTTCGCCAGCGGCAGCAGCGGGCTGGTGGCGATGGCCAAAGGCTGCCCTGACGCCACGCCGATGACGAAAGTGACGAGGTTGGACACCCCGGTGGCTTGCGTGACGAAGACGCTCGGTGTGCCGATGGAGGCGATCAGGGCGGCCGGGATGGTCACCACGATTTGGGTGGAGGTCACCGAGTTCGGGGCCAGCGTGGTGGCGCCGAACACGACCGTGGCGTCCTTGGTGAAGCCAACGCCGGTGATCAGGATCGCCAGGTCGGGACCGCCCGCCACCACCGAACTGGGAACCAGCGTACTGAGGGTCACCGCCGTCGAGCGGATGGTGAAGGTCAGGGCATTGGAGGTGGTGGAGGATTGCACCACCGTCACGCTCGGGGTACCCACCGCGGCGATCAGGGCGGCCGGCACGGTCACCTGAATCTGCGTGGCGGTCACCGAGGTCGGCGTCAGGACGCTGGCGCCGAAGTGCACGGTGGCCCCGGCAGCGAAATTGGTGCCGGCGATGGTCATGGTGAAGGCCGCTCCGCCCGCCACCGCGAAGTTCGGGCTAAGACCGGTAATGGCGAACTGCGGTTGCGCAGTGATGGTGAAGTTGACGGCGTTGGAGACGTCGCCGTTGGAGTTCAGGACGGTGATGCTGGCCACGCCGGTGCTCGCGATCAGACTGGCCGGCACGGCCGCGGTCAATTGCGAATCGCTGACCAGCGTGCTCGTCAGAGCCGCGCCATTCCACTGCACCGTCGCCCCGGTCAGGAAGCGCGTGCCGTTGACCGTCAGCGTGAAGGCCGGCGTGCCCGCCGAGATGGTGGCCGGCACCAGCGAGGTGATGGCGGGAGCGCTGGAGCCGGTGGTGGGATTGCCCGAAATCGCGAACGCGCCGCGGGGGTTTCCGAACCACGGATTGGTGTCCCAGGGCCCCGTGAGTCCGGAAGTACTAACCACTGTCAGCGTCGCGGGATCATGGCCTGCCAGCTCGCCGATCGTGTTGGTTTGCCAATAGCCCACATTGGGATCGGTGGGCGCGATGGGCGCGATGGCCAGCCAGTACTGCGTGTAGGCCGTGAGGGTGGGGTTCTTCACGGAATTGACCACGATCGGGATCACCGGCGTTTGCGAAATGGGCAGCGAGGTCACGGTGAACTGCTCGATGACGGTGCCCGGATTGCCGGGATTGGAAACGGAATCGGTCATGATCGCCACGGTGAAACTGGCTCCGGCCTCGCCGGAGGGCACCGACAGGGCCAGCGTCACGCTGCCCAGGATGTAGTTCTGGATGGGGGTGAAAGACTGCGCGGCGGTATAGCCGCCGGCCGTGGCCGAGACCTGGATGGCGGGCAATGAGTTGTTGGAGTTATTGGCGCCGAAATTGGTAAAGATCACGTCGGCCCGTGCGGCCATTCCGAAAAGCGCCAGGGCCAACGCCGCGCGCACGACGCTCAACTGTAGGAACGAGCCTTGACCGAGACGCGAAAATTCCCGGCTGTAAAGCCGATTTCGCTGGCCCGCGGTCTGCATGCAAGTCTGGTTGTTATCTAACATTAATCCCCCCTCCGCACATCTTTTCAGCCCGGCTGGCGATCTCCCGAATTCGGACGAGGCGCGTTCCTCCCGCCGCCTCCTGCGAATCCTTATTCATTGCCGCCGCCGTAGCGAGACACCCCATACTAACCCGACAAATCGGAACTCCGGCCAGGAACCTTACAGTGCCCGTCTCAAACGGTCTTTGACCCAGAGCAAACGTCGCGAACTGCGCGCCAGGCCGGTAGCCGCATTGCGCCGCCGAAAACTAACTGGCCCCAAGTGTATGAAAGCAATTGCCCTGCAGCGGCCCGCGAGCGGCCCATGAACGAACGCATGAACTGTGACAAGACGAAATCGTGTGGTTAGTGTCGAAAAACAGTTTAGAATAACTCTGCTCAAGTCCGCCCTGAAACCGATGGCCAAGTCGATCATGGCCGGTCTGTCGTTATGCGCGTTAAATTCCACGAATTCTCGATACGGTTGAAGGGCGCGCCCTCGAATCGCTCCGCGGACATAGTCCGCGCGTCCTCCCGGAAACGCGATCCGCGCGAACCGTCCAGCCCTCTCCGCCACGCTCCTTATCCTCCCAAACGTATCCATGCTTTTCTGTTCGCGCGGCGACGGGGCTACGAGTGGCACGCTGCGGGCTTCCGTGCCGACACTTGTCCCCAAGCGCCGTTCGACCTTCGTCACGCCATTTCTTATAAACGTCGCCATTCGTCAGAGGGGTTACATGAATCGCGGATGGATCCGCGGCATCTGGGCTATCAGATGCCGATGATGGAAGTGCGACTCGACAAATCCCGGCGGCAGGAGGCCGGACTGCTGCCCGTACTGGCTTTGAATTCGGCCCGGAGCCTGCCGGTGGCTCAAGAAAGGCGGCGGCCATGATCAATTCCGTGAAGCCTACAGCGGAGCGAAAGAAGGTCGGACTGCTGATCCTCCTCGTCCTGACGGCGGGGGGCATTTACTTCAGGCCGTCGTCGAGTTCAGAGGAGCCCGCTGGAGCGTCGAAGTCACCGGCGATGATCAAAGCCTCGCTGGAAGGGCCGGGCTTCAATCGGCAAGCCACGGAGTCTGAAGCGCTTCCTCCGGGGAAAGTCCGGGCGCCCTCCGAGGGCAAAGCGGCTGGAAGAGACTTCCGGCCGACCATGAAGCACAATCCCCGCAACTCGATCGACACCGAACGTTTCGACCCCACCCTGCGCACCGAGGTGCTCGACAAGTTGGCGGACGTTCGAGCGATCCCTGCCAAGCGAAGCTTGTTCGATTTCTACACGCCTCCGGCGCCTCCTCAGAAACTGCCTGAACCGGTGGTCCCGGTTGTGCCGGTTGTGTCTGCCGCGGCTGCGCCTCCGCCCCGTCCGCCGATTCAACTTCGCTTCTACGGACAGGAGATTGCCGATGGCGGCGGACTGCAGCGGGTGTTTTGCGAGCTGAATGACCAGGTGATGATCCCATCGGAGGGGGCCGTACTGGAGCGCCGGTATAAGATTCGCAGGATCTCAGCCGCATCGGTCGTCGTGGAGGATCTGCAGTACCACAACGAACAAACGCTCCCAATTCAGAAGGTGGACAAGCCGGAGAAGCCGTAGGGATTTCGACGATTGGGTGTGCGGGAAAAGCGAGGGTGTGCCCCCGATCCCGTCAGGCGGCTCATCGGGCGCCGAAACCAGAGGTGGTCAGTCCCTCGCGAGCACCAGCTCGAACTCAACCGCTGCCATCGCTCGACCGCGGATCTTAGCGCCGACTCCGGCAACAACCCTGCGTACGCCGCGCTTCGAACCGGCGATGCAATTCATCCAGGCCTTCGCCAGTCGTACGGGATGCTTCGGAATCTCGATCCTCGGGATTCGTCCATTGCGTTCAACAAATCCTCTGCAGCTCCGCTATCCGCTTCGCTTCCGCGACGAGCCTCGGCAAGGCGCGCTGTACGCTCGCGGATAATTCCAAACCGCATTCCATGGTTTCCGGCTCCACAGCCAGCATATAGATCGGCGGCCGCGGGCCCTTCATAAAGCGAAGACCGGCGATGAGGCCCATCTCATGGAGGGATGCCTTCACTCCCTGGTCGTCTACGTCGTCTACGCCAAACGAGTAGATCGTCCCAGGCGCGCCACCCGCTTGCATCGCATCGATGCCGATGATACGGTCGGCCCATTCAAAAAGATGCAGCGCATCCAGCACGGCGGTTCCGACCTCGACGGCAAGAATCCGGCGAGGCAACACCCTTCGGAGTTCCCTGACGGCATGGACTCCGACGCCGTCGTCTTTCAAGAGGACATTACCTAACCCAACGACTAAAGTCTTGATTCGTCGCGTGTTTTTGGATTTGGGGGCCTGGGTGGGCAATTCGACACACTCGCGCGAAATAGGATATTGAGTACTGGAGATCTTCATACAGTTTAAGTCGTCATGCTGGAAAAGTCAACAATTGCCAGTAAATCATGATTAAATTGACAAATCTTCATACATGAAATCCCTCAGGTTATCCTTGACAACTCCCTAAAACGGATAATAGACTCACAATATCTGAAGATAGCAGGTACTGAAGTACTAGTACCACATCGGAAGACGTCTCCTCCGAGCTTTCGGCGCGCTCGCGCCAATCCAATTCCTTGAGGGTGTGCCTTCCCCCGGGCCGGTCAGCCGGAGGGGTCAGGATGAGAAAGGTGGTATCTCGTGCGGATATCTCGACGAGATTTCTTTACTTATTGCAGGAATTCATCGGCTGCCTTGGCACTGAGTACGACCCAGCTCGGGTTCCTTCAAAAAGCTCTAGCCGCTACCACCGGGCCAACGGTGCTGTGGCTGCAAGGAGCCGCCTGCACGGGCTGCTCGGTGTCGTTTCTCAACCGGATCGCGCCGGACGCGCCGGCAACCGCGGCGGATGTCCTGCTGCAGACGGTAAACCTGGCCTACCACCCGAATCTGATGGGCGCGGCCGGCGAGTTGGCGGTGGCTCAGGCGAAGAAGGCCTATGACACGGGCGGTTACATCCTGGTAGTGGAAGGCGGAGTGCCCACGGCATTCGGTGGAAACACCTGCCTCGCCTGGACGGTCCAAGGAAAAGACACCACCTTCCAACAGGCCGTGCTGGACTACTCGGCCCGAGCCTCCCAAGTGATCGCGGTCGGCACTTGCGCGGCCTATGGCGGAATCCCCGCGGCGGGACCGAACCCAACCGGAGTCAAGGGCGTCGGCGCGGTGACCTTGCGGAATACCCTGAATATCCCCGGCTGCCCGCCGCATCCGGACTGGATCGTCTGGGCCATTGCCCATCTGTTGACGAATTCCGTCGGAGACCTGGACTGTTCCGGCCGTCCGGTGGCCTTGTACGGCGCCACCATTCACGAGAATTGCTGGCGCTATGCGGCATTCCAGGCCAACCAGCATGCAACGGCGTACGGCCAGGACAACCTGTGCCTGGTCGATCTGGGTTGTCATGGGCCGCAGACGCAAGCCGCATGCCCGTCGACGGGTTGGAACAACATGGCGAACTGGTGCGTGGATGCCAACGCCACGTGCCTGGGCTGCACCAGCCCGGCATTTCCATTCCAGTCGATCAGGAAAACCACTGGCAGGAACGACGATTAGGAGGACCTTCAATGCCCACGATAGTGACTAGCATCGATCCTGTTACCAGACTGGAAGGCCACCTCAAGATCGAGGTGACCGTAGCAACCGACAACGGCTCGCAGCGAGTAGTTGACGCAAGGGCGACCGGCACCCTGTTCCGGGGCATCGAGAGTATTCTCGTCGGCCGGCCTCCCGAGGACTCTCCGGATATCACCCAACGGATCTGCGGCGTGTGTCCCGTCTCCCACGGAATGGCCGCGGTTATGGCATTGGACAACGCCGCGCACCTTCAGGCGCCCGACAACGCGCGCATCATGCGCAACCTGGTGCTCGGCTCCAATTACGTACAATCGCACATCCTGCACTTCTACCATCTGGCCGTACAGGACTACATCGACGGACCCGCGATGCCGCCCTGGCAGCCCAGTTGGAGCACCGACAAGCGCGTGGACAAGGCCACCACCGAGGTCCTGGTGGGCCATTACGTCACCGCGCTCGACATGCGCCGCATGGCGCACGAAATGGGTGCGTTGTTTGGCGGCCGTCTCCCTCATCCACCCGCCTTTGTGCCGGGTGGTTTCACCAACTCGGTGCGGCCGGACCGGATCGCGAGTTTCCAGGCGTACCTCGCGATGCTGATCCCCTTCATTCAGAACACATACATGCCCGATGTCGAAGCGCTCGCTTCCTATTACCCCGATTACTACAGCATTGGCGGCGGCGCGGGCAACCTGATGGCCTATGGCGTATTTGACCAGGATGCCACCGGCACGAACAAGCTGCTTCGCAGCGGGCGCGTGCAAAACGGCGGCGCGAGCCGGCTAGCCATGGATCCGAGCCAGATCACCGAGCAGGTCGCCTACTCCTGGTACGCGAACTCGACCAACAACCTGAAGCCCTCCTCGGGCGCGACGTCGCCGCAATTCCCCAAGACCAACGCGTACTCCTGGTTGAAGGCTCCGCGATACCAGAATGCCCCATACGAAGTGGGCCCTCTAGCCCGCATGACGGTCAACGGTGACTACTCTCGGGGGATCTCTGTGCTGGACCGCCATCTGGCGCGCGCGCAGGAGGCGCTCAAGGTGGCCCAGGCCATGCAGACCTGGGTCACTCAACTGGATCCCAGCGCCCCGGTCTACCAGCAGTACTCCACACCGGAGGAAGGCAGCGCGTATGGCCTGACGGAGGCTCCACGCGGCGCGCTGGGCCATTGGGTTCGGATCAACCACCACAAGATCTCCAATTACCAGATCGTGACGCCGACTTGCTGGAACGCATCCCCGATGGACAACGCGGGCGTGCACGGTCCACTCGAACAGGCGGTGATCGGGACTCCGATTTTGAACGTAGCCGAGCCCGTGGAAGTCTTGCGCGTGATCCATTCGTACGATCCATGTCTGTCCTGCGCCGTGCACGTGATGAGGCCGAAAGAAGGCGTCAGGATCTTCGCGTTGGGAGAACTTCCCGGGGCGTGAGTCCCGATGCATGTGGTCGCCGCCCGCGCGGTGCGGGCGGCATTTCCGAAACATTGAAACCCCCGGCCGTGGATTATGCCGTGCGGCACGTGGGATGGCGGTTCGATAACGCCTGGACTGGCAATGGCGCATTCGCGTTGGTACGCGAGCGTCGGAACAGGACTTATATGCAATTACGAGTTTTGTGGATCGCGAAGCTGGCGGCACTCGCGCTTTTTCCTATCGCGGCTACCTGGGCAACTTCGACGCCGCCTGTAGGCAGAACCGGCGCGCCCGGAGACACAACCTGCTCAGCTTGCCATGGTGGCGCCGGGACCGGCAGCTTGAGCGTAACTTCGACCTCGGGCATGATCAACTACGCCCCAGGGGCGAGTAAACACTTCACAGTGACCGTCGCAGGCACCGGCGGAACCGCAGGGTTCTTGCTGACCGCGCGTCCGGCGAGCAACCTGACGGGTGGAGTCGCCGGTAACCTCGTTGCGGGTGCAACCACGCAGGTGCTGTGCAGGACAGGCACAGCCTGCGCGGCCGGCAATCCGCAGTACATTCGCAGCGTGTCGGCTACAGCGACTCCGGCTACTTTCGACTTCGACTGGACCGCTCCCGCGGGTACTGAAGACGTAACGCTTTACATCGCCGGAGCGGTGGGTTACCGGGGTAACACTTACACGGCCACCTACCTGCTGAAGGCGAGCACAACCGGTCCTCCGCCGACGCTCTCGGTCGCTCCCGCCAACTTGTCGTTCTCTTCTCAAGTCGGGGGGGCCTCGCCTCCGTCGCAGACGCTGGCCATCAGCGGCGCTGCGACTACTTACTCGGCGACTGCTTCGGGTGGGACTTGGTTATCGCTGAGCCCCGCCAGCGGCGGTACGTCTGGAAGCGCCAGCGTCTCCGTAAACACTGCGGGACTCGCCGCAGGCAGCTATGCGGGCTCGGTGGTTATCACCGCGGCCGGCTCGACAGGCAGTCCCGTGACCGTGCCCGTAACTTTGAATGTGACGGCGGCTGCGCCCACCCTGACGGTGAACCCGGCTTCGCTAGCCTTCGCTTACCAGATCGGCGGCACGGTCCCCGCCGCGCAGGCGCTCAGCATCAGCGGCGCGGCGAGCACTTACACGGCAGCGGCTTCAGGCGGCACATGGCTGTCCGTCAGCCCAGCCAGCGGCGGTGCTTCAGGCAGCGCCAGCGTGGCGGTGAACACCGCGGGGCTCGCGGCAGGCACCTATAGCGGATCGGTGACCATCACTGCGGCCGGCTCCGCAGGCAGTCCGAAGACGGTACCGGTGACCCTCACCGTGACGACGGGGACTCCCGGATTGACAGTGAGCCCCGCTTCGCTGACCTTCACCTATCGGATCGGCGGCACTGCGCCCGCCGCGCAGACACTCAACATCGGCGGCGTGACCAGCACGTTCACGGCAGCGGCTTCGGGTGGCGCGTGGCTATCGGTAACTACGGCTTCGAGCAGCGCCAGCGTTGCGGTGAACGCAGCCGGACTCGCGGCTGGAACGTACAGCGGATCGGTAACAATCACGGCCCCGGGTACCACAGGTAGCCCGAAGATCGTGCCGGTGACGCTCAACGTGACGGATACGGCCTCCACTTTGACGGTGAGCCCGTCCTCGCTCGCTTTCTCCTATCACATCGGTGAGGACCGGCCGGCGTCGCAGACGATCAGGATCGGCGGCGCCGCGACCACTTACACCGCCGCGGCCTCCGGCGGCTCATGGCTTTCGGTGAGCCCGGCCAGCGGTGGCACCTCGGGCAGTGTCAGGGTGACGGTAAACACATCTGGCTTGGCTGAGGGCACCTACACCGGTGCGGTGACCATAACGGCGCCAGGCTCTGGCGGAAGCCCGAACACAGTGCCAGTGACCCTGATCGTAACATCGCTTTCTCACATTCTGACGGTAAGTCCTGCCGCCCTCACTTTCGCTTACCAGGTCGGTGGTACGGCTCCGCCGGCCCAGACGCTCAGACTCAGAGGCGTGGCCACCACCTACACTGCGGTAGCAGCCGGCGGCGCCTGGCTTTCGGTGACCCCGGCCAGTGGCGGCGCCTCCAGCAACCCCACAGTCTCGGTGAACACGGTCGGACTGGCAGCCGGAACCTACACCGGTTCGGTAACCATCACCGCGCCCCGATCTGCCGGGAGCCCGAACACGGTGCCGGTGACCCTGACCGTAACGCCGCCGCCGCCAACTCTGACAGTGAGTCCCACTTCACTCGCATTCGCCTACCACATCGGCGATCCATCGGCCTCCTCGCAGAGCCTCTCCATCAGCGCCGGTTCACTGAACTTTACGGCAGCGGCTTCCGGCGCTAGTTGGCTGATTGTCGCTCCGGCCAGCGGAACGTCGCCCGGAGTCGTCAGCGTGGCTGTGAACGCGACGGGCCTGGGCGTCGGCACGTACACCGGGACCGTGACCATCACCGCACCTGGCTCGGTCAACACTACCCAGATTGTCGCGGTGGATCTCACGGTGGCGGCTCCAACACTCGTCATCAGTCCTGCCGCTTTGTCGTTCAGTTACGCGGAGGGCGGCCCGACCCCAGTCGCGCAGGCCTTCAGCGTGGCCAGCAGCGGTACGGCGTTGAATTACACCGTTACGACTTCGGGTGAAACATGGCTCTCCGCGGCTCCGATCGGTGGCGTCTCTCCGGGCACGCTATTTATCTCGGTCAACACGGCGAACCTCGTGGCGGGTGCATACAAGGCCTCTGTTACGATCACGCCGCTCAGTTACCCGAACAACCCGCAAACGGTGCCAGTAACACTTACGGTGACTACCGGGACACCGATTTGCCCAGCGCCGTAGCCGCCTAAGCCTCAAGCCATCGACCTCCAGAGGAAGTTGGCTGAGCGCCAGACCGGCAATTGGTCGCACATCCGGTCGCGCCGGCAGTCCCGTGGAACGCCACAGGCCAGCCGGCGCGCTTCTACAACGGGCCTACGATTATCGGGGCGGCCGGTTCGACTGGCCGCCCCGATAATTGTTTCTGCGTCCGCTTAGGCGGCCAACGTCCGGAGGGTCCGTGGTCGTTTCCGTTCCGGCCGCATTGCCGATTGCCGGCCGGTGGAGACTGCCAGACTGGCAGACCGATGGTATCCTGCTGTGAGAGTTCCGAGCGGTTGCCGAAGTATCCGGCCCCTGCTTCCGCGCAAAGCCGAACCGCGCTCCCCAGCGTGGTCTGGGATCGGCTATAGCCGGAACTGTTGGCGCATTGAGTCTTACTGGGTAGTCGCCGAGCCTGAATCGTTCATCCAAGCAATTCAATCTTACTTTCGAGGTGCAAAATGCCGGTTGTACCCTACGGGAGTTGTCTTGCCGAATTCTCCAGGCAGGGGGAAGGCCTGGTCCGCCATGCCAATTAGTCACACGGTAGAGCCCGGCGATACCGTTGTCAGCCTGGCCGACAAGCACGGACTCTACGCTGTCACAATCTGGGACCACCCTTCCAACTCCAAGGTGCGTGAGCTTCGCACGGATATGAGCGTGCTGATGCCCGGCGACGTCGTGACTATCCCCGACAAGCGGGTGAAATTCGAGAAGAGACCAACCGGGAAGAAGCACGTTTTCCGAAGAAAGGGAATCCCCGCGATTCTCAAGCTGCAACTTTTCCGGATGCATATCCCGCGCGCCAAGCAGAAATATTGCCTCACCGTCGAGGGAGTGGAGAAGAAGGGCACGACCGACGATATGGGCATTCTCCAGGAATACGTTCCCGCCCAGGCCACGGATGCGGAGCTGGTGATCGGGGACGACGAGTGCCGGATATCGCTCAGGTTCGGCCAACTCGATCCGCTGAACGAGATCGCCGGCGTACAGAAGCGGCTCAACAACCTCGGCTATGATTGCGGTCCGCCGGACAATCGGCTGAACGACGCTACCAAGGCGGCTCTGACTATGTTTCAGCGGGATCACGGCTTGCGGCAGAGCGGGGAAATCGATGCCGATACAAAACAGAAACTGAATGAGGTTCACGACAAACCGTACCGCTATCCGGAAAGCGCACCAGCTTCGCCGGGAGGTGCTGGATAATGGCGCCGGGGAATGTCCGTGGACCTGACTTCGAGAATCTGCGCCAAGACTTGCTAGAACACATGTGGCGCCGCTTCCCGCAGCATTGTGTCGCGCTCACGGACCCGCAAACCATGCTGTTTGTCGATCTGGCCATCGAGCGCGCTGCCGGCCGCGGGTTCCACTGGAAGAACGAGATCTTCTCCTACGCGAATGTGATGGTCTATCTGGGGAGCTACTTCGATGAGGATCCGCAGTGGGACTGGGCCGGCGAATCGCTCATGGCTTCCGCGTCGCTGGATCCTGCGCAGCGTATGGCCCGGTTGTACGCCCGGATGAATGAGGTGCTGCGGACACTCGCCGGAGACCGGGGTGAGTATTACCGGCGGACCCTGATCTGGGCCGGTTCTCAGCCCTTCGAGGCGCTCGCGGAGGATGGCGCGGGATCGACGGAGGAACGCATTCATCGCTGGCTGAAGAAGGGCTACATCCGGAAGGAAGCTTCGCTCACCGACGAGGCGGTCAGCCAGATCGGAAGTCTCTCGCGTTTCTTGGCGCGGCAGTATGGCTTGGATGGAGTGGCGGGCACGATGCTCCTCTCCGAGTTGATGCTGCTGCTCGGCTGCGGCATCGATCGTGAGCCTCTTCATCCGTGGATCGCCGAGGTGTTGCGCCAGACGAGTCCGTCCGATCCTCTGGCGAAAGCGAAAAGGCTCCACGAGCGCGCGAACGCCGAACTGCAACGGTATATGAATCTGGATCGGATCACTCGAAAGGGCTAGCCCATGGGTCTCTGCTGCAGAAATGGAGATGATGCGCCGGAGGGCACTGCCCCCGATCGGCAGCAGCCTGCCACGAAAGGCATGGACTCGTCCAAGGCCGAACCGAAAATTGAACTCGACAAGACATCCATTGAGCGGCTTTCCATCAGCTTGGATGTCGCCCCAAGGCTGGCCGACGCCTTACCCATCAACACGGTGGACACGCCATTGCCCCCGGTGTTCTACGTAATCGTCGGACGCGGCCCTGCGTCGGTGATCGATCACGCGACCCTGATTGAAACGGACTTCGGCAAGAAACGGTTGAAGGATTCACCGGCGGGGACCCTGCCGATCCTCCATCTTGGCTTCGGCAATCCATGGGCCTCTTACATGCAGCATGGCATGGGGCAGCCACCCTACCTGCTCAGCATGCCCGGATTCAAGGACGAGTACCAACCTTCCAAAATCAATGCGACGGTGGATGGCGGTCTCGATTCGCGGGAATTCGCCAAGTGCATCGACGACCAGTTCAAACATCTGTGCACCGCCGACAAGGACCGGCTGGAGAAGGCTCACTACAACAGGATGGACGACATTAAGCTGCTCGAGTGGCCGTACTTGCCGGCCTGGGTCGCGTGGATCCAATCCAGCGATAAAGAACCGCTGAGCGGCGACTACGAGAAGAGGATCCAGGAAGAGCTGACTGGTCCTGAGTTTCTCAAGGAAGTAAAGGCCAAGCTGAACGACGACTACCCGAAGTACAAAGAAAAGGTCGCTCCGTTCCGGCTCCTCACCGTACGCAGGACGGATCAGAAGAAGTGGAGACTCGAGTTCATCTACGCCCAATACATCGACATTTGCACTGGCTCCGGCCGGCCAAACGCCCCCGAGGAAAGCACGACTATCGCGAAGGGATCGGACTTGTACAAAAGTATCCGAACGCCGCCTTGGCTGAATCCCAGTGACTGGCCGGAGCTGCTTGGGGAGCGGCGTGTGACGACGGGTATGGACGCCATATTCTCCGTAGTCAAATGGAAGGCCGGAGAACGGGTCTGCATCCCCAAGGGCGGCGGCATTGCCCTCAACGGTGCGGAAAAAGCATCGAAAAGCCAGTGCAAACTCGAATGGTTCAGCGACACCAATCTTCTCGCATCATTCCAGAATCCTAGGAACTGCACTTTCCTCAAGCGCGCGGGAGCTGACGCGCACCGGGATGTCGGTGAGGGTCAGCCACTCGTCGAAACCGACTTGATCGCCTACGACAAGTTGGCCAGGATGGGCAGGGATGCCGTGCCCTTGTCCGTGTCGGAGGGGGCTCAGGTGAGCGTGCGGTTGCAGCCGCGTCCGAAAGGTATCAATAGGAACACCAAGAAGGAAGTTCCGCAAGGCACACCGTCCATTCGAGACTACCTGGGCAACGAATCCGATCTGACCGGCGACGGGTGCTGGAACCACAAAGGCAGGTATACGAAACCGTCGGAAAAGTACGATCGGTTAGTCCTCCCATACGGTCTGGAGCCCGAAGATATCGGCCAGCCCGCGACGTACGCCTCAAGTTTTCGCCATGACAATTACATTCTTGGGGAAGGGGGACGGATGCTGGCTTTGGCCACTGGGGACAAGACGATCCGCCTTTTAGGCGCCAGCGCGCAGACGTACAAGGCGGTCGCGCTTGCGACGTATGACGAAAAGAACCCGGGATGGACTCCTAAAGACAAGATGTGGACCATCCGCCGTGGTTTACCAGCGTCGGCCGTGCCAGATGGATTCATTCTGAGCGGACTGAACATCGCACTGGCAAACGAGTACTTCACGGCGGACAAGAAGAATCGGAACGTGAACACGATGACGCCAGACGAAATACTCGCCGCCCTGAAGGATGCCAAAGTCCCGGAACCCGAGAAAGCGCAAAAGGCAATCGTCGATGAGCGCTACGCCAGCAATGGGTACGCCAGCTCACCGGATCTCGTCAAGAAAGCCAATGCAAAGGGCGGATTGGCCGATGTCCTGCTCCAATTCCCCGGTCTCGGCGCATCGGATCGGGAGGGGCAACTCGCCGTGGCGCTGGACAAGGCACTTCTTTACACCTACTGATTCCGGCGCGTCCGCACTCAATCGAACCGGCTGGCGCCATCGAAAGCGTGAAGCCAGGGAAGAATCCCGAAGGCACTCTCCAATTGCTGACCCTCCTTGGGCAGCCAGGAGGCGACAACCTCGCCGCTCTCCCAGCCCAACTGCTCTCCGGGGTCGACGGGGTTGCCGAGGAATTCCACCCGCCCTAACTTCTTCAGGTGCTCGGAACGCGCCAGAGCCTCCGCGGCCTTGATGCTCAAATGATTGTGCTTGACCGAGATCCAGCGCAGGCCAGCCGCAACCGGCGAATCCGCCAGAATCTGAATGTGAATGTCGAACAGCCCGCACCTGTCCATGGCGAGCGAGCGAAGTCTTTGAACGTGAGGCGAATAGAACAGCTCCTCGGACACGTCCCGGATGCCGGTCAGGTCCACGTGCTGAATCGGAGCGATGGCAAACAGCCGGTCCGCATTGTCCAGGAATCGACGCGCCGGGAGCCGGACCAGGCCAACGAAGCCGCGCTGGAACTCGTACGAGTCCGCCAGTCCCCGCAATGGCTCGCCCCACTCGCTGCCATATCGGTCCAGCAACTCGTAAACGCGCATCTGCTCCACGTACCCTGCGCCGCGCCTGAACTCTTCAAGCGGAATGCGTTTGATCGCCACTTGGGTCCGGATCAACTCCGCCCGCGCGCGCGTTGCCTCGTCCGGTTGCGCCGCGCACCATTCCGCATACGCCAGGCGCGGGGCATCGTCGTCGGGGTGGTCTAAGACCGGTTTAAGCAGTTCTTCGATCCCAGGCATGCACTCGGTCCTTTCCCCCGTCCCAGGGGCGCGCCAACGAACTTCTGCCCAGTGTACACCGGGTTGATTGCAGCCCCCTCTGCGGCTATACTAGCCGAATCCGTACGCAAGAGTGTGGCATTGAAAAAGGGGGGCGCAGGATGCTCCGGATTCGCAAAGCTCAGATGGAGGCGTTCGAAGCAATTCGCCGCGCGGCCTTTGAGAATTTCGTGTTGGAACATTGCCGGCGGAACGGAATTGGCACCCGCCACCGCGCCGATGGCGAAGCGCTTCTCGAGACCGTCAGGAGGGTGATTGGGCAGGCCGTTCGCTACGGTCTCCGCCGGGAGGGTCAGATCATCCGGTTCATCGACGTTTCGCAACAGATCGGCGTCTGGGCCGGAAACGGAACTCTAGCCTGGTGGGCCGTGGAGATCCTCTCCGACGCAGAGATCGCACCGGATCTGAAGATTGTGCTCCTGGAGCACCGCGTCCGCGGAATGCGCGCTGAGGAGGGAGCGGCTTGAACCCCAATCCAGGACCCGAGTATGGCCAGGCGGTGCAGGATTGCCCTCTCAAGAAGAAGGAAAAAACCTGGATCGCGATCCAACTCATCGGCGAAGACGACAAACCGGTCCCCGGCGCGCGCTACCAGATCATGCTCACCGATGGCACCACCTCGGAGGGAACACTGGACGCGCAAGGCACTGCACAAGTGAATGAGATCGATCCAGGCAGCTGCGCCATCGCTTTCCCGGATCTCGATCAGGATGCCTGGCAGCCGGTTTGACTCAGCCCGCGCCAGCAGATTGCCGTTTTGCAGCAGGGCCGGCGGATGATCGACGCGATGTCTTCAAGACGCCCCTCGTGAGTCGAAATTCGATAGTCCCGGCGCCACCTTCCTCCTCGACCAGGAAGGCATCCACAGGGCCGAAGACCGTGTTCAGTTCCTCCGCGAAGCAGGTCGGCAAGTAGGCGCGAAGCACCCGAGGATCGTAGTACCTGAAGAAGAGACGCCTTCCGGAGAAGTCGTTGACCCGCAGGAACTTGCGGAAATGCCGGCGAAGCTCTTCGAGAGGAGCGCTCGACCGCAGAAAGATGCCCCACGAATTGCCCCAACCATGATTAAGAAGATAACTGCCGAACCGGTCGCCCGAATCGACTTGCACCAGATGAGGCGCTGCCGCAGTGAGTTCTGGCGCTAAGGTACCTGCGAACAGGCAGCACTTGTCCAGGTACGATCTCTCAACTGCACCGTAGATGCGTTCATCGCGAGCGCAATCGAGGATTGCCCAAGTCTTGACGGATGGGAGCGAATCAGATGGCCAGAGTGCCGAAATCAGCTCATGCTGGCCGGCTTTGAGCACCGATTCAGGCATGGGCGGCACCCGCGCGGTTACCCTCAAGCTGCGCTCTCATACATTCTTCACAGAACGGAATCCCGTTGGCGGCGGCCGTTTTCAATGCCTCCGCGATAGCGGCTTCATCGGCGTTCTGGGGTAGGGAGTTGGCCTCTTCGGGCACGGCAACTTCTCGAGGCATCCGGGGAGAAGGTATCCGCCGGTGCTCGACCGGCGCGTCGCTGGAGGGTTGGTCCAGGGCGCCCGGAGTCAGCGATTCGTGCGTGGCGTGAGCGTGCAGGAATCCAATACTCAGCAGCTCGGCGATCCGCTCGATCAGTTTGTCGTCCGTCAGCCGCCATGGCTCTCGCCAGAGAAGATCCCGGCTGAGCAGATCCCGGATCGCCGCCATTCTAGCGCCGCTTTTCCGGAACTGTTGCAGCCACAGTCGAGCGACGAAACGGTCCTGCAATTCGGAGAGCGGCTCGCAGCCCTCCGGACACGACATCCCAAGGTGCAGTTGACCCTCGTCAGTGCCCAGCCAGAGGTTGAGTTTCATCTCTTACCTGCGTGTTCAGTCGATTGTAGACTAAAAAGTTAGGTATGGGTAGAGGGACTACTGCCGCTATGGATTCTTGCTCAATCGGCGGAAGTAATCGGCGACCGAGTCCTGATATCCCGCTGGAACGGCACGCGGCTTCCCCGTTCGGGCTTCCGTTGAAATTTTGCCGCGCTGCAGTTGGAGTTCCAGCCGGTCGATCGAGCTGAGCGCTTCGCGGTGCATTTGCTCCACCATCGCGGGATTTCCAGGAAAGCGCTTTGGATCGAGCTGGCGCATCTGGCGCGCCAACTCTTCCAATTCCTTTTCGGACTGCGCATCGCCGCGGAGGGTCTGTCTCATCTGATCCAGCTCGCGCAGGCCCTGCCGGTAGGTTCGTTCCGTATCGGGGGGATTGCCGGACGCGTCTGTGGGCGCGGTCCGCTGTGCGGGTTGACCGTAGCTGTTGTTGCCGGTGTTGATGTTGTCCCAGACGGAGCCGTCCGCACCACGCCCAGCGCCGTTACGGACTTCACCAACCCTGCCGCCGACGTCGCCGCCGCGCTGCATGCCGTTGCCGCCACGCTCCCCGTTGGGGGCCCCAGCCGATTGGCCCGTGCGCCCGTCCTTACTCTGTCCATTCTGCCGTGCCTGGCCGTTGCCGCCGCGCGAGCCCATCATCGCTTCGAGTTGGCTCCGCAGCCGCTCGACCTGATCGAGCGCCGAAGTTCTGTCCCCCTGTGCCGCGTCCTGCGAACCCCGCTTGCCCTGACCTATCGCCTGCTGCGCCTGCTTGAGTTGCCGATTCAAATGTCCAAGTCCCTGTGCGATCTGGGTCTCGGTGCCGTTTGAATTCGGATTGATCCCTCTCCGCAGCCAGTCCGCCGTTCTCTGCACGCGATTGTCGAGGTTGGAGTCGTCCATCTCCGTCAGCGCGTCACGCAGTTTCCTGGCAACGCCCGGTTGATTGGGCGCCATCTCGCGGGCGGCATCCCGTAGTTCCTTCTGGAGTCTTGACAGGTCGTCGGAGAGTTGTTGCCGCTCAGTGGCCAATCGCTCGACCTCGCGGCGCCGCGCCATCATGCTTTCCATGTCCATCTTGTTGGGGTCGACCTGCGGGCTGGCGAGCTTGTCGATGCGCTCGGCTTGCGCTCGCTGCTCCTGCGTCAGCCGGGCGGATTCGTGAAGGAGAGAATCCATTTTGCCCGAGGCGAGCTGTTGCTGCGTGCCGGCGAGCAAATCCTGCGCCTCGCGCAATTGGTTGGCGGCCCGCTGTGCGGCGTCCGCGCTCTGCTGCGCCCCGCCGCTGCGCTTCATAGCATCGCCGGCATTTCGCAAGCGGCTCAGCGCCTGTTCGATCCGGCGGTCTGTTTGATCCGGAGATTGTCCGCCACCCCGAACCGGAAGATGACCCGGAAGATGCGACGCCGGAAGCGCGGCTGCCACCTTGCTGGTGCGATGACTGCGAGGCCAGACTGTTCTGAAGGCGATCCGCTCGCGTTCGGCTGGCCGTTCTTCGCCAACTGCTCCATTTGCCGCTGCAGCTGCTCGGCCTCGCGCCGCAGCATCTCCTGCTGCCAGCGCTCCTGAAAGCTCTGCTGCGGATTGTGCTGCTGGTTGGCCAGCTCTTCCTGCCGTTTAGCCAGTGCATCGAGTTTCGCCAGCGCGTCTTCCACCTCCTTTTCGCGCTGCTGCTCGCGGAGAGGCGGTCTGCGCCGTCTCATACTGGTTCTTCTCCGTGTCCAATTCCAGGTCGAAGAGGCTTGCCAGGTCGCGTCCGGCACTGTTTGTGCCGCCACTTCCGCCGCCCCCGCGCTGTCCGAAGGCCACCTGGATTTGCCGGAACGTCGCCTCCGCGCGCAGCAGCGCCTGCAGCGCTTTTTGCTCCAGTGGAATCGCCTCCTTCCACTGCATGCCCTTCAGCTTGTCCGCCGAAGGCGCCATGGCCGCGGCCGCCGCCTGCATGTCCTTGTCAAAGGCGGTGAACTCTTCGTTCGCGGCCGAGAGATCGCGGCTTTGCATACGGGCCGACAGCGCCATCACCTGATCGCGCAGCTTCCGCTGTGCATCGGAAAGGAACTCCCCTGCCGCCGCAGCGTCTTTCGGTGTCGCAGCCTTGTCATTCTGCTGCTTCCAGGTTGCGGCGATCAGCTCTTTCTCGCGCTTGGAAATGTCGGTCTGGTTGTTGCTTCTGCCGCCGCTGCCGCCTCCACCACCGCTCTGCTGCGACTGGGAGAACTCGCGCTCAAAAGGATCGACCTGGATGAACGCGATGTCGGTGCGCGCATCGCTGTGGCCGTCCGAGGCGGTGGCATAGAGGCTCACCAGGTCGCCGGGCACCAGCTTGAAGTCCTCCAGCGGCAGCATCGAGGAGCCATCGGCGTTCTTTGCGCCAGGTGTCTTGAGCATGTTCAGGTCATGGTCCGGCCCGCCGTTGACCGAGTAGTGCAGGTGCACTTCGTTCAGCCCAAACTGGTCCGCGGCCTTCACGCCGATGGTAAGCTCCTCGATCGGGCTGGCGCGATAGTCGCCGCGCGGGCGGTCAATCGAGATCTCCGGCGGCAGTGCCTTGTCGGCGGCGATGAAGTAATCCTCCGAGAGCCGCACCTGCTGGCCCTGGTCGATTGCGGACACATGGTACGCGCCGTCCTTTTCCATGTGGATTGAACCACGGTAATTGTTGCCCTCGGCTTGCGTGAGCTCGATCGCCTGGCCATCGTCGAGCGTCAACTTTCCGTCTTTCAAGGGACGGTCCATCGCGACTTCGAGTGCGGCGTCGGTCCCTTCGATCGCGCGCAGATCGCCGGAATGCTCCTCCATCACCGGCTTCATTCCGGTCCACTTAGGGTACCGATAGGTAACGCGAATGCTCTTCACCGACGGCAGGTCTACTACGCGCACTTTGTAGTGCGGGGAGACCAGCGGCCCGGCGGCCACATAGTATTCGACGTTCTCCGGCAGCCCCGCGAAGACAAACTGATATGTGGCTGCGCCGCCCGTGTCGGGCTGCGCCTGCATGACGACGGGTTCCCATCCCGCGGCGTTCTGGAAATGGGCGAGCAGTTGCACCTTCTCCGGATGCATGCCGGTGACATGCGCGGTAATCAGTTGATCGCTGTTCCTCCTCACGGCTATGTCACCGGGCGTCACCGTAAGCGCGTAAAGCGGAGGGACGTTCTTCGCGGGCCCGGTCCAGAGCAGCGATGCGCCGTATCCGAGATAGCCCGGTCGCGGCGGCGATCATCCACACCAGCACGCCCAGGAACGCCACTCCCACGCCGCCGAGCGCAAACAACCGGTCGTCGGGAACCAGGGCCTCGGGCTGGCTGCCCTGCGTGAGCGCCAGCGTATCGGCGGCCAGCAATTCCAGGAACGGGTCTGGCCTCCTTCTCGTTCTGCCTCATAGATAGTCGTCAGCCGCTGCGCGAGCTCGGGATTTGCGGCTTCGGCTTCGCGCACTGCACGTGCGCGGGTCAGACGAACTAACGGCAGCGCAATGCCAAAGCCTGCCGCCGCGGCCAGCGCGCAGCACAGCGCGAGGCGCGCCCATATCACGCCGATGCGATGGAAACGCAAAGCGGTTGAGCACCAACACGAGTGCGATTGTCACGGCGAGCGCGGTGCCAGTAAAGATGGCCGCGCCACGCAGCCATGCTCCCAGCCGCAGTCTCTGCCGCAGGCGCGCGATGTAGAGATTCAGCTCGCTGAGGTTGCTCATACTTCCTCCCGCTGAGTGCCCATGTAGCTGCTCGCAAACACTGTCTCCGCCACCAAGACCAACAACGCCAGGAGCATCACGTACCACCACAAACTCACGGGCCGGTACTTCTCCTCGATCGGCGTGACGGCCGCCGTTTGCGTTGTCCCGCCCGCGCTTGCGGCATCTTGACCGCGCCGCTGCCGCTCCAAAGCTGTTGCACGTCCTCCGCAATCGGCTCCAGATCCGACTCGCGCCGGTCGGGGTTGACTCCGATCACGGCATCCCGTCCATTCGCAAAATCGAATCTGATAGAAGCCCTCGCGCTGCAAACGGAAGGTTGACGCCGTCCGCGCTTCACTCAGCGAGAGCGGCCTTCGCCCATCCGGATCGATCACCTCCACGCTGGCCATTTCGCCGGCCGGCTCGGCAGCCGCGCGAAGTTGCACGAACGAATCGACCAGCCTCGATCCGCGCGAGCCGCTCGCTGTTCGAGAGATAGCGCGCCGCATGGTCGACAAACGCCACGAAGACCGGATGCAAAGGCAGATCGTTGGTCAGGTTTTCGAGGCCCGACGTGAGCAGCAGTATGCGGCCCTGCGCCGAGTTGCTTGTCCAGCAGCAGAGGCGTGCCGTCGCTGAGCCGCGCTGCCACTCGCGCCGGTCCCCGATCGACCAACGCGGCATAGAAAATCTTCGTCTCCGCCCAGCCGCCGTTATCCCGTCCGGGTTGCGCCTGCTCCAGCGCGGGGTGCGCGAAGTCCACCTGGCCGACCGTCCGCGGCGCTGCCCGTGCGCGCATAATTGCGCGCCTCCCGCACATCGCCACCCCACAGTGGAATCCGCGGATGGCGCGCCGCATCGGTGCCAAGCGCGATCAGCACGCTGCCGCCCTTCTCCACGTACTGCGCCAGCGTGTGCTCGAAGATCGAAGGCAGCGTCATGGCGTCGGACAGTACCACGAAGGCGTACTTCGACGGATCGAGATCGGTGGTCTCCTCCTGCGCCATGGATTGCAGCACGAATGAGGACTGAGCCGCGGCGTAGAGCGCGGCGCCGAAGTACTGCGCCGAACGCGAGTCGCTCGCGGCATGCACGAACAGCACCCGCTCGGGATCGGAGCGCCGCACTGCGAAAACACTCGCATCGTCGGCCGGCGAAAGCATCGCCGCCATCGACGCGCACTTCGCACCGGTTGAATCCATAGCCTACGTCGAGCGGCGCGAACTCAACGGTCGCGCGACCGTTGGCCGGCACCTCCACCTTGCGCGTCGCGATGGTCTTGCCGTTCACCACCAGCGAGACCGTCTTCGTCGCTGCCGGAGTCTCGAAGCCGGCGATAACGGCCTTCACGCGCGAGTGGCGTGGGTCCTTGGGATCGGCGAGCTCAGCCGGCGCCTCAACGCTTTCGACGGTCCAGTTCGGCGGCGCCGCGCCCGTGGCCACGGGATGCAGGACGAGGGTGACATTGCCCGGCAGCGCGAGGTCGGCGAAGTTCGCCGGCATGGCGGTGCGCTGCATATCGCTGAAGAGGTTCAGGTCGACGGGCGAATGCACCGTCTCGCTCAGCGTTCGGATGCCGCGCGCCACGTCGCCGAAGTTCGCATGACCATCGCCCGGCTGGATGCTCTCCAGCGCCGCGCGGAGCTGTGTCTCGTCGGCAATCGGCTGCGTCAGCACCTCGAGTCGTCCTCCGAGCGCCATGATCTGCGCCTTCTGTGAGTGCGGTTTCGCCGCCAGCAATGCGAGCGCCTGCTGCTTCGCATCCGCGAACCGCGTGCCGGCCCGCATGCTGAAGGAATTGTCGAGCACGATGAGACAGAGACGCCCGTTGGCGTTCGCCGCGGCTCGCCGCAGAAACGGATTCGCAAAGGCAAGCACGGCGAGCAGCACGAGCGCAAAGCGCAGCGAGAACAACAGCAGATGCCGCAGTCGCCGGTGCCGCGTCGAGCTTTGCGTGCCGCGCTCGAAGAACATAAGGGAACTCACCGGACGCGGCGTGGTCACGTGCCGGCGCAACAGGTGCACGAAGACTGGCACGCCCAACGCGGCCAGACCTCCGAGAAACCATGGTGAGAGAAAGCCCATCAGTTACCTGCCTGCCGCAGCGCAAGATACTGGTGCAGCGCGTCATCGAGCGGTTGATCGGTCACCAGCAGTTGATAGTCCATGCCCGCCGCCCGCGTCCGCGTGCGAAGCTGCTCGATGTGGGCGTCCACCTTGGCTCGATAGGTTGTCTTCGCATACTCGGGGACGACTTCGATCCTCTCATCCGTTTCAAGATCGACGAGGAGTGACGATCCCTTCAAAGCGGGCCGGATCTCCCGCGGATCGAGAATGTGAAACAGAACTACCTCGTTGCCGTGGTAGCGCAGCGGCTCGATGGTGTGCACGATCGTTTCCGGGTCTTCGTAGAAATCCGAAATCACGATCGCAATGCCGCGACGATGCAGAAATTCCTGAAAGTGCCGCAGGGGCTTGGCGAAGTCCGTCCGCGCGTGCGGCTCCGCGCGTTCCAATCCCGCGAAAAGCCGCGCGAGCTGGCCTTGCCGCGTCGACGGCCTCACATACTCGCGCACCTCGTCATCGAACACGATCAGCCCCGCGGCGTCGCGCTGATTGCGAATGGCCAGGAAGAAAAGCGACGCAGCGATGAAGCGCGCGTAGTCCATCTTCCGCGGCGGCCCGGATGTGTACTGCATCGAATTGCTCGCATCCAGCAGCACCGTGAGCTGGCTGTTGGTCTCGCCGCGATAGCGCTTCAGATAGCAGCGTTCCGTGCGCGCAAACAGGTTCCAGTCCACGTGGCGCAGATCGTCTCCCGGCGTGTAGGCGCGGTACTCGGCGAACTCCTGGCTGAATCCGAAGTCCGGCGAGCGGTGCAGACCGGCCACGAAGCCGTCCACTACCGTTTTGGCCAGCAGGTCCAGCGAGGAGATGCGCGCGAGCACCGCGGGATCGAGAAACCGCTGCATCAACTCTCCTTCGGCCGCGGTACGTCCGCGATCAGCCGGGTCAGGATCTCATCCGCGTCGATGCGGTCCGACTCGGCATGGAAGTTCAGCAGAATGCGATGCCGCAGTACGGGCAGAACCAGCGAGGTGATGTCGTCATAGCTCACGTGATAGCGTTTGCGCGAGAGCGCACGGGCCTTCGCGGCCAGAACGACGAATTGCGCCGCGCGGGTACTGCCTCCGTAGTTCACGTATTTCTTCACGAAATCGGGAGCGTTCTCGCTCTTCTGGCGTGTCGCGCGCACCAGGTCCACCACATAACGCGCCAGGGTTTCCGCGATCGGCACCATGCGCACCAGTTGCTGGAAGTCGAGCATTTCCTCGGCCGAAGTGACGGCCTCGACTGTCGCCACGCGCGTCGTTGTCGTCAGGTCCAGGACCTTCAGTTCATCCTCGGGGCTGAGGTAATCCAGAATCGAGTTGAAAAGAAAGCGGTCCAATTGCGCTTCAGGCAGCGGATAGGTGCCTTCGAGTTCGATCGGGTTCTGCGTAGCCAGCACGAAGAAGGGCGCCGGCAACTGGTAGATGTGGCCGCGCACCGTGCAGGAGTGCTCCTGCATTGCCTCCAGCAGCGCGGACTGGGTCTTCGGCGGCGTGCGGTTGATCTCGTCGGCGAGCAAGACATTGCCGAAGATGGGCCCCTCGACGAACGTCCATTTGCGATGACCCGTAGTCAGGTCCTCTTCGATGATGTCGGTTCCCGTGATGTCGGAAGGCATCAGGTCGGGAGTGAATTGGATGCGCCGGAACTCCAAGCCAAGCGCCTCGGCGATGGTCCGCACCATCAGGGTCTTCGCCGTTCCGGGCATGCCGGTCAGGAGACAATGGCCGCCCACAAAGAGGGCCGTCAGGACTTGGTCAAGTACCTCCTCCTGGCCCACGATCACTTCGCGCACCTGCCTCAGGATTCCCTGGCGCACCGCGTGGAAGCGCTCGATGCGCTGTTGAAGCAGCGCTGCATCCGGATTTAACTCGACTTGAGACGCCATTGTTCTCCTTGCCCGTCAGTTTGTTTTTGCGTTCGATTTCTGCAATTCCAATAAAAGCTTCTGTGCCGGGCGATAACCGGGAGCCGTTTCCAGAGCAGCCAGCACGCTCTCTTCGGCCTTGCCCTTCTGGCCCGCGGCGAAATAGGACTGCGCCAGGTTGAACTCGGCTTGAGCCTTGTCCAGAGGATTCGACGCAACTAAAGCGCTGTACTCGCGGATCGCGCGATCGTACTGGTGTTGCGCATACAGCAGATCGCCCAACCGCCGGTGCAGATCCTCATCCTTCACCGGGTAAATGTAGTTGACCCGCTCGAGCGTCGACGCTGCCTCGGTCCCAAGTCCAGCCGCCTCTTGAAGCGCCGCCAAACGCTTCAGCACGGCCGGCGACTGGCCGCCTTCCTCTTCATACGCGGTCAGCACAGCGGCCTCGGATTTCGAGTCGCCCCGAGCTTTGTACGCATCGGCCTCAAACAAGTAGACGTTTGCTTCGCCCACATACTCGGGATACATCGCCACAACCTCGGGACCTTTTTCGAGGACCGTGTCGTATTGCTTCCGATTCGCCGCGGCTACGAGGGCCTTCAACTTCTCGTGCCACAGGTCGAAGTGTGCGGCCTCCGCGCCGTACTTCTTCTCGAGCCATGCCAGATACTGCTTATCGAAGTCCTCGGAGGCGAGACCCAGATCCTGTTCGACCACCTGCGGCGTAGTCTGCACGCGCGCAAACGAGTGGACCATTTCGAGCAGCTTAGATTCGCCCCACTTTTCAGTGATGAAGTCGCAGATGCTTCCGGCCTGGAAGTACGAGACGACCACCTGAGAAGGGTACTGGGGATAAACAAAGCCGCGATCGAGTCTTTCTATGGGCAACAGCTTCTTGTCGCGAATGGCGAGAAGCACCTCCAAGGTTGGTTGACTTCTCCACTCCGGCGAGCGCGCGCCTTCCTCGTGTACCGCCAACCCTTCGGTGAACCAGCGTGGTACGCGATGATTGGTGGCCTGAAGGATGAAGACGTGGCTCATCTCATGCCACAGCGTCGATCCCCAATTGAAGTCTCCGGGCTTGCGCGCCGATGGGCTGTCCATCGCCACCACCTCGCTGAAAGTGACGCCCAGCGCGCCAAGGCCCGGCATGCCCATCGTGCGAACGGCGAAGTCCTCGTGGTCCGGATAGACCTCCACCTGCACGGGGTGTTCGAGCTTCATTTGGTATTTCTTCTCATAGGTGGCGAGAATCGTGTGCAACTCCTCCTGCATATATGGCAACAAGAGGCCCGCCTCCTTTTTGTGCAGCTTCAGAATCGTCGTGTCGTCGCGAAAGGTCTCGAAGTTCTTGTAGCTATCCAGCAGACGCAAGCTGTTCACGGTCGCGGCATCGCGATAATCGTTTCGATAGCTCAGCTCCAGCTCTTTGAGAGCCTCGTCTTGCTTGCCCAGACGCATGAGATCGATGCCGAGCGCCGAATGTGCCGCCCACATCCGCGGATTGCTTTCGATTGCCTTGCGGTAGTACGTCACTGCGTCGTCGTAGCGGTAATGCAACTCAAGCTGGTGCGCCACGATGGCGTACGCTTCGCCATATCCGGGGTTGACGGCATTGATCCTGGCGAACCACGCCTCGGGCGAGCGGTCGGCGATCAACTCTAGCGCCGCGTGAATCGCCATCGCATCCAGAGCATCGTTCTCAAGCGCTATGGCCTTGTCCGCTTCGGAGGCGGCCCAGTCTCGGATGTCATTTTCGAGGGCGAGGTTCGCCATGAACTCGTGCGCCGCGGCCATCTTCGGATCGAGATCGATGGCCTTGGCCGCAAATTTCACGGCATTGCCGTCGAAGCCGTCCGCGGAGACAATTGCGAGTGCCAGGTACGCCTCGGCATTTGACGGGTCTTTGTCTGATGGATTCTGGGCGAGTGCTTCGCGGAACAGATCGGCCGCCTCGGTATTGTTGGAGCGCTCATGCAGCAGCAAGCCCCAACGCACTTTGTAATGTGCTTTGCTCCCGGCGGGCTGCGTAGCGAGCCGGAACTGCTCGTTCGCCTGCTCCCATTGTTCGAGCCCCCAGAAGCCTTCGGCGCGGAAGAACGCATCGCCGCTTCGAGTCAGCCCCTCGAAGCACGACTGCGCCTCGACGAGATGGCCATGCTTGCGTAGCGACCAGCAGTCTTTGGGGACAACGGGCGGCACAGCGGCGCGGCCCGATATGGCGAATCCCAGCAGGATCGACAGAATGGGAGCCAGCCGGTTCATTTGTCCAGCTCCTCCTGAACCGTTGCCAACTCGACCAGCGCCTCAGTCAATTGCCGCTTGTAGTCGGAAGGGTCCATCGCCGCTTTCTGATACTTCAGCGTGTCGATCTTCTGCTCCAAGTCCTCCTTCTTCGCGAGCAACGCCCGCTTGGCCGGATCGTTGGCGGCCTGCCGGCTGGCGCCCAGGCGCAAGCACAGTGAAACTCGACATCAGCAGACCCTGCCCGTTTGCGGCCTCGCGCGCCGGTTCACCCGCGCCTACATCGTTGAAGACGGCATGCTCGGTGGCCAGCCGCTTCTGCGAGTCGTAGAACGCCGCGGTCTTCTTTGTCGCGTAGGTGAAGGCCTCCCTGGCGCTGATGGTGTCGCTCTTGTCGGTGTCGGCTGAAGGATCCTGGAGCGCCTCGACCCAGTAACGCGCGAAGACGGTCGCGTTCTTTTCGGTGCCCGATTTCGTGGCCGCGATCACCGCTCGCCCCGGCCGCTGCAGAGCTTGCAGCGCTCCGCCGCTGGCGCTTGTGGTGTTGACGACAAGCTGGCGCCGGGCGGCGATGCGATCGCACATCGCGGCGATCTGCGCCGCCGTCACATCGGGACCGACAAGATTGAACTTGTATTCCACGCCGTCGAAGGAACCGTGGCCAATCAGGATGAGCGCGAAGTCGTCGTCCGCTTTGGCGTCGCGCGCCACCTCGCCCAGCGTCTCCCGCAACTGCGCCGCAGTAGCCTGTGCGCCGGCCAGCGTATGGACGTGAGCCGTGTCACCCGCGGCCTTAAAGATCCTGTCCAGGTCCTTCGCCGCCGCCGTGAAGCGCTGCTCATAATCCGGCTCGCCGCCCAACCCGGCCACGATCACGTAGTACGTTGTGGCGTGCGCCTGCAGCACAAACCCGCAGACTGCCGCGAGGAGCAACGCGCACTTCATAGCACGCCCCACTTGCGGCGCAGCAGCCACTCGGTAATGGGCAACCCCAACAACAGCAGCAAGACGATGGGCATGTCCCAGAGCTCCTTGGTGGCGCGGACGGAGATGCCCGCTTCGGAGTACGAGATATCCCGAGGCAGGTTCTTCAACTCGGAAGGCTTCCAGTAGCGTCCGCCCGTCTCCGATGCGAGTTGCTCGAGGAAGCGCCGATTCTGCCCGGTGTGGAAGTTCTCCGCGACGCCGTTTTCGCGTTGAAACGTCAGGGCATCGCGACCCAATTCGCGAGGCTGGCTGCCCGCGGATTCCGCTGCTACCTCCGCGACATAAGTGCCAGGTTTTTCCGCGGTCCATTCAGCCCGATAGAGGCCCGGCGTGTCCTGCGACTGCGTCAGTTCCACCAGAGCATTTACACCCTCCGGTCCAACAACATGGGCCGTAACGCGCGCATCCGCCGCCGGCTGAAACTCTCTGTCGCGGACCTGTGCCGTGAGTTGCACGCGTCCCTCGTCCATGAGCGTGCGCACCGGCATCGATACGGTAACGGGGCCAGGCGATTCGCCAGCGAGCCAGCGCAAGAGTTGCTGCCAGAACAGGTCGTGCGAGGGGTCGCCCAGAGCTTCGCTCATCTGCCAGCGCCACGTGCCTCCGGTCGCCATGATGGCCGTGCGGCCGTGGCCGTAGCTCTGAGTAATCAAGAGCGGCAGCTTGCGGCGGCCCGTGTTCAGCGACGCGAGAACGGTGGCGCCAGGCTTGGGCGCGCCGGCGTCCTCATAGTCGGCCAGATAGGTGAGTTTCTTCCAACGCGCGGCGTTCTTTTCCGGATCGTCGAGAAGCCGCGTGACGGGAGAGTCCACGCCCGCCGCCGTCAGTTCTACGGTCGCGGGGTTGCGACGAAAGTTGTTGCGTCCTTCAGGCAGGACGGCAGGCAGCAGTTCTTTCGCGCTCGATGCGCCCCAGCCTCCATCGCTCAACGACGAGCGTCCGCCCAGGAAGAGTACTCCGCCCCCGCGGCGGTCGACGAACTCGCGCAGCAACTCTTTCTGCAACGGCGTGAAGTAATCGGCGTCGACAGAGCCGATGACGATGCCGGCGTAGCCGAACAGGTCTTCAGGTCGCGACGGGAAACCGTCTGCCAGCTCATCCGGAGTGCCGATGCCTTGCCGATAGGTCTTGTTCTCGCTCGTGCGAAGCATCGAGACAAGCTCCACTGCAGGATCGTCGGCTACAGCTCGCCGGATGAACTTGAACTCCCAGCGTGGCTCGCCCTCCACGTAGAGGATTCGCCGTTTCTCATCGCTCACCAGTAGTGGCCGCGTCAGGGCGTTGTTGCTTCGGTTTTCTTCGTCCGCAAACGGCTCGACGCCGAACTGAAGGCTTTTCGCTCCCGCCGCGCCGGAGGAGAAGAACAGCGGTTCGGACTGGATGCGGCCGTCGGGCGGCAGGGTGATCTGGCGTGCCGCCAGAGTCTTGTCTCCGTCGCGGACTGTGAGCGTCGCGGTCCTGCCCGCATATCCGTGTTGTGCAAAGCTGACTGTCGCTGCGATCCGCGCGTTTGGATTAGCGCTGGCCGCGACGCTGGCGTCCTCCAGTTCCACATCGCGCGTGGGCTCTTCCCGGCCGAGGCCGACGGTGTGCACCGGAAGGCGGCGGTTCAGTAACGCCTGCAAGGCCTCGCGACCGACGCCCAAGCCGCCCGTCCCGGCGGTGTTTTGGCCTCCGTCACTGAACAACACAACTGCCCCCAACGGCAGATCCGAGGTTTCGGCGGCGAGTTGGCTCAGGCTTTCGTCAATGCGCGTTGCGGTTTCAGCAGGTGCAATTTCCTCCGGCCCATTCACCCGCGTGAGTTTGCTATCAAGCTTGTAAACTCGCGTTTGGAAACGCTTCTGCAACTCGGCGAGAACGCCGCCCCGCAGCGCAGCCAGAGCCACGCTCTCACGCGTTTTGCCCTCGACGTCCGCGATGCCCATGCTGCGCGAGTCGTCCACTACGACGGCAATCATGTTCTGCCGCGAGTTCAGCTCGCTGACCAGCATCGCGGGCTGCCAAAGGAGAACCAACACGAGCGCCACGAGCAGAGCCTGCATTCCCCAAACAACCCAGGCGCGCCAGCTTCGCATGACGCGCGCGGCGCTACTCAGCCTCCAGCGGATCAGCAGCGCGAGTCCGGCGGCGGTAACGACGATGAGCACCACGAGGAGCCATGCGGGCCATGCGCCGAGCAGCACGAACTGCCCTTTAGTGAAGACCGGATTCGGATACTTGAACAGAAACTGAAACATGCAAACCGACAATCCTGAATCAATCGGTAACCGATCTCTCCGTGACCGGTGGACTGTTCACCCCCAGAGGATGAATATCGTTCTTGTCCCCTGGCACCGAACCGCGAACGAAGAGAGCGGCCCAATGCAACCGCTCCCTTACGGTCGCGGCTCCGTTTCGGAGCATTTTCAAAGCAACCCGCCTCACCACCTGATCAACTCCCGGAGCAGCTGGCAAAACGGCCAGCGTTAGAAGCCGGAATCCGCCAAAGTTTGGCGGTTTTCAAAAAAACGCTCGTTTCAATTCAACAACTTGCAAGACATGGCCGCCGAACCTTGGCGGATTGGGCTTCTCGCCACGGGTCCTAATGCGTCATGCCATAAAGGATGTAATCGAGCCCTACTCTAAAGGCCATCGACGCGAACGGCTCAGGATAGTTCGGATCGTCGGCCCATTCCCACGCGTCGCCCAGGTGCATGTTGTGGCAGATGGCAACGATGATCCGGCCCTTATCGTCCCGGATGGCGCGCCACTTGGGTTGATAACCGTCCTTCTCATAGGTCCGCCCGGACCAGACATACTGCTCTCCGGGTATCTGCATTTTGTCGTCGATGTCGTAAAGCGTGTGGAAGATCTCGTCGCCACTCTGCAGGTCCTCGACGGGGCGGTCAGGCAGCACCTGCCGCATGCCGCTCAGGAAGTTCTCCCAGTCCTCGGTGCCGTGGAAATCGTCCACCATCAGAAAGCCGCCTTTCAGCAAGTATTCCCGCAAGCGCTTTGCTTCGGCGTCGGTGAACGACCAGGTCTCCACCTGGACCGCATAGATCCATGGATAGTTGAAGATGTCGTCGGAATTCAGCGTGACTACCTGTTCGGTCGGCCGCCCGTCGATCCGGGTCAAGCGGTGCATGGCGATAAGGAACTGGCGGTCAGCCTTGGGATAGTCTCGCGACCAGGAACTGAACCCCCGGTAGCCGTGATGGCCGTAGCCGGAGACGCTCTGCATGTTTGCCGTGTAGGCCAGTCGCGACCAGTAGAATTCCGATTTGACGTTCGATGGCGAGTCGTCATCGCCGAAGCCGAAGTCCGCGCGCCGCTGGAATCCCTGCAACCCAGCAACTCCGGCGGCCACCAGGGTCACCAGTGCGACTTGCGACAGCTTCATGGAGGACCTCCGCGGGGGTGTGGAATTCGTGAGAGTACCGAACGCTTGCTGATTAGATGGGAAAACCCCGTCATAGGTTGCAGGCGGGTCAAGATTGGCGCCGCGAGCTTGTTCGCGCCGTTTTGTGCGTGCGACTATGCAGGCAGGCGCGACCGGAGCCGATCTGGAGATCGGCGCTCCCGGGAACGCCGATCTCCAGATCGGCTCGATTGGACGCAAAACCGGAGGCTCCAGTTAGCAGTTGACATTCGAGAGTGCGACACGATGGTGAATAGGCGCGATCTTCTTAAACTCGGCATGGGACTCGCACCTGCGGCGGCGCGGCGGCCTCTGCTTGCGCAAACGCGAGAGGGACCCGGCATGGCCATGCCGCAAGCCACGCAAGCCCCTGGCAAGAAGGCGGACTATACGCTTCGGATTGCCCCGGTTACCGTCGAGCTCGACCGCTCGCACATCTTGTCCACCGTCGGTTACAACGGCACCGCGCCGGGGCCGGTGCTACGGATGCGGGAGGGGAGGCCAGTAACGGTAGATGTCATCAACGACACCGATACGCCTGAACTGGTGCATTGGCACGGCATGCTGATTCCGCCCGAGGTGGACGGCACCATGGAGGAGGGTTCGCCGTTCGTGGCCCCGCACAGCCGCTCTCAGATCCAACTCACGCCGGGCCCGGCGGGATCGCGCTGGTACCACTCCCATGCCATGGCGATGGATGACCTTCACAAGGGCGCGTATACCGGTCAGTTCGGCTTCGTTTACGTCGATGACGGTCACGATCCCGGCTCGTACGATCAGGAGCTCTTCCTCGCCCTGCGCGACTGGGAACCGTTCTTCACGGGCACGATGGACGACGATGACGACTACACGCACGACGGTCCTCTACTGGAAAAACCAGCCACGTTGAACACCGATCCCGACGGGCTCGAAGTCGGCTCCATGACTTACTCGATCAACGATAAGGCACTTGGATCCGGCGAGCCGATCCGTGTTCGCGAAGGTCAGCGGCTGTTGATTCACCTCCTGAACGCGAGCGCCATAGAGAACCGCCGTATCGCACTTGCCGGCCACAAGATGAAAGTGATTGCACTCGATGGGAACCCGGTACCGGCGCCTCAGACGATCGATTCCGTCTTCCTCGGCGCGGGCGAGCGCTGCGACGTGGTCGTCGAAATGAACCACCCGGGAGTCTGGATCCTCGGCTCTACGGAGAAGGCGATCCGCGAGTCTGGGCTCGGTGTGGTGGTGGAGTACTCCGGGCAGCACCGTCAGCCGAGTTGGGTCGATCCGCCGAGAACGCCGTGGGACTACACCATTTTCGGATCGGCCGGCTCCCGATCGCCCGCGCCTCAGCAGACGATCGAACTGACTTTCGAGAAGATCCCCGGCGGGGCGGGGAAGTTCAACCTCTGGCTCATTAACGGCAAGCCCTATCCGCATGAGCGTGAACTCGTGCTCGAACAAGGCACGCGCTATCGTCTGACGATGCGCAACCGCACCGATGACGCCCATCCCATGCATCTGCACCGGCATCTCTGGGAGCTGGTCGAGATCAATGGGAAGAAGACCGCCGGCATCGTCAAGGACACCGTGGTCGTCCCCTACTACGGCCGTGCGATTGTCGATTTCACCGCCAACCAGCCAGGCCTTTCACTATTCCACTGCCACATCCAACAGCACATGGATTACGGCTTCAAAGCTCTATTTCGCTATGCTTGACGCACGGATTTGGTCACGATTCGCGCGACACGACGATTGTGATTGCTATCGGTTGGAGGCGAAACACATTCCAACTATCTTTGGGGGGCAATTCCCGCACGGCGGATGGCCTCGCAAATTGAGCGTGAAGCTTTGATAGCGCCAGAGCGTGGCGTGGTGAAACCGCGCTTCGTGCGAGCCGCGTGCGCAACGCCGGCCGCGGCGACAAGTCCCTTCCGGAGCATTGTCCGCATCGCTCCGGCGGTGCCCTGGCCGAAAACGGCGTGTGCGCGAACAAATGCCTCCCCCCAGCGACGCGCAAAGTGAGGTCTAATCAAGAAAATGCTTCACCCTGCGAAAAAGTCCAAACGGCCCGACTCGAAGGCGGCCACCCCCCGTTCCGCCGCCGCTCCCTACACCAACTCGCGGCTGAGTCCAGAAAAGAGAGTTCGGGATCTACTGTCCCGAATGACCCTGGAAGAGAAGGCCGCCCAGATGATGTGCGTCTGGCAGGATAAGGCCAAGACGCTGCTCGACGCCGAGGGCAACTTCGACGCAGCGAAGGCGCGAACCGCTTTCAAAACGGGGCGCGGAATCGGCCAGGTAGGCCGGCCGAGCGACGCGGGCAAGGGCAAGAACGCGCGCGAGATGGCGGAGCTGACCAACGCTATCCAGCGCTTTTTCCGTGAAGAGAGCCGGCTGGGCATTCCGGTGATTTTCCACGAGGAGTGTCTGCACGGGCACGCGGCAGTCGGCGGGACGAGCTTCCCGCAACCGATTGCGTTGGGCGCGTCGTTCGATCCGAAACTGGTGGAAGCGCTGTTTACCATGACGGCGCTGGAGGCGCGTTCGCGGGGAACGCACCAGGCGCTGACGCCGGTGGTGGACGTGGCGCGCGAGCCGCGCTGGGGCCGCGTCGAAGAGACCTACGGCGAGGACCCGTACCTGGTGACGCAGATGGGCATCGCCGCCGTGCGCGGGTTCCAGGGCGATGCCAGCTTCCAGGACAAGACGCGGGTGATCGCCACGCTGAAGCACTTCGTGGGACACGGCCAGCCCGAGTCGGGGATGAATTGCGCGCCAGCGAACGTAAGCTTGCGCGTTCTGCGCGAAACGTTTCTGCAACCTTTCAAGGACGCGCTGCACAAGGGCGGCGCGATCTCGGTAATGGCCTCGTACAACGAGGTCGACGGCGTGCCGTCGCACGCCAACAGGTGGCTGCTGCGCGACGTGCTGCGCAAGGAATGGGGCTTCAAGGGCTTCATCGTGTCCGACTATTACGCAATCTGGGAATTGGGCTATCGCCCCGACACGCACGGACACTTCGTGGCGAAGGACAAGAAGGAATCGTGCCGGCTGGCGGTGGAAGCGGGCGTCAACATCGAGTTGCCGGAGCCGGATTGCTATCTCCACCTGGTGGAGCTGGTGAAGAAGGGCGAGTTGAAGGAGAAACAGCTCGACGAACTGGTGGCGCCGATGCTGGAGTGGAAGTTCAAGCTGGGGCTGTTTGACGATCCGTATGTCGATCCGGAGACGGCGGCGCAGGTAGTGGGCTGCGAGGCGCACAGCGCGCTGGCGCTGCAGGCGGCGCGGGAATCGATCGTGCTGCTGAAGAATGACAACGGGCTGGCGCCGCTGAATCTCGACGCGATCAAGCGCATCGCGGTGATCGGGCCGAACGCCGATCGCAGTCTGCTCGGCGGCTACAGCGGCGTGCCGGACCATAACGTCACCGTGCTCGAAGGAATCACGCGGCGTGCGAAGGAACACGGCGTGAAGGTGCTCTATAGCGAAGGCTGCAAGATCACAATCGGCGGCAGTTGGAACCAGGACTCGGTGACGCCGAGCGATCCGGCGGAGGACCGCAAGCAGATCGCCGAGGCCGTGAAAGTGGCGCGCAAGGCCGACGTGATCGTGCTCGCCATCGGCGGCAACGAGCAGACCTCGCGCGAGGCGTGGGGACTGAACCACATGGGCGACCGGACGTCGCTCGATCTGATCGGCCGGCAGGAAGAGCTGATCCAGGCCATGGTGGCGACGGGCAAGCCGGTGATCGCATTCCTGTTCAACGGGCGCCCGCTGTCCGATCAACTCGCTGGCCAAGAGCGTGCCCGTGATCTACGAGTGCTGGTATCTGGGTCAGGAGACGGGCCACGCGGTTGCCGACGTGCTGTTCGGCGCGCATAATCCGGGCGGCAAGCTGCCGATCTCGATTCCGCGGTCGGCGGGTCACGTGCCGGTGTTTTACAACTACAAGCCCTCGGCGCGGCGCGGCTATCTGTTCGACGACGTCACGCCGCTGTTCGCGTTCGGGTACGGACTGAGCTACACCACGTTCGCGCTGGCCAATCAGCGGCTGACCAAGAAGCGCATCGCGGTGAATGGCTCGACGAAGGTGCTCGTCGATGTGACCAACACCGGGAAGCGCGCGGGGAGCGAGGTCGTACAGCTCTACATTCGCGACCTCGTCAGTTCCGTCACGCGGCCGGTCAAGGAGCTGCGCGGGTTCCAGAGAGTCACGTTGCAGCCCGGCGAGACGCAGACGGTTGCGTTCGACATCACGCCCGAGTCGCTGGCTTTCTACGACATCGACTATAAGTACGTCGTGGAGCCTGGCGATTTTGAGGTGATGGTCGGCACTTCGTCGCGCGACGACGACCTGCAGAAGCTGAAGCTGACGGTGACCAAATAGGCGCGGCGCGGAGTCAATCGAGGACGTATGACACAGAGACTTTCGGTTACCGAGAAGGTCGGTTACGGCCTGGGCGACATGGCTGCGAATTTCATCTTCCAGTCGTTGATGGCGCTCCAGTTCAGCTTTTACACCGACACGTTCGGGCTGACGGCGGCGCAGGCGGGCACGCTGTTTCTGGTGGTGGGCCTCGCGGCGGCGGCGATCAACCCGGTGATGGGAGTGATCGCCGACAGGACCAACACGCGCTGGGGCAAGTTCCGGCCGTGGCTGCTGTGGACGGCGGTGCCGTTCGGGATCATTACGATCCTGACCTTCTCGACGCCCAACTTCAGCCCGGGTTCGAAGCTCATCTACGCGTGGATCACTTACAGCCTGCTGCGGCTGGTGTACGTGATCAACAACGTGCCGTACGCGTCGCTGACGGGGGTGATCACGGGCGATCCCGACGAGCGGACGAGCCTGTCGTCGTACCGCCAGATCTTCGCCAATAGCGCGGCGCTGATCGTGCTGGGCCTGGCGATTCCGATGCGGGACTACTTCGGCAAGGGCGATACCGCCGCGGGCTACCAGTGGACGATGGGCATCTTTTCGGCGCTGATGGTGGTGTTTTTCCTCGTCTCCTTTGCCACCACGAAGGAGCGCATCCAGCCCGATCCCGGGCAGAAGACGTCGCTGAGCACGGACCTCGGCGATCTGTTCAGGAACGGCCCGTGGATCGCGCTGTTCCTGGTCACCACCTTTTACTTCGCGGCGCTGGCGATCAGAGGCAGCGTGATGCTGCCGTTCTTCAAGTACTGCGCGGGCAACGAGCATTTATTCAGCTGGTTCAACGCTCTCGGCCTCGCTTCCCTGCTGCTGGGCGTCTCGTGTTCGAACTCGCTCGCCGCGCGGATGGGGAAGCGCAATCTGTTCATCGCGAGCATGGTGCTCGCGACGGTGCTGACCGCGGCGCTGTTGATCCTTCCGCCGACGTCGATGGTGGCGCTGTTCGCCTGCGAGGGGTTGCGACAGTTCTTCTTCGGCTTCTCCTGCCCGCTGCTGTGGGCGATGATCGCCGACGTGGCCGACTACGGCGAGTGGAAGACAGGACGCCGCGCGACGGCAACGGTGACCTCCGCCGTGGTGTTCGCACTGTGGGCGGGGCTGGCGCTTGGCGGCGCGATCTCCGGCTGGTTGTTCTCGTCCTATGGCTATGTGCCGAACGCCGCGCAGACGGCGGTCGCGCTGACGGGCATACGCATGACGGCCAGCGTCTATGCGGGATTGGCATTCGCCGCGACGGCGGGCTGCCTGTTCTTCTACCCGATCACGCGCGAAGTCAATCGCAAGGTGGCCGACGAGTTGAGTGAGCGGCGCAAGAGGTACGCGCCGGCCTCGTAAAGTCCATTGACGGTGGAAGGAGCGTTCGATTCCATGTTACGTTTACACGCTGTGCTCGTTGGCTTGGCCGTGGGCGGTCTGGCCGTCTGCGCCCCGTTGCCCGCGCAGACGACTTTGAAGGATGCCTACCAGGGTGTTTTTCGCATTGGCGTGGCACTCAACCCGGCGCTGTTTACCGAGTCCGACGCGCGCGGAGCGGCACTGGTGAAAGAGCAGTTCAACAGCATCACTCCCGAGAACGACCTCAAGTGGGAGAAGGTCCACCCCAAGGACGGGACCTACGACTTCGCCGGCGGGGATCGCTATGTGGCCTTCGGCGAGCGCAACCACATGTTCATCATCGGCCACTGTCTGGTCTGGCACAGCCAGACTCCGAAGTGGGTATTCGAAGATGGCCAGGGCCACCCGGCTACTCGCGAGCAATTGCTGGAACGCATGCGCGACCACATCCACACGGTCGTGGGGCGCTACAAAGGGCGCGTGGGTGGCTGGGACGTGGTGAACGAAGCGCTGAACGACGACGGAACGCTGCGCCAGTCGCCGTGGCTGAAGATCATCGGCGAGGATTTCATTGCCAAGGCGTTCCAGTTCGCTCACGAGGCCGACCCGGCGGCGCAGCTTTACTACAACGACTATTCGCTCGAGAACGAGTCGAAGCGCAACGGAATGGTCGAACTGGTCAAGAAGCTGAAGGCGCAGGGCGCGCCCATTTACGGCGTCGGAACTCAGGGGCACTGGCAGTTGGATGGGCCGGCGGCCAGCAGCATCTCCGAGACGCTCGATGCGATCGCGGGTCTCGGTGTCAAGGCGATGGTCACCGAACTGGACATCGACGTATTGCCCTCGGCGTGGGCCCACACGGCGGACGTCGGCGCCAGGACCAAGGCCGAGGGGCCGGACTTCGCGCGTCTCAACCCCTATCCCAAGGAGTTGCCCGCCGAGGTGCAGCAGCGCCTGACCGAACGCTACGGCGAGATCTTCAAAGTCTTCGTGCGGCATTCGAAGACGATTGAGCGCGTGACGTTCTGGGGTCTCACGGACGCCTCCTCCTGGTTGAACAACTTCCCCGTGCGCGGGCGTACGGCCTACCCGCTGCTGTTCGACCGCGCGGGTCAGCCGAAGCCCGCCTTCGCGGCCGTGATCGCGGCGGCCAAGAGCCGGTAACAGGCGCCGGAACCTGCGGGGCGAACGAAGGGCACGCTCCGCAAGGCGTTATTCCGCGGAGATGTGGAACGCTTCAGCGTCCTGACGAATCGGGTAGGCGCCCGGAGTCCGGGCGTCCTCTTAGGTCCAGCCGAGCAGCTTGACAATGCCTGGGTCCCGGCATCTTCGATGACATCACCAGGACAATCGCTTCTTGGTGGGCCGTTTGGGTCGCCAATCTCGATTGGGAACGGTGGGGCGTCGGCAATTGCGAGCCAGATGTTCTTCTGCTCCATTGGTGCCGAGAAGAAGAGACAGTACGTTACCAGCCCAGATTCCAGTGCCATCCCTGTCTTCGCATCAAGCAAGCTGCATTCGTACAGGAGCGCCGGATGTCCACGTCCCTATTAAACCCACACGCAGGTTGCCATCATCTTTCGGAACTGCTATCGATCGAGAAGAGGCTTCTACTTGCGGAGGGTTCAGGTTACGCTGAGCGCAGCTGAAGTAGGTGCAAGAGTTGGAGCTGTCCATGAAAAGGCCCATCCCGGTGGAATCTGCCTCTGCATTGATCGACGAGAAGATCAAGGAACTTGGGGATTGGCGCGGGAAGACGCTCGCGAAAGTGCGCAGAATCATACACGAGGCGGACCCTGAGATCGTCGAAGAGTGGAAGTGGATGGGGACTCCAATCTTCTCCCACGACGGCATCGTCTGCACGGGAGAGACGTACAAGAACGTCGTCAAGATGACCTTTGCCAAGGGAGCTGCGTTGAAGGACCCATCAGGTCTATTCAACTCCAGCCTCGACGGGAATGTCAGGCGCGCCATCGACATCCACGAAGGCGACAAGGTCGATGAGGCTGCCTTGAAGGATCTCATCCGCGCCGCGGTGGATCTCAATCTCCTGGTCAAGAGCAAGCCAAAGTCCAAGCCGAAGCGCCGGCCCGCGAGCGGCAAGCGGGCCGACTAGCTTCATCGCAGGTCCCAGCGATATCTCCTCCCGTAGCTGCCCGTAGCAGAAAACCCGATCCGGCGAAGTTCGGCGGATGGGTCCGGTAAGTGATTGAATGTAAAGGGGAGACTCTTGGAGAACCGCCGAATCTCGGCGGTTTTCGATTTTTGCCACGTCTTTTCGCATGCACTTATAGCGTCCTCGGCAGACCACCGGCATCGCCAGACCCTTGCGTCGCGCAGCTACCATGATGCAGGAGACGTACCACCGATGCGCCTGCCGCTCTGCGCGGTGGCCGCCGTCCCCTATTTCCCAAAGTTAGGAAACCAATGTCATGGCGACTGCCGCCCAAAAGATGGCCGACCAAGCCAACGCTTAGCACTCCACCGGGCCTCGCACCGAGCAGGGCAAAGCTCGTTCCTCCCAAAACCCGAGAACCAGAACTGGGGCCAGAGGTCTTGCGGGACCGCGAAATCGCACGGGACTCCAAGTCCGGCAGCAGGGCCACTCCGAGACCCCGACGCAACCCGCTAAGATCTATGGCCCCCTTCCGCGGCGTTCTTTTGCCCCTTCGCTCGCATCGAGGATTTCGACGCCTTCTTGGCGCCAGATCCAACGGTTCTCCGGGTGCCCGGCACCTTGCCGATTCTGGGATCGCCCGCGGCGATCAACTCGCAGGCGCGTAGCGCGGCATGTTCGAAATCCGGCGCTTCGACGGGAAGGATTTGCCAGCCTGTCACCTCTTTCCCGAGTGCCCGAATCGATCGCATGTTGGGAAACTCGCTGCGCAAACTCTCGTGGTGCCGCGCAGTGGTGGCGAGCCACACACCGTTGTCGGAAGTGTCACCGGGTTTCTCGCGCAACACCAGGACAATCTTGTCCTCAACATAGACCGCGAGACAACCGAACATGGGGCGAGTCCAGGGCGAAAGCGCAGCAAGCGCGTCCAGCACAAACTCATATGGGACCCTCTTGCGCTTCTTTACCGCGAGCAGAGTGTCATCCAGCGGCCGTGCGGGCGTTGCGCGACGGGGTGCCGGCATTGAACCCAGGATATCGGGAATTTACGTCGCGAGACGATCGGGTTCGACAGGTCGGCTTCGAGGGATGTCGAGGGCCGCGAACCTTCACGCCTTCTCGGAAGCGATTGAATAGGAGGTCACTGTCGAGAGTCAACGGCAACCCACGCTCGGCCGGTTGGACCGCGTGATCATGAGTTCCGGCGAAGACGCGGATCGCGACTCGAATCATGCCGGTACGAGAATGCTGAAGATCGGGACTCTCCCGACTGACGCCGGCTCCCGGCCACGCCGAAGGGCGCACGGGCTAGAGCGCGTAGCTCACCGGGTCGAAAATGCCTGCGTGCTGCTCGATCATGGCCGCGATCAACTGGTCCTCGCCGGGCGCCGCGATAAGTTCAGCTTCGATCTTGTTCAGCCACTGGCTCTCTTTGGCCGATAGCGTCAGGCGTCCAATCGCGCATGCCATCGCGGAGAACGTGTACAGCTTCGAGGCCCGCGGCGATGGTCCTCCGATATGGCGTGCTCGCGCCGGTAATCGCCGCAGCGATGCGGATGGTCGAGGAGGGCGAGAGCACCGCTGCCTGGGGGCTCAGCCACTCGTCGGATTCGGTGAGCCAATCGCGCAGGACCAATTGCTGGCGCTTTGACGTCGCCACGTTCATCAGCCGGCAATCGTAAGTCAAGAGTTCCGCGAATGCTTCCGGAGCGTTGCCCGAAAGAAGACGGACATTCTGCACAGACTCATTGCTCCACAGGTCGCACATGGCAGAGGCGATGTTGCCGACCGGGGAGAAGTGGGCACAGGTCGCGGACTTGCCTTCCATCGAAATAGGGCAGCCCGTTATGGCCTTGAGGATCGGGCCCTCATAGGCGCAGTCCTTTGACGGTCCAACGGCGCCGTTTTCGAACGCGGCCAGGCTTCGAACCGCGCTCATGGCGCGCACCACCGCGGCGAGGACCTCCGGGAGCATGCGCTGATGGGCGAGTTGCATGGCGGTGTTGCCGAAGGCACAGGCTGTGTCACCGCCTGGCACGACCCCGCCGTGCTGCGCACAGATGCCGCCGATCTCCGTCCACAGCCAGGCCATGTCGCGCGGCGCCAGAACTCCCAATGCAAAGAGGATGGACGGCATGTCGCCATACATCAGGCCGTAGTCGTGAACTTCTTTCCCGCCGATCGATTCGATGGACAGAATATCGGCCCCGGCATCCGCGCACTTTTCGAGCGACTCCCGCAAGCGCTGCCAGGGTTCTCCATGTCGTAGCGCCGGAGGCTTGCCCTTATCGCGGATATCGGTTGGCGTCACACGCAGGGCAGACTTCAGCCCATGTTTGTCGTACGCCGCCTTGAGTTTCCGATGCAGCAGGGCCGTGACCTCACCGCCCCAATCGGGGGCCTCCGTCATGGCGGGCAGCAGTTCGAATTCAAGCACGATGCCCGGCGCCCGCAGGGCGACGGCGCGGGCCAATATGTTGGTCGCTAACTCCTCGTAGTGGGCGAGAACGGTCCGCCAGGAGTCCCCATCGATCGACATCGTGGGCAGAGTGAAGTTGACTTCGGGAAATACTTCGCCTGCTCCGATGGTGAGATCGAAACCGCAGTGGACGGGCTTCGGAGAGCGCCCAAACACGAGATCCGACGAATCGGGGATGGCCAACGATTCGAACTTTACAGCCATGACCAGCTCCTCGCCACGGATGATCGCGCCAGCATCACGGCCGAGGATACACAGCCGCGGTCCCCGTCTGCGCCGATTTCTTCGGCGCACTTTTTGGTCACCGGCGATCCACCCGCCGATCCTGCGGATCTTGCCTGGGCGACCGATTTCGCGGGTGCTGGACGCAACCATCTTCCATCCCCACTGAACGCTCCTCCAAGATGAAGGCGCCCCCAGCGTGGAGCCGTTACAGCTTACTCGCCGCGTCCCGGGGCCGTGTGGCCTTGACGCCCGTCACCACTGCAATCCCCGTCAGAATAATTCCTCCGACGACGATCCAGTGACTGGGCACGTGCAGCAACACTGCGCCATACGTGAGCCCGCCAATGACGATCAAGTACCCAATTATATACAGTCCAAATGACACGGATGATCTCCTCGCTTTGCTCGTTCTCTCAGGGATGCCAGGCCAACAAGAGGCCGTAGCTGCGATCGGCAGGCCGGAATTGCGGGATAACTTCGGGCGTCAGCAATGCCTTCGCCGGCGAATGGCCATCCTCCCGATGCCGCTCGGACACATACCTTCCGATAAACCAGCCCATAGCGCCTCCGGCGACTACGTCCGATGCGAAGTGTTGCCGGGCAGTGAAGCGGGACGCCCCAATCGCGGTCGCAAGGCCATACGCCAGGATCACGACCGCTTTCTTGTCGTGGTATTGATGCGCGATCACGGATGCGAGAGCGAAGCTCTCGATGGTGTGGCCGGACGGGAATCCGTCGCTACCGTGGAGGAAGTGCCCGCCCCCGTCTTCTTCCAAGGGCCGCTGCCGCCCAGTTGCGGTCTTGAGGATCTCGGACACGATCAAACAGTCCACCAGAGCTTCGGATCCAAGGAATCCAGTCTCGCGCAACTTCGACTGCCCACTGAGCAATCCGCCCAGATAGAGCCCGCCGGCGATGGGCACCAGCGAGTACACCGCACCCAGTTGCGAGACGTGGTTGCTGACTGCCAACTGGTCTTTCGTATTCGGGAGTTGTTGTGCACTTCGCCGGTCCGTGGCGAGCAGGGCTCCGGTCGCGGCGCCGAAGATCAGCCACCATTTCGCGTTCTGGCGCGTCATCCGGAAAGGACTCGTCCAGATCTGCTTCTGGTCGTGAGCGATGTCTTTCACGAAACTCTTGACAGACTCCAGAGGCGGCGCCGGATTGTCTGAATAGGGTGCTGGATCGGCGGTATCCCGCTTCTGTTGAGCGAACGCCACCGGGACAGCCAAGAGCGCGAGCGCCAGCAGCCACCAACTGACCCGAGATGAAGAAGGATTCGACTTGCCGGTCGCCCTGGCAATCGGCTCATCAATTGCGCGAGCCACATTGTTGGTCGGCGCGGCCGGCCCAATTCTTATCGGGTCCAGGCGATTGAATCCCTCCCGCAGCCTGGCGCCATTGCTCGCATGGGTTTTGGTGGTAGTGCGGACGCGGCTGTCCAAATCCAAAACGAGAACATCGCTTCTGAGGTCTTGCGGCATGTTTGCGTAATGCCTTTCAATCGGGCGAGATCGATCCTGAGCCGTCAGCTTCTGCGCCTCAGCTTGTTCTTGATGTCAGGCCAGAATTCCACTCCCAGGTTGCTGAAGAAACCCAGGCCAAGGGTCACAGAACCCTCAATCATCCCGAGACGCACGGTATTCAGCCTGTCGGGGTACCACTGGTTCGAGAGAAACGCAGCGCCGTACGCGCTCCCTATGCGCCAGGTGGAAATCGTCTCGCCACCCCGATCGGTGCGCGTGAGCAGAGTTCCGCGGAGCGCATGTCCCGACCTGCGCCAAAAGCCCGTTTCGAGCGATCGAAAGTATCGCGGGTCCTGATGCAGCGTCGAATCTAAACCGAAAGCCAGAGCGCTGTGGATCCCAGACCAGGCCAACGTGGAAGCGAATCGTTTGCCGTAGGCGCCGGCGCCCTGGCCCCACTCTTTGGGTGCATCCGCCTGCTGCATGCCGCCGGCATACACAGCGATCCCCAGAATTGCCGCCGGCGAATACGTGCTTTCGGCATGCAAGCGCAATTTGTCGGTCACATCCAGCGAATCGGGATTCTGCCCAAACGCCGTTACCGGAATTGCAGCCATCGCGGCGAGGACGATGGCGACCTGAACTTCACGGTATTTCCGACCCGGCCATTGATTGTCATTCACGAAAGCTCCATCTCAGCATTCATCACTACGATGCTGGCCTCAGCAAGCGGGGCCGGACAGTATGACTGCCGGCCCCACCCTCCGAAGCCGAGGTTCCTCCGATTACTTGGCGGCGATCGGCGTACCGATCTCCGTGCCAATGATTTCGCCGGAGATCACTAGTTCCACTCGCCGATTCTGCTGCCTGCCCTGCGCGGTGTCGTTAGACGCTACTGGCTGAGTTTTGCCAAAGCCCCTTGACGTGACCGAAGCCGGAGCCATACCCTGTGCCGTCAGGTAATCGCGTACCGACCCGCCGCGTTGTTCCGAAAGCTGCTGATTGTACTCGTCTCCACCGACGCTGTCGGTGTGGCCTTCCACATCCAGCCTGAGTCCAGGATGCCCGGAGACGATGCCTGCCACCTTGGCGAGCTTCTCGCGCGCTAGAGGACGCAGCGTGAACTTCGCGGTGTCAAAGAGGACATCCGACATGTTCACGATCAAACCGCGCGCGGTATCCCGAGTCTGAAGAATGTCGTTGAACTGTTTCAGCAACTGGGTGCGCAGCTCTATCTTTTCCGCTTCCAATTGGGCTTTCTGCTTGGCTGCGTTGTCGAGTTCGGCCTGGCTCGCCGCTCGTTGCGCGTCGTTCGCCAGCTTCAAGCGATCCGCTTCGGCGGCGTTGGCAGCCGCGTTCGCGTCGCTCACGCGCTTCACACGATCGGCTTCCGCGCTGGCGGCTGCCGACTGCGCATCCTTCTCCCGTGTCAGGCGTTCGGAATTCGCTTGCGCTCTGATCCGCGCCTCTTCGGCTTCCCGTTTGGTGCGGTCGGCATCGGACTGTGCCGTGGCGCGTGCGCTCTCGGTGCGCGCTTCGCGATCGGCCGACTGCTGGCGTTCCGCGGTCAGGGCTTCCTCTTCCTGACGCTTCACTGCGATGATGCGGGCGTCCTCGGCGGTCTGCACCGCCGCCCGAGCCGTCATGGCTACGGGCTTTCGGCCGGCTTTGCGGGCCTCGTAGGCCTCCGCATCAGCGAGGCTCTTCTCCGCCTTGTGGAAGGTCTCGGTCGCATACCGGTCCGCGCCCATGGCTCGCGCAATTTGCACGGCGTTGCGAGCTTCGTAGATTTCCAGCGGCAGTTTCTTGTCGACCTTCAGTGCAAGCGGGTTGGACAAGTGCTCGTACTGTCCGCGCTGCAGCAGTTCGTACTTTGCGTCGATCTCTTCGATCTTGCCCATCGTGTCCGGGCGTACTACGTTCTCCATCACAATCAGGTCGCTGGGCTGCGTTACCGCAAAATACGGCTCGGCCGTGACCACCAGCCCGAACACTTGCAGGTCGGTGGTTACGTCCAGCTTGCTCTTTGTGCCATTCAGCAGGATCTCGCCGAGATTGGTGGTGCGGCCTTCGGGAGTGATGGCCCACAACACATACGTGAGATACTCGGCGCCGTTCTTCGTCGCGGGCTGCAGGCCATCGAATTCAGCCTCGATCTCGATGCGGCCCTGCTTGCTCTCGACTTTGGCTTCGCCGCGAGCATTCGGCAAAAACTCCGTACCCTTGAAGTCGATCTTCGTCGCACCGCTACGGTGGCGGTAGCTGACGGCTTTCGTCGTCCGCGCCGTGACGGTGATGCGATAAACGGGCGTGGATCCCGCGGCTGACTTGGCCGCATTATCATCCTGGTTCTGAGGCCCTTGGGCCGACAAAACCCCGCACACCATAAGGAATGCGCTGGCGTACTTGATTTTGATCATGTTGCGTTTCTTCTTCGCCAGATCGGTGACTGGCTCAATTCGACGCAGTCTTGTTCTCGTGTGGCGAGTACTTGTTGAGCATTTCCATGAGTCTGGCGGCAGACCTGGGCGCGGCTCGTCCGTTGGTCACGATGTCCCGGTTCTCCAGCTTGCTGCCGTAGAGTGTCGCGTTGTCGTCCAGATCCTGCCGCAGCGTGGCGCCTTCCAGCGCGAGGCCGGCGAACAGGCCCTGGGACCGCGACCAGGAGAGAATCTCGGCGTGTAATTGAACGTCGGTTTGAGCGGTTGCCGTGCGTCCCACGGGACCGGCCGCGACCGAGCCTTCGGCGCCCAGAGTGAACTTACTGGATAGCAGTTTGTCCTCTCCCCCCGCATTCATTACGAGCATGATCAGGTCAGTCTCCGATCCACCGATTTGGAAGCCGACGCTGCCACCCTCAATGCGGACCGTACCAGGCGCTGACCAGCCTTTGCCGCTCTTGTTACGGCAGGAGAGGTATCCTTTGCCAAACTTGCCGCCGAGAATGAAGCCAGCGGTCTTGAGTCCTGGCACAATGACGATGCAATGGGCGTTTTCCAGCATCTCTTGCGGGATGCCCTTGTCCGGCGTCGCCATGATCTCCGAGAAGACCGAGGCGGCTTCGCCCAAACGCTTTGCAGGCTCCCTGTCGACGGCCATCATGGACGTCGTGAGAGCCAGACCGAGCAAAATTACCGATTTCATTTCTTTGATCCTCTTTTAGTCGAACGTGTTTGTTACTACTTCTTTGCTAGTGCACGGTAGACGCCATTGTTGGGCGCTTGGTGCGGATCAATGTCACGCCTGTGCAGGCAAAGGGGTTGTTGTAGAAGTTTGGCAGTGGCGCAAGGCTGTCAAGAGTGGTGAAAGAGTGAAGCGGCTGCAATACGTGCAGGCTTTGTCACGGAAGGTGCAGGAATTGCCGAACGGGACTTTGCCCCCTTTAATGGAAACACCGCCTTTGCGCCGGAACAGGCCGCTCCGGACCATGGGCCCGTTCCGGCACGCGGCGGTTCGGTTCTTAGCCTCGGATCCGGCTTATCGAATCCTCGTCTGAAAGCTAGCGGCGGTCATGATCGTCACCGTCGTGCTTACGATCGAAATCGCGATTATGGCCACGTTGGCGGTCCCATTGATGGTTGTGGTCGACTCGGCCGCGGCCGCCCTCCCAATAGCCTGCAAAGTACTGATGCCCATCATGACGCGGCTCCACCCAGCGTGCTCCTTCGTAGGCCGGACGAGTCCAGTATCCTTCGTGCCATCTGTAGTGGCGGCCATTTGGGTACCAATAGCCGTTGATCCACAAATAGTTGGGGCCTGGGCTCCGGGGATGATATCTCATCACCCGCATCGGTGGAGGCGCACCAATGCTAACTCCTATGGAAACCTGGGAAAAGAGGGCGCCGGCCGCCAACAACATCAATGCCAATAGTTTTGTTTTCACAATTTGATTCCTTTTTATCGATCACAAGTCGTACCGAAGAAGTAATATGCACGTCACCAGCCAAGTCATGCACGGCGGGGAGTGTGTTCCGCTTGAAAGCGAGCCATTCGTACGGAGTCGCGCAGGCCGCAACTCGCAGGCTGCAACTCATGGGCTATTGCGATTTCGAGCGAAGCACCGAAGCGGCGCTGTAGCGCATTCCTCCGAATTGCCTCACTGGCGGCTTGAGGCCGCGACACTGAGATGCTGAACGCGAGGCGCGGTGGTCTGGACAAACCCCATCTCCGACAACGACATCAGGAAGGCCAAGGTGGATTCAGCCCCTTGGTTCTCGTTGCAGCGGTCCGGGTGCAATCCATCGCGGCATCCGCCGGTTTGCGGACAGTAAAGTTCAAGCCCCAGATCGTTCCAGCCGAGAAACCAATCAAAGGCACTCTGCGCCTGTTCATGCCACCATGGGTCCGCGGTGATGCGGTAGGCTGCCAGGCATGCGGAAATCGTACTCTGCGCCTCTATGGGCTGTTGGTCGAATTCGGCGCGCGCGCCGTTGCGCCGATAGAACCCGTTGCTGCCAATGGGCCGCAACTGACCGCACTTCGAGGTCTGTACTTCCACTAGCCAGCGCAGAGATCGAATCCCTCGCGAGGAAACACTGCTGTCTCCGGTGTCGTGCCCGGAAACGATCAAGGCATGCGCCAGCTTCGCGTTGTCGTAGCTCAGCCCCTCCTCGAACCACGTCCAGCCCGGTCCCGCAACCTTGTCGAAAAGCGTTGTCAATCGCCGAGTCAGCACATCGCGCACTTCCACGGCCAAAGGGTCACCGTGCAGCCGGCGCAGATACTCATGAATGCCGATCAGGGTGAATGCCCAAGCCCGCGGCGAACTGAATTCCATAACGGGCGGCAGTGCCTGGGCAAACCGGCGCTCAGCCATCATCCGTAAACTTCCATGTGGCGCGCGGCCCGCCGCGGTGCCCAGAGCCCAAACGGCGCGGCCGTGTGAATCTTCGGACCCATGTTCATCCAGCCACTTGCCATCGCTGCCGAGAAAATTGTGAAACCGCCCGGTCCTGGGCTCGAAAGCATGGTTCACGAACGATGCGTACGTTGTGCTCAGCTCCCTCACGAGTTGCGGGCGATGCTCCAACTGGCCGAGAAACAACGTCAGAATGAGCGCGCGAGCATTGTCGTCCGTGCAGTAGCCTTCCGACAGATTTGGGGTGGTGAAATTCGCGTGCTGGAACATGCCGGTCGAATCGGTCATATGGCAGACATGATCCAGGTTCAGTTCCGGCGCTCCCGGCAAACTGGCTCCGAACTCCCATGGAGCAGCAGCCGAACCGATGGCTTTTGCCTGTTGAGTCACTGCCAATTCGAAGGAGCGCGAGTATAACCCAGCCACATTGCTCCACACCATTGCGCGGCCCGAGTTGTAAGCGTTCTCGCTCATTGCGTTCCGGCGCGTTTCGTCACGCAACAAGGCCTTGACCTCGCGGGCGATAGCCTTCGGATCCGCGAATGGGACGAGCACGCCGCGTTGATCATCCAGCAACTCAGCAGCATGCCAATACGGTGTGGAGATTACGGCTTTGCCGGAGCCAAATGCGTACGCCAGCGTACCCGACGTAATCTGAGCCTCCTCCAGGTACGGCGTGATGTAAAGATCCGCCGCTCCGATGAACTCGGTCAGCTCCTTCAGCTCTACGAATTGGTTGAGGAAGATGACGTTGTCCTCGATTCCTTTCCTCTTCGCGATGGCCGCGAGACCGAGGCGGTAGGCGTCGCCGCGCGTGCGCAGCTCGTGAGGGTGGGTGGCGCCAAGCAGAATGTAAACGACGTCGGGAAACTCCTCAAGAATTTCGGGGAGTGCATTGAGTGCGTGCTCGATCCCTTTGTTCGGCGAGAGGAGCCCGAACGTCAGCAGGACTTTTCTCCCCGCCACTCCGAACTTGGCCTTATAGCGATCCGAGGGACTGAATTCAGTGTCTGGGATCCCGTGCGGGATGAGATCGATTTTGGCCGGAGGAACTTGATAGACCTGCCGCAGAATCGCGCGTCCCCGCTCCGTCATGACCACCAGTCGGCTGGAGTGCGCAATCAACCTCTGCATGACTCGATATTGGTCTGCATTTGGCTTGAGGAGAACAGTGTGGAGCGTCGTAACAACCGGCACCTTCAATTCGCGCAGCAGCGCAAGTAAGTGACTGCCGGCCGGCCCTCCGAAAATCCCAAACTCGTGCTGGAGCGAGACCACGTCCACGTTGCTGTTGTTCAGGAATTCAGCGGCTTGCCGGTAGGATTCGAGATCCTGCTCTTCAATCTCGAAACGCACGGTGTCCGGATACCGGTACGACTCTCCGCCGTCATTGACCGGCACCACGAAGCAATGGCACGCGGGATTCCGGGCTGCGACAGCCCCCAGCAGGTCGGATGTGAACGTCGCGATACCACACTTGCGTGGCAAGTAGTCGCCGAGGAACGCGATGGTTCGAACGCTTGAGTCTGTCTTCACGGTTGATGTCCACCTTGAAACTTGGCTTGACCGTCGCTATCGCGCGCGGTTTGCTAAGCCATCGATCGTTGAAGGCCAGCGGCGGCTGGGAGAACGCGGGCATTCATGCGTAGCTTTCAAGAGAATCGCCGACAAACTCCGCGCGCTCATGGCAGTTCCGATCGGCATCGTCCTGGCAGTTGATGCAACGTGACGCCCAGGGCACGGCTGCAAGGCGTTTTGGGCTTAGCGCCGATTCGCACTCAATGCAGGCTCCAAAGCTGCCGTCCTGAATGCGCCGCAAGGCGGCTCTCACGTCGCGCAGCAGTTTGGACTCAAGGTCCACGCTTCGAATCGCCAGATCGCGTTCCGACGCGCACTGAATCTCATCCATCTGGTCCGCGTTCTTCTCGATTGTTATGTCGTCTCGCCCTCGCAATGCCCGAACCAATTCGGCCTGCTTTTGTTCAAGAATCTCCTGAAAGTTGCCCAGACTTGTATGTATCGATTTCGTGCCCATCGTGCACATCCTTGTCGCCCGTACGAACTGCTGTTCATATGCACGGGACGGTCCACAAGAACCGTCCAGGTTGAAAGGAGAGACCCGCAGGGCCGGCCTTGCACCGATCGATCAGCAGTTACTACGGGTTATGGCAGGAATTGAGGCTAGAATTCGCGAGTTCCGACGTGCAGAACTTGCACCTGAAGTGCGAATTCTGCCGAGCCTGCCCTGCTCCTATTGCCACCAAATTACCTACTGGAGAGGATGGGCACAAACGTGCCCTGCGTGCTCTTGAGGAAATTCATGAGGTTGAGAAAACTGCCGGTTGCGTGGATCGCTGTGTTTGGGGCTCTTGGGCTGTTGTTCCTATTCCCGGCCCCGGCGGCCCATGCGTATTCCGTTCTCACCCACGAAGCAATTATCGATTCGACGTGGGACAGTGCGATCAAACCGTTACTTCTTGAGCGATTTCCCGCTGCAACCAACGAGGAGTTGACGCAAGCCCACGCCTACGCTTACGGCGGGTGTATCATTCAGGATCTCGGCTATTATCCATTCGGGAGCAAGTTCTTCAGCGATTTGACGCATTACGTCCGGAGTGGCGATTTTGTACTCAAATTGATCGGCGACTCCCAAGATATCAATGAATACGCCTTCGCTCTAGGCGCATTGGCGCACTACGCCGCCGACAATAATGGCCATCCATTGGCCGTCAACACCGCCGTGCCCGTCCTCTATCCGAAACTCGGACGGCAGTTCGGGAAGTCCGTAACTTATGCCGACGATCCGTTTACCCACTCCAAGACCGAATTCGCTTTCGACGTCTATCAGGCCGCCAAGGGCCGATATGCGCCGGTTGCATACAAGGACTTCATCGGATTTGAAGTCGCCAAGCCACTGCTGGAGCGGGCGTTCCAGGATACGTATGGAATGACCCTCGAAAAAGTCTTCATGAGCGTCGATCTCGCCATCGGATCTTACCGCCATTCCGTCGGGACGATTCTGCCCGCTATGACAAGAGTTGCCTGGCAAATGAAGAAAGACGACATCCGGAAGGATTATCCCAGCGCCACCCGCAAGACGTTCATTTATAACTTGTCGCGTTCCAGCTACGAAAAAAGCTGGGGTAAGTCTTATGCACAGCCGGGGATCCGCTCGAAAATGATGGCATTTATGCTCCGCATCGTGCCGAAGGTCGGTCCCTTTCGGCCGCTGTCCTTTAAGAACCTGACCCCCGAGACCGAGAAGATGTACATGGCCAGCTTCAATGCGACGATCGCTCGTTATCGCGAATTGCTCGCCGAGCAGCATGTGGATCGTCTGAAGCTGCCAAACGAGAATCTCGACGTAGGGGTTCTGACTGCGGCCGGAAAGTATAAACTGACGGATTACACCTACTCACAACTACTGCACAAACTACAGGGTCACTATCCGGAAATGCCGCAAGCGCTCCGTAGCGATATTCTGGCTTTCTATCACGATCCGGGGGCCGCTAACACCACCAAAGCAAATAACAAAGATTGGGCCATGGTGGTGAAGGAACTCGAGTTGCTGCAGGCCGTCGACGCAGACCTGCGATATTCTTCGGACGCTTCGACGGCGGCGCCTGTTTCGCGAGTAAAGTAGGCCGACGGTCGCGGCTCCGTTCGGGGCGGAGGCGCGGTCGCGACGCGGTGGCCGTTTGAGGTGGGCCGCTCTCTGCGTTCACGGTTCGGTGCCGGGGGGGAGGGAAGCGCCCCCTATCCACGGAACATCCCCATGAAACGGCCGATGGGTACATACTCAACTTGGGCTGGCGTGGAGCTCCTTTCCGCGCCGGGCGTCTGTTGAATTCCGCGCGGGTTGGATCCCGCGTTTGGTGAGTGCCGTGCTGGAGGAAGCGTATGACGAAGCGAGACGATGAGGGCGGTCAAGTGCACGAATCCGTCTCGAAAAGAGAGAGGGGTTTGGGCCCCGGCTCGGCGGGACAGTCGGGCGACACTCAAGGATTGCCGGACGTTGCCGAAGCAGGTGCGGAGAGCGTCGAAGAACTGGTCGAGGAGGGGCAAGCCTTCGAGGCCGAAGCGGTGAGCGGAATAGAAGAAGCATCCGGCGACGAGGTTGAAGAAGTGCACACCAAACAGGTCCCAGAGGACGACGTCCCCCCCGAATATCTGGAAAGAGACTAAGGGTCTGTCAGAAAATAACCATTTCAGCGGACCTATGTGGGGCGGACTTTAGTCCGCGTGGGACTTCACAGTTGCTTGCGAATTGCCTGGAGTTCGCGTCTCTGCGCATCCGTCACTTTGGGATAGCTCAGCTTGAGGTCCCGGAGGGCTTCGATGACGACGCGCGAGACGATCAGCCTTGCGTTGTACTTGTCATCGGCGGGCACCACGTGCCAGGGCGCGTTCTTCGTGCTTGTGGCGCTTAGGCAATCCTCATAAGCGCGCGTGTATCGATCCCAGAACTTTCGTTCGACAAGGTCCGCCTGGCTGAATTTCCAGTTCTTGCCCGGCTCGTCGATGCGCGCCAGTAGCCGCTTACGCTGCTCTTCCTTGGAGAGATGCAGGAAGAACTTGATGACACGCGTGCCGTTGCGGTGGAGGTGCCCCTCCAATTCGACGATGGAACGGTAACGTCCCTTCCAGACGGTGTTCTTACCTGCCAACTCGTGCGGGATCTTCTGACTCTGCAGTATCTCGGGATGGACGCGCACGACCAGAACTTCCTCGTAATAGGAGCGGTTGAAGACTCCGATCCGTCCGCGCGCCGGCAGGCGGCACGTCGTGCGCCATAAGAAATCGTGCTCCAATTCCTCCGCGCTCGGATGCTTGAAGCTGTAGACCTCGCATCCTTGCGGGTTGACGCCAGACAGGACGTGGCTGATCGCGCCGTCCTTGCCCGCGGCGTCCATGGCTTGGAAGATGAGCAGCACGGAGTAGCTGTTGGACGCATAGAGCAGCCGCTGCAGAGCGCTCAGTTGCTCAATGTCCGCGTTGAGAAGCTCCTTGTAGTCCTTTTCCGACTTGTAGAGCGGCTTAATGCCGGTCGCCCATTTCTTAAGCTTGATTTCTTTCCCGGTGGGAACACAGAACTGTTTGAGGTCGATTTTCATAGCGAATATCTTCTCTCTTCCAGCACGCGAGTTCACGGCTTCATCGCGCCGCCGGAGGCTCCTGGTCCGTGGGGATTCCGGCGAGCGATCGATAGAAGGCGACAGCCCGGTTGATCGAGGAGGACGGATGCCCGGTGGCGAGCCAGCTTGCGTTCCTTCCGGTGCGCACCAGACTGTAATAGCGCCAGACGCTGTCCGACTCGCGATCCAGAAAGTAGATCGACTGCACGTCGCCCGGATGGAAGAGCGTCACGAAGTACCGGCTCATGATGCTGACGTTCTCGACCTCGAAGACGAGCCGGTCCGGCGACGCTTCCATGACGTGCATCTGGAAGATGGCCGTGCCGGAGAGATTATCGGCCTGCTCAAAGTAAAGGAGGCTGCCGGCCCTGATCTCATCTGGCGAGAAGTTCGGGCGGACGTGGCTTTGCTGGGAGTCGACTAAAGCGTGGGCACTTGGAATCAAAGTCCGCCAGTGCTTGTGGGTGGTGGACCAGTAACGCATGCCCGCGAGTTCCGAGATCGCCCCGATGCGGCGCAACAGGCCCTCGGCGCCGGAGGTATGGCGAAATCGCCCTCCAGTGGTGATCAACGTCGAGTATCCGGTCTCAGACCAACCGGTGCACGCCGGTGGATTCCAGTTCTGGCTGAGGCCGGAGTCGCCCCAGAACTTCACGATGGGTGGCCGATCCAGACCCGCATACGGCGGATCGGGTTCCATTCCACAGGGCGGCCGCGGTCCCGATTGCGCATTGAGCTGCGCCTGACAAAACAGCGCTATCGCGACAAGGAGCCGGATGCCGCCTCCGGTCCGTGCGCGATTCAATTTCTCCTGGTGCCGATCTGCCGTCATTTCTCTTCAGGCACCGCTGTTGCCGCCTGGCGGCTGCGGTTCCGATTTGGCTTGATGACCGTTGCGATGCCACCGAGCGGCGGTCTGGAAGTTCGTCTGTTCATTGGTCTCTGTCTGAGCAGCTTGGGGACCATTGCCGGATGCTCGTCAACGCGCGCGAGATGCTCGCGGCGGAGCGTGCATAGGTGCAATTTTTGCATTCCGCGATGCAAGAATTGCCGTGCGGCACACGCTCGGCACGGGAATCTCATGGCGTCCCCTCCATCGGATTTCAGCTCAGCCGTATGGTCGCCGACTGTGGCGACGCAGGGGCGTCAGTCGGCTGGAGAAAGCGTAAAGTAAAACGTCGAGCCCGCCGCGGGCGTGGCTTCCACCCAGATACGGCCGCCGTGCCATTCGACGGCCTTCTTGCAGAACGCGAGTCCGAGCCCATTGCCTGGGTATTCCTTGCCATGCAGGCGCTTGAATACTCCGAAGATCCGGTCGTGGAAACGCTGGGTCGATGCCGGGGCCGTTATCCGCGACGGAGAACACCCAATCGGCATCCACTCGCTTCGCTGAAACATGGACGCGCGGGGGGGGCGTTGCGCAGTATTCGATGGCATTTCTCATCAGATGGCGCAGCAACTTCGTCAGCGATCGCGAAGTTACCCATCACCGTTGGCAGCGGGTCATGAGTGACGATCGCTCCTCGTTCGGTGATCAGCTTGTCCTTGAAGAGCAGCGCCTGGATGAGGACCGCATCCATGTCGGTCGGCGCCAGATCGCCGGTGTCGGTGGCCCAGTAGTCCACGACGCCGGTGAGCAACGACTGCATTCTTACAGTCTCCTCCTGGATGTGGCTGAGCAATGCGAAGGCATCGGAATCCAGGCGGCCGGAACAAGTCTCGGCCAGCAGTTGACTGTACGAGGCAATGCCCCGCAGCGACTGGCGCATGTCGTGCGCCGTGGTCGAAACAAACTCTTCAAATTCAGAGTTCGCCCGATCCAACTGCCTCTGCACGTCGAGGCTGTGCTGCGTTTCACCCTCCAGAGCCTGGCGCAGCCGCTCGATCTCTTCTGCCATGCGGTCGTGGTCAACGTTATTCATTTTCAGTTAGCGCCACGCGGGGGGGGGGGCAGAATAGGGTTTACCCATTATTGTGAACTTGAACGTAGAGCCTCGCCCCGCTTCAGATTCCACCCAGATTCGTCCACCCTGGCGTTCGACGACTTTCTTGCAGACCGCCAGTCCGATGCCGCTGCCGGGAATGTTGCTGCCATGCAAGCGTTTGAACATGCCGAAGACACGATCGGTGTCGTGTGTATCGATGCCAATGCCGTTGTCCCGCACCGCGATCTGCCACCCGTCCGCAATCTTCTCCGCCCAGACATGGATCCTCGGTGGTTCCGCGCTTCGGTATTTGATCGAGTTGGAAATCAGGTTCTGGAAGAGCTGCGTAATTGATACTTCTTCCGCTATCACGGTTGGCAGCGTATCCGAGGTTATGATTGCGCCACTCTGCCCGATCGCCACCTGTAGGTTCATCAGCGATTTGGCGAGCACGGCTCCGCAATCGACCTGGGCGAAACTGTCGTGTTTCCGCTCGGTCAGCTCCCAATAGGCGAGCAGGGCCTTGAGCAGCGCCTCGATTCGTAGCGCTCCCTCCACGGAATAGGAAATGTACTTGTCCGCCTCCTTGCCGAGCTTGCCCGAATACTCGCGCCCCAGCAGCTCAGTGAAGTTCACCACCATTCGCAGAGGTTCCTGCAAATCGTGCGTGAGCGCATAGGCGAAGTTCTGCAGTTCGGCGTTGGTTGTCCGAAGCGCCGCCTCGGCGTTCTTGCGAACCGTTGCGTCCTCGATCGCCAGCAGGATCGTCCGCGCTTGCGCATTGGGATTGAAGATCTCTGCCGCATTCAGCAGCATCACTTTCCGCCCGACGTGTTCGAATTCGTGCGTCACCTCGAAGTCACGGAACGTGGAGTGTGAGGGGAGTATGCTCTCGAGCAGCTCGCGGAGTTTCGGGATATTCCACTGCCCATTCCCGAGGTCGTAGATCAGACGATTCTCGGTATCGTCCTTTGCCGCGTGGAACGTTTCGTAGAACGACTTGTTTGCCTTCAGCACTTGCAGGTTCTGGTCCAGGATCACCAGCGGCTCGCGAACCGTCTCTACAATCGCTTCGGCGAAATCGAGGCCGCGCTTCGCGGCGTCGATATCGATGAGCATCAGGATGGCGCCGTCGGGCTTGCCATTGGGTCCCACGGAGGGGAGGATGCGCAGCGAATACCAGCGGCCATGCGGGTCGCGCACGTCGCGCGGCTTCCGGCTGCCGCCCTCCATCGCGTCGAGCAGCAGGCGGCGCAGTTCGGGCAACTCCATTTGAGGTTGCAGATCGGTGATCGACCGTCCGACGTCGGAGGCGATCAGATTCAGCATGGGTTCCATGGCGCGAGTGAAGCGGCGAATACGCAGGTCCCGCCCGACCATTACCAGCGGTATGCTGATGCTCTCAAGAAGGTTGGTCAGATCGCGGTTGACCTCGTTCAACTCCACGTTGCTGAACTTAAGGCTCTCGTTAAGCGTGTTAAGTTCTTCGTTGGCCGATTCGAGTTCTTCCTGGGCGGTTTCCAGTTCCTCGTTGCCGGCCTGCGCCTCTTCGTTGGCTGCCTTCAGCTCTTCCAGCGTCGTCGCTTTGTCCTCGACGATCGATTGCAGATACTCCTTGGTGGCGGCAAGCTCGCGGCGTAGCCGCGCGGTGCCCCCCTCGTCGATCTTCGAAGGTTTGCGCTTCGCCTGCGGGTCGCCTTCGCGCCCAGTGTCTTCGAACAGGACCAGGAAATAGCGCTCGCTGGCGGAAAACGATCCTTTGAATGGGACTACCTTGATTGCGACCTCGACCAACTGGCCATTGTCTCCAATCCTGAAGCCGTCTTCTTTGGCCGCGTCGTTGCGCTGCCTGGCGGTCCTGATCGCCTTGCCCAGGCCTGGTATCAAGCCCTCGCGCACCATTTTCAAGAGGTTTTGAGACGGCTCCCCCGGCGAAAGCTCAAGGTACGGGGCTGTGTGGCCCCGGACTTGAACGATATTCAAGTCATCGTCAATGACAGCGCCGGGGGGGCCATGTTCCGCCAGCACCAGCCGGTCGGCTTCTCTCTGCACGTCCAGCCCGGCCCCGCCCGCGGCCATCCTCTCCCGCCGGTCCGGCCGGCCTTGAAGGCGGCCTGGCCTCATGGGTGGCAGCGAATTCCCCATGGCTGGCTTTAAGCAATAGATCTTGTGAAGCATATCCACTTGATGAAATGCCTCGGAAAGCACACCGATGCTTTCCGATGGACCGAGCACCAGGAAGCCCGTGGGCTTCATCGCGTACCGCATGATCGACAAAACCTTGCGCTGCAAGACGGCGCTCAGGTAGATCAGCACGTTACAGAAACTGATCAGGTCCAGCTTGGAGAAAGGCGGATCCTGCGACACGTCCTGCCGGGCAAAAACACAGACGTCGCGAACGGCCTTGGCGATCTGATAGCCGCGTTCCGTTCGCGTGAAGAATCGGGCCAGGCGCTGCGGCGAGACGTGCGCCAGAGAGGCGTCGGGATACCTGCCGGCGCGGGCCTTTTCGATGGCCGATTCGCTAATATCCGTGGCGAAGACCTCGAACGGAAGGCTCAACTCAGCTTGTTCGAGGAATTCCATCAGGCAAATGGCCATCGAATAGGCTTCCTCGCCCGTAGAGCACCCGGGCACCCAGATGCGAATCGGGTCTTCGGGCCTTCGATTCTCAACCAGGGCGGGGAACGCACTCTTCTTCAACTGCTCCAGAACCGACGGCTCTCGAAAGAATGCCGTGACGGTGATAAGACAGTCTTCGCACAATTCGTTAGCTTCCTGGTGGTTATGCTCGAGTTCCCGAATATACTCCTCCAGGGTTGCGAATCCGCGGAGCACCATCCGGCGCTTGATGCGCCGGTGGAGGGTACTGTGCTTGTAGTTCGTGAAATCCACTCCGGTGGCGCTACGCAACAGCCGGAATATCTTCTTCAGTTCCGCTTCCGCGCCTTGCTCCGCCGCGGCGGCAATCTCGATTGGGAGATCGGAGCCGCGTGCAAATGCTGCCAGTCGATGCGCAATTCCTGCCGGAGGCAATTCGAAATCCACCACGCCGGCAGCGATGGCGCTGCCCGGCATGCTCTCAAACTTCGCGGTTTGCCTTTCCTGAGCGAAGGTGGCGCCGCCTGCGGCTTTGATGGCCTTGAGGCCGAGCGTCCCATCCGACGCGGTTCCCGATAGAATAACGCCGGACGCCTGCCTGCCCCGGTCTGCCGCCAGAGCGCTCAGAAAAATATCGATGGGCATATTGCGGCCGCTGCCTGGCCGCGGCGTGGTGCGCAGGACCCCGTCGGAAAGGGCCAGATTGCATTTGGGCGGAATTACGTAGACATGATTCGCCTCGGCGCGGGTACCGTCTTTCACTTCCACCACCGGCATCTTGCAGCCACGAGCGAGCAGCACCGGCAGGTGGCTGGTGCTGTTCGGATCGAGGTGTTGAATCAGCACGAACGCGAGGCCGGTATCGTCCGGCAAATGGCCGAGCAACTCCGTGAACGCCTCCAGTCCGCCGGCGGAGGCTCCGATGCCAACAATGTGCGGGGGGCTCGATTCCGTTTGTCCGTCGCCGGCCGGCGGCAAGCTTGCCTCGACAGCCCTGGAAGCCTTCATTGTCGAGGCCGAGTGCCGCTTCGGGCGAGGCGAACTAACTGGCCGGAGTTCGACGGGTTCTTTTGTCAAGGGCAATTTCTTCCTTCTCGACGCGACGAACGGGCGTCATTACGCTGTAGCGCATTCGAAATCTGGCATGCACGCAACGTGCCATTTGTGCCTCAGCATTTGCCCAAGCGTCGGAGGTTCAGCCAAGCTGACTCAAATTGTGGCGCCGGCTCGCGTTTGCGAGAACGAGCGGTGCGAGCCTCAACGCCAGCTCGCGAGCTATCAGGCGGGGGTGGGACCCGTGAGCATACCCTTGAGGATCGCGCCGATCTCCATGAACTGATCCAGGCCGGAGGGCTTCGTAATGAAGCGGGCGACTCCAAGCTCAGTGAGCAGAGCCTGGTCGCGCCGGGACTGGGAAGAACTCCACGCGCAGACCGGGATGCCCGCGAGGTGTTTCGTGGCCCGAATCTCGCGCAAGATCTCTTCGCCGGTGTATTTGGAGAGGTTCAAGTCCATCAGAATCAGGTTCGGAATGGGCGTCTCGGCGTAGGCCCCCTGCCGGCGAACAAAAGCGAGGGCTTCATCGCCGTCCAGCAGATGAACCAGCTCAAATCGGAAATTCTGGTTCTTCAGCGCCCGCTCCAAAAGGAAGACATCGGAAACGTTGTCCTCAATCACAAGGATTCGAGAGGCGCGAACAACTGGTGCGTGTTTCAAGCTCAAACTCCCCAAGGCCAGCCTTCGCCAGCCGCTCTCGATCATTCCACAATTGCAGATGACACGGTTCGAGGTGACACCTGCCTGGCCCTTGCAACGAACCGCTTGGGAGCGGTCCCAATATAAGAAAACGGATAACAGGTTACGAGAGTCAGCTCATTTTCGTCCGAAGGAGCGAGCACATCTACATTATCCGGCTCCACAACCATGAGCGACTCGACTTCATACTTGAAGTCTCCGCTTAGCGTCGAGAAGTCGAACCTCGTCCTTGACCCTCAAATCCCTGAGCGAGCGAAAGAACGTGTCGCGGTGCCCGGCGAGGCCTACATTGCCGGGCTGGCCCGGTAGCGCCGTGCCAGCGATGTGGCCGACGGCGCGACGGAAAGTCCTCGCGTCGCTCCCCTCGACAACGACCGCGGAGAGAAGCAGACGAGGAATCTCAATCCGGCCAATCAAACCGTCCGCCCTGACGGCTGGCGCGTGCCTCGTCTCCGCGGCTGACTCCGAGTGCCGCGTGCTCTCGCTCGATGTGCGCTGATCGCGCAGCAGGCGGTCAAGATCACTGCTCTCGCGCCTCTGGAAAAACCAGGCGTCCATCAGGGCGAATCCGCAATACCCCAAAAGAAAGATGCCGCAGGCAAAGAGCGCGCCCTGAGTCCACCTCAGCGTCTGCCTCAAGCATTCTTTCCCAACTACGAGCCTCATCTGGCGCTCTTTTCGTTCAGTCCCGATTCGCCGGCTCCTATATAACTGGTCCGCGTTCGAACGGACAATCTGCCGCGTATCTTCGCATGGGCTTCCACCCGAATGGAGTGGGCGGCGCCGTCACGAGCCGGACTTGCCGGAGCGTATCCGATCGTATATTGATGGCGAATATCGTGAGCGATTCGTTCAGAGATGGCCACAATTCCCTTAACCTCATCGACGAGAAAGGCTTCGCCGCCCGTCAACTGGGCCAGGCGCTTCAGCACGTCCGGGTTCCGATCTCCGTCATTTTCGTCGAATATGCCTATGGTGTAGATGACGGCGCTGGATTGCTCGGCCAGTTTCATAACCTGGGCCCGGGTCTGCGCGCTCGCGTTGTCCCCACCATCGCTGACGACAATCAGCACTTTCTTATCCCGGCTGCCAGCCTGCAATTCCCCTAGAGCCTTGGCGATCGCATCATAGAGCGCCGTCTGGCCGTCGGCGGGCGCGCCCGCAATTGCCGTTTCGAGTTCGGCGACGCTATCGGTGAACCTGATGTTCGGCGGCAGGCCCAGCGACACATGCTCATTGAAATTGACGACAAACATTTCGTCCTGGCGATTGCTGGATCGCACGAAGGCTCGCGCCGCGGCGGTCACTTCCGCGAGTTTCGGCCTCATGCTTGAACTGTGGTCTACAACCAGTCCAACCGTAATCGGAACATCTTCATTTGTGAACACCCGGATAGGCTGTGGTTTGCCATCCTCAAATACTTCAAATTCGTTCTGGCCCAAGTTGGCGACGAACCCGCCCTGCCGGTCGGTCACCGTGGCATGCAGCACAACCAGAGCAACGTCCATCGAGATCCGGAACGACTCCGGGTCGCGATCGGGTTGTACCGGCGGAGGCTGCTGTCCGGCACACACCACAGTTAAGATCGCGAAAAAGAACGGGAGCGCGTTCACATTCCCCATTACTCGCCCTCCCGTCCGCGACAGTCTCCTCGACATCGCTAAACTCTTTCTGACTTACCCACGGGCAGGCCCAGACGATCCAGTCCCGCTCCGCGAACCGCTCCGGTCAAGTCCAGCACAATTCTTCACTATTTCGGCGGCCACTAATCGCCCGCGGCAAAAACCAAAAAACCAAAAGTTTTAGGTTTGTGCTAAGTTTGCAACGTAGAATCAATGAGTTGCAAAGCCAAACCTAAATATCTTTAGGTTTTGAGGTTTTCGCCACACCCTACTAAGAGAGCCTACTTGCGCTCCTCGGGAGTCTCGCGGATGAACCTTGCGCGACAACCGCGCGAACCGCCTCGGGGAGGACTCCCTCCCCCGCCACGGGCGCGCCACATAAACGGCGCGCCGCCTGGCGAACCAGGTCCTTCAGACAATGCGCTTCTGCATCAGCCGGAGGGTCAACGCTCCGCCCAACGCAAGGAGACCAATCAGTGCGATCAATCCCATCGGACTGGCCGTGTGGGGCAGTTCCGCGGGAGTCTCAGCGGCCGCCATCTGGACAGGCGCGACTTCAGCGGGTGGGGGGGTGACCACCTCGGCCAATTCCACATCTTCGCCCGTGGGCTTAACGGCCATCACGGGCGCAGTTTTCATTGCTACGACTACCGGCGCGTCCGCCGTCTTGATGGGCTCTTCGACTTCCACTGGCAACTCGGCTGGCGTATAGAGAACTGCCGTGTTGGTAGTCTTAGCGAGTTCGACCGCCACCGCTTTCCCGTAAACGAATTCCTCGCCCCAGTTTCTGCCCGGATAAAACCATGCCCTCAGTGCTTCCGGCTGACCTGCCGGCCGTTCGGTGAAGGTCATTATGGTTTTGTCAGTGGCCTTCAGGCGATAGTTCGGGATGGCCAGGATAGTGGCGTAGACCTGCGTTTCGTCCTTATCGAAGATCTGGACGATATGGCGGTCCGACTGCGAGTCCAGGATCTTGAACACGTAGGTGCCAGCGGGCAAGATGCCCCAGCCCTTTTGGTGAACTCCAGGAATCTCCACAGGCCCGCTGAAGGTAATCACGGTCTTTCTGTTCCAGTCGTCTGCTTTAACCGCGGGCGAGGATACTGCACCGAGCAGTGCCAGCCCGAGAACGGTTGTTGTCACTCTTGTCAAGAAACTCATTTGCACCAACTCCTTTGATCTAGAATCTGTGCCGCCAGCCCGTCTTTATTGCCTGGCCCCCCCCACGAAACTTGGCGGCGGGTTGCACACGGGGAAGGAAGAGCATTCCGAGGTCCATCGGTGCAACGTCGCGCGGAGCAGGCGGCTGTTGTGTCGTTCCCGTCCCTACTTGCCTCAAATTGCGGGAGAAATGGTGCAGCGCCAGTGCGGGGAACCCAATGCCGCCTGCGTTGCCGCGTGACTCGGCCGTTCATGCAGGTATTGCCGCAGGGGGTGCAAGAATTGTTGCGGACAGGAAGCGCAAGGCAGGTTCCCGACGTTAATCCTGCTGCGGATTGAGTCATGTCTGGCATGAAAGCGCGGATTGGCAAATGCTGAAGAGGAGACGCCGGGCCGGATAGAGCGGCGCAATTCGTGAGTCCATCGCGATGAGAAGCTGGGTAGGTCGAACGAATCGGGCGGCAGCCCGTGGCAGAAATCGAAAGCCGCCGACAGTCGGCGGCTTGCGAAGAAACGCCCATTTAAAACCAATAGTCTACGAGGCCGATCCGCCGAAGCTCGGCGGATCGGGGATTCCTGCCACGGGCAACTGCGGGATGGCAGAAATCGAAAACCGCTCAAATGAGTGCTTCTGGCAATTGGTTCGCGCCTCTACCTCAAGATCACGGTAGCGGGGACGAGACAATCGACCCGACGGCAAAGCCTCAGTCCAAACAGGCGACGGAGCGAGAGATGTGCCATTGCCCTGTCCGCCTGTGAAGAAACCACCATGCCATCAGGTGACCCCACTGCTGGCTTTGTGGCGCACGCTTTAGCGTGCCGTGGCGAGATTCATCTCGACATCCGGCGAATGGTGGCATGAATGCCACCACGGCACGCTAAAGCGTGCGCCACAAAATCACTGGACTCCCTCATGGCGCAAGCTTTGTCCGGACTCTGACTGTCGTTTTCTGACGAGCTCTTAGTGAAACATCCCAAGCAGCCAGGCGATGAGCACAATCGCGAGTACGGTGCCCAGTCCTATGCCAGCGCCCCCACTGGGACCCCAGCGGCTGTGGCCGTAGTATCCGCCGCCGCCACCTATAAGCAAAACCAGCAAAACAATAATCAGTATGGTCATTGCGAATCTCCCTTTCTTCTGAACTTTGGCTCGAGTCCGGGCGGGAAGCTATTGCTTCTTGCTCGCCACGAGGAGCACGATGCCCCCGATGAGCGCTGCCGCGCCTGCGATGGGAGGCAGCGGTACGTTGTGCGTCTCTTCGCGAGTCGCGTGGAACGGTCCGATGTCCACAACCTTTTCTCTGGTCGTGTACGTAAAGCCTCCCCAGGCAAGCCCAAATAATCCAAGCCCGATCAGGATTACCCCGAGCGTCTTATTCACGGCGGCCTCCTTCGGCGGCGGTAACTGGCAGTAACGGAGTAACCTGACGATCGTCGGCCACCTCACGCGGGGACATGCGGCATGCGCTGAAAGCCCGGCCTTTACTTCTCCAATACCTTCTCGATTTGGCCGATCTTCTTTTGCACTTTGCCGGCGAGTTTTTCGCCCTGGCCTGCGGCGGCCAAGTCGGGGTTGTTGGTGAGTTTCCCCACCTGCTCTTTCACTTCACCTTTCATTTCGTGAAGCTTGCCTTTGACTTGATCTGTCGTGCTCTGTTTCATCTTAGTTCTCCTTGTCTCTTACGCGTTTCACTAAATCGATCTGCGGTATTTGGCGATTTCGGCCATCCGGTGTTCAACCGAGTCAAGAGCGTTGCTCTTGTCGTAGTATTCGACCGCGTCACGCAGCGTGCCGAATTGACTGTATTGGCGGATGCCGGCCGTCGGACGCGGCCAGAGTCCGCGAAACGGCGCTATGCGTGGCGAGAGATTGGGCGAGTGGCCGGCCTGATCATTGGCGTTCACAATTCGACCTGATTCTCCAGAGACGGGTTCGGAATCCGCGCGGAGGCGATTGAGATCAGTTTGGTGAGTTGGACCGGGATCCATGCACGCTTGATGTGCATGTGGAGGTCCAGTCCGGTGGGCGGCGGACACTATCGCGGATACCAACATGATTGAGAAGCAGGGCCGTTGAGCGCGCCCGAACCAGGAACCGGGTGCAGCAAATTCCGCACACACTGCAAGTCTTGCGCTTCGGTGGCGAAGTGGAGTCGGGCTCAACCCAACCGGTCTAGAAGAAATCCCGGCGCCGGCCAAATGGAACAAGCTCATCGACCCTAAGGCCTTATACAAGAGAGTTGGGCGGATGCTCGATGGGGCGACGTGTCGCCCAACTGGATCCGCAACGGAGGCAGCCAAAGCGTTGAAGGTGCTGAGCGCGGCGTCCTGTTGGCCCGACTGGCCGTCTGCGTGCTCGTCCGATAGTGAAGCTAATGGAGATGATTACTATGCATTTCGTTCGAGTTACCACTACCGCAGCCGTATTCCTGCTCTTCGGAACGCTCGTCCCCGCCTACGCTCAACATGAGCAGAAGGACGAAAAACAAGCCAAGCCTGAACAGCAACAGCGAGCTCAGCAACCGCAGCAAGCGCGGCCTCAACAGCAGCAGCGGGCCCAGCAGCCTCAGCAGCAGCGGCAGGTCCAACAAGCCAAGCCTGAACAGCAACAGCGAGCCCAGCAACCCCAGCAGGCGCGGCCTCAACAGCAGCAGCGGGCCCAACAGCCTCAGCAGCAGCGGCAGGTCCAACAAGCCAAGCAGCAACAGCAGCAACACACAGAGGCACAGCACAGGCCTGAACAGCAACAACGAGCCAGCAACCTCAGCAAGTGCGGCCTCAACAGCAACAGCGGGCACAGCAGCCTCAGCAGCAGCGGCAACAGCAGGTCCAGCAGAACCAGCAGCAACGGCCCCAACAACAGCAGCAGGTCCAGCAGCAGCGCCAACAGCAATACCAGCCGCAACAGCGCTCGCGGCAGAAGGCAGTCGCCTGGCAGCAGCAGCGTGGCTGGGCGCAGCAGGGCGGCTGGCAGCCGCATAACAATTGGCAGCAAGGCCGCAGCCAGAACTGGGACGGCGACCACCGCGACTGGGGCCAACGTGGAGGCTACGGCGGTTACTACATTCCCCAGTCAACCTTCTCGATCAGTTTCGGGAGCCAGCATTGGTTCCGCATGAGCAGCCGGCCCTATATGTACATGGGTTATCCGCGCTTCGCGTACGGCGGCTATTCGTTCATGCTCCTGGATCCGTGGCCTTATGCCTGGGGAGATGACTGGTACGACTCCGATGACGTTTACATCGACTATGACGGCGGGTACTACCTTCACAACCGAAGGTATCCGGGTGTCGGACTTGCTGTCACCGTCGTAATGTAATTGGCGCGCCGGCGGCCGCAGGGCCTGGTCGATCGAATGCGCGTATTGTGCGTCAAGTGGCCGGATGGGCCGTTCCAGGATCCGCGGCGACTCGGAACAAGCCGGTGCGAGACTCCTGGAAGGCCTGTCCGGCCAGTTTATATTAGCGATACTTTTCAGCGTGCCAGCGCCGTAGGCCACCAGTGTCGGCCGCTGCTCCAGCGACCGCATCAACCGGAGCGCGTCTGTCCGGGAGCACATCTGCGCTGCCGATGTTTGTAGCTGCAACAACTGCGCCGAATGATGCAGTTTCTGCACCGTGTCCTGTTGGATTCAGTCGGATCGGCGTTGGACCGACTGGCTGAGCCCGCGAGTAGCTCAACCCGCCACTTTGGACCCGCACTTGCAGTACTGGATAACGAGGATGCAAAAACATGCTTTGGACACTGTTCGTAGTTCTGCTGGTGTTGTGGGCTCTGGGAATGGTTACTTCCTACACCGCCGGTGGACTGATTCACATCCTGTTGGTCGTTGGTCTGGTGGTGCTGGTAATCCGCCTGATCCAGGGACGCAGGGTCATTGACTAACAGGTTTACGGGACGCGTCCATCGGACGTGGACCGAGCGAGCGATGGGGTAGCGGACTACCCCTTCGATTTGCGGAAGAGGAATAACATGCCTTTGTTGAATATCGTTATCGCGTTGGTCGTGGTGGGCGTCGCGTTGTGGCTGATCAACAATTTCATCCCGATGGCTTCCAGCATCAAAAGTATCTTGAATATAGTCGTCGTGGTTGCGGTGGTGGTTTGGCTCCTCCAGGCCTTCGGGCTTTGGACGACTGTAACTCACTATAAATTCACGCGCTGAGTGAGTGCGGCAAGTGCGGTACCGCGTTGATAGGATGTCACTTGATCCAGCAGCGTTTACCTCCGAGCGTAGGCATCGGCCGGCCATCGGATTTCAACAATCCTAGTGGCAAACTGCACTTTCGTGTCCCAATTATGCTGTGGCGCATGGATGATTGAAAACTTCAGCTTCGTACGGCGTTGTCACGTTAACAACGGGACTTACCTGCCCCGTTCCCCTGTTGCCGGAAGCTACAATATAAATTGATGCCCCAACTCTTCAAGGTCTCGGGACGCATCCTCATCGTCGATGATGACGTGCGCCAACGCACGGCCTTGGCTGCCATGCTTTCCGCCTCCGACTTTGAAACGCGTGTCGCGGCGGACGGCCAGGAAGCGCTCGAACAGCTGGCCGCCTTCAAGGCAGACGTCATCGTTTCGGATCTGGTCATGCCTCGCATGGACGGATTCGAGTTGCTCCGGAGACTGAAGGAACGAGGCGATCTGACCCCCGCCATCACTCTCACCGGCTTCGGCAGTATGGAAAAGGCGCTCTCCGCGGTTCATGATCTGAAGGCGTTCTGGTTTCTGGAAAAGCCCGTGGAACCAAGGGCGTTCATAGCTCTGCTGGAACGCGCGATTCACTATAACAGGAGTCTGCTGAAGACCGAAGAACTTAAGCGCGACTTGAGCCTTCGAGGCGTTCTCGGGAGCCTGGTTGGAACATCTCCGGCGATGCAGCAGATCTTTTCGCTCATCAGGCAGGTGGCGCCCACTTCGGCGCCGGTTTTGATCCGCGGAGAGAGCGGCACGGGGAAGGAACTGGTCGCGCGCGAAATCCACAATTGCAGTCCGCGCGCCGATGGCCCCTTCATCCCGATTAATGCGGCAGCCTTGCCCGAGACTCTGGTTGAGAGTGAACTCTTCGGCCACGAGAAGGGTGCGTTCACTGGGGCCATGGAGCGTTCCTCGGGGTGCTTCGAGCAGGCGCACGGCGGCACTTTGTTTCTTGATGAAATCGGCGAGATGCCGTTGACCACGCAACCCAAGCTGCTGCGCGTTATCGAAGAGCTCCGCGTGAGGCGGCTTGGCGGCAAGCACGAGATCCCCGTGGACGCCCGCATTCTCGCTGCAACCAGTCAGGAACCGGGAACGCATTTGCGCGAAGAGCTGTTCTACCGGTTAAGCGTATTCCAGATCGTAGTGCCGCCCTTGCGTGAACGCAAAGAAGATATCCTGCCGATCGCCGAAGTCCTGCTCCAGAACGTGAACAGGAAGCACGGCACGCGGGTTACGGGAATTGACGAGGAAGTTTTCGCTCTTCTCCACCGTTATGACTGGCCGGGCAATGTGCGCGAGTTGCGCAATGTTCTGGAAAGGGCCGCGATCATTGCAGGCGCGGGCTTCATCCGGGTAAAGGACCTTGCTTCGCCGGAGCTTGCCCTGGGCGTTTCCCATCACGCGCGGCAATCACAGGGCGCGGATGGTCCGAGCATGCTACTGCCGGGGCAGCCGCTCATGAAGATTGAGGAGGCCTACATCAAGCTCACGCTCGAGCACGTGCGGGGTAATCGCAAACGGGCCGCCGAGATGTTGGGGATCAGCTTGCGAACGCTGCAAAACCGCATTGCGGCGCTGCGTGACGAGGACGCCGCGGCGTCTCCCAAACACATGACCAGCTCGCTTGAGTGAGGTCCTGGAACTAACTTGCATCCCTGCCGAAAGACGTCACCGATCGCGACATGATTTGAGGCTTACATGGGACAAGAGTTAGAGCCAGCAGCGCCGGGCAAACTTCGCCACGCCAGCAAGGTTTCACAGAGTCTGCTCAAGCTTCTGCCGCGATTGTTCAGAGAGGCGTCAAGGGAATGGATGAGCGACAATGTGCCTCGCCTCGGTGCGGCAGTCGCGTTCTACGCCCTGTTGTCGCTGGCCCCCGTTATTATCATGGCTGTCGCCGCGGCCGCGGTTCTGTATGGAGAGCGGGCTGCGCAGGGCCGTTTGGCGCTGGAAATCGAAGGCATCGCCGGGACTGACGTCGCACGGACAGTGCAGGGAATCATCCGAGGAGCCTATCAACCTAAGACGGGCGCGATTGCGACTCTGCTAGGCCTGGCCACGCTGGTCTTTGGAGCCTCTTCCCTGTTCCTGGAGTTACGCGACGCCATGAACACGATTTGGGGTCTACCGCTCCCAGTCGATCATAATCATCTGGCCACCGTCGTTCGCCTGGTGCGCGATCGATTCTATTCGTTCGCGATGGTGACGGCCATAGGGTTCGTGCTCTTGTTGGCGCTCGTGTTGAACGCAGGTATCGTGGCCATGAAGATCGAATCGCCGCCGGCCGCGGCCTTTATGATCTTGTATCTGGTGGTCGCGCTACTGTTCGCGGCGCTGTACAAGATCCTTCCGGACGTCACGCTGAAGTGGCGCGACGTCGCGCCCGGCGCAATGATCGCTTCCTTGCTGTTCGTGCTTGGCAAGCAATTGATGGGGCTGTACTTCGCCTACGCCGACTTTGGGTCGATATACGGCGCCGCAGGATCGCCAATCGTTGTGTTGCTCTGGGTGTACTACTCGGCGCAGCTCTTCTTTTGGGGTGCTGAGTTCGGCAAGGTTTACACCAAGTCGCTGGGATCTCACGCCGTAAGGCAATACTGAAGTCGCCCGGATCGGTCCGCTTGACGACGCTGAATTCTTCGCCTAAGCGGCCCGAGGCCCTTCGCGTTCGGGCCTGTAGACCTGCAAGTTCTACCGATGCAGAGCCTGGGGCGGGGAAGAACCCCGTGAGTCATGTTGCAGAATATTGGCTGCTTGGAACGGCCGCCGGTCCTCCATCCGCTTTCGCAGCACGGCCGTCAACTCCATGGAAACACGCACTTATAACCCTGGGCCCCGCAATGGACGTGAGCGCTCTAAGGTCGGTTCAGAAGGCCATTCGAACCTCTGGGATCGTCGCTGGACGGTTGTGGTCACAAGATTGCACCATTTTCAAGAGGAGCACCACTATGCGAAGAATTGAAACGAATGGATACTCAAGTTCCGGACCCCTGCTGTTCTTGACCGGGATGGGCGCGGGTATCGCCGCGACGGTCTTGCTTGCCCCACGTTCTGGCGCTTCGACGCGCCGCCTCATCGGTCGCAAGGTCGAGGAGGGCGAGGACTGGATGAAGGACAAGGCTGTCGAGGCCAAAGTCTACGTCAGATGCCAGGCCGAGAAACTGGGTGATCGGATCAAAGAGGTTGCTGACGCGATTGGACGCAACTGAGCGACAGGCCTTTGCCGGGCCTTGAAGCGGTTGGCTGATCGACACCACCTCGCCCGGCACGGCCGTTCATTCCTTCGAAAGTGTTGTCGATGCCCCCTCAGAAGGAGGTGGCGCACGTGAAGAACAAGATCGGCTTTGGGGTGGTTCTGCTTGTTGTCGTGTTCCTGGCAGGCTTTCTTCCTTCCTTTGTGAAGGCGCATCGCCTGGAGAACGAGTTGCGCAAGGCTCGGAACGAGTTCGCCTTGGCCCAGCTTCGGGACTTGGCTAGCCTGGCGTATTTTCAGGCGAGCCAAAAGAACTACGGCCTCGCGTCCGGCACGAGTACGCGCTTTTTTGATGGCGCCCGCGAAGCCGCGAATCAGACCGCGGATGCCAGCGCAAAGAAACCGTTGGAGGACTGGCTCAGCTTTCGGGATTCGATCACAGCGGGGTTGGCTAGGGGCGATCCCACAGTTCTGCATGATCTGGAGACCCTGTTTCTGAAGACTCGCGAGGGCACTGCGTCCGCCTCCGTCGTGCAGCGACATGAATAGGGCCGCGCGTAAGGAAATACGAAACTCAAATGAAACTCCCGCTCCAGACGCGCACGCTCCTGGTCATCCTGGCTTCGGGGACAGCGGCGTTCGGCCAGACGGACGCGCGCGAGATCATCCGGCGCGCCGTCGCAGCCGAAGAACGCAACTGGAAGGTTGCGCGGAACTACACCTTCTCGGAACGGTCCAATCTGCGGTACCTGGACTCCGATGGCCACGTGAAGCTCCAGGAGATCACCAGCCGCGATTTCGTGCTTCTGGACGGTACCCCTTACGAGCGACTGGTGGCGAAGAACGACCGCCCGTTGTCCCCGGCTGATGAGAGGAAGGAGCAGGAGAAATTCGCGAGAAGCGCAGCCGAACGCCGCGCGGAAAACGAAGCGAAGCGTGCGCAGCGCCTGGCGGAATATGCAATGCGTCCCGAGTGGCAGCGCGAGGCGTGGCGCGAACTGCCGGATGCATTCAACTTTCGCTTGGAAGGGGAAGAAGTGTGGGACGGTCACACCCTATACGCGATCGAAGCCACGCCGCGCCAGGGTTACCAGCCCCGATCGCGCACTGCGAGAATGCTCACCCGCGTCCGCGCCAAGCTCTGGGTGGATAAGCAGGACTACCACCTGGTAAAAGGCGACGTGGAAGTTATCGACACCATCTCTGTGGGGTTCTTCCTGGTCCTCGTGTCCAAGGGCTCGCGCGGGTCGTTTGAGATGGCCCGCGTGAATGACGAAGTCTGGCTTCCGAGCAAAGTGCGGGCAACGGCATCGGCCCGCCTGGGGCTAGTGAAAGTGGTCCGCATCCAGCAGGAGTACAGTTACAGCAATTGCCGCGAAGTTCAAACCGACACGCCGACCGTTTCGCGGATCAAAGCGAAACAAGTCAGAGACTAGCGGGCTGAATCGCGATCTGCGATCCCGGTCCGATCACTTCTTGGCGGGTGGCTTGCTGGCGACCACCGGCGCATTGGCGTAGACAAGGATCTCGATGCTGCCGTCCTCGTTCGCGGTGGCGCTCTTGCCTAGTCCGAGAGTTCTCAAACGCGTGTCGTCCAGCGAGAAGTTGTCAACCAGATACTTGCGCACGACGAAGCCGCGGGCTTCACTCAGTGCGTGTTCCTTGTCTGAGTCGCCGGTTCTGCCAGTGCTGGCCGTGATTACGGCCAACCCGAACTTTTCACTCTGCAGGAATTGTCCGGCGGCATTGAGACTCTTCTGGTTTCTCATTCTCGCGGAATTCGACTTGTCGAACAGATTCTTCGACTCGTACGAGAAGCTCTTGATGGGCTGCCCGCCGGGAAGCTGCGCAACTGCGTGCTGCTGAACTTCCGCTGGATTGGTGTAGCCGCGATCCTTGAAGAACCCGCGCAGCAGGAAGTTGCTCTTCATCGCGTCCGCGCTGTCGTGCATGGAAGTGGCACTCGCTGCGGCCTGTTGGTAAAGCGTCGGATCGTTGATCAGCTTGCCAATGGTACCGTGGCCCGTGTTGACTTTGCCGGTAATCAGGTTGAGGTTATCGGTCGCTCCTAAGATATTCTCGAGCGCGCCCTGACTCGTGTCCAGGATCTGATTCGCCTTGTGGAACAGATCCGAGACATCCAAAGGAGGCTCGCTTTCAATCGTTTCCCCACCCTTGAGTTTTTGGGCGTCCACCGAGCCGAAGGAAATGTCGACGTACTTGTCTCCCAGCAGGCCCGCGGACTGGATGGATGCGACCGAGTCCTGCCTGATGATAGACTGCGTTTCCTTGGCGAGATCCATGGAGACCGTTACCTTGCCGTCGGGCCGTTTGGGGAGTTGGATGGATTGGACCGTGCCTTTACGGATTCCGCCCACGCGAACATCGGCCCCGTCGTTAAGACCCGCGACGTTATCGAATTCGCTTCGGACGCGATAGTTCGATCCAAACTTCAACTGCTCTCGTCCGACCATGAACACGCAAGCCGAGAGGATCGCCAGCGTGGTTAGCAGGAACAGGCCTAAGCGGAAGCTTCGTGACATCATTTCTCCCTCATGCCGCATCTTCGACGAACTGGGCGATAAATGCGATTTTTGCTACGGTCAAGGCCTTCGAACGTACCGTCGAATAGCGCCTTGCCGCGATCGAGGACGATTAGCCGGTCGGCGATGGTCCGGGCCGTATGGAGGTCGTGCGTGACCACAATCGACGTGATGTGCCGAGTATCGCGCAGCTCGACAATCAGCTTCGCGATTTCCGCCGCTGTGATTGGATCGAGGCCGGCCGTAGGTTCATCGAACATGAGAACCGTCGGATCGAGCGCGATCGCTCGCGCCAAACCAACGCGCTTGCGCATGCCGCCCGAGATATCCGAGGGCATCTTGTCGAGATCGCTATCCAGCCCGACGCTTGCCAGCAACTCGCGAACGCGGTCGCGGCGTTCTGCGTTTGAAAGTTTGGTGTGCCGGCGGAGCGGGAAGGCGACGTTCTCTTCGATGCTCATGGAATCGTAGAGCGCGGCTTGCTGGAATAGGAAGCCGACTTTCTTCCTGGCTTCGTTCAACTCATTTGCCGTAGCTGTTGCGATGTCGTGGCCCTCAAGGCGAATCGAGCCCGCATCCGGCTGTTCGAGGCCGATCAGCAGCTTCAGCAAGACGCTCTTGCCGGTGCCGCTGCGCCCCAGTACGCAGGTCACTTTACCGGACTCAAGTTGAAACGTGATTCCATCCAGCACTGTTAGCGCGCCAAAGGCCTTGCGCAGCCCTGCGACGGCGATCGGCGGCTCGGGATTGGTTTGTCGTTCCATTTAGAAGATCTTAAGAATCAGCTGAACCAGCAACACGTCTGCCACGATGATGAACAGAGATGACAGCACCACCGAACTTGTGGCTGAGCGGCCCACTCCTTCGGTGCCGCCCCGGGTTCGCATGCCTTGGAAGCAGGAAACGACCCCGATGATCAAACCGAAAATGGCTGTCTTGAAAGTGGGGGGAAGAATGTCGGCGAACGTGACGCCGTGAAAACCATTCGATAGGAACAACCTCAAAGGCACGGGATCCGCGAGAGTGCACGCAACCCAACCCATGAGAATGCCGAAGAAATCGGCGGCTATCGTGAGCAAAGGCATCGCTACGATACAGGCGAGCACCCGCGTTGCGGCGAGATACTTGTGCGGATCGACGGCTGACGCTTCCATGGCGTCAATTTGTTCGGTGACGCGCATGGAGCCCAGTTCGGCGCCGATTCCTGCGCCAACCCGGCCGCTTACGACCAGACCGGTGATGATCGGCCCGGTCTCCTTGACCAGCGAGAAGACGATCACGGCCGGCAAGAGAGACTTCGCGCCAAACCGCGCGAGACTGTCGCGAGTCTGCAGAGCCAGAACAGCGCCCGTGGCCGCCCCTGCGAGCGCCACCAGCATAAGAGACCTGGAACCGATCGCATCCAATTGACGCCAAAACTCGGCCCATTCAAAGGGCCGCGAAAAGATTGCCTTGGTCACCCGCCAGAAGAACAGGCCCAAGTCGCCAACCCATTCGACCATCGACTGCAACGGCTTGACGAATGCGAGCACATCCTCTCTCAGCGCAGGTTTTGGAACGGTTGTGGTTGCCATACCTCTGGTATAGAAGGCATGTTGAAGGCCAAACTCCAAGGGCCTCCTCCCAGAGCAGTTATGAACCCGGAGGCTGCTAGCTTGGACATTGCGAAGACGCCTGAACTACCGGATTAGGCGTTTGAAATGCAAAACATCGCACGGATGCAGATCCTGCCGCTCGTGAGGCAGGATTTGCCTCCTATGCCGTACCATCGGCCGGCTGAACCCGTGGTGATGTTATTCGCATGGAAGACCTGAAGCGGGCATTCATCTCGCCGGTCGGCCGTGATCCAGGCACAGTGCGACCAGGTCGGAGATGTTCGCTTCGCCGACGCACATGACGGTGTCCGCTCCACCCCAGTAGATCTTCACGGTTCCATCGGGTTCCGCGACCGCGCCGCAAGTGAATACGACGTTGTGGACGTAACCGGTCACCTCCCAGGGTGCTTCCGGTTGCAGAATCCACGAGTCGCTCACTCCGATGATCTTCGCCGGGTTTGTCAGATCGTGAAGAGCAACTCCCAGACGATAGACAGACCCATCCATGGTCTGAAAAACGCCGTGATAGATCGAAAGCCAGCCTTGCTCCGTCTTGATCGGCGGCGCGCCGGGACCAATCTTCATCTCGTCCCAGTGGTAGGGTTCGGGCCGCATGATGAGCTGAGATTCGCCCCAAAACCGAAGATCCGGAGAGTAGGAAATCCAAATCGACCATGGGGCGATTTCCGAGTGGGGCCTGTCTAGCCGCGCATACAGCCCATCGAACTTCTCGGGGAAGATGACAGTATTCCGATAGTCCGCTTCGGTGATGAGCGAGAACCGCTCTACCGCAACGAAGTCCTTGGTCTTCGCTAGCGCGATCCGGACGCCGTTTCGCGAATAGGCGCTGTAGGTGATGAGGTACTCGCCCTCCAACAAGGTGACCCGCGGATCCTCCACGCCGAATTCCTCGTAGGCCGCAAATGGGCCTTCCCGAGCGGGAGTGAGAAACGGCACAGGATCGGCGGTGAAGTGGAATCCGTCCGGACTCCGCGCCAGGCCGATGACGGATCGTCCGGTGCGCAAGTGGGAGCGAAACAGCATGATGTATTCGTTCCCATGCTTCACGACCGCCGCGTTGTGGACCGTTTCCACTGGGTACGGGATCTCGGCCTTGGTCAAGATGGGGTTGCCGCTGTATCTCCTGACGATGTCGGGTGTCATGACCGCTTGTTCGACTCCAACTCAAAAATCCTGGCATAGACCCGCTCGTATGCTTCGACCATCGTTTCGATGGAGAAGCGCTCCTGGACGCGCTTGCGGCAATCGGCAGGTGTGATTTCGCCGATTCTCTGGACCGCTTCCGCCGCTTCCTCGACGGTGTTCACCAGAATTCCAGTCCGCCCGTCCTCGATCACTTCACGGCAGGAACCGAGGTCCGTGGCGATGACGGGCACCCCGGCGGCGTTCGCTTCCGCCAGGACAAGCCCGAATCGCTCCGGGATCGTGTTCAGATGCAGCAGTGCCCGGGCTCGCGCAAACAACGCATTCTTGCCCGCGACGTCAACCGGACCGACGTATCGAATGGCCGAATTAAGTCTGGGCTCCACCTGCTCGCGGAAGTAATCCTGATCCTGGATAATGCCGGCGATGAGCAGTGCCAGCCCGCTGCGCTGAGCGACCTCGATCGCCAAATGGAGACCCTTGTCGGGATGAATCCGGCCGAGGAAGATCAGGTCGTTCCCGCGCGAGGGTTGAAGCGGATACAACGAGAGGTCGATTCCGTTGTAGACGGTCCCCAGGTAGTTCAGCCCCGGTGCGCGATCGGAATTGCTGATGGAAACGAAGTATCCGTCCTGATACTTCTCATAGACGGGCATGATTCTTAGCGATGAGAATCCGTGGATGGTCGTTAGAACAGGCGTCTTGACCAGCCGGGTGTAGGACAGTGCCATGAAGTCGTAATGACTGTGAATGAGGTCGAACTCAGCGGCGTGCTCGAACACTTCGGGAATGTGAAGGTATTCGGCTACCTTGGGATCGATGGCGCGGTCCTCTTCATACCCATGGTCCACTACGGAATGCAAGTGAGCGCGGGTTATGGAATCGCGAGTGGCAAACAACGTCACATCCCAGCCGCGGGCGACGAGACCTTCCGTGATATTGCTGGCGACCGTCTCCCATGCGCCGTATTGCCGGGGAGGGGTGCGCCAGGCGACGGGCGACAGCACCGCCACTCTCTTCCTGGGAACGGTCATGCGGTCACAAGCTCTTCCCGCTCCATATTTGCCAGCACCTCAGAGAGTGGAACTGTTGCGAAACCTGTCGCGTGATCGGCCAGGCCATAGGGAATGATCAATTCGCCGTTGTGAACCAGAGCGCCGCAGGTGTAAACGACATTCGGCACGTAGCCTTCACGCTCGTTCGGGTCCGGCTTCAGCAGCGGTTCGCGGAGACGTCCGATCACTTTGGAGGGGTCTTCAAGGTCCAGCAGGAATGCGCCGATGCAGTACTTTCGCATCGGGCCGACGCCGTGGCTGAGGACTAACCATCCGGCTTCCGTCTCGATGGGCGATCCGCAGTTGCCGATCTGAACCAGCTCCCATGGGAATGACGGTTTGAGCAGCAGCGTGCGTTCATTCCAGAAGTGCACGTTGTCTGAATACATAAGGAAGATGTTCTCGTTGTCCTGCCGAGAAAGCATGGCATAGTTACCACCGATTTTGCGGGGGAAAAGGGCCATGCCCTTGTTCTCGGCCGCCGGGCCGTTCAAGGACAGGAATCGAAGACGAAGGAAGTCGGAGGTTTCGAGCAGTTCAGGCACTATGATCTTGCCATCGAACGCTGTGAACGTCGCGTAGTAGACGTGGCTGCCGTCGTCGTTCTGGAAATAGACGAAGCGGGCGTCTTCAATTCCGTTGCGCTGCGAAGGCGTGGCAGGGAAAATAATGCGCTCTGAGATCTGCTGTTCGGGCTGGAACTGGACTTCGTAGTTGGCCCGGGCGAGCATCCAAATGCCCTTGGCCGCGTTTCGATCTTCCGCCGTCACCGCATCGTTCTGCCTGCACCTTACGTCCTTGAGACCGGCGCGCAGATCTTCCAGCGTGAACGACTCTCCGAGGTTGTCCATGACACAACGCGTGAACTCGCTGTTCAAGCCCAGTTCAGCGAGCTTCCGACCGAACATGGCCTTGTCGTACACAGGGTTGGGGATCTGGCGAGGCTCGGTGAGGAACCCGGTAGGCACTTCCACTTCGAGTCTTTGACCGGGATGGATGATACCAGTGCGAAAAGTAATTGAAGAGATATGCCCCTCCCCGGTTGCACGCATGCTGAGAATAAACCGCAGTGCACCTGCGGGAAGGCCAGTCTGGTCGGGGTGCGGAACGATGGATGGATTGAACAGCGCAGCGGATTCCAGCGAGTATTCGGACAGGAAATACGAGCCGATCAATAAGCGTCTCTGTTCGGACAACTCTCCATCCGGCGGTACCAGTTTGCGGACTTGTTCGAAGCGTTCGAGGAAGCGATTGCGAATTTTCTCGTGGCGCTGCGAAAACTCAACGATGACCTCGTTCAGGATCGGTGCGACTCGCTCTTCGGGAAGCGCCATGATTCTGGAGATGATCCCGGCGACCCGCTTTGAATCTCCGGGGCTGAATGGCCGCAGCAAGACGCGCGTCTGGTCTGGCTTGAGGAAAGTAGCGGTGCGCTTGACGTGTATGGGCATGATGGTTCCTTGGAAAATGACTGAAATGATTGACGGCTAATCTCCGCTGGCGATAGGTTCTTTGAAACTCGCTACGGTGTTTTGCGCCAGGCGCATCTCAGCCAATGAAAGCAGGAACGCCAGAGTAGACTCCGCACCTTGGTTGCCGTTGACACGATCGACATGCAGTCCGTCGCGGCAGCCGCCGGTCTCCGGCGAGTAAAGCTCCAATCCCAAATCGTTCCAGCCGATGAACCAGTCGAAGGCGCGTTGCGCGTGCTCGTACCAGGAGTAGTCCGACGTTGCGCGATAAGCTTCGAGGCAAGCCGAGACCGTCGCTTGGGCTTCCACCGGTTGCTGGTCGAAATTGGCGCGCGTGCCGCCCCGGCGGTAGAACCCATTAGTGCCTATCGGCAGAAAGTGGCCCTTCTCAGAGGTCTGGACTGCAGTCAGCCAGCGCAGGGATTGCAGACCGCGATCAAGCACTGCCTGCTGCCCGGTCGCCTGGCCACTCAGGATTAAGGCGTGCGCGAGCTTAGCGTTGTCGTACGTCAGTTCCTGTTCAAACCATTGCCAGTCCGGCCGCGCACTCGCTTCAAACCGCTCCATGAGCCGGCATGTTAGTGTCTCACGAATCTGGTTGACCAGGCTGTCGCCACCCAACCTGCGCAGATACTCGTGGATGCCAATCAGGCCGAAAGCCCAGGCGCGAGGTGACGATAGCTTGGTAAGCGCGGGCAGCGCCAACGCAAATAGCTGGCCGGCCATCATCTGAAAGCTCCTGAAAGGAGAACGCCCCACGCCCATGCCGAGCGCCCAGAGCGCTCTCCCTTGACAATCCTCCGATCCCTCTTGGTCGAGCCACTGACGCTCAAAGCTCAGGTGGTTGTGAAACCGTCCGGATTTGAAGTCGAACGCGTGGTGCAGGAATGCAGCCGAACTGGTGGCAAGCGTGCGAACAAGTTCCGTATCGCCCCCCAATTCGCCAAGCAGAACGGAGAGGATGAAGGCTCGGGCGTTGTCGTCGGTGCAGTAGCCTTCGGAGAAATTCGGGACGCTAAAGATAGCATGCTGAAAGACTCCGGTTGAATCGGTCATCCGCGAGAGATGACTCAGTTTGATCGTCGGCAGCTCGCGCGGTTTCCGGTCTAGGGTCTTGGTGGCGAGCGACTTCCGCGACAGCGGCGCCGCTTCCAAACGGGCACTCTCAAACGAACGCATGTACAGTTGTGCCGTGCTGCTCCAGATCATGTCGCGCCCCAGCCGGTAGGCGTTCTTGCGGATGGCGTGACGGCGGGTATCGTCGCGCAGCATCGCGATCACTTCATGGGCGATTGCCTGCGCGTCGCGGAATGGCACCAACACTCCACGGTCGTCCGCGAGCAATTCCGCGGCGTGCCAGTATGGCGTGGAAACCACTGCTTTGCCAGAGCCAAACGCATAGGCTAAGGTGCCCGACGTGATTTGAGCTTCGTTCAGGTACGGCGTGATGTAAAGGTCCGCCGCTCCTATGAACTCCTTGAGGTTCTCGAGGTCCACGAATTGGTTGTAGAAGATGACGCTCTTCTCGACTTTGTTCTTCTTGGCGAGGATTTCGAGACCGAGCCGGTAAGCTTCTCCGTGCTCCCGCAGTTCGTTGGGATGCGTGGCGCCGAGAACGATATAGACGACCTCGGGGAACTCAGCCAGGATTTGCGGCATGGCATTGAGCACGTATTCGATACCCTTGTTCGGCGAAAGCAGGCCGAACGTGAGCAGCACCACCTTCCCTTCCACCCCGAACTGGTCTTTGAAGTAGGTCGGATCGACGAAGCCTACGTCGGGAATACCGTGGGGGATGACATCGATTTTGTTCGGAGGCGCTTTGTAGATGTCCTGCAGCATCTCCCGTCCGCGCTCGGCCATCACGACGAGGCGAGTGGAGAGCCGGATCAGGCCTTCCATCACACGCCGTTGATCGGGATTCGGTTCACGCAGGACGGTATGCAGCGTCGTTACAACGGGCATTCTCAATTCGCGCAACAGCGCCAGGATCTGACCTCCAGCCGGCCCGCCATAGATGCCAAACTCGTGCTGCAGGCAAACGATGTCCACATTGCTGATGTTCAGGAAATCCGCCGCTCGAAGATAGGATGAAAGGTCCTGCTCCTCGATCTCGAAGCGCACCTCTTCCGGGTACTCGTAGCCATCCGCCACGTCGTTTACCGCCACCGCAATGCAGCGGCTTTGAGGTTGCGCGCCGGCGACCGCGGTAAGCAGGTCGGTGGTGAAAGTAGCTATGCCGCATTTGCGCGGCAGGTGGTCTCCTACAAAGGCGATCTTGCGGACTTTAGAGGTTTCTTTCATGAGATGTTTCTGGTGCAACCACCGGGCTTGGATCCCCAAGTCACTCGGAAGGTCTCGATCACGGCATGGAGTACCGGAACAGGCGACGCTCCGGCCGCTACATCAAGTCCCGCACGTGTTGCACGAAGCCGGTGACCAGCGCGACTTTCGCGGCTACTGCCGCCGACACGACGCGCAACTCGCCATTTCGCATTGGCACGAAAGAGCCCGGCAGGCTCAGAGTCAACAGGCTCGCCACAGCGCTGAGGGCCGTCGCAATCGTGTTTTCACCGATCCGCCGGGCGAGCGCGAGGATAATGGGCTGTTCAGTGTTCGCCACCGTGTCTCTTGCCAATTCCTTCCGTGAAGAAGCCGGACGCTTTCGCCGTGCCGCTCAGCATCGCCGGCGCCGGCTGGGGCGCCGCGCCCGCCAGTCCGTCCACCATTCCGGCATTGGCGCGAGTCCAACTCTGGTCTCCACGGTTTGGACGCGCGTACGCCATCCGGTGCAGGTGCAATTGATGGGCCACGCTAGTCGCGGGCCAGCCCCGCCGGAAAGGACCGGGCGCCTCAGCCGTTCAAGAGCCACTCTCACACCATGCGGACTGACACGAGAGTCCAGCTATATCCGGTTTTGACTCCGGGCCCCGCGCATCGAGCGCCGCGATTCAGTTCCGATACCGAATAAGACCTTGCGATTCTCACCGGCTCGATCCCTCCGGGCAGATGCAAGCCTTGCCTCTGCAAGTGCAAATCTTGCCGGTCGCGGCCGTGTCAGCAGATCGGCTCGTCGGCCAGCTTGCCGCGGGCAGCAGCACCATCCGGCCGATTGGCCGGGCAGTCGAGTGAAACTCGCCGCAGGGAGCGCGATCTGGTCCCGAAATGTTGCCTGCGGGGATTCGGCCCATATCGTGCAAGCCGAGTGGCGGTCGAAAGGAACAAGTCACCCTATGTTAGCAGCCAAGGCCGCGACACCGGCATTTCCGACTCGCCTTGATCTGCCTGAAGGCGATCGACGTCGCGGACGAGCGACACGACTTGCCTACCGCGGATGTCCTCATTCAGATCTCTCCAGTCGTGGACAAGCGGTTGGGATTCCTGGAAGCGCATGTGCAGCGCTAACGCGGGTACTTCCGCACCATTTGAAGTTCATTGGCGTCAATACGTCCCAGTTCGTGGAGGAGCATATCAATGCCATACATCACTGTCGGCAAGGAAAATTCCGGCAATATCGACTTGTATTATGAGGACCACGGCTCAGGCGATCCGATTGTGCTCATCCATGGATATCCGCTGAGCGGAGCGTCCTGGGAGAAGCAAACCGCGGCGCTTCTAGCCGCCGGTCACCGCGTCATCACCTACGACCGGAGGGGATTCGGCAAGTCCAGCCAGCCAACATGTGGATACAACTTCGACACCTTGGCCGAAGACCTGCTCAAACTTGTCACTCGGCTCGATCTCGAATACTTCGCGCTGGCTGGTTTTTCCATGGGAGGCGGGGAAGTGGCCCGCTATCTGGGGAAATATGGATCGACGAACGTGAGCAAGGCGATCTTCGTCTCGGCGGTGCCGCCCTTCTTGCTCAAGTCGATCGAGAACCCAAGAGGTGTGGATGGCAGTGTCTTCGAGTGGATCCAGCGTTCTGTCGTCAGAGATCGATACGCGTTCTTCGGCGAGTTCTTCAAGAACTTCTTCAATACGGATCTGCTGATGGGAACGCGCGTCAGCAAACAGGTCGTTCAGGCTTGCTGGAACATTGCAACGAGCGCCTCCGCCGGGGCCTGCCTCGCTTGTGTGGCGGCCTGGCACGAGGACTTCCGGCACGACCTGGCCAGCATCGACGTTCCCACCCTGGTTATTCAAGGCGACGCAGACCGGATACTACCTATTGGCGCCACGGGACTCCGCACCGCCAAACTTATCAAAGGCGCCCGCTTGGTGGTGGTGAAGGATGGGCCGCACTGCGTCACCTGGACCCACGCGTACGAAGTAAATCGCGAGCTAGTGAACTTCCTCGGGGAAGATCTCGGTATCGGGATGCGCGACGCCGAATCGTCGCGGTATCAATCGGCTTCCTGATTGACCATTTATCAAGTGTCACTGTGTGGGTCACGAGCGGCTGTTTGATCACCTCGTGCCTCAGGTCGACAGCGGGTCGATGCTTCGCCGGCTGTGGTGCCAACAGGCTTGTTTACTCCACCAGGCTCCGATTGCCTGCGCGGATTTCGTCGAAGAACGGAGTGACCTGTTGCCGCACACACTCCGCGGCGTAGAGGAACATGGCCGCCGACCATGTCTGCCAATCGCGTCCGCTGGGCTGACCGGTCTGCGCCTTGATCCACTCATTGAAGCCCCACTCCGCCTCGTTTTCGTGCCATGGTTTCACCAGTCTTGCCAGCGCCGATAGCTTCCGCTCTGCCAACTCCATTCGCCCGGCCGCTACGCAAGCAGCTACATAAAAACCGCAGACAAACGGCCAGACGCCGCCGTTGTGGTACTCGCCCGGCCGGTTGAATCGCGCATATCGCGGCCGCCAGTCGGCCTGATGGGGCAGGATATAGGGGAACAGACAAGGCGGCAAGCATACGGCCAACTCTCCGCGGTCCCGCATCGCGTCGCACTCGGCCTCGATCCAATCCACCAGGTCTCGCGCCCGAGATGGGCAGGCAATCCCCGTCAGGATCGCCAGGCTGTTGCCGAGCAGGTCGAACCGGTCGCTGTTGAAGATCTTGTAGGAATAGAGGGCGTAGTAGGGCTTCGATGGGACGACCAGCCCCTCGTGCTGATGGGGATTCTTTACGTCACCGAGCACCTCCAAACGATTCATCAAAGAGCGGAGTTGAGCGGCCGGCTCGCGCTCCCCGAAGAGCCTGAGATAGGCGTAGACGAGAGTGTTCACGTACAGCCCGATAACCCATCACCCACTGCTCGTCACGCCAGTCGCTGGTCGGCAATTGGGAGACCATCACCATGTCGTCAGGGCTTTGGTACTGCATCCACTTCAGGGCCTTCTGCGCTGCCTCGTCGAGAAACTCCGGCTGGTTGGAAGATCTACGGTAAAGCGCCAGGCCAAAGAGGAACAGCGGCGTCGTGTCGCTCGCGCCGCGGTCGGCGGGATCGTGCGCGAGAGATGGGATGTGACCGCGTGTAGTCTGATTGGTCGCCAGCGCCACCAGGGTGCGGCGCAGCGCGTCCGCGAGTTCCTCATTGCCGGTGGCTAGAAAGCCCAGAGCAGAAATCATGAGGTCCCGCGTATAAGGTTCCGGGTACCCCCACCCGGCGGTCCGGGGCAGTCCTTGAAATGGCCCACGCGCGTTGTGCAGAAGGACGCGCAGTGCGGCTGCCTTCGCTTCGTCGATTCGAGCCTGGTCAATAGGAGCAATCGACTTGTCGTCCATCAACATGGCACCCCAATCGCGCGAGTCACGCGCTACCGAATTCCCAGCCGGTCGGAAACGATCTTGACGAACCGCCTCGCCACCTGGCGATAGTTGAACAACTCGGTCACGCGTTCCCGGCCCGCTTCGCCCATACGCCGCCGCAGGCCACTGTTCTGCATGAGAGTCCGGAGGTATTTGGCTATGTCGGGTACACTGGCGCGGAACTCCACGGTCCGCGGATGTGGAAACACGATGCGGCGACTATCGTCGTCACCGGGGCCCTCCCCGAATACTCCTTCGCTAATCTTCCTCTCCTCCGCAACTCCCGCCAGGAAAGCGGTTTCACCCTGGACCATCGTGTCGAGAAATGCCATGGCGTTGATTGCGATGACCGGCCTTCCGCATGCGTTGGCTTCCACCTGAACCATTCCGAAGCCCTCCAGCCGGGAGGGCGCGGCGTAAATATCGCAGGCCGCCAACATGTAGGGCATGAAGTTACGCGAAACCACGTTGGTGGAGTAGATGACCTTCTTTTCGATACCCAGGTCCGCCGCCAGTTGGAGGTCGATCAGGTTCTGTTCGACCGTGCGCTGCTGCGGCCAGACCTTGCAGACATATCGCCAGTCGGGCACCTCTGCATCGATCAGATGCGAGCGCCCGCATGACCTCCTGCGCGCCCTTTGGACGTCCCATCGCCGCCGGCGGTCAGGATCATGATCTGGTCATCGGACACTCCCAGAGCTTCGCGGATCGCTCGGACCTTCGGGTCATTGTGGCTGCGTGGGGCGAAGGAGTCCGTATCGCAACCCACTGGCAGGACCTCGATGTTGTCTCCCCGGATACCATCCCTGACGTATATTTCCTTCACCCAGTTGGAGGTGACAAGGATCAACGGCAGTGCGTTCAGCACGTCCTGGTGTTCGGCGATAAACCCGTCGGCGACGAGCCATGGGACCGCCTTCAACCCGAATTGCTGGGGGTGCAGTACCAGTTGCGGAATATGGCCCCAGAAGCCTATGCCCAAGACCACGTCCGGCTGAAACCAGCGGTAGTACCATTCCTTTTCGAGAGGCGATTCGAGATGGACCGGGTGGACATCCACGCCGATCTCGCGCAAGCCCCGGTAGAAGAGCTGACCCTGCGTGGAAAGGCCGCCAGCCGATGGCGGGTACTCGGTCAAAACAAGAACTTTCAAGATTGTTGCTCCCACTGTGCCGCGCGCGTTACCGCGGATTGCGGCGAATCGAAGCACCAGAACCCTTCTTCTCGCGGAGTGGCCCGGGCTTCCCAACTGTCGAGTCCAAAGCCATAGACTTCCGTAATCAGCCGGCGCTTTTCGAGCCAGACTTCGTTCGCCAAAACGTCTCGCCGGTCGGCGTCGTCGCGTACCCGAGGCAGATACGCACGGTTACCATCTTCATAGGCGAACATCCATAATCGCCTCGTGTCGATAGCGCCCGATCGCCACAGTTCAACGACGGACCGGTTGCACTCTTCGTGCCGGCGGTGGCGCGTGTATTCACCGTCCGGGCCGTGGGTCAGAATCAGGCTGTAGCTCTTTCCGGCCAGAAGCCTGGCGATCGTTTCATGCACGTGTTCCACCGGCAATGGCGACTGATCCGGCCCGTCATCGAGATCGGCCATCTCACCCTCCGCCCCGAATCGCTGCAAGACTTGGCGGAATTTCGGGGCCCGGTCCGAATCGGTTGCTCTGCACAAGGTCACGATCCGCCAATTGAACTCCGGGTGGGTCAAGATGTATCCGCCGCACCATAGCGTTTCGTCGTCAGGATGTGCGACGACAACAGCGGCCTGGGACGTTGGCCCCTGCGTTAACTCATCGAGTGGAGTGGGCGTCATTGTGTGAATTCTGCGCGATGAGTCCGGGCACTGGCATCGAGAGGAACACTTAAGGTGAATGCTGAGCACGCCTGAGGCCACTCTCCTGCCTCAAGCGCAGTAGGCAGTGTGGCAAGAAATGCCGCCAGAGACGTGCAGACGCTGCCTCCAGAGAGTGCAGTTTCTGCGGCTTCCGAACGTCGGCCCCTGCTAACTCCACTGCTCCGCTCATCGGCGGCAATGGAGGCTGGCGTGCGTTGCCATTCCTGTTGGAGCACGCACAACCCAACCATCACCGGATTTGGAGGAACATCTTGACTACTTTGAAGACAGTAACGGAAACATCGTCGGAGCTTGGCAAAGAGGCGAAGGAGTCGGTGGAGCAGTTGGGCCGCTCTGCCGGCAGGCGATTGGATGCGGTGCGGACCGAGACTGGCGCGGCGCTCCATACCGCCGCGTCCTCAGTTCGCTCGACAGGGCGCCAAGGGGCCGAGGCAATCGACAACCTCGCTACCGGCACGGCGGATCGGCTGGATGCTACGGCATCGCTGGTCGAAGATCATGACCTGAACGACGTCCTCACCGGCTTGCGGAGGTATGGCCGCCGGCACATGGCTGGCTCCCTGGTGGCTGCAGCCGCTATCGGCTTTATCGCCGGGTCCGCCATGAGACGCGCGTCACACAGGTGCAAAACAGTGTCCGACGGCGCACAACTGTAGTTACGCCGTGAGCGTTGTGCGGAGTGCCAAGCCAGCGTAGGCCGGCCGATCGATGCGTCCATCGACGTTCTTGTAAGGAGCGGGGAATCGCCCAACTCGTGCGGGACGATTCGGCGGGTGAAACACGCTGAGCCAGAGCATCCTGGCCGAGGGTACGTCACTACCTTGCGCTGGTGCCGATGCCTTGGTTCGCAGTCTGGCCACTCAGTTGCATCAGCAAGTGGGGTACTTCGTTCCTTCCCGCGCCGATGGGCATGAAAGCACGGAGCCAACATGCCAGTACCCGAGTCCATGGACTTGTGTAGGCCTGCATTGCTCAGAACCGTGGTACCGCGGATGGACTGACCTGTTTGGCGCGAACTGTGGTGCTCTGTCGATGAAGCCATGAGACTCTCTCTTCGTTTCGTTCTGCCCCTAGGGCTCGTGTTGATCGCGATCGCCTATGCGGTGGTGCCGCTGGTCGACCAGCTCACCTTGCGTTGGTTTGTGCGCGACTTGGATATTCGCTCCGCCCTGATTGCGGATACCCTCCAGGAACCTCTTGAGGAACAGCTTGCCGCCGGCAAGAGGGACAAGATCGGCGATTCTTTCGCCCGCATCACACAGGATGAGCGTCTCTACGCAATCGGCTACTGTGCCTCCCCCCAGGACAAGCCGATCGCGAGCGTCCTGTTCCCAAGCGAGATTCACTGCGATGCCCTGGCGCGTTGGCAAGGGAAGTCGGCGCCTGTCCTGATTTCCAGCCGCCGTGGCCCGCTTCATGTAACCGTCAAATCGATGGTGAGCGACGACATGCCGGCCGCGAGCCTGATCCTGGTGCATGACTTGAGCTTTGTCGCGCAACGCAGCGAGGAGACCAAACGCTACATCTTCTATCTCTTCGTAGGCCTGGCCATCATCGTCTCTCTGGTGACAGTCATCATTGCCCAGATCTCCTTGAGCGGCTGGGTGGCGGGTATGCGCTCGCTAATGCGCGGACAAGTACGCTTCCGGGAGCCGGCGCCGCAAGAGCACGCACCGGAGTTTAAGCCCATCGCCAGGGATCTGAAGCAGTTGATCGACGAGTTGGAGTCCGAGCGCCGGGCTCGGGACGAGAGCCAGATCACATGGACCCCAGAAAGTCTGAAGGCCATTCTGCACAATGAGTTAAGTGGCGCAGAAGTCATCGTAGTCTCTAATCGTGAGCCGTACGTCCACGAACTCGAAAATGGGCGGATCGTGGTGGAACAGCCCGCGAGCGGCTTGGTAACCGCGCTAGAGCCAATCATGCGGGCTTGCTCCGGGATCTGGATCGCGCACGGCAGCGGTTCGGCCGATAGGGAAGTTGTGGACGCCCACGACAGGGTTGCCGTGCCGCCTGGAAGATCCGCCTATCAACTCCGCCGGATCTGGCTGACTGGCGAAGAAGTGTCCGGCTACTACTATGGCTTTTCCAACGAAGGCATTTGGCCTCTCTGCCACATAGCGCACGTACGGCCGACCTTTCGTTCCAGCGATTGGATTCAATATATGGCGGTGAACCGCAAATTCGCCGCCGCCGTGACGCGTGAAGCAAAAACCAAAACGCCGATCGTTCTCGTGCAGGATTATCACCTGGCGCTGCTTCCAAAAATGATTCGAGAGGTGTTGCCAAATGCAACCGTCATCACCTTTTGGCATATCCCCTGGCCCAATCCAGAGTCGTTCGCAATTTGCCCCTGGGGCGAAGAGATCGTCCAAGGCATGCTGGGCAGCAGCATCTTAGGGTTTCACACTCAGTTTCACTGCCACAACTTCGTTGATACGGTGGACAGTTGTATTGAGGCCCGCGTCGACCGGGAAGCGTTGACTGTCTCCTATGGAGGCAAGCTGACCACGGTGCGCCGTTATCCCATTTCCATCGGCTGGCCTCCAGGAGAGGACCTGATGGACAAGCCCGTGGATCAATGCCGAATCGACGTGCGCCAGGAAAACGCGCTACCGCCGGACCACAAAATCGGCATCGGTGTGGACCGGCTGGACTATACCAAAGGCATCATGGAACGATTCTCCGCGATAGAACAGTTCCTGGAATTGAATCCCGAGTGGAGAGGGCGGTTTACGTTTATCCAGATCGCGGCGCCAACGCGATCGGGCATTGAAGAGTACAAGGCCCACGAGGTGCGGGTCCGGGAATGCGCTGCCCGCATCAATGAAGGCTTCGGCGAGGGTCCGCCAGCGATCCTGCTTAAGGTCGAACACCACGAACCGAAGAGCGTTTACGAGTATTACCGCGCGGCGGATCTGTGTTTCGTCAGCAGTCTGCATGACGGCATGAACCTGGTGGCCAAGGAGTTTGTTGCCGCTCGTGACGACGAACGAGGAGTATTGATCCTCAGCCAATTCACCGGTGCTGCGCGGGAACTGCCTGAAGCGCTCATCGTGAATCCATACGATTCGCACGAATGCGCGGGGGCGCTCTTGATCGCGCTGACTATGCCGTTGGCCGAACAACGGGACCGCATGCTGTTGATGCGTGGCCTAGTCCGTGAGTTCAACGTCTATCGTTGGGCCGGCCGCATGTTGCTGGACGCTGCCACGATGCGGCGAAGGAGCAAGCTGACGAGGAGGCCGAGCGTTGCCGTTGCCCAGGTTTAGTGCTGACTCGTGGGTAACCGAGAAAGCCCAAGCCCCGCCTCGCGCCAAACCGGAATGGGCCTATTTTTTGGACGTCGACGGCACATTGATCGACATCGCCGATGCGCCCGATCACGTAACGGTAGATACGAAGTTGCTCGACTTGTTAAGGCGGCTCCACCGGGCATGCGGGGGAGCGTTGGCGCTGGTTAGCGGACGAAGATTGGCAAATCTGGAAGACCTGCTTGGCGACTTTCGACCACCCATTTCGGGTCAACACGGATTGGAGAGACGCACCTCCAGCGGGCAATTGCGAGCACACACCGCAGGTCTGGCCGCAAGGGAGGAAATCAGCCTGCGCCTGAAGCCAGTGTTGAAGCGCCATCCCGGACTGCTGCTGGAGGACAAAGGGCTGACACTGGCGCTGCACTACCGGCAAGCGCCTCATCTCGCGTCATACGTGCACCGTCTCATGAGAGACGTGGTCGCCGGCACGACCGGTCGCCTGTGCCTGCAATCCGGCAAGAGAGTAGTGGAGATCAAGCCGGTAGGTTTCGACAAAGGCACCTCGATCGCCGAGTTCATGGCCGAGACGCCGTTTCTGGGCAGAATGCCTGTCTTTCTCGGCGACGATACAACGGATGAACGCGGGTTTGCGGCTGTCAACCAAATGGGCGGTTTGTCGGTGAAGGTTGGCCGCGGTCAGACCATCGCGCGCTGCCGCGTGCGCAATGTTGGCGCGGTGCGAGTCTGGCTAGCCGGAGCCACGGGCGCCGGCAACCCGGAGGAGAGTCGATGATGGCAAGCTCACTGGATCTGGCGCTGATCGGCAACTGTACTGTGGGCGCTTTGGTGGACAGCCGTGCCGAGATCGTCTGGGCCTGTCTGCCGCGCTTCGATAGCGACTCTGTGTTCTGCTCACTTCTGCGCGGGCATCCGGCGCCAGAAGACAACGGCGTTTTCGTCATCGAAGTGACGGATTTCGAGCGTTCCGAACAGCACTATGTGGACAATACCGCTATGCTGATTACCCGCCTTTACGATCGCCTTGGCGGCTGTGTGGAAGTGACGGACTTCGCGCCTCGCTTCACTCAATTCGGCCGCATGTTCCGTCCGATGATGCTGGTACGCCGGGTGAGGCGGTTGGCCGGCAGCCCGCGGGTGACCATACGGCTGCGCCCCGCCTGTGACTACGGCGCCGCCCGGCCAGAGATCACATGGGGCAGCAATCACATCCGCTATGTCGCCCCCGAGCTTGTGCTTCGACTCACAACCGACGCATCAATCACCGCCGTATTACAGGAAGTGCCGTTCTTCCTCGAGGAATCCATCACCCTACTGTTCGGGCCGGACGAAACGGTACCCGAGGCCCCAAGCGAGTTGGGACGGCGCTTCTTTGAAGAGACCGAGAAGTTCTGGCGCACCTGGGTTCGCACCCTGGCAATTCCCTATGAATGGCAGGGAGCCGTTATTCGCGCCGCGATCACGCTCAAGCTCAACGCGTTTGACGACACCGGGGCGATCGTCGCCGCCATGACCACATCTATTCCTGAGTCAGCCGGTAGCACGCGCAACTGGGACTATCGCTATTGCTGGCTGCGGGATGGCTATTTTGTCGTCAATGCTCTGAATCGGCTCGGCGCTACCAGTACGATGGAACGCTACCTCGCCTATATCGTCAACATCGCAGCTCAGGCGGGCGGCGCCGCCCTGCAGCCTGTCTATGGCATCGACGGCCGAACCAACCTGGAGGAACGCACTGTGGATTCCCTGCCGGGTTATCGGGACATGGGCCCCGTACGGGTGGGCAATCTCGCTTGCCGGCAAATTCAGCACGACGTGTATGGCTCCGCGATCCTGGCGGCAACCCACATCTTCTTCGACCAACGCCTGGTTCGCCGCGGCGATGAGCCGCTGTTCCGCCAGCTCGAACATCTGGGCGAGAAGGCCGTGGCCGCCTTCGGCCAACCCGATGCGGGCCTCTGGGAATTGCGCGGCTCGGCGCGGGTCCACACTTTCTCGGCGGTCATGTGCTGGGCGGCCTGCGACCGGTTGGCGCGCATCGCCGACAGGCTGGGACTGAGTGGACGATCCGATTATTGGCGCACCCACGCCGAGGCGATGCACGCCGACATCGTCAACCGTAGCTGGAACGCGGAGAGAAACTCCTTTGTCTCAACCTTCGAAGGGGAATCGATGGACGCAAGCTTGCTCCTGCTGGCGGAAGTGGGCTTTCTCGATGCCGCCGATCCGCGCTTTGCCAGCACCGTTCAATGCGTGGAAGGCGACCTCCGCCGCGGCGATTTCATCTTCCGCTACGTCGAAAAAGATGACTTCGGCGAGCCTGAAAATGCATTCCTCGTCTGCACCTTCTGGTACGTGGATGCTCTCGCCTCTCTGGGCCGGAAGGATGAGGCGCGAGCGCTGTTTGAGAAGCTCATGGCGCGCTGCAACCGCTTTGGCCTGCTCGCCGAACACATTAGTCCGGGCACTGGCGAACTCTGGGGCAACTTCGCCCAGACCTATAGCATGGTAGGCCTCATCAATTCCGCGATCCGCTTGTCCATCCCGTGGGATCGGGCGTTCTGAACCCGGCACCTTATCGAAAGGATTTCACTGATGTTCCCAGTAAGTTCGACGGTCAATGGGCTTTTTCGAGTCTTAAGCGGCTTCTCTGTTTTACCGATCTCCGGGCCGGCTTTTAAAGCGCAGCAGTCTATGGTGAAGGAACCGACTGCTCGCTCCTGGCTGAAGGCGGCCTGTGAAGTGGGGCAATTGCGTTACCACCGCCAATCCGCGGCAGGTCGCCTGGGGCAGGGATAAGGCGCATGGCACAAAAGAAGAAAACAAGTCTGAGATCCACTAAGACGCTGCCCAAAGCACGCACAGGCATCCAGGGTTTGGACGAAATCACGGGGGGGGGCTGCCACGCGGCCGTCCGACCCTTGTCAGTGGAGGCGCCGGTGCTGGAAAGACGCTCTTCGGACTTGAGTTCCTGGTGCGGGGCGCTACACAATTCGGCGAACCCGGCGTGTTCATTTCATTTGAGGAATCGATCCCGGACCTGACTAAGAATGTCGCTTCGCTGGGGTTCGACCTTGACCGGCTGGTGGCGGACAAGAAATTGTTCGTAGATCAGGTGTCCATCTCTCGGAGCGAGTTTGGGGAAACCGGAGAGTATGACCTCGAGGGCCTCTTCATTCGAATTGCCGACGCAGTCAAAAGGGTGGGAGCGCGGCGAGTCGTGCTGGACACCATTGAAGCGCTGTTCGGCGAGCTGCCAAACCCAGGGATCGTGCGCGCCGAAATCCGCCGCCTGTTCAACTGGCTCAAGCAAAAAGGACTGACCACCATCATCACCGCCGAGCGCGACCAGCCCGACAAGCTGAAGCGGCGAGATGCTCAAGAGGATCCGCTCCACGGGGCGGTTGGCGGACAGCATTATACAATCCGTTCGCAGAATCTCGACCGAGCTAAGGCCACCCGTATTGGATCTGGGTTTGACGGCCGCTTTGGAATGGCAGGTCCAAGAATTCCAGGCCCGATCCGGCGTTCAATGCAAGGTCCGGCTGCTCATCCGCGAAGTGGTTACGTCGAACTCCTCGACCGCCATGCTTCGAATCTTCCAGGAGACGTTGACCAATGTGGCGCGCCATGCCAGGGCGACGCGGGTCGAGGTGGTCCTAGAGAAGCAACGGGACCGATTGGTTCTGCTGATTCACGATAACGGCCGGGGATTCGATCAGGCGGATCCATCCCTTTCCAACTCCCTGGGCTTGCTGGGTATGCGGGAACGCGCCGCGATTCTGGGCGGGCAGGTAAACATCGTCAGTGCTCCGGGAAAAGGGACTACTGTCACCGCCTGGTTTCAGCTCCCATCGCCGGAAGAATCAGGCGCCATAGACGCCGCCACGCCATGATACGAGTCCTCATCGTCGATGATCACGCTATTCTCCGACGTGGCTTGATGGAACTGCTTTCCGATGAGTTCCACGGGGCCGCATTTGGAGAAGCCTGCGATGCCCAGCAGGCACTGGAACAGCTTCGGAAGAACGTGTGGGATGTCGCTCTGCTCGACATCGCCCTACCCGGCAAAAGCGGCCTGGATCTTCTCAAAGAACTGAGAGTCGAATGGCCCAAGCTCCCGGTTCTGGTCCTGAGTGCTCACCCGGAAGACCAATTTGCCGTTCGTGTCTTGAAGGCGGGCGCGGGAGGCTATATGACGAAGGAGAGCGCTCCCGAGGAGTTGGCAAAAGCCATCCGCAAGATCCTGGCCGGGGGACGATACGTGAGTCCCGCGCTGGCCGAGAAGCTGGCCTTGGGAGTGACGAAGGATCTCACGCGTACACCGCACGAGACGCTTTCCGACCGCGAATATGAAGTCATGTCCCGGATCGCGTCGGGAAAGACTGTCACGGAAATCGCCGAAGAACTGACGCTCAGCGCAAAAACGATCAGCACCTATCGCTCCAGGGTACTGATAAAGCTCAGCGTCAAGAACAGTGCGGAAATCGTCCAGTACGCAATCCGAAATGGCCTGGTAGTTTGAGAACATCCCAAATTCAGGCGTGGCCGCCCAGTCTGCAACCTCCTCTCCGTCCTTCAGGCTCCCTGTAAGACAAACACCGACAGATCTTTCAGCCTGTAGCCTACGAAAGAATCAGCTTGGGCCGACGGACATAATCGGCGCTGGGACCTATTCTGTAGTCGTAGACAGGCCGAATGAAACTTCGTTACTGTCTGAAACTCCAGAAAGAAATTAACACAATGACAAAGCGCTTGATTTGCTCGATGACATTACTGCTCGCGATATCTGCCAGCGGTTACGCAGAACAGAATACCGGCATCGGTCCGCGGCCGGTGAACCTCGGCAAGGCCGGCACTTTCACGATTCTGAGCAAAACCGGAATCACCGATGTACACGCATCCGCCGTTACGGGCAATGTCGGAACTAGCCCCATCACCGGTGCGGCTCTCCTGCTCACGTGCAGGGAAGTGGCGGGTACAGTGTACACCGTCGATGCGACTGGTCCGCTACCCTGCAGGGTGAATGACCCCTCATTGCTTGGCACGGCCGTGGGCGACATGGATTTCGCGTACGACGACGCTGCCAGCCGTGTGCTCCCCGATTTCATCAAACTGGGCGCCGGTGAGATTGGCGGACGAACGCTCGTTCCTGGCCTCTACAAATGGGGCATCGGAGTTACGATTAGCAAGGATGTCACGCTCTCGGGCGGCCCGAACGATGTCTGGATCTTCCAGATAGCGGGAACATTGAACCAGGCGAGCGCTACGAAAGTAATTCTGGCCGGTGGCGCATTGGCCAAGAACATCTTCTGGCAGGTTGCCGGCGGAGTAAGTAGTGGATACCTCCGCGCACTTCGAAGGCGTCATACTGGCAAAGACATTGATCGCCCTGAACACCGGAGCATCGGTGAATGGCAGACTGTTGGCGCAGACTGCGGTCACTCTTCAGAAGAATGCGGTTACGCAGCCGGCCTCCAAGTAAGTCCGCATACTTCTCCGGTAGGATTGACCCTCGCCCTAAGTAGCAAAGCATCATGTTTAACCTGAACCTTGATCTGCTTTCGGCCCAGCTCCATTCACTCGTTATCGATGAGGGGGAATGCTCCCAGCACGCGGGCGATCCAGGCGCCCATCCATTTGGGCAGGAGTATTTCCTGCCCTCACTCAAGCGCTGCGTCTTCGTTTGCGTTAAATGCGGCCACACTTCCTTGCCTGATCAACCTGTATGTGACTGCAGAGAGGTGAATTGTTCTAAGCTGAAATGCTAAGAAGCTAACTTAAAATGGCCCCCGGACTTTCAGCCGGGGGCCCTGTTCATGTTTAGAAGAGAAGTATGTCGCGGGACGAAACGATTGGTCGCGGTCACTCTTGTCCGACCTCGCTGCGACTGCTCTGCAGAACCTTCTTTTCCTCCTTGAGTCGTGGGATGCGAAGGTGGATTGAAGCATAGCCTGCAGTGAACAACCAACTGCAAAGCGTGTTCACGCTCCTCAGATAGGTGTTGGCGCTGACCGTGCACAGGCCATCTCACCTCAGATCAGCAATACGATTGAGAACATCGGGCTTGGTGACGGCGGTCTTGCCCAGGAGCGCTGGCTGAAATGCCTTCCAGGCCCAACGGTATTGCTCCAGCCGCTGCAGTACTCCCCGGTGTGGGCGGATAACCATGACCTGACCGGATCTTGCTGTACCAGTCGAATCGAAAGATTGGTGGCTGAAGGGATCGTCTAGGGCGTGGGAGACTGAGAGGAACTCTTCATGACCAGTCGAGAGCGCGTGTTTGCCCTGATGGCGGGCCAAGCGCCAGATCGCACGCCGGTGATGCCGATCACGATGATGATCGCAGCCGACGAGGTCGGCATCCCGTACGGACGGTACGCGCGCGAGCACGCGGTTCTGGTGGAGGCCCAGGTCACGATTGCGAACCGCTTCGATTTTGACCACGTCTCGGCGATCACGGAAACGCGCGAGGCGCCGGACTGTGGCGCTGTCGTCCGCTTCTTCGACGAACAGCCCTATGCGATCGATGAGGCGATGTCGCGCCTGCTCGAAAAGAGCGAACTGGGTCGACTGAAACCTCCCGATCCCGAACTTGCGCCGGCGATGAGCGACAGGCTGCTGGCGCTGCGCGAGCTGAAGGAACGGTCCGGCGAATCGAAGATCGTGGAGGGCTGGGTGGAGGGGCCATGTTGTGCCGGCGCGGATCTGCGCGGGATCAACCGGTTGATGCTTGATTTCAACGACGACGCAACGTTCGTGCGCGACTTGTTTGAATGGGTGGTTCAACTGGCGTTGCGCTTCGCGAAGGCGCAGGTGGAAGCAGGCGCGGATGTGATTGGCATTGGCGACCCTGCCGCTTCTCTCGTCGGGCCGCGCATCTATCGCCAGTTTATCTGGGAGTGGCAGAAGAAGCTCGTCGACGGAGTAAAGGCTATGGGCGCGCACACGCGGTTGCACATCTGCGGCAATTCACGCCCGATCCTCAAGGACATTGCCAATCTGAACGCCGATATCGTCGATGTCGATTCGCTTGTGCCCATGGCCGATGCACGCGCCCGAGTCGGCGACCGGCAGATCCTGCTGGGCGGCATCGACCCGGTACGGCAATTGCTGAACGCTTCGCCTGACGAGGCGATGGCAGCGATCATGCGCTGCAGGGCAGAAGCAGGGCCGCGCTACATCATCGCGGCAGGGTGCGAAGTGCCGCGGGGTACTCCCCACGCGAACCTGCGTATGATGGCGCTTGCCGCTGAGAAGACCGGTCGTCAGTAAGGGCTCCGTACGTTCCTACCGCACAGCCGATTCGGCGATCTGTGCGAACACATGCTACGCCGGAAGCAGTTTCAAGCGCTCAGAATCGACGGACGCCGCGCCAGCCGCGGCCGGCAGCAACGACAACGCAACCGACGCAACACCAATGCTCCGAAAAGGCAGACCCTGCCTTCGCAACATGCTCGCGGTCATCCTCTCAAGCCATACTTCGGCTACGGGGACAAAGCTCGGAGCATTTGACCTGGAAACTCAGTTTCTCAGCGCAAGCCCGCGAGGTAGCGCAGGCTCTGGCGAATCTGCGGGACGGCGTCCACGGCTTCCTCTTCCAGGAAGTAGCGCCGCACTCCGCACTCCTGCGCCGCAAGCAAGGCCGCCGGTACGTCCACCAGGCCGGTGCCGAGCGCGACGCTGTCGTCCTCCTGGACTTCAGCCGGAGTCCGCCCCAGCACGGTCCCCTTGCGGATGTCCTTGATGTGCATCAGAGGGAAGCGGTTGGGATAGCGGCGCAATAGTTTGACGGGATCCTGAAAGCCATAGACTACCCAGAAGATGTCCATCTCGAAGTTGACGAACCTGGGGTGCGTCAACTTCATGAGCGTGTCGAACATCGTCCCGTCGGGCGAGGCGTCGAATTCCGTCCCATGCGTGTGGTAGCAGAGGCGCAACCCGGACGACGACAGCCGCTCGCCCCACGGGTTCAGATGGTCCGCGGCGCGCCTGCAATCCTCCGCGACTATGTGCTTTGCGCTGTGCGGAATCGTGGAGCACACGACGTAGGTGGCTCCCAAGGCGCGCGCCTGTTCGGCCACGGAGTCAATGCTCTTGTCAAGGGCGTCGTACCCGGCCATACACGAACTGACAGTGAGGCCAGCCTGCTTCAGCAGGCGGAGCAACTCGTCGGCGCCGCGCCCGTAGAACTCGCCAACTTCCAGGTCCTGGAAGCCGAGTTTACGAATCAGGGCCAACGTCCCTGGCAGGTCCTTCTCCGCCAGATGGCGGAAGCTGTAGAGGTTCGTTCCGACGCTGCCGCGAAAGGCCGGTTTGGCGGCGGCAGGCAGCGAGGCCGCCGCGGCGGCGAGGAAGTGGCGGCGCGAGATCATGCCTGCAACTTCCAGGGACTTCGGTATTCACGCTGGAGCAGGGGGCGCAGGGCTTCCTGCTCCACGGTCTGACGCTTGTCGTCCCAATCCAGGCGCGACTTAGCCCGCAGAGAGAGGTTGCCGAGGATCGAAGTAATCGACGACCGGACGCAAGTTTCGATATCGCTATTGGGCCGCTTGCGGGTTCGTACACAGTCCAGGAAATTGGCCCAATGCAGCGGATGCGGATCGGAGACGCGCTTCATCTCGAACGGGTCCAGGCCCGAGCCCTTTTCGGGAGTGATGCGGATTACCGCACGATCCACGTACAGGGTGCCGCGCGAGCCAAAGAAGTTGATGCCCATCAGACGGCTGGTGGTCTGCTCGGTATTGTTGGAGCGATGTTCCCAGGAACCGAGGAAGCCAGGATATTCGAAGCTCGCCTGCATGGTGTCCGGGGTCTCGGTGTCGTCTTCAAACCAGTACTTCCCGCCGGCGGCGACGACTCCGCGGGGCATGGGGTCGCCGAAGGCCATTTGAACGATGTCGAGCATGTGGATGCCGGAATCGGTGAGTTGCCCGCCGGCATAATCCCAGAAGTAGCGGAAATAGGAATAAGCGTCGGGGTAGACACCGAACCGATTGGGGTTGAAGGGCCGCGCCGGCGCGGGGCCGAGCCACAGGTCCCAATCGAGACCGGGCGGCGGCGCCTGTTCGGGCGGGTTGCCGATCCCCTTCGGAGATTGGTTGCTGTAGATCCAACTGCGGGCGAAGGCGATCTTGCCCAATTCGCCGCTGCGGACGATCTCACAGGCCTTCTGGAAGTGTGCGCCGGAGCGCTGCCAGGTGCCCGCCTGGACGACGCGGTTGTACTTCCTCGCCGCCTCCACCATGACGGCCCCCTCGTTGACCGCGACGCACGCGGGCTTCTCCACATACACATCCTTGCCCGCCTTGCAGGCTTCGACCGTGATGTAGGGGTGCCAGTGGTCGGGGGTCGAGATGCAGACCGCGTCGATCGCGCGGTCGGCCAGGATCTCGCGGAAATCCCGAACCTCCTTGGGCTGGTGGCCTGCCCGCCGGGCGGCGGCAGCAGCGCGTTCCAGGTTGGGTTGGTAGACGTCACAGACCGCGCTGACAGCGACGCCGGGCTGGTTCATCGCAGCTTTGAGATTCTCGGAACCCATCACACCGACGCCGATAAAGGCGGTGGAGATGCGGTCGTTGGCCGAGACTCGCGGGGCGCCAAGAGCTGAAGCGGCGGTCATCGCCGTAGCCGAGCGCAAGAACGCCCGCCGGGCCAGGTTGCTGGTTGGCATGATTGAGATGCTACCGCAGGTAGATACTTACTGGCTGCAAAGAACTCGAAAAAAACTTCAGGCTCACCGGCAGGCCCGGAGGTCTGCTGTGCTCCTGAGCGGGAGGGGAATCGACGGGTCATCCGTGTGCCTGTGAGGCGTGGAGCCGTCGCCGTGTCCTTCGCCGTGAGATGTCTGGAGGCGCCTTCAATCCACAAGCCGCAACGTGCCGAAGGCTTCGGGCACGTGAAAGGTCTCCCGGCCTGTGGGCTGCCAGACAATAGCCTGGTGCCGCGGGCCTTGGGTGCGGAACAGGTTCATGCGCAGCGCGTTGCCCGCCGCGGCGGGACGCGGGTCGATGGACTCATAGGGAATGCGCATCGCGCCGTACCAGACCTTGGAGTTTGGATCGATGCATGCCGCCACGGCGATGCCCGAACTCCAGATCCATCCATCCTCGTGACGCGGCAGGCCCAAATCCACATCGAGATCGACCCATTCGCCCTGCGGCGACACTTCGAACTCGCGGTAGTGCCGTATGTTGTGGAAGTCAGCCCCGATGAACACTTCGGCCACGTCCCAATTCCACAGTTCATTGGTCTCCGCGTCGAGCTTGGGCGAGGGCTTCAGGTGCAGCTCTTCGTACTGGCAGGTAAAGAGAAAGTAGAGGTGTCGCGAGGTCCAGCGCGAACGTACTTCGGTGCGATGTTGTGGGACGGGAAGAGTGTGATTATCTTGATCGAGCACCGCGCCGGAGGCTCCGCTCCAAAACGTCGAGCCGAAGTCGCGCCAGTTGTCGTCTGGGCTCGCGGCTTGCCGGCTCAACATCTCGCGTGCGGGAGTTGCCGCGATGCCTGGCAGGGACCGGCATACAGCCTTGGGGAGAGTTCTCCTCCCTTCAACCAAATCACTCATCCTGTCTCCAAATTGGGCGCCAGGAACGTTAGGATGGGTATCCCGAATCGCACCGCGCCAATGCGGGTCAAGCCTCAGTGGCAGCGCCCGGCGGTCGCCGTGTTTTTATTGTACCGATGGTTCGCCGGCGCTTCGAAAAACGCCCGCGCTCGGCTCTCAGGCCAGGACCTCCTTTCCAGGGCGCCCCGCCTGGCCCGGATCGGTGCCCTGGGTGGACGCTCCTTCGGATGAGAAGATCGGCGCGAGTGGGAGTGTAATCGCGCCGATGACCGAGGCTTCTCCGCCCAGCGCGGACGGGCGCAACACCAGATTCCGGAAATTGAGGAACTGCGGGCCTTCCGGGAATTGCTCCCGGATCGCGGCCGAGACGATGGGCCAGGCTTCGGTGATCGGTCCGTCAATCACCACGGCATCGGCGTCCAGCATCCAGACCGCGCTGGCGATCCCAATGCCGAGGTACCGCGCTGTGGCCGTCACTGCCGCACGGGCCTGTGCGTCGCCCTCCATTGCGAGGTGGCAGATCTGCCGCATTTGCTGCGTGCAACTGCTGGAAGAAGCGGACCGGGACCTGGTGCCGGCGAGGTTGTTGTATCGCTCGCACGTGGCCATGTCGGAGGCGAGCGCTTCAAGGCAGCCCGGACGGTTGTGCCGTTCAAGGCCGCTCTGGTCTGCGATCACCATCTGTCCGATTTCGCCCGCCGCCATGTGCGGCCCGTGGTAAAGCTTGCCGCCCAACACAACCGCCATGCCGATGCCTTCGCCGACCAGCATGAAGAGCAGGCACCCCGCGCCTTGTACGTCTGTGCTGCCATGCGCGTACTCGGCCAGGGCGGCGGCGCGGACATTGTTCTCCAGGTAGACCGGCAGACCGGTGAGATGGGCGAGTTGCCGTCCGACTTCGACGTGAACCCAGGCCGGATTGCTGCCCAGTTCGGCCACATGCCGCCTGCTGTCGACTAGTCCACGCGTGCTGACTCCGATCCCCAAGGGCGGCTCGGCAAGCTCCGCGGTGATGTTCGTGACGCTGGCCGCGATGCGCTCCAGGGTTTCGTCGGGGCCTGGCGGCGTTCTGAACCGTTCGGCCCGGAGTATGCGGCCCGTGGCGGTTCCCAGGACCACCTGCGTATCCCAATTCTGTATGTCGACGCCGATGGACTGCAGCCGCTCCTGATTCAACTCCAGCCGGGTGCCGGGGCGGCCGCCGGTGCCGGGCCCGTTGCCCAGGTCTACTACGAGCCCCTCGCCCATGAGATCCGCGATGATGCGGGAGATGGAAGCCTCCGAAAGACTGGTCCGGCGAGCGATCTCGGCGCGGGATAACTGGCGGTGGCGCCGCAGGAGTTGAAGCACCGCCGCGCGATTGGCGGCCCGGACCTGGCCAAGGCGCAAAACGCGGCGCGAATGAGAAGCACGTTCCATCGAGTACCTTTCTTACCGGCTACAAGAAAGAAATCCTAGCTTAGGACGATTTCTGCGACGGTTCAACCACTAAAATGGCTTGACTTCGGACGAAAACCTCCGAATAATTGCCTGAGCGGGTCGTTGTGAGGGACTTCGGTTATCGTGATCTAGGCAGTTTCTTACGGCTTGTCAGAAAGTCTCTCCCGGCTCCCCGGTCCAAAGGGTCAGGAGGTTAATGAGTGCAATGCTCAGAGCCAAGTCCGTTTCCGCTTTGCTGTTGAGAAGGTGCCTCGTTGGACTGATCGCGGTAAGCACCGCGCTTCCTCTGGCGGCTCAGTCGGGTCTGGGTGCCGTACACGGCACTGTCACCGACCCAAGCCACGCTGTCGTCCCAGGCGCGAAAGTTACGCTCTTGAACACGGAAACCGGAGTTTCCCAAAGCGTTCAAACCACGCAGGTTGGTGTCTATTATTTTGGCTCAGTCCAGCAGGGGCGCTACACTGTCACGGTCGAACTTAAGGGCTTCAATAGATGGACGGGATCTCTGGTTCTTGAGGTTGGCCAGAGTGCCGTGGTGGATGTTGGGATGGAAGTCGGGAGCGTCGCGAACACCGTCGAGGTGACCGGAGCAGCCCCAGTGATCGAGACGGAAAAGGGGTCTCTCAGCGACGTCAAAGATGCGGAGCGAATCCACGACCTTCCTCTCAATGGCCGGCAGGTAGCCAACCTGTTCAATTTGACCGCGGGGGTGGAGGGCGGCGGCGCGCCGCACACGAACGGCATGAAGGTGGGCTCCACGGAAATGTCGCTCGACGGCATCTCAATGGTCGACCGCTTCACCGGCGGAGTCGCGCAAGTCCAGCCGGGCCTCGACATCGTTCAGGAATTCCGCTTTGAGACCGCCGGTTCGGATGCGGCATTCTCGCGGCCTTCGACCATCTCTCTGGTGGCGAAAAGCGGCTCTAATCAGTTCCACGGCGACGCGTTCGAAACGATGCGCAACAATTATGGCGGGCTGGTCGCCCGGCAGATCCAGACTTTCACCTCTGCCGTGCCCCAGTACATCCGCAACGAGTATGGCGGGTTGGTCAGCGGGCCGATCGTCAAGAACAAGGCCTTCTTCATGTACTCCTACGAGGGCATGAAGCTGCGCCAGGCAAGTTTCAAACAGACCGGGATGCCGACCGACGCCATCTGGAATGGCAATTTCGCCGGTGAAACCGATACTAGCGGCAACCAGTATACGATTTACGACCCGCTGAGCACCGGCGCCAACGGTACACGCACCCCCTTTGTTGGCAATCAGCTTCCGGCCAGCCGGATTACCCCCTTCTCCAAAGTGATGAAGAGCGTCACACCGGCGCCGACCGACCCTTCAGCCAATCCCTGGGTGACGCCCAACTTCACCGTTTACTATCCGCTCACGCAGGACTACCACACGCAGAGCGCGAAGTTCGACGAAGTCCTCTCCTCGAAAGACAACTTGTCCGTGCGTTGGACTGACTCAAACCAGAAGAACGTGACAAGCGGAGGCCGCTTCGGCTATCCACCACTCGGCTGCCCCAACTGCGGCGGCACCGGACTCAGCACCTACGGCCTGACTTCCGTAGTGGCACGCGAGGTACACATTTTCAAGCCCACGTTATTGAATGAGTTTCAGGTTTCCGTCAACCGCTCTCCAAACCACCAGGGTGAACTTTCCGACAGCACAAACTGGGCGGACAAGCTCGGCTTACCGAATCCATTCGGAGCCACCGGATGGCCGACCATTTACACCAGCGACTCTCAGTTCATGTATTACGGCGGCTGGGACGCTGGCAACCCCAAAGACCAGAAGCTGACCCAGTACCAGCTCGACGACAACGTCACCTGGATCAAGGGCAAACACACGATGCAGTTCGGATTCCGCGGGCGTATGGAGCAGAACAACATCCGCGAGATGCAGCAGGCTCAGGGCAGCCACTCTTTCTACAATGACTGGACTGGGTTGTACGATCCGGTCGGACAGGCTCAGGTTCCCTACACCGGCGATGGGTTCGCGGATCTGGAACTCGGCCTTCCGACCTACCTCAGCAACCAGTACAACCGCGGCTACTTCTACTTCCGCCAGAAGGAGTTCGGAACCTACTTCCAGGACAGTTGGAAGGTCAACAACCGCCTGACTGTCAATCTCGGGCTGCGATGGGATAAGTGGACGCCCTACAGCGAAAAGTACAACCGGCTCCTGAATCTGGATATGAATGCCATCAACGCCACCAATATGCAGGTGATCACTCCATACAATGACGCACTTACCTCAATGCCCGGAGTCCCGCCCTCGGTTCTGACGGCTTGGGCGTCGCGCGGCTTGACCTCGACCACGGCTTCTCAGGCCGGAATCGCAGGCGCACTCACGCCTGGCATCAACCACGATCTCGGGCCGCGGTTGGGGGTCGCCTACCGGTTGAGCGACCGTTGGGTCGTGCGCGCGTCGTACGGTATCTATTACTGGCCAACGCCACTTTCTCAAATCCTCCAGACTTCGCGCACCAACCCGCCCCTGAACCTGGTGTTTGCGAACAGCGTATCGAATCAGAATGGAGCGAACTACGTCTACTCTTTGGCCTCCGCTCCGGCGGCCACGGATTTCGTGGGTCAGGCCACGGTCTCGGCCACGTCGGTGTCGTCGGCTTCGCAGAAATTCACTCCGCTCGACTTCCGGAACTGGAGCGACGACAAGATGCAACAGTGGACCTTCGTCATCGAGCGGCAATTGGCCAAGGACACTTCCGTGAGGGTAAGCTACATCGGCAACCACGGCAGTGGCCTGGAGCAGCGCTGGGCCTACAACGATCCCACCTCAATATTCAATTACCGGGCCACTACTGGCCTGCTCGGCCCCACCAACACCGATCTCTTGCGTGCCAATCCCAACTGGAACGGCCAGGCGATCGAGCATAACGGCTATTCCAACACCCAGTCGGTGCAGGTGGAATTCGACCACCACTTCTCGCAAGGCCTGACTCTCCAGGCGTTCTACACTTATGCCCACGCCATGAGTACGACCGACGCAGGCGGCAGTAGCTCCGGCGACGGCAGCATCACCGCCAATGGCTCGGGCTACTCGTTCCTCGTGCCACAGAATGGTGAGATTCTGGGCAATCCAAGTCTGACCGCCTCACAGAGGCTTGCTCTCGGTTACACCAATTCCGGCGACGTTCCGCCCCAGCACGTCCGCTGGAACGGCCTTTACGATCTGCCTTTTGGCAAGGGCAAGCGGTTCGGAAACGGCGCTTCCGGCTGGTTGAACCAAGTCATCGGCGGCTGGTCGCTCTCCTTCATCGGCGACTGGAGCAGCGGCACCTGGATGGGAGTGAACTCCGGCTACTTCCTCTTCGGCAATCCGGCGCTCAGCAAAGACCAGAGGGTGACTACCAACATCTTCGGCGGCAGCTACGAGGTCTATTTTAAGGGCTACTTCGATTCGTCCCAGGCGCAGACGAACGCCGCCCAGGTTCAGCAACTCGTCCCTGTGAACTTCGCCCAACGAGTTCTCACTAAGGTCGGCAACAACAACAACCTCATTCCCCAGACCCTGGCGAACGGAACTGTCGTCAACTCCAGCGTCACCGCCGGCATGATCAACTGGAATGCGCGCAACTTCTACCAGGGTCCAGGTCAGTGGAATCAGGACGCCTCGCTCCGCAAGACGTTCGCCATCAAGGAACGCTACAAGCTTCTCTTCAGTGGCGATTTCTTCAACGTTTTCAACCACCCCAACCATCAGAACGCCAACGGCGTCAACCCCCTCAACACCACGACGGGGCTCATGAATATGGGTCTTCAGCCGAATGCGGCGCGGATCATTCAGCTCACCGGTAAGTTCGAATTCTAAAAACCCCTTGGTGGCGGCCCGGCTTAAAGGAGCCGGGCCGCCACCGTTTGCTATTATCGGATCCAAAGTGCTCCTGCCCCATTCGGATCAGTCCTCCCTGAAGTCACTCGCGGGTTTGCTGGCCACAGCGGTATTACTGTGCACGGCCGCGTGCAGGCCGGGTGCGCCCTCGCAAACAGAAACCGCCGCGGAAATCTGGACACCCTACAGGCTGACGGATCATTTCAATCCGGCCAACGTGACCAGCGCTTCCTCCGCGGCATCGTCCGTACTCGCCGCCCAACCGGTGGTTTGGAGGTTCACTGAGCAGAAGATCACTTGGCAGCCCTTACGAGGCCGCATGGGGTTCAAGCCGCCCGGACTGCTCGTGGTCAAGGGCGAAGGCAGCACGCCTGTGATCGCCGCGCCCAACAGCCCGGCCATCGACTGGAGCCTTTACGAAGCCATCAAGGTCCGCATGATTTCCGAGGGCGGCACGGAGATCAAGCTTAAGTTGGGCAGCCAGGAGATGCGGCAGAAGCTCGCGCCTCGCATGGAATGGATGGTGTACCGGTTCGAGATCCCGGTTGTGCCGTCGGGCTTTGTCCGCCCTCTCGCGATCATGCCCACCGACGATCTGTCCGCGGCCGTAGCCTTCGACTTCATTGAACTGGTCCCGCGCAAAGAAACGCTCGGGGCGCCGGCCGGCTTGGCGACAATCGGTAAGCTGGACGAATACCGGAGCACACTGTTCGCGCGCGCTCCCGCGTCCATCGCTTTCGACGTACCCATTCCGGCTGGTAATACAGTCCTGCATTTCGGCCTGGGCATCGCGGGCAAGGCTCCCGTCACATTCCGGATCCTGGCCGGGCCGGCCAAGGCCGAGTTGTTCTCCAGGCAGGCGAGCGACCCGGATCGATGGGAGGATGCCGAGGCGGATCTGTCGGCCTACGCCGGAACCACGCTGCGCCTGGTTTTGGAAAATGCGTCCAATTCAGCCGGTGCGGTCGGCTTCTGGTCGAATCCGCTGGTCACCAGCCGGACCTTTCCCCGCCGGCCCAATGTGTTGCTCTACGTCGTTTGCACGCTCCGTCCGGACCACATGAGCTTGTACGGCTACGGCCGCGACACCACGCCGTTCCTGAAACAGCTTGGCGCCTCGGCGGTAGTGTTCGACGACGCCGTGGCGCAGGGTTCATGGACCAAGGCTTCGGTCCCGTCCATCCTGACGTCTCTCCAAGCCTTCACGCACGGTCTGGTGAATGAGTCCGACACGATCCCGCGCGGTGCCGTCACCATGGCCGAGCAGCTTCGGGCCGCGGGCTATGTTACGGCGAGCATCGTGGCCAATCCCTTCGCCGGCCGCGCAAGCGGCCTCAAGCGCGGTTTCGATTACGTCATGGAGTACCCTGTCGTCCAGCGCAATCGCACCGACTCGATCGATCGCGGGACCGACTCGGCGGCCATCAATCGCGCCATTCTGCCGTGGCTGGAACGGCATCGCGACGAGCCGCTGTTCCTCTTCGTTCTCTCAACGGATCCGCACGCGCCCTACCGCCCCCCGGCAGAATTCGAACAGCGCTTCGCCAACCCCGCCGAGACCGAGCAGTTCAACCGCGACTATGCGAAACTCCGCGACATCCGCGCCTATGGCGGCGGCGCCACGGTCAATCGCGCGGAGATACGCGCTAAGGGCATCGACCCCGAGGCATTCCTGCGGCGAGCGGTGGACCGCTACGACGGAGAGATCGCCCACAACGATCGCAGCATCGAGGCGCTCACGGGCAAGTTCAAAGATCTCGGCATCCTGGACAACACGCTGGTGATCGTCGCATCGGATCACGGCGAAGAGTTCTGGGAACACGGCTTGGGCGCGCACGGCCATTCTCTCTACAGCGAGCTGATTCACGCCGCCCTGCTGATGTGGAATCCGAAGCTGATTCCGCAAGGCCGGCGCGTTCCCGACACGGTTCAACTGATCGACATCCTGCCGACCGTGCTGGACCTGCTCGGCCTGAAGCCGGCAGAAGGAGCTGAAGGCCGCAGCCTCGCCCCACTCCTGAGAGGGGGCCATCTGAACAAGGCGCTGCCGGCCATGTCCACCAAGCTCGCTCTGCCCACGGCGAAACCGGGAGGCGCGGTCCCTGAGAACCTGACCGATACGATCGCCCGCGTCGAGACGGATTGGAAGCTGATCTACCGCACTCAACCTGTGCGGGCCCGCCTGAAGCAGGTGGAACTGTACGACCGGCGTTCGGATCGCGCCGACCGGAATGATGTCGCCGGCCAGCACCCAGACGAAGCGAACCGCATGAAGAGCGAAATCTTGAAGTGGTTGGAGCAGGAGAAGGCGGTCAAGTCACGGCTCGGACAAAGCGGGGCGCGGCCGCTGGACAATGCAACGTTGGAGCGCTTGCGAAGCCTGGGCTACCTGGGTGGAGCGGCCGAGAAGAAACGCTAGCCGGCGCCGCTGAGCGGTCAGCCGGGACTAAGCCGGGTCCGCCCGGCGCAATGCGCACGCGTTGCGAGTCTGGAGTCATCCGATCTTATGAACGGGCCTATTTCGAGATCTACATGCCAATGCCGGCAAGAAGTTGCCACGCTGAAACGTCGCGGGACGTGCGCCGCGCGGCTGCTCGCGCTCGCCGCGCTCTTGATCCTTGGCCTCGATCCCCTTCGGGCCCAGACCTTGTCCAAACTTGCCGAGCGCGGGTTCAGCGTCATTCCGGAGCCGCAGGAAATTGCGCTGGAGGCTGGGGGTGTTGTTTTCGGACAACCGTTTTCCTTGCAACCTGGAGCAGGCGTCGATCCCACCGATCCCGCGCTCGAGAGCCTGGCCGGCCACTTGCAGGAACGCTTCGGTCTGGCCCCAGCGCCGTCTGGCGGAACGGTAATCCGTCTTGAGATCCGGCCCGGGTCCGTCACTCCCGGCCCGTCCACTACCGCCGACCGGACTGCCATCGCGGAGCAGGCCTACTCTCTTCGGATCGGCCGCGGGGGGATTGAATTGACCGCCAACGCGCCCGCCGGGCTGTTCTACGCGGTGCAGACGCTGGTTCAGCTGCTGCGCATTCGAGACGGGGCGCTGTGGCTCCCGGTTGGGAAGATCGTCGATTGGCCCGATCTGGCGCAGCGGCATATTTACTGGGACGACGCTCACCATCTCGACCGCCTGCCCGAACTCAAGCGCGCCATCCGCCAGGCGGCCTTCTTCAAGATCAACGGCTTCGCGATCAAGCTCGAAGGCCATTTCCAATTCAAGTCAGCCCCGGCGGCCGTCGAACCGTACGCCATGACGCCCGCCGAGTACCAGGAGCTGACTGACTACGCCTTGCGGCAACACGTCCAACTGATCCCATTCCTCGACGGCCCGGCGCACCTCGCGTTCCTTCTCAAGCACCCCGAATACGCTCGCTTCCGCTCGTTCCCGGATAGCAACTACGAGCTGTGCGCCACCAACCCCGACGCCGTCAAGCTGCTCTCCGGCATGTTCCAGGAACTGGTGGACGCCAATCGCGGCGGCCGGTTCGTCTACTTCTCCACCGACGAGCCCTACTACATCGGCTTGGCCGACAACGATCAGTGCCGGGAGAAGCCAGCCGCCGGCCCGCCGGGAGCGTCGGACGACTGCTGGCGAAGTTCATCACCGACGTCGCCGGCCCGCTGCACGCCCAGGGCGCACCGTGATCTTCTGGGGCGAGTACCCGCTCAAGCCCGGCGACATCGATGCGCTGCCCCCGTACCTGGTCAACGGCGAGGTCTACGGGCCGAGCTTCGATCCCGTGTTCCGGCGGCGCGGCATTCGCCAGATGATCTACACGTCCACGCAGGGCGAGGAGCGCGCTGTTCCCCGAGTACTTCGGCGTGCCCGGCGCGCGTTGCTGCATCCACCCGCGTCGCAGTCCGACCGGCTGGCCGACGGCTTCCGCGAGATCTCGTTCAACCCGGCGCGGGAAAGCGCCGACCTGATCGGAGCGGTTGTCGCCGCCTGGGCCGACATGGGCCTGCATACGGAGACGTTCTGGCTCGGCTACGCCACGATGACGGCCGCCGGCTGGCATCCCGGCACGCCGCAGCGTCAGGAGGCGGCCGCGGCTTTCTACCACGCCTTCTATGGCGATGGCGCGGCCAACATGGACCGGGTCTATCAGCTCATGAGCCAGCAGGCGCGATTCTGGTCCGACAGTTGGGAGTGGGGAACGTCTGCCCGCAAGCCGCTGTTCGGCAACTCCGCGGCGATTTTCCGGCCGCGCCAACCCGTGCGGGACCAGACGATCGACCTGCCGCCGGCTCCTCGCGACGATCTCGGTTTCGACCCTCTTGGGCGCAGGCGAATGCCCGCCGGCTCAAACTCGCGTCCAGCTACCTGGCCGAAAACGACGAACTCCTCGCATTGCTCCATGACAACGCCGGCCGGGTCACGCTCAACAGGTACAACCTCGAAGTCTTCATCTCGGTCGCGCATCTCTATCGCCAGAACCTGGCGATGTTGCTCGACATCGGCCGCATGAACTCCTGCTGCAGAGCGCTCGCGACGAGGCCCGCGAGCATCCCGCGCAGGCGGTCGAGGCGCTCGACCGCGCCCTCGAACTGGCCCGACAGATCCGCCAGCAGCGCAACATCGCTCTGCGCGATGCCACCGCGACGTGGGAGAAGAGCTGGTTTCCTCGCGTCGCACGGCTAACGGGCGCGTTTCCTGCACGACTTGGACGACGTCAAGGACCACGTGCCCGACCGCACCGTGGACATGCGCTACCTGGTGCAGCGCGAACTCGACCTGCCGTTCGGCGCGTGGGTCGAATCGATCCGCGCGGCGCGCAATTCTTTGCCGCTGCGCACTCGCTGCCCACCGATATCCGCAAGTTCGACTGGCTGGATATGGGCGATCATCCCGTGGTGCCGCGCAGGGAGGAGAATTGATGTGCAAGCCGACCGGCTCCGCCCGCTCTGAAACGTGTCCTCACGCGCCGCGATCTCATCCTGTATGGACTGGTGTTGCTCGGCCCGACCGCTGCCTATCCCGTCTACGGCATCGTGCAGCAGACTTCGCACGGCCACGCCGTGCTGGCGTATCTGGTCGCGATGGTGGCCATGCTGTTCACCGCTGCGAGCTATGGCAAGATGTCCGGCGCATTTCCGTCGGCCGGCTCAACCTACACGTACGCGCAGAACGCGCTCAGTCCGCACATCGGCTTCCTCGCCGGCTGGGCGATGATTCTCGATTATTTCCTGATTCCGCTGTTCAGCGTGGTGTACGCCGCGCTCACGGCCAACCGGATCGTCCCGCAGATTCCTTATGCGGTGTGGGCTGTGCTGTTCACCGTTCTCGTCACTGTCGTGAACGTTCGTGGCATCCGCGTCACAGCGCAAGCCGGCAACGTGATGATGGTGCTGATGAGCGTCTGCGCCGCACTGTTCATCGTTCTGGCGGCGCGCCATACCATCTGCTGCACGGCTTCGCAGGCCTGTTCCAGTTCCAGAGCGTATATGATCCGCGCGAGTTCGGCGCGCCCGCTGCTGCTGGGTGCGGCCATCGCCAGCCTCTCCTACATCGGCTTCGACGCCATCTCCACACTCGCAGAGGACACCATTCGCCCCGAGCGCGACATCTCCATCGCCACTGTCTTGGTCTGTGTCATTCAGACCATGCTGTCGTCCTCACGGTGTACATGGCGGCGCTGGTGTGGCCCGACTTCCGCTCCTATCCGAGTCGGAGACCGTGATCCTCGACATCGCGCGCGCGCCGGCGGGCCTTGGATGATGGGTTTCGTCACTTTCATCCTGCTGGTCGCCGGACTGGCCAGCGCGCTCACGGGTCAGGCAGGCGCGTCCCGCCTGCTGCTCGGCATGGGCCGCGACGGGGTCATCTCGCGCCGCATTTTCGCCCAGTGGACCCGGAGTGCTCGACGCCCGTGCGCGGCATCTAGTCATGGGCGCGGTTTCTCTCGCCGGGTCCCTGCTCCTCAGTTTTCAGAGCGTGGTCGAACTGTTGAACTTCGGGGCATTCGTCGGGTTCATCTCGTCAACCTCAGCGTCATTCGTCATTTCTACCTGCGCGCAAGCAGCGCAGCGGCTTCGCCTTTTCACGAATCTCTGTTCCCGCTGGCCGGAGCGATGGTGTGCGCCTACGTCTGGCTCAGCCTGAGCTCCAAGGCTCAAATGGCCGGATTCGGCTGGCTGGCCTTCGGAGTGGTGTACCTCGCCATCCTGACGCGGGGCTTCCCCCTCGCCCCGCAATCTCTGAACGGCCTCTCCGCAGTGAAGTGCGATGATACCGAACTCGAACAGCGCCTGATCGGATATGCGGACTCTCGCCGCGGTGGCGTCACACGCCTGATCGGCGACCTCTCCGGCGGCCCTCGGAGAACATGCCGCCAGTCGGCGACGGAGGCCATCTGCAAGCTTTACGCGGCACACTTCTGGCATGCCGAGGCTGGCGAGCTTTACGAGCTCGCAAGCTGGCCCGGCTTAGCCGCATCCGCTGTATGGCGCCAGCCGCGAGTATGCGGGCAGGCCGAATCCGGTCGCCCGGGCCAGGCAGCGGCCAAGGCCGGTCGCTGATTGTCTCGGGCCGCCTCGACCCTGTGCCCCACGGCACCCAGCCCTCGACACGTGATCCGTCCCTCAGGCGAGGTGGAAGGCAATCGCTCTATGGGCGCGGCTCGACCGACATGAAGGCCGGTATCGCCACGAATCTGTTCGTCGCCGACGCGCTCTCCGATCCGGAATGCGACTGCGCGGGGATTTCACCTTGAAGCGGTAATCGACGAGGAGTTCCGCAGCATCAACGGGTCTCTCGCCGGGCGGGTGCGCGGCATGTGGCCGATGCCGCCGCGATCAGTGAACTCGCTCCTGTCGCATTTGTGCCGCGCAACTCGGCGGCCGGACGGTGCGCGTCGCGTCACGTCGCCGGGTGGAGTGTTAACCAAAGGCGAGTTACCCGCCGGCATAATCGGCCAGGTGACCTACTTCCTGAATGCCTTGCGCGATCTTCCGGATTCGCCGCACAATCCCCGACCCACCCGCTTTATGCCGGCTGCCCGGACCCTGTCCCCCTTTCCATCATCAAGGTCTTCACCGCGCCTCGAGTCACTGAGCGAGCCCGTCACGGTCCCCGAAGAGTGCAAGATGGAGCTGTTCTGGCAGTCGATTCCCGGCGAGAACCAGGCCACGATCGAGAGCGCTTTCCCCGCCTGGTTCGAGGCGGTCGCTGCCAGCGCGCGGAGCTGTTTGCGAATCGCCCGCCGTCGAATACCCGATACGCTGGCTGCCCGGCTCTGCCCCATCGAAGCATCGCAGGCGCTGGTCCAGGGACTGAGCGGGTGCGGGCCAAGGTCCTGCCCGCACCTCCGCCGGTCATCCTAGCCATAAAAACGAAGGGCCGTGCGACATGTTCATTTTCCACGAGTTCGGCATCCCGGCCGTGCTGTGGGGGCCGCGGCGGCAACGCGCAGGCCGCGGACGAGTGCGTGCAACTCGATGCGGCGCTCGCCGCGGCGAAAGCGCTGCTCTTGTTCGTGTGCCGCTCGTGCGGAGTAGCGAGTAAGCGGCGTGATGCGCTCGCCTACCTGAAGCTGGCTGCGGCTCTGCTCCGCCGTGGTCCCCGCACGCGCGGACCTTGTTCGGCGGAGGAACCTAGTGCCTTGCACTGGGTGTTTGCCACGGATACCGGCCATCAGGCTGATCAGACCCACGATGGCCAGCTTCGCCTTCGGCTGGTACGTTGGGAGATCGAGGATGCCAATGGAGAGGTCGTATGTGCCCGGCGTGAGTGTGGCGGGAAACTGGCCGTTGTCGTCGGATCTCGTCGTCGCCCGGCGGCTCCTGGCGGATGACGCGCGGGTAGGGAGGACGAGCAGAGTGCCTGTGCACCGCTGGGAGCGACGCCACCGGGTACTGCGGGGTAACAGGGCGCAACGCCTTTGTACTCCCGCCGGTGGTAAACGCAAGCTCACGTCCCGGCTGCACCGCAGGCGAATCGGGAAGCTTCCAGAGCGCCGGCAATCCCATCTTCTTTGACCAGCGTCCACGGCGGGGCGCGCTGCTGGGGAACGGCGAATAACTTCCCATTGAAGTGAAGAGATGTGCCACTTGAGCCGATTGGTCGGTGATACATCCACATCCCCAGCCTTCTGGAAGCCGTGCTGCGTCTGCCAGGCGGCCTCAAGCGTCACCGGCGCTCTCCTCCACGCGTCGGCCATGCCGAAGTTCACAATGGATGCCGTTGCTCATCCTCAGATGCAAGCGCTGCAGATACCAAAACCACCCATATGGCCGAGGCGATCGACGCGCCACCGACCGCGCGCCGGCTCAGTCCGTATTTGTTGGTCTTCGCGTCGGTCAGCGGCATCAGCAGGAGGCTGCGCGGGAACGCCTGGGGATCGGCGTCCACCAAGGCTTCGCGGGTCTTCCCGGTCAGCAGGTGGTCGGCGGCCCGCACCTCGCCGGGCTTGCGAGCAGCTCCATGTCCACGCTTTTCCAGATCGAGTTGCGTTCATAGCGCGCACCCAGAGGGCGGACGTTGCCGCCGAAGTCCCAGGATGTAACGCGGGTCTTCGGGGTCGGCGTCCTCCACTGGCGAGCGCCGCTTAAACGGCCCCGTCGTTGCGCGGGGGAAGTTGTTGCGCAACCAGGACATAGTTACTGGCCTGCAGCTTCATCGCCGCCTAGCGAAGCGTCAGCGTATGTCCCCGGTTGTCGGCAGTCTTCGGCGGGGTGTCGATGGAATGCCAGTTGTTCTTGCCCTGCTCCCCGGTTCGATGAACTTGCAGTTGTAGATCGCGGAAGTAGGCGATGGACGTCGCCGGGTTGATTGTCGTTGTCGAGACTTACCTAAACTGCTCGTCTCACGATGGGGTAGCGCTGGGGGCAGCGTTCAGGCCCTCGTTGAGCTTGTCGCCATTCTGAAACACTGGAAGAGTGGTGTCGAGCCATTGCCGGGGTTAAGCCAGCAATCCTCATTGTGTTGGGCGGGACGTTGCGCGTATCCTGCGAGGGCGCGAGGGTTGTAGGCGCCAGCGGGCTGGGTGGTCCAACAGTTTCCGCATTGGTCGGCCCACGTGCTCGAGGACCTGTAGACAGAGTAAACCCTGGATAGTGGAGCACATTGAAGCCCAAATCAAAAAAGAGCCTTGCACTCATGGAATTCGCCTCGAAGAACATGCCTGTGCCATTGCCTTCGCGGCCTGTGACGAAACAAGACCTAAAAGTTTTCCAGGTTTTAGCTACATGGCCAATTTTAAAATCGACAAGTTAGAAGCTAAACATAAATATTTTACAGTTTTGAGGTTTTCCCACACACTTTTCAGCCTGCAGGCCCACGGGGGCGGAGAAGCTCCAAGATGACAGCGCGCTGGCCGAAACGAAACGTCGCGCTTGAGAAGCCCCGAAGAGCCAGGCCGAAGACGCGCACACGCAGTGAATATAATTAAAGGCCATATATCCGCGCTCGAGTCTTGAGTAGAGATTGAGAAAACAGAGGCCCACGAGCAGTCTTCTCTGCCGTCACAGGGGTAATAGGAGTAGGCAATGTGCGCCTCGGGAGACTCGTCGTCACACCTTGCCCACTCGCTGATTCCACGAGCAAATCACTGCTGCCCAGGCTTCGAGGAAAATGTTGCCGTGGTAGCGAATGGTGCAGTGGACACTGACCACCTCAGCACCAGGCCAAGCAGCACGCTCCAATCGGCAGCCGAGATCAGGGTCGTGTGCTCGACTTCGATGGTGTGACCAACCATGGATACCTGATAGGGCGATGCAGATGGTCCCGATACGGCTGACGCTGAGGCGCGCAGCTTCACGGATCGCCCGCTCTGGATGCGTAGGCAGACCTGGAAAGGCAGGTGTAGCGTCGCAGGCCTTCCTTCGCTGTTCGTCTCTGCCGCGCCCCCCAGCGGATGGCGCGCGAGGGCTGCCGCCGCCGCAGTCTGGCCTGCCGGGGGAGGTCGCCGGGAATAGCGAACGCGCCCGCGAGCGCCGCTGGCGGTTCGATCTCACCCATGGCTTTACGTCACCTTCATCGTCTAGATTCCAAGCGAACTGTAGCTATGCGCCATCTAGCAGCACCACGCACATTGGCAGTGCTGCTGCTGGCCCGGGAAGACGAGTGCCAGATCGCCGCGCTCGAAGGTTATATTCACTCACAGCGCTCCAGAAAGGAGCAGCGCTTTGGGATGGATAGTGAGCGCCGAAAGCGTCTGGCTGCCATCGTGGCCATCCCAAACCACCACCTCGCTGGCTCCGCCATCGAAGAAGCCCTGCACCGCCGCGTTAACCTCACCGGTCAGCAACTGGCGCAACTCGGGGTCTTTGGGCTCGGTCAGATCCTGACGGCAGACGCCGGCCACACCCTCGGCATCCGTGATGAGAAAGATCCGCTTCCCCGTCTGCGGCCAAAGCGGCAGGGCGCACAAAGCACCGAGAACCAGAAGATTGCGCATAGCAGGAGTATATGCCCGCCAAGTATTGAAGTCGCGAACTGGCGTGTGTTCGCGCGGTGGCGGCCCGCAAACTCTACTTGCACTCAATGACGAAAGCCTGATTCGTAATCTTCGCTCCCGGAGGCGTGTCGACGGAATAGGCCCGCTGCGCTACTCCAGCCGGGATCTGCTCGCTGGCCGTCTTCTCGACGCCATTGACGCTATATACGTGCGTCAACTCAAGCAGGCAGCCGCGCTCCACCGCTTGGGTTTGCAGCGCCAGACGGAAGTCGTCGATCGCCAGCCCCTGCAGGAGGTACCGCGCGTAAACCGCGTTGGCTCGCTCGACTTCGACGTGGCGGTCAACCTCCGGCCAGCGCAGCATTCTATCGATCTCCACTCCGTCCTTCCACACGAGCTTCGGATCGTATTCCCAGATGGTCTGGAATGGACCTTCGGCCGAGAGGCTCCAGGCGATGGACGCGCTTGCGTGAGTTGAATCGACGGGCTCGACGCGCCGGACCTCCGCGGTGAACTTGTCGGGCGCAATGCCGCGGCCTAAGTCGAGGAACCTTCCACCAATGTCAAATCCGACGATTGACTGCCCCTGCGGCGCCGCCAGCTTGAAGACGACCTCCGCGGGCTGCTGTCCCGTGGGAACCCAGTAACCCTGTCCACCCTGCTCCACGTAGCTCGCGTTCACAAGCCGCGTCGCCACGGTCTGCGCCGACTTCGCGGATACGTTCAACGTCAGCCGCCGTCGGTCGGGCCCCGACGAGTAGACCAGTTCGTTGTGCCCAGCCGCGAGGGTCGGCAGCGTGCGCGGATTGAGCTGAATCCGAGTCCGCAGAACGAGGTGCGGTGCCGACGCACCCTCGTTCGCCGTAAGCCGAATTAGATAGCCGTAGGTCCCGCTGACGGCGGTTCTGCGTCCGTGCCCGGTCTTCGTCAGGACGGCCGGTTCGCCGCGCCAGGGGCCCTGGTGAGGGCCGCTGAGCCTGCTCGCCGGAGTCCACGTCCGGCCGTTGTCCGACGACGTTTCGAAGACGACCGACTGCCGATTGGACTTCAGATCGAGGTTCGCGAGGAACTCCGCGTCGATGATCACGTACGGGCTCTGAACCTTAAAGATCTGCTCGGCAGCGCCGGTCAGCTTGGGCCGGTATTCGAAGAAGCCGGTGCCCCACTTGCGCTCGTCCTTCTGGCTATGCGGCCCGTCGGCGACGAAGTTCTTGTACTCGATGTCGTCCTTCGGGAACTCCGTCCAGGCGGTTCCGTCGAACTTGTAGGGCAGGTAGAAGAGTCCCGGGCGCTCGGGGCTGAAGTACCGCACCAGCCGCTCATTTGGCCGCAGCACGAACTCAGGGCTGTAGCCCTGCGGCGCGCGCTCGTAGGGGAAGAGGGAGTTGTCGGAGGTAGTGGTAAAGAGTTCGGCCAGGCCATCCATCGCGCCGGCGCGCACGTCGGCGGGATACCAGGGGTAATCGACGCGTTTCGAGTCAGCGTCGCGGGGCCCTTTCAGCTTCGAGAGAAGAATGCCGCCGTCCATCTCTAGCTGATGTACCGAGGCAACGGTAGACACCTTCGCGGGCTTGTCGCCGAGCGTTGTATAGCCGAGCATGTCGGAATCGTAGTGGTGATACGCGCCGTCGTAGAAGACTTCGGTCACGGTGTGCCCGGTGAGGAACCACACGCGGGCATCCTCAAAGCCTCCCGCACGATAGACTGCTTCGAGCAAGGGCGCGATCTGATAGCAAAGGCCGAAGCCATAGCTGTTGATCAGCTTCAATGGATCCAGCAGTTCCCCCATGGGCTCTTCGTAAGCCCAGCCGGCGATGTGATACCAGAGCCCGGGCGGCACGAAGCGTCCGTCAGTGAGGAAGTAGCGCCAGATTGCCTCGGCGCGCTGACGGGGCGTTACGGCCCGGGCCTGCGCGTAGATGCCCTGCGAGAAGCGCGCCAGATTGGTGGGATCGGGCTGGCCCTTACTGAGAACCTTCGGCGAGAAGACCTGCGCCGGAGCCATGACAGCGAGCGATAGGGCGAGTATGAGAGACCGCATGAGAGCTTCTCCAAGCCGCGTCCGCAACGGAGCAGATGGCGCCGCGCCAGCGGCTGACCGGCAACAAGTCCACTGATTCCGCCGGCACTGCGGCGGAGTGTGCGGAATGTGCTCCGTTTGCGGTTATTTCATGATATCTTCCTTTCATGCACAATAGCGGCAATCGTTTTATATTCTGTTCGCTTATGTATGCTGTCGTATTTATTGTTATCCTCTGCTGTTGTGCTACCGCCGAGATTCTGACGCTGCCGGAGAACTCGCGGCCGGATCCCTTTGGCGGCGTGGTGGCCGCAGACCGGACCGCCGGAGTTGCTGCCGGCCGTTCCATAGTGTTGGAAAGCGCCCGGGCCGCTTTCGTTTCTTGTCACGTGCTTGCGAAACTGCCTCAGCCAAGTACGTACAGCCTCGAAATCCGCCCATTTCCGCCCGCCAGCGGTCTGCAGGTCGAACTGTACCGCGAGTGGTTCCACTTCGTTCCGGCGAGCAAGGGCTACTTCCCAGACGCGCTCGTTCCTTTCAACGGCGTTTATAACTCCACGCTGCCGGAACCAGACAATCGCATCGAAAAGCAGACAACACAGAGCTTCTGGGTGGACGTCTGGATCCCAGCCAACGCCACGCCAGGGATCTACGTGACGAAGGCCCTGATGGAGGCTGGAGGAAGGAAGTCCGAGGCGACCATCGAGGTACGGGTCCTTGAAGCCGTGGTTCCGGCCGAAGATGCCGTAGCGATGGATCACAACACGTACGGGACCTCCTGGTTCGCGACGCAGTATCCTTCCTTGAGCGCGAGGGCCGGCGACAAGTTCTTCCTGAGCGATCAGTTCTTCGATCTCCTGCACTCCTACCACCGGATCTTCTACGAACATCGCGGACTCTACCATCAGCTAGGCTACGGACATGCGGGCAAGGTAGGACCCGAGTTTGCGCCGCGCCTTGCGGGGACGGGGAAGGACAAGCACATCGCAGATTGGACCTGGTTCGACAGGCATTACGGGCCGCTGCTTGACGGATCGGCCTTCGCGAAGACACACTTGGGCGCGAAGCCCATCCCGTTCGTCTATCTGCCAATCAATCCCGAGTGGCCGGCCTCTCAACTGTGGTGGGGCGAGCCGGGCTACGAGCGAGAGTTCGTCAACGTCGTCTCCGAAATGGAACGCCATTTCCGCGAGAAGGGCTGGACGCACACGAAGTTCGAGATGTTCTTCAATCACAAGAAGCGCTACAAAGGCTTCGATTGGGATGGCGATGAGGCGCGCTTTGCCAACGACTTCCCGTACATGTTGGAGTACGACCGCCTGCTGAAGAAGGCCGTCCCTGCCGGACTCGCCGGTGCAGTTCGTCTTTCGCGCCGACGTGAGCTGGAGCATCGAGCGGCAGGTCAGGGAATTCGCGGGCATCGTCAACTTCTGGGTTTGCGGCGGGGGCGAGGTGGTTTACCGGCCGGAAGTGCATCCAGTTGCTTCGGCGTCGCGGCGACATCCTCTTCACCTACGGCGGGTCACCGCTGGTGAGCGAGCCGGTCTTCGCACATGACGCTGGATGTTCTCCGCCAGTGGGTCTGGGGCGCGAAACGGCTTTGTGCGCTGGTTGACGGGGGGTAGCGTACCGGATCCCTGGTTCGAGTTTCAGGGCGGCGGCGAGACGATGGTCTACCCAGGCGACCGCTTTGGTATCGCCGCCCCTATCGCGTCCATTCGTTTGAAGATCCAACGTAACGCCGTGCAGGATGTCACGCTGCTGAACGAACTCGGCGAGACGTCTAAGGGGATGGATACCGTGCGCGCGCGCACCGTGCAGCGCTTCAACAGGACTGAGTTGAAAGAATGGTGGACGCCCAGGCCGGCGTTCGCCGACAAGGATCCGCTGGAATTGAGCAATGCCAACTTGGGCGAGCCGTTGAGCCCAAAGTCGACAAAGAACTGGACGCGGGCACGTGGCGGCGGGAGCAAGAGTACGTGCTCGAAATGGCGAGGGGGGCTCAATCAGACTTTGCGGCGACATTGTTCCTGGCTGCCGGCAGTCTGGTAACGGCGCAGTCCGCGGACGTTGAGAAAGAGATGGACAGTGTGGCCCGGACGGCCACCATTATGGTGGACGGGGACGTCTGCCAGAGGATCCAGACGAAACGATCGCTCGAGTTCCTCCTGAAGACAGACCCAAAGGACCCCTACCTCGCCAGCGACAACTACGACGTGGACCACGAGAGTTTCCTGCAGACCAAGAAGACGCTGATGCGCGTGGCGCGGCTGTGCCCACACCGGCAATGCGACGTGGGGGTGTGGATGCCGGTCCCATCCACTCCGGGAAGGTGGGGGTGATGATGCGAAATGTGTATGAACTCAGCTCCTTCTGGAAGTGGGGCGATTTGCACCAACCCATGCCTGCGGAGATGAAGACCGTACTCGAAACCGGGCAGCGCGTGACCGCCGTCCATTCGGGACGTGGGATGCTTTCCGTGCTGGCCCCGGTCTACAACAGCCTGAACGAAATCGTGGGCTTGGTGGAGGTCGTCAGCCAGCAGAATCGCGACCGCTGGGAGAACGTTAAGTGAACGCGCACGTTGCCAATCCTGGCTGTTGCGGCCTCGCTCGCTTTCACCGACGGACGTGCCGGTGGTGAAGACCTATGAAGGGACGCTCACCATCCCGACCTACGTGCATTCGGGACGCGAACTCAAGCCTGTCCTGTTCACGGACTCGACGGTCACCGGGATGTATCCATCACGACGTTCCTGATGCCCTTCAAGGGCGACTCGCCGCAGCCAAAGACCTACCGCGCCATCTTCATTGAAAACGAGTACCTCAAGCTGACCTACATCCCCGAGTTCGGTGGCCGCATCTACTCGCTCTACGACAAGCTGCGCCAACGCGAAGTATTAACCGCAACGACGTGGTCGACCCAGCAGGCTACAAATCCCGAAACGGTTGGCCGCAATCGGGCCTCGAATTGACGGGGCCGCACGACCTGCACATGCTCACTTTGCATGGCGAACCGGACTGGGTCGATCCGAATCATGCACAACGCCGACCAGAGCGTCACGCTCGCACTGGGCGAGACCGACCCCGATCTCCGGCATGGAGGTTCAACTCGCCAGCCACACTTCGCCCGGGCATCGCAGCACTAGAGCTTCTCCATCCAGTGCTACAACGCGCAGGCCACGCGGATGCCGCAGATGCTGTGGGTCAACACCACCATCAACGCCACGCCGAAGACGCGCTTCATCTATCCAATGAGCCGCACCGTCGGCCACACCACCGCGGACATCGCCGACTGGCCGCTCTACAACGGCATCGACTACAGTTGGGATCGCAACAACACCCACATGCTCGGCGTGTTCGGCATCGACAGCTACGACAATTTCCAGGGCGCCTACCAGTTCGACCGCGACTACGGCATCTTCCGCTACGGCGACCGCCGCGTTGTGCAGGGCATGAAACTCTGGACCTTCGGCTACGGCGAATCCTCCAAGACTTATGAGCGCGGCTACACCGACTCGGCGGGGCCCTATGTGGAACTACAGAGCGGCCGGTATGTGTGGGACGGCCACTACGAATGGGTTGAGCCGCACCAGACCGAGAGTTGGAATGAATGGTGGGTGCCTGTGGCCGGCACGGGCGGACTGACCACGCTCAGCCGCGATGTTGCGCTGAATCTCGAGATCCCGGCCGGCGCCAAGGGCAATGGCACGATCGCGCTGGCCTCGACGCGCCGCCTGGCCGGCGCTAAGATCGTCGTCCGGGATGCAACGCACGAGTTGCTGAGTGCGGAGGCCGATCTCGATCCCGCCGCACCGTTTCGCGAGAGCTTTCGCGCTGCACGGAAGCACGGTCGGCATCACGGTCACGGTGACCGGCGCAGGCGGTGTCAGCTATCTCGAATACCGTCGTCCCGACGTCGATCCTCGGAACAAGGAGTACACGCCTTTCACGCGCCCACTCGAAGCTCCCAAGAAGGCGGTCGAGAGGATGAGCGTGGAAGAGCTGACGCTCGCGGCCGAATACCGGCTGAAGGAACTCGACGACACGGGCGCGGCCGCACTGCTGGATAAGGCACTCGCGAGATCGATCCAGGTTACTCGCGCGCGCGCCTGCAACTCGGCATTAAAGACTACAAGCACCGCCGCTTCAAACGCAGTGGAGCAACTGGAAAAGGTCGTCAGGCCTCAGGTTCCCCTACAACGCCGGAAGCCTACTACTACCTTTCGCTCAGCCAGATGGCCCTTGGACAGGAGCTCCACAGCGGAGCACAATGTCTTCTACATCACGGCGGGCAGCGGCTGAGTACGAGCGACCAGCGCGAGTACTTCCTCGGCGCGGTCGCGCTGCTGGGCAACAACCTCAAGGGCGCCATCGGCCACCTGCAAACCGCAACGGCAATGAATCCCGCTGACCTGTCCGCGCGCGTCGCGCTGGCTCTGGCGTGGCGGATGCAAGGCGATGCGAAGCAGGCGCTGCAGATCATCCTCAAATCGGAGCGGCTCCAGCCTGCCGGTCGAATAGCGCGCGCTGAGCACTTCCTGCTCGCCGGCGATGCGGCCTCGCGCTCCAGAATTGCTCCGGCTACTGGCGGCCATCCCAGGAAGCGATGTCCGTCGCTCTGTTCTACCGGGACCTCAAGCGTTGGAACGACGCCGAACGCCTGCTCTCATTGGTCGCGGATAAGAACAGCGATCCCTATGGCACGACGGCGGAGTACTTCTATACGCTCGCTTACTGCCAGCGCCGCGCAGGTGACGAACGTGCGGCCGGCCAGTATTCGCGCGAGCTGGCGCCGCCACCGCCAACGTCGACCGGTTCCCGTTCCGCCTGGGAGCCTGCCCCACTGGAAGAGGCGATGAAGCTCCAGCCCAACGACGCCGTAGCTCGGTACCTGCTCGGCTGCCTGTTGTACTTCCTGGAGCGGCCGGCGGACGCCATCGACAGTGGGAGGCCGTCTGGCCTCGGGCGCCGCCAGTTTCTCGCTGCACCGCGCGTTGGGCTTGGCCTATGCGGAGCAAGGGGCACCAATCGACAAGGCAGCCGCCCAATTGCAGCGCGCCATCGAGTTGAATCCCGCGCATGACCGGACCCGCAACGAGTTGAGTACGCTGTACGCGGGCGCCGGCCGTTTCGACGATCAACTCGCGCTGCTCGATGCGGCCTTCGCGCGCGATCCGAAGGACGATGACATCGCCGAGAGTCTGCTGGCGGCGTATCTGAGCACCAGCCGTTACCCGAAGCTGAGCGGCTGATCGCGACGCACCTGTTCAGCCCGCGCCATCGTAGCTACGGCCTGCGTGACAAGTACCGGCTGATGCAGTACGCCCTCGGCGCCGCGGCATTCAACAAAGGCGACTTGCCGCGGCGCTGAATAGCTTCCAAGCGGCCATGGCCCCGCCAGTCTCGCTCGGCGTGGACGACTTCCAGTCCCAGATCTCGGTGCGCCAGCAGTATTATCTCGGGCGCACGTATCAGGCTCTGCACCGCGAAGCGGAGGCCCGCACAGCCTTTGAAAAGGCCATTGCGGGCATCGCCCAACTTTCCGGAGATCCGACAGTTGGAATAGCGAGAACTTCTTCATGGTGCTCGCGCTCGATCGCCTCGATCGGGGTGAAGAGGCCGAAAAACTGGCCAAGCGGTTCGCCGGCTTCGCCGCGTCCGAGGCGGACGATCGCTCCGATCACCGCCGTTCCGAGGCGCGTTACCTGCTGGGGCTGATCTCGAAGCGCGCTGGCAAATCAGAGGAAGCCGCCGCCTTCATGCGTGGGGCCGTGGAGGCCCGGCCTGACCTGCTAACCGCCCGGCTGGAGCTACGCGGCGAAACGCTCGACCCGCTTCCACCGGCCAAGCGGAACTAATTCCGGGGAGACCGTGATGCGATCGTGGCGCTACCTGCCTTTCCTGTTGGCGACAAGTCTCGGCATGGCTGCCGAACTCGCTCTGCCCTCTGAAACCCTCGAACGCGATGGACCCGTCGTCGTGGTGTATCGCACCGGCTCGCAGGCGACCGGCACAGGTGAACTGGCAATCGAATGGACGGACATCCTGGGACGGGTCGTCGAGCGGCGCAAGATCCCCGTCACTCTCACCGACGAGACCGACATACGCTTCCAGATCGACACGCGCCTCGCCGTGGCGATGGTCAACCAACTTCACGCCCATCTCTCGCTCACCGGCAAGAAGAAGAACGGCGCCCAGGATGTCCGCGAAGAAGACGCCGGAATCAGCTTCGTTGCGCGCCCCAAGAGCGCCGAATGGGGCGACTACGAAATCATGATGTGGCAGCCCCACACCGCCGAACAGGCCGCGAAGCTGAAGACGCTGGGCATCAATGCGGGCCAGGCCAACGGCAGGGCGCGCTCGCTGCCCGACTTCCTGTTGAAAAACGACATGCGCTGGTACGCCGAGAATCTGGCGACGGATTTCTACTCCGAATACCACCGCTACCGCGCCGACAGGATCCAGCAGTGGTCCTGGCTTCAGGCGAAGGAACTGCTCAGGAAGAACCCGGACTCACTCGAACCGTTCAAGCGGCACCCGAGCGTCTCCGATCCGCTCTGGCTGGACCGGACCCGAGAGAGGCTAGTCAGCGCGGCACAGCGGCTGGCTCCTTACAGGCCGGTCTTCTACGACCTCGCGGACGAATCCGGCATCGCCGACCTGGCCTCGTTCTGGGACTTCGATTTCTCCGACCAGTCGCTGGCCGCCATGCGCATCTGGCTGCGGGAGCGCTACGGCACGCTCGCGAACCTGAACCGGCAGTGGGGCACCGATTTCGCCACGTGGGACCTCGTTGTGCCTGAGACGACGCGGCAGGCGATGCGCCGGACCGATAGCAATTACTCCTCTTGGGCCGATCACAAGGAGTGGATGGACGTCGCCTGGGCGCGGGCGCTCAAAGTCGGCGTGGACGCGATTCACTCGGTCGATCCACAGGCCTACGCCGCGATCGCCGGCGGGCAGATGCCGGGTTGGGGCGGGTACGACTACTACCGTTTGACTCAGGTACTGGACGCGATCGAGCCCTACGACATCGGCAGCAACATCGAAATGATCCGCTCGTTCAAACCTGGATTCCCGTTCGTCACAACGGCCTTCGCGCGCGGGCCTTGGGAGAAGCACCGCATCTGGTTCGAGCTGCTGCACGGGGCTCGCGGCAACATCATCTGGGACGAGAAGTCGGAGCATGTCTCGCCGGCCGGTGAGATCGGCGCACGCGGACGCGAAGTCGAGTCCTATTACACCGAGATCCGCGCCGGTCTTGGCGCGCTATTGATTCACAGCGCCAGACAATTCGATCCGGTCGCGATCCACTACTCTCAGGCGAGCATGCGAACCGAGTGGATGCTCGCGCAGCGCCCCAAGGGCGACGCCTGGGTCGATCGCACGTCCAGCACGGAACGACTCGACAGCGACTTCCTGAAAGTGCGCGAGTCCTACTGCCGCCTGCTCGAGGATTTGGGACTGCAGTACAAGTTCGTCGCTTACACGCAAGTCGAGCAGGGCGAACTGCTGCGCGGCGGGTACCGCGTGCTGATCCTGCCGCGGTCCAGCTCTCTTTCCACCGCGGAGACCAAGGAGATCCATGACTTCGCCGAGCGCGGCGGCCTGGTGATCGCCGACGGCGAGCCCGGGACTTTCGACGAGCATAGCCGGCGTCGCGAATCGGGATCCCTGGCAGATCTGTTCGTCGCCGGTAGCGGCCCTGCGAAGGCGGTACGTATGGACGCGCTCAGCTATCACCAACTGCGGTTGATGGGCAAGGAAGCTTCGCTTCTGAACGCTGCGGCCGCCCTCGTGAAGTCGCGCGAGATTGCTCCGCCTTTCGCAGTTGTGGATGCGTCAGGCGGGCCGGTCACCGGCGTGGAGACCCACCGCTTCAAGAATGGCGGGGTCACGCTGGTGGGGCTGCTGAGCAATCCTCAGCAGCGGGTCGATGAGCTTGGCCCGCCCGAGTTCAAGTCGAATCAGAGATTCGAGAAGCCGGTCACCGTGCGCCTGGTGCTGTCGCTCGAACTCTACGTCTACGACGTTCGCGGCGGATCCGCGCTCGGACGGAAGCGGGAGCTGCCAGTGACGGTGGAGCGCTACGAGCCGCGCATCTTGGCTTTCAGCGCCACGCCGTTGCCGCGGCTGCGCTTGTCCGTGCCGCCGTCGGTGAACCGCGGTGAGAGGCTGACGGTTGGCTTTGCATATCAAGGCGATCATCCCGCGGCAAGTCCGGTCTTGCGGCTGGAGGTGCTGGACCCATCCGGCCAGGTTGCCGGTCAATACTCGGGCAATGTGGTTGTAACGGGCAACTCCGGCTCGCAGATGGTTCCGCTTGCGCTCAATGATGTTGCCGGCCGCTGGACGGTTCGAGTGAAAGATGTCATCACCGGGCAGGTGGAGTCGGCAACGGTGGAGGTCCGCTGATCGCGCCGGGACCGATAACGATCAGGCGCCACCAGGACGTTCGCCGCGTGCCCAGTTCTCCGGTGGACGCCGAGCATCGAGAGGAGAAATCGATGAGCTCTCAGTTCAATCGCACTGCACTGCCTGTCTTCGTGCTCGTTCTCGCTTCTGCCGCGGCGGCTCAGCCCTACGTTGACCGCAAGCACGACTCGAAGGTCTTCGGAGAACAGCGCAACTACCGGCTCTTCCTACCGCCCAACTACGAGACTTCGGGCAAGCGCTACCCGGTGATCTACTACTTCCACGGACACAGCGACCGCTATACGCTCGAGAAGTACGACGACGGACTGGACACCGTCCCGAAGATCGCCGCTTTCGTGGCTGCTCACGATGTGATCGTCGTGGCGGCCGATGGCTACGTGGCCGGGGCGTATACGGGCTTCTACGGTGGCACGCCGTACGACGTCAGACGAGACGGCGGTGAGTTCGACTACGGGCTCTACTTCCTGGAACTGATGCATCACGTCGATACGACGTATCGCACGTTGAACAGCCGCAGGTTTCGCGCCACGTCGGGCCTCAGCATGGGCGGCTTCATGAGCCTCTACCTGAGCGCCCGCTTTCCGGATCTGATCGGCAGCGCCTCGTCTTTCAACCCTGGACCCGAGTTCTTTGTCGGAGAGAAGGGACGACGTTCGCTCTGGCGGCCCAAAGATCACGTTCTGAATGAAGAAAGCACGATGGTGCGCGTGATCCGCGCGAGCGGCGACTACATCAGCCAATATCACGAAGAGACGCGCGCCGCATTCGCTTCCGCGCCAACCGTCGACTTCGAATTCCGGCAGGACGAATACCACCGTCACTGGGCGACTTCCGTCGAAGAGACGTTCGAGTTCCACGCGCGGGCCTTCTCGAACCCGGCGTTGGATGTGACACCCACAGTCTGGAACCACACCAGCGCGCACCGCGAGTTCGAGACTTGGGGCTACCGCGTCAGGTCGGACGTGGCGGATCCGGCCTTCCTGCTGCTCGAACACGTATCGCAGACGGGCTTCCGGCTGCGCACTCGCCGCTGGGCGCCCGACGGGCCGCCGGCCGCCTGCAAGTCCGTCGACGTCCTGACCGCGCCCAACTACCACCCCGGCGCGAACTATCAGGTGGTGGATTACTCGCTGCAAAGCGGCACATCTTCTTTTCGCGAGACGACCGCCGATCGCGACGGCCGCATCCGCATCCAGACAGACTGCGCTGGCCACGAATTTGGTTTGACGGGCCCGGGAGCCGGCGCACAGCCTCCGGTCCTCCTGCCGTTGGCTGTCAATGACGCGCTCAGGCCGGCTCCCGGACGCCCCATCCACCTGCCCATCCGCATCGTTAACGTCCGCACCACGGCGCTGCGCGATCTCCAGGTCGCTCTCTCGTCGGAATACCCAACCGTTGAAGTCCTCAAGGGTCAGACGGTGCGGAAGGAACTTGCGCCCGGCGCAGTGGCCGACATGACGGCGTCCTTCGAAGTCAATTTCACCGCGGCGGACGCCGGATTCGCGCGCACGCGGCTCGATCTCGATCTGAGTTATGACGACCGCAACAGCCGCGTCAGTTTCGACGTTCTAGTCCAACCCGATCTCATGCCTGCGCCCCTGGCCGTCGCTGTGCTCGATGGCCGTACACAGACCTTCAAGGTCTTCCACCAGAAGGGCAATCAGGGCGGCGGCGCGGCGATCGAACGCACTGTCACGGAGGGCAAGGGCAACGGCAACGGGATTCTGGAGCCCGGCGAGGAAGCGACCATCTGGGTCCAACTGCGCCAGGGCCTCGACCCCTTCGACAAACAGAACTGGTGCCGCGCCAAAATCTTCTCCGACTCGCCCTGGCTGACCGAGATCGCCGACATCCAGGAATCGAAGGAGCGCGAATGGACCGGCGCGCAAAACCGTACCAGCCTGGTGAAGCTCTCCGCCTCCGTCGCGCCTGGAACGGAGATTCCAATGGTGCTTGACTGCGAGTCCTGGAGCTTCGCGTTCACGCCCGACGTGCGCTATGGCAAGCAGCCGCTGTATCAGGCCTACCAGTTCCACAAACACCACCAGTTCGCCTGGACGTTGACGACTGCCGCCAAGAAGGAGTAGCCCGGCGTTTCGCGGGCTGAGCGGAGCTTGAGTTGGCGTTGGCTCGTGTCCCTTGCCTGGAACGCCGAATGGCTATTCGTGGCCGAAAACCACCCGGCCTCCGACGATTGTCATGACCGGTTCAATGTCTTTGATCTGATTGACGGGACAAGTGAGAAAGTCGCGGTCGACGACGACAAGATCGGCCAGCTTGCCCGGCTCTATGGAGCCTCGCGACTTTTCGGCGAACTGCATGTAGGCGGCCCAGATCGTGTACATCTTGAGGGCCTCCTCGCGCGTGATGCACTCCTCGGGGAAGACAACATTGCCCGCGGTGGTGCGGCGCGTGATCGACATCCACATATTGAGGAACGGATTGTAGGGGTTCACCGCGCGGTTCTTGTCGAAGCCGATCATCTGGTCGCTGCCGCCGGAGACAATGATGCCGTTGTCTATGTAGCTGCGCAGCGGGTAGAACCAGCGCAGATTCTCAAGACCAAAGACCCGTGAGAGTGCGGGCTCGTCGAAGTATAGCCAGTCCGGTTGAACGTTGGCGAGAATGCCGAGCTTGCGCATGCGCGCGATGGAGGCGGGACTCTGCATGCTGCCGTGGATGACATGCGAGCGCGTAGGCGCGATCGGGCGCTCGCGATCGAGCTGTTCGAATGCGTCGAGCAGCGTATCGATGGCGCCGCCACCCTGCACGTGCGCGGAAAGCTGCCAGCCCTTATCCCGTGCCGCGCGGAGAATCTGAAGCAGTTTGGACGGCTCAATGAACAGCGTGCCGCGCGCGGTAGGATCGGTCTGCCCGTACAACTGGCGTCCGAACGGACCATACGGCATGCGCTGATACGCCGTACCGACCGACTGGCCGCCATCCAAGGTAACCTTGAATGAGCCGAATTTTAAGCGGTCGTCACCTTGGTTGGTCGTCCACTGATTGCTGCGAATCTCGGCCAGAACCTGGTCCAGCGGACGTTGGGCATTGACGAGCCATGTGAGGACGGCGCGAACCGGCATGCGGTCGGCGGCTTTGAGTTTCTGGAAGACGAGGTACTCGTCGTTCGAGACGCCCCCGTCCGAAATCGCCGTCAGACCTGCCGCCGCATACCGGCTCAGCATCTGTTCGAGCGCAGCCAGTTTCTCCTTCTCGGTGAAACGTGCCGCTCGATCGATCCCTTTGAGCAGCGAAGAGGCGTTGCGCAGGATCCCGTTCGGCTCGCCGTCGGCGTCCTTGACGACTTCGCCGCCGGGCGGATTCGGCGTGTTGCGCGTAATGCCACTGATCTTCAAGCCAAGGCTGTTCGCCGACCAGACGTAGCTGCCGTCGAAGGCGACCGGATGCTCGGTGTCGACGTCCAGGTCGCGCCGCGTTGGGAAGCGCATCTCCTTGAGCCGCGGCGGCAACGTGCGCGGCACGACGATCCACTCGCCCTTGGGGGTGACGCGCGCGCGTTCCCGAATGTAGTCCTGGATCACCGCAATGCTGTCGAAGTACGGCACCGGACCCCGAAACTCGCTTAAACCCGCCTCCAGAGCGTGGAGGTGGGTGTCGATCAGTCCGGGCAGCACGGTTTTGCCGTGCAAGTCGATCAGGCGCGTGTCGGGTCCCTTCAGGGCGAGAACCGCCTTGTTGCTGCCGACGGCGTCGATGCGCCCGGCCCGGATAGCCACGGCCTCCGAGACCGAAAATGATGAATCGACGGTAACGACTTTGCCGTTGTAGAGGATGAGAGCGGCCGCCAGGAGTAGCACTGGAGACCGATTCTAACGCGATCATGCCGTCGCCGGCAGGGCCGATCAGCTACCGACGGAGGCGAATGCCGTTCTGCGCCTCAGCGCCGGTCGCCGACCGAGAATACGAAGTTGATCAGTTGCTCCCGGTGCCGGATCGAAGAGCTCACTGGTTCGCTCGGATGCAATTCGACGGAAAGCGCACCGACGGCCCGCTCCAGACTCGTCTCTGGGGCGTTGCCGTACGGATTGAACGGGAACACGGGCCAGACCAGCCGCGCCGTGGGATCGACGCGCACTGTCCAGCCATGGTGGCGGATCCAGCCGCCCAGCTCAGCCGGACCCAGTTCGACACGCTCCGCACCCAGCGTGACCTTCTTGCCCGAGCCGGTCTCCAGAACCTCTCCCGCCTTCAGCACCAACTGCAACGTCAATCGTCCGTTCTCGGTCGCACTCCCTCGTTCCGTGATCCGGAAATGCAAGGCCAGCTCATTCTCTGCGGGCTCTGGGACGAAGAGATCGGCGTAGAACGTGTTGTAGGCGAGTGATAGACGGTCTTCGTGCTGCCCCATCTGCAGTCTCGTGCTGATAGGCATGAACACGATCTGCCCCTCGAACGTCTGGGCGAACGTGGCCAGTTCCGGCTGCCGCTTGGAGTTCGCTCCCGTGACGATCAACCCAGTCTTCCGATGGAAAACGCTCACATGCCCTTGGCGGTCTAGATAGTACTGGTTGTTAATCGCCTGCGTGCTCATGATGCCGGAGAGCGCCACCTGCCACGGACCACTCTTGCGGATTCCGGCCGGAACATTCATCTGGAAGTGATAGGACGGCAGGCTCTGCGGCGCAGCCTCGGTCGGCCCCTCGTGATAGTAGAGTGCGTCCTGCGCGATGCGCCCCAGTACATCCATAGTCATGTGTTCGGAATCAAACGAGCCGGCCAGGTACTCCGCGTAGCCGCGGCCGTCGGCGAAGTTCGAAAAGGTGAAGTGCGCCCACGACGATACGCCCCAGAAGCGGTTCCGGTCGTTGATTACATCCACCGGCGCGCCGTCCAGAAAGGTGAAGTTCTCGTGGAAAGTCGTCGCGCGCCGCAAAGCTGCCAGCGCGTCGGGGTCATGCGTCAATTCCCAATAGAGTCCGACGCTTTGAAGCGTCAGGTAATTGTAGCCGGTGGTCGGTCCGGAACTGTTGTGCTCGCCCCAGTAACCATCGGCCGACTGTTCGGTGGCCGCGAAGCGCTTCAGAATTTGCGTTCCGAGTTTCTCCCACTCCTCGCTTCCGAAGGTCCGGCCTGCGATCAACAGCAGCGACGCCCACTGCGAGTAGTGGTTCGGCGACGTGCGGAGATAGGGTGACTGATACCAGGGCGAGTCCAGACGATCGATCGTGTCTGGCAATAGCAGCCCGACGTTGTGCAGGATCGCGCGCTTCCACCGCGCCTTGCGCGCTTCGCCCAGTTTGGGTGCCAGCAGACGGTAGGCTTCCAACCACGTGTAGGTGTCCCAATCGCTGTCCAGGCGCGGCTCGAACTCGTCCTTCTCGTCCGCGTCCGCCATCAGGTCGCCCACGCGGACGGCGAGCGCCAGCATCTGAGGATCGTGATAGCGCGGGTTGGCCGGATGCTGCTTCGCATACAGCACCGCCGGAGGCAGGATGGCGTATCCGAAGTGCCTCCAGGTGATCTCCAGCGAGGAACCCGCGTGGCGTTCCGGGTCCTTCTCGATTGCTTTCAGGTCGGCGCCGGGATGTGCGTCCAGGTGCTGCTTGATACTGGTGCAGCCGGAGTCCATCAGCCGGTAGTATTGCATCGGAAGCGCCGCGGCTGAGGCCGGCGCGACGGACAGTGCCACGCTTCCGGCCCCGATCAGCGCCAAACGCTGGATCTTCGTCATTCGGGTTTCTCCTCCGAAAGCATGTATTCTTCCTTCCATGGCCTCGATCTCTCAAATTGCCACAATGGCTCTGGCGCTGCTTGCTCCTTTGGCGGCGCAGGGGCAAGAGAAACCGGATCTCGATTTTCTGGCGAACCTGGACGAGTTCCACGGCATCCGCAAGATGCTGCCGGCGCGGCTAGCGCAGGAAGTGAACGAACGCCTCCAGCAACGCGTCGCGGCCGTCTCCAAGATGTCGACTCCGGATGCCGTCGCGGCGCGGCGGAAACTCGTACGCGCCACCATAATCGAGTCCATTGGCGGACTACCGGAACGGACGCCGCTCAACGCGCGCATCACCGGCACACTCGACCGGGGCGACTACGCGGTTGAGAAGATCGTCTTCGAGAGCCAACCACACTTCTACGTCACGGCGAATCTCTATCTGCCGAAGAAAGGCACGCCGCCTTATCCGGCAATCCTATTTCCGCTCGGACATGAACTCGGCGGCAAGTCCCACTTCGCTTGGCAGCAGGTTCTCGGATCGCTCGCCCGCCGCGGATATGTCGCCCTCGCCTGGGATCCTCTCGGCCAGGAGGAGCGCATGCAGTTCTACGATCCCGACTGGAACGATTCCAAATTCTTCGCCTCCACGGTGGAGCATACCGAGCTCGGAGCGCAGTGCATGCTGGTGGGAGATGCACTCGCCCGCTACACCATTTGGGACGGCATCCGCGCCCTCGACTATCTACTGTCGCGGCCCGAAGTCGACGCCACACGCATCGGCGCCACCGGCAACTCCGGCGGCGGCACACACACTACCTACCTCTCGGCCCTCGACGATCGCATCAAGGTCGCCGCGCCTTCCTGCTACATCAACTCCTGGCGCGTGCTTCTGGACGCGCTCGGGCCGCAGGACGCCGAGCAGGTCTTCCCTAGCTGGCTCAAGAACGGAATGGACTTCCCCGACTTCATCTACTGCTTTGCGCCGAAGCCTTTTCTGGTTCTGTCGGCGATTCGCGACTTCTTCCCCATCGGAGGTGTCCGCGAGACCTTCGCCGAAGCGCATGCGGTCTATGCGTCTCTGGGCGTCCCCGACAATCTTCAGAAGGTGGAAGGCGACGACGGGCATGGCTACTCACGTCTGCGCCGTGAAGCCGCTTATCGCTGGTTCGGACGCTGGCTGAAGTCGGAGGACGACGACGGCGCGGAGCAGGACGTGCCGCCTGCCACATCGGAAGAACTCTGGGCCACCCCGACCGGGCAGGTCGTCACTTCATTACACGGCGAAGACGTCTTCTCACTCAACCTCAAGCGTTACGAGGCGGCCAAAGCGAGTCGTCCAGCCTTCTCGCTGGCGAAGGTCCGCGAAATCGCTTCTTTCAACCCGGCTGCCAGCGCCCTGAACATCAAGTCCTATGGCGCGTTCGAACGCCCCGGATACCGTATCGAGAAGCTCACCTTCGAGAGTGAGTCCGGCATCCTGATTCCCGCGGTGATGTACGTACCGGAAACTCATGCAGCCAGAGCCCCGGCGGTCATTTACGCCGACGGCGAAGGCAAGCAGGCTTCGCGGGAAGCCGCCGAAGTGCTGGTCCGCAAGGGCAACATAGTGCTCTCGGTGGACCTGCGAGGCCTCGGCGAAACCCGTCCTGCTCTCGACGATCACGGCTACTTCTTCCGCTACTTCGCCGACCACGACAGCGCGGAGACCGCCATCCTGCTCGGCAAGACGCTTGTGGGGATGCGCGCCGCCGATATCGCTCGCGGACTCGATCTGCTCGCCGCGCGTAGCGACGTTGACGCATCGAACATCACCGGCTACGGACGCGGCGCCGCCGCCGTCGCCATGCTGCACGCCGGCGCGTTCGATCCTCGCATCAAGCGACTGGTGCTCGAAGAGATGCTGCTGAGCTACGACGCCGTCGTCACCCATCGCATCCACCGCCAGATCTTTGAGCAGGTGGTCCCGTCGGCGCTGAAGTTCTACGATCTGCCCGACCTCGCGGCCTCGTTCGCGCCACGTCCCATTTGGATTATCAACACCGTGAACCCGCTCGGCCAAGTACTGACTCCGTCCGAAGTCCGCGCGGTCTATGAGCGCGCGCAGATCCAGGTCACGCGCGGAGAGGGCTTCAACCGGCCGGTCAACGCGGTCATCGAGCAGATCTTCAAGTAGGAGCAGCGGTCACTCCATCCGGGTCTCCTTACGCTTCGTCGCGTCGGCAACAGCCCCAGCTCACCTCGCCAGCACGGCTCGGAGCGATACTCTCAGACATGCTTCCATGCCCGGCGCAGGCTCGCTGAGGGGCGCGTTCGCGAGCCGATTGCGGTCGAAGAACGGAGATCGCTTTGGGCGTTTCGCGACGTAGAGCCGGCCCCCCGGAATTGGCGCAGAGCCTATGGAAGCGGCCAATCTTCAGACTTGGATTGCCGTCCGTAATACGTAAATATTTGATTCTAGAGGATTTGTTCAGATTTGGTGGACCTGGTCGGGTTCGAACCGACGACCTCTTCCATGCCATGGAAGCGCGCTCCCAACTGCGCCACAGGCCCACTTGCCGTGGACAATTGAAGTATAACAACTGCATCACTGAGCATCAACTCGCAGTTCGCGTTCGCCGACCCAATTTCGGCGCTCAGGTTAGGGATGCGGACGGCCAGGATTTCAAGAAGACTCGCCGGATCCGCGCGCGCATTCGCCGGCTCCATTGAGCCACACAGATTTTGGGCAACCCGCCGATGCGATTAGCGATTGCAGCTTTCGCCAGCGCGCGACCATACAGCGCCTCCTCGTGGCCGCAGCCCGGGAGGAACCGCATTCTCTGTAGACTGGCGACAAAGGCTGCCAGCACCAGTGCGTCCGAAACTATGCGCCGTGGGGGTTCCTCAGCGAAAGCACGTAAGGCGATCGGGATCGAATTCCTCCACCCCAGCCGCCAAGCGATCGTCCGGCACCAGAGAGCCGATTCGCGTCCGAACCCGCGCCATACCTGCCCACACGGGCACGGCGTAGTCTTCTTCATCGTCGAGCGGCGGTCCCTGACGGACCTTCGCAGAGGCCTCGGTGAGTGGCAGCGCCATCACGCTAGTGGCCTTCATTTCCTGCTCGTTCGGCTGCCGGACTTCTTCCCAGCGGTCTCGCGCCACGTGGTTGGTGAAACTGCGCAGCGCCTCCCACTTCTCCGCCGGATCCGCTACCAGACGAGGCTTGCCCAGGATGACGACCGATCGGTAATTCATTGAATGATGAAAGGCCGAGCGAGCCAACACCAGCCCGTCGAGCAGCGTCACCGTTACGCAAACGTCAACTCCCGCGGAGAGCGCGTGCAACATCCGGCTGGCCGCCGAACCGTGGAAATAGATCTGGCCGCCCACCCGGACGTAAGCGGTTGGAATGACGTAGGGCTGTCCGTCGACGACAAATCCGACGTGGCAGATCAAGCCCTCGTCCAGAATCGCCGCAATTTGAGCCGGCCGGTAAATCCCTCGTTTGGGCAGGCGCCGGACGGTCGCACGTTCACTTGGAGGACCAACAACAGGAAGGTCTGACATGGAGTATTGATTGTCGCCCAACCCGATGCGAAAGTGGTCATACCGTGCGTCTGACCGCATCCAATTCGATCCTCGGCCGCCCCGCGCTCGGCGTTTGCTTTTCCATCCTGGCTGCAACTCAGATGGCCTCAGGGGCAGACCTGCCTGTGTTCAAGGATCCGACGGCTTCCGTGGAGAAGCGCGACGACGATCTCTTCTCGCGGATAACCAGTGTAGAGAAGGCCGTGCAATTGTTGAATAACGCGCCGGCGATGCCTCATCTTGGCGTGCCCGTCTACATCTGGTGGAACGAGTGCTTGCGTGGCTTGGCGTGCGCCGGAAACGCGACCGTGTTTCCCGAGTCTATTGATTCGCGGCCGGCGGCTCGTCGACCTTAAGAATCTGATCCGCTTTGACGTTCCGCAGAACCTGGTTGATGCCACTGGGCCATCGGATTTCCACCGAGGTGATCTCTTTTTCGGAGCCCAACCCGAAGTGGACTCGTTTATCGCTCGAAGACATGAAGCCTACGCTGACCGCAACGTGGTTGTATAGCGCGCGTCCCGAAGCGGTGATGAGCTTCACCTTTGCGCCGATGGCATCTCGCGCGCTCTTGTGACCCGTGAGACTTAGAATAAGCCAGTGATTGCCGCTGTCGGCCGTGTTCATCAGAATTCGCGGTGATTCGTTGAGCGATGTGACTACGATGTCGAGTGAACCGTCGTTGTTCAGATCGCCGATCGCCGAACCGCGGTGAAAGCCTTTGATCAGGAAGTCCTTGCCCATCTCACTGGAGACGTCCGCGAAGGTCTTGCCGCCGGTGTTTTCGAACATGGTGTCGTGCTGGCGCGAGTCTTCGTTGACGTCGTCCACGTCTCCGTTGGCCGAGTAGATGTCCTTCCAACCATCGTTGTTGTAGTCTATGAAGGCATTGCTCCAGCCAGAGAAGGGAGCGCTGAGCTTCTTAATTTTCGATTCGTACGAGAAGTATTGAAACAGATCGCCGCGATTCCGCAGCAGCGCCCAGATCTGCCCCATCAGGTTGTTGTAGAAGATATCGACTTTGCCGTCGTTGTCGAAATCCTTCGCGTCGCAGCCCATTGACGAGCCTGTCTGCGCATTGTCGTTATAGGCGACTCCCATCTGCAGTCCGGCCTCTTCAAAGGTCCCGTTGTGCTTGTTGATGAAGAGTGAATTGGGCTCGGTGTCGTTGGCGATGAAGACGTCCATCCAACCGTCGTCGTTGAAGTCGGCGATGGAAATCCCCATGCCCTTTCCGGGCGATGCTCCGAAGCCCGATTTCTCTGTCACGTCCTCGAACTTACCGTTGCCGAGGTTGTGGTAGAGCCTATGCGGAACGCTCGGATAGCGTCGTGGATCGCAGTAGTAGTCCTTACTGCCCATCGAGCAATGGATATCCAAAGTCGGTGTCCAAAAGGTGTAGTTCGATACGACCAGATCGAGTAGCCCGTCATTGTCATAATCAAACCACGCCGCCGCGACACTCAGCGTCTTGTCAGGCTTTTTGCCAATACCCGATTCCGCGGTCACGTCCGTGAACGTTCCGTTTCCATTGTTGTGGTACAGAACGTTGTTGACCGCGCTGGCGATGAACAGATCTTCGTAGCCGTCATTGTCGTAGTCGCCCACCGCGACTCCGAAATTGAAATCCAAGTGTGAGCCGGCCAGGCCTGCTTTCTCGGTGACATCCTCAAACGTGCCGTCCGCCTTTTGGTGTAGCAGGCAGTTGTAGAACGAGGGGTCCACCTTTTTCATCTCGGGGAATTTGGCCCCGTTCGTGAGGAAGATGTCCATTCGGCCGTCATTGTCGTAATCGAAGATCGCAACGCCGCCGCACATCGGTTGGGGAAAATACTTCCTGCCCGTAAGACTGTTGTTGGATTTGTACGTGATTCTGGAGCGGGGCGCAACGTCGACAAAGCCCGGACGTTTAGTGGTCTCTGCAGGCTTGCCGGATTGGACGGCAAGAACGTAGATGACGCAAATTGTTGGGAAGGCGAGAAGGACTGGGCGCTTCAAACGGGACCCCTACCCGAAGAATAACCTACCCGGCGGCAAGCCGCTGCTCAGGTTCTGATCTGGACCGAAAGGCTCTTCCCCGAGTATGTATTCGTGCCTTGAGGCACGGTAGTAATGTCGATGTTCAGCTTGGTTCCTTCTGCCAGCGCCAGCGTGCCGGTGGGAGCGAAAGTGTCCGATTTCGTGGTCCCGCTCTGGACTACCAATGTTGCGATGGGGGTCCCATCCGCCTTCACGACGACGTCCACGTTGCCTCCGGAGGGAGCCGAGTCCACGAACGCCTGAATGTCTCGCACGATGCGCACGCGGTCGGCAGACACCGAATTCACGGCGTCTCTCTCGATGGAAAGCACGCCCGAAGTCTGTAGGATCAGCGTCCCGCCTTCGAACGTGCGTAACCCGCACTGGCCATTCTCGACGAAGCAGTCTGCCTGCGAGGGACCTGCACCCTTCGTATTGGATAGGTACAACTCGCTTGCCGCAATGCGCTGGTTCGGGAACAGTAGCCTGTACTGGAAGCCGGTGTGCGCCGGGTTGGCGAAGAACCCCGCACCCAGCGCTACCGTGTGCAGATTCCTCTCGAGCTGGATAATCGTCGCTCCAGGTGGATGCGCCGTTGCGATCGATCCCGCCACACGGCGGTCGATCCATCGGGCCAACCCGTCCTCGGTCGGCTCGTTTACGCAAATGATCTCGGAATCGACTTGAACATATGTGTTCTGCGGCATGGCTGGTACGTTGGCGATCGGGATCGTCATGTCGTCTTGGCCAAGCGGAGTCGAAAGCGAGCACGAGGCGGCAGGCGCCGTCTCGTCATTCGAGTAGGTCACGAGAATCGCCTCGCTCACCGTGCTCGTTCCAGTTAGTGTTTCCGTGTCGATGTCGCGTATCAGCACCGAGCCATCCGCTGGAGCTTCAATGATGCTGGAGGGCTGCGGTGGCACACGGCTGTCCATCAGGCTTCCACAGCCGCCGGCCACCGTGTAGCGGCCCAAGAACGATTGTTCGATCGGCGCTTCCATCCCATTCGCCGTGCTCGACCTGCCGAAAATCTGGATCGTCAGGCCCGCGCGGTTTGGCGCCTCCCAGGTGAACTGATCGCTGTATGATCTCCCAGCCAGACGCCAACTCGAGTCGGCAATCGCGACCGAGTCTCCAACCGCCAGCCCATTGGGCAACGGGTCAGTCGTTTTGAATATGGTATTCGTATTGGCGGATACTTTGGATTGCCAACCCTTCGACGCACCGGAGACCACAACCAGCGCCTTCCCTGCAAACTGATCGGCGTCATACTTGCCGTCCGTCACCTCGATTGCGTCGTCGGAGTGACTCTCCACTACAAGTTGCTCGGTCAGCTCCGCTCGCCAGTAGAAATCGGCATGATCGTATCTCGGATCCGGCGGACGCATTGGTGACACCTCGCCGCCGGTGTCGATCCACGACGTGAGGTTTACCGCGATGTCCGTAACGTAAAGCAGGTCGAACGCGCTTTCGCCTCGATAGACGCGCATCGCTGTTGCGCCAGTTGGAGCGGCTAGCCCGGTGATCGTAACGCTGAAGCCTGTTTCCATGGCTCCTGTCACGACTTGAATAACCTGTGAGACACGGGATTCTACTCCGGCGCCGTCAAGTGCCGTCACCGCGTAGTACAGAACCTTCGTGCCCGGCTTGAGTGTTCCGCCTTCCGTGATCGCTGCCGATTGCCCGATTCCCGGAGCAGGCAACGCTGCCACCTCTTGCCTGGGCGGACGGAATTGCACTACCAGCAACTCGTTCGCTCCTCCGTCCGTCAGAGGTGCCGACGACTCCAGCACATTGAATGCGTGGCCGTCTTCCGCGCTGAACGTGTAGCCGGCTATCGGAAAGGGCGTCCCTGAGTTGACGCTCGACGGCCATCCCGCGGAACTGCTGCTGACCGCCTTGCCCGGTCCGTACCACCCGTCGTCGTGTGCCTGCGCCAACACTACCAAGGTTTCGAAGTTGAGGCCGGGGCTCAGCCGCAAGACTCGAAACGGAGCGCGCGTCAATTCATACGTAGAGCTAGTCACCGCGATGATGTCTCCAGGCCGTATCCCCAGACCCTTGACTGTCGTCGAAAACTCCGCGTACAAGTTGCCGTCTACGCCGCGAAGGAGTTCCTTGGAGAGAACTCGTTCGGCCTGCGATTTGCTCGCGACCCCAAGTCCCCTGAAGATGCCCGGGATCTCGCTCCCGGCCCTGGCCACATCGTCCAGATCGACAAGCGATAAGCTCCCATTCAGAAAATCGTTGCGCGAGTCCTGGTACTCGACAGTCAGACGGTTGGGTGTCTGGCTGGTCGGCTGGCAGAACAGCCGCAGGTCGATGTCTCCGTCCTTGTTCGCCAGAATTGTGCAATTGCCCGTTGATCCATCGTTCGCTTCGAACGACGGCCAGCCGCCATTCAGCGGTGATGTTGCGTTGGTGTGTGCCGGTTGGGTCGGATGCTGGTCGCCGATGGTCCCCTCTACGATCAAGCTGATCTGTCCGCGCTCGTTCAGCCTGAGCAGCAGTCCGGCTCCTTGCCTGAGGCCTCGTATGATGTCGACGGCTGGCTTGCGGCCCAGAATAGCGTAGTTGAATGTCGCGCGCGCTTCAAAGACTTCCGGCTCAACCCCGCTCGTGACTGCCGCTGCCTGGTCTAGGAGGAATGCTGCGCTCGCGAAGCTAGGAATGTCGATATCGCTGTCCTGCCATCCGCACCGCATCAGCATGTCAAGCAGCGCCCACGCCGGATTCGAAGTGAAGAAGGGCTCCAACGGATTCCCCTGCTCGTCAAATCGCCGTAGTATGATCCCTTGCGCGAGAACTTCGATGGTCGGCAGCGAGTTGGAACTGACAAGGCTCGCAGGCATATGCACGCTTACTGCGGCCATGCTACCGTGCGGGTCGCTTAATGGCCGGCCTTGTGTGTCCTTGAAATTGGGATCGAATGCGCCATTTCTATCCCCGAGGGTCCGCACATCGTACCACCCGGTCGCTGACATGTCCGTGCCCGCGACTCCAAGCGGGAGTTCAATCCCGTTCACCCATAGCCGCGACACGCCCTGAATCGGTCCCGCTCCAACCAATGCCTCGCAGATCAGGAAATTCCCGTCATTCCATGCCCAGATCGCCGAAGCTGGATAGCGAACGGTTCCATAGACCAGCGGCACTGCGTCGTTGGTCTTGGCTCTTCCATCGACCGCCTGCGACCAGAATCTCTGTGACGAGCCCGAGCTCCGCACCAGAGACATTGCGGGCAGAAACTGGAATCCGCCGAATCTTGCAGTCGCGCGCCCCTGCGCGTCCTGCTGCCACATGCCTCGCGCGGCACAGTCCATCTTGGTCCCGGCGCATTTGCTGAAAGGCCTTCCGTCGGCGTCCATGTTCCCGCATCCGCCTGCCTGATCGGCCGAATATCCGCAAGGATAGAAGCGGCTGTAGATCCCTTTGGTTCCTCCATTCGACGCTTCCGCGCGCTCGCCCTCGTTTCTTGGGAAGGACCACGGGCACATCTCCTGGATCCGCGTCTGGGGTAGCGCGATCCTCTGCAGGCTGAATCGGCTGGTGAAATTGATTCGTGCCGAGATTGTTGTGAGTTCCTCGGGTGCATCGCCCATCCCCGTGAACACTGCTTCCGGCGTCGATTCGATCTGTCCGCTCTCGGGGTCCAGAAACGCGAATCGCACCAGCAGCGTGCACCCCTTCAGATTCTCGGTGTGGTGCAAGTGAGTAATGTAGCCGTCGGTGTTCACCAGCTCGACGCTCATCCTGTTGCCCCAGTCGGCGCCGTCGTCTGCCAGCAACCCTACGTTGAACTCGGTGTTTGTAATCACTCGCGGAATATAAGCGGTCTCCTGCCAGATTGCGCTGTGCGTGCTCCATCGCTCCACGCTGCCGTCTGTCAGGGTGCAATCGAAAAGCAGGACGGGCGTCAGCAGCTCTTCCACGTACTTGTGTTGATGTGTCGGGACCATCGGCCTGTTACTCCCCCACCTTCGCCGCAACTGCCGTCTCCAAGGAGAAAACGCCACCCGGTTCGGCGCTCACTACCAGCAGGTCGTCCTTGAATCGAGCTTTGGCGAACAGCCCTTGCATTCCTTCGGACCGCCGGTACTCTGGCGAACATGCGCCAAACTCGGCCATCACGCCGCCCAGCTCCACCGAGCCTCCCATGGGAAGCGCGATTGCGAAGATCACACGGTCCAAGCTGCCGCCGGGCACTGCCGTGAATTGGCACGTCTGCCACTGTGTACTCAGGGTGAAGTCTCTTCTTTGCTCGCCGATCATCAGCCCGGCCGTGCTCTGCGAATTGCTTCTCGCCTTCACGGACATGCTGTAGGCAAAGTTCGGCGAACAGCCTACGGCTTGGCTGACCAACCCCTCCGTCCCGCTCAAGTTCACAATCTGTGCGGTTTGCAGAAATCCCGCCTCTGCGCCTGGGAGCAGCGTGATGGAGAGTGCGCCCGACCTGGCCCATGGCGCTTGCGTCGGATCTTCGCTCCACGCCAGCAGGTTCCTCAACGGGTCGCAAAATCGGAAGCAGCGGTAGGATCCACGCACGTCCTGGTGAAATTGCTTCAGCGCTCCAGCCTCGGCCTCCGCTAATCCGCTGAACTTCAACTGCCACTCGACGGACTCGCCTGTCGGGAGTGTTCTCAAGTGCCAGTCGCCCCCGGGCGTCATCAGCAACGCTTGCGCTGGCGTCCAAGTTCTTTGCACGGGAAGCTGCACGCTCACTGACCCTGCTACAAGTGGAAAGCTAGGCGTCATCGTGGTGCCTCCGTAATCAGAAATTCAATCCCTGTCCGCGCAACCCCGTCAAGACGATCGACCACTGGCGCAACTGCAATCCTGCATGCCGGGTAAATGGTTCCATCCTGCGGATCTACGAATTGAAAGCTCGCCTGACTGCGTACCGAGTTCTGAGCAAAGGCGAGGAACGCAGCTCTCTCCGCGTCTTGTAACAGCCTCAGGTTGATCGACCAAGTGCGTCGTTGAGGGGCCGCCAGATACCGCTGCTCGGAACCATCGGCAAACTGAAACACGCGGGTCCGGCCCGCGATCCCGCACACGTACGGGTATTGTTGGACGGCGCCGGTTGAAAGTAAGGGCATGGAACTCATAAGCCATCCTGAAATTCGCTCAACACATCCGCGATTCCCCGCGATTCGCTGAGACCTCGCCGCAGCGCTGTCACCAGTGCCAGCCGGTTGTTCATAGGCGAATTGGCGCTATCGCTCCTCGAAGTACCGATGCCTCCTGCCCGCGCTACCGAGCCCGCGGCCTCGCTTCCGCTTGACTGGAAACCGCTGGTGACTCCAGTCAACGCCGCCGCGCTTTCATTTAGGCTTTGCGTACCGTTCCCCGATTCTGGCGAGATGCTCTCCACGATCTGAAACGGCGCGCGGCTCCTGCTCCGGTATCTCGTCGACTGAGAACTCGACGTGTCTCCGCTGAACAGGCTGAATAGAGATTTCACCGTGCCCGCCAATGGCGCGATCAACCAAGCATTGCCGGCTCCACTCCCGCTGCTATTCGACGCTCTCTTCGAGGTCGAGGTGTAAGCCATCGCTTCGAGTTGCCTGGACAGCGTACGCGGCGTCTCACTGATTCTGCCTGCGCTGTAACTCTTAGGCAGCGGCAGCTTGGTGCTGCTCGTCCCTCGCTGGCCGCTCGATTGCCCGCTCAATCCCAGGAGTCTGCGGACATAGGCGCGCACCCGTGCGCTCGCCTCCGTGTTGCTCTCATCCTTGTTTGTTGCCAACGCCCACTCCTCCCTCTCCAATGCTCAATTCGGTCTCAACCGCGCACTCGCTCGAGGCACCTCCATCGAGAACCGCCTATCCCTACGCGCTCACTCATGGACTTCCATGCGCCCTGCTTCGTTCGGCCAGCACCGTCACCGCGTCCAGATCTTTTGCCCACCACTCCGCGGAGATCTGGACGACCCCCCGGCTCCACATCGCAAACAGGTCCAGCCAGACGGCTTGCTCGCCGCTCATCTGGCTCACAGGGCACCGATCGGCCACCGCACCTCCGCCGCTCCACACAATCGGCCGTTCCGGTGTTGGCTCCACGCCCAACCACCCGCAATTCCGTTTGATCTCCAGCCCTTGCTTTCTGCACGTCTCGCAATCCCATCCGGCTGGAGACTCACGGTGGAAATGGAATGCGACGATCAGTTTTTTCTTTCGTCTTCGGTGAGTGAACTCTCTTCCGCGATCGCCTCTGCGATCTCCCGCGCCAAACTCTCCGGACCGTTCTCTATCAGGCTCTCGACCGTCGCCTCCTCACCGTCGATACTCAATCCTTCAATCGCGAGCAGCGCTGTCCGGATCGCTTTCTCATCGATGCGAGCCTGCAACTCCGCCGCCGCAATGTCGCTCGTGGCTTCATCGTCCGCTCGGTGGAACGCCTCTTCCGACGCCAAGGCCCTCAGCTCCTGCATCAGCCGGTGCCGCCGCATCAGAGACATCCGCAGCACTTGGAATCGCACTCCCGGCCATAGGCGCGACTCTCGCCATACGGCGCTTTCGTACGTCACCGGACTCGCCGGTGCCCTATCCAAACGCGAAGTAGATCTCGTCATCGCCTGTCCCCTGCGCTCTCGAACTCGCGAAACTCCATAGCAACCTCGTCTCCGAATCGTCGAATTGCGGCACTTGCGGCACGAACGTCTTCAAGTGAATCGCGGCCATCGCGCCCGGCCGATCTCCAAGCTGGATCGTTATCGGGATCGGCGTCTCCGTCTGCGCGGCTCGATACAACTCCGCAAACACGCTCTCGTCCGTGCTGTACACCTCGAATTGCACCTCTACATCTCTCTGCCCCGGAGATAGCGCAAGCGGGAAGTTCGTTCCAAACTCAAAATCGCGTGTTTGCAGATTGTTCTTGAGCCGAACCTGTGCCTTCGTCAGCGTGAGCACCTGAGTCTGTGAGTTTCCCAGCCACGCCTGCCCGAGATTGCCCGGCACCGGCGCCCAAGTCGCTGCTTCCACCGGCGGTTCCGCTGGGAATGTCGTCAACCCTCCCGGCCCCGGTTGGAACGAAGCGCTGTCCAACAGTTCCGCGGCCGGTCCCCGGAACACCAGGCTGTGCTCAGTGCCATCCACATGGATCTCCATCTCATCGACGCCTGCGCCTCGCACCACTCGTTGAACCGGCGATCTTGGATCCCAGTAATCGAACAGGCTTGCGCTCGGAATCGTGCTCGCCGGCGAGTACGCTACGGCCGGGAATACCACCGTCGCGCCGCTCGCCTTGGTGAACGGAGCGCACACTCTAACGCTGGTCGCGCTGGGTACGCTTTCGACGAATCGCAGCTCGCCGCTCACGTTCACCGCGCAGCCTTCGCTCATCCCGTGCGGGGCGGGGAAGTCCACTTGAAATCCCCCGCCGCTCACGGTGGCCGCCTGCGCGCTCGTCTGCATCGCTGCCCCGCCCAGCGCGGCCTGCACCAATTGCCCTATGGCCGGTGGCAGCGCTCCCGCGTCTTGCGCCATCACGCACGTCTCGAATTCATAGGCGATGACTCTGCGAGGTTTCCCGGCCGTGCCCAGGAACGTTCTCGTCCCCGTTTTGTCGCGTCGTTGCGGCGATACTTTCTGGGTCGCGATCGCCAGTCGCATGCCGGGAACCCGCTGTGAGGCCGCGATCGCTGGAACCACTCCGTAGCTGCTCTCGAGCACCGCGTAGTACCGGTTATTGTTCGAAAGAATGTAATCTGCCATCTGCCTCGCTCCCCTGCTTTCTCCTCATAACTGGCTCCTCGCCGCAGTCTGCGCTCTCGTTGTGGGGCGGCTCTCCAGAGCCGCGTGGGCGCTCCAGCGCCCGCCCGCTTGGCGACGGCTGGAGCCGTTGCCCCAAATTCAATGGAGATGCCGCCCGCCCACATTCCCCGTGACCTTCTCTGAAGCGCTTTTCTGCCTCACCGCTCCCAACTCACCAGGACCTTCACGCGCGAGCTCTGCTGATAGTGCAGACCGCCCATCTTCACCGCGTCGAATTCCGCTTCATAACCCGGTTGAAGAACCATTCCCTCGCCGAGATTCCCGCGATTCCGATCGAATACATTGCTCACGGCATCCGTGGTCGCTTGCAGCGTGTCCGTGAGTCCATCCAGGCGGTCCTGCGAATGCGTCACCTCAACCACCACGCGATACGTTCCCGAAAACTCGCGGAACTTCACCTTCCCGTCGTTCTGAATCTGGTCGCAATAGATCCTGCACAACGGATAGATCACCTTCTGCCGCTTTTCCTGCAGCTCTTGCGGCGCATGGCTTACCAAGGCCGCCGGAGCTTCTGTCAGGGGAGCAAGCGCCGCGTAGTTGGTCAGGCTGGCTGCCAGACCTCCAGCCGCATTCAGCAGATTGGAAGCTATCTGCAAGACTTGTGCTATTGGTGTTGCCATTCCTACCCCCTTGGCAGTACCCGGCGCTGCTGGACCCGGCCATCCGGAGCCTGCCCATTGCCCGCTTCCGGACCGTTCGCCAAACCACTATTGGGCATTGTCCAAAGCGCCGCCGCATCCAGCGCGCCGCTGTTCTGCTTGCGCATGGGCCCGTCGCCGTTCGTGGCATACACGTTCCAAGACTCGCCGGCCTGCCAGTCCTGCGGCCGCCACGGTCAGTCCATTTCCAGCCGGTGCTTGCACTGCGGTCCATTCCGACAACGAACTCTCGCGCCCGGCTCCGTCCTCGCGGGTCACAGCGACCGCATAGGCGCCGGCTGCGAGCGTTCCCACAATCGCGTTGACTGTAGGCGCGCTCGGTCTCCGTACTGGGTTTCCCACGAAAGACACGCCAGCCAGGAAGTACTCCGTCTTCCTTTGAGTGGCATCTTGCTCGAAGGCTTTCCACTTCTTCTCGAACCGGTCGTTCGCCTGGCTGAACGAAGCGTCGCGATACAGAATCGCCAGAACGTTCGACAGGTGCCATCTCTTCAACCGCTCGTCGACAACTGCGTTCTGCCCGGTCAACGTCGATTCCCATCGCAAGAACGCGTCCACGCGATCCGTAATCCACGCCTCCGACAGAGCCATCTTTGCCGCCAGGTCGATCCCTTCTTCGGCGGCGACAGTCGTGGCGCTGCCGTCATAGATCCGCAGATCGTCCACCTTGCACCATGAGCCGTCCACTAGCAGAGCCACGCCGCGCCTCCTAATTCCCGCTCTTTGGCGGAGCCGGATCCTTCGTCTCCATCTCGACCACCTGCACCCGTACCGTGGATGCCCTTTTCACGCGTTGGAACTCCTCCCGCTTGAGCGACTCCATCAGGCGATACTCCTCCTCCTCCTCCGGTTTCGCTCTCTTGGCTCGACCGTCAAGGATGAGCTGGCACGCGTTCCTTCTCGGCACCTCGGTGATTACGCCCTCTTTGCCGCCATCCCCGGTCTCCACGCTCACCACAAGCACGTGCGTCTCCGGCATCTTCGATTCCATCTCGTGCAGCTTCTTGTAGTACTGCCTCAAGTCCATGTCTGTGCTCCCTTCCGGCCGTCTTGAAAAATGGGGAGGCGCATCTCTCGCCTCCCCGAAAAGGAGGCTCAAGCCTCCATCCGTCTTCCCGATCTTCGCAAATAGCGCTCCCGCCGTAACCGTCTGAACAGGTTCGTCTCCGCAGCCCCGACCCGCAGTGCCCGTCGCAACTTCACTGCGTCACGAGTCCGTTCGACCCGAATCGAGAGCCCGGAAACGGAGCCGCGACCGTTAGGAGCGGTTGCATCGAGCCTCCACCCCCGTCACCGAACCGCGAACGACAGTGAGCGCTTATGGGCCCACGGCCCGCGGAACCGCACGAAAGCCTGCGCATGACTCGCATGCGCCCTGGGAACGCCGATCTCCAGATCGGCACCCATTGCCGTCGTGAGCGGCGACGTTAGGGAGTGACCTTCAACGGAGCCGCCACGCCTCTGACGCGTGCGGCCCGATGAAGGATCTCAAACCACCCACGATCCAAGGGCCCACAACTATGACGCTCACCCGCCCCCCGCACTTCGCGTCAAGGCCGCCAGGCCCTCACCCGAACCCGGCGGCCCATAGCGTTCCGCCTAGCTCCGGACCTGCACCGCGTGCGTGTTCCGCAGCACGCCGCATCCATACAGGATGTCCACCGTGAACTGCTGTGCCAGCGTGTTCGGCTGATAGCTCATCAGCACGCGCATGCCGAAGTTGCCCAACTCGGCGTAGTCGGCGATGGCGCCGGTCCCGGGCAGCGGCTTCGGCAAACGGCGGACGGCCAGCCCAATCGCCTGCCGCGCGAAGGCGAGATTGTTGCTGGTCACCGGGTTGCCCGTCTTCTGCACGAACTGCGAGCGGTACACATAGAAGTCCTTCAACCGGCCGACGGCCCCGCTCTGGATGGCCTGCGCCGGCTCGCCGATCGCGTAGGCCTCCGTGAAGCGCTCAATCTGGCGCAATTGCGAGTAGCCTTCGGCATCCACCACCAGGTACTTCGGTTCTGCCGTCGGGACCTTCGCGTTGAACAGAGAAGTCTCCGCCTGGTCCACCACGGCCTCGGTCAGCGCCGTGCCGCCCGTGCCCAGCGGAGCGTTGAAAGTGAATTGGCTGTACAGGTTCAGCAGATCCGACTCGACCCGCTCGGCCAGAGCCACCATCGCGGGCTGCATGTACATCTTCAACAGTCCGGGCACTGCCAGCGCCTTCGTGACGTCCGGAATCGTGAACGTCGCTTCGGCATGCGTGTTTAGCACGATCTGCGCGTTCCCCAAAGTCGGGTTCTGCGCCTGGACCGAACCGCCCTCGGCGATGTTGTTCGCCGTCATCACGGGCGGAATCGGAACGTTCACCGTGTCGCCCGCATTGGCCAACACCGCTTCGTAGTCCCGCGTAACCAGGTTGCCCATCACCAGGTTGCCCATCAAGGCCGGAAGCGCGTCGGCGGCAACCAGCTTCACAATCGCACTCGCCAGGTTGGCGGAAGTAATCGTGGCCATTTATCTCTCCCTTGTGTTCTCGTCTCTACTCGACTCGGCTGGATCGTTCAGATCCGCCTCATTCGCCCTTCCAGGTCTGCAGCGCGACCTGGGCGATTTGCTCTCTCACCCGCTGCATATCTTCGGCGCTCATCCCGGGCCGGATCGACTCCAGTTCGATGCCCGAACCCAGGCTGCTGCGCGGCGCCGTCGTCATCCCCGATCCGCCGGCGATTCGCGCCGGCAGAAACTCTGGATTCTCCTGAACGAACTTCGTCAGGTATTCCTTTACCGGCAACTCGCCTTCGGCCGTCCTGGCCACCAGCGTGCCATCCGGCGTTCTTTGAATTTCGTCTCGCACTGCCTTGTGCGCCAGGTCGACCTTGGTCACGCCAAGCCGCTGCAGCTCCGATCGGATCTGCGAATTCCGGTCGCTCTCCTCGGCGAACTTCTTCGCTTTCTGGTTCTCTTCCACCAGCTGATTAACCTGCCGCTCGAGTTGTTCCCGCCGCCGTCGCTCGTCCACCAATTCCGCCTTGTATGCGGGTTCGGCTTTACGGCGCTCCGTTGTCAGGAACTCCTCGATCACGCTGCGGATCATTCCGCGTACGTCCGGCTCGGTCTCCGGTGTCAGCCCAGTACTCTGCTTATCCATGTGCTCCATGGCTCTCCTTTGTCATTCACCTGTTCGTTTGCTTCAGTTCGAAACGGAGCCGCGACCGTCCCTGTGGCGCACGCTTTGGCGTGCCGTGCCGGCATTCATGCCAGCAACCGGAGACCTGCCGGCGGCCTACCGAAACTCGAGTCGAATCTCCACACGCCGCTCCCACCTGCGAACGCTTCGATCCTCGCGTGACGATCTCTCGGCCGCCGCGACGAAGTTCGATAACCTCCTCGCCACGTGCCGGTTGCAAAATCCTCACCGGCTCATCCCCGCGCTCGCATCGATCTCTTGCGCGATCCGGTCCTTCAAGAGTCGGGGACTGTCCGGTGTGTCCCCACGTGGACACACCGGACTGTCCCCCAGTCCCTGCTCACCTGCTCACTGTCACCGACGCATCGATCTCTTGCGCGATCCGATCCTTGATCTCCTGCCGCACGTCGCACAAATACTTCGCCGCCAGCTTCTTCAGCACTTGTGCCCGGAACGTACAGGACCCGATCCCCAGACTCAGCAGCTTCTCCGCGTCCGCCAGTTCGCTGCTGAAGTCGCCGATATCGAATTCGTCCAATCCCGTGACGTCAATCAACACGCCGTCTTCGCGCGCTCCCGAAATCATTCGCAGAATCTTCTTCAGCGTGTCCTTCACACGGTCGCCGAACCCTCGTAGCACTTCCTGCGTGATCTGGTAGTCCCGCTGCTTGCTTGTGCCCGTCAACTGCGTGTTCTTCGACTGCGAGCCCAGCGCCTGGCTCACCACGTAGCAAACGCGATAGATCTCTTCCTTCAGCCGGTCGATGTTCTGCAGCGCGACTTCGTACACGTGCCCTTCCGGTTCCGTCCAACCGAACTTGTCTTGCGGCCCGAGCTGCAGGTAGTAGCTCTCGCCCACGCACTCCTGCCACTCCCGGTCGCTGTACACCACCGGCATCGCGAACAGTCCCATTGTCAACGACCATCCCAGCGCGTTCGATTTGTTGAAGTGTTCGAGTTGCAGCGAGGCCGCCTTGTTCATCAGCCACATCCCGTCGCCGAAGCTGAACTCGACAACCGGCACCACCTTCTGCTTGGCCAGTCCATGCAATCCCTGCTTCACCAACTCGACCGGACCCGCGTGTCCTCCCCGTTCCGTTTGGTCGTAGATCTGGAACTCCTCCCGCCCGTAGTAGACCCACCGCCGCTTCGTCACCCATTCGCCGGCGCCCGGCTCGTCCACGCGCCGTTCCGTCTTCAGCACCACCCAATCGAACTCGCCTCGCTCGTTGCGCTGCCAGTTCACCAGACTCTCTGCCGGGTACTCGCACAGGTACGCCCTGCTCAGCCCGAGTTTGTCCTCTTCCCCCCGGTTCATTGCTTTCTGCCCCAGGTCGGGGAACTCGATCGCGATGTACCCGCGTCCGGCCACTAGGGCCTCAATCGTCTGCCGGCGGAAGAAGTCGCTCAGCGTCGATCCGCGCAGATCGCAGTCGTCCGCGAACCCGCTATAGAAGTGACGCGCCCGGTCGTCGTTTCCTTCAAATGTCAGCGTCGGCTCGCGCCGGAACAGCGTCGCCGCGTACCAATCGATAATCGACCCGATGTAGTTCTCGTAGAACGCCCGGTTCGTGCGTTCCAGAAACACGTCGCTTGGCTCCCTCAGTCGCGGAATCAGATACTGCGCCGCACGCCCTGTGAACTGCTCCCCCCCCGCGTACATATCGCGATACTTCGGCCACACCCCATTCAGCGCTACGTATTCCGGATGTTCTTTTCGGACGTCAATCATCTTTTTCTCCTCTTCGTGTGGGGCGGCCCCCGCCTTGTGGGGCGGCTCTTCAGAGCCGCGCGGGGCCAGGTCCCGCCAGATTCCGCCTGAGTAGGGCGCCCCCCAGGTCCCACAGGTCTCTGTTCCGTCCAGATCTCTTCTCTCAGCCCTCAGAAAATCGGCTTCCCCCGCTCCCCGTTCATCCGCCCGCGTCCGCCATACTCCTGCCACACCATGTATCCCAGCGCGTCCGACAAATGCGTCCTCTTTGGATCGTTGTCCTTGTCGATGTCCAGCGAGTCCTTCGCATAGCTCACCTCGTCGAAGTCCGCGATCAACTCCTTGCAGCGCGGATCCACCAGCAGCGTCGTCTCGCCGTCCGCCGACTTCAGCTTCCCGTTCACCAGCCGCACCCTCATCTGCACGCTCGGATTCGACCGCGGAATCCTGTACTGCACCCGATGCCTCCCGTAGTCCGCGAAGAAGTCCTTCAGCATGTCGTGGTCGCTCGTACCCGCCGTCTGCCTGTGAAACGCCGACGCATCGGCATACACCACCACGCCCGCCCCCCACTTCGGATACCTCTTCACGAACTCTTCGCAGGCGTCCAACGTGCTCGACCTGCGCAGCACAATCTCATCCAGCACCCGCACCTCGCTGCCGTCCTTCTGCGCCACGATGGAACTCATCGGGTTCACGTTGAAGTCCAGCGCCCACAGCAGTGGCAGCCGCTCGTCGCTCCTCAATTCCTGCACGCTCGCACTCCTGTCGAACGCGTGGTACACCAGCCCGCTCTTCGGGTTCAGGTACTCGCCCAGCACCTCCTGCTTGTAGAAGGCCTCGTCGTAGCTCGCCTTCAGCCGGTCGTAGAAGTCCGGCACCTTCTCCAGCAGGTAGCGGTTCTCGTTGGCCCTCGCCAGCACGCACGCATAACCGTCCGTCATCCCGCGGATGAACCGCCGGTACACCCAGTCGAACCCCTTCGGCGTCCACACCGCGTATCCGCACAGCCTGCTCGCTTCCGGATCTCTTAGCCGTGCTTCCAGCCGGATCCAGGCCTCTTCGTGCGTGTACGTCAATTCGTCTATGCCGAACCATGCCAGGTTCGTGCCGCGCAGCCGCTCGTAGTCGTCCATCGACCGGAACAGGATCTTCGATCCCGTGTCTTCAAGCGTCAGCGTGTTCTCGGCCTTGTTCAGCTCGAATGGAATCGCGTTCTCATCAAGCACAGCCAGCATCGACATCAGCGTCGCGTCCCGCAACATCGGATACGTTGGAGCCCCGATCAGCCCCATGCGTCCGGCGTTGATGTAGGCCAGCTTGATCGCCTCCTGGCACAGCGCCTGGCTCTTGCCTGATCCAACAGGCCCGGAAAACCCCTTGAACCGAACATCCAGCTTGTGAAATCGCGCCTGCGAAGGCAGCGGACTGTACCGGATCTCGCGCTTCATTCAGTCTTGTCCTCAATCCACTGCACCGTCACCTTGCGGCCTTTTTGCGGATTCATCTCCTTGTGCAGTTGCATCAGCCGGATCAGGTCCGCCGGCGTGATCTTGAACGCTCCCTGCGTCGCCTGCGAATCCGCCAGCCCGAGCAGCTTATTCACCAATCGCTTCTTGCCCGCTTCCGTCAGGGGCTTGATCGGATCGCCGCCGTTGACCGGGTTACCGACTCCGTTGGCGCCATTGCCGGACGCCTTGTCCAAGATGTCTCCATCGTCCTCGGCCACCGTAACGACTCCGGCAGTTTCAACTCCAGGCAATTCAACTCCGGAAGCCTTGCTCTCTTTCAGCGCTTCTTCTGAAATACCCGCTGACTTCGTCTTCCGGCTCCCGCGCTTCGTGACTGCCGGCGGCTTCTTTGAAGCGTTCCTGACTAAGTTGCGGACGGCCTTTGTCGCGGCCGTCCCTGTCGCGCGGTCTTCGCTTTTCTTCGGCCTTGCTCTCGTCGCCTTCGCGACCGGCGTCAGACTCTTGCGTAGCTTCGTTCCCGCGAGTTGTTCGTCCGTCTTCGTTTTCATCGCTCAGCGCCCCCCCCCCGCACATGCAGACTACTCGTTGGGGTCAACACCGCTTTCCGGAAAGGCCACACAAGCCACTCATTCTGAAGGGATTTTTCTTTTGGTTTGTACGTCACCGGCTTCTCGGGGCGCCCAACGCCCCAACACCCCGTTCCCCCATAGCGGAGCGGGTATACTGAAATGGCACTCATTTTCCGGACAACTTCCAGGAGAAACTATGGCCAAACGAATTGTTATCCTTACTGGCGGCGGAGACGTCCCGGGCCTCAACTCGGTCATCAAAGAAGTCACCTACCGCGCCACCGAACTGGACTGCGAAGTCATCGGCATCCGCCGCGGTTGGGAAGGACTCACCCATCTCAACCTTGACGACCCGGAGAGCAAGAGCCGCTACGTTTTGCCTCTCGACCGGCTCGTCACCCGCACCATCGATCGCACCGGTGGCACCTTCCTTCACTCCAGCCGCACCAACCCGGCGAAAATGAAGTCTTTGCCCGATCACCTCAAGGGGCAGGAATTCCCCTCCAAGGAATCGATCGGCAAAGATGGCAAGCCGCAAGTGACCTTCGATGTCACCAAGGCCGTTCTGGCGAACCTCGCCAAGCTCAACATCGATTACGTCGTCGCCATCGGTGGCGATGACACCCTCTCCTACGCCGCCCGCCTCGACAAGGAAGGCGTCAAGGTCATCGCCATCCCCAAGACGATGGACAACGATGTCCGCAATACCGAGTACTGCATCGGCTTCTCCACGGCCATCACCCGCGCCGAGAGCGCCATTCAGCGCCAGCGCACCACCGTCGGTTCGCACGAGCGCATCGGCGTGTTCCGCGTGTTCGGCCGCGATGCCGGCTTCACCTCGCTCTACACCGCGTATGTGACCAACATTCGCTGCCTCATCCCCGAGTACAAGGTGGACGTCGATAAGTTGATCGCCCTGCTGGTCGACGACAAGAAGAAGAACCCATCCAACTACTCGCTCGTGGTCCTCTCCGAAGGCGCCGAGTGGGAAGGCTACCAGGTTCGCAGCTACGGCGAAGCCGACGCGTTCGGCCACCAGAAGAAGGCCAACGTCGGTGAAGAACTCGCCGAAGAGATCAAGCGCCGCAGTAAGGAAGAGACCATCATCTCCGACCTCACTTACGACCTTCGCTCCGGCGACCCCGACTTCATCGACAAACTGGTTGCCTCCACCTTCGGCAATATCGCCATGGACGCTGTCGCCGCCGGCAAGACCGGTGTCATGACCGCGATTGTCAACGGCTGCTTCTCCCTTGAGGCGATCCCCGATCCCAAACTGGGGCCCCGCAAAGTTGACATCACCACGGCCTACAACACCGAACGCTATCGTCCGAACTACTCAAGCAAGCTCGGCCTGCCGATCTTCTTGACCAAAGCCAATTAGCCTGCGTGAGTGTGGGGAGGCGCTCCAGGGAGTGGGGCGGCGCTCCAACGCCGCGTGGGGCCTCCAGGCCCCGCCCTTGTTCGCCGTGTGAACGTGGGGCGGCTTGCCCGAGCCGCCCGAAACGGGGCACCACCGCGAAACGGAGCCGCGACCGTTAGGGAGTGCCCATGGCCCGCGACGGGCCACCAAAGGTGATCGAAGACGCGATTTTCCGGTCCAATGGAATCAATGCTTTGCACCGCGTTTTCAACGGAGCGGTTGTAGCCCAGCCATTTGCGACCGTGAGGGAGCGGTTGTAGCCTGGCCATCCGTCCAGAGAAACTCATCCCGCCGAAATCTGATCGCAGTTGAAAGGGGGCGCATCACGCCCCCTTTTCTCGTAAGCGTCCTCTCCTCGCCTGGGAACGCCGATCTCCAGATCGGCACCTATTGCCGCATTAGCGGCATCGCTTGGGAACGACGCTCGCCAGAGCGTCGGTATTCGAGCGATTCATATTTGTGCGGCGATGTTCGGTCGCAGATTCATCACACGTGATAAAGCGCGGGCGCACCGCGTCGCCTTTTCTTCTCAGCCTGTCCTCCCTCGAACTACACTGGAAGAAAGCGCGGCTACCATCGGGACACTTTGCTCTGTCCCCGTCGGAATCGGATCGCGACGCCTCATCCTCCGCCGCATAGAATTCCACACCAACCATGCAGCCCACCCATCTCCCTCTCCAAGAAGTCGTCGAAGCCGAAGGCCACCTCATCGACTCCCACATCATGGAGCAGATCTTCGACACCGTCGTCGAGTTCAATGGCCGATTTGATGTCGAGCACTTCCACATCGGCCGTACCAACTCCGATCCTTCGCGCCTCCGCCTTCGAGTCGAGGCGGCTTCCTCCGATGAGATGGAGAGTCTTCTCGCCCGCCTGCTCGAACTTGGCTGCTCCCCCGTCCACGATGCGGATGCTTCGTTCCGGACCGTGGAGCGCGACCGCTGCGCTCCCGAGGATTTTTACTCCACCACCAACCATCGCACCCTGGTCCGCCACGCCGATTCCTGGCATCAGGCCCGCAACCAGCGCATGGATGCTCTCCTCGTCTGGGAGGATGACTCGCCGATCTGCCGCCGCTTGCGCGACATCCGCAAGGGTGATCGGGTCGTTGTCGGCATGAAGGGCATCCGCGTCGTCCCGGAGTCCAAGGAACGCGACCGGCATGCTTTCGCGTTCATGTCGAATGGCATTTCCTCGGAACGCCAGGTTGAAACTGCGGTCCGCCAGACTGCGGGCCTCATGCGCGCCTGCCGCCAGGCCAACCAGCGCATCGTGGTTGTCGCTGGCCCGGTCGTGATCCATACCGGAGGCAATGTCTCTCTCGCCTCACTCATCCGGGGCGGCTGGGTCAGCGCCTTGCTGGCTGGCAATGCTCTTGGCGTTCATGACATTGAAGCGGCGATCATCGGCACATCGCTCGGGATCCGTCTTTCGGACGGCCGCCAGGCCGACCACGGCCACCGCAATCACATGCGCGCGATCAATGCTATCTATCACGCCGGCTCCATTGCCGCCGCCGTCGAGCAAGGGCGTCTCACCAAGGGCGCGATGTACGAATGCGTCGTGAACAAAGTGCCTTTCGTTCTGGCGGGCAGCCTCCGCGATGATGGTCCTTTACCCGACACCATTACCGACATGAATGCCGCGCAGGATGCCTATGCCGAGCAACTACGCGGCGCTGGACTGGTCCTCTGCCTCGGATCGATGCTGCACTCCATAGCCGTAGGCAACATGCTCCCGGGCTGGGTGAAGACCGTTTGTGTCGATATCAACCCCGCCGTCGCCACCAAGCTGAGTGACCGCGGCACCGGCCAGGCCCTCGGCGTCGTCACCGACGTCGGCATCTTCCTCGACCACCTCGACAAGTCGCTGGCTTGACCCCTTGCCGCCTGAAACACCCGTTGCGGCGCTCGTCCGTACCGCATGTGCTGTGGTTCACGGGTTGTATTGCACAGGCCGTATCGCATTAGCTGTTATGCGCGCGTCGTGGCGCACGCCTTGTGGCGCACGCTTCAGCGTGCCGTGGCGGCATTCATGCCGACATCCGGAGTCCTTACATTTTCGAGCTGATTTGTTTTGATCGCCCGGTCAGCACACAGGTCGAATCTAAGCCGTGACCGCAATGGAACGCGGCAGCGAGCCCTGTTCAGCTCCCCAGCACCGAGCCGCGAACGCAGAGAGCGGCCCCGCTTCGAACCCCCTCCGCTTCTCGGTCATGGCACCGCCCTGAAACGGAGCCGCGACCGTCAGGGAGCGGTTGCCTCTCAGTCGATTCAGTTCCCCAGCACCGAGCCGCGAACGAAGAGAGCGGTCCTTTTGGCGTCTCTCCCGCCGCCATATCCTCGTCCGCAATCCCTCTTGGACTGCCTTCCTCACGCGTACGGCAGCTTGAGCCCATCCATGATGCCCTTCATGTACCCGAAGGCTAGAAGTTGCCCCATGAACGCGTACCCGGGGTGATCGTTCCCCTCGCCCTCCAGCGTCGGAGCGTGGTCCGGCCGCAACGGCCCCACGAAGCCGTTCTCGTGATACACCTGCAGCATCCGCGCCATATCCGTCGGACCGTTATCGTGGAACGTCTCCACGAAGTGTTCCCGCGTTCCCCGGATGTCGCGGAAGTGGACGAAGAAAATCTTCTTTTGGCGGCACCATTCTTTGGCCAGAGCCTCGATGTCCTCGCCCATCGCCTTGAAATTCGCCTGGCAGAACGTGATTCCATTCAACGGACTAGGCACGATGTCGAGCACGCGGCGATAGTTCTTGGCGCTGGTGAGAATGCGGCCAATGCCGCGCAGCGGCGAGATCGGTGGATCGTCCGGGTGCAACGCCATCTTCACGCCGGCCTTGTCCGCCACCGGCATCACGGCCTTCAGGAAATACTCCAGGTTCGCCCAGACCTTCTCCTCCGATACCTCGCCGAACTGCGTCGGACCCTGCGCCCTAGCCGCCTCGGCGTCGAATTCCGTGGTCAGCGCGCCGCCGCGCTCATGCTGGTCGCTCTTGGTGCGATACCAGCCCAGGCCGGCCATCCAGTTGTAGCAGAGTACTGGAATTTCGGCCTTCCCGAGCGCGTCGATAGCGGCCTTGTAGTTCTCGATCTCTTCATCGCGGCCTTCGACGCCGAGCTTGATCTTCTCGGCCGCTACCGGGTGGCTCTCGACACCGGCGATCTGAATGCCCTGGTCGAGGAAATCCGCTTTGATCTTGCGCAGCGTGGGGAGGTACTGTTCGCGATGCACTTTGCTTAACTCGCCGCTGACACCCACGATGGCGTAATTGACACCGATCTGTTTCATCAGCTTCAGCCGCGACGTTTGGCCCGGTCCCGCCACATGGGCGAAGTGGATGCCTGCCTTCTGGCTGGATGGTTTGCGATCGGGACCGGCTAGCGCGTCGGCCGCCGTGGCCGCCGCGAGAGTCGCGCCTCCCAGGACCTTCACGCTGTTTTGCAGGCAATCGCGTCTTGTAATACCGGACATGAATCGGACTCCTTCTTTCAACGCGCGAATCGGACGGGCAGTGAACCGCCCGTCCGATTCGTTCCAACGAAAATGCTATCAGAACCCCAAGGTCCGGATCAGCCGTGGATCTTCTTGTAGCTCGCCAGACACGTCTCTACGGCCTGCAGCGAAGGCGTATCGTAGCCTTCCTGTTCAATCAGGTAGAACTCGACGCCACCCACCTTCTCAGCGGCCGCGAAGATCGCCTTCCAAGGTGCTTTGCCGTCGCCGAACAGGACCTTGTAGCCTTTGTCGGGAGACCACTCCTTGAGGTGAAGCGACCGGATGCGGCCCGGGTTCGCCTGGATCCACGCCACGGGATCGTTGCCTGTCTCGACGCACGTGCCGATGTCTAGTTGGAGCATGACGTCCTTGCCCGTGTTCTTGGCCAGGACCTCGATCGGCTTCACGCCTTCAATCGGCTTCCACTCCGCATCGTGGTTGTGATACCCGGCCTTGATGCCGGCCACCTTGAACTTCTCGCCGGCTTCGTTCAGCGTCGTCGCAACTTCTTTCCAGCCCTCGGCGGTCGCGATCTCCTTGCCCGGATGCGCCATCACGACGTACTTGCTGCCCAGGATGGAGTTCAGGTCGATTGACTTCTGAAGATTCGCCGCTTTGAACGCTTCTCCGCCATTGTGGGTGGAGGAGCACTTCATGCCGACCTCATCCAACAGCTTGCGAACTTCTTTGGCGTACTCGGGCGTCCAGGAATAGTAGGGGCTGAAGAACTCAACTACTTCGTAACCCTGCTTCGCGACGGCTCGCACCGTGCCTGTGAGGTCCTTCGCCAGGACGTCGCGGACGGAGTAAAGCTCCAGTCCGATCGGGATCTTCTTGCCCTTCGCGGACAACGATAAGGAGGAGGCAGCCGAGACGGCGAGACTCGTGGAAAGGCTCGTCGCGAGGAATGACCTGCGGGAATAAGCTTCGTTAGCCATGGTGAGCAAAACATATCACAGCCCAATGGTCGGGGTAACCCCCTCCACAACGCGCGTATGTGCTAGCCAGGTTGTTGTCAGGCCAAAACGCACGGCTATCCTGCCGCCGGGCCCTGCCGTTTCAGTCGAATTCGCGTTTGGGCTGCGCCTGCTCGGGACCCACTCGCCCGGCGACGATCTCCGCCCGGAAATAGTTTTCGCCGCGTACCGGCGCCCCCGCCATTCTGCGCAGAATCGCGATTTGCCCGAAGTGCGTAAAAGCATCGGCCACGGGTCCCTGAAAGAGCTTCTCCACCGACATCCCCAGCGGCTCGCCGCTGGCGAGTCGCGCGTCAAAGCGGCCTAAGCGTAGCGAAGAAGCGCGCAGCCTCATCCGGCCATGGAAGAGGCGCCGAGTCGTGCCATTCCATGCGGCCGTCCGCGATGGCTATGGCCCAATCGAAGAGATCGCCGATGTGCGCCAGAATCTCCGCCGGCGTGCGGGTGCTCTCCGCGGCTCGGAATGAGGCGAAACTCTCTGGTGCGCCTCGCAGCGTCTTGCCGCCTCGATAGGCGAGGGTCGCCAGGGTGTGGCGAAGGAGTGCGACAGAGGCATCCTGGTCCATCGTGGTTGCTCCTAAGTGAGAAATCCGGACTCTGGTATTGTCGCGCGACTCTACCGGCGGTTGGAAACCTGCCCTCCTCGCTTGCTCGCAGGAATCGATCGCTTAGGGAGCCGGCTCACAGAGGATGTTGTCGATCAGTCTGGTCGAGCCAAGCCAAGCTGCGGTGGCGGCCAGCACGGGACCCTCGATCCGATCTACCTGCTGCATCGAGTCGGGATCGACGATCTCGAGGTACTCCACTCGCAGGCCTTGCCGTTCCATCTCCGCAACGGCTTCGCCGCTCACTTGCGCCGGATCCGCGACGCCCTCGGCAATGCGCGCTTGCACATGCAGCAGCGCCTGATAGATCGTGGGTGCGATATGCCGCTCGCTGGGACTGAGATGGCGATTGCGCGAGCTCAGAGCGAGGCCGTCCGCTTCCCGCACGATCGGTACGCCCACGATGCGAACCGGAACGTTGAGATCAGCAACCATACGTCGAATCACTGCCAGCTGTTGCGCGTCTTTTTCGCCAAAGTACGCGACGTCGGGACGGACGATGTTGAACAGCTTCAGCACCACCGTCGCCACGCCGCGAAAGTGTCCAGGCCGGAACACGCCGCAGAGTCCCTGGGTGACGCCTTCCACTTCAACGAAGGCCTGCTGCGGTTGCGGATACATCTCCTCGCTTGAAGGCGCGAAGACGATCTCCGCTCCGGCCTCGCCGCACACCCGGGCATCGTCGTCGAGCGTACGCGGGTAGGACTTGCAGTCGCCCGCATCGTTGAATTGAATCGGGTTCACGAAGACGCTGACGACGGTGCATCCCGTCGTCGCGCACAGACTGCTCGATCAGACTGCGATGGCCGGCGTGGAGCGCGCCCATGGTGGGAACCAGCCCAATGCCCACCCGGCGCGGCGTACGGCGGTGAGCGTCGCGCGGAGTTCTTCGATGGAGTGGATGATGCGGGCCGTCATGCCTGTGCCTTTCTTGCTGGAGGATGCGGCAGGGAACCGTCCGTCCTTGACCTCTTCGACGTAAGCCTTCACACCCTCCGACATGAGGTCGCCGAGGTGCGCGAACCGCTTCACAAACGAGGGAGCCACGTCGCCAGTGAGGCCGAGCGCATCATGAGTCACCAGGACCTGTCCATCGCAATGCGGACCCGCCCCGATGCCGATGGTCGGAATACTCAACTCGCGCGGTAACGGCCTTCGCAACCTCGGCCGGAATGCACTCCAGAACAATGCCAAACGCGCCCGCCTGCTGCAGCGCCTGCGCGTCGTTGAGCAGCCGCTGGGCGTCTTCTTTCGACTTAGCCTGCTGCCGGAAGCCGCCGATCCGATGCACCGACTGCGGAATCAGGCCGAGGTGCCCCATCACGGGAATCCCCGCGCCCACGATCCGCGTAACGGTCTCCGCGTAAGTTTCCCCGCCTTCGAGCTTGACAGCGTGCGCTCCGCCTTCCTGGATCAGGCGGCCGGCGTTGCGCAGCGCTTCGGCCGGGCTGATCTGGTAGGTCAGAAAAGGCATATCGGCCAATATCAGCGCCCGATGGGCTCCGCGGCTCACGGCACGTGTGTGGTGCACCATTGCGTCCAGAGTCACGGGCAGCGTGGTGTCGTAACCGAGCAGCACCATGCCAACCGAGTCGCCCACCAGCAGGATGTCCACCCCGCGCGATCGAGAGCGCGCGCCATCAGCGCGTCGTATGCGGTCAGCATGGCGATCTTCTCGCCACGCATCTTCATTTCTCGAAGATCGGGCACGCGGACCCGCTTCGTACGTTCACTCACTCGCTTCAGCTCCTTTGCGCAGCAGTCGTTCCAGCGCGGAATAGTCTGTCGCAGGGTTCTTCCGCCGGGCCACTTCCAGCGTGTGCCGGGCCGCACTCCGGTAGAGTTCGCTGACACTTTGCGGCGCCCGGTTCAGAGCCCGCAGATGAGTCTCGATCGTCTGCAGGTCGCCGCGCTCGATCGGCCCGGTCAACGCGCCCGCCGGGGTGAGCGCGAGAGCATTTGCGGCGCTGGCAGTCAACAGCGGCGTCAAGGCCCGCAAGGCCTGGGATTGATCGATGCCCGCTTCTCCCATCAGGATAACAGCGGCATCGGCCAGCGCCACGACGTAGTTGCTCGCCATCACCGCGGAGGCGTGATAGAACGGCTGCTGCTCGGGCCGAATCTCCAGTGCTTCTCCGCCCAGCAGGGCGACGATTTCGCGCGCCCACGCTGCGGCGGCGCCGCTCGCGATCACCGCGCAGGCGGAGCCCGGCAGCGCCTGCACACCCTGTTCCCGCGTGGCGACGGTTTGAAGGGGATGCAGCACTCCGCAGGCAACTCCGCGACTGATCAGCGATCGAAGGACGTCCACGCTTCGGGTTCCGCACGTATGCAGAACCACGCCGGCAGTCATGCCTCCGTCCGCCAGTTTCTCCTCGACCTGCGGTATCGCATCGTCGGCCACTGCGATCAGAATGCGCGTGGCCAGGGCCGGCAGTTCTTCAAGCGCGACGGCTGCGACGCCCTCGCCTGCGAACGCCGCGGCGCGTGCTGTGCGCGCGGGATCCCTTCCAGCCATGGCGGCCACGGGCTGTCCCGCGAGACGAGCAGGCGCGCGAGGGCCTGAGCCATGCGGCCTGTGCCGGCGATGCCGATAGGGCCGGCGGTGCTTTGCTTCTCAATCAAGGGTGTCATGATCGAAACCGGAATCGCTCTCACACGGGCGCACTAGCGTGTCCCTCCGTAGACACGCGGGTCTTTCCCCGTGCCGAACCCAGGAATACCGGCCCACTCGGGACCATCGATTCTCAGAACAGCATTCTGGTCTTCGGCCTTGGCGCGGAGTTTGGCGCGGCACTCGGCAATAGTCATGCCAAGCACTGGATGACACATGTCCGGAGCAATTTCGGCCAGGGGTTCGAGCACAAACAGGCGCTCGTGCAAGCGCGGATGCGGAATGACGAGGTCGTCTTCGCCGACGATCAGATCATCCCAGAGCAGGATGTCGAGATCGATGATACGAGGGCCGTTGCGCACCGTCCGCACCCGGCCGAGTTGGCGCTCGATGGCGAGCAACCCGGCCAGCAACTCGCGCGGGCTGAGGAAAGTCTCGATGCGAACGGCTGCGTTCAGGAACCAATCCTGGTCGAGGTAGCCGACCGGAGCCGTGCGATAGAGCGAGGAGACGGCGAGCAACGCGATTGCCTGGGACTGCTCGGGAGCGGAAGGGGACAGCCCGGTGTGTCCACGGGGGGACACACTGGGCAGTCCCCTTCCTGCGCCGTGGGGGGCGGAGGGGACAGCCCGGCCTGTCCACGGAGGGACAGGCTAGGCTGTCCCCCACGGAGCAGGCGGAGCGCCGCGCGCAGGTTCTCCGCTTTGTCGCCGAGGTTCGAGCCGAGACCGAGGTAGACTTCAGGCATTCCGCTTCCGGAAGATCTCAACGGCCGCCGCGCCCACGCCGCGGTGGCGCAACGCGGCGGGCTTTCGCATCAGGATGCGCACGCTCTCGACCGGAAATCGATCGAGAATCTGCTGCGCCATCGTCTCCACCAGCGTCTCGACCAGAGCGTACTCGCGCGCGGCGGCAATCTGCTCCAGCAGGTCGAGCAAAGCCACGTAATTGACGGTCAGAGCGATGTCGTCCGATTGCGCGGCAGGGCGAATGTCGGTCTCAACGCTGATATTGGCGATCAGTTCCTGCGCCTTGACCCGCTCTTCGGCGGTGCAACCGATGTGGCATTGCAGGGGCACTTCGAAGAGATGGACGAGATCGTTCATGGTTGCCTCACTGCGTCGGCGACCTGGAGCGCCCGGCGGCATGCTGCGACGTCATGCACCCGGACCACGGCGGCGCCCTTCATGGCCGAGATCACTGCCGCCGCGAGCGATCCTTCGAGCCTCGCCGCCGCCTCCGGCTGGCCTTTCAGCGAACCGAGGAACGACTTGCGCGACGGTCCCACCAGCACAGGGCAGCCCAGACTCCGGAACTCGTCGAGACGCCGCAGGATTTCGAAATTGTGAGCCGCCGTCTTGCCAAACCCGATGCCCGGATCGACGGCAATATCGCACACACCCGCCTGCCTGGCCGCTGAAACACGTTCGGCGAGAAACCGCTTTACCTCGGCGATTAGGTCGTCGTATATGGGCTCGCTCTGCATCGTCTTCGGCGTACCGCGCATGTGCATGATCACTGCCGACGCGTTGTGGCGCGCGGTGACGCGGATCATTTCGGGATCGCGCAAGCCGGAGATGTCGTTCACGATGCGCACACCGAGACGAAGGCATTCCTCCGCGACTTGTGGTTTTGTCGTGTCAATCGAAAGCGGCACGCCACAAACGCCCGCGAGGGCCCGCACGATAGGCGCCACGCGGTTCAGCTCCTCCTCAATGGAAACGGCATCGGAACCGGGTCTGGAACTCTCGCCTCCGATGTCGAGGATGTCGGCGCCGTCGTCAACCAGCGTCCGAGCGTGAGAGAGCGCCGAGGCCGGTGCTGAAAAAACGCCCGCCGTCGGAAAACGAGTCAGGCGTCACGTTCACGATGCCCATGATGAGCGTGTGCGTGCCCAGGAAGAGAGATGAATCGCCCACTTGCCTCCATCGTAGCCTCCTGAGCAGCCCGGCAGTATGCTTACTTGAACTCGCCGTCGAAGAGCAGCGGGAAGAATGGGCCACCCATGCGTTCGCCCGCAGCGATAGGCGGCACGCCCTCCAGCAGCGGCTCGTTGCTCATCGAGCGAACGCCGTCCCGGAACACGTTAATCACGGTGGCGCGCCGTTGCCGGTCGCTGCGGTTTTCGTAAGACCCGTGGACGAGCAGCGGATGGTGGAAAGAACAACAGCCGCGCTTCAACTCGACGGGAACGGGCTGGAACGCCGCCTTCTGCTCCTCATCGAGCACGGTCATGATCTCGTTCATGTCGCCGGCGAGCCCAGTGATGGGAAGAAGCGGCCAGCGATGGCTGCCCGGCACATACCAAAGGCAGCCGTTTTCCGTCGTGCTGTCATCGAGCGCAATCCAACAGGTGAGATGTGACATCGGCTGGGTGCGCGTCCAGTAGGAGTAGTCCTGGTGCCAGGCCACCACGCCACCGTGATGCGCCGGCTTGCAGAAGAGCTGGTCGTGCCAGAAACGCACCGCGCCGCCCAGCAACTGATGCGCCGGGACGGTGAAGGCCGGATTCCACAAAATGTCGTGGAAGGCCTCCTCGATGCGCCACGCTCCCAATGCATGGAAGAGCGTCGTGGTGGGATCCGCGGATTCGTTCGAGTGGAACTCGTAAAACAGTGAGTGGTCCGGATGTTTCGGGTCGGCGAGACGCTCCAGCGCGGCCCGCAACGCGTCTACTTGAGAGTCACCCAGAACGCGCTGGCCCGCGACAAAACCGTGTTGCCGGTAATGTTCGAGCTGCTCGCCGCTGAGACGTAGCGCATCCCAGGCGCTCGCACTGGTGGGTTGCGAGAACAAGCCGCCTGCCAGAGTATGGACATTCGCCAGATCTTTCATGAGTTTCCCAGCCTCGCATCTGCTCCGTGAGGCGAGAATAGCATGCTCGAAAGTGGGGTGTCGCAGGCTGAAGTGGGGCGGACCTCAAGGTCCGCGCGGGCTCTCCAGAGCCCGCGAGCCTGTCTGTTCTGCAGCGGGGACTGGAGTTCCCACGCGGCTCTGGAGCGCCGCCCCACACGGAGCGCCGCCCCACAATGTATTCAAACTACTTTTCCGGCAATGCGCCGGCCAGCAGGAACACGAGCGGCGAGTTCCAGTTGATGGCGATCTCGTTGCTCGCGTAAGACGCTTCCTCGTCCAGGTACATCTTGGCCGGAGGCAGCAAGGGCAGCTTCTGCATCGCGGGATCCTGCCGGGCGTGATTCGGTCCGCCGGAGAGCAGCCCGGGCCAAGGCAATTCCATGTTGTCCGCGCCGCTGGGGCGGTGATGCGGATGGCGGAAAGCGTTATCGCCAACCTGAGTCACGAACGATAGCGAATTTGTATTGCGGCCGAGCAGGTAGTGCAGGTTGTCGAGGGCCGTTTCGACGTAACGCGGGTTCGGACTGATGACGTTGGCCACCAGCAGTTGCATTCCGTAGTTCGCCACGACGGCGTTCGAACCCCAGATGTATTCCTTCGAGGTCAGGCTGATTCGGTAGCCGTTCTTTGCGCTGCGCTCCACCACTCCATCGGCGGCGGAGACAATCTGTTTGCGAATGGCCGCGACCGCTTCCGCGTTGCTTCCCGAGCCCAGAGCGTAAGTCCACAAAGCCAGGGCTGCGACGTTGCCCCAGGCCGGCGGATCGTCGGGCCGGAGGGACTTCATAAACCCGGCGTAATTCGCAACGAAGTATTTGTCGTAGGCATCCGCGCGCGTCGTGCGCGCTAATTCGGCGGCTGCCCAGAGTCGCTCGTCGGAACAGTCGCCATCGCCGTACTCGCCCGTTGAAACGCCTTTAGGGTTGTGGAATATCACGTTGGGATGCTTGTCGAGCCAGTCCCAAGCGAGCGTAGCGGCCTTCAGGCATTTCTCCGCATAAGCGGCGTCGTACTTCTTGTAGACACGCGCGGCGATCGCCATCACCGCCGCGAAATCGGCCGTCGCGCAGGAACTCTTGAAGGGCTCCGTGCCCGTGCCGATCACGTAGCTGGTCAGCGTGTCCTTCTCCGGCATGATGAAATCGCAGAATTTCTCGCTGGTCTGCTTATGCCAGACGCCGCCGTCAGTGTCCTGCATCGAGAGCATCCAGTCGAGGTTCCAACGGATCTCGTTCAGGATGTCCGGCTTGCCGTTGCCCGATTCGGGTATCCGAAGATGGACCTTGCCCACGCGCGCTCCGAACAGTTCGTCGGTCCAGAGCAGGGTGGCCGTGCTGATACCCGAATTCACCACGTAGCGGCCGTAGTCGCCGGCGTCGTGCCATCCACCGGAGGGCTTCTTCGCGCCGCTTTTGCCTGAGGAGGCATGATAGGCCTCGTCCTGATGACAGATCGCATGTTTATAGCCAGGGAACTCGGGTCCCAGGTCCACAGCGATCCCGCAGCGCTGGCCATAGAATGAGCGCATGGCGAGATACCAGGCCCGCGCATAAACGTCCTTCGCGATGGTGAAGCCCCAGCTTCTGCCGACGCCGGGCACTTCCAGGAAGTATGCGCCGGGCTTTTTGATCTTCGTGAAGTCGGCCACTTGCACCTGGTCGCCGGAGTCCGCATCCGCGGCCGCCGCGCCGAGTTTGCCGTGAAACACCACCTTGCCGTCTGAGGCGCGCTTCACGACAAACGACTCCGCGGGCGCCTTCGCCGCAACGATGGCGACCTTGGCCGCGGTGGGTAAATATCCCGCCTGATCGACCTTAATATCCGTTACCGGCGGATCGGCGAATGACGCCGCCGCGAAAGCGAGAAGCAACAAGAGCGATTTCATAATCCTCTCAATCATATGGAGTGCGTTCGCGCGGGGCAACGCCGCTCAAAGTAACTTTCGGCTCGCGACGCCCGAGGCAAAGCCGAGCAGGCACATGCAGGTCGCATAAACCGTCACCTGCGCGACGTCGCGCTCGGGATCCACTTCAACGAAGTCCGCGATGCGAACTTTGGAGTGTTTCCCACAGAGCCGCGCGGCGTCGCGCAACTCGGCCGGAGTGATGCCGCCGGGCCGCGCGCCGGGGCAGGCCGGAGCGAACGCGCGATCGAGCACGTCGATATCGAAGTCCACATAGATCGCGTCACAGCGCCGAGCCAGTGAGTCCAACGCCTGTTGAACAACCGCCTCGACGCCATGCCTGCGAATCTCGGCGACGGGGACCACCGTGATGCCCGCCTGGATCGCGACCTCGTGATATTGGCGAGAGTTGGCGAAGGGCTGCAGACCGAGTTGGACGATATTCCAGCCCGGCAGGCCATCATTCAGGAGAGCCCGGACAGGATTGCCGTTGGTGAGCCCGCCGCCCAGATCGCGCAGATCCAGATGAGCGTCGAAGGTCAGCAGTCCACACCTCTCCAAAGGAAGCCCGAGGCCGTGCACACCGGGACGCGTGATGCTGTTGTCGCCGCCCAGCAGGAGTAAAGCGTCGACGCCCTCAGCCGAGAGCTTGACCTGTTCCGCGATCATGTGGAAGGACTCGGCCAGGCCCAGCTTCTCAACCGCCAGGTCGCCCAGATCGCGGGCGGAGACCGATTCCAAATCGACCTCGTTTTCCAGGTCGTAGGTACTGAAGCGCTGCAGCGCTTCGCGGACCGCGGCAGGCGTCAGATCGCAGCGGCCCGGCGTTATGGAGCCACTGCCGGTGGGGATGCCCAGTACCGCGAGCTTACGTTGAGCATCGGGCGCATGCCGCCCCCCTAACCAGGCGCTGGCGCGGGGCCAGAAGGGATCGCTAGTGTACTGCGTCATGCAATGACCATTATTCCTGGCGATCAACGGTGCCAATTGTGGGGCAGCTTGGCAAGCTGCGGCCGATTGTCAATCGGCCAACTGGCATGTTGGCGCGAGACGGCGGCGGTTGCCAACCGCCGCGCAGGATGCCATCCTGCCCCACGCGATCTCGATAATCGACAGTATTTTGGACGCACTACATTAGATGGTGCAGGCATGGTTATTGTACGGCTCCAGGGTCCATGCCGCCCACGGGACCCCTTTCGTAGACAACCTGTCCGCGCTTGATGGTGAGCGCTATGGGATTCATACCGAACCAGTAGGGTAGCTCACGATAGTCCTCGACATCGAGCACGATCACGTCGGCATCCTTGCCTGCTTCCAGCGTGCCTATCCGGTCCAGCAAACCCAAGGAGCACGCGCCATTCACCGTGGAAGCCACGATAGCTTCGGCCGGCGTCATATGCATCATGCGGCAGGCCAGCCCAATCACCATGGTCATGCTCGCCGTCGGACTCGTGCCGGGGTTGAAGTCCGTGGCCAGCGCGACCGCCGCTCCAGCTTGAATCAACATACGTGCGGGAGCGTAACGTTGCAGCCCGAGGTGGAACACCGAGCCGGGCAACAGGGTCGCGATTGTGGGCGAACCGCCGAGCGCCTCCGCGTCTCTTTCCGTGACCTGCTCCAGATGATCGGCACTCGCCGCGCCGAGCGAGCAGGCCAGCCGCGCCGCGCCAGTGCTCTCCAATTGCTCGGCATGGATGCGCAATCCGAAGCCCATCCCGCTTGCCGCCACCAGATACCTGCGGGACTGCCCCAGCGAGAAGGCGCCAACGTCGCAGTACACGTCCACGAAACGGGCCAGCCGTTCCGCCCGCAGCATCGGCAGCATGTGCTGGATGGTCCAATCGATGTACGCATCGGAATGCCCATCGAACTCGGGAGGGGTGACGTGCGCGCCGAGGTATGTGGGAACGATGTCGAGCGGCTTGCCATCCAAATCGCGCAGCAGTTCAAGTGTCTTCCGCTCGTTCGCCTCGTCCAGCCCGTAGCCAGACTTGGCTTCGAGCGTCGTGGTTCCGCAGCGCGCAAAGCCGGCGAGCCGCCGCCCGGCTTGCAGGCCGAGCTGGTCCGAGGTCATGGACCGCACGGACGTCATGCTCGAGCGGATGCCGCCTCCGGCCGCGGCAATGGCGCGAAAGTCCGCGCCCGCCAGCCGCATCTCGAAGTCCAGCAGGCGCGGCGGACCGAAGACCAGATGCGTGTGACTGTCGACGAAGCCCGGCATCGCGAGGCGTCCCGCGGCGTCGATCTCGCGGGCCATCTCGCGCCGCATCCAGCGACTCAACCTCGGCGGCAGGCCCCGCGGCTACGATCTTTCCATCCAGCGCCAGAACGGCGCCGCCATTCACGATGCCCAACTCGCGCAAGGCCTCGCCGCGGCGTGGTCCCGCTGGCCCGCGCAGCGTAAGCAGTTGGCCGATGTTACGGATCAGCAAGGGCACGGTCATTTGGATTCTCCGGATGCGGATTCTTCAGGGGCCTGCCGCATGGGCGCTCGCAGGCCGGCCTTCTCCGCGAACTCGATGGCCGGCGGATAACCCGCGTCGACGTGCCGCAAGACTCCGGTGCCAGGGTCGCAGGTAAGAACGCGTTCGACGCAGCGCCCGCCGGACTCGGTGCCGTCGGCGACGGTGACCTGGCCCGCATGCAGCGAGTAACCGATGCCGACGCCGCCGCCGTTGTGTACCGACACCCAACTCGCGCCCGCCGCCGTGTTGAGCAGCGCGTTAAGAATGGGCCAGTCGGCCACGGCGTCGCTGCCGTCGGGCATCGCCTCGGTTTCCCGGTAAGGCGAAGCTACGGAGCCGCAATCCAGATGGTCGCGGCCAATCACGATGGGCGCTTTCAGGCGTCCGTCGGCGACCATGCGATTCATCTCCACGCCAAAGCGCGCTCGCTCGCCGTAGCCGAGCCAGCAGATGCGCGACGGCAAGCCCTGGAACTGGACCCGCTCGCGAGCGAGGTGAATCCAGCGCACCATGCTCTCGTTCTCGGGGAAGAGCTGCAGGGCCATCTCGTCGGTAGCGGCGATGTCCGCCGGGTCGCCGGAGAGAGCTACCCAGCGGAAGGGGCCCTTGCCCTCGGCGAACAATGGCCGGATGTATTCGGGAATGAAACCGGGAATTTCGAAAGCGTTGGCCACGCCGCGGTCGGCGGCCATGCGGCGGATGTTGTTGCCGTAATCGAAAGCGATGGCGCCGGCACGCTGCAGGTCGAGCATCGCGCGGACGTGCGCGGCGATGGAGTCCATCGCTCGGTCGACGTAGGCAGACGGGTCGGCCTGGCGCAGCTTCAGGGCGTCCGCGAGTGGAAGGCCCGCCGGCACGTAGCCGTTGAGAGGATCGTGCGCGCTGGTCTGATCCGTCACGATGTCGGGCACCGCGCCGCGCCGGACCAGTTCCGGCAGTACCTCCGCGCAGTTGCCGACCAGACCCACGGACAGAGCTTGTGTTCCGGCGCGCGCTTCGTCTATCCAACGCAATGCCTCGTCGAGATCGCCGGTCATGCGATCGCAGTAGCCCTTCTCGATGCGGCGTTCGATGCGCGTGGGATCCACCTCCACGCAGAGTATCGCCGCGCCGTTCATAGTGGCTGCGAGCGGCTGCGCGCCGCCCATGCCGCCCAAGCCGCCGGTCATTACAAAGCGGCCCGAGAGGGTGCCTCCGAAATGGCGGCGAGCGGCTTCGGCGAAAGTCTCGAAGGTGCCCTGCAGGATGCCCTGCGTGCCGATGTAAATCCAGCTACCAGCCGTCATCTGGCCGTACATCATCAGCCCCGCGCGTTCGAGTTCGCGGAAGCAGTCCCAATTGGACCAGTGGCCAACCAGGTTCGAGTTGGCGATGAGCACGCGGGGCGCTTCCGGGTGGGTGCGGTAGACGCCGACGGGCCGGCCCGATTGCACCAGAAGCGTTTCGTCGTTGCCGAGGTGCTCCAATTCTCGAACGATGGCATAGAACGAGGGCCAGTCGCGCGCGGCTTTGCCGGAGCCTCCGTAAACCACCAGATCCTGAGGCCGCTCGGCCACCTCGGGATCGAGGTTGTTCATCAGCATGCGTAGCGCGGCTTCCTGCTTCCAGCCTTTGCAGCGCAGCGTGGTCCCGCGCGGGGCGCGCACGGCTTGAGGGTGATCGGCGGTCAAGAGGGCCATGGATAACTCCGCCTATACGATATGCGCCTGCGCGGCGTGCGGCAACCCTTATCACCCCGATGGTGAAAGGGCGTTGGGGTATGCTACTTCTTCGGCACGCGATGGGCGGTCGCTTCGATGTAGAGCGAGAACTTCTCCGGCTGGCCCGGCGGGGCGATCTCGAAGCGCAGTTTCAGCGCGTCGGGTGATGTAAAGAGATAGGTAAAGCGGAAGCGTGGGCGGTCAGTCTGCGGCGCGCCTACCCATTCGATGCGGTTCCCATCGGGTGAGGCCGAAACCGTGTACTCGATGACGTGGCCCTCGTTATCGAAATACGTCGCGTGCGGCGAAGTGCCGGGAGTTCCGCGAGTAACGATGGTCAGATCGTCATGGCGGGAGGCAGGGCGATCTTTCGAGGCAGGATACTCCGCGAAATTCTTTCGCACCAGCACGGCGCCCTGCAGATCGGGGGCGAACGAGAATCCGCCGGAACTGGCCTGACCGGGCTGGCCGCCGCCCTCGCCCACCCATTCGCCGACAAGGGTATGCATCGCTTTCCAGGCATCGCCGGTTGAGGGATCGACTGTCTGGGCCGGTGCTGACAGCGCAGCGGCGAGCAGAACGAACGCTAAGAGAATCGTATGGTTGCGCACGGTCTCATTATGCGTAATTCCGGACGGCGTGCAAATTGTCCAGGCTTGCCCGGCCAGGCAAACCTGTGAGCCCACTCCAACTTCACTCGCACTCGCGCTAAACTCATTTACATTCTCTGGGCTGAGGAAGATGCATGAAACTGAATTCTGTCTGGGCGCCTGTCGCCATTGTCCTGACCCTGGCTGGAGCCGTTCCCGCGGCTGCCGCCGACTCCCAAGACCCCAAGGCGGTTGAAATCGCCAAGAACATGATGAAAATGATGGGCGGCGAAGACGCCTGGGCGAAGTCGCACTTCGTGCGCTACGACTTCCGCGTCACAGTGGACGGCAAGACCGTCGTCGACCGAGCCCATTTGTGGGACAAGATGACGGGGCGCTACCGCATCGACAGTATGTCCAAAGATGGCAAGCCGACTGTCACCCTCTTCAACGTCAAGGATCAGAAGGGGACAGTGTACGTCGCAGGCAAGGCCCTTCAGGGCGCCGAGGCCGAGAAGGGTTTGAAGGACGCCTACGGCGCTTTTATCAACGACATGTACTGGCTCGCCATGCCGTGGAAATGGCTCGACATGGGCGTGAATCTGAAGTACGCGGGCCAGAAGAAACTGGGCGCGAAGGATTACGATGTGGTCGAGTTGACGTTCGGCAAAGTCGGACTCACTCCCGGCGACCGCTACCTGGCCTACGTGTCTCCGCAGACCCATCTCATGGAGCACTGGGAATACACGCTACAGAGTGGCACGAAGGACGCCTGGGACTGGAGCTACGCCTCCAGCGGAGGGGTTATCCTGGCCGCCGATCACACCACCATGGACCACAAGAAGAGCATCAACATGGGGTCCGTCCAGGTGACCGGGCAGGTCGACGAAAGCTTGTTCGCGGACGCAAGGAAGCCTCTGAAGTCGAACTGAACCGGTTCTGCGTTTGGGAGCCGGAGACCTGTAGTGCATTGAATGCAGGCGGCTTACTGTCCTGCCAAAATACTCGCGCGCACCTGGCTGCCCAACGCGCGGATCGGAGGCGCGTCACGGTCAAACGGGCCGCCATGATACGATGAATGAGACGTCGCGGAGAGGTGGCAGAGTGGTCGAATGCGGCGGTCTCGAAAACCGTTGTAGCCGTAAGGTTACCCAGGGTTCGAATCCCTGCCTCTCCGCCATTCGCGTCCTCCCCGATCCGGTTCCCCCATCCGCTATTGTCCACTGGAAGCCCGCAACCGTATCGGCTCTACGCCAATTGCGGGAGACCCCGTTCCGAATATCCTTCCAATCAACCACACAGCCACAGTGTCTCGTATCATTTGAGGGATGAGTATCGACGACAGTCTTGTCCGCGAGATCGTCCGGCGTCTGCGCGCCGTCGTCGAGCCTGACCGGGTCATTCTATTCGGGTCTGCCGCCACCGGCTCCATGACGCCCGACAGCGACATCGATCTGCTCGTGGTGGCTCCGGCTGCCGTCAATACCATCGCCGCCCGCGCCCAACTCTTGCGCGCCCTGCGCGGTCTGGGCTTCGCCTTCGACGTCTTCATGATCGGGACCGAACGCTTCGAAGAGACCAAGGACGTCTTCGGCGGCATCGCCTACCCCGCCCACAAATTCGGCCGCGTGATCTATGCCGCAGTCTGATGAAATGTCCAGCCATATTCGAAACCGCTGAAGAAGGCGGACTTGTCGTCACGTTTCCCGATTGGAGCTGGGGTGTCACCCAAGGCGACGATGAGAACGAAGCCGTCGAAATGGCGATTGATGCTCTCGAGACCATGATTGCCTACAGCATGTGACACGACAAACCGATTCCTTCTTCCACAATTCGAAAGGGCCGCAAGATCCGGATGATCGAATTGCCCGCGATGGTCTCGGCAAGGACTGAATTGTACATTGCATTCAAGGCTTCGGGCCTGACCAAGACGGCGCTGGCGAAGAAGTTGGGCATTCCGAAAGCGAACGTGGACCGGCTGTTCGATTTCAAGAACCACACGCGGTTGGACCACCTGGAAGCGGCATTCAAGGCGCTCGGCGGGTCAATGGAAGTTACAGTAGAGTGGGCGGCTTGACGAGAATGTAGCCGCTGGAAGGGGCCCGATTCCAGGCAAATTGTGCGTAAGATGGCCCGGCGAAGGAAGCTGTTTTCGTCGGGTCAACCCGGCGGCAGGCGACTATGCCAACCGCTCCAGTAAACCGGCGCACGCCGGCCGAAAGCGCCGACGATCCACGGCGCCCAGTTTATTGCCGCATCCGGTCGAGACGCTCACGGACCCGTTTGAACTTGGATTCAAATTCGGCTCTTGTGCCAGACTCCAGCCCCTCTGCTTGATGGTACGACCGAAGCATATCGGAGTAGCATTCCTCGATTGCGACAAGAGATCGCTCAGCGTGTTCCCGATTGCGAGTTTTGTATTCCGCCTCGATCAAAACTGCAAGTGTGAGGCACTCGTCCAGGTCGGTCAGGATGTAATCGAGGCGCGCTTCTTCGAAATCGTCCCGAGGTTGACGCCAGCGTTTGGACAATCCGCCCAGATCCAGGTCTTGCGCGTTCAAGGCGCCATGCCTGGGTGGAGAAAGCAAGGGCAATTGGGACGGCGACAAATCACCTTCCGCGGGACGCATGCCGGGATGGGCAGCGGCATCAGGCTGAAGCTTCGGCGAGGGCATGGCGTGCTTCCGAGGCCTGAGTTTACGTTCGCTCATTGGTGTGGTTGCTGCTCCCAGGGATCATAGCTTCATGTAGTAGCTGATGCAACCCGGCGAGCGATTAATCCCTTTTTCTTAGATATTCCGTGTCTGACGGGTGGAACCGTTTGATTCAAGTCAAATGAAACACCCTGGCCTGCGTGCCATGCAGGAAGCATGTGCCATCGGAACACCGGCTCCGACTTGAATCAAATCAGCCGTTCAAGCGCCCCGGCGAAATGTTTCGACGCGAGCTTTTGCTGTATGGTTCCGAGAACACGCGTGAACTCGAATCCGTGGCTACCCTTTCCGCCTGACCGTGCAGTAGTGTTCTTCCCATCTCATCGCTACGATGGAGACCAGCGAGGTCCTCACCATGCAAAGCGACGCACCCTTGGCCGTGATTACCGGAGCATCCAGCGGGTTGGGGGCGGAATTTGCGCGCCAACTCGCCGCGCGAGGATACAACCTGCTGCTGGCCGCCCGGCGCATGGATCGGCTGGAACTACTGCAGCGGGACCTGGAGCGGGCACACCACGTGCGCGTGGAACCGTACTGCGCCGATCTGGCCGACGACGTTCAGCTCGAAGATTTCGCCAAACGACTGGAAGCGGAGGGCCCCATCGATCTGCTGGTGAACAACGCGGGCTTTGGCACGAAGGGCATGTTCCACCTGACCGATTACGCACGCCAGGTGGAGATGAACTCCCTGCACATCCTGGCGACGATGCGCCTGTCACGCGCGGTGCTTCCGGCCATGATCGAGCGGCGTGCGGGCGCCATCGTCAACGTGGCCAGCGTGGCCGGCTTCTTCCGCAGTGCGGGTTCGGTCTCCTACTGCGCCACGAAGGGCTGGGTGATCGATTTTAGCGAGGGGCTGCGGGTCGAGCTTGACGAACTCGAGTCCCCGGTGACCGTGCAGGCGCTTTGCCCCGGCTTCACCTACACGGAGTTCCACGACGTGCTGGGGAGCGACCGGAACCTGGTCCCCAAGCAACTCTGGATGCCTGCCGGGTTCGTGGTTGAGAAGTCACTCAAGGCCCTGGCGTCCAGAAAGCTGATCGTCATACCCGGCTGGCGCTACAAACTGATCGTCGCCATCGGCAGGCGGCTGCCGGTCTGGTTGCGGCTGAAGCTGGAGTCCAGGTCGCCCCACGCGAAGTCTCGCGTGTAGACCCGCAGCCGGTTGAAGCGGACTACACCACGTACGGCGCGCGATAGTTGCGCGTGAGCAGCGCGTCCGCGTCCGCGTCGTTCGCGAAGTGCTTCGAGGCGTCGTCCCAATGAAGCAGGTGGCCCGTCCGGTAGCTGATGTTCGCCAGATGGCAGAATGCAGCGGAGGTGGCTCCGATCTCGACGTCGGCGTGAAGCTCTTTGGAATTGCGGCTGCGGCAGGCGGAGAGGAAGTTCTTCATGTGGAGGATGGTGCCATCCTCGCCGGGACCGTTCTTTTCGTCCATCGTCTTTTCGCTGGACTCGCCTTTGTGGACCTGGAAGCCCTCGCCGTCCACCCACATCCATCCCTCGGTGCCGAAGAAGATGTTACCGACCGTGTTGCCCTTCTTCACCGGCAGTCCGGCTTCGGGACCGGTCAGAAGTCCGCGGACTTCAAACGTGATTTCGCGGTCTCCGAAACCGAGCGATGCAAGCTGCGTATTCGGGCGTCTCCTGATCGTCGTCGTAAACGAACTTTCCGCCCGTCGAGACGGCCGTTTGCGGGAAGCCGGCATCGCCAAACGCCCAGCGGCAAACGTCCATCTCATGCACGCCCTGATTCCCGATGTCGCCGTTGCCCGTATCCCAGAACCAGTGCCAGTTGTAAGCGAAGCGAGTCTTGGAGTACTCCTTCATCTGGGCCGGACCGAGAAACGCGCTCCAGTCGAGCCCTGCCGGGACTGGTTCGATCGGCGCCTTGCCAATAGACTTGCGGCGCTTGAAGCAAAGCCCCTTGGCCGCATAGAGTTTGCCGATGGCTCCGCCCTGAGCGAGTTCAATCGCACGGATCTTGAGCGGCGTGCTGCGGCTTTGCATTCCCACCTGCACGATGCGCTGCGTCTTGCGCGCGACTTCCACCATGCGGAAACCTTCGTGGATATTGTGGCTGGCCGGCTTCTCGACGTAAACGTCCTTGCCTGCCTCGCAGGCCCAGATACAGGCCAGCGCATGCCAATGGTTGGGGGTCGCGATCGACACGGCGTCGATGCCGTTGTCTGGCGAACATCTCACGCATGTCGTTGAACTCGAGCGCCTTCGCCGCGCCGGCTCTTGGTTATGCGCGCCTGCGCCCGTTCCCGCGCGGATTGATTCACATCACACAGGCCGGCGACCTGGGCGTCCGGGATGCGCATGTACAAACCCTGATGGTCGCTGCCGCGTCCACCCAGGCCGACTATTCCAACCCGGATGCGGTCGTTAGCACCAAAGACGCGAGCGGCCGAAAATGCGGCCGCCGCACCCACGTAGAAGGATCGGCGTGTCATGGAAGAAGGCACTGGAAAAAGCTCCCTTGTTGGGCAGTATATCGTTTCACGCGGATGAGCCTGCAGGCCGGTCGATTGCCTGCGGCGCGCCAGTCAGTTCAGTTGATAGACCAGGGTCTGCTCGAACAGCTCGAGTTCGAAGGATGAGACGGTTCCATCGTGCAAGGGACATTGCAGCAGGCGATCCGGCCCGTGCCCGGACAGGAGCGGAAGAATTGTCAGCGGATCGTGGCCCGTGCCGAACACCACAACGCGCCGCGGCGCATCCAGCGACTCGACGAAATCCTCGGCATTCGCATAGCCCACCAATCCGCCGCGGGTTGCCGGCGTTGCAGGCGACGAACTCTTCCACTGCACCGGCTGAAGTCATCCAAAACGGAAACGCGCAGTCCCTTGGCCGCGAGCCGCAAGGCGAGAGCACGCCCCGCTGCGCAGAGTCCAACTACGCCCACATCGGAGAGTTGTTCAGGCCCGGCCTGATGAGGAGGCATCGCAAGGACTCAACAACGCTTGGAAACGGCGTCCCGCACGGCTACCATTCGTTGTACGGCGTCCCTTCGAGCGATTTCCTGTCGCTCTTGCTGCGGACATCGAAGATGCCCGGCTCCGTCTGATTGACGCTGGAAACGGCGTCTTCCATGATGGTTGTCCAGTCGGCCTGTGCCGTCATCGGATCCACGGGGACCTGTCTCAAGTAGCCTTCACTCACCAGGTCCTGCAGGGATTGTGGAGCTTTCGCTTTGTCGTAGGTGTACTCGTCGATCACCGTCCGCAGAGTGAACAGGTTCTGGCGCAGTACGCTTTCCTTGGAGCGCACGACCGACTTCTGGTACATGGGAACGGCCATGGCCAACAGAATCGCGGTGATCGCCATGACGATCATCAACTCGATCAGCGTGAAGCCGGGCGCTCTTTTACCAATCCGCATATGCCGTGCCATCCGGGGCCTTCTCCGTTGTTTTCGAATACACGTCGAACACGTTCTGCCCGCCCCAACCCTGCGACTGCGGGTCGTCCTGATTGCTGCGCAGCGCCCAGTCCCTTTGCTTGGTGAAGGGATCGAGCGGGATGCGGCGCAGGAACTTTATCTTCTTGCCATTCGCGTCCTTCGCAATCTTGACGCCTTCCACTAACACTTCCAGCGTCTCCGGGTAACATTCGGTTCCGACTTTGGGCGAACCCAAGGTTCCCTGATCGCAGGCGTCCTTGTACTTGTCGATCGCCGTCCGCATATCGTGGAGCGCTACGCGCAAGTCGCGCTCCTTTTCGCGCCGGACCCGGTAGCGCGCCAGCGGCATGGCCATCATCGTCAGAATCATCATGATGGTGAAGGCCACGATGAGTTCAATCAGCGTCAGCCCGCGCGGCCGGCGGCACCGGTTCGGGAAGGGACGCTGCGCGCTAGACTCAACTCCGTTTTGTAAGGTCAACTCCATCGGCTGTGGACCGCTCTACTTGGCACTGCTTGGCTCTACTTGGCACTACTTGACAATGACCGAGGTCTGCGGAGGAGCCGCCGGCAACGGCTGCAGCTTCGAATCGCGCAAACTGAAATCGGCCACAGAGATAGATGCGGTACCGGCGCTTTTCGCTTCGAACTTCAGTGTCAACAAGGTACCGGAACCATCCACGCCGGCGGATCCCGCCAGCCTCTGCAACTGGATCTTCGTCTCGCCGCCCTGTCGCGAGCGCACTTCGGAGAAGATCACCTGCTTGCCCAACTCACCCAGGAAACCGCCCGCTTTAACCTCCACGAGCTTCAAAATTGCGGCATCGTACTTCACGCGCATCGGCGCGGCCGTCAGATCCTTGACGTTCGAGACGTTCACCTGCACGGTGACGGTCGAACCGGTCTGGATCTCAGTCGCGGATGGAACCATGACCGCGGTTGGGGCGGGCGGCGCGGCTTCCGGAGCGGGCTTCGGAGCCTCCGGTTGGGCGGCTGGCGGAAGCTGAGGGCTCACGTCCGTCAATGCCGGCTGCCCCGGCTGAGGGGCGGGAGGAGGTTGCGGCGCTACGGCGTTCACCGGCGCACCAGCCTGCGGCGCTCCCGGAACGACTTGCACCCCGGCCTGCGGCGGCGCGACCGGCTGTGTCGCGTCATCCGGCTTCGAAGCCGGCGCGGCGCCCGGCGTGAGTTGGGCACGCCTGCGGAGCGCGATGCCGGTAATTGACCTTCCACACCTGGTCGTTTCCAGTGGCAACCGCGCGCATGTTGGCGGCGGTGATATCGGGAGAGCGCATGATATGGGGCACCAGCACAACGAGCAGGTCCTCAGTCTTGTTCTCCATGTTGGACGATTGGAAAAGCTTTCCGATCAGCGGGATGTCCATGAGAAACGGCCAACCGTTGCGCGACGAAGTCTGGGTTACCTGCATCAGCCCGCCGATCAGCGCCGCCTCGCCCTCTTTCAACCTGATAATGTGACTGACTTTGCGTTGTCCGATGACGGGTTGAGACACACCGCCGACATTGATCGTCTGGCTGATGTTGGAAATCTCGAAGTCCACTTGCAGCGTGACCTCGTCCGAGCCGTGGATGCGCGGCGTGATATCCACGTTGACGCCGATATCGGCAAACTGAAACTGAGTCTGCGCGTAGGGCAGACCTCCGCCCGTGCCCACGCCCGACTGGAAGCTGCCCGACGCGTAAGGGTAACGGTCGCCGATCTTCAGGCTCGCCTTCTGGCCTTCGATGCCGCGCAACTGAGGCGAGGTGAGAATCTTCGCGCGGGTGTCGGTCAAAGTCGCCTGGAGGACGGCACTGGGCATGGTGGTGGTCCAGTCACCCAGCCCCAGGTGGGCGATCTTGCTCAAAGGCGTCGTCGTCCCGCCTCCGGGAGTCGAAGCCGCCGTCATATTCAGGCCGCCGGGCGCGACGGTCGCTGCCAACGCACGAGTGCGGTCCCCGTTGACCTCAAGCACGATCATGTCCACCAGCACTTCGGACTTGGGCTTGTCGATATCCAAGATGATCTTCTCGGCCAGTTCGATCTGATCGGTGGTGCCCCGTATAACCAGGGCATTCTGCGAGCTGACGGGAAAGATATTGCGCACGTTGGTGACTGTGCGCACGGCCGTCATCACTTCCTGGAGCTCGGGAGCCGAAGTGATGTTCTGAAGATAGAAAACGCGGGTGACGTGATCCTCGTAGTCGCGGCGTTTGGTAACGGTTTCCTGCGTCACGAAGATCGTATTGGCGGACACGGGTTTCCAATAGGTGTGCGTGAGGAGCGCGACGTAATCGAGCGCGTCTTCGAGCTGCGTGTCCTTCAAATCCAGCGAGAGCTTCTTGTTCGGCTCGGGCTGCAGATCGGAATCGAACAGGACATTAATTCCCGCTATCTTGCCGACCGTCTCATACAGCGTCTTTAACGGCTGGTTGGAAATCTTCAGGTCGAGGGCCTGGGCTGGAGGAGCCTTCAATTCCGGCGGGGCCGTCATGTCCGCCTCGCGCTGTTCGGACTCTTTCTTAGCCGTCTGAGACGGCGTCAGGCCGCGATCGCCCTCGTTCTCCGGATCCTTCCCGCCATTCGCCTTGCGCTGCTTCTCGCGCTCGATCATGCGCAGTGTGCGGCGAATCTCCTGTTCCGCGGAAGTCGACGACGGATCGATCGTGTAGGCCTTGTTGAATTCCGCCAGCGCTTCGTCCAGCTTGCCGTCGCTGCGCAGTTTCAAGCCGTTGTTGACGTGCATCTGCCCGGCCTGGAACCGCACGCGCCGGATCATCAACTGGTAATTGATGTCGGACGTATCGGTGGCCAGGGCCAGCTCGTACTTTTCCATGGCCTCGTCATATTGGCGCTGCATCTCGAAGCGGAGCCCTTCGGCTGCGAGTCTATCGCCTTTTTTTGTGCCGGCCGCCACGGGCAAGGCCAGCGTCGCCAACACGGCCAAGAGGGCCGCCGGGGCAGCCAATTTCGCAACTAACCGGTTCATCTTCAACATTTTAGGATCAATCCGAAAAAGTCCGCTCCGAGCGCGACATGCTATTCTGGTGGTTGCCGATCCACTCGGCCGGGATCGCTTTGCGCCCTGATTATTTGACGCAAATCGACCGGCAGGCGTGGAAGTGAATCGATGCCCCAGCAGAAGGAAGCCTTCAAACTCGTCGCCGACAACCGCAAGGCGTACCACGATTACTTCGTGCTGGACCGCCTGGAGGCCGGACTTGTGCTCACCGGCACCGAGATTAAGTCGGCGCGCGAGGGCCGCGTGCAACTGCGCGATGCCTATGCCGATGTCGTCAACGGCGAAGCCTGGCTGATGAACTCGCATTTCAGCCCCTACTCGCATGGCAACATCTTCAACCACGAGCCCACCAAGAAGCGGAAATTGCTGCTCCATCGCCGCGAGATCGACAAGATCAGCGGCAAGGCGCTGGAAAAGGGATTGACCCTGATCCCGCTAAAGATGTATCTGAAAGACGGCCTGCTGAAGTGTGAACTTGGCATTTGCCGGGGCAAGAAAGAGCACGACAAGCGCGCGGCGACCAAGGAACGCGAAACCGCGATGGAAGCCAAGAAGGCCATGAGCCTGCGCAACTCCCGCCACCTGAATGAATAGCCGCTCAGTAGCGGAACAGATAGCTCAGCTTCACGAACACCTGCCGCCCGGTATTGAAATCCGGATAGCGCGACAGTTGCAGGTACGGCGGCTTCGCCGGGTCGAAAAGCAGATTCTGATAGATGTCCGTGTACCCGGCGTAAAGAGCCGTGCCCGGGTGCAGCAGATACGTCAAAAGGAAGTCGTAGCCCATGCGCTTGGTGCGCGTCAGCGAGACCAGCGATTCGTTGGGCAGCACGCCGTTATAGTCCACGATGGCGCGCAGCGACAACTGTCGCGTGAACTGGTAGTTCACCTTCGACCGCGCAATGTGGTTGTTGTAGACGCTCGGCGTCGATCCCGTAAAGTCCCAGCCGGAGCGAGCGCGCAGATGGCTGTAGATGTAGGTCTCGTCCAACCTCAGGCGAGGCGTCGGCCGGATGGTCAGCACCACGTTGGCGTCCTGCGAATCGCCCAGGAACGGCGCCAGACCCGCGGCCGGATAGTAATTCACGGCGTTGCCCCGGGAGAACGTGGATTGCACGGCCAGCCACTTATACCAGCCCGTGTTGAAAATGAGGTTGTTCGCGCTTTTGCGGAACTCGCGATTCTGGTACAGCTCGAAGATCTCGCCGTGGCTGAACGTGAACGACGTGAGACGCGTGAACTCCATGTTCCATTCGAGATCGGCCTCCCAGTCTTGCGCCCTGCCCTGCCGGTTCCAATTGCCCAGCACCACGACGGCCGGACCGAAATCGACCAGCGCCTTCTTCTCCCTCCACCACTTGTAGCCGAGGCGGCTCTTCACCTGGCGAATGTCGGTGCGGGGAACGAAGCCCAAAGCCGCCTGGAAGTTGGGGCTGATGTCCGTGTAGCTGGTGTAATACTGCCACTTCCGGTCGCTGTGGCTGAGCTGCGCGTAGTAGTCGTTGCCTGACGTCTCGCGACGGGTCAGGTCGCGGCTCTGGCTGGTGACCGTCTGGGCGGCAAGAAAGAAGTTGTGCTTCAAATGGATGCGCGTGTCGAGCGAAGCCACGCGGCTGAAGCTGCCCGCAAATTCCGTATCGGTGACGAAGAGACGCACGTGCGAGTCTTTGAAGAAGTCGCGCTGCAGGCTCAGCACCGCATCGCTGGCGCGGTTGCCGTACGCGGGGTCTGTCTTGTCTACGCTCTTGCCCGGCGCGCGGTCGTCGCTGGCAAGCACGCCGAGCCCCCAGCGGCCGATCTTTCCGGTGAGACGGATCCCATACTCCGGATCCACAATGCGGCGTGAAAAGAAGAGATTCTGCGGCGTGTTGAAGTATGACGCGTTCTCCATGAAGAACGGGCGCTTCTCCGGGAACTGCACCTCGTAACGCTGGTTCACCGTGACCTGCGGCTCGTCGGATTCCACCTGGCTGAAGTCCGGGTTCAACGTCGCATCCAGAGTGAGGGCGTCCTTGATGACGACCTTTGCGTCGAGCCCGGCGCGGAAGTTCGGCTCGGTGACGAGGCGCGGCGGAACGCCGGGAGTCTGGTCGAGGTAGTGCGAGCCGGACGTCATCGCATACGGGATGAACTGGACGTTGCGGCCAGGCGAGATGTTCTCCATGCCATCCATGTGGCCGAACTGCCCGACAAACTGTGGCAGTTTGCGCCGCGTGATGTAAGGCCACATCGAGAACTCGTTGTTGCGGTTGATGAAGCGGCCGAGCACAACGCCCCACTGCTGCACCGGTTTGTTGGGAAAGCGCAAAGTCTTGAAGGGAATCGTGATGAGCACGACGTAGCCATCGGCGGTGATCTTCGCCTCCGTGTACCACAACCCTTCCCAACTGAAGTCGTCGCCGTAGCCGTCGGTCGTGATGCCGTCGAGTTGTACGGCGTACGGGTTCACGTCGAACCAGTAGGCGTGCAGGTGGTCGTGCGAAGTGTCGATGTTGATGGTGATACGGTCGTCGTCGACGATCTGTTTGCGCTTGGCCACGCGCGCGCGGATCAGCTTCGGATCGTCCTTGGCGATGAAGGCGACGTACAGGTTCTTGTCGTCGTAGGAGAGGAACGCCGTGGTCGGCTGGGTGACGGGAACGCCATCGCCAGGATCCATCTGGCGGAAGTCGGTGACCACCTTTTCGGCTTCGCGTGGAACGCCATTCAGGAAGTCGCTGAGTTTGGGCGCACGATGGACGCGCGGAATCGAGATGGCGGGGGTGCCATCGGATTCGGCCAGGCAGGAGGCGCAGACTGCGCTAAAGAGTAGAAGGAAAATTGAATAACGCAAAGGACCTTTTTATCTTTTCAATCCCGTGCGGTCCTGGTCAACACGGCGCATGCAAACTCTTTGGGCCACTCCGGCTACCCGTGGCCGGTCGAGGCCTGTTGGTCATGTATGTTGCGATGGAATCGAAAAATGAGCGGAATGTTTCGGCGGGTTCAAGTGCGATGGCGCCAAGCTTGGGCCGTTCCCCGGCACCCACAATTCGCGAGCGCTTGGGACTCCTGGCGACTCAGGAGCCCAGGACTCTGCGTTCCCCCGAAAGACATCGCGAGTATCGCTATCGTTCCGGTTACGTCGGGCCGAAGTTCATAGGTACCATGCGTCAACGATCCAGTAGATGCGTAGAACTGCGTAATCTCGCGTAAGCTCTTCTCCATGCGGTTCGGAGGAGGGCCCGCGCAGGGGGTGTGATAGCCTGTTTCTTTCCCGATGCCTGAAGAACTTGAGCACGACGCGAATCGTGAGCTGTGCTCGTGGAAACAGGTTGCGGCGTATCTGGGGGTTAGCGTCAAGACTGCGCAAGTCCTTGAACACGAACGCGGTCTCCCCGTTCGTAGGCTGGCGGGGCCGCGCGGACGCATCACTTGCAGTGTTGAAGAACTCCACAGCTGGAAGAAGGCCGCGACCGTTCAACAACCGGCAATTGAAGAGGCGCCGCCACCTCCAGAGCCACGCGTATCGCGACGACTCATGACAACCTTTGCGGCCGCGGTTTTCGTCGGCCTGCTGATTACGGCTGTCGCAGTTCGCGTTTTTCTGCTGCCGGGCAAGCCTGTCTCGTACCGTTTCGAGCCCAACACTCTTGTCATCACGGATGCTCGCGGGCGGGAGTGCTGGCGCCACATATTTCCTGCTAATCTGCAATACGCGGCCTATGCCGCACGCGAACCTGCGTCGTTTATCTGGTTTGGAGACCTGGATGGTGACGGCGAGCAGGAGGTCCTTTTCGCGGCCCTCTCCTCCCCCTCCGATTTCGAAGGAAGTAGTCCCCTCATCTGTTTCGCTCAGGACGGAAGAGAGCGGTGGCGGTTCACGCCCGAACAGCGGGTCCGTAGCATCAAAGAGGAATTTGCGCCGAAGTACAGCGTGATGCGATTCCTGGTTGGCAAGACCCGCAAAAACGGACCTAACCGCATCATCGTCTCCAGCATTCAGTATCCTTACTATCCCTGCCAGATCGCGCTCCTTTCGACGGACGGCAAGCTGCTGCGGGAGTACTGGCACAGCGGCCACCTCAACCAACTCCAACTCGCCGACTTCGACGGAGACGGGAACAACGAGTTGTACGCCGCGGGAATCAGCAACGGGCGTAATTCAGCGACCTTGTTGGTGCTCGACCCTGAGCAGATGGCCGGCGCATCGGAGGAACCACCCGAACACCAACTCCTGGGGTTCGGCCCGCCAGTCGAACGGGCGAGACTGCTCCTTCCAAGGTCCTGTGTGAACAAGGCCCTTTTCCCATACAATCCCGTCTTCGACTTCTCGGCCAGCAGGGACGGCCTGAGGGTGCAAACCATCGAGGTTTTCCCGAACGAAGCGGGGGTGATGCATCACCTCACGGCAGACCTCAAGCAGTACCATTCGTCTCTCTCGGACTCATACGTTGTCGATTGGAAACGGCTCCACGCGAGCAAACTAATCCCCGCGACCTGCACGCTCGACCAGGAGATGAAGCCGATTGTGATCAGCCAATCGGCCGCCGACCCTGCCGCGACGCCGAAAACCGCCGCACTCGCGGCTGTCTCGTCTCACCCCAGACCCTGACAGTGCGAGTTGGGCTGCGGGAACAGCCACGACCGCCCTCCCGCAGATAGGTGCACAACAAGATGCCAGCATTCGGCCGCGCGCCTGTTACGATGCCAAGCATGTCCCACGACACACCCCAAACGAAGCCCCGCTTCATCGAAGTGAGTCACGCAATCGAGGTGGGGATGAAAACTTATCCCGGCCTGCCCGTTCCCGAAGCGCAGATTCTGCTGGACTACGAGGCCTCGCGCGAGCGTTACCACGGCCAATCCGAGTTCTTCATCGCTTCGCTCCATCTGTGCGGCAACACGGGCACCTATGTGGACTCGCCTCGTCATCGCTTTCGCGCTGGCGCCGATCTCGCCAGCCTGGCTCTGGAGTCTGTGGCCCACGTGCCAGTGGTTAAGATCGACGCTCGCGATTCTTCCAAGCGCGGCATCGGGCCGGACCTGTTTCGCGACCTCGACCTGCGGGACAAGGCAATGCTCGTGAATACAGGTTGGGCGCGACATTGGCGCACGGAGAGCTACTTTGAAGCGAACCCGTTTCTTACCGCCGACGCCTGCGAACACCTGGTCCAGGCCGGCGCGCGCTTCGTCGGCATCGACTCCCTCAACATTGACGACATCCACGATTTCGCGCGCCCCGCGCACACGTTGCTGCTCGGCGCGGGGATCCCTGTCTGTGAGCACATGACCAACCTCGAAATGGTGGAACCGGGCGGTTATTTGCACGCCGCGCCTATAGCCTGGGTGGGTGGAGCCACATTTCCCGTGCGCGCTTACATCGTCTATCCTGCCGCCGGGAACACGGATTCCCAGTTCCAGTCCAAATAGATCCGAGCGTGACTGGTCGCCATTGTTCTATACAAAGAACTCAAAACCGTGCAAAATAGATTCCTCGCGAAACACATTCAAATGCAGGAGAAACTATGAGCCGCACTCCCAAGCCTATCCCTGAAGGCTTCCACACCGTCACGCCGTACATCACCATGGAGAACGCGGCGGAGGCGATCGAATTCTACCAGCGCGCCTTCGGCGCCGATGAAATCTACATGCACAAGGACGGCGATCGCGTGCGCCATGCCCAGATCCGCATTGGCGATTCGATGCTGATGCTGCACGACGAGAACCCGGCCTGGCCCAAATACAAGTCGGCCAAAAGCTTCGGCGGCTCCGCGGTGAACCTCTTCCTCTATGTGGACGACGTCGATGCCTGGGTTGCGCGTGCCGTCGCCGCGGGGGCGCAGTCGCTGATGCCCATTGCCGATCAGGAGTATGGGCGAGCGGGCGGCGTGGAAGATCCCTTCGGACTCACCTGGTGGATTACCACGCCTTAACGAGCGCCGTCCACACAGGCGCGAAATCCATGCCGCACGACGATTGATAAACTGGAACGGGAACTCATCGTCTACACATCGCCATGGAAATCATTCTCACTACATCCCCCGCTACCGGACTCGAAGCGGGCGCACTCGTCGCTCTCGCCTTCAGCAGGACCAAGAACGGCGACGAGAAACCCGCCGATACTCCTATCGAGACATCTCCCGCCGGCCTCGACACACTCACTGGCGGATGGGTCTCCGAGGTCTACGCCTCGAAGGAGTTCTCCGGCAAGTCTCTGGAGACGGCGCTGCTGCATCGTCCGGCGGGATTGAAGGCCTCGCGGCTGGTACTCGCCGGCGCGGGATCGAAATCCAAGTTCGGCGCGAGCGAGGCACGCAAGCTCGCCGGCGCATTGCTCCGCAAGCTGAAGGGCAAGGGAGTCTCGGACTTCGCCCTCTCGCTGGAAGGGGATCTCGCCACCGAGGGATTCGTGGAAGCGTTGACGGAAGGCTTCATCCTGGGCGACTTCGAGCCCGACGCGCACAAGACCGACCCCAAAAAGGACGAGAAGAAAGTCGAGCGAATTCAGATCGCGGTCCCAGCGGTTTCGGCGGCGCTGAGCGAAGCGCTGCGGCGCGGACGGATCGTGGCCGAGGCGCAGAACTTCACTCGCACGCTGGTCTCTGAACCCGCCAATCTGCTTACGCCGCTCAAGCTTGCCGGATACGCGCGTGCGATGGCGGCCGATTACGGACTGGAATGCGAGATCCTCGACGAGTCCCGCATGAAGCAGCTCGGCTTCGGCGCACTGCTCGGCGTCGCGCAAGGATCGGCCGAAGCGCCGTGTTTCATCGTGCTGAAGTATGTCCCGTCGACGCCCCCATCGGGCTCCAACCACCTGGCTCTGGTGGGCAAGGGCGTCACGTTCGACACGGGCGGCATCTCCATCAAGCCCTCCGAGAGCATGGACAAGATGAAGTACGACATGGCGGGTGCGGCCACCGTGATCGGCGCGATGCGGGCTCTCGCGCAATTGAAGCCGGCCATCCCGGTGACGGCCTTCGCGCCGTGTGTCGAGAACATGCCGAGCGACCGCGCTCAACGCCCCGGCGACATAGTCAAGAGCTATCAGGGCAAGACCATCGAGGTCTTGAATACCGACGCCGAAGGCCGGCTGATCCTGGCCGACGCACTAACCTACGCCGTGCGCCAGGGCTGCACGCATCTGATTGACGCGGCCACTTTGACGGGCGCCATCGCGGTGGCCCTGGGCCATCTTTACGCGGGCGCCTTCTCCAACGATGAAGAACTGCAAAACCGCGTGATCGCCGCGAGCAAGATCGAAGGCGAACGGCTGTGGCCATTCCCCATGGACGAGGACTATAACGACTACCTGAAGAGCGCCTTCGCCGACCTGCCCAACATCGGCGGGCGGTACGGCGGTTCCATCACAGCCTCGAAGTTCCTGGAGAACTTCGTCGAATCGAAGCCGTGGGTGCACCTCGACATCGCCGGCACGGCGTGGCTCGACGATGCGAAACCGCATCTCGCCAAGGGTCCGACGGGCCTCGGCATCCGCACTATGATCCGGCTCGCGCTGGATTGGAACGCATAGCGGGACGACGATGCTGCAAATTTCCGAACAACAGGTGCTCGATCTTCTGCCGATGAGCGAGTGCGTCCAGCGCATGCGCGATTGCTTCGCGAGCCTGGGCCGGGCCGAGGCGCTGAATGTGTCGCGCCGCAGGCTCTTCCTGCCCACCGGCACTGTGATGCATCAGATGGCCGGCGCCTGGGGCGGATACCTCGGGACCAAGATCTACGCGACCAATGTGAAAAAGGGCGCGATGTACTTTCACGTGTTGCTCTACAACGCGGAGAGTGCCGAGCCGCTGGCGCTGATTGAAGCCAACCACCTGGGCCAGATCCGTACGGGAGCCGCGTCCGGCGCGGCCACCGATCTGCTCGCTCCGAGGGCGATCGAGAAGGTTGCTTTGATCGGTTCCGGCTTCCAGGCCTGGACGCAACTGGAGGCTGTCCTGGCCGTCAGGGAAGTGCAAAGCATCAGCGTGTATAGCCGCAAGGCGGCCAATCGCGAGAGCTTTGCTGCCAACGCAAGCATGGCATTCGGCATCGAAGTGATCGCGGCGGCGTCAGCCGAAGAGTGCGTGCGCGGCGCGCAGGTCGTGATTACGGCCACCTATGCCAAGGACCCGGTGCTCGAAGATGCATGGGTCGAGGCGGATGCGCACGTGAACGCGTCGGGATCCAATCAGGCCAGCCGGCGCGAGATCCCTACGGAGCTGGTCCGTCGCGCTTCGCTCATCGCTATAGACTCACTCGAACAGGCCAAGATCGAGGCCGGCGATTTGCTGCTGGCCGCCCCGCACAGCGAGTGGGGCAGCCTACCCTTGGTGGAAATGGGAAAGATCGCGGCGGCCACCGCATACACTCGGCCCGACGGGATCACGATCTTCGAATCGCTCGGACTGGGCGTGCAGGACGTCGCGGCGGCGGCGCTGGTCTACGAGAAGTTAACGAAGAGGCTGATCGCCCACCTCAGAAGATCGGCGTTCCCAGGCGAGGCGCGCTCCGTTGTTCGCGGACAGGTATGATGACATACGGAGCACGGAACAAGACCGTAGCTCGGGAGTTCGTTCAATGAATACTCGCAGACAGTGGTTGCAGGGAGCCGCGCTGGCCGCGGCGGGTGCGCCGATGGTCGTGAAAGCCTCGGCGCTTGGACGGGGCGGCGCCACAGCGCCCAGCGACCGGGTGACCGTCGCCAATATCGGTCTGGGCTGGATGGGCTTCGACGGCCACGTGAAGGATTTCCTGAAGGTCAAGGGCGCGCAGACCGTCGCGGTTTGCGATATCGACGATACGCACCTGACCGATGCAAAGGCCTTCATCGACAAGGCTCACGGCGACCAGGGCTGCACCGCCTATCATGCCTTCGAAGAGGTCCTGATGCGTCGCGACATCGACGCCGTGAGCATCGCCGTCCCCGACCACTGGCACTCCCTCATCGCAGTGCAGGCGGCGCGCGCGAAGAAGGATATCTATTGCGAAAAGCCGCTCGCACACAACTTCCACGAAGGCTTGATGATGGTGGAAGAATCTCAGCGGCAGGGATGCGTGTGGCAGACCGGGAGCTGGCAGCGCTCGGTGGGCAATTTCCATCAAGCCTGCGAACTCGTCCGCAACGGACGCATCGGAAAAGTGAAGTCGATTGAAGTCGGCTTGCCTTCCGGATTCTACGCACTCAAGGATCCGGAGCGCCAACTGAAGGTGACCGACCCGCCGAAGACGCTGTTCTACGATCGCTGGCTGGGGCCGGCGCCCGATGCGCCCTACTGCGAGGCGCGCGTACACGTCAATTGGCGCTGGAATCTCGACTACGGCGGCGGTCAGTTGATGGACTGGATCGGCCACCATGTGGACATCGCGCATTGGGGCATGGGCTGGGACGACAACGGCCCCGTCGAAGTGGAAGGCGTGGGCGAATACCCGCCGCGCACCGAGCTCTTCAACGCGGCGAAGAAGTACAAGGTGCAATGCACCTATCCCGACGGCACGACCATGGTCATCGCCGGCGGTTATCCGGAGATCCGGTCCGGCACAAAGTGGATCGGCGAGAAAGGCTGGGTGTATGTCGATCGCGGCAAGATCGACGCCAGCGACAAGTCGCAGCTCACGGACAAGATCGGCGAGAACGAAATCCATCTGAAGAACAACGGCGACGCGCACGGCCACTACGAAGAATTCATTGAGTGCGTGAAGAGCCGCGGCAAGACGCTGACTCCTGCCGCGGTGGCATTGCACTCCGCAACTCCGGGCTGGTTGGGACAGATCGCCATGTTGACCGGACGCAAGATCCATTGGGATCCGAAGAAAATGGAGATCCTCGGCGACGCCGAAGCGACGAAGCTGCTGAGCCGGAATATGCGCGCGCCATACCGGCTGTGACCTCGGGAGTGTGACGCGCGCAGAACGACCCGCGCAGAAGCAAATCGAGGGCGAAACGGCAAGGGCTTGCCGTTTCGCCTTGCAACCGATTGATTCTAATATGGGAAAATTGACAAAACGGCCAACCCATGGCCGTTTGCCATTCGGCTGGCGTCACTCTCCAGAAACCCACCCCTAATTCCTAATCTCATCGAAAGGTCAAAGCGGGCTTCCGATACTCGTGACGGCCCGCCGCGAGACGTGTTGTTTGAAGAGATCCCCACAATACTTCACCGGCCGTTGAAATCCTTCACGGCGTCGAACATGGCCACGATATTCGCGACGGGCGTTTCCGCCTGAATGTTGTGGATCGCGTTAAACACGAATCCTCCATCCCTGGCAAAGACTTCGCAACGGCGCAGCACCTGTTCGCGCACCTCATCGGGCGTCCCGAAGGGCAAGGTCTGCTGGGTATCGACGCCGCCGCCCCAAAAAGCGATGCGGTCGCCATACTCGGCCTTCAACTCGCCTGGGTCCATCCCCAACGCCGAGCATTGCACCGGGTTGAGGATGTCAAAACCGGCTTCGATCATGGAAGGGATAAAGCGCCGAACCGAGCCGCAGGAATGTTTGAAGCACCTCCACTTCGTGTTCCTGTGGATCCAAGCGCAGATCTCGCGGTAATAGGGCAACCAGAGACTGCGGAAAGCCGGCACGGAACAAAAGGCCGAACTTTGCGTGCCAAAGTCGGTTCCGCAGATGTAGACGATGTCCACCAAACCGCCCACCGCCGCGTGCAATATTGCCAGGTTCTTAAGCGCGATCTCGCATTGCCGCTGGAACACCGCGTGGACGTAATCGCGGCGGGCCGTGGTGCTGACGTACCATTCCGCGATGTCGCGGATCCCGCGTGGATCCTTCAAGCCTGGCGCGGGGACGACGCCGATGTCGCCAAAGGCCATGCCGCCGAAAGAGGCTGCCACGGCGCGGCCCGTCGCCCTCGCAACAAGAGCGTCTTCGACAATAGCCGCGACGTCTTGATCGGAGAGCAGTGAGAATTCCTCACAGTTGTCTTCCGGATCCAGGTTATTCTCGTCGAAATGGTTCTGCCGGACGATGGCATCGAAGAAATAACCGCCGCTGGGTAGGCGCCCGCTCGGCGCGGAGGTCAGGTCGCCCTCGGGATAGATGAGGGTGTCGCCATTGGCGGCGACGGTCGTGTTAAAGCCCGCGCCTACCAGGACCTCGAGTCCGTTCAACCACCACGATTTCCAATTCTCGTTGGCGTAGCCGAACTTCGTCTTGCGGCGAAAAAGCCCTTCGGTATCGACACCCATCGCGCGCTTCAAGTCTTCCTCGATCAGTCCGAGCATCTGGGCAGGCTCAACGACTTTGACGGGCCGCCGTTCCAATCCGAAGTATTCGCGCAACGAAGCGACGCAACTGACGTGAATGCCGGAAACATTGGTGGCTCCGAAATCGACCGGCAGACGCTCGGGTTGGCGGTGGGAGAGCGTGTCCAGAACAATCTGGCGAGAAGTAGTCGATGAAACCGGAGTGGCCATGGAAAAGCGTCCTTGCGTGTGCGGAGATTGCGCGCAATCAGACTCATCCTATCTCTGCCTGACTGCCGGCAACCATGCGGTGCTATGATTCGGACCGAAATGCGCTCGCCGAATTCGCCATCACAGTACCCTGTCTTGCGCGTCCTGTTCGAGTTCTCCCGCGCCTTCAAGAACAGGTTCGTCATCATCGCAATTCTGGCGATACTGGCCACGGGCGCGGATCTCGTGCAGCCGCTGATCTACCGCACTGCCATCAACGACGTGGCTGGACTGTTCGTGGAGCGGCCCAGCGTGAAGGTCACCGTGCATCCAACCACGGGCAAACGGGTGGTGGTTCCCGGCCGAACACAACGAAAAGGACCAGCAGCGTCTGGGACACACCCGCCTGCCGCATGGCCGGAACTACCTGGCCCCGCGTACTCGCGCAGCAAGCTTTGTCGACGCTGCTGTGGGCGGTCGGACTGCTTTTCGTCATCGGAGTCGCCGGTTACGGATTGTCTCTGGCAGCGGACTATCAAAGCACCATCGTCGCCAGCCGGATCGAAGCGCGATTGATTCAATCCACGTTCGGCCACGTCCTGCGATTGCCGGTTGCGTTTTTCGCCAAGCGCCCCAGCGGCGGGCTGGCGAAAAGGATCGACCAATCCGACCAGGTGGCGCCGATCGTGACCGCCTTCTCCCAGGAGATCGCGCCGGAGGCTCTGCGGCTGGTAGGCATCTGCGCCATCATGCTGACGCAGAGTTGGAGGCTGACGCTCGCCTCGCTCGCCGTTCTGCCCTTCTACATACTCATCACCCGCAGAGCAGCCAGCCGGCTGGAAAGCGGCATGAGCGAATACTACGCCATGTGGGAGAACGTCTCGATGCGCATCCAGGACGCCCTGGCCGCGATCAAGACCGTCAAACTCTCAGGCGCGGAGAAGCGCGAGACGGACCGCCTGCAAGCCATGACGACAGGGGCCTACGACGATTACCTGATGCGCGCGCGTCTGTCCAACCGTTACTCATTCCTGCAAACGACTTTGAGCCAGTTGAGCAAGGCCCTGGTGCTCGGCTACGGTGGCTGGCTGGTGATGGAGCGCAGGTTGACCCCTGGCGACGTCGTCATGTTCGTGGCCTATCTGGACAGGCTCTTCGACCCCGTCGATTCCCTGAGCAGCCTGGCCACAAGCTTGCCGCAGCACTTTGCATCGCTCAGCCGTGCCGTCCGCCTGTTGCAGACCGGTCCGGAAGAGCCGCGGGGCAAGGCTCTGATGCCCGGTCCCGGCCGTATCGAGTTCTCCAACGTCCGTTTCGGCTACTCACCGCAGCGGGAGGTCCTGCACGGCATCAGCTTCGCGATTGAACCCGGCAAGGTCACCGCACTCACCGGTCCTTCGGGCGCGGGCAAGACGACCGCTGCGGATCTGTTGCTCAAACTATGGGAGCCCACCGGAGGCGAGATCCGCATCGACGGACAGTCTCTGTCGGAGTTGGAGCCGGCCTCGGTGCGCCAGGCCATCGGGATGGTAGCCACCGACGGCGCCGTTTTCGTGGGCACGCTAGCGGAGAATATTCGCTACAAGCGGCCGGACGCAAGCGACGAGGAAGTCAACAGGGCCGCCGAGGCCGCCGGCCTCACACAGGCTCTGGCGCGATTGCCGGAGGGACTGGCGAGTGAGTTAGGCGAGCGCGGACTGGGACTTTCGGTGGGCGAAAGGCAGCGGCTGCAGATCGCGCGCATGCTGGTCGGAGCGCCGCGCATGTTGGTACTGGATGAAGCCACTGCCAACCTGGACTACGCGACGGAGGCCGAGGTGAAGGAGGCTTTGCGACGGCTGAATCATCATCCGACGACGCTGGTTATCGCCCATCGCTACTCCATGATCAAGGACGCGGACCATGTGATCGTTCTCGACCAGGGGCGAATCGTCGAGCAGGGAAATCCCTCGGAACTCGCCGCGGCTGGCGGTTGGTTCTCCCTCCTGGCCACGCAAGCCATGGAGGACGGCGCGGCGCGGGAGTCATGAAACGGGGAGAGGAGTGAAACCCGGCTACGACCACAGAAATGGTTGTTGCAGTCCGGGCATAGGTTCAGTAGCGCCAGTCTCGAACTCGCGCCTGGCATTCTGAGCGAAACCGCCCGCATCGGCGGCATGCACGCGATTCACGATACAAGTCAGGGCCGTCGTCCGCGCTCCTTCCAACATCCGCGCCGCACGCTTCAATTCGAGCGATGTAACGCGACGCGCCTCGACGATGAGCACGACGCAGCCGGCCCGCCGCGCCAGGTACTCCGCATCGGCGGATTCCAGCACTGGCGGCAGATCGACCAGCACGACGGCGTAGGATTCCGCGGCATCGTCGAGAACTCGCCCCAGTCGATGAATGTGCGGCAGATGGCCAGAGCCATCGAGTTCGCCAACGGAGATGTGATCGGGCATCTCCGCGTCTCCCGTCTCGATACACCGGCTCAGCGTCGAGCGTCCACGCAGCAGATCGCTCAGACCTGGCCCGGGGAGGTTGCGCGCGTACCGGGCGTCGGACCGCCGGGCGTTCGCTTCAACCGCGATCGCCGGAACCCCGAGCACGGTGAGAGCCTTCCCTAGAGAGTTCACCAGGGTAGTGGCGCCCGCGCCGGCTTTCACCGAGGTGAACATCCAGATCCGCGTCCCATGGCAGCGGCGTTCCCGGTCCATCCGTTGGGCAAGCTGGAGGACAAGCGCCCAAGTGAATTCCTCCCCACCTTCCTTTCTTTCAGGCAACCATCCCAGTGGATCGAACCGCAATGCGCGACCGGCGTCTGCGGGAACAGAGACGGTGGGATTCGCGATATCGATGACGATTGGCGCCAGCAGGGCCAACACGAAGCCGGCCAGCACGAATATGAGGGCCAGTTTCGTCCGCTCGTCCTTCGCAAGAATGGTGGCAGGCTGGGCGTCGGCCAGCACGCGAACAAAACGGGGCGCCTTGCTTTCCAGATCCAGGGAGATCTTTCGCCCGTCCATGGTCTCCCGATGTTTGCTTGCCTGTTCGATTCGCTGCTCCAGGCCGATGCCCGCCCGGTATTTCCGTTCAAACTGGGACGCGCGCAATTCCCGCTGCTCCAGTTCCGCTTGCAACGTCTTCTCGATTCTTTCCGCGTGCAGCAATTGGGCGCGCCTCTGGTCGAGGATTGTGCGCGAATGCGTGGACGCGAGCCTGGCCCTTTCGCGCTCCGCGGCGGCGTCAGACTCAGCCAACTCCCGCTGCAAGCCATTGCGCGCGGGATCGCCGGGAGACAGGCGGCTCAAACTGGCGGACAATTCGGCGCGCTTCCTATTGGCGCTGGAGAGGAGCGAGGTATTGGCTGGGTCCCTGCTCGCCAATTCAAGGGCGTACGAATCGAGCGCCTGCCTGGCTGCGTCACCGCGTGACGGGTCGACAATGGCGAACCGTTCGGACGCCACGATCCGCTGACGGCCCGCTTCGGCGAGCGCGAGCTTGGCCGAATCCACGGATTGGTCGTAGGGGTTTGCGTGGCTCTCGGTGAAGGCGCCGACGCCGAGTTCCTGCGCCAGTTGCGCTCTCCGCGCCTGGCTGTCCGTCAGATCCTTGCCGAGGCTGTCCGTTTCCTGCCTCAACGCCGCCTGGCGGCTCTCCACACCGTTGAATTCCTCGGATTTGTGAACGCCGACGTATACATCCAGCAGCGCATTGAGGATCTCCGCGAGGCCTTCCGGCCGGTCGCCCTTCAGTCCCACATGCACCAGGTAGGTCCCCTGCGCCGGCGAAACGATGAGCGCGTCCGCCAGCCGCTCCGCCGCGCCGCGATCGCTCTCCTGCGGACGGCGCCACCACTGCAAGCCCCGCTCTCCAAGCCTCTTCAATGCCTCATGAGCGAGGTCGACTCGATGGATGGCGTGAACGTTCTGCTGGACGTCCTCACGGTAGTGCGGGCTCGTCGGCGACTGGAACTCCTCGCCGCCCAGCGGGCTCTGGACGAGTCTCGGGGAGATGTACGCCGCGGTCTGGGTGTAATACGACGGCTTGCCCTTGAATTGAGCGATCGGCAGTCCGCCCAGCGATATCAGCAGGAACAGGAGCAGAGCGAGCCATTTGTGGCGCATCAGGCTGGCGTCCGGCTCCAGGCGCGACAAGAGTCCGCCGCCCATGGAGTGTGGACGCGAGACCGCTGGCCCTTCCAAAGGGGTGGCGCTGCTATTGGGCTGTGACGTAAGCCTCATTTCCGGCCGATCCGCGTCTGGCAATCTCCTCACGACACTTCAAAAAAAACCTCGGCACGCCATAGATGGGAACTTGCTCCGCCCACATGCGAAACCAGCCGGCCGGCAATACGAAACGTAGACGACATTTCCATTTCCCAGGCTAACTCTCGTCCGCCAGCCGCATCAGGGCTTCCAGCATCTGCTGCGGATCGGCGACAACCTGATGTTGAGTGCGCGCGTCGGAGAGTACCCAATCCAATCCGCTTTCCAAAACCTGCACCGTAACGCCTTCGCCGGTGACGCAAAAGCGCCCGCTTGCAATCGACCGGTTCAAGTGAGTCATCGGACCCACGCGAGTGTACTCCAGCACAAAGCTCTCTTCCACCACCGCACCGGCTTCCACCACCGCTCCGGGCCCGATGTAGCAAGGGCCCAACAGTGTCGCGCCGTCCTCGACCGTCGCGCTCGCGCCGATGCTCACCGGGCCGCGAATAGTGCAAGCGTCCGGGTGGATGCGCACGTTGGGGCCGACCCGCAATCCGGGGCGGACCTCGGATCCCGGCGCGCTCACTCCGGGCACCTGGCCCTCCATCGCCAGGCGCAGCACCTCGTAATAATCGGTCACTTTCCCTATGTCGAGCCAGCGGAAGGGCAGATTCAGCCCGTAGAACGGCGCGCCGCGGCGCACCAGGTCGGGGAACAACTGGCCGCCGATGTCGTACGCGACGCCGCTCGGGATCAGATCGACGACGGAGGGCTCAAACAGGTAAACGCCCGTATTCACCGTCGTGCTCTTGGCGTCTTCCGGAGCGGGCTTTTCCTGGAATCCCAGAATGCGGCCGTCCGGTTCCGCTACTACGACGCCGTAGCTGCTGACCGCTTCCTTGGGCACGTCGAGCATGGCCAGCGAGGCCACGGCTCCACGCGAACGATGGAATTCCGCAAAGCGGGTCAGATCCAGGTCGATGATCGCGTCGCCGCACAGCACGAAGAAGGGTTCGTCGAAAAAGCCCGAGTGATCTTGAATCTTGCGAATCGCGCCGGCCGATCCGACGGGAGCGTCCACCAGCCGGCCGTCTTCCAACCGGCCCTCAAAGGAGTATCCGATCTCCACTCCGAAGCGGGCGCCGTCGCGGAAATAGTTCTCAATCTCCCCGGCCAGATAGCTTGTGTTGACCAGAATCTGCTTCACCCCGTGAAGCCGGAGGTGCTCTACCAGCAGCTCCATGATGGGACGGTTCAGCACCGGCATCATCGGCTTGGGAAGCGTGTATGTGATGGGCTGAACCCGCGTGCCGCGTCCAGCGCCAAGAATCAGAGCCTTCATGCTGCTTACTCCCGGTAAGGATCTCGATCAAGCGCCGGCGCCGTAGGAGCGCAGGGCTTCATCGCGTGTACTGAAGATCTCGAAGATGCGATGCATGCGCACAAGTTCGAACAGAGCGCGGACCGCCTTCGCCATGTCGCAAAGCCTAAGGTCCCCCCCGGAGCTGTGTACCTGGCGGAGACAGCTCAGCAATAGGCCCAGCCCCGAGCTGTCGACGAAGCGCACGGCCTTCAGATCGAAGACCAGCTTCGCGCCGGGCGCAAGAACGGGGCCGAGATCGGTCTTCAGCGCTTTCGCGTTGTTTGCATCGAGCGTCTCACCCTGCAACGTCACGATGGTGACGTCATTCACGGTTTCGGTAGAGAAATTCATCCAGCGCTCCTCCCTATGAACTGCGGTTGCGCGATCGCGATAGCCGGAGGACGTTGCTTCCTTCCTCCGAGCGACTCAATGTTACATCTTCGAAGATAGAACGAAGGATGAAGACGCCGAAGCCCCCATCCCGGTCGCCTTCGAAACTCGGCTCCGGAATGGAGGCCATGGCCCATTCTCCAGCCCAATCCTCAACGCAAAAAGCCAGACGGCTTTCATCATGCTCCGCGCGGATGCGGATGCGCTGGCCCGGCTCTTCGTGGTATCCGTGCCGGATTATGTTCACCACAGCCTCGGTCAGCGCCAGCCTGATCTCGTCGCGCTGCTCACCCGGCGTCTCGCCCCCCAATGTGGAAGACGCCCAGTCGCGCATCCTTTCGAGTTCGGAGTACGCGCTGAGAATCGTGATCTCATCGTTTCGCCTAGGCTCGGGTGGCGCCGGCTCCGGACGGATCTTCAGGGCGAGGCAAGTGAAGTCGTCACCCAGCTTTTCGCCGGCGCAAAACTCCAGCACGCGGTCGCGAATCCCGGCCAGCATACCGGCGGCACTGAGATGGGCGCACATTCGCAGCGACTCCGTTAACCGTTCCTCTCCGTAAAGCTCTTGCTGCGGATTTCTCGCTTCGGTAACGCCGTCGGAATACAGCAGCAGCATATCTCCCGGCTCAAGCGCCGTCTCGATCTGCGAGTAGCGCTCCTCGGGCAGGACGCCGAAGGGAAGACCGTCGCCGCGCAGGGGCACGACCTCGCCCGTCTGGGCGCGGTAATGCAGCGTGCTCGGATGGCCGCAGTCGACCAGCGTCAACCGGCGGCCGGAGGGATCCACGCGAGCATAGCAGACGGTGACGAATCTCTCCAAAGTCATCAGGTCCGCGCCGATGGAGTTCGACGCACGGTTGACGATCTGCTCGGGGCTGGGCGTCTCTCCGCCAGACACTTGCAGCGCCATTTCGGCCAAGGCCCGCAGGATGTGAGTCTTCGTGGCGGCACCGAGGAGCGCGGCCGGAATGCCCTTCCCCATGACGTCTCCGATCAGAACGTCAAGCGTTCCGTCGGGATGTGCAAACAGGTCCACAAAGTCTCCGTCCACTGTCTGCGACGGAAGGGCCAGGTTGGCGACTTCCAGGCGAACCGAAGCGTCGGGAGGGGCTCCGATCAACAGCAGTTGCTGGATCAAGCTTCCGATGAAGATTTCCTGCGTCAACCTTTCGCTTTCCAGCAGAGTGCGGTTCAGCCGGTCGCTTTCCACGATAAGAGCGGCCTGCTGCCCGAGCGCCTCCAGCAGCCTGACGAAGTAGGAGTTGAACCCTGGGGCGTCGTCATAACGCCAAACGGCCAACAGCCCGAACAGCCCGCGCGCGGCTGTCGTGATGGGCACCAAGGCCAGGCTGGCGCAGTCGTGCCAGGGCTCGCTGGGAGTGCCAGTCTGCGCGATCTGCTCGCGCCCGTGGAGCACCAGCGAACGCTGTTCCGAGACACACTGCCCCACCAGCCCGCCCGAGGGATCCAAGTCCGGGCAAGTCTCGACATTCTGCGTTGCCTGGGCCGAAAGGACTCCGCTACCGGCAACCAGCAACACGGCCCGAAGCGCGGGTTCGTTAGAAATGGCGCGGCCTAGAATGCGCTTCAGCATCTCCTGCGGTTTCAGTGCGCTCTGCAGATCCGCGCTCAGGTCATATAACGCCTGCAGGCTCTCCCAGTCCACCGCGAGCTCTTCCATCAAGTGGATTTCGCGTTCATTCGCGGCAAAGACATCGCACCATGCTCGTGCCAGAGCCGCCAGAACCGCGGCGGGCCAATCGTCCGGCCTGACAGGAATCAAGCGAACCCAGGCCTGGGGGCCCTGTTCGAGCTCGACGGTAACCGCGCCTTCGGGCAAGGACAGCCCCTTGCGCAACAGTCCCGCGGAGATCTGCAAGTCGTGCCCGAAAGGCTCCCTCGCGAGACGCCCCCGCAGGAATTCGGCCAGCTTTTCCGGCTCGGGGACAAGCTCTTCGGGTGTAGGAATGGCGCTGTTGGGGGGTTCCAATTCCGTCTTTCCTTCGTCCCGCTCGATAGGCCGTCAGGCTCCGGCGTGCAGCCCGAAGTCTTTCAGCTTCTCCAGCAATCGCGAGGGTGCGATCGGCTTCGGACATTGTACGGTGCGCCCTCCAGGGTCCAGAGCGCCCGCTCCATGTTCGAAGGTGTGCGCGCTGAGCACGACCACGGCGGCATTCCCGCATTCCGCACTCTGCCGGATCGCCTGCAATACCTCCGTACCCGGAATGTCCGGCAAGACCAGATCGAGAACAACCCCTTCCGGCCGGAACTCCTCGATATGGCCGATCGCGGTCTTGCCGTCGAGAGCGACCATAACCTGGAAGCCCGCTTTTTCCAGAACATACTGCAGGAAACGCGCAATATGGCGTTCGTCCTCGACGACCAGGATCCGTAGTTTCTCCGGCTCGCTCACCGTACCTCCGGCGCATCGGATATCGGAATGAGAAGATCGAATTCAGGCTTTCGTCGCGCCTTCATCAATACTATAAGCAAGCGCGCCTGTCCTGGAGTCCCCTAGTGCAATGTTCTTCCAGGGGTCGGAGTGTAGAGGGCATTGCGGCTGAGGCCAGGCCGGCGACGGCGAGGGGAATTCGCTGCGATCTTCCACTGGAAGTGCGGTTTGTTCGGATTATCCCCCCGGATGACCAAAGCTGACCGATGATGGAATGGGTAGGAAGACCCGCATTGTCCGATCTCACTCCACAGGCATCGACTCCGCTCCCGGACCGCTCTGCGGATCTCCAGAGATTGGAGATTCTCGACTCTCCCTCCAACGATGCCCTCGACGCGATTGTGAAAGCCGCCACGGGCCTGTTTGGCGTCTCCTCGGCTGTCGTCGCTATCCTCGACGACAATCGTCACTGGTTCAAGGCGCGCTATGGCGTAGAGATGTCCGAGTCGCCCCGAGGTTTCACCCTTTTCGAGAACGTCATCCAACGGAACGCTCCGCTTCTCGTCGCGGACGCTTCTTCCGAACCGCGCTGGGCAAACCTGGCCTCGGCGGGCCCACCGCGCTCCATCCGTTTCTTCGTGGGCGTACCACTCCGCAGCGACTCGGGCATTGCTTTCGGAGTCCTCGCCGCCTTCGACCGGCAGCCTCGTCCCGAGACGGCATCGGTTTTCGTGCCGGTGCTCGAAGATCTGGCGCGAGCCGTCTCGGCCATCCTGGAGATTTCTTCGCGGCAGGCGTTGGGGCATGTCCGTCTTGAACAGCTCCAACTCCAGGACAGTGCCCTCGCGGCCAGCTCCAGCGGAATCGTCATCGCCGACGCCCGCCTGCCCGATACGCCGCTGATCTACGCTAATCCCGCTTTCGAGCGGATGACCGGATACCGGCTGGACGACGTTACCGGCCTCAACTGCCGATTCCTGCAGGGACCGGACACCGACCCCGCCGCGGTTGCTCAACTGCACGACGCGATTTATGCCGGTCAAGGCACGCATCTGCTCATCCGCAACTACCGCAAGAACGGCGAGCCATTCTGGAACGAACTTACGGTTTCGCCGGTCCGGGACCGGAGCGGCGCACTCACGCACTTCATCGGCATCCAGAACGACGTTTCGGCGCGCATCGAGACCGAACGAGAACTACGCCGGCTGTCCGATCTCCAGCGCACTATCCTCGACTCCACGAGCGTTCAACTGGTAGCCACGGCCATCGACGGCGTCATCGTGACGATGAACGAAGCCGCGAGAAAGCTGTTACGGCTGTCAGCAGACAGTCAGCTTCCCGTCGACGTTACGGCGCTGTTCGATCCCGATGAGCTGGCGGCCCGCGCGGCGGAGCTGTCGTCCAGCTCGGGACAAACCGTAGATGCGGGCGCCGGCGCTCTGTTCACGCTGGCCAGAAACGGCGAATGCGAGGAACGCGAATGGACCTGGATCGCATCCGACGGAAGCCGCATCCCCATGCTGCTGTGCTGCTCGGCGATTCGCAACGCGTCCGGCGAGTCCACCGGTTTTCTGTTGTCAGGAATCGACCTGAGCCCCCGCAGGACAATGCTCGCCGAGGTGCATAGGCTGGCCGCGGTCGTGGAGAGCGCCTCGGACTTCGTCGGCATTTCGACGCTCTCTGGCGAGGTCTTGTACGCCAATCGCGCGGGCCGCCGGATGATCGGCGTGCCGGAAGCCGGCCCGCTGCCGTCGTCCCACCTGTCCCGGTATGTAACGCGGGAGACTCTCCATCTCCTTCGCGGCACGATCAACGCTCTGGTCCAACGCGGCGAAAGATGGGAAGGGTCGTGCACCATCCGCCATTTCGTGACCAAGGAAATTGTCGAGATGGAGGGCTCCTGCTTCCCCGTTCCCGGTCGCTCCAGCAACGAACCCATCTGCCTGGCCGCCGTTCTCCGGAATGTGACGCAAGAGCACCGAGCCTTGCGCGCCCTCACCCAAAGCGAACGCCGCTTCAAAGACGTCGTCGCCGCGGCGGGTGAGTTTGTGTGGGAAATCGATTCCGATCTGAGGCTCGCCTACATCAGCGACCGCGTTTTCCCATTGCTCGGCTACGAGCCGTCCGAATTGATTGGACGCCCTGCCCTGTTCTTGCTTCACCCCGACGACGCGCCAACGGAGGCTGAGAAGCTTGCCAGCGACGTCACCGAACTCCGGCCATTCCGCGACCGCGAATCCCGGTCGATCCACAAAGACGGCTCCGTGCTTTGGCTGCGTGTGGCCGGGGTGCCCTTCCTGCGGGACGACGGCTCGTTCGGCGGATGCCGCGGCGTCTGCCTGGACATCACCGCTCAGCGCGAGGCGCATTTGGAATTGCAGGCAGCTAAGGAAGCCGCCGAAGCAGCGGCCCGCGTCAAATCCCAGTTCCTCTCCAACATGAGCCACGAAGTCCGTACGCCGTTGAGTGGCGTGATCGGCATGACGGGCATTCTGCTCGATTCCGGACTGACCGCCGCGCAGCGCGAGCACGTAGAAACGATCCGCAAATCCAGCGAGGGATTGCTCACCATTCTCAACGATATCCTCGACATCACCAGCATCGAGTCCGGCCACCTGGAGATTGCCGCGCACAGCTTCGACCTGAAGCGCTGTGTCACCGATTCGGTTCGTCTGTTCGAACCAGGCGCCGCTGAACAAGGCATGCCGCTCGAGTTGAATATCGGCGAAAAGGTGCCCGGCAACGTGGTCGGAGACTCATTGCGTCTGAGGCAGATTCTCCACAATCTGATTGGCAACGCCGTGAAGTTCGCGGGGCATGGCTCCATTCGCGTCAAGGTGGCGGCCCAGCCTGCCGCACCGGACGGGTGGATCCTGCAATTCGACGTCATCGACACTGGAATCGGTATCCCAGCCGATCGGATCGAACGTCTATTCCAGGCCTTCAGCCAGGTGGACCCGTCGTCCATGCGGCAACACGGCGGGACAGGCTTGGGACTAGCCATCGCTAAGCGTCTGGCGGAACTGATGGGCGGCACGATGTGGGCTCGCAGCGAATTGGGCGCCGGATCCACGTTTTCATTCACGGTTCGCGCCGGAGCAGGCGAAGCGCCAGGTTTGGCGGGTCCCGTCCAGCCGGCCCAATTCGTCTTCGATCCCGCGCTCGCCTCGCGCTGTCCGCTGCGGATTCTGGTAGCTGAGGACAACCCGGTTAATCAGAGAGTCGCCATCTTCCTGCTGCGAAAATTCGGATATAAAGCCGACGTAGTCTCAAACGGGCAGAAGGTGCTGGAACGGTTGCGGAGTTCCGTCTACGACCTGATTGTGTTGGACATCCAGATGCCCGGAATGGACGGTCTGCAGGCTGCGCGCGCGATCCGGAAAGAGTTCGGCCATCCGAGCCGGCCCTGGCTGGTCGCCTTGACGGCGAACGCTCTCGCCGACGACCGGCGCGACGCCTCGGAAGCGGGGATGAACGACTATATGAGCAAGCCCGTTCAGGGTCCCGAACTGCAGGCGGCCATCGAACGCGCGGCGGAGGCTCTGCAAGCTGGCCGCGACGAAACTCCGGAGGCGGTCTGGGAACTGCCGGAGGGTCTGCGAGAGGCATTTGCCGAAGACGCCAAAGAGATAGTCGATGAAATCCTCGCAATCTTCCTGCAGGACTCCGAGCCGTTGATCGGCGAGATTCTCGCCGCGCATGCCGCAATGGAACGAGAGGCGCTGAGCCGGCTGCTGCACCGGCTGAAAGGCTCTGCGGCGCAAGTCGGCGCGCTGCGGCTTGCCAACCTCTGCCTCCGCGCCGAATTCGCGCTGCACGACGCCGGAGTGACCGCTCCCGCTCTCGGCGAGTGGTTGGAAGCAATGGGAGGGGAGTGGAGACTGGCCGCCGACTCGATACGCCAGTGGCTCGGCGCCGGCACGAACGAGTGACGAAGCGAGGAATGGGCGTAGGCTATGTCTTTCGACCAGGAAGGGCACAACTATGACTCGACGCGAACTTCTCCAATACTCAATCGCTACGCCACTGCTCGGCGCTGCCGCGGTAGGCAAGCTGGATCGCCAGGCGCTCGTGAAGCGCAACCACCCGATCGTCACCGGATTTGACGCAGGCTCCTCGCTTTCCGTGGGTAACGGGTCCTTCGCATTCACGGTAGATTGCACCGGCCTGCAAACCGTTCCCGAGGCGTATGTCAATGGTGTGGGACTGACCACGCAAACCGAGTGGGCGTGGCACACTCAGCCCAACCCGCAGGGCTTCCGCTACGAAGATACCTTCGAGGAATACGCCACTCATAACGGGCGCAAGATTCTGTATCCATCGAAAGCACTGACGCCGGCGGGGCGCTGGTATCGCGAGAATCCGTACCGGCGCGGGCTCACGCGGATCGGCTTCGCCAGCTCATCCGGACCGCTGCCGGCGGGCGAGATCGATGAGATTCACCAGGAGCTCGACCTGTGGAACGGAGTCATCCGCAGCACGTTTCGATGGAAAGGCCAGCCCGTAGAAACGCTGACCGCCGCTCATCCGCAACGCGACGCGGTGGCCGTCCGCGCGATCTCTCCCGCGCTCGCGAAGGGCGAACTGCGAATCCGCTTCGTATTCCCATATACCTCCGCCGCCTATCCGGCGCTGAAAGGCCAATTCGGCGAGAGCAACCCGACCAAGCCGGCCAATGAAAACTGGACCGTCGAGGCGGTGTCGCGGCAACCGGGACTCCTGGTGGTGAAGCACTCCGCCGACGCCGATGTGAATTACGCCGCGATCCGGTATCCGTCCACGGCGCGATTAGAGAATGCCGGGGAAGATGCCTTCGTTCTGAGCGGGGCCGGCCCACTTGAGTTTACGGTTGAGTTCACGCCGGAGCCGCCGGCGAAGCAACCGCTGGAGGTCGCGGCGACGTTGAGTGCGGCGGCGAAGCATTGGAATGCATTCTGGTCCGCCGGAGGATGCCTGGACCTCTCGGGCAGTACCGATCCGCGAGCGGGCGCCCTCGAACGCAACGCCGTATTGTCGCAGTATCTGACCGCCATTCAATGCTCGGGCTCCATCCCTCCGCCGGAGTCCGGGCTGAGCGGCAACAACTGGTACGGCAAGTTCCACGGCGAAATGCACTGGTGGCACGCGGCGCATTTCCCTATGTGGGGCAGGCCGGAACTGCTGGAACGCAGCATGGCCTGGTATCGGCGGATCATGCCCAGCGCGAAGGCTTTCGCCGCGATGCAGGGCTACCGCGGCGCGCGCTGGCCGAAGGAATGCGGACCCGAAGGGCGCCGCAATCCATGGATCAACTCCGGCCCGTTCCTGATCTGGCAGCAGCCGCACCTCATCTATTTCGCCGAGCAGCTCTATCGCGCCGCGCCGATACCCGAAACACTCAAGCGATACGCGGAGATCGTCAACGAGAGCGCCGAGTTCATGGCTTCTTACGCCGAGTGGGACGCCAAAGAGGGCCGCTATTTCCTGGGCCCGCCCATGTGTCCCGCGCAAGAATCCTACGACCAGAAGGTGACCTTCAATTCGACTTATGAACTGTCCTATTGGAGTTGGGGACTGAAGCTCGCACAGACCTGGCGTAAACGGCAGGAACTGCCGCGCATGAGCGAATGGGATCGCATCATCGACCACCTTTCGCCGTTACCTGTCCAAGATGGGCTCTACATCGGGGCGGAATCCCAGCCGAATTTCTGGGAGATCAATCGCAAGGATCACCCCTCGTTCCTCGCTGCCTACGGCGTGCTGCCAGGCGATATGGTGGACCGCGAGACGATGCGCAGGACGTTCCGCAAGACGCTCGACACCTGGCCTTGGAGCGGAGGCTGGGGCTGGGATTGCGGCATGGCGGCGATGACGGCAACGCGGCTGGAAGAGCCGGAAATGGCTGTGGAGTGCCTGCTGCGCGACACGACCAAGAACCGCTTCTCACCCAATGGACACAGCACGAGTTTCCTGCCGTGTTATCTGCCGGCGAACGGCAGTTTGCTGGCGGCCTTGGCAATTATGACGGCCGGATGGGAGGGCGGACGGAACGACGCTCCGGGCTTCCCCAAAAACGGAAAATGGCAGGTGAAATCGGAAGGCCTGCGTCCTATGCTGTAGTGGCCGCAGGCCTTCCTGGCAAGCCCCGTTAGCGCTTCGGGACCGACACGGTGATGTTGCGAAACTTCAGCCCGCCGGTGTGGTCGCCTTGGATGTAGAACGGGCCGGGTTCGCCTTCGTTAGCATCGAGCGCGCCGCCAGTGATGCCCTCAATCTCCTTGCGGTCGACGGTGGTGACACCGTTGCGGACGATGGTCACTGTGCGTCCGACCAGCGTGACGTCGAAGGTCTCCCACTGGCCCGGCGTGCGGGGCATGTCCTTGGGCGTGATGCGCCCGTAGATGGAACCGATGCGGCGCTCCGGCGGGTTGGAGGTAAGAGGCTCGTACTCGATCTGAACCTCATAGCGGCCGCGCAGGTAGAAGCCGCTGTTGCCATCGTCGGGGCAGTTCACTTCGAAGTGCACCTTCACGTCGTCGAACATGCGCGTCGTCTTCAAGTTCGCGCCATGCGCCTCGTTCACCAGCAGGCCGTCCTTCGCGCCCCAGTGATTGCTCTTGGGGTCGCCAATCGGGTCCCACCCCGTGAGGTCCTTGCCATTGAACAGCGGCTCGGGCTTGGTCCAGGCTCTCGGCGCTTTGCGCTTCAATTCGGGCGCGCGAACGCCGGTGACTTCCATGGTCCGCGCACCGTGTTTCTGCACGCCTGTCAGCTTGTCGCCGGCCGCCGTGAGTTCCCAGGTGGTTGCGGGGTACTTGGCGGATGCGGCTGAAAGCACAAGCGTCAGGTGCGCCCCATCGGCCTTCACGTCGTTGAGTTGGTAAACGTTGCCGCCGGTGGGCTGATACCAGACGTCCAGTCCGCCGGCCTTCTCGGTAATCCCCAGCCAGGCGGCGCGATTGCCGGTTGAGGAGGGGATATTGAAATCCCAGCGCCCCGCCAGGGGGCTGCCCTTCTTTTGGGCGTAAGCCGGCGCGAGGAGCGCGGCAACAAGAAACAGTCCGGTCGCAAACTTCTGCATGTTGGCAGTTTATTACAGCAGGGCGCCGGGTTACACTCCGTTACGTATGCGCTTCCCACGTCAGAGCGGAATTCTGCTGCACCCGACCTCGCTGCCCGGTGGCCATGGAGTCGGCGATTTCGGCCCGGAGGCTTTTCGCTTCATCGAATTCCTGAGTGACGCGAAACAGACGCTGTGGCAGATGCTGCCTCTCGGACCAACCGGCTATGGCGACTCGCCGTACCAGACCTTCTCGGCGTTCGCCGGCAACCCGATTCTGATCTCGCTCGACAAACTTGTGGAAGACGGACTGCTCGCGGCGGCGGATCTGGCGGGGGCCCGATTCAGCGAAGGGCGCGCACAGTATGAGGCCGCGATCGCATTCAAGACGCCGGTGCTCGACCGCGCGGCGCAAGCGTTCTTACGCGAGGCTGCGTCCGCGCGGAGGGCCAGTTACGAGAGCTTCCGCGCGCGAGAATCCGCTTGGCTCGAAGACTTCGCACTGTTCATGGCGGCGAAGCGCGCCAACGGACTGCGAGCCTGGACCGAGTGGGAGCCCGGATTGCGCGACCGGCAACCGGCGGCACTCGACGAACTGCGCCGCAGCCACGCCACTGAGATCGAGATCGAAAAGGTGAAGCAGTACATCTTCTTCGAACAGTTCGGCGCGACGCGCGACGAGTGCCACCGGCGCGGCATCCAGTTGATGGGAGATATCCCGATTTACGCGGCAGGCGACAGCTCCGACGTGTGGACTCTGCGCCGCTTCTGGCATCTCAACGACGACGGCACTCCGGCGTTGCAGTCCGGCGTTCCGCCCGATTATTTCAGCGCGACAGGGCAGCTCTGGGGCAATCCGATCTACCGTTGGGACGAGTTGGAGCGCGACGGATACCGCTGGTGGGTGAACCGCATTCGCGCCACGTTTACGATGTTCGATGTCGTGCGGGTCGACCATTTCCGCGGCTTCCAGGCGTTTTGGCAAGTGCCTGGCGGTGACACGACCGCGGTCAACGGAGTCTGGATTCCCGGTCCGGGAGCCAGGCTGTTCGAGACCATCGAGCGAGAGTTGGGACAGCTTTCGATTGTGGCCGAGAATCTCGGAGTGATCACGCCCGAAGTGGAGACGATTCGCAACCGCTTCGGCTATCCGGGCATGGCCATTCTGCAATTCGCCTTCGGCCGCGATCCGCAGGCGCCGGACTTCAAACCGCACAACTATCCGCGCGGCGTGGTGGCCTACACCGGCACGCACGACAACGACACGACCGTGGCCTGGTGGACCGGCAGCGGCGAAGGCGACTCCACGCGATCGCCCGGGATGATCGCCGAAGAGCGCGACCACGCGTTGAGGTATCTCGGCCTCGCGAATGGTTCCGACATTCACTGGAGCTTCATTCGCGCGCTACTCGCTTCGGTCGCGAACACGGTCATCTTCCCCGTGCAGGATCTTCTGGGGCTCGGTGGTGAGGCGCGAATGAACATGCCCTCGACGCTGGGTCGGAACTGGCTGTGGCGTATGAAGCCGGGTGCCCTGACGCCGGCGATTGCCGCGCGGCTGGCGGAAATGGTGAGCCTCTATGATCGACTCCCCGAACGGAGCCTCACCCCGGAAACGGAGCCTCAGCCTTGAAACGGAGCCGCGACCGTCAGGGAGCGGTTGCAGCGAGGTTAATGGTGTCCTTAGAAACGTTCTGTTACCCACTTCCTTTGCACGTACCCATACTCGTGACGTTCGCGTGTGTGCTTTGTGTCCGTTTCAGCCTGGCTTCGCTTCAGAGTGGCGCCGCTTCGCGCGCGGAGCGCCGTTCAGGCCCCAGGCAGCTTCCAGGGCGCACGATAGGGGCGCAGCAGCATACGGTTTGCCTCTTCGCTGTTGGTGAAGCGTTCGGCCTTGCCGTCCCATTGCAGTTTCAGGCCAGTGCGCAGGGCAATGTTGCCGATCAGGCATGGAGCCGTGCTCTTATGGCCGATTTCCACGTCGCCGATGGGCCGCTGGCGGCTCTTCAAACAATCGAGGAAGTTGCGCACGTGCGGCATATGCTGCACCGATGTCGCCCCGCGTTCGGCCGCGGTCTCGGTGGTGAAGTACAGACCCGCACCCTGCAGATCGTCATAGGCCTCGCGATCGGTCTGCGAAACGGCTTCGCGATGCATGTTCATTTGTGGAGTAATCTCGTAGCCTGCGCGGTCGATGAACAGCGTGCCCTTCGTGCCTTGCAGCATGATGCCGTAGCTGCCGAAACTCTTGTTGCCCGGATGGCCATTCGGACCGTAGCTGTTATGCGCGAGCGTTGAGTAGCGCACCAGCAGTTGGTTCGGGTACTCCCAGACCACCTCCTGCGTATCGGCGCATTCGCGGCAATCGTTGTAGTACCACTTGCCGCCCGAACTCACGACCGTCTGCGGCGTGTCTTCGCCGGTCGCCCAGTGAACGACGTCCAGCAGGTGGACGCACCAGTTGGTCAACTCGCCCCCGGCGTAATCCCAGAATGCGCGGAAGTTGCGCCGCGCGAGGTTGTAGGGAACCTTCGGGGCGGGGCCGAGCCACATCTCCCAATCGAGGTCCGAGGGCGGCGCTGAGTCGGCGGGAAAGCCCATGCCCCTCGGGTCGGGCGAGGAGTTGTGGTTCCAGCACTGCGCGAAGTGGACCTTGCCGATGCGGCCATCCTGGACGGCCTTCGCCGCGCGCTGGAAATGCGCGCCGGAGCGCTGCTGGATGCCCACCTGGACCACCCGGTTGTTGCGCCGCGCGGCCTCCACCATCAGCCGGCCCTCGCGCACGCTGTGGGAAAGCGGCTTCTCTGTGTAGACGTCCTTGCCCGCGTTGCAGGCGTCGATCTCCATCAGCGCATGCCAGTGGTCGGGCGTGGCCACGACGACTGCGTCGATATCCTTGCGCTCCAAAATGCGGCGATAGTCACCGTAGACTTGCGCTTTGCCGCCCGTGAGCTTGCGGGCGAGTTCGGCGCTGGGCGTGTAGACGTCGCAAACGGCCACCACCTCGGCATCGGGCTGGCGCTGGAAGTCCTGCAGGTCGTTGCGGCCCATGCCTCCGCAGCCAATCACGGCGACTCGTATTCGGTCCGACGGGGCGGCGGGCGCTTGTCCGGCTGGCGAATGTCCGGCGGGCGTTTGTGCCAGGGCGGGCGCGACAGCAGCGAGTGGCGCGCTTTGCAGGAAGCGGCGGCGATTCATCGAACACCTCCAGCGGTTACTGGTCCTGGGTCTTCGCTTCCGCGCCGGACTCCACGCTTAGGCAGGCCGGGATTCCAGTCCGGTAGGAAGCATATCGCAGACGGACACCGAGCAGGCGGAGCACTGCGCGGCCATCGACGCGCCGGTTGTTCCGTAACGTATGGCTGACCGCGTCCGGCGCGGCCGGTTCGGGCATGGGCAGCCCGGTGAGCTCCGAGACGAAGCGGCATATTTCGAGACTGGTGCATGGCTCTTCGTCGGCGACGGGCCATGCGCCCGTATGGTTTGACAACAACGCCGCGTTGGCGATCGCCGCCAGGTCATCAACATGAATGCGGCTGATGAATCTGCTGCCGTCGCCGGGCAGGCGAAACGTTCCTCGCCGCATCGATTCGTGCACGCCGCGATGCGGGCCGTAGATGGCGGCCGGACGCAAGACCATCCAACTCCCCGGACCATGCCGTATCGCATTCTCGGCTTCCACGCGCAGCAATTCGCGGGGGCCGCGCGGGGCAGGGAGCGAGAACTCGTCGACTCGCTCTTGCGCGCCGTAGACACCCGTCGTCGAGAGGTAGACCATGCGTGCAGGCTTGATCCCCAGAGCGTCGAGCAGGCGCGGCGTCGGATCACTCCATCGGCCAGCAATGTCTTGCACGAGGGGTATTGAGAGCAGCACGCGGACTCGCTCCGGCACGGACGGCCCCATTGCGGCCAGGGACGCCGGATCCTCCACGTCGAGGCGCAAACACTGTACGTCCTTTAGGGCGAGCCGTTCCGGGTGGCGCGATGTCGCCCACACCCTATGTCCGCCGGCTGCCAACCGGCCAGCCACACGACGCCCCGTGAAACCGCAGCCAATTATCAGGAAGTCCATGCAGACATCCCCCTGCCACTGTGCTCGCCGGCTGTATCGGAGAGTTCTTCGAACTGAAACCAGAGGACCATTGCATCTGGAATGCGGCGCGAGTTAAATGGGGGCAGGTTCACCAAGGCGGCCTCTCATGAAGTGGAGCTTATACATCTGTGTGTCCTGTCTGGCGCGAGCCGCGGCGATGCTGCTGCTGCTGCCCATTCTGCTACGGTCCTGATCCACGGCTGATTTGCAGAGTCCAGCCAAACCTTTTCTTTGCCTTGAGTTGCGCCGGAGCGCCCGAACTGCCGCGCTCCCGCGCTCAGCGGAAGGTCCTGTGCTCCGGGTTCTCCAAGTGCGCGGCCCAGTTGAAGGCGAAGAGCCGGGGCTGGCCCTCAACCACGTTCAGAATCGTGACGTTGGAGTTGATGGAGGTTCCGGCGAGCTGCATCATATCTCCGGCCTGGATCGGCAGCGCCAGACCCATTGTGATCGCGACAGGCGTTGCCGAGGTGAACACCGCCACGCGGCGTCCCAATTCAGCCTCGGCCAGCCTTTCCCGGGCGGCGGATTGCACTCGCGCTACGAATTGAATCCATGACTCGCCCGCGAAGGGATAACGGCCGGACACCCAGGCGCTCACAACGGCCGTGTCGGTAGAGGTCCAGGTGCGATGAATCTTCGCATCGCCAGAGCCGATGGCCCGTTGCAGGGCCTCGAATCGGCTGCGGAAGTTGGGATCTTCGGCGGCCATGCGCGGACCCAGATCGGCGTAGACGGCATCCAGGTCGAATTCATTCCACCGCCGGTCTATTTGTAACTCTGGGCGTTGTGGCTCTGGGCGCGGTTCCGGCTGCGGCGAGCCCGCTTCCGCCATGGCGCCGAGAACGAGAGTGGCGGTTTCTCGCTGGCGGCGCAGTCCGCCGGTCCAGACTTCATCGAAGCGAACGCCCTCGTTTGCCAGCCAGACGCCCAAGGCTCGGGCCTGCATCTTACCCAGATCCGAAAGGCGGTCGTATTCGTCGCGGGTTCCCGCCTGGCCGTGGCGGATGAGATAGATAAGATTCACGAAGGACAGCGTATCAAAGGCACGAAAAGGGGACACAAAAAGGGGGCCGTGCCGTGCCCCCTTTTCAGACGAGATGTAAGTTGCCAGATCCTTACAGTGGCTCGGGGAAAGTCAGGTTTGACTTGCACATGGCCTTCGAAAGGAGCTCGACCGCTTGCGGTTCTTTGAGGCCTCGGGAAGTTGCCAACTCCGAGACGATCATGACCCGCGCCCGATCCAGCATCTTCTTCTCGCGGAACGAGAGAGGTTTATGCGACCGGATGGCCGAAAGCGACTTCAACACCTCGGCGATCTCCTGGAGACTTCCGCTCTGCATCTTGGCGGCATTCTCTTTGAATCGGTCCTTCCAGTCGGAGCTGGACTTGCAATCGCCACAGGCGAGAAATCCCAGCATCCGAGCTATCTCGCCGTTGCGGGTTACTTTCCTAAGTCCAACCTGCTCAACGTGTGAGAAGGGGACCATGACGGTGAGGCTGTTGTATGAGAGCCGTAACAAATAGAAATGTTCCGACTGAACACCGAACGACCTCGAACTGATGTTCTCGATCGTGCCTACGCCGTGGTTGGGGTAAACCACTTTTTCGCCAACTTGAAAGGTCATTCGCGGACCTCGTTACACTTTTAAGCAGTTGCACCGTTTGTTCATTTTGTATGAATCGAAGTGCAAACTGAATTCATTGTGGTGCGTTCTGGCCGAACCGTCAAGCTCTTTCTTTTCAGCATTATAAACACTTAATGTTGAGCTTGCAGGACAGCACAGCTCAGGCCCCTTTCGGACTTCCTAATCCGAAGAAACATAAGATAACACGTGGGTTAGGTGCTATTCTATGAGGCTATCTCTCGATGCCAGCGCCAAGCTTACGATTTCTTCATCAAGTCGCGGACGAATGCCAGGTTGCGCTTCATGTCCGCTGGAACGGAATGAGACGGTGAATCGGTCTCAAGATCTGCGAATCCCGAGAAGCCGATAGAGGCGATCGTGCTCATCACAGCGGCGAAGTCGATCTTGCCCTCACCCAGATAGTGCGGATTGTCTTTGAGGTGGAACTGGCAGATGCGGCTCGCGCCGAGCGATTTGATTTCTTTGATGATGTCGAATCCGTGGCCCGTGGAATTGCCGACATCGTAGAAGAGCTTCACGTGGTCGCTCTTGGCGCGGTCCAGGATGCGGGCGTTGTCCTCGGCCGAAATGGTGTTTTCCAGGCCGAGGATGACTTGGTTCTTGGCTGCTTCCGGAGCGATCTCGCGCATGAAGTCGGCAACGAATTCCATCTCTTCGCGCGTCTTGAGTTCGCCACGGCCGAAGAAGGGAAGCAGCACGACCTTGGCGCCCAGTTTGCGGGTGATGGGGATCGAATCGGCCACCCACTTCTGTCCGAGCTTGTCGCTCTTCAACCAATTCGTGTGCAGGATGTCGAGGCAGGTCCCCGCCGCTGCGATCTTGTGCTTCTTGAACTCGTCGAGGTACTGCTTCTGGATCCCCTCATCCGCCATAGGCAGTTTGTCGCCGCCGGGCTTCCTGCCCAGGCTGATCTCCAAGCCCTCGAAGCCGAGCGAGGCAGCGAGCGCGACCGCCTCGGGCTTGCCTGACAGATTGAGGTTCCAGTCGGTCACGCCGAGCTTGAATTTCGACTTGGCAGCGAACAGCGGCGTTGCCGCAACCGCGGCGGCGCCGTACAGGAATTGCCGGCGGGTTGGCGCGAATGAGAGTGTCATAGTTTTGAGTCCTCAAGACGTACGATCGGTACGTCCTGGCTGTTGATTTTCTCACCAAATGATTTCGAGTGCTCGTCGATTGTGGCGACCTTCGAGAGCCCGCTGATTTCCAGCGAGCCTGACGGAGTGTCCCATTTCGCGTGGATCCCGCCGGCGGTCTGCTCAATCTGGCAAGGCCAATCCCGCGGGTCGAGGGGCTGAGCAGCGAGGGCCAGAGTGAACACCGCCCAGGCTTCCTGGGTCGCGCTCCAGCGCACCGGGCCAGGTTGCTCGGGCGGCTTGAAATCGACCGTGAATGTGGCCGAGCGGCTTGTATTCAAGCCTTCCAGATGCAGCGCATGAGTCCCGAATCGGCCGCCGCGCAGGTGAAAGCCCGCATGAATGCCTCCTCCGGCGACGTGCCCGGCGTCGCCCTCTTTCCTGAACGAAAAGCCCTCGCCAAGTCCTTCAAAGGTGAGTTCGAGGAAGAGGCGGCCGCATTTGAATTCGCCGTCCTTAATCGGATCGAGGCTCGGATGGCGGTCGCCTCCAGGTGAACGAAAATTAACGAAACCAAGCACGCTTCCGCCCTGCTGGACCGTCCACAAGAGCGCCGAAGCGAAGTCGTACCCGTCCTTGACCACTCTCATCCGGATGATGCGCGCCGGGCGCTCTGGCCCGCCGAAATACGCCAGCAGCGGGCGGCTCTGCACCCAGAAATCGCCTTGATTGACGGTTCCGAGCGAGAAAGCGGGATCGACGAGAGTGGTCCCTTGCACCGGCCGCAACGGAGCTTCAGCAGTGCGGAACATCTCGCGGTGCAGGTAGGCCGCCGGTTTCAGAAACGCCGGAGCCAGGCTTTCCGGGCAGCGAAAGTCGTGAATGGCCGTATCGAGGTCGCCGTACTGGCCCCTTTGCGCCGGATCGGCGAGGCCCAGTCTGCCCCCGAGAGATTTCTCCAGCCAGAATGGTTCGCCGAGATCTGTTTCATAGCAGCGGCACATGGGCCCAGCGGACTGTTTGCGGAATCCGTCCCAATGGCGCGCGAGATGAACCCACAGACGGTTCTCGATCCTCGCGGCTGCATCGCGCACGGGGCCCGGCTGAAGATACGTTCTCATGCGGATCAGGTCCGTCAGCGTCACGCGCGCGTAGACCGGGCTGTTGTACTCCGCGAAGCTGCCGCTCTTTCCGATGTATGCCACAATTCGGGCCATGCGCTGCCTGGCGTAGTCCGAGAGGTCAGGCGAGCCCAGTCGCTCCGCCGCGGCGGCACACACGAACGTGCCCTTCACCGCGATGTTCGTGTAGCTGGGTGCGACATCTCTGCGCTGCACGGAGAGAGCGGCGTGGCGGATGGCTTCGCGAATCCTCGTTCGCAAACCGGCTTCCAGTCTGTCGCCGTGGCGAATGTCGATCAGGAGCAGGGTGCCGCCCAGAAAGTCGGCCCAGTTCCAATCGGCCTCCGGCATTGTGTCGGGCGCCTCTTCCAGGTAATAGCCCCAGATGCCGTACCACTTGCTCGCGGGATCGGTGATTTGCAGCCCGCAGACGCGATTCAGGATGCGCTGGGCACGGGCCTGGCCGCTGGGTGAGCGCAGTTCCAGCAGCGTCAAGGCGTACTCGCACGAGGCGCGCAGATCGTGGACGCGTCCCTCGCGCAGTTTCGTGTGGTAGCGGTAGCCCGGCCCGAAGAGGCGTGTGACCAGGGCTTCTTTCTCGTCGAAACGCGGGGCCTCCGTGGCCGCGGCTTTTTCGAGCAGGATGCGGTCCCAGGCGGCGGGCCAACCGGCTGAAGTCTTGCTTCCTGGCGCAGCCGGAGGCGGTTGCCAGCAGGGAAGCCTCGATCCACTGGCGGCGCGTCAACACACGCCGCCTCGTTCTAAGGTCAGGTCTTCAGTGCGGGAAGAAACGCGGAGACTGGAGGCTGGCGCCGTTGCTCGAAAATCCGTGGCAGGACCTGCGCCGCCCTCCTCGTTATTGGGAAGGAATATCCGGAAGGTGCGGCGCATGGTCCTCATCATAGACCTTGGAGGTGCTTCCGAATCGGCGTAGACCGTCGCGAACATCTCGTGGCCCGTGCTTTGCGATCCGATGCGCCATCCCCGGCATGAGTAGCACAGAGCCGCGAATGCAAAGAGCGGTCCCGCCCCAAACTACCACGGCGGAACGGCCCCGCCTCCACCCGGGAATACAACCCGCCCCACAGTCCCGAGCCACCCCCAGCACCGAGCCGCGAATGCAAAGAGCGGTCCCTTGGAAGCTGTCTCCACGCTGACTTGTTTTCAATGAGGACGCGATTCGGGATGAAAACCACATCGCGGGAGGAAACCCCCAAGGACCGCTCTTTGCATTCGCGGCTCGGTGCCGATGTGCGGAAGCGCGAGCGTTCAGGGGAAGATCGGAGATCGCGCTACCTGCCCAACCGTTCCGCCCAGAGACGCTTCTTCTCCTTCAGCAGATCCTTCACCGCGAGGGGCAGCACGTCTTCCTTCAACGGTTCGAGGATCGCGTATTCGAAGGCTTCCTCGCCGAGCCGGTTCCATTCCGCCTGCAGCGTTCGGTCCAGGTGCCTGCCCGAGTTGAGGGTCCCCCAGAGACCGTTCTTCGTTGTATCGAGATTTGGCGCCGAGCCCACCCAGCAGCGCCCGCTAGACTTCAGCCGCACTGCGTAGATCCCCGGACGGGGTTTGCGCGCCTTGCAGGCTTTGATCGCTGCTTTGCGTTCTTCACTCGTCAGCATGATGATTTTTCTCTCTACGGCCCTTAGTTCTCACTTGTGAAGGCGTCGGCAGCCAGTCTGCGCGCGTGATCCCGCACATCGATCGGCCAACCGTCGACGAGCGAGTCGAAGCGCGAGTGGTCTCCCGCGAACAGGCAGCGCAGCGCCTCTTCGAAGCCTGGTTCGTTGCCGGCCATGGCCGACATGAACCTGTAGGCCGATTCTTGCGCCCGCCGCACGCGATCCTTGGATTCGGACCCGCGCCGGGCCTCTTCCACCAGTTTTCGCAGTGCTACCGACGCGCCGCCCGGCTGATGGTTCAGCCAATCCCAATGCCTGGGCAGCAGAGTCACCTCGCGCGCGACCACGCCCAGCCTGGGACGGCCGGGTTTGCGCGGCGCGTCGGGCGCGGTCGATGTGGCTGGGGTCTCCGGGGCGTTCGAACTCTGCCTCGCGACGCGGGCCACGACCTCCGCGGCCGTACCCCGGAAATCGACCTCAACGAGTTCGCTCGTCGAGTCGTCGAAGATCAGCACGGGACCGCGTTCGCCCCGGTCGAGGACCTCTTTCACTTTGAGCGCAACGTGGCCGATCGCGCCCGACGCGATGCGGCGGGTACCTTCAAAGGCAGTGCAGGATAGTGGAATTGATGTGGGCGATGGCGAGGACGATAGCTGGCGGTTCATGATCGTATTACCTGGATAAAATAATTATACCAGGATAATACTGAGATTGGATCCAAAATTGACGATCATTCGCCTTACACGGCCCTTCAGACGCGGCGACTATCCACTCGCAGCTTCCGCAGCCACATGGCCGGCCAATCTGGCCACGAAAGTTCTGAGCCCAGTCATTTCGCTCACTTGGGAGTAAACGCCGTTTGCACCCTCTTCTCGCGGCGAGGCGATAAGAGACGCCGTTGTATAGAGCTGCTCCTGTACCAACTTGCGGCAAAGGATGTCATAGCGTTCGAGATAGGAAGCGTTCTGGAATTCCGGGAAAACGGGAAAGTGCGGTGTGGCATCACGAACCGGCGAGCGGGACCCCGGCGCATCTTCAACCAGCATGAGCCATCCCACAAAGGGCCGGGCGATGTCTCCGAAGGCCCGTTCCCGATACGCGGTCCACAAATCGGTGGCAGTGCCAAGGGACTCCTCTGTCCGGTTATTGAAGTTGTTTCCGAAAGACGGACCGACCTGACTCTTGAATTCGAGTGCGGCGACGAGCCGTCCGCTGTTGAGGACGAGCAGATCCCAGAGCTTCGTCGGTCGGAAGTATCCCGGCAGAGTGAGCAGCACCCGCCTGCGATGGATTTCCGCGCCGGGTAGACCGTTCGCATGGACGATGTCCTCGACCAATCGAAGGAATCCATCCATATTCTTGCCAGCCGTCACGCTGGCCCGCTCGCCTTGGTCCGCTTTGCCTGATTCGATCTGCTTTCGGCGTGCGTCCGCACGATTGCCCCAGAAGAGCCGGACAGCTTGTCGCGCCTTCTCTTCGTAACCCACTAAATCCAAAGCCATGATTTCAATTACCGATTCTGCGCGCACAGCCTCAATCGCTCTGCCGGCGAGAGACCATAAACCTCGAAGGCAACAGCGTCCACTTTATACTGGTCAGGCTCTTCCGCGCAGGCGATCAGTGCCTGCCGCAATGCTGGCGTTACTTGATCCCACTTTGGCAGCCGGATGCGTCGCAGGTACTGCGCTTGGAAGCGCAGATAGCCGCCGCGCATCTTCGTGGAGTACATCGAGATGAAGGTGCCCGCGATTGCCGACCGAAGGATCGCCTGTAGTGCGCGAAGATCCCAAGTTTCCGAGGTGACGTAGTAGAGGTTGTGATGCGGGTACAACCGCCCGTCGTCGAAGACGACATTTGCCTCGCCCTTAATGTCCGGAATCAGGAGCTTCGGTTTCGACACAAGCTCCGGGTAGATCCGATCGATCGTCCGGTACCAGCCCCTCGGATTCTTCTTGGAGACGTGGCGCCTGCCGATCGCCGCGCGGCGTTCTTCGATGTAGAACGCGAATCGCGGGTAGCGCCGGAAATCCGCCAGGGTGCCATCGGGTTCGAACGGATTTACCACGCCGAAGCCCTGCCAATTGACCTTGCCGGAGAGAATGTCCCCGGTCATGACGAGCGGAAGTTTCCGCTCGGGCTCAACGTCGAGGGTTTCAAAGGGGCCTATGAACGCCTCATCCGCACCCGTCGCTACGCCGATGCCGACCTTGCAGCCAGCCTCTTCGAGCGTTCCGAAGCGCGACTCAATCATCCGGAGCATGGCGAAGCGATCAAACTCTTCGAGCACCCACGGGCCGTTGCCCGTCGCCACGTGCGGCACTTCCTGCACAAGGGTGTCAACGCACTCGCCGCGCATCGCGGTGGCGATGCGCCCAAGCGTATCCCGATCAATCGAAGGGCGATGAGCCACGCGCGTGGGACCAGCGGGTTCGGCGGCGATCACCGTGATGGCCGGGTAAGCCATCACCTCGGAATGAAAAGCCGGCGTGTCCACCATGTCGACGTATGCAGCGAAGTGGTATCGCGAACTTACCAGATCGCGTAGCGGACCGCCGTAGCGGTTCTTCATCCATCGATCGGCGCAGATAAACCCCAGCCGGCCGCCCGGCTGCAACAGCCCGAGCGACTTTTCGATGAACGGCACATAGATGTCGGCGCGGTCATAGATAGTCTTGAACGTGTCCCGGTACTCGGTCCAGACAACGTCTGGAATCAGTTCCTGGCGAACGTAGGGAGGATTCCCGACGACATGCGTGAATTTACCATCGAACGCGTGCAGTAGGAAATCGTCGTCTACCAGCCACTGATCGGCCAGGGAGAAAGCATCGCACCGCCGCACGCCGGTGCTCTCCAGCAAGCTCACGATCTTGTCGCGAGTTGCGGAAAACGTCGAACGATGCAACTCGACGCCACGCACCGCATCCCTCAGGTCGCCGCAGATATGGTCAGTCCCCGTCGCTTCTCTAAGGTAAGACTCCACAAGGCGCCCCACTGCCGCGAGCAGAAAGTCCCCGCCTCCGAAGGAGGGCTCCAGCAAACGCATGTTGGAGAGTTTCCGGTCGGCCGTGTAGCTGACGAGATCGAGAATGAAGTCGACCACTTCGCGCTTTGTGAAAATCGCTCCACGTTCCTCGACGCCGCCGGTCTTCAGGCTTTCGAGCGCATCCCGAAGCGAGTCCATCGCGGGAAACAGAAATGGCTGGAGCGTTGTCCTCACACTCTTCGTATCGGCTGGAAGCGCAGTTCCTCCAGCGGATGCCTGCCCATCCGCGTCTGACGATTGCGATCTGTCCACGCTAATAGGCATGGCTCCACTTTACCAACTGTGTTTCGGAACGGAAGGCTCAGACGTAAGCGCGATTGCCAGCTACCGGTCGCGCCCAGTGACCAGATCGGTGGCTGCCAGCAGAGCTTTCTGCGCCGGAGAGTCCGGCATCTCGGCCAGTAGTGCGCGCGACTTTTCGGTGAACTCGCGGGCGCGCTCGCGGGTGCGCTCGATGCCCTGGTAGCGGTCGACGAGCTTGCGGATTTCGCTGAATGGCACGTGCTCGTAGCTGGAATCGGCCAGGACCCGGTCCACCAGCTTGCGCTCTTCCGGGTTCGCCCTTTCCAAGGCATAGATGAGCGGCAGCGTGACCTTGCCCTCGCGCAGATCGTTGCCCACCGGCTTGCCTAACACCGACTCGCGCGACGTGAAGTCGAGCATGTCGTCGACAAGTTGGAAGGCCATGCCGAGGTTCCAGCCGAAATCGCCCAGCCGGATCTGCTCGGAATCGCCCGCCCCGCCGATGATCGCACCCAGGCGCGTACAGGCGGAGAAGAGACTGGCGGTCTTGCGGTCGATCAGCTCCATCGAATCGGCTTCGGTGACGCCGATCTTGCCGATCCAGCCGAGTTGCAGCAGTTCGCCATCCACCATCTGCTGCGTTAGCGAAATGAGCAGGTCCAGGATCTCGAAACTGCGCAGGCGAAGCGCGAGTTGAAATGCCTGCATGTAGAGCCAGTCACCGGCCAGGACGGAGCGTTGATTACCCCAGACAATGTTGGCCGCGGGCTTGCCCCGGCGGGTCTCCGCGTCGTCGATCACGTCGTCGTGGACCAGCGTGGCCGTGTGGATCAATTCCACGATCGAGGCCAGCCGGATGGCCTCCGCTGTGGGCTCGTGGTACAGGCGGCAGGAGGCCAGCAGCAGGATCGGGCGCAATCGCTTGCCCCCATTGCCCTGCAATTGCCGCGCGATGTCGGACACGGCTTCTATGTTGCCGACGGAGGCCAGGCGCAACTCCGCTTCCATCTTCTCGAGGTCTCCCGAGACGAGGCTTAGAATCTCTCGCGCTGTCAGGGCGGTACCCAGCTTGCCAAGGCCCATCGAATCCGTCCAGTTTATCGGGCTTTTGCTACGGTCTGCAAACAAAGCCGTTTCCAGTTTGAGGTAGTGGCCTCCGCCACCTGCTCAAAAGATAGCCCTTTGATCTCAGCGACTTTGCGGGCTGTTGCGACCACAAACGCGGGCTCGTTGCGTTTACCGCGCAGCGGGACGGGCGCAAGATAAGGAGCGTCGGTCTCTACCAGCAGGCGGTCGAGCGGCGTGCGGCGTACCGCTTCGCGCTGATCCTCCGCCTTTGGAAAAGTGACGATCCCGGAAAAACTCAAATGAAACCCGAGCGCGAGCGCCTCTTCGGCTTCCTCCGGACCGCCAGAAAAGCAGTGGAAGATGCCGCCGGGAGTCGAGGTCGCCCGCAGCCAATGCTCGCGCAGCAGCGAGACCGTGTCGGACCAGGCTTCACGGGTGTGAATCGCGATGGGCAGGTTTGACTTCCCGGGCGATTCGCAATTGACGCGCGAAGACCGCTTGTTGAGTCTCGCGCGGCGAGAAATCGTAGTGATAATCGAGGCCGATTTCGGCCACCGCGATCACCTTGGGGTGCGCAGTGAGTGCAACGAGGTCGGCCCACGTCTGATCGTCCGCCTTGGACGCATCGTGTGGGTGGACTCCCACGGTCGCATACATGAAGTCGTACTTCTCGGCCAGACGGATGCCCGCCTCCAAGTCGGGCGGGCCATCTCCGCTGCCGATGGCCACCATGCACTCCACGCCGGCGTCGAGCGCGCGCTGAATCACGGCCTCCCGGTCTGTGTCGAAGACGTCAGCGTCGAGATGGCAGTGCGAGTCGATCAGTCCCATGGGTGTTCAAACGCCTCGGCGAACGTTGGCCTTGTCCAAGCCACACCTAACCTCCGGCCGCTCGCCGCCAACGCGCGAAGCAGCGCGTACTTCAGAAAATCCGAGATGTCCCCTGCATATTGATCCCGCACCGATTTCTCCACGACCGGCAGACCGTTAACGCCCGAAGGATGAAACCCGCCTACTCTTCATCCCCTAGCACCGAACCGCGAACGAAGAGAGCGGCCAAGGCCTCGATGCAACCGCTCCCTCACGGTCGCGGCTCCGTTCCGAAGGATTTTCTAAGCAGCGCCGCCTATTTCAACCGCGCGCCGACAGGTACATCTTCAAGGAACGCGGCCAGCACCGGGGAACCGCCTTCCAGCGATGCCGCCACAATCATTCCATTACTCTGGATGCCGCGCAGCTTGCGTGGTTGCAGATTTGCCACGATTACCACCTTGCGTCCGACGAGCTGCTCGGGCGCGTAGGCCTTGGCGATGCCCGCGACGATGGTGCGCGGCTCGCGCTCGGCTACGTCGATGGTGAGTTTCAGGAGTTTGTCGGCCTTTTCAACCGGCTCGGCCGCGAGGATCCGCGCCACACGCAGATCGACTTTCACAAAGTCGTCGATGGTAATGAGGTCGGCCAACGGTGGAACGCCTTCCGGCCGCGTCCACTCTTCCTGCTTGGCTTCCGTGGCATCAGCGGCGGGCGCGGTTTTACCCAGCAGCGCATTCTGGCGCGCAACTTCCACCACCTCGAGTTCGTTCATCTTCTCCACGGTCTCTTTCAGATCGAGACGCGGGAAGAGTTGAGCGGCTTCACCCACAGACTGTCCGACGGCGAGACCTCCCCACGTCAGGCGGTCAATGCGCTCGTCCAGGAGGGCCGTCGTCATGCCGAGTTGCGCCCAGATCTTCTCGGTGATCTCGGGCAGCACTGGCTTCAACAGGATAGAGACGATGCGCAGCGTTTCGGCCGACGAGTAGAGGATCTCATCGAGTCGCACCTGCGAGTCCGCGTCCTCTTTCTTCGAGAGAATCCAGGGCTGGTATTGCACGATGGCGCGATCAACAAACGTCAGCAACGCCCAGACCTGTTCCAGCGCGCGGTGGAATTCGAAACGGTCAAACGACTCTCGGAACGACGCGACGGTCTTGTTCGCTTCCTCCGCGATGCTTGCCGCGCCTGCCGAGGCCGGGATCTTGCCCCCGCGATACTGCCGGATCATCGCCGTCGTGCGGCTCAGCAAATTGCCAAGTCCATTGGCCAGATCGCTGTTGTAGCGCCCGACCAAGGCATCGAAGCTGAAGTTGCCGTCGCCGCCGAACGGGATCTCGCGGAACAGGAAGTAGCGCAGCGGGTCCGCGCCCATCACCTGCCGGATCGGCTCCGGCCGCACGATGTTTCCCTTCGACTTCGACATCTTGTCGTTGTCGAACAGCAGCCAGCCGTGCGCGAAAATGCGCTTGGGCAATTCCCACCCGGCGGCCTTCAGGAACGCCGGCCAGTAGATGGCGTGGAAGCGGATAATCTCCTTGCCCACCAGATGCAGGTCTGCAGGCCACAGCCCCTCGCCTTCCACCGCTGTCCAGTAGGTCATCAGTGCATCGAACCAGACGTAGAAAACGTGCTTGGGTTCGTCGGGCACGGGGATGCCCCACGTGATGGACGTGCGCGAGATCGACAGGTCCTTGAGACCCTTCTTCAGAAACGCCAGGATCTCGTTGCGCCGGATCTCAGGCCGCATGAAATTCTCATGGCCCGGAATCCGGTCTTCCAGTAGATCGACCAGGAAATCCTGAAAGGCCGAGAGCTTGAAGTAGAGGTTCTCTTCGGTCACCGTCTCGGTCGGACGGCCGCACTCCGGGCACGGATCGCCGGGCTCCGCGTCGTTGACGTAGAGCTCGTCGAACATGCAGTACTGGCCCGTGTAGCTGCCCTTGTAGATGTAGCCGTTCTTCTTGCAGTCCGCATAGAGCTTGCCCACCGCGGCGGTCTGGCGCGGATCGGTGGTGCGCAGGAAGCGGTCCACGTGCAGGTTGAGCTTCTCCCACTGCGTGCGGAATTCGTCGGAGATGGTCGCGGTGTATTGCTCGGGCGTCTGGCCCATCTTCTCGGCGGCGCGCTGCACTTTCTGGCCGTGCTCGTCCGTGCCGGAAGTGAGCACGGCATTGAAGCCGGTCATCCGCTTGTAGGTGCGGATCATGTCCGCCGTGAACGTCGTGTAAGTGTGGCCGATGTGCGGCGCCGCGTTGACGTAATAGATCGGCGTCGTCAGATAAAACTTCGGAGCGTTTTCATCCAGCATTATTTGCTACTCGCTTTCCAAACCAGCGTCGCGACGGCGAAAATCTCCTTGAGTGGCACGCCCGTCTTGAGCGCCAACTCGCGGCAATCGTCGTATTCGGGCGACGCACCATATTCGCCAACCTTCACGCGCACTGGGCCAAACGGCGTCTCCACGGTTTCGAAGTCGCGGGCCTGCACGCGCCGATCGGCATCGTAGACGCGAAGTCCGAGCGTGGTCGTCTCGTTGAATATGATCGCGACCAGAGCCTCACGCGTCTCCGGCGTGGCGATCACGCGCAGAAGACTTCCGGGGCGCTGCTTCTTCATCACGAGCGGCGAGAGTGTGACATCGAGCGCGCCGGCTTCAAACAAGCGCTCCATCGCATAGCCGAGCACTTGCGGAGAGCAGTCGTCGATGTTTGCTTCCAAGACGCTGACGGTGGTCGATTCGGCTGCGCCGCTTGCTTCGCCAATTAGCACGCGCACCATGTTGGCCATTTCCGGGAAGTCTTTCGTGCCCGCGCCGAAGCCCTGAGCCGAGACGCGCATCGGCGGCAGTGCGCCGAATCCCGACGCGAGAGCGGTCATCAGCGCCGCGCCCGTGGGCGTGGTCAGTTCCGTTTCCGGCCCGCGCGCATATGCGGGTTTGCCGGCGAGCAGGATCGCCGTCGCGGGCGTCGGCACGGGCATGACGCCATGGTCCGCCTCCACCGTACCGGAGCCGGTGTTAACCGGCGAGCAATGCACGCTGTCAATGCCGAGCAGGTCAAGCGCGTAGCATGCGCCAGCGATGTCGCAGATGGAATCCACCGCACCGACTTCGTGGAAATGGACCTTCTCGATAGGCACGCCGTGGACTTGCGCTTCCGCCGCGCCGAGCACTTCGAAAACGTGAACCGCATTCGCTTTGGCCTTCGCGGGCAGGGCCGACGCCTCGATCATCTTTACGATGTGCGGCAGGTGGCGATGCTTGTGCCCGTCCTCGAACTCGACGTTGAATTTCGTTCCGGCGATGCCGTGGCGCTTGACGCGCTCCACGGAAAAGCGGGCGCCGGTGCCGAGCGAGTCGAGTCCCGCGAACAGGACGTCGGATGGCGCGCCCGCGTCGATCAGGGCCGCGACGGTCATGTCTCCGGCGATGCCGGAGAAAGCGTCGAAATAGGCAATCTTCATGTGTGTCTAATCCAATTCAACCAGCGGCGGGAGAAGCTCTCCGCGCGGGCCGCGCGGCCTGGTGGCTGCACTCCTCCGCTTTCCAATTCGATGCGTCCCGCGTGCCCGATCTTTAATTGTCACCCGTCCGGGGTGCGGCGCACCACTGGTAACGGATTGGATGGATGCCCTCCCTGGGAACGCCGATCTCCAGATCGGCTCTGTCAGTCTTCCGTGCGAGCGAGAGCACAGTTGGCGTGCCGCTCACGAGTGCAAACGAAGCCGATCTGGAGATCGGCGGTCCCGGGCGCGCGCCGGTGATAGGATGACTGCGATCCTGCCGGACGGAAAGGCCCATCCATGTTTCTGCCTTCACACCTGAAAGATGCTTCGAGCCGTTGCGCCGCTTTCCTCGCTGTCTCGCTCGTGCTTAGCGTGGGGCTCGTTAGCGCGGCGGATCTCAGCGAATTCATTCTCACGCCAAAGCCCGGCCCAGCCCCAAAGATCAATGGCCCCGTCGTTTACGGCGCGCGGCCCGGACGGCCCTTCCTCTATCGCATCCCGTGTACGGGCTCCCGGCCCATGCGGTTCACGGCGCAAGGCCTGCCCGAAGCCGCTGCGTCTCGACCCGTCGACGGGCATCATCACTGGACGAGCGCCAGAGAAGGCCGGAGAGTATCCGGTCGAATTGCAGGCTACGAACCATCGAGGGAAGGCCAGTAAGCGATTCAAAATCGTGGTGGGCGACACCTTGGCGCTGACGCCGCCCATGGGCTGGAACGACTGGTATACCCACTACGATCACGTCACCGACAAACTGGTCCGCCAGGCCGCCGATGCGATGATCGCCTCCGGCATGGCGGATTACGGTTACCAGTACGTCAACATCGACGACTGCTGGATGATGAAGCCCGGCTCGGACAATCCAGAATTGAAGGGCGAGCCGAGGGACGCCGACGGCGCCATCCGGCCGAATGGCCGCTTCCCGGACATGGCCGCGCTCACCGCGTACATCCACGCGCGCGGGCTGAAGGCGGGCATCTACACCGGACCGGGACCGCGGACCTGTGCGAGTTTCACGGCCAGCTATAAGCACGAGGAGATCGACGCGCGGACGTTCGCGAAATGGGGCTTCGACTTCCTAAAGTACGACTGGTGCTCATATACCGAAGTCGCCGGAGGCAAGACTCTGGCAGATTACAAACGGCCGTATGAACTGATGGGCGGGATCCTGCCGAAGCTGGAGCGGGACATCGTCTTCAACCTATGCCAGTACGGCATGGGCGATGTCTGGAACTGGGGCGGGGAAGTGGGCGGTCACGCCTGGCGCACCACCGGCGATCTCGGCCTGGAAAAGAGCTCGAAACTGCCCGGATTCTACTCGATCGGGTTCAAAAACGCCGAGCACGCGGACGCGGCCCGTCCGGGGCGCTGGAACGATCCGGACTACATCCTGATCGGCTCGGTGGGGGACGCTTTCCACATCGACGCCCCGCCTACTCCAACCAGATTAGTACCTGACAGAACAGTACTCTTACATGTCGATGTGGGCCCTGATGGCCTCGCCTTTGATCTTCTCGGGTGATATGAATTATCTTAGATGCGTTCACTCTGAACGTGCTCTGCAACTCCGAGGTAATCGAGGTGGATCAGGATCCGCTAGGAAAACAGGCCCGCATTGTCCGGCACACGGACAGCGAGTTTGTGCTCGCGAAGCCCATGGAAGATGGGTCGTTGGCGGTCGGCCTGTTCAATACAGGCGACCATGCGGCGGAACTTTCCGTGACCTGGGACGAACTGGGTCTCAACGGCACGCGGCTGGTGCGCGACGTGTGGCGGCAGAAAGACATCGGTCCGGCCAACGACAAAGTCACCGTGAAAGTGAATCGTCATGGCGTGACCATGGTGCGATTGCTCCAGCAGTAGCGCACCTGCGCTAGGGCGTCCTCGCCGAGGGACGTCTTTCCCGTTCCCCCCTTCGCCGAGCGGAACTTGATAGACTTCCGGTTTCTGCTCGGATAATGGGGTAGACCTCATTCAAGAGGCCGGCTATCTTGACGATAAAATCGTTGATGAGAGTTCGCGCGGGAGTAGAATGCCAGGCCGTGACCACGCGGTCGTACCTCGCGATGGCGACTTGCGCGCTCGGCGCATGTCTGCTCGCCCCCAGTCCGGCTTACAGCTCTTCCAGCGATCCCTTGCTTGTCTCTATCCGGCAAATCGCCACCGATCCCAAAATCATCGCCGCCGGCAGGCCTATTCGCGTTCGCGGCCGGCTTGAGATCGACAAGCTGGGGCATCCCGCCCTGCTTTATGACGGCATCGCTGGATTGCCCATCGAAGTCTCCGGAAAAGTCACTCTCCCGCCCGGCGCACTTGTCGAGGCTACAGGTACTCCGGTCCGATTGCTGTATTGCGTTGCGCTGAAGCAGGTGACTTTAGAAGCTGCTCGTCCAGAAGCTGGAGAATCGGTTGGCGTCGCACCGCATTTCCCGACCCTTCAGGCTGTCCGCCAACTTGCACCGGATGAAGCCGCCAAGGCGCTTCCCATTAGAATTCGCGGCGTGGTCACCTACTACGACGCCCGATTCCACGGCTTCTTCATTCAAGACCGGAGTGCCGGACTCTACGTGGATTCCCAGAATCAGGACCTGGCCCTCAAGCCGGGTCAGGAAATAGCCGTGGAGGGGCTCTCCGACCCCGGGCGTTTTGCGCCCATCATCGCCAATCCGCATGTCACCGTGCTAGGCAAAGGGACCCTGCCGGTCGCGCGAAAGGTCGCGCTTTGGGATGCGATGGACGGTTCTCAGGACTCGCAGTGGGTTGAAGTGGAGGGCATCCTGCATCCGCTTCATGCCGATGACCTCGGCCACATCAGCTTCGATCTCGCCACCAATCTCGGGACGGTCAACGTGTACTCGTCGGAATTGCGCAGCGGGAAGCTCGACGATACCCTCGTCGATTCGTTAGTCCGCGTCCGCGGCCCGTTTGGCACTATCTTCAACGCGCAGAAGCAGCTTCTTGGAATCTGCCTCTACCTGCCGTCGGCTGAGTTCATTCAGGTGCTCCGTCCCCCTCCGCCTGAGCCTTCCGCCGAACCCATCCAGGATTTACTGCACTTCTCGCCCGGTCACTTCGCAGGCCGACGCCGCAAAGTCCAGGGCGCCGTGACCATGATTGGGAAGAACGGATCGCTCTTCCTTGAAGATCCATCCGGAGTCGTAGAGGTCCAGAACGCTGATCCCGCACGCGCCGGCGTACGCATGGATGACCGTATCGAAGCCGTCGGATATCCGTCTCCGGGACCCTACACGCCTCTGCTCAAGGACAGTGTCATCCGCAGGTTGGGGATCGCCGGTCCCGGGAAGGCGGCGCTCGTGACGACGGCCCAGGTGCTCAAGGGGGGCTTGGATGGACGGCTTACGACGTTGGAAGGTGTACTGATCAGCCACACCAACGAACGGAGCGGCCAAACCCTGCTAATCCAGTCCGAGGGCCGGACGTTCACAGCCACGGTTGCCGGCGCCGATGCGTCGGGAGCCGTGGCTAGTCTGAACGAGGGCGCGCGGCTACGCTTGACGGGCATCTGCCTTGTCGAATCGGACTATGCTGCCAGTCGGAGCATCGCGCCACGCCCGACGGCATTCCATCTGGTTGTTCGCCAACCGCGAGATATTCAGGTGGTTCAGGACGGCGTCGTGGTTAACCCGCCGCCGCGTCATCACCGCGCTCGTGATTCTTCTGATCGGCGCCCTGGGCTCGGCCGCTTGGATCGCGATGCTGCGCCGCAAGGTTCGCAGCCAGACCGCCGAGCTGTCCCGGGCCAAGCAGGAAGCGGAAGCCGCCAATCGCGCCAAGAGCGAGTTCCTGGCCAATATGAGCCACGAGGTGCGGACTCCGATGAATGGCATCATCGGCATGGCGGAGCTGGCGCTTTCGACCGGCGACGCCGTCGAACAGCGGGGCTTCCTGAGCGTGCTGCGCTCTTCGGCGGATTCTCTCCTGGTCATCCTGGACGACATTCTCGACTATTCGAAGATCGAAGCCGGCAAGATCGCGCTCGATCCCATCGCTTTCGCACTGGCCGATTTTGTGAGAGAGGTCGCCGAACAAATGGGCGTACAGGCGCGCGCCAAAGGACTGAGCCTTACGTTCGAAATCGATCCCGCGGTGCCGCGGAGGGTCGTGGCCGATCCCGTACGCTTGCGGCAAGTGCTGCTGAACCTCCTGGGCAACGCAATCAAGTTCACTGAGCGCGGCGCGGTTGAAGTGAGCGTTGCGCTGGAGGCGTCCGAACCTGGGAGCGACCTGGCCTCGACGCTGCATTTCGCGGTTCGAGACACCGGCATCGGCATTGCGCCCGAAGTTCAATCGCGCCTGTTCCGGCCCTTCGAACAGGCCGACGCATCGACCACGCGCCGGTTCGGAGGGACAGGGCTCGGACTCGCGATCTCCTCTCGCCTGGTGGAATTGATGCATGGGCGCATCTGGGCAGAAAGCGCGGCGGGCGAGGGGAGTGCCTTCCACTTCACGCTCCCGCTAACTTTGCCAGCGCCGGAGAGTCTAGACGCCACGCCTGAGTCCGCTCCTGCCGCCGGTACGCACCGGCCGATGAGTATTCTCGTTGCCGAGGACAACGGGATTAACCAGAGGGTCGCGCAAGCGATGCTGGAGCGCTTGGGTCACAGGGTCACGCTCGTGGCCAACGGCAACGAGGCGGTCGCAAAGTGGAGGGCGGGAGGCTTCGACGTCGTTTTCATGGACGTGCAAATGCCGGAGCTCGACGGCGTAGGCGCAACTCGCGCCATCAGGGCTGCCGAGATCGCCGCGGGAACCCATGTGCACATCATCGCCATGACCGCGCATGCGATGGAGAGTGACCGCGACCGCTGTAGCGCCAGCGGAATGGACGACTACGTCAGCAAGCCGATCTCACTCGCATCGCTCGCCCGCGCGTTGTCTCACGCTCCGGGTAGCGGAGTGTGAGCAACTGAAATGAGATTTGGGAGGAAGAACCTCCCCCTCGCTTACGCCGCATCCAACGATGCCAACGATCTGGTCGTCTTCGCAGCGCGACTGAGCGCCCTGATCGCCATTCTCCAAGCCGATCATGCCCCAGCCCATCAGTACGCTATCTACAGGCGTTTCGATTCCGAGGCGCTGGGGTAGAGAGAAGAGAGCAGGGTCATCGGCTTTCCCCAAATTAATTCTTGACATTCCCTGTCATTTAGGCGAATGTATGGCGTTGTCTAATCGCTTCGACGATGTAGAAGAGGCAACCGCGCGGCGATTGAAGGCACTAGTTCGAAGTCTCGGCAAATAGGGTCCTGCTCGCGAGCGCGAGCCACATGTGATCGCCGCCAAGCCACGTAATCTCCCCGAATTGCAAGGCCTCGTTGCATCGGAGAGTTAAACGCTGGCTGTGTGTTTCCATTCACCTCGTTTTATGGTTTTGTGCGAATCCGCGCAATTCCAAATTCTTATTGTCTCCATGGCTCCGCGGTACAGTCTGCGGAGTCTTGAGGAGTCTCTGTTTGCCCGCCACTCCACTAACCCGGCAGACAAGAAGGCGTAATGTGTTGACTCTCGTTTGAAAGGAGAAACGCAATGTTCGGAAAACGATGTTTCGCGCCGGGGGGCGCGCTGTTGGTAACCCTCGGTTTTTGCGCCGTGCTCCCCGCACAGGAGCCGGATCAAGTAACGGTACAAGACCTTTCGGGTGCACGGCCGAAGCTGAGCTGGCCAGGGGCGCTCGGTCAGGTTCGTGCTGCCGCCAGCACGAAGTCGGGAGCGCCAACTGGCGCGGCAGCGCTGGCCGGCATCCCGGGGATTGACTCGCTGCCTAATTTCAACGGCCAGTTTACGGCCAATGGATTCGATCCCTTCGGTAACCCCAACACGCATTGGCTGTACAACATGGTCGGGACAACGCCTGAGTCGAACGTCACGACGGTGATCAACGCTCCGGTCATCCCGGTGTCGCTGGATCTGCGGAACGCCGACGGCTCGGTCCGTTTTGTCAATGGACACCGTCTTTTCTCCGATGCAACGCGGTTCGTCCACCCCGTATTGAATTCGCCCGTGTTCCAGAATTCGCGGTACAGCAGCAGCGAATCGCCGACGCAGATTACCGATGCGATCCAGCGCGCGGAGTTCGGAGATCGGGCCGAGGACAACTGGCACACGCTGCTCCGTCCGAGCGTAAAGACGCCGCGCGTGATGACGCTGATCCAAGGCACGTACCGGTTCGCGCTCAACGCCGACGGGTCCTGCTGTGCCTTCGTGCTGATTGACGCGAATACGTTCGGGAACGCACTGTTCCCCCCGACCTATCCCTTCGACGCGAGCACCGTCATCGGCGCAGCCGAACTTGCCGGCGATATGACTACCAGTGACATGACTACGTTGCTGTTCCCGAACGCGTTCCTCTATTTCAACGGGGATCCTAGTCAATGCTGCGTCCTGGGATACCATTCTTTCGACTATGAGCCGGGCATCCCCGCCAACGGAAACCGCTTACGATTCTATGTGATGAACTATTCGAGTTGGATCAGTCCGGGACTCTTCGGCGGCGGGTGGGGGGACGTCACGGCGTTCAGCCACGAAATCGCGGAGACCTTCAACGACCCGTTTGTTTCCTTCGACGGCGTACACAACATCACGCCCTGGTGGCTTTCGCCCAACGGCAACTGCCAGAACGATCTTGAAGTTGGAGATGTGCTCGAAGGGTTGCCGAGCTTTACTTTCCCGATGACCATGCACGGCTTCACCTATCACCCCCAGAACGAAGCGCTGCTGCCGTGGTTTGAGTTCCGTTCGCCGTCATTTGCGCTGCACGGCGCCTACAGCTATCCCGACGAGACGGTGCTAACGGCGCTGTCTTCGCCGCAAAAGGCGGGTTGCCTTCCGTAAGACCACGAGGCGGGGAGGGCTCCATCTTCGTTCGCGGTTCTGTGCTGGGGGGGAGGGGTGCCGTGATCTCGTCATTGGTGTGGACGGGCCGCCGGTCATGGGAGGCTTTGCGCGGCAGACAAAACAAGGGCGCTCCCGGAGGAGCGCCCTTGAGGTTCGAACGGTTAACGGTTTGATTAGAAGTTGAACGTGAACTGGAATCGCATGTCGCGACGGGTCTGCCAGACCTATTATTGGCCGTGCAAACTGTTCAACGCGCGTCTTCGAATGCTATCCCTCGCCGGGCGGCATGTCTTCCGGAGCCATGATGCGAAGGGGTTGGGGGCCATTCCCAGCTGATCGGGGCGATGCGGTTGGAGAGGTTCCGGGAACCTGATCTCCATTTCAATCTGCTAACGCTCGCCTGCAACCGAGGGCCGTCGCTGGACGGGGATCTCTCCGGCACACAATGAAGAAGCCCCCGCGCGATGGCGGGGGCCTCTCTAATCGACGTTTCGGACTTCTGGGTCCGTTGCCGCAAAGCTGGTGGTCTATCCCAGCCTTACGGCGCTCGGGAGCAAACCCGATGAGGGTTGCTCGTTAGAACTGGAACCGGCCGCTCAGGACCACGATGCGGCCCGAGACTGCCGATCCTTGGAACGATCCGTACGGGCTGCTGGGTGCCGTGACCGTGCTGCTGATAAGACCCAAACCGCCGGCGGCAACGTTGTACGACGGGCTGCCGAAGTTCGGATGGTTCATGAGGTTCATCGCGGTAGCGCCGATGGTGAACGCCATTTTCTCTCTGATCGCGAAGCGCTTGGAGAGTTGCGCGTCCATATCGGCGTAACCCGGAGCCCGGAACATGTTACGGGTCTGGTTGCCGAAGCTGGTCTGCGTCTTCGTCGTGGAGAACGAGGCCGCAGTGAAGCACGGAGTGTCGACGGCCGACGGGCCACACACCGTGTTCACGTTCGGATCGAGGACGTTAGCGAGAATGCTGCCGCCAGTGGTGTTACCAACGGTGCCGGCGAGCGAGCTGTTGTACACGGTGAATGGCGTCCCAGTGCGGAAAAACATCTTGCTGCCCAGCGTCCATCCGCTGAAAGCCAGTTTGAGAGCCTTGTTTTCGCTCTTGAGCGGAATTTCCCATTGGAAATCCGCGACGACGTTGTGGCGGATATCGTAATCGGAACTGCCGTAGTTGTTTTTCATGTTGAAGGGGTTGTTGGCGCTCAAGAAAGAGTCTCCGCTAAAAGCCTCAATGCCGCCGTTAGACGAGTCGTCCAGAGAGTGGCTCCAAGTGTAGGAGAGCTGGCCTGTGAACCCGTGGGTGAGGGCTCGGCGGAACTGCACGGACAGGCCATTGTAATTGGAACTGCCCATGTTGGTGAGCTCGGTGACGATGCGGAAGCGTCCGTCCGGCACGGTTGTCGGGAGGCCGCCGAATCCATTGGCCTTGTAAGAGTTCACCTTGGCATTGTTCAACAGCAGATCCTGACCATGGTTGCCCGCATAGGTCACTGTCAGAATGTTCTTCTTGCCGATCGGCTGCTGGATTTCGAAGCTCCACTCATAGAAGCGGGGTACCGAAAGGTTGTCGGGCGTTGAGAAGTAGGCGGGCGGCGTGAATGCCACGGGGGCCAGGGCGCTTTGGATCTGCGCCAGCGTCGAACCGTTTGAGAAGCCACTCCGGAAAGCGGCGTTGGTCGCGATCGCGGCTGCCTGTGAGCTGCCCGAATCGGCCGCGACATCAATAGCGCCAAACCGCACCGAAGGAGTGAAGACGTTTGGTGAGTTGTTGAAGACGGAGCTGGCCAGTGTGCCCGGCGCCAGATCGCTGAACGTGCCGAAGCCGCCCCGGATCACTGTGCCCCATTTCTGGGAGGGTGAGATCACGAGACCGACGCGAGGTTGAATCACGATCGCATCGACGCTCTTGAACGCATTGGAGAGCCCGGTTGAAATCGACTGGTTGTAGGGAATGGTGACGCCCTTGTCGAAGCTCGACGAAGAGAACATCTGGTTCAAGCGGGCGAAGCAATTGTCAACGCAGTATGGGTTCGAGTTGTGGTCGAACCGCACGCCCGCAGTGAGCATGATGTTGTGGCTCAGCTTCCACTCGTCCTGGCCGTAGAAGCCCAGCGAGTGAAGCCGTATGTGGGCAGCCTGAAGGGTTGCGAAGCGCTGCTGATAGAAGCTGCCCGTATTGTTGCCGTCCAGTTGACCGGCAACCATCTCGCTAAGGTCGTAGATCTGGTACGTGCCGGCCACGGAGCGCTGGCTGTAACTGGTGTCGGCAACCCGATTGTACCTATAGTTGACGCCTACCTTGATTGTATGTGAGGCCTTCAAGATGGAAAGATCGTCGGTGAGCTGCAATTGGCCTATCCGGCGGCCTTGCGGCATGTTCGTCGCTACGCCGATCGAGGAGATACCCGCGGCGTTCGGGCCGCTGCCATCCAGGATGGACATTTGCAGCGGAAACGTCGCATACGCTTTTTGGATGTCGGCGGGTCCAAACAACGCACTGTACCAACTGCTCGCTCCGATGAAATTGTTCACAATTTGCGGCGAGATTACGTAGGTGTGCGTAGCCTGTCCCTCGTACGAAGGCTGGACGCTGATCGCACTGAAAGTCGAGTTGACCAAATCGGTAGAGGTCGGCTGCAGGCCCTTATCCTGCTTGTAGCGGAAGCTCAACTTCTGCTTGTCGTTGATGTTGTGGTCCACGCGTCCGACCATTAACCACTCCCTGTTGGTGTTGGAGCCATTGGTGGCGTAGCCGACAGTGCAGGGAACCGTGGATCCAAACCCGAGGGCGGTAGGATTGCCGTTGACGGCGCCGAAGCTGCCGAAGCCGCAGCCCAAATTCCCACTGGAATCCTGCAATGGACCGTTGCCCGTGGTCGTCGGAACTGCGTTGGCCATGCCCGGAGCACCATTCCAAATGCCGAATGCCTTCTGATAGAACGGAGTCTGAGCCGCCGAAACTTGAGTCAGAATGTAATTCTGTAACTGGGGCGAGGGAACTACGACGTAACCTGAAGCGGGCAGCGTGTAGTAGAGGCCTTCGTTATCGAAGTAGAAGAACGTCTTGTTCTTCTTGATCGGGCCGCCGATGGAGTCACCCCACTGGTTCGAAATTGCACGCGGCCGTCCGACTCCGTTCATGTTGTTGAAGAAATCGTTCGCGTTCAAACGGGTGCCGTTCCACTGATAGCTCAGGTTGCCGTGAAATTCGTTCGTACCCGACTTGGTAATGTAATTCACCTGGGCTCCAGCCTGACGGCCATACTGAACGCTGTAGCCGTTCTGCACGACTGCCGCTTCGGCAATCTCGTTCTGCCCGAGCGTCAAGTTGCTCGCACCCGAGTTGTTCAGGTTCAAGTACGGGTCCATGTTGTCGTTCCCGTTTACGGTGAACAGGTTTGACGTCGCCGGCAAGCCGTGAGAACTGAAGGCGCCATAGCCCGCGCCAGTGCTCATTACAACACCGGCGACAGTGTATGCCACACCAGTAATGTCGCCACCGGGAAGAGGCTGCGACTCGATTTCCTTTATGTCGAACGTCGTTGCCAGATTGGCGTTTTCCGACTGGACCAGCCCGGCATTGGCGCTAACTTCGATGACCGCCTGCGTGGATTGGACTTTGGCGACCAGGTCCAGACTTGCGGCCTGGCCAACCTCGACTTTTACCATGGCGAAGTCGGACAACAATCCAGCTGTCTTTGCCGACACCTGGTAGGATCCGGGTTTCAGGAAGCTAAATCGGTAGCTGCCATTTGGGCCCGTGGTGGTTGTTCGGGTCTCCCCCGTATCCCAGTTCTTCAAATTGACGGTTGCGCCGATTACGATCGCATCCGAGCTATCTTTGACTGTTCCCGCCAAGTCGCCGGTCGTTCCGGTTTGGGCGATCACAGTCGTTCCAATCGCCATTAGCAGCACTAGCAACCAAAGCGAGAGAGAAGCGATTCTTTTCATCTGACCTGCTCCTAACTTGTTTTCTTCAAATTCTTAGCCAATTGCGCCAATTCCTTCACTGCGCGCTGCCGTTCGCGCCACGTCGGGGGCAAGCCTGCGATTCCGCCGCCGGATAGTTCGCATGCCTCCCCGGGACTATGGCACAGGAAGGGTCGCGCACATGGACCGCGAAGGCCTCGGCTAACGAGGGCCTTAAGGTCATTCACTCTTACCTTCCGAATACGAGATACTTTCGTGGCAGCGGCCAAACCGCACCAGCTGAGTCCAGAACATTGGGACTCCATCACGACCCTGTGATTGAGTTGCGCCCGATGGTCTAAGTCGAACGATAGTGAGAACCTCTAAAATGTCATTACTGTATCACACAATCAAGAGTTTCAGGACTGAATAGTCGAAATATGAAGCAGACTTCATTCGAGCTGCGCAGCGTGTTGCCGGTCGGCGGACTTTCTAGTCGCGCCCTGTTGAGCGACCGGCTACACATTCCTTGCGCCGGTTCCGCTTTAAGCAATTGCTTGAAAGGGAAAGGGTTAGCTCTACTCTGGGGCAAGATGTCAGGGATGTGTGAGCAGCAGTCAACACGCGCTCGGATAGCTCTCAGCCAGTTTCAGCTTCGGTGTTGGATTTCTATACACCACTTAGAAGAGGTGGCTGAGTTCATACCGGACACCTCTCGTCTTCGCCGCGATGGCAGGGCCGGTCAGTTTGTTCCCGAAGGGTGGATCCGCCAGACTTTCGTCCAGTATTGAGCAGTGATGGTCAGCCGTCGCGGACAGGGCGTGGCGGTCGAGATTCCGGCGCGTCCTTACTTATTCAAACTGTTTTGCGATAGGCATAGACCACATTCCCAGCCGGCCGTCGTCAGAGTACCTACTCGTACCGAAGCGTCTCGACCGGCATCAACCGGGTTGCCGAGCGCGCGGGATGCAGTGTGGCCACCAGGCTGATCGCAATCGCCGACGCCGAGATCCATAAAGCATCGATGAAATGCGGTTTGAACGGCACGTAGGCGATGGAATATAGTTCCTCGTCCAGAGCGATCCAGCGGTAGTGGTCGGCCAGAAAGCTCAGGCTGTATCCGCCCACGAGTCCCAGGACTACGCCGCAGATTCCAATCAGGAGTCCTTGCGCGATGAAGATCCTGGCGATTTGCGACTGGCGCGCGCCCAGAGACATCAGCACCGCGATGTCGCGGCGTTTCTCCATCACGGACATGACGAGCGCTGTGAGAATATTGAGAGCCGCGACCAGTTGAATCAGGCTGATGGTGATGGTGGAGACGGTTCGCTCCAGGCGCAGCGCGCTGAGCAACTGCCGGTTCTGTTCCATCCAGTTCGTCGCGGCCAGCTTAGGGCCGACCAGCGCGTCGGCCTCTCGCGAGATGGCGGGTGCGTCGTCCACATTCGCAATGCGCAGCTCCAGGGCGTTGGCGAGATCGCCCGTGGAAAAGACCTTCTGGGCCTGTTCCAGGGAGACGAACGCGAACTGATTATCCAGGTCGTAGAAACCCGATTCGAAGATAGCGGCGACGCGGAACTGCGATTCCCCGGAGCGAACGCCGAAGGGCGTCAATTCACCCTGGGGGCTCAGCACGCGCAGCACCGCGCCCGGAATCATTCCGGTCTTCTCGGCCAGGTGCGAACCCAGGATAATCCCCGGCAGGCCGCGGACATCGTGCCGTAGACCGTCCAGCGAGCCCTGCTTGATGTTGCGCCTCAACTGAGTCATAACGGCTGCGTCCAGCGGTACGCCCTTCAGAGTCACTTCGGCCGATTGCTGCGGTCCGCTGGCGAACACCTTGCCATAGAGCGCCGGCTCGGCCGACGTAACTCCGGGTATTCCACGCAGCTTTGCGCAGAGCGGACGCCAGTCGGCGATTCCGGACGAGGGTTCCTTTTCGAGGACCACCACGTGCGGCGTGGCCCCCAGCAGGTTCGTTTCGAGACTGGACCGGAAGCCGTTGTTCACCGCCAGCGCGATGACCAGGGCCATGACTCCGGCGGCGACGCCCAGCACCGAGATGACGGTGATCAGCGAGATCACCGAATGGCGCCGCTTGGCCATGAGGTAACGCGCCGCGACGAAGAGTTCGAACCGTTCCAGCATGGTGCGCGCCTTAAACCTGCACAGTCTTGGACGTCGCTTCGCTCAGCCATTGCGCGATGCCGATCTCGCCCTCGGGACGGAGCTGCGGGAAGAGGATGACGTCGCGAATCGACTTCGAGTTGGTCATCAGCATCACCAGCCGGTCGACGCCCAGGCCTTCGCCGCCGGTGGGAGGCATGCCATAGGAGAGCGCGCGCAGGAAGTCCTCGTCCATCTGATGCGCCTCGTCGTCGCCGCGCTCGCGCATGGCGAGCTGGCTCTCGAAACGCCGGCGCTGCTCGTTCGGATCGTTCAACTCGGTGTAGGCGTTGCCGAGTTCCATGCCGGCGGCGAAGACCTCGAAGCGGTCTGTCATCGTCGGGTCATCCGCGTTCTGCTTTGCCAGCGGCGAGACCTCGACCGGGTATTCGTAGATGATGGTCGGCTGAATCAGCGCCTGCTCGCCGTGGATTTCGAACAAATCCATCAACTGCTCTCCGGGCGTCGCTTTGCTGCTGTGCGCGGCGAGCCAGGCGGGGTCGCGGACCTGCTCCGGAGTGGGCTTGTTCTCGCCCTGCCAGAATTCGACGACCGCCTCGCGGATCGTGTATCGCCGCACGTTGCCGAAGTCGAGCTGCTGCCCTTGAAACTCAACGACGGCACTGCCCGTAGCGTCGATGGCGAGTTGCTTCAACAGTTCGCAGGTCAGATCCATCAGCCCGCGATAGTCGGTGTAGGACTGATAGAACTCGAGCATCGTGAACTCGGGGTTGTGTCTTGTGGAGACGCCTTCGTTGCGGAAATTGCGGTTGATTTCGAAGACGCGCTCCATGCCGCCGGAGATCAGGCGCTTCAGGTATAGCTCCGGAGCGATGCGCAGGTAGAGGTCGATGTCGAGCGTGTTGTGGTGCGTGACGAACGGCCGCGCAGCCGCGCCACCGTAGAGCCCCTGCATCATCGGCGTTTCCACTTCGATGAAGCCGCGCTCTTCGAGCTGCCGGCGCAGGGAGCGGACGACTTTGGCGCGCGTGCGGAACACTTCGTAAACTTCGGGATTCGCGATCAGATCCAGATAGCGCTGCCGGTAGCGGATCTCGACATCTTCGAGTCCGTGGAATTTCTCGGGCAGCCCCAGCAGGTTCTTCGATAAGAACGTCAGCTTCTCCACGTGGATCGAGAGTTCGCCCGTGCGCGTGCGGAACAGGTAACCTTCGACGCCGATCACGTCTCCCAGGTCCAGCAGCTTGTAGAGCGCGAACTCATTTTCGGTGAGCGCGTCCTTTTTGATGTAAATTTGCAGCTTCGCGCCGTCGCCTTGCAGGTGCAGGAAACCGGCCTTGCCCATGCGCCGGATGGTCAGTACGCGGCCGGCAATGCGCACCACGGTGCGTGCCGCTTCAAGTTCTTCGGCCGTCTTTTCGGCGAATTCCGCCCAAATCTGGGGCACGGTGTGAGAGAACTCGAACCGCTGGCCGTAGGCTCTGAAACCCAGCGCTTCAATCTCGCGAATGCGCGCGAAGCGCTGCTCGAACTGCTCCTGCTCAAGGGACAATTGGAAACTCCTTCAAAACATCATTATAATTTCTGATTGAACTCGCTCTCCATTATTGTTCCGGCGTACAACGAAGAGCGCCGGCTGCCGGCCACGCTGCAAACCCTCTGCGAGTACCTGAAGACCCGCCAGTTCGACGATTCCGAGATCCTTGTCGTGGATGACGGCTCGCGCGACGGCACGCCATTATTGGTGCGCGAATTCAGCCTGCGATCGCCAGTCGTCCGATTGCTGGGCGAACCCGGTCAATCGCGGCAAAGGCTACGTCGTGCGGCAAGGGCTGAGGGAGGCCCGGTGCGAATGGGTGCTGTTCACCGATGCCGACTTGTCCACGCCGATAGAAGATCTGTCACGGCTCGAAGCGGTGATCGCCGCGTTTGAAGCAGACGGCGCTCTCGGGTCGCGCGCGCTTGATCGAAAGCTCGTCGGGAAACACCAGTCGCCATGGCGCGAATTCAGTGGCCGGGTCTTTAACCGCGCGATGCGCCTGGTCACCGGCCTGCCATACAGCGACACGCAGTGCGGCTTCAAGCTGTTCCGCCGCGATGTCGCTCGCGCCGTCGCCGCGCGGCAGACTTTACCTGGCTTTGGATTCGATGTCGAAATCCTGTTCATCGCCCGCTGCCTCGGATACAGGATTCAGGAAGTCGCGGTGCGATGGAACAACGCCGAGGGCACGAAGGTCAGTCTATGGAAAGGGCTGAACGCGTTCCTTGACCCGGCGCGAGTGCGCTGGAATTCGTTGCGGGGGCGCTACAAGTAGGCGCTGCATCAGGTCGCTAACAAGCCGCTTATTCTCTCCCTCTGAGAATCGCTGCCATCACGCGGGGGCTGCGCCGTCCGTGAAACACGGCTACAACCCACAAGGGTTTCTCGTCCGGCGCGTAAGCAATCACATATTCACGCACCAGCTTGAACCGCAGTGGGCGTGAAGTGAGGTTCGGGCGCCGAAAGCCCTGATGGGGAAACGGCACCAACCCGCGAATCCCGTCGAAGATCTGCGTGATCACGCGGTCGGCTGCGTCTGGATTGTCCTCTGCGATATACGAGCGGATTTCGTCGAGATCGGCAAGCGCGTCTGGGTGGAGGACGTAGCCACTCATGCCGAGCGGCGGCGCTGCGCTTCGGTCTTCTCCATCAGGCGCCGATACGCTTCATCGCCATCGATGGGCGTCACCCTGCCGCGTTCCAGATCGTCGTAGCGCCGGTCAAGCATTTCCCGCGCATGAGTCAGTTCGTCAAAGTAGCCGATCACGGCATCTTCGACCAGATCGGCGCTCTGGCGCCCGCTCTCGCGTGCCAGTTGCTCCAGTTTGGCCTGCACATCGGGGGTGAAACGCACTTCCATGGCTACGGCTCCTTCTCCAAGGGTACGCCAAAATTAGCAGAGAATCGAAGCTGAGGCTATGGCGGGAAGGAGGCATGGTTGGCGTCAGACAAATTGCCTGGGTTGAATTTTGGGGCGGCGCTGGAGCGCCGCCCCACCAGAGCGGTTCGAATATGATGACTACACCATGCGAAGGCGTAGTTTTATCTCTCTTGCAGCGACGTCCGGCGTGCTTGCCCCCGATCTCTCCAGGGCCGCAGTGACCCACCCGCCGCAGGAAGTGTATCCGGGCATCTGGAAATTCACGCTCGGGGTGCCAGAGAAGATCACGCCGGTCTCGGCCCGCCATTATCCGCCGGCTGCGGAAGGCTTGCGAAAACTGCCTGCCGTGAAGGCATCCCCAGTCACGCCGACGGGCGAGCAATCCAAGCGCGGCTATCTCGTCAAACTGCCGCTGGCTTCCGGCGAGATCGTGTATGGCCTCGGGCTGCAGTTGCAGTCGTTCATCCAGCGCGGACTCAAGAAGAAGCTGCGCGTGAATGCCGATCCGCGCATCGATTCCGGCGATTCGCATGCGCCGGTTCCGTTCTATGTCACCACGCAAGGCTACGGCGTCCTGGTGGACACGGCGCGTTACGCAACGTTTTATTGCGGCAGTACGCGGCATGTGGGTGAGCCCCCATCGTCGGCCGGTTCTGCCAATCCAGCCGGGCCTGCCGCGGACAATCTGCCTTCCGCCTATCGCGACCGTGGCATGGGTGAGAAGGGCGAAATCCTGGTTGAGATTCCCGAGACGGGAGGCGTGGATGTCTACGTTTTCGGCGGGCCCACGATGCGCGCCGCTGTCCAGCGCTACAACCTGTTCTCCGGCGGAGGCGCGCTGCCGCCGCGCTGGGGCCTGGGCGTATGGTACCGCTGCGACGGACGCTTCAACCAACAGGAAGTGCTCAAGATGGGGAGCGATCTGCGCGCCCATCGCATCCCCTGCGACGTGCTCGGCCTGGAACCCGGCTGGCAGACTCACGCCTACTCCTGCACCTTCGTCTGGAGCGACAAATTCCCCAAGCCCGGCGAGATGGTGAAACAGCTCGGCGAGAGCCAGTACAAGGTGAATCTGTGGGAGCACGCGTATACGAATCCCGCCTCGCCGCTCTATCCGCAGCTCAAGAACCATAGCGGCGACTTCGCCGTCTGGGGCGGTCTCGCGCCCGACTTTCTGCAACCGGAGGCGCGCGAGGCTTTCGGCGACTTCCACGACCGCGAACACATCTCGCTGGGCGTCTCAGGCTACAAACTCGACGAGTGCGACAACTCCGATTTCACGGGTAGCTGGTCGTTCCCCGAGTTGAGCAAGTTCCCCTCGGGGGCCGACGGCGAGCAGATGCACTCGATGTTCGGACAGCGTTACGCCGACGCGATTCAGATCCCCTTCGATCGCCGTGAGACACGGACTTACGGGCTCATCCGTTCCGCGGGCGCACTCGCCGCTCCGTATCCTTACGCGCTGTACAGCGACCTTTACGACCATGCCGAGTTCGTGAAAGGCGTCGCTAAGATCGGCTTTTGCGGACTGCTCTGGACGCCCGAGGTGCGTGACGCGCAAACAAGCCAGGAACTGATTCGCCGCCTGCAGAGCGTCGTGCTTTCGCCGCTTGCGCTCATCAACGCCTGGTACATCCGGAATCCACCATGGATGCAAGTGCACTCCGAGGACAATAACTCCGGAAGGCTCGACCCGAATTGGGAGCAGGTCGAGGCGCAGTGCCGCGAGGTCATGCAACTGCGCATGAAGCTGGTGCCCTATCTGCACGCGGCGTTCGTCCGTTATCACCGCGAGGGTGTGCCGCCCTTCCGTGCGCTGGTGATGGATTATCCCGAAGACTCGCGGACCTGGTCGATCGACGACCAGTCTCTGGTGGGCGAGAGCTTGCTGGTGGCCCCGGTGGTGGGCGCCGCCATGGACAGGGAGGTCTACTTGCCAGAGGGCGAGTGGTACGACTACTGGACCGGCCAGCGCCATGATGGCAAGCAGAAGATCCGCGTCGCCGCGCCTCTGGAGCGGATCCCGATCTTTGTGAAATCCGGCACTCTGCTGCCGCTCGCGCAAGTCACCCTGCACACGGCCGACCCGGCGAGTTATCGGCTCACCGCGCAGGTCTATGGAGCCAAGTCCGCCGCCGCCTCGGTCTACGAAGACGACGGAAGCGCTCCGGTAGTGCTCTCGGAAGTTCGCCTGACATGGGACGCCTCGAGCAAGTCCGGTTCAATGAAGCGCGAGGGTCTATCGCGCACTCCGCAATACGAAGTGATTGCGTGGAAGATAATCTCCTGATCATCGTGAGTGAGGCCGCGCCGGCCTGGGAACGCCGATCTCCAGATCGGCCCATTCCACACGGCCGATCTGGAGATCGGCGTTCCCAGGGGGGGAATCGGACCGATCGATCCGGAACCAGCTAAAATGGAACCATGCGCACTCCTTTGATGGCCGGCAACTGGAAGATGTATAAGACGCCGGCGGAAACCAAAGCCTTTTTCCAAACGTTACTCCCGCTGGTGGCTCAGTCCACGCACGCGGACATCGCCATTTGCCCTCCTTTCGTAGACATCGCCGCTGCCGTGGAAGCCGCGGCCGGTTCGCGCGTCGCTATTGGCGGCCAGAACTGCGAATACCGCAAGGAAGGCGCCTACACCGGTGAAGTCTCGGCCCCGATGCTGAAGGCTGCCGGTTGCTCCTGCGTCATCATCGGACACAGTGAACGCCGCCAGTACTACGGTGAAACCGATGCGACGGTGCTCCTTAAGACCAAGGCCGCGCTTGAAAACGGATTGCAGGCGATCGTCTGCGTCGGCGAATTGCTGGCCGATCGCGAAGCAGGCAAGACCAATGACGTGCTGGCCACGCAGTTCAACGGCGGCATCGCCGGCCTCACGCCCGAGGAGTTTGCGAAGATCGTGATCGCGTATGAGCCCGTCTGGGCCATCGGCACCGGCAAGGTGGCTACGCCTGAGATCGCGGAAGACGCCCACAAGGTCATCCGGGCCCTCGCCGCGGCGAAGTTCGGAGCGGACGCGGCGGCGAAGGTGCGCATTCTCTACGGTGGCAGCGTGAAGCCCAACAACGTGAAGGGCCTGATGGAACAGCCGGACATCGACGGTGCGCTGGTCGGCGGTGCGGCGCTGGAAGCGGTCAGCTTCTCGCAGCTCGTCAACTTCTAGCAGGCGGGTTTAGAACGGAACGCATCGACGGGCGGGTGCTTGCAGTGCAGGCGCCCGCCCATTCTGCTTTCCCGGCTGTCCTTTTTTGGGCCAGCGCCGAATCCACCGGAATCTTACCCTTACAATCATCGAATGGACCACCACACGGTAGCGCTCATCAGCATCGTGGGAACGTGTCTCGATGTGTTGGGTAGTCTGTACCTCGCCTACGACCTGTTAGGCGGACAGCACGGCCCGTTGCGGCTGCTGACACGGGCAGTGACCTACTCCATCGTTTTCGGTGTTGGCTATGGCCTTGGCCTGGGGCTGCTGTTCGGCCTGGCTTCCGGTATTGCGACCGGGATCACCGCCTCGATTGAGTTCAATCGGGCCGCTCGCGGCCTGGATCACTATTCCTTGCCCATGGAAGCCCTGTTTTCCGCCATTCGTGGCTCCGCCTTTGGAGCCGGACTTTACGGGATGGTGGGCCTCCGATTCGCCGTAGCGTTCTCTATCTTTATCACCGCAGGTCAGGTTTTTGCCTACTCGCGCGGCATGAGGCCCGCCATGGACTATGCAGTGTCGTCCTGCCGTCCACGCCTCACGCGCCGCCAGTTTTGGGGTACTGTCAGTCGGACCGTCGGCTACGTTGCCACGGCACTGATCTGTAGTGCCCTGTTTCACCGCGTGGACCACGCCTGGTCCTTTGCGCTGAGGGTGGGGCTTGTGACGGGAATCGTCACCGCTTTTGGGCTGACGGTCAATCCGTACATCGAATACTACGCGGACAGCCTGCCGGAGCGACGGCTTGGGGCGTTCGGCATCGGGCTTATCCTGTGCGGATTTGCTTTGCAGTCCATCCAGTATTGGGTGGCGCTACTCGATGTGCACGTCACATAGTACCCTGGCCCCCGTTCGTGCCCCGCGCGGTTGGTGATATACCTCTTGCATGAGCTTCGTGAGCCCTTCCTTCCCGTCCTCCTCAAAATCCGCCGGGCGCGTCGGCGTCTTCGGCATTGGCCTGGCCGCGTATTGGGAGCAATTCCCGGGCCTCAAGGAGCGTCTGGAACGATACCAGCATTTCGTCGAGACGCAGATGAGCGGGATGGGCGTCGAGGTTGTTTCAGCCGGACTGGTAGATACGGCGCCGGCGGCGGCGGAAGCTGGGCAGAAGTTCGCGGGCGCGGGCCTGGACCTGATCGTCTGCTACGTGGGCACCTACGCGACCTCGTCTCAGGTGTTGCCGGTTGTCCAACGCGCGAAGCTCCCGGTGCTGGTGCTGAATCTCCAGCCCAGCGCGTCGCTGGACTACGAAAACATCAACACAGGCGAATGGCTGGCCAACTGTTCCACGTGCTGCGTGCCGGAGATTGCTAACGCCTTCGCGCGGGCGCGGATCCAATTCCGCGTGGTCTCCGGAACGCTGCGCGACGATGTGCAAGCCTGGCAGGAGATCGGCGATTGGTGCCGCGCCGCGACTGTCGCCAACATGCTGCGCAACAGCAGGATCGGCTTTCTGGGCCATACCTATCCGGGCATGCTCGACATGTACTCGGACTTCACGATGGTCACGGCTCAGACCGGCGCGCACATAGAAGTGCTGGAGATGTGCGACCTCGACCGCTGCGTCGAGGCGGTCACGGCGGAAGAGATCGAGTGCAAGACCGAGGCGACGCGGCAGATCTTCGACCTGGAGAACGTAACGGACGAAGCCCTGGCCTGGGCCGCACGAGTGGCCGCCGGGCTGGATCGCATGGTCGAGGAATTCCAACTCAACGGCCTGACGTATTACTATCGGGGCCTGGCCGGGAACCGTTACGAGCAGCTTGGCGCGGGGGTGATCCTGGGCAATTCGCTATTGACCGCGCGCGGAATTCCGGCGAGCGGAGAGGGCGACCTGAAGACGTGCCTCGCGATGAAGATCATGGATAGCTTGGGCGCGGGCGGATCGTTCACCGAGTTCTATGCGATGGACTTGCGCGAGCAGTTCGTGCTGATGGGTCACGACGGACCGGCGCATCTCGCGATCAGCGACCGTAGGCCGGTGCTGCGCGGTTTGGGCCTGTACCATGGCAAGCGCGGCCACGGCGTCAGCGTCGAATTCAACGTGAAGACGGGTCCGATCACGCTGCTTGGAGTAACGCAGACCGCGGACGGCAGTCTGAAGATGATTACGGCTGAAGGCGAATCGATTCCAGGACCGATCATGAAGATCGGCAACACGAACTCGCGGCTGCGCTTCCCGCTCGGTCCGGCGCAGTTCGTCAACCAGTGGTGCGAGCAGGGCCCGACGCACCATTGCGCGCTGGGCGTCGGTCACAACCACGCTGCCATCGCCAAGGTGGCGGAGTTGTTGGGTTTACCGCTCGCGCGCGTGTGCTGAAAATCGGTCTCTTATGGTTGGGCCCCCTTCTTGAGCCGGGGGGCACTGAGCCCTGCACGGAAAAACGTCTTCGCAGGCAATTCCCGCTAAAGAGTCGGTCCACATCCGCCGATATAGCAAGTGAAGCCCCAAGGAATCCGATGGCTGGTCCAAGCAGGTGGACCAGTTGGCGGAAGCGGTCTGCGGGGTGTCGTTACAGACGAATCAAGGAAGGTGGAAATGCAGGCAATACGGAATAGCTTGAAAGCTCTTGGTTTGGTATCGCTATTGGTGTTCGCGGCGGGTACGGCGGTTCTTGCCGAAACTCCCGCAATCACGACCGCCAACGCCATGGTACGCGCCAACAAGAAGGTCTCTCCGGAATTCCCCATGGCGGCAAAGCAACTGCACATCAACGGGTCGCAGGAGGTGCAGGTGACGGTCAGCAAGGCCGGCGATGTAATCGATGCCAAAGTGCTGAAGGGTAACGCGATGTTTAGCGCCTCGTCAACGGCGGCGGCGAAGCAGTGGAAGTTCGCGCCGTTGGTCAAGGACGGCGAAGCGAGCGAGTTCACGGCCGTCCTGATCTTCAATTACGGCCAATAGGCCGGACGAGATGACACGATCCAGAGATCAGCATTGGGATGTCTGATCCATCACCGCGACTTGCAGGCAGCAGTTCTTGCGGTTGCGGTGGGGCAGTCCATCAGCGTCCGGCCAGATCCCGGCAAAAGCTCGACAAAAGCGCGGCGGGTTGCTGGACAATGGCCTTAAGCCGCCATGAACAGCTACCGCAAAGAACTCTGGTTCAACGTCCCCACTCGTCGCGCGTTTCTGAACATCACGCCGCAGATCGACGCGTGTCTCCGCGAAAGCGGCATCCGCGAAGGCCTGTGCCTGGTCAACGCGATGCACATCACCGCAAGCGTCTTCATCAACGACGATGAGAGCGGTTTGCACCACGACTACGACGTCTGGCTCGAAAAGCTCGCGCCGCACGAACCCGTCTCCTCTTACCAGCACAACCGCACCGGCGAGGACAATGCCGACGCCCACATGAAGCGCCAGGTCATGGGCCGCGAAGTGGTTGTCGCGGTGACTGGCGGCAAGCTCGATTTCGGACCGTGGGAACAGATCTTCTACGGTGAATTCGACGGCAGGCGCCGCAAGCGCGTCCTCGTCAAGATCATCGGGGAGTAGAAGCCCGGTCCCTGGGAACGCCGATCTCCAGATCGGCTCCGAACGCCCGCTTGAGCGGCTACTCAAAATGCACATTTGCCGTCCGGAAGCCTGGCGGCAGTTGCCGATGGCCGAAGTGCTGAGCCCGACGACGGAGCCGATCTGGAGATCGGCGCTCCCAGGATCGCGCTTGCGCGGGTGTCATCCGGCTTTCATCCCAATAGCCGGCCCGCCGACCATCTCGACTCCCTCCCGGCTCCGGTCCGGAGCTTTCGTCAGCTTCTCCAAGCCGAGAATCCGGTGCTGCTGAAATCGGATATTGACCTCGGCCCGCTACAATTGAAGAGAAGCTTCGCTCTCTCATGATCACAACGTTATTTGGATCTTCTCCTCAGCCGGCTCCGGACCAACCCTCCGGCCCTCAGCCGTCCGGGCTGCTCGAGCGCCTCAAGCTCGGTATTCAAAAGACTCGCGCCGGTCTGGTCGACAAGGTCGAGGGCGTTCTGCTCGGACGGAAAGAGATCGATGCCGATCTGCTCGAAGAACTGGAGTACACACTCATCACGGCCGATGTCGGCGTGCGCACTTCCACGGAAATCCTTGAAAGCATTCGACAAAGAGTCGATCGCAATCTGGTCAACGACCCCTCCGAACTGCGTGGCCTGATCCGCGAGCACTTGCTCGGCGTGTTGGAATCCTCGGAGGCCCCGCTCCAATTCGCCCCTGAACCCCCGACCGTGGTCTTCATGGTCGGCGTGAATGGCTCGGGCAAGACCACTACCACCGGCAAACTGGCCTCGCGCTTCAAGAGCGGCGGCAAGAGCGTGCTTCTCTGCGCCGCCGACACGTTCCGCGCGGCCGCCATCGAACAGCTTCAGATCTGGGGAGAACGAACCGCGACCGACGTCATCCGTCAGGCGCAGGGCGCGGATCCGAGCGCCGTGATTTTCGACGCTATCCAGGCCGCGAAGGCCCGCAAGACCGACCTGCTGTTGGTGGATACGGCCGGACGTCTGCACACCAAAGACAACCTGATGGCGGAACTGGAGAAGATGCGCCGCATCGCGAGCCGCGTGATCCCCGGCGCGCCGCACGAGGTCTGGCTGGTGCTGGACGCCACCACGGGACAAAACGGACTGGAGCAGGCGCGCAAATTTACCGAGTCGGCAGGAGTGACCGGCCTCGTCTTGACCAAGCTCGACGGTACGGCGAAGGGCGGCATCGTTGTCGCCATCACTCGCGAATTGAACTTGCCCATCCGTTTCATCGGCGTCGGCGAGCAGGCCGAGGATCTGCTGCCGTTCGAGCCTGACCGTTTTATTACGTCCTTATTCGAACCATGAGCCTTCAATATCTGGCCGAAGCTCTCGATCTGGCCCGGCAGGGCGCCGGCCGCACGTCGCCCAATCCGGCCGTTGGCGCCGTGCTCGTACGGAACGGCGAAGTCGTGGGCCGGGGATTTCACACGTGGTCCGGTGTCAAGCACGCCGAGATCGTCGCTCTTGAAAAAGCCGGAGACAACGCGCGCGGGGCGACCCTCTATACGACTCTTGAGCCCTGCTCCCATCAGGGCCGCACGGGCTCCTGCGCAGAGGCACTCATCGCCGCGGGCGTCGGTCGCGTGGTGGCAATCCATCAGGATCCGAATCCACTCGTCGCCGGCCGGGGACTGACGATGTTGCGGGACGCCGGCGTTCAGGTGGACACCGACGCGACTCTGGCCCACGAGGCCGAGGTCCTGAACGCGCCATTCTTCCACTTCATGCGGACGGGCCGTCCGCTGGTCACGCTCAAGTCGGCGCTCACCCTCGACGGCAAGATCGCCGCGCCCGAGGATAATTCCGGTTGGATCACGTCGGAAAAGGCCCGCGCGCACGTGCAGCAGATGCGCCACATGAGCGACGCCATTATGACCGGCATCGGAACGGTTCTAGCTGACGACTGCCTGCTCACCGACCGCAGCGGTCTGGAGCGCTCACGCCCGCTGTTGCGCATCGTTCTCGATTCGCAGTTGCGCATGCCGCTGACGTCGAAAATGGTTGAGACCTGCATCGGCGACCTGCTTGTGGTTTGCACGTCGGTAGCGTCCCCCGTCCGGCGTAAAGCGCTTGAAGAGCGCGGCGTCGAGGTTATGGTCGCGGACCGTCAAGGCGGCCGCACGAACCTGAGCACGGTTGTCGAGGAACTGGCCCGCCGCAAGTACCTTTCGCTGATGATTGAAGCGGGCAGCAAAGTGAACTGGGCCGCGCTGGAAGATGGCGTCGCCGACCGGATCTTCTTCTATTACGCCCCCAAGATTCTGGGCGGCCTGCAGTCGCTGCCAGTGGCGGGCGGCATCGGCCGCAGGCGCCGAATTGATGCAATTCAGTTGCGCGAGATCTGCCTGCACGTGATTACTCCGGACGAGTTTGCCGTTGAAGGAACCGTGATCAAGGGCCTGGTCTCGAAGCCCGCCGTCGCTAAGTAAACGGAAACGCAGTCGCGCTCCCAGGAGCCGCGACAGTGAAGGGGCGGTGGTATCACTGTCTTGAGGGCTTTGCGCTATCGTTTCAGGGGTTCTGCATATTGAAGCAACCGCTCCCTGACGGTCGCGGTTCCGTTTCAGGGTTGAGGCTCAGTTTCCAGGTCGCGACTCCGTTCGGCGAAGAGAGGCGTAACGATGTTTACCGGCATCATCGAGGAACTTGGCGTCGTGGAATCGATCCAGGTGGGCGGCAACTCGGGCCGTCTGCGCGTCCGCGCTCCGCTGGTCTGCTCGGACCTGCATGCAGGCGACAGCGTCTCGGTGAACGGCGTCTGCCTCACAGCGGTTGAGTTGCAGGGCGCGAGTTTCGAGGCCGACGCATCGCCCGAAACGCTGAGCCGTTCGAGTCTCGCCAGCCTGAAGCGCGGCGGCATCGTGAACCTGGAGCGGGCCTTGCTGCCCACATCGCGCCTGGGCGGGCACATCGTGCAAGGCCACGTCGACGCGACGGGCGAAGTAGTGGCCGCCCAGCCGGTCGGCGACGGCAACTGGCAACTCAACGTGCGCTACCCGGCCGAACTCGACCGGTACCTCGTTTCAAAGGGCTCGGTCAGCGTCGACGGCATCAGCCTGACCATCGCCGCCCTCGAAGGCGGCGTCTTCAGCGTGGCGGTGATTCCTCACACCTGGGAGCACACAAATCTGAGCGCGCGCCGTCCGGGCGATGTGGTCAACCTCGAGACCGACATCCTCGCCAAGTACGTGGAAAAGCTGCTTGCCGGCGCGCCCGCCACGCCCAAACTGTCCGTCGAGCGGCTGCTCGAAATGGGATACTGAGGCCGTGATCGATCAGCCAGTCGGCCTGCGTCCGGACCGAACGATTGGAGGAAACGCGATGCGTGTCTTGTCCCTTCCCCGGCGAATCGCCGTCTTCGCATTGTTGGGCATGCTGGCGGTAACCGCGCAACCTCCTGCGGGTCCTTACGACACTAAAGCCGATGCCCATAAAGATCTCGCCGCGGCACAGCAGCGGGCGCGAGCTGCGAAGAAATACGTGATGGTGATCTTCGGCGCCAACTGGTGCGGAGATTGCATCGTATTGCACCGGCTTCTGGACGAGCCCGCGACGAAGGCGTACGTCGACGCCCATTTCGAAATCGTCGGCGTCGATCTCGGCCGGTTCGACAAACAGATGGACATCGCCAAGACGTTGAAGGTAGATCTGGATAAGGGCATTCCCGCGGCGGCGTTTCTAGCATCCGACGGAAGCCCGATCGGCAACACCAACGATGGAGAACTCGAAGCGTCGCGCAACTATCACTCGGAGATGATCCTGCATTTCCTCCGCGAAGTCGTAGAGCACCACAAGATCGTCAAGCCGCGGTAAGCGTCCGCGCAAGTTCCTGCTCAGTGCGATCGAAAACAATCGCGCTGCCGCCGGTTCGCGCAGGAGCCGGGGCTATAATGAGAGCCTTGAAACACTGGAAACAGCGTGCCGCGCTGACCCTGCTGTTGATTGTCGCCGGCACGGTTGAATTGCGCTTCGCCTGGACAACGCTGCGTTACGTAGCATCGCCGCGGAGTTTTGCGCAAGAGCCCGCGCGCCTCGATCCAGAGAGTTTCAAGCTATCGAATGTCGAGGCGTACGCGCAGAAAGCTGGAATGAGGGATGGCGACGTCCTGCTGGCCATCGACGGCGTGCCGGTGCATTCGCTGATCCAGGCGGGCAGAACGCTCTACACCCATGCGCCGGGCGAGCACATGACTTTTCGCCTGCGGCGCGGCACAGCAGCACCATTCGACGTTCCATTCACGATCGCTCCACGGAACGAGGACGATTGGCAGACGTATGTCATCCCCCCGGTGGTCAACATTCTGACACCGTTGTGCTGCACGATTTTGGGCTTTCTGGTCGCTTTTCGGCGTCCTTCGGACCCGGTCGCTCGAGCCTTGTTCGGGCTGCTGTTCGGTCTCTCATTCATGTTCAGCGCGAACGCGAGCTTTCGGTATGCATACTCTACCGTCCTCACAGCGGCCAGCATCTTCCTCGATGGGTTCGCCGGTAGCTTCTGGGTGCCGATGTGGCTACTGTTCGCGCTGCTCTTCCCCGATCCGAAGTCGCGCTATAGGCTGCTCCCGCGCCTGGCTTGGGTGCTTGCGATTCCATACTTCCCGCTGTGTCTGATCTACGGAGTAGTCGCGGTCAGCGTCATGTACGGCTTGTCCACGCCGCGTTGGCTGCAGTTGGCCGCAGATCTTCCCCGGTGGCTCATCGAAGCGTGGGGGACGAGCATGATGGTGCTCGGCTTCGCCAATTTTGTTTACAAGTTGGTGAAGGAGACCGACCCGTGCAAGCGCCGCAGGTTGAAGTGGGTCATGTTCGGCCTTTGCCTGGGGCTTGGGCCTGTCACACTGCTGCTGCTCTCCTCTTCGGTCTTGCACCGGGACTTGAACACATATTCCCCTTGGGCTTTGTTGCCGGGACTCTTCTCACCTCTTGTCGTGCCGTTGACCCTCGGTTACGCCGTGTTGGTCGACCGGGCCTTCGATATCGGCATGGGCATCCGGCAGGGATTGCTCGCCTTCTGGACCACAATTCTGGCGAGCTTCCTATTGATGGCTGTCTTCTCGTGGGAGACCTACCTGTATGTCTCGCGGCGTGACATCAGCGATCTCCAGAGAGCGCTCGGTGTTGGCGTCGCACTGACAGGAATCCTGCTCATGAATCGCGCGCTGGATTGGCTGCGCGGCTGGGTAGACCGGCGATTCTTCCGCGAGGCGGTCAATGCGGAACACGTCCTCACCGAGCTCTCCACCGAAGTTCAACGCATCACCGACCCGCAGCTTCTGTTGCGCACGGTGAGCGAACGGATTGCAGGCGCTCTGCATGTCGAACGGGTCGTGGCGCTGCTGCCGGAAGGCGGGGTGTTCGTGCCCGCCTATTGCTTCGGCGTGGACGGTGGAAATTCGTGTGCGTCCTACACCCTTGAAGAACCAGCCCTCTCCAGCATCCGGCAGCGTAGCGAGCCTGTGCTGATCGGTGTGCAGCGCGGTTTTCGTGAACAGGGGGCAGAGGAACACGACGGGGCACTTGCCGACCTGGGATCGGAACTGCTTCTGCCGCTCAGCACTAACGGGGAGTTGCACGGAGTCCTGAGTCTCGGCCCCAAGCGATCCGAAGAGCCGTACTGCCGGCGCGATATCCGCCTGTTGGAAACGGTCGCCAACCAGACTGCGCTGGCTCTCGAAGTAAGCCGGTTGACCGCCACGGTGGCTGCCGAGGCCGAGCAGCGCGTGCGGCTCAACAACGAGATCGAGATCGCGCGCCAGGTGCAGCAGCGCCTCTTCCCCAAGTGCGCTCCCGATTATTGCCGGGCTGGAGTTGTGCGGGCACTGCCAACCGGCCGAGAGTATTGGTGGAGACTACTACGACTTCCTCACCACGCCGTCGGGCGAATTAGGGTTGGCGATCGGCGATGTCGCAGGCAAGGGCGTGCCTGCGGCGCTCTTGATGGCGGGCTTGCAGGCCTCTCTTCGCAGCCTGACCTTAGCTGGCGTTTCCGATCTGAGCGAGTTGATGGCGAAGCTGAATGTGTTGGTTTACGACGCGACGCCGGCCAACCGCTTCGCCACGTTTTTCTATGGGCTGTACGATCCCTCAACGCGCCGTTTGCGCTACTCGACGGCGGGACACAATCCGGGCCTGCTGCAACGCTCGTCGAATGGGGAAGTCCGCTGGCTCAAGACCCGCGGTGTCGGCCTGGGCTTGCAGCGGTCGTCGACCTACGAACAAGCCGAACTCACGTTGGAACCAGGGGATTGTCTGATCCTTTACACCGACGGCGTCACTGAGGCTCGCAACGCTGACGGAGAAGAATTCGGCGTGGACCGGCTCCAGACTACCGTCGGCTGCTGCACGAATTCGAGTGCGTCCGAGATTCTCAGCCGGGTGATATCCGCAACGACGGCGTTTGCCGGCGACGCTCCACAGTTCGACGACATCACCATGATCGTGGCGCGAGTGGTGTAACTCCGCGGTGATTACTCGTACCGCAGCGCATCCACTGGATCTAGCCCCGCCGCCTTCACTGCCGGCCACGTCCCGAAGAAGAGCCCGATCGTCACCGACACGCCAAAGCCCATGCTTACGGCCCAAGTGGGCACCGTGGATGGCAGCGCTGGAACCAGTATCCCAATCAGCAACGTGATCACTACGGCCACGCCGACTCCCAATGCTCCGCCTAAGCCCGTGAGCGTGACCGCTTCCATGAGGAACTGCGTCACGATGTCGGTTCGGCGCGCGCCCAAGGCCTTGCGGATGCCGATCTCCTTCGTTCGCTCCGTCACCGAGACCAGCATGATATTCATCACGCCGATGCCGCCCACCAGCAGGCCCAGACTCGACAGCGCGATGGAGACCAGCACCACGACGTTCAGAATCCTGTCTAGCTGTTTCACGATCTGATCGGCGGTCGTGATTCCGAAATCGTCCTCCGCGTCCTTCGGAGTGTGGCGCACGCGGCGCAACAACTGGCGGATCTCTTCCTCGGCGTCGTCTTTCTTGCCCGGTTTCGCCCTGGCGGTGACCCCGTAACGGTCCTCATTCGGAAAGTGCTGGCGGGCCGTGGCCATTGGGATCATCACCTGCGTGTCCTGGCCGTTCTGTCCGAAGAAGCCGCCCTTGGCTTTCGCGAAAACGCCCAGGACCGTGTACTCGCCGCCGGCCACCGTGATGGTGCGGCCGAGAGCCTTGCCGTCGGGAAACAGCGCCTCGGCAACTTGCGAGCCGAGCATGCACAGCCGCATGCCGCGCGCCTCTTCGTCGGGAGTGTAAAACCGGCCCTGCGCAATCTCTCTGGGGGCGATCTCAAGGCTGTTGGCCGAGGCCCCGACGAAGAAAATGTTGTCGGTTTCGAAGCCCGGGACGCGAGCCGTGATCGGCCCGTTGCTTTCCGATGTGATGTAGAGCCAGATGGAGGCGTCCGCTACGTCAAGAACCGACTGTTTGATTAGCGCCGCATATTCAGGTTTGATCGGTTTGCGCTTGGCCTCTTTGGGAGTGAGTGGCGCATTCGGGTCCTTCGCCACACGCTGCACGAAGATATTGTCGGGTCCGAATTCCAGGAAGAAGGTCTCGATGCCTTTCTTCAGACCGCTGGTCAGACTGCCGACCGTCACCACGGTCGTAATGCCGATCACAATGCCGAGAATCGTCAGGCCACTGCGAAAGCGGTGGGTCCACACCGCGTCCAGCGCCATCCCGAGATTCTCACCAGCCAGGTTTGCGAACAAGCCTCGCATATCACCTCACTCGGCCCGCAGAGCTTCCACCGGATCCAAGCGCGCCGCCCGCGCCGCGGGATACCATCCCGAAATCACACCGACGGCCGAGCTGACGAACAACGAAAGGAAAACGTAGAACGGGGTTACCCCGAGAGGGAACCCGGATACCATCGAGGCGATCTTGGCGATGGCCCAGCCCAGGGTCAGGCCCACCGCGCCACCGAAGGCCGACAGGAACACCGCTTCCATCAGGAATTGCAGCATCAGGTCGCCGTGGCGCGCTCCGAGCGATTTGCGGAGCCCGATCTCCTTGGTCCGCTCCGTCACGCTGACCAGCATGATGTTCATGATGACGATGCCGCCCACGACTAAGGAAATCGCCGTGATGGGCACGATCGCCGCGCTGATCAATCCGATGATGTTTCCGATGAACTCTCGAATGGAGTCGGGCGTCAGCGTGTCGAAGTTGTCCGCCTTGCCCGGCCGAGTTTTGAAGTGGCTCCGCAGCGCCATGCGGGTTACGTCGAGCGCCTGGTCCAGGTTCAACCCCTCTCCCGGCTTGGCCTTCGCAAAGACGATCATGCTCTGGTCCGGTCCGAACACGCGGTTGTAGACCGTCGATGGGATGAACGCGACGCTGTCCTGCGACTGACCGTTGCCGCCGCCGCTGCCAATCTTCTCCTGAACTCCGATCACGGTGAGGTCAAAGCCCTGGATCTTGATCTCCTTGCCTAGCGGCGTGACGCCGGGGAAGAACTCGGTCCGCAAGTCTTCGCCGATCACTGCCACCGGCACGCGATTCTGTTCCTCCTGTTCGGTGAAGAACCGGCCCTCGGTGAGATCGATCTCGCGAATCTCGAACATGGACGGAGCCACGCCGATCACGGAGACGCTCTCCAATGTTTGCGTCCCGTGTTTGACGTCCGCGCTCCTCACCCGGTACGGGCTGTAGAGAATCCGCTCTCCCGTCAGCTCCTTCAGGTAGGCATAGTCCTCGGCGCGGATGCGCTTGTTGTACTTGAGTTTGTCGTAGCGCTCCTTCCGCGACATGCGGCCCAGTTGCAGAAGCTGCCCGATCTGGTAGCTGTTGCTGCCGAGCGTCTTGGCCGTGGTCTGCTCGGCGTAATTGCCCAATCCGTCGATCGCCGCCCCCACAATCACCACGCTGCAGACGCCGATGATCACCCCCAGCAGCGTCAGGAAGCTCCTGAGCTTGTGCGCGCGAATGGAAGCGAAGGCCAGGGCCGCCGCGGTCTGGAAGGTGTAGAGCAGTCGCATTCGATGTGCTTCCGACCTTCCTTGGATTCATCCGGAAGGCTCAAGATGCATCATATCCGCGGTGCCGTTCGCGGCACGTCTGCATAGGCTCAGGCAGGCCCCCAAACAGCTCGGCCCCGCCACTTGTCCCGCGTTCCTGATCGTCCTAGTTCGCTTCGCGGTTCACGATCCCCACCAGGAAGAGCGGCCTGGCTTTTTCCGCCGCTTCCATTTCGTACGTCTGCTCCGTCCTTGCCGCGTCATAGTCCCGCCACAGCCAGATCATCTCGGAAGGGAACTCGGCCGCGCCGTGGGCACCGTTATGTGTGCCGTGGCCGAAGCTGAAATGGAAATCGTACCCGGCCAGTTTCAGCGCATTCGCCATGTGGATGTTGGCCAGCGTCCAATTTCCGTAGCGACGCTCGTACCAACTGTTTTCCATATCGTGCGACCCGTCTTGCAGCCAGACACGGATGTTGCGCTTAGACTCGCGTAGAACCTTGTTCGGATAATCCTGGCCGCCCTCGGTAACGCCCGGATCCTCTTCCCACTGAATGCCGACGAAGCTGCCGATCCAGGTGATCACCCGGCTGAACTGATCGGGCATGTGCCAGGCGGCGTTGAAGGCGCAGATGCCCCCGGAGGAAATGCCAGTGATCGCCCGGCTATAGGCGTCCCGGCGGATGTTGTAGTTGGCCTGGACCTCGGCGAGAACTTCGTCGCGCAGGAAGCGGGGGTAACGGTCGCTGACCGTGTCGTACAGCGTGCTGCGCATGGAGTCCTTCAAGTCGCGCTTCCACTTGTCGCCATAGCGCTTCACGAATTCGTACGTGGGTGTCCCAGGCGCGGAGCCGATATCGCCGGGATTGATAAAGACGCAGATCATGACAGGAATCCGCTTTTGCGCGATCAGATTGTCGATCGCGTTCAGGGCGGGATTCAGGCCATCGCGGTTCAAGTATCCGCCTCCGTCCTGAAACACCATCAGAGCGGCGGGGACCTTGGGATCGTACTGCGCGGGCACATAAACCCAGTACTCGCTTTTCATCCCGTCATAGATCTTGCTCGTGTGTGTGATCTTCGCCGACAGCGTTCCCGCTGGAACTCCCGGTTGCCGGTAGGACATCGGTCCGAAGGCCGGCACATCATTCTGGCCGCCAAATCTGGCTCCGCCCAGCATGTAGAAGTAGGAATGCAGTTTGCCCAACGCTTGGATTTTTCCGGCCGCATACCAGAGATTGCCGGTCCCGATCTTGCTCATGCGCGGGACTGGCGCGTCATCGATGAACAACTCCGGCCGGTCCGCGGCCTCCGTTGCGAAGAAGAAGTCCTGGCCATATCCGGACCACGCCGTGCCCGACTGCAATGCCTTGGCGCTGAATGTCTTCCTGATCGCCTGCTCCAAATCGGGAGAACCGGAGGCTGCGAGAGCGGTCAATTGGGGCGCGGTCATCGCGTTCTGAGCGAGCGCTGGACCTGTCGAGATCAGCGCGAGGAAGATCGGGGCGATTGTGTGATTGAGCCGCATGTTGAGCACCTGCCGGGAGAAACGATTTTCATGGTTAATGTACTAGAAACGGAGGAGCAATGTCCGCGCGCCGCGACCTGCGCGACTTTCATCCGAGCGTCACCCTGACGCCCACCTCGCGATGAGCCCGAGATTCGGCGGTATGCCCGTCACGCGACTCCGAAAAGAATTTCGCGTTTATTTTCTCATGCTTATCTAAAGTTTCGCCTTGCTTCAGCCGATCTCATGGCTAGATTCACGACCGAAGCCGGCGCCAAGCCGGTTTCCGGATTAGGAGATAGACATGGATCAAGGTTCCATCATTATCATCATTCCGCCTGCGATGGCGCTTCTGCACTTCCTCCTTTCGCTGTAACCAGCCGGAAGGGGGGAGTTGCTCCCCATATCGTGCGAACGCAGCGCACGTTTCACTCGACCACAACTCTGACAATCCCACCCCAATTCGGTGGGGCCAAGGCTCTCCGGGCGTCCTCCTTTCGGAGGGTGCTCCGGAGAGCAACGTCAGAAGCAGGGCGCCACAAACCTATGAATCTCCATCGCGCGAGGTTCCGCATTCGTCTTGAAATGCCGCGATTGCAGTCTCTCCAAACAAAACTCCGCCGGCTCTTGGCGCCCGTGCCGATCGATTGTGCCGATCCATTTGAACCTGGGAACTATGGCAGATAGAGTGCGTTCACCTCAGTGCCGAGCGCGAAGTACAGCTTGAAAGCAGCCCTCCGAATCGTCTACTCTTCTAAGAAAGGGCCGTGAAGCGGCTCCCGCAAGCTCCATGAACGCACCTGCCCGTTGCATGCCGGTACTCAAGACGGCGGCGATGACTAATATCGCCGGCTCCGCCTGAGACGGCCTGCATTCGGGAGATTCAAACTCCAGTTTCCAAAGGGCCCCGGGCGGATTCGATCCGTACCGGGGCTCTTTGCATTTGTGGCGAAGAGTGGGGAAGAGAGGAAGGCATGCGACAGACTATCCAGGTTTGGGTTGAGGACAAGCAGGGCGCCTTGATGCGCGTGGTAGGCATCGTGTCATCCAAAGGCGCGAACATCCACGCCCTCACCATGACTCCCGATCCACGGCGCAAGGGCGCCTCCAGGATTACTCTCGTTGCCGACGTTGAACCTCAACTACACGAGCGCGTCGTCAACGAGATCAAGCGATTGGCGCCCGTGCTCGCCGCCGTCGACGCGACAGCGAATCCTCAGGAAACGCCCTGGCCCACTCCTGCCCGCGAGCCTGCGCCGTTGCTGCCGTCCCGAAGGAAAGGCTTCGCATCCTGAAGCCCCGACGCCCCGCGCGATGGCCGGGAAATCGCGTTTCCCCGATCACTGACGCTTTAGTCCGAGTAATAATGGATCGGGAGGTCCGAAATGCTTCGCCACCTGGCGCAACGTCTCGTGGTCCCTCTGACCATCATTGTGATTGTCGTCGCGGCCTTCTCCGGGCTATACACCACCGCCGGCGAAGAGCGGCAGATGCTGCGAATGATGAGCGAAGGCGCCGACCAACTCTCGCGCAGTATCACCAGCGCCACCTGGCACGCCATGCTCGCCGACCGTCGCGAAGACGCCTATCAGGTGATGCAGACGATCGCCCAGAAGCAGGGCATCGATCACATTCGTATCTTCAACCGCAACGGCCTGCTCACTTTCTCGACGAGTCCCGAGGAGATCAGCCACCAGAAAGATCGGGGACTGGAGACCTGCTCGGCCTGCCACATCACCGCACTGCCGCTGCAGCAGATGGACCTTTCCTGGCGCACCCAGATCCTGCGCAGGCCCGACGGCCATCGCAGTCTCGATATGGTCACGCCGATCTCCAACGAACCATCCTGCAGCCAGGCGGATTGTCATGCCCACCCCGCTTCCGTAAAGGTCCTGGGGTTGCTCGACGTGCGGCTCAGCCTCGCAACCGTGGACGCGGAACTAACGACGATGAAGGTTCGCGTGTTGGTTCGCGTGTTGGTTGAGATTGGGCTGATCAGCCTGTTCATCATCCTCTTCACGCGGCACTTCGTCTCGCGCCCGATCCTGCAACTCGTCGAGAGCGCCCAGGCCATCAGCCAGATGGACCTCGAGCGGCCAGTCCGGGTCACCGATGGTAGCGACGAGATCTCGCGGCTGGCGCGCGCCTTCGAAGTAATGCGGGAAAGCCTGCGTGCCGCCCACGAGGAGATCCTCAAATTCACACAGACACTCGAAGGCAAGGTCGAAGAGCGGAGCCGCCAGTTGCAGGCCGCCCAGCGGAAACTGCAAACGAACGACCGCCTCGCCTCTCTAGGGACGTTGGCGGCCAGCGTGGCTCACGAAATCAATAATCCGGTCGCCGGCGTGCTCAACCTCAGCATGCTGATGCAGCGCATCTTGAAGGACGACGGCATCCCGGCCGGGCGCGTCCCCGAATTCCGCAAGTACCTGACTCAGGTGATCAACGAGACCTCGCGAGTCGGGCACATCGTCAGCGACCTGCTTTCGTTCAGCCGGCGCGGCAAGCCGCAGCGCAGTCCGGCGGATCTCAACCGCCTGGTTAAGACGACGGTTTCCCTCGTCGATCACAAGCTCAAGCTCGCCAATGTCGCAATGGATTTGCGCCTCGCCGAGAACCTGCCGAACGTGCACTGCGACGGCGGCCAGATCCAGCAGGTGGTGCTCAATCTGGTATTGAACGCAGCGGAATCCATGCAGTCGCACGGTTCTGGAACCGTGACCGTGATGACCGCGCCGGGCGAAGACGGGAATTCGGTAAGACTGAGTGTCAGCGATACCGGGGATGGGATTCCTCCCGAGATTCTGCCGCGCATTTTCGATCCGTTCTTCACGACGAAGTCGGACGGGAAAGGCGTCGGCCTCGGTCTCGCGGTCTCCTACGGGATCGTTCAGGCCCACAGCGGCGAAATCGAGGCGCGCAGCAAACCGGGTGAAGGGACGGTGTTCACGGTGACTTTGCCGCTGCAACCTCCCGCGCTGCAGCCGCCCGACACCAAGCCGCCGGCGGAGTCGACTCGGGCATGATGGTGCTGCGGGTAGCGCCGATGGAAGCTCTGGATGAGGCGCTGCTCGCGGCCATCGCGGAATCGCTCCGTCACGGCTATGGCGTCGAGGTGGAGCGGAGTCCCGCGCTCGGCGAGCCCGGGTTCGCATGGGATGGCGCGCGCAAGCAGTACAATGCGCCGTTGATTCTGCGCCGGCTGCTGGATGGGGCCGCGGCCGGACCGGACAAGCTGCTGGCCGTGACGGAGCGGGATCTGTACATCCCGATGCTGAGCTTCGTTTACGGGCAGGCGCAGCTTGGCGGGCAGGTCGCGGTAGTATCGGTCGCGCGGCTCAGGACCGAGTATTACGGGTTGCCGCCCGATGAGGATCTGCTGCGCGTGAGGGCCCGCAAAGAGGCTTTGCACGAGGTCGGGCACCTGTTCGGGTTGGTGCATTGTCCGGACACGAGTTGTGCGATGACGCTCTCGACGGGCATCCGGCAGCTCGACCTGAAACAGCCGTCGCTGTGCGCGGGCTGCTCCGCGCTGGCGGGTGAAGAGCGGAATGCGACGAGGGGACGGAAATGAGTCCGGTATTGAGAGGCCAGCGCCGGGTTGGCGCCGATGAGGTGAAACGATGAAGACCCAATGGCAGATTCTCGTGGTGGACGACGAAGAGGTGATGCGCGATTCGCTCGCGGGCTGGCTTGGAGAAGACGGCTACACGGTGGAGACGGCGGCTTCCGGGACGCGAAGCCATCGACGCGGCGCGACGCAAAGATTATGCCATGTACTTCATCGACCTCAAGATGCCGGGCGGCATCGACGGCATCGAGACGATGATGGAGATCCGGCGCCTGCACCCCGACGCGTCCATCATCATCATCACCGCCTACGCCACCGTCGATACCGCGATCACGGCGATGAAGGAGGGCGCGCAGGAATACATCGTCAAGCCCTGCAACCCCGAAGAGATTTCACTCCTGGTGAACCGCATCATCAAGGTGAAGAACCTGCAGCGCGAGAACTCGATCCTGCGCAAAAAACTGACGCGGCAATACCGCTTCGGCGACATCATCAGCAAGAACGCGCGCATGCAGGAGATCTTCACCCTGGCAAGCGACGTGTCCAGCCTGCGCAGTACGGTGCTCATTCAGGGTGAGAGCGGCACGGGCAAGGAGCTGATCGCGCGGGCGATTCACTTCTCCGGCGATCGCGCCGCCAAGCCGTTCGTCGCCGTCTCCTGCGCGGCGCTCACCGAATCGCTGCTCGAAAGCGAGTTGTTCGGTCACGAGAAGGGCTCGTTTACCGGCGCCAGCGCGCAGCGGCGCGGCAAGTTCGAAATGGCCGACGGCGGCACGCTCTTCCTCGACGAAATCGGCGACATCTCGCCGAAACTGCAAGTGGACCTGTTGAGGGTCCTGCAAGAGCGGGCCTTTTATCGCGTGGGCGGCTCGGACGAAGTGCGCGTGGACGTGCGCGTCATCGCCGCCACCAAGGTGGATCTGCGCGAGGCCGTGCAGCAAAGCCGCTTCCGCGACGATCTCTACTACCGGTTGAACGTGATCGAGATCGATGTCCCGCCGCTGCGCAACCGGCGCGAGGATGTTCCGCTGCTGGCCGAGCATTTCCTGGAGCGGCTGACGCCCGAACTGCGCAAAGAGATCTCGGGCATCTCCGAAGGCGCGTTGCGCCTGCTGATGGATTACTCCTGGCCGGGCAACGTGCGCGAACTCGAGAACTCGGTGGAGCGCGCCATGGTCACCTGCCGCGGGCACGTGCTGACCGAGGACGATTTCGCTTTCCTGTCACGCTCGGGCAACGGCCACGCCTGGACGCCGCCCGACGCCAGCCTGGAGGAGGTGGAGAAGCTGATGATCGAGGCGGCGCTGGACCGTAAGGCCGGCAATGTGAAAGAAGCCGCGGTCGCGCTGGGCATCGATCGCTCGACGTTGTACGAGAAAATCAAACGCTATGAGATAAGGCGTTGACAGAGCCGCGCCGAGTGGGGCCCAGACTCTGAAACGAAGCCCAACCCTGAAACGGAGCCGCGACTGTCAGGGACTGCAGGTGCGTCTAAGTCGTTTGCGGAGCTTCGAGTGCGGGAGGCACTGTCAATCCGCTCCCGGACGGCCACGGCTCCGTTTAGGTGTCGCTGGATCGGCTCCGTATCCACGCCATCGCGGTATCCTGGAAGAGTCCCGTGAAAACATTCATCGCTATTCTCGTTCTGCTCATCGCGGCGCCCTTGGCACTGCTGGTGATGCTCTCAGTGACGCCCGTGCTCGATATGCCGCCCGGCTTAAGCGCATTGGGCGCGCAGACGCCCATATCCGTTCACGTGCACGCGCCGCACGGAGCTACGCTCCGCCAGCGCTTTTGTCGAGCAGAATGGCGCGCGTTACAAGGCATGGGAGACGTCGCAGCCCTCCCGCCGGGTCTTCTGGCAGCGCCACGTGCCGGACTCCACGCTGCAGTTCGTGGCCGGTGCCCAGAACGATCCCGCAATTGAAGGAGGGCAAGGCGACTCTGATCGTGGAGGCAGTGTCCAACGACTTCCGCGGCGAGCAAGGCGCGCGTGGAGCGCGAGGTCACCGTTGTGCTGCGGCCGCCTTCGCTGAGCGTCGACTCCGAGCAGCACTACATCTACCTCGGCATGGCGGAACTGGTCACCTTCAATGTCTCCGGCGCCTCCACAGAGTCGGGCGTGAAAGTGGGAGACGAGAAGTTCCGCTCCTGGCCGATGCCTGGCGGCAAGCCCGGCTTGTTCTCGCTGTTCGCATTCCCCTGGAATTCGCCGCCCGGAACCGAGCCCGTCGTTTATGCGACCAACGCGGCGGGCAACATGGTGACCGGGCAGATGGTGGTCCAGTTCCCCAAGAAAGAACAGCCCGTCTACCGCACGCGCGACCTGGAATTGGACGATCGCTTCATTCAAAAGGTGATCAACGAACTGGACCCGAGCGGCTCCGGCGACCCGATCACCCGTTTTCTGAAGATCAATGGCGAGATGCGACGCGTCAACAACAAGACCTTGCGGGATTTGCGGCTGAAGACTGAGCCTAAGTTCCTCTGGTCCGAGCCGTTCCGGCAGCAGCGCAACTCCAAGGTGGAAGCTCATTTCGCCGACGTCCGGAACTACATCTACCAGGGCAAGAAGATCGACCAGCAGGTTCACCTGGGCTACGATCTATCCATCACGCAGCATGTCGGCGTGGAAGCGTCGAATGACGGCAAGGTGGTTTACGCCGCGCCGCTGGGCATCTACGGCAATTGCGTCGTTGTGGACCACGGCTACGGCCTGCAGACTATCTACGGCCACATGAGCGAGATCGCGGTCCGCGAGGGCGACGCGGTGAAGCGCGGGCAGGTGATGGGCAAGAGCGGCATGACGGGAATGGCCGGCGGCGACCATATCCACTTCAGCATGCAACTCGATGGGGTCCAGATCGATCCGCGCGAGTGGTGGGACCACCACTGGATCAAGGACCACGTAGCGAAGCGCGTGGACGTGCCGGGGTTCAACGACTAGATTTCCGCCCTGCCTACGATCGTGTGGAGCAGGTGAACGACGAACTTCGGAATCTCCAGCATGAAGTTGATGAAGCTCTGTGCGGAACTCCGGCGAAACGACCAGCAGCACCAGAAACCCGAGCCAGAAGACTGCCCAGAGCAGCCCCCACACCATGGCGAACGGACTCCGGTAGCGCCACCGATTGGCGCGCCACTCGGCCTTCCACGCCGCGCGTTGAGCCTCATTCGCAGCTTTCCAGGCTGCTCGTTGCGCGTGGCGCTGCGCCTTCCAGGCTGCTTTTTGCGTCTCCCAGGCTGCCCTTTGGGTCCACCAATTCGTGGCGCCCGGGCCGAAGAGGCGGTCAAAACCCGGGCCAAAGAGCCGGTCAAAAAAAGATCCGCGCGGATTCATCGTCATATCTGTCGCTCAATCTGGAGTACGCAGTGCTGAACGCGCGAGTTCCCAACGTGTTCCAATTGTCGCTCCTTCCAAAAGATAGGTGCGCCCGTTGATGAAGAACGTGCTGGCGTTGTGGCGCACGCTTGAGCGTGCTGCGGCGACATTCATGTCGACGTCGGGCATATGGCGGCATGAATGTCTCCACTAGGAGACCGCACGCTAAAGCGTGCGCCGCAGATTCCGGACCTGGGCCTTGCCCTCAAACTGCGAGTGACTGACGGGTGGTTACTTGTGCGGGCTCAGGCTATCGAGGAACTCATAGCGGGCCCGGTTCTTCTCCGGCTCCGCGTGCGAGTCCGTGCTGAGGCGCATCACCTGCTGACCGCTCGCCTTGCTGAAGGCGGGCCATTGCGGGAGGCCCGGTCCGTTGGGTTTGCCGGTCTTGGCGAAGTTCGACCAGTAAGTGGACATCAGGTCCGACAGTTTCCTGTCCTCCGGCTTCCACGGCAGCGGCTTGGACGAGAGCACGCTGAAGACGAATTCGATTTCGGCTGAGTGGTACGCGCCGCCTTCGCCCGCGCTGCCATCGGCGGCAGGCGGAGCCTGGTCGAATTGGTAGCGATAGATGGGCGTGTGGGCCGTCGCCTGGTGCATCTCGATCCACTTCCAGGTCGAATAGGCGATGAACTGGTCGCCGGTGAGATCCTGCGCCGAGCGTTTGGCTTCCGCGTCCGTCTCGCCTGGGTAAGACCTTCAGGAATGCGGCGGCCTTTTCGCCAAAGACCACGCTGGCGCGAGCCGCGTAGTTCTTCGCGGTTGGCTCGTCCTTTTCGAAGAAGGAGCGGTAGTTGCCTTCGTCGGCGTTCCACCCGGCGAGCAGCGGAACGCGGCTCTGCTTGCCCTTGGCATAGATGGAATAGACGTCCTCGGGCAGGAAGTAGCCGTCGATGTTGGGCGCGAAGTAGACTTTGTGCTGCTTGGTGGAAACGTCGAGCAGCTCGGCGGCCGGTTTCGCGCGCAGGTCGGCGAGCGAGGTGGTCCCGAGCGAGGTCTGCGCGAAATCCAGGTGGTCCTTTTCCGATTGCGCGCGCGGCGCCAGATCGAGCGTCGTTCCAAAGTAGGCTCCGCTTTCGCCGATGGCGCGCTGGAACAGGCCTTGTGCGAGCGGCGACGCCATCAGGGCGCTGACCGAGAACGATCCCGCGGATTCGCCGAAGATGGTCACGTTCTCAGGATCGCCGCCGAACAGGGCGATATTCTTTTTCACCCATTGGAGCGCGGCCACCTGATCCATCAGACCGTAGTTGCCTGACGCGTCATGCCCCGATTCCTCGTCAAGTTCGGGATGAGAGAAGAAACCGAAGATGCCCATGCGGTAGTTCATGCTGACCACCAGCACGCCCTTCTTCGAGAGATTTCCGGCGTCCTGGCGCGGCTCCGACGAGCCTCCTGCAACGAAGCCTCCGCCATGGATCCAGACCATCACCGGCAGCTTCTTCGTGGCCGGCTGCGCGGGCATCCACAGGTTGAGGTGCAGGCAGTCCTCGCTGGGGCCGTCGTCGTGGAAGACCATGTCGTCGAAGACGCGGGCCTGCATGCAGCGCGGCCCGTATTCGGATGCTTTCCGCACGCCGGTCCACGGCTGAACGGGCTGCGGCGCCTTCCAGCGCAGGTTGCCGACGGGCGGCGCGGCGTAGGGGATGCCCTTGAAGGTGCGGACCTTGCCGTCGGCGCTGATTACGCCTTCCAGAACGCCGTCCGGCGTGCGTACCTGGCTGATTCGCAAGGGCTCGGCTGTCAGGGCTCCCATGCCCAGCAGTGTCGCGCACAGGATGGCGCATCCGCGACCGCGCGGAGAGCGTTCGGAAGAGATCATTATCTATACCTCGGCAAGGAATCTACGCTCGAATGGGACAACTTCGACGATCCTATCGCAACTCGGTGGTTGAGGTTCAGACTCGCCCGAATTGCGGGATTGTGAACGACTCCCCGCCGCGCAATGCGGAGCGGTGGGCGACGATGCCGGGCGCGGTATATGCCACGGCCTCGTTGACGTCGATTGCCGGGCGGCGACGCTCGACGATGGACTGGATGAACTCGTGGGCGAGGAACGTGTGAGAGCCCTCGTGACCGCTATCGTGCCGCATTTTCTCGGGCAGCATCGCGGTTTCCCACCAGCGCGGCTGCTTGTAGCTCTCCAGCGTTTCCGCCCTGCGGACGAACCCGCCGTTGTCTTTTTCGGTCGTCGCAGTCTCGTGGACGGTGACGGGCCCGAGTCCATTGGGATCCGGGAGGAACATGCTCATGCGCGTGCCGAACCACTGGCCGCGTTCGGTGCCTTTCAGCGCTCCTCGCCAGTAGACCTGGACGCGGAATGCCGTTCCACGGTCGGTGCTGAAGAGCGCGGTCTCCGCCCAGAAGGGGTTATGGTAGGCGTTGTTCTTGAGGATCGGATCGTCGTCGCCCCACCCGATGCAACTCACTCGGGTCAGGCGTTCGCCAGTGACTCCAGTGAGCATGGCTGTGCAGTGGGTCGGGTAGTGCATGGGCGCGAACCCGTAGCGCCAGGTGCGTTTGCCGGCCTCGTCGAAGTACAGACTTTCCAGGCCAGGGTGATGGTATTCGGCCTCGGCGCTGAAGATGTGGCCGAACTTCTGCTCCTGATGAAAACGGCGCGCGGTGATGACGCCCTGCTGGTAGTAGCTGGTCTCGGCCATCATGTAGTTCTTGCCCGACGCTTTCACCGCGTCGAGCAGCTTCTGGCAGTCTTCGAGAGTACCTACCACGGCGGGTACGGCACTCATCACATGTTTGCCCGACTTCAAGACCTTGGTGACGTGATCGAGATGAGCGGGCGCGGGCGTAGCGCAAAAGACCGCATCGATTTTTCCGTCCAGCAACAAATTCTCCAGCGATTCGTAAGACTTTGAACAGTGGTACACCTGCATCAGGCGGTTGCGCCGGTCCTGCGCAGGTCGCTCACCGCCTCCACGATGCAGTTCGGATGCTCGTGGAAGTGGAAGTCCGCCCCGAAGCCCCCGCCCACAACGCCGATTCTTACTTTGTTGTCCGACGGCGCGACGAAGGGGAACCGGGATGGGATCGCTACCGCGCCAGCCTTCAGGAACACCCGTCTATCTGTGACCACGTTCATCTCCTCGCGCACCGCTGGATTCCGGACCGAATGGAGATCTGGATGTAGCCATACCGCCGCTCATGCCGAAGGAGCATCATATCGCCGTCGTGCGCCGCTAGGGGAGGGACTGCCGCGGGACTTTTCCGCCGATTCTCCATGCTGATGCTACATGCGGGTTGTGCACGCGGGATTTGCAGGCGGAGGAAGGCGCGATGTGATAGCTTCACCAAAGCAGGATTTTCGACCTTATGACCGACGTGATCACCGAATACCAGAAGTGGAAATCGCAGGGAGAAGAGCTGCGGGCCAAGGCGAAACTCGCCATGGAATCGCGGTTCCGCGACCTCCTGCTGGAGGCCATGAAGGTGGCCGAAGAGTACAAGACCGATTTCGGCGGGGTGCTGAAGCCGCCACCGGCCGTCACGACATTCCGCTACAAGGCGGGCAAGGCGAAGAAGGCCTCGCCCTCTACCAAGTCCGGCCCGAGTGCGCCCAAGCCGAAAAAGGCGGAAACGCCGGCCGCGCCCGAGAAGAAGGCCCCGCTCCGCTGAAGCCCGATCGCAAGTTTCTGGGGCTCCAGAAGCGACTGGCGACGGCGAAGAAGAAGTTGGAAGCCGCCAAAGCCGCCGGTGCGCCGACGCGGGACTTGGATGACAAGGTTTACGAGCTGGAAGACACGCTGCGCGTGGCAATGAGCGAAGACTAGTGCCAAGACCGCGAAGAACGGTTCATATGGGGAGCAGCTGGTCAAGCTGCGAGCCGGTTGGCAACCGGCCCTGGGGTTACTGCACTTCAGCGAGGCTTCATCGGGTTCGGATCGAACTGGCGTCCACGTATCAGGGCATGGCTTCAGCCGTGCCGTAAGTACGCCTCCGTCCAGGGCTTTAGCCGCTGTGGCTTTCCACTGGGCCACGTAGGTAGAGCAATCTTCGGAGAAGCCGCGCTGTCAGAGCTCTCCCAAGTCGCCGTGTTCTTTCCGTAGGCCGTACACGAATCCGGCGGGGACGAACTGCGTGGCCCTTTAGCGGGACTGCGGGACATTACGAACCCGCTCGGTCTTCGCAGCGGCGAAGCCGATTCCTTCTGGCAACGGATCGGCACGGCTGAAGCCATGCCCTGATACAAAGCCGGTCATAGCCAAACGCGATCCCCAAATGTAAAAAGTCCAAGTGCCGGTTGGCAACCGGAACGCGCGGTGATTGCCAAACACTGCGCAGGACACCATCCTGTCCCACAGAATTCGCACTTTTTCACGCGGTCGGAGCACGGTGCTTTCACCGTGTGTCTTGACGCTTTTCCAGTAAGTCCGGCACATGGTGCGTGTTTGTCGTGGAGGCCCGATGTCCACCGCTTCCTTACGGCCGCCGCCCCTTTCCATGGCGGCTAGAAGCGGTCGAAATCAGCCCGTCGAAGACTCAGGCGCGGCAGGACTCACAGGCATTCGGGGACGATTGCGGTTTTAGCTTGCGAGTTCGGAAGTGCGACGCGTTTTATGGCGTCCATCGGGGCCTGCACTCGGTCGAAGCCGTGAGCAGGCCCATCGGCCGGGAAGCTACTTCACCCTTTTTGCGATGAGAGTGCTTCCGGGAAACTCGCCGCTCGGTTTCATGGTGAGCCGTATCTCGTCACCGTTGATCTTGCCCTCATGAGCGAACGTCATGCCGGCGGCGCTCACGACGACGTTGAACGTTACTTTGTCGCCCGTGACTTTGCCATCGGTGATCTGGACGGTCGGGCTCTGGGCGGTCTGCCATGTGCCTGTCAGGGTTTCCCCATCTTGCTTGAACGCGTAGTTGACCTGGACCTTGCCCTGAGGGGTCTCCAGGTCGCCCTTCCAATTGCCGGTAATGTCGGCCGCGGAAACGGCCATCGCCAAGAAGACGATCAAAAGGATGCAGTAGACAATGCGAGGTGTTTTCATGGCCGTATTGACACCGGCGCAACCGCCGATGTTCCACGCGGACGGATACAAAGCCAATCGAAACGTCCTGCGTGCGCGGGAGTCCGCGATTTGTTACAGATGAGGCGCCTGGCGCCGGCCCCGCTGGAGGTTTCGCGGAGATGCGCCTGCGGGATCGGGCACGAGAATGGCCGATCCTGCCGGACGGGCATTCAGGCCATGCACCATTCCGTAACTACGCTTCCTCGTCCAGCCGGCCGGCCTGAGCAATCGCGGCAAATCTTGAGACCGGGCTCTATTTCTTCTTCCCGCCACGCGGTTCGAACACTTCCGGAGCGATCGGTTGGCTGAGGTGCGCGAGCGTGATGGTCATCGTTCGCGTGTTCCTGGTCGCTCTGCTGCCCGTCGCGATGGACTCCGTGCCGGAGACTTGCTTCAGCACCAGGGAGCGCGCCTTGTCGATCCACAGCTTGGTGGGCAGACGCTTCACACCGTCCGGCACCATGCCGACTTCGCGGTCCGCCTGGATCACCCAGCAATCGATTTCCTGTCCCTCCACCGTGAGTTTCTCCGAGCCCTCCACAGTCGCGCTCTTGACGCCCGCCTCCATCTCGTAAAATGCCCCGATCGGAGAATTATCCAGCACGCGTATATCGTATTGGTTGGCGGGGCGCTGGCTGAACTCCTTGGTCACTGTTCGGATCTCGGTCATCGTCGTACCGTTGGAGGCGCGAGTCCAGCTTCCTTCTCGCGGATAGCGAAATTCGACAAAGAAGTGGTCGGGGGCGGTGAAGACCACGGTGAAGGATTCGTCCGTCGTGGAAACGGATTTGCCGGTTTGAGTCTCTGCCGTTGTCGCTCCCTGGAACTCGTAGCTCTTCAGCGCCGAGTAAGTCTCCCCCACCTTTTTCAGAATCGCCATCGCATCCTGGGCGAGAGCCATTCCGCTCAACATCACAAGCACGCTGGCACCCCGGAGAACCGCTGCGAACGTCGTCATGTAAACCGTCTCCTTCTCCCAAAAGAATCTAGAGCATCGCGCAACACAGCCCCAATGCTGAGGGACGGCGTCCGATCGTTTCTCTCCCGAACGGAGCGGGCCTGCTCCAAACCCGGGCGCTTTCGAGCTGTCTCCAGGCATGGCCAGCAAAGCGGGACGAACTGGTCCATATCATCCTGTCACAGGATAGGCGTGAATTCAGCTTCAAAAGTGGGGGCACAGGATCAGAACTGGCGGCGGGCAGCATTCTTGTGAGACGCGCGCGTCAGGATATAGCTCCTTTCAAGCGGTTCCGCTTCCACGCCGAGCCCAGTTCTTCGAGCTTCTCGTGGCTGAGCTGCTTTGCGACCGCCTGGAACAGCACCCGTTCCTCCACCTCGAAATGTTCGCGGAGCGTGTCCATGACGCGCTGCAGGCAACCGCGCGCGGTTGCCTCGTTGTCGATTGCGCGCAGATCGTCGAACTCGCGCGCCAGCTGCTTATGCTCGGCGCGCATGGCCATCAGGGCGTCTTGCAGGCCGCCCGATCTCTCGGGTACGGCATCGAACAGGTAACGGTCCTCGGCGATGGAATGGGTCATCACCATCCGTTCCAGGAGCAATGCAGCCTCGTGCAGCCGCTCCAGGTCCATACGCGCCGCGCCTTGCTCCAGATGCTCGAACAGGGTGAACATCGCCGCGTGCTCGCCCAGAAGTCCATCCAGAATGTTCATTTGTGTCCGTCCATCAACCTTGAACATATAGTATGCGCGGAGTCGCAATCAGGTTCCAAGGACAAGGTGCTTTACTGAGAGTTCTTTCAGCGAAACAGTAACAGCGTGGAGAGGGCTGTCAGGACCAGCACGAGCGTTTCGAAGAGCCTTGGGGAGAGGAGGTCCACGATCTTGCGGCCCGCCACCGCGCCGGCCACGACCGCGGGGATCATCGCCAGATCGAAGGCCAGACCGGATCGCGTCAACAACCCGTTCCAACCATAGATCGGCACTTTGGCGAGGTTTATCACGAAGAAAAACCAGGCTCCTGTGGCCACGAATTCCTCCTTCGGCAGGCGCTGGCCTAACAGGTAGAGACTCATTACGGGGCCCGCCGCGTTGGCCACCGTGGTGGCGAAGCCCGCCGTGACTCCGTAAACGCCGGGATACGCCACCTCGGCCGTGAGGTTGATCCGGTATCTCCGCCACAGATGCACGGCCAGCATGGCGAGCACGATGACGCCCACCAGCGGACGAATAGTGTGCTCATTCAGCCGCAGGGCAAACGCGCCGCCGATCATCCCGGCGGCAACCCAGGGCGTGAGCCGGAACAGCCGCCACGCCGCGGCATGACGGCGCCAGTAGATCACCGCGAAGACGTCCGCCGTGCAAAGCATCGGCAGCAGCCAGCCAGCGGAGAGTCGCGCATCGCCCACGGCGAGCACCATCAGCGGGACGATCAGGATCCCGAGGCCGGGCACGCCGGTCTTCGCGATCCCAGTAAGGATGGCGACCAGGATACCCAGGGCCCATTGCCAAAGTTCAAGATGAGGCATCGATGAAAAAGGAAAGGATAGCAATGCCCCGAAACGTATGTGCGCTTTTTTGATTCGCTGGCGTGAAAGCCGCGTGGGCGAAGGCCGTGCCGGATTGCTGCCGCTCTCGACGGAAACCTGAGAATGCGCAAGGGATTACGGCCGAAACCTCTTTGGCTTCTGCATCTTGGCCTTCCCGCACTTCGGGCAGCGCCACTTCCTCTTCTTATGAAAGATGTGGCCGCCGACTTCCTTCATCCGGATCTTGCAGCGCTTGCAGGTCATCGGCTCGTTCCCGGTCTAGGGATCGCACCCGAAAAGCTATCTGGTATCAACACAATACGACCCGTTTCTCAGGTTGCGGTTGAATCCCGATCCGGGGGATGTCTCGCCAAATACTTGAACAAAATCTCAAGCCGTTTCTCAACCGTTCACGTCCACCACGATGCGTCCGCGAACCTGGCCCGCCAGGATCCGGTCCGCTACGCCGATGGCCTCACCCAGGCCGATGGTGGTGGTCATCTTTTCGAGTTTGTGCGGATCCAGATCCTGCGCCAGACGCTGCCAGGCCTCCAGCCGCAGCGATTTGGGCGCCATCACGCTTTCAACTCCGCACAAGGTGATCCCGCGCAAGATGAATGGAGCCATCGATGCTGGGAAATCCATGCCCTGCGCCAGCCCACAGGCGGCGACCGCACCCCGGTACCGGGTCTGTGAACAGGCGTTTGCGAGCGTGTTGCTGCCGACGGAATCGATCACGGCGGCCCAGCGCTCCTTCTGCAGGGGCTTGCCCGGCGCGGAGAGCGCGCTGCGGTCGAGTACCGCGCCCGCTCCCAGAGAGCGCAAATACTCGGTCTCCTGGAGCTTGCCGGTGGAAGCGGTCACGCTATAGCCCAGTTTAGCCAGCACGGCGATAGCGATGCTGCCGACGCCGCCGGAAGCGCCCGTGACCAGCACCTCGCCCGCGGCCGGCGTGAGGCCCTGACGTTCCAGCGCCAGCACGCACAGCATGGCCGTGTAGCCCGCCGTCCCGATGGCCATAGCCTGGCGGAGGTCGAACGCCTTCGGAACGCGTACCAGCCAATCTCCGTCCACCCTGGCCCGCTGTGAGAGACCACCCCAATGCGATTCCCCGATCCCCGCGCCGTTCATCACCACCCGGTCCCCCGGCTTCCATTCCGGGTGGCTGCTCGCCGTCACGATTCCGGCCAGATCGATGCCCGGCACCATGGGGAATTTGCGGAGCACCGGCGCTTTGCCGGTCAGCGCCAGGCCGTCTTTGTAGTTGATGGTGGACCAGGCGACGTCAACGGTGACACTGGCTTCGGGCAACTCCGTTTCGCCGAGGCGCGCGAGCTTCGCCGGGGCGCCGGGCTGGTCGACAAAAATGGCGTTGAACATGGCGCTCTCCTTCCTGTTTCAGAATGGCACGGAGCGGCCGCTTTTGGGCTCTATCCTGGAGAGGGGTGCACGAGAGCGCGTTACGATCTGGTGAAAGCGATTTTCGAAGCAGGATCAACAGGATACACACCTCATATAGATTATTCTATTGACCCCATACAAGATCTTGGGGTAAGGTTGCGAGTGGCCCCAGACAACTAAAAACAAAAAGGGAACATCTCGTCCGGGGTGTCTGGCAATAATTCCCAGGAGTGGACGATGGGACAGATCAGTGTCGAAATCGGCGCCCAGGCTACGTCCTATAGGCGAAATTTGAAGAAGGAGGAGCGCCGCGGGCTTCGTTTCCCGAGGTATTTCACCGCGAGGCTCGAAGCGGGGCGCACGCCCTACGACGAGGTGCGCTGGGAGAAGCGCACGGCCTCGATAGGAAACGATAAAGGGGCCGTCATCTTTGAACAAAAAGATGTGGAGATCCCGGCCGACTGGTCGCAGACGGCTACCAATATCGTTGCCAGCAAGTACTTTCATGGCCGTATGGGCCAGCCGGAGCGCGAGACGAGCGTCGCCCAACTCGTTCATCGTGTTGTAGATACCATCACCGAGTGGGGTATCGACGACCGCTATTTTTCGTCGCTCGAAGACGCCGAAAATTTCCGCAGCGAGCTGGCGCACCTGATGCTGACGCAGAAGGCGTGCTTCAATTCGCCGGTCTGGTTCAACGTGGGTGTCCGCGAAGAGCACCGTGGCTACGGCTGGTACCACGAAGAAGCCTCCGATACCATCAAGAAGCTCGACCGTTCGGTGCACCGGCCGCAATGCTCGGCCTGCTTCATCAACTCCGTCCAGGACACGCTGGAATCGATCCTCGACCTCGCCAAGACCGAGGGCATGCTGTTTAAGTGGGGCTCCGGCACGGGCACCAATCTGTCCTCGCTGCGCGAGGAAAACGGCCTGCTGTGGGGCGGCGGACGCGCCAGCGGACCGCTGAGCTTTATGAAGGGCTTCGACGCCTTCGCCGGCGTCATCAAGTCCGGCGGCAAGACCCGCCGCGCGGCCAAGATGGTGATCCTCAACGCCGAACACCCCGACGTCGAACAGTTCATCTGGTGCAAGGCGAAGGAAGAGAAGAAGGCACACGTCCTGGTGGACGCCGGCTACGATCCGTCGCTGGACGGCGAAGCTTACGCTTCAATCTTCTTCCAGAACGCGAACAACAGCGTCCGCGCCACCGACGACTTCATGCAGGCCGTGGTGGACGACAAGGACTGGTGGACGAAGTCCGTGGTCTCGGGCGAGCCGATCAAGCGCTACCGGGCGCGCGACCTGATGCGTTCCATCTCCGAGGCGACCTGGATGTGCGGCGATCCCGGCATGCAGTTCGACTCGACCGTCAACCGTTGGCATACCTCGAAGGCTTCCGGCCGCATCAACGCGTCGAACCCTTGCTCGGAGTACATGTTCCTCGACGATTCGGCCTGTAACCTAGCGTCGTTGAACCTGATGAAGTTCGTCACCGGCGGGCAGTTCGACGTGGAAGCTTTCCGCCACGCAGTAGATACCGTCATCCTCGCCCAGGAAATCCTGGTCGATAACGCCAGCTATCCTACCGAGAAGATCGCCAAGAATTCGCACGATTTCCGGCCGCTGGGCCTCGGCTTTGCCAATTTGGGAGCGCTGCTCATGTCCATGGGCGCGCCCTACGATGGCGATCCGGGCCGGGCTTGGGCCGGCGTGATTACAGCGATTATGTGCGGTCAGTCCTACCTCACCAGCTCGCGGATTGCTCAGGCTGTGGGGCCGTGCCCCGGCTATCCGCCCAACGAGGATTCGTTCCTCGACGTGATGCGAATGCATCGCGACGCGGTTTCGAGCATCGACTCCAAGCTCGTTCCCCCGGCCGCTTTGGAGGCCGCCAGACAGGTCTGGAAGAACACCTGCGAGCACGGCGAAAAGTTCGGTTTCCGCAACTCCCAGACCACGGTGATCGCGCCCACGGGCACCATCGGCTTCATGATGGATTGCGACACCACCGGCATCGAGCCCGAGCTGGCGCTGGTGAAGTACAAGAAGCTGGTCGGCGGCGGCATGATCAAGATCGTCAACAACACCGTGCCGCAGTCGCTGATCCGGCTCGGTTACACGCCGCAGCAGGTGGAAACCATCGTGGCGCATATCGACGCCACGGGGACCATTGAAGGCGCTTCGGGCCTGAAGCCCGAGCATCTGGCCGTGTTCGACTGCAGTTTCAAGCCTGCCAACGGGACTCGGAGCATCCAGTACATGGGCCACGTGCGCATGATGGGCGCGGTCCAGCCGTTCATTTCGGGCGCGATTTCAAAGACCATCAATATGCCCGAGGAGTGCACTCCCGAAGACGTCTCGAACGCCTACATCGAAAGTTGGAAGCTGGGCCTGAAGGCGGTCGCCATCTATCGTGACGGCTCCAAGCGAGTTCAGCCGCTGAACACGGGGAAGGGCGATAAGAAGAGCGTTGCGGTCGTCACTCCGGCCGCGCCGGTTCGTGTCGAGGAGAAGATCGTCTACCGTCCGATCCGGCGCAAGCTGCCGGACGAGCGCCAGGCCATCACGCACAAGTTCTCCATCGCCGGCCACGAAGGCTACATCACGGTGGGGCTGTTTGAAGACGGCACGCCGGGCGAGATCTTCGTGACGATGGCCAAAGAGGGCTCGACTATTTCGGGCCTGATGGATTGCTTCGCAACGTCGGTCAGCTACGGTCTGCAGTATGGCGTTCCCCTGAAGTTCTTCGTGGACAAATTTAGCCACGTGCGCTTCGAGCCGGGCGGCTATACGGGCAATCCGCAAATCCCCTTCGCCAAGTCGATCATGGACTACATGTTCCGCTGGTTGGCTCTGAAGTTCGTCGGCCCCGAGGCGGTGCCGGGCGAGCCCCAACCGGATCCGCAGGCTCTCCAGAAGACCGAAGTGGAGCCGCAGCGCAAGCTGCCCTTCGCGGTGGAGATGGACGACGCTCCGATCTGCACCGAGTGCGGCGGGTTGATGACCAGGAACGGCTCCTGCTATAAGTGCGAAAACTGCGGCGGAACCAGCGGGTGTTCTTAATCGCAACGTTCGCGTGAATTCCGTCCGAACTCTCCGGCGCGTCGCCCTCCGACGCGCCGGAGGCGTCTCTGGGAGCGCCGATCTCCAGATCGGCACTAATTGCAACGCGAGCGGCAACGTTTGGCAATGACTTTCAGCGGGGCGGTCGTATCACCGCACGTTCGGGTCTGCATGTACCGCGATGCTCGGCGCGTCTCGCCGGGGTAAAGCTGCCGTGGCAGCAGAGCCGATCTGGAGATCGGCGTGCCCAGGAGCGTTCCCAGGACCCGCCGGTAACACGTTCTTGGCCACTACTCGGAATTGCGCTACCCACCATCCTGATATTCTGGGCAGTCGGAAGGCCTCAGCCCAGATGGATCACACCACGCAGAAGAGATTCTTTTTCCCCGGCAGCAGCGAGTTCGTAGTCCGCGATCACTTCACCGTCGGTTTCGATCCGGTGCACATTTCGTATCTGGGCGCCAATTTCAAGGCCATCTTTCTCGATCAGGCGGTCGCCGCGCAACCGGCAGGTTTCTACTCGACGATGAATCTGACGGAGCGGCTCACGGGGCCGCAGATCCTCGATCGATTCGGCGCCGATCATATGGCGTCCTTGCCGGTCGCATGGCACCTGTTAATGCTGCAGCGGGCAAGCGAGCCGGGCGCTCTATTCACCAGTGGCTTGACCAACATCCTGATTCCTCCCGGCTCCGACTATTCGGTCGGGATCTTCTGGTTCCGGGGGGCGTGGAGCATCCGCGCATATCCATTCCATTCGGACAGGCCGCGCGGCTGGTTTGCCGGCAACCAGGTCATCGTACGAATCGAATAATCGTTTGAATGTGGGGCGGCGCTTGGTTGTGGGGCGGCGCTCCAGCGCCGCGCGGGCTCTCCAGAGCCCGCTCAGGCAAAACTTGCGGGCGCTGGAGCGCCCACGCGGCCGTGGACGGCCGCCCCACAAGGCTAAGCCAGCAGCCGTGGATGATCCTGGTGCACCTTCAGGATCAACTCGCCGAACAGCGTGTTGGCCCAGGCGAACCAGGGGCGCGTGTATTTCGTCGCGTCGTCCTTGGAGAACGATTCGTGCATGAAGCCTGTGCCCGCGTGCGTGGTCTTCAGCGTCTTCAGGCACGCGGCGATCTCTTGCTCCGACTGGCTGGTGAGAGCCTGAACCGTGATCGCCAAAGGCCAGATCATGCCCAGACCCGAGTGCGGCCCGCCCGCGCCCGCAGCCGCTTTGCCGCGGAAGAAGTAAGGGTTGTCCTCGCTCAGCACGAACGCTCGAGTATTGCGATAAACAAGCTCAGTGGCCGCGCACGAGCCGAGATAGGGCATCGCCAGCAGACTCGGAATGTTTGAGTCGTCCATGAACAGGTGGTTCCCGTAGCCGTCTGCTTCGTAAGCGTAGACGTCGCCGTACCTGGGGTGGCGGACCATGGCGTGGACTGTGAGGGCATCGCGAACGCGATCCGCCAGTGACTTGCACTCCTTCGCAAACTGCTTGTCCGGCAGCTCCGCCGCGAAGATCTCGGCGAGCTGGTCGAGCGAGGTGACAGCGAAGAAGTTGGAGGGAATCAGGTAAGGGAAAATGCAGGCGTCGTCCGAGGGACGGAAGCCGGAATGAATCAATCCGCAGGGCCGAGTCGGGTTGCCGTATCCACCGTTGGGCAGGGAATCGGAGGGAACTTCGGTCAGCCGCTGGAACGAGTAGGGCCCGGGGCCATGCAGGCGCTGCTGTTCGCGGAAGGTCTTCACCGTGAGAACGGCGGCGTCCTGCCAGGTCTTGTCAAAAATACTCGCATCGCCCGTGGTCTTCCAGTAACCGTGGGCCAGGCGGATGGGATAGCACAGCGAATCGATCTCCCATTTGCGCTCGTGCAACTCGGGCTTCATCTGCGTGCGGTCCTTCGACCATTCGCTGCCGGTCGGTCCGAAATTGAAGGCGTTGGCGTAAGGATCGATCAGCACGCAGCGCGTCTGGCGACGGATGACGCCTTCCAGCAGCGCCTTAAGTTTCGGGTCGCTCTTGGCGAGCGGCAGGTAGGGCCACACCTGCGCCGAGGAGTCGCGCAGCCACATAGCGTTGATGTCGCCCGTGATGACGAAGGTGTCGGGCTTGCCATCCAGCGTGCCGGTCTGCACCGTTGTGTCGAGCGTGTTCGGGAAGCAGTTCTCGAACAGCCAGCCCATTTCCGGATCGGCGATGGACTTCTTGACTTCGGCGATCTTGGCCTCGACCGCTTCGCTGACGAACTTGCGCTTGTCCACTGGCGGGCGACGGTTCGGGAACCGCTCGTCGGCGGCGAGCGATAAGGGCAGGGTCGCGGCGGCGGACCACGAGGCGGCTTGTTGCAGAAACTCTCTTCGCGTTGACATGACTGTTCTCAATTCTCTCGAATGAGCAGGCGCGCGTGTGGGGCGGAATTCATTCCGCGCGGGCTGAAGCCCGCCCCACCGCTCAGCGTACCTTCCACTTGGAAGACAGCGATGCGATCCTGTCGTCGAGACTCGGCGGCGCTTGCGGCTTCTGCGGCGGGCGCGGCGTTCGCGCGGGCGGCCCTTGCAGCGCTTTCATCGACAGCGCGATGCGTTTGATCTTCGGGTCGGCGCTCAGCACCTTCACCTTGACGATCTGGCCGACCTTCACCACTTCGGAAGCATCCTTGATGTAGCGGTCCGAAAGCTCGCTGATGTGCACCAGGCCATCCTGATGAACGCCGACATCCACGAACGCGCCGAACTTGGTCACGTTGGTCACCACGCCTTCCAGCACCATGCCGGGCTGGACGTCCGCAGATCTCCTTGACGGCTTCGTTGAAGCTCGGCGCGACGAACTTGTCGCGCGGATCGCGGCCCGGCTTGCGCAGTTCTTCCAGAATGTCGTTCAGCGTAAACGTCCCGGCCTGCAGCTTGGTGCGATCGACTTTTTCCACCAGCTTGGGATCCTTGATGATCTCCTCGACCGTGACGTTCAGAGACTGCGCCATCTGCTCCACGACCGGGTACGATTCGGGGTGCACCGCGGTCATATCGAGCGGATTCTCGCCGCCGCGAATGCGCAGGAATCCCGCGGCCTGTTCGAAGGTCTTCGGTCCGATGCCGGGCACGGCCTTGAGTTGCACGCGCGAACGGAAGCGCCCGTTCTCGTTGCGGAACTTGACGATGTTGATGGCCGTGCGCTCGTTGATGCCGGCCACGTAGCGCATCAGCGTCCACGATGCGGTATTCAGATCGACGCCGACGCGGTTCACGCAGCTCTCGATCACGGTTTCCAGGCCCTGTTGCAGGTTCTTCTGATCGACGTCGTGCTGATACTGCCCGACGCCAATCGACTTCGGATCGACCTTCACCAGTTCGGATAGCGGATCCTGCAGGCGGCGCGCGATGGAGATGGCGCCGCGCACCGTCAGGTCCAGATCCGGGAACTCCTGCCGCGCGACGTCGGAGGCCGAGTAGACGCTGGCGCCCGATTCGCTCACGGTGACCGAGAAGATGCCGCTCAGGCCCTCCGAGCGCAGGAACTCGCGCACGAAGGCGTCGGTCTCGCGCGAGGCGGTGCCGTTGCCGATGGCGATGGCCCGGACGTTGTGTTTCAACAGCAGCGTCTTCAGCTTCGATGCGGCGCCAGCCGTATCCGTCTTGCCCTGCAAGTAGATCACGTCGTGCGCGAGAAACTTGCCGGTCTCGTCCACCACGGCGATCTTGCAGCCGGTGCGGATGCCGGGGTCGATGCCGAGCACTGAGATCGGCCCGGCGGGCGGCGCGAGCAGCAGGTTTTGCAGGTTTTCGCGGAACACGCCGATGGCTTCGGTGTCGGAGCGCTTCTTCAACTCCAGCCGGATTTCGGTCTGAATCGACGAGTTCAGCAGGCGCTGCCAGGAGTCTTCGATGGCCTGCTCGAGCTGCGGCGTCCAGTCGCCCGGTTGCGCGCAGGATCTTATCCCGCAGCAGCCCGACGCAGCGCAGCGGTTCGGTTTCGATCAGGAAGAACAGGACGTTTTCGCCTTCGCCGCGGCGGATCGCGAGCATGCGGTGGGACGGGATGGTCTTCACCGGCTCGCGATAGTCGTAGTACATCTTGAACTTCTCTTGCTCGTCGACCGCGTCGGTCATCTTGCGGCTGACCACCACGCCTTCGTCGAACATGAGCTGCCGCAGAGCCTTGCGCAGGTCGGCGTCCTCGCTGATCATTTCGGCGACGATGTGGCGCGCGCCTTCCAGCGCGTCGGCCACACTGGCAACGCCTTTTTCCGCGCTGACGAACGATGCGGCAAAAATTTCCAGCGAATCGGGCCCGGGCTCCTGCGCCCACAGGTAAAGCGCGAGCGGCTCCAAGCCTTTTTCGCGGGCGATGGTCGCCTTGGTGCGGCGTTTGGGCTTGTAGGGCAGATAAAGATCTTCGAGTTCGCTCTTGTCGAGCGTCGCCTCGATGCGCGCTTTCAACTCGCCGGTAAGTTTGCCCTGCTCGGCGATGGAGGCAAGAATCGTCTCGCGGCGCGCTGCCAGGTCGCGGAAGTAGCTCAGCTTCTCTTCGATGTCGCGGATCTGGACTTCGTCCAGGTTGCCGGTGGCCTCTTTGCGGTAGCGCGCAATGAATGGCACGGTGCCGCCTTCGTCGAGCAGTTCGATCACGGCGACCAGTCCGCGAATGGGGACATTGAGGATCTGCGCGATGTGGATCAGGATTTCGGGTGAGAGTGATTTGCGGTCAGTCATGAACAACTCAGCCCCATGGTTACCACAAGTGGGAGCGGAGCCTGGGTTGACATTCCGTCGCGCGTGGTGGTGACGAACGCGAGCGCCGGGCCCAGGGATCCGAGCGACCACGCCATGAAAATGCGCACGGCATTCGTTTCGGGGGCTCGAAACAACTGCGCGACCCGGCCATCGGGCCGGGTCGCGATTTCAGCGAAGCAGCTTTCAGTCGAACTTCAGCAGGGTTTGTGTCCCCTTCAATTCGATCGAAACGATGCGGTTCTGGCCTTCCTCTTTGACCTGATGGAGCATCGTCTGGTCAAATTCCTCTTTGCCGGTCTCGAGTTTGGCGGGTGTGGTGAACGTCTTGCCGCTTCCTTCGTTCTTGAAGGTGGCGTTGTCGCCTTCGACCTTGAATTTGTATTCGCCCGGTGTCAACACCACGCTTCCGACTTTCGTGGCGCTTCCAATGGTGATCCCATAGCTCTTGGGCTTGCCCTTGGATGCATCGGCGGCGCTGGCGATACCGACGCAGAGCAGTCCCAGCAGGGCGGCAAAAATCCATGCGCGTTTCAGGTTATTCACTTTTAATACCTCTTTGTCTATAGTGCAGAGTCAATACGAAATGGCCTCGGGCCTGCCTGCCCAAGACCATCGGGTCTATTGACATAGACGAAGATGGCCATTTGATTGTTTCGTCCGCTCCCAATGTTGCAGGCGCCAACCTCATCACCGGTATTTTTCGCTGCGCTATTGTTGCCGCTCACTCCAATCTTGGCGGTTCAGGTTCAGCGTTAGCGTTAACGGAATTTGGGGAATTTGCCCCACCCTATGGACCTCCGAGCGGCGTTGGATGACGCAGGTTTGCCCATGGCTGCGGCGCGGCTCTTTTGGGTTGGGGGCGTTACCTTCGCACTCCCTCCTCACCGTTTGGCGCCCGATTCCACTCGGGCACAGCGATGCTGCAGCGGCCTTACGGCACGCAACGTGGAGAGGCGCAGGAGACGGCGCGAAAGTTCCGCACTGTCGTGAGGAAGTGGGATGCCCCTTACCGGGGGCGGTGGCCAGACGGTTCAGACCGCAGGCGCGACGAGCCCGTCGCCTAACGCGGCGGCGAGCCGCAGCAGCGGCGCAACCGCGGGCCCGGCCGACTCACACATCTCCTCTATGGAGTTGCCTTGGCCGATCAGGCAGAAGGCCAGGTGCTCTCCGCCGTCGTCGTCGATCTCGAGGACATCGCCCTGCTGGACCTTGCCACTGGCGACGAGGCTAGACAGGGGCTGGACGATGAGTGTTTCAATCGCCCGCCGCAGATGGCGCGCGCCGTACCTTGCGTCCGCGCCGTTGCGCAGCAGCCTCTCGCGAACCCGGTCGGTCACATGGAGGACGAACCCGCCCGCGGAAGAATTCATCAAGATGCGGTCCTGCAGCCGTTTCAGTTCGATTTCGACGATTCGCCTCAGGTCGTCTTCGCCCAATGGATGGAACACGATCATCTTGTCGAGGCGGTTGATGAACTCCGGCGTGAACTTGCGCCGGGCGGCTTCGATGGCCGCGCGTTTGATCCGTTTGGTTACGTCTTCCGAGCAGGCCTGCACGCTGGCGCCTGGAGCCGTACCGAAGCCCAAGCCGGGACTCATGATGGAACTCATCTCTTTCGCGCCCAGATTGCTGGTGAGGAAGATGATCGAATCCGAGAAGTCCACCCGACGGTTGTCGCCCAGCGTGAGAGTCGCCTTGTCGAGAATCCCTAGCAGCAGGTTCCACAATGCGTCGGACGCCTTTTCGATCTCATCGAAAAGCACGAAGCTGACCTTCACTCGGTCGGTATGATATTGGCTGAGAGTCTCCTGGCTCAGAAGCGGGTGCGTCTCGCGGTGGCCCAGGTAGCCGGGCGGCGAGCCCACCAGCTTGGCAATCTCATGGCTGTGCTGGAACTCCCCGCAATCGATCTTGAGGACCGCGCGTGGCGTGCCCACCAAGCGTTTCCGCCAGCGCTTCTACAATCCGTGTCTTGCCCGTTCCCGTCGGTCCCAGAAGCAGCAGCGCCCCAATCGGCCGCTGCGGCGTCGCGAGTCCCGCCAGGTGCATCTGGTAGACGTTGACAATCTCCTGGATCGCTTCCTGCTGGCCCGCGATCATCTTGCGCAATTCAGTCTGGAGACCCGCGGCGGCGCCGCAATTTTCCTCCGGGTCCAGCCGCAGGCGCATTTCGTCCGGGTTACGCCGCTGACTCCCTTCACTGTCGGGCGGGCGGCTGGGTGGCTTAGAGCTTCTGCCGGACTCTGCCTGCCATGGCCGGCTCTGCCGGGCTGCCGCTGAAGCGTTGCGTGGCGGAGCGGCTACCAGACTATTGGAAATGGCGGGGCATTCTGTAACTCCGCAGCCTGTGGCTCCACTGCCGGCAACTCCCCGGCTCGGCCGTTCTTCTCCCGCCTCGTATCGTCCCGCCCGGCTGCCCTCATCCTGAGCTTCCCGGGAGGAACGCTCGATGGGCTTGCTCTTGCGAGTCTCGCGATTCCGCGTCGGACTGGCGGTTTCCGTCGGCCGGTTCATCGGGGGGTGTCCACTCATCGTTCCATTGCCTCCTGCCCGCGGTGCTGCCGGCTTACTTCTTCGGCGGTTTCGAGGGCCGTATTTCAAGGTGGCTGATCAGCGTCCGGTCGGGCATGCCCAGCACCATCGCTACGGCATCCGCAACGTCCTCGGGCGCGATCTTCCACTCCGCACTGCCAGACTGGCCGAAGCCTGTGCTGACACTACCCGGCAGCACGGAAGTGATCTTAATACCTTCATATCGGTGATCGAGCATCACAGCTTCAGACATTCCGCACAAACCGAATTTCGACGCGTTGTAGGCAGCCCCGCCGGCGAAGGCATTCTTGCCGGCCAGACTGGCTACGTTTACAATCCACCCGCCGCCGCGCTTCCTGAGCCGGGGCAGAGCTTCATGGATGCAGTAGTAGGCACCGTCCAGGTTCGTTCCTAAAACGGTCCTCCATTCATCGGCGTCCATTGCGCCGAGGTCCTTGAAGATGCCCACGCCGGCGTTGTTGACGAGGATGTCGAGCCCGTCGAACTCCCGGTCAAACCAGGTAAAAAGTTCAGCGACGGAGTTCCGGTCCGAGACATCTGCCTGTTTCCCTGCAATCTTGACGCCATAGTGCGGGCCGAGCCCGATTAACGCTTCCACACCTTCCACGACGCTTGCGGAATGCCGGGCACAAATAGCTGCCGAAGCCCCCGCCTCAATCAAACGCGCCGCTATAGCCCGCCCGATTCCTCTGGATCCACCGGTCACTAACGCTGTTTTCCCATTGAGATTCAGTACCATGGCCATAGCATGCCACGAAGGATGCACGAGGTCGTCAAGTTATACTGAGGGTTGCGAGACGAATGTAACCGGCCACGCATCAAAAGGCCGTGTGGGAAGCACCGGTAGCATGAACGATTTTTCTATCCTGTGGCTGCGAGTCGCCGCTGCCCTCTATCTGGTGGGTCTGGCGGATTCCATTCTCACCCTGCTGAGGCGCGAGAGCCGCCTCTTCCAGTTTGCGCTGGTGGCGGTCCAGGCCGCCGTCGTTTTCCACTTCGTTTCCATCGCGGAACACTCCAGGGCGCTCGGTCATCTTCCGGTCGGCAACTTCTTCGAAACCGCTTCGATGGCATCGTTCATGTTTGCCCTGGTCTTCCTGGTGGTTTACTGGCGCTACAAGTTCGTGGGACTGGGACTGTTCGTTTTCCCCCTGGTAGCGGTCCTGAGTGTGGCTGCCTCTATGGGCGCGCCGATGGCTCCCTGGGCCAACCGCCAGATCCGCGATGTCTGGCTGCTGGTACACATCGTGCTTGTCCTCATCGGGTATTCGGCTTTGCTTCTAAGTGCCGGAACCGCTCTTTTCTATCTGGTGCAGGAGCGGCGGCTAAAAAAGAAGAAGCGATCGTTTCTGGGCTTTTTGGATAGCGAGCGCATGCCACCCCTGGCGACGCTCGACACAATGATTACGCGTTCGATGAGCCTCGGATTCGTAGCTATCACCCTGGCCGTGATCGCGGGCAGCGCCTGGGCGTCCATCGAACTAGGGGTGAAATGGATCAGCGAACCGAAGATCGTCGTTTCACTCGCCACATGGAGTTTCTATTTGCTGATGCTGTGTCTTCGCATTGCCGCCGGATGGCGCGGTCGCAAGGCGGCGTTTCTCGCTTTGGCGGTCCTGGGATTCTGCGCTTTGACGTGGGCCGCTCACGTGGGACTGCGGCCCCTCATGGTGCAATGAAGCCGCTCTGAACAACCATGAAGCTGCTGTTGACAGGATTAAGCCACCACACCGCGCCCGTAGAGGTGCGTGAAAGGCTTGCCATTCCCGAGCTTGTCCTCACAGAGTCGCTGGAAGCCTTGCGTCAGACTGCGAGTGCCGACGAGGTGATGATTCTCTCCACCTGCAACCGCGTGGAAATCGCCGTCACTTCGGAAAGCGACGACGCCACCAATGCCGTACGGCGCTTTCTGGCCGCTCGCAACAACGCCGATCCAAACTCGCTTGGAGCCTATCTCTACGAACTGTCCGATCGTGAAGCGATCCGCCATATCTTCCGCGTGGCCGCGAGCCTGGATTCGATGGTCGTCGGCGAGCCGCAAATTCTGGGCCAGATGAAGGCCGCCTACACCGCCGCTCACGACTTCGGAACGCTTCACGGCATTCTCGACGACGTGCTGACGCGCGCCTTTGGCGTTGCCAAGCGGGTTCGCAACGAGACCGAGATCGGACGCAGCGCCGTCTCGGTAAGCTACGCGGCGGTCGAACTGGCCAGGCAGATTTTCGGCAACCTCAAAGGCAAGACCGTCCTCATCGCCGGAGCGGGGAAGATGAGCGAACTGGCCGCGCGCCACCTCCATCGCTCTGGTTGCGAGCGGATTCTGGTCACCAACCGCACGCGCCGGCGCGCCGAGGAAATGGCCGCTCTGTTCAACGGCGAGGTGGTCGGCTACGAGGCGTGGAAGCCCCGCCTGGCCGAAATGGACATCGTGCTGACGTCCAGCGGCGCGCAAGACTTCATCCTGCGAAGAGATGAAGTGAAGCGTGCGGTTGACAAACGCCGCAATCGTCCAATGTTCATTATCGACATTGCCGTGCCGCGCAACGTCGAGCCGTCGGTGAATGAACTGGAGAACGTCTTTCTTTACGACATCGACGATCTGGGCAAAGCGGTGGAAGAAAACCGCAAGACGCGCCAGAAGGAAGCGGAAGATGCCGAGCAGATCATCGACGCCGAAATCGAACGGTTGATCGGCCGCTGGAAAGTGCGCGAGGTGGCGCCGACGCTTGTGAAGTTGCAGCAGCAACTCGACGAGATGGCGCGTTTGGAGATGGAACGCGTCAAGGGCAAGCTGGGAGAACTCTCGTCGCAGCAGGAAGAAGCGTTGGCCGCGTATACGCGCGGGCTGTTGCATAAGGTGGCGCACGGGCCGCTCACTGAAATCCGTCGCGCTGCCGCTCTGCCGGACGGAGAAGAGACGATTGCGCTGATCCGCCGCATGTTCCGGGTGGAAGAGTAGGCGCGAGGAACTTTGTGGCGCACGCTTTAGCGTGCTGCGTCGACATTCTTGTCGACGTCCGATCAATGCCGGCTGAATGCCGGCACTGCACGCTGAAGCGTGCGCCACGGTGGGGCGGTTGAATGGGCCGGCGACGTTCGCGTCTCGGGCAAAGTAGGAATCGAACATGGGCAAGAGCTTAACCATCGGGTCGCGCGGATCGCAGTTGGCGCTATGGCAGGCGCATTACATCGAGCGCCGCCTGCAGACGCTGGGCGTCGAGACGAATCTGATGATCATCAAGACCACGGGCGACAAGATCACCGATGTCCCGCTCGCCCAGGTCGGCGGCAAGGGTTTGTTCACTAAGGAGATCGAAGAGGCGTTGCTCGATGGCCGGATCGACCTCGCCGTACATAGCCTCAAGGACCTTCCCACCGTTCTTCCTGACGGGTTGGCCGTGGCTGCCATCCCCGAGCGCGAGCTGCCGTTCGACGCGCTGGTCGGCGTGCCGGTAGCCAAACTGAAGCCTGGCGCGCGCGTGGGCACCAGTTCGCTCCGCCGCGCCGCGCAGTTGAGGCACGCCCGGCCGGACCTGGTGATTGAGAACATTCGCGGCAATCTGGACACGCGTCTGCGCAAGCTCGATGAGGGGCAGTACGATGCGATCGTTCTCGCCGCGGCGGGCCTGCGCCGTCTGGGCTGGGGCGACCGTATCGCCGAATTGCTCGCGCCCGAATTCATGTGCCCGGCCGTGGGACAAGGCGCTCTGGCGATTGAGACGCTCTCAGGCTCCGATGCGTTCGAAATTTGCCGCCAGCTCGATCACGAGCCGACGCGTATCGCCGTGAGCGCCGAACGCGCCGTGCTGGCCGCTCTCGGCGGCGGGTGCCAGGTGCCGATTGGAGCGCACGCCGAGGTGATTGGAAATCGCCTGCGGCTGCGTGCCTTGATCGCCCACCCGAATGGGAGCGAGGTCGTCACGCTGGTGGAAGAAGACAGTTGTGAGAACGCCGAGGCGCTGGGTAAAGATCTGGCCGGTCGTCTGCTCGAAGGCAAGGGGCGCGAGTTCCTGCGCGCGGCCTACGGCGAAGCGATGCCTCTCGCCGGGAGGCGGGTCGTGGTGACTCGCGCGGCCGATCAGGCCAGCGGCCTTTCGGAGGCCCTGCGGCGCATGGGTGCGCAAGTCGTCGAACTGCCCGTAGTCGCGTTCGCCGCGCCTGAGGATTGGTCCGGCCTGGACCTCGCTATAGCCAGCCTGGAGAAGTACGACTGGCTGGTTTTTACGTCCACCAACGGCGTTCGGGCTCTTTTTGAAAGGGCGAAACAAACGGGTGCATCCATCGGGGATGTGAGGGCAAAGGTTTGCGCCGTGGGGCCGGCAACCGCGGCCGCGGCCGAGAATCAGGGTTTGACGGTCCACCTTATGCCGCACGAATTCGTCGGAGAGGCCCTGGCCGAGGCGATGTCGCGGCAGGGCATCGCCGGACAGAGAATTCTGTGGGTGCGCGCCGCCGTAGCTCGGGACACCGTTCCGGAGACACTGCGAAAAGCCGGCGCCGAGGTGGACGCCGTAATTGCCTACCGCACCATCGCGCCTCCGGGATTGGGAGAGCAGGCGCGCCACGTATTCGGCGCCGCAAAGCCGGACTGGGTGACGTTCACCAGCGGCTCCACGGTGAAGAACCTGCTTGCCGTCGTGGGCGCCGAAGCGCTGGCCGGAGTGCGCTGTGCATCCATCGGCCCGGTGACCACCGAGGCTGCGCGGAGGCACGGACTATCGATCGCCGCGGAGGCCGATCCTTCGACGGCAGAGGGACTAGCCGACGCGGTTGCCCGCGCCGAGATCTGAACCAAGCGGAGTGGGGCGGACCTCCAGGTCCGCGTGGGGCCTCCAGGCCCCGCAATCTTCTCAGAAAAGCTGACTCTGGAGAGTCCACGCGGCGCTGGAGCGCCGCCGTACGCGCTCAATGCCGCATTTGCTCCGCTTCGGCGCGGATCTTGTGGGCGTTGCTCCAGGCCTGCTGCGCCAGCGGCGACTTCATCTTCGCGACCTGGTCGCTGTAGTTGGCGCCGTCCAGCATCAACTGCTTGTTCAAAGTCTGGCGCCCCAAATTGTAGTCCGCCACGCCAAGGTAAAACAGCGCGTTCGCCAGAGTCGCTTCATCGCCTCCCTTGAGGTACGCCAGGCCGGGACGCAAATTCTTGTCGGTGTTAAAAAAATCGTTCTGGAGGTAGAAAGACATGCCGGCAATGAAGTAGGCGTGGCTGAGAATACCGGACTTCTTCTTTTCCCAATCCGCGGCGGCAACGCCTTCGGGTTTCGGCTTCTTAGCGACGGCCGCAATCAAACGTGTGCCAAGTGAGGCGGCGCGCTCATACTTCTTCCCCTGGTAAGCGGCATCGGTCAGGACATAGAGGACTTCCGGATTTGCGGGCCAGTTGACGAGCGCTTTTTCCGCGGCTGCGTTGACCTTGGCGGCGGCGCCGGACTTGGCCATCGCGACGAAATACTGTCCGTAGGCGTCGTCCAGGTACTTGCTCTTCGGATTCTGCTTCTCCAGCGTTGCGACTAAATCGACCATGACCGCCGGTTCGGTCTGAATCGCGGTGGCATACAGGGCGTACTCGGTGTAAAGATCCAGGTCTTTGGCTCGAGCAATTCGAGACGTCCAGGCCTCTTTATCCGATGCGTCGGCCGGAGCCGCCTCCGCTGCCGCCTCGCGCGCCTGAACGCTGATCTCGTTGGCGAGTTTCTTCACGGTCGCTGGGTCTTTCTTCTCGACCGCGTCTTTCAGGTCTTTGAGCGATGCGTCGATATCCAGCGCGGCGGCCGGCAAGAGGCATGCGCTCAGGACTGCTGCAAATGAGAGTGTAAGAAGTTTCATCGGTAGAACCTCAGTCGGCCCTTATTCTATGGCCGTCCCATGTGGAGCGAAAGGGATAAACCATGTTTCTTCGAAGAAAACACCGCGGGCGTGCGGGGGGCTTAGCCGTACATCGCAGACTCTTTCGTGCAGGACCCGGCAGGGAAGGTGAGAGACGAGAATCCCACGCACTCAGGGACGCATCTGCGTTCCTGCCTCTCTCGCCGCTTTGGTCTTCACCGGTAGCGGATCCTGAGCTGTAGCTTCGATGTCGAATGGGGCAACTCGATCGCCTCAAGGTCAGCATTGATTCGCGTCCAGCTTTTGCCGTCAATCGTCACGCTCTCGATCTTGCGGCCCGGCGTCCGGGCCACCAACCAGACGGTCTTCGCCGGACGCAACGATGGAAGCTGCACCGTGGCTTCCACAACGCCCGGCTCCGCACCGGCCCGGAGATGGAAACTGACGTCGCCGAAATACGTGGAAAGGCGGTCGGCGCGCACGCCTTCAGTTGATTCCAGCCAGCGACGGGGCACGCCGCCGGCGAGATACAAGGTATCGCCGTCTTCGAGCACCAGCATGTCTCGGATGCGATTCGCGAACTTCGACTCGTCGGAGATCTTGTAAAACGGTCCGCTGGCGTGGCTCCAGGCGCGAAACTCCTCGGTGAACGCAACGGCATCCGGGTAGAGGCACGCGGCGAAATTGTTGAACACGCCGCGGATCGCGGCCTGCGCCTCATGGCGCTTGAGATAGACCAAAATCGGGTTCTGCAGATTCGCCTGGAAGACCATGCCGCCCTGGCTGAACCAGTACTTATCGTCGGTGTTGCCATGGACGTTCATCCCCAGGCCGCTAGTCAGGGTGACGTTGTCCTCCCAGTCGTCGAGGATCCAATCGGCAATTGGATCTTGCACGCCGAAGACGCCCAGGTTGAGCAGAATGATGGGGCCGTACAAAACCTCGCGCGTCGCGGCCAGCCGCAGCATCGGGACTCCCTCGATGCCGTACCGCTGGTAGTAGGCCGCGCGCTGCGGACCGAAGCGGCGGAAGCGCAGGTTCGGCTCAATGGGGACGTTGGGGGCATATGTCCCGTCGCGCATCTGCGTGACCGGCGTCTCGCGTACGGCGCGCCAGATCGACTCGCGCAGTTCCTTAAGGTACGCGTCGGCCTCGCGGCGCATTTCCGTGGCCTTCGGATGGCCGATGTCGGCGAGCGCGGTGGCCGCGCGGTCATAGCCTGCCCAGGCGAAGCTGTTGGTGGAAAACCACTGCGCCCAGTCCGAGTTGTCTTCGAGCGACGACGCCGGCATGAGGCCAAAACCGGGCATTTTTCGCCCATTCAGGTCCATTATTCGCGTCGATTCACGCTGTTTTTGGATCCAGGCGATGGCCTTCTCCATATGCGGCCAAGCATGCAGCAGCCAGTTCCTGTCGCGCGAGTAAAGGTAATGCTCTCCAAGTGTCCACAGCACGGTCGGGTGATCCAAACCGTATGTGCTCGCCGTGTAATCGTAGCGCTCGTTGACTCGCGCGCCGTGGAAGATGGCGTCGTCCATGCCTCGGTGCAGTCCCGGAAAACCCTTGCTGCCCTGAAGCCGCAGCAGCGTCTCCAGGTACTCCGCTGCGGTGCGGTGATCGCCCAGCGCATCGAGCAGCAGAACCTGGAAGCAGGCCTCGTTCGCGTAGACCTGATAGTCGTAGCTGGCGGCGGGAACCATGTACAATCCCGTAACGGGATCCTTGGCCGTGCTCATGCCGATGTGCCAGATGACTGCGCGCAGCAGTTGGTTGAGCTTCGTTTCCGGAGTAGTGATGCGGGCCGAGAGGTCGACGCGTTCTTTCCAATACGACAACACGCGGGCGCGCTGCGCGTCGTAGTTGAGACGCTCGATTTCCTCTGAATCGGTGTGGCTGATATCGGAGACGAAGGGCAGTTTCAGGTCAATCGCCTGGCTCGCCCCTGGCGGAACGACGAAGGTGAAATGAGCGGCAGAACTTGCGGTCGTGCCGGGGAGCACGTCGAGAGCCGGGGGAGTCTGCGATTCAAACACCGCGCGCACGATCGGCTTGTCATACACGCCTTTCACGTTGCCGATGGCCACGAGTTCGCGCCCGTTCAGGCTCAACTTCTCATCGGGGTCCGTGTTCAACCACACATGGGCCGTCTTGGGCTCCGATGTGGGATTGCTGGCGTTCAGACGTAGCATCAGCACGGCTGGCGTCTGCTCGCTTCGCGCGGGATCCCGAGGCGAGTGCGGCCCGCGCAGCAATGTCGCGAAGGCTTCCTCTCTGTACTTTAGGCCATCTCTTTCCCAACTCTGCGCGATTGCGGGCAAGTAGCCTTCTTCAAGCGATACCGAAGCCTTGCGGTCCTCGCGATAGTACGGCGTAGCGCCAGTCCCGATCTTCCAGGTGATGCGGTCTCCTTCCCACTTCAGACGGCGCTTTTCGTCTCCCATAGCCTTGGTGCCGCTGGACCAGGGCGTGTCTGGCTGACCCCGCGCGATGAAGACGTTCCCGCCGTACTGGAAGGCGAATTTCTGCCAACTCGAATCCGGAGCCAGCGGCATGTAGATGGGCCGGCCGTATTGATCCTGCCAGGGATCGAGCGGCGGGATCTCGCGCGAGGCACGCTCATAACTTTGATCCGGCTCCTTGGGAATCAAGCTGCGAATGTGCGGACCCTTCCCCGTGGGCTGCCGGAACCCCGCGCCTTGAGCGGCGTCGGTGATGTAGGCGTGCGCGGATGGGATGTAGATTGGGCCCCGAGCCAAATCGTCGACGTTGAACGTAAACGACCGGTCCTCATCTCCCGCCCTGGCCCTGACCGTCACGAGCGTGCAGTCGAGTGTTCCAGGCAACGAGTGGCCGGCCGAGACGATGTCGAGCAGCAGGCCCTTGCCCGCCTCCGCGCCTTCGAACGACCAACGGGTGGGCATCTCTTGGAATGTGTCACCTTGCGCGAAGCCCATCGGCTTGGTGTCGACCAGCCATCCGTTGTCAATCCGGACTGAGCCGGTCCAACGGAGCGGTTTGGGGTCGCCGTGACCGAGCGCGATTCGCAGGCTCAATGTTCTCTCCACGGCGTCCGAATAAGCACGGAAATCCAGTAGGCGAGGCAGGTTGTCGTCCGAGATGAGCCGCACCTTGAGCGTCCGGCGATACGGGACTCCCGGCAGATTCTTCGCAAACGGATTCTCTGCAATGGCTAACGGGCGGAACGTGAAATCGCAGTCTGTCCCCTTGCATCCGCCCTCAGTCTCAGCCGTGAGCCATTTGCCCTGCCATGGATCGTCGACCTGATCCTCGATTGTCGGCATTTGAGGAGGCGGCGCAGGCCAGGTGTGGAACCAATACTGGATTCGGAGGCTATTGGGCGCGGAGGCTTCGAACCGCAGTTGAATCCGCCTTACATCGCGTTCTTCGCGCCATTCCAAGCCCAGATTCTTGCTCGTCGCGGCGGCCTCATTCAGGTGCAAGAAACGCTCTGGCTCAGGATTCTCGCCCCATGCGGAAAGCTGCCCGAACGGTGCAAGGTCCAGCGGTGGCGCGGCCAACGCCGAGCCTGCGAGCGCGATCCACGCAGCGGGCAACAGACGGGCAAGAGAGCGGCTGGACATGAGCATTCCCCGACGAGCCTATCGTCCTGTCCCCCGAGGCGCAAGTTACCTTGCCAGCGGAATCCACCCCTTCTTCCAAAGCAGGAAGTACACGATGGCCAGCGCCCCGTAGGTCGCCACCCAAAACCAGGGCGTCCACCACGCTATGCCGTCGATGCGGAAATCCGAAATCGGCCATAGGAAGCGGGTCGCGTAGTAGCTTAGGCTATGTGTAGGGATGTCGATCAGGATATGCAGCAGCCAGCCGAGCATTGCGTACACAATTCGGCGAGCCAGCACCGAAACCAGGCCGAATACCAACAGAAACACAATTAAGCTGTGCCCGGCCGGATAGAGTGGCAGACCGACGTGAATGTGCGGCAGGATATGGCCTTCGGCGGAACCGGAATTGCCGCTGCTCACGAGCCGAAGCCACAAACCCACGGCTACCAATGGCCCGAACGCGAGCACATCGGGGAACACGCCCCACCACACCGCCCAGCCGACCTTGATGTTGGTTCCGGCCGATCTATTCGCGGTAATTGCGGCCGCGGCCGTCCACAGACTGTGCGCAACCATCTCCATGTGAATGACTCCGTAAGCATGACCCTGGAACAGTACTCAAGCACCTCGATTTACCAGCGCGGCTCGCAGCCTCTGGGCGGCGAACAACGCCAGGGAGCCTGCCGCGCTTGCGGCTGCAACCGTCCGCCAGGAGGCCGGATCGATGGCGGAAATCTCATAGAACTGGTTTAAGAACCTCGCTATCCAATTCGATCCATCCATGCTCACAGCCGCGGCGTATGTCAAAACCATGCCGGTCGCAAAGAGGAGGTAGCATCTCCTTCTTTTCTGGCTTTGGCGGGCAATGATCAGAAGGAAATTGGCGATGGATGTAAGTACCATGATGGAAACCATCACCATGGACGGTATATTGCCAGAGTTCGGCAACGCGGTAGTAGAGCCTTGCGCGACATAAAACCCGGCGTATCCGCACGCAACGATGACAAGCGCGGACAACGCGACGAAAGAGATCAAATCCACCAGGAATCGCTTTTGTTTATCGGTGTTTGTGTTCGTAAATGCGATAAGCATCGCAGGCAATCCAATCGCAAAGATATTAAACAGGGATACTCTGCGTGGCGTCAAGGGGAATTCCAATAAGAACAGCGCGGATGCCAAAGTCAGGTAAGTGACCACGAAATTCTTTGTCAAAAACAGCTTGGCGATAAGTCCAACGGTGTTGACGATCTTCTTGCCCTCTTCGAAGACTTCGGGCAGCAGCGTGAACCTGTTCTTGAGAAGAATGATGTCCGCAACCTCTCTCGTGATCGCGGCCCCCTCATCCATGGCGATGCCGAGATCCGCCTCCCTGATCGCGGGGACATCGTTGACGCCGTCTCCGATCATGGCTGTGTGGATCTTCCTGGCACGCAATGCGGCGACGATCTTCACTTTCTGCTCGGGCTTCAATCGGGCAAACACGACGCTCTTTTCGACCGCCGACTCAAGCGCGGATCCCTGCAACAAGTCGAGGTCCGCGCCGGTTATGACGTCCGTCTCGCGCACTTCCCATCCAATATCGCGGCACGTGGCGAGGATCGAGGACGCCGAGTCTCCAGACAGAATTTTGAATTGAATTCCGCTTTCAGAAAACTGACGAAGCACCTCGGATGCATCGGGACGCACAATGTCGCTCAACGAAACGATACATAGCGGCTTCACGAGAAACGATCCCAAGTCGTCCGGCCGGGATTCAATGTGTTCCTGGTCGAGCACTTCGCCGAACAAGAGATTTCGATATACGTTCAGTCCCTCGGAATGAGAGACTTGTTCGAGTAATTGGCTGGCCTCGGCGGAGCACTGCTTTGCGAGCAACTCCGCGGCCCCAAGGACATACGAGGTCTTCTTTCCATCCCGCGCGACGCCCAGAATGCTCATCTTTTTTTGAGAGCTGAACGGGAATTCGTCGACCAGAACCGCCGCGCCGTCTCCGGCAAATTCTCCGAGGGCGCGAATTGTGCCATTTTTGTCCGAGGAAAGCCGGGCGTATGTCCCCAGCAATTCCTTGAGGGAGTCTATGGATGTATTTGGCTCCAGCGGAACTATCTTGCGGACGGACATCCGGTTCTGCGTGATGGTTCCAGTCTTGTCCATGCAGATTACCTGGACTCCGGCGAAGGACTCAATGGCGTTGAAAGATTGAACTACAGCACCAACTTTGCTGATCCTGTATATCCCAATGGCGAAGATTACGGAAGACGTCAGCACAAGCCCTTGGGGAACCAGACCGATCATAATGGTCGCAATGGTTCTGACGAGATCGATGTCCAGATCGTGACGATACGTACTAAGACCGGTTTGCAGAACACAAAGAAACAAAGCGGCGCCGAAGAGCAGCTTGACAACCTGGTTAACGCTCTTCTGCAGCGGGCTCGGCTCTAAGCGTAATCGTTGCGCGGAGCGCGTGACCTCCGAGGCGTAGCTGCTGTCGCTCAGCCGCTCAGCCCGATAGAACCCGTTGCCTGACACGCAGAAGCTGCCCGACAGAATTTGATCGCCATCTTTCTTCTCGACCGGCTCGGATTCGCCAGTCAGCAAAGACTCGTCCAATTCCAGGCGATTAGACTGGACGAGGGGGCCATCGACGACCGCCTGGTCCCCGCGCTTGAGAACGATGGTGTCGCCGCGGACAATCTGGTCGTGTGATATCTCGACAGGGGCGCCCTCTCGAACGACGGTCACTTTCCGGACGATCAGCATGCTCACTTTATCCATGGCTAGCTTTGCCCGGATCTCCTGAACGACGGCGATCACAGTATTGATGACCGCTACACTGAACACGCCCACGCAATCCCACAGCAATCGCCGATCATGAGTCCAGAAGTAGAACAACAACAGGAAGCAGAGAATAAATCCTATGATGATGTTGAATATGCTGAACAGGTTGCCTATCAGGATGGCGCGGGTACTCTTGGTGCCTGGGCGTGGTGGTCTATTGTATTCTCCGGCGGCCATTCGCTCGGCCACCTCCGGTAATGTCAGTCCAACAATGGAAGACAGAGGATCTTTCTCCTTATACCGTCTCTGGTAAGTACGCCAAAACCGGAAGGGCTTCCGGTTTTCGGTCATTTGCCGACGTAGGACCAATAAGTTACAGCGGCAAAACCGGAACCCCTCCCGGTATTGGTGTCTTCGCTACACCCTTCCGACCTGCCAGACACTTATTGGATCACAACCCCGGCAATCCGCGCTTCGCAAGCTGGGTGGGCGCGCAGGGCAGCCAGACGGGGAGGGCCGGACGTGGAGGTATGAGTCAGCAGCGAGACGATCTGGAAGGCCGCGAGGTTAGGAACGTCCGCCGCCAGGGGGGTGCTGAGCCTGGACCGATGCCAGTCCGAGTAGCAGTCGTTCAGAGAGCAAAAGGAGCAAGATCAGAAGGGTGAATATCGCAGCCCACCGTTGTCCCGGGTGGCAAACGGATGCTATCCGTCCGCCGTTGCTACCGGGAACAAGGTTCCAATCGTGATTTCTACCAACTGTCTTTCTTCTTCTGGAGAGACCAGAGGTAATCGGCGATGCGGTTTATATCTTCATCCGTTAATACCGCCTTCCAGGACGGCATGTACAGCGGAGGCGCAGGCTTCGCCGCATTCTCCGTGGGAGGCACCTTTCCGTTTCGAATAATCTTGATCACTTCTTCCTTGGTGTAGTCGTCGGATGCGTGGAGCAGGGAAGGCACCTCGCCGCCCTGGGCGTTGGGGTTGGCCACGCCTCCTTGCAGTTGCAGCCCGTGACAGCCTACGCACCCGAAGCGTGCGAAGTTTTGCCGGCCAGCCTCGATGGCGGCTTCGTCGGGACTCAAGGGCTTTGGTCTCTTCGCCAGCATCAACTGCGCGTCTTCCGCGGTAGCGGAATCCATGTAAGCTATCAGCGCCTTGCGGGCATTCGTCTCCAAGTCGTATATCGGCATCGTGCTTCCCGGATATACCAGCGCTGGATTCACGAGCTGTTCATCCAGCCATCCGGCCGAGTGCCGTTTGGTTACTCCGAGCAGGTCAGGACCGCTTTTCACGCCGACTCCGCCGATGTTGTGACACGCGATACAGTTCTTTTCGATGAACAACTGCCGGCCATAGCCCGCACTGGGGATCAGGCGCACGCTGGAATAGTAGCTGCCCATTTCTTCACTGGTCAGCGAGAGCATGTAATACGTCAGAGCGCGAGCCTGATCTTTTGTGAAATGGAAGTTGGGCATGGCCGAGCCCGAGGAAACCTCGTTGGGCGCCAGGAAATGGCGCTCGAGCCACTCGGGCGCGCGATGGCTGGCGCCCTCCATGGTCAGGTCGGGGCCGATGCTTCCACCCACGCCGTTCAGCTTGTGACAGCCGCGGCAGCCCTGCGTTTCGAACAGGCGCCGTCCCTCCATCAACTCAGGGACGTCGGGGACATCGCCCTCTTTGTGGCAACGGCCGCAGGAGGCGCGGATGTAGTCTTTCGGCAGCAGCGGCGTTTGCCAGAACGGAACCCTGCCGTGCGCGTTCGTCTTTTCCGTGGCAAGCCCCTGGCCGCCGTGGCAGATGGTGCAGCCGAATTTCGAGGGGATATGGGGTCCGAGACCCTGGTGGAAACGGAACGGCTGCGGCGCATTCTTCATCGTGGGATCCTCCACGCCGAGATGGCAGGTGGTGCAGCGATCCACGCGCTGCAATCCCGTGAGCAGGAACTGGTGAATAACCGGCGGCGTGGCCAGAACGGCCGCCTTGGTCAACGAGTTGGGTTCGCTCTGCGCTTCGAGTTTATGGAATTCGCGCTGGTAGACCTTCCAGTAAGGCGTGTTGGCCTGCCAGGCGGCGGCCAGAATCAGTCCGAGCGCAATGAGGCTCAGCGCGAAGAAGAACTGCGGTAGTCGTCGTTGCATCTATTCAGCCCCCGAAACGTGCACCCATGGTGGAACCATTGCCCAACCGGGTCCGCGGAAGAAGGTCCCTACGATGATGAGGACGATGTTGATCACTACGAATATGGTGAAGACGCGGATCGCCCACTTCCTGTCGGCGGGCCGGCGGCTGGGATTCGTGTCCAGGTACGGGATCAGCATCAACGCGAGCACGGCAAGCCCTGGGACGATCACGCCTCCTAGCAGCGCGGAGTGGCTGACCAGCTCCTGAAGACCCAGAAAATACCAGGGCGCCTTCGCTGGATTCGGCGTCTTCGCCGGATTCGCCAGCTCCTCCAGCGGCGCGTTCCAGAAGAGCGAGAGCGCCATGACGGTGGTCACCGTCACCATGAGCGCGATCCCCTCGCGGAAGAAGGCGTAGGGGTAGGAGAAGACCGCGTCTTCCTCTTCCTCGGCAGTGACGGTTTCGAAGATGGGCTTGCCGGTGACGACTTCCATCAGGCCGTATGTCTTGTCCTTGGCAGCGGTCGCCACGCTTAGCGCGGGGACGTCTGCCGGTGCGCCGATGTTGACCAGTTCGCCGGATTGTTGCGGTTTCAGTTTCCAGACCGGGCGCGAGAGGCCGCCGTCCTTTCGCACTCGCCAGATGTGCACCATGGTGAGCATGATCACGACCGAAGGCAGCACGGCGACGTGAAGCACGTAGAAGCGCAACAACGCGGACTCGCCAACGGAATGGCCTCCCAACAGCAGCAGGCGAATCTGATTTCCAATGAACGGCGCGTAGCTGCCGATGTTCGTGCCAACCGTGATCGCCCAGAATGCGAGCTGGTCCCAGGGCAGAAGGTAGCCAGTGAAGGAGAGGCCCAATGTCAGCAGGAACAGGAAAACGCCAATCACCCAGTTGAACTGGCGCGGCTTCTTGTACGAGCCGGTGTAGAACACGCGGCACATGTGCAGAAAGACGCAAACCACCATGCCGTGCGCCGACCAGCGGTGCATGTTCCGCAGGAACGGTCCCAGGAATACAACGAACTGAAGGTCCTTCATGTCCTGATAGGCCTGTGGCGACTGTGGCCGGTAATAGCACATCAACGCCACGCCGGTGGTCACCAGGATCAGGAACAGGAAGAACGTGATGAAGCCGAGGTACCAGGTGTGCTTCAGCTTGAGATTCTCTTTCTTCACCTTGGCCGGGTGGATGTGCAGCCAGAGATTCAGAAAGACGAGTTCGGATTTTCCCTTATCCGTGGACAGCGGGTCCCGCCGGACGATGGATTGCCAGACATCACGGATTACATTCATCGTTACACCATGAGCCGGTAAGCCGGCGGAACAACTTTGTCTTTGTCCACGCTCAATTGCCCGTCGCGAGCGAGCGTCACTTCAAACCACTCCAGGGGACGCGGCGCCGGTCCGTGCTGCACGCTGCCGTCAGCGACGAACACGCTGCCGTGGCAAGGGCAATGGAAGCGTTGGTCGCTTTGGAAATAATTGACAGTGCAGCCCAGGTGAGTGCATACTGCGCTGGCTACGGCGAAGCCCTTGTCGCGGTCCCGGAACACGAAGATCTTTTCGTCCGCCAGGAACGTGGGCTGACCGAGTGGAAAATCGGCGGGGTTGCCGATCTTGAAAGTCTGCGGAGGCTCGTAGAATACGCTCGGAGTCAGAAACCGGAGTACCGCTGCCAGACTCACCCCGACCGCCGACCATAGGGTGACAAAGCCTGCCATGCCCCAGCCGACAAAGGATCGTCGCTTCAAGTCCATACTTCTCCCCTATTCGAAAACTTCCCGTTCCTGCTGCTCCAACGCCTCCATGGTGATGGCGTGGGTCGGGCATCGCTGGGCGCAGAGGCCGCAGCGAATGCACTTCTCTTCGTTCTTGATGATTGCCCCGGCCTGGCCCGCCTTCAGTTCGGCGGCGGATACACCGTAGCGCTTGGCGATCAGTGCTTCATATCGTGCATCGCCGCTCACCTGCACCAGGTCCACCAGGCGCAGACAATTCTCCGGACAGATGTCCACGCAGCCGTTGCAGAGGATGCACTTCGAACCGTCGAAAATCGTGTTGACCTGGCAGTTCAGGCAGCGCAATCCCTCAGCGCGCCCCTGCTCTTCGTTAAAGCCCAACTCCACTTCAGCGATGCCGATGCGCCGGTTGGCCGGCAGCACCGGCATCACTTGCCGCGGGATAGATAGGAAGCCGCGCGGCATCTCCCAGTTGGGCAGGATGCGGAAACGGCTCAAAACAGTCTTCTTCGTCTTCCCGCTCAGGAAGACGTGAATGGAGCGCGCGGCCTTGTGGCCGTTAGCGACGGCCTCCACCAGAACGCGCGGACCGAAAGCCACGTCGCCGCCGGCGAAGATTCCGGGGGTGGTGGTCATCAGGTTCTCGTCGATTTTCAGGATCCCGCGCGGCGTTACCTGCACGCCCTCTTCGCCGCTCAGGAATGAAAGGTCGGCCTGCTGGCCGATGGCCAGGACCACGCTGTCGCAAGGAATGATCTTCTCCTCGTCGCTGAACGCCGGATTGAAGCGTCCGGCCTCATCGAAAACCGTGAGGCAGCGGCGGACCTTCAGGCCAGTGACGATGCCGTCGTGGCCTACGATTTCCTTCGGTCCCCACCCGTTGTCCACCACGATGCCTTCGTGTTCAGCTTCGTCCACCTCTCCTTTCCACGCGGGCATCTGCGCGCGCGATTCCAGACTCACCAGGTTGACCTGCTCGGCGCCGGAACGCATCGCCATGCGCGCGGCGTCCAAGGCAGGTTGCAGGCTCTCGGCGCCGGTTTCATCGGCGGCACTGGAGGTGTCCGCCGATTCCTGCACCAGTCGAACGGCAGCGCGCGCGACGTCGATGGCCACGTTGCCGCCGCCCACGACGATCACGCGTTTGCCGAGTTCGATTTCGTACCCGAGATTGACGTTGATCAGGAAGTCGATGCCGTTGTAGACGCCTCCCAGGTGCGCGCCCGGAATGTTCAGCTCGCGGCCCTTGTTAAGTCCGGTGGCGAGCAGCACCGCGTCAAACTTCGAGCGAAGATCCGCGAATGAGATGTCGCGGCCGATCGTCACGCGAGTGTGCAGCGTGACGTCCATCGACAGGATGTTGTCAACCTCCATCTTGATGATTTCCCGGGGCAGGCGGAAGTGCGGGATGCCGAGATACAGCATGCCGCCGGGGACCGGAGCCGATTCGAAGACCTCAACCGTGTAACCCAGCAAGGCCAGGTCGTGGGCGCATGTGAGGCCGCACACGCCCGCGCCGACGATGGCAATCTTCTTCCCGCGTTTGGGTGCGGGTGACAGCTTCTTTCGCGCCGGATCGTGTCCGGTGCCCAGGTTGTGGCGTTCCGTGGCGTAGCGCTTGAGCGCGCAGATCGCGATGGGTTCATCGATTTTGCCGCGCCTACAGGCATCTTCGCAAGGGTGGGCGCAGATGCGCCCGAGTACATAGGCGAACGGGTTTGGCGCGCGAGCCAGCAGGTAGGCCTCCTCGTCCTTCGAGATGCCAATGGCCTGGACGTACCGCCCGCACTCCGTGTGGATGGGACAGGCGGCGCGGCAGGGAATATTCCGGTTGAAATACTCCTGGTCCGGGACCGTGATGGCGTAGCGCATAAGTCCCCCGTTAATGCTGTGCTTTCAGCTTTTCGATCTCTTCGTCGCTCAGGGCCTTGAAGAATGCACTCGGATTCTTGTCCTTGCGATTGGCCTGGTCGTATGCCAGGAACTCGAAGATCTCCTTTCCCTGGGCGTCGCTGATGCCCGAGTTCGGCTTATGCATCATGCGCTTCACGTAGCGCGACCACTCTTCCTTGGTCATCAGGGTGTTGATGGGCCGCGCGATGGTGTGGCACTTCGCGCACTTGCCCGTGAACACCTTGTACGATTTCTGCATCTCCGCGGGATAGCCGGAGACATCCACCTTGTCGGGTCCCTTGTCTTGCGGAAGAACTACGTTACTGCTTTGCGCCGCCAGAAACAGCGGTAGACAGAGAGCGCCCAGAATCATTGTTTGAAATAGTTTGTGCATTCGAAATTTCCTCACCACATCAGCCTCAAATCCACCATGAACAGTTTGTCGGTCACGAGCGAGCCGGTGACCGGATCCACATCTTTCTCGTTGTTGTAGCTCACGCGGGCAACCACGTTGCCCAGCGCGGTGAGAGCCTTCTCGGAGCCGATGCCCCAGGCCTGCGTGTGCGCGACGGGTCCGCCAGCGATGGTTTGGTTCAACCGGTCGTAGCGCGCCATCACGGCGAAACCCGTCTTGATGTAGTAGTCGACCTCACCGCGAAAGCCGTTCGAGATGTAGGCCGTCTTCGCGCCGCCCAGCGTGTCCTGCCAGTCGTCACGGCTTCGGATATAACCTCCGAGAACGTCGAGCTTATCGAAGAACAGGTAATTGCCCATGACGCCGTAGCGCGTAAGCGTAGGGCGGTAAGTGAACTGGTCGGGACTGCCCGCGTTCTGTACCTGGTCCTTTGTGCCGCGATAGGCCATGAAGGTAACGCCGCCGTCCGGGCCGAACCAGTAGTCGGCGTCGAACCAGACGTCCTTGGAATTCTTTTGCGAGTTGAAGAGGATCTCGCTGCCGTCCGCGTTCAGCCCGTTGGTGACTTTGGCCGACACGGCGAAGACCTGTTTGAAATAGTTCGAGGCCCACGTGTATCCGGCGCCAACTCCCACGGGATGCTGATCGAGCGTAAAGCTCAAGGGATCGACGTTTGTCAGAGTGAGCGCGGGATCGGGGAACAGGTTGTAGAACATCGCTGCTCGCGTTCCCTCTCCTTCCTGCACGTGCATCTGGCCCGCTTTGATGAAGTAGCTGCTGTTGGCCCGGCCGCCCGTGTATTCGCCGATCGCCTGTTCCAGATAGTTCGATCCGCCGCTGTACAACTCGTAGTGGACGAAGTACGAGAAGTTGCTATCGGGCACGGAGCCGGCGGCGAACAGCGCGGCTTCGTCGAGGTTGAAACTGGAGCTAGAGGTGGAGGTGGATGCGTCGGGCCTATTCTTGTCTACCGTGAAGCTGCCCTGGGTTATGAGCGCGAGTGAGTTTGTGATGCTGAACTTGATGTCCTTGTCCAGGTCGGCGATTTTCGGCGCCGCTTTGGTTCCGTCCATCTCGTCCGGCGGCATGCGATAGCCGAGACGTTTGAACATGTAGCCGTTCTTGTTCAGCGCCGGCGGAATGGTGTGGCAGGCGTAGCACTTGACACCGAATTTGCGGGCAAACGCCGGAATCGCGTGGACTTTCTGTGGAATCAGGAAGGCACAGATGAGTGCCGCCAGAGTTGGAATGAAGCTTGGTAACCAGGGCTTACTGCGGGGTAGTGCCATGCCTTCCGATAAGGCACGTTGGAAGCCGAAGAGCGGCTCCATAGATCTCAACTACTTAGCGGCGACGATTCTCCGGATCTGCGGATCCTATTCCCCGTCTCTTAAGACAAACTGGGGAATCTATTCCCCAGGCTGTTGTTCCCTGTCCCGCTTGAGCAACGTGTAGAAGGTCTTTCGGTCTACCCCGGCTTCTCGCGCGGCGGCGCTGACGTTCCCCCCGCAGCGGGTCAGCAGAGCATTCGCGTAGGAGCGCTCGAACCTTGCCAGGTATTGCTCCCGCGCTTCTTTCCAGGGCAGAGCGGCAAGGCTGATTGCAGGCTCCGCGGATGGCGAGTCCTCCGCCACTTCCTCCGGTCCCAGCACTCCGCCCGGGTGGAGTGCCGTCAATCGTTCCATCACGTTTTTGAGCTGGCGCACGTTACCGGGCCAACGCTGCATCATCAGCGCCTCGTAGAATTTTGGCGAGCCCGAAATACTCTTGCCGTAGCGCCGTGAAAAGCGTTCCAGGAAGAAGCGGGCAAGATGCGGGATGTCCTCCGGTCTATCGCGCAAAGGCGGCAGCGTCACCATGATCACGCCCAGCCGGTAGTACAGCTCTTCCCGAAAGGTGCCCGCCTTAGTTTTGGCCACCAGATCCTGGTTTGTCGCACACAGAATGCGGCAATCCACGCGCACCGGCGTAAGCCCGCCGAGCCGCCGCAACTGGCGTTCTTCGACGAAGCGAAAGAGACGCGTTTGCAGATCCACGCCAAGGTCCCCGATCTCGTCGAGGAAAAGTGTCCCGCCGTCGGCCGACTCGATGAGGCCTTTCTTCATGCGCTCCGCTCCGGTGAACGCGCCTCGCTCGTAGCCGAACAACTCGCTTTCGATGAGCGACCCCGGCATCGCGCTGCATTCCACCGGAACGAACGGGCCGTCCTTGCGCCGGCTGTGGCTATGGATGAAGCGGGCCATCACCTCTTTGCCGGTGCCGCTCTCTCCCAGGATCATCACCGTGGCTTCGGTATCGGCAGCGCGGCGACACTTGTCGGTCTGGTGCAGCATGGCAGCGCTGCGGGTTTGCGGAGCGTCCGTCTCCCCCAGCGCTTCCAGGCGTTCCTTGAGGCTCGCCACTTCATGCTCCAGCTTGGCGAGCGAGAGGGCGCGCTTCACCACCAGCACCAGGTCCTCTCGCTTGAACGGTTTCTGAAGATAATCGAACGCGCCGTTGCGCATCGCGAGCACCGCGCTCTCCACCGATCCGAAAGCGGTAAGAAAGACGATGGGCAGTCCCGGATGGGCTTCGTGCAGGCGCGAGAAGACTTCTTCACCCGACATCCCCGGCATTCGCATGTCGAGCAAGACCAGATCGGGCGGGTCGGCGAGACCATCGGCCAGCCCCTTCACGGGATCCTGAAATACGGTCACAATCGTACCGGGCAAGCGAAGCATGCGCTGGATGTTTTCGCCCAGTGCGGCTTCATCATCGATGACGAGAATGCGGCTCAAGCGGGCGCTCCTCCTGGAAACCAATGGTAAGGTTGTCCGCGCGTGAACCGCGCCGGCGGCATCTCGATCACGAAGCTGGCGCCGCCGCCGTCCCTGGTCTCATAGCGAATGCGGGCATCGTACATGTCCAACAGACTGGCTGCCAGAAAGAGTCCCAGCCCCAGCCGTTCGCGCCCGGAGCTTTGAGAAACAAACGGCTCAAACAGGTGCTCGCGCACGTAGTCGGGAAGGCCCGGCCCATTGTCTTCGACTCTGGCGACCACTCGGGCGCCCGCGGCGCGGTAGGGTTCGAGACGGACCCAGATGGCCCCGTCGTCACGGCCCTTGAGAGCGTCCTGCGCATTGCCCAGCAGGCCGCGGACTACTTCAGTGACAACATGCTCGGGCACATCGACGCGGGGAACCTCGGCGAAATCCTCCACAAGCCGTACGCCTTGGCCTTCCGTCGCCGGCCGCAACGCCGCGAGCGCATCCTCCAGAGCCTTGCGCGGAACCGAAGCCTCGAAGACCTCCCCGCCACGCTCGCGCCGTAACGCCTGGAGCAGAGTGCGCGCGATGTTGCCCATGTAGCGGGTCTCCTTCAACATCTCCTGCAGATCCGCACAGAGCGCGGCGTCCTCCTTGCGCTCGTCCAGCAGTACTTCAATCCGGCCCGCCACAATTGCCAGTGGATTATTGAACTCGTGCATGAAGCCGGCGGTGAACTGGCCAAGGAGCGCGAGTTGATGGGACAGTCGGGCCTGCCGGTCGGCCGCGGACAACTCCTCCCGCAATCGCGTCGTCCGGTAGCGGACGGTATCCAACTGCAGTCTCAGTTGTACGGCCTCCTCGCGGGCGCTTTCCAACTCAGCGAGCGTTTGCCGCCGCTGCCTGCGCGAGTAAAGGAGTGCGGGGAGCGGCGCCATGATGAGGGCGAGGATCGAAATCGCCGCGGTAGTCGCCGCGGAGGTATTGGGCAGCAACCAGAAAATCAATAAGAGGGGAAGAACCCAGATTCCACTCACCCAGAGCACATGACGCCACCGCTGTTTGGAGCGCGTGAGCGCACCGTCAACCGTCGGCCCACCTGACATATAGATCAAGTGTAGTGCTTCATGCGGCTGCCACAGGGCTGCATCGGCCGTCAGACAGTGGCCGATAGAATCCCGGCTCACCGGGCGAGCGGCGCGGACGGTGCGTGAACTCTCTGGTCCAGCGAAGCCTGGGCTTCGGCGCCCATATGTGCCCGTTCGACTTCTTCCTTGATGGTGCACAAAGCATGATTCCAAACCACGTCGTGCACGAATTCGGGAAACAGTAATCGGGCCGCTCTCCACAGGACTCGGCTCGCAATGCCGTGGCCCTTCTTGTAGTCGAATGACGCGTAAATGGAAAGCCGGCTGTTCCCGTCCTTCGCGGGCCCCACGTTGAAGATCAGCTTTCCGTTGTCCACGAGCCGGCCGTCGAGCTGGTAGAGCAGGCTCTCCAAGCCGACGCGTTTAGTCAATCGCATCACTACGCCGAATCCGCCCACGGGTACCCAATATCGAATTGCCGACCCCACCTGGTTGGGCTCGCCATCGATATGCCGAACGTCAACGAAGCGCAAGTCGAGGAAGGGGGCGCCGGGCTGCCCGAATCGGGCCAACTCGTCCATGATTTCCTGCGCCGCGCCGCGGATCTTGATGATGAACATGCGCTCGAAGTCGGGCGCGGTGTCGAGTTCCATTCCCAGGCCCAACGACAGGTGCTCCTTGAGCCACTCGCGCTTCTCCTTCAGGACCACTGTGGGGTACCGTCCGTACTCCCCCCACTTCAGGCCGAAGAGCGATTCAAACACTACGTTCCGCAGCGTAACCAACGCACCCACGAGAACGGACTTCAGCACGCCGAAGCTGCACATCTCGCGCAGCACTTCGCGATAGTCGGCCGTTCCGCTGGCGATCTTCCATAACACGTCACTGAGCGGCCGGCGATCTTCGTCCCTCACTTTGAACTCGGTGGCGTAGGCCTGGTAGGTGATGCGGCCGACCACCGGCGTGGTGAACGCCACGCGGCTCAGAGCGAACACCATTCGCCCGAACCGATTGTCGACTTCCAACCAACGAATTGTCTTGCCGTAACTCCTCTCCAGAGACCGCAGGTCAATGCCGTCGTGGAGCACCGTCTGCGCCAGTTGGCTCGCGGTCACGTGAGCCGAGTACAAGCCGTCTTTATTCAGCCGCGATCCGACCGCGTCGCCAATGATGGCGAACCGGTCTCCATAGGGAGACTTGGCGGTGGTCACGGTCATTCTGGGAGCGCAGGCGCAGGCGAGGGGAGCCGAGTCAATCCCCGGCAGGATGCGCTCGATTTGCGGCAGCGTCAAAAACTGGTGGGCGATCAGCCGGCTGTCCCGCGGCAGGACCGCATCTTCGATACATTTGCCGAGCATGGCCACGGTCAGGAACCGGCCCTTCGGAACCAGGGCCGTATGTTCCAACGCGAGATTCTTCGCGCCGTACTCGATGAAATAGATCTCGCGATGCAGATGACGTTCGAGGTACTCTTCGCCTGCGTCCAACTCGAAGATCAGAGCCTTTCGGGACTCGCCCGGCACAAAGGCAGGATTCATGCGCTGGATGCAGGCGATCAGGGAGTCCTCACGATAATCGAGACCGCAGTGGGCATTGATGCCTGTGGCGATGGTGGCGAAGTGGGCATCGAGCTGGACGCTCTCGCCGGATTCCTTTCTCACCGTCAACCTGGGCAATCCTGACTCGCCGTAGGCGAGGGCCTCCACCTTGCCGTACAACATGCGGGCGCCCTCTTTGAGAGCTTCGCCCAGCAAGAATCCGTCGAAGCCCGCGGGGTTCCCGTCCCGCCTGCCGGGCAACGCACCCCGGAATACGGAGTACATCCGCATGTCTTTGGGAACCCGCAGCCGGAAGTTCTTCCATTGGCCTTGGATCCAGACGTAATCGAAGCGCCCCTGGATGATTTCGTCAGGAACGCTGAGGCGCTGCTGCTCGAGGATCTGGTGCAATCGGGGTGAGATGCCGCCAGCGCAGAAACTGCATCCCCTGCACTCCTGCGCGACTTCGCCCTTGCAGATGGGAGATCTCTTCTCAACGATGACGACATCGATCGGACGATTCAGACGGCGGGATTCCCGGAGCAACTGAATCGCAAAGAAGGAACCGGCGGGCCCGCCGCCGATAATGGCGACAGTGTCGTTGTCTTGGAGCTGGAGGCTCCCAATTGGAGAAGATCCGCGGCGCATTGCCAGAGCCCGTTTGTCGAAGACGCCCGAGGACTCCCGGCGCCCGGCGAAAGACAGCGGCGGGACGGGCAATGAATCCTCGTGAAGGGATTATCGCATGTTTTCCTAATCCAACAACTACTTCCCGACTCTCGATGAATAAGTATATTCAGATGTGTTTATCTGTTGTACGGTACTATATCGGCCCTGTGTCTGGATTTAGCGGATGCAATTGTTAACGATTACAGGGAGTTCGGCACAATACCATTCCAATTAGCTGGAAAAGGCAGTTTCTACTGTGAAACCGGGGTTCGGACCAAAGTGTGCCAATAGTCGATGAGCCGCCTCGGCCAGGCAGCCGAGTCGCCCACGGGTTTTTCATTGACATTAAGCGTGCGTGCGCGTACTGTATTCCGAAGCGACCGGTTCGGCGCAGCGCGCTTAGGCCGGAGCCTGGAGGGGATTCCGATGAAAACTCTTGCCGATCGTCTCGCTACCGGTGCGCTTATCGCAGCGCTGGCAGCTCTGGGGTGTTCAACCGTCTATGGCCAGGAAGCGCCGACGAATCTTCGTCTGGCCGAGATCCACGTTCGGGTTGGCCAGACTGCCGACTTTGAAGCCTTAGCTAAACTCGTGAACGCAGCGTACCAGAAGGCCGGAGTTCCGTGGCGCGACACATGGGGCGTGTCGCTATTTGGAGAAGGTGGCGTTTACTACCTTATTTCCCCCGTGAAGAACTACGCCCAGTTTGACGAGGAGGGTCCGATTGCCAAGCTGCCAGTGGAGGATCGGTTGCGCTATGCGAGTCTCTCGCGCAACGCGGTGGAAAGCGCTCACTATAAACTCCTCGAACCAGCGGAAAATCTAAGTATTCGCAGCGATCGGAAGGAACCGCCCAATCTGGCAAGAGTCATGGTGGTTCGCGCGCTTCCGGGAAAAGCGGCGGATTTGGAGGGGGCAATCAAGGACATGATGCTACCCGCGCTGAAAGCCGCCGGCGTGAAGGATTACTGGGTCTACAGGACACTCTTGGGTGGCCCCCTGGGCGAGTATACCTATGTCCTCCTGTTGGATAAAATGGCGGATCTCGATACTTTGTCGTCAACCCAGAAGCTTCTTGGTGACAACTACGGGAAATTCATGTCGAGGGTAGCGGCTTCGGTGGAAGGCGCCGAGAACATGATCATCAAGCGCGATCCGAAGTTGAGTTACTTCCCACAGAATTAGCCACTTCCGCGAGGCGGGCGCCGCGAACGGTCGACCCGAACCGGCTCCCCGTCGAGGTTCTCAAGGCCCGCTTTCCCTCCAACACGCCGATCCCAACCCCGAGCCACTAAACTGATTGCATGCCTCGACGAGCGCTTATGATCGCCGCGCTGATTCTCCTCGCTTTGGCCGCGTGCCGGACGAAGGAGTACAAACCGGTTGAAGACCTTGCGGGCGGCCGCGACGTCTCGAGTTTCGCGCTCACATCGCTGAAAGGCACACGCGATGGAGATAGGCTCGAAGTCCGGGCCGTATTTGCCAGTGCGGCCGGTGAGCGGATCCTGCTCGACCTGCGGTTTACAGTTGGAATTCCAACCAGCCTCAAGTCCGGGACCTGGACGGGCAACGGGAGCGCCGGCGCGGTGAAGGAACGGTCGGTCACGTTCCTGGGCGGGCAATCGGGGCCCCCGAGCATAGGCGGGAGATTCGACCTTGTCGCACCGGACGGAAGCCCCAAATATCGAGTGACGATCCCCTTGCAGGAATTGAAAGACAAGCTGTAGCCGCGTTGCCCCTTGGCGGCAAATGCGATAGAACAGGGGTTCTTCCCGCCATGAACAAGCAACTGACTACTTTCCTAGCCACAGCCGCAATGTGCGCCAGCGCCGCGCATTCCGCCGAAGGTCAGCCTGGCTCTCGCGTCCTTCGTACCCCCGAGTACCGTGCCATGCAGCAGAAGCTGTGCCACGGCTGGAACACGTGGAGCGCGAATAGCGTCCTGTCGCATGTCTATCTGCCCGACGGTTTTGCGCTGACCTTGGGGCTGAAGAGCGCCGGCATGGGCCATGCCTACCAAAGCACGTTCTTCCAAGCCAACGAGACGGCCCGGCGTCCGGAGAAGATCCGTCTGGGCCCGCACACCGACGACGGTTCCTACACCGAATTGACTCTGGAGATGAACACCGGCGGAGCGGACACCAAGAATGCGGCGCTGGTGCAAAGCGCTTCGGAGAACGGCGAGGAGTACATCCTCATCAGCGTGGAGAAGCGCGCCCCATTGCGGGCCGAGCACCTGATAGTGGAGACGGGCTACTACTGGAACAGGCCGGGCACGGTGCGTCGCGACGGTGCGGTTCTGAAGGCCCAATCGGGCCGCGAGGGCGGACGGGCCTTTGAGGTTCGAACGACGGCGGCGGAGGTGAACGACCCGTTTTTGACGACCAATTCGCCGTACCTTTCGGTGGCGCTCGAGGGCCGCATCGCCGTGTACACCGGCCCGGAAAAGACGCTGGAACAGGTGGCGGAGATCGTGAACACTCATCGCGCAGCGCACCTGAAGCGGTTGGCGGACTACGGCGAAGCGCGCGAAGTCTTCACTGCGATGCAAACGATCCTGGGCTGGAACCTGACCTACGATCCCGAAAACGACCGCGTGATCGCGCCGGTGAGCCGCGCGTGGAGCCAGTACTGGGGCGGCTATGTTTTGTTTGACTGGGACACCTACTTTGCAGCGTTCATGTATGGCCTGTACAACAAAGACCTGGCTTTCGCGAACGCGGTGGAGGTGACCAAGGGCATCACGAAGCGCGGCTTCATTCCGAACTGCGCCTCTGCTTATGGCATTCTGAGCGACGACCGCTCGCAGCCGCCGGTCGGCAGCCTGATGGTGCTGGAGATCTATAAACGCCACAAAGAGGCGTGGTTCCTCGCCGAGGTTTACGACGAACTGCTGCGTTGGAATCGTTGGTGGCCGGGCGCGCGCGACACCAAGGGACTCCTCGCCTGGGGTTCGGACAATCAGCCGCAACTCGTGGACGGCACTTTTCACAACTTCCAGGCTGCATTGTTCGAGTCGGGACTGGACAATTCTCCGATGTATGACGGCGTGCCATTCAACCCGCGGACCAGCAAGCTGGAAATGGCCGACGTTGGGCTCAACGCGCTGTACGTAGCCGACTGCCGCGCGCTGGCCGAAATCGCAGGCGTGCTCGGCAAGAGCGCGGACCAACGGGAATTGCTGGCGCGTGGAGATAAGTACGCCGCGGCATTGGGAACGCTTTGGGACGAGACATCCGGCATATACCTGAACAAACGGACCGACACGGGCGAGAAGTCTCCGAAGCTCTCGCCCACCAACTTCTATCCGCTGATTGCCAAGGTGCCCACTGCGGCGCAGGCTGCACGCATGGCGACCGAGCATTACTTCAATCCGGCGGAGTTTCACGGCGAGTGGGTGATGCCCGCCATCGCGCGCAACGTGGCGGGCTTCAAGGACCAGGAGTATTGGCGCGGACGCATTTGGGGGCCGATGAACTTCCTGGTTTACCTGGGGTTGAGGAACTACGATCTTGCGCGAACGCGAGCCGACCTTGCCGAGCGCTCGCACAAGCTGCTGATGAAGTCGTGGCAAAGCGACCGCGCCATTTACGAGAACTACAACTCGATCACCGGCGCGGGCAACGACGTTCGCAGCAGCGACGCATACTACCATTGGGGCGCCCTGCTGGGCGTCATCGGGCTGATGGAGCAGGGCTACTAGCGCGGCTGGGGCTCACTCCGTCTTTTCGTGGCACGGGATAGCGTGCCGATTCTGCGATAATGCCGCATGGAACGCGGTTATGAGGAGAGTTGAATGCCTATAATTTCGAGACGAGATCTTTTCAGGGACGCCGCGGCTGGCGCGCTGTTGTCCACGTGCGTATCAAAGCTCAGGGCCAACCCTCTGGGCCTTCCCATCGGGTGCCAAACCTGGTCTGTGCAGAAGCTGATCGCCCAGGACTTTCCCGGTACGCTGAAGCAGCTTTCGGACGCGGGCTTCCAAGCCATCGAGTTGTGCTCACCGGTCGGCTATGCTCAGTTCGGCTTCGGGTCCCTCGCTAAATACAAGGGCTCGGAATTGCGTAGGATTATCAATGACCACGGCATCCAATGCGTCAGCTCGCATTTCGGTATCAAGGAACTTCGTACCGATCTCGCGGGTCGCATCGCCTGGGCGAACGAAGTTGGACTGACCCAGATGCTGGTGCCGACTCTCGAAGGTCCGAAGAATCCGACCATGGATGACGTGAAGCGGGCCGCCGACGAATACAACAAGATGGGCGAGCAGTCGGCCAAAGCCAAGATCACGCAAGGCCTGCACGATGAAGGCTTCGAGATCTCGATGGTGGACGGCAAGCGCACGTACGACATATTGTTCGGCCTGCTCGATCCGAAATACGTCAAGTTCCAGTTCCAGGTCTCCGAGATTCAACATGGCCTCGACGCCGCCGAGTATTTCACCAAGTACCCGGGCCGCTTCATTTCGATGCATGTACAGGGATGGTCCACCGAGACGAAGAAGATCGCAGCGGTGGGTCAGGACAGCCTGGACTGGAAGAAGATATTCTCCACCGCGAAGATCGGCGGGATTAAGAATTATTTCGTCGAGATGAACTTCGACCTGATGAAGGCGAGCGTTCCCTACCTGCGCAGTCTGGAAGTCTGAAGCGGCTTCACCCTGGCCCGGCGGGTGCGCGACATAGAAGTGGAACCGCTGCCGGCGCCGTGGGGTAGGATGGCATCCTGCGCGGCGGTTGCCTACCGCCGCCGTCTAGTTGGCCGATTGCCAATCGTCCGCAGCTTGCCAAGCTGCCCCACATCCGCGCCCTCTGCCTTGCGTGCCCAAATGCTCGGCTTCCGGCCACTTTGCCAGGCAATCGCACCGGTGTCCACTTCTATGTCGCACACCCTGGCCCGGCGCTCCGGCGCGAGCAGCATGCGTAAGAACTAAAATTGGCATGGGACCAAAATTCCTGCGGGAGGGACCATGCTCGGCAGACTGACTTCACAACTGCATCGCCGGACTTTCATGGGCGGCGTCTTCGCCGGCCTGGGACTCACGGGAATCGGCGCACGCGCGGCCAAACCGATGGCCGGCGCTATACCCATGCGCGAGTTTGGCAAGACGGGCGTCAAGCTGACCGTCATAGGGCACGCGGGAGCGAGGTTGGCGCTTCTGCGCACGAAGGAAGCGGCCAATGCGCAGGTGCATCGCGCCTACGATCTCGGAATCAACTACTTCGATTGCGCGCACAGCTACTGGAACGGCCATTCGGAAGAGGTCTACGGAGACGTGCTCTCCCCGGTGCGTAAGGACGTATTCATCACGACGAAGAGCACCAAGCGCACGCGGGCCGAGGCCGAGGAAGAACTGCACGCGTCCCTCAAGAGCCTGAAGACCGATTACATCGACCTGTGGCAGATGCACGCGATTCAGGATCAGCATGACGTCGACCAGATCTTCGCGCCCGGCGGAGCCATCGAGGCATTCGAAGCAGCGAAGAAGGCTGGTAAGTGCCGCTTTTTCGGGTTCACCGGCCATCACGATCCGAACGCGCACGTGGCCATGCTGAAGGCATACAACAAGTGGGATTCGATCCTGATGCCGCTGCACGCGGCCGATCCCTCCTATCTGAGCTTTGAGAAGATCACTCTGCCGTTAGCCGTCGAGGCAGGCCTCGGCATTCAGGCGATGAAGGTCTTTGGCAACGCATTTCTGCTTCGCGTGTTGAGCGCTGACGAGTGCCTGCGTTACGCGCTGAGCTTGCCGGTGCACTGCGCGGCGCTCGGGTGCAGCACCTCGGGACAACTCGACGACGACATCCGCATCGCCCAAAACTTCAAGCCTTATTCGGACAAGGAAATGGCCGACCTGCGCGAGCTCGCCATCACCGCCGGACCAGGCGGGCTGCACGGTCCCGCGCTGGAGTATTGGAAGATCGGCGGCGACTGGAAGTAACGCGCGCCGGGCTTACAGCTTGTTCGCCATATCCACCACCAGGTTGGTCACGAAGTCACGATAGCTTCCCACGCGCGCGTCGCCTCCCTTGGCCAGGTAGGCACGCAGGATCTTGCGATGAGCTTCTTCGGGCAGATCCACGCCCTTCTTCTGGAACAGCCACACTGCGGCGTCCGTCTTCCAGTCCGTCCTGCACCACTTGGCGTCGATCTGTTTTGCAGGGCGCGGCTTGGAGAAGAACAACTGGTGCGACGTCGCATGGAAGAAGTTGCGTCGCTCCACGGGCGTCGGCTTCAGACCGCAGGCGTCGATCCAACCTTGTGTTGACCGGAAGGTCTCATCGCGCCACAGCGCCACCGGAAACTCGCTGCCGTATATGATGCGATTCCAGCCCGTCAAAGCGATGAGTGCGCGCGTCCATGCCTTCAGCGGCTCCGGTTCCATGTAACCCTGCCGCGAGAAGATCACGCAAAAGCGCGGATGCCGGAACAGCTTCGCGACGTTCTCGTCGCGCGCGAAGATGGCCGGATCGGTCGGGCCGGCGAAATGCGTGCCGCACACTGCGCTTTCCTTGTAGCGGTCGAGAAACTCCAGCAGCAGAGGTGCGGCGATGCTGTATCCCTCGCGTCCTTCCATGTAAGGAATGCCCTGCGCCTTACCGACGATATCCAGCAATTCCGGCTGGCGGACGACCAGCGTAGTCTCCAGGCGGATGCCCATGAAGCCGCAATCCATCTGCGCCGAGACGCAATCGACCTTCTCCTGAGGAGTGCGTCCCATCGACATGCCGATGGTCCGGAAGCGGTCGCCGTAGCGTACGGCGGTTCGCGACAACTCCGCCAGGTCAGGGCACGTCGCCGCGGTACCAACGACGGCCGCCTCGACGTTGTTTGCGTCCATGATGGCCAGATACTCTTCGGCGCTGAGAAAGCGGGGCAGAGAAACATGACCCCAAGCGTCGATGACCTTCGGCGAGGCGTCCCGCGCGTGCGCGAGACCTGGAATCGCGGCCGAGGCCATCGCCGCGCTGACGAATTGTCTTCTCGTTGTAGTCATTGTGTTCCCCCTGCTCCTTAGCAGCCTGTGTCCGTAGTACGAAAACGAAAAGCGGTTTTTCGTATTCGCACTTGCTCATGTGTGAAATCAATCGTCTACCGGCCCAGTGCGAAAAGCCCTTTTTCGTTTTGCGCTTTCGTAACGCTCCCCCAGAGGATGCCGCGATTGTGCTCAGAAGTGCGTGGGCCGGGGTGCCGGACCAACGTAGACCAGCTTGAAGCCCCAGTCATTGTCGCCCGGGAACGTGGGCACTTGCACCTCGCCGATGTTGTTCGAGGCTAGCGGGACACCGGCGGCATCGGAAAACGTCCCGCTTCGCGGATCGAACCATTGGGCTTTGTAGAGGCTCATCGGGCGTGCGCCGCGAATCTTGCTCTTGGGGCAGCCCCTCTCGAAATACGCGAGGAAGATCTCGCTGTCGGACGTACGCGCCGCCCAGGCCCAGCCTTCATAGCCCAGTACGGTGGCGGTCTTCGAAGGCGTTACCCATTCATCGGGGACGAGATCCTGGTAGCGCTTGCCGAGGGACATGGCGAAGGTTCGCAAATACTGCATCTCGGCGCCGGACCGCCACTGGAATGCGTCCCACATCTTGATCGGGGCCGCCTGCTCGATGTCTGCTCCCCAGATGCCTTCCGCTCCGTAGACGTGTCCGCCGAGTCCGCCCGAAAGGAAGCTGCCGTACATGCCCGACCGCACGTAGCGGCTGTCCTGCTCGGTGCCGCCTGCCGCGCCATACTTGTAGCCGCCGTTGAGACCGCGTGCGTCCACGTAGCCCGAGTAATACGGTTCGCCGTTGATGCCTGGGCGTGGGTTGGGTGCGCGGAAGATCTCGCTCAGGTACCAGTAATAATCGTGCTCCCGCTTGTTGCCCATCTGATGCAGAGTCACCCAGGAGTCGGGGCCCCAGTTTGTGAGCGTGGACGGATTTGCATTCGCCGAAAGCAGAGTGCCGAACGGCGGGGGGCCGTATTTCTTCAACCACAGGTTGATCGCCTTTGCGAAATCTTCCGCAGAGATGCTTTCATTCAGGATGTCGAGGTGGATCGGGCTGAACACGGTATTGTTCGCCTGGTAGCGTGCAAAGATGTACGCGATGAATCGAGTGTAAGAGTCCGGCCACGAATAATACTTCTTCCAGACCACGCTCGAGTCGCGCCGCGACACCTCGATAAACGGCACGAATCCCTGCGAGTTCAGGTAATCGATCTTGCGATCGACGTATTTGAAGTACTCGGGATTCACTCGATCGACGTCGGGGAAGACCTGCTCGTAGCCGGGGACCTTGCCCGGAAAGAAGAAGGGACGGCCTCCTTCGTTGTCCATGTTCTTTGCCGACCCGGTGCCGAACTCGAGCCACGCCGAGCGGACCGGAGTCTTGTCGGCGTCGTTCATTACGATGTGCCACGGCAGCCCATCGGTCATCCAGTTGGGGAACGCCGCAATCACGTTGACCCAGTTGTAGCCTTGCTCCTTGCGGTAGCGGACGTAATCCTTGAAGGCCGCATCGGGACCGAGCGGGCGCTGCTTGTCGTCGTCACTCCAACGGAAACGATTGGTGCCGACCGAGTACCACGTGTCGCCGATGGCGAAGTACGTCGTGCCGTCCGCATGTTCGAGCGCGTGCTGATTTGCGGTGGCGCGGATGAATCCATGGCGGAGCGGATTCTCCTGCATCTCCGCGGCGGTCCAATCCACGGCGGCGAACTTCCCCGTCTTGCCCGCGAGTCCGGCATCGGCGGGACTCGAACCGGAACTCCACGTCCACTCGCCGGGGGCCGTGGCGGCCACGCGCACTCTGAAGGTGGATCCGCCGTCCCAGAATCCGTACACGCGCTTAGCGAATCCCGGGCCTTTCAAATCCACCCAGACCGTCACGTCCGTGTATGGGTTCGAGTACGTGCCCGTGGCCGTAAAGGTCAACTCCCGCTTTTCCCAGCAGTGGACGTCACCTGCATAGATCGCCAGACAGGAAAGAAGCGCAAGGGCAGCGGCGCGCAAGCCAGTGGTATGAAGCATCGATATTAGCCTCCTAAAAAAATGACGGAGATTGCAGACTGGCGCTGAGAAGCGAGTGTCGCCTGCATCGTATATCAAACCTGCGGGCGAAGTCATTTCCTTTGGAAGCCGTGCCAAGCCGGAAGCATGCGCCGCACTCGCACCTAAAGTCGCGCCTTAAGCCTGCCATGGCCGACAATGAAGGTGCAATGCCTCAACATTCAACGAAGTCCGGGAAAGGCAAGAAGAAGCCTGCGCAGCCTCTCTACACCGAGGAACACGCTTCGGCCGGTATCGACGCCCCACTGCCCGAGATCGAGTGCTGGCCCAACCAGTACTCCAACGACTACCAGATCGAGATATCGCTCCCCGAGTTCACCTCGGTCTGTCCTCGCACCGGCTTGCCGGACCATGGCACCATCGACATCCGCTACGTCCCCGACAAGCTCTGCCTGGAACTGAAAGCTCTGAAGATGTACATGCTCGCCTATCGCAATCTCGGCATTTTCCAGGAAAATGTCGTCAACCGTTTTCTGGAGGACTGCGTGCGCGCCTGCAAACCTCGCGAGATGACTGTCAGCGGCGAATTCCTGCCCCGCGGCGGCGTTTACTCCAACATTAGCGCCCACTACACCCGCCGCAAGTAGCCCGCTTGTGGGCTTAACTTCGAGCGGCAGCCGGCTGCGAGCTTAGCCCTCGGCCGGCGCCGGCATAGCCAAGGGACGCACTGCCGCGTCGCTGGGCCGCAGCACGATCACGCTTCGTTCGCTCTTCAACTGACCGTCATCCTCGGTCTCCGACGCTTCCTTCACCAGCCTGTGCGCGATGGCCGGCGAGGGATGCTTCTCCAGATCGAGCATCGTTTCCAGCAGCCGGTTCTCGCCCCATTTTTCCAACGCATCGGGCCGGTGAAGCAGACCCGGACTGATCGCCAGCAGCAGGTCGCGGCGCCGTAGTTCGATCTCCTCAACCTTCCAGTCCGCGGGCCCCTCGCCGGCTAGAGGCCTGCCGGTCGATGCCAGGCGGCGCGTCTCGGAGCCGTCGCTCCTCTTTTTCAGCAACACAGGCGGCAAGTATCCCGCGTTCACGTATACGAACCGGCGGGAGCCCGCGTCGTATCGGCCTAGCAGAAGCCGTATCGGTTGTAGCGTGCCCTCGCTGGAACGCAGTGCGCGCTCCACCGAGTCCAGCATCTCGCGCAGGTCCTCGCCATACACGTAGAACCGGCTGCGCAGCAGCGCCTGGAGCCGGACCATTTCCACCGCGACCTGCAGCCCGCCGGTCGAAGTCTCGGCCATCACTATGCCTAGCGCCGAGCCTGGCAGCGCGACTGCGTCGCAGAATCCCGCCCGCCCGCCCGCGACCGTTGCCACGGACACACCGTATTCGAGACCCGCCACTTCGGCCATGTCGGGCGGGGTCATGCGATTGCGCACCTGAGCGGCCAGTTCTCGATCGGCCTTCCCGCGTTCCTCGTCCGCACACTCCTGAGCCAATTTCCGCGCGGCGTCCACGACGTCGAGCATCCTGCCCACCTGGGCCGCAACCTCGGCCGCGAAGAGCCGTTGTGGTGAAGTGAATGGACTGCTGATCAGCCGTCCGCCGATGAGGAAGAATCCCGCCAGCTTGCCTTCGCGCCGGAATCCCACCCCCGCCTCGGCGCTCAACGCTTCCAGCGCGTGCTGCTCCTCCTCCAGAGCATGCGGGTCAACGTGTTTCAGGTGCTTGCGCCAACTGCCCGGCTTGCCCGTCGCCGGATTCACGAATTCCAGAAACGGCATGCGCGCAGCCGGCGAAAACGCCTCGGCCAGCACGCCTCGCTTCTCGAAAGATTCCGGCTTCGCGGGCGCAGAGGGCAGGGAAGCGGCCAATTCGAAGCGGTCCTTGTCCAAAAGGAACACCCGGACCGAAGTGGATTCCAACTCTTCCACGAAAACCTTGGCGGCATAGCCCAGCATCTCGTCTTGCCGCAGAATCCGCCGCAAATGGGTCGTCACCCCATCGGCGTTCAGGATCCAAAATGCGTTTTGATGTTCGCGTTTCACCGCGCGCTCGCCCACACGGCCCAGCCATACTGCACCGAGAGCCGTAACTGCCAGTAAGGCCGCCCCAGCGGCGCCCGCCTGCACCTCTCGCTGTTGCGTGGTGGTCGCCAGCCAGGCCACCGCCGCGCATCCTCCCCCTAAAGTCAGGGCCGGGATGGCGCGCAATAGCAGCGGCATGTTCTCGGTTTCGTCTCCGGGCTTCGGCTTCCATCTCGCCCACACCACGGCGATGGCTACTAGTCCCGCCAGCAGCAGCAACGCCGCGCCAACCCAGGGCGCCGCCGGCGCCAGACATTCCCAACTGCTCCAGACCATCATGTCCTCATTCTTAGCGAACCGGAGAAAACGACAAAAAATACTGATAGGGAAGGAACTCCTGCTCCTCGCTTAGGCGGAATCCCGCCGACTCGAATTCCTTCACCATATCCGCCCGGTCGATCTTCATCTCGGGAGGCGGACCGATCTTCAGCGGCTTCTTGTGAAAGTCGATGACAACCACGCGCCCGCCCGGCTTCAGAGCCCGCTTGATCTTCTGGAGATACGCGCCCCGGTTTTCGATGTGGTGCACCACGTCGCAGAAGAATATCAAATCGCTCGCGCCGTCCGGCAGCCGCGGATCGTCCGGACTCGCGAGCACCGGCGTCACATTTTGCGGCGCGGTTTTGAGCGACATTTCGAGCAGCTTCGCATCGATGTCCACGGCAAAGACCCGGCGCGAATGATGGGCCAGGCGGTTGGCGAAGTACCCTGTGCCCGAGCCAATGTCGGCTACCGTCTCCTGCCCGGTCAGCTTCAGGGCCATGATTACCTCATGTGGCTTCTGCCAGCCGTCCCGTTCGGGATCGTCCAGCGCCCGCGCGTATTCGCTCGCGGATTGAGGAGGATGGTGCTGGTGCTCTGTCTGCGCCATAGCTGGCAACACCCACGATGCGGCGCATAAGGCTATAGCCAATGCCGTCCGTTTCATAACAAGATTAGCCTACCCTGTTCGAGCCGCTCCCCGCTCGGAAACGGAACTCCCCCCCTGGGAACGCCGATCTCCAGATCGGCCTTCGTTGCATGAAGGGCGGCAGGCCGGCGGAAACATGCCGATGCCGGCCGGTCTGGAGACCGGCGTTCCCAGGGAGGTCCGCGCGGGGTTTCCAAGCTCCGCTTCCAACAACCATGTAGCCTTCTCTCAGTTCACCGGATCGCGCAGCGAACTCCGGAACCGGCTGTAAGTGAAATAGATGATCAGTCCGACGCCCAGCCAGACGAAGAACCGCAGCCACGTCATCAGCGGCAGCCCCATCATCAGCACCAGGCAACAGCCGATGGAAATCATCGGGAACAGCGGCACGAACGGCACGCGAAATGCCCTCTTCCGTTCCGGCTGCTTGCGGCGCAGCACGATCACGCCCGCCGACACCAGGATGAAGGCGAACAAGGTGCCGATATTCGAAAGCTCGGCCAAGGTGTCGATATCCCAGATGCCCGCGGGAATCCCCACGAAGAAGCCCGCGATCCAGGTGCTGATATGCGGTGTCTGGAATCGCCGGTGGACCGCCGAGAACATCCTCGGAAGCAATCCGTCGCGCGACATGGCGAACCACACTCGCGCCTGCCCGTACTGATACACCAGCAGCGACGAAAGCATGCCCATCAGCGCCCCCGCGGTGACCACCACGCGCAGCCGGTTGTAACCCAGGAAGCGCAGCGCGTCGGCCACGGGCGAGTCCGTGCCCAGTTTGTCGAAGCGCAGGATGCCCGTCAGCACCAGCGACACCGAACCATACAGGAGCGTGCAAATGATCAGCGTGGCGATGATGCCGATCGGCAAATCTCGCTGCGGGTTGCGGCATTCCTCCGCCGCCGTCGAGACCGAGTCGAAGCCGATGTAGGTGAAGAAGACAATCGAGGCGCCGGTCAGAATTCCGGAGAAGCCGTGCGGGGCGAAGGGATGCCAGTTCTCAGGCTTGATCGCGCTCGCCGCGCCAAAACAGAAGATCAGGATTGCGGCGATCTTGATGATGACCATCACCGTGTTGGCCTGCGCGCTTTCTCTCACTCCGCGGACCAGGATCATCGTCACCAGAAGCGTGATGACCAGCGCCGGCACGTTGAACCACCCCTCGGGTTGGCCTGGCGCGGGCAACGGCGGATATGCCCAATGCGCGGGTAAGTGGACGCCGAACAGGTTTTCGAGCAGATCTTGTATGTAGGCCGAAAAGCCGACCGCCACGCTCATGTTCGAGACCGCGTATTCGAGAATCAGATCCCAGCCGATAATCCACGCGAAGATCTCGCCCAATATCGCGTACGAGTATGTGTAGGCGCTGCCCGCGATCGGGATCATCGAGGCCAGTTCGGCGTAACACAGTCCAGCGAAAGCGCAGGCGATTGCAACCAATATGAACGACACAGTTATCGCCGGACCCGCTCCGGGCCGCCCCATTTGCGAACCGGCATGCCCGCCAAACAGGATCACGTCGAAGACCGTCGCGTTGAGGATGGACTGGAATCTCTCGATCTTACCCGCCGCCGCCGTGCCCGTCAGCGTGAAGATGCCAGAGCCGATCACCGCGCCGATGCCGAGCGCCATCAGGCTCCAGACACCCAGCGTTCGCTTGAGCCGATGACCTTCTTCGTTGGACGCTTCGATGAGCGCGTCAATGCTCTTGGTGCGAAACAGTTGATTCAACTGCGTCTCCCTGCGAATAGCTTCGAAGTGAACGCCGCGCCAGGCCGCGCCGCGCACCCCTACTCAGATTTGCTCGTGTTTTGCGAGACGATCTCGGTCTTGCACCAGAATACGAAAAACGAACGCCGTCCGGCGCCAAATTCGAAACGGAGCCGCGACCGTGAGGGAGTGGTTGCAGCTCCTTGCTTTCCTCCTCGCCACCACACAGAAGCGGGGGCGCCGAACGCGCCCCCGACAAGACAGTCCCTGACTCGAATCACCGGAAGAAACGATTAGGCCTTCTTCTTACCCTGCTTGGCGACGGCATCCATGGCCGCTTTCACCTTTTCGGGGTCGCCCAGGTAGTAGGACTTGATCGGCTTCAGGTCGGCGTCGAGCTCATACACCAGCGGCATGGCCGTCGGGATGTTCAGTTCGACGATCGCGTCTTCGCTGATGTTGTCCAGGTACATCACCAGCGCGCGCAGGCTGTTGCCGTGAGCGCCGATCACCACGCGCTTGCCGCTCTTGATGGCGGGCGCGATGGTCTCGTGCCAGGCCGGCAGGAAGCGCGCCACGGTGTCCTTCAGGCATTCGGTCAGCGGAAGCTCGGCCGGCGGCACCTCGGCATAGCGGCGGTCGCGGCCGGGGCAGCGCTCGTCGTCGGGCTCCAGAACGGGTGGCGGCACGTCGTAGCTGCGGCGCCAGATCTTCACCTGCGCCTCGCCGTACTGGGCGGCGGTTTCGCTCTTGTTCAGTCCCTGCAGCCCGCCGTAGTGCCGCTCGTTCAAGCGCCAGTTACGCTGTACCGGGATCCAGAGCTGATCCATCTGGTCGAGCACAGTGTTCAGAGTCTTGATGGCGCGTTTCAGCACGGAAGTGAAGGCGAGATCGAACTCGAAGCCTTCCTTCTTCAGCGTTATGCCCGCTTCAATGGCCTCTTGGACGCCCTTCTCGCTGAGATCGACGTCGGTCCAGCCGGTGAAGCGGTTTTCCTTGTTCCACGTGCTCTCGCCGTGGCGGATGAGGACTAGCTTGTACATTGAGATTTCTCCAAAGGGTGGGGGCAGTCACCTGCCGGATGGGGACAGCCTTCTGTGTCCCTCGTGGACACAGCGGGCTGTCCCCATCCCTGTCACCTGTGGTCTTCGTGGACACAGCGGACTGTCCCCGTTCGCGCGACTATTGCTTGAACGCTTTGCGGCCGGCGTAGATCGCGTTCGCGCCCAATTCCTGCTCGATGCGGATGAGCTGGTTGTACTTCGCCAGACGATCCGTGCGGCTGGCCGAGCCGGTCTTGATCTGGCCGCAGCCGGTGGCGACGGCGAGGTCGGCGATGAAGGTGTCCTCGGTCTCGCCCGAGCGGTGGGAAACGACGTTGGTGTAACCCGCGCCGGCGGCCATGCGCATGGCGTCCAGAGTCTCGGTGAGCGATCCGATCTGATTTACCTTGATCAGAATCGAGTTGGCGATGCCCTTCTCGATGCCCTTGGCGAGAATCGCCGGGTTGGTGACAAAAACGTCGTCGCCGACGAGCTGGATCTTCTTGCCGAGCGTGTCGGTGAGCTTCTTCCAGCCGTCCCAATCGAACTCGGCCATGCCGTCCTCGATGGAGATGATCGGGTACTTGGCAACCCAATCCGCCCAGAATGCGATCATCTCGTCTGAGCTGAGTTCGCGCTTATCGGACTTCTTGAAGACGTATTTCTTCTTGTCCTGGTCGTAGAACTCGCTGGCGGCGGGGTCGAGCGCGATCGAGACATCTTGGCCGGGCTTGTAGCCGGCTTTCTGGATGGCTTCGACGATGACCTCGACGGCCTCTTCGTTGGACTTCAAGTTCGGTGCGAAACCGCCCTCGTCGCCGACCGATGTCGCATAACCGCGCTTCTTCAGGACGGTCTTCAAGTTGTGGAAGACTTCCGAGCCGTAGCGGATCGCGTCGGCGAAGGTCGGAGCGCCGTGGGGAACGATCATGAACTCTTGCGGATCGACGCAGTTGTCGGCGTGCGCGCCGCCGTTGATGATGTTCATCATCGGGACGGGCAGGATGTTGGAGTGGACTCCGCCCAGGTAGCGGTAGAGCGGGAGGTAGAGCGCGTCGGCGGCGGCGCGGGCGGATGCCAGCGAAACGGCCAGGATGGCGTTAGCGCCCAGGCGGGCCTTGGTCGGAGTCCCGTCGAGCTCGATCATCTTCTTGTCGAGCGTGGCCTGGTCGGTCGCGTCGTAGCCCAGCAGCGCCGGCTCGATTTCATTCTGGACGTTGGCAACGGCCTTCAGCACGCCCTTGCCGAGGTAGCGGCTCTTGTCGCCATCGCGGAGCTCAACGGCCTCGTTTTCGCCGGTGGAGGCGCCCGATGGGACCGCAGCGCGTCCGAAGCTTCCATCGGACAGAAAGACATCTGCTTCGACCGTGGGATTACCGCGCGAGTCAAGGATCTCACGCGCTTTGATTTCAACGATTTCCGTCATATTGAATTTTTCTCCGGGGATGATATCAGAGACCAAAGTATTATTCTCTCACAGCAGCGCGGGCATGGCCTTCCGGGAACGCCCTGGGAACGCCGATCTCCAGATCGGCACTTCTGCCGTGTGAGCGGCAACTCAGCGGGGAAGCTTGCTGCACAAGCTTTCGGGCGGCAGCCTCGCTGCAACCACTACGGTCGCGGCTCCGTTTCCGGGTCTTGTTCACTTGCCCGCGATGAACGCCTTCAACCCCAGGAAGGCGTAAGCCCACAAGAAGCCCAACAGAGCCTTGTATTCCTTGTTCCGCCGGTAGATCTTGAAGGCGAACCGCTGCACGGATCGCTCACAGGGCGAACGCGGCACAAACTGCGGGACGCGCTGCGCGTACTCCTCGTATTCGGGGAAGAGATTCCTCAAATGCTGCTCTTCCTGCTCCACGACAGGCGTATAGATCAACGCAAACGCCAATAGCGTCACCCAGGCGAGCACGGGCTGAGCGGCCGCGATCAGGCATCCGCCCGCCGCCATCAGCGTGCCCACGTACAACGGATTTCGCACCCAGGCGTAGGGCCCCGACGTCGTCAGCCGCTGATTCTTGCGCAGATGTCCAGCGGCCCAGGCACGGAGCGTCAGTCCCGCCACCGCCAGCGGCAAGCCGAACAGCATCGACATGCCGCTCGGGTGCGCGAACCAGCCGAAACTTGCCGCCACGACGAGGCCGATCGGCACACGCAGCTTCTGGACTAGATCGGCGTAGGGCTTGGGGAAAAAGGGCATCAGGACAACGTCTCTCCGGGTGCGCCGCTGCCGGCGCGCGATCGTTCCGAATCGGGTTCCAGCGCGACTGGCGCTCCCTGACGTAGACGCTCGAAAAGTGCAGCCGCCACCACATCCGGTGTCAGCGCGCGCAGAGCCGGGCCGATCTCCGTCCCACGCCGATAAGTCGTCTCAGCGGATGGGTGCCGGAGCACGGTCAGCGAATCTCCGTAAGGCCCGTTCCGTTCCGGATCGGTCGGACCGAACAAAGCGACTCCCGGTTTACGTAGCGCCGCGGCAAGATGCATTGGCCCCGAGTCGAGTCCCACCACTCCCGACGCGCGGCGCGTGGCGTCGATCAGTCCCGCAATGCCGGAGATGTGCACCCGCGCGCCATCCACGGAGCGCAACGGGGCTTCGGCGTTGGGCGCTCCGTTGAGCACCAGCGAGAGTCCGAATTCCTCCTTCACACGGCGGGCGAGCGGCGCGTAGTTTTCCAGCGGCCACTGCTTGGAGGTCCAGCCGGCCAGCGGCGCCGCCAGGATGAACCGCTCCGGCAAGTCGCCTTCCGGCCGGCCTTTCGGCAATGGGAATTCAGCCGCTCCGCGTTGGGCTCCGGCGGCAACCGCGAGTGCCATATTCCTGTCCACAACATGGGCCTCGGACGTTCGGATTGTGCGCGAGTAGAGCAAGGCAGCCGGCCATTCCTTGACCAGCGATCCGTGAAAACCGTAAGCGGCTTTGCGCCAGGCAATGCGGCTGACGACGGCGCTCTGAATCAGACCCTGGAAATCGATGGCGAAATCGTATTGCTGGGCTCGCAGCCGCGTCAACGCCTCACCACGCGACGCCGCGCTCTTGCGGTCAACATACACCGGAAGGACGCCCAGCGGATTGTCCTCAAGCAAGTCCTTCCACTTCGGATGAACCGCCCACTCGATCACTGCGTCCGGCCACGTACGCCGCATCAATGCTACCGCCGGCAATGCATGAAGTATGTCCCCCATGGAGCCCAGGCGGACGACGAGAATGCGGTATTGCTCCATCAATCCTGGAACACCGGCGCTAAGCTTGCCGGTCGATGACGTGCTGCAAGAAGCCAGCGCGGAGCACCAAGTCCTCCACTTCGAACTTCAACCGGGCTTCCGGAGCCGGTTGACCGTCACTGAGCAGGACGGTCTCTACGCATTCCAGCCCCGCGACAACGGCGGCGCGTGCGTCGGTCGGCAAAACTGCGTCGGGCGGGTCGAGCAGGACGACTGTTAGGGCGCCCAACTCTGTCGCCAACGCTTCCAGGCGCTCCACGTGCAGCGCCAGGAGAGGATCGAAATACCCGGAAACCACGGGTTTCAGCGTCGTCGGATTCCACGCTGACAGCTTGACGATCTTATTTTTGGTGTCCACTCTCCTGCATTTGTACCAGATCGGCTGCCGCTTGGGAAACGACTTCGTGCGGAATTGATGTCATGCAGCGATGATCGATGGGGCATTCCCGCAGCAGGCAAGGGGAGCAATACACAGGGTGGCGGACGATCCGGGTGATCCGTCCCGCCGGCCCCGTAGTCAGCGGATTGGTCGCCCCGAAAATCGCTATCGTAGGCACGCCCAGCGCGGATGCAATGTGCATCGCGCCGCTATCGTTTGAGAGAAACAAGGCGCAAGCCGCGGCGCGCTCGATGAACTCCTCAAGCGTTGTTTGACCGGCATAATTCGCGGCGTGGATGCCGTGCGCCTCGACCAGCTCTTTCACCGCTTCGCAGAGTTCCCGCTCGGATGCCGAGCCATGCAGCGCCACCATTCCATGCAGGCGCTCCGCGAGCGTGCAGGCCGACTCGGCAAACCGCTCCGGCAGCCAGCGCTTAGCCGTGCCATATGCGGCCCCAGGGCTGACTCCGATGACTGGTTCCGCAATGCCCTCGGCGGCGAAGCGTGCCAGCCCTGCCGCTCGCGCGAAAGGAGCGGACTGCAACTCGACCACCAGCGAGTCCGGCAGGCGCTCCAACCATCCTGCGCGGCGGAGCAACTCCATGTAGTAGAAGGACTCATGCGGGGGAATCGAACCCGCGCGCGGCCGCTCGATGGGTCGAGTCAACAGCGCGGACCGCATGTCGCGCGCATACCCGATCCGCTCCGGAATTCCGGCCAGCGCGGTGACCAGTGCCGCGTCGAAAGCGTTCTGCAAAAGCAGCGCGCAATCGAAAGAGCCTTGACGGAGTTTTGCGGCCACTGCCCGTCGGTCCTGCCAGGCCTGCCACAGCGAACCGCGTGCGAACCTGGCCGGTTGGTAAGGGATAATCTCGTCGGCAAACGGCTCGTGGCGGTACAGCCCAGCCACCCAGGGCCTTGCGAGCACGGCGATGTGCGCGTTGGGGAAACGGTCGCGGATGGCGGCGAGCGCGGGCAGGCTCATCACCGCGTCTCCGACCCAGTTGGTCGCTCGAACCAGAATGCGCTTGGGCCTCAATGCTGCGGTGGTCTCCCACCTACCAGCGTAGAATACGTGGGATGACGGCGGACGATGCGCGGCAATTGGATGAATTCGGCTACGTGGTCTTGCCTCTCCGTCGGGCTGTTCCGCACGAATTCCTGGTGTGCTTGGAATCTCTCTTCGCACGCGCCGGCGAAAACTCCGGGCATCACTTTCGCGCCGACCCTTTCGCGCGGGTGGTCGACATTCCTCGGGGTGAAGCCGGAGCGTTTGCCGATCTGTTGCCTGACGCCCGTACCGTGGGGTGTGTACGGCACCGGTTAGGCGCGGGCTTCTTGCTCATGTCGATGAGTGCACGCTCTCTGAACCCTTTCGCTATCGCGCTCGATCCGCCTGGTCCTTCTCTTGGTCCGCCAGGTTGCAGGGTCGTTTGGCTGCTCGATGATTTCTCCTCGGAAAGCGCAGCTGCGCTGCGAGTCGTCCCCGGCTCGCATCTCGTAGCGCCTGTCACCTCGTTCGACGAATCGGCTGTTGTTCCGGTATCGGCCGCCGCCGGAAGCGCCATCGTCCTCGACGGCAAATTGTGGACGGCCGACGGGGCGAATCCCACCAACCGCCACCTGCGAATGCTCATCTGCAATTACAAGCAAAAGTAGGGCGGACCCCAAAAGTGGGGCAGACCCCCAGGTCTGCGGGCGCCCCCCTGGTCGCCCTGTTCGCCTAGCTTCGGAAGTGGGTCCAGGGGGACCCGCGCAGACCTGGGGGTCTGCCCCACTCTTCGAATCTATCTTCAACTCAAAGCTCGCGTTAGCGGCTAGCATTAAGAGTTGGCGCATTCCGGCGCCGCTCTGCTGTGATTCATCCCGGCGTCCGTGAACAATTCCACTCACTCATGCGCCACCCGGCGTTCAGGGAACTCGTGCGCCGGCTCGGCGCCGAAAGCAGTGGACGCTCTCAGTTATCCGGCCTGACCACGACGGCCCGCGCCCTCTACCTGAGCCTGCTGGGGCAGGCCTGTGAGCAGCCGCTACTGGTCATCACGGAGTCGCCGAAGTCCGCGGATCACCTCTTCGAGCTGCTCGAGACCTTCCACCGTCTGCTGCACACCGGCCGAGGCGCGCAACCACCGCTGTTGGTCCCCGCCCTCGATACTCTTCCGGGCCAGAACCTCTCGCCGCACTACGATCTGAAATCCGCGCGAGCGGTGGCTCTGAATCGGATGGCGTCCGGCCGCTATTCCATCGCGGTCGCGCCGGTCGCCTCGGCCTTGCTGCGAACGGGGGACGAGGCGGCTTGCCGGCAACTCGCCTTGACGCTGAAGGTGAATGACGAGATCGCGATGGACGACCTCGCGGCGCATCTCGAAAGCATGGGCTACGAGCGGCGCGAACCCGTGGAGATGCTCGGCGAGTACTCCATTCGCGGAGGCATTTTCGACATCTTCCCAGCCGAGGCGTCTCAGCCCGTCCGCATCGAGTTCTTCGGTGAGAGCGTGGAGAGCATGCGGCGCTTCGATCCGCAGACGCAGCGCAGCGTGCTGCGCGTCGACGATGTCACCCTGCTGCCGCTGGAAGAGACGCCCAAGACTCCAGACCTGCTGCGAAAGCTGGCCGAACTGCTCAATCGCCCGGACATCGTGCCGGGAGAGACCTTCGCGGGTTGGGAGTTCGCCGTCCCGTTGGTGGAGCCGCGGCAAGGCTCGCTCGAAGACCTGGCCCCCGGCGCGATCGTCGTCTGGGATGAGCCTGAGTCGCTGAAACAGGCCGCCGACCGGCTCTGGAAACGCCTGGACCAACTCGCTCCTCAAGCCGATTGCCCGCCCGAGCAGGTCTTTTTCCACTGGGGCGAGTTTGCCGCGCGCCATCCGCAGCGCCGCGAGCTGGAATTGCGCGAACTCACGCTGGAAGGCTCCGGCTTGCATGAAGCGCACCAGGCGTTGGAGATCGCCTCGCGTCCTCCACGAGCGTTCCGCAACAACATGAAAGCGGCGGTTGAAGAGGCGCGCTCGCTGGTTGCCAACGGCTGGCGCGTCATGTTTTTCGCGCCCGCGCAGGGCGAAGTGGAGCGTCTCGCCGACATCTTTGGCGAGTACGCCTTGCCCTACCAGGTGGGTATGGATGTGCAAGGCAACACGCCCGATTACCTCGCGGATCGTGCCTACCAGGCCTCGAACCTGGCCAGCGTGTTCCTCGTGCAGGGAGCGGTGCCGCAGGGCACTCTGCTGCCCGACGCCAGGCTGGCGCTGTTCGGCTACCGCGATCTGTTCGAAGTCTCCGAAGAAGCGCTGGCCGCGCGGCAGCGGACCCACGTCGCGCTGTTCACTCCCGAGAGCCTCGATCTCAAGCCCGGTGACTACGTCGTCCATGCCCAGCACGGCATCGGCAAGTTCATCGCGCTGAGACAGATGAAGGCCGGCGACGTTGTAGAGGACTTCATGTTGGTAGAGTACGCCAACGAGTCCAAGCTGTACGTTCCGCTCACCCGCCTCGATCTGATTCAGAAATATCGTGGAGCGGGCGAAGCTCCGCCGCCTATCGACAAGCTCGGCGGCGTCACCTGGGCCAAGACGAAGTCCCGCGTCAAAGCCAAAATGCGCGACATGGCGGAAGAGCTGCTCAAGCTCTACGCCGAGCGCAAAATGGCCGAGGGCTTCTCCTTCTCCGCGGACTCCAACTGGCAGCGCGAGTTCGACGAGTCTTTCGAATACACGCCCACCCGCGACCAGGTGCAGGCCGTCAGCGAGATCAAGCGCGACATGGAGAGTCCGAGCCCCATGGACCGCCTGCTGTGCGGCGACGTGGGCTTTGGCAAGACCGAGGTCGCCATGCGCGCCGCGTTCAAGGCGTTGGGCGACGGCAAACAAGTCGCCGTGCTCGCGCCCACAACCGTGCTCGCATTGCAGCATCACGAATCCTTCGTGCGCCGCTTCGCCGCGTTCCCCGTGCGCGTCGAGATGATCAGCCGCTTCCGGTCGCCGAAGGAGATCAAGGCGACGCTGGCCGACTTGGCCGCGGGCAAGGTGGACATTCTCATTGGCACCCACCGCATCCTCTCGAAGGATGTCGTCTTCCCCGACCTCGGTTTGTTGGTCGTCGATGAGGAGCAGCGTTTCGGAGTGCGTCACAAAGAACGGCTCAAGCAACTCCGCCGCAATCTCGACGTGCTGACCATGTCGGCCACGCCCATTCCGCGCACACTGCACATGTCGCTGCTCGGACTGCGCGACATGTCCGTGATCGAGACGCCTCCCAAAGACCGGCTCTCCGTGCAGACCGTCGTGGCGAAGTTCAACGCCGAGCTGATCCGCACCGCCATCGAGCAGGAACTGAGCCGCGGCGGCCAGGTCTACTTCGTCCACAACCGGGTGGAAACCATCTGGCAGCGCGCTGCCTGGCTTCAGGAGCAGGTGCCCGGAGCGCGCGTCGCGGTCGGCCACGGGCAGATGGGTGAAGACGAGTTGGAGAAGGTACTGCTCAGTTTCATGCACCGTGAAGCCGACGTGTTCGTCTGCACCACCATCGTCGAAAACGGCCTCGACATTCCTCTGGCGAACACCATCGTGATCGAGTCTTCGCAGAACTACGGTCTCAGCGATCTCTACCAGTTGCGCGGCCGTGTGGGCCGTTCGAACCGCCGGGCGTATGCGTACTTGCTGGTCCCCGAAGACGGCGAACTGACGGAGGTTGCCCGCAAACGTCTGGCGGCGTTGAAGGAGTTCTCGGACCTGGGAGCGGGCTTCAAAATCGCGGCGCTCGACCTGGAATTGCGTGGGGCGGGGAACCTGCTCGGCGGCGAACAGAGCGGGCACATCGTTTCAGTTGGATACGAGACGTATCTCAAACTGCTGGACGAGACCGCGCGGGAATTGCATGGCCAGGCCGTGGCGCCGGAGATTCACTCTTCGCTGAACCTCGGCCTCGACATTCGAATCCCGGCTTCGTATATCGCCGACGAACAACAACGGCTGCGGGCCTACAAACGGATCGCCGACTCCGGGGACGCCGAAAAGGCGCGAACGCTTCTGGCCGAGTTGTCAGACCGCTACGGCGAACCGCCCGAGGCGGTGCGGCACCTGGTGGCGTTCTCCGAACTCAAAACGCTGGCACAGCAGATCGGCATTGAGGCAGTGGATCGCCGGGGCGGCGGGGTCAACATCAAGTTCCACCCAGGGGCGCAGCTCGACCCACAGATGCTCATGCGGCTGGTGTCCGAAACCGAGGGTTCGGCTTTCACGCCCGCGGGCATCCTGCGCCTGCCCATGCCTCCAGTCTCGGCGGGCGAGATGATCGATTACCTCCGCGCCGCGCTCGCCAGCCTGCAACCTCAGGCTGCCTAGACTGGGGCGGCGCTCGAGTGCTGCCTTACTATTGCGCAAAATGAATCAGCATTAACTACTACAGGAACCCTGCTACCCGTACAATCGTACTGAGATTAGGATTTCCATGTCTGCTACCCACCACTCGCAGCGAGCCGCCTTTATGGAGGCCGTGAAAGTCGCGCTCACCTCGCTCTGGTCGAGCAAACTCCGCAGCTTTCTTACGCTGCTGGGCGTGATTCTGGCAACGACCACGCTGATCGCCGTAATGGGCGTCATTCACGGCATGGACGTCTACATCGCGCAACAGGTCTCCGACATGGGGGCCAGCGGATTCCGCGTGCGCCGTATCGGCATCCTCGGCGACGTCGAACCGAAGAAGCTCCTCGAACTGCTCAAGAAGAACCCGGAGATGACCCGCGAGGAGTACGATTTCCTCCGCTCCCATGCCTCCTACACCCAGGAAATCGGCATGGACGCCTCCCGCGGCGTCACCATTCGCTACGCGAACAGCGAAGTGAAGGACGTCGCTATGAGTGGCTACACGCCTAACATGGCGGCGATTTCGAACCTCGAGACAGAAACGGGCCGGTTCTTCACCGACAGCGAGAACCGGAGGCGGGCAGCGGTGGTCGTCATCGGCAACGACCTGCGCGAGAAGTTCTTCCCCGGCGTGGACCCAGTGGGCAAGATGCTCACAATCGAAGGCAGGCCATTTGAGGTGATCGGCGCCTCGAAGAAGCTCGGCAGCGTCTTCGGCCAGTCGCGCGACAACTTCGTGTGGATCCCGGTGGAGATGTTCTTCAAGATGTACGGCTCGCGCCAGGGCATCGGCTTCAACGCCATCGCGCTCGATCCTTCTTTGCTCGGTAAAGCCCAGGAGGAGATCAAGATGCTGCTGCGGGCGCACCGGCATCTGCGTCCCGGCGACGATGACAATTTTGGCATTTTCGCATCCGATTCGTTGTTGGAGATCTGGCAGCAGATCACGGGCGTCATCGCCGCCACGGCCGTTGCCATCGTCTCGGTCTTCATGGTCGTGGGCGGGGTGGTCATCATGAATATCATGCTGGCGGTGGTAACGGAACGAACGCATGAGATCGGTATTCGCAAGGCCGTCGGTGCGCGGCGCAGCGATATCCTGAACCAGTTTCTGGTGGAGTCTTCCGTGCTGTCGGGCACAGGCGGTCTGATGGGAGTTATTCTGGCGTGGATTATCGCGATCGCCGTTCGCCAGGCGACTCCCGTGCCCATGGTCCTGCCGACGAGTTCCATTGTCCTGGGCGTGGGTATCTCCGCGGTGGTAGGCCTGTTCTTCGGCGTCTATCCCGCGCGGCGCGCCGCGAAGCTGGATCCGATTGAAGCCCTTAGGGCGGAGAAGTGACCGACACGCGCGAAAGGGGCACCGAACGATGAGACTCCTGGAGATGAGGTCCGCGGCCGGCATGGCGCTCTCGACCATCCGCGAGCACAAGATGCGGAGCCTGCTCACCATTCTCGGCGTGATCATCGGCACCGGCTGCGTCATCGCCGTCGGATCCATCATCACCGGCGTGAACGGCGCCATCACGAACATCACGAAGAGCTTCGGCCCCGACACCGGATTCGCCTACAAGTTCAACATCGGTTTTCGCGGCAACATCTCGGGCGAAGAGTTCCGGCGCAAGCCGTTGACGTATGAGAACGCGCTCGCGATCAAGGAGCGCTGCCCGTCGGTGATTCACGTCTCGCCGTACATGTTCAGCCCGAACATGTTCAACAATTTCTTCGAGCGCATCAAGTACAAGAACCGCGAGGTCTTTCAGATCGAGCTCGCCGGAACCACCGAGTCCTATGCGATCGGCGGTACGGAGAAGATGATTTACGGCCGCTATTTCACCGACGAAGAAGGCCGGCGCCACCAGCCCGTCGTCGTCCTGGGGGAGGCCATCTACCGGGGACTGATGCCGGAGGACGATCCCGTAGGTAAATGGGTGAATCTCAACGGGCAGGAATTTGAGGTCGTCGGCGTCATGGCGAAACCCGCGGCCTCGTTCCCCGGCCAGGAAGACCGCCGCGTCCTGTTGCCGTTCCTCACGATGAAGAAGATGTTTCCGAACGCGAAGGAGATGATGATCGTCTTCGTCGGCGGTCCGGGCCTGCTCCAGCAGGCTCAGGACGAGGTATCCGCCGTGCTGCGGACCGAGCGGCGCGTCGCGCCGGGCAAGCCGGACGATTTCTGGATCTCCTCGGGGACCCAGATGCTCGAGGACTTCCACCGCATCACGGCCATGGTGGCGATCGTGATGGTGGTCTTGAGTTCCATCGGCCTGCTGGTGGGCGGGGTCGGGGTGATGAACATCATGCTGGTCTCGGTGACGGAGCGCACCCGCGAAATCGGCATCAGAAAAGCTCTGGGCGCCAAACGGACCGACATCCTGTTTCAGTTCCTGACCGAGGCCATCGTGCTGACCGGCCTGGGCGGATTGATCGGCATGCTGCTCGGTTGGGGCGTGTCCACGGCGGCGCGCCTGATCTTCCCCAGCCTGCCGACCTCGGTGCCGCTGTGGGCCGCGGTATTGGGCGTCGCGGTCTCCGTTGGAGTCGGTTTGTTCTTCGGCATGTGGCCGGCGAACCGCGCGGCGCAACTGGATCCGGTGGAAGCGCTCAGGTACGAGTGAGAGCAGTCGGGTTGAGCGAATTGCCTCTGAAGTTCGCTTAGGCATGTGAGCACCAGTCAATCGATCGACTGCACTCGACGGTCGCGCACCGTCTGCTAGATCCGTGGACCGAAGCCGAATTGTGGGGCGCAATCAGCCAACCCGCTGAAATGGCCTCTCGTCTGTCTGGTGCGTGGTGGTGGCGTCCGCGGCCGGCGGTTGATCGCAGAGAAGCGTTTCATAGTCCAATTGACCATGGGAGCCAAGTGCGCGCGTGGCAGAGGGTGGCGAACTCAACACCTCCACGCGGAACACCTGCGGGGAATGACGTATGACTCCCATTTCCCGCTTCCATTGCAGTGTACGAAGGTGGTCACGCCCCGCCGTAAGAGCACTGCATATGCTGAAACTATTGTGGAGCGACTCTTGCCAGCCAGATGTTAGCAATTCTGACCAGGTCGGGATCTTGCCTGAAACTCACATCTCTACAGTCGTACAAGATTTCATTTTTACGTTGAGCTCTTACCAGAGTGAACGCATGGTCCAGGTTCCGACTATTGTCGAACATTAGCGTCAGGTCTGCCACCTCAGAAGCCATCCTTATGGCCTGCTGTGTCCGAGGGAATCGACTGCGAAGTTTAGCTTCTGGAACGTCGTGCCCCCCTTGGCTTCTTCGAGTCGAAACTCGCAAGATGGATAACTCAGCGCTCGCAAGACCCACAAACAGCAGAATTACATAGTATCCATGCTCCTGGAGAGCGTGAATCACGTCAGTCTTGGATTTGAATGCTCCGTCCGCCTGGGCTTCAAGGTGCGAGAATACGGTCTCGAAGGCAAAAGGCATGCCTTGGTCCATTGCTAAGCCCATGAATAGCTGTACGCCGTCTTGAGAGAGCTTCTGCCATCGCTCGTCCTCGTCTCTCAGGCGGCTCGCCCACGTTTTGAGCTTTTTGTCGGCTCCGGCTGGCGGCAGCAGCGAAAGAGTTAATCGATCCGCATTCACGAGAGGTATCTGCAAATCGTCCGCGAGCCGGTCGTACCAAAGCGTCGATTTTCCGGACCCGTTATGGCCAGCAAGCACGATTGCGACAGGCCTATCGTCTGCCTCGTTCTTATTCAGGAGCGTCTTAAGGCTTGGAGGCGTTCGCGGAGGCACTAGACCACTCTGGCAGAGACGCTGGGACGGAAGTGCCCGCTAACGAATCGGCCAACGATCTGCCGGCCTGAAGCGTCTTCTCGAACTACTTTGGCAGTGTCTTTAGAATAAACGGAATACGCATACACGGGCTTGCCCGAGGTGCTCTGAAACACGCGCGTTCGGTCCGCACCTGGCTTGGCCATCACCTTTACTACCCTGGCGAGGACGCCAGATGCCCGCTCTTCTGGGGACACCTGGAGCTTCTCGTATCGCTCGCCAATCTTGATTACCAGAAGATCTCGATTCGGTGTAGCAACCCGGCGCTCTTGCAAGGAAGTGCTCGCCATAGGTTTGGAAACCGCATTCCGCCGATTGACCCCTACCCCATTTGTGCGTGCCATGTCGCGGTGCTCCAAGCGGACGGCAATCCGGAGCCGCCACAATCTCCGATATCAGTATAGCGCCATACCCCAAAGCGATCCCATCTCCATGGCATCTCTGACGGCATGAGATGGCGAATCCTGCAGGCACAATGTTTGCGTACCGATCAATGCGCCAGCAGCGGTAAGATTGCGGCAAGCGCTTCGAGCACTGGCTTGCCGACCTCGCTTTCCGTGTCCCTGACCAGCGGGACCAATCTGCTCTCGCTCGGCTACGGATATTGCCCGGGAAAGGGGACGTCCTGGGTTGATGCGCTCAGGTACGCATGAGGCCGATCAGGCTGATTGAACTCACCGTGAAGCCCGCAAGCTTCAGTCAGTGACATCAATCGGACGCGAGTGCTCGGTAAGCGCCCCCTGTCTGCTCGATTTGTGGGCCGAGGCCGACGCCAAGGGAGTAGTTCGGCCAAACGTGCGGCGCTGGAGATCGGCGACAAAGCTCTTCAAGCGGGTCGGATCACTAGCCTGACTAGTGGAATCGGGGAATCGGGTTGGGGAGCGGATGCTGCTCCCGCCAACAGTGCCGAATCCTGCGATCCGAGTGCGTCTGCGCCATGCTCGTTCGAGACTAGTGTGGAGTGGCAGCCACGCCGCAATAACCACGCGATCTTCGCACCCAGTCTTCAGTTTCCCCGGAATGCCTATTTTGCGTCCGCTGGCTTGGCCGCCTCGGCACGAGTCGCCGCTTTCTGCTTGGCGAGCGACTCGTTCACGCGCTTGGTGAAATCGCCCGCGTCGTTGTGCTCGAACCCGCTATAGTTCGACTGCACTTCCATCTCGCAGCCGATACCTTGGGGACTCAGAGCGACAGTGTTCGCCCGTTGGCGGAGCGCGCCCGTTACGGTGACGTGCGCCGAGTGCTTCACACTGTAAGACACCGTCATCCGGGATTCGTCGGTGATCTTTATTGTGTAGTTCTCCGCATTCCCGAGGGTGTCCTTGACCGCAGCCCACACCTCGCTGCAGCCATTAGGGTAGGCGACCTTGTGCGTCTTGCTGGTTACCGGCAAGGCGAACGTGAACAGAAGCAAAGCAGCTACGACAATTCTAAGCACGGCATTACATCCTAACTAGACCTTATTCTCCTGAGTGGAGCTCAGTCCAGCGGAAGTATACGTCCGAGGGATTTCCGAGGCAATGGGAAGCTGGTACCAGGCTCTCGCCAATCGAATCCAAAGAGCCATGTGCGCCGATCTGGATGAGGTAGCCCCCGTTGTCGAGACCCTCTCTGGTCGCAACAAGGTTGTGGAGCGGCGGGTCCGATCAGATCCAAGGTTTGAAACCGGCTGGGACCAATCCTGCTGCTCCTCGTCAAGCGGGTGCTATCCCGGTTTGGTCAGTGGTTCGTCGGCCTGGGGCGTTCGCCGAAGCGTGGTCAATCGCGGGCTGCCGCGGTTCCGGCCAGCCGGCGCGCTTTGACATCCCGCATTGGCGGTTGGCCGAAGAATCGGCTGTACTCGCGGTTGAACTGGCTGGCGCTTTCGTACCCCACCTCAAAGGCCGCACTCGCGGCATCCAGACCATCCATGAGCATGCGTCCCCGCGCCGTCTGCAACCGAAGCTGCTTCTGATACTGGAGAGGACTCATGGCGGTCAGCGCCCGGAAATGGTGGTGCAGCGTGGACACGCCCATCCCCGCGACTTGCGCGAGATCTTCCACCCGCAGCGGCTTCTCGTAGTTTGCCCTGACCAACGCGATGGCCTTTGCCGTCCGGTGGCTCTGATCCCCGAGCGTCGCAATCGCTCGAAGGCGTGCCCCCTCGGCACTGCGCAGGATCCGGTAGACGATCTCGCGTTGAATCAGGCCGCTCAGAAAGGGAATGTCCCCCGGGGCCTCCAGAAGGTCCACAAGGCGGCAGCATGCACTGAGCAACTCCACAGTGGTCTCACCGGTCGCCATCGCTGGACTGTCAGGCGGCGCGTCAGGCACCGGAATCTCCTCCCGGCTGAGGAGTTCCCGGACCGCGGGCATCTCGAGTTTCAGCACCAAAGCCAAAAAAGGCGCCTGCTCACTCGCCTCGATCACCTGGCTGACGATCGGCAAATCGACCGAGGTCAGCAGGAAATGCGATTCATCGTAGAAGAAAGTGGTTCTGCCGAGTTCAACCCGCTTTCGCCCCTGAGCGATCACGGCGATACTTGGCTCATAGGTCGTACAAGTAGGGGATCCTAAGGCCGGTCAGTCGGACAAGGATCAGGCCGGGAACGTCGGTTACCCGTTTCTCTTGTGAGCCCATGAACAAGGCAATCTTGCGAGCCAGCTCAGCCCGCAATTCGCGTGTCCGATCTGGCGACGGAGCAATGCCCGGCGTGGAGTGATTCATGGTATCGGCTTCGCTTTCCTTGACCCTCAGCATAGCCCCGCCGGTGTGGAGGCGTGAACAATTCTGCCAGGCAGCGAGAGAAATAGGCAATAAGTCGGAAGGATCGGGATACCGCGTCAACGCCACTCGTTCCTAACCTGGAGATGAGCAAAACGGTTCTGGAGGAATCACAATGCAGAAGCGCAAACTTGGAAACAGCGGCCTGGAAGTTTCAGCTATCGGGCTCGGCTGCATGGGGATGAGCTTTTCCTATGGCCCGCCCAAAGACAAGCAGGAGATGACCACGGTTCTTCGGGCAGCCGTCGAACGCGGCATCACCTTCTTCGACACGGCCGAAGTCTACGGCCCGTACACGAACGAGGAGCTAGTCGGCGAAGCCCTGGCTCCGCTGCGTGATCAAGTGGTGATCGCCACCAAGTTCGGCTTCCAGACGCATGCCGGCGACAAGCCCGGCGCCTCCGGCCTGAATAGCCGACCCGAACACATCAAGCAGGTCGCAGACGCCTCGCTCCAGCGCCTCACGCACCGACCGGATCGACCTCTTCTATCAACACCGCGTCGATCCCGAAGTGCCCATCGAGGACGTTGCCGGAGCCGTGAAGGAACTCATCCAGGCCGGCAAGGTGAAGCACTTCGGCATGTCGGAAGCCGCCGCGAAGACCATTCGTCGCGCGCATGCCGTGCAGCCTGTCACCGCCCTCCAAAGCGAGTACTCCCTGTGGACGCGCGGCCCCGAAGCCGAGATCATCCCGACCCTTGAGGAACTCGGCATCGGCTTCGTTCCCTACAGCCCGCTGGGTAAGGGCTTCCTTACCGGGAAGATGGACGAGAACACCAAGCTCGACAGCTCCGACTTCCGCAGCACCCTGCCGCGCTTCACGCCGGAGGCTCTTAAGGCGAATCAGGCGCTGGTCGATCTGCTCGCCGCCGTCGCGGAACGGAAGAAGGCTACACCGGCGCAGATCGCCCTCGCCTGGCTGCTCGCTCAGAAGCCGTGGATCGTGCCGATCCCAGGCACCACGAAGCTGCATCGCCTGGACGAGAACATCGGCGCGGTTTCCGTCGAGCTCACGCCCGGCGATCTGAGTGACATCGAGAACGCCGCCTCGCAGATCACGGTACAAGGCGCGCGGTATCCCGAACACATCGAGCAAATGACAGGTCGCTGAGCGGGCACGCGAAGGAGATCGGGAAATGGACATCAAAAGAAGCGGCTCCCAGCCCTCCGGCAAAGGACCGGCCGAGTATTTCACCGGCACGGTGCGTATCGATCCGCTGTTCAACCCTCCCGCTCCGGCGCGTGCGTTCGGCGCCAGCGTCACCTTCGAACCAGGCGCTCGCACGGCATGGCACACCCACCCGCTCGGCCAGACCCTGATCGTGACGGCCGGCTGTGGCCGGGTATGTCGTTGGGGCGGGCCGGTGGAGGAAATCCGGCCGGGCGATGTGGTCTGGATCCCGCCAGGGGAGAAGCACTGGCATGGCGCCGCGCCAACCACGGCGATGACTCATTTCGCCATTCAGGAGCATCTGGAAGGCAAGGCCGCCGACTGGTTGGAACAGGTCAGCGACGAACAATACAGCGCCTGAATAAGGGCCTGAGAACAATCACTCAGGAGCATAAATTCATGTACAACGCGAAGGCTTACTCCGCTGCCAGCGCGACAGCGCCGCTGGCCCACACGACGATCACACGCCGGGATCCAACGGAACACGACGTGCAAATCGAGATCCTGTTCTGCGGTATCTGCCACTCCGATCTCCACCAGGTCCGCAATGAGTGGAGCGGCGTCATGCCGACCGTGTATCCCTGCGTCCCAGGCCATGAGATCGTCGGCCGGGTCACCAGGGTCGGCTCCGCGGTCACTGGATTCAAACCTGGGGACCTCGCCGCCGTGGGCTGCATGGTCGATTCCGACCGCACCTGCCCCGAGTGCCAGGCTGGCCTCGAGCAGTTCTGCCCGAACATGATCCTCACCTACAACTTCCCCGATAAGCACCTGGGAGGCGTCACCTATGGCGGCTACTCCGACAGCGTGGTCGTCGACCAGCGCTTTGTCCTGCATGTCCCCTCCAATCTCGCATCTGGCCGGAGCCGCGCCTCTGCTCTGCGCTGGAATCACAACCTACTCCCCCATGCGCCACTGGGGCGTCACCAAGGGCAAGAAGGTGGGCGTGGTGGGTCTCGGCGGATTGGGCCACATGGGCGTGAAGATCGCTCATGCGCTCGGAGCCCACGTCGTGGTCTTCACGACCTCGCCGGGCAAGAAGGACGATGCGCTCCGCCTGGGCGCCGACGAAGTCGTCCTTTCGCGCAACGCCAACGAGATGCAGAAGCATGCCGGCAGCTTCGACTTCATCCTCGACGCGGTCGCCGCCGATCACGACATCAACGCGTACATTCAACTCCTGCGCCGCGACGGCAACATCACCCTCGTCGGCGCGCCCAACAAGCCTCTCGCCGTCTCCGCCTTCGGCCTTATCTTCAGGCGCGTCAGCCTTTCCGGTTCGCCCATCGGCGGTATCCCCGAGACCCAGGAGATGCTCGACTTCTGCGGCGCGCACAACATCACCGCCGACGTGGAAGTGATCCCTATCCAGAAGGTGAACGAGGCCTATGAGAGGCTGCTCAAGGCCGATGTGAAGTACCGCTTCTCCATCGATATGGCTTCTCTCAAGTCCGAGTAAGAGCGGGAACTCGCGGGACGCATTCCTGGCCGTCGCTCCCTTCAGCGCCCTCACGCCGCCGTGATCAGAACGGGCTCGCCCTTGGTGATGACCAGCGTGTGTTCGTAATGCGCGGCCAGGCTCCCGTCCGAGGTGCGGATGGTCCAGCGGTCGCGCTGCAGGACGCCCTTGCCTTTTCCGGCGGAGATGATGGGCTCGATGGTGATGACCAGCCCCTCGGTCAGCTTGGCTTTGGACTCCGGGTCGTGATAGTTCAGCACCTGTGGCGCTTCGTGGATGGAACTGCCCACGCCGTGGCCGCAAAACGCTCGCATCACCTGGAAGCCGCAGCGGTGCGTCTCCTTTTCGACGGCCCGTCCGATGTCGTTGATGCGATTGCCGGCGCGAGCCACCTGGACCGCATTGCGAAATGCGGTCTCGGCGCATCGTGCCAGGGCCGCCGCAGTCTTGCTGACTTCCCCGACGCAAACGGTGACTGCGGCGTCGGCAAAGAAGCCGTCCTTTTCGGCCACCAGGTCGAGCTTGACCAGGTCGCCGGAGCGAATCACGCGATCACTCGGAATGCCGTGGATGGCCTCGTCGTTCACGCTGATGCAGAACGCGCCAGGGAAATTGTAGACCTTTGGCGGCGCGGACTCCGCGCCATTCTCGATCAGCACGCGCTCTCCGATTGCGTCCAACTCGGCGGTGGTCACGCCGGGCCGCACCGCGGCCGCGGCGACGTCCAAAGCCTTGCGGACAATCCTGCCGATGGTCTGCAGCTTCTCAAGCTCGGCAGGAGACTTAATGCACATGCTTTTTCATTGTCCCACCGCATTTCAAGACCATTATGTGTGGGGCGGCGCTCCAGCGCCGCGCGCGGCTCTCCGGAGCCCGCGCCAGTAAAACGTGCGGGGCTCGGAGGCCCCACACTCTGGAGTGCCGCCCTCAGTCGCTAAACAAGCGGCAATACGGGATTGCCGTTTTGTCAATCTTTACATATTAGAATCAATCGCTTGCAAGGGCAGAAGTCGGCAATGCTCTTGCCGATTTAGCGCCTTCCGCATCACCTCTCCGCGGAGGCGTATATCCACCAGGACGCTGAAGCGCGCGCACAACACTTGACGAATGGTGCTTCACAGCGCGATGACAACGCGCCATCAACGGCTGAGCCCTTGTCAGCACCGGTCGAAAGTCGCGAAACTAGGGCCATGCAAAGTCATGTCGCCGGCGTTGGTTCTCTGGAAAGTCATCTCGCATATCAGCCGTGCGAGCTGCGCTTCGGGACCAGCGGACGCCGGGGCGAGGTCGTGCACCTGACGCAGTTGGAAATCTACATCAACGCCTCGGCCGAGCTTGCCTATCTGCAAGGGCTGCCGGCGGCGTCGGGAGGAATCGTCCGCGGCCAGGAGTTTTACTTCGCCTGCGACCTGCGCCCCAGCTCCACCAGTTACGTGGCGGAGCAGGGCGGCCGGGGTGAGATCGCGCAGGCCATAGAGCGCGCCATCCAAGATGCGGGTATGCAGCCCGTCTATTTGGGATGCATCCCTACACCGGCGCTGACCTCTTATGCCATCGGACGCGAGCGCGGCAGCATGATGATCACGGGCAGCCACATCCCGTTCGATAGAAACGGGTACAAGACCAACGCTTCTCAGGGCGAGCTGCTCAAACAGCACGAGCAGCCGATTGGCGACGTCGTTCGAAAAGTGCGCGAGCGGCTCTATGCCGAGCCGTACGAATCGTCGCTCTTCGACGAGCAGGGATTGTTCAAGACCGGTCATGCCGAGCTTCCCGCCGAAACACTGGCAGCGCGGGACGAGTACATCGAGCGTTATGCTCAATTCTTCGAACGCCTGTCGCTGAAGGGTCAGCGCCTGCTGGTCTACCAGCACTCCGCCGTGGGCCGCGACCTGCTAGTGGAGATCCTGTGCAAGCTTGGCGCGGAAGTGATCCCCGCGGGCCGCAGCGACACGTTCGTTCCGATTGACACCGAGAACATCGACGAGGCGCAGTTGGCGGTGATCCAGGCTCTCGCGGATGAAGCAACGGCAAGCCATGGTCCGCTGTTTGCGGTGGTCTCGATGGATGGCGACAGCGACCGGCCATTGGTATTGGGTCTGAATCCGGAGACGGGCAAGGTGCAATTCTTCGGAGGCGATCTGGTCGGCATGGTGGCCGCGGAGTATCTGGGAGCTGACGCGGTGGTGGTCCCGATCAGTTGCAATGACGGCATCGATCGAGGCCGCCTGGCTGCCGCTCTGGAGCCGAAGACGCGCATCGGTTCTCCCTTCGTCATCGCCGGGATGGAAGCGGCGCGGGCCAAGGGCAGAAAGGCGATCTGCGGTTGGGAGGCCAACGGCGGATTCCTCACAGGCTCGGATATCGAGCGCAAGGGCAAGATCCTGAAAGCCCTGCCGACGCGGGATGCCGTGCTGCCCATCCTGTGCGTGCTCTTCAGCGCCCAGGAGAGCGGTGTCTCGGTGACTGAACTCTTCTCCAGACTCCCTGCCCGATTCAGCCGGGCCGCGCTGCTGAAGCAGTTTCCACGTCCCGTCAGCCTGAAGATCATGGAGCGATTCTCGCCAGCCGATGCGAGAGTCAGCGACGTGCTCTTCCAGCAGGCTCAGACCATCGTCTTGGACAAGGATGGTGAGAGGCTTCAAATCGCGGATGCTGAGTCGAACCGGATTGACGCGATCCGCAAACGCCTGGAGGGCTTCTTCACTCCAGCTCGGGGATTCACGCCCATCGCGCGGTTAAATTACACCGATGGCGTGAGGATCGTTTTCGAGAACGCGGATGTGGCTCATTTGCGGCCCTCCGGCAATGCCGACGAACTGCGGATTTACGCGGTCGCCGGTACGCAAGCTCGCGCGGAACAGATCGCGAGCCTGGGCGTTGCCACTCCCGGCGGCATCCTGCGCGAGATGGAACGCGCCGTCGAACGCTGAGTGGGCGTGGTTGGGCAGGCCGCGTGGTGGGGCAGACTGCGTGGTGGGGCAGACTTCAGTCTGCGCGGGACTTCAGTCCCGCAAGTCCGGAAGGACGGCTTGAAACCCGTCCGCAGGCTGAAGTCCGCCCCACCACACTCTGAACCGAAGGACGCTATTTCACCTTCACCGGGTAGGGCGAGTGCTCCGGCAGCTTCGGCGTGTTTTGCTCCAGTTTCTTGAGCAATTCCGCGACGCCTCGCTCGAGTTGCGGATCCTTGCCCTCGATTACCGATTTCGCATCGTTCTCGACGACGATGTCGGGGTCGACGCCGTGGCCTTCCACGGTGAACTCGCCCTTCGCGTTCGCATAGGCGAATTCGGGCACGTTGACGTGGCCGCCGTCGATCAGTTGACCGTGGTCGGTGATGCCGACCACGCCGCCCCAGGATCGCGTGCCGATCAATGGGCCGAGGCCGGCGGTGCGGAACATCCAGGGAAAGATGTCTCCGTCGGAACCGGAGTTTTCGTCAAGTAGAACCACCTTGGGTCCGATGAAGACGCTATCGGGATAAACGCGTCCGGTGGCCTGAGTGCGCGAGTAATCGATACCGAGCATCTGGCGCGTCAGGCGCTGAATCACCATGCGCGAGATGTTGCCGCCGCCGTTGGATCGGTCGTCGATCAGCAGCGCTTCCTTGCGGAGCTGCGGGTAGTACCACTTGATGAACTCGCGGATGCCCGCCTCCCCCATGTCGGGCAGATGGATGTAGCCGATACGGCCATGCGAAAGCTCGTCCACCTTGCGGCGGCTCCGCTCCACCCAGTTGAAGTAGAGTAGATCGTCCTCGCTACGCAGCGGTTTGTAGGTGACTTTGCGGGCGCCCTCCGGCACCGGCTTGGTGTTGAGCGTAAGCATGACCGGAGCGTCGCCCGCATTGCGAAGGTACTTGTAGATGTCTTCCTTCGTCGTCACATCCTCGCCGTTGACGGCCAGAACATAGTCGCCGGTCTTGGCGTCCACACCGACTTCAGTGAGCGGCGAGCGGTAGACCTCCTCTTCGTTTTGCCCATCGAATATCTTCGCGATGCGGTATCGGCCGGAAACGGCATCGGCTTCAAAGCGCGCACCCGGCAGGCCGGCGTGCGGACGAGGCGGGAGTTGGAAATCGCCGCCGCCGATGTAGGTGTGCTGGACGGTGAGCTCGGAGATCATCTCGCTGAGCACGTAATTCAGATCGGAACGGTGCGCAACGTAGGGCAGCAGTTTGGCGTAGCGGTCGTGGATATCGTTCCAATCCTGGCCGTGCATGTTCGGTGCGTAGAAGAAGTCGCGGTAGCGCCGCCAGACCTCGTTGAAGATCTGCTTCCACTCTTCGGCAGGCACGCGGTCGAGCATCAGACCCGCCGTGGAGATCGCCTTCTTGCTGCCCGCGCCCGAGGGCGACGCGTCATACAGGCTCCAGGACCCGCTCTGGCTCACCAGGACCTTCGAGCCGTCGCGCGACAGCACCCATCCTTGGATGTCGTCCACCAGCTTCGTTTCTTTTCGGTCCTTGAACGCGAAAATGTGCAGGGCAGACTTCGCGTCCGAGCCGCGGCCATAGTAAAACGCGGGACGGGTGGCATAGACCAGCGCGTCGGACTTCACCGCCAGTCCGAAGTAGTTGTCGGCGTCGATCGGGACGCGCACTACGCGCTGCGCGAGTCCTTCCCAGTCGATGGCTTTGTCTTTTACGGGTTCGTCGGCCTTCTTGGCTTTCTCCTTGTCGGCGTCCTTGTCCTTGTCCGCCGGCTTGTCCTTCGCGGCGGCGTCATCCTTCTTGGCCGGCTCGTCCTTCTTGATCGTGACTTCGTCGCTTTCCAGCGGAAACGGATTCTTCACGTCTTTGCGCAGCGCCAGAACGAAGAAGCCCAGCGAGCGATTGGCGGCGAAGTCGAACTCGTTTTGCGAGATCTGGGGATGGAATTCGTGGGTCGCGCGGTAATACAGGTAATCGCCCTTGGGGTCCCAGGCCGGCGAATCCTCATTGAACAGTCCGTTGGTTACCTGGCGCAGCTTGCTCTCTTCAAGACTCCAGATATAAATGGCCGAGAAACCGGAACCGCTCTTGTCGTTGATGCTGAACGCGAGATAGCTGCTGCCGGGCGACCAGTCGTAATCGCGAATTTCGCCCTCGGTGGAGTGGGCCACTTCCTGAAGCTTCTTGTCCGCGAGGGTCACCACCCAGAGCTTGCCGTCTTTGTCGCTGAACGCGATGCGCTTGCCGTCGGGCGACCACTTCGGATCGTAGCGGAAGGCCTTGCCGCCCGTGGTGATCTGCTCCGGCGCGGACGAGCCGTCCTGCGCCACCATCCAGACTTCCTCTTCCCCACTCGCGTCGGAGAGGAAAGCGACCTTCGTGCCGTCCGGCGACCACGCCGGCGCCTTGTCGTGCGCGCCCGGCGTATGCGTCAGGTTGCGCGTCGGACCGTGCTCCACGGGCGCGGTGAAGATATCGCCACGCGCGCTGAACAATACGCGCTCGCCCTTGGGACTGAGTTCGGCGTCCTCAATCAGGCTCGCCGCTGAGACGTGGTTCGCCCGGCGGTTGACGCCATCGTCAGGCACCTGAATTGGGATCTGAGTGCTCTTGCCCGACTTCACGTCGAGCACGTTCAGCTCGCCGTCCAGCTCATAAACGATGCGGCGCTCGCGATCGGAACTCGGCCAGCGAACGTCCCAGACCGTGTTCTTCGTCACCTGCGCGGTCTTGCCGCTGGCCGTGTCGTAGGCGTAGAGGTTGAAGTGGCCGTCGCGGTCGGAGTTGAAATAGATCTGCTTGCCGATCCACATCGGGTCGCGGCTGGAGCGGGCTCCTTCGGAGATGCGCTTGGCCGCGTGCGTCTCCACATCGAAGATGTATAGCTGGTTCGCCGTACCGCCGCTGTAGCGCTTCTCGGGCCGGAAATCGCGCGCCTGCGGAGAGTAGACGATCTGGTTGCCTCCGGGCGAGAACGAGCCCGCGCCAGAGACCGGCATCGGCAGCGGCTCGGCCGGCCCGCCGTCAACCGAGACCCGGTAGAGCCGCGTCATCGCCAGCGCCCAGCCATCCCGCGCCGTGCGGAAGATGACGTATTTGCCGTCGTTCGACCAGCCGTAGACCTGGTTGTCGTAGCCCCAGCGCGGCGGCAGCGGTCCGCGGGCCGGGAAGTACGTCAGTTGCTTCGGCTCCCCTCCAGCGGCCGGCATGACATAGACCTGCTCGTCCCCGTCATACTGGCCCGTGAACGCGATCCACTTCCCGTCCGGCGAGTACTTGGCAAACAACTCCAGGCCGGGGTGGGCGGTCAGACGCGTGGCCGCGCCGCCAGTCGACGACGCCTGCCAGAGGTCGCCCCCGTACGTGAAGACGACACGATTGTCATGGATGTCCGGGAAGCGCAGCAGCTTGGTTTGGGCGAGGAGCGGTACGCAGGCCGAAGCGAGCAGCAACGAGCCCGCAATCAACCGCGCGACCGCCGGGAAGGCACTGTTTCTGGAGAGCATAGCTAATCAGCAGTGAGCTTACCAGAAACCGCCGAAAGCCTGTGTAAAACCAAAGCTGGAACCTTCAGGTATTGACGATTCTCTTGGCGAGCCTGACGTTGTCCTTGTGGCGCACGATTTATCGTGCAGTGGTGGCATTCATGCCACCATCCGGGCCGGCTGAGAACCGCGACACAAGATGGCACGGCAGCGAAGCCTGACGCTACAATAAAAGCGGTGCGCGGACGCGAGATCATGACCATGATCGAGCCGTACTGCCGCCAAAATGTGGGACCGTAGCTCAGGTGGATAGAGCATCTGCTTGCGTCGTCTATCAAGCTTTCGCCGCCGGTCCCGCTTGCGTCGTCTACGGGGCTCACACAAGATGGCACAGCAGAGAAGCCTGACGCTACAATAACGGCGTTGCCGGACGATGATCGGGCCGCGCGCGGCCGGCGGCAATCGGGCGATCCACAAGCCGCTGCCAAAGACGTGGGACCGTAGCTCAGGTGGATAGAGCATCTGCCTTCTCAGTAGCTTGTCCAGTACTTCCGTACTAGGGTCATCCAATAGAATCAGCGAGTTACAACAGGCGCTTGGGGCCGAAACCCTGCCTTTTTGGGGGTAGGGAGGCCCCAATTACCAACCAATTGCCAACCAGTTGCCAACCATTGGCAGAGACCATCCCCATGCCTGTCGGAGTAGGTTGACGCAGAACGAGCGAAGGTAGCCGTCCAACACCGATTCGAATTATGCCGAAGGTCTTGTAAGGGGGGTTTAACATTCGTCCAACGCTCCTCGAGCAGAAGGAATCTGCGACCAGTTCCTTACGTGTTGAGTGCGCCGATGGACGATCGGGTCGCCGCCGCCAAGAAACGGTACGCGGCCCGG
>CAWGKI010000050.1:0-31303 GCA_963823095.1 Terriglobia bacterium
GGAGACGTCCGCGATCGACAGGCAAAGCCTGTGGCCGGGTAACCGCATCACATCGAAGTAGTCCCCGCTGAGGGTTCTGGCCGGCTGCCCAGCCGCGGCAATATCGAAACCCTGGAGCCACGAAATCCTCCTCGGCATGAGCCGCAGTTGGATTTCCCGGGCCTCCTGCATTTCATCTTTGTGACGACGTCCCCACTCGTGTCCATCAAGTGGTGAAGATCTCAGCATGAAAGCCTCCTGATCGAATTAGCGGATTCTGGAGCCGTCGAGCCCGGAGAGATGCTAAGCCTCCCCGAGTAGATTTGTGAGGCGGTTCGGTTTCTGTGAACCGGAACCTGGGTCTGATATCGCATTGTTGGGTGTAGACCTACGAATCGGGCGTGGCCAAGTGATCGATGCCGTTACGAATCACCGCATTGATGTAGCTAGACAAATTGTGTGGCTGGCTCAACTGGACGTTGTTGATCGTCGGTGATCTGTCCGGAATTGTTTGCACGAAGCTTGCCAAGCTTCAAGAGCTTTCCGGACAACACGTTACGCCTCTGCGACTCCGCGCGTTCGTTGACCTGGAGGAAGACAAGTTCCATTTTGAAGAGGACTCTCTTTCCAATCCACTCAAACGTTTCGCGCGAGCCAGCCTCGGCTTCGCCCGCTCGATAAGCGTGGGCGTCGCCATCGATTTTACGGCTGCTTCCCGAAGACGGAGGTTTCACAACACCACGAAATCCCAAGCGCCCAAGTTCCTGGCGTGATGGTGCACCGCAATCAGAGGGTAAGGCAGTGGCGAAGCTGCTGGCGCGTTGCATGTGCGTCGGCACGAAAGAGCCTCTGAGGCGCCGGCAGCACGCGGTTCCGCCACCTTGCCACGTCCCGGAATCGAAGCGCTCCGCAAACCCAGGCTGAAGCCGCGCTGGATAATGGTCAGATTGAATCAGCGCGCAGCAAGGGAGGCAAAGCTCGTTCGGCAAGTATCGGACAGGCAACCGGACGCTAGCGATTGAATGTCGTCCTTCGACAGTTGCCAATTGGCGCCCCTCATCACAGCTTGGGTTAGCTCTGTTTCGAACCGTCCTTCAGATAGTGGGATCTCGCGGCCCTTCCATTGAGCCCGCCAGTCATTGAGGCGGGCTCGAAGAAGTCTCTGGTCTTCACTTGGACCGGTTTCAGACAATTGATACGCGGCCTGCGCCGCCATTTCGGGGGACTCCCGATCAGGCATTCACGCCAGAAAGACTCCAAGGCGGAAATATAACCTACCCTACCGAGTGCAAAAGTAATGTTTATGTCGGGACTGGACGCGTCTCGCGGTAGGGCGGCCTCCAGCAACGGCAGTCCCCGCTGTGGATTCCAGCGGACCAAGTAAGCCAGCATATACCCTTGGGCCTGGCTATCCCAATCCGCTCCGCTTTTCTGATAAAGCGCTAACAAGTAGTCGTAGATGGCGGCACTGGCAAAGCGGGCGATGGACTCGGTCGCCCATTCCGGGGACTGCAGTTTTTTTGTAGCTAACGCAGTATGGATCTTCTGCTGGAGGCAGCCATCCGACTCCGGCAGGGTCGGGAACGGCACTTCACCAAAAATCTCGGCCATCGTGGGGTTGTCGCTGCACACTTCGTTCACGACTTCGATCCGGGCATCCTGCGGGGCGATCGTGACCAATTGCTTGATGACGGCTGTTCGCTCTCCGCCCAGGATTGGCTCCCTCTGGTTGGCAAGAATGCGTTTAAGCTCGGGCACCAGCCGCTGATCCCGCAGATAAGTCCCGTATGTATTTAGCAGCCAATCGACGTTGTATTCATTCACTTCTGCGAAATGCGTGATGACCGCTTCGCGAGCCGCAGCGAATTCCGAACTCGAGACGTCATTCCGCGCTGCCAGCCGCATAAAAGCTGTTTGGGCCGCTGTTACCAGAGAGTTCCCTCGGCGCTGCGGTAGCGACGCCACAATCTGTTTCAGGTAGCTGGACTCGACCTGCTCAGTGCGAAGCGACTCCGCAGTGCGATTCGGGTTGGTGGAAGCATCCAGCCGCGCCCGTAAGGCTACTGCCGTCTGCAGCAAGGTGGACCCCCCGGGCAAATCCTGCGTTGGGTCCTGCAATGCCTTCTCTAGTTGCTCGACGACGAACGCTCGGTTGCGAGCGATCCATAGTCCCTTCGTGACATCCACGGCGAAAGGGTAGAACGCTTTGGGATGCAGAAGTAGCGACAACTTTACTCGCGCGGAAGGGTCTCCGGTTAACCAGTCGAGCTCTTCGGCATACTTTCGGGCACTCGAAAGGCTGCCGGCCCGGCGAATCTTCTGTTCCAGTCCAGACGCGCGAGTTGCGTCTTCTTCGTCCGTCATGGGCTGGATGTCGAAACTGACGGTATTGGTGGTCAGCGCACCAGGTTGCTCCGGTTGTTCGGGTGTGCCCGCTTGGATCCTGCGGGTCACCACGTAAACCGAATAGTGCCCCTGGGCATCGAAGCGGTAGACAGCGTTGAGAGGCAACTCTACAATCTGCGATTTGCCCGGTTCGACTCTAGCGATCGCGGCGTAATCCGGCGAATATGGGTGGCCGCGGTCTTGGTCCTCCAGCCACGGGACCACGCCCTTCATGGGCGAAACGACCAGCATGTCGACCGGCGATGCCGGGTCGGTCGTCGTCATATTGAGCGATGTGCTCACACTCGCGCTGAACGTCAAACGCAGCAGAATCGGCTCACCGACTTTGTAAACTGTCCTTTCGTCGGACAGCGAAAGGTTAACCTGCACGTTTGAAGGGGACTGCGCCAGACAGGCAACGCCAAGGACCCAAACACCGAAAGGTACCAGGAAATTCCGCATACCGTGAATCTTTCCTTACCCTATCGTACCGAAGGGTTGGCGGCGGCGGACGCGCCTGAGGATTCCCTCTTCGGAGATTGCTCGGGCAGATCCGATAGCGGAGGAATACCGTCACACAGGCTCACCGAAGGGACACAGTGTATTGAGGGCGCCCTACGCCGATGCACATCCGCGGATGTGCTTTTCGGGGCTTGTTTCTGCACGAGACGTTTGACCGGCAAGCCTTGGCTCCAGGACTTCTTTTGATCGGGCCCTCCGTGCCAACATTGATGAGACAATTCTCCCGGTCGTAATTACTGAGCAGGGCGAGAATCGGAATCAATGTGAAGAACAATGGAATCTCTTCGGCTTCCCCGACGGCTTTGCCCGCCGCGGAGCGTAGGGAGGCCGAGCGGAGCGAGGCCGACCGGAGTGGAGCGGCGGGCAAAGCCGTCGCGCCCGCGCCCGCTCCGCCGCGCCCGAGACCCGGAGGTTGTCGCCTACGCCAAGCGCCGAAGCTTCACCGCCGAATACAAGCTGCGCCTCCTGGCTGAGCTCGATGCCGCTACGCAACCCGGCGCCATCGGAGCCCTGCTCCGCCGCGAAGGCCTGTACTCCTCGCATCTGGTCACCTGGCGTCGCGAACGGCAGGCCGGTATTCTCAAGGGCTTGACTCCGCACAAGCGCGGCCCCAAGTCCAAGCGCGATCCGCAGGAAGAGGAACTGCAGAAACTCCGCCGCGACAACCAGCGGCTGACGGAGGAACTGCGCAAAGCCGAGATCGTCATCGACGTCCAAAAAAAAGTGGGCGCTCTGTTGGGGTGGCCGCTGCCGAAGGTGGACCCCGAGGAGCAACCCTGATGGAGGCCGTCACTCAACTGGCCCCGACGGTGGGCGTCGTGGCCGCCTGCGATTGCCTCGGCGTGGCCCGTGCTTCCTTCTATCGGCAGCGTCCTGCCCTGGGCCCGCCCACGGCGTCGGCAGCCGAGCCGGCTCTGCCCTTTGAGCGGCCGGTCTCCGCCCGCGCTCTCAGTCCGGCCGAACGCGCCAGCGTGCTGACGCTCCTCCATGCTGAACGCTTCCAGGACCGCTCCCCAGCGGCCGTTCAGGCCACCCTGTTGGACGAAGGCCAGTACCTCTGCTCGACGCGCACCATGTACCGCATCCTCGGGCAGCAGGGCGAGTCCCGCGAGCGCCGTGATCAACTCGTTCATCCGCCCTACCAAAAACCCGAGTTGCTGGCCACCGCGGCCAACCAACTCTGGAGCTGGGACATCACCAAACTGCTGGGCCCGGCCAAGTGGACCTACTTCTATCTCTACGTGATCCTCGACGTGTTCAGCCGCTACGTGGCGGGCTGGATGATCGCGCACCGCGAAGGCGCTGAACTGGCCAGGCAGTTCATTGAGGAGACCATCGGCAAACACCAGATTCCCGCCGGCCAACTCACCATCCACGCCGATCGCGGCAAGGTCATGACCTCCAAGCCGGTCGCCTTTCTGATGGCCGATCTGGGCGTCACCAAGACCCACAGCCGGCCCTATGTGTCCGACGACAACCCGTATTCGGAAAGCCACTTCCGCACGCTGAAGTACCGTCCCGAATTTCCGGATCGCTTCGGCTGCATCCAAGACAGCCGCGCCTTCTGCCAGCAGTTCTTCCAGTGGTACAACGAGGAGCATCGCCACTCGGGTATCGCCATGCTGACCCCGGCAATGGTTCATTTCGGAGAGACCCAAACCGTCTTGGCGCACCGCCAGGCAGTGCTTGATGCGGCTTACCAGGCGCATCCCGACCGCTTCGTTAGACGGCCGCCAAGACCAATGCCATTGCCTTCGGAGGTCTGGATCAACAAACCACTTCCGCCCGGCCAAAAGTCAAAGGAAGAGGGTCACTAAACTCCAATGCCGGGTGTCTCAAAGTTGTTGACACGCGCCGGGGATTCCGCCTAGGCGACTGGAGAGGCTTACGACGTGCGAAGTGGAAATCGGATTCCACTTTTGTGCATTGAGATTCTATTGCCCGAACTCGCCGCCATGCGACCCTCGAGCGGCAGTGAAGCTTCTGCCGCGCGTAGGAAGCTGCCATCGATGGAGCTTATTGAGCAGCGACTTGTAGCAAATGTTCAACTCCTGTGCGACCTGTTTCCGGTTCCAGTTCCGCTCATGGAGAAGACGCAGGACGAGCTCCTTCTCGGCTTGCTCCGCGGCCTTCGCGGACACCTTTTTGAGGTGAACTGAATCACCTGCATCCGGATCCTCCGCGCGCGCCCTGGGGATATTGAGATCTGGCAAGACCCCGTCTGCCTCACCAAGAACTGCGATCCGCTTGATGGTGTTCTCCAACTGCCGCACGTTTCCGGGCCAGTCATATTCGTGCAACGCGTCCACGAGATCGGGCGGTAACTGCAACGGGGGACGCCCGTACTTGGAGAGGTACTTCGCCAGGAACAGATTGCACAGGTGGGGAATGTCTTCGCGCCTCTCACGCAGAGGAGGAATTTCGAGCTTAATGACATTCAGCCGGTAGTATAGATCCAGCCTGAATTCGCCTTTGGCGACCGCCTCTTCCAGCCTCTTGTTCGTAGTGGCAATCACGCGTGCGTCTACCCGGATTACCCGCGTGCCACCAAGGCGCGCATACTCGCCATCCTGCAAGACATGCAGTAACTTGGCTTGCAGCAGCGGACTCATCTCGCCGATTTCGTCCAGCAGGATCGTGCCTTTGTCGGCAAGTTCGAACTTTCCCTTCTTCTCCCGCAAGGCCCCGGTGAAAGCGCCGCGTTCGTAGCCAAAGAGCTCCGACTCCAGCAGGTCGGCCGGCAGCGCGGCACAATTGACCTTTACAAAAGGCTGAATGCAGCGGGGCGACACGCGGTGGATGTACTTCGCAATAACTTCTTTGCCGACGCCGGACTCGCCCAAAATGAGAACCGGCACATCGGCATCCGCGACACGCCGGGCTATCTGCTTGATGCGCTCGATTTTGCCGCTCTTGGAAGAGAAGTCCGGAGATGAAGAGTTGCCATTATCGAAGTCGCCGCGTTGACCCTCACCGTCGCGCGCGCGGGCTTGTAAGGTGTTCCTGATCACCGCCTCCAACTCTTCTTCGTCGAACGGTTTGAGTAAGTAGTCGCACGCGCCCAGCTTCATCGCCTTCACGACCGTGCCGACTTCCGCCACTCCGGAAAGGACGATCGTGGGCACGCTCCGGCCACGCTCCTTCATCTGGGTCAGCACCTCGAGACCACCAACGGTTGGCATGAGAACGTCGAGAAGCATTATAGATGGGCGCTCATCGGAATCGATGCGGGCCAATACGCGCTCTCCCGAAGCCAGATCGTCTACACTGTAGCCCTGTGAAGACAAGAGTCGTGAGATGTAGGTTCGGGTGCTCTCGTCGTCATCTACAACCAACACGGTTTGCTTGTTCATTCAGCTCTACATACCCCCGGATGTGGCGTTGGATCGGACCCGAGGAAGAGTGACGGAAACCTCCCAGCATTCGCCGGACGGTTCGCGCACCAAGACATCTCCTCCCATGCGCCCGAATCGTGTCGCAGATCGCTGGCGACAGTTCCATGGGCACGCCAGCATGAACAGTCGCGGTCGCAGGCGCGTGGGACGAACTCGACGGTCCGAGACGTGAAAGGCGTGTGGTAATTTTTCCCTCCCTCTGCGACATCTCCAACTCAATTTTTCCGTCAACGCCACAGGCTTTGGCGGCGTCCATCAGCAACCTATAGAACACCAATGACAATTGATCGCGGTTGGCAAATGCCAGACACGGTTCAGGTGGGAAGTGCACGTTCAGGAGGACCATACTTATGGGACCATGAGAGCGGGTTATGTTCGCCGTTTCTTGCCACAATTCCCGAATGTCAAATACTTGAAACCGCAGAGGCTCACATGCCGGAGTTGGAACGGCATGACTAATGGCTTCAGTCATTTTGGCGGTGTTGCCCCGGATGACTTCCAAGTACTCACGCTGCACGGAGTTGATCTTGCCAGCCTGTTCCTTAAGCAGCAGCTTGGCATAGCCGGATACCGCGACTAGAGGCGAGCGCAACTCGTGTGCGATCTCCGACAACTGTTGCGACCGCAATTGCGCGAGTCCTTCAAGTTGCGACACCTGTTGTCGCAGATCGCTCACATGCTTCTCCAGTTCACGGAGGCGCCGCGCCTCCGGAGCCGGCTCCCGGTAAGCTTTTCCCTCGGACATCGGGCGAGTCAACCTCATCGGACGCTAATGCAAAACAATTGCCAAACTCCGCGTTGACCAGACAACCCACGTCCATCAAGGCAATCCCAGGAGAAGAATCCGAACATGATCGGAGCTTTCGCGGAGTTGAGTGTAGAAGCCGCTTCAAACGCATTGTTTCGGCTGGACAACTGGCGCACTTCCGGGATAATAATTTAGATAGCGCAACACACTTGTTCGAGGGGCTGGAAACTAGGATCTCTTACGCTGGCGGGTGAAGGGCTCATGCCTCGGGATGCCTAAGGCGTTCGTGCCCGCCCGAATCACGACAATGCGAGTTCCGATCCTCAAACAGGGCAACTATCTCATTGCGACTATCCAGTCCGCGCTTACCGACGAGGACCTCATTCGGCTGCGAGACGACTTGGCGGCGCAAGTCAATCGATTCCGCTCTCAAGGCGTAATTGTGGACGTTACGGTCCTGGACGTTATGGACTCATTCGCAACGCGAACGTTGCGCGATCTTGCCCAGATGATTCGTCTACGCGGAGCGGAAACCGTCATCTGTGGCATCCAGCCGGAAGTGGCTTTCACCATGGTCCAACTCGGTCTCGAACTGGGAAAAGTGGAGACCGCGCTAGACCTTGAAGAAGGCCTCGACCTGCTCCGGCGGAGAACGCTGTAACAGCCAGTATGGCGGAGCGAATCGTCCCAATCCGGTCTGACGGCGACATCGTGGACGCTCGCCTGGCCGCGCGTAAGATGGCCGAGGCGATGGGGTTCGCCGGCAGCGATCTGGTTCTAATCGCGACAGCCGTTTCGGAGGTTACTCGCAACATAGTAGAGTACGCCGGGCACGGCGAGGTAAGTCTTAGCGTGGCGCAGGTTAATGGCAGGACAGGTCTCACTATCATCGCCCGTGACGACGGCCCGGGGATCGAGAACGTGGCCAGGGCGATGCAGGTCGGATTCACTACATCGCGCGGCTTGGGCCTAGGATTGCCTGGCGCAAAGAGACTCATGGACGAATTCGAAATCGTATCCCAGGTTGGGGTAGGGACCACCATCACGATGCGGAAATGGTTAAGGTGAGCGGCGTCCAGGTGAGGAACTTACGACCGACGGTTGAGTTTGGCGTGTCGGCATTCCCAATGACCGGCGAGACGGCGTGTGGCGATCTGCACCTCGTCAAAATGGTGGGAACTTCAACCATGGTGGCCGCCGTAGATGGGGGAGGGCACGGGGAGGAAGCCGCCCGGGCGGCAAGGATCGCCATCGCTACAATCGAGAACCACGCGCTGGCCGATGTTTCCTCGCTGGTGGAACTCTGCCACGCAGCGCTCAGGCGCACCCGCGGCGCTGTGATGAGCCTGGCTTTGTTCGACGGTTGCCGGAACACGATGACGTGGCTGGGAATTGGCAATGTCGAGGGGGTGCTTTTTCGAACTCATTCCGGTGAGCACCGCCGCCGTGAAGCCTTGTTCTTGCGAGGCGGCATGGTCGGTTGCAGCCTGCCCGTCCTGCGGCCTGCCTCTTTGCCGGTCAGCCGCGGAGATCTTCTGATTCTCACGACCGATGGCATATGCACTCCGTTTGACGGAAGATTCGCGCTCTCAGGTTCTCCGCAAAGAATGGCTGAACGAATTTGCTCGCTGTATGGAAAGCCCACCGACGACGGCCTCGCGCTGGTGGTTCAATACTTGGGATGCGCGACGTGATGGCTGTGCCGGATGAAGATCCGTTGTGTGTGCGTGGGCCAAGCCGGTGGTTTAACGAGCCACTCGACAAACCAATCTTTACTTCCTCGACCGCTCTCAGGAACGCGAGAACGCGGTTGGGCATTAGGCATTGGGAAGGACTTAGCAATCATGGGAGCTCGTCGGCTCATTCGGAGGAGTTTCGCGGCACTGTCGAAAGGGCCACACAAAGGGCAAGGTCCCAATTTCTGTTTTGAGGAGCCACAGATGAAAGAAAAACCAACTGTCCGCCGTCCGCATGGCGGTCAGGATATTCATGAATCGACCGAGGCGCTGCTGACAGAGCTGGTTGCTCACCTGCGGCAAAACCGTACGCAGCTTCGCGAGGAATGGGCGCGCCGCATCACCGAATCCCGGCTGTTGACTGCGATGTCCAAAGAGGAGATCTTCAAAGAGGCCACTGCCGTTTATGACAACTACGTGGCCGTGCTGGAGACGGGGAGCGTCGAAGCGCTGCAGGAATATGCGCGCGACCTTTCCGAGCGCATTATCCCGAGAGGAGTCGAAACGCACGAAGTGCTTGGAATCGTGCTCCTCCTGCGCGATGTCCTGGCGCGTTCCTTGTTCAAGAAGTACCAGTCGGACTTCGGCCTGCTGAACCAGGTACTCGACGCATACGAACCGGCCGCGAACCGAATTGCCAATACGGTGGGGGTGAGTTTCGTTCAGGAACGCGAGCGCATCATTCGTCAGCAACAGGAAGCCATTCGAGAACTATCCACGCCGGTACTCCAGGTGCGCGAACGGCTGTTAATCCTCCCCATCATCGGCGTGATCGATCCTCAAAGAGCGCGGCAATTGACCGAGCAACTTCTGCGTGGCATACGCGCCAATCGCGCGAAGGTCGTCGTCATCGACATCACCGGCGTGCCATCGGTGGATTCGAATGTCGCCAACCATCTGGTCCAGACCGTGGACGCCTCCCGGCTGATGGGCGCTACCGTGATCGTGACCGGTCTTTCTTCGGAGATCGCGCAAACCCTGGTCACAATTGGCGTAGACCTCACAAAGATGCGGACTGTCGGAGACTTGCAGGGAGGGATCGAGGAAGCAGAGCGTCTTCTTGGATATCAGATCAATCGAATGCCGGCCTAATGCGCAACGCAAATCGCGGAGGCGGTGAGAAGCGGATTCGCCGCGGGCTCCTCACCGCCCATGCGCTTGCCGGCATATGCTTCTATTGGCCTAGTTTGGCCGCTGCCAGGGCATTCACAACGTCGAGCCGCCCGTGCCCCAGACCGCTGCCAATAGACTTAGCATGACCAATCGCCCAGGCTGATTGCGACTCGCCGTAGTTCGGCCGGAGTTGAAGCACCAGACCGGCCGTGCCTGTGACAAACGGTGCGCTGAAGGAAGTGCCCCAACCCGCCGCGTACGTGCCCATTGGGTATGTGGAGATGATCCCTTCTCCCGGTGCCGCGACCCAGACATCAGCGCCGTAATTGGAGAATCCCGAGCGCGTGTCGGATAGGGTCGTAGACCCGACGCCCATCACATCGCCTTCGTAGCCCGCCGGGTACACTGTCATATTGCGGCCTTGATTGCCTGCCGACGCCACGCACACCACTCCCTTCGAGTTGGCGTACTCCAGTGCGTTGTCCAGTTCCGTCGACGAACTCGAGACGCTAAAGCTCATGTTCAGTACGTCAACCCCAGATCTAACACCGTAGTAGATGGCACGGATGATGTCGGAAGTGCTGCCCGTTCCCTTGGCCGTGAATGCCTTCAACGGCATGATGCGAGAAGCCGGAGAAACCAGATGAGCAATGCCGGCGACCATCGTTCCATGCCCGAAAGCCGCATATCCCGGCGTGTCCACCACCGCCGCGGTAGATTGGTCGAGAACTGCGATCGTGGTCCCACTGACTTGAATTGGCGTGCCATCGACTACGGCGGCGGTCGATTGATTGAGGTCGGCCATCTCGGATCCGCCCGACCGATTGCGGGTGAAGTCGTATCCGCGCACAAGGACATGCATCAGTGCGGGGTGGTTGGGATCCACGCCGGTATCGATGATCCCGATTACAGCGGCGCCACTCACCCCGAACGTGCTCCGAGCCTGCGCTGCCCGAATGATGCCTAGCCGCAGGTTGGTTTGCGTATCCGTTCCATACCGGCGCACCATAGAAAACAACTGGGCCGTTCTGCGACAACCCCGGCGGCGCCTGCGAGCCGGGCGCGATCAAGTTTTGCCCAGGCAGCAAGAGGTTCACCAACAGGTCCGGCTCAATGTGCACTATGCCCAGCAGTTCCAGCAGGAAGTCGAGGAGCGAGGGGTTTGACGTGCGAATCACGTACAGCTGCGCGGCCGGGTCGTTCAGGCCCTCGAGCAAACTGCAGCCAATCAGGCTGCACAGGGTTTGCACGACGTTCAATCCGCCCGGCGCGCGAACGATGAATTGATTCTGGGCGCTCGCGGGAGTGCCCCACGCAAGCAGAATCGTCAGGGCGAGAACCAACGCTAAACATGTGTGTTTGCTGAAGCTCTTCATCGAAGCTCTCCTCTTTGAACGTTCCTCTCAATTAGCAAATGGACCGGCCGGGGACTCTCCCGAAGGTCCCAAATCGTGAGAGCGCTTCCGCTCACCTGGAAGAGCGACGTCAATCAATGTTCCATCGGGAATTTCAAGGCAGATTCTGAGGCTTCCCTGGTGGTCGAAATCGAACTGGAATTCGCCGAGCGAATTCGTGATCGTTTGGCCGACAACGGTCTTCGAATCCTGCAATAGGACGACTCCGGCGCAGCCCGTGGTCTTGTCCGCCAGAGCGCTCACCACCTGGCCGGTCAGGGCGGCTGATGGCCCAGGGTTCTGCTCAAGCCGCAGATCGACCAGGAAGCTTGCAGGCCTTGTACAACAATCGCCGCGGTGAGGCCGGACTTCCTCGGAATCCCATTGGCAGCGGCTCCTGGAAACTGTCGAAGATCCGTTCGGCCGCATGCGACAGCCCCGGGGCGAATGGCACTCTTCGCCGAAGGGCGATCGCGGCCTTGACGAAGCGGATCGCGGATTCGGGAGCCGCGTCACCTGCCTCCTGTCTCGCAATTTCCAGAAACCGTTGCCAGATTTCATGTGTTCGCCGGCACTCCTCGCAACCGCTGTTTAGATGCGCGAGCATGCCGCGCACGTCTTCCTCTGGCATCAAACCGCGGACGAACCCGAGCCAGGCATCGTCTTCAAAGTGCGTTGTGAATTCACTCATAATCCTCCACATCAGGGCCGAGCCTCGACATAGAGTCGCCCAAGCCATCAGCTACAGGCGATAGTCCCCTAAGCGCCTGTGGCAAAAACCAAAAAACCAAAAGTTTTGGGTCCTTGCCAAATTTGCAACGTAGAATCAATGAGTTGCAAAGCCAAACCTAAACATCTTCAGGTTTCAGGTTTTCGCCGTACCCTCCTAAGGCGCCCTCCCCACCAAAATGAAAGGCGCCCAGTGGAACGGGTGCGGGTAGGTGCGGCGTAATTCGAGCATGGAGGTCCTGAGTGCCTGGGCCTTCGCCGTCATCCCACCGTTGAGGCAGGTGTAGAAGCACTTCATGAACTCCGCCGTGCTCCGATCGTGAATATCCCAAAGTGTTAGTAAAAGGGTTCTCGCGCCCGCGTACAGGAGCCCTCGCGCCAGGCCAAGTATTTCGTCCCCTGCGGCCACCACGTTCTGGCCGGTCGCGCAGCCGCTCAAAGTCAGCAGATCCACGGGCAGGCGCAGGCCATACAGATCGGAGAGGCTAAGGTGAGCACCGGCGAGTCGAAAGCCGGAAAACATCGGATTGTCGTTCCGGAACACGCCGTGAGTCGCAATGTGGATATGACTGCTTCCCGGTCCTAATTCCCGAAGCGCCTGTTCGTTGGCTTCACCACCCAGGAGCAGACGCGAGCCCTGGATGGTCGCCGCGACGTCGAGTGCCTCCTGGAGAATCCACGGCGCCTTGGAGTCGGGAAGGCCGAGGACCAGCGGGAATCCTCCTCCTCCAACTCTTTCTCCCTGACATACCGCAAATATGCTGGCGCTGGGCGTATAGGAAACAGTGAACCTGTCGATCAAATAGTCGCTTCCATCGTAAAGCGCGTGGAGCGGAACAGAATGCAGCGGGCCGTGAGGCGCTATTGCCAAATGGCTTCCCTTCAGGCGAGGCAGAAGGGGCGCCACGACCTCATCATAGAGATCGTGCAAATGCCGTTTGGTGGCGGTAACCAGCGTGCGCTCCAGCCTGGCGGCGTAGGACGAGCCCAACGTGAATTTAGAGAGCTGGAACCGCAGGAGATCCACCGACTTGCGAATTCGCCGTTCCGTCGCCAAAGGAACGATTTCTACCGCAGTCCGGGTGACGATAGCCGCGTAAAATTGATTGCCGACCTGGAAGTACTCAAGCAGGGTCGTATCTTCAGCGAGAGCGCCTTGGATTTCCGGCAGCGTCACCGCGCCCTCACGACGAAGCCATCCCGCGGCAGAGTCGCAAGGTATTTCACGTATGGCTTGCAGAAGCGTCTCCTCGCACGCTCTCGCCCGTTCCCAAAGGTCCGCTACCCGTTTCACCGAGTAATTCTCCCGGTTCAGTTGTTCAGACTCGATGCGGTGGTAGTACCAATTCAACTCGCCGCGAAGGTCCCGAATGATCGCATCGACTCGGCTCCCTTCGCCGGCGATGGCCGAAAGAGGCTTGGTGCGGCCGAAAATCGCATCCACAAGACTGCGGCATTTCGCCTGTTCCACGTAGCCGAGGGCTTCTTCAGCCGGCAGGTCCGTTCATTCCGCGATCCAGGCAAAGTTGGGTGAGCCGTTCGTAAACCTCCAGCCTGTTTCTCATGAACGCGATTCGCAGTTCCTCCCCCTGCAGACTGCTCCGGAGGGTCTCCAACTCGGCGCGGGCCGCGTGATAAGCCTCAAACGCTCCGGCGGAATCGCAGGAGGCTCCAGCCACGTGGCCAACCTGCATGTAGGCGTAATGCCGGAGGACTGGAGCCTCCAATCCCCTCGACGCTTGCAGTGCTGCCTGAGCGCGGCTGCGCGCTGATTCCAGATCGCCGTTCGCAAGAGCGAGGCGCGCCAGAAGCAGGTCGCTTAGCAGGGCCCGCCGGGCAAGTCCGGCGGAATTGAAGAACTGGCTTGCACGCTGGCACAATTCCTGAGCGCCCGAAACGTCGCCGGCTTCGGACAGGAGAAGCGCTTTGTAGAGATCCACGGTCGACTCGCCAACCTTGTGGGACTCATTCGCGAACATCTCCTTGGCGCGCGTGAATAGTCCTATTGCCTTCTTCGTTTCTCCGTTGCGGCTGACCGCAATCGCCAGGTTGGTCAGGGCCCGCGCGGCTTCGTACCCGTTGCCGAGTTGCTCGAAGCGTATGGCCGCATCATGTGCCATTCGCGCCGCGTCACGCGTCAAATTCAGTTCGAGATAGATGTCTGACAGGTCCAGGTCGCATAATGCGGTGTGGTACCCGTCGCCGTTTCTCGAGCAGTTCTCGCGCGCGGTGCGCAAACCCCTCATCGCCCGGTCGTATTCGCCGCGGAGGTAAAACAGATACGCGATGTTGTACTCGGCTTGAGAGCGCAGGAGCGGCATCTGGTGCAGCTCAAAGTAGGAGCGCGCCTGCTGGTAGACTTCGAGCGCGCGGTCAAACCGGTTCAAACTGATCAGGCAAACGGCCATGTTATGCAACGCGACCGCGACACCCTCGGAGTCCTCGACAACGCACAATTCCCGATAAGCGCGCTCGTACGAGGAGAGCGCACTAGCGTATTGCTCTTGCCGGTGGTGGATATTGGCGACATTGATCTCCAGCCGAGCGAGGCGTAACCGATCCTGCCTGAGTGTGAAGATTCCTCTTGCGCGCTCGGCGTTTTGGTGCGCACGATCATATTCACCGAGCAGAATCAGCGGCTGAATCGAAGTGCTCAACGTGCGGCCTAACTCATCGACCTTTCCTGCCTCCGTGAAGAGATTCGCGGCTCGGTTCAGCAGGTCCACGGCCGGCCGGTACTTGCCCCTGGACCAGAGCACATTAGCCCTGGCCCGCAATGCGCGCGCGATGCTCTCCGCGGCTCCCAGCGCTTCACCGATCGCGAGCGCCGCATCCGACTTCCGCAACGCGACGTCGAGATCGGTGCGCAACAGCAGACGGACTTCCTCGGCTAGCTTCTCAACGATCTCGGGTCTTACGAGTTCCGGGTGCGACGCGAGGAACTCACGCCGCGTTTCGGGGCTCTCCAAGTTGGTGAGCGCGGCAAGCTTCACATGCGCATCGGGTACATCGAACGCGGTTGCCGTACCAGCCCCATCGACGCCGTTCCGCGCGGGGGCGATCCGATTCGGGCTCGCGCCTGAGCGGCGCTCTGTCGTTTCACTGGTTACCTCCCCGCGGATCGAGAAAGAGCTCATCCGCATTCCACAGCGCGTAGGGCCGTAGAATCGATGGGCGAAGGTTTCGAATCCGGCGGGAGGCCCCAACGAGCACGTGGGGGCTCATCAGACAGATCACCGGAAGGTTCGTTGCGACAAGGTACTGAACCCGGTCGTACAGCCGCTTTCGCTCCTCGAACGACGGCGAAACCAGCTGCTGGCGCATCAGCCGATCGATCTCCCGCTCCCAATCTTCCGTGCCCTTACCGCTCAGGTTCCACAGGTGCGTACTCCCGTTGACCGTCCAGACATTCAGCTCTGAGTTGGGGTCGGTATCGCCGCTGAAAAGCGTCATAACCGCGGCTTCATACTCGTGTGTGTTGAAGACCCGGTCAATCAGGGCGCGGAACTCCAACGAAACGACAGACGCCGTAATGCCAATCTGCTTCAAGTCCGCTTGGATCAAAGTGGCGGCTCTTTCACGCTGGGAATTGCCGGCGCTGGTCAGGATCGAGAAAGTCACTTCGTCCTTTTGCGGATCGACCAGGCGGCCGTCGGAGTTCCACGCAAATCCGACATTACGCAGCAGGTCGCGCGCCCTCGTCTCCGAATATGGCGGACGCGGAATGCTGCTGCTCACCCACTGTTTGTTTCCTTCGGTCACTTGCGCCCAGAGCGGCGTCGCGGCGCCGTGACATGCCAAACGGACCATGGCTCCCCTGTCAATAGCAGATGAGACGGCCTGCCGGAATGTGGTTTCGCGAAACCAGCGTTGCTTGCGCTGAATCGAGGGCAGGGCTTCCGGGGCCAGCCGGTTCTGGTTGAACAGGAGGAACGTGTATTCTAAGCCGGGACCCAGATCGTGCAATCAGGAAGCCTCGCTTCTCCTGTTCCTGCCGCAGGGCCGCGAAGTTATCCGCACTTAGCCCCTCCACGAGGTCCGAATCGCCGGACAGCAGCCGTAGAACTTGTGTGTCCTCGCCGGAACAAAACTCGAACACGATCTCATCGAGATACGGGAGATGGACGGACCTCGAGTCCACCTTCCAGTAGTGAGGATTCCGGGCTAGCACCAGGCGCTCGCCCGGAACGTATTCCTTGAGAACGAACGGGCCCAGTCCAGCGATTCTTGAAGGCGCCGTCGCGAGTACCCATTGCTCGTTCAGCGTCCCTCGTCTATAGCTTTCGGCCAGGAGGTGCTTTGGCAAGATGCCAATTCCAGTGAACAGTTTCTCGGCAACGGGATACGGCGCCGCCAGGTCGAATTGGACAGTAAGCGGGTCCAATTCTGCCACTGAGATCGGCTTGCCGCCGACGATGAGCAGCTCGCGCTGCGGGGAACGTGTCTTCTCGTCTTCGTGTACTTGAAAGGTGAACAGGACATCCTCAGCCGTAAATGGCTGTCCGTCGGAGAACTGCAGTCCACTGCGGAGATGGAGGGTGAAGTGTTGCCCGTCAGCCGACGCGGTCCAGCTCTTCGCCAGCCCTGGTACCAGACGAAACGATTCCTGATCCAGGTTGATGAGACTGGCATTCATCAGCGCGATAACCTCTCGCGAACCGACGTCCAGAGCGTTGAGCGGATTCAGCGTTCTAGGTTCGGCGCGCTGCGCAACAACCAGACGCCCACCGCGGTTGCCAGGCTGCCGGTCGAAGTGCTCCAGGTCAGCCGTGACAGCAAGAATGCCGCCACAACTCAGCAGCCCGAACACCAATGCAATTCGAATTCGTTCCATCGATCACGCCTCCGGTGCGATGAAGCTCGCCACGCTGACATAGGACATGAAGGTTGGCACCAACAGTAATCCGGGCAGGAATAGCCACCAGCATGAGGTGAGCGCGCTAAAGTGTTGGGTTCTTGCCAGCATTGTTCCCCAACTCGCCGCAGGCTCGCTTATCCCTAGTCCGAGGAAAGACAATACGACCTCCGCCAGCATGTAGCGCGGAACGAGAAGCGCTCCTTGTGCCGCGAGCACAGACCGGACCTGAGGAAAAATGTGCGTTCTGAGGACGTGTGAATCCGACGCGCCGAAGCTTCTCGATATCAGGACGTACTCGCGTTCCACCGCGCTGAGCACCGTGCCGCGAATTAGCCTGAGCGGGACGTGCCCAGCCAATGAGGCCGAGTATGCATACGATGAGCAGGAAAGCGGTCCGTGGTGGCTCGTCGAGCGGCAGCACTGCTCGCGCGGCGAGAAGCAAGTATAGCCAGGGCAGGGCGAGCGAGACCTCCGCCGCCCCCATGATCAGATCATCCGCCCATCCTTTGTAGTAACCGGCGAGGGAGCCAAACAGCGTGGCCAGAGCGAGGGTTATCGTACACGCCAACAGGCCGGAAGCAAGCGAGATCTGGCCTGCAAACAGGAACCGCGAGAACTGATCCCTTCCGAAATCGTCGGTGCCCATCAAGTGCACGGCGCCCGGGTGGGCCACACCGAAGAGGTGCCGCCGGGAGGGAATCAGATCGAACAGCCGGTACGCGCTCGCAGTGATGAAGAATCGGACTGGGAACTGGTGGCCGCAATCCTCCACGTACCCGCCGCCTGTCGAAATTGGCCGTCCAAGAACAAACGAATGGCCGCGCATGGAATCCGCCACCCGCGGTCCGCGAAATGGAGTGGCGTCGGAGGCGCGAGTGGAGCGGATCGATCCTGCTCCGCAAAGTCCGACGGCGCGAAGAAACCGGCTCCGGCCGCGCCGATGTGCAACACTGCCAGCCACCCTGCCGCAACCAGGAATCTGGGTTGTCTAGTCATGGCGAATCCTCGGATCGGCTCGCATACAGCAGCAGATCGGACAAGAAGTTGCCGGCCACGAGACATGCGGCGGAGAGCGTAACGATTGCGATGACCACGTTCGCATCCCGCTCTAGCGTGGCCTCTAACATCAGACGCCCGATTCCAGGCCACCCCATCGCGTTCTCTACCAGCACAGAGCCGCTCAGCAGCGCGCCAACCGAAAGGCCGAAAAGAGAGATAAGGGGGTGCGCGGCGGCCGGCAGCGCGTGCCTGTACAGAAGTCGCGCGGAGGGTATTCCGTTGGCCCTCGCACCTCTTATGAACGGCGCGCTGAGGGCGTCGTTCATCGAGGCGCAGGCGTGCACGATGAGGACGGGCAACGCTGCGATCACCAGAGCCGTCGCAGGCAGCGCAAGGTGCCGCGCCAGATCCCGCGCGACGTCCCAGATGTTCGTCTGCCCTGCGCCCATCGAACTCATCCCTCCGATGGGAAGAAACCCGGATCGCAACGCCAGGAATTGAAGAGCGAGTACAACCAGCAGTTCCGGAGCCGCCAGCAACAGGCAAAGGCTTCCGCGGCCCAGAGTACGGATCCGAACGTTGCCCGTGGCGGCAAGCCAAACGCCGATTGGAACTCCGATCAGCCAGGCGAAGATCATGGCTGTGAGCGTGAGTAGTATAGTATTTCGAACGCGCCCCCAAAGCAGCGGACCAATGGGCACGTTGTACGCTATCGAAGTGCCCCAGTCGCCATGAAGGGAGACTGCTGCCAACCAACGAACATATCTGGACACCAACGGACGATCAAGACCGCGCTCTGCCCTCAAAGCGGCCACGCTGGACTGCGAGATTACAGGATCGATCCTCGCATCCGTAAAGTAATCGCCTGGCAGTAGAGCGCTGAGGGTAAACGAACCTAACGACACCCAGAACAAAATCAGGAGGCACCGGCCCGCTCTGCGAACTAAGTATCCGCCCATGGAATCGACCTTTCTTCCGCTGTCATCCCGGGAGCGGAATCCAGAAAGCACCGGGTGCATTCATGTTTTGGGCGAGAGAAGATCTCGAGCGGCGTACCGTACTCGACGATCCGCCCAGCCTGCATCACCGCGACCTTGTCTGCGATGTAACCAGCCATGCGCAGGTCGTGCGTGATGAACAAATACGCGAGGGACGCCGAAACCTGGGTTTTCAGCAGCAATTCGATCATTTGCGCTTGAACCGGAAGATCGAGCCCCGACAACGCTTCGTCGAGAATCAGGACCCTCGGTTCCGCGGCAAGCGCGCGCGCGAGCGCAAGCCGCTGACGCTGGCCTCCGCTTAACTGCTCAGCCCGTCGCCTGCACCAGGAGACTTGAAGCCCCACTTTCCCCATCAGGGCCAGCACGCAGTTGCGCGCTCTATCGGGCGTAAGCGCGCGGAGTTTGAGGGGTTCTGCGACAATCTCCTCAAGGGAAAACCACGGGTTGAATGCAGCGGCGGTATTTTGGACCAACAGTTGGACCTTTCGCCGCCTCTCAAGATTCTCGGTGGATGACATGCGCGACAATTCGAATCCATCCAGCCAGATCTCTCCACAATCGGGCTGCTCCAGTCCCGCCAGGCATCGGGCGAACGTGGACTTTCCCGCACCGGATGCTCCTACCAGCGCCGTAGTCGTGCCTTCCCGAAGTACCAGGCTCACACCTCTCAGCGCCTCGATTGGGGACACTCGCGGGCCCATGAACAGGCCACGCTTCGAGTAACACTTGAACAGACTCTTCGCAAAAAGCGGAGTTCTTCGCTGCCCGATTCCCGCCGGCGAGGCGGTCGACGGCTCCTCCGAAATCAGCGCACCGACCGCCGCATAAGAAGTAACCGCAGCCATTACCCTTCGAGTGAAGAGTTGATTGGTGCGGTCCACAAGTAGATCCACCGTCGTCTCCTCAACCAGTTCGCCTTGATGCAGGACTAGAGCGCGTTCAGCCCAACCCACCAGCATGGCGGGATTGTGAGTGATGACTAGGAATGCGGTATTTAGAGGAGCCCGAACTCTTTTCAGGAAGGCGAGGGCTTCGGCCTGCGTCGATGTGTCCAGCGCCGAGGCCGGCTCGTCTGCGATCAACAGTACCGGTCCGCATGCCAGGGCCTGCCCGATTGCTACTCTTTGCTGTTCGCCTCCACTCAACTCGTGCGGGTAAGCCGAATAGACCCGCCGGGCCTTGGGCAGCCGTAGATCGCCGAAGATCTCTTCCGCCGCTTCGCGTCTCGTCTGCCGGTCCCAGTCCCGATGGGCGCGCAGCACTTCCGAGACTTGCTCGCCGACGCGCATCACTGGGTTCAGAGCTGTCGCCGGCTCCTGGGAGATTAGTGCGATCTCATTCCCCCTCATTTTCTCGAGTTCAACTTCGCCGAGCCCCAGAATATGTTTGCCGCGAAACAAGATCGATCCAGACGCAACCCTCGCGTCGCGCGGAAGCAAACCCATGAGTGCGAGTGCGAGCGTGCTTTTTCCGGACCCCGATTCCCCTACCAGCGCCACTACTTCACCAGGGGAAATTCGAAAGCCGACGTCATGCAGAGCGGGATGCTGAGGCCCCTCCTCAGCGACGCGATAGTAAACGCTCAGGTGACTTACCTCAAGAATGCTCTCCTCGGCATCCAGAACATTCGATGGCTCGGCCGCGAGAACTTGTGTGTGGCCGTATTCCACGGATGGTCCGGCAAACTTGAAAGTCTCTAACATAGGTCTTTACCAGTTGGGCTCTGTGCGACATCATGCACGACGGCTGCCAGACCGAGGCCAATCGGCGGAGTGCGGGTTTCACAAGGAAACTGCCGCCCAACTACGGAAAATCCGTGCCCGGCCAGACAATCCAAACGACGAGAGTGGAACCCGGCTTCTCCCAGTCGATTGCTCAAATCCTACAAAGTGGAGCATGGATGCCTGTTCTTCGTTGAACTCCGGGCTCACTCCCGCCGCGGAGGGGCGAATCTCGGATGGTGGAACATGAACTTGCATCCGGTGGTCTTCGCGTGGAGTCATTAACAATAGGTCGCAAGCGCGCCGTCAGCGCGTATCCGCCCGTGCAGGGTTGAAGTTCTAGCGGGGTGGACGTCCGATTCGGATTGAATTGCACTATGTCAGCCGCACCGGCCGTCCCCAAACGGAACGATAGCGGCCACCTTGGGGGTGCGTTATCGGAGGTCGGGCAAATGCTGGACCATCTGGCCCCGGCCCAGGCAGTACGCCGTCCTTGATTCTCCGTCTAGTGACGCGGCCGGTATTCCTGCTCGCGTCACATTCGGCAATCTGCATCTCTTAATCGCCAGCTCGTTTGCATGCGAGCGCCTCCACGGAGACAGATCTGGTGACAGACAACAGGGATGAATGCAAGCGCCAGTACGAGACTTGCCTGCTCGACTACCTCAACCGGAGCGACGAAGCGGCTCTGCGAAGCGCCTACGAGTTGGGTCGAAAAGCGATCGTCGATGGCATCGGCTGCCTGGAGATGGTGTCCATCCACCAGGAATGCCTGGCGATCGCTCTGCGCGATGCCAATTCCCCAGCTCAATTCATCCCAATCACGGCCCAGGCTAGTAAGTTCCTCGCCGAGAGCTTTTCGCCGTTCGAAATGTCACTGCGCGGATTCCGGGAGACTAATGCCCAACTCGGTTTGAACATCAGAGAGTTGCTCGCGGCAGAAGCAGACCTTCGCCAACATCACGACAGGCTCTTAAGAGCGGAGGCTGAACTGCGCGAGCATAGGGACGAGTTGTTGGTCGCCCACCACGCTCTCGACTTGGAGCGGCAGCGCTATCGGGACCTATTTGACTTCGCGCCTGACGGATATCTCGTTGCCGACCTGGACGGCAAGGTCGTGGAAGCAAATTGGGCGGCCGAATCGCTGCTCGGCGTTCCTGCCGGCGGACTGATTGGAACGCGGCTCGTGGACTGGGTCCAAGAAGACGAAAGGGAAGTCTTCGGATTCCGGATGAACGAGATGTTGGAAGGCGGGAACGACAAGGCTGAGGAATGGCAGATGTGCATCGCGCCTCGATCGGGCGAGTCCTTTCCAGTCATTCTCGCGGTTCGCGCGGGCAGGAATGCGCCGGCGGAGCCAGCAAGTCTTCGGCTGCTCTTGCGCGACGCAACTGAGCGAATGCGGATCGAGGAAGAGCGGGCCCAATTGTTGGTCCGGGAGCAGGTGGCGAGAGCCCAGGAGGAGGCCGCGCGCCGATTCGCATTTCTGGCGGAGATCAGTGCGCTGCTGGTGGCCTCTTTCGATTCTGAAACGGCCCTGGGTGAGGTGGCCAACCGCACAGTGCCGTACCTCGCCGATTCCTGTCTTGTCTTCCTTGCGGCCGGCGAAAATGGGATCCGTCTTCTCTGTGGCGCGCATGCGGATCAAACGAGAGCTGAGCGGGCGAAACGGTTGGGCCGCTCGACCAGCGTGCCGGACCGGCGATCGAGACTTGCGGCAGTGCTCGAGACTGGTGTGCCCGAAATCGTATCTCTCGTCCCCGCGGATGGGCGGAAGGCTGAGGCAGCGCCGGATCCGGAACCCTTGCGTTTCCTCCAGGAAGAGGGCCTCGCCTCCTTGATGATGGTGCCGATGCGGTACGGTCGCGGCGTCCTGGGACTTATTGTCCTGGCCTCCGCGCAGGAGGGTTACTTCCGTGAAGATCGGGTCGCGCTCGCCGAAGACCTTGCACGACGTTGTGCCTTCTCGGTGGAAAACGCGCGGCTCTACCGCGGGATGGCCGCGGAACGTGATAAGGCGGCTGAAGCGAATCGCGCGAAGGATGAATTCCTGGGAATACTGGGCCACGAATTGCGGAATCCTCTCGTGCCAATTCTCGGCTGGGCGCGGAACCTGAAAAAAATCCAGGCTGTGACAGAAGATTCATCGCTCCGCCAGGGCACCGAGGTGATCGAGCGGAATGCCCTGAATATTCTTCGGCTTGCGGACGACTGCCTGGATCTGGTCCGGATTTCCGAGCGCAAGGTCGCACTGGAGTGGGACCTCCTCGACTTGAACCAGATAGTGCGTGACTCGCTCGATGCGCTGCGGCTGTTAGCCCACGAAAGGGATCTTTCGCTTGTAGCCAGGCTTTTCCCGGAGGAACTGTGGGTCAAGGGAGACAGATCGCGCCTGGAGCAAGTCATCTACAACCTCTTGATGAACGCAGTCAAATACACCGGCAAAGGCGGATTGATCTCGGTTGGTTCATTCAAAACCGAGGATGCCGCGGAAATTGAGATCAAAGACACCGGCATCGGAATCGCACCGGAGTTCCTGGAACAGGTCTTTCAGCCGTTTCGCCGTGGAGGCCGCGAGTGGCACACCTCGGATGCGAGCTTGGGCCTTGGATTGGCGATTGCGCGCAAGATAGTTGAGTTGCACGGCGGGTCTATTTGGGCCGAGAGCCCCGGCATAGGAGGGGGAAGCGCATTTCGCTTGCGCCTCCGGCTGGCGACCGCCGACGAGTCAACAGCCAGTACCAACGTTCCTATCACCTCGGGGAAGCAGCAGATGAATCGCCTGAGGCTGCTGTTGATCGATGACTACAAAGATGCGGCGGCGGCGATGAAGATGGAGCTGGAAACCCTGGGATACATTGTCCAGACCGCGACGGACGGGCAGCAGGGCCTGGATGCGGCGATGCGCGTGATCCCGGATGTCATCATCTCCGATCTCAAGCTGCCAAAGATGGATGGCTATGAGATGATGCGTGCAATCCGCCGCGTTGCCGGCCTGGCTTCGATTCCGACTATCGCGCTCACCGGACTCACCAGGAAGAAGGATCTGGAAGAGGCTCTGGGCCGCAGGCTACGACGCAATTTTGCACAAACCTGTCGAGGTCGACGAACTCTCGGACTTGGCCCAAGAACTTGCAGCGCGACGGCGGACATCGGGTGCCAACCACTGAGTTTCCGCACGACGTAGCGGTAACGTGGACGCGGCTTAGGCGGTTGCGCGGCACCGAAGTCGATCATTGCCTGCGCCTCGGCTCAGTCGGGTACCTGCATTCCGGTCAGCCCACGGGAACTTCGGAACCATCCGGCGCCTCTCGACGAGGCGGCTGAATCTGGCAGGCGCCGTTCTTTGCTTTTCAACTGGCTCGATAGCTGAAAGAGACCTGAAACAATTCGGCAAGTTGTGCCGATTCGCGGCTATACTGTATCGATTTGGTCGTTTTTGTCTCAAGCGTAACTGAAGTACGCGCGGGAATAACGGCTAAGGCGGGAGGTTGCTTCCTCACCCTCATGGGATCGGCACCGACTGGGAAGACGTCGCGCTCCACTGCTGCATTGCTGAACGCCGGCATGCTCGCCATCGGCTCGCTTATCCTGATCGCGATTGTGATCCTCTCCTATCGTGAATGGTCGGTCTACAAAGGGATCAGGAGCAACGCCTTGCGGACGAGGGACATCCTCGATACCCTGGGCCATCTTCAGTCCGATCTTCTCAACGCGGAAACCGGCCAACGCGGTTATCTGCTAACGGGTGAAGAAGAGTACCTGGAACCGTACCACCGAGCACTGCCGAGAATCCCGAGCAGTCTTAAGAAGCTGGACGCGCTGCTCTCGGGGCATGGACCAACGGAACGGCTGACAGAGCTAAACACGCTGGTGAGCCAGGAACTTTCAGAACTCCAGCACGCCATCGAACTCCGGAACGGAAGAGGTGCGGCGTCCGCAATCGCCGCCGGGACCGCCAGCCGCGGCAAACAGTTGATGGATCGCATCCGTGCCGTCGCCGATGGAATCCAGAGGAGCGAGCAATCGGCTCTGGGCGAAATCAGGTCCAGGTCGGAATCCGCCTCACAGCGGGCCCTGCTGGTGACCTCTATTGGCTCACTCGTTCTCCTCGTCTTCCTCACGATTGGGAACGTCGCAATCGCAAGGGCGATCCGCGCGAAAGAGGGGGCTTTGGCCGAAACTCAAAAAGCTCAGGACTCGCTGAAAACGACACTCACCAGCATCGGAGACGCAGTCATTTCCACCGACGCGCGGGGGCACGTCGTATTCGTGAACAAAGTGGCCTTGACGCTCTTGAGGGCGGAGGAGGAGGCAGTTCTCGGCAGGCATCTCGACGAGGTATTCCGGATTGTCAACGAGTTGACTCGTGCCAAGGTCGAGAGTCCAGTGGCAAAGGTCCTGCGCCAGGGCACAGTGGTAGGGCTTGGCAACCATACTTTGCTGATTGCGGTGGATGGTACGGAAACCCCGATCGACGACAGCGCAGCGCCGATACGAGGTGAGGACGGGTCGATTCAGGGTACGGTGCTCGTATTCCGGGACATGCGCGAACGCATAAAGGCGGACGCCACGGCTCGCCTGCTGGCATCGATCGTCGAATCTTCGGACGACGCGATCCTAAGCAAGGACCTGGATGGTCTGATTACGAGTTGGAACTCGGGAGCGGAAAGGATGTTCGGCTACACGGCGGAGGAAATGATAGGACAGCCGGTCTCGACGCTGGCCCCACCCGAACGCGCGGGCGAGATGACAGATCTCCTGGCCCAAATCGAGCGCGGGGAGCGAGTCGATCATTTCGAGACCGTACGCCGCACGAAGAGCGGAGGTCTTATCGAGGTGTCCGTAACGATTTCACCCATCCGCGACGCAAACGGACGAATCGTAGGTGCGTCCAAAATCGTTCGGGAAATTACCGCGCAAGTACGTGCGCGAGAGCAGATCGCGGAACAGCGTGAGCGCCTCCACGTTACCCTGCGCAGCATCGGTGACGGGGTCCTGACGACCGATGCCGCCGGTCGTATTTCCTATCTCAATCCCGTGGCCGAACAGCTAACTGGTTGGCCTGCCGAAGAGGCGGTTGGACATCCGCTGGATGAGGTCTTCCGGATCGTCAACGAACTCACGGGCGCACAGGTGGAGAACCCAGTCGCCAGGGCGTTACGAGCCGGTCTCGTGGTCGGCCTCGCCAACCACACCCTCCTGATCACGCGGCAGGGAAACGAGATACCCATCGACGACAGTGCCGCTCCGATTCGAGGACACGATGGCGCGATCCTGGGCGCGGTCCTGGTGTTCAGAGACGTCGGCGAGCGCAGGCGAATCGAGCGGGAGTTGCGGGAAAGCACGGAGCGGCTTCACGCGGCACTGGATGCGGGCAAGATAGGCGTATGGGACTGGGATGTCCGGTCGGGCACGATGCAGTGGTCCCGGAACATGGAAGCGTTGTATGGTCTCCCGTCTGGCGCCTTCGGAGGGACGCTGGAGGACGCCTTGAGGAATGCCTATCCGGAGGACGTACCAGCCATCAAGGAAAACATTGAGCGCCTGCTGTCCGATGGGACTAACCACCACGATGTTGAATACCGGGTCATCTGGCCGGACGGGAGCCTCCGTTGGCTTCACGGTACGGGGCACGTTCTCGTGGATGGGAGCGGCGAAGCCATTCGCATTGCAGGGCTGTGCATGGACGTTACGAGTCGCAAAGAGTCGGAAACGCAGCGAATGGAGTTGCTGGCTCAAGAACGCACGCTCGCCGCGGAACGGGCGCTGCGAGAGGCCGAGGCGGAACTCGCCCGAATCACCAGGGCGCTCACGATAGGTGAATTGGCGTCCTCCATCGCGCACGAGATCAATCAGCCTCTGGCGGGAGTAGTGACGAATGCCCAGGCTGGCCTGCTCTGGCTGCGCGGCGAATCGCCGAACGTGGAGGAGGCCAGGGAATCGCTCGGATTGATCGTTCGGGACGCAAACCGCGCGAGCGAGGTCATTCGCCGCATCCGTGGATTCCTGAAGAAGGGGCACTCGGCAGACGAGCGCTTCGATATGAACGAGACGATCCGTGAGGCGCTCGACCTTGCGCGATCCGAACTGTTCAGGAATGGGATCGCGTTGCATCTGGAACTTGCGGCCGGCCTCGCTCCGGTGCGCGGCGATCGAATCCAGGTACAGCAAGTAATCCTGAATCTGGTCATTAACGCGGGTGAAGCCATGGCCTCCGTTACGGGCCGGCCGCGAGAGCTCAAGCTGGCCTCGGAAGCGTCGGAGGAGGGTGGCGTCAAAGTGTCGGTAAAGGACTCCGGAGTCGGGATGAAGCCGGAGGACATTCGGCGAATGTTCGACGCTTTCTTCACAACCAAGCCCATGGGAATGGGCTTAGGGCTCTCGCTGAGCCGGTCGCTGATTGAAAGCCATGGGGGGAGGATCTGGGCGGAGGCAAACGAAAGCTCCGGCCTCACCATATGGTTCACACTTCCGGCGGAAACGGCCGGCCGGGTAACACAAAGCAGGGGTGATTCTCCATGAAGCAGGAGGCAACTTCGGTTTTCGTCGTTGACGACGATGTTTCGGTAAGGGAAGCGCTCACGAACCTATTCCGATCGGTTGGACTAAGCGTCCGCACCTTCGGCTCGGCCCAGGAGTTTATGTCCAGAGGGCACGATGCTGTGCCGAGTTGCCTGGTGCTGGACATACGGCTACCGGGCGAAAGCGGGCTGGATCTCCAGCTCCGGCTGGCGGAGTCGAACGATGACATTCCAATCATATTTATCACCGGGCATGGGGACATCCGGATGTCCGTTCGCGCCATGAAGGCCGGCGCTGTCGAGTTTCTTACTAAGCCATTCCGCGAACAGGAACTGCTCGACGCAGTGCACCAGGCAATCGATCGCGACCGCGCTTCGAGGCGTAACAGGATGGAAGCGGCGCAACTACGTCAACGCTACGAGGCTCTTACTTCCCGCGAAAAGGAAGTGATGGCGTTGGTCGTGCAGGGACTCCTCAACAAACAGATCGCCGACGAATTGCAGATTGCCGAACCTACGGTCAAGTTGCATCGCGGGCACGTGATGGAAAAGATGGGCGCGTCTTCCCTCGCGGATCTGGTGCGGATGGCTGAACGGGTTCCGGCTACCGCGTGAGCTCGAGAGGCGCGGAAGCAACAGAGTGCGCAAGTACAGGCCCGCGCCCGTAGGAGTCATTCTGTTCCCCTACTTTGAGGCGACTCTCAGCGTGCACATCCAATACCAAGGTCTACTTCGACCGTACTTAAGTTGGATAGCTACAATGCCCCATCCGGGTCAAGACTGGACTTGGTTGGGGGAATGAAACGGAGAGAGGCCGGGTTTTCGGTCGGACTACAGTGGCGGCGGTTGGCCGGTATCCGGCGAAAAGTGCCTCTCTCCGTAACTTTTGAGTTTCCAGGTCGGCTTCGAGAGGAGCCGGCAACACCCGCATGAAGCGAGCGCGATCCCCGCTCCATTCGAGGCCGGCAATAGAGAGGGTGCGAAGGGTGGGGTCGACCACCCGCTTACCCAGATGACCCATGACCTGCGAGTCACGGAAGCCGGTTCTTTGGTCTCGTCACCAAGCAGGCTGAACGGCGCGTCCGCGCCTCCGGCCGGGCTCTGCGCTACCGAATATGGAAGGCTGGGCGAATTGATTGGCGCGTCCAGCGCCATGTGCGACGTTTTCGGGGTGTTACGGCAGGCCGGTCCGAACAAAGTAAGTGTGTTGATCACGGGAGAAAGCGGCACCGGCAAGGAGGTAGTGGCGCGCACGCTCCATGCGCTCAGCGCAAGGAGCCACGGCCAATTCGTCGCTCTAAACTGCGCGGCTCTCCCGGAGTCTCTCATCGAAAGCGAACTCTTCGGACATGAGAAGGGCGCCTTTACCGGAGCATTCGAACGGCGTGCCGGATGCTTCGAGGCAGCGCACCGCGGCACCCTACTGCTGGACGAAATTGGAGAGATGCCAATCCAGACCCAAGCGAAACTGCTGAGGTTTCTGGAAGACTCCAGGATTCGGCCCGTGGGCGGCACATCGGATTTCGAGGTTGACGTGCGGATACTCGCCGCAACAAACAGGAACCCGGAAGAGGCGGTGCGGCTCGGACACTTACGGGAAGATCTGTTTTATCGGCTAAACGTCTTCCGTGTTCACTTGCCACCGTTAAGGCAGCGCAAATCTGACATTCCAATGATGGTGAATGCCCTCCTAAAAGATCTGAATAGCGCGTACGGATCTAGCGTGAGCGCGGTCAGCGGCGATGTGATGGAAGCTTTCCAGCGGCACAACTGGCCGGGCAACATCCGCGAACTTCGCAACACATTGGAGCGAGCGGTGATTCTTGCAGGCTCAGGGACTATTGAGCCCATGCATTTGCCTCCGAGGTTTCGAAGCGAGGATTCGGAATGTGCGCCCGCTGCTGCAACAACTTCCGCCAATTCAGGGTGTTTGGCCGTTGAGAATTCGGTCGAGCTCCGACCCGGCACCAGCCTGGCAGAGGCAGAACAGCGGCTGATCCTGAGCACGTTGCGGCATACCGGGCAGGACAAAGTCCGCGCGGCGCGAATCCTGGGGGTCACCGTGAGAACTATTCGCAACAAATTGAAGCACTATGGCGCGACAACGGAAAGCGATGCGTGGGCATCCGAACTTGACTGGCGGTTGACGACCGGCGGCGCCAAACGGAAAGTCTAACCGCGATTGGAGTCGAGAATGTATATTCCAGCACCTCCGGTGTACGCGATTGCGCGGCAAGAGTTAGTGGGCTGCTTGCGCGTCCGGATGGAACAGGCACGCAGTCGGTATATAGAGGCGTCCGAGGCATATCGCTCCGATTCAGGAGAGCGAGATGTAGAAGGGTCGCCTGCCAACGGTACCCGGACGATCACTGCCCAGACCGTTGCCGAGGCGATGGCGGAATATGCTCGCGCGGTCCGAACCTTCACCGAGTTCGTCCTCGACGGCGATCGGGCCGCGGGGGATTCGACCGCTGCTTTAGAGAGTGTGTTGACTCTTGAAGAACAGAAATCTGGTTTCGATCATCGACGACGATGAATCGGTCAGGGATTCAACCAAGACGCTATTGAGATCGCTTGGATATCGCGTTGCCACGTTTGCGTCAGCCGTAACATTCCTGGATGCGGAAGCCGCCACGGAAACCAGATGTCTGATTCTCGACATTGCGATGCCCGATATGAGCGGACTCGAGTTACAGCGCATCTTGAATGCGTCTGGCTCCGACATGCGCGTGGTATTTGTCTCGGCTCATGACACGGAGCCGAACCGGAAGCAGGCGTTCGACGCAGGAGCCGTTGGGTTTCTAGGTAAGCCGTTTGAGGCTGACGATCTGATCGCAGCACTGCAAATCGCTTTTTCGCAGTGATTCGCGAGGCAGGTGTGCGCGGGTCCCGTTTGGGAGGGGCGGCAGCGGTGCCCGAGGTGGAACGCGACTGGTGACGAATCACTTGAGAGGAGTCGGAAGAATGGCAGAACGCGGGCAGAACGCGTATCAAGATAGGGAACACCCCATCCAGAGGCACGATGGCGGAGATACTGCACCTATTGGTCTCAGCCGGCGAGACGAACCTTCCTTTGGCATGGCGGCGGAGCGCTCAGGGCTGTTTGCAGGCATCTCCCCGGCTGACTGCGGAAGCATCTTTGCCAGCGCTCGTACGCGGGATTTCGCGCGCGGCGAAATGCTTTACCTTGAGGGCTACGCGGTTCAGGAGATCTTCCTTCTTACCTCCGGATTTGTGAAGATCACCCAGCTCGCGCCAAGCGGGACAGAGACAATTCTGAGGTTCGGTGCGCCCGGCGACGGGTTGGGAATGATAGCGCTATGTACAAACGGCTTCACCGCTCGACTGCGCAAGCCTTTCGCTCGTGCCGGGCTCTCGCCTGGGACGTTGTGCAATTTGCGGCGATTGTGGAACGCTTCCCGGTCTTGTGGAAGAACATCCTTCGAATTCTGGGCGAGGACCTGGCGGAACTCGAAGGAGGTTTCGTGAAGTGGCCACCGAGAGAGTTGGACCGCGAGTCGCCCGTCAGCTATTCCGATTGGTTCATCAGATGGGCCAGCCTGTCAGAGGAGCGATCGAGATCTCCCTTTCTCGTCAAGACTTGGCAGAGACGACGGGCACGACGCTGTTCACCGTCAGCCGGTTGCTTTCAGAATGGGAGGAGCGTGGATTCGTATCACCGGGCCGCGAGGCTGTGACGATTCGTGACCCTCAGTCCCTGTGCACGATCTTCGAGGAGAGCTGAAAGCGCCTTTCCGTTCATTCCATCCCAAATCCAACAACGTGGCTGCACGCGCCTAGACCTACGCCGTACGCGCCAACACCTTGGGGATCTTGAAGCGCAAGAACTCCCGCACCTCCGACGCTGAGGACGAAGCGGTCGCCGGGATCGTGGAGGGGCGCGTCTTGGTAATCTCCCCTCCCCGAGGCACCAGCGGCCGCCCTTCGGGGCGCCCTTATTCGTGTGACCAGCTAGTCCCGCGGTGTCTCAGGCCAATCGCTTCCGCGGCTGCGAGAGTTCCCAGAGCTGAATCGAATACGGAGCTGCCAGCGTGCTGACAGATCGGTCAGCGGGTTTTGTCAGCAAATTCCTGCTGACAAAAACTGAACATTTGGAGAACACTGGAAAGTGTGGCAGCTGGAAGTTATTGAAAATAAACTGGAGCCACCCGCCGGGATTGAACCGGCGACCTGCTGAT
>CAWGKI010000051.1:0-4130 GCA_963823095.1 Terriglobia bacterium
TTCCGGACCATGTCCCCAACTCCCAAGGCCCTGGAGACGCTGAAAGCTCAGGACGCGCCTAAGCCGAAGAAAGCCCGCACGCGGAAGGGCGCCGCGAAACCGGCAGCCACCACCGCCGACGCGGAGGCCATTCTCTCCTAGACATTCCATCCCTCAATCGAGGCCGCCCTTCGGGGCGGCCCTCTTTATGCTCCTCCGTCCGTGAACGTGCGACGCCAACTCTTCGGGTCAGAAGCAAACAGCAACATGCATTCCAACCATCACCATCCACTCCCGCTCCCGGTTCCGTCGCGCTGAGCCCAGGCCACCCCGGCATCGAGCCTCTTGTACGGCGAGGGAGAGTCGGATGGGCGCGTTCTCCCGCAGGAGTGGGACTCCCGTCCTGGCTGCGGAGGCTGGCATTCTCACTGAATCTCGGGGTTGGCGCTGATCATCGGAGTTGACCTCGCCTCCTGCCCGCAGGTCTGGTTCTTCTCCGACGGCCTGACACCACCCCAGTCAGATCGCATCTCATCGCCGGTGCCTGCCGCGCCGCCCTCCGCGACATGCCACGTGGATCTTCGGTTGCGCCCGCCCGCATCCCCGGTCTGCTCGCCAGTTTCGTAACAGCCGTCTTGCCAACTGACTCTCTCCACCTCAGCTACCGCCTGATCGCCATGCCGTGAGTGGCCACCTTGAACCGCTCTTCTGTTTCTGTACTCGACTAAGGCTCGGGTCCAACACAGCCGCGCCCGGCGGGACTCGTCGCATCTTTCAAGCCCTGCGGGTTTCGGCTCCCCCACTCGCTGCGCTCGCGGTCCCCCCGAAAAAAGAAGCTCCTCACCCTTGGGAGCGGCGCCCGCTCGCCTTCCCGTTGGGGCGTTCGAGTACCGAACAGAAGGAGCTAAAGCAAAATGAACAACCTCACGATCATCGGCTTTGTTGGCGGAAACGCCGAAGTCATCGACCTCAAGCAACAAGACGGCTCGACCGTCACAACGTTCTCAGTGGCGACCAAGGAAGTACGCGGCACGGGCGAGGCCCGCAAAGAGTACACCACCTGGCACAAGGTCGCGGTTTACGGCGGCTTGCAGAAGTTCGCGGCGACGATCGAGAAGGGCGACCTGGTCGCGGTGTCCGGCCCGATCTACACCCGGTCCTTTGCGAGCAAGAACGGCAAGGTGGAAACCTACGCCGTACGCGCCAACACCCTGGAGATGCTGAAGCGCAAGAACACCAGCACCTCTGACGCGCAGGACGAAGCCGCCGTCTCCAGCGAACCCAGCTTTGATCCGGACGCGGCCGACGCTTATCCCACCAACCCGCTCATCAACCCCCGCTTCCATGACGAAGCGGAAGATCGCCTCGACAGCGTCATCCCCTACGAAGGGCCGAACGGCCAGTTCCAGACCATGTCGCCAACCCCCAAGGCGCTGGAGACGCTGAAAGCGCAGGATGCGCCCAAGCCCAAGAAAGCCCGCACGCGGAAGCGCGCCGCAAAACCAGCAGCCGCCGCGGCCGAAGCGGAGGCCATTTCCTCCTAAACTTCCCATCCTTTAATTGAGGCCGTCCTTCGGGGCGGCCTTTTTCGTGCTCCTTCGTGCGCGAACATGCGACGCCGTCTGTTCACGTAGGGAGCAAAGGGCAGCATGGATTCAAACCACGAACTTGACAGGATTTTCAAGACTCGCAACTTATTGAAAACACAAAGTCGTAAACATCTTAAAAAGCACCCAAAGCAGGCTCTCTGTACAAAATCTGTACAAAATGCCGGATGCTTATACCGGTACCGAAGTTCTGAAGGTGCCGAATGCGCGCGGCATGTGCCACCTGAACAAGACGGGTGATGGAACTCGCCGGGCTGGGCCGTTCAGTTCTGCTGGTCCGCGCCTGCACAATCATGCCTTCTTGACATCGCCACCAGGCCGGTTTGTCAGGATGGCACTCGTAATTAGGTGAAAGAGATTATCGGCCCGTGGTGCGAATCCGGGTTGGCCCCCGAGCCAGGCGAGCGCCGACATCAGGGCGAACAGGTCGTCCCCATCCATATCGGCCCGCGCCGTTCCCTTGGTTTGAGCACGGAGCAGTAATCGCGCGCCCGCTGCCCACAACGCTGTGCTTGAAGCGTGAAGCGCGGAGTCAGGGTCCGCGTGGGCGCTCGCCATCAATTCGCAAACGCCGCCATAGGTATGAGTGAATTCCACCGCTTCGCGAAACCAGGACACCAGTGCTTCGTCAGGTGGACTCGATGTTTCGAGTTCGGCTGCCCGCTGCGTCAGTGCGTCCGCTTTCATACGCAGCAACGCTTCGAACAAGGCTTCTCGCGTCGGGAAATGGCGAAAAAGTGTGGCCAACCCGACGTTGGCCCGGCGGGCGATATCTCGCATGGACGCGTCGGCACCATGCTCGGTGACGACATCGCGCGCGACCGCAAGTAGATGGCTGTAATTTTTTCTGGCGTCGGCTCGCATGGATTGCCTTGACAATCGGATCAGTGATCACATATAGTGCATAGTGCATCCGGATCAGTGATCCAGATATAGCACATTTACCCACAATGGGAATAGCGGGATTACGACGTGACAAAAGGAGAAGTCATGGGAAAGCTAGAGGGTAAGGTTGCAGTCATCACGGGCGGCAGCAGCGGGATTGGCTTGGCCACAGCCAAGCGCTTCGTGGAAGAAGGTGCGCACGTCGTGATTACTGGTCGACGAGAGAAAGAGCTGAAAGAGGCGGCAGCCTTGATCGGAAGAAACGTCACGACGGTCACGGGCGACATAACGCGCCTAGAGGATTTGGACCGGCTCTATGCCGTTGTGAAAGAGAAGCACGGGCACATCGACGCACTCTTCGCAAATGCCGGCTGGGGTGAAGTCGCACCAATTGGAGCGGCTACCGAAGCTCATTTCGACAAAACCTTCGATTTAAATGCGAAGGGAACATTCTTCACAGTACAGAAGGCCATTCCCCTCTTCAAAGATGGAGGTTCGATCATCCTGAACACTTCGGTCTCGAACGTAATGGGATTGCCGATGTTTGCTGTCTATGCCGCGAGTAAGGCGGCTGTGCGTAGTTTCGCGCGTGGCTGGGCCATGGAACTAAAAGACCGCAAAATCCGCGTGAATGCGGTAAGCCCCGGACCAATCGAAACTCCGGCACTTGAGAAAGCGGGTCTCACTCCTGAACAAGCCCAGCAAGCTGCGGAGCAGTTCGTCTCGAAGGTTCCACTCGGTCGGAGAGGTAAGCCTGAAGAAATTGCGGCTGCCGTGGTGTTTTTCGCCTCCGATGAGAGTTCTTACATTACCGGCGTGGAGCTTGCCGTCGATGGAGGCATGGCGCAGGTCTGACCCCGACGCCGTCCCGGAGGTTGGCCCTCCAGCCCGGGACCTAGCTTCTCGAACTTTAGTTCCAATACAAGATCGGAGAAACATTATGGCCTATGCGATTGTAGGATTCGGTAAGATCGGCCAAGCCCTTGCCCACGCCTTTGCCCGTAGAAACATCGACGTAAGCGTCGCGAGCCGCCGGCCGCCTGAGGAGTTAGCGCCGCAGGCTCGTGCGATCGGACCCACCGTCTTCGCCAAGTCGCTGCGGGATGCACTCGAGGCCGACACAATCATCTTAGCGGTCCCGTTCGGAGAGCACCGCAAGGTTGCGAAGGTCCTGCCGAGCTGGGAAGGCAAGACGGTCATCGACGCGACAAACGCGTTTGGAGTTCCCCCAGACGAGCTGGGCGGCCTCCCGTCCTCCGCCGTCATCGCAAAGGCGTTCACCGGCGCCAAGCTCGTGAAAGGTTTCAATCACCTGATTGCGGCCAAACTGGCTACCGATCCGGTCGTCGAGGGCAGCCACCGAGTCGTCTTTCTGTCGAGCGACGACGGGGACGCGACCGCTCCCGTGGCAGCCTTGGGCAAACAACTCGGGTTCGCACCAATCGAGCTGGGAAAGCTCAACGAGGGTGGCGCGCTGGTGCACGCACGCGGCCGCACTTGGGGCCAGCTCATCTTCCAGGATCTGTTCAAGAACGAGCAGTGAGCGCTGGGTGATTCCGTCCTGTTGTTTATCCCGAATTGGAATCAGCCAACCACGCACCCAGCGCCAAGGCGCTGGAGCTTCCTCATGCTCCAATTCCCGGACAAGGGAATTTAGCT
>CAWGKI010000052.1:0-5711 GCA_963823095.1 Terriglobia bacterium
AGCGTGCGGAATTGTGGACAAGGATGCCGCCAGCGTAGAACTGGTGCACCTCTTCGGTCTCAATGTCGTAGACGTCCGCGAACCCCGCCGGAACGAATCCTAAGAACCGCACCACACGCTCGGGAACAAGCCCTAATACGCTCGTACTTGTTGACCTTGAAAGTGCATCCGCAGGCTTCGCAGATACGCTCGACGTCATCCAATCCAGCCTTTCGTCTCCAAGCGGACTTATGGGCATTGGAGCAGAATCTTGATTGAGGCTGGCCCATAAAGGATCTCCCGCAGTAATCGCAGACGAGGAGTACGTCTGGGAAGTGGCCCAACCCAATTGCGGCGGCGTTAATCTTAGCCCAAGCTTTGCCTTCAGCCGAACCATGCCATGCCACAGCCAGAGGTCGAATCGAAGCCATGTGTTCAGCACTACGGCGACCGCATCCCGGATGCTTTGCCATGTGCTGCTTCGGTGTGATGCATTCGAGATTCGAGAGGTCGTTGTTCTCCCGGTTCCCATCGATGTGGTGGATGCAATACCCACGCGGGATTGGCCCGTGCACATCTTCCCAGACAACTCGGTGTAGGAATCGCTGGTTGCGGTAGTATTGGCCGAATCTTTTGTAGACTTTGCCGTTGTAAGTGATTGAGTCCATGCGACTAGTTTATCACCGTAACGCAAAGAGTTCAACGGAGCATAGCCGCCCTGCGTTCGCATGAACAGATGATCCTCTGTGCACTGGAGACGCGTTCCATCCGAGAATAAAGCCTCCACGATGGGAGCGCTTTTGCGCGCCATCCAAGCATTCAGCACCCGGCGCGGGCCGTAGTATGTCTCAACCATTTCTCCGGGTCTGATGTCCGCAATCCTGACGTTGCCCGATGGCGTCAAAACCGTGGTGTCTGCCACAAAGCACTCGCTCGAATCTTGCTCCAACCGCGCCGCGCCTTTATCGGTCTTGAGCACGACGTCCAAGTCCTTCGGGTCGCGCATCAAGAGCGGGATCGACTCCAGCAGCACCGGGCACTCAGCGCCGATCAGCCAGCAGTCGCCTCCGGTGGCAGCGTGGCGCTTGGTGGACTGCATGAGATCGTACAAGAGCATCCAACCATCTGCGCGGGTGGTATCGGCAGGTTCTGGTTCAGGTAAACCAGCCTTGCGAAGGACAACTCCAAGGTTGTCGGCGGTGGTATTATCACTGATCTCGCTCGCCAAAAGCATCGGGGCTGAGAAAGAACGATTTGACCAGTTTACGTTCGGACTCTGGCGTGGCATTGACGATCCTCTCCGCAACCTCTTGACTCGATAGCTCATTGACGACCAGCTCTCGGTAAGTGACAACAGCTTTGAACGGCTTCTCAACATCCCAACCGAGGATGCGCTTCGCTCGCTCTGGGCTCACCTGCGTGACCGCGTGCCAATAGGTGACGTTATAGTGCTGCTTGCCCCAGTCCTGCGAGAGCCAGCGCACATCCCACGGCTGAACGAGTTGTGAGACTTGCGTGCGGTCCAGCAGCATCGAGGCGCGGTCGAACACGCGGGCGTAGTAGGCGCCCTCAAGCGAGTCCCAGGAGCCCAGCCAATCGCGGTTGCGGAGGGCGTCATCTTCGGACGCAAGCTCGGATGTGTACTCGCCGCGTCGGGCGGAATATTCCATGCGCTGCTCGTCGGTCCAGAGGTTATAGTAATCGGCCTCGGTGAGACCGTCGGCTGCCAGCGCGTCGCGCACCCATTCGATGTTATCCCACGGGTTGAACCGAATCGACTCATACAGACCAGGGTTCTCACGCTCTCCAACCTCATGCGTGTGAAACCACTTGCGCAGCGTCTGGATGCCCGCGCCGCCCATATTGAAGCTGTACAGTAGCTTCGCTCCGCCGCCGGGCCAGCGGCACGCTTTGCGCATCTCGCGAAGCTCAGATTCGATGAACTGCTCAGCCTGGTCAATGAAGATGTACTTGTAGTTCGCAGATCGGAAGAACTGCTCAACCGCATCGTAGTTCTCAGCGTAGCCCAGATCCAGTTGCGAAGATCCGCCGGCGCATGGAAGAACGAGCTTCTTATCTGAGCGGTGGTAGTACGGCTCAACGTCGGGGAAGGCCTTAAGTAGAGGATCGATGTGATACTTGCGAAGTTGCTCGTAGGTGCGCATGACCACGCAAGCCGTGATTCCAGGCTGGTCAATGAGCAGCGATAGCCCGATGCGATCAATGCCGCCCGATTTCGCTGAGCCGCGCCCACCATAGATGCCGAGGTGTCGGTACTGGCTGCTTGCCAGAAGATCGTATGCGAGCCGCTGCTTAGGCTGAAGTCTTATTGTCGGCATCGCCGCCAACAGTTTCGAGCTTGAAGACGATGGGGCCGCCGTCTTTGCCGGTAAGAGCGACTTCGGACTTATCGCCGTAGAGCTGGCGAGCGAGCCGAGCGAGCAGCCATTTGCGCGTATCGACCTGGAGTGATCGGTGCTGGATCATGTCGCCGCGCTTAATCTTGACCCCATCCGCTGTTTCTTCAACAGTTTGACCCTCTTGGGGAGTATCGGCGATTTGCATCATTTCATCAGCCATGCGCTGTAATCGAGTCGCGCGGGCGCGGTCGTAAACTTCAGCGAGTTCGGGATGCTCTCCGACCCAAAGCAGGAACGTTGACGCTTTCAGTGTGGATTGACCGCGCGGGATGCTTGCGCAAATGGCCGGGAGATACTCGCCTTCCGCAATTCGGTCGCAGACCGCGAGGGCTATCTCCGGATCGTACATTTGCTTGAACTGTAAACCTTGCGTGCTTCGCTGTCAAGCGGATAGACAGGTCCGAAGATCCTTACGGCTCCGTTTCGCGCTTTCGCGCTGCACGACACGATTCGGAAAAGCCTCTCTTCTATCTAGTAAAGGAGGACATTATGTCCTCAGTTTGGCTTCGGTCTGAGGACTTTATGTCCCCAGATGTCTTTCGTTTTGGGGAGGAAAACCCGCGAATTGAGCCTGTACGTGGTCACCACGCGCTCGCCGCCGTCCACCATCGTGATATATCGCTCGGCTTCGAGTTTGGCTTGACTCCGGCGAACCTGGCGCGTGGATATGCCTAATCGCTTGCCGATGCTAGCCTGGCTGATCTTGCAAGTGGTCGAAAACCAAGCCTGAAACGCCATCTCGAAATACACCATGCGATCAGCCAAACTCAGATTGCGGGCGTGGAGAATCTCTTCCGGCCCCTTGAAAAATCGGGCAACATGCATTGATCCCTTTCACGCGGCATCGGGTCGCAATCCACGTCGAATCTTTGATTTAGGGGCGCTGCCTTGCAAGAACATACGCCCCTGATGCGCCGTGAAAGCTGACAGCATCAGTTTACAGTGTCTTCGCCCTTTTACACAGTTTATTTTCGTGCCTCCCCTCATTTTTCTCTTGCATCGCATTACGTAAGGTGTAAGATGGGATTGTAAGCAAGAGCCACCCGAGAGGCGGAAACCGGGAGGAGAAACAAGATGGACCAGCAAACGAGCACCCTCGAACGACTTCCACAACGTCGAGCGCATCTCGTGCCTCGGTCCCATTCACGACGGCCGAACAGGGCACTTCCGTGAGCCGCAACGTTACACTGCGTGTGGCGAAGCAGCCTGCCCGCACTCCGACTGCACCGCGACGGCAATTGGCGAGCGTGGTCGAAATCGCGCCCCGTATGCGGTCGAGGATTGACGTCGCGCGACATGATCGTAAGCAGAATCCTGCGAGTAGCGGCCTCCGGGCCGCATGTCCCCACGGCTGCCGCCTCCACGCGGCGGGGATGGATGAACCGAGAGCAGCCAGAAGGAGTTGAGATGAGAGAACCAACCGAAGATCATATCGCGGCCGACTTCGCGCGGGACCGCTACACGCACAAGATCAAACCGCAGCCATCGGACTACAACCAAGTGGCCCAGTGCTGCATCGGACTGTTCCTGATCGTGCTTGGCTGCATGGCGGCTTTGGCTCTGGCGCTGCAATTGGAGTGGCAACCATGATCCTCTCCCGCGTCCCCACCCCCGCCCTGGCCGAGGAGTTGATCTCCCGGCCCGACGGACGAACCGAACTGGGGCGCCTCATGCGCCCCTCAGCCCCCCGCGCGAAAGCGCTCAAGCCCTGCCCGCATTGCTCGCAGCCATTCGGGGCTCGGGACATGCGTGCTCACATGCACCACTGCCCGGGCAATGCGAACCGGCGCACCTTGCGAACTGATCAACCTGCCCTGGATGAGCCGTAGGCGCGTCTCGCCTCCGGACGCTCGGAAGTATGGCCGGTGCCTTTCGGATTTAGGAAGGGCCATTCCTAAATCATTGCGGCCATGTCCAGCCTTGCAGCCTTTGCGCCGGCACGCCTCCCGGTCGGCATGATTCGCGCGGCGGTCTCGCCACGGAGCAACGGAAGAAGTTTGGCGTGGCAACGCTCGCAGCGGATCTCTTTGCGCACGAACGCGGTCGGGAGTTGGCGCACGTCGGTTTCTGGCGTCTCGTGTTCGTCAACCCACGGCGATAAGCTCATGCGGCACACTCCTGCGGTTTGTAAACTTTGGCGATATAGCGGGCAAGCTCGAACGGAATCTTAGCAATCTGGGCGGATGCGGCCTTGCGGGTGGTGCTCCTGGAGGATTGGCGCCGCTGAAGTGAGCAGTTCTCGCCGGAGCCGAACCAGTCCTTGCCATTCTTGATGGCCGTCGCTTCCTTGCGCCGTTCGTCCAACGCCTTGTCGAACCAGGCCGCGCCGGAGCCGTGCTGCTTCACCGCATCGCTTTCGCGCTGGTTTGTGAGATGGCGCGCGTGTGTGTGGCCGTCGCGGATGTTTGCATGCCCGATGGTCTTGAATAGCCGAGCTGCGGGCATCAGCGCCGGCACATCACCCCACAGGTAAAAACTCCCGTAATGCCAAACTGCGCGGCCAACCCACGGCTGTGCGCCCTTGACATTCTCGACGACCATCGGGATGTATCGACCTGCGGCTTCGCACGCTTCCCGCTGGATGCGGAAGCAGGCATCGAACAGCGCCTTCAGGTCGCGCATTTCGCGCCGGTGTAGCATCGGGAACGGGCATTCTCGCACAATGCGCCGGCGATTTGCTTCGCTCGCTTCCACGGCATAGCCATGTAGGAAAACTCCTGGCAGGGCGGACTCGCCACGATCAGCGCTGCGTTGCGGAACTGCGAGCCGTGAAGCGTGAGCACGTCCTGAAGTACCAGCGAGCAGTGTGCGGGATACTCGGGCCGTGATAGGCGCTCACGGCTCGATGTCGAACCCGACGACGTTGTAGCCTTCAGCGAGAGCCCTTCGGACCAGCCGCCTAAGCCGCAAAAAAGGTCGATAGCGAGTGGTTTCACTTTCCACCCTTCCTCAACCGCTCGATCTCCCGCTTCGCCTGCGCCAACTCGCGTTCAAGCTCCGCGTTGCGCTTGTTCGCCGCGATCAGCGTTTCGGCGAGTACATCGCCTTTTCCGCCGGCGTCATCCGATCCACTTCAGCCGCTGATTTCATGGCTTCCGCTCCCCGACGATTTCGATCAGCGCCGCCGCCAGGTGGATCAGGTCCATCGGCCCGATGGCGTGCAGGTTGTAGGCGACTTCCATCGCGGCGGGAATATCGGCCATCGTGCGCACTAACGCGGGCGACACCCTGCCGCCGCTCTTGCGGTGAAGCAGCACCGCGCCGTCTTCGATCCAATTGCCCCATTTCCTCATTGCTCTCTCCTCCAACTCT
>CAWGKI010000053.1:0-11361 GCA_963823095.1 Terriglobia bacterium
GCGGACTATCTTGACGGGCTGCGGGCCAGCGCAACCGTCATCCCGATTGGACACGGGTGATGTGTCCCCATTTTCTGTTCTGACATGCGGCAGCCTGACACTTTGCCGATCCGGTTTGGATGGGACGTGGTGATTCGAATTATCATGGTGCGGCAGGCAAGCAGCCCGGAACGAGCAAGTTATGAAACGGCGTGAATCCGACAAGATGCGGCCGAACTATGATTTCTCTGCCGGCATTCGCGGCAAGTACGTGCGGCGGCTCGTCAAACTCCGAAACATGAAGGCCGCAGACGTAAAGCTCACGACCGAGCACCCCGAGCTGGACGTGAAACGGATTGTCCGCGTAATCGTCCGAAAGGGCCTAAAACCCGTTGCCCCTGCCGCTGCGAATCGACGTCGACGCACTCGAGCCGTATAAGGCGCGGGAAGTGGGTACAAGACTCGGATCAATGCTGTGCTCCGACCTTTCGAGTAAGCAGTCTTCTAACGGAAGACATTCCCATTTGTGGCGGTAAATGACCAATTACTCGAGATGACCTACGCTCCGAGTACACGATAAATGGCCGCCACGGAGGGCTTATGAACATCATTCGCGGCATGTTTGGGCGCAAGAAGCAGGATGACGCCAGTGCGTCCAAGCCGTCGTCGACAACGAAGGATCCAGCTACCGATCCAAACATGGTTCGTGTTTACGATGAGTATGGCCGAGAGTGTTACATCGAAAAGAATACGTGGCGGACTAATGTCTTGCCGGGTGCTCTGAATAAGGCTCGCGATAGTCCCGACCAATTGGCAAACGTCGTTACTAGCGCGTTAGAAGACGGCTTTGCTGCTGATGCACTTCCATATGCGGAGATTTTGAACCGAACTGACTTATCGCCGTCGCGCGGCGCGGCTATCCTCGGTGCGACTTACATCGCGCTGAATCGCTTCGATGACGCGCAGCGCGTACTTGAAGCCTATATAGGTCAACACGGTGAAGAGGCTACGATAGTTCTCAACCTGGCAAAGGTGTACTCGGGCAGCGGCAACAGCGCGCGCAGCAAGGAGCTTCTTTGGCGCGCACTGCAACTGGACCCCAATCAGAGCAACGCCTTGCTTTGGTACATTGCTCAGGAACGGGAACGGGGTGGAGACGCTGCGGGCGATCTAGCGACTCAACGGGTTGCCGCAATTCCAGGAAGCTGGCGCGCCCGCTTATGGTTGGCGCGGACGGCCCTGGAGCGCAAGGACCTCGCCGGCGCGGTTTCGCTTTATGAAGATTCCCTCCAATCGGCACCCCGCCCGCTTCCGAGCGACCTGCTCATGCAGATGGGCGGTGACCTCGGAAACAGCGGACATCTCGTCGAGATAATTAGTCTTGTCCAACCGCATTTTGACGCGACGTCCCATGGTCTGCTGGTGGGCAACAATCTCATTAAGGCCAATATAGACCTCGGAAGTCTGGACAGGGCGCGCCGCATCCTCACCGAACTCTATGCGCAACAGCGGGCGGATTGGGCAAAGACGCTGGCCTTTTGGGAAACAGAGCTAAACAAAGCGGAGCTCGCAAAGCGAGCCACAGATCCAGCGGCTGCAAACGCTTTGGAGATCATCACCATAGAGGGGCCCCTATGGAGTCGCGACCAATCTCCAATACGGATGCTTCTTCCTCCCAAGGACCCTGCAGCCGTTCGAATCGCGTTCTTTGGAAGCACCGTCACGGGTCTTTCGGCGACCGCTAAACAAGGCCTTCAGCTTGGTGACGCACAAGGTCGGCTCAGTAGGTCAATTCCCTTGCTTTTGGCCGAACATATCCAAATGCAGACTGATGCCGTGGGCTTGGCGCTATTGCTCACCGTACCAAATCAGGGATTTGCGCTCCTTGGGAGACCATATGAGGATGGCGAACTCTGTGAACTCGTTGGACGTTTGACCCCCCTTTCGGGGTTGGTTTGCAGCATTGTCATTGACATCACTAGCCCGAGCTGGTCAATCAAAGCCCGACTATTGCGCCAGGCGGATCGGCATTGCGTGAGTGAAACGACGCTGGAAACGTCCGTTGACGATTCCGGCACCGCGGCTGAATCTGTGGCCGACTGGATTACGCAAGTCCTGGTGGCGACTGAGGGAGTCCATTCAGTAAGACCGCTTGGGTGGTACGAGCGGCCCACGAAGTCTGACGCTACGGACTATTTGCTTCGCTTGGAGCAGCAGCTGGCGGTTTTGGTAGAGGTTTTCTACAAACTTGGGCTGGCAGGGGAGCGCGCCATAATGGATGGGAGTCTGCAACTTTGTCTGCGCCAGCCAAAGAACGTGCTGGTCCGAATTCTCTTGGCTCAGACCATGCGGGAGATGAAGAAAGCCCGGCCGGAGGTCGTAGGCGAGTTCACCAGCAAGATTGAGTTGCTGCAAAAGAAGTGCCCACTCTCAGGGCCCGCCTCCGATCTAATCAATCGTATGATCGCTGAGGCGGTTGGTTGAACTCGGAGTTTAATGTCGTCGCATTGGTGCGGAAGTGGAGCGAGTATCGTGGCTAGCCAGATTAACAAGGAGATTTCTCGTTCGTATGACCGGGCTACCAAAGCCGGGGAAGCAAAGTTGGCGACACAGCGGAGCTGGCCGCCGGCATTTTTGGTTCGAAGACCTGGATGAGTGAGTTGGCGCGGTTTGCCGGATCAAAGACCTCTGCGCGAAAGACGTCCAGTTCGCGGGACAATGACAAGCGCGGCGGGCGGCCGCGGTTGCAGAAATCTTCCAGAGGGTGAAGCGCATCGCCCATCCCATTCGCGGCTATTAGCATGGCTCGAGAAGGTAGTGTCATCGCCGTGGCGATGCGATGCCCTTTGCAATGAGTTCCCGTAAAAAGCGCGTGTACGGAATTCCGCGCTCGCGGGCACGAGTCTTCACGGCATCCAGAAGTGGCTTCGGCAGCCGCATGTTCAGTTGAGCAGTCTTCTTCTCGAATTCGAATTGGACTGGTTTCAATCCAGACAGGTCATAACGGGTCAGATCTGCCCGGCTGACGAAGCGCTCCGCTGCAGCATCGGACTTAAAGCTCGGGATTTTCTTCTTCATACGAGGCTACCTCTTTGGCATGCATGTAGCGTGCGCTGATCGGGCGAATCAGGCGTCGAGCGCCCTTTAGCCGTACCGTGAATACAAGGAAAACCATGCGTCCAGAGCTGGTCTTGCCGAGTGCGCGCACGCGCGTCTCAATCGTCGAGTGGCCCGCGTCCGGAATTATCAGCAGCGGCGAGGAAAACAGCGACTCTATTTCCGCGACTGACACGCCATGCTTTTGGCACTTAGCACGGTTCCCGGCGTCCCAATCAAATCCTGCCAGGCTCTGGGCCATGGATAGATGTTACACAAATGTATATACAAAGGCTATTCCGCGAGACGTCGTGCAATCAGGTGTTGGCCCGGCTCCATTATACTTGCCCCCCCTAGATTGTAGTGTCCGCTCAGGGTCTTGAGACACGCCCGGCGGGCGGAGAACCAGTTTATTGCCGCCGTTAGGGAGCGAATTCGTTGCCGCGGTCTCGCATCGGTTTTTCTTTGATCGCCGAATCTGATGTGCGCTGTCGCTGCAAATGTTGAACGAAAGCCGCGGCCAAGCGTTCCCGATCCGTCAGCACCGGGGGCAGGTGCTTGGCAAAATAGCGCACATCGCCGGCGAGAGTAATTTCTCCTTGGGCGTCCAAGCTGGCGGCAACGCCCATCCAGCCAGCGACGACGGCTTTCCGGGTCTCAACCAGCCTAGCCAAGGACGCGGGTCTGGGGCGAGAGAGCCTGTACAAAGCTCTCGCGCCGGGTGCCAAGATCCGGTACGACACCGTTAGGAAGTTACTCGATTCCTTTGGAGTGCGGCTAACTGTGACGACTGGCTGATGTTGGCCACGTTGAGAGGCCAATGAAATCTCGGTCGCTAGACTGCCGCGTAAGTGCCCCTGCGTTGCGCCTCCACCGCGATGCCCCATGCGACCGTCAAGACGTACCGTGCAAGGGCGTCGGGATCGGCATCGGCAGGGAGCGCGCCGCTGGAGCGAATCTGGCGAACAAACGCGGCACCCGCCGCGTATTCATCTCAGAACTGCTCGGTCCACGGGCGGAGATCGACATCGAATGACCAAGCGCTTCGTGGTTGTGACAGCACGTCAATGTACGTTTGAGCAATCGCATCCGGGTCCAGTGTGCCGTCCGGGTGGTCGGGACGATCCGGGCGGCTGGCGGAACGCACACCCCCATCGATGTTGAAATGGGCCACGTGAATGCCTTTCGGCCCCAGCTCCCTTGCCGCGCTTTGGGCAAGGCCTCGTAACGCGAACTTACCCATGGCAAAGGGGGCCGACTTAGCAAACCCCTTCACGCCGGCCGTCGCGCCCGTGAATACAATCGCACCGTGTGCCCGCGGCTCCATCCGCTTTGCCGCCTGCTGCGCAATGAGAAAGGCACCGAAAGCATTTACAGCGATGCACCTTTCTACGGCCGCAGGGTCCAGATCAGCTAGCCTTCCGGCCACGCGAGAGCCGGCGTTGTAGATGACGACGTCGGGCTCGGCGAGTAGGCGCTCGGTGTCGAGGAAAAGCCTCGCGACGGCCGAAGGGTCGGAGGCATCTACGGCGAAAGTTTTTGCGCCTGTCTCATCGGCCAGCCCTTTGAGCTTTTCGACATCGCGAGCAGCCAGGCCAACTCCCACACCAAGCGCCGAAAGACGACGCGCGAGTGAGGCACTGATGCCTGGTCCGACGCCGACGATGAGGGCGGTCTTATACGGAAATTGTGCCATCACTATATTCCTCCAGCAGATTGGAATAACGAGAGATGCAAACAATCGTTACCTTGTAATCGATTCATATGCGAAACGCCCGTCTACTTAGGTGGCGGCGGCGCGCGGCCCTCAGAGTTGCGACCAACCCCCATCGACCGGAAATTCGGCGCCGGTCGTAAAGGTCGCATCGAACGCGAGGAAGAGGACCGCCTTCGCGATTTCCTCCGACGTGCCGAAGCGCTTCATCGGGATAATACCGGCCATCTTCTCCTTGACCTGGGCAACTGCGTTTTTATCGGCAAACACTTTGCCGAGGATCGGCGTGTCGATGGGACCCGGGGTCACCGCGTTGACGCGAACTTCCCGAGGAAGCAACTCGACGGCGAGCGTCCGAGCGAATGATCGCAGCGCAGCCTTGGCGGCTCCATATGTGGCCTGGCCGGGCAATCCCTTGACGTTGGCGACGGAGGTCGTGAGGACGACAGCGCCGCCCCGGTTCATCAGCGGCGCGAGCTTCTGGACCGCGAAAAATGGTCCCTTGGCGTTCAGGTTGAACATCTCGTCGTAGATGGCCTCGGTCACGTTCCCGAGAGGCGTGGGGATGCTGAACCCGGCGCTGACGGAGAGCAGGTCGAAGGTGTCGAACTCGGCCTTCACCCGAGAGGCCAGGGCGTCGATTTCCAGCAACGAACGAGCGTCACTCGAAACCACAATGGCGTTCTTTCCAATCTCTTTCTGCGCCGATTCCAGGCCGGCCTTCGAGAGACCCGTCAGCAGAACACGCGCGCCCCCATCGAGGAGCATCTTCGCCGTCGCGAGCCCCATGCCGCTCGTGCCGCCGATAATTACTACCTTTTTACCTTGGTACCGTTCCATGTGTATTTTCCTCGCGAGGTTAGGGTTGCATTGCTTATTTTGAACCGTTCAGTACGATATTAGCCACGATGACCGTGGTCAAGAACGTTTTGAACTATTTATTTCAAAAGACGGTAAGACCCCGCGAAAATCGACGCCCGAGACATTGACGACGGCCTGCCACGCAGCTTCCTGGTTGGCGCCATCGTGGAGGTGTGGTTGGCGCTGCACCTCAATTGGGCCTGAGAACTTCCCTTGAGCCGAGGCGAAGAATTGCCCTGAGACGTCGGTTCCGAACTCCGACGCCTGGAGGTACCGACGGGCCGCGGTCTCCGGCGTCTGATTCATGCCGGGAATGAGGTTCACGATTGGGATAAACAGATACTTCAACATCGGACCAGCGCTTCGCACCACGTTGGTGGCGGTCGCCCCACCGGGCGAGACAGCGTACACGGCCATGCCGGAGGGCAGCCGGCGGGCCAGCGCCCCGACCCACCAAGCAACGATGAGCTTCGCATCGGCATACGCATTGTTGGGCACGTACTTCACGTTTGGGCCGTTGCGAATCAGGGCTTCCACAGCGGCGGTTTGGTCACCCTGGTGGTATTTGGCCGCGAAGGCTGGCACGTCGGTGTACTTGAACATGGGTACGCCCCCGCGGGCGGGCTCCGCGCCGGCGATGACGATCCGCGCGTTGGGGCTCAGCAGGTTGGCGCTGAGCAACCCGACAGTCAGTTGATGATGGCCGATTAGGGGGGCCTGAGACGCCTCGATGCCCGAAGCAGTGAGTGCGCGCTTCTTGAATGGAACCAGCCCTGCATTGAGCAGAAGGAAATCGATAGGCCGACCTCGCTTGACGAGCTCGGCGAGCGCGGATTGAACACTGGTTGGCTTGTCCAGATCCAGTGCCAGCGGCGTGAAGACCTGTATTTTGGTCTCAGCCGCGAGTTGAGCGGCCGCTTGCTGGGCCCCGGCCAGGCTGCGACCGGTGACGATGATCTCGTGCCAGCCCTCTCCGGCGAGCAGGCGGGCTGCCGCTTGGCCGAGCCCGGAAGTGGCGCCGGTGACGAGTGCGATCGAATGTTCCATAGGCGTCTCCATGGTCAAGGGTGAAGGCCGAGTCGTGAGGCACCGCGAGGCCAGTAACCGGCTTGCTAATTTCGAACCAGTCAGTTATATATTGGTTAGAGAAATTGTCAACGAGTTTTGAACCAAATGATTCACAATACTGCTAGGCCAGTGGGTCGACCGCGCAGCTTCGACGAGACCGGGGCGCTGGAAAAGGCGATTCAGGTGTTCTGGTCGAAAGGCTACGACGGAGTGACAATTGACGATCTCGTCGCCGGGATGGGCGTGGGACGGCCGAGTCTGTATGCCGTCTTCGGGGACAAGCGGGCAATATTCTTGCGCGTCCTTAAGGCGTACGCAGAACGGAAGGGCGCATCCGCCGCGAAGGCACTCCTCTCGCCAAAGAGTCTTCGCGACTCGATCGTGGGCTTTCTGAGGTTCGCCGTCGAAACTGCAACCCAGAAAGGGTCCGCCCGGGGCTGCCTCATGATGTGCGTCGCGCCGCTTGTGGATGACGCTGAGGTTCAGCGGTTCCTGCAGAGCGCGGTCGCGGGCGGCGTGGCGCTGGCGGAGCGCCGTTTCCGGGACGGGATCAGCGCGGGAGAAATCCCATCTGACTTTCCCGTAGCCGCGCGTGCAATCCAAGTCACGGATTTAGCGCGTGGGCTGACCATGCGTGCGCAGCTAGGCACGCCGCGCAAGACGCTCCTCAAAGATGCTCAGGAAGCGGCCGACTTAGTGCTCCTGCCGCGGCGCGTCTGACGGGTTATCGGAAACAATTCCCTGAGAAATGACCATGACAATTGACGTGAGCGGCGGACCCGGGCTGTTTCGTCGTCTGATGAAAAAAGTGGCGATATGCGAAGAAGCGCTGAATTACTCGGGCTTCGACTACACCCTGGACCGGATAGCTTCCGTCGAGCGGGAATTAGCAGCACTCAAGGATCGGATGCGTCAATTCGAAGCCTCACGGCATGAGGCGCCCGATATGCCTCCGAAGCGCCGACCCGCTGAGTGAGACGTTCGGCGAGCGTTTTCTTCCGAAGTGACGACGAAGGCCGAAGAGCGCGGCATTGCTGCAGAAATGGTGCGAGTATCATGGCCAGCCGGATTAACAACGAGATTTCTCGTTCGTATGACCGGGCAACTAAGGCCGGGGAAGCAAAGCTGGCGACACAGCCGCGCGCTGCCAAGGCGCATTACGATGCGCGTAAGGCGCGTCTTGTGGTCGAGCTGACTAGCGGCGTCATTGTGATGTTGCCACCGAAACTGCTGCAGGGTCTGAAGGGTGCCACAACGGCGCAGCTTTCCGAGGTAGAGCTCTCGCCAATGGGTACCGGTCTGCACTGGGAGGCACTGGACGCGGACTTCGACGTAGCGGAGCTGGCCGCCGGCATATTTGGTTCGAAGACCTGGATGTGTGAGTTGGCGCGGCGTGCCGGTTCGAAGACCTCTGCGCGAAAGGCGTCCGGTTCACCCGAAAATGGCAAGCGCGGCGGAAGCCCGAGGCTGCAGAAATCTTCCTGACGCCGACGCGAGGTTAGCGAGCGAACTCATTGCTGCGGTCTCGTATTGGGTTTTCTTTGTTCGCTGAACCTGATGTGCGCTGTCGCTGCACATGCTGAATGAAAGCCGCAGCCAAGCGTTCCCGATCCGTCAACACCGGCGGCAGGTGCTTGGCAAAATAGCGTACATCGCCGGCGAGAGTAATTTCTCCTTGGACGTCCAACGCGGTGGCAACGCCCATCCAGCCAGCGACGACGGCTGTCCGGGTCTCAGCCAGCCTGGAATGCGCCGGGTCGCGGATCGTACCGGTCTTGGAAAGTTCTGTAGCGACGCTCTGGATTTGCTCGCGCAGCGCATAGGAACTTTGGCGCCCCTTGGCTCGGTAGGCGGCATCCCGGACGGCGCGTTTGCTTTGACCGCGCACGACACGCGAGGTGGCGTTGGCGGCGATGCCCTGGTCGCGCATCATTCGGGCGAAGTCCTCGCGCCACTCTCGCAGCATCGCCTTGTCGATGTGAAGTCGTCCGCGGCCGTCTTCGCGCTCGGCTTTGACGACCAGGTGCACGTGCGGGTGCTGCTGATGCGTGTGGAGCGCCATGGCGTATCGGTGCTTCAATCCGAATTTCTCACGGGCAAAGGTCTTGGCGGCGGCCAGGACCCTCTCTGGCGGCGTCGGCGAGGGCATTGATAGCACGACGTTGTGGACCAATTTGACGGTACGGCTGGTCTTTTGCTGACCGCGCGGCGCGCGATATTGACCTGCCGAGAGCTCCAGATGCCAGTCCTTGACCAGTGCTTTCTGCGCGTCATGGGCCACGCGCTGGCCTTCGTCCGTCTCGATCTCGAGTTCGCCATGTTGGCTAATGTAAGAAACGTGCGCCCGGACGGCTCCGACGGACTGTCCCCCGCCGGTCACCTTGACCATGACTTCCGGCGTCCGCCGAACGGTGCGCCGGATCTGCTCGATTTGTGCTGCGGTGAAGCGACCCGATCCGTGTGAGCCCGCTCGTCCGGCGCTGAAGAGATCCAGGAACGGTCCGCCCGTCGACGGTACACGGAAGACCCGCTTAGTCACTGCGGCTCTCCCAGCTGATCAGGGCGGCCTTGGCGAGGTCATGCGTTCGCTGCTCCAGAACCGCAACAGCGGCGCGGGTGCGATGCAGATCCTCTCGCGCAAGGCCCGCGGAGGAGGGGAGCCGGATCGCCTGCGCCAGAAGCCGGCCGACGCCGGCCAGGACCGCGACGCTCTGCTTGAGCGCCGCCAGCTCGTTCGCGGTGAGCGGCGGATTCGCAGCCACATGTGCCCGCACCAGGGCCGCAAGATAAGCGGACGGTTTCATGCCGCGTTGCGCGGCACGCCGCGCGATCGATTCGCCGTCCCCTGGACGCAAGCGGATGGTGATCCGGTCGGTCGCCGGTCCACGCGCCGGCGCAGGGACCGACTCGCGCAACGGGGCAGCGTCGGGGTCGAGGACCTTGCGGATCGCGATCATTGCAAGCGCTGATTCCGAGAGACCCGACGCCGTGGCCAGCGTGGCAAAGCGCGCCTTCTCCGCGGCAGAGGGTCGCGCGGTGATCGAAGGCAGAGACGATCTTGCAGAGCGGCAGGTCATGACAATGCCCGCTCGCGCTGCAGTTGCGGACACTCCGCTATCCTGCCCTCAATCCGACTTCCCACTGCAAAACGCATTCTCCGCGCGGCATCTGTCGTTGCGCCTAAATGACCGGAACACGGTGCTTTCACTCCGGAACGGTTCCTACAAAACCGGAACATCCCTACGGGCTCGCCAATCTCAAGCTTCCAAGCTCGAGAGTAGACTCAGGACTCTCGACGCACCTACGTCGCCGATCGTGGGTCCCATGTTCAGGGATGCCCGCTGCCATTCTCCTTCACGCCAGCGCTTCCCAAGATCCGCCACCAGCCTCGTGGCCGAGTTCCCTGACCACGCGCCGAGAAGCCATTCGAGAAGCACCAGCGACCCTTCTCTGCTGCGCCACATGTCGAGGCTGTCGCCGGCACCCACGTCGATTGCGATCGACAGGCACAACCACCATCGCGTGTCCGCGTCAATGCGTTGCCAGAACATTCCAAGCACGGCGTCACTCAGCAGGACCAGGTCTCGCCAGGGGATCATCCCGATTCCCGCGAGTTCCACTATCCCAGACCGCTTTCCGGTCAGCATCATTTCCTGTAGCCGAGCCGCCGCCGGCAGCGCGTCTGTCGTGTCCGCACGTCGTAGATCAAAGCCGCAGGTAGAACACCGGTCGGCCGCAAAGGGGCGTGCAGAACCCGGTAGCGGCAGGCGCAACGGGACCCGACACCCTGGGCACTGGCCGATCATCACCAGGTCGTGCCGCTCGCAACTGGCCACCCATCCAATCAGCCACGGGAGTCGGATGTAGGGCTGGGCATCGAGTCGGAGACACTCAGGACAGACGACAAGCCCCCGGCTCGGACATCCGGGGGCCCGCTCCATATAGCGTCTGCCGCTGAATCTCCCCAACACCTCATCGCTGTACACCGGCTCCTGCCAGTCGAGCATCGTCATCGATCGTAGGCTGTCCAGCGGGATGCCGGTCCGATCGCTCGTCATGGTCAGCACCTCCCGCGCCGGTCGGCATGACCAGTCTCTTGTAAGCAATAGGTCACTTCCGACGACAGCGGTGAGCAGCGCCTGAGCTGACATTCCGAACCGCCGACCGAACCGATGCCACCAAGATCCGAGCGCTTCATTCGGCTGCGGCCGCACGCAGATGGGTAAAAGCTCTTGCCGCGGAGCGAGATTGTCGAGGACTTCAACATGCAGCAATTCAGACGGCAACGCGCCTCCGTGCACTCGGCGAGATGAACCCGACCTGGTCTGGAATGTCGACGCTGATCGATTCTGTGCCGGACGACACCGCCAACACCGCTGCCCGGGTCACGAGCGTGACGATCTCGCCCAGCACCCCCCTCTGTCGTTGCCAGGATTCGATTCGCGAGTACGGGCTCGGACAGATTCGACGCCTGCCTCAGCGGAAGTACCGCCTCAAGCGTCGCGAGCAGCCTCTGATACTGGTCGCCAACCTTCCAGGTCGGCAGCGCCACGGGCTCAAATCGGTTGGCCAGTTGTTCGTCACTCTGGAGGGCTCGAAGAGCCTCCGGCGTCCCCACCGCGACCAACGAGATCTGGAGCTCG
>CAWGKI010000054.1:0-18026 GCA_963823095.1 Terriglobia bacterium
TCTGGATCCGGTGGGAGCGGCAGCGCAGCGCCCGGCGTTCGTGGGCCGCGATACGCTCCGCACCGGCAGCGTCTACCAGGTGGATATGCGCTATACGCGCATCCTGGCCCACATTCACGATCGCATTTGCCCAAGTTCTGGTGGAAGCCAACAACCTGTTTAATACCAAAAATATAACTACGCTCAATACCAAGGCGACGGTAAATTCATTGGGAATTATCACCGCGGCGCCATCGCTCGCGCCCACCTCAACGGTGCTGGAAGGGCGCCTGGTGCAATTGGGAATCAAGGTGACCTGGTAATCGAGCCGTTATTTCCACTCGGGATTCTTCCCAGACTCACCAGGTTCGCCAGCAGCCGGAACGCGCCGGGAACGCCGGACGGCAACTGGCGATAGAGCGCGAACGCATCGTAAATATAGAAGCCCTTTCCGTAGCGCGCCAGCAACAGGCCGCCTTTTTGCGGGTCCTGCTCCGGATCGTGCGTCTCCACCAGCGGGGTGTAGTGCGGATCCCAGCTGCGCAGGAAGCCGTGGCCGCGCTCCTCCACCCAGCCCTTGAAATCCGCCGCGGTGATCTTGTTCGGCCAGGCGAACGCCGGGTTATTCGGCTCGAGGAGCGTGACCGGCGAATTCTCGTCCACCACTTTTTGCGGGTTCGCTCCCAGCGTGAACGGATACGGTCCGTAGTCGTGATCGAAGTCCTGCAGATTGTATTGCACGATCAGCACGCCGCCGTTTTTCACGTAATCCATCAGCCGCGCGTTGGCCGCTTTCAGATCCGGGCGAACGGCGTAAGCCCTGATGCCGAGGATGATGGCGTCGTAGACGCTCAAATCGCCGTGCGTAAGGTCGGAGGTCGCGAGAATGCGCACGTTCTGTGCCCGAGATTTTCCAGCGCCTTCGGAACATCGTCGCCGGTGCCGGGAAGGAATCCGACATTCAGAGCCGGGCGCGGTCTTCACGTCCACGCCGACCGCTTTGTAGGTGGCGGGCCGATAGAAAGGATACGGCCGCAGTCCGGGATAGCCGGTCAGATGGTAGCCCTCGCGAATATTCGGCCCGTTATATTCGGCTACCGCGGTGATGGTGTAGGCGGCCGGCTTGACGATATCCGGAGCGACCGAGAACGTGATCGTCTGATCCTCGCCATCGCGCGCGAAGGAGAACGGCGCTTCCGGCGGCGTTGCACGCCATCCGGCGGGCAGCTTCAAGTGCAGCGTTCCACTGGCGGGTCCTTTCACGTTGCTGTGAACCGTGCAGGTGAACGCGAACGATTTCGACCCCAGCGGCACCGCGCCGGCCGACGGCGAAACCCAGACCGGAGATCGCCGGCCCGACCAGCAGCGGATTCTGCAATCGTGCCGATTCCCGGCACGCGCTCGCTGGTCTGCACAACCTGCGCGACTTCGAACGGCACGCCGTGATACAGAAGCCGCGCGCGCGCCGCCAGCGGATAGGGCGCAGTGGGCAGATTCCGGTATCGCGCGTCGATCAGATCGTAATATGGCTGCTCTTCGTCGGGACGGGTGAAATAAGGACGAGTGAGGGCCGCATCCGGCGGAACGGTCACGTCGAATCGCCATTGCGCCTCTTTGCCTGCCGGCGACTTCGCTGGTGGCGGTCCCGGCGCGGATGGACGTTCCAGTTCTTCCCGTCGGACGGGATCCACGCTCGACCGCTGCCACGCCGACGGTTTCCGGGCTCTCGATTGAAGATCCGGGCTTCGACTGCCGAAGGACTGGCCGGGAATGGCGATGGTGAACGTGGGCCCGCCGCCGCGCCCGGCGCGCGCGGCTGCGAACGCCGCGTCGGTCGCCGATTGGCGCCGCGCCGCCGCGGCCTCGCCCCCGGCGTCTCGGCCGCCACCGTGGTCTGGAACGAAATCTCCAGCGACGCGGCCAGCGCCTTCTCGAATTGCTGTTCTTTCACGCCCAATTCGAACAGCACGTCGCTCTTTCCCGGCTCGGCCAGCGAGCTCGATTGCACGTGCTCGATCAGCGCGCGCGTCTGCTTCAAGCCCTCGGCCAGCACCGGCGCGATGGCCGCCGGCCGGTCCACGCGATACTGCTTGCATCGCGTCCGAGGCCGGCTTGGCGATGCCGGCCAGTCCGTCTTTCAGGAATTTCGTGTCGCCGGTGGCCAGCGTGGCGATTCCGTTGACGGAAACGTCGATCCCATCGAAGAACGAGGTCTCGTTCTCCGCCGCTGGCACGCGCGATCCGTAGCGATGATAGGCGCTGTTGTACGGCGCCGGCTGCGGGATGCGCGCCGCCGCCGTTTTGCGTCTTCTGAAATCCCAGCCCCTCGCGCGCGATCTGCAGATACGTCAGCCCGGCGCGGGCGCGGCGAGCCCTTCCGGAATTTCGAGCGTGGTCTGCGGGCCCTCGTTGGACCACTTCTGGTTCACGTAATCGAAGAACCGCACCGGCACGAATTTATCGATGGCGTAATCGTACATGCCCTCGGCGGTGACCTGAAAGAACGGCACGCGCGCATAAACTTTCAGCGGCGACCAGGGCCGCAGCCCTTCGCGGATCTGTTCGGGAAATTTCGTCGGGATCCCCCGCCGCGATGAAAACCTCCTGCGCCATTTGTCCGGCGACCTGGTGGTTGCCGTGACCGTCGGTTGGCCGCGCCCACGAACACCGAAGTCACCACCAGCGGACGCATCATCCGTACAACGCGCACGGCATCCGACAGAACGCGGTCGTGGCCCCATTTTTCGAGCGCTTCTTCGCGCGTCTTCGAAAATCCGTAATCGATGGCGCGGGAAAAATACTGGTCGACGCCCATGTAGCGGTCGGCCATCAGCAGTTCCTGGGTGCGCACCAGGCCGAGCGCGTCGTACAGATCCTGCGACATGACGTTCTGCCCGCCTTCGCCGCGATTCAGCGTCATCAGCGCCGGCGCGCGCGCCCAGGCCGCGCGATTCGTAGGCCAGCATGCCGCCGTCTTCATCGTCGGGATGCGCGGTGAACAGCATCAGGCTGGCGCGCGTCTGCAGCGCGCGCAGCCAGCGCGACATGCCCGCCGCGCCGCGATCGGGCGCCACCCGGAAAGCATTGGTGTCAGGAGCGGAAACGGGCTGCTGCGCACGGCTCAACCCGGCATACGTCCCAGCCACCAATAGCGAAAAAACAGCGATTGCCGCAATCCGAAATCGTTTAGTCATATCGGTACCGGTCTGAAACTAGAGAGCCGCGCTGCGCTCTGCGAGCCTTGCTTCGGTGCCCCGGGAGCGCTTCGGCGGCTTGGCCGAGCCATGCACCGTCGGCCTCCAGGCGAATCCGGGAAGCCTGCGCGGCACGAGCCGTTTCTTCAGGCGCGGGCCCGCCCCACGTCCGGCGAACGTTGACGAAATGGCGCGGGCTGAGGATCCCTGCCAGGTCCTCTTCGGAATACCGGATCGCGGCGCCCGTGAGGCCAAGCGAAACCTCCGCCAGCAGTTCCGCCGTCGGCCGGCCGGCATCCGCGGCGTGCGCCGCTATCAATCTGCCCGCGATCGCGTGCGCGGCTTGGAACGATAAGCCCTGATCCCGCACCAGCGTGTCCGCCAGTTCGGTGATCGTGGTCCATCCGTCGCCGCGCGCGCTTCCAGCGCCGCGCGATCGAACTCCGCCGTGCGCCATCGCCGCCGCCACCAGGCGCACCGCGCGGCCGGCGTCGCGGAACATCGAGAACACCAGCGGCTGCAGGTCGTCCTCCGTGTCCACGATATCGCCGAACGGCGTGTTGTGCACGCTCGTCACGATCGCCATGCGCCTGCCCCAACGCCTTGCTGCCGATGGCGCGCGCGTGCTCCAGCGCCACCGGATTCCGCTTCTGCGGCATGATGCTGCTGCGATTGCACGAAGCCGTCGCCGAAGCCGCAGGTAGTTGAATCTCCGCCGTGCTCCACAACAGCAGATCCTGCACGAAGCGCCCGAGACCCGCCAGCAGGACGGCGGCCGCCGACGCGCTCTCCAGCAGGTAATCCACCGTCGCGATGCTCCCGTAGGTGTTGCACGGTGGGGCCGCGAACCCAAGCAGACCCGGACGTGAGCTGCGCGATCGATCGGGAACCCCGTGCCGGTGATGGCGCACGCGCCCAGCGGGTTCCGGTTGGTCCGTTCGTACGCGCCCGTTGAGCCGCGGCGCGTCGCGCTCGAGTTGCTCGACCACGGCGAGCAGGTAGTGCGCCACAGTCGTCGGCTGCGCGCGCTGCGTGTGCGTGTGCACCGCGAAAATCGTCTCGCGGTGCGGTCGGCCAGATCGAGCAGCGACCGCGCGCAGGTCGAGCGCTCGCCGCAGCAGGTCGAGGATCAGCTCGCGCTGCCGCATCCGGTACATCGTCATGTCGATGTCGTTGCGGCTGCGCGCCGTGTGCAGCCGTCCGGCGACATCCTCGCCGCAGCCATCCGCGATCAGGCGATCCACGTAGAAGAACAGGTCCTCGCACTTGCCGTCGAACGGAGCCGCCGGACCGCTTCCTGCGAGACCGCATCGAGCGCCTCGCGCATCGCATGGGCGTCGTCCGGCGAGACGATCCCCTGCGCCGCGAGCATCACGAGGTGCGCGTAGTGGATTGCCATCAGCGGCGCGAGGAACAGCGACTTGGCGTCCTCGAAGTTCTCGTTGAGGACGAACTTCACGTACTCGGGAGCGAATGCGGTCATTAACTTCAGTTTACCCCCGCCGAAAAACTCTGTCACTTGAACCATAAAGTGGCCGGAGTTTGAACCATAAAGTGGCCAGAGCCCGCTCCCAAACCCTGTGTTTGCGTTTGTCGTCTGCACAGTTCGGGTGCCATGTACCCATATCGTGGCCGCGAGTACCGATTGGAAGCATAAGATGGCCGCAAGTCATTTGCATCGTCGCTGGGTCGGCGGCGATTCCAACCCACCAACAAAACCTCTTGCATTCTCTCAGTATGTGCGCCATACTGCGCACATACAATGCCGAAGGACGAAACACCAGAGGAAGTCAGACGCTGGTTCCTATCAACCGTCCAGAAGATGTGGCCCGTCGCCGAAGGGTCGCTCTCACTTCGCAAAAGCCCGTGCGTTCGAAAGAACTGCCAATCATGCGCGAAGGGTGAGGGGCACCAAAGCTACATTCTCTATGGCCGAAGCGAGGGCCGGCGGTCGTCGGTGTATGTGCCGGACGCCCTGGCACAACAGGTTCAGACGGCCATCGACAATGGCCGGGAACTCCAGCAGTTAATGAATGAGGCGGGAGTCCGTTACGTAAACGCCTTAAAGACGGCGCGCCGCAAACCTTGATTTGGTGCCGTTGCGCCGGACCAGGAGGAGGCAACAGTGCTGAGCCGGGACGATCTGTTGACGCTGTACCAGCGGCTGGGTCTCTCCGACGAGGCCCGATCGGTAATCGATCAGGTTCGCTCCTCCGACCCCGCACGCCGGGTCCGTAGCGGCCGCGGCAACGTGAGCGGACGATATCCCAGCAAGAAGATGGGGGTAACTATTCAGTTCGAAAGCCATCGGGTCGAACTGGCCGCCATCTACGAGATGGAACACGATGCACATGTGCTGGAATATTTCGATCAGCCCCCATCGATAAAACTGCTCTACGACAGTGCGAACAGTAAAGGCATGGGGGTGCTCCACACACCGGACTTCTTCGTGATCCGCGACGATGCGGTTGGTTGGGAGGAATGGAAGACGGAGGAGGACCTCAACCGGCTCGCCGAACATAACCAGAACAGGTACCAGCGCGATGAGACAGGGCGATGGCGCTGTCCGCCAGGCGAAGCGTACGCCTCGCAGTCCGGACTTTACTATCGAGTTCGATCGGCGCAAGAAATCGATTGGGTCTTTCAACGGAACATACAGTTTCTCGATGATTATCTGCGGGCAGACTGTCCCGCATGTGGATCGGGGGTTGGGGAGAGACTGCTGGGGCACGCCCTCGCAGCCCCAGGGCTTTCGCTGGAGGCGCTGTTCGAAGTGACGCAGGGCGTTGCAACGCGCGATGAGATCTATTTGCTGATTGCGACAGGCGTGCTGTCGGTAGACATCCGAAGCGCGTCCCTTCGCGAACCGGCCCGAGTGGTGGTGTTTGCACCTGGTGAGAAGCAACTGCAGAAAACTCGCTGGAGGGCGGCCAGACGCTTCTCTTCATGCTCCGCAGGCTCTCCGTCAGGCGATGGATCCAGAGATATTGAGGATGCTGTCCAATGCGGACGAACAAGATTTGCGGATTGCAAACTTGCGCTGTCGCGTCGTCCGCGGGCGCCTTCAGAACGGCCGGTGTGACGCGGACCCTTCCGTCCCCTCTCGTACTCTGCGGCGCTGGGCTGCCAGCTATCGCGCCGCGGAAACAAAGTACGGGAACGGATACATGGGACTGCTGCCGCGGTCGCACGATCGCGGCAACTCGACCCAACGCCTGCCAGAAAGCACGCGCCTCTTGATGAACGAGTTCATTGCCGGCGACTACGAAACGCTGAAGCAGAAGTCCAGTATACATTTCTTGGATTGGGCTGAAGCGAGCGTGCGAAACGCGGAATATCCAGGTTCCGAGTTACAAGACATTCAGTCTTGCAGTTCGCGCGAAGGCGGGCTTCCGGCAGACGCTAAAACGGCAAGGGCGGAGGGCGGCATATGTCCAGGAACCCTTCTATATCGAACTCGATCTGAAGACGCCCCGGCACGGGGACCGTCCGTTCGAGATTGGGCACATCGATCACACCGAGTTGGACGTGGAGGTAATTTCTGGCCATACGGGCCAGGTTCTCGGGCGGCCTTGGATGACTCTCTTGATCGATGCCTTCAGCCGGCGCGTCCTCGCATTCCACCTGACCTTCGACGCGCCCAGTTATCGTTCCTGCATGATGATTCTGAGAGAATGCGTGCGCCGTCACCAGAGACTGCCGCAGATCGTCGTGCTGGATGGAGGGCGCGAGTTTGACAGCGTCTATTTCGAAACTTTGCTGGCCCGTTACGAATGCACGAAAAAGACTCGGCCGCCGGCCAAGGCGAGATTCGGATCGGTGTGCGAGCGCCTCTTCGGGATCACGAACACGCGCTTCATTCATAATCTCGCCGGGAATACTCAGATTACGCGCAACGTCCGCCAAGTGACCAAGTCGGTCAATCCGAAGGAGCACGCAAGCTGGCCGTTGCCAGAGCTGTACGACTATTTGGCGGAGTATCTCTACGAGGTCTACGATACGATCGAGCACCCAGCGCTTGGGCTGGCGCCGCGAGATGCTTACCAACGTGGCGTGGCGGCGACTGGAGCCCGCCCGCATCGGCAAATTGCCGACGATCTGGAATTTCAGATGTGGACGCTGCCGACCACCGCGAAGGGCACAGCCAAAGTTGCGCCCGGGCGCGGCGTGAAGATCAATCACGTTTATTACTGGGCGGAGTCTCTGCGCGATCCCACCCTCGAGCACAGCCAGGTCGGAGTGCGCTATGACCCATTCGACGCCGGCGTGGCCTATGTCTTTGCCGGCGGCCATTGGGCGCAATGCCACTCGGAGTACTATCTCGCGTTTCGGGGTCGCTCCGAAAAGGAAATCGCTCTCGCAAGCGCGGAGCTACGAAGGCAGCAACAATGCCATTCTCAGGGACTTGAGATCACCGCCAAGAAACTGGCTGGGTTCCTTGCGTCAGTCGAGTCCGAAGAAGCGCTCCTCCTGCAAAGACAGCGCGACCGGGAAAGCCGCGATGTGCGTAACCGTGCTCCCGCCATAGCTACCGACGGTCCGCATGGGCCCGGCGCCGGTCCCCAGGCGCCAGCGGAGGATGGAATGGAACGAATAGAGAACGCGCCGAAAAGCTGTGAGATCTACGGTGAGTTCTGATGACAACGCCATCCGAGTTTCCATCGCCGCTGTTGACTGCGCCGTGGCCGGCCAGGCTGAGGCACTTTCAGGATTTCACGGTCGCTCATCCTCGTCTGGTCGATGCCAAGGAACGGCTACTCGCCGCCATTCGAGAGTGCGCCCCGAACTCGGTTATTCTCGTCCTCGGACCAACTGGGGTGGGCAAGACGACGCTGCGCACGCGGGTCGAGCAACTCCTCACTGCGGAGTCGCTCGCGGCTTTGCAGACCGACCCGGCACGGCTGCCGGTAGTGAGCGTCGAGGCGGTAGCGCCGCCATCCGGCAACTTCAACTGGCGTGATTACTTCAGACGAATGCTGTACGAAATGAACGAACCGCTCATCGATCAAAAACGCAATATGGAGGGTTGTGATGCGGACGTCCATTTCATGCCCAGCATAAAGGCGCATGGCGAACAGTATCACTACGCGGTGGAGCAGGCGTTGCGCTACCGCCGGCCACGCGCCGTTCTGGTTGATGAAGCACAGCATCTGGCTAAGATGGCGTCCGGACGTCGGTTGTTGGACCAGTTAGATGTCATCAAGTCCATTGCGAACCGCACCGGAACGGTGCATGTTCTATTTGGAACCTACGATCTGCTGGCGTTCAGGAATCTCAGCGGGCAACTGAGCCGCCGCAGCGTTGACGTGCATTTTTGTCGTTACCGCGCCGGCAACGCTGAGGATCGCAGAACGTTTTTGAACGTCCTCGGTTCGTTCGAGCGGCAGATGCCGCTTCCTGAGCCGCCAGAACTGGTAGCCAACTGGGAGTTCTTATACGAACGCAGTATCGGCTGCGTGGGCGTGTTGAAAGAATGGCTGGTGAGAGCGCTCGCCGCGGCCTTAAGCCGAGGCGCCTCGAAGCTCACTCTCCGGGATCTGACGGCACAGGCGCTTACGATCTCGCAGTGCGAGAAGATGCTGGCCGAGGTAACAGAAGGCGAAGCGCGGTTGACGGAGAGCGACGGAGCCCGCTCGCGTTTCCGCCTGGCGCTCGGATTGCCGGGCATAGAGGTTGACCAAGGCCGGATGGCGGCGCCTGCTCCGGCTCAACCGCGCACAATGCCAGGCCAGCGGCACGCCAAGAGAGATCCAATCGGAAAGCCGGTGCTTGCGCATGCGACCAGTGGAACCGTCTGAGTGCTGGGAGGTGATGGTTCCGCCGATTCCCACGCGGAGCCGGCTGTACTCGCTCGAGCCGATGAATGTCGGTACGGCCGAGGTGGAAAGCCTGACCGGATACGTGGCAAGAATCGCCGAAGCGCACTGCGTAACCGTCTCCGATCTGGTCGGCGCCGAACTGTCCCATCCCGCTTGCCCGACTTCGCTATTCACTCCATACCCCGGCAAGGGGCGCTCGAATTTCTTCTATACGCAGTTGTACTCAGTGAATGGAATCGCGGATGTTCCCAGGAAGTGGGTCAGCGTTCTGGAGACGGCCACACTGCGGCAGGGACTTTCCGATTTGACACTCCTGGCGTTTGCAGACCTGTTTTCCGAATCGTACCTGTTCAGGAATACGAGCGCATGGTGTCCAAGCTGTTTTGAGAGTCGACGCCGCTGCGGTGTCCGTTACGAATCCCTGTTGTGGGCTATTGGAATCGTGAAGGTGTGCCCTCTTCATAGGGAGCCTCTCGAAGAGGTTTGTCCGCACTGTCGCCGCCGGTCGGGGCCACTTGCTGCTCATACTCGACCGGGCTACTGTTCCCGATGCGGAGGTTGGTTGGGCAGTGCCGGCGGGTCGACAGAGAAATCAATGAGCGAATCGGATTTTAAACGTGAGGTTTGGATCGCGAAATCGATCGGCGATTTGCTCGCCGCGGCTCCAAGGCTGAAGGGTACTCCGCTCAGGGAACATCTGGGCGCCAATCTGTCCGCTTGCATCGAATCTGCCACATTCGGCAACCTCCTTGCGTTCGCGGATATCACGCGGACCTCGCGTGGCGCACTGCGATACTGGGTTTCGGGCAGGCATCGCCCGCAAATCGGCGCTCTTCTACAGATGTGCTACCAGATCGGAGTGCCTGTGACGCAGTTGCTTGGCGATCCGGCGGCCACCGATTTCGACATCGCTCCTCTCCGCAATGATCGGGGAATTCAGTCGCGGCGTCGTGGCGCCGAAGTCCGCCTCGCCCTGGATCGCGCTCTGGCGGAAGAGCCGCCGCCCAGTGTCTCCGAACTTGCACGGCGTCTGCATTTTGCCAGGAGCGAGCGTCTGTACCAGATCGACCGCGCCAGGTCCAAGATGCTGTCGGCAAGGCATCGCGAGGCTATGCGAGCGTTACAGCCAAAGCCTTCACGGCCGCCTCGGAAGTGCGAGCGGCCCCAGATGAAGCGCGTATTAGAGGATTCGTTGGCGCGCGAGTGTCCGGTATCGGTTTCCAAAATTGCCGCGCAGAATGGCTACGCGAACCCAGGTTGCATCAGGCTGGAGTTTCCTGATCTTTGCCGGGCCATCGGCCAGAAGATCGCTCAACGAAAGAAGACCGAAATGAACGGAAAGGGAGAGATCCTGAAAGCTGCGCTGGAAGAAGATCCGCCGCTCACGGCGGAGCAGATGGCCGAAAGGCTGGGTTTCGGGTGTCCTGGAGTTCTGCGGCGAAACTTTCCTGCGCAATACCAAGCACTTCTTGGGAAAAGAATGGCCTACGAGGAGGCCCAAAGAAAGCAGTTACGTTCTGACCTGATCAGTGCCCTGGCAGAGAATCCGGCACCGACTGTTCCCGCTGTGTGTCAGCGGCTTGGTATATCTACGAGCCGGGTTTACTGCCTGCATGGGGACTTGGCCCGCGCTATTGCGGCCAGACATTTAAGAGAGCGCGCTGAATCCATGGAGCGGCGGCGCGAACTGTTGCGCCGCGAGGTATCCGCCATCGTCAAAAACATGCTTGACCGTGGGGAGCGTCCGATTCGGGCGCGTGTACAAAAGATGCTCAGCGCAAATTCCTTGAAGGCGTGGAAAACGCTCGGCCGGTTCTTGAATGAGGCAATGGGAAACCTCGTGATTCCCCAAAACAGCGATGGCTAAAAGGCGTAGTGTGTGCGAGATCAACCCCTTCCGCAGCCTTTGGGACATCATGTAGTGGCTTTTCTCACTCGAGTAAAAACCCGATTCGTCTTGGCAATGTGCTGGACCGAACCGCCAATGGAGCTGAAATAACGCCGAGGTATTGCCATCCAATATGAGATGCTCCATAATGGAAACCAATAGGAGCAGAGATGGCCGAAAAGAGGGACGTTCGGCAAGGAACGCTGGCATTGATGATTCTGAAGACGCTGGAGAGTATGGGATCGCTCCACGCCTACGGTATCGCGCGCCGCATCGAGCAGATCAGCGGCGACTTGCTTGCGGTTCAGTACGGCACGATTTATCCCGCGCTTCTGAAGCTGGAGCAGGAGGGGTATGTGGTGTCGGAATGGACATCATCAGATAACAACCGCCGAGCGAAATTCTACCGTCTGACTCGCGCTGGCCACAAGCAACTCGAAAAGGAAGCCAGTGAATGGCAGGAAACGACCGAGGTCATGGCGAGATTCCTGTCTCTCAGCAAAGGGCAAGCGGGGAGGCTGGCATGAGACATCTGCGCGTTTTTATTCACCGAATTGCCGGCCTGTTCCGGCAAGATCGGCGCGACCGCGAACTGGCGGAAGAGATCGAAAGCAATCTCCAGATGCACGTTGCTGAGAACATGCGCGCCGGCATGAGCGCCGGAGAAGCGCGGCGGCAGGCACTCATCGCGTGGGGCGGAGCCGAATGGACTAAAGAGGCGTATCGTGACCAGCGCGGTTTGCCCCAGTTTGACACCCTGCTGCAGGACATCCGCTACGCGCTTCGCGGGTTGCGTCGAAGTCCCGGGTTTGCGCTCACCGCGGTGCTGACCTTGGCGCTCGGCATCGGAGCTACCACCGCAATCTTTTCCGCGGTGTACGCTCTCCTGCTCCGGCCCGCTGCCCTACCGTGACCCCGGCCGGCTGGTGTGGGTCGCCGAACACGGTCGCCATCGCCGCGCCGGATATAACCGCATGGCGCGAACGCGGTCGGCCGTTCGAGGCTGTCGCCGGCTATGCTTTCAACGAGTACACTCTGAGCGGCGCCGGAGATACCGTTCGGATTCCCGGCGCCATGGTTTCCGGCAATTTCCTCTCGCTTCTGGGGGTTCGCCCGCAAATGGGCCGCGACTTCCTGCCAGCCGATGGTCGCCCAAGCAGTCCCGCGGTTGCACTCCTCTCCGATAACCTGTGGCGAGAGCGCTTCAGCGCCGACCCACGTGTGGTGGGAACGGCGCTACGCCTGGACGGCCAACCGTACACTGTGGCCGGCGTGCTGCCGCCACGCTTCCGCTTTCCCGACATCGCAAACTCGCCGCAGGTGCTGATCGCGATGAACACTCCGGGTTCTTCCGCTTTCAACACCACGGAGCCTTTAGTGTTTTTGCAAGTGCTTGCGCGGCTGCGTCCGGGAGACTCCCTCGCGAGCGTTCGGACGGAGTTGCAGTCGTTCCAACAGGCCAGGCTTCATTTGTACCCCGCGCCGCTGGCGCGCATGGCCGAAGGATGGAAACTGGAAATCGATCCCTTGCAGCGTCACCTCGCAGGAGATTCGAGAAAGCCGCTGACGGTGTTGCTGGCGGCGGTTGGCTTGGTGCTGCTGATTGCCTGCGCCAATATCGCCAACTTGCAACTGGTCCGGGCCGCCGCGCGGCGGCACGAAGTTGCACTGCGAGGCGCGCTGGGCGCGGCACGGACGCGAATAGCCAGACAGTTCCTGACTGAAAGCATGGTGATTTGTGCGTTGGCGGCTTCTGGAGGACTGGCAATCGGATCACTTGCTATCGATGCAATTCGCGGGTGGCAATCTCCGGCCCTGCCGTGGCTGACAAGCGTTAGCCTCGACCCGTATGTTTTTGGATTCACCATGGGCGTCGCGCTTTTGGCAGCGGTGTTGTTTGGCGCGGCTCCAGCCATTACCGGCTCGCGCGGGAACGCGATGGACGCGCTAAAGGCATCGCCGCCAGGAATATCGGGCTCGCGCGATCATCGGGTGCTGCGGAATACATTCGTAATGGGAGAAATCGCTCTGGCGCTGGTGCTGCTGATTGCCGCCGGCCTGCTGATCCGAAGCTTCCGCGGCCTGATACGGACCGATCCGGGATACGATCCGCGTAACGTGCTCACTGCGAAAGTGCAGCTGCCGCTCGAAGAGGGCGCGGGCCCTTTAGCCGAGCCGAATGCTTACCAGCGGACGCTGGCATTCGCGGTAGAGGCGTTGCCGAAATTGAAAGCCTTACCTGGGGTAAAGTACGCCGCGCTTGCCGGCCGGCTACCTCTCCAGCCGAATCACGCTGCCACCATGGTTTGGTTCGGATCAGCAATGCCGCCCCGGGAAACCTGGGGAAATCTTCGTGTGCCGCTGATCGGCGTTACTTCGGATTTCTTTCGTGCGATGGGGACGAGCATCGTCCAAGGCCGACAATTTACTCTGGACGACAATGAAAACTCTCCAGGAGTCGTGATCGTCAACCGCGCGTTTGCGCGCCAGTTTTATCCCGATGGCGCATTGGGTAAGCGATTCCGTTCAATGGCCACTGAGCGTTGCGCCGGTTGCGTGCCGGGCAAGCCCATCGATCTCGAGATCGTGGGGATCGCCACCGACGTGCATCAACAGGGTCTCGATCGGCCGGCCGAACCGGAAATCTACGTGCCGTTCGCGCAAGCGCCGCAGTCCGGCTTCCATGTCGTGCTCGCTGCGAACGACAACCCCGGCGTGCTCGCCGCTCCCTTGAGATCGACCGTTTTTGAGCTGAACCATGAGACGCCGGTGTATGACGTCGCGACCCTGGAGCAGCGGTTGTCCGAATCGCTGGCGCAGAGGCGGCTGACCATGTTTTTGTTGAGCACATTCGCCGTGCTGGCGCTCATGCTGGCGGCCATTGGAGTGTACGGCGTGATTTCCTATGCCGTGTTGCAGCGTACGCAGGAGATCGGCATCCGTGTGGCGCTGGGAGCGACGCGCGAAAGCGTGATGCGGCTGATGTTACAGCAACTGGCGCGCATCATCCTGCTGGGAAGCGCGGCTGGCCTGGTTCTGGCCGTTGCGTTGAGCGGCGTTTTATCGGGCCTCCTGTATGGCGTGAAGCCGCGCGACATCACCGCCTTCGCGTTGAGTTGGATCATGTTGACGGCGATCGCGCTGCTGGCTGGCGTCGCACCCACTCTGCGAGCGATGCGCGCCGATCCATGCGTCGCGTTGCGTTATGAGTGAGGGCATTGACATGACTGGACGTGCGAGCAGAGGGATGAGGATCAAAGCAATTGCTACGGGCGGCCTGGCATTGTTATTGGCCATGTGCCGGTCCTATGGACAGACCGCGGAGAAGACATTTACATTCGATGCAGCATCGATAAAGCCTGCAGCCATGCCGACGCCCGGCAGAGCCATGATGACGGGGCCGACTGGAGGCCCCGGGACTCAGGATCCCGGCAGGGTTCACTATCCGTTCATAAGCCTGAAGGCCCTCCTGCTGAGCGCCTATGACGTAAAGGCGTATCAGATCCAGGGGCCGGCGTGGCTGGATATGGAGAGGTTCGACGTAAATGCCACAATGCCGCCTGAAACGACCAAGGAACAATTTCGCGCGATGCTTCAGAACCTGCTTGCGGAACGGTTCAAATTGGCCATTCACCGGGAAACGAAAGAACTCCCTATGTACTCGCTGGTAGTGGCCAAGGATGGGCCGAAGATGAAAGCATCGGAACCAGATCCGCCAGCCAAGGACGACGCCAACCCGACGCCTCCTGCTTTGACGCCACCCAAGATTGGCCCCGACGGTTTCCCGACGCTCCCTTCGCCGACGGCAGAACGTGCCGGCCTCTTCCTGATGATGATGCCCGGACGCGCGCGCCTGGTAGGCCGGCAGCAGGCGATGCTGGATCTGGCGAACCGGCTCACGGCACTATTGAGCCGCCCAGTAGGCGATGCGACCGGACTCACGTCGAAATACGATTTCACCCTGACTTTCTCAGCCGAGGGAATGAGTGCGCCGATGGGTAATCCGACGGGCCCAGGCATGATGGTGCCCGCTACGCCGCCTGTGCCTTCGGGTGCAGCCGCAGGAGCGCCCGCCGCAAGTCTTCCCGAAGGAGATAATCCCCCGGATATCTTCAGAGCCGTAAAGGAGCAGCTAGGACTTGCGTTGCAGCCGAGAAAAGGATCGGTGGGGCTGATCGTTATCGACCATATCGAGAAGGCACCCACAGAGAACTGATTCGTCAGAAGACCGGATTTCGGACCGCCGGGCGACCCAAAGTCCGAGTTGGGGACTATACGTGCGTGGCTTATAGGAGCCAAAGCCGCCGAAACGTGGTCCGGTTCAGGAGACCGGAAATCGGTTGTTCTCGAGGTGCTTCTAAATGTATGCTAAAAATTTAGCATGAGAGCAGGTCCAGGCGGCCTCTCCGAAAGAGAAGCTATTATGCTTGAATTGCGGAACGTAACGAAACGCTACTCGGGGATCACAGCCGTCAACGACGTAAGTTTTGTGGCGCGCAGCGGAGAGGTCACCGGGTATCTCGGCCCGAACGGGTCCGGCAAGTCTACGACCTTAAAAATGATCGCGGGCCTCATCGATCCGAGCGAGGGCGAGATCCTGTTTCGGGGTGAGCCAATTCACCGCGACCGTATCGCGTATAAGCAACGTCTGGGCTACGTTCCCGAGGAGCCGCAACTTTATCCGCACCTTTCCGGCGCCGAGTACCTCGAGATGGTGGGCCAGTTGCGCGGTCTTCCGGCTGGCCCCCTGGCGGAAAAGATCGATGCCTTCATGCGCCTCCTCGCCCTCCACGGCGACCGTCACGTCCTGATTTCTTCCTACTCGAAAGGCATGCGGCAAAAAGTGCTGCTCGCGGCGGCGCTCCTCCATAATCCAGACCTCATTCTCCTCGACGAGCCATTCTCCGGTTTGGATGTGAACTCGGCGCTGGTGCTGCGCGATCTGATTCAACAACTCGCACAGCGCGGCAAAGTGGTTCTATTCAGTTCGCATGAGCTGGAAACCGTGGAACGCGTATCTTCCCGGGTAGTGATCTTACACAAGGGACGGCTGGTGGCCAACGACTCCATCGAACAGTTGCGTCAACTGATGTCGCTGCCCACTTTGGAAGAGATCTTCTCCCAACTGGCCATTGAACAGGATACAGCCGGGATCACGCGAGAAATCGTACAGGCCATGGAAAGCTAGCCATGCCCAACGAAAGACTTCAGTTTCGCATTCTCTTTCGCGATGCTCTCCTCCGCATGATCGACCTCGAGTTGCTCTCTACAGGCGGCGATGTTGGCAAACTGCTGGGGCAAGTAGCAGCGCTCTTGTCCGCTTTGGGCTTCACGTTTCTGATGGTGACCGTGCCCAAGTACCTGGCCAGCGACCTCTCGCAGAGCCAATTGCTCGACGCCGCCCACGCGGAAACCAACTTCTTGTTTGCCACCGCCATGGCGGCCGCCGGCCTATTCGCGGCGCTGTCGTGGAACGCGGTTCTTCCAGATCGCCGCGACTGCGCTTTGCTCGGCGTACTTCCGGTTCGGCTGCGAACCGTGTTTCTCGCCAGAGTCACCGCTATCGCGGCCGGCGCCGGCGCCGTAATTCTCGCGCTGAACATCTTCCCGGGACTACTCTACCCGTTCGTCGGCCTTCCGCCCGGAGCCGGAGTTGCAGGTGCATTGCGGGGCTTGACTGCATATTGGCTCCCCATGGGACTGATGGCCCTGTTCGTTTGCTGCACCGTGTTGGCCGTGCAGGCCGTCTTGGTTCTCCTGCTGAGCCACCGGCTTTTCCTGCGCTTGTCCAGTTGGATCCAACTCGCGGCCTTCTTCATCATCCTGGCGGCCTATTTCCTCAGGCCCCCGCTGCCATCGCACCTTACGGCTCACAACCTCGGCATCGCGTCTGCCCTGCCATCGTTCTGGTTTTACGCCCTCTGGCTAAAGTGGAGCGGCGATACTTCGCCGGTCTTGGCGCCATTTGCGGCGCGGGCGCTGTGGGGCTTGGCATCCACCGCCGCCATTGGAGTCATCGGCTTCGCGTTCGCCTTTCAGCGCAGCGTTCGCCGGATTGTCGAGCAGCCCGACATTGCACCCGCCGACCGTTCGCGGCCCGCTGCCCCGCTTGGCCGATTTCTCGCCCAGCTCTTCCTCCAAAAACCGCTGGACCGCGCCATCATACTGTTCATTGCGCGGACCATGTTTCGGAGCCGCCAGCACCGGCTTCTGCTTGCGGCCTACGGTGGCGTCGGCCTGGCTGTCGCCTTGTTCTATATCAAGGATCTGCTCTACGGCTATTCCGGGGGACTCTGGGATTCGCTGGGAATAGACAGCGCCGCCAGCAGCCACTGGGACCAGGTCAACATCCCACTTCTGACCGGAAGTTTCGTTCTGCTCTGCTTTGCCATCCTGGGCGCTCGCGCTGTGTTCGCTATGCCGATTGCGCTTCCCGCCAATTGGATCTTCCGCATCACGGCGATTCATAGCCCCGCCGCCTATTTCTCCGCCGTACGCAAGGCGATGTTTGCGCTTGCGGCGGCACCCATCTTGATCGCCGCGGCGGTACTCTTCTTCGCAATCTGGCCTGCCGTTCAGGCCATGGAACACGTCGCCGTCCTGATCGCGATCGGCATCCTGTTGGTGGAAATCTCGCTGCACAGATTCCGGAAGATTCCGTTCGCGTGCTCTTATCTCCCGGGGAAGGCGAACATGAATGTCCGCCTGGGCGCCTATGCAACGCTGTTCCTATTGGTTGCCGACCGCGGCGCCGCGCTGGAGTATCGGGCTTTGGAGAATACCGCGGGCTATCTGATCCTGTTCGGCGGGATCGCGGCGTCGGCAATCTGGGCACGCCGCCGCGCCGGCGATTTTGCCAACGCACCCGGCAACCGCATTCAGTTCGACGATGTGACTCCACCCGAGGTCTTCGCGCTCGATTTGCGCCCGGACGGCGCCTGGTCGAATGACGAAGCCTACGTCAATGCGATCGACACCCGCAACAAAAGGACGAGTTCCCCAAGGAACGTCGAATTGGCAAGGTCGAAGCCTTCGCTTACCGGGCTTAATTTGAACGAAGCGCCGCCGGCCACTATCGAAGTTCCACGGCTGCCTTTGGGAATTCAACTCGAGCAGCTTTTGCAGGATTTCCGGCATGCCGCCCGC
>CAWGKI010000055.1:0-11883 GCA_963823095.1 Terriglobia bacterium
GATCTGTTCCAGAACGTTCCGGCCTGTCTCATGAGCAACTCCTTGACCAGCGTCGACCGCCGCAATAACCTCACGGCTGGTCTGTAGCGGTTCCTTACCTGCCCAATGCAGATCCTTCCGTGAACGGGGATCGATCATCTGCGATGACGAAAAACGCCCCCATGCCGTAGCACCGAGCCCCGAACGAAGAGAGGGGTCCCCCGGAAGTTTCCTCCGCTTCGCGGTCCTCATTCGGCGCCGCGCCTCCGTTGATTTCCACCAAGCGCGGAGGCCGCTTCCACGGGACCCCTCTCTTCGTTCGGGGCTCGGTGCTCGCCGGCTGGTCGTTGTGGGCGGCCGCATCAATGCCCGGGTTGCATTCGAGGTGCTGGGAGACGGGAATGTGATTTTCACGCTTGGGGGTGAACGGTCAGCCGGTCATGGAGAAATCTGTGCTGGAGACAGCCTGATCTCCCTTCCAACGGGATTGACTTTGGCGACTACGAACTCAAACACTCCAGATGCGGCATAGCGCCAAGCGCGGCGCCGAGAGCCGCCGGACGCGGTTCGGGCACGATCCAGCGCGCTTCTTCAAAGCCGACGTACTTGCAGATGCGCAACTCCCCCGACGGCGATTCCAGAACATCGCCGATGTCGAGGGCGCGATCGGTTCCCCGCAGCAGCGTCCAGACTTCGTAAGCTCCGGCGGCCTCCACCTCGCCGTCCGGTTCGTAGTCCTTGGGCTTCAGAGAACTCACGCCGCTGGTGTGCGGAGCCCAGCGAAACACCTGCCGGGGGGTGTCCTTCATGCGGTGAATGCGAAAAAGCGGCATCGCTTCTATTGTGCCTCAAAACAGAATGGGGTCAATTTGTAACTTTCACGGCCTCCCAAGACGCCAGCGCCCGTTCCGCGTCACGCTGCCCGCGCTCAATCCAAGTCCGCACGCGTTCGCGATCCCAAGTGTACGCGTAGCGCCAGGCGTCCAGCGCGTCGCCAGGTTCGATCCGTACGACTTCGACGCCTGCGGGAACCTGCGGTCTCCGGTGGTGCGCCACGGCCTGCAGCAGCCCCCTGGCCATTCTCAGAGCGGCGGGAGCCCGGGCGGGCAGAACATTGACGGCCACGATACGCGTAGCGCCCGCGTCGATGGCCGCCTGCAAGGGCACGGCGCTCAACAGGCCGCCATCGGCCCAGAGGCGCCCGTCAATTCGAAACTGTTTCAGCAGGACGGGAACGCCGCAGGAGGCGCACAAATGGCGCCATGTTACAGCCTCATCCCAGAACACCCGATTCTCCAGACTGGAGACGGAGAGCAGGACGGCGCCAAACCGGATCCTGGGCCGAAATCGCCGGGTCAATTCCCGCACGTAATTCTGCAAGGGCTCGCTGTCGTACAGACCTTCGAAAGCTCCGTTCGGCATTCTCAACCGCAGATGCGCGGCGGCGCCCAGGGAAAGCCACTCTTCGGCCCACTCCTCAGCAGGGCAGCCTCCGGCGATGGCCCATCCGTTCAACGCGCCGATGGAAGCCCCCACAATCATGTCGGGACTGAAGACGCTTTCCAGCGCTTTCCACACGCCTGCCTCGTAGGCGCCGAACATGCCGCCTCCACCGAGAACCAGGGCTGTGGTTACACTTGCCATTGGACGAGATACCTCATAATCTCATTTGCAATCGGGCTGTTGAGAACCGCTATAAGGTCGTGGCGGATCGAAGCTGTTCCCGTTGCGGTCGTGGAAGCATCTTAAGTGACGGGCAGGAGGCCGACAACCATGGACTTGAGTTGGGCAGCGCAACCAGTGAACGCAGTGTTGGCGTTGGGAGACTGGGGCGAACGCCGGCTGGAACTTGTCTCACCACGCATGGTTACGCCCGCCGAAGCGGCTCAGGCGCTGCGAGCCGCGACGCCGGAGGCCTGGTTTCCTGGCGCGCGCTCGCCACAAGGAGCACTTGCCGGACTCTGGCTGTACTTCGGCGGGTTCGAGGAGGCGCACGAGCTCGCCCAAAATCTCGAGACTGCGGAAGGATACTACTGGCACGCGATGGTCCACCGGCTGGAACCGGATGCCGGGAACTCAGGTTACTGGTTTGGACGCGTGGGCCGGCACCAAATCTTCCCCGCGCTGCTGGAGGAGGCGATGAAGATCTCTGCCCGGAATCCGGAGTGCGGCTTCGCTCCCGGCAACAGTTGGTCCCCAGGGCACTTCACTGCGTTTTGCGCAGCCGCCCGAAACCGTCCCGAATCTTCAGCCGAGCACGCCGCCCGCGAGGTTCTGTCCGCCGAATGGAAACTGCTCTTCGCATGGTGCGGCATGCGACGATAAAGGGATTCCGATGAAGAAGCTGTTAGTCCTCTTGGGTTTGGCCGTGATTGCGGGCGGCGGAATCTGGCTGGCGACGCGCAAGTCCGCGCTTCCCGAAATCCCGCTCGAAAGGGCCCGCCGTGAAACGCTGGTGAGCCTGTTGAACACCAACGGCAAAGTGGAGCCGTGGGAATGGCAGGAAGTCAGCGCAATGCGGGAGGGCCGCATCGCAAGAGTCTTGGTGACACGGGGGCAGCGAGTGAACGCCGGCGCGCCTCTGGTAATTTTGGAGTTGCCCTCGGCCGAATCCGATCTCTCCGCGGCGCAGTCTCGCCTGGCGCAGGCGCGAGCCGACCTGGCGCAGTTCCAGCATGGCGGAAAGGCGGTGGACCTCGCCGAGATCGATGCCGCCATCGCGAAGGCCAATCTGGAGCAGGATGCGGCACAACGCGACGTCGCATCGGTCGAGCGGCTATTTGGTCAAAAAGCGGCTACAAGGGATGAACTGGATGCGGCGCGTGACAGGTTGAAGCGAGCTGTGGCGGAGGTATCGGGCCTGCGCCAGAAGCGCGCAGCGTTGACCCCCGCGCAGGACCGCAGTGCCGCCGAGGCGCGCGTGCATGAAGCCGAGGCCGCGCTCGCTCTCGTGAAAGATCAGATTGGCCAGGCGACGGTTCGAGCGCCGCGCGGCGGGATGGTCTACGAACTCCCGGTTCACGCCGGAGCATGGATCAAGGCAGGCGACCCGGTCGCCAAGGTGGGCACCCTGGACCGCATGAAAGTGCTGGTGTACATCGATGAACCGGATCTGGGGAAAGTGAAGATGGGTCTGCCCGTCACGTTGACCTGGGACGCGCTGCCCGGCCGGGAGTGGGAGGGGAGCATTGGCGAATTGCCTTCTCAGGTGATCCAACTCGGTTCCAGGCAGGTCGGGGAAGTGGTGGTCCAGATCCAATCGCCCAAGCGGGACTTGGCGCCCGGCGCGAACATCGACGCGCGTTTGAAGGCTCAGGTGGTGGAGGGCGCGCTCACTATTTCCAAAGGCAGTCTGCGCAGGGAAAACGGAGCTTTCGGCGCTTTCGTCCTGGAAGGAACAAAGCTGGCCTGGCGGCACGTGGATGTTGGGGTGTCAAGCGAAAGCCGGGCCGAGATCCGGTCCGGGCTCAAAGAGGGAGAGGCGGTAGTTCTTCCGACAGACCGGCCTCTTTCGAGTGGGCTGGAGATCGCTCCGGTGTATCCGTAGCTGAAAGCGGCAGCGGCCCTTCGGCTCCAATCATCAAAAGCGACGGTTGCAGTGAGCCTGCGGCACGCCGCAGGCTCACTGCAACCGTCGTTCGAGGATTCTCAAGATTGCCGGCCCGAAGGCTGCAACTCCGATGCACCGCCGGGGCTGATCCGGTTACTTCTTCGCCGGTGCGGCGGCCGCGGGCGCGGCGGCGGGCTTAACCGCAGGCGTTCCCGGTGCGGGCCTGGCGCCAGCAGCTTCCGGAGCCGCGGGAGCGCCGAAGTAGCTTTCGCTCAGCGTAATCCTGGCCTTATCGTGAAGCGCTTTCACTTGTTGGGTAGCGAGGTCTGTGGCCTTTTCCCGCTCCAGATCCGCTTTCACTTTGTCGAACTCGAGGGTGCCACGCTCCTGAACTTGAATCAGGTGGTAGCCGAACTGGGTCTTCAAGGGTTCGCTTACCTGATTGATAGGCAAGGTGAACACAGCCTGCTCGAACTCAGGGACCGTACGGCCGCGGGTCAATTGGCCGAGGTCGCCGCCCGAAGCGCCCGAGCCGGTATCGTCGGAGTCGGTCTTGGCGATGGCTGCAAAGTCCTCGCCCTTCACAATGCGCGCACGGAGTTCGGTCGCTTTGGCCAGCGCCTCGGCTTCGGTCAGGTCCTTTTGGTCTTTGCGGAGCGGAACGCGCGAGCCCGCGAACCGGATGAGGATGTGACGAGCCTTGGCCTGCTCGAATTCGGACTTGCGGGCGTCGTATGCGGCCTTCAAGTCGGTTTCGCTGGGCTTGGCCGTCGCCACGAGCTGTTGATACAGCGTAGAGGCGAGGAAGTTGTCTTCCTGCAGCTTCATCTGCGCCGCGGTATCGGGTTGGGACTGCAAGCCGAGACGCCGGGCTTCTTGAGCCAGGACCTTCATTTCAGCCAGTCTTTCGGCCAGTTGGCGCTTGCCATCGGGGGTGCTGGCCTGGGTGCGGACGTTAGCCGGAAGGGAGGCGAGCAGACGCTCGAACTGGGTCTTGGTCATTGTCTCCCCGGCAGCCGAGAAGACGATAGGGTCGGCTGCCGCGGGCGCGGGAGGCGTCGCTGCGCCTGGCCCTTGCGCCCAAAGGGTGGCTCCGAGCATCGACAATAAGAGAGTTCTCATTTAACTATGCTACCCCGCCCAGGCGCTTCCGCAGAACGACCCACCTCCCGGAATCGGGATGTCGCCAAGAAACCGTCAAATTGGAAAGCCATCTGGCCCGACGTTCGGGAACTGATGCGACCGCGGCGGGCTCAGCTCCTGCTGGGCCTAGTGCTGATCGGCATCAGCCGCGTTTGCGGGCTGGTCCTGCCTGCCTCGACCAAGTATTTTGTAGACGACATTCTCGGTAAACACCACATAGAGCGTCTGTTACCGCTGATTGCCGCAATCGTCGCCGCGACCGCGGTGCAGGGCGTCACCGGCTTTTGGCTGACGCAATTGCTCTCCAAGTCGGCGCAGAGGTTGATCGCCGAGCTGCGCTGCAAGGTGGAGCAGCACGTCGCCCGGCTCTCTGTCACATTTTTTGACTCGAATAAATCGGGCCAACTCGTTTCGCGCATCATGAACGACGTCGAGGGCGTGCGGAATCTGGTGGGCACGGGACTGGTCGAGTTCATCGGCGGACTGCTCACCTCGCTGCTGGCGTTCTTCTTTTTGTTGCGGTTGAGTCCCTTGATGACGTTCCTCACGGCGGCGATCGTCATTGTCTACTCGGTCGTGTTGCAGCGGGCGTTCCAGACTTTGCGCCCCATTTTCCGCGAGCGCGGCAAGATCACTGCCGAGGTGACCGGCCGTCTGACGGAGACGCTCGGAGGCATCCGGGTCGTGAAGGGGTATCACGCCGAGGCTCGGGAAGACGCCGTTTTCCAGCAGGGCGCGGACCGGATTCTGGCCAATGTTTTGAAGTCCTTGACCGGCGTCTCCATGCTGAGCTTATCGGCGACCCTACTCCTGGGTGTCGTCGGCGCGCTGGTCATGTACGTAGGCGGCCGGCAGATTCTGAGCGGCTCGCTGACCACCGGCGGGTTCATGTCCTTCATGATGTTCCTCGGCTTCCTGGTTGCGCCGGTCTTCCAAATGGTCGGAATCGGCACGCAAATTACCGAAGCGGTGGCGGGGTTGGAGCGCACCCGCGAAATCCTGAACGAGGCTCGCGAGGACCAGGATCCCAACCGCGCAGTGGCGCTCGGACCCATAAACGGCCACGTCGAGTTCGAGCGCGTGTCGTTCGAATACGAAACCGGAAAGCCCGTGCTGCACGAGGTCTCGTTCGACGCCGAGCCGGGAACGGTCACCGCGCTGGTCGGCTCGTCCGGGTCGGGTAAGTCGACCACCATCGGGCTGATCTCGTCGTTCCACAAACCGGGGCAGGGGCGCGTGCTGGTGGATGGCGTAGACCTCTCCACGGTCCAGGTGGGCAGTTACCGGTCGCAGCTCGGCGTCGTGTTGCAGGAGTCCTTTCTGTTCGATGGGACCATTGCCGAGAATGTGGCCTTCGCGCGGCCGTACGCCACGCGTGAGGAACTGGAAGGCGCTTGCCGAACCGCGCGTGTGGACGAGTTTGTCGAGCGGTTCCCAGACGGCTACGACACGGTGGTGGGCGAGCGCGGAGTGAAGCTCTCTGGCGGTCAGCGGCAACGAGTCTCCATCGCCCGGGCGATCCTGGCCGATCCGCGTATCCTGATCCTGGACGAAGCGACATCCAGCCTGGATAGCGAGACCGAGTCGTTGATCCAGGAAGGGCTCGGGAACCTGATGCGCGGCCGGACCACGTTCGTCATCGCCCACCGGCTGAGTACGATCCGGCGCGCCGATCAGATCCTGGTGATGGAGGGCGGCCGGGTGGTGGAGCGCGGCTCGCACGGCGTGCTCTACGCGCTCAAGGGCCGGTATTATGACCTGTACACGCGCCAGCATGGCTTCGAGGCAAACCTGTTCCTGGCGCCGGGCGAGGGGGACACAGTGGACGTCAACCCGGCCTAAGACGAGCCTCCGCCGGGATTGTTTAAGAATCAGGCGCGTCGGGACTCGCGAATAAGGCCCTCGCGCACGAACATCTTCAGCAGCGTCTGGTACCCCACCCCCTTGCGTTCAGCCAGCTCTCGCGCCTTGGCGAGATCGGCCTCAGGCAGGCGGATAGCGATCTGGACGCTGCGTTTCTTGTTCAGACTCGCGACCAGACCAGATCCGGCAGGCCTGACGCCAGCCGCCCGAGCCTCGCTGGATTTCTGTTTCAAATAGGCGCGTCCAGCCGGGCTGGCCCACCAATCGGCCTCCGCGCTTTCACTCTTGAACTTTGGCATTAGCAGCGGTTTCTTTTCCATTGAGATCATTCCCCTTGCGACCGTCTCAGCAAATAGTCGCGCTTCTGCCCCGCATCGAGCGGGTAGGCTGTTACTACCCGAATCCTGCCGCCGCGCTCCGTTACGATGATCGCGAGCAGTCGTTCTGCCGCGGTTTCACCGTAATAGACCAACCTAAGCTCACCTTCAACGTCTTGGTCATAAATCGGAATGGGGTAGTTCAACAACGCCTGCTCTGCTTCATCCCGATTGATTCCATGGGCCCGAATCTTACGAAGGTTGTTTCTGTCCCACTCGAACATTGCCACCTCGATTGTATATGCAATGCATAGGCACTTCAATCATTTTGAACAAACTTCGGAAGCCACGAATGCCGCGAGGATTCGGCTGGCTGACTTCTTGCGGGACGTAGATCCCTGGGGATCTACGCGCCCACAGGACGGTATCACGATCTCAATACGCGCCAGCACGCTTTCGAGGCGAACCCATTCCTGGCGCCCGGCGAGGGAGACTCAGTGGACATCCCAGAGGAAAGCAGAAGCTAGCGGAGATGCCTCACTTGCGGCTCCAGCCTGCAGGGAACGTGCGGGCGCTCTCGCCGTGCCCTCAACCGGCGCATGGACGGTTCGCTGCGCAAGACGAACCGCATCATTGCCATTCCGATTGAATCAGATCCAGCATGCCGTTGACGATTGCATTTTCGGCGCAACCCGGCTTCAGGCGCGAGCCGAGCACCTGGAAGGTGTACGCCCCAAAGGCCGCGTCGTTCGGGATGTAGCCGGAGTTCGCGGAGCCGTTGGCGAGGGTGACCATGAAGGTGTTGGCGACAGGCGAACGCTCTTTCAACCGTTGGGCAATGGGGCTGTAGACTTCCGCGTTGATGGAAGCTAACGCAACCGGGCCGATGCGCAGCACGCCCAGGCGCATGTTCACCGGATCTCCATCCTCATACACGCCCGGCTTACCTTCGCGCGTCGAATCCAGCCGCCGCCGGCCCGGGCAGGTGACTATACTCTGCGCCGCCACGATTCGCGGCGCCGGGTCCATGCGCGTGGTATTGGTCATCACGCGAATGGCCTCTTCGCCGAGCAGCACTCCTTCGCTTTCCATCACGCGTTCCAACACCTCGCGAACTTTCGGGTCGAGGGGCCGGGTTTGAGTGTCGGCATCGCGGAGCGGCGCCTCGACCTTCTCCCGGGTCAAGACGTTGCCTGTGATCTTGATGCCGGCGCGGGAAGCCATCGCGTTGGTTCCGGCGCGCAGGTAGAGCGGATTCTGGTCTCCCGACGCCCCCTGGGCGAATATGGCGACGGCCTTGTCGTCATACGCCTGTTCGACGTGACGCGAGGCGGCGCCGGCGAAATCGGCGCTCGTGATACCTGCCAGGAAGCCGTTGACGGGATGCATCGCGTAGGTCATGTAGACCGCGACAGGCTCGCCGGCCGGCGTCTCGAACTTGAGAACGGCCACGGTCTTGTCAGACGGGCCGCTTAGGTTTGGAGCCTGCGTCCACAGCCTTGTTTCGGGATCGATCGTGTCCCTGTTCACGTTGAGGTAGGAGAACCCCGTACCGAAGCCCATGCGGGCCGGCTGAAGCGCGGCCTTGGCCTGGCGAACAGTGTCGACGATCTGGCCGACGATAGGCGGCGGGGGCGCGTTGGGGTCTGCCGGCGGGCGGCCTCCGCGCTGACCTGGCCGCGGGAAGGGCATAGGGCCGTTGCCCCAACCGCTGTGCGTGTGCGTTGCGGACATTACGATGTTCTCGACTGGGCAACTCAACTCGGCGGCGATCTGCTTCGAAGCCGCGGCCCAGATGGTTTCGGAGAGTCCGCCTTGGTCTGCCCCGATCAAGGCCGCGCGCGTCGCGCCTGTGTCGAGGACGATGGCCCGCACGTAGAGGCGCTCGTGCGCGAAGTTACCGGACGGCGGATTCGCCGGATCCGCCGCCGGTGTGATGTCGATCCGCGCTGCGCCAACACGGAGAGTCTCCGGGGCGGCCGCGTTCGAGGTCCAGCAAAGGGCCAGCATCAGTGCGGTCCGTAATTGGATCTGGTACCTGTTGGTCATCGTTCTATTCTCTTCCTTGAATTCTGTCGGAGGTGGTTCGGCCGGAGGAGACGGCTGGAAAGTCTGGCGTCCGTCCCCACATCGTGGTTACCCCCGCCCGGCACGCTCGTCTCAGGTGGCGTGCCTAACGCGGTGATCATTCCGGCGCGGTGCCCGCCATCTCGAATCACGGACGATGATCGCGCTAGCCGGAGTGTGGGTCTATGGGATGTTGCCCTCCCACCAGTTCGTCACGATCCCAAGTATCGCCAGGCGATGGCGAAAAGCGCACCTTGCGATTGGCCTCAGAAGAACCTGTAGCTCGTCATCGGGCTGAGGTGATAGACAACAGCCCCAGTCCGCCGCGCGTTCTCGCCGTGGCGAAGTGGCGATATCGCGCCCGCTCAAGATCTAAAGCAATTCCCGCCGGAATTGTTCCAGCGCGATGCGCACCAACTGGCCGCGCGTCCGCACGCCGGTCTTGCTGAACAACTGCTGCAGGGAGGCCTTGATGGCGCTTTCGCTGACGTGCAGGCGTTCGGCGATTTCCTTGTTGGCCAGGCCCTCGAAAACGCCACGCAGCACGTGACGGTCGCGCTCGGTGAAGCGGACGCGGCGGAAGATTTCGCCGGGCGTCTTCTCGATCGGCGCTTCGGCGTACTTGGGATCCACCCAGGTGTCGCCGCCCAGTACCGCGCGCATCGCTTCGAGCAGCAGCTCGGGCGGATTGTTTTTCAGGAACACTCCAGCCACGCCCTGGTTCAGCATCTGGCGGAGTTCCGCACGGGTGAGGCCCACGGTAACTATCAGGACCCTGGTGTCGATCTGATGGCTCCGCAGGAAGTGCATAACCTCGTTGCCGCGCCTGTCTCCCAACTCGTAGTCCAGCAGGATCAGGTCCAGACCGGGCGCCTGCACCTGAACCAGGGCCTCCTCCACTGTGGCGCACTGGGCGGCCACCTCAATCCCTGTCTCCGCGGACAGCAGCCTCGCCAGCCCCTCGCGAAATAGGGCATGGTCGTCCACGAGCAATACGCGCGTCATGCTTGTACCTCAGTCTCGTTCAAATCCTGCGACACTTCTTCGGTCTGATAGACCTTTAATTTAATCACCATCGTACAACCGGCTGGCGTGGGTTCATGGTAGAGTTCGCCCTGGCAAGCCCGAATAATCGCGCGGGAAACGAAAAGCCCCAGCCCGGAAGCGTCGGCGCCGGGTTGAAATGGCTGGAAGGCCACCTCGGGATTCGACACGCCCGGTCCCGTGTCGCTGAGCCGCAGAAAGACGTTCTGCCGATCCGAACTGGCCCGAAGAGTCAACTGACGCTGCTCGGAATCCTGCATGGCGCGGATACTGTTCCGGCTCAGGTTCATCAACACCTGAATCAAGCCCTGATGATCTCCGAGTACAAGCGGCGTGCCCGGGGCAACGTCCCGAATCAACTCTCCGTCTATCGCTTCCATGGACGGAGCCGTGATGATGCAGAATTCCTCCAGCAGTCGCTGCAAGTTTACGCCAGAGAGGTCCGCCTCGGCTGCCTGATTCAGTTCGACGGTGGCGAGGCGGGCCAGGCCCTGAGCCAGCGTGTTCAGCGCGCCGTAGTCTTCCGACTCGGACACGCCGGGTATGCGGCCAAGGTTGGAGTGCACCATCACTATTGCGGCGGCGAGATTGCGGATCTCGTGCGAGACGCTGCCCACCAGTACGCGCGTGCTGCGCAGGATGCTTTGCAGGCTCGCTTCCTGCCAGTCGCGCAGATCCTCGCTCCCGTCAACGATGATCGCCGCCAGGCGGTTGTCGCTGCTGGATGGAAGAGTGGAGAGCCAGATGTATGCGTGGAACGACTCGCCGTTCGACCGCCGTCCCACACCCGTTGTCGTCGTCCGGTAGACGATGCCGTTGGCGCTGTGCTGGGCCAGGTCCGCGATCACCGGTACATAATCCGCCACGTTGTGGCCCAGCAACCCTCCGCGTGTTACGCCAAGGATCTGCTCGGCGGCGGTATTGGCCAGCTCGATTCTGCCTTGAGGATCCAGCGTAATGATCGCCGCCGGACTGGACTCGACCAGAGCTTCGAAGCGTTGTTCGGCCGTTCGCCGGCGCTCGATCTCCTCGCGGATCTCCTGGTAGTGGCTCAACATCATGCGCCGGTTGCGGGCGATCTCGTTCAGCAGCAGTCCGACGCCACTGTAAGTGATAGCAGTGTAAAACAAACGCTGATGCGCGTCAGTTTCCCAGGAAAAAGGACCCAGATGCTCGCGGAGCAGGGTGCAGACGGCGATCAGGGCGAGCATTTCACTGCGCCGGAAGGTCATCGCCGCAAAGATGATCGGGAAGGTATAAAGAACGCCGAGGGAGATGTTCCTCTGCAAGTACCAGTCGGCGAAGGCGATGATTGCCACCATCACCACGACAATCAGGAAGACGGTGCGGCGGCTGAGATCGAAAAGTGGATCCAGGAAACGAGCCCAAATCTCCCGTTCGTCCGCAACTCTTGGGACTGGCAAAGGGGCTGCTTTATTGCTCATAAGGTACTGCGGACGGCCTTGGAACTCACAACTCCTCACGAGTCGAACCTATTCCTAAGCTACTCCCAATCGGAGGATAGGTCGACCCTATTCCCGGAGCAATTCGAATCTTCCATCCGCGAGCAGGCGGTAGTGTCTCCCCCGCCAGAGGATTGTATCTCCATGGAAACCGGAGATCCAGAGTCCAAAGCTGACCAGATCCTGTAGCGGCAGCAGCATCCAGGCTCGTAGTCCGAGATGAGCCCGCAGCGTTCGCTCGGCCACTTCGTAGGCGGCCCAGGCACGCAGTAAGAGCGTGAACAACAGGGCGAGCCAGCCTTGCGGCGCCAGGGCGGCCAGCAGAAGAGCAAGGGGCAAAGGGTTGGTGAAGATCTGGCCCAAGTAGCCTGCCGCGCGGGAGCGCCGGGTGGAACGATTCCAACGCAGACGGTGCGAGAGGTTGGCCCGCAGCGTTTGCGATCCGATGCGGTGCTCA
>CAWGKI010000056.1:0-27536 GCA_963823095.1 Terriglobia bacterium
AGGAAGGTGGGGTGGCGCTCCAGCGCCCGCTCTGAGGTCGGTTGCGGGCCGGGCCTGGAGGCCCCACGCGGCGCTGGAGCGCCGCCCCACTCAACTCAGTTTGTGTAGGCGCTTCTTCACTTCACTGGCGTTTTTGGCATCGGGGGAGAGTTTCAAGTACTCCTGGTAGGCCGACTTGGCGCCCTTCTTGTCCTTCAGCTTTTCGCGCGTCTCGGCCAGCAGCAGGAACGCCTCGGCAAATTGCGGATTGTACTTGGAAGCATCCTCGAAGCGGTTCAACGCCGCCTTCAGGCTACCCTTCTTCAGGTAGTACCGGCCGACTTTGACCTCTTTTTCGGCCTGTATCGGGTTGAAATCATAGGTCTTCGGAATCGCCGAAGGGTCCTCCTCGGGCGGCTCCTCCACCGGCGCCTGGACGGCCGGCTTATCGGGCGGAGGCGGAGGCACATCCTGTGGCCGCTGCCCATAACCGAGCATCGTCCCGAGAAGAGCCAGCAGAATCACACGTGCCACAATTGAATTATAAAGCGCATGAGCCTGCGCGACTCCGCCGTCGAATATCTTCGCAACAAAGCCTCGCAGCTTCCCACAGGGCCAGGTGTGTATCTGTACAAGGATGCCGCCGCCACCGTCCTCTACGTGGGCAAAGCGAAGAATCTGCGCAGCCGCGTCCGCAGCTACTTTTTAGAAGAGCGTCTGGCCGAGGCCAAGACCGGCAGCCTGATCCAGGAGGCCGCCGACCTGGACTACATCCTGCTCGACAACGAGAAGGAAGCGCTCGCTCTCGAAAACAACCTCATCAAGCAGTACAAGCCGCGCTTCAACATCCTGCTGCGCGACGACAAGACCTATCCCTACATCAAGCTCACCGCCGAGCAATGGCCGCGAGTCTATGTGACGCGCCGCGTGCGTAAGGATGGCGCGTCGTACTTCGGTCCGTACTTCCCCGGCAACCTGGCCCACCGCCTGGTCAAGTTCATCCATCGCCACTTCAAGATCCCCTCGTGCAAGGTGGACCTGACCCGATTCCATCCGCAGCCGTGCCTCGAGTTTCACATCCATCGCTGCCTGGGGCCGTGCGTGAATGGCCTGACCACGCCGGAGGCTTACGCCGAGCAGGTTCAGAACGTGCGCCTCTTTCTGGAAGGGCGCCTGCACGACTTGTCCGATGGCTTGCGGCAGCGCATGGAGCTAGCTTCCGAGGAGACGCGATTCGAAGAGGCGGGCGCGCTGCGAGACCTGCTCCAGACCGTCCTGGAGATGGACGAGAAGCAGAAGATGGCCGCGGCATCGGGCGACGATACCGACATATACGCCTATTACGCCGAGCCGCCGCAGGTTTCCGTCAACCTGTTCCATCTGCGCAACGGGCGCATCGTGGACCGTCGCGAGTTCTTCTGGGAGGATGTCACTGAGCTCGAACCGGGCGAGTTCTTCACCACGCTGCTGATGCAGATCTACTCAGAGGCGCAGCCGGTCCCCGCCATTATCCACTTGCCCGTCGAATTCGAGGACCGCGATCTGCTGGAAGAACTGCTCTCCGAAAAGCGCGGGCGCAAGGTGGAAATCCACACCCCACAGCGCGGCCAGAAGAAGGCCCTGCTCGCCCTGGTGGAATCGAACGCCCGCAGCAGTTTCGAACAGCGTTTTCGCGTGTTGAAGCCGACCTCCAAGGCCATTTCAGGGGCGCTGGAGGAGGCCCTCGGCCTGCCCGACCCGCCCAGCCGCATCGAATGTTTCGACATCTCCCACATTTCGGGCACCGACAAGGTGGCCAGCATGGTGGTGTGGGAAGAGGGCCGGATGAAGAAGTCCGACTATCGCAAGTTCATCATCAAGACCGTCGAGGGCAGCGACGATTTCGCCTCCATGCACGAGGTGGTGACGCGCCGCTATTCGCGCCTGCGGGATGAAGGCAAACCGATGCCGGGCCTGGTCCTGATCGATGGCGGCCTGGGCCAACTGCACGCCGCCGCGGCTGCACTCGACGCGCTGGGCATCCTGAATCCGCCGCTGGCCTCGCTCGCGAAGAAGGAAGAGCTGCTGTACGTGCACGGCCAGGAGGACGAGCCCGTGGTGCTCGACCGCCGCTCGCCGGTGCTGCAGTTGATGCAGATGATCCGCGACGAAGCGCATCGCTTCGCAGTAACGTTCCACCGAAACCGCCGCGACTCGCAGCGCCTGACGTCGGAATTGATTCAGATCTCTGGCATCGGTCCGCGCACCACACAGAAACTGCTGACGACGTTCGGCAGCCTCTCGGGAGTGAAGGCGGCGAGCGAAGAGGCATTAGCCAAAGAGGTTGGCAAGTCGGCCGCGGCGAAGATCCGAGCGGCGCTGGCGGAGTGAGCTTCAGTAGAAGTCGTGGTAGCCGATGCATCGCAGGCATGCGAAAAGCATGTCGGGGAGGCCTTCCAAAAGGTTTCGGATCCCGAATGAGCAGGCGCTCGAACCACAACGTGGTGGAACCTGAGCCGTTCGAGGGGAAGGTGCGAGAATGGGAACGCGACGCCCATGATCAACGAACAAGAGTTGCGTAGTCTGATCCTGGATCTCGAGTCCGATCGGGTCGAGCGCACAGTGTCGATGACCAATACCGACAAGTTTGCGGAGGCTGTCACTGCGTTCGCGAACGACTTGCCGAACCACCGTTTGCCGGGCTATTTGATCGTCGGCGCGGACGAGAATGGCGCTCTCAACGGTACGGCCATCTCCGATCAGTTGCTGCAGAATCTAGCCGCTCTACGCTCGGATGGCAATATACAACCTTTGCCTGCGCTAAGCGTGAAGAAGTTTGCCTTCTCTGACGGCGAGTTAGCCGTTGTCGAAGTTCAGCCGTCGGATCTGCCTCCAGTCCGCTACAAAGGCCAGGTGCGCATCCGAGTTGGGCCTCGGAAAGCTGTTGCTAGTGAGCAGGAAGAGAGGATGCTCACTGAGCGGCGCATCGCACACGCGAGATCCTTCGACGCATTGCCATGTCTAGGCAGCGACTTGGGCGCGCTGGCTGCGGACTTGTTCAAGTTCAGCTACTTGGCCGAGGCGGTCTCCGCCGATATCCTGGAGACGAACCATCGCGACCTGGCTACGCAATTGGCGTCACTTCGCTTCTACGATTCGACGCGGCAGTGTCCCACGAATGCTGGCATTATCCTGTTCGGAAAGAACCCGCTTGAGTGGCTTCCGGGGGCCTATGTTCAGTTCCTGCGCCTGGAGGGTACCTCCCTCGCCGGCGACGTAATGATGGAGAAGAGCCTCTCCGGCGATCTTCTGACGCTCCTCCGTGAGCTGGAATCGTTAGTCGATTTGCAGATCGAGAGCCGGCCAGAGTCGAAATCGGCGCTGCAAGAGAGAACGATCTCAAGCTATCCCTCGGTGGCGCTTCGCGAACTTCTTATGAACGCGGTGCTGCACAGATCCTACGAATCGACCGCGCCGGTCCGCTTCTATTGGTTCTCCGATCGAATTGAAATTCAGAGCCCGGGTGGTTTGTACGGGGAAGCGTCGCCCGAGAATTTTCCCAATCAAAACAGCTATCGGAACCCCGTCGTCGCAGAGGCCATGAAGACGCTTGGGTTTGTGAACAAGTTCGGCCGCGGCGTATTGAGAGCCCAGGAAGCGTTGCGCCGGAACGGCAATGAACCCGCGGCGTTCCAGTTCGATTCGCATTACTTTCGAGTAACGCTCAGGGCGCTTAAATGATTACGGTCGCGTTCTTCAACAACCAGGGTAGGGTCGGCAAAACGACTCTTGTCTACCATCTTGCCTGGATGTTCGCGGAGACAGGACGGAATGTGTTGGCCGTTGACCTCGATCCGCAGGCCTACCTCACCAGCATGTTCCTCGATGACGATCGCCTGGAGGCTTTGTGGCCGGAGGGGAAGCATCCGCTGACGATCCAGGGCTCTGTGGATCCGATTCTTTGCGGGACCGGGGATATTCAAACTCCACACGTGGAACCCATATCCCCGAACCTCGGACTCATTGCCGGAGATCTTGCACTGTCCGGGTTCGAAGACGAACTCTCGGAAGCCTGGCTGCGCTGCCATGATCGCAGCGGAGCTGCGTTTCCTAAGATAACGGCGTTCAATCGGGCGATCGAGGGTGCTGCGCAAGCGCGGGGCGCCGATCTCGCGCTTATCGACATTGGCCCAAATTTGAGTGCGGTCAACCGCTCTGCTCTGATCGGCGCACAACACGTCGTGATTCCTCTCGCGCCTGACTTTTACTCCTTGCAGGGGCTACGGAATCTCGGGCCATGGTTGCGTTCCCGGCAAGAGTCGTGGACGGTGTTACGCACGAAAAGCCCCGATCCCAATGTGCGGATACCTCAGGGCAGCATGCAACCGGCCGGTTATATCGTCAAGCGGGATGCGACCCGCGAATACCGCTCGGTCAAGGCGTATTTGCGCTGGATGGACCGCATACCGGACGAATACCGGCGGTCGGTGCTGGACGAACCGGGGGGCAGCGGTCTGAGTGTAAAGGACGATCCGCTCTGCCTGGCGACGCTCAACCACTATCGGAGCCTTATGCCGCTGGCGAAGGTAGCCAGAAAGCCGATGTTCGCTCTGAAGCCTGCAGACGGGGCGATCGGAGCGCATGGCGAGGCCGTTCGAGATTGCTACTCAGATTTCAAACGCTTGTCGGAGCGCATCCTGTTGGCCGTGACTACTTGACGGCCCGCTCCCGGCGATTCTGGAGTGAGGTGCACCGGGGCGGGCGTGTATTCGATGGCGATCGACCGTACTCAGACGCGTAGAGCCGCTGGATTATACTGGCCTTCAATGCTTGCCTCAACCACGCGATCCATCAGCCACGCAACATCGCTTTGCCTCGCGTGTATCACGCTGGTGCCGGGACTCTTTGGACAAACACCTGCGGTCCCAGTTGAAGTCACCGATGCCGAACGGATTCAATGGTTCCAGCACGACAAGCTCGGCATGTTCATTCACTGGGGCCCCTATTCCGCGCTTGCGGGCGAGTGGAAAGGCCAACGCATTCCCGTCGGGAACGAAGCCGAATGGATCATGCAACGCTTCAACATTCCCGTCGCCGAATACCGCGAGCGGGCGCGCAAGTTCAACCCGGTCCATTTCAATGCCGAGGAGTGGGTGGCGCTCGCCAAAGCCGCCGGCATGAAGTACCTGGTGGTCACGGCCAAGCATCACGACGGATTCGCCATGTACGCCTCAAAGGTCACGAGATACAACATCGTCGACTGGACGCCTTTTCACCGCGACCCGCTCAAGGAACTCGCGGAAGCATGCAAGAAGGCGGGCATCCGATTCTGCGTCTACTACTCGCACCGCGAGGATTGGGACCATCCCGACGGCTTCGGCAACAGTTGGGATTACGACCGTTCGAAGAAGGACTTCACGCGCTACCTCGAAGAAAAGTCCAAGCCCCAATTGCGCGAGTTGCTGAGCAATTACGGTACGCTGGGGCTGGTCTGGTTCGACCGTGGCATGGATACTCCGGAGCATGCGCGCGAGTTCGTGGACATCGTGCGCCAATTGCAGCCCCATTGCCTGATCAACGGCCGCGTCGGCGGCTACGGCCGGGATCTGATGGGCGACTACCAGGACATGGACGACAACGGCATGCCGTCGGACGGATTGCAGGAATACTGGGAAACGCCTCAAACCTTGAACACCACCTGGGGCTATAGCCGGTTCGACCAGCAGTGGAAGACGCCGGGCGACGTGATTCACCGCATGGTGGAGATCGTGAGCAAGGGCGGCAACTATCTGTTGAACATCGGACCGATGGGCGACGGCACAATTCCGGCGCCGAGCGTGGCGACTCTACGCAAGGTCGGCACCTGGGTGCAGGCGAATGGCGAGAGCATTTACGGTACATCGGCCAGCCCCCTGCCCGAGCAGCCCTGGGGTCGCAGCACGGTGAAAGGCGACAAGCTCTATCTGCATGTCTTCAGTTGGCCGGGCGACGGCGTGCTGCGCATGCCCGGATTGAAAAACGAGCTTCGGTCGGCGTATGCCCTCGCGGATCCGTCCCGCAAGCTGGCGCTCCACCACGCCGATGGCAATGTAGCCATTACCCTGCCCGCCAAGCCGCTGGACGAACTCGATACCGTAATTGTGCTGCAGCTCGATGGACCTCCGCGAGTGGACCCGCCCGTCATCACGCAGGATACCGAGTCGCCGTTTGAACTCGATTGCCAGCCGGCCGTGACCACGGGCAAGGCGGTCAAGCGTTTCAACCGCGACGGGAAGTTCCACATCGCCAAGTGGACCGGCCCGGAAGATACCATCACCTGGCATCTGCTGGTGAGTCAGGCCGGCGCGTACCAGGTCCGCATCCGCTACTCGGCGCGCAAGGAATCGGGCGGCGCGCGGTTCCAGGTCACCATCGGCGCTCAGACGTTGACCGCCGCGGTTGTCGAGACCGGCGAAGGCTACCAGTACGGGACGTTCGATTTAGGAGCGGTTCGATTGCCGAAGGCCGGCGCCTACACGGTGCAGATCAAGCCTGCCACGGAATCGGGTCACAACCTGATGTTCTTTCAGAGGCTCGATCTGATTCCTGAGGGTCCGCTCATGGTCGAGTGAGGGGTCTCGAGCGCTCAGCAGCGGTCGCGCCCGTGAATAGCACGGAGCCGCGAATGAAAAGAGCGGCCGCCCGGAAGCCGCCTCGGCGTTACTTCGTTTTCGGCAGTGGCGCGAGTCCGGTTGAGAACCACATCGCGGAGGGCAGCCCCAAAGGACCGCTCTTTTCATTCTCTGTGCTATCGGTGTGACCGCGCGAACGGCCGCGGTTCGCAAAGAATACGAAATACCTCTCAGCGCCCTGCGGCAAGTCGCGTTGCCAGCGATTCCGGCAAGCCCGCGCTGAGGATCCGGCTCTGCGCGGCCTCGATGTCGTAGACTACGCGCCGCAGTGTCAGCAACCGCTCGTCCGAGTCCCAGATGGCATAGGCCGCGCGCGGATCGCGGTCGCGCGGTTGCCCCACCGAACCGGGGTTGACGAGATAGAGATTATCCGGATTTACGTCCAGCACACGTTGCGTTTCCCGCAGGCTTGGAACGGGCACGGGTTGGACTCCGCCGCGCTGCCAGATCCAGCCGCCCTGTATGTGCGTGTGTCCGAAGAAGAGCAGTTTGCACTGGAAGTGCCGATCCAGACCGAGAACGTCTTCGGTGAAAGCGAGGTACTCGTCTTCGTCGACTGGAGAGCCGTGCGCCAGGCCGAAATCGTAGGGCCAGACGGGTCCGGCGGGGAGTTGCCGGAGCCACTCGATGTCGGCTGGGCTAAGCTCGTCCAAGCACCACTCAATGGCTCGCCGCGCCGCATCATTGAACGTATCCTTCAGACCCTCTTCCCAAACCGCGCGGTCGTGGTTACCCCGAACGATGAACGAAGCCTCCTGCCGGACCCACTCGATGACTTCCGCGGGACTTGCGCCGTAGCCGACCAGGTCGCCGCAGCAAACCACGTCGTCATAGCGGCCAGAGGCGTCCCGGAGCACAGCTTCCAGGGCATCGATGTTGCCGTGAATGTCGGTCAGTATCAGATGCCGCATAGACGAATCAGGGTGACTTCGGGGTCCGCGCCAATACGCACCGGAACGCCCACCGTCCCGAGCCCGCTGCTCACGTAAAGCCGCTTGCCTTCCTTCTCGTACAAGCCCTTGACGTAGGGCGTGTAGACGCGCACAAACGTCAGATTCTCATTCCCCACGGGCAGCGTCACCTGACCGCCATGGGTGTGGCCGGAAATGGTGAGGTCGAAGCCCAATTCCGCGGCCCGGTCGAAAGCCGCGGGCGTATGCGACAGCAGAACGTTCAAAGCGTCATCGGCCAGCAACCATTCCCCGCCAATGAATGGATCGTCTCCCAACGAATGGTAGTCTATGCCAGCGAGATTCAATTTCGTTGCGCCAAAGCGAAGAATCTCGCTGGATCCGCGCAAAAAGTGGAAGCCTTGCCGCTCTCCCAGGCGGGTGGCTTCGTCTTCCACGCCCGCGTATTGCTCGTGATTGCCGTGGCAGGCCCAGACTCCCGCCTCGCCTCGGAGGGCCTTTAACACGTTCAAGCAGCCACGCAGATCGTCGCCCCGGCGCGTAATCAGGTCCCCCGTGATCAGCGCCACGTGCGGCTTCGTCTCGTTCGCCATGGAGACGGCCCATTCCAAATCGCGCTTGCCGAAGAACGGTCCGAAGTGGATATCGGTGAGTTGCGCAATCCTGATCCCATTCAGGTCGGGGTGCAGGCCGCGGATGCGGACGTTCACTTCCTTCAGCGCCGGTCCCGAGCGTGCGCGTACCATTCCGGTGGCCATAACGATGCTGGGCGCGATGGCGATCGCAGGCCCCACGGCACGCAGGAACGCCCGCCTGCCCGGGTTCATATCATCCGCTGACGCGCTCATGCGCCGATGGAGCCTCACCCAGAGACCAAAGCTGATCAAGATCACAAGCCAGAGCATCGTCGCAGCCAGTAGCCAGGACAACGTCAGGGAACTGAAGAGGCCGAGCCAGGGAACCACCAACTCCGGGACGATGAACACCATGTAGGCCACGAGCGCGTAATACACGCCGCGCAACGCCCGGCTGCGCGCAACGCTGCCCTTCACCCACTCCGTCTCGCGCAGAAAGCGGTACAGGTAGGCCTGCAGGATCAGAGTCAGGATGTCGATAATCGATGGCAGCAGCCAGCGGCGGAGCAGTTCCATACTCGTTCTTCCAGGATCCCAGACTTTCCGCGGGTGATGCTTTGGTGGGCAAAGTGGGGCGGCGCTCCAGAGCCCGCTCAAGTTAGTTGCGGGGCTTGGAAGCCCCACGCGGCGCTGGAGCGCCGCCCCACGCCGCTAACTTGAACATGCCCTAACTCAATTTCCGGCTCGGTTAGCGGGCGTGGGCATCGCGACTTCGTACAATGACAGCATGTCCCTTGTTGTCGTCGGCTCCGTCGCGTACGACGGAGTCACTACTCCCGCTGGCAGCCACGAGCGCATACTCGGCGGCGCCTGCACTTATATCTCGCTCGCAGCCAGTTTCTTTACGCCGGTCCGCATCGTCGGCATAGTCGGCGAAGATTTCGCGCAGGAAGATCTCGATTTTCTGTCGTCTCGCGGCATTGACATCGACGGAGTCGAACGTGCACCGGGCAAAACGTTCTACTGGCGCGGCGTCTACTCCGAAGACATGAACGATCGCGAGACGCTGCAGACGGATCTGAACGTTTTTGGCGATTTCAATCCGAAGCTACCCGAGTCTTACCGCAACGAGCCCTACCTGATGCTGGGCAACATCCAGCCGGCACTGCAACGCAGTGTCTGCGAGCAGATGAGCGCCCCCAAACTGGTGGGCGGCGACACCATGAATTACTGGATCAACGATTTCCGCGACGAGTTGCTGGAGACGCTAAAGCAGTGGAATTTCCTGCTGATTAACGACTCCGAGGCGCGTCTTCTGTCGGGTGAGAAGAACCTGAAACGGGCCGCGGATAAGATTCGCGCGATGGGGCCGAGCATCCTGGTGATCAAGCGCGGAGAATTCGGCGCGACGCTGTTCCACCCGGACGGCTACTCGAACATTCCAGGTATTATTCTCGACGACCTCAAGGATCCCACCGGTGCGGGCGACTGCTTCGCCGGCGGCTTTATCGGTTATCTCGCCTCGCGCCGGGTCAGTCTGGAGGGCGGAGCGGTGTCGGCGCTGGAACTGGCGCGAGCCGCGGTTTATGGATGCGTAATGGGCAGCTTCTGCTGCGAGGAGTTTGGCCCGGACCGTTTCCGGACTCTCACCCGTGATGAAATCGAAGCCCGCTTCCAAGCGTTCCGCGCCCTCACCGCGTTTTGAGCCGCGCGCGGCGCTGCTGCTGATAGCCGCCAGCGCCCTCGCCATCGCCTTTGTCGCCTGGCACGGCTGGACGCTGTGGTACGGCGACGGCGAGGCGCATCAGAACATCGTCCGGCGCATCTTCGACAGCCGGACGCCCGGCTATGAACAGATCGGCACGGTGTGGCTGCCGCTGCCGCACCTGCTGATGCTGCCCTTCGTACAGTTCGACGCACTGTATCGCAGCGGCGTCGGCGGAGCATTGGGAACGGCCATCGGCTACGTTTGTGCGGGCCTGTTCCTGTTCCACGGACTCAGGCGGCTCTTCGGGCCGGTGCCGGCCTGGGCGGGCCTGCTGGCCTGGACGCTGAACCCGAACCTGCTTTTCCAGCAGAGCATCCCGATGACGGAGCCGGTCTCGCTATGCTGCGTGCTCGGGCTCTTCTGGGCGCTGGCGCGGTTGCGGGATACGCAATCGTGGGGCTCCGCCGCGCTGGCCGGCGTGTTCGCGACGCTCGGGACGATGGCGCGGTATGAGGCCTGGGGGCTGCTGCCGGTTGGAGCTCTATGCGTGCTCGTTCTCTCCGGAGAGCGGCGAGTCTGGAAGACCGTGCTGTTCTGCGGCATCGCCGCGCTCTGCCCGCTATATTGGCTGGCGCACAACCTGATTCTCTTCGGCAACGCTTTGGAGTTTTACAACGGTCCCTACTCCGCCATCGCCATCAATCAGCGATATGTAGACGCAGGCGGATTTCGCTATCCGGGCGATCACGACCTGCGCCTGGGATTTCTCCAATACCGCACGGCGGCTGCGCTCTGTCTCGGCGCGCCGTTGTTGTACGCCGGCGTGCTGGGGCTGATTGTGGCCGTCTTCAAACGCGCCTGGTGGGCGGCTCTGCTGTTCTTCACCGTGGCGGTCTTCTATGTGCTGAGCCTGTACTCGGGCGGAACGCCCATCTTTGTGCCTGGGCTGTTTCCCAACAGCTACTACAACGTCCGCTACGGATTGAACGCGATGCCGCTGGCGTGCCTGGGGATCGCCGCGCTGGTGGCGTTGATGCCGGGCAAATGGCAGAAGGCCGCGGCTGTTCTGTTGGTGCTTGTCGCGATCAGCCCTTGGGTGTTGTACCCGCGCGGCGCGAACATCGCCCTCTACAAGGAGTCCGAGAGAAACTCCGAGGACCGCCGATTCTGGACAGGCGAGGCCGCGAGATTCTTCGAAGCGAACTACCACCGCAGCGACGGCATCTTCATGAGCTTCGGCGACCTCACGGGCATCGTGCGGGAGGCAGGCATTCCGCTGCGCGATACGCTGCATGAAGGTAACGGCGCGGCATGGCAGGCGGCGCTGCAGAGACCCGACATTGCACTCAACGAAGAGTGGGCATTGTGTTTCAAAGGCGACAAGATCTCGAAAGCGTTGGCGGCGCCCATGCCGTCGAAGACGCCTTATACCCGGGTCTTCGCGGTCGAGTCTCCCGAGAAGAAGGTGGTCGAAATCTGGAAGAGGACTCGCAGGCCATGAACATTTCATTCACCAAGGCGCATGGCGCACTGAACGATTTCCTGCTGACCTGGGCGTCGGAAGCGCCTGCCGAAGAGTCGATCGAACGCGCCGCAATCGCCATTTGCCATCGCTACTCCGGCGCCGGCGCGGACGGCTGGCTGCTGGTCACGCCGCCCGCGGAAGACCGTCCGGCCGCGATCCGGCTGCTCAATTCCGACGGCAGCGAACCGGAGATCTCGGGCAATGGGACGCGTTGCGCCGCCGCGTTTCTGACAGACGCGGGACTGGTGGGGAGTGAGATTCGCCATTCAAACCGGCGCGGGACTGAAGCATCTGCGCCTGATCGAACGCGACGGTCTGAGCTTTTCTTTCGAGATGAATATGGGCACGCCGCGCATCGCGGAGGGCAACCTGCATTACGCCTTGCCCGTTTCCGGCGGGCCGCGCGAATGCACGATTCTCCAGGTGGGCAACCCGCAGTGCGCGTTCTTCGTGGACGATTTCGATTTCGACTGGCAGGCGCTGGGCGCGGAGGTCGAGCGGCATCCTCACTTCCCGAACAGGACCAATGTGAGTTTCGTCAAGGTGCTCGACCGGCACAACCTTGATGTGCGCTTTTTCGAGCGCGGCGCGGGATTCACGATGAGTTCCGGCACAGGTTCAACAGGCGCGTTCTTCGCATCCGTCTCACGCGGGCTGATCGACAGTCCGGCAACCGTAAAGACGCTTGCAGGGCCACTGGCCTTCCGAATTGAAGGCGAGAACGTGCTGATGCAGGGGCCGGCGCAGATCGTAGCCCGCGGCGAGTTCTACTTCGAGTAAAGTGGGGCGGACCTCCAGGTCCGCGTGGGGCCTCCAGGCCCCACAACTAACTTGAGCGGGGCTCTGGAGAGCCCGCGCGGACCTGGAGGTCCGCCCCACATCGAATCAGAACGTGCGCGAGCCCATGGTCACGACGTCGTCCACCTGCAGCGTCTCTTTCACCACGTAAGGCTCGCCGTACTTCACGCCGATCAGGTTGCCATAGAAGCGCGCGATGGAGCGATGGCGGTCAATGATCTCGTCCTTTTTCGGGAACAGATTCGCGCCCGTCTCGACTTCCCCGTATTGCGACTCGTAAGCGAACAGAGACTCCATCCGCCGGTCGAAATAGGGCGTGATATCTACGACAAAGGAGGGCGTCACATTGGCATAGAGCGAGGCGTAGATCACCTTCCGCGGACGGTGGGGCTCGGCGTAGTCGTCCATCTTCTTGATGCCCGACAAGAAGCAGGCCTCGAAGCCGAGTTGCGAGGTGACGTAATGGTCGGGGTGGCGCGCCTCCCAATACGGCAGGATCACGACCTTCGGCTTCAGCCGCCGGATGACCCCCATCAGCGTCATGCGCAGGGCGATGTTGTTTTCGAGCCGCGCGTCGGGCATTCGCAGGTTCTCGCGGTACACGCAACGCAGCAGCGCGGCGGCTCGCTTCGACTCTTCGATGCGCAATTCGGGCGTGCCCCGTGTGCCCATGTCACCCGCCGTCAGGTCGAGCGCGCCGGTCAGATACCCGGCCTCCGCCATCTTCAGCAGCGTCCCGCCGCAGGTCTGCTCGATGTCGTCGGGATGAGCGGCGATAGCCAGAACGTCGAGCGCCGGGGCATTTGAAAGGTCGAGGTTGGGTGGGTAAAACATGGGCTAGAGAGGACGGAACTACCAGAGCAGATCGCGCCGCAGCGCAAACCGGTCGCGTGTTCGCATGAACACTATGAGCAGCATTCCGGCAAAAAAGCCGCCGATGTGCGCGAAATACGCCACTCCGCCGCGCTGAGTCAACACGTCGGAGATCGAGCCCACCCCGCTCATGAATTGCAGCCCAATGAAATAGACAAGCAGGACCCAGGCGGGCAATTCGAAGCTGAACAGGATGATGAACCAACCAACGGTCAGAATGCGCGAGTGCGGGAACTTCACCAGGTATGCGCCCATCACTCCGAAAATCGCGCCGCTCGCGCCGATCTGCGGGATGCGGCTGTCCGGGTTCACCGCGTATTGCGCCATCGCCGCCGCTACGCCGCAGAGCAGGTAGAAGAACAGATACTTCCAATGCCCCAGGACGTCCTCGATGTTGTCGCCGAAGATCCACAGGAAGACCATGTTCGAGATCAGGTGCATCCAGCCGCTGTGCAGGAACAGCGACGTCAGGATTGAGATGAGCGTGAAATGCTCGGGGACGAAGCCAAAAGCGAAAACGAAGTCGTTCGCCGAGAATGGGTCCAGCGTCAATTGGAACAGAAACACGAAGACGTTCAGGGCGATCAGCCCGCTGTTGACGAACGGCGTCGTCGTGCTTCGTTGTGAATCGTGAAGGGGAAGCAGCATCGCTTCGGCTCAGTATTCAGACCTGGTAACCGGCAAAATCGCTGTGCACGCGCCGCTCGCCGCGCGCCATCAACGCGCGCGCTTGCCGTTCATCCGCAATCCCGCCACGCGCGCCCATGGCCATGCAATTGAGGGCGGCCATGGCGTTCGAAAACTCAAGACATTCGGGCAGCGGGAATCCTCGCACCACAGAGTAGCAAAACGCCCCATGGAAGATGTCGCCCGCGCCGGTGGTATCGATGCAGGAGACGATAAACCCGGGCGAATAGTAAAACCGGCCATCCATGCGTGCCAGTGAACCGTGAGCGCCGAGCGTCATGGCCGCGCAGCGCATTCCGTATTCGTTCTGAAGACGGCTCAGCGCCTTCAACGGGTCGGCCTCGCCGGTCCAGCGCTCGGGAAACTCGCTGCTGGTGATCAGGTAATCCACGTTTGGCAAGACGTCTTCGAAGCCCTTGTAAATGGTGTCCACATCCACGGTGACGGGGATGCCATGACGATGCGCAATACGCGCCGCTTCGGCCACGAGAGCAGTATCGTGCCCGTCGATGTGCAGCAATCCGGCGCAGGAGATCATCTCGTCTGAGAGTTCCGAGGGATCCATCTTCAGGCACTCCGGCCTGTTCCAGAAAACCGTCCGTTCGCCCGTGCGCTGGTCGATCAGGATGTAGGCCGACTGGTTCGCGCAGTTCTGACGGACTTGAACATGATCCAGGTTGATGCCGGTGCCTTGCAGGCTCTCCAATTGAATGCGTCCCCGTTCGTCGTCGCCGATCGCGCCGATGTACTTGGTGCGGAGCCCCAGTTTGGCGCAGCAGACCATGGCGCTGGCTACTTGTCCGCCTGGACTGGTGATCTCCGCCGTGAAAGGGACTTTGCCGCCATAAGCGGGAAAATGGGGGATAAGAATCATCGTGTCGGTCGCATTCAAACCGACGCCGACGACATCAAACTCGGCCAACTGGAATCCTCCTGAATTTGCGCTGCTTTCAGGATGGCACGCCATGGGTGGAGTGTGTGCAGTGGAGCTTGAAACGGAGACGGAATCTGAGACAAATCGTCGCGAAAATGGCCGGCTCGGCAGTCATCTCAAGGATGCCTGTTGGGAAGACTCAGGCGAATCCCAGGTACCGCCGGCTGGCGGCTCTCGCAGGCAAAAGGGAACCTCAGATTCCATTCCGTTGCAGCTTGTCTTTTAGAATCATTTATTTGCCAGACAAGAATGGAACATGAGGTTCCCTTTGAGCTATTCGCCGGGCGAGTGGAAATGGTCTGGTCGGAGCGCGTCTCGGGCCTAACGCTGCGGCATTTCGTACACGTAAATCGTGTACGGGTGGTTGTGCAGTTCCACCTTCGCCACCTTGGAGGGCTTCCAACCGCGAACTTTGAATTCCAGAGAAACGACCCGAGCGCCCGGCTTCAACTCACGTTCGAGTTTCGGCCTGAGCGTGTCGTTGGCCTCGGTCATCAGATACAGGGAGACGACGCTGGCAGGACTCACATCAACCGTCATCATGTCGCCGGTTACGATCCTCACCTGATCCTGCAGACCCATGCTTTCGGCCTGCTGCCTGGCCCGTTTGGCGAGGGCGTCCGAGAGTTCCACGCCAACTGCCTTGGCGCCAAACCCTTTAGCCGCGGCCAGAACGATCCGGCCGTCGCCGCAGCCGAGGTCGTAGAGGGTGTCTCCGCTGCGCAGACCGGCAGCCTCCAGCATCTTGTCCACAACGGAGATAGGCGAAGAGACATACGGTGCCAGTTTGCGCGGCTCGGCAGCGGAGCGAGGCGGTTGAATCCACCAACCCTGCGCCGAAACGCACAACAGCATCATGCCGATAACAGGCCCGGCCACACCCCTGCAGCTTTTGCTCATGACCCTTTTCCCACCCCCGCGGAAGCCGTCTCCCGCCGTTCTGCCTTGGATTTTACTACTTTGCCGACCAGTTCCGTGATCGCGAACCAGAGGTCGCGAGGCTTCGAGATTGTGAACTCCTGACCCTTGAAAAATCGCACCGCTCCACTCAGAGCGTCGCGCCAGGGCGTCGCCTGAGGAGTCAGGTTGTAGTTCAGGTAAAAGACCGGTAAGTCCGTGCCCTGGGAGGACTTGAGTTTTTCGGACGGAATCGACTCCTCGATCAGAGTCTTCGGGCCGGTGATCACGTACGCGTCGGGCTTGTCCGGCGCGGTGAGTTCGTTCACCAGCAAATCGCCGAGAAACTCGCTGTCCGAGTGCTTCTGCCCCAAGCGCGCGATATCCACGCGGCCCAGGTGGAGATTCCGAAGAGCCTCTCCGATGGCCGGGAAATCGATTTGGTTCAATCCATCCTGGCGGTAAAGTACCTTCTGCTCCTGGACGTTAAATGCGACTACGGAAAACCGGTCGATGCGAGGATCGCGCTGCATGCAACGCAGCACTGAAACCAGGGCGTCAGTGTCACTCTCCTGCAGCGTCGCGGACTGGGCGTTCTGTGGGGCGAAGTTGATGAGCACCTTCATGTTCAGCCCAGTCTTGCCCTCCGGCCGGACGAGAAATGGCTCGGCGCCGAACTGCTCGCGATCCGTCGGCGCAATCTCACCCTGTTCGAGAGTCACCTCAACGCCCTTGTCCTTGGGCGTAAGAGCGGCCTCCGACTCCCAAGAGGAGGAGCACACGCGTTCGCTGCGGTCTCTCATTAGCCAATCCACCTGATACTTTCCTTCGCCCAAATCGAAACTGCCCTGGAGGAGAGCGTCGCCCCGAGCGTCATCCTCAATAGTTGGGACGTTGATGCGCTGCACGAAGTAAACAGGAAAATCGGGTTTGGCGGCTTCGGAGACGCGAAAAACCACGGTTAGCAGGTTTTGACTGCCCGCAAGTTCCTTCAGAGGAACCGTAATGTCATATCCCGAGTGGAATCTCAGGTCAAAACCGAGGGTCGGCTTCTGGGGAGTGACGGTGCAGGGCAGATCCTTGCGGGTCTCACGCGCCTCGAACACGGCCATGTCGGTGCCCAGCAGGTTAGGAGTGCCCCCCGGACCGTTGAGCAGAGCCTGAGCGAATACGCCTCCCGTGCTTATGGCAGCGCATGCCAGGGCAAAGAAAGCGCGAAGAGCGGCACGGGCGACGGGTTCGTGATGGCTTTGGTCCAGCATCACCGTATTCGCGAGGATAGTTCTCACGCGGTCCATGAAGATCTCCAATCCATGGAACAGCGCGGTCCCAACTCTGGGACTATGATGCGCTGTAAACGATTCGGGTTCAAGAGCGTTAGGCCTGCTAACCGCTCCGGGGCGCGAAGTTCGTGATACGCTTCGGAGATATGGCAGGCCGTAGCGTCAATAAAGTGATTCTCGTTGGTCATCTCGGCAAGGACGCCGAGACCCGGTATACCCCTGCGGGGGTTGCAGTTTCGCAGTTCACCCTGGCGACGAATCGCCGCTGGAAGGACAACCAGACGGGCGACTGGAAGGAAGAAACCGACTGGCACCGAATTGTGCTGTGGAGGAACGAAAACCTCGTCCAGTATTTGACGAAGGGCAAACAGGTCTATATCGAGGGCAGCCTTCGCACCCGGAACTGGGATGACAAGGAGGGCCAGAAGCGGTACGCGACGGAAGTGATTGTGGACGAAATCATCCTCCTCAGCGGTCAAGGCGGCGGCGGACGCGGCGATGAAAGCATGCCCGAGGAATCCCAGGAGAGCCGTCCGCGCGGTCCCGTTTCGGCTCCCCGGCCGCAGGCCCAGCGTCCGGCCGCTCCGCCCGCTGCGCCAGCCAGCGCTCCGGCCGACGACTTCGGACCGGGTATTACCGACGACGACGTGCCTTTTTGATGGGTTCGCTCCCCCGGTTCCGATTGTGAAACCGCTCCGAATTTGAGCCGAGTTTCGTTTGAGCATCGGGTGTGACGACCCACCATGCGCCTCAACGCCGGTTCTGAGGCCTTTGGTTACCATTTCAGGTGGGCGGCTCGCCTGCCTTAAGGGGAGGGCAGCAATCGCGACGCCATTTCGCCGGTGCCGCGGACGTTCATTAAAATGAGCAGCTTAACGGGAGCGGACGGCTATTCTGAGCCCAGAACCACCTCCGCGCCACAGTATTTTTTGCTCTTGGTTCCGATGTGGAACCGCCAATACTGAATTAAATACCGAGGTGTGGATGCGCGGCTGCCCAATTGGGTGTGTGCACTCTAATTAGCCGATGTCTCAGAATCAACGTAAATCCAAATCTGGGGAGTCCATAAATCCACCGGCAGTGCCGCAGTTTCCGCCCATCCTGGAGTTGGGTGGCGGCGTGGTCTTGCGTGCCGCCGGACCGGACGATTCGGAAGCCACACGGATTTTCGGCGAACAGCTCTACTGGGAAGACTACTGGGAGCGAAATGGCATCGAGAAAGCCCCGAAACGCGAAACTGGCAAGCAGCCCGGTTCGGTGGCCGCTTCCCCAGTTGCCCCGGCAGAGTATCTCGAGCCGGAAGGCATCACCGACGACGACGTGCCGTTCTAGTTCCTCTGAATCTGGAGTTCGCTGCAAGCGCGCCCCACATTAGGAGCACCCTGCGAAATACCGGCCTACTAAGCGGGGCGCGCCAAGACGGCTTCGGTTATAATCGGCTCGCTATGGCGGAGACTCCTCTTACTGGGTCGTTGTGGATTCTCTGGCTCTACGACGTCTGCGAGGAGATCGATCTGGATGCGCTGCGGCAGATCCTCGGAGTGCAGGCGCGCCGCGAACCAATCTTCCGTCATCCGTCTCCGGAATATGTTCGTTTCGAGCGCCCCCCGGTGGTTCAGGAACTCCAGCCGATCATGCTTGAAAGCGGCAGCCGGTTGCAGGGGGAACTGAACTACTACGAGTACGGCGTTGTGAGCATCAAGCTGGAACTCCCCTTCCAGGGTGACTGGCCGCAGCTCACCGATCTGTCGAGCCGGTGGATGACCTCTCCCGAACTGGAGGCGCAAGCGCTCCAGACGGTTCGCCGTTGCCTGGAGCGAGCAACGCCGGCACTGATCAAGCCGCACGAAGACTGGCTCAGCGAAGACTACTACATCATCCACCTGAAGGACACCGAGCCACCATTGACCGCGGCCGCATTGATCGCTGGACACGGCAATGAGATCGCCAAAATCGTTCGGGGCGAGCAGGCGGAGCTGTCTGAGGCCGAAACCGAAGAGATACTCGGTTCCAGGATGTCCTACTATCCGGATGACCTGCTGGTGGTCGGCTGGACGGCAGCCTTCATCCACGACACCGCGGAGGATGCCGCTCCGACTATTCAGTTGCTGGAATACGCCAATACACAACTGCTCGAGTTTCGTTACTACGATGCCGTCCTGAGCCAGTTGCTGCGGGATGTCTACCGGCAACTCGAGAAGAAGGGGGGCTTTCTGACGCGTTGGCGATTGGCTTCTCAGGCCCATGAGCTCAACAGAATTCGTCTGGATATTCGCGAGCTCACGGAGCGGGTAGATACCTCCATCAAGTTCCTGAGCGATATGTTTTCAGCCCGTCTGTATCGCCTGGCCGCTGCCAAAGTCGGCGTGGGAGACTACCGCAGGCTGGTCGACGGCAAACTGAACACAGCCGGCGAGCTATACGAGTTCATGATGGACCAGTTTCACCAAAGCCGCGCCTTCCTGTTGGAGGCGCTGGTGGTGATCATTCTTCTCATTGAATTAGTCTTTCTGTTTCGCGGCAAGGGATAGCGGCGGAGTCCCTTCGCTTGCCGCGGCCACTCCGGGAAACTGAGGCTCCGGCGAAGTGGAAACCAGTAGATGTCGCCGCAACCTGACCAATTGAGGGAACTGGAGTCCAATGCGCGCAAATCTGTCCAAGACTGGTTTAAACGGAGCCCAATCGTGAATCCCAGGCCACTCCCGCAATTCCAACCCGTTTTCGATCTGGGCGGCGGCGTGGTCTTGCGTGCCGCCGGACCGGACGATTCGGAAGCAGTCTTCGCCGTCGTGGACTCGAATCGCGAGCACCTGCGCGTCTGGCTGCCTTGGGTGGATGGGTCCCGGGACGTTCAAGATACGCGCGCCTTCTTCGAGCAGGACGCTCAGCAGCGCGATCTCGGCGTGACGTCTACGTATCTGATCTTGGAACACGGTGCGATCGCGGGCATGATCGGCCTCCACGACATCAGCGCCATCGACCGCTCCTTCCTAATTGGCTATTGGGTCGTGAAAAGCTCCGAGGGCCGAGGCCTCGTCACGCGCTCGTGCCAGCGCCTGTTGACGGCCGCATTCGAGGAGTGCGACATGGAACGGGCAGTCATCCGTTGCGCCGTTGGCAACACCCGGAGTGCCGCAGTTCCGAGACGCCTCGGCTTCACGCTGGAGGGCATCGAGCGCCACGGTCAACGGCTGCAGGGCGGGTTCGTCGATCTCGAACGCTACAGCCGGCTGCGGTCGGATCCGTAGCCTGCTCAGCCCAGCATGTCCAGTGCGTCGGACAGCTCGCTCTCGGCGTGCTTATCCCCGACCCGCCGGGCAGCTTCCAGACCGCGTGTGTAATAGGCTCGAGCTGCGTCGGTGTTGCCCGTGCTTTCCGACGCGCGTCCTGCCTGGAAATAACCGGCGACGTAATCCGCGTCCAGGCGCACGAGCTCGTCGAACTCCCGCACGGCTGAGGCGGGATCGCCGGTGCTCATCAGTTCCATGCACAGCATGAAGCGGAGACGGCTGTCCGCGGGACTCTGGTCCACAAGGGCTCTGAGCGATTCGAGTCGCGACATATTCACCAGCCTAACCTGTCCCTTCCGATTCGGCGCGGCGCGCAATGTTACCCTCTCAGCTATGGATGGACGCCCCGTTCACGCATCCCTGAGCGAAATGGCCGAGTTCGCCTTGCCGATTTACGCGAACCCGCTGGGCAACGTGCTGGGCGGACGCATCATGCATCTGGTGGATCTCGCCGGCGCGACGGCGGCGATTCGCCATTGCCGCTGCGCGGTGGTGACCGCTTCCGTGGACTCGATGAGCTTCCTGCACCCGATCCGGATCGGACAGCTCATCACGCTGAAGGCCTCGGTGAATCGCGTTTTCCGCACATCCATGGAAGTCGGGGTCAAGGTCCTGGTGGAAGACCTGCACAGCGGCATCGTGAACCACACGAACTCTTCCTACCTGACGTTTGTCGCGCTGGATGACGAGGGCAAGCCGCGTCCGGTCCGGCCGGTGATTCCCGAGACGGATGAGGAAAAACGGCGCTGGCGGGAAGCGGATGCCAGGCGGGCTCAACGGCTGGCTTCAAAACGAGTGGCTTTGGAACACGAATCGCACAACGGCTGAGCGGACTTACGCCTTGTACAGGTACTTGATAAACGACTTGTAGATCAGAAGGTTAGGATCGCCCTCGCGGTTCACCTTGATGCAGGTCTTGTCGTACCACTCGATGATGCCGTGCAATTCCTCGCCGTCCTGCAGAATGATGACCATCGGCGTCTTCGACTGCATCTGCTTCACGTAGTAAAAATTCTCGGCGTTGGTGGTATCGGGCGGAGCTTGCTTCTTAACGACAGCGCGGTTGGCCGCCAGGCCCTTGTCCTTCGAGTCGGATAGCGGCGGGCGGATGAGGCGGCGGTTCGGGGACTCCACGTGCGTTTCCTTCCAATCGGGTGATCTACGGCCAAGCAAGAGCGTCAAGGTTGGGGACGCGTCTTTTATGCCCTTATTCTATGCACACCCGCCGCAACCGGGCAAGCGTCGCGAGTGTTTGGGTGAAATGCCCCTGGCGCATGCCTGCATCGGTTACGGTATCGAATGTGGCGGCCGGCGGGCTTCGGGCCTTCGTGCACGGGCCATAGTGCGCGGATAGTCTTCGCCGAGGTAAGGGCTTCAACGCTCCCTTGAATCCCGTCGGCGACGCAAGCGTGACGGTCCCTCATTCAGCGGATAATGGAGCGATCGGATTCAGTACATTGCGCCAGCGCATTTCCAGGTCGCCCCATCTTCGGCTGGACCCGTTTATTCGCCGCGCTGCAATGATTTGCCTCACCATGGTGAAACAAGCTGATGGTATGATTCACCTCACGGGAGTAGGACCGCTTAATGCAACTTCGAGTTCTCTCATTCGTGCTTGCCGGCGGAAAAGGAACCCGCCTTTATCCACTGACGAAGGAACGCGCCAAGCCGGCGGTGCCGTTTGGCGGCCAGTACCGCATCGTAGATTTCGTGCTATCGAATCTGGTGAATTCCGGAATCCAGTCGATCTACGTGCTGATCCAGTTCAAGAGCCAGTCTCTGCTGCAGCACCTTCGCGATGGCTGGGAATTCTCCTCCATTATGAAGAGCCAGTACATCATCCCAGTGCCCGCGCAGATGCGCTCGCCGGGGGAGACCTGGTACCGCGGCACGGCTGACGCGATCTTCCAAAACGTCAATCTGCTGGAGCAGTCGGACCCGCACGTGGTTGCCATCTTTGGCGCGGATCACATCTACCGCATGAACGTTCGGGAGATGATCGAGTTCCACGAGCAAAAACGAGCGCAGGCGACGATCTCCGCGATTCCCGTACCGCGTGAGCTGGCCGGAGAGTTCGGCGTGATTGAGACCGCCCCCAACGGACGTATTATCCGCTTCCACGAGAAGAATCCCGATGCTCCCTCCATGCCGGGCAACCCGAACATGGTTCTGGCCTCGATGGGCAATTACATTTTCTCCACTGGGCCACTGCTGAAATTCTTATACGAGGACGCCAGGCTCGAAGACTCGTCGCACGATTTTGGACGCGACATTCTGCCCAAGTGGGTGGAGAGCGGCGAGGTCTACGCCTACGATTTCGGAACCAACCGCATCCCCGGCGACCCCGTCGACGCCCCGGTCTACTGGCGGGACGTCGGGACCATCGACGCGTATTACGACGCGAACATGGATCTGCGGGCCGTTGCGCCAGTGCTCAATCTTTACAACCGGCAGTGGCCGACTCGCACCGCTGGTTACGACGATCCGCCGGCCAAATTTACCTTCGACGAAGAGGGACGCCGCGGCACCGCCATCGACTCAATCGTCAGTTCGGGATCGATTCTTTCCGGCGGCATGGTGCGGAATTCGGTACTCGGCCGCAACGTGCGCGTCCATGCAGGCTGCGTGATCGAAGACTCGATCGTTTTCGACAACTGCGCCATCGCGCGCCGCTGCAAGATTCGCCGGGCGATCCTCGACAAGAATGTGTCGCTGCCCGAGGACACCATCATCGGTTATGACCTGGCGAGCGACCGGAAGAAATACCATGTCACGGACAGCGGCATTGTCCTGGTGGAAGGCCGCCGTTCGCGAGTGCCGGTGAGCAGCATCCAGATATAGCCCGATATGTGGGTCGCCGCTCCACAACGGAGCGCCGCCCCACTTCGCACGTTGATCATTTGGCACACTGCTTGCTTCGAACAACGGCATGCGTGTCTCAAGCATTTCTCGTTTTTTCTGCGTCTCTGCCATTTTTCTCACAGTTCAGGCGTGTTTTGGCCAATCTATTTCGCTCGGCGTGAAGGCGGGCGGACGGCTCACGGATGACATGTCTTCCCCCGGTGCCGCGACATCCGAGTCGAAACGATACATCGTTGGCCCGACGCTGGAGTTAGGCCTGCCGCTCGGGCTGAGCGTGGAAGTCGATGCGCTCTACCAGCGGCAAGGCTATCAATCGCGGTTTTCAAGTTTTGCGGGAAGTTTCACCGATTGGGTGCGTGCTAACGCATGGGAAGTGCCGGTACTCGCCAAGTACAGGCTGCCAGTTCCCTTCCTCAAGCCCTACGTCGAAGCAGGAATTGCTCCGCGTGTGATGAGCGGAGCGTCGATCAGTTCGATTTACTCCAGCGTCGACATACCCACAGGGGCCGTAACATACGGGCAATCGCACGGAGCCGCTAATTGGCCTAACAGTGTCGGCACCGTGTTGGGCGCCGGAGTGCAGTTCGGTTTCCGCTCTCTGAGGCTGGCTCCGGAGGTTCGCTACACGCGCTGGAACAGTACACCGATCAACGCGAGCGGATCTCATGGTTATGAGTTTCATTCGGCGCAGAATCAGGTGGATCTGCTGCTGGGCATCTCATGGAAGATCCGATAGCGTAGGGACCTTCCGCGTGTCAGGCGATCGCTGGACTCTCACCTGAAGCGCAGCACATGAGGGTCCGGCTGGCGCGCGGCCGCTGTGATATCGTCGGGGCGTTATGCGTCCCGCGCTTCTGTCACTCATTCTTGCCGCCACATCGTTCGCGGCGCCCGCCACTGCGCCGGCACAAAAAGCCAACTGCGCCGTCTGAAAATACATTCGCCTGGGTTCGGGAGAACTTCGCCAAGCCGCCCGCCTCCTACTCCACCATGCCGTTTCTGGTGTGGAACGGAGAGGTGACGGAGCAGGAGATCGATCGTCACCTGAAAACGTTTCAGGCCCAGGGCATCCATGGCTTCTTCATCCATCCACGCTACGGATTGATCACGGAGTACCTTTCGCAGCGCTGGTTCGACCTGATCGGCTACACCGTGAAGCGCGCTCGCGAACTCGGCATGGAGGCGTGGCTCTACGACGAGAACTCGTTCCCGAGCGGCTTCGCCGGAGGCCATGTCAACGAGCAGATGCCCGAGTCGTGGAATCAGGGGCAGGGCCTGGTTCCCGTGAAGCAGACCAAGCTACAGCCAGACGCCACCAAGCGCTACGCCGCCATCCTGCGCCACGACGGAGCGGCCTGGAAAGACATCACCGCGCACGCTACGGATTGGACGGGCAAAGACGGCGAGTTCACGCTCTACGAGATCACTTACTACCCGCGCACTGCCTGGCATGCCGGTTGGTCGTACGTGGACCTGCTCCATCCCGGCGTGACACAGAAGTTCCTCGACGTCACCATGCCCGGTTACGAGCGCGCCATTGGCTACGCCTTCGGGAAGACGATGCCGGGCATATTCACCGACGAGCCGAACATAGAATCTCCAGGCAAGAACTCCACGCGCTGGACGCCGGATCTCTTTGAGCAATTCAAACAGCGCCGGGGCTATGACCTGCAGCCCGTGTTACCCGCGCTGTGGGAGGAAAGCGGCGATTGGAAGAAGGTCCGCCACGACTACTACAGCCTGCTGCTGGACCTGTTCATTGAGCGCTGGAGCAAGCCCTACTCCGAATACGCCGAGAAGCACAATCTGCAGTGGACCGGCCATTACTGGGAGCACTCGTGGCCCGATCCGGGCAACGGACCCGACAATATGGCGATGTACGCCTGGCATCAGTTGCCCGCCATCGACCTGCTCTTCAATCAGTACGCCGAGGGCGTCAACGCGCAGTTCGGCAACGTGCGCGCGGTCCGCGAGCTCGCCTCGATCGCGAATCAGATGGGACGCCGGCGGGCGCTGAGCGAGACCTACGGCGCGGCCGGTTGGGAACTTCGTTTCGAAGACATGAAGCGGCTGGGCGACTGGCAATACGTTCAGGGCGTCAACTTTATGAACCAGCACCTGAGCTTCTCGACGCTGGTGGGCGGCCGCAAGTACGACTTCCCGCAATCGTTCGGCGAGCACGATCCTTGGTGGAACCAATATCACGTGCTGGCGGACTACTTCGCAAGACTGTCGCTGGCGCTCTCGGCCGGCGAGACGCGCAACGACACATTGATCCTGGAGCCGACGACGTCCACTTGGTTGTATGCCTCGCACCCCGCGAACCCTCACATGATGGAGATCGGCAGCGCGTTCCAGGAGTTCCTGAATGCACTGGAGGCCCGGCAGATCGAGTACGACCTGGGCGACGAGCGGATACTGCGCGAGTTTGGAACGAACGAAAGCGCGAAGTTGGCGGTGAAGCATCGGGCCTACTCGCGGGTCGTGCTGCCGGTGGGCACGGAGAGCCTGGACGCCTCCACCGTCGCATTGCTGGAGAAGTTCCTCGCGGCAGGGGGGGCCGTGCTGTCGTTCGTCGAGCCGCCTCGCCTGGTGGATGGAGCGGCTTCGGATGCGGTTGCCGCTCTGGCAGTCGAAGTACGCCACGCGCTGGAAGCGACTGAGCACTCCGGAACAACTCATCGCCAACGGCGTCGCGTCGCTCGGATGTGGAGAAAACCGCGGGTGGCAAGTTATTCCATCTGCGGCGTCATCTGGATAGCGGAGAAGTCGTGTTCCTGGTAAACACCAGCCTCGAAGAGAACGCGCGCGGTACGTTCAACACGGCCGGACGATACGTCCAGAAGATGGACGCGTTCACTGGCGCATTCACGGCATATCCAACGGAATTCGCCAAAGGGCAAAGCGCGAAAGTCGCGCCGCCCGCCGCTCGCATCAGCTTCGATCTGCCGCCTGCCGGAAGCCTGCTGTTGTACGTCTCGCATAAAGGCGTGGCTACCGCGCCGGCTGCCGTTCCGCAACGCCGCGTCGAAACGCCTGTCGCGCCTGCCACTCCCCTCGTCGGTGCGCGCCCACTCTCCCAACATCCTGAAGATCGACTATCTCGACCTCAAGCTGGCTGGCAAGGAAGACAAAGGCATCTATTTCTTCACGGCTCAGGAGAAGGTCTTCAAGCACTACGGCTTCAACGGTAACCCCTGGCTGTCGACGGTCCAGTACAAGACGGAAATCCTCGACAAAGATCATTTCCCGGAGGACTCCGGCTTCGAGGCGTCGTTCCATTTCAAGGTCGCTCCGGGCGTGAGCTTGAGCGGTATGCAAGCTGTGGTCGAGCGGCCGTGGTTGTGGAAGGTCCTGGTCAACGGAGTGGAGGTGCAGGCCCCGGACGGCGCGGCTTGGATCGATCCGGACTTCGGCCTTTACCCGATCGCCGCCTCGGCGCATGCGGGAGAGAACGTCCTGACGCTGATCGCGCGGCCCTTCACCGTGCATCACGAACTGGAGCCCGTCTACATCCTCGGTGACTTTGGCGTAAAGGCTGAGGCGTCGGGTTGGAGCATCGTGCCGGCCGTCACGCTGGCGACTGGCGAGTGGAAGACGCAGGGCCTGCCGTTCTTCAGCGACAAGGTTGGCTACACGCGCCACTACACCTGAAGGCGGGCCAGCCGGCCATCGTGCGGCTGGGTAAGTGGTGGGGTACGACCGCGGAGGTCCGCGTGAACGGCAAGAGCGCCGGAGTGATGGTGAGCCGTCCTTGGGAGACCGATATCGCGCTTTGGTGCAGGATGGGGATAACAAAATCGAGGTCGTGGTCTACGGCAGCCTGAAGAACGTCTTCGGCCCTCACCTGGGCAAGATCAATCGTGGCCTGGTGACACCCTGGAGCCACCGCTATCCGCCCACGCCTCTGGCGCAGCCCGCGGGCGCGGCGTATGACCTGGACGGCTACGGGTTGATTGAAGACTTCAGCGTCGTGGTCCGAAGGTAGGGACCTGTGCGACATCGGATAGCCATGCATCTGGCGCCCATGATTAGGATAGAATCCCAAAAGCATGGGCAAACTTAAAGAAACATATTGGCCTACGATGAGTAGGCCAGACGTAGCGGAAAAGAGTCTGAAGAACGCCGCCGGATTAGCCTATTTTGTGGCTGGCATGACCGCATTGCTGTCTCTGCTGGCTTGGTTCAACGTTTTTCACCTACTTTCGCCATTGTCGATCATCGACGCGGCACTATTCGCTGTCACAGGTTTCTTCATTGGTCGCGGGTCCAGAGTGGCTGCAATCATTGGTCTTACGCTGTACCTCCTGGAAGCAGCAGACAGACTCCTCTCAGGGAGTGGAGGCACTTCAGGTGGATTCTCTGTAGTCGTGATTTTCTTTACGCTCTTCTTCATCAACGGAGTGCGTGGGGCTTTCTCGCTGGTTCGGCTTCGGAAACAAACCGAAGAAGCAACTCCCATCGGGTAAGCCCCTGCTTGCAATCGTCCAATAGCGACCGTGGCCCCTAATTACTTGGCTTTGGCGCGGAAGGAGGCGTTGCGCCCGATGCGGGCGTTCCCGAC
>CAWGKI010000057.1:0-12655 GCA_963823095.1 Terriglobia bacterium
CGGCGCGAGGCTCAACGCCTGCGCACCCTCGCCTGGGGCCGCGCCAGCTCATCGCCGATGCGCAAAGCCCTGAGCGTGACTCTCCTGAGAAGCTGAATGTCGGCGCACTGCTCGCGATAGATCCCGCCAGAGCGCGCGCCGGCTTGCGGAGACAATGTTCCTGGCGGCGGCCGGACTCCTCAGGCGGACACTTTCCGTCTTCGGTACGCTGATCCGGGTGTCGGCGGCTTGCTTCAACCCCGATTCGCGACTCCAATGCGCATCGCCGCTGGGCCCGTCGTGGCAGTGGCCGACGCGAAGCATGGCGTCGACTTCACGCTGCGCACAATGCCACCGTTTGTTCCATCGCATTGCGACTCCCAACAGAAACCTTCTTGCCGCCGGAAGCACCGATGGTTCCGCGCTGATGCTGGCGTCATCCACCGGAAAGATGGTGTTCCAATTTGCATGAAGATGGCGCCGTACTTGCCGTCGCCTTCAATCCCAAGGGCCGGCTGGTGGCGACCGGAAGTTCGACCAGACCGCGCGAGTCTTCGTGGCTGACTCGGGACGTGAACTGTGGCGCGCGTCGCAGGGTGGCCCTGTTGTCTCGGTGGCATTCAGGCCCCGACGGTCGCTTTGTCGCGATCGGCAGTCGAGACGCAGTCGGCAAGGGTGTTCGACTCGACCACTGGGCATGTAGTATCAGATGCGCGCCACGATGCGGCCGTATTTAAGGTCGCATTCAGGCCCGATGGCCGGTATGTCGCGACTGGCAGCGCGGACGGCACCGCGCGGGTCTTCGAAGCGATGGACCCGGAAAAGGAGATATTCCAGAGCGTTTCACGGTGATGCGGTTTACGGGTGCGGCATCTTTCGCCCCGATGGAACAGTCGTCGGCTACGGCGGCGACGATGGCGCGGCGCGAGTGTTTGAGGCCACAAACAGAGAAGAAGTATCGAAGTTAGTTTCGTGCCGATAGTGTCAATGCTTGTGGCATTCAGACCGTCCGGTCGCTACGTCGCCACCGCGAGCGAAGACGAAACCGCGCGCATCTTTGAGGCAAAGACTGGAAGGGAGATAGGTCGGCTTACTCATAGTGACGTGGTTCAGACGGTCGCTTTCAGTGCTGACGGATTGCGTCTGGCGACCGGCACTGCCAATGGCGTCGTAGGGATGTTGGATTTCGGCGACGCCCGACGAGATGATGCTTCATACGCAGAATCCAGCAGCGGTGGCGATCATCAGCCCCGATGGACGGCTGGTTCCGACCGCCTCGAACAAGAGACGGTCGACTATTCAGAAAGCAACGGCAAAAGAGCTATTGACCTGGGCTCGACGGCAAGGTGCAGGAACATTAGTCGTCAGCGCCAACGATAAGGTCCTCGCAACCGGCGGCAAGGACAATATGGCGCGCGTGTTCGAAATCACGAACGGGAAGGAACTTCACACTTTCCTCACCCCAGCATTGTGGATGCAGTCGCATTTAGTCCCGATGGGCGATACCTTGCCACCGGATGCCACGACCAGAGTGCGCGCGTGTTCGATCTGGCCGCCCGCAAGCAAATTTCACAGTTCAAGCTGGACAGCATCGTTGATTCAGTAGCGTTTAGCCCGGATGGACACAGGATCGCGACCGGAAGTTACGACAATACCGCTCGCGTATTCAACGTCGTAACGGGAAAAGAGATCAGCCGGATTAAGCACGACGATGCAGTAAATGTTGTCGCCTTTAGTCCCGATGGGAACTTCGTGGCTTCCGGCGGCCAAGACAAGATTGTCCGGGTCTTCGAAGCTGCGACGGGAAAGCAAACGTGGCAACATGACCACAGCGGCCCAGTTATTGCCCTGGCGTTTACCTCGGACGGTCGTCATCTGCTTACCAGCAGTTCCGGTAGGCCGGACAAGAGCGTACGAATGTTCGATGCTAAGGATGGCCGAGAGGTTTCGCGACTAGTCTTCGAAAATGCGGTTTCGGACATCGTCCTGGAGCAAAGTGACTCTCGCTTTGTCACAGTATCTCGCGATCCTGACCACCCTGAAGTGGCGATTGGGAACCACCCACTCGATACCAACGAGTTGATCGACGAAGTTTGTAAGGGATTGAAGCGCAATACTTACCCCAATGAGTGGAAGCACTACCTCCAGGACGAGCCCTATCAGCAGACTTGCCCAACCTGAAAGAAATCACGGAAGGCGAAAAATTTGAAAACGCAGCGGTCCACGTCCACGACTGAATTACGCCCTGGACTTGCTACGGCTTGGTGGGCGTTCTGAATGACCAGCTATTGTTGTTGGATCCGCGGTGATCGACACCGAGTAAGTAGTAGAGGGCTCAAGTGGTTCACGCGGAATGATAATCACCGCGCCGAACCCGTTAAGATACTGCCAAATCGGACTGCTATGAGAGCCGTTTTCGCCTTCCAGAGACGTTCTGCGTGATAAGGCAGTGCGTGACTTCCTGGCCGTCATGAGTGAGGGTATTCGCTGAAACGTCGGGGCCGTCATTCGAAGCGCCCTTTCCAACCTGAAGTATGATCGGCGGACCGGTCGGAGCCGCATAGCCCGAACATACACTGAGTGGCGCAGGCCAATCGCTTTCGTCAGACGCCAGCTCTGGTGCGAGGCCGCCATCGGGGGGAAGTCTACCGGATTGGTAAGCTTCGCGGGTGTCGGAGGAATTGGACGAAGGTTTGGATTCCAATACCTATCCGCGTCAGAAGCTTCATAGAGTTCCAGCCGCGTCGACTTGTCGAGGCCGCGCCGGACTATCATTGCCGCCGCGCACACCCTTCCGTCGCATTGCAAGCCGAATCCTACTCGCGCGAGTTGAGGATCGATCACTCTAAGTGCGGTGAACGGCAAAGCCATTATTCGATCAATTACATCTCCGCCGGAAATTGTTCCGTTCACCTTTGAAATAGCGAGTGTCACAGTCGGATTCATCATTAGATTCTTACTTGTAACTGTAATTGTAGATTCCGAAGCCTGAACGGCAGCGCCGGCGGCCCTGACGGTTTGAAGCTGAGCTTGCGCCTCGTCCGTTGCGCGCTTGGTCAACGTATCGTCCTCAGAGGCCGTCGGAAGCTTCAAGGAACTTGCGATAGTAGGCAATCCTGTCAGCGGCTGACATGTCGACATGGCTCGCCGTCTCGGCGTGCGCAATTTGAGAAAAGATCGACGTTTGATCCGTAGCAACGGAAATCGAGAAAAGCGTGATAGTTATCAACCCTAAACTTACGCGGCCAAACGCGGGTCCGAGGCTATTCAACGGTCACCCGCCTAATGTTGACTGATCGATGTATCCGGCCAGCGAGCATTGGACGCAATGAATAGCACGTAAGATATGGGCTCTTGTAGCCGGTGGCGGGGCTCCCTTGATCAAAATACCCGAAAGGCATGAAGGATGGCTATCGGACGACCTGGGACTATGCGACAAAACGAGTGCGCGCGCGTCGCCACAAGTGCGCGATCATCGCGCGGAGGTTTTACAAATTTCGCCGATCCAGAGAGGCCGCGATAGATATGCTGCCTGGCAGCAACTTGACCCGGAGGGTACTCCGGCGCGACGCTGTGGCGCGGTGCCGCGACGTTTTCTGATGCGGATGGCAAGCAATGGATTGTTTTTGGCCGCGAGTTTTCGTCGGGGCTGCGTCCACGAATCGTATTCGACTTTCCTGCGAGCCCCCTGGCTCTTCAAATGCCACGCCGCGCTCGTGTGTGTGGCGAGTTGTTGATTTTGGCAGAACGGGATGACGGAGTGGAGAGTTGCTAATGGCTCGGGGACGGTTAGAGTTCCGCTCCGAATGAAACTGCTTTTCCCTCTGCTCGGCCACTTGCTGGTGATCATCGCGCGGCTCGCCAGTTCCAGCAGTGTTCGCTCGGTGGTGGCGGAATCGCCCGCCGTCAAGCATCAACTGCTTATCATGAAGCGTTCGCAGCGCCGCGCTCCAAATCCGACCTCGCGGGATCGGTTGATGCTTGGATTCTATACGCTTTTGGCGTCACCGAAGCGCTTGCATAAAATGGCCATAATAACCAAGCCGTCGACGCTGCTGCGCCTTCATCAGGCTTTGGTGAAGTGCAAATATCATCTTCTGTATAGCTCCCAAAGACCGCGTCGCCCTGGTCCCAAAGGTCCCTCCGGCGAGCTGATTGCTGCGGTGGTCGGAATGTAACGGCGCAACTTCGCGCATGGGCTGCTCTAAGATTGCCGAGCAAATTCGGCGTCGAAATCAACAAGGATGTGGTCCGGCGCATGCTCATCCAGAACTACCGACCGGCTCCCGGGCGGCCCTGGTCCCTCCTGGCTCTCGGTTATCGGGTAAGGCAGGGACAGCCTTTGGAGTGCCGACCTCTTTCGCTGTGAGTCAATTCGCTCCGGAGGTACTGGGTCATGGTGATGGACATCTTCACGCGCCGCATTATCGGCTTTGGCGTCGCCGCCGCCAATCTCAACGGACCCGCCGTGTGCCGGATGTTAACCGCGCGATCGCGAGACAGAGCATGCCGAAGTATGTTTCTTCAGATCACTACCCAATGTTTCGTTTTCAGTGCTGGCGGGCGAACCTTCGGATACTTGAGATTGATGAGATCAAATCGATTCCCGGCACACCTCGCTCGCATCCTTTCATCGAGCGACTGATCGGGACCATCCGACGCGAATATCTCGATCAGACTTTGTTTTGGGACCGATGCGATCTTGAACAGAAGCTCAATAGCTACAAAGTTTACTACAACCTACATCGCTGCCACACCGGACTGGCCGGCATCACGCCGGCTCAGCGCTGTGGCGCTCTTGCGCATCCCATCGCAAACCTTGATTCATACCGCTGGCGAAAACACTGCAACAGCATCTTTCAGACCCCCGCCGCCGATTGAGTTGTATTTCGCCACACACCCGAAGAAAGTGCCTACTGGCTCGCAAAGTCCTTGAGGATAGCGTCGCGCACCGCGGGCAGAGCACTGAAATCGTCAGGAATCATCACTAGGCTGAACGGAACCTCGGATGCTACTCGGCGCATCACCTGGAAATTACGCCCGAGCATCGCCCGATCGGCGACACCGCCTGTCGTGTTGTTTTGGTACTCCACGGTTCAAATCAGTTGCAATCTGGCGCGTTTCAGGTCACGCCGATAATTTTACGGAGGACAGGTGATCGTCGACTAGATGGTCAGCAGCGGTGCGGCTATCGCGGCTTTCGGCAGCAGCGGCCGTGGACCTTTGTCATCAACGATTCCCGACGAACCGAGACTGAGCTTTCCTGCAAGCTCTTCGGAAGCGCTGTCTCATTCGATGGAGCAAGCAGCGGGAGAAGGTGAGAGCTGGTCGAGCAGCAAGCAGGGAAACGCTCAAAGCCGAACCCCGTTTCTCAGTCAGCTTCAATCTTGTGTATCGCGTATGAGTGAGGGTCCCCCGATTCCTAGTCCAGACCAATAGTGAGCAATTCGGGTTTAGGGCCGGTGTTCCTCGCGGCCTGTTGGACAAATTCGCTGGGTGGAACGTAGCCCAGCGAAGTGTGAGGTCGACTCTCGTTATAGTGCTCGCGCCAAGCTTCGATCTTGCGCCTGGCATCGTCAAGAGAAAGGAACCAATTGGTATTCAGGCATTCGTCTCTGAGCCGTCCGTTGAAGGATTCCACGACCGCATTGTCGGTGGGCTTGCCTGGGCGGCTGAAGTCGAGGATGACCTGATGCAGATACGCCCACTGATCGAGCGCACTCGAAACAAATTCCCGGCCGTTATCGACGCGAATGCGCTTGGGCGCTCCACGCGCTGCGGAGAGCCGATTCATCACCGCGACCACCTGCTCGCCGGTAATGCTTTGTCCAACCTCGATGGCGAGGCTCTCGCGGCTGTAATCGTCCACCACCGTCAGCGCCCGAATGCGCCGTCCGTCGAAGAGCGCATCGGAGACGAAATCCATTGACCAGTTTTCGTTTATCGCCCCGGCCGCAGGCCGGGCTGTGCGGTGCGCCGCCATGACATGCCGCCGCGGCCGCTTCAGCCGCATGCTCAAGCCCTTCCATGCGATAGAGCCGATACACGCGCTTGTGATTGATTTTCCAGCCCTCGCGGCGAAGCAGGATGTAGATGCGATAGTAGCCGTAGCGCACTCGCGCTGCGGCCAGTTCTCGAATCCGCCTTCTAAGCATGGCCTGATCGTTACGGATCGCGCGGTAACGGTGCGACGAGCGGTCGAATCGCAACGCCGCGCATCCTCGACGCTCGCTGACCTGGTAGGTCCATTCCAGATACCTGACCAGCTCGCGCCGACGCTCAGGCCTCACAATTTTTTTCGCAGCACGTCCTGCAACATGACCTTGTCCAGCGAGAGGTCCGCGACCAGTTGCTTGAGGCGACGGTTCTCCTCCTCGAGCAGTTTGAGCCGGCGGATCTCGTGTACTCCCAACCCGCCGTACTTCTTCTTCCAGTGGTAGTAAGTCTGTTCGGAGATCCCCATCGCCCGGCACACCTCGGTGACCGGGGTCCCGGTCTCTGCCTGCCGCAGCGCATGCGCGATCTGCTCTTCCGTGAAACGACTCTTCCGCATCGGCATCCGCCCCTCCTCCGGGGCTCAGTATGCCGGATCACTCACCTTATTGCTGGACGAGAAAATCGGGAGGACGTCATGTGTCCCAAAAGGGGAAGCCCAGTCAGCACAAGCTGGCTAAACAATCATCAGGAGCAGATTCTCGGCTTCAAGCCTCGCGCGCGACTTGAACAAAGACCGGAACATGTAAACAGAGCAGCCACAACGACTCCAACATCACGCGGCAAATTACTCGACACCAGTCACTTTGTCATCCGGATGAACTTTTCGGCAGGCACAGGAGAGCGGAAAGGTCGCACCTGATCGGCCGGACTTCCGCTGGCGGTTACACCAACAACGTACACTTTACCGCCGGACACTGTAAATCGGTGAGTAATCGCCGGTTCCGATACCTGCTCCACAACCGATCGCAATACTGGTCGGGGGCTTCGGGTAGTCCATGCCGCCGAAGAAGGTCGAATACCGGAACTGATGGATTCCGGCTTCGCTCGGATCGCCATGGCAAAAGAACGGATAGCGTTTAGCCGCTAACTTGGGCGCGGCGGCCGGAATATAAATAAGGCGCGCTTGAATGTTCGTCAACTAGGCGAAGTCCGGTCGGTCTTTCTAGTCTTGCGGGCGACCGCTTCCAAGCCTGCTAATGCATAGTCGACCATATGCCGTGCAAGCGCCGGAGCGTCGTCAGCTCCGAGACCGAAACTAGGCAGTGCGCGCTTCATCATGCGGCGATCGCCAACAATCAAAATGCAGATAGGCGCCATTACGCTCAGACATCCACGGGCGACGGCTGGATCGTCCTCCGGCAAACCCATGAAGTCTCCGATGAACTCGCGTAAAATTCTTGCTAGCGGGAGTAATCGTTTTTCCTTCTCTGCATAAGTCGTAGGCGATGGCGTGACCATGTCTCTGCCGAAGACCTGCAGTACCCACGATGAGGACACAGGACCAAGCAGCGTTTGAACGATTACGTCAAGCGCTGCCTGAAGCTTCGCCCTCGGCTCAGTTTTGCCTTCGACTGCCAACTCAATCGCGCGCACCGATAAAATACGGCTGCGCGCTTCGTCGAGCACTGCGGCATAGAGGGCTTCTATGCCGCCGAAATAGTAATTGACTGCAGCGGTATTGGTGCCCGCACGTTCGCAAATCTCCTTGGCGGTTGAGCGCTCGAAGCCTTTGTCGGCGAAAACATGGCCCGCGGCTTCGAGCAGATGTTGCCGCGTGCCTTGGCGGTCTTCTTCAGTCTTCGCCCGGGGAGCGGAGCGAGCGCGGCTAATCGTCGATCGTGCCATCGGGCTATGCGAGCTGGTTATCCTTGGCTTTGGTCAAGTCTATTGCGAGAGACGATGGCGGACCAATTAGTTGCGAGCATCGCATGTCGCGATCTAAATATCAAATTAAAATTTCGATTTGACAACAGGGCTGGCCGGACAGTAACGTCACTGCCTACGCACGGACACCGAAGGGCTCATGAAACGAATTCCGCTGATTGTCGCATTGCTCGTTTTAGCGGGTGCTGGCGCAGCCTGGTGGCTGCTGAGCCGGAAACCGCCGGCGCGTGAGTTGGTCCTTTACGGCAACGTGGATTTACGGCAAGTCGAACTCGCTTTCAACAACAGTGAGAGGATCGCTGCGGTGCTCGTGCAGGAGGGGGATCGCGTCAAGCGCGGCGAGGTCCTGGCGCGTTTGGATGACCGCCGTCTGGAGCCCCAAGTGGCAGAGGCGGAAGCCTCAGCGGCGGCGCAGCGGGAGGTGGTAGCAAGGCTACGCAATGGCAGCCGTCCGCAAGAGATCGCCCAGGCCCGGGCGAATGTCGAATCCTCGGCGGCTGATGCTGCAAATGCACGCGGACAGTACGAGCGCCGCAAGACGCTGGCGGAAAATGCGATCGTAAGCCACCAGGATCTCGAGAATGCGAAAGCGGCGTTGGATGTGGCCGAAGCCAAGTTGGCGGTGAATCGGAAGGCGCTCGATCTCGCGATAGCGGGACCGCGCAAGGAAGACATCGGGCAGGCCGAGGCACAACTACGGGGAGATGAGGCGCAGTGGGCATTCCTGCGTCAGGAACTCGCCGACGCGGAACTGGTAGCACCAGCCGATGCTGTCGTGCGCACGCGCCTGATGGAACCCGGGGAGATGGCGTCACCGCAAAAGCCGGTGTTCTCGCTGGCGGTCACCGATCCTAAATGGGTCCGGGCCTACGTCGCGGAGTCCGATTTGGGCAAACTGCATCCCGGGGCGAATGCGGTGATCGTCGTTGACAGCTTCCCAGACCGCCGCTTTGAGGGGTGGGTCGGATTCATCTCTCCAGTCGCCGAGTTCACGCCGAAAACAGTAGAGACGGAAGAGTTGCGAACGAGCCTGGTCTATGAAGTCAGGGTTTTCGTGAAGGATCCGTCCGACCAGCTTCATCTCGGATCGCCCGCTACGGTGTATCTGCCGACGGTTGGGAATCCGCAGGCGCCGAATGTGGCGGCGATTGCGCGAGCGCAGCAATGAGCAGCAGTGCTGCGCTGGTCGCGCCCGCCATCATCGGTAGCAAAATTCACAAGAAGTTTCCTCGCGATAAAGGCGAAGCGATCAAGGCACTCGAGAACGTTTCCTTCGAAGTCCGGCGCGGAGCGCTTACAGCGTTGGTTGGCCCCGACGGAGCGGGCAAGACCACTCTGATGCGTCTGGCCGCTGGACTGATGACGGCTGATGCCGGGGCGCTTAGCGTGCTGGGTATTGATGTTGCCGCCAACCCCCAGCAGGTTCAGGACCGCATTGGTTACATGCCTCAGAGATTCGGGTTGTACGCAGATCTCAGCGTCCAGGAAAACCTCGACCTCTATGCAGATCTGAACGGGATCGGTCCTGCCGAGCGGCGCGAGCTTTATCCTGAGCTGATGGAAATGACGGCACTCGGTCCGTTCGTCGACCGTTTGGCGGGGCGACTTTCAGGTGGGATGAAGCAGAAGCTGGGCCTTGCTTGCACCCTTATCCGATCGCCAGAACTCCTTCTGCTCGATGAACCTACGGTCGGCGTCGATCCGCTATCGCGTCGCGAATTGTGGGAGATAATCCTCCAGCTCGTCAATCAGCAAGGCCTGACGGTACTACTGAGCACCTCGTATTTGGATGAAGCCGAGCGCTGTAGCCATGTCGTGGTCTTGCATGAAGGGATGGTACTGGCCGAGGGTCATCCGGACGAAGTGAGTGAGTTGGCCAGAGGGCGCGTGTTTTTGGCAGAGCCGTTAGTAGGCCGAACACCACGAGGGATGCAGGCGCGCCTTTTGGACGATCCCTATGTGATCGACGCGGTCCCAGAAGGCGGCCACGTGCGGCTCGTAATGGCGAGCGAATCCAACGGTTTCAGGCTCGACGGTGCTTCAATGACGTCGACACGCGCACGGTTCGAGGATGGCTTCATGCTCCTTCTGCGACAGCGTGCGCCCGGTCGGCCGGCCGCCGCAATGACACTGGAACACGTGCCTACAACCGATGCCCACCAGGTGGTTGTCGCGGTCAAAGATCTGGTCAAGAAATTTGGGGATTTTGCGGCCGTGGATCACGTCAGTTTCGAGGTTACACGCGGCGAGATTTTTGGTCTGCTGGGGCCGAACGGGGCTGGCAAAACCACAACTTTCCGTATGCTCTGCGGGCTGCTCCCACCGACCCATGGCACCTTGCAAGTGGCGGGCGCCGACCTCCACAATGCGCGGGCTGCCGCTCGCCAGCGGCTCGGTTATGTCGCACAGAAGTTTGCGCTCTATGGGGATCTCTCGGTTCTCGAAAATCTAGAATTCTTTGCGAGCGCTTATGGGCTGCGTGGCCAGCGATGGCATGATCGTATCGCCTGGGCCTTAGAGCAATTCGAGCTCGAACCGCTCATGCGCCAGCCCAGCGGTCTGTTGCCCGGGGGCTATAAGCAAAGGCTCGCGATGGCGGCAGCACTTTTACATGAGCCAGAGATTCTTTTTCTGGACGAGCCCACGAGCGGTGCAGACCCACTGGCCCGTCGCGAATTCTGGCGACGTATCACGGCCCTTGCCGAACAAGGCGTTACGGTGATCGTCACCACGCATTTCATGGAAGAGGCGGAGTATTGCGATCACGTCGTGATCCAGGATCATGGCCGGGTCCTCGCTCGCGGCACCCCTGCGGAGATTCGCCGTTATGCGCCGGTTGAAGAGGGGCGTGAGACGAGGATGGAGGACGCCTTCATTGCCATCGTTGAGGCTGGCCGAAGGACCGGTGCCGAACCGCCCGTACGAGTGCGAGTCGCAGCCCAACGTCCATTTACACTAGGCCGTACAACCAGTTTGAGCGCCAGGACCGCACGGATTTGGACACTCGTCAAAAAAGAAGTGAGGCAAATCTTTCGCGACCCGAGTAGTATCGCCGTCGGCATGGTGATGCCAGTCGTGCTGATTCTACTTTTCGGCTTTGGCCTGACACTCGATGTAAAGAATGTGCCGATCGCGCGTGGTACTAGAGGACAGCTCTCCCGACGCAGTCGAACTGGCTTCGACGTTTCAGCTTTCCCCTTATTTTCATGCAAGGCTGATGACCTCGATGGCTGAGGCGCAAGAGCTCATTCTCACGAGCCAGGTCGATGGCATCATCCGGATCCGGCCCGACTTCTCGCGGCAGATGAGGAGTGGAGGAGCCGAGGTACAGGTTCTGGCTCACGGCCGTGATGCGAATCGCGCCAGGATAATCGAGGGCTATGCCCAAAGCGCGGTTGGCCAATGGACCGCCCGCCGCTTGGCCGAAGGGCAAACCGTGTCGAGTGGCCCAGTGATCGTGCAGGACCGGATTTGGTTCAATGAGGCCAACGAGAGCCGTTACTACATAGTTCCGGGCCTGATTGTGCTCGTCATGACGGTGCTGGGTGCCTTGCTGACGGCGCTGGTCGTCGCCCGCGAGTGGGAGCAGGGCACGTTTGAAGCATTGTTCGTAACGCCGGTCCGAGCCGGCGAAATTCTGTTATGCAAGGTGATCCCATACCTGGGCTTGGGCATCCTCGGATTAGTGCTATGTCTCCTGGCTGCCAAATTCCTTTTTCACGTTCCCTTCCGTGGATCGCTGTGGGTGCTAAGCGTCAGTTCATTACTTTACCTGCTTGTTGCGCTCGGCCTCGGACTGCTCATCTCGTCGGCGGTGAAGGCTCAATTCGTTGCTGCCATGATAACTGTGGTGGCCGGATTCATCCCAGCGCTGATGCTCTCGGGATTCCTCTTTGAACTACACAATCTACCCGTGGCTGGCCGGATTCTCAGCTATATCTTTCCCGCGCGCTACTACGTCACGCTACTCCAGACCGAGTTGCTAGTGGGCAATGTCTGGACAATCATTTTGCCGAACTCGGCGATGCTGGCTGGCATGGCAACCCTGCTTTTCGCGGTGACTCGAAGGGCATTTCAGAAGCGACTCGACTGAGGTGAATCATGCTCGCTGCAATATTTCGCGTCCTTGCCTTGGTGCGCAAGGAACTCCTCGCGATGTTCAAGGATCCCCGCGGGCGCGCCGTCATATTTGTCCCGGCCGTGATCCAGTGCCTGGTGTTCGGCTATGTCGTGAACTTCGATTTGGATCAGGTCACTTACGCTGCCTGCGACCGCGATCACAGCGCTGCCTCATCTCAGCTGTTGGCCTCGCTGGACGGATCGGGAGTGTTCCGTCGCGTCGCCAATCTCGAACGCGCCGAGGACGTAAAGGCCCTGATCGATCAGCGCCGTGGTTTACTCGTGGTTGAGATCGATCAGGACTTCGAACGTCGATTGCTTTCCGGGCAAACGGCCAATGTGCAAGTTATCGCCGACGGCCGGAATTCGAATACTGCCAATACGGCTGTCAACTATGTCGGAACCGTAGTTGACGCATTCAATACCAAATGGTGGGCAGGTCATGGTGGCGGTGGGCCGCCGGTAAGGATCACTACCCGCGCCTGGTATAATTCTAACCTCGTGGATCGCTGGAGTATCATCCCGGGCTTGATTGGTACGCTCACACTGGCTGAGATGCTCCTTATGACAGCGATGTCTATTGCGCGAGAGAAGGAGGAGGCTACTTTCGACCAGTTACTGGTCACACCCTTTCGCCCGGCGGAACTCATGATGGGTAAGGCCTTGCCTCCGCTGC
>CAWGKI010000058.1:0-37560 GCA_963823095.1 Terriglobia bacterium
TGTCGAGCACGAACGACGGGAACACACCCAGGATGATCGTCGCCGCACAGGAGACGACCAGGGCCAACTGGATGCCGGCGGAAGGTTCCGGGAGGCTCTCCGCGCCGTCGGGCGCGGACTGCATGTACATGGTCACGATCAGGCGCAGATAGTAGAACGCGGCCACCGCCGAGTTCAACAGGCCGATGATGGTGAGCGCGATCAGGTTCGAATCCAGCGCCGATTTGAAGACGTAGAACTTGGCGAAGAAGCCGCCGGTCAGCGGGACGCCGATCAGCGATAGCAGGAAGACCGTAAACAGCGCCGCGGTGATGGGCTGGCGGTTCCCGAGACCCGCAAAATCGCCGATTTCCACGTACTTTTCACCCTTGCGGGCAACATGCGTGATGACCGCGAACGCCCCCAGGTTCATGGCTGCGTAGGAGGCCAGATAGAACATGGCCGCTTCCGTGCCGGTCTTGCTGGCCGCGGTCAGCGCGACCAGAACGTAGCCGGCATGGGCGATGGAGCTGTAGGCCAGCAGGCGCTTGACGTTGCTCTGGCGCAAGGCCGCGAAATTGCCGACCACCATGGTGGCGATGGCGACGAACCACAGCACGGGAACCCAGTGGATCTTGGCCGGTTCGAAGCCCCACATGGTGATGCGCAGGAATGCCGCGAAGGCCGCCGCTTTCGGTCCGACGGACATGAAGGCCGTCACCGGCGCGGCCGCGCCCTGGTAGACGTCGGGCGCCCAGGATTGGAACGGCACGGCGGCGACTTTGAACAGCAGCCCGACGAGAACCAACCCCAGTGCGGCTCCCAGCAGGATCGCGTTCGGAGCGTTTTGCGGATCGAGCAGCAGGCGGCGGATGTCGGTGAGATTCGTACTGCCGGTGGTCCCATAGATCCAGGCGACGCCGTAGAGCAAGAACGCGGTGGCGAAGGAACCCAGCAGGAAGTACTTCAGCGCGGCTTCGTTGTTCCGCTTGTCGTCGCGCAGGTATCCGGCGAGCACGTAGGTCGCGATGGAGGATACCTCGATGCCGATGAATACCATGATCAGCTCGTTGGCCGTCGCCATCAGGCACTGGCCCACGATGGAGAAGAGCACGAGGGAGTAATACTCGCCGCCTTCGTGCTCGGCCTGTTTCAGATAATTCGTCGAGATCAGAATCGTCACCGCGCCGATAGCCAGCACAAGTACGCGGAAGTAGGTCGCAAAGCCGTCCACCTGGAGCATGCGGTTGAACGCCGGCCCAGGGTCGCCAGAGCCTGCCACGGCGAAAGCCAGAGCGGCGAGCAGAGAGAAGAAGGCAAATATCGGGAGAACGCGCTTCTGCTTTGGTGACGTTATCGCTTCGAAGACCATCAGGAGCGTGCCTGCCCCCGTCAGCAACAATTCCGGAGAGAACCGGAAGAGTTCGGCGGCGCTGGGCATGTAGTTACCGGGCATCGGCAGACTCCTTCAGATCCGGACGCACGGCGCGCCCGACGAGCGTAACTTGCGGGGCCTGCTGGATTTTGTCCCGCGCATAGGCAGTGTTCTTGAGCACCAGGTTCAGAGTCTGGTCGTTGTTCGCACGCACGGCCGGCAGGAACGTGCCCGACCCGACGCCCATCCAGACCATCAACGCGACCAAAGGCACGATGATGGCCCACTCGCGCGCGCTCAGGTCCTTGAAGTGGCTTCGCACCTTCTCGGGCGTCTCGCCGTAGAACGTTCGCTGCACCAGCCAGAGCATGTAGACCGACGAGAGGATGACGCCCAGAGCGGCGACAATCGCCCAGGGGAAATTCGCCACCGCCGCGCCCTGCAACACCAGGAATTCGCCTACGAAGTTATTCAACAGCGGGAGCCCGATGCTCGCCAGCGACGTGATCACGAAGATGACGGTCAGCCAGGGAGCGACCGTGGCCACGCCGCCGTAATCGGAGATTTCGAGCGAATGCCGCCGCTCGTACAGGAAGCCGACCAGGATGAAGAGCGCGCCCGTGGAGACGCCGTGGTTCAACATCTGGTACACCGCGCCGTCCATGCCGAAATGGTTGAAGGAGAAGATGCCCAGGATGACGAAGCCGAGGTGGCTCACCGAGGAGTACGCCACGAGGCGTTTCATATTCGGCTGCACCATCGCGACCAGAGCGCCGTACACGATGCCGATCAAGGCCAGCACGACGATCCAGTTCGCCGAAGCCTTGGCGGCGTCGGGGAACAGTGGCAGGCAGATGCGCACGATGCCGTAAGTGCCGAGTTTCAGCATGACCGAAGCCAGCATCACAGAGCCCGCCGTAGGAGCTTCTCCGTGCGCGTCGGGCAACCAGGTATGCAGCGGGAAGAGCGGCACTTTGATGGCGAAAGCCAGGAAGAATGCGAGGAAGAGCCACAGGCCCTCGCTCGCGCCGAGCGTGACCCGACCCGTAGCCATGCTGTTCAGGATGAACGGGATGTCGAACGAACTGCTCTTCACGTACAGCCAGATGATGGCGGCGAGCATGAGCATCGAACCGGCCATCGTGTACAGGAAGAATTTGACCGCCGCGTAGATGCGCTTGTCGTGTCCCCAGATGCCGATCAGGAAGTACATCGGCACCAGCGAGACTTCCCAGAAAACGTAGAACAGGAACAGGTCCAGCGCGACGAATACGCCCACCACTCCGGCCAGCAGCAGCAGCATGAAGGCGTAGAACAGCTTCGCGTTCTTCTGTATCGAGTTCCAGCTCACCAGGATGCAGATGGGCGTGAGCAGAGTCGAAAGCAGCACCAACCACAGGCTCAGTCCATCAATTCCGATGTGATAGCGGATGGCGGGGCTCTGGATCCACGGAATGCTGCGCTCGAATTGCATGTGCTGCGGATCGGCCTGCACCGGCCCGATCAGCCCCAGCGAAAGCAGAAAGACGACCAGCGACAAACCGAGAGCGAAATTGCGGACCAGCTTGGGGTTGTCCTTGGGAAGAAACAACGCCGCAAGAAAGCCGGCCGCGGGGAGGAAGAGGACCAGTTCGAGGAGTGTCACTTGAGACCTCCACCGAGGCTGACGACCACAATCAGCAGGATGGACCCGACCAGCACCCAGGCCGCGTATCGTCTGATGTAGCCCGATTGGAGGTGCCGCAAGACGCCTCCGACGCCTTGGGCGCTTGTGCCCGTTCCATCAACGATGCCGTCGATCAAGCCCGAATCGACGCCACGCCAGAGCACGGTGCGCGACCCGTCCACAACCGGGTGGACCACTGCCGCATCGTAGGCTTCGTCCACGTAGTATTTGTTCAGAACCAGACGGTAGACGCCGCCCAGAGCGCGCGCGATGGAGTCGGCAGTGCCGGGCTTAAAGACGTAGAACAAAGCCGCCAGCGCGATGCCGATCAGTCCGGCCGCCACCGAGATGTAGACCAGGGACTCATCTTTCGCCTCGTGCAGTTCGCCGAAGATCGGCTCCAGGAATTTCGGTACATTGATGAAACCGCCCGTCAGCGAGAGCAGCGCCAGGATGCCCAGCGGAGCGGTCATCACCAGCGGCGATTCATGCGGATGCGCCGTGCCGCGATATTCGCCGAAAAAGCACATAAAAATGGCTCGAAACACGTAAAAAGCGGTCATTCCGGCGGTGATTACGCCGACCCAGTACATCCATGGCGCACGCGCGTACGCCGCCACCAGAATCGCGTCTTTACTGAAGAAGCCCGAAAACGGCGGCACGCCGGCGATGGCGACCGAAGCGCACATCAGAACGGCGAAGGTCACGGGAATCTTCTTGCGCAGACCGCCCATGTTGCGCAGATCCTGCTCGCCGGAGAGGGCATGAATCACGCTGCCCGCGCCGAGAAACAACAGCGCCTTGAAGAAGGCGTGCGTCATCAGGTGGAAGATGCCGGCGGAGAACGCTCCGCAGCCCAAACCGAGGAACATGTAGCCGAGCTGCGAGACGGTGGAGTAGGCGAAGACCTTCTTGATGTCGTTCTGCGCCAGGCCGATGGTCGCGGCCAGCACGGCCGTGAGCAGTCCGATGCAGGCGACGACGTCCATGGCGATTGGCGCGCGCGTAAACAGCGTCGCGGAACGGGCCACCATGTATACGCCGGCCGTGACCATCGTAGCCGCATGGATCAGGGCCGAGACGGGTGTCGGGCCTTCCATGGCGTCCGGGAGCCAGACATACAGCGGAACCTGCGCGCTCTTGCCGGTCGCTCCTACCAACAGCAACAGGCAGATGATGGTCAACATGCCCGCGCTTTTTTCAGGGCTGATGACGGCGGCCTTGGTGAAGACCTGCTGGAAGTCGAGCGAGCCGAACTGAATGAAGATGAGGAACATCGCCAGCGAGAATCCGAAGTCACCGATGCGGTTGACCACGAAAGCCTTCATGCCCGCGTTGGTCGCGCTCTTCTTCAGGAAGTAGAAGCCGATCAACAGGTAGCTGCACAGACCCACGCCCTCCCAGCCCACGAAGAGCACCAGGTAGTTCGCCCCGAGCACGAGCGTCAGCATGAAGAACATGAAGAGGTTCATGTAGGCGAAGAAGCGGTAGTAACCGCCCTCGTGCGACATGTAGCCGATGGAGTAGATGTGAATCAGCGTGCCGATGCCGGTGACCACCATCAGCATCACCGCCGATAAACGGTCCACTGCAAAATCGAACCCGATATTCAGCGTGCCGCTGGCGATCCAGGAGAAGTAACGCTCGACATAGGGCTGCTCGAGCGAGCCGAGTTGCAGGAGCGTGTACAGGGCCCAGACGAACGAGAGCAGTACGCTGCCGATGGCGACGGAGTTCACGACCGGCTTGGAGAGCCGGCGGCCGAAGATTCCGTTAATCAGGAATCCGGCGAAGGGGAATGCGGGGATGAGCCAGAGTTGGTGCATCGTTGCTTGAGTTTTCTGGGCTTAAATGCTTACAGCTTCATCGAGTTGACTTCGTCAATCTCGAGCGTTGAACGGTTCTTGAAAACGGTCAGAATGATGGCCAGTCCAACGGCCGCTTCGGCCGCGGCGACGACCATCACGAAGAAACTATAGATATTGCCGTCCACCTTCTGCAGCCGGTAGGAAAACGTGACGAACGTCAGATTCACCGCGTTCAACATCAGCTCGATGGACATGAATACGGTGATGATGTTGCGGCGCAGCAGGAAGCCCGCGACCCCGAGCATGAACAGGATGGCGCTGAGGATCAGGAACCAGGAAAGCGGCACGCCGGCGGTTGTCGAGAGAGGCAGTTCCATCGGGTCAGATCTCCTTCCGCGCGAGCACGACCGCGCCGAGGATGGCGATAAGAATCAGGATCGAAGTGATTTCAAAGGGCAGCAGGTACTGCGTAAATAGCGCCCGCCCGACACTCAAAGTCGTGCCGCCGGCGAAACCGCCGAAGGTGACCATCTCGGTCTGCGGCACCTGGGAGCCGATGAGCATCGCCGCCAGCGCAACAAATGTAAACAGCAGGGGCAGCGAAATCCACGTGGCCAGGACCTTGCGCGTGGGCCGCTTTTCGGCGCCGGTGTTGAGCAGCATGATGACGAAAATGAACAGCACCATGACGGCGCCGGCATAGACAATCAACTGCACGGCGGCGATGAACTCGCCTCCAAGCAGAAGATAGAGAACCGCCAGCGAGCCCATGACGCCAATCAAAGAGATAGCGCTGGAAATCGGATGCGTCTGCAGCACCAGGTTGATGGCGCAGATGACCGCGATTGCGGCGAATGTGAGAAAGAGCAGACCTGCCATGAGTTCTTACCCGGACTACTTTGACGTGACAGCCACCAGGAAGCTCGTCACCAGCAAATTCGCGACGGCCACCGGGAACAGGAAAGTCCAGGCGAACCGCATCAGTTGATCGTAGCGGAAGCGCGGCAGCGTGCCGCGGATCCAGATGAACAGGAAAACGAGGAACAAAGCTTTGGCCAGGAACCAGAACACGGGCACCAGAACCGGCTGCAGCACCGGGACCAGGAACAGCCCGCCGATTCCGAGGCACACAACACCGAGGACCGGGAACGAGAAGCGGTCCCACATGCGCGTCTTCAGTGCGTTCGCCCCGTGATAGAAGAAGAGCGCGGCAGCGCCGAAATGAAGCGCCACGGGCGCCAGATTGCTGCCGTACGCGGCGGGCCAAAGCGGCTGCCAACCACCGAGGAACAGCACCGTCCCCACGCAGCAGACCGTGACGATGTTGGCGTATTCCGACATGAAGAACGATGCAAAGCCCATCGAACTGTACTCGGTGTGGAATCCGCCCACGAGTTCGCTTTCCGCTTCCGGCAGATCGAACGGCACGCGGTTGGTCTCGGCGAACGAGGCAATCAGAAAGATGATGAAGCTGCCGATCTGCGGGAACGGGCCGGCGAAGACATTCCATTTCGGAATGAAGCCGAGCCAGTAGCCGCCCTGCGCGATGGTGATCTCGCGGAAGTTCAGCGTGTTCATGATGAGCAGCGGAGCGACGATCGCCAGGGCGAGCGGCAGTTCGTAGCTGATCATTTGAGCCGAACTGCGCAGCGCGCCGACCAGCGGGTACTTGCTGTTCGACGCCCAGCCGCCCAGCGCTACGCCGTACACGCCCAGCGACGACATCGCCAGGATGAACAGAATGCCGATGTTGAGGTCCGCGAGACCCAGGTTCGTGGTCACTCCGAACACCGTGACCTCCGGGCCGAACGGGATCACGACGATCGAGATCAGCGAGATGGACACCGCGAGGATCGGCGCGAGCAGGTAGACGAATGTGTGCGCCTGCGCCGGGAAGATGGCCTCCTTCGTGACCAGCTTGATCACGTCCGCCAGGGGCTGCAGCAGCCCATGCGGGCCGACGCGGTAGGGACCGGGGCGGAGTTGGATGTGGGCGAGCACCTTGCGCTCGATCCACTGCAAGTAGGCCAGCGTTGTGAGTAGCGCGAGCGCCACGATGCCGGTCTTAATCAGGCTTAGGATGAAGAAGTTCATGCTGGGACTTCGCGCCTCGGGCAATCTAGCCTGGTCATGGCTTATAGAGCGCCCCCGGCGCTTCCATCACCGATTTGAGAACTTTTGAATAGCGGCCTAGCGTGCCCGAAGTAAACAGGGTATCGCCGCTGTCCTGGATCAGCTCGGGCCGCGAGCCGGCGGGCACCGGACCATTCACCGGCGCTGGTGGGAGCCGCTCCGCCGGTAGCGATGACGGGCAGCGCAACGTTGTAGCCGCGCACCGTGCGCCGGATCTCTTCGAATACCTTATCCGCGGACCAGATGCCCATCTCCAGTCCCATTTCTTTGCCGATGAGTCCGATGATTTCCAGGTCGCTCTTGACGCCCATCACCTTGGGACCGGGCTTCAGGCGCTGCACTTCGCCGCTCGCGTTGGTCACCGTCCCGCTCTTTTCGTAAGCGCTGGCGGAAGGCAGCACGACGTCGGCGCGCTGCGCAGTTTCGGTGAGGAACATATCCTGTACGACGACGAAGCAGTTTTCAGCGGCGAGCGTCGCGCTTTCGAGCGGATTCGCTCCGATCACCCAGAGCGCGCCGAGGTCGCTTGCAGCCAGCATTTCGGGCAGCGCGAGCCCACCGTTGGGCACTAGAAACGTATCCCGGTCCAAGCTCGGGAAGCAGGCCCATGTCGAGCGCGCCGCGCGAGTTCGAATCCGACACCAGGCAGATGTACTTTACCGGGATGCCCAGCGAATCGCCGAACGCCACTAGCTTGCGCACTGCGTCGCCCTTGGTCGAAGCCCCGAACAGAATCACGAGGTTCTCGTGCTTCTTCAAGTCTTCAGCGAGGCCATTGAGCGCGTCGAGCTCCGCGCCCGCCGCCGCGATCACGCTCTTGACTGCGTAATCGCGCTCGCGCACCGGGCCGGGCGTTACCGTGTAAACCGCGCCGCGATTGTGGCGGTGGTTCATCCGAAGCTGGAAGGCCAGAAGCGGATGCTGTTGCGCCAGGTCGCTGCCAATTACCAGAGCGGCCTTCGTCGTGTAGAGATCTCCGACGGTCGCCAGAGCATTCTCATGTCCGGCCAAAGCGTCGAGCAGAGTCGCCACGTCGCCGGTGCGTTGATGATCGATATTGGACGTGCCGAGACCCGTGCGAGCGAACTTCTGCAGGTAGAAGTTCTCTTCGTTCGTGTTGTGCGTGGAACCCACCACGCCGAACTTGCCGCCGTGCGCCTTCACTTCCGAGAACTTCGCAGCCACCAAGGCCAGCGCATCGCTCCAGCTCGCCGGCTCCAGTTTCCCGTCTTTGCGAATCAGCGGCGATTGCAGCCGCTCCGGGCTGTGCACGAAATCGTAACCGAAGCGGCCCTTGGCGCACAGGAATTCGCCGTTAATGCCGGAGCGGTCCCGGTTATTGGCGCGAACGATTTGTCCGTTGCGCACCGAGAGCGTCGTCTTGCAGCCGTCCGAGCAATGCGTGCAGATGGTGCCCGCGTAGTTCATCTCCCAGGGCCGCGACTTGTAGCGATAGGTGCCGGAGGTCAACGCGCCGACGGGACAGATGTCCACGCAGTTGCCGCATTCGTCGCATTCCAGATGATCGCCCCCATTGGGAATGATCTCCGTCGCGACACCGCGTTTTCCGATTCCGAGCGCCTGCACGCCCATGCCCTCATCGCAGACCCGCACGCAGCGGTAGCAGAGGATGCAGCGCGGAGCGTCGAAGTAGACTAGCGGCGACCACTGCTTCTCGTCCACGTGCTGCTTGATGTCGGTGAAGCGGCTCTCGCCCAGGCCGTAGCGGAACGTCATGTCCTGCAGTTCGCACTCGCCGCCCTTGTCGCAAACGGGACAGTCGAGCGGATGGTTCGTCAGCAGGAACTCGATCATCGCCTTGCGCGATTCCACCACCTTCGGCGACTCGGTGTGCACCACCATGCCCTCGCCTACAGGCAGCGTGCAGGCCGGAGCCAGCTTCGGCATCTTCTCTACTTCGACCAGGCACATGCGGCACGCGGCTTGCAGCGAATAGCCCTCGTAGTAGCAAAACGCCGGGATCTCGATGCCGGCCAGTTTTGCGGCTTCGATGACGAGCGTGCCCTTGGGCGCGCTCACCGCCTTGCCGTTGATTGTCAGTTGGACGAGATCGGGCATTTTCTCCTCGTAAGTCTAACCGCCTCCCTACTTCACGACCTACTTTACAATTGGGAGCGACCGCGTTCCCGGCTCGGGCACGAAAACCTGCGCGGACTGCAGCTTGGCCTCAAACTCGTGTCGGAACTTGCGGACGATCGCCATGGTCGGCATGGCCGCCGCGTCGCCCAGCGGGCAGAAGGTGTGGCCGAACATATTCACCGCCAGTTGATCCACCGTATCGATATCGTTCACCGAGCCAATGCCGTCGTCGAGACGCGCCAGAATCTTCTTCAACCAGGTGGTCCCTTCGCGGCAGGGGATGCACCAGCCGCAAGACTCGTGCGCGTAGAACTTCATGATGCGCGAAAGCAGCTTCACCATGTCGGTGGTTTCGTCCAGGACCACCATGCCGCCGGAGCCAAGCATCGAGCCAGCCTTGCCCAGCGAGTCGTAATCCATCGGGATATCGCATTCGTCGGCCTTCAAAACCGGGCAAGACGATCCGCCCGGAATGATCGCCTTGAGTTTGCGGCCCTTCCACACGCCGCCAGCAAGTTCGTTCACGGCCTGCAGCATGTTCATGCCGAGCCGGACTTCGTAAACGCCCGGACGGTTCACGTGACCCGAGATGCAGAGCAGGCGCGTGCCGCCATTCCGCGGGGTGCCGAGATCGGCGTAATACTGGCCGCCTTTGAGAATGACATCCGGCGCCGCGGCGTACGTCTCGACGTTGTTCAACACCGTGGGGCATTGGAACGCACCGACCTGCGCCGGGAATGGCGGCTTCAAGCGCGGGTTGCCGCGCTTGCCTTCCAGCGATTCGAGAAGAGCGGACTCTTCGCCGCATTCGTAGGCTCCCGCGCCCGACTGCGTGGCGAAGTCGAAATTCATCCCCGAGCCCTGAATATCCTTGCCCAGCCAGCCGCGTTCGTAGGCCGTCGCGATGACCGCATTCATGTGCTCGATCAGGTAACGGTATTCGCCCCGGATATAGACCCAGCCGCGCTCGGAACCGATGGCCCGCGCGGCGATCAACACGCCTTCGATCAGGCGGAACGGATCGTATTGGAGAATCACCCGGTCTTTGCACGTGCCCGGCTCGGACTCGTCCGCGTTGACCACGACGTACTTTGGCTTGGGCGACTTGCGATCGACGAAACTCCACTTCATACCGGCCGGGAATCCGGCGCCGCCACGGCCGCGCAGGTTGGACAATTTCACTTCGGCGACAATCTCCTCGGGCGTCATGGTGAGCGCCTTACGGAAGCCCGCAAATCCTTCGTTGGCCAGAAACGTGTCGATGGAAGCCGAGTTCTCCAGCCGGAAACGGCGGCTGAGGAGTTGCGTTTCCAGCGGATGCGGCTCGCGAAGCAGATTTTCCATTCGCTCTTCTCCCTATCGCTTCCTTCGCTCCGCTACTGCGGCTTCTCCGCGCGCCGCACGTCCTCGATGAGCTGGTCGAGCGTCTCGATCGTCATGTGATGATGGAACTCGTAACCGTCCTGAATCGCGGGCGCCCAGGAACATGCTCCAAGGCATTCCACCTCTTCGAGTGAGAACAGGCCGTCTGCCGTGACCTGCTTGTGACCGATGCCAAGTTTCTTACACGCGTGCTGCCACAGCTCCTCGCCGCCGGTCAGTTGGCAGGCGATGTTGGTGCAGATCTGAATGTGGTGTTTGCCGAGCGGCGTGCGATGCAGCATGGAGTAGAACTCCACCACTTCATTCACCTCAATCGGCTTAACCGACACGCGCCGCGCGATCTCCTGTACCAACTCCGGCGTAACCGCGCCGACCTCGTCCTGGGCGTAAATCAGCATGGGGACGACGGCCCCCTTCTGACGCCCCGGCGGGTAGTTTTCCAGCATTTTGGCGAACCGCGCTTCCAGTTCAGGAGAAAAAGTCATGGATGATTTACCAGCCGCAAACGGACAGAACACTCCGACGCCATCTCAACGATCCACGTCGCCCAGCATGAAGTCCAGGCTGCCCAGCGCCGCGACCGAGTCGGCAACCAGGTTGCCCTCGAACAACGCGGGCAGCGCCTGGAGGTTGGCGAAACTCGGCGTGCGCATGAATACTCTCAACGGCTTCGACGTGCCGTCGCTCACAGCGTAGAACCCAATCTCCCCGCGAGGGGATTCGGTCGGAACGAACGCCTCGCCAGCCGGGACGCGGAACCCTTCGGTGACGATCTTGAAGTGATAGATGAGGGCCTCCATCTGGGTCTTCATCTTCTCGCGGTCGGGCAGCACGACATGCGGAGCGTCGGCCTTCCACGGCCCTTCTGGCATGCCTTCGAGCGCCTGCTTCACGATACGCTGGCTCTGCCGCATCTCCTCCATCCTGACCCGGTACCGCGCCCAGACGTCGCTTTCCTGGTACACCGGCACGTCAAAGTCGAATTTCTCATAGCTGGAGTAGGGCTCGGACTTGCGAATGTCCCACTTCAAACCCGCGGCGCGGATCAGCGGTCCGGTCACGCTCAGCGCCAACAGCTTTTCGAGCGGCAGGTAGCCGACACCCTTCACGCGGTTCAGGAAGATAGGATTCGCGTTGAGCAGCTCTTCGTATTCGTCGATATTGGACGGCAGGGCGTCGTTGAACTTCTTGATCGCATGGTGCCAGCCACGCGGAGGTTCAAGCGCCAGTCCGCCGATGCGAATGTAGGAGGTCATCAGGCGCTGGCCCGAGAACATCTCGAAAATGCGCAGCAGGTTTTCGCGCTCGCGGAAGCAGTAGAAGAAGACCGTCATCGCGCCCAGATCCAGCGCGTGCGTGCCGAGCCAGACCAGGTGACTGTTGATGCGTGTCAACTCGACCAGCAACACCCGCATCCATTGCACTCTGTCGGGCATTTCGATCTGTAGCAGCTTCTCTACCGGCAGGACATAGGCCAGGTTGTTCGAGAGGTTGGCCAGGTAGTCCATGCGGTCGGTGAGCGTGACCACCTGCTGCCAGTTCAGCGCCTCGGCCTGCTTTTCGATGCCCGTGTGCAGGAACCCGATATCGGGTTCGGCTTTGGTAACCGTTTCGCCGTCGAGTTCGAGGAGAATGCGCAGCACGCCGTGCGTGGACGGGTGTTGCGGACCCATATTCAGGATCATGCGGCGCGTCGTGGTTTCTTCAGGCGATTGCGCCGAGTCCAACGTGGCCGATGTGCCGATATCCGGATCGCTCATTGTCCCCATCCTTTCCGCTGGCCTCACCGCCCCTACTCATTTTGATAGCTGTACCGGTGACCGTGCGTCGGAAAATCTCTCCGCAATGGGTGTCCTTCCCAATCGTCGGGCATCATGATGCGCTTCAGGTTGGGATGGCCTTGAAACCGGATTCCGAATAAATCGAACGCTTCGCGCTCATACCAGTTTGCCCCGGCCCACACGGAGGTGACGCTTTCTACCGCCGGATCGACGCCGGGAAGCGCCACTTTCAGTTTCAACCGGATGTTGTGCGAGATGGAATGGACGAAATAGACAACCTCGAAGCGCGGTTCCAGCGGGTAGCGGTCGATTGCGGTCACCCCGCACAGCCGCTCAAACCCCTGCGTGTCCCTGAGATACAGGCATACCCCTGCAATTTTATGGGAAGCGATCCACAGCAGCGTCTCGCAGAGTTCCAGGCTGCCGCCCACGATGGCTTGCGAATCCCAAGCTTCCAGCGCGGCCGGGACAGGCAAGGACTGAAGTGGTTCAGGGAGCATGATTATTTTTGCCCTACCGGATCTTTTCTTCGGACGATTCGTTGACGGCCCAGTCCAGAACGCCCTTCTTCCAAATGTAGAAGAACCCGGCGAGCACCAGCGCGATGAACAGCAGCATCTCGAAGAACGCGAACAGCTTCAGCTCCCGGTAGACCATCGCCCAGGGATACAGGAATATGGCCTCTATGTCGAATAGAATGAATAGCATCGCCACCAGATAGAACTTCACGCTGAAGCGGTTCTGCGCGCCGCCGACGGGAACGATGCCGCATTCGTAGGGATTTACCTTGACCTTGTTCTTCAACCGCTTGCCCAGCAACAGGCCCGCGCCGACCAGCGCCACGGCCATCCCCACGGCGAAGATGACCTGAGTCAGAACCGGGAACCATACTTCTGTAGGTGCAAGCTGATTAGGCATGGGAGTAGTGTCGCGCTCAGGTCAAGTAAACTTCACTATAATGATGGCCATAGAAGGGTGTCAAACCAGCGATTTAACTCAGACATGGAACTCCGAATTGAAATTTCAGTCAACGGCGAGAAGCTCCAGATTCCGGCGGGTTTGAGTGTTCGGCAAATGCTCGTGCATCTCGGTCTGGACCCGCAACGCCTGGCCGTCGAATTGAACCGCGCCATCGTCGGCAAGGCTCAATGGGACGCCAAGGTGGTGGAAGATGACGCGAAGGTAGAGATTGTGGAGTTCGTCGGCGGCGGCTGCCGCTAATTGTCGTCTCATGCCCCACAAAATATAAGGGTTTTGTTTCAAGGAGCCCTATATTTTGCGGATTGACTCCTCTTTGTGCATCCGTAAGAATCACCTTGTCGGTAAATCCGAACACAACGAGGAAAAGATGTTCAAAACAAAACGGGCAGAGGGTGGCGCTTCAGTCGAAGATAACGTCTTCTCCTCGACCGATGTGAGCCGGCTCTCAAACGTCAGTCTCCGCCAGTTGCAGTGGTGGGACGAGCAGAAGGTGGTTTCCCCCCGCCACGAGGGGCACCGCCGGCTGTATGCGTTGGAAGAGGTGGTGGAAGTCAGCGTAATCGCCGAATTGCGCAAGAAGGGCTTCTCGCTGCAGAAGATCCGGCGCGTGCTGCGCTTCCTGCAGCGCGAGATGGCCAAGCGTCTCGAAGAGACGATGAATCCCGAGAACGACCTGCACTTGCTCACCGACGGCAAGACCATTGCCATGGAGCAGGATCGTGAGCGTATCGTCGATATTTTGAAAAACGCCAAACAGGCAATGTTCGTTGTTGGCGTTTCCGACCAGGTCCGCCGTTTGACCGTGACACCCAAGAAACCGCCAAAGAGCGAGTCCACGGTCGCGGCGGCAGTGCCGAAGAGGGCCCGCGCCTTCTGACTCCGAGTTTTCGAAACTTCGGCGCTGTAACTGCGTCTGATTAAATAGGTGGAGTAAGGCTACGGCCCGGGTGATGCCCGGGCCGTACGCTATAATTGGGATTAATTCCTGGAGGTTCCCTGATGGGCCGGCAGTTCAAACCGTTCGTCTACTCGGCGCTTTTCATTGCGCTTTGTGCTCTAATGGCAGGCTCCATCGGGCCCGGCTCCACGGCGAATGCATCCTCACCGGCGGCAGTTGCCTCCGGCGAAGCGGAGCTTGACGCCGGCTTGAAGGCGTTCACCTCCATCTACCGTCTGGCGGAAGACAACGCCGCCGAGAAGGTCAGCGCCGACAAGTCTATATACAACGGCGCGATTCCGGGCATGCTGCGGACGCTCGATCCGCACTCCAGTTTCTTCGATCCCAAGGAGTTCGCCAAGTTGCGCGAGGATCAGCGCGGCCGATATTACGGCGTCGGCATGACGGTACAGTCGCGCGGCGGACACACCGTAGTGGTCGCTCCGTTCCCTGGAACTCCTTCATTTAATGCGGGTTTGCGCCCTGGTGACATCATTCTGGAAGTCAACGACAAGAGCGCCGACGGGCTGACCACTTCCGAAGTCGCCGACCTGCTGAAGGGCCCCAAAGGCACTTCGGTGCAGATCAAGATCTCCCGGGAGGGGAAAGCCGAGCCAATCGTTTTCAACCTGGTTCGCGCGGCCATCAACCGTCCCAGCGTACCCACGGCCTTTTTCATCCGGCCGGGCGTCGCCTACATCCACATCGAGTCCTTCAACGAAACCACGTCGCGCGAGTTGGAAGAAGACCTGAGCAGTATGGGCGAGGCAAACCTGAAAGGGTTGGTCCTCGACCTGCGCGACAATCCGGGCGGGCTGTTGAATGAAGGCGTCGCCGTCGCAGGCCACTTCCTGAAGCGCGGCCAGACCGTGGTGAGCCATCGCGGCCGTACTTCTCCCGAGAAGCCTTATCTCGCCACCAATGGAAGTTCCAGCCGGGACTACCCCATCGTCGTTCTGGTGAGCCGCGGCAGCGCGTCGGCGGCCGAAATCGTCACCGGGGCCTTGCAGGATCATGACCGCGCCTGGGTCGTCGGCGACAATACATTCGGCAAGGGCCTGGTGCAGACGGTCTTCCCGTTGGGTGAAAACACCGGACTGGCCCTGACCACCGCAAAATACTACACTCCGAGTGGCCGCCTGATCCAACGCGACTACTCCAGCGGCTCGTTCTACGACTACTACTTCCACCGCGACAACGAGAAGAAGAGCACCCAGGACGTGAAGATGACCGACGACGGCCGCACGGTTTATGGCGGCAATGGAATCACGCCCGATGAGAAGTTCGTCGTCGACTATAAGCCCTTCCAAATCGACCTGATCCGCCGACAGGCTTTCCGCGACTACCTGCCCAAGTACTTCGGCACCCATGACGCGAAGCTGCCCAAAGACTGGTCGCCAGACGAGTCGATGATGGCGGACTTCCACGCATTTCTGCTCAAGAGCAACGATACGTTTACCGAAGCCGACTGGGGCGCCCAACAGGATTGGATCCGCATCCAACTGAAGCGCGAGGCATTGCTCACCGCAAGCGGGTTGGATGCGGCCAACCGGTATGCCACGGAAACCGATCCCTCGGTGCTGAAAGCGCTTGAAGCCTTGCCCAAGGCGAAAATCCTCCTCGACAGCGCACGGAAGCAGATGGTGCAATTGGGTAAGAGGTAATTGCGCCATTGAGTTCGCCCCGGGACCCGATTCCCCAGATCGTCGTTTTAGATACCGGCGGCCAATACTGCCACCTGATTACTCGCAAGATTCGCGAGCTGGGCGTTTATTGTGAGATCCGCCCCAGTGAGGTGGACCCCAGGGAATTGCAAGGAGTGCGCGGCATCGTCATCTCCGGCGGGCCATCGAGCGTCTACGAGGCGGGCAGCCCGCAAGTCGATCCTGCAATTTTCGATCTTGGCGCCGCCGTGTTGGGCATCTGCTACGGCCAGCAGTTGATGGCCTGGCACCTGGGCGGAACGGTCGGCAAAGGCGAGCGCGGCGAGTATGGCCTCGCGTGGTTCAATCCGAGCGCCCAGGCTCCTGTCTTCGACGGCATCTCCGGCCGATTTTCCATCTGGATGAGCCATCGCGACACGGTCACCGCCGTGCCTCCCGGTTTTCAGCTTCTTGGATCGACGGAGACCTGCGCCATCGCCTCCATGGCCGATCCGGGCCGCCGCCTTTACGGCGTTCAATTCCACCCCGAGGTCGTCCACACCCAACACGGCAAGGAGATCCTGTCAAACTTCCTCTTCGGTATTGCAGGCTGCGAAAAGGACTGGAGTCCTCGCGCACAGGCGGCCCGAATCGAGGACGAGATCCGGCAGGTGGCCTCGGGCCGCAACGTCTTCTTCTTCGTCTCGGGCGGCGTCGATTCCACCGTCGCATTCACCTTGTGCCTGAAGGCGCTGGGTCCCGAAAGGGTCCGAGCCCTGTACGTGGACACTGGCCTTATGAGGGAAGGCGAAACCGAGTTCGTGAAGCGCGTATTCGAAACGCGCGGCGATGGAATCTTTGCCGCCGAGCAGGCCGAAGAGCGCTTCCTGGGCGCACTGCGCGGAGTTACCGATCCGGAGCTAAAGCGCCATATCATCGGCGAGTCTTTTGTCGCGGTGCAAGAAGCGATTCTCGAATCGGGTCATTATCTCGACCAGAACTGGATCCTCGGTCAGGGCACAATCTATCCGGACACGATCGAGTCGGGCGGGTCGTCCAAGTCCGATCTGATCAAGACCCATCACAACCGGGTCGCCGGCATTCAAAAGTTGATAGCCGAAAACCGTATCATCGAGCCGCTGCACCTGTTGTATAAGGACGAAGTGCGCGAGCTGGGCCGCGAGATCGGTCTGCCGGAGGACCTGCTGGAGCGCCATCCGTTCCCCGGACCCGGCCTGGCCATCCGCTGCCTCTGCAGCGAGGTGGCGGAGCGCGTCCAGCGCCTGGAAGAAGGTTGGCTCGCACCGGTGAAAAGCGTGGGCGTGCAGGGAGATTCCCGCAGCTACCGCCCCGTCCTGATCTTAGAGGAAGGGCTGGCGGACGCCGGGATCCACGAGCGCGCGGGGCATCTGATCAACAAGATGCAGGGCATCAATCGCGTGGTGGCTCTGGCTGCGTCGCGCACGCCCGTGTCCGATTGGCAGACCTCAGCCTCGTGGATCGACGCGACCCGCCTGGACCGGCTGCGGCGCGCGGACGCCATCGTCCGGCAACTCTGCCACGAGAGCGGCTTTGAGCAGCATGTCTGGCAGTTCCCGGTGGTGCTGATCCCATTGGGCACGGACCGCTGGCCCGATTCCGTGGTTCTGCGGCCGATCCACTCGGTGGACGGCATGACCGCGCGAGCCGTCGCCATCCCGCCCGAGTTGCTCTCCCGCATGTGCCTGAAGCTGCAAGAAATCGAAGGTGTGAACGGGATCCTGATCGACCTCACGCATAAGCCACCCGGCACGATCGAGTGGGAATAGAAACCGGGACACTTCCCGCTCGCTCAGATCTTCAACGATTTCAGATAGTCCCTGAACTCGGCCCCCAGATCCTCACGATCCAGGGCGAATTCCACAGTTGCCTTGAGGAAACCGAGCTTGTCGCCCGCGTCATAGCGCTTTCCTTCAAAGCGATAGCCGTAGATGGGACGGCTTTCGAGCAGCTTCTTCAGTCCGTCCGTGAGCTGGATCTCGCCGCCGCTGCCAGGTTGCGTTGCCTCCAGCGAGTTGAAGATCTCCGGAGTCAGAATGTAACGTCCGACGATGGCGAGATTTGAAGGCGCCTCGCTGGGCTTCGGCTTCTCCACCAGGTCGCGGATTCGAAATAGCCGGCCCTCTCCGCCCGCGTCATTGAATTCCGCGGGCTCGGCAACGACTACACCATACGCGCCGATCTGATCGTGCGGCACTTCCATCAGCGCCAGCACCGAGGCGCCGAAGTAATCATAGACGCGGATCAACTGCTGGAGACAGGGGACTTCGGACTTGATGACATCGTCGGAAAGGACCACGCCGAACGGCTCCGGGCCGACGAGTTCCTTGGCCCGCAATACGGCGTGGCCCAGGCCGAGCGCTTCTTTCTGACGCACGTAGGCCACGTCGATCATGTCGGAAATGGCCCGGAGTTCGGCGAGAACGTTGAATTTCTTGCGCTTCTCCAAGAGGTTTTCCAGCTCGAAACTCACGTCGAAATGATCTTCGATGGCCGCCTTGCCACGCCCCGTCACAATGACGATCTGGTTCAGGCCGGACGCGATCGACTCCTCAATGCCGTACTGGATCAACGGTTTGTCCACCAGCGGCAACATTTCCTTTGGCATAGCCTTGGTCGCGGGCAGGAATCGGGTGCCCAAACCGGCTGCAGGGAAGACAGCCTTGCGTACCTTTGGAATCATATTCACGATTGTAGCCGTCCAACAGGTAGGAGCAATGCATGCAAGAGCTGTCACCTGAGGTCGTCACGCCTCAATTGACGATCGAAGAACGTACCCGGCAGGCGGCCGAGTTGTTTCAGAGCGCCTATCGCCTTCAGTCCATGGGCCTCGCAGAGGAGGCCGTCGAGATGTTCCAGCGGTCGATTGAAGATGAAACCGACTGCGGAAGCCCACACCTACCTGGGCCGTGCTTACCGGCTCGGCGGCAAGCTGCAGGAGGCGATCGAAGAGTGCAAGGCGGCGATCGAACTCGATCCGGAGTTTGGAAACTCGCACAACGACCTCGGCGCCTACCTGGTAGACAAGGGAGAATTCGCCGAGGCGATCCCCTCCCTGGAGCGCGCGTTGGGATGCGCGCTGTACGCCACGCCGCAGTACGCCTGGTTCAACCTGGGGCGGGCCTACCGGGCTCTGGGCGAGCTGAGTCTGGCGCGGGCCTGCCTCCGGCAGGCGGTCAAGATCGCTCCCGATTACACGCTGGCCATCGAGGCCATTCGGCAGGTGCAGGAGCTCATTCAGGCCAGGAATCGAGCCGTTCTCGGTTGAGTCTTTGTCCGCATTTTACGCCTGTGCTATGCTTGCGGTTCTCAATGCAGGGTTGGCTTTGATTCAGAAGGAGAGGGGTTGCCATGGCATATGTGATAGCCGAGCCTTGTATCGGCACTAAGGATACCGCGTGCGTTGACGCCTGCCCGGTGGATTGCATCCATCCGAAGAAGGACGAACCGGCCTTCGCCGACGTGGAATTGCTTTACATCGACCCGGTGGAATGCATCGACTGCGGCGCTTGCGTCCCAGTGTGCCCGGTCTCGGCGATTTTCGCGCTCGACGATCTGCCGGAGAAATGGGCTGAGTTCACCCAGAAGAACGCCGCGTTCTACAGCCGGTAGAGTTCCGCGCCGAACTGGAGAAGAACGAAGCGCCGAGGCCCCTGGGAGGCCCGGCGCTTTTGTCTGCTTATAGGGGCGTCTGGCGATAACCGGTGGGAAGTGGGATTTAATGCGCTTAGGGGCCAGGTTTCAATCCGGCCGGTACACGGCCCAGGCGGTGTCCGTTTCCTGCACTACGGCTTCTTTCAAGCGGGCTCCGGCTTCCGCCAGTGGGACTGACAACATTTTCGCGATTTCCTCGAAAACGTACTGGGCTACGCTTTCGGCGCTTGGGTTGATCGTCTCGAATTGCGGAAGATCGTTAAGATAGACGTGGTCGAGTCGTTCGCAAACGGCCCGCAGAGCCATCTTCAGATCCCCAAAATCCATCAGCAATCCAATGGAGTTCAGCCGGGGACCCTCCACTGCGACCTGCACGCGGTAGTTATGGCCGTGCGGATTGGCGCACTTGCCCTGATAGCCGCGCAGCGCATGTCCGGCGGAGAAGCTGACCTCGACTCGTAACTCAAACATTCGAAAAGAACTCTTCCACGTCCCGAACATCCGTTGTGAAGCGGTAGGGGGGCAGGCTGTCAAAAAAGATCTGACCGTAGCGCTGCCGCGTGATGCGATTGTCCAGCAGCACCAATACGCCGCGATCACTGCGGCTGCGGATCAGGCGTCCAAAGCCCTGTTTGAGTGCGATGGCGGCCTGGGGCACCTGATAGTCGAAGAACGGGTTGCCGCCCGCCTCCTTCAAGGCTTGGATGCGAGCGCCCACCACCGGATCGCTCGGCACCGCGAAGGGCAACTTATCAATGATAACGCAGCTCAGTTGCTCGCCTTGAACGTCCACACCCTGCCAGAATGACGATGTGGCAAAAAGGACGCAGTGCGGTGTGGTACGAAATTCCTCAAGCAAGATCCGCTGCGGCGCGGTGCCCTGTAGCAGCACCGGGTAGTCCAGCATCGGCGCGACGCGCTCGCGGATGGTCCGCATTTGCTGGTAAGAGGTGAACAGCACGAAGGCGCGCCCGCGCGTGTGCTTCAGGATTTCCAGGATCTCGGCCGACGCCGCCAGCGAAAACGCGGGTGTCCGCACGTCGGGCAGGTGATGCGGCACGTACAGCAGGCATTGCGAGCCGTAGTCGTAATGGCTGGGCACGATCAGTTCGCGCGCGCCGTCGAGCCCCAGCCGCGAGCGCAGGAAGTCAAACGTCTCGCCGACTGCCAGCGTGGCCGAGGTGAGAATGGCAGTGGAAACGGTGGAAAAGAGCCTCTGCCGCAAAAGCGCCGACACGTCGATGGGCGTCGCTTGCAGATACGTGCCCCGGCCGCGGCGCTCGATGAAGTAGACGGTCGCCGAACCGTCAGGCTCCATCCAGCGGCGCAGACGCTCGCGCAGGTCCAGCAGACGGCGGTGCAGCGGCACCAGCTCTTCGGGCGCATTGCGAATGGTCGAGATGTGCGCCGCCAGCATTTCCAGCACGGCCAGGAAGTTCCGATAAATCTCGCCATGGTGCTCCAGGAACAGGTCCTGGGCATCGTAGCCGGTCCGCCCTTCCTGGGCCGGGAGCAGCGAGAAGAAGTGGTCCGAGTGATCGGCCAGCATGGAGAGCATCTGGTCCAGACCGGGCGTCAGCACCTCTTTGCGGCGCGCAACTGAGTGAATGTCGCGGCGCAGATCCTCAGCCTGATGGTTCGAAACGCTCAGGCCGAAGTATTGTCCGGCAACGTCCTCGATGTCGTGCGCCTCGTCGAAGATCACAGCCGCGTAATCCGGGATGATGCCGCCGTATTCCTCTTCCTTTACAGCGAGGTCGGCAAAAAAGAGGTGGTGATTGACCACGATCAGGTCGCTCTCCATCGCCTTCACGTGCATCTGTGTGATGAAGCAGCGCTCGAACTGGGGGCACTTCGAGCCGGTGCACGTTTCGCGCCGGGCATCGAGCTTGGACCAGGCCGTACAGCCCTCGGTCAGATCCTTGATGGAGGCGCGATCGCCGGTATCCGTTGTGGTTTCCCATTCGCGAATAATGGCGAAGTCGGAGACTTCTTCCAAGCCTTCGAGAATCGGCTCCTTCTCGGCGTCGTAGAGCTTCTGCCGGCAAAGGTAATTCGAGCGGCCCTTCATCAGGCAGGCGCGAATGCCGCCGGGGAAAAACTGCTCGAGAAACGGGATGTCCTTGTAGAAAAGCTGCTCTTGCAGGTTCTTCGTGCCAGTGGAGATGACAATCCGTTTCCCAGAGAGCAGAGCGGGGACGAGATACGCCAGGGTCTTGCCCGTGCCGGTGCCAGCCTCGACAATCTGGTGCCGCTTTTCGTCGAGGGCCTTCTCCACGGCGAGAGCCATTTCGAGCTGCCCCGGACGGAACTCGTAGTTCGGGTGAGCCTCGGCCAGCGGGCCATTGCGCGAGAAGAATTTCCTGACAGTAAGAGGGGGCATTGCGTGCGGTCACTCGCCGGCTGGAGCCTTCGTCTAGCTTCGCACTCCGGCCGCACGGGCGAATCCGCGGAACAGGGCCATTTCTTCGGGGGCTTTGGTGTTCTCTTCGGGATGCCACTGAACCCCAACCACAAATGCGTGCGAGGGATCCTCTACGGCTTCGACAATCCCGTCGGGGGTCGTCGCGCAGACCCGCAGTCCCGCGCCGAGGATCTTGATGGCTTGATGATGCCTGGACACAACCTGGAAGCGCGCCACGCCGACGATGTTCCGCAGCAGCGTGCCCTCTGCAAGGTTCACCGTGTGCAGGGCATGCTTGCTGGTGCCGCCAAGGTGCGTATCGCCGCGGTGAGCATCCCCTATATGTTGCTCCAGCGTACCGCCGCAGGCGACATTGATGAGCTGCAGCCCGCGGCAGATGCCTAGTACGGCCAACCCGCGCTCGCGGGCTTGCTTGAAGAGCGCCAACTCCATCTCGTCTCGTTCGCGGCGCGGATCCTGCGCCTGATGATTCGGCTCGCCGTAATACTTCGGATCGATGTCCCCGCCGCCGCCGAGAACCAGTCCGGCATAGGGAACGAGCGAGGCGGGGGGATTCTCGGGCGTGAACGGCTCCACCTCCAGCCCGACGGCCCGAAGGGCGTCAAGGTATGGACCAGCCTTCCTCAGATAACCGATGGTGAAAGCGACCTTACGCATTATGTTTCCGGCAATCTCCCTGCGGTGGCGTGCTCGGCGTGGTCTACGGACTGAGTCGAGTGGTGGGTTCCCGCGCGGACCAGCGCGGTCTTGTCCCGTCCCTCATGCGCCCGGACCTGAAGGTCCAGAGCACAAGGGAACATTGGAGGCACCCTCTACCATTGTCGGTCAAGCGGTCAAGCACGTGCGGAGTTCCTCCATCGCGTTCATCGGCCACAACGGCAGGGCCGGCCCTCAGCGCTGGAAAGGGATGTAATCTTCCCAGTTCCACGGAGTGGAACGGTCGGCGAGAACGGACTCGAGCAGATCCTTAAACAGGCTGTGCCCATTGGAACTGTTGGTCAGCACGAGCAGACAGGTCTTGCGCTCGTCGAAACACACGGCGTGGTTCTCCGTGCCCTCGTCGTGGCCTTCCTTGAAGAACGCCTTGCCAAAGGGCGACCAGAAGAGTCCCCAGCCCAGGCCATAGGAGAGCCGGATGGTATCGTTCTCCGTGGTGGTATCGGGACTGAGCGTTGGAAACTGCTTCTTCGAATGAATTTGAATCTGAGGGCTCAGCATTTGATCTCGTGACGCCGGACTGAGCCCGTCGCCTTTCAAGAGCCCGCGCAAGAATTTCGCGTAGTCCGCAACCGTGGTGTCCATCGAGCCCGCGGCGCCCGGATTCAGCCTGCGCGCGTGCGCGATGAACTGGCCCTGCGCGTCGTACCCATCCGCATAGTCGGAGGCGAAACGCGCCTGCCAGGACATGCTGGTGCGCGACATGCCGAATCGCTCGAAGACTCGCCTTCGCATCAGATCGCCGAGGGGCCGCCCTGTGATCTGCTCGACGATGAACCCCATCAGATTGAGTCCTTCGCCGGAATACGCATAGCGTGTACCGGGCTCGAACTTAATGTCGAGCTTCCCGTCGTCGTTGAAGAACCGGAAGTTCGGGAATCCGGCAGTGTGGCTGAGCAACATCCGCGCGGTGATCTTCTTATAGCGCATGTCGGCGCGAAGGTCGGCATACTTGGGGAACTCGGGCAGCGGCTTGCTCAGATACTCGGTCACGGGCTTGTCGAGGTCGATGATTCGCTCATCTACGAGTTGCATCACCAAGTAGGCGAAGGTGGACTTGGTGAGCGAAGCGCCGTACATCACCGAGTCCACGGTGAGCGGCTCATTGCGCTCGACGTTGCGCAGTCCGAAGGCTTTCAGATAAACAATCTCCGAGTGATTGAGAACCGCGAGCGCGAGACCAGGCACATGGGCCTTTTGCATCAGACCGGCGACGATGCGATCGACTTCCCGCGCCTTCAAGCGGGTGCCATCGAGACGCGTGACTCGCGGTGACGACGGCTCGGCTCGCTTTCCAAGAGGCTGTTTGGATTGGGCGGAGGCACCCGGTTCGAAGAGAGCGGTGGCAAGGAGGAGCGATAACAAGCGCATCGATTGTTCCCGGGAACTCGGCTGGACGTCTCAGCAGGATAACACTGTGACAGCAATGTATCTCGGCGCGGCATTGTGCTGTGAGTTGGGACTCGCGTGCACATGCCCTCGGCACAGGCAAGTTGCATTACGATGCCAGACGTCATATAAGGAGCATGGGGTATTACTTCCATCCATGAATTTCCAGAAGCTCTACATGCTGCCCGCGACGGCCATTTTCGCCCTTCTTGCAGGCTGCTCTTCCTCCACGCCGGAGGTGAAAAAAGTGGCCAAGCCCATCGTGGCCGTGAGCGGCCAAACCGCCGCCTTTGAGATGTACAAGACGGCCCGTTCGTGGAACAACGATGCCACGATTTTGCGGCTGGAGAATCTGGATATTCCGGAGGCTAAACCTGAGCCGGGCAAGTACGGCGCCTGGAAGGCCACCTTCGTCTCCTTCGCCAAGAAGCAGAAGCGCGAGTTCACTTACTCAGTGGCCGAATCTTCGGCGGGCGTCCACAAAGGGGTCTTCCCCGGCGCCGAAATGACCTACATGGCAAACAATCAGAACCGGATCTTCCCGATCGTCGATGTGAAAGTGGACTCCGTCGAGGCGCTTGAGAACGCCAAAAAGCAGAAAGACATCGCCGATTTCGCCGCGAAGAATCCCGATGTCCCCGTTCAGTTCGTGCTCGAGTGGAACATGCAGCTGGCTCCGACAGCCGCGTGGCGCGTTTATTGGGGCGCGACGCTGTCGACCAGCCAGGCTTCGGTATTCATCGACGCCACCGACGGCAAGTTCATCAAGAAACTGCACTAAGCATCGGGTCCGCTTCTTCAGACAATTCAGCCGCTCGCCGGACAAGGATACCGGCGAGCGGCTTGCCGTTTTCAGGCGCGGGAACTCGGGACCCGGGCTATCCTGAATCCTGATGACGAACGTCGTGATTTCCATGCTGCGTGGCGTCAATGTGGGCGGCCACAACAAGATCAAGATGGATGCGCTCCGGGCGCTATACGAATCGCTCGGCCTGAAGAACGTTCAGACCTACGTCCAGAGCGGCAACGTCATTTTCGCGACAGACAAGCAGAACCTCAATCAGCTCGCCACAGACATCGAGGGCGCCATCGAGATGCAGTTCGGCTTTCGCCCCACCGTCATTCAGCGCACGACTCCGGAGCTGAGAGAAGTGATTCGGAAGAATCCATTCGCAAGCCGGCAGGACGTCGAGCCGGGCAAACTGCATGTCACTTTCCTCTCTTCGGATCCCGGCCAGGATGCTCGCGAGAAGGTGCTCGCGATGAAGATCGATCCGGAAGAGCTGGTGTTTGGCATTCGTGAGCATTACATCTATTTCCCAAACGGCGCGGGCCAGTCGAAGGTGCCCGCCGCGATGGAGCGGGCACTCAAGACGCCCGGCACCGCCAGGAACTGGAACAGCGTCACGAAGATGCTGGATCTGGCCGAGAAGCTGGAAGCCGCGCGCTAGAGACCTGTTCCGACGGAACCTTGCGGCTCCGGCCCTCTCAGAGCTTCTGAAAGCCCGGCCGCTACAATGGAATCACGTCTATGAGAATCGCTCTCTGCCAGATCGACAACACCGTTGGAGACCTGGATGGCAACGGACGGCGGATTGCCGATGCCGGGCGCGAGGCGGCGGTGCGCGGCGCGGATCTGGCCGTTTTCCCCGAACTCGCGCTTACCGGTTATCCGCCCCGCGACCTGGTCGAGAAACCCTCATTCCTCGATCGGACGCAGCAGGCTCTCGACGAACTCGCCGCCGCGACTCGCGATCTGCCGCTAGGGCTGATTGCGGGCTACGTCGGCCGTTCGCCTGCAGGATCGCCGCGGATGGCGACGAACTCCGCGGCATTGATCGAGAAGGGGCAGGTGCTCTTTCACCAGACCAAGATGCTGCTGCCGACCTACGACGTCTTCGACGAGTCGCGTAATTTCGAGCCCGCGCGCAGGCAGGAGATCTGCGAGTTTCGAGGGACACGCATCGCGCTCTCCATCTGTGAGGACGCCTGGAACGACAAGCAGTTCTGGGACCGGCCGCTCTATCAGAAAGATCCCGTGGCGGAGCTGGCGGGCAAGGGCGCCCAGTTGCTGATCATCATCAACGGCTCGCCTTACCACGTGGGCAAACGCGAGCTGCGCCGCGAGGTCTTCTCCGCTGTGGCCCTTCACCACGGCCTGCCGCTGGTGTATGTCAACATGACCGGCGGGAACGACCAGCTCGTATTTGACGGCTCGAGTTTCTGTGTGGACCGTGAAGGGAAAGTCGTCGCGGCGGCGAAGTCGTTCGATGAAGACCTGGTGCTGTTCGACACGGCGACGCTGCGGGGCGATCTCCATGACAACCTCGGCGACGAGATTGAAGCGGTCTACGAAGCGCTGGTGATGGGGACGCGCGACTACCTGCGCAAGTGCGGCTTCACGCGAGTGCTGATTGGACTGAGCGGCGGCATAGACTCGACCTTGGTGGCCTGCATCGCGGCGGATGCCGTGGGCGCGGAGAACGTGGTCGGCGTCGGCATGCCAGGGCCGTACAGCTCCGATCACAGCTTGAAAGATGCGCGCGATTTGGCGGAGAACCTCGGCATTCGGTTCGAAGTGGTGCCCATCAGCGGCGCATACGACAATTTGCTGGGCAATCTGGCGCCCGTTTTTGGCGCCGCTGCGCGCGACGTGACCGAAGAGAACATTCAGGCCCGTCTGCGTGGGCTGACGCTGATGGCGCTGTCAAACAAGTGGAATGCGCTGGTGCTCACCACGGGCAACAAGAGCGAGGTAGCCGTAGGCTACTGCACGCTCTACGGAGACATGTGCGGCGGGTTGGCGGTAATCAGCGACGTGCCGAAGACGATGGTCTACGATCTGTGCCGCGTGGTGAACCGCCGCAAGAAGAGCGATGTCGTGCCGGAGAACGTATTCGTCAAGCCGCCGTCGGCCGAGTTGCGTCCCGATCAGAAGGACAGCGACTCGCTGCCCACCTACGACATCCTCGACGCAATCCTGAAAGCGTATGTCGAGGAGTTGAAACCTCCGGCGCAGATTGCAACGGAACAGTCATTACCCTTAAGCGTGGTGCGCGACATAGTGAACAAAGTGGACCGCAACGAGTACAAGCGCCAGCAGGCAGCGCCGGGCTTGAAGGTGACGACGAAGGCGTTCGGCATCGGGCGGCGCTTCCCGATCGCGCAAAGGTTCTTCGAATGAGCGGCCGCGGCTTGCAGGGCAAGTCCTTCGCTGTGGCTCACGCCCTTGTGGCGCACGCTTTAGCGTGCCGCGGCGGGATTTATCCCGACGTCTGGCCAATGGTGGCATGAATGCCACCACGGCACGCCAAAGCGTGCGCCACAATGCGTGCGCCACAAAGCGGTATCGGCCGGTGCGCTACAAGAGGAGTTCACGGAAGGCAATGAGAGATAGGTAATGAGAAACAATCGTTGGTCCGCGGTCCTGTTCGCCGGCGGCATGTTGCTCCCGGCGGTCTTTCTGGTTTCACAACCGGTGCAGCCGGAGCGTGTCGGTCCGCGCGCGGGCGGTGGATTCCTGTTGAACAGCGGCTGGACGATCAAGCCCGCGGGCGAGCAGATTCCGCTGAGCACGCTCCCGATGAACTCAGCGGTCTCCCCGGATGGCAGGTACGTTCTGATCCTGCAGGCTGGCTACATGCCGCCCACTATCACCTCGCACGAGGCCAAGACGATGAAGGAGATAGCGAGCGTGCGGGTGCCGGACGCCTGGCTGGGATTGACCTTCGCGCCCGGCTCGTCCAAGTTCTACATCGGCGGCGGATCGAAGGCTTCCGTCTTCGAGTTCGAGCTGCTCGCCGATGGAAAGATCGAGGCGCGCCGCACATTCACACTCGTTGCGGAAGACCAGCGCAAGCACACGGACTTTATTGGCGACGTCGCTGTTTCGAACGATGGCCATCTGCTCTACGCCACCGCATTGCATCGCGATTCGATTTTCGTGGTGAACCTGACCACCGGCCTCGTCAACGAAGAGTGGAAGACGCTGGCGCGGCCCTACAAGATCCAGATGCACCCAAGCGGCCGCATCTTCTACGTCTCCGGGATGGGCGCGAGCCGCATCGCTCTGCACGACGCGGTGAGCGGGGCGTTGCTCACCAAGACGCCCACCGAGGCGGAGCCGATGGACCTGGCTTACAGCGCGAAGAAGCCCGAGCCTGCGGAGGGCAGTGAGCCGGTGCCGTTCGAAGCGCGGCTCTTCGTAGCGAGCGGCGGAACGAATCTGGTGAGCGTGTTCGTGGTGGGCGAGGACGGGGCGTTGAAGCCGCTGGAGCAGATCAACATCGCGTTGACGGCGTTGCAGCCCGCGGGCAGCACGCCCGCCGCGTTGGCGCTCTCGCCCGACGAGAAAACGCTCTTTGTGGTTTGCTCCGATTTGAACGCCGTCGCGGTGGTGGACATCTCGAAGACGAGGAGCGAAGTGCGCGGCTTCATTCCGACTGGCTGGTATCCGACCGCCGCGCGCGTGCTCGCCGACGGTCGATTGCTGATACTGAACGGTCGCGGGCTGCGCAGCCTGCCGAATCCCAAGGGACCGAACCCGACTAAGCACGAGGCGCCCATGCATCGCGGCAACGTCGAACTCGAATATGTGGGCGGTATTCAACGCGGCACCGTCAGTGTGATTGCGCCATTCGACGACGACAAGCTCACCGATTGGACGAAGACCGTCTACGACAATTCGCCCTACAGCGACGAGCGCATGCTCGACGCGCGCGTGCCTGACGGCAACCCGATTCCCTCGCAGCCGAGCGGGACAACGCCCATTCAGCATGTGATCTACATCGTCAAGGAGAACCGCACTTACGATCAAGTACTGGGCGATCTGGGCATCGGCAATGGCGATGCGTCGCTGACTCTATTTGGCGAAGCGATCACGCCGAATCTGCACAAGATCGCGCGCGAGTTCGTGCTGCTGGACAACTTCTACGTCAACGCGGATGTGAGCGCCGACGGGCACAACTGGAGCGCTTCGGCCATCGCACCGCCGTATGTGCAGCGCATGTGGCCCAACAGCTACGGCGGGCGTCGCAATCATTACGACTATGAGGGGATGGAGCGCGCCGCGATGCCTCCCGCCGGACGCATCTGGAATAACGCTTTGCAGAAGGGCCTGACCATTCGCAATTTCGGCTGGTGGGTGGAAAACCTCAAACCGCGTCCCGCTTCGGGACCGCTGGTGGAGAAAACGCGCGATCCGCAACTGGCGCCGTACACCAACATGAACTATCGCGGTTTCGATCTGGACTACCCCGACGTCGAGCGTGAGCAGGTCTTCGCCGAAGAGCTGAAGCAGTGGGAGGCCGCGGGCAAGATGCCGGCCTTGACGATGATGCGGTTGGGCAACGACCACACCTCGGGCGTTGCGGCGGGCAAGGTCTCGCCCCTGGCCGCCGCCGCCGATAACGACTTGGCTGTCGGCCGCTTAGTGGAAGCCGTGAGCAAGAGCCGCTTCTGGGCGACGACAGCGGTCTTTATTCTTGAAGACGATGCGCAGAACGGTCCCGACCATGTGGACTCCCACCGTTCGCCGGCCTACGTGATTTCGCCCTACACGCGAGGACGCGGCGTCGATTCCAGCATGTACAACACGACCTCGATGCTCCGCACCATGGAATTGATCCTGGGGCTCCGGCCGATGACCGTGTTCGACGCTTCCGCGCGTCCGATGTGGAACGCGTTCTCGAACAAAGCGGACACGCGGCCCTTCGACTGCGTGGCCGCGCGCCATCCGCTGGATGAAAGAAATCCCAAGAAGGAAACCGCCGACGCGCGCCGTTCGCGCGAGTTCGATCTCGAGGAAGCCGATCGCATCGACGACAACGAGATGAATGCGATACTCTGGCGAGCGGTGAAGAACGGCGAGCCGCCCACGCCGGTGCGCAGCTTCTGGGGCCGATAGGAGAAAAGAACAACCTGGAAGCGGAGCCGCGACCGTGCCTGGGAGCGCCGATCTCCAGATCGGCACCCATTGCCGCGTTGGGGGCAACGTTTGAGCGTGCCGATCTGGAGATCGGCGATCCCAGGGAGAGGGGACTTCGATGCCACGCACTCTGCTCGTCTTCGTCTGGCACATGCACCAGCCTTTTTACAAGGACTTGGCATCGGACGAATACCAATTGCCGTGGACGCGCATGCACGCGCTGAAGGACTACTACGGCATGGTTCAGATGCTGGAGGAGTTCCCCAAGATCAAACAGACCTTCAACCTGGTGCCGTCGATGATCGCGCAGATTGAGGAGTATGCGCGCGGCGAGGCGCGGGACCCGTTTCTGCGCTGCGCGTTGAAGCCCGCCGACGAGCTCACACCCGACGAGCAGGCGTTCATCCTCAAGTATTTCTTCCAGGCCAACGCGGGGCGGCTGATCTACCGCTATCCGCGCTACGGCGAGCTGTACGACGCCTGGCGCGCGGCCGACCAGAACGCCGAACGCGCACGCCGCAGCTTTTCGTCCAGCGCTATGCGCGACCTGCAAGTGCTGTCGCAACTCGCATGGTTCGACGAAATCGTGCTCGAGCAAGACCCTCTGGTGAGAGCATTGGTCGCGAAGGGCCGCGACTATTCGCTCGCCGATCAGGCGCTCATGGGCCGCAAGCAGCTCGAGTTGTGCGGGAAGGTGATGCCCGCCTATTCAAAGCTCGCCAAGTCCGGCCAGGTGGAGCTTTCCGTCACCCCGTTCTACCACCCCATCCTCCCGCTGCTGTGCGATTCGAACATCGCATCGGTCTCGCACCCCAACGTGACGCTCCCGCACCAATTCAAGCATCCGGAAGACGCCCGGTATCAGATGGATTCCGCGCTCGAATTCGCAGAGCAGCGGCTGGGGGCCCGTCCGGCTGGCATGTGGCCGTCGGAAGGGTCGGTCTCGGATGAAGTCTTCGCCTTGGCAAGCGAGTGCGGCGTGCGCTGGATGGCAACCGATAACGGCGTGCTGGGAGCGACGCTCGGTTACGTCGCGGGCGTCGAGGAGACCTATCGTCCGTGGGTGTGGACTCAGGGCGAGCGCTCGATGCAGTTGATCTTCCGCGACCACTTTCTCAGCGACCTGATCGGGTTCGTGTACTCGCGCATGGAACCGGCTCAAGCGGCCGCACACTTCCTCGACCGCATCCGTGAGAACGTCCGCAGGGTGCACGCACAGGGACGAGACGCGCTGGTGCCGATCATCCTGGACGGGGAGAACGCCTGGGAGCATTACGAACTGAACGGCCGGCCGTTCCTCAAGGAGCTATACCGGTTGATCTCCGCGGACGCTTCGCTCGAAGCCGTCACCGTGAGCGAGGCGCTGAAACGCATCCCAGCGGGCGAACTCACGCACATCCATCCGGGATCGTGGATTAACGCAAACTACGACATCTGGATCGGCGCGGCGGAGGACAACCACGCCTGGGAATGCCTTTTGGAGGCGAGAGCGTTGTGGGAGAAGTTCTCCGCCTCTGCCGAGGCCAAGGCGCTCGACCCCGAGCGACTTAAAACAGCTTACGAAGAGCTGCTGATCGCCGAGGGCAGCGACTGGTTCTGGTGGTACGGACCTGAACATTCGAGCGAGAACCGGCCCGAGTTCGACAAGCTGTTCCGCGATCACCTGGCGAACTTCTACCGCTTGATCGGCAAGACGCCGCCGGACGAACTGTCGCGCACTATCCTGCAATTGCAGTTCGTTGAACATCACGAACCGCCGATGGGGTCCATTGCACCCGAGATCGACGGGGAGGTCACCAGCTACTTCGAATGGATGGGCGCGGGGCACTACCGGCCCGACGAGCGGCAGGGCGCGATGCACGGGCGGAAGATCAACGTGCAGGAAGTCTGGTACGGCAGCGACGAGGTCAGCCTGTTCGTCCGCGTGGATTTCCACCAGTCGCAGGCCGGTGCGATGGCGGGCATGGAGATTCGCTGCTCCATCGAAGTGCCGGGCGATGCCCACGGCGCTGCGAGTGCGAGCCCGGTCGCGCGGGAGACGGAGTACCGGCTGCAGTTGACGCGCGACGGCGTGGAACTGATCGGCGCCGAGGGACCGGGTGCGGGCGTTCCGGGCGCCATGAAAGCCGCCTATCGCCGCGTGCTGGAGATCGCGGCGCCACTCGCAGCGGTCGGCGGAAGCGCGACAGCGCCGGTGCGGTTCCAGTTGTCTCTGTGGGAAGACGGACTGCCGCTCGACGCCCAGCCGGCGCAGGGCTGGATCGAGTTCATCCCGAGTGTGTTCGAGGACTGAACCAGCCAACGAACTCAGGTCGGATTCGCATGTTCCGAACTGCAGCCTCTTCGCGCGAAGCCACCACCACCAGCACAGAGCCGCGAATGGAAAGAGCGGTCCTCTGGAAGCTGTCTCCGCGCTGCTCTCTGCTGCCATGTAAGCGCGAAGCCGAGCGAGAATCGTGGGCAGGAGGGATGTCCAAGGGACCGCTCTTTGCATTCGCGGCTCTGTGCTGAACTCGGATGAATCTCCGAGCTGAGCCACGGCCGTTGCGAGACGGGGCTGTTCCGGTCGGCTACCGATCCTTACTCTACTTGCCGACCCCGGAGTAGCGGTTGAGCGTTGCGATGAGTTCGGTAGCTGGGGAGGGAGTGGCGACCTTCCCGTTGAGAGCATCCTCCCTGCTCACTTCCTTACCATACAGATCCTTGTCTGTATCCGAATCGGCCCGGAGCGTCGCTCCTTGCAGGGCGATCCCCGCAAAGACTCCGCGCGAACGCGACCAGGAGAGAATCTCGGCATGCAATGTGGCGTCGGTCTGCGCCTGCGAATCGCGGCCTACGGGTCCCGCGGCGACGCTCGCTTCCGCTCCAAGCGTGAACTTGCTGGAGAGCAGCCGGTCCATGCCGCGCTTGTTCATCACCAGCAGGATGATGTCCGTCTCGGACGCACCAATCTGGAAGCCGACGCTGCCACCTTCAATGCGCATGGCGACGGGCGCACTCCAGCCCTTGGGCGTACGGCAGGTTGCGAATCCGCGACCGTATTTAGCGCCGAGGATGAATCCGGCCTTCTTCGTGCCGGGCATCAGTACCGCGCATTCGGCGCTCTTCAGCAAATCGCGGGGGATGGATCGGTCCGGCGTGTCCATGATCTCTTTGAACATGGAAGCGGACTCAGCCAGTCGCCGGTTGTCAGCCTCGCCTGCGTGCAGCACTGCCGCGGCGGAAAGCAAGGCCAGTACAAGTGTCGAGTGTACGCGAAGACTCATGACTCCAAGCATGCCCGATTTGCGCCCTTCTTGCATGAAAAACCCCGCCGCGGAATCTCCATTCGCGGCGGGGTCCGAAGTCCAGGTCAAATTGGAGGAGAGGATGGTTATTCACTCTTAATGACGCAATGCCAAGGCGAAAAGATTCCCACAGCTCAGGAAAAAGACGCACCCGAACCCTTGGGCTGACTGCTGCGCAGGCCTCGCCGCATGCGCCGGCGGAATTTTTGCGGTCATACGGGAAATCGAATCGCAGGAAGGAGCGAAGGGACGTCCATGCAACACGCGGAGGGCGCGCGTCACACGGTCGCGGCTCCGCTTTTCCATTAGCCTAAAGATAGGACCTGCGACGCGGCGTGCCGCCCGGTTCGGATGCAATCCGGTACGCCAATCCCCTCGTAAGCATTTCCGGCGAGATGAAGGCCGGGCAGACTCGCCAGCCGTTCCCGGATTTCAGCAAGGCGCGCGCCGTGACCGACCGTATACTGCGCCATGGCACGATGCCATCGGGCGACACGGGTGAACAGCGGCGTTGCCGTCCAACCGAGGAGTCCACGGAGTTCGTCTTGGACCCGCCGCAGCATTTCCCGGTCGTCGAGATCCAGAACGGCCTCCTGGCCGGCGCCTCCTACGAAACAACGAATCACGACGATCTCATCGGGGACGCGGTAAGGAAATTTCGCCCCGATAAACGTGCACGCAACCAGCAGTTTCCGCTCGCGCGCCGGAATTAGAATCCCAAACCCGGGCGGGATTCGTCCGCAGTCGCTCCGCCGGAAGCCTATGGCGAGCGTTGCGGAGGAACTGTATTCGATGCCTTCGAGCAAACCTGCAAGTCTGGGGTCGAGGCCGCGCAGGAGCGCACCCGCAGACCAGGCCGGGGTGGCCAGGATGACGCTGGGCGCCCTCAGGGACTCTCCGCCGGCACGCACGAGGAAGCCTTGCGGGGTGGTCTCGATGCCTTCGGCCTGGACCTGCCGGATGTCGATCTTGCCACGGATGCGCGATTCCAGTTCACCCGTGAGTTGCGCCAGGCCGCCCTTCAGGGTCTGAAACAACGCCGGCGAGCCCTTGCCCGAGGCGGTTCTTTGGGCTGCGGCCAGCCGGCGGGCATGTAGGACCCCCCGGGTCAGGCTGCCGTACTTACGTTCGAGATCCACAAATCGGCTGAGCACGCTGTTGACGCTCAGACGGTCCACCGAACCTCCGTAAACACCTGACAATAAAGGCTCGGCTAGGTAATCAACCGTCTCGCGCCCGTAGTGGTCCGTGATGAAATCCGCTACCGAGCGGTCTGGCATCGCCTGTGCCAGAGGCCGGCGGAAGAACTCAAGCCCCATTCGGACCTTGGTTCTCCAACTCAGCAGCGATGATGCGACCATGGGCAGGATCTTGGTCGGAACCATCATCATCAGCCCGTCGGGCATCGGCACAAGGCGTCCGTTGCGGACCAGATAAGTCACGCGCGAGCTGTCGTTAGAGCCGATGATCTGGTCGCCAAGACCGACTTCGCGGATCAGTTCGAGTCCGGCGGGTTTGGCGGTGAGAAAGCTATCCGGCCCGCCTTCGAGGACGCAACCTTCCACACGCTCGGTCTCGATGACTCCGCCGAGACGCGAGCGGGTTTCAAGCAGGATGGCTGGCTGGCCCGCTTTGGCGAACTCATACGCCGCCGAGAGGCCTGAAATGCCTCCGCCGACGATGATGGCACGAGGAACTGGCATTCCTTTCGGCTGGAACTACGGCCTGAACTCCCGAACCATCTGCACGACGGCCTTCACATTGTCCACCGGCGTATCGGGAAGGATCCCGTGGCCCACGTTGAAGATGTGGCCCGGACGCGTCCCGGTGCGCTTGAGCAACTCGGTGACTTTGGACTTGATCTCGGGCAGCGGAGCAAACAGGGCGGCCGGATCCATGTTTCCCTGGATCGCCGAGCGGTAGCTGATGTCCATCCACGCCTGGTCGATGTTCAGCCGCCAATCGACGCCCATGACATCGCCGCCCGCGGCATGCAGTTCGCGGAAATACCCGGCGCAGCCCGTGCCGAAGTGGATCACCGGCACGCCGCTCGACCGGATGCGCTCGATCAACGCACGGGAATAAGGCGCCACGTAGCGCACGTAATCGTCGGCGCCGAGAGCCCCGATCCAGCTATCGAAGACCTGGATGCAGCGCGCGCCGGCCGCCACCTGCATGATGGCGAAGGGACCGAGCACGTCCACCAATTTGCCCATCAGGCGCCGCCACAGGGTTTCGTCCCGGTACATCAACGTCTTTGTATTGATGAAGTTGCGGGATGCCCCGCCCTCGATCATGTAGCTCGCCACGGTGAACGGCGCTCCCACGAATCCGATCACGGGCACCTTGCCGTTCAGTGCGCGAGTCACCATCGTGATCGACTCGCCCACGAAGCCGAGGTCGTCGGTGTTCGAGGTGGAAAGAGCGTCCACGTCGGTGGAGGTGCGCACCGGGTTGTCGATCAGAGGCCCTTCGCCGGCGACGAACTCCAACTTCAGGCCCATTGGCTCGACCGGCAGCAGCAGATCCGCGAAAATGATGGCCGCATCGACGTCCAGAATCTCGACCGGCTGCAGAGTCACCGCCGCCGCCAGATCGGGGCGTTTGCAGATCTCCAGAATCGAGTGTTTGGAACGAATCTCACGGTAGGGTTTGAGATACCGGCCAGCCTGGCGCATAAACCACACCGGGCGAACATCGGTCGGGCGCCGGCGGCAGGCATCTAAGAAGCGGCTGCTCATGGGAGGGACACGCATGCGATCTCCGTTCTGTCCTCGCAAAGAAAGACGCGAAATTCCTTGGGTTTGTGACGGGTAGCCCATTCGCGGCCAAGCACGAAATAGGGCTTGGTCCACGCTTCGCTGTCCAGCGTCTTCGGCGCTACCACCGAGACGGCCAGCATGCCTTGGACGGGAGTTCCCGTGCGAGGGTCCATCAGGTGGCTATAAGTCTTTCCTCCGGCCATGAAGAACTTCTCCGTGGTCCCGGAAGTCGACATGGATTCGTCCTTGAGATAGAGATCCCAGACGGTTTTGCGGGCGTCGCGCGGGTTGGGCAGCATGATGTGCCATCCGCGCGGTTCGGACGGAGGTGCCCCGATGGCGTAAATGCTGGAACGGCCAGCCGAGATCAAGGCGCTGGTCACCCCGTCCTTCCGAAGGACGTCCGCCATCCGGTCCACGGCGTAGCCCTTGCCGATGCCGCCCGGATCGATGTCCACGGGCGCGTCGAAGCGAACCGTGTGCGCCTTCGGGTCGAGGTGGATGTGCTGGTATCCGATACGGTCCAGGGCGGAGCGGATTTCGGCCCGGTGAGGGACGCGTTCCGTGTTTTTGTAAAAGCCCCAGATCTTCATGAGCGGCCCGACCGTGATATCGAATGCGCCGTCGCTGCGGCGGCTGTAATCCAGGCAGCGGTCCAGCAGATCGTACAGTTCAGCCGAAACCTGCACCGGAGCCTTGTAGGCGCCCTGGTTGACCCGGCTCCACTCGCTCTCGGGACGGTAGTTCGAAAGCAAATCGTCGAGCCGTTTAGCCTCGTCAAATGCGTCGTCGATAGCGGAGTCCAACCGGAACTGGTCCGTGCCGTAAACAGTGACCGTATACGTGGTCCCCATGGTATCGAGCGATCGTTCGAGCCGCAGGAGCTTCGAGGGTTCGCTCGCGGCAACGGAGATCGCCGCGGCGGCAAGCCACGCAATCAGGCCGAAGGGGAAAAACCGGGAGACAGAAGCCACTCTCAATGCGGCGCCGGCACGGGGGCGCAACCCTGACACTAGGGTACAACCGGAGCTTGAGTTCGGCAACAAAACGCTTGATTTTCTATGGGATGGACGTTACACGGAACCCGGCGAGACAGGCCCGGGATCGGTCTTTGGACGCCCCCGCCGGGCGCGGCGGAGGAGTTTCGCGAGCGGGCGGTCGGTGACCGGCTCCGAGTCCGCGACGAAACGCAACTCAGGCATTCGGAAAAGTTCGATTCGGGCGGCCAGCTTCTTGCGCAGATAGGCCTTGGCGTTCATCAGGCCTTCCATGGCCTCTTGACGCGACTTCGTGTTGCCGGGAAGCGAGACCAGCACGTCCGCCTTCTTCATATCGGGCGAGACGATGACCCCCGAGACGTCGATGCCCGTCAGGCGGGGGTCGGCGGATTCAAAGCGAATGAGTTCGGAAAGTTCCTCGCGCATTGCTTCGGAGACACGTTGAGTACGAAGCGGATCCACACCTACAGGCTACACCCTCCCGGTCGTGGCTCCGCCCTGGGAACGCCGATCTCCAGATCGGGGTACCTATCGCGGTGGAGTTGCCGATGGCCCGGCGAGTGGGCCGATCTGGAGA